>CAVVJI010000001.1:0-76056 GCA_963748515.1 Candidatus Acidiferrales bacterium
CGCGGGAAACCCAGAACTTATTCCGGTTTACTTGCGGTTCTTTTCGGCGCGGATGACACCCATCAGGCTGGATTTCCCTGCCCACCTTTGTCGAAGCTCGCTCCAAATCCGTTTGGACGTTGGGCCGAAATATTGTTCGTACTCCTTGCCGCCATGTAGACGATGCGACGCGACCGTTTGCAGAGTCTCAAAGAAACCAAGACCGATAAGGTCTCTGGCTTCTTGCTCCGTTCCCTGAAGTTGCTTCTCCAAAACTTGAAAGACGCGGCGCGTCTCCTCGAGTTTTCCTTTTTCATGCAGGTCCTCAATCACGAAATAAACGAACTCGGCCATATCGTTATACGAGCCTGCGGGATTCCCGCCCCACGTTGCGACATGCTTCGCCCAACGTTCTCCGAAATCCGGGAACTCTTGTCGAAGCGCCGAAATTACAGGGCTAGTGGCAGGTTCTCCCCGAGCGAGCAGGCGGGCCACCGCTTCATTCGGGCTAATGGGCCTCAAGCCCATCTCTGCGAACAACCTTTCCGGAAGAGTGCCTAAGTCCCCTTGCGTTGGCCGCGACAATCCCGCAATTTGTTGTAAAGCGGTTCCATCAAATCCCTGCTGCAGTGCGCAAACTGCGATCGCCACGAATTGTTCCGGCTCGATGCCACCGAGAACCCATCGTGCCTGCAATATTTCCGGCTCGAAATTGCCTGCTGATCCACTCATGCAACGGATAGTAAACCATCGCGCAGCCAACTGGTGCCTGATTGTCCGGGAACCGCGTTTCCCTGGACCTCAGTCCTTCTCCTCGGCCCACAGCATATTTTCAGTTGCTTTCTCACGTAAACTTGAGACGTTTGCGCCACCCAATTGGAGAATCCTTGCTGCATTAGACTGTCCGACTTTGAGCATACCCAGAAGTAAATGTCCTAGGCAGATGTCTCGGTGGCCTAACAACTCGGCTTCCTCAGCTGCAAATCTCAGGATCTGTTTGGAGTCAGGGCTAAGGGACATTTCGACGGTCCCGACGACGGGTTGACCAACGGTAGTTATGCTCTCAATCCCACGGCGAAATTCAGCGAGGGCGTCTCTTGTCCATCCGAGCCGATCGGGGAAGTTCGCATTTTCGCGCAGGACACCCAGAAGCAGATGCTCAGTGTCGATGTAGTGATTGCCACGCCGCATCGCTTCATCCCGGGCGAAGAAGATGACGCGCCTGGCATTTGGGGTGTAGCGGTCAGACATCCGTTGTGGACGAAGGGCCGACACTGCAACAACGATGGCCACCACCGCGAAAAATATTGCTAGCCTCGAGAGGCCGAAATGGTTCGCCCCGAGGCCGAGTATTGCTGCTGCCACGCCGACGATGAGGTGACCAATACATCCAGCAAAAACTTCGTGAACATATGCCCTGAGTTTTCTGGTTCTCACGCTAGTTAGTCTTGGGCCGACTCTATCACGTCTGTTGACGTTGGTCTTGGTAAGTGCGGCAACCGAACAAGTCAAACGTTAGGAATCCTTCACTCCACGTCTACACAAAAAAACGATGCGTCCCCGGAACCACCCTCCCTCCCCTCTATTTCCCCTCCGCACTTCCCCACCGATCAGCTAAAATCCCACCGCACTCCCAATCTCGCATTCCTGGCGGAGCCCGATGCATCTTGCCAAACAAACTCTCCTGCTCACCATTTCCCTGCTCTTGCCCTTAGCCGCCGCTCTTGCCCAACAGCCCTCTTCCCCGCTCGCCCCCTTTATCGCCGAAGACGCCCCCGTCCTTGTCCTCCAACACGTCCGCCTCATCGACGGCACCGGCTCCGCTCCCCGCGAAGACCTCCGCATCGACATCGCCGCCGGCAAGATCGTCGCCGATCCTCCCCTCCAACGCGCAAACTCCTCTCCCCGCCAACGCCAAAGTCCTCGACTTCACCGGCAAGACCATCATCCCCGGCATCGTCGGCATGCATGAGCATCTCTTCTATCCCATTCCCCGCGCTCCGCAGGTAGGCGTCGCCTTTTACGGCGAGTCACCCGACGCCGCTCCCCGTCTTTACCTCGCCGCCGGCGTCACCACCGCGCGCACGGCCGGCAGCATGGAAACCTACACCGATCTCGAACTCAAACGCTCCATCGACGCCAATCTCCTTCCCGGTCCCAAACTCGATGTCACCGGCCCGTACCTCGAAGGCCCGGGCAGCTTTGCCGTCCAGATGCACACCCTCGCCGACGCCGCCGACGCCGCGCGCACCGTGGACTACTGGGCCTCCGAAGGCGTCACCTCCTTCAAGGCCTACAACTACCTCACCGCCGACGAACTCAAGGCCGCCATCGACCACGCTCATGCCCACGGCCTCAAGCTCACCGGACATCTCTGCTCCATCGGTTTTCGCCAGGCCGCCCAACTCGGCATCGACAACCTCGAGCACGGCCTGGTCGTTGACACCGAATTCTTCCCCGGCAAAAAGCCCGACCAGTGCCCCGGCTTCACTCCCAATGTCGAGTACTTCGAGAAAAGCGTCGATGTCAACGGCCCCGAAGTCCGCGAAACCATTCAACAGTTGGTCGCTCACCACGTCGCCATCACCTCCACTCTTGCCGTCATGGAAACCTTCGTCGCCGGACGCCCGCCCCTCGATTGGGAATCCGGCCCGCTCCAACTCCTCTCCACCGACGCCGCCAAATCCTATCTCCTCAATCGTGCCCGTGTCGCCGAACGCGCTTCCCCCTCCGTCATGCTCACCAAAGAAATGCAGTTCGAGCGCGCCTTCGTGGCCGCCGGCGGTCTGCTCATGGCCGGATGCGATCCCACCGGCTACGGCGGTGTGGTGCCCGGCTTCGGCGATCTCCGCAATATCGAATTGCTGGTGGAAGCCGGCTTCTCCCCGCTCGAAGCCATTCGCATCGCCACCCTCAACGCCGCCATCTATCTCGGCAAAGACGCCTCCATCGGATCCGTCGCCCCCGGCAAAGCCGCCGATCTCGTCGTCCTGAATGCCAACCCCGCCGAAAAAATTGAAAATATCCGCAAGGTCCAACTGGTCTTCAAAGACGGCGTCGCCTTCGACTCCACCAAACTCGTCCAGTCCGTCTCCGAACTAGTCGGCCTCCGCTAATTCCCTTCCATCTTCCTTTCCGTTAACCGGGACCGAGCCCACGGCTTCGGTATAACATTGCCTCCATGACCGAAAATCCAACGATTCGAGACTCACGAACAGCTGCGGTAGCCAATCTGGCACGTAGCATCAACCTCGATGCGAAACTTCCACATTGTGTGTTCACCGAGGAGTATGCGGAAGTCTATGTGACCGATTGGGCGGCTCTAATTCACCGTACTACAGTCAAAATTGCCAAGGTGCTCATGGAACTGGAAGGGGCATCTGTTGTTGCATTCGCTCGACTCGATCGACCGAGAACGGGTCCACAGGACTGGCGCGAAGATGCCTTCTTCCTATCCACTGCGACCGAGCCTGATGAGTACCATTCATTCCTGCGGCGCAATTTGCCAGAGTTTGGGCTAAAACGCGAACCGCCAGAGACGCGAGAACCGTGGGCATTCGCACAACGGATAGGCGCGTGCTCCGACCGCGGGACATGGTGCATTTATGGTGAACTGTGCGCGGAAATCGCGGTTTTGGGTTTCAGAGTGCGCCCGACTGAACAACAAGCTGCGATGCTCTACGACGATTTCTACATCGAGAAGCTGGCCGATGCGCTGAAAAGGGACACGTTTTTCGGAGACCCCGGTAACGAGTATTCAGAGCGGCAGCGAGCCATACTTGCCTCTGCATACCTTGCGTAGAAAGCACAGGCACTGGTCCACATCGGGAAGTTATATAGACTGTAGATGTTTGCGATTCTCTCTGTATGAACCAAAAGCAAACAAAAAACCTCGTACTGAGAGTGCTCGTCGCAATCTTGCTCGCAATGCTCTTCGTCGCCCTTCTGGCGCAGCGACTGTTCCGCTTTCCCCGCTAATCGCGGATCGACCAACTATCCCTGGTCCGCGCTCCATTTTTGATAACATTCGACGGGAAAGGCCTTGTCCTTGCATGTCGAAACATTTTCTTCAATTTGTTGCGGTAGTCGGTCTCCTCTGTTTTCGACCACAGCTCATTTCCGCGCAGGAAAAGCCGGTGGAAGTGCGTGCATGCGACCTGGCCAGGAATCCACGGGCATTCGACGGAAAACCGATTCGCGTCCGTGGAACATTGAATGTTCACTTTGAGGATTTCTCATTAGGTCTTGGAAATTGCGATACACGCCAAGGTATCTGGCTGGCATTCGGCGGAGATGTGCCAGGAATAAGTTGCCTCCACGGTGAACGATTCCTTCCGGACGTCCCACTCTGACGTCACCGTGAATGGCGTATCCTACTCAATCAAGAAAGACGACAGCTTTCACAAACTGTACGCCTTGATTGCTGCGCGACACCGGGACAAGCCCGACTACACCGTTACCGCAACGCTCACCGGAATGTTCTTTGCAGGCCAGGAAAGCGAGACCGCAAACGGAACCGTTCATGTCGTCGGATATGGGCACCTGGGCTGCTGCTCACTCCTGGTGATTACCGAAGTTTCTGACGTTGAATCCGTCCCCATCGCCAATCTCACTCTTCGCGGTGTCCGACCGGTCCTGACGGGAAACCGGTCGAAGGCTTCACGGTAATCGACGATGTGCTCGGCGGGACTCCACCCGTGCGGCAGACAACGATCACCAACAAACAAGGCGAATTTGTATTTTCCAACTCAGGACAGCAGCTTCGGTTTGAGAATCCCAACTATCGCCCGTCGGCTCTCACCGTAGAACCGGGAGGCGCACCGGTTCAGGTTAGGCTGCAGGATGCAAAGGAGAGTGATTGGGTGATCGCTTCTTGCGGGCAAGGTGATCCTTCCAGTCGGGTCGGTTACTCAGTCCGTTTCTCTTTGCCAAAAACCATGGAATCGAGCCCGTTTAGCAATGAGGGCATGCAATCCGTCTTTATCTACCCGCGAGGAACCGACCGAAGCTCCGCCAAGCTGATCATTTCGCACAGCACCAACGAAATACTGGACGCGGCTGACTCTTTGGATTCTGAGCGGTTTGAGGAACGCTGGGTCAAGGACAGCGCAGGCCATGTAGTCGGTATGGACGCTAGGGGGCGCATGAAAGATGGTTCTCGTTGGCGCACAGCTCTTTTCTTCGGCCACGACACCGCAAGCTACCAACTGCGCCCAGGCGAACCGCCGAACCCCTTAGATCAGGTCATCGACTCCGCGTGCATCGCAAACCGCTGACCTGGCGCCCTTGCTCCAGCCAGCGACGATTCCTGTGACATACTCAAATGGCATGAAACACAGATTTCTGTTGCACAACCTGAATCACACGATACTGTGCGTGGACATCACCAGTGTTGGCATTCCCGTTGGAATCATCACCGATGAAGGTCAAACAAAGACGTTGCCCTCCATCCGGTTTCGAACTTGGTCAAATGCGGAACACCACTTTCTTGGGTTGGGAGCGAACCAGGAGTCCCTGCGCACGACCCTCGAATCGCTCAAGAAGAATGATGTCGCGGTTTTGACAATTACATAAGGCAGGCGTGCGCCATCGCTCGACTGCGTTCCAGTATTCACTTCGGCGTTAATCAGGCGTAGCAAAGATATCGACGGGTAAATTCCAAATGCTGGTTAGAATACCGGCATGGTCGGTACATTGTGTCGGGTCAAGTTAGTTGCCCTCTGTGGCTATTTATTCGCCCTCGTCATTGCTTCAGTGCTTTCCGCGGAGATTGCCTTTTCAGCTGAGACGCACTTAAGCATTACGCCTGCTGCTGTGTCTCAGATGACTCCAGAGGGAGAAACTCAGGGGTCTGGCAGAACAGTCGCTTACCAACTGCCCCCTGAAAAGGAGCAAACGGCTCGTAGCAAATACCTGTGCATAGCTTTTCTGTATTTCTTCGGCGTGATTTACCAACTCGCAGTGCTGCTCTTCATCCTTAATCGCAAATGGATTCAGAAGATGCGAGACCGCGCGGAAGGTCTCCACGTTAGCCGCTGGGGTCAAAGCTGGTCGGTCATACCTGGATTTTGGCTGGTCTATTGGTTGCTCTTGCTGCCCCTGAACGTTGGCGGGTATTACATGGCTGCGAAATACGTTCCAGGCACGCTTGATTGGGGAAATTGGTGTCTTAACCAGGTATGGGATTTTTTAGGTGCGTTAGTAGCTTTCCCCATTCTAGGTTGGATGATTTATGCATTGATAGAGAAGAGTCCGCGTCGTTGGTGGCTGTACGTTGTGTTGAGCACGGAATTGTTCGGGGCGGTTTTCCTGTATGGCGCGGTATTTGGTCTTGGCAATGAATTCTTTGCCTTGAGCCAGGAACACCCAGAGCTGGCTGCCCAAATCCAGAATCTAGCCGCGCGCGACCATGTTCAGATTCCAGAATTGGACATTCGGGAGAGACCGGCCGTGGAATCCGCTAGTCCTCCGAACGCTTACGTTGCGGGCTTCGGGTCGCGACGTCGGATTGTGATTTGGGCTGTTGCCATCGCCAAACTGAACGCAAATCAATTGTCTTTTGTGGCGTCCCACGAAATTGGTCACTATCGCCTCAATCATCCACTCAAAAGGTTGTTGTTCTCATTCGCAATTTCTATCCTGCTTATGTTTGGCGTGTACCGGTTTGCTCTCTGGCTACAGCGGACGCGGGGAGATGTTTGGGGCATTCCGCGCTTGAGTGACTGGACGTCTCTTCCTTTGTTGCTTTTAGCATTTAGCGCCGTTACGCCCATCCAGATCGTTCTCGACAACATATACGGATGGAATCAGGAAGTGCAGGCAGATAAGTACGGTCTGGAACTCATCCATGGGACAATTGCCGCCCCAAACCAAGCTGCAGCTAAAGCCTTGCAAATTCTTGGAGAAGAATCGCTCGAATACGACCACACCAATTTGTTTGCCGACATCTTTTTATCCGACCATCCTTCGACGGCTGAGCGCATAAAACTCATTCTTCGCTATGACCCTTGGCAACAAGGGCGCCCGCCGCAGTTCGTAAAAGGGCGATAGAGGACTTAAACGCCCGCCGCTCGCCTGGCATCGTTCTGGCCGCGCCTCACTCCGAACTTTCCCTGCGACACTCCACCAGTGACTTCCCCGTCCAATTCTGGAAGGCTCGCGTGAACGCGCTCGTTTCCGAATAGCCCAGCGCGTGCGCGATATCCGTAATCTTCATGCGCGTATTGCTCAGCAGTTGCCGGCTGGTTTCCAGTTTTCCGACCGTCAGCAGACTGCGAAAGTTAGTGCCCTCGCTTTCCAGTTTGCGATTCAGTGTTCTCGGGTGGATCCCGAGTTCCTCAGCCACCTTCGCCAGCGTCGCATGGCCGCAAACAGACCGGGCTCTCAGGATTCGCACCACCTGATCTTTGATGCTCGGCTGTTGCACCAGCCAGTAGTTCGCCACAACCTTCTCGAGTTCCTTGCGCACCTTTGCATCGGCCCCGATTACAGGGCGATTGAGAAACTTCGACGGAAACACCAGTGCGCTTTGATGCGCGTCAAAAATGGGCATTCGGCCAAACAGTTGCACATACGGACGCACGTCATCCGGCGCACGCCTGGCGATCCAGATCTCTTCCGGCGCAAGCCCGGAGAGTTCGCTCATCATTTTAAAGCCCATGGCCATTGCCAGGTCGTTGGCTTGCTCGATGCCCTGCATGTCCGGAAGGTGTATGCCATAGCCCAAGGCAGCTGTTTTCTCCTGAACCGAAAGATAAATCACCGATCCCTTCACATAACGCTGCTGATTTACGCACAAATCATAAATCGCGCTCCCCAGCGTGGGCGCATTACGCATCAACTGCCCAACCAATCCCAGACTCCGCGTGCTGGCCTGCTGTCCGATCAGCAGCCCAAAGTGTGGACATTTCGTAGCCGCAGCGCAGGCGTGAATGAGCCTTCCCAAGTCCGCGAGAGCGATTAGATTTTCAGGATTTTCCAGGACGTCTGCCGCAAATCCGTTGGCCGCGAGGAATTCCGAGGGATTCTGACCGAATCGCTTGAGTAGACCGGGAATGGCCGCCGATGCCCCAACCCTCTGGTAGCCTTCCATCCTCATCCGCCTCGTTGAGACACCAACGCCCCAACCGAGACCGGAGCGTTGCCTCGAAACATAAACCGTCGGTAACCTCCCACAGATTGTCGCAAAATGTCAAGACGTGTGCCGTCCGCTTATGGCATCGTCCCTTTGCTCTCCGCCCGGGTAGCAGGTCGCTTTCGTGTACATTTTTGCTCAGGAAAAATTTGCTTACTCATTTTGAGATTTACGGCGATGAACCAGCCGTATTGGCGGAGTTCTATCGCAGTGTCTTTGGCTGGGAAATTCAGCAGTTGGAAGGGCTTACCTACTGGCGGATCAATACGGGCTCCGGCGAGTCCAATCCCCTGAATGGTGGTCTGACCTACCGGGCGATCCCCGATTTGAATGGCTGGATGCTCTATGTGCAAGTGCCGCAGCTCGATGAAACCGTCGAGCTCATCAAGAGTTTGGGCGGCGCCGTGATCCGCCCAAAGACTGCGGTGCCGCGGACCGCATGGGTGACCATCGTGGCGGATCCCGCGAAGAATATTTTCGGAGTGTGGCAGGCGGACCCCAAGGCCTTCCCGATGCCTCATCCCGACTGAATTTCGTTAATTCGAAAAGGAGAAAGCTACCGATGTATTACACAGATAATTCGATTCTTCCGGAATATATGGAACCATTGATCATCACCGCGGCGCCCTACGGTCCCGCGTGGTTGCCCGGCGACGCCAGCGACATCGCGCTCACTTGGGACGAGCAGGTTAAGGCCGCCGTCGATTGCTACAAAGCCGGCGCCACCATGCTGCACTTCCATGTCCGCAACCCGGCGACCGGCATGGGTTCGTCGAATTTTGACGAATACAACTACCTCCTGAAGCGCGTGAAGGAAGCCGTGCCGGAGATGATCATCCAGGTCGGCGGCTCGATCTCCTTTGCCCCGCACACGGCGGAAGCCAAGGCCAAGTGGCTCGACTACGACACCCGCCACATGCTCACGGAATTGGATCCCAAGCCGGAGTTCGTGACCGTCACGATTGGCACCACCCTGTGGGACATCGCCTCCATGTTCAGCCAGGAGGACGTCAAAGGGCACCCATATGGACGACCCCAAGGTGCAGGCGGCCTGGTCCGGCATGGTCGTGGACTCCACTCCCGCGTTCTACGTCGAGCACCTCAAGCGTCTTCGCAAGAACGGCATTCTGCCTTACTTCGTTCCCGGCCACGTTCACCAATGGGAAATCATCGAGCGGTTGATTCGCGCCGGCGTTTACATGGGCCCGCTGAACATGGCCCTCTGCGCCTACGGCGGCGGCACTCTCGGCCGAAATCCGTTTGACCTGATGCACTTCTTGTCGCGCGTTCCGCAGGGCTCAGTCAACACCTTCTGGTCCAGCATGCGCGGGCTGATCTCCATTTCCGCGATGGCCATCGTTCTCGGCCAGCACGTCCGCGTCGGCAACGAAGACAACCTGTGGGGCGCCGATCGCACCCGCAAGACCACCGTCGAGCAGATCGAAGGCGTCGTCCGCATTTGCAAGGCGTTCGGCCGCAGAGTCGCGACTGCCGAAGAAGCGCGCAAAATCTGCAAGGTCGGCACCTGGTACAACAGCGTCGAAGAAACCCTGCAGAAGAACGACATGCCTCCCAACCCGACGGAATTCAATCCGGGCTTCCTCACCTGGCCCACCGACGGCAAGAAGCCAGCCCCGGTGATCGGCGGCGACTCGCATCCGATCGCCGCCTGCATGAACGTGCCCGATCCCGTTCGCGCTGCACAAGTCCGGATCATGGCGGACAAGAAGTAATCACCGGCTCCACTCTATCCTTAGACAGTTCCCGCCTCCAGCAATGGGGGCGGGACTCTTCTAAGGCGGCAGGAATCTTGTTTCCAACCGTCGCCCAACAGGCATAAATTGCTCCTGCGCTCCTACCTGTGGTCGAAGGAGGCCCCATGACGATCGACAAACAAGCTCTCAAACAAAAGGCGCTCTTTGAAATGAAAGAGTTCGCCATCATCTCTTTTTATCTCTGGATCATCCTCTCCCTCTTCCTCCTCTATAAATCCGTCCTCCTCAACGAGGAACACTTCAGCTTCCTCTTTCAGGGCCTGGCGATCATCAACGCCCTCGTCCTCGGCAAAATTATCCTCATTGCCAAGGCCCTGCACCTCGGCGATAACTTCAACAACCGCCCCGCCATCTATCCCACCATCTTCAAATCCGCTATCTTCGCTGCCGTCCTCGCCGTCTTCAAACTGATCGAAGCCTTGATCATCAGCGTGATCCATGGCCAGTCGTTTCAATCCGCCATCGCCGATTTCGGCGGCGGCACCGCCAAGGGCATCCTCACCCTCACCTTGCTTATGTTTGTCGTTCTCATTCCCTTCTTCGGCTTCGGCGAGATCCAACGCGTCCTCGGCGAAGGGCAAATGGCAAAAATCTTTTTTGGCCCGCGCGCCATGAAAGGCGTCCCGGACGATTCACGTTAGCGCTGTACCGCACTCGATTCGCCTGGGTTCAGATACGGAGTCGCTCATGTCCGAAGAAAAATTGATCGAACCGCTCTCTCGCCGCGGCTTTCTTGGCGCCGCTTCCGCGGCCCTCGCCGTTACCGGCCTCGTTCCCGCCTCCGCTCTCGCCGAGCAGCAAACTCCCGGCAAGCCCGACAACTCCGTCACCGCCAATCCCGCCCTCAACGCCGCCAATCCCGACTCTTTGAATCCTCCTCCCAGCGATGCTGGCGGCTTGCCTCCCTTCAAATATCCCTCCGCCCTCGGCGAAAAAATCGTGCTCGATGGCGGATGGGTTCGCGAAGTCACCGTGCGCGAACTCCCCATCGCCAAGACCATCTCTTCCGCACAAATCCGTCTCAACGCCGGCGCCATCCGTGAATTGCACTGGCACTCCGTCTCCGAATGGGCCTTCGTCCTCGACGGCAACTGCCGCATCACCTGCATCGACTCCGACGGCAAAAGCTTCGTCACCGACGTGACCGCAGGCGATCTCTGGTACTTCCCTTCTGGAATTCCCCATTCTCTTCAGGGTCTCGGTCCCAATGGCTCCGAATTTCTTCTCGCCTTCGATGACGGCAATTTCTCCGAGCGCGTCACCGCTCTCGTTTCCGACTGGCTCATCCACACCCCGCGCGAAGTCCTCGCCAAAAATTTCGGGCTCCCCATGCAATCCCTGCAGAACCTGCCCACTCATCCCTTAGTCATCTTTCCTTCCACCGTTCCCGGCCCTCTTGCCGCCGATCAACGCGAAGCCGCCGGCTCGCGCGGACCCTCCTCCCGCGATTTCGCCTTCAGCGCCGCTAAGCTGCCGCCCAACAAAAGCAATAGAGGTGGCGAAGTCCGCATCATCGACTCCAAAAATTTCCCCATCGCCGACCGCATCTGCGCCGCCGTCGTCACCGTTCATCCCGGAGGCATGCGCGAACTCCACTGGCATCCCAACGCCGACGAGTGGCAATTCTTCATCAGCGGCAAGGCTCGTCAGACCGTTTTCGCTACCGCCGGCCGCGCCCGTACCATGGATTTTGAAACCGGCGACGTCGGCTACGTCCCGCTCGGCGCTCCCCACTACATTGAGAACACCGGCTCCACCGACCTGAAATTCCTCGAACTCTTCCGCAGCAGCTACTATCAGGACGTCTCTCTCAACGAATGGCTGGCCAACACTCCCGCACAGGTCGTCACTGCCAATCTCGGTATCGACAAAGCCAGCCTCGACAAGCTTCCGCGCAGCAAACCTGTTTTCATGCCTGAGTAGTCTCGGCCCATTTCGAAAGGAGCATGCGCAATGTCTCATCGCAAGGACTCAAGCAACCGATTCCGCCGCCGCGACCTTCTCAAAACCGGGGCTCTCTCCGCCCTCGCTCTCGCTCAACCGGCTGCTCTGCTCTCCGCCGACGACGCCACTCCCCACCTCGCCAACGGCAGCTCCGATCCCTATCCCATTCCCTGGCTCGACAAAAACGGCAGCCACAATCAGCCCGCCGGCATGAATCTCGAGCCTTCCCTCATCTACCATTTCAAAGGTTTCTCCGCTCGCTGCAACACCTTCGTCGGCATGGGCACCGACAATCAAGGCAATCGCATTCCTTTCGGCAGCCCCACCACCGACTATGGCGTGATGGCTGGCGAGTATTGGGCTGCTCGCACCACGCAGCGCGGCAACTTCACACATATATGACTTACCCTCTTCAAGGGGCAGGCTGCCCCTGCAAACCAGATTCACGATTGTCATCCGCCGATCAATGCCGCGGGCCTCTATTGGACCACGGCCATCCCGGAAGGCGGCCTCGTGCTTAGTCCCGATCACAGCTCGTTCACTCTTCAAATGCAGGACGTCGCCATCGTCGATCAGCCCACTTGGCCCGCGCTCGATTCCCTCGCGACTCCCGCGCGCATGTCTTTCAAGATGGTCTGGAAGTCCAACGGTCAGCCCGTCAAATTCGAAGACCCCGCAAAACATTTCCGTTTCATCGGCACTCACGCCACCGTCCAACTCGAAGCCGAAATCCACGTGCCTTCCATCGGCTTCTCCTGGAAATCCGATCCGCTGGAAACTTCGCGATGCGATTTCGCCGTAATGGGTGAAGAGGTCAACGGCCGTTATTACGACACCGAGCCCGCCCCCGGTATGCCCGGTCACTAAACAATTTCAGGAGGAATCGTCATGTCCGCACAAAACGCAGCAAACCACCCCGCAGGTCCTTGGGAAAACTGCGCTCGCTCAGCTTCGCGAGTGGGATCCAACGTGGGCCGACGCCTGCGCCAAAATGTCCACCAATCCCTGGACCACCAACATCCTTCCCCGCAAGCTCGTCGAGCTCATCTCCCTCGCTATCAATGCCGCTTGCACCAATCTCAATCCCGATGGCACTCGCCGCCATATCCGCGGCGCCCTCGATGCCGGCGCCTCTCGCGAACAAATCCTCACCATTATCAAAATGGCTTCATTGCTCTCCATCCACTCCTGCAGCCTCGGCGCGCCTATTCTTCTCGAAGAAGCCAAAGCCGCCGGCGTTCAGCCCTCACCCAAAGCCGCCGTGCCCACTCCCATGTGCGACAAGCTCAAATCCGTTGGCCAGTGGAACGATGCCTGGAATCCCTTCTACGAATTGATCCCGCGTGGACCGAAGCGTTCATGGCCACCGCGCGGCACCATCTACGTTGGCGGCGTGCTATCTCCGAAAGAAGCCGAACTCCTCAGCATCGCGTTTGATGCTTCCATCACCCACATGTACGCGCCCGGCACCCGCCGTCACATCAAGAACGCCCTCAAGGCTGGCGCCACCATGGAAGAAATCATGGAGGTGCTGAAGTTGTGCGTCGTGCAGGGAGTGCAGGCCTTCAATCTTGCACTGCCGATCCTCGCCGAGGAACTGCAGAAAAAGGGACAATCCTAATGAAAATCGACATTCAGGAGGAACGCATAGCATGAGCGACTTCGTCGAAGTGGCAAAACTCCAGGAGATTCCCCCGGGAACCGCAACTACCGTCACCGTCGCCGGGAAAGACATCGCCCTCTTCAACGTCGATGGCTCGCTGTATGCCATGGACGACGCCTGCCTGCATCACGGCGCCTCCCTCGGCTTCGGCAAATTAGAGGGCAAGGTCGTCACCTGCCGCGCCCACGGTTGGAAATATGACGTGACCACCGGAAAAACCCTGAATGTCCCGGACTTTGGCGTCGGCTGCTACCCCGTAAAGATCGAGGACGGCAAAGTTCTCATCTCCCTGCCGTAAACGTAGGCCCTGAAACCGGTAGCGATGCCCCCATTGCGCCCGCGTCCAACGCTCGCAACGCCAAACAATCGTTGCGCGACATGGTCGCCAACTGTCTGGTTCCGTCGCCCCCGGTAAGACCTCTCGCGGTCCCTCTTTTTGCGCAGCACCTAACCCAGGAATTTCTGGAGCGGCTCCCAATAGTTCATTTTCCATCCCGCCGCGAGATGTTCCCCCGTGCCCATGGGAAAACCAGTATGGTCGAATACGATCTTGCTCCCTGACCCCTGCTCGGCAAGCTCGAACTTCGCAATCGAATACACGCCGGGATCCCAACTCCCCGCCCGCCAAGCCTGCACGATGCGTTCATTCGGCACCAGTTCGATTTGGCGGCCCGTGATATATCCGCCGAAGAGCGCGAACGCGCCTCCCGCCTGTCGATCGATCATCGTGGGTTGGCCACCCGGCGCCATCGACTTCATCGCGCCGCTAAGCCGCGTTACCTGATCGAACTGTTTGGCGTCGAGCAGTGCTTCGTAAACGCGCTTCGGGCTCGCCTTAAAAACGATCACCTGGTGAATGGCTTCCGCCGAATGAGAAATCTCCTCATCGGCTGCCGCCCGGACCTTAGTCGATTCCAGGGTCAATCCGCCCAATGCCATTGCAATACCGGAGATCACTCGCCGACGAGTGCACCGATTGGCCAACTCTTCCGAATTCATTCTGTCGCTCATCATTCTTCTCTCCGTTTTTTTTCAACCGTCACCGCAGTCCGCTATCCGCTGAGCTTGCTCCGCTACAACGCAGGATTCTTGGCAACCAACCCCTTCTCAAAATCTTCCTCAAAACTCCCGATTGGCGGGCCATCCGGAGCAGCCGCTGGCAGCGTAAGATCCATCTTGTGAGGATCCTTCTGGAACCGCTCGATCTGATCTTCAGCGAACAGCAGATGGGCCCGTTGCTCGCGATCACTCGCTATGCTTGCCGCTTTGCCAACCCATTGTTTCAACTCTGCAAGTTGCTGTGCGGAGATCGCGCGAACCTGGTTGCTTGCCGAAACATCTGCCGACAAATTCATCAGGTTTGCCAGCACCACTTCGTCCACTTCCCGTGCGATCTCCGCAGCGTAACCGCTTCCGTGCGGCGCTTTCCAAGTGGCCTTCACAATCGCGCCCAAAACTTCATCCAGGCTGGGATTCTCTCCGTTCCTCGCATGAAACTCCACCAGGCGTGCTGCACGCGCAGAGTTGAACAGCGGTCGCAGAGCGATCTCAGCCGCTGCATCTGCCGGAGCCAGTGCGTCAAATGCCGGGCTGGTATGTATCCGAAAGTCTTCTCGCCCCCGCTCATAACCCGGCGGCCGTGGCGGGATGATGTTCAGCAGCGGTTCCGGCAGCACAAGCGCCTCGGGCTTGATCGTTTCCAGCACCGCCGTCAGCGCCCTTCGTTGTTCTGCGGGCGGCACAATTTGCAGCGGTTTCTGCCCATCCCCGCGTAACGCAAAAACGTAATCCATCCCGCCAACGGATTTGCTCGCGGCCTCCACTTGATAGCGGTGCAACAAATACACCGGCACCAGCACATCTTCGATGGTCGCCAGCGGCGCTCCTTCGCGGACTGCATTCTCTCCCATCCGCTTCATGGCCACCGCTCTGACCTGCATGATTCGATGCAATTCATCCACGGAATTCGGCCCGGAATCCCAAAGATGCGCCTGGCTGCTCGAAGATCCCTCGGGACGCGCGTCCTGATCCGTCAGATACCGCTGGCCCTTCGCGAACGCATTCGTCAGAATTTTGTTCAATTCCTCGGTTTCGTTCGTGCCCTTCGGAAAATCCTGATAGCCATAGGCAATGGCGACTTTGTCCCACTCACCGATCCCGCTCGCATACGCTTCCGAAATGTCCACCGAGCCGTCCGCTGCCAGCTTCACATACGGGGGCGGATAATCCATCACGGAAGCGCGGTTTACCGTACTTGCGGAAAAGTTGTGCATCAATCCCAGCGTGTGTCCCACTTCGTGCGCGGACAATTGCCGCAAACGCGCTAGCGCCATCTCCTGAATTTGCGGAGAAACCGCTTTCCCTTTCTCATACGGTGCCAGCAACCCCTCCGCGATCAAATAATCCTGGCGTACCCGCAGCGACCCCAGCGTCACATGCCCTTTCAGGATTTCCCCGGTGCGCGGATCAATCACGCTCGATCCATACGACCATCCGCGCGTCGAGCGGTGCACCCACTGAATCACGTTGTAGCGCAAATCCATCGCGTCCGCGCCTTCCGGCAGAAGTTCCACGACGAACGCGTTCTTGTAACCCGCCGCTGCAAACGCCTGGTTCCACCATCTCGCCCCCTCCAGTAGCGCCGTGCGTATCGGCTCCGGCGCGCCCCGATCCAGATAATAGGTTATGGGCTGTACGGCCTCGCTGACTGCGGCGGTCGGATCTTTTTTCTCCAGCCGGTGGCGGGCGATGAACTGCTTGGTCAGCGACTCGCCCACCGGAGTGGCATAGTCCTTGTAATTGATACCGTAAAATCCGCTGCGCGGATCGTACCTTCGCGGCTGGTAGCCCGCTGGCGGCAACTGCACAAAGGAATGATGCTCGCGAACGGTGATCGCTTCTGGGTCGGGTGTGACTTCCTGCACCCAGGACCCCGGCTCCGTGCCTTTGAACGTGAGCGTCGCTTCGACTTCCGTATTCCACGGGAAATTCTTCGTATTCGGCAGGTAAATGGCGCTGCGCGAAGGATCAAGAATAAAGACACCCTGCTTGGTGCGTTGCAACACCGAAGGGACTCCATGCGCATCCCGCAAGAAAAATTCGGTGGCGTCCACCAGAGCTCGTCCGTTTTCTTCCGCCGAAATCGTGAAGCCCCAGAGCACCGACTCCGCAAACGAATCGTGCACCGCCTGTCGCTCGTAAACGTCACTGCTGCTCGCACGGTAGTCGAGATTTTCCTGGACCAGTAATACTTTGGGCCCGCTCCGCTCGAAACGGACGATTCGCGTGGCTCCCAGTTGCCCACGGTCCAAACCGATGTCATTCGAGCCCATGCCGGCAGATAGCCCGCTCTGATAAAGGAAATCGCTGTCCCATTTATCGATTTCCAGCCAAACCTTTCCTTGTTTTGCGTCCCAGTAAATCGGGAAATAACCGGCAACGGTTGAGCACCCGCCGTTTTTTCGGCGATCGTTGGGCTCTGCGCCGAATCCGGGCCAGATGCCGCTCCCACGAAACTGGCCGCAAACAGCCACCACAGGACGATGGTCACGGCGCTCTTTCTCATTTGGTCTCCCCGGACGGCTCTAAGCGTGAGTAAGCCTTTCTTAGCTCCCGCAGAAGCAACGCATTCTACTGAATTTGCGGGCACGGAGCCACTGCCGGAGCTACAAGGATTCAGGACTTTTCGGGAAGTACTTCCTGGGGACTAACGAGGCGTCAATGCGTCAAAAAATATCGGCGGCATAACAAAAAAGGTGCACTCCAGTATCTGTCCCGCCGCCCGAAATCAGAAGTCTCCGCCCAAGAGATCCGAAAACACGGGAAGCGAGACAGATACCTGAATGCACCCTACTCGCTACTGCTAACTACCTATGTCAGCAGGTAAATTGTGTCCGGATTCTTGGTCGTCGTCTACTGTCAAAACTTACAGTAAACCGTTTTAATAGATCGTTATTCCCGAAATTGCTGTCCGCAACCCGCCCCCAACCAGCCGACAAGCCGATAATCCATTCGTTCAATCTCTATAACAAAAGTCCTCACCAACCAATCTCTTAAGTCGCTGCCGCCCTCTCCTGCACCTGCGCCTTCAGCCATTCCAAGCGTCGCGGCTTCCAGCCCAATTCCCTCTTCGCCTTCGCATTCGTGGCCCCGCTTAATTTCGTCGCGTAATACACCGCGTCTTCCCCCGCCGCTGCCCTGGCCTCCTCCTCGCTCAGTCGCGGCGGCGCCGGCGCGCCCACAAACTTCGCGAACGCCGGCAGCCACACGCTCTGCGGCGAAGGGTCATCATCGACCAGGTCATACACGCCCGGCTCCGCCGTCAGCAGCAGTACCGTCGCCGTCGCCGCATCCTCTATATGTACAAACGACGACACTCCTTCTCCCTTTCCAATTACCGGAATCTCTTGCCGCAGTACCATGTTCCCCGCGGACTCGCCCGGGTGATACCACGTCTTCGGCCCGTATAAAAATCCATACCGCATCGCCACGCCCTCAATCGCACTCGAACTGAACAGCCTCGCCTCCAGCTCCGTGTACGTCCGCGCACTCGCCGCCACACCGGGGCTTGCTTCCACATCCAGCGGAGACTCCTCATCCGCCAGCCTCCCCGCCTCTGCCTTCAAAAAGAATCCGCTCGACTGCTGCAGATACCGCCGCACTCCGCAGGCAATCGCCGCCCGAAACAAATTCCCTCCCCCCTCGATCCTCAGCCTGCGATCTCCCGCTGCGTATTTCGGCATGTCGCTCGCCGATTTCGGCAGCGACGTCAATTCATCGATCACCGCTTCCGCTTTCGAGTTTCGCAGCGCGATCTCCAATTTCGCCGCGTCGTAGGCATCCACAATCGCCGCCTCGGCGCCCTGCCCTTCCAACACCTTCGCCCGCTCCGCGCTCGTGGTCATTCCCACCACCGAATGTCCCCGCTTCCGTAACTCCGCCACCAACGGCTCCCCAATCGCTCCGCTCGCCCCAGCCACAAAAACACGCATCGCTCGCTCCTTCCATTCCGCCGCGTACCGCCCTGCTAGTTTGTCGGTTCGCTTCGCGCTCGGCAAACTCTTTCTGCCGCTACGGTAAAACCATGAGCCTGCGTGCTCCCGGCTTCTTCTCCGATGCTTCCGCGATCCCCGCCAGCGCCACCCGCTCCGTCTCGATGCGCAATGCCCCTCCCTTCGTTGGATCGTCTCACGTCATGCGGAGGTGCTTCCCGCAATACCGCGGACTGCGCTCCTCGCGCTCACCCTACGTGAGCGCGAGGAAATCTCTCGCCGGCCGCCTTCCGGTTCGTCGCTCTGCGAGATTGCTGGGGGACAAACTCCTCCGTCCTGTGCCTGTCCGCGACTCCTCTCACCAATTTGACGCGTCCCGGTCGGAGTATTTCACCGTGCGAACCAACCCGTGTATGGGCTGCCCGCCGAAATGCTTTGCTGCCGGGTCCGCGAATACCAGCGTGATATTTGAAAATGGCACGTTCGGGGAGTTTGTTCCTCCCGCAATACAAACCTGCAAGTGCGAGAACTGCCCGAACGGTGCCGTGCTGCCATTCGCAAAAACGCTGGCGGTGCCGTTGATCTCAATTCGCGCCACGTACGGTGGCGTGGTCGCCGCGGCGCCAGGGCAATCCGTCGGATTGTACGTGACCGCGCCATCCATCGTGATGTTATGGGTATGCTGTGCCAACTGGACCGCTTCGACGTCGGCAGGCGTTTGGCCAAGGACCGACAGCCCCATCGTCAGGGTTGCTGATAAATGCGCCGTCCCGGAGTCTTTATTTACGGTCAAACTCCAGGGCCCGTGAAGTTCCCATGCCGTGGTGCCACCCGCTATCGGCGCGTAGTCGTTGATCACTCCACCCATACGCTCCAGTCTCGAATCCTGGCCCATAGCTCCAGTACCTACTGCCATCACTGCGGCTATGGCCACCCGTACGGCTAACGAAAGACTCTTGCTGTTCATAGAAGCTCCTTCAATTTGAAATCGAACCTCGCCAAAAGCCTGCGGACCCCAAGCCGCCTGAACCTGCACGGCGTTCGGCCCAAAAGCATTCGGCAAGGGCGCTGTCAGCGCGCTCCGACACCTTCGGCCACCAGCGCTTTCCCGTCAAACGGCATTGCGCGGAACGGCCCGTTGCCGTCGAATGCAGTGCTTTGCTGTCGCCTTTCAAAGGGCTACAATCGGGCCTCCTATCTAAGGGGTTCGGTCAGCGGGAGAGACGTAATGGACCAACCACTCCCTGGCGAGACGCTGTCCAAGGAAGACTCCTCTCGGCGGCTCGATTCCTGGAAGGAAATCGCTTCCTATCTCAAACGCGACGTCACCACCGTCCAGCGATGGGAGCGGCGCGAGGGCATGCCGGTTCATCGGCACCTCCATGACCGGGCGGGCTCGGTCTATGCGTTTTCGGCGGAGCTGGACACCTGGTTGCAAAGCAGGAAGCCCCGCCTGGAGGAATGCGAGAAAGAGCCTGCACCGCAACTCCCCGGAGAGCCGCCGCCCACACCAATGGACGTCGATCGGAGGATCGCGGCAACCTCCTCTCCTCAACTGCGTCGCTGGATTGCAGTCGGCGGGGTGGTGCTACTCGCCGTTCTTGCCGCGGCATACGCGATAACCCGCAGCCGAGCCGCGAATGCCTCGAAGACCCCAATCCGGTCCGTCGCAGTTTTGCCCCTTAAAAACCTCTCCGGTGACCCATCACAGGACTACCTTGCGGACGGTATGACCGAGACACTCATCGGCAGCCTCTCAACCATCCACAATCTGCGCGTCATTTCGCGCACCTCCGTCATGCGCTTCAAGGATACCCAACTCTCTGTGCCAGAAATCGCCAAGACCCTCCACGTAGACGCCCTTGTCGAAGGATCCGTAATCCGCGAAGGCCAGCGCATTCGCATCCACGCGCAGTTGATTCGCGCCGCTACCGACGAGCACTTTTGGTCGGAATCCTATGATCGAGACCTGCGCGACGTTCTCGATCTGCAGAACGATGTAGCCCAAGCCATCGCGCAAAAGGTCAAGGTCACCATCAGCGGCGAAGAGCACGCCAGGCTCACCGCAAGGCATTCCGTTTCTCCGGAAGTTTACGAGAGTTACCTCAAGGGCCGCTCCATCCTCGACAAAAGCTACAGTGCATCGCAAATCATGGAAAGCATTGGCTACTTTCAGGAAGCGACGAAAGAGGACCCGACCTTTGCGCCCGCTTACCTCGGCCTGGCCGAAGGGTTCACCCAACTTGGCACGGTTTTTATCGGCGCTCCCCCGGTAGAAACGCGCATGAAGGTAATGAGCGCAGCCCGCAAAGCGCTGGAACTCGATCCGGACCTCACGGAAGCACACGTCCTGCTGGCAAACGTCCAGCAGAAACAGTGGCACTGGGCCGAAGCCGAGGCCGAGTATCGACGCGCCCTCGAATTAGACCCGAACTCTGCTGTGGCTCATTCCGGATTTGCGGACTGGCTGCTCTGCCAGGGACGCACGGAAGAGGCCTTGGCGTCGGCACGTCGTGGCCGCGAACTCGACCCGCTGGCCGTTTCCGGCACAGACATCGGTTGGATCCTGTTCCAGTCCCGCCGCTACGAAGAGGCCGAACGCGAATTGCGTAGCGTACTGGCCGTACAACCGGACGATGCATCCGCGCTTTGGGATCTGGGATTCGTGCTGATCGCCAGCAATCAACCCCGCGATGCGATTCCCTTTTTAGAGAAGGCTGCTTCCGTTTCCAACCGTAGCCCGGGCGTTCTCGGCGTGCTGATCAGGGCCTATGCTCACGCTGGCCGGCGCAACGATGCTCTTCGGCTCCTCGATGAACTAAAAACACGCCGAAAAGCGGGCTACGTTCCTGCCGGCGCTTTTGTGAACGCGTACTTGGGGCTCGGCGAAAACCCTCAAACGTTCGCTGCGCTCGAGGAGGCCTACCAGGAGCAGTCGAATATTTTGCAATTCGTCAGAGTACATCCGTTCTTCGACTCAATTCGGGGCGACCCGCGATTTGCGGACCTGGTCCATCGCGTCGGGCTAGACTAGTCGAATCACCTTTCTCCCTACGGTATAACCACGAGCCTCCGCGATCCCGCTTTCTACTCCCACGCTTCCGCAATCCCCGCCACGACACCCGCTCCGTCTCGATCCGCAACTTTCCGCTGCCCGCATGTTTCATCACCTGCTCGAACGCGCCCGTCAGCACATCCCACGCCGGAATTCCCGCCGTCCCCAGAATCGTCAGCGCCGTGCTCCGCAGCAACGCCGCCGGCAGCGTAATCGTCGCTCCCGCACTCTCGCCCACTTCCACCAGCCGCATCGGCGTTCCCGCCGCCGCAAACTCCGTCTTGCTCAGCGCCGCCAGCAGCGCCTCCGTCGGCTTTCCCCACAAATAATCGACAATCACATCGAACTTTGATTTCTCAACCGGCGTGGCTATCGCTGCAGCACACCGCGAAGCTGGCGGCGGGAGAGACGGTGTTGATTCTGGGCGCAACCGAAGTTGCGGGGAAGCGCGGACGCGACGATTGCGTTGGGGCGGCCGGAGGCAGAGTAGGAGATGCCACGATTTCAGAGCCTTCTGTGCCGCGCGTTCAGAACCTTTTCAAGTCGATGCAGGAGCGCAACATCTTGGACGAAGAACAGCTGGTTGGCGTGATCCAGAAAGTAAACTCTCCGAGCGCTCCCGAATCGGTTCGTTGCCCACACCCGAGGCGTGCCGGCAAAGGTGTAGAGAAAGCCGCCATCCTCCTCACGATGTTCCGTGATCTTGAAGTTGGCGAAAGTCTGGGGCTTCGGCAGGAAGAAAGCCGTCACGTCGCCGTAATTGGTATGAAAATTAGCCTCACCCTCAACCGTGCTATGGGTGAAACGGTCGTCTTCGTCTCCGACCCAAAAAACACTCCACAGCGTTGTGGGAAACACACAATGCACCACGAATCCATGAAGCTCCAAGGTGCGTTTTAGCTCCATTGCGTCGGGATAAACCAGCTCCGTTGGAGAAAGCAGGGCTGCCTCTTGTGAACACGGATCCTGGGCGCGCAGTCCGTTGGGGCACGCCGTAAGGAACAAAAGGATGCCCATTAGAAATCGATCAGAATGGATTCTCAAATCTATCCCTTCAAGAACAGCCCCGAAGTCTCTAACAATTAGACACCGGGCGTTCGCTTTTTGGACGACGGATGTTGTAATCAGGCGATTACACTCACGATTCGGGTCTTGCCCGGTCCGGGTTTTGGCGAAATCACGGGCCACAATGATGTTGAAAAACGGCAGGTTGTTGCGGAGCTACAATGCCGGGCGAAACGGAAGCGGGCACTGCGGGGACGCAACCATGCCGAGGGATAGCCCGGTGGCTCATCGCCCGAGGGCGAAATACTTACTAACGGAGAACCTCGCTTTTCCATTTCAGGCTGAACCAAGACAACCTCGCTGGCAAACCCTCCCTCATTCCCACATCTTTTACACCAATTCCCAATCTTCGTCCCTCAGATCGTCGCCACCAACAGCGGGTTCGGGTACAGCGCTTCCACCACCTTCCGGATCACCGCGTTTCCATTTTCTCCGTTCGTAAACACCACAATCCCCATCTTCTTCGCCGGACTGAACATCACGTACGTTTTCACTCCCCAATCCGACCCGCCATGATTCAGAAATTTTTCTCCGTTCAGAAGATCCACCTCCCATCCCAGCCCCATCCCGCCCTGCGCCGTGCACTTCCCTTCCACGCCCGCCTCCTTGCACAATTTGGCGGCATCGTCCGGCTTCACCTGGTCCCGCGATATCGTCTCGCGCTCCTCGTTCAGTTGCTTCGTCAGCGCTTCGTCGTGCATCACCACGGTCACGAATTTCGCGTAATCCCCAATCGTCGTCCGCAGCAAATCCGCTCCATTCCATTTCGTCGGCACCGTGTCGATCGGCTTCTCCCCCTTCGGCCCCTGCGGCACCGCCAACCGCCCCGCATACCACTCCTTCCTCGTGTACGACGTATCCTTCATCCCCATCGGATCGAACACCGTCTCTTGCGCCAACTCGTCGAACGGTTTCCCCAGTTTCGCTTCCGCAAATCGTCCTACGTAGTTGTACCCTTCCCCCGAATATCCATACTGCGTTCCCGGCTCCCACTGCATCTTCAGCACTCCGCCGGTCATTCGTCTCCAATTCGCAAAGCCGGTCTGGTGCGTCAGGCAGATTCGCGGCGTCAGCAACTTCGTCCACGGCTCATCCTTTATATCCGGGTCCACCCAGTACGGCGCCATCGACTCATCCAGCGAAATCTTCCCTGCCGATGCCAGCCGCAGGATCGTCTCCGCCGTTATTGGCTTCGTCAGCGACGCCATGTTGTATAGAGTTTTCTCGTTCGCTGCCACTCCCGGGCTCTGCTCGCCATACACCGCGGTCCACGCTACTTTTCCGTCCTCGATGTACGCCACCGCCACGCTCGGCACATCGTTCTCTTTCAACCACTCCGCCGCGTGCGCCGCAATCTCCGCGCGTCCATCTTTCGCCGCAACGTTTCTCTGCGAAGCCGCAACGCTTCGCGCCGCCGTGGATGGCGCCTGCTGCTGCCCAACAGCAGCCGTTCCCACGCACACCCATGCCGCCACCAATATCGCTGCCCGCGCCTGCCATCGTTTCGTTTTCATGCGTTCCCCCGGTCATCGCTTCTCATCCCCCGGTGAGATACGCATTCCCCACCCTCAATGTTCACTGCCTACCATTGCCAGCCGCTTCAAAAATCATCGCGTTTTCGTCTACAATTGCCTGTTGTGCAATCCAAGGAGATTTCCATGAAATCCGCCTGTATCTCCTGCCTCTTCTCGGCAACTCTGATTCTCGCCGCGGCGCCTTTGCTTCCATCCGCGCCTCGCTCCCCGCAAAATCTCAACGACGTCCTTCCTCAAGCTGGCGTCATCGTCGTCGCTCCCGACGACGTCTACTCCTGGCGCATCTGGCCCGGCGGCAAAATCGAGCACTCCACCGACAACAGCCGCACCTGGGTCAATCAGAAAAGTGGCGTCACCACCGACCTGCTCGGCGGCTCCGCCGTCAACGGCAAAGTCTGCTGGCTCGTCGGCAAAGCCGGCACCGTTCTCCTCACCACCGACAGCGGCAAGCATTGGAAGCAAGTCAACGCACCCACCAAGGAAGACCTCACCGGCGTCAACGGGCTCGACGGCAAACGCGCCTCCGTCTGGAACAATTCCCACAAAGTCAGCTTCGACACCAACGATGGCGGCGCCACCTGGACCGCCAACACCGGTCAATAATCTCTCACCTTGGTTTTCTGACGATTAGCCAAGGCCGCACCAATCCCGCCCCCACCTGACCTTTCCTGTACTCGCGTTTGGACATTTTCTGTCACTTCCCGCCCTCCGCCGCTCCACGGAACCCGCCCCCGACTAGAGCAGGAATAAGCCGCTTCCCTGCAATGACTTGCGCGTGCCAAAACGAAACAGTACTCCCCGTACTTTGGTCCAGTACGTGCTCTCCCCTTATCAGAACTTATTTATGCGCTACCAACGCAGCAACACAAACCAACGGAGCTATATAATGTCCAGGCAAAAAGGTTTCTCTCTCATCGAACTGCTCATCGTCGTCGCGATTATTCTCATCATCGCCGCCATCGCCATCCCCAACCTGATGCGCTCGCGTATGGCCGCCAACGAGTCCTCGGCCGTCGGTTCCATCCGCACCATCAACACCGCGGAAGTCACCTACGCCGCCTCATTTCCCGACACCGGCTACGCCGCAACGCTGACCGCTCTCGGCGGAACCGTCGCCGCCTGCGCTCCTCCGGCCGTCGCCACCATCGCCGCTTCTTGCCTGATCGACCAGACGCTCAGCGTCACCCAGGCCAAGTCCGGCTACAAATTCACCGCCGTCGGCGCCGCCAGCGCCGGCTCCAACGTCAACAACCTTTACACCGCCACCGCTCTCCCGCTCACTGTCGGCGGCACCGGCAACCGCGGCTTCTATTCCGATCAGTCCGGCGTCATTCGCTACACCCTGAATGGCACCGCACCGACCAACGCCAGTTCGCCTCTGCAGTAAACCATCCTCCGGCGGGCCGGTGACTCTCACACCGGCCCGCCCACGCCTTTCCCCCGCTCCCCTGTTCGCCTTCCCCGCTTCCCTCTTTTGTTCCCCCGCTCGTGTTGAAAACGATTCCCCGTCCATCCGGTCAAGGCCTGCTAGCCATCTTTCGTCAGACAACGGAAGTGTTCATCGCGCCTTCGGACAAGTCTGCAACGATCGAGGTAATCCAAAATAGGCGCTCCAATTCATTCCCCTGGTTAAATAAAACATAGAAGATAGAAGAAGCCGGCAGCATAGTGATCCGTGGAGGGTATGTGCACTCTTTGCGTCCCGTACTGTGTGCTGTCGGCTCTCGGATGGTTGCGCACTCCGCCATGTTTTTTCAGTTTCAACACGGAAAAATCGTCAGCCAACGCAACTATGATTGCTTTGAATCCTGGTAAACCCATACCCTGATATTCTGTTAAACCTGTTGCGTTTCACCGCTTCACGATTCTTTTCAAAAGAAAGGTGCATGTGCGCAAAGTCGTAGTTCTGATCCTATCGGTGTCTGCGATCGCTTCGTCCGTCTTAGCGCAAGGCCTTGCGGGCGATTGGACCGGCCAGATGAACGGGGGATTCAAGGTCCGCATCCACTTCGAACGAGTCGCCTCTGGCTTTAGCGGAAAGCTGATCAACCCTAGCGGCAACGAAACGGTTCTCGATCAGATCACCGCGGACAGTACCCACCTGCATTTTGCCGTGAACAAGCTGAATTTGAGTTACGACGGCGTTTGGGATGCCCAGGAGCAGGTCTGGAAGGGCACGCTGACATTTCAGCAGGTTTATCCGCTGGTTCTGAAACGCGCCACTGCGGAAGACATGAGCCCCGCCGTTCACAAGCGCCCTCAGGAAGACGCGATTAACGCCGGACCAGCAGCTTATTCGCAGCGCGAAGTCCACTTCAACAATTTGGCCGCCCACAACCAGCTCGCGGGCACGTTGAGCCTGCCTTTCGGAAACGGACCCTTCCCGGCTGTGGTGCTGATCTCGGGGACTGGACACAATACCAGAGACGAGGACGTCTGGGGCCACAAAGTATTCTTGGTTTTGGCTGACGCTTTGACCCGCAAAGGCCTGGCCGTCCTTCGCTACGATAAGCGTGGCGTCGGCGGCTCGACAGGAAACTACGATACTGCAACCACCGCCGATTTCACTTCGGATGCTCTGGCCGCCGTTACCTGGCTTAAGACTCAACCCCAGATGGACGCCAGCCGTATTGGGGTGCTGGGTCATTCGGAAGGTGGCATCATAGCGCCCGCCGTTGCCGCGACAGACAAAAGCGTGGCCTTCGTTATCATGATCGCCGGTCCGTCCATTCGCGGGGACAAACTGTTTGTCCTGCAGTCAGCCATGACTGCCAAGGCTTACGGTGCGCCCGACGACTACATCGCCAAACGCAAGATTTTTGATCAGGAACTCTACGCTGCCATTCTTTCGGCGCCTTCGGAATCAACTGCTCTCGATCGCGCCAAAGTGCTCGTCGCTCAGGGTGTGACCGACAAGATTGTCGATGCCAACGAGGCGGAGACTTTAGCAAAAGACGATACAACTCCTTGGGAGCGCTACTTCCTTGCCTATGATCCCGCGCCGACCTTGGCCCAACTCCGTGTGCCGGTCCTGGTGCTCAACGGCTCATTGGATGTACAAGTGCCTGCCAAGGAAAATCTCGCAGCTGCTCGCGAAGCATTGCGAAACAACCCAGACGCCACGGTCATTGAATTGCCCGGCATGAACCATCTCCTCCAGGACGCCAAAACTGGCGCTCCAAACGAATACAACGATATCGAAGAGACCATGTCGCCCGCCGCATTAAAAATCATTACCGATTGGCTGACTAAGTACGCTCTCGGCCCTCGCCGCAAACCACCAGGTTAGCTTTTTACATCATTCTCTTTTTTGGCTGCTCATTGCTCGGTGCACTCCCGAATGCGCCGCGCTAATCTGCTTACTGGATGGCCTTGCTGTAACGTATGATTCCGCTCTCATCGCTTACCCACGCGAATCCGCTTTTGTCGTCCTGGTCCGCTAACAGCAGTACGTATCCCTTTCCGTCGGTTTGCACATTCAAACGCAAATTCCAGCCAGGTAAAATTTCAGGCATGTCACCAAAGCGTGCGTTGGACTCGATCGAGGAATAAAACTTCTTGAGCCAACCATTGAATTCTTGGTGGTGTGCGAGAAGAATTGGCCACGGAGCATACGAGCCATAGTCGTGAAGCTCAGTCACCTCGATAGTATTGATAGTCCTCACGAGACCTGCAATGACCATTTGTCGCTCCGTAGGACTTTTCGCTGTTGCCGGGGTATCCTGCGCCGCAAACCGAAGCGGCATAACAACCACCGAGATAAAAACCAGACAAACGAAGATTCCACGCTTCAACATTGGATTTCTCCTACCGATCTTTCCAATTGGCCAAGAGATGACCACTTCTAGCATATTTTGACGTATCGGCCCCAATGAACGCTCTAACCTCTCCGCCTCCGCCTACCCGCACCTCTTCCCCTATTGACCTGTCTTGCTTGCCGAGCGAGGCATGAATCGTTTCTGTCCAAATGAAGTTGGGAAACATTCTTGGCAAGACAATCCGTGATACTCGCCATCACTTTGACGCTGTGCCCATACTGTTCCGTTCCGCCCTGGGAACGCCAATCTCCCGATTGGCGTCCTCGCCCACGGCGGCGCTCGCAGCACACGTCACGGAATCAGGACGCCTAACCACAAATCCAGTAAACGCAGCAATCTTCCATTTAAACTCTTCTTCTACTGCCGAAACAGATTTTTAAGAAGAAGGGCCTTTCCGCAACGCAAGGATCGCAAATCTTATTGCCGTAACCCATGCGCCGACGCAGATAGCCAACACGATGAGATTACCGATCAACGCTGCCCCAAAAGACACATTAGGATTTTTAAAATCATCCAGCCCACCGATGACATAAGTGGTTGCCACGACTGCACCAAGTCCAGAAACCAATGAAACTGTCCACGCCCCCGATTGTCTAGATATGGGAGGTTTCCCTCGCCACGCCAGTGCGTAAGCTCCGCCAACAGCGCTAATCAGGGCAATTAGAATTAACCATCGATAGAATTTTTCATTCATATGATGCTCTCGATACTTTTCGATTCATTGTAGTAGATCCAATGCCTGAGATCGGGCAGGTGGCTCATAGTACCAACGCGCCCGGCCTTGCAACTTGTCAGGAGCCTCTTCGATGGGGCAGTTTTTCGGTGTCTTTCAGGATTTCGTTCAGAAATGCCGCGGCCAACTTTGGTTCGCCAGGCACATTCGACCCACGCAACGAACAGTAATGAAGGTAGCGCTCGACCTGCGGATTAGGCTTCCCGAACTCCACCCTCAATTCCCGAATTTTGACAGCAATATCTCTCAACTGCTCTGCCTCATTCCACTGACCGTATCTGGAAGACTCAGCTGAGTCGTTTTGTCCGAACAAACCCCAGCGGCCAGCGGCACACTCTCTCAGACAGGACAGTAGAAGAGGGCCGAACTCGCTCTCCAAGTCGTCTAGCCGTTTCTCTTTAATGGGCTGACACTTCATTCTGGCAGTCGCATTCCGAAATATTTTTCACTCCTTGAACGCTCGAAAATGACCTTACCCAAACAGTGCAGCGAGCCTAGGACACGTAGCCGCAGCGGTGTGCTCCTCGAAGGGCTCACCAGCGGGTTCGCCGTCAGCCCGCCGATCAGAGCGGTCGCGTGGATCTTCTTCGACGGCTCTCTCCTCCAGCACTTCCACTGCGGCGTATTCCAAGAGTTCGTTATCGACGTCTTTGTTGTCTACAAAGGGTCCTAGTTCGTCAGGATTCTTCATCGCCACCTCAAATACGTTGCGCCCTTTACCAACAACCCAGGAGCGGAAGTAGTGGAAAGAATCGTCGCTCATACCACCCGCAATGACGTACCCAGCAGCCCAGAGTCGCCATTGATTGAGATCACAGAGCCTTTCGTAAAACATGTGACCAAAGTCCAAAACCTCGTCGTTGCTTAGTGGGCTCAAGAGCTCCTGCAATCGCCCGCACTGGCGGATGCGGAACTCTCGGCTCGGGCTTGATCAATGAGACCCCAAAATTGTTCTTCGGTCATGTCCCGGATACTCCCTTACGGATGGTATCTACACGCGTTGGAATTAATCGCCGTTAGGAATTGTTCGTAGGCGTTGTGAAACTACGGTTGAAGCTATTGCCGGAACAGCAGCGCGGTCATCCCACCATCAATGATAAATTCCGCACCCGTGATGAATCCCGCCTGGCTTGACCCCAGGTACGCCACCATATCCCCAATGTCGCGCGGAGTTCCAAATCGTCCCACCGGATGAAATTTCAGAAAATCCGCACGCGCGCCAACAGGATCCGGCCGCGAATCGAAGTAAGCCTGCAGCAGCGGCGTATCTACCGTTCCCGGACTGACCACATTCACCCGAACTCCGCGCGGCGCTACCTCCAGCGCCAGAGCCCGCGTCAACGCCAACATCCCCGCCTTCGAAGCCGCATACGACGAAAAACCCTCAATGGTCGCCCGCGCGTGTACCGAAGCAATATTCACGATCGCACCGCGTTGTTGCGCCAGATGCGGCAACGCCGCCCGCGCGCACAGATACGTTCCCTTCAGATTCACGTCCAGAACCGTGTCCCATTCCTCCGGTTGCAACTCTTCCAGCGGCTTTATGATTTGTCGCGCGGCGCAATTCACCAGCAAATCCAGGCGGCCTCCGTAACGCACCGCCTCCTCGATCATCAGCCTCGCGCCCTCCGGCGTGCTGATGTCGGACACCACAATTTCCGCGCGCAATCCTTCGCTCACCAGCACGCGTTGCGATTCTTCGGCGGCGTCGCGCCGAATGTCATTCAACACTACCAGCGCGCCCTCCTCCGCCAGGCATCGGCGCGATTTCCCGCCCGATGCCGGAGCCCGCTCCGGTGATCACTGCCACTTTGTCCTTATATCTCAACGCGGTTTCCCTCCTCATCGCGGCCTAGTGTGCGGCCGTCCCAAATGGAATGATGATGACCGCCGCAATAATCAGCGCCAGCCCTTGCCACAGCAGCATCTTCGCGCTCGGGGGCGCCTGCTTCCACTCGCCCTTCCACAACCCTCCTAAAACGCCCACTCCGATCGACACCGACACCAATATCGGCCATCCGATGGTGCTGCCTCCCTCGCCCAACCGCGCCGCGCCCATTCCGTAAAGATAAAAACTGCCGATCCACATCGCGCCCATCGCCAGTATCCACCACCAATTCGCCCTGCTCCCCGGCGCGAACAACGCCGGCACGTTCTTATTCCGCAGCATCAGCACGCAACAAAACACAATATTCACCAGCCCGCCAAACGTGAAAAAGATCAGCCACACAGCGTTCCCCGCAAACGCCGTGGACGCGCCCAGATCGTGCGCCGCTCGCAGCGTCTGCGTGCCAAACGTCATCCCGATGTTCGGTAAGCAGGAAGAAAATCCGGAAATCACCGCGATCACCAGGCCACCCACAAACCTCGAGCCCGAAGCGCCCTGCGCTTTCCTCGCCGCCGACTCGCGCCTGGCCCCCGCCATCGAGCACACCACAATTCCGCCGATCGCCACCACCGTTCCCACCGCAATCAGCAACCGGCGCCCCGCAAACATCGACCCGCCATACAACCAAAGCAGTGGAACAAACGTGCCGACGCTGGCGTTCAACCCCATGATCAGCGGATACCCGAGCGTCAGCCCCAGCATTTCCATCCCAAGCCCGAACAGGATCGCGCCCATGCCCCACACCAATCCAAACCCTGCCAGCACCAACAGCTCCTGCCGCGGAACCGCCGCGTAGATCGCCATCGGCGACGGCAACAGCAGCACCGCCAACACCCAGTTGCCAATCACCATGCCGAACACCGAGAACGCCAGCCACATGTGTTCCCACGACCACTGCCGCGTGCGCGACATCGGCAACAGGAATACTCCTTGCAACACAGCCGCGATCAACACCAGGCTTATTCCCGCAATCATTCCGTGTTGCCTTTCTGAATCAACGCGCTTGGTCGGCTGTTTGGCAGGCCTCTGGCCGCTCTAAAGTACTCCGGTATCCGAAAACACACTCTCCGCCGATGCCCCATTCTGCAGCAGCTTTCTGGCCGTCTTCTCTTTGCTCACTTGCTCCAGAGCCTGCGTCACCACCGCGCGCTCCAGTTCCTTGGGCAGCACCACCACCCCATCCACATCGCCAAAAATAATGTCCCCCGGTTCGATCTTCACGCCGTTCACCGTCAACGGAATGCGGAAGTCCACCACGTGCCCTCGTCCCCGCTGATCCTGCGCATAGCTGCCATAGCAGAACACCGGAAAATTCATCTCTAAAATTCCGTTGGTGTCTCGTGCGTAGCCCGCCAGCACCGCGCCCGCTGCTCCGCGCGCCCTCGCCGCCGTACTCATCAATTCGCCCCACAACGCGTACGTTGGCGAAGCCCCTGCCGCCACATACACTTCATGCTCCTTCAGCGAATCCAGCGCCTTCAGCATTTTCCCGAACGGCGGATCCACCGGTCCCGCCACATTTTCTTCGAACACCGTCATCGCCCGCCCGCACACCACCATCTTGGGGTCCAGCGGTCTGCACTCCGGCATCAAAAATTGCTGGTGGCGTCCGTGCAGATCCAGCACGTCCCCAATAATCGCGCTGAAAAGATGCGCACGCATTTCGTGAAACAACTCTTGATCGTTTTTCCAGGTCATCGGTTTCCCATCGCGGACGCCTTATACGTAAAAGCCCGGCCGGCGTTGCGTAACCCCCGGGTGCTTTTCCAGTTCTTCTTCCACCAGATCGAATCCCAACCCCGGCGCGTCATCCAGTTCAAAAAATCCTTCTCGCACCGGTAATGGCCGGTTCAGAACCGTGTCTCGCCACGGAACATCTGTAAACATAAACTCCTGCAGGAAGAAATTAGGCACCGACGCCATCACGTGCGCCGCCGCAATCGTGGATATCGGGGCCGTTCGGATTATGCGGCGCAATCGGCACGTTGAACGTTTCGCACAAGCTGGCAATTCGCTTCATCTCCCCAATCCCGCCGCACCGCGTGATGTCTGGCATCAGAATGTCCGCGGCATGTTTTTCCAGAATCGGTCTCACCATGAATCGCGAGTGCAGCCGTTCTCCCACGCACACCGGCAACGAAATGCTCCGGCGGATTGCCGCAATCTCGTCCGGGAAACTCCGGGCCAGCCGGCTCCTCATACCACATGCAATTGATTCCGGCGGCGCGGATGCGATGCGCCATCTCCACCGCCGTCGGGCCATTCAGCATGGCATGCGTTTCAATCGCGATCGGAAAATCGGCGCCCACCGCCTTCTGCACTCCCACCAGCCGTTCGATCGCCAACTGCTTCTGCTTCTCGGTCAACCCGAGATTGTCGGAGAGGTCTTCTCCATACCAGTAATTCACGTGCGCAAACGGGTCCATCTTGCAAGCCGTGAATCCTTTGGCTTTCACCTGCAGCGCTTGCTTCGCATAGTCCTCAACCGTGCCCGTCCCTCCCAAAAACCAGTAGTTGGCGTACAGTTGGATTCGTTTGCGGTACGCGCCGCCCAATAACTGGTACACCGGCATATTCGCGCGCTTGCCCGCAATGTCCCATAGCGCGATATCCATAGCACTGATCGCGCTCATCACCGGTCCCGCTTGTCCCAGCCAGTTGAAATCGCGATACAGCTTGGTCCACAGATAATCGATCCGCGACGGGTCTTCGCCGATCAGCGTCTCCCCGGCGTGGCGGCAGGCCTCCAGGATCATCGGACTGCCCGGCCAATTGGTGCCCTCTCCGATCCCGGTCAAGCCGCCATCGGTGTAAATCTTCACGAAAACCCAGTTGTACTTGATGCCTTCCACCAACCAGGTCTTAACTTGGGTTATCCGCATAAGGTGTGTTCCAGATCAGGCCCGCCATCCGCTGTTGCAGGCGTTGCCTGTATCGCAGACGTTGCTCTGTTGCCGGCGTTGTCGATGTTCCTTCTCGTTGTTGCCATTGCCGGTGTTACTTATAGTTGCAGTTAAGACGAATCGTCGAAACTTTAGCGATTATCTAGCTCGCCCACGCTTCCGTCAAACAGAACCTTCACGCCACGCCGCGCACCTTTTCCCTGCGCTGCAATCCAGCAACGAAGCTCATTTCTCGTACTTGAACGCCTTGTTCGGATACGGCGGCGGCGCCGGAACCGGCCGCGGATCCTTCCGAATTTCCTCTTGAAGGTATTTCATGGCGGCGTCCAGCTGCGCATCGCTGCCGGAATACGTCGCGTGCGGAAGATTGTCGACCACGATGTCCGGATCGACGCCGTTGCCTTCAATCAGCCATTTGCGTTCCGGGCCGTACACACCCATCTCCGCCGCGGTCGCGATGCCTTGATCGGCCAGCACATTATCAAACGACAGCCAGATTTCTCCACCCCACGTCCGCGTGCCGATAATTTTTCCGAGATCGAGACGCCGAATGCCTTCCGTGAACGCTTCCCCATCCGATCCCGTATTCTCGTCGCACAGCACGACGATGTGCCCACGAAACGCGTACTGCATGTTCCACGTGGGATTGCCAATGCGCGGCTGCCAGTAGAACCACGCCTTCCGCAGCAGCTTCGCCAGAATCCACGAGTCGATGTTCCCGCCGCCGTTGTGGCGCACGTCGATGATCAAGCCTTGGCGATCGAACACCGGATAAAAGTCGCGCGCCCACTGCTCAATGTCGCCGGAGCCCATCGCCCGCAGGTGCACGTACCCGATGTGCTGCTGAGAGGCGGTCTCCACCTTCACGCGCCGCGAATACTCCCACTCGTTGTAGCGCAGGTTCGCTTCTTCTCTTTCAGAAACCGGCGTAACCAGCACGTCGCGGGTCTGCCCGGCGGCCGATTTTACGCGCAGCAGCACCTTGCGCCCCGCCTTGCCACGCAGCAGCGCGCGCTCGTCGGGAACGTTCAGCAACTCTTCGCCGTCCAGGCTCACGATGGTTTCGCCTTCGTGCACCAGGGAATCGGGACGCGCGAACGGCGGCGCCTGGCTCGGCAAGTCCGGATCGTGCAAAAAAATGTGCTCGACGGTGTAGCCACCGGCCTTTTCATCGCGACGCAGAATCGCGCCGAGCGAGGCGATATCGATCTGATCGGCAGGCTTTCGCGCATCGCCACCGAAAACAAAAATGTGCAGCGTGGAAAGCTCGCCAACCATCTGCGCGATCAGGTTGTTCAGTTCATTGCGATCGGAAACGCGGTCCACCAGCGGCAAATACCGATCGCGCACCTGCGGCCAATCCAGCCCGTGCATGTTGCGGTCATAGAAAAAATCTCGTTCCAGGCGCCACGCGTCCAGAAAAAGCTCGCGGAATTCCGCGCGCGGATTGGTCAGGATGGTCCACGGCGCCATATCGATCTTGGCCTTTGCCATGACTTTGCCATCGGCAACGGTGCTGGCTTTAGCGTCGCTGTCGAGGATATAAAAGTCTTCGCCCTTGGCGACCAGCATCTTATTTCGCTCCAGGGAAATTTCGTAGCCTTTCACGTCGCCCCACACCGTTTCCGGCGCTTCGCCTTTGTTGGCGATATCTACGCACTGCAGATTATTTTTGGGCTGCGCTTCGGCGGTGCCGTCCAGCCAACACAAGCGTTTCTCCGTGGCCTGCAGCGAGGAATAATTCCCGCCAGGCACCGGAATTTCGTTCAGCCGCGAGGCGATATCAGTGAAGTCGATGTTCACCACCGGTATCGGCTTTTTCTCTTCCGCAGTTTTCTTGTCGCCGCCTGCTTTCGCTTCCTTCCCCGGACTTCTTTGCCTCCGCCTCCTTCTTTTCTTTTTCGTCCGTGGATTTGCCCGGCTTCGCTTCCTCGGGCTTTGCCGGCTGGTCCGGGTGCAATTCGTCAACCGGCGCAAAGGGAGAACGCGGGCCGGGTGTCAGCCCAAGCTCATACACTTTCATGGTGCGGTCGAAGAACGGATCGGGTTGCCGGGATCCCCACGGCGAGTGAATCACGGTTTTCAGCATGCGATCGGAGAGGAAGTACAACCACTTCCCGTCCGAACTCCAGGTGGGATTCATGCTGTTGTAGCGGTCGGAAGTCAGAACGTGGATCGCGCCGGTGCCGACATTCAATAGCTTAATCTGGTCGAACGTGTTGTCGGCTGTCTCCCCGTAGGCGAGCCACTGGCTGTCTGGGGACCACGTGAGATCGTCGAAGTCGCCATTCAACGATTGCGCGATTTTCTTATCCGTTTTCGATTTCAGGTCCAAAAGCCACAGTTCCTGATTCTTATTGCGGTGCGCGAGCCAATGTCCGTCGGGAGACGGCACGCCGTCCCAGCGAAGCACCTTCGCGTCATGGCTCACTTGTTCGGGCTTCCCCACACCGTTGGCCGGGTAGTTCCAGAATTCCGTTTCGCCGGTTTCCGTAGAGATCGCCAGGATGGATTTTCCGTCGGGCATAAAGCGCGCGTCACGATAGCGAATGCCAGAGTTGCCGGCGACTTTCACGATGCGGCCGGTGGCGGCTGCGGGCAGCGTGAAGATCTCGCCGCGCGCCGTAAACACCGCGGAACTGCCGTTCGGGGCGATGTGCGCCGCAGTCATATATTCGAGCGGCTTCTTCACCCAGTGATCGCGCAACTGGTCGAAATCGGACACCAGCGTAATCGGGATGACTGCGTCTTGATTGCTGTTCACATCCAGCAGCCACAGATCGGCGCCGCACTCATACACGATGCGTCCTTCCGAGAGCGACGCCGATTGCACATCAAATCCCCGGTGGTGCGTGTGTTGTTTCAGGTCGTGGCCCTGTGGGTCCATGGAAAACACATTCATGGTCCCGTCGCGGTCCGTCAGGAAATACACTCGCCCATTCCAGAACATGGGATTAAAGGACGTGCCGCGATAATCGGAAGTCAGCGGAACGGCTTCGGAGCCGGAATCGTACCGCCAGATATTCTGGGCTGTGCCGCCCTGGTAGCGCTTCGTGCTGCTGCCTTGCCACGTCAGCCGCGTGAAGAAAAGTGTCTTGCCATCCGGCGTGTAACTCCCTTCCGCCGCTTGCGCCAAGGGAGTGATTTCCCGCCGGCCATCGGAGCCGACCGCGACGAACTGCGCCTCCGGCAGCGTCGCATATCGCCGCGTGCGATACAGCACCCGCCCATCATTCGTCCACCCGACAACGATCGCGCGATCATCCCACGTGCGCCGCTGCGGCAGTCCGCCCTCCACCGGCATGCTGTAGACATCCACCGGGCCTTCGTATTCGGCGCTGAACGCCACCGTCTTGCCGTCCGGAGAAATGGCCGCGTGCGATTCCTCGCCGGGACTCGACGTCAGACGCCGGGCGGGTCCACCCTTGGCGCTCACCGACCACAGATCGCCCTCCGCCGTGAAAATAATCGTGTCCCCATGGATCGCGGGGAAGCGATAGTAACCAGGATGCGTCTCGGGAACACCGCCTGCCTTAAGCGGAAGAAGAACAACCAGCGCAAAACAAAAAGCATAGAGCGAAACCCGCCATGCCTTGGCTCGGGTGAGCATCGTCGATTCGCTTTCCGCCGCACATCGGACACCGCGTAACAAAAATTAGTAGAACTTTCTTGCACTGGGCGGCTTGGTCGATTGCAATCCACCTAAATTAGGTACCGCAGAGTATACACCGAGCAACCCAAGCCCCCGAGGTTCAGCAAACACCGCCACCAAAGCGCCGCACAAGTGCACTGCGTAGTCCCCCCTGGGAACGCCAATCTCCCGATTGGCGTCTTCAACCAGCCATCAATCGCAGCCCACGCCCCAGAATCACCACGCCTAAACACAATTCCGGCAAACGCGTCGCTCTCAATGGACCGACGCAACACTCAGTCCCCTACCGCCCCGGCCCCATCTCCAATTCCAGCTTTCCCCCTCGCGCCACCTCGGCGTGCTCGATCGCCAATCCCCCCAGCGCCTTCCCGTTCCACTTCGCCGATCGAATGTACACATTCTCCGCGCTGTTGTTATGCGCCACGATCTCCAAATCGCCGCCCTTCAGATGCAGCACCACGCGCGAAAACGCCGGCCCGCTGATCTGGTAGCGCGGCTTCTCCGTGCAGCCACCTTCCATGTCGAACAGCCCAATCCCCGCCAGCACCACATACGCGCCCATCTGTCCCTCATCCTCTTCCCCCGGCCAGCCGTTCAACGGCGAAGTATCGAAAACGCTGCTGAACACGCTCCGCGCATATTTCTGCGTCAAGTCCGGCCGGCCCGAATAATTGAACAGCCACGGCGCCTGCAGATTGGGCTCGTTCGTCAGATCGACGTACCCTTTCACAAATCCTTCTTCCAATCTTTTGTTGAACTCGTCCGCGCCAACCAGTTTCACCAGCCCGGCCACGTCCTGCGGCACATACCAGCTATAAATCCACGCCGTCCCTTCGACGAATCCGGGCCCATTCCATCCGCCGCCCGTGCCGAAGTGAAAAAGATCCGCAGGCTCCACCCAACTGCCATCGCCCTTGCGTCGCTGCGCATATTCTGTTGTCGGCGACAGGCTGTTCCTCCAATAGCCCGCGTACTTCCCCAGCACCGCCGCGTCCTCTTCCTTTCCCAGCGACTTCGCCATCACCGCGCCGCACGCCTCATCGTAGCTGTACTCAAATGTGGTTGACGCCGCGCCCGCCTCTTCCGGCACATAGCCCTTCGCAAGATAAGCCCCAGCTGACGATTTCCCGCGAAGCCCTGCGGATACGTTCCCCCGCACGTCGCAGGTTCCCCCGGTGTGGTCAACACTTTCTTCATCGCCGCATACGCCGCGTCCGCATCGAATCCGCGAATCCTTTTTGCCACGCGCCGGTGATCATCGCGATCTCATGTTGCGCCACCATCACCGGTGCGTAGCGCAGATTCACCGGAGCCTGCGGCAACCATCCATCGCGCCCCGCTTCCAGCGTCATAAAATTGATGTACGACGTGGCGATCTCCGGCGTCAGCAGCGACCACAGCGGTGAAATCGTCCATTGCGTCCCCCACATCGAATCGCTCGAGTACATATGATCCGCCGGCGCCGCCACCTTCTGCACTTCCCCGCACGCATTCCGGTACGAGCCATCCACATCGTCCAGCGTCGCCTTCGCCGCGTACGCGCGATACAGGTTGGTGTACAGCTTCACTCGATCGTCGGCGCTTCCTCCTTCCACTTCGATCCGCGCCAGCAAATCATTCCACCGCGCGCTCGCCGCACTCCTCACCGAATCGAAGTTGAATCCATGCTCCGCCGACTCGACCTCGAGATTTTTCTTGCCTGCGCAATCCCCACCAGGCTGATGCCCGTGCGCATCGTCACCGGCTCCGTCATCGCGGTCGACAGGTCCATCCACACGCCTCCCGCCTGCGTGCTCGCGAATGTGGACACTCCCGTTTCCACTTGCTTCGCAATCCGCCAATCGATGCCGTAGTTGGTATCCGTTCCTTGATACTTCTGGTTGCGCCATCCGTTCAGCTTCACAATCGGCGTGGAAAGCTGCGCCACAAAGAATACCGTAAATCGCCCCGCATATTGATTGCTCTGCGTCAGCGATCCCTCGATCTCGCTCGGCCCCGTCTGCTTCACCTCAAAACTTTCGAGTACCGTTTGCTCCTCCCCCGGCGGCGCAAAATCAAAAATCAAGCGAGCCTGCTTGCCGCTTGGAAAATGAAATCTCATCCAACCCGTGTGCACCGTCGAGGTCAGTTCCACGCGTGTCTGCGTATCCACCAGGTCCACAGCGTAATACCCGGGCTTCCCCGTCTCCGTATCTTTGCGAATGCGCGAACGGTAGCCGGAAGTCCACATGCCCGCAAACGGCCCGTCGCTCGGCCCCGGAAACAGCTTCCATTGTCCCGGTTCATTTTCCAGCGCGCCCACAAACGGCATCACCGACATGCTCGACAGCCCGAACGAATGCAGAAAACTGAAACCAGAGATGCTCGCCACCGTGTATTCGTAGCCGCCGTTCCACACATTGCCCTGATTGTCCGGGCTCAGCTTCACCAACCCCATCGGCACCGTCGCCCCGGGAAACAGCATCCACCGCGAATTCGACGTCCCCGTGAACACGTTCACCGCGTCCACCGCGCCGCCCGCTCCCCTTCCCACTGCCGTTGCCGCCTTCCCGCTCTCCTGCGCGTAACCGCTCACCGCCATCGCAACCATCAGCACAATTCCAACCCCTCGACCCATCCGCCGCATCCGCATCACCTCATCCTCAAGCCCACATAAACTCACCAACCTCGAATTATACGAACGACGCGCAACAACCTGCACAATGCTTGGCTACGCCCCATCTTCGGAATCGTCGGATTCGGGCTCTTTGCGTTTGCTCTCACTGACTTCTTCAAAAAATTCTCGGCCTAAGCACAGTGTTGAGTCTTGCTGGCGCGATACAGCTCCCTTTTTAGTTGGAGATCTTCTCGTAAGTACTCACGGTTCGGGGTTCATCCTGCTCCGCGGTCAGAATGCGACCATCGGCGGAAAGCTTCCAGCGTTCCTTGTCGTGAACGACTTCACTGCCGTTAATGAGGGGGTCACTCGGAAGCTTTAAGCGGGCGACCCTTTCTATCATTAAAACAGGGCCCTTCCATTTCGCTTTCACCACTACCTTGCCGCCTTGATTCTCACTGACCGTTCTTTCCTTCCCATCGGTCGTGTAAGACTCAATGGATTCTTTGCCGTCCGTGGTGTAGCGCATCTCAATGGATTCCCCGGAGCACGTGATGTCAATCGATTGAGATTGCATCTTCAGTCCTTTCGGCAGTTTGCTCTTTTCCATGTTGAGCCGCCATTTCCCGGAGAAGTCAGGCGTGGAATTCTGTGCGAAAAGGATTGTACTCACGCTGAACCACAGCAATGCTGCCAACACACTTTTTGCGTTCATGAGGGGGCCTCGCCGTGAATCGTATCACCAAGCTTTTGAACCAATCCTTGATTAAAGCGGTTACGTTCCGTGTAGGTCCTCCAACCCTTTACCCGCTTCTCTCACTCCAGGGTTATAATCGCGCCACGTATGCCCCTCGCTCCCGGCACCAAGCTCGGCCCCTATGAAATCGTCTCGCCCCTGGGAGCTGGCGGCATGGGCGAGGTCTACCGCGCCCGCGACTCCCGCCTCGGCCGCACTGTCGCCGTCAAAGTTCTCCCCGAGCGTCTTTCCCAAAAACCCGATCTGCGCGAGCGCCTGGAGATGGAAGCCCGCACAATCTCCCGCCTCGCTCACCCCAATATCTGCACCCTTCACGACATCGGGCACCACCACGGCATCGACTTCTTGGTTCTCGAACTGGTCGAAGGCCAGACCCTTCGCGAACTCCTGGTTTCCGGACTTCTCCCCATTCGCAAAGTCATTCCGATCGCCGTGCAAATTGCCGAAGGTCTGGCCAAGGCCCACGAAGCCGGCGTCATTCACCGCGACTTAAAACCCGAGAACGTAATGGTCTCCTCGGAGATCGTCAAAATTCTCGATTTTGGATTGGCCAAACTCGAGCTTGCCCCGGAAGAGCATTCCGATTCTTCCACGACAACCATTTTTCAAACCGAACCCGATACCATCATGGGCACCGTCGGCTACATGTCTCCGGAGCAGGCCAGCGGCGAGACCGTCGATTTCCGCTCAGACCAGTTCTCCTTCGGCTTGGTTCTCTATGAAATGGCCACCGGCAAGCACCCCTTTCAAAAGCCAACGCAAGCGCAGACCCTGCTGGCCATCGTCCGCGATGAACTGAAGCCCATCAGCGCGTCGCACCCGGAAGTTCCTCCCCCGCTTTGCTGGGTCATCGAACGCTGTCTGGCCAAGGAACCCCAGAATCGCTATTTCTCCACGCGCGACCTGGTGCGCGACTTAGCCGCAATCCGCGATCGCCTCTCCGACCTCCGCTTCAAACAGCCGGAAATTCGTCCCAGCAACTTACCCGTTCCCGGCACCGCGTTTGTTGGCCGCGATAAGGAACTGGCCGCCGTGCGACAACTCCTGCGGCGCCCCGAAATCCGCCTGGTCACCGTCACCGGCCCCGGTGGAATCGGCAAATCGCGACTGGCGATCGAAGCCGCACGGGAGATGACCGATCACTACACCTCCGGCGTCTATTTCGTTCCCCTGGCCGCCGTCACCGATCCGAGCCTGGTCACCGCGGCCATTGCGCAAACCTTGGGTGTTCGCGAAACCGGCGGACAGCTTCCCTTGGAAGCTTTGCAGGAATTTCTCCGCAATTCGATCAGCGCACCGCTGCTGATCCTGATCGACAACTTCGAACACGTTGTTGCGGCGGGTCCCATGCTCGCGGAACTTCTTACCCTCGCGCCCAGCGTCAATCTTCTGGTCACCAGTCGCGCCGCCCTGCATGTTTCCAACGAACACGAATTCCCTCTCGAGCCGCTCGGCCTCCCGGATTCCAGAACTTTGCCCTCCCTGGAAGCGCTTTCCCAATATTCGGCGATTTCCTTGTTTGTGCAACGCGCCGCCGCAGTCAAGCCCAACTTTCAGCTCACTGAAGAAAACGCCTCCGCTGTCGCCGAAATTTGCCAGCGCCTCGATGGACTTCCCCTCGCCATCGAACTTGCCGCTGCTCGGGTCAAGCTGCTCCCTCCTACCGCCATGCGCTCACGACTCGCCAGCCGCCTGCAACTCCTCACCGGTGGCGCTCGCGACTTGCCCGCTCGACAGCAGACTCTGCGCCAAGCCATTGATTGGAGCTACGATCTTCTGAATGAACCGGAACAGAAACTCTTCCGCAGGCTCTCCGTGTTCGTTGGCGGATGCACCCTGGAAGCCGTCGAATCCGTTTGTGACACCAAACAAGACCTCGGCTTCGACGTGCTCGATGGGATGTCCTCCATGGTCGATAAGAGCCTGGTCCGGCAGTTGGAACAAGGGGATGGAGAAGCCCGCTTCGTAATGCTGGAAACAGTTCGCGAATACGCGCTGGAGAAATTAGCAGCCAGCGGAGAAGAAGCGGTGACCCGGCGCGCGCACGCAGCCTACTGTCTGGTGTTAGCGGAAGAAGGGGCAGCCGAGGCCTCCTCGGAAAAACAGAAAGAATGGATCGATCGATTTGACGCCGAGCATGACAATTTGCGCGCCGCCCTCGAATGGCTCACCCAAACGGGGAACGTGGACTGGGGACTGCGCTTGGGCGTAGCACTGTTCCGTTTCTGGGAGACCCGGGAATATCTCGCGGAAGGCCGCGAACGGCTCGGAAAGCTATTGAAACTCGAAGCGCCGAACGTCTCGAACAGCCTGCGCTTGCGAGCGCTATTCGCCGCTGGTGTGCTGGCCGCGGAACAGGGAGACTACGTAGTCTGCGATGCCCTTTTTGAGGAAAATCTGGAGCACGCCCGCCGCGTCGATGACAAGCAAAGTATGGCCGTATCCCTGAACGCCATGGCAGTTACCCGCCGAGACCGCGGCGATTTGCCCGCTGCGCGCTCGCTCTTCGAAGAAAGCCTGGCCTTGTGGAGGGATCTCCACGATGCGCCGGCCGTCGCTCGCGCGCTCAACAACCTCGCCAACGTCGTTAAGTTGCAGGCGGACTTCGCACACGCCCGCACTCTCAACGAAGAGTGTCTCTCCATCTTCTGCAAATTGGGTGACAAGACCGGAGCCGCCTGGGCGCTCAACCACCAGGGAGATGTGGCCCGCGACCAGGGCGACTTGGACTCCGCTTGGCCCTTGTACGAGCAGAGTTTGGTTTCCTTTCGTGAACTGAACGATCGCTGGGGCATCGCCGGCACTCTCGCCGATCTGGGCAATCTTGCCAAAGAGCAAGGAGAACTTCCTTTAGCGGATTCGATGTACCGGGAGAGCCTCAAGGTCTTTCACGAACTGGAGCACAAGCGCGGAATTGCGCGTCTGCTGGAGTGTTTCGCCGGCTCCGCTGCGATTCAGTCCCAACCGGAGAACGCTTTGCGCCTCGCGGGTGCCGCCGCCGCGCTCCGCCAGTCGATCGGTGCTCCCCTTACTCCGGCGGAGCAGGTGAAACTGGAAAAAAGCTTGGAACCCGCACGGAAAGCGTTGCCTGCTACAGCCGGCAGAACGCCATGGCTCGAGGGCTGGGTCATGCCCATCGAGCAAGCCGTGGCGAGCTTATTAAAAGCCGACTCCACGCCGGGCACAAAGTTGCGCTCCAATTAAGCGAGAGAACCGCCGGGCGCAACCCGCCCAATCTCCAAAAATATTCCCTGTTCTATGAAGACGCTGGTAGATGCTTATTCCGCTGTGCCGGGATCGATCAGCCGCCTAACGGCCGATACGCGATTCGCCGGGATGCCCGTCCGCTTGGCATGTTCCCGGATCGTGTTCTCGTCCGGGGCGAAGTACACGCAATAGACCTTGTCCCCGGTCACATAGCTTTGCAACCACTGAATCTCAGGGCCCATCCCTTTCAGGACCGCCACGGATTTCTTGGAGATCTCCTGCAGTTCGGCATCGGACAAGTTTCCGGCACCCGGTATTTCGCGCTCGATCACGAACTTCGGCATGTGGTAACCTCCGGAACACGAATCCTAGCAAGTGATTTGATTTGCGACAAGCCCGCTTTGCTGCGGTGCACACGCAATCCTATAATTTTGAGGAACGAAGCCCGGAGGTCATCATGGATCTCAAGTCGGTTCAGAAACCCCTCAAGCAGCATTACCGCGATGACCCCTCCTCCTCCCAAATCACTCTGAAGGCCAGGGGCGGACAAACCGAAACTCCCATCGCCTGTTCCGTGGCCATCGGCCGCGCCATCTATAATGCCGAGGCTCACTCGGGAGTCGGCGGAGCGGGAACCGCGGCCTGTTCTGGCGACCTGCTTCTCGGCGCTCTGTCGGCCTGCGCGCAAATCACCTGCCAGATGGTCGCCGCGGCCATGGGAATTCCCACCAAGAGCATTGAGGTCACTGTGGAAGGGGATATGGACCTTCGCGGCACCCTCGGGATCGCCAAAGACGTACCCGTTGGTTTCCAGCGAATCCGGTTGCGCTTCGATATTGATGCGCCTCAGGCCACGCCCGAGCAAATCCGCGCATTGCAGGAAAAGACGGAACAGTATTGTGTAGTCATGCAGACCCTGGTCCAACCACCGAACTTGCAGACCGACTGGGTCACCGTAAAATAACGTTCGGCGGATTAGCGGACAAAACTCAATCAGTATGTCGCACTACGCTGTGCAACAGATAGTCGATAGGTAATTCAGAAATGCGGCTATCGAGGTCACTATGCTCGACGAAACCAAAATCGCAACCTTCAAAGCCAGCTTGCACGGGAAACTGATCGAGCCCAACGATCCCGATTACGATGCGGCCCGCAAGGTCTACAACGGCATGATCGACCGCCGCCCTCGACTGATTGCCAGGTGCGCCGACGTGGCCGACGTAATCACCGCGGTCAACTTTGGCCGCGAAGAAAAGCTCCTGGTCGCCATTCGCGGCGGAGGCCACAACGCCTGCGGCTTGGGTGTTTGCGACGACGGCTTGGTGATCGATCTTTCCTCAATGAATTATGTCCACGTGGATCCGAATAAGAAGACCGTGCTGGTCGGAGGTGGCGCCCTCTGGCGCGACGTCGATCATGCCACCCACCCCTTCGGTCTCGCCGTTCCTTCCGGCATCATCTCCACCACCGGCGTGGCCGGTTTGACGCTCGGTGGCGGACTTGGTTATTTGACGCGAAAATACGGCCTCACCATCGACAACCTCTTGTCCGTCGATATGGTCCTGGCCAACGGGCGCTTCGTCACCGCCAGCGCTAAGCAAAACCCCGACCTGTTTTGGGCCGTGCGCGGCGGGGGCGGCAACTTCGGTGTGGTGACCTCATTTCTTTTCAAGGGCCGTCCCGTACACACCAGTTACGGTGGGCCGATGCTGTGGCCGATGGAAGCTGCGCCAGAAATCATGCGCTGGTACCGCAACTTCATCGTAAAAGCGCCCGATGATGTTTATGGCTTCTTCGCGTTCCTCACCGTCCCCGCAGCGCCGCCCTTCCCCGAACATCTCCACAACCAGAAAATGTGCGGGATTGTGTGGTGCTATACCGGACCGATCCAGAAAGCACCAAGAGTCTTCGAACCGATCCGCAATTTTAATCCTCCCGCGCTCGACCTCGTCGGACCCATTCCGCATCCCGCACTGCAAAGCATGTTCGATCCTCTCTATCCCCCGGGAATGCAGTGGTATTGGAAAGCCGATTTCGTGCGCGAACTTCCCGATGCTGCCATTGCCCGGCATCTCGAACACGCCAGCAAATTGCCGACGCCGCAATCCACCATGCACCTCTATCCCATCAACGGTGCGGCCTCCCGCGTCACGAAGCGCGCTACCCCCTGGTGGCACCGCGACGTCGTGTGGGCCCAGGTCATCGTTGGAGTCGATCCGGACCCCGCCAACAAGGAAAAAATCTCCACCTGGGCCAAGGACTATTGGACCGCACTCCATCCTTATTCTGCCGGCGGCGCCTATATCAATTTCATGATGGAAGAGGGCCACGATCGCATCCGCGCAACCTACGGCCAGAATTACGACCGCCTCGTTAAAATCAAGAAACGCTACGACCCAACAAACCTCTTCCGCGTAAATCAAAACATTAAGGTGAAATAAGAGATGTCCGCGCGTTTCCAATGCTGCTTCTACTCGGACCCGGTCGGTCGTTCGGCAGGCTGGCTATCGGTAAGGGCGCGGCCCCATCTCCAATTCTAGTTTTTCGCAAGAAGCGGTCGAGTAGGTGGTTTCACTTTTGGTGACGCCCTCAGCGCCGGCTTCCGGATCAGTAGATCGCGATCGAGTTGATGATCACATTAGCCTGGATTAGGCCGCTCGCGCCTGGAGTGCACACGAGCCGCTCATTGATCCCGATTACAGCCTGAACCAGCGCCGGATTGGCCAGCGGCGGGAACGTGAATACGCGCGTAAACTGGCTCAACGTATCACCGGGTTGAAAACCGCCTGGAGCCAAGTTGGTTCCATAGATCGTTCCGAACACCTGCCCCGCGGCGAAAAAATCGGTTGACGCAATCGCTAAGGCTTGACTGCCATATTGGTAAGTCGGTGGAGTCGTGGATCCATTTATAAATGTGGAGACGAGATCAACTTCGAAACCAGCAATTTCATACCCTGGAGATTGCAGGTAATAAATGCCCTGCAATGAACCCACAACTTCAACTCGATTGGTCCCAGCCGCAGCGTACAGCGGGACCACAAAGCCGCCATCGACAACGGCAACGCCGCCGTGTTGATACATGTCGATTGTTCCACCCAACTCGCCCCGTTCCACATTCGGGCTGTTGTGCCACGCAGCGTACGGCACCCCGTCAGGCACATCCACCGACGAATACACTCCGGCGTAGGGAGGACTAACGAGCGCTGAATTCCCGCCCGCGCCACCTCCTCCCTGCGGAAATAGCGGCGTTTCTGCGTAGATGGGGTGATAACCGCGCAGTAGCTTAATGGCGCGTTCGCTGAACGCGGAGATTTTCTGATCAGCGGCGGGCAGAAGGCCGGCGCGTTTTGCCTCCATTCCCATTTCAACTTGAAGCTTTTGGAAATCCTTGAGGTTCGCCACCTCGTCCTTGAACCGCTTCGTGCGTTGGCCTATCACGTCGTTGTACTGCGCAATAACCGCTTCATGGTCCAGTCCGTTCGGGACTCTAATCTTCGGCTTCGCCGGGTTGCCCATCGATACACCTCCTCACGCAGGCGGCTACAGTACCAGACCGTTTGGTATTTTCGTAGCCCTTTTCCAACACGTCCACGCCATCCGGGAACTTCACAATAAAATAGCCGTATTCATCAGGCCCCCTGGTTGATGAGGCGATAAGTACCGCACGCACACTTTCTCTGTTACTTCAGCAGGTTTCCCACCAACGAACCTCTGCAAAAACACATCGAAGCTCATATGTCCCCTGGGATACACGTTTCAAGCCCTACTCAATCCTCACTCCCTGCGCATACTCCACCACCAGTTTCGCCGCTGCCGCGTCCCGCAGTTCCCTGCCCTGATACCTCAGCCCGCGGATCGCCACGTCGCTCACCGCATGTCCCGCATCGTAGCCCGCAATGATGCTGTACGGCAGCGCGCCCGCCGTCACCTGCAAATTGCTAACGACGATCCCGCGAATCGATCCGCGCTGTTTCCGCAACGCTTCCCGTTCTTCCGGTTTGTAGCACAGGTTCGCATCCCACACTCCGCCCTCGTCCATCCGCGCGCGAATCTCTTCCTCGCGAGCGGGCCGGTCCGGTCCGTACGCCGCGTACAGCACCGCAATGTCCAGCAACTTCCGCCGCACATCCTCCACGCGTATGTTGCGGTACTCGATCTTCTCCACCACCGCCGAGTCCGCGTTGTGTATGCTGATCGCCGCGCCCCGCTCCACATGAATCATGTCCAGGTCTTCAAACAGCACGTCGTGCGTGCGATGCGCGCGCGTCTCAAACCCAATCTCCACTCCATTCCCTCCATTCGGCATGTTCCACAACACCGAGTGCTGCACCACGATGTTGCCGGTCTCGCGGTCCGCAAGATTCTTCACCACCACGCAATCGTCGTTGGTGCGCACGAAAACGTTCCGCACCGTCACGTGATTCGACGACACCAGATCGATCCCATCATCGCCATTCTGCGCGCCGGGATTCAGCACGCGTATGCCATCGATGGTGGCGTCGCTCACTTCGCGCAGGTGTACCGTCCACGATTTGCTGTTGAAAAACGTCACCCCTTCCAGCCGCAGATCCTGCACGTCCTCCACATACAGCGGGCCCGCCCCTTGATAGAAATCCTCCGCGTCCGCGTTATCGCTGCCGTCCAGCACTCCCGCTCCATAAATCCGAATGTGCTGCGCATGACGCGCACGGATCTTCCCGCTCACCCACGCGCCCGGCGCCAGGTACACGCTATCCCCGGTTTTCAGTTCGATCGTCCCGGCCCGGTGCATCCCCGGTCCGAACACCCGCGTGTGCGCCTCATTGCTCTCCGGACCGGCGCTGGCATGGTACGGAAACAGATGCAGCACATGCCCGAGATCATCATTAAATTCCACGGTGGCCGGCACCAACGCGTTCAGGCGAAAGCGCACCTCCCGGTGCGAACCGTCGATCGTCGCCGCAATCCCCGCCGACAGCGGCTTCACCTCCACCCAGCGCACCTCGAACCCCGTATGGATCGTCACTTCGCCCGACGATTCCCACGGAAATATTCCGAACGTGGCCACCGGCGAATCGTGCAGCTCGATCGGACTCGCTCCAAATCGTGCAGTGAACCGCGGCGCCTTGTCGTGGCACACCAGCCCCGGCGAATCCTGCGAATAATACGGACGGACAAACAGCAACACCGCAGCCGCCACCAACAAAATCCGAAACGCCACACTCGTTTTCATCATGGGAACTCCGCAGTCCACTCGCTACGCAAACGTACAATTCTTGCAGCACGCAACCTGCGTGAATCTTACTCGCAAAACACACCACGCGCCGCGTGTTTCCCTCGCGCCCCGCGCTGAAGATCGCCACGCCACTCCCAACTCATGCCCGCAAGCGGCGCGCCCGGTTCAAAACGCACCCCAGTGTCCGTAGTGGAACAGCCTCCGCCGCAATTCCCTTCTCTCCTTCCCACCAACCGCATTCCACGCTGTCCGCTGGCCCGCACCAAAATCTCCTGCGCACTTTTTCTGGCAGTTCAAATGCAAGCCTCTCTCCCGGCACTGCGTTAACAACCATGAAGCTTGGCGTCCGACCAGCAGCAAGGAATCTATGAATCAGCAATTACAGCGCATTCACAAACAGCGGAGGTGGAATGAATCTGCGGAGCCCGGCCGCTGGGACCAACTCCGGCGCGAACGGTCCGCACTCAACTCGGCACAGCTGTCCAAAAATGGAATTCGCAAGTGCCGCACCGGCATCGCCGGTCTCGACCAGATCACCGAGGGCGGCCTGCCCGAGGGTCGTTCCACTCTGGTCTGCGGACCCGCCGGCAGCGGCAAGACCGTCCTGGCCATGGAGTTTCTGGTGCGCGGCGCAATGGAGTGCAACGAGCCCGGCGTTTTTCTGGCCTTTGAAGAAACCAGGAAGGAGCTAACCCAGAACGTCGCCTCCATGGGTTTCGATCTCCCCTCCCTGCAGGCCCAGAAAAAGTTGCTGGTCAACCACGTCAACGTGCAGCGTGAAGAGATCGAGGAAACCGGCGAGTACGACCTCACGGGACTCTTCATCCGCATCGACAATGCCATCAAGGCCATCGGCGCCAAGCGCCTGGTCCTCGATACCATTGAGTCGCTCTTCGCCGGTTTTGTGAATGCCAATATCCTGCGCACCGAACTTCGCAGGCTCTTCGAGTGGCTGAAGGCCAAGAAGATCACCGCGGTCATCACCGCCGAAACCGGCGATGGCGCTCTCACCCGCCAGGGCATTGAGGAATACGTCGCCGATTGCGTCATCCTCCTCGATCACCGCGTCGATGACCAGACCTCGATCCGCCGCCTGCGCGTCGTCAAGTATCGCGGCACCACCCATGGCACCAACGAGTATCCGTTTCTAATCGGTTCCCGCGGAGTCTCCGTCCTTCCACTCAGCGCCTTGAAGCTCGACCACAAAGCCTCGCCCGAGCGCATCTCCACCGGGATCGCGCGCCTCGACGCCATGCTCGATGGCAAAGGTTTTTATCGCGGCTCGAGCATCCTGATTTCCGGCGGCGCCGGAACCGGCAAAAGCAGTCTCTCCGCCCATTTTGTCCGCGCGGCCTGCGAACGCGGCGAACGCGTGCTGTACCTCGCCTCCGAACAATCCCCCGACGAAGTCCTTCGCAACATGTTGTCCATCGGAATCGATCTCGCTCCCTTCCTGAAAAAGGGTCTGCTGAAATTCTACGCCGCCCGCCCCGGAGCCTTCGGCCTCGAGCGCCACCTCGTCACCATGCACGATCTCGCCCTCGCCTTTCATCCCAAGGTCGTGGTCATCGACCCCATCACCAACTTTGCGTCCACCGGCACTCACTCCGAAGTGAAGTCCATGGTCACCCGCCTGATCGACATGTTCAAGTTCCACCAGATCACCGCCATGTTCACCAGCCTCACCAGCGGCGACAGTTCCCCCGAACTCAGCGAGGTCGGCGTCTCCTCCTTGATGGATAGCTGGCTCCTGCTGCGCAACATCGAATGCAATGGCGAACGCAACCGCGGCCTCTATGTGCTCAAGTCCCGCGGCATGTACCACTCCAATCAGATCCGCGAATTCACCCTCTCCGATCACGGCTTTCAACTCCTCGATGTCTACGTCGGCTCCTCCGGCTTGCTCACCGGCTCCGCCCGCGTCGCTCAGGAAGCTCGCGAGGCCGCCGAAGCCGCCGAACGCAAGAGGCTCTTGGCGCGCAAGACTCTCGAGCAGAAACACAAACGCCTGCAACTGGAGGCCAGCATTCAGCGCATGCGCGACGAGTTCGCTCTCGAGCAGGAATCGCTGGCTCGCGACCTCCAGGACCTCCAACTTAAACGAGAGCAGGTTGCCGAAGACCGCCTGGAGATGAGCCGGGCGCGCGCGGCGGACCCTCTTCCGGCTCGCAGCAACGGCCATGCCTGACCGCAATCGCGGCAAGCGAAAGGAAACTCCCATGAAAGCGCTGAAATTCGAAAATGGCAGAACCCGCCACAAAACCCGCTACCGCCAGTGGAGCCTGCGCCTCTACATCGCCGGCGAAACCACCCGCTCCGTCGCCGCGCTCAACAATCTCAGCCAGATCTGCGACACCCACTTGCCCGGCCGCTACAACGTGGAAGTCGTCGATCTCCTCAAAAATCCCAAACTCGCCGAAGGCGATCAGATTCTCGCGGTGCCCACCCTGGTGCGCAAACTGCCCCGCCCCTTGAAGAAAATCATCGGCGATCTCTCCAACACCCAGCGCGTGTTGATCGGGCTGGACCTGCGCGCGGAGTAACCGCTCTGCGACCCGCGAACGCCTCCCCCGTACACGCGAGCCACCGCTCATGAACAGCCGGCACACCAGCGTGCAATCGGCCAGACGCGGCAACGCCCGCGGCCGCCTGGCGGAAATGCAATCCACTCTCGAGGCCATCCGCCGCGGTGAAGTGGACTCCGTCGTCGTCGCCAGCCCCGCCGGAAGCAAAATCTTTTCTCTGCAGAGTCCCGAAGAAATTCGCCTCCGCGATGAATTTTTCTCCCACGTCTCTCACGAGCTGCGTTCCCCGCTCTCCGTCGTCCATCAATTCGTTTCCATCCTGCTCGATGGACTGGCCGGGCCGCTCACCGCCGAGCAGCGCGAATACCTGCAAATCACCATGCGCAACGTCAATCAACTGAAAGGCATGATCGCCGATCTCCTCGAAGCCTCCCGCGCCCAGACCTGCAAACTCAAGGTTCGGCCATCCATGATCTGCCTCGTCGAAGTCTTGCAGGCCACCATCCGCGCCTTTGCCGCCACCACCGCCGCCAAGGAAATCATTCTGCAAACGGAAATTCCCGCAAACTTGCCCCCGGTGTACGGCGACGCGGGCCGCATTTGCCAGGTGCTCACCAATCTGCTGGACAACGCCGTGAAATTCTCTCCACCAAAATCAACCGTGCGCGTCCTCGCCGCCTTGTCACGAAGACGATCCCGGCTTCGTTCACGTCTCCGTCTCCGACAACGGTTGCGGCATCGCCCCGCAAGAGTCCGAACGCGTCTTCGACCGCTTGTACCAGGCCAGAAACACCCGGGAAGAATCCCGCCGCGGTCTCGGCCTCGGTCTGTACATCTGCAAAGAGCTGATCCTCCAGCATGGCGGAAGGATCTGGCCTCAACCCAATCGCCCCACTGGTTGCACCATGTCGTTTACCGTTCCAATATTTTCCGTCGGCAACCTGATCGCTCCCTTGCTGCGCCACCACGCGGATCGCTCGCCGCTCTTCGCCCTCTTGACCATTCAAGTTCACAGCGGCGAAGGCTGGGTCTCCGACCAGAAACGCGAGCAAGTGCTCGCCAAAATTCAGGAGCTGCTGGCCGGCTGCATTCTCCCCGGCATGGACGTGCTCCTCCCCACTCAGCACAAAGCCGGTAAAACCCATTTCTGGATTGTCGCGCGCACCGACGCCAAGGGCGCCCAGGTCATGGCCAAACGCATTCGCGAGCGGCTATCCCGCTGCGAGCAACTGCAACTCGCCGGCATCGCCTGCATGGTGTCCATCGACAGGATGGCGCTCCACCCCACCGCTCGCGCCGCGCCGCCCCGCCGCCAGATCGACCGCTTGGCCGCGCAACTCGAAAAACGCATGAAATCGGTATCGGCGTAAGGAGGCCGCACCCTATGAGCAACAAAATTCTGATCGTCGAAGACGACCCCGACATCGTGCGCGGCATCGCCATCCGCCTCAAGTCCCGGGACTACCAACTGGTCGCCGCCAACGACGCCATCTCCGCAATCAGCGTCGCCCGCAAAGAAAAACCGGACTTGATCATCCTCGACATCGGCTTGCCCGGCGGCGACGGTTTCCTCGTGATGAAACGCCTGCGCGCCTTGCCCGACTTCGTGCTCGTGCCCATCATTGTCGTCAGCGCCCGCGATCCCCTGGCCAACGAACCCCTCGCCCTCGCCGCCGGCGCCTTCGCCTTCCTCCAAAAACCCTTCGAATCCGCCGATCTCCTCTCCGCCATCGACGACGCCCTAATCAAACCCCTCTCCCGCAAACCCTAGCCCCCCACGTCCATCCACCCTGGCAGCCACCTTTTACTTATCCTATAAATCGGGAGTCGAGAACTCTTAGGTTAAATTGCTGCTAAGATTCCTCCCATGCGATGGCTGCGGTCCCTCATTGTTATTGGTGCCTTACTCATTTGGTCGTCCGCGGCCTTACGCTGTGATGAACCTGTGCGAGTCACCGTCTGCGCACTCAAGGCCAATCCTCCCGAGTACAACCATAAGCTCGTTGAGGTAACTGGATTCGTATCTCACGGGTTTGAGGATTTCGGATTGTTTGACCCCAGTTGCCCTTCTTTTCCCTACGTTTGGCTGGAATACGGTGGCACAAAAAAATCCGGCACGATGTACTGCTGCGGCGTCTCGGCGAACAGAAGTCGCCCCAAAGAACTCGCCGTCGAAGGCATACAGGTTTCGCTGGCAACCGATAAACATTTCGAGGCGTTCGATAAGCTTATCCATAATCCGCCAGATACAGTGGTACACACGACACTTGTTGGGAGATTTTTTGCAGGTAAAGAAACTCGATTCCCCAGTGGCGAAGTAGAGTGGCACGGTTACGGGCACATGGGGTGCTGTAGTTTGCTCGCCATTCAACAGGTCATCTCTGTTGACCCGCATGACCGAGACGACTTGGATTACCGTTCGTCACCCGACCAACCGAATCTCGACAAGGCTGGGTGTGGCTTTCAAGACCTGGTTCCACCTTGGCCATATTCGGATTGGGTTAAAGCCCAACAATTGGCAGACCTCTTGAATAAAAATTTGAACTTTGACAGTCCGAACCAAGTGGCGATCGCTGCGCTGATTCAACTTGCGAAGTTGGATGAAAGTGCGGCGGCAGGTTTGAAGGAGAAGCAGCACTCGCAAGGACGAATAATCTACGAATTAGACAGCGAAAAAGCAACTTACATGATTGTGCTCAGCAAGCCGTATCTCTTGTCGTTCTACGCGAAAGACCCAAAAAGAATCGCATGGGTCGTTATAGGGGCTTATAAATCTTTTTGTGATTAGGATGCGAATCTTACTCGCAAAACTCAGCTTCCGCCCCACCTGCCCTATCATTTACGGTTGTCGCGCAAATCCTACTATGTTGGTTGGATTCTCCTGACTTCCAGACCCGCCGACCCGCCGCTACCCTTCCGCGATCGGCTCCAAACTCTCCACCGCATCCCCCGTCTTCACCGGCAACCCAAACCCGTTCACCATTCTTCGCCGATGCTCCAGGATCTGCTCCATCTCTTCCGGAGTCCCGCGCACCGGCGCCCCATTCGCGATCGCATCCTTCAACATCGCCCAGCTCACCTCAGACGCCACCACGCTGTCCCGCGCCTGCGGCATCCCCAGATTTTTCCCTGTCAGCACCGATCGCGCGAACACATCCACCATCACATCCAGCTTCTTATCATTAAAGGGCGCCGTCTTCCGCACCGTGCGCGTCACTCCGTGCAATTCAATCGTCGCCTGATCGAAGTCGTGCCGCATCCGCGCCACGCCCTTCGTCCCGATCGCGTCCACATAACAATTAAACGTCTGCTCTTTCGCCAGGTGCCCGTAAATAAATCCCTGCGTGATGTCGAACACCACTCCATTCGCAAACGTGCCGTGTGCCTGCACCCACCACGGGTCCTTGTGGTCCCACATCCGCAATCCCTGCGCGTGCCACGTTGCGTACTCGCTCCTCGCGTACCACCGCGCCACGTCCACATAGTGCATCCCGCAATCGTGGAACGGCGGACCTTCCGGATCGTGCCCTTCCATCGGCATATGCCCCGGAGTCATGTGGCAGATCCGGATCACCGCCAGGTCGCCAATCTCTCCCTCTTTCAAAAATTGCCGGATCTCTTTGTGGTACCACGCATTCCGATTGAACAGGTTCACCGCCACCAGCCGGTCGCTGGCCTCGATCTCCCGCACCAGTTGCCATTCCGTCGCTACGTCCGCGCCAATCGGTTTTTCCGCCAGCACGTGCTTCCGGTTGGCCAGCGCCTGCCTGATCTGCTGCGGCCGCGCATCCGCCAGCGTGAACAATCCCACCGCATCGATCGACTTGTCCGCGAAAATCGCCTCCGGCTCGTCGTAGATCGTCGCCCCCGGCACAGTCTGCGCCGCCAGCTCCCGCGTCGCCTCTTTAATGTCGTAGATCGCCGCCACTTCCCACAGTTCGCTCTCCTGCATCGCGGACACAAATCCGCGCCCCATCCGGCCGTACCCGATGATCCCTGCCCTGACTTTTTTCTGCATGAGTCGTTGTCTGCGCCAGCCGTTTCTGCGTTCGGCTGTCCATTCTCTGCGCGATCTTCCGTCTACACCTTCAGCTTGGCCGCAATTCCCGCAGCCTGCACATCTGGTGGCCGACCCTCAATGGCTCACCGTATCAATTTGGGTTAATTCTAGTCGCGCGCAGCTACCCGCGAAGTGACTTTCATCACAAATTTCCCGTGGTCATTTCCTTATAAATCCTTCCAACTTCGCCGCTTTTCACCTGTTTTTCCTCCTTTCGCTTCCCTTTTTTGGCTCCCCTCAACTGTTTCAACTCGGTCGCCCCACTCATCTCACAATGACGGTAGCGCCGGACAAGCGGAACTTTAGCCACTTCAATCGCGTATCAACATGGGTGGCTAGCCCGCCACCCGCCTGCATTCTGGAGGAGAGCGTGAACTGCACCTGGTTTCCCTGCGCTGCGCCTGGCTCCGCGACCATCCGGTTCTCGCGCAAACACTTTCGCATGGCGCCCATACTTTCGTGCCTGGCCGCGTTCGCCCTCTCCAGCCTTTCCGCAGCCGCTCAGGACCTCCGCATCGAACACGTCACCATCGTCTCCCCGGAACTCCAGCAACCTATAAAAGACGCCACGGTAACCATCCGCGGCGAACGAATCGTCTCGATCTCCTCCGCAACCTCCTCCGGCAAAACATCGCCGGAATCGCCCCGCTCGCAAAGCGACGTGCAGATCGTCGATGGTCATGATCTGTACCTGATCCCTGGTCTGATCGACAGTCACGTGCATACCTCCGAACTGCCCGGAATCGACAATTCCCATCAGCCGATGCGTGAGGACATCACGGCAGCGATTCGCAAGCAGACCCCGCGCAGCTACCTGTTCTTCGGCTACACGACTCTCATCGATTTGATTTCCACACCCGAACACATCACTACCTGGAATTCGTTTGAGCTTCATCCGGATCTGTACTTCTGCGGAGGCGCCCAGATTCCCGGCGGCTATCCCCCGATTCAATTCGTCTCACCGCAGGATCAACGCGCTCTGACCAGGTACATGCTCATTCAGCGCGGCGATGAGGCCAAAGCTCCTCAGGGTATCGACCCTGCCACGCACACGCCCGAGGCCGTCATCGCTCGCATGAAACAAGATGGAGCACTCTGCGTAAAGACCTTCTATGAAAGAGGCTTCGGTGAAGTAGACGAGCTGCCCGTGCCGCGCCTCGACACGATACGCGACTTAGTGAAGGCTGCACATGCCGCCCATATGCCCGTGCTGATCCACGCCAACGGCACCGATGCCCAGGAATTCGCGGTGCAGGCGGGAGCGGACATCATTGCCCACGGCCTGTGGCATTGGAACCGCGAACAGCAGGCCACCGAACTCACTCCCAGAGCCAAGGGCATCCTGGATAGCGTGCTCAAAGCCAACATGGGTTGGCAGCCCACCATGCAAGTGCTGTATGGACTGCAGGATCTTTTCGACCCGGAGTATCTCTCGCAACCGAGCCTCGCTCTCGTTACGCCCGCAAGCGCGATCGAATGGTATCGATCTCCGCAGGGCCAGTGGTTTCACGACGTGCTCGCGCCGGAGTTCCTGCCAAAACCCCTGCAACAATCGCAGGATCGTCAGGCCCAGTGGAACGCAGCGCGTGCCTCTCTCGCACCGCCGATCGCGCGCGACCGCAATGCCACCCGCTACATGGCCGAGCATAACGCGCGAATCCTCTTCGGCACCGATACCCCGAGTGCGCCCACCTACGCAAACCAGCCCGGACTGAATGGTTGGCGCGAGATGCAGCACATGTTGGACGCCGGCATGACGCCCGGACAAATCTTTCACGCAGCCACCATCGCAAATGCCCAGGCATTCGGACTGGATCGCGAGATCGGCACCGTCCAGGTCGGAAAGCGCGCCAACCTTTTGCTGCTGCGCCAGGACCCCACACGAACTATCGATGCGTACAACGACATCGTCAAAGTAATCCTTCGTGGACGCATCATCGATCGCGCGGACCTGGCAGCGAACCACCTTACCGCGGCGACTGCCCACGGTACGCAGTGAAACATCCATCGGCACAACATTGACTCCCTCCCCGCCTGCGACATAGCATCATCCCGTCATGGCCACCGTTACCGCCCCTCACCCTTCCGCTTCTGCGCACAAACTCGAAGCCCACGTCGTCGCTCCTTCCCAACGCCTCGCCTCCATCGACGCCCTCCGCGGCTTCGACATGTTCTGGATCATCGGCGGAGGCCCGCTCGTCCTCGCCTTCGCCAAAGCGTTCGTCAATCCTCCGCCGCAATGGTTCGTGCGCCAGTTCGATCACGTGCCCTGGGAAGGCTTCGTCGGCTGGGACCTGATCATGCCGCTCTTTCTATTCGTCGTCGGCGTGTCGCTGCCCTTCTCCATCGGCAAGCGCATCGCCATCGGCGAAACGCGCTCGCAGATTTATCGCAAGGTCGCTTCACGCGTCGTGATTCTCTGGATTCTCGGCATGATTGCCCAGGGCCATCTGCTCAACTTCGATTCCCACAATCTTCAGTTCTACAGCAACACGCTGCAGGCCATCGCCGCCGGCTATCTGATCTCTTCCATCGCGCTCGTCGAAACTCAACATCCGCGGTCAAGCCATCCTCGCCGCCGCGCTGCTCATCCTCTACGCGCTCTGCCTGCTCTTCATTCCCGTGCCCGGCGTAGGCGCCGGCCACCTCACGCCCGACGGCAACATCGCTATCTATATTGATAAGGCCATCCTCGGCCGTTTTCAGGATGGCACGCCCTACTCCTGGATTCTCACCAGCCTCGGCTTCGGCGTCACCGTTCTGATGGGCGTGCTCTCCGGCCACCTGCTGCGCTCCAAACTTCCCGGCGCGCGCAAAGCGCAGTACCTCGCCGCCGCCGGCGTCCTCTGCCTCGTCCTCGCGCAACTCATCAGCCCGATCCTGCCCATCATCAAGCACATCTGGACCAGCTCCATGATCCTGTGGGCCGGAGGCCTCTCGCTTCTGCTGCTCGCCTTGTTTTACTGGCTCATCGACGTGCGCGGCTACCACCGCTGGGCCTTCCCCTTCACCGTCATCGGCATGAACGCCATCGTCGCCTACATGGCCGGAGAGCTCCTGCCCTGGGAAGACCTCAGCCGCATTTTCCTGGGAGGCTTAGCCAGCCACATGGGCCAGGCCGGTCACGCCCTCATCGCCTTCGGAGCCTTCGCCGCCCTCTGGCTCATCCTCTACCACCTCTACCGCAACCGCACCTTCCTCCGCATCTGATCCCCGCCCCAGCATGCCATTCCCTTCAGCCATAAGCGCGACCCTCTTCCCGGTTATCGGACAGATTAAGACCTGAGACTATGACAGGGAACAATTCGGTCCTGAGAGGAGTCAAATAAGATAATTAGCATGATGCGAAGCAAGCCTCTCCGGGTCGTTTTGCTAATTGTCGCTGCAACCTTTTGTTGTGCTGCTCTCGGATATGGCCTGGCTTGGTATCGGGTCCAAAGGGCAAGGCAGTTCGTTGAACAGCTTCGGGAACTTCGCGTTGGCCAAACCGAACAGCAGGCAGAAGAATTCTCTAGAAGATTCGGCGGCAAGTACTCTCCGCCTCAACCAGCCACTGAAAGCTCGCCAGACCAGCCTGCCCATTATTTTTCTTCTATCACAAGCCCATTCCTCACTATTGGGGAAAAGCCTTACCCTCTTCCGGGCCTGCGAATTTGGGTGGTTTTAGCATCGCTCTCCATTGAGAACGGTCGGTTGTCCGAAGTGTACGCCTCGCAATACGTCCTTCGTTCGGACAACTTTGGGTTAGGCACGAGTATCGAACTTTCAAAGAGCAGACACCTCGGAGATCTTCTGGATTTCGGCCCGTATTATGTATTCGAGGCGCACATTACGGGCCCAGCCGGAGAACGATTCGGAGTCCGGCTCGCTCCAGAGGCGACGCCCGACGAACACCGGAAAGCGTTTGATTTTAATTTTTCCTGCCTGACTCGCTTGCGGGAGTGCAGACACGTCTGCGAAATGCTCCCGAGCGCTTGGCGGGACCTCCCCCCTGACCGTCGCTTGCGATATGAAGATGGGCGCGAATTTGTTTCCGATGCGGAGTGCAGCGAGCGAATGAAATCAGTCCCCAATTGAGCCTAAGTCGTGGTTATCGGCGATACACTATAAATTCCATTCTTCACATGTCTCCACTTTCCAAGTCCCAAAATCGCAGGCTTGCTTCCCCCAAGGCGGCAACGGAGGCCTTGCAGAATTTAGTTGCTGGTCGCGACGACGCATTCATCCTCTATCGTCGTTTCTATTCCCTGTGGTGCGAAAACAACGCCGCGCTTTAGGAACTGAAACCTTTGTTCCGCATTCCGGGTGTCGAGCCCGACGGACCGATCGCCATCAATTCAGAATTGCGGGAACGCATTCTCTCTATCGCCAGGCAAATCCTGCCGCAATTCCTCACTCTCAACGACAGACCCGAGTAACCCGCACCTTCCTCCGCATCTAATCCCACTCCACCGCCGCATTCTCACCCGCAAGTACCGCAACAAACACTTCGATAAGCCGACTTTCCGGGACTTATGACTACATCGCGTGCACTTTGTTGGCGATGTGCCTCTTATAGCGGGCGTTAATTCAAAAATCCACGAGAGCGGTGCTATGAGGAACTTCTCCGGTGAGCCGACAAACCAGGACTTACGAGATTCCGAGACAAAATACGTCCTCAGTATTGGAACAAGGTGAAGTTGTAGGCGTGAGAGTCAACCCGGCCTGTCCAGACATGGAACTTGGCAGAGTCAGGATTCGCGGCAACGGAATAGACAGCCTTTAGTGTAATCGGCGTTTCGTCCTTCGCTGGAAGCACAGGTTCCACAGCCCAAGAATCGTCAAATCGAATAGGAAAGACTTGATGTTCACCAGGGTCAACGATGAACGTTGAGGGAAAGTTGTAATCGAAGGTACGGTCTTTTGTCGTGAGGACGAATTTCTTCCCATCCGTAGTGGTCAATTCAAAGGAGATTACCTGGAATCCCCAACTGTTCCAATACTCCCAAACAGGCTGAGGTTGTTGAGAAATGTTGGTCAGCACTACATAGAACTCGCGTGCTCCCTTTTTGGACATCGTGATGCCGTCCCTTCTTGCCGATACTATGGACAGAGAGAACGGAACCGTTGAGATGCTCTGTGACTTAGGCGTGAGATGTGTCTGTCCGCCGCACCCTGCGAGACCGTCGACGATAGAAATGGCCATAGTAAACATGAATGCGGACACCAATAGCGCCAGACTGGAACCGCTGTGCGATGTTTTTCTCATGGACACGAGTGTATCTCTAATTCTGCGCGTAGGTCCCGGTAAACGCGCTTACCGGAAAAGTGGCTACCAGGACTCTGCTCCGCAGACCTTCTCATAACCTTAGCTCTCTTGAGGCCACCGCTTTTTTGCTTCGCGCACTGTTAACCAAAAGGCAATTAGTGCAGCCACGAACGAGCATGGCACAGCGTCCATCGCTGGCCCAATCGTGAATGGGTTCGGATGGCCGAGACGCCATGTTTGAATTTGAATGAGAATCCAATAAAACGGGAAGTAGGCAAGAGCGAGAGTCGCAACGGACACAGCGAAAGCTAAGCCGTAGATGATTGCCGTACGTTTGACCAGTGGCTTCATATCTCTATTAGAAACCAACGTGAGGCGACTTGTGCCTGATAAACGCGCTAACCGCCCACATACGTATCAGTACCCCCGGCAATTGGAGTGGGGCAACTATGAGGAACCTTTGCTGGCAGGAACTCGAATGTGAATGTGGTCGCGGTGATTTTCGCGGAGCTTCTTGTCTTCAAACTTCTGTCCGTTTTCTCCAGAGACCCGCTGGCCCGTAGTTTTCCATCGGTGGCGGATCACCATTCGGCGGATGATTAAACGTATATTGTGTCTTCTCCACCATCTGGGTCACTTGCGGGTCTTTCCCATACAAGCTGACGGGCTTGTCGTTGAGTCCGTCAATATCGACTGCCTCTCCTAGTTCGTGACCTGTTCCCATGCATTCGTGTTTTTGTTGGGCAGGACAAAGGCAAACCGTGGCTCCCAGGATTACGCAGCAGAAAATAATATTCCTCATCTAGACAGTGACCCGTGCTCCTAGCTATATGTTCAAACGCCGGAATGTTGACGCGAGTCTATAACGCTTCAGTGACCGTCAACAAGGATGTGCGCCACAACTGTGGATTAACGCTGCCGGCTCAACGGTTTTGCAACCTGACGGACGATTCGCGGAAAAAATAAAGTGGTACGTAAAACCAATCATTCTTGGCGGTGACGCCAGTGTCGGGCGCGACCTTGTCCGGTTTCCCGACCGACCGGGAGTTGACCCGGAGAACCATCTGAACTGCGGGACAGTTTCACGCGAAGACCAGAGGGTGCTAGCGTAAGACCAACGCATGAGGCTATTCACGTCGAGACAACACGGCCACTTGCCTTACTTGCTCCCTGGCCTTCATCTCGGAGCATGCCTTCTCAGTTTCATTGGCCTCGTTATTCCCGGCCTTCAATATCTGGGAATACTGTTCACATTCATCGTATTCGCCGACCTCCCCATCTCAGTCCCCTATTACGTTTTGGCATGGAGATACGGCGTCCTCGCGGTCATCTGGATTTTTCTTGTAGGCACGCTTTGGTGGTACGTGTTAGGGAGAGGAGCCAACGCTCTGCTAGAAAAACTTCGGCGAAACTCCCCGCGCTAATTCGGCTTGCCACTCGCCTGCGTTTCGCTAGGCTCCGCCGGTTTGCTCGCATCGTTCGGTTTCGCTTCCGCCTTATCGTCCACCGGCTTCGACAGATGCAGCTTCCGTATCTCTTTCGCTCCGACCGCTGGATCCTCCGGCGTGACCTTCATTCCCGTTTCCATCGGCCCCGCTGTCCATTTGAAGTAATACGTCTTCCCGGCCTCGGCCTCAAACCGCGCGCGTTCGTTCTCTTTCTTCGAAGCGTTGCTGATCGCCGCGTAGCTCGACACCACCACTCCGCCCGCATAATACATCTTCGGCAATCCTGCGATCACCACCGTCCCCGGCGACACCTCCAGAAATTCGTACTCATCGTTCAGCAGCCTTCCCACATGCGTGCCATTGATAAAAATGTCGTCGTGCGACGCCGACCCCGTGAACCGGTACGTCCGGTACACGCACACAATCGCTTTCCCCGCCGACGGCGCGGGCAAAACCGTTGCACCTTTGCTATCCTGCGCCACGCACCCTGGCCCGCTGGCGACCAACGCCCACATTCCCATCGCAAGGCTCACCGCAAATTTCGTTGTACTCATGAACCTCTCCTTTCACCTGGGATTTTCGGTTGGTATTAAGGGGCAGCTTCTTCGGACGGGACCCGCAAACCTCAGCATCTTGACCGACGCCGCCGCCCGCGTCTGTGACGGCCATCTACGTTTTCTTCGCCCAACTCACAACCCGCCGCGCTGGCCGCCTGCAACTTCCGCGCCTAACCGGTGCAATTCTCCGGCTAAACCGCCCCATGCGCCCACAGCGCACGTGTCAGCGCACAATTATTTTGATGATTTCGTCTTGAGATAAACGCTCGGTGGGCTCTCTATTTATTTGACCACTGACTACTGCTGGTGACCCAGTGACAGTGCCTGTGAGGTCGTACTGTATGGGAAACACTTCATCGACAGGCAGTCCTAGAAATTTAGCAAGCGCCGTTGGACCATTCCGCTCGGCATCCGCATCCCAGTAACGTGCCAGCCAAAACCATTCGCCATCGCGCTCCATACTAAGCTGCATTAAATGCTCTGTTTTCCTTGGATCGGTAAGGCGGACATTGTGGAGCATGGCCCACCGCTGAGTGCCGTTGGCGAGCCGCACGCGGGTGGCAACGCACCGCGAATCCAAACTGGCGACAGGTAGCGAATCGATTGGGAAGACGGAAGGGTCTTCATCCGCTTCGTCGTCCAGAATCATTTCCCACACCGGATGTTGTTCCAAGTCCGAGACCTGAATCAGCCGGAACAGCTTGGCATTCTCCATAGGTTCCGCGACACGTCCGCCGCTAGCCCTTCTTCCCTGCCTGAATTTCTTTCACCAGCGCGTCAATTTCCTCCGCGCTCAACTTGCCCGCAAACTTGGGCATGTGCCCCTTGCCGTTCGTGATCCTATCCTTTAATTGTTCCGCCGGAGCGCCCGTCACCTTATCCGATACCAGCGACGGCCCGCCCATCATCCGTCCTTCCGCGGTCTTGCCATGACACTTGGCGCACTGCTTTTCGTAGTTGGGATCCGCCGTCAAACTCTTCCCACTCTCCTGTCCCCATGCCGTCAAGACCACAGCCGCAAGGGCTGCCACGCAAAGCCCTCTCACCGCCACCGCTCGCTGCACGTTCATCCCCTTGCCCCTTACTAGGATTTGACCTACAAACCTTTGTTCGCGGACACTGCCAAGCTCTCCTCGTGCGGAACTTTCGCCTAATTCCTCGATCCGCAAGGACCAGCCATCAGACTTGCAGCATAACCGAAAAATTCAAGTTTTCGGCATCGTGCCCTTGCGAAACGGCTCGGCAACGAGTTGCCACTCGTCTTCATACACAACGTAACCGGGCCTTTCGGTCTTTAGTTTCTTCACATAGATCCCGTTCCGTTCCAGAATTCGCACGATCTGCCAGATGCGCGAGATGTGTTCGTTGGCACCCGTCTTAAACCAGCAAATCCCTCGGCGCAATGCGCCACGTCCAAACGAAGTCGGCTTTTCCAAATTGTCAGCAAACCACGACAACAACAACTTCAGTTCGTCTGCGTCGGAGCCCGTCACCTCTTGCCATTCCACGGATCTCTCAGCAGCCTGAAAAATTCCTAACCCTACCCCGCTATCTTCATCTTCGACGCCAATAGCGAAACGGATGTATTCACGCTTTTCCAGAACATCACGCCGCTCAAGTATAAAACGGTCGTCCTCTGTTTCAACGAAGGCCAACTGCCCGGGAATGCACGAGAGCACCGCGCCCATGCCGCGTCCAATCACCTGCTCGAGGGCCTCCATTAGCCGCAACTCTTTCTGATCCAACTTGGGATCTTCAGACATAACGTAGACAACTTCGGGGCAGCGACGCCGTCGAAGCTCACCGGCGACGTTACCAGCAAAAAGTTTGCTCGCTGGGATGGGCAGGCGGTACCGCGAGTCGAAATCCGTGAAATGCGCAAGTTTGTTGGTGAATTTATGGCGAAGGCGTGTGCTGGACAGAATCTCGCGATAACGATCCCGCTTCGCTCGTTTCACAAACGCTGCGATGAGAGCCTCTTCGTTATTCACAAGGGGAAGTGTATCTCAGAACCAAAAAGTCTCGGATTATCGGAAACCGAATTCCACGTTCTGATTAACGTCAGGCCCCCACAAAAAAAATCGAGGGCGACACGGTCTTGCCGGGTCGCCCTCTTTTGGATCGATGCGTGAAGTTCCGCTTCTTGTTTCTTTTCTACGGCAGCGGATCGGTTTTACCCTCTCCGCTGCTTGTAAAATCGATTCGTGAAGCTGGGCTTCCCGTTATTTCTCAGGCTGCTGACTCGGTGTTACCCGTGCCACAATCCCGAGCTCCCCGGGTCGCCTCGCTGCCGCCTGTCCAGTGACCATTTGGTTTTACCCGCATGGCCGCAGACTCAGCGTCTAGCGCGCTCCTTGCACAAGTAACTGCGGTCCGGTTGCCCGTCTCGCTAATTTTCGCGTGCTGAGGAGCGTTCCCTCTCAACTCAATTCATTCGATGTTGGCTCGGTTGCCCTCGCCTTCATCTGTGTATTGACTCGGAAGTGTTACTTCCCGATCAATCTGCGGGCATCTTACGAGCACCGCAAAAACAACGCAAGAGGTCTCCTCGCAAAAACCTGTGGATTTGTGTGCACGCCTGTGCAAACGGTGCAAAACTCCCGCCTGCTGTTTTACACTCTATCCAAATCCTGCAACTCCCTTAGAGGTCCACGACATGATCAATCGCAGGCGTTTTCTTCGCGACGCAGCTTCCACGCTGGCCCTCTCCGGCGCAGCCGCCCATTCCCTTTCCGCTGCCACGCACGCGCACGCCGATTCGCAAGCCGCACAAAAACCTGCCGCCTCCCACGCCGCAGCTCACAAAACGCCAGCCGCCAATTCCATCAAGCATCCCCGCGCCATCACCATGTGGGAGTTTTCCTGGATCGAACGCCGCTGGCCCGGCGCAGGCTACGAAGATTGGGACCAGGCGCTCGACGGCCTCGTCCTTCGCGGCTACAACGCCGTGCGCATCGATCCCTTCCCGCACCTGCTCGCCGTCGATCCGCACCGCACCTGGCAACTCCTCCCCGAATGGAATACCCAAGAATGGGGCTCGCCCGACGTCAACCGCATCGTCCTCGTCCCCGCGCTCTTTGAATTTCTCCGCAAATGCCGCGACCGCAAAATCATGGTCGGCCTGTCCACCTGGTATCGCGAAGACACCTCCAACGCGCGCATGGCCATCACCGGCCCCGACGTCATGGCCGCCAACTGGATCAAAACTCTCCAGCTCATTCAGCAGGCCGGCCTCCTCGACACCATCCTCTACACCGACCTCTGCAACGAGTGGCCCGGCATCGATTGGGCGCCCTTCGTCAAGCCGCCCATGAATTACGGCGATTTCCTCAAGCCCGCCTCGCTCTCCTATATGAAGATCGCCGTCGAACTGGTCCGCGCGCAATTTCCGCAGATGCCGCTCTTCTTTGACTGCGCCGCGGAATTTCCCGAAGATTATTTGAAGAGCGATCTCAGCTATTTCGATCTGCTCGATCCGCACATCTGGATGGCGCAGCAGAATCAGGGCGAGTTCTACCTGCTCTCCAACTATCACTACGAACGCTTCGAGTCCGCCGGCTACACCAATCTCAGCCTCAAGGCCGAAGACCTCTACAACAGCCGCAAATCCTATTGGCAAAGTTTGCTGGTGCGACTCCATCGATCGCCACGCCGCCATCTCCCGCTCCGTGAAATTGCCGCTGATCACCACAGAGTGCTGGGGCGTCGTCGACTACAAGGATTGGCCGCTGCTGCAATGGGACTGGGTGAAAGAATTGTGCGCGCTGGGAGCCACCCGCGCCGCCTCCACCGGACAGTGGCTGGCCATCGCCACTTCCAATTTCTGCGGCCCCCAATTCGTAGGCATGTGGCGCGACGTCGCCTGGCACCAAAAACTAACCGCCACCATCCGCTCCTCCGAAATCGCTCCCCCGTTACGCCAAGGCCGCCTCTACGAAAAGCTATGAATGCCAGCTACTTTGCTTCGACCTTAATCGCGGTTTGCTACTCACTTCGACTCGGAGCGTCCGGTGAAGACTGAGAGATGGTTTCCCTGGATGTGCAAATTCGACGGCATTCTTGCTTCGGTCCTGGTCAATGTCGGATTACGCGACTATGCTCCTGACCCAGGCCGTCCTTGGCTCTTGTCTTTTCGCGTCAACCTCAAGCTGCCAAACCCCGACGGTCTCTCAACTGAGGAAGAATTCGGAGCATTGATGTCCATTGAAAATGCACTAATACCCTCGATGGAAGAATTATGCTGCGCCACTTTTGCGGGAACGATCACTCGAAAGGGACGGCGGGAATTCCACTTCTACGGATCAAAGCCGGAAGGAATGAAGCCCACGTTGCAACAGATAAGGGCGTCCTTCAACTCGTACCGAATCCTGGGCCGTAAACTGGAAGATAAAGATTGGAAACTTTTTCTAAATAATATGTGCCCACCGAAAAAAACAGGGCACGCTCGTCCGAATTGACGCAGGCGCGGATTTTGACTTTGCCCTTCCTCTGAAACAGTATACAAAGGGTGCGGCACCCTCACTTCGGCTCAGGAATGGGTGCTCCACGCGCCTTCTGAGCGCCCGACCGGGCCAGCATTCGACCACTCCCCTCGGCTTACTCTTCCGGACGCTTGGCTGGTACACTCTACCGGAGAAGGTGATTCCCGATGCCTCGCGTCATTATTAAGGATCCTGAAATACTCGGCGGAGAGCCCGTCTTCCGCGGAACCCGCGTCCCTTTCAAAATCCTGATCGAGTATCTGGAAGGTGGCGACACGCTGGATCAATTCTTGGAGCAGTATCCCAGCGTCACCCGCGAATTGGCTGTCGCCGCCATCGAAGAAGCACGCCTCAGCCTCGTCGCTCAACTCAAATGAAAGTTGTCATCGATGAGTGCGTTCCCAGGGCCCTCGGTAAGCTCTTCCGGGATCACGGTCACGAATGCCGCAGCATCCAGGATTTGGGCTGGGCCGGCAAACAAAACGGTGAGCTTCTGAGCCTCGTCGAAGCGAATTTCGATGTCCTGGTCACGCTGGATACAAACCTTCGCTATCAACAGAATCTGACGGGCCGCAAAATCGCAATTGTGGTTCTGCGGTGTTCCTCGAATCGGCTGGAACAATTGCGCCCGTTATTTCCAGCGTGTGTTCTCGCGCTCGATAAAATCAAGCCGGGCGAACTCCTCGTGGTCGGCCCTGCCTGACGTCCCGCTTGCGCTCCCAGGCGCACCTAGATTAATGGTGATGATTTTCATCCCGTGGCCCTGCTGCTCTCTAAACCACACATCTCCACTTCCGATCATCATGCCCTGATCATTCCCAAACAGGCACTCACCGGTTTGCGCCAGAATCGCACGCTTCACACCCGGGGTCATCACCGACGAATATTCCTGGATCAACTCAGACGGCGAGGCAATCGTCACGTTGTGCTTGCCACCCAGCACGCGCAGCGGGTAGTGAACGAGAGTGGCGAACTTTGCCTTGTCGTCTGCCTTGACGACCCGCTGGAACTCCGCCAAAAATTCCTTCGCCTGAGCTGCCGCTTCAGGTCCGTACGCGTCCGCAACAGTGCTTCCGTCGCACGCCGAAGTCTGATACACCACTCCCTTCAACTTCACCGCATCTTTCTCCGAACTATGGAAGTGAATCTGTAACGGAATCCCGGGCGTCAGGTCGCGCGCCTCGATTTCGCCGACCGCCCATCCTAACCCGCTCCAGATAATTTTGTCGTAATCGATCTTCACCGGAATCGTACGGCCGCCCTGCGTCGCTGAGAGCGCGAACACCTTGCCCATGTTTTCTCCGTCGGGTGGCGGCCCGCCCGTGCTTCGGCGCAGGCGACCCTCCGGCGTCATTTCCTGGATAATGATGCGCAGCGCACCGCGCGAAGCGGGTTCCATCGTCGCCTCGATGGAGCCGGCGCCCGTTGCCTCGAATTCCACCTTCAACGGTTCAATACTTCGCGGAATCACCACGTCGGTCTGCACCCCGAAATCGTAGCTGGGCGCGGCGTACGCGCCGAAGCCGGCCATCGCCATCTGCCCCGGCCCCAGAACAATCGTGTTGCCCGTCAGTCGCGGCTGGAATCCCGCATCGCGGAACTGCACCCGGCCGCCAACCACCTCCGGCTGATCGGCAGTAAATTTCGGCAGATTCAAAGTCGCAATCGTCTGCGAAGGATTCATCACCACGTAGACCGCTCCGCGCGTGGTGACGCCCGCAAATCCGTACGGCTGCACGTCGCCCGGAATTCCTCCAAAGCTGCGAATGCGCCCGCGGCCCTGAATTTCCAGGAACAGCTTTTGCACGCGCGCCATCCAGGCCGCATCGTCGCCCTGAATGAGCTCCAGGTTCCCGTACACCGAATTCACCCACCCGCCGCGCGCCATCATTAATAGGAACGCGCCTTTCCACGCGTGCGCCCCGCGGTTATAGCTCGTGCCGGTCAGCCCCGCCATGAAGCTGGTGGGGTCCAGCCGCTCCAGCGGAAATCCCACCTGCTCAAAACGCCGCACCGAGTGGTCGCCGTAAATGTCCATCGCGCGCCAGAAATTCGCTTCCGGCACATCGCCCGCCCGCGGATCGCCCGTATACATCGACTGCAGCGCATCCAGCCACCGCAGGTCGGCGGGGTTGGCAAAGGGCAGCGGCGAGAAGGTGTCATCGTAAGAGCCGCCGAACCCGTTGAAGCCCAGAAAAACCGCTTCCGGATTTTTCGTGCGAAATTTGCGCAGCGCTTCGCGAAACGCCGCGCTGTTGCGCTCTTTGATCTCGGTCTTGCTCAGCGTCGCTTCACTGGCCGGCGTGGCCGCCTCGAAATTGGCGAAGTCGAATTTGTACATGCGGACGCCGCGGTCGTACCAGAATTGCAGCACGTCCATGAAACCCTGCAGGTAGCCGCCCTCGAACAGCGACATCGCCCACGCATCTTTGTTCAGCGAGCTGCGCCATTCCGGCGCCGCCTCCAGCTTGAACAGCATGTTGGTTGGAAACCACAGCCCCGGCTTGATTCCATTCTCGCGGCACTTCTTCAGCCACGCGTCGGGGCCGTTCGGCCAATCCGGCTTGCGCCACGTGCGATACGCACCGTCGGGCGCGTACCAGAATGCGTCCATCACGTAATAATCGAAGCGCACCCCGGTGCGCTTCAGCCGTAGCAACTCATCCAGCTCGCGCATCGCCAACTGCTCATTCAGCGACACGCGATCCGAAAGCTCGTCGTACGAAGACCAGTTGTTGTACACCGACACCGGCGCCTGCAGCGCAGGCGGAGGAGGCTCCGTCTGCGCGCGCAACGCTCCCGCCGCGCCCATCAGCCACGCAACCACCGCCGCGGCCAACAACCCAGCTCGAACCAGCCGGCGCCAAAGTGCCGCATCCTTTGCCTTGTAAGGTTGGCTGAATGGCGCACAAACTTCCCTCATTTCCCATGCCTCCGAACTTACAGCCACCGTGTTCCGTTCATGCACAATTCGGGTGCCGCACCCTTTGCCTTGTAAGGGTGCGGATTTTGACTTTGGCCTTCCTCTGAACTAGTATACATTCTAGTAATCACAGCAACGGTGTTAAGGACTTTCATAATTCGGGTGCCGCACCCTTTGCCTTGTAAGGGTGCGGGTTTTGACTTTGCCCTCCCATGAACGTGATCCGCCATCCTCTGCAAAGATATTACGGCTACCGCGATCTTCATTTCGTCACATTCAGTTGTTACCACCGGCAGAAGTATCTCGACACTATAAGCGTTCGCAACCATTTCGTGAAGGTATTGGATGAGGTTCGCTCCCGCTATCAATTCGCGTTGCTCGGCTACGTCGTGATGCCCGAGCATGTCCACCTGCTGATCAGCGAGCCTAGCATCGGCGACCCTTCGAAAGTCTTACAAGCTCTGAAACAGGCGGTGTCGCGTGTCCTTCGGCAAAACGAGCATGCGGCGGAAGAAAGCTCGGCGTTCTGGCAGCGGCGGTTCTACGATTTCAACGTGTGGAGCAAAGTGAAGTTGCAAGAAAAACTAAGCTACATGCACCGGAACCCGGTAACGCGAGGACTCGTCGATCGTCCGGAAGATTGGCCGTGGAGCAGTTGGTCGCACTACGCGAAAGGCGAGCGGGGATTGATCGCGATTGATCCGCCGAGATAGACCAAGGCAAGAGAAAATCCGCACCCTTACAAAGCAAAGGGTGCGGCACCCGAATCTCACTTCGTCACAGGAAAGGGTGCTCCACCCGGCACTAGCATCCCTTGATGAGTATGAGGTCGGTCGCTTTATCGCCATCGAACACGACAATCCACGGGCTGTGCCTGAGAAAAAGCACCTCTCTGTCTTTCCAGCCGGAGTTCTGATAACAGCCTCGGAGATAGGGTGAAGCATCTTCTGGCGGAACAAGCAGCCCAAACTTGGCTCGTAGCTGCGCTTTCGTTTTGCCCACGACTAATTTCTGACTGCTGGCGTCCCCGATCATCGTGTCGGTCGCCTTGTCCAGGTTCATTTTGAGCAGGTCGGCTTTCCAGAGAATGTACTGGATGCTCTTTGGATCAGGCGATGGATATATCAGCATCCAGCCGCCAAGGAATATCGCAATGGCTGCGACAATGATCGCGAATATCCGCATCTGCCGACTCATAATGAGTCCTACTTTAAAGCCATCCTCCATTCCGCCCGAAAGTCCTATTCTGCTCTGCCCTACTCTCCCCCGCTATTTCCAATCGCGACCCTTCACTACCGCCAATGTTTATAGCACCCATGCTGTGGGAGACACATCGCTCAGTTGTCATCAACGTAATCGTTCGACTAAACTGAGCTCGATGGGCCGAAAAATCATGCGCAAACGTATCAAGGTCGCTGACCTGCCGGAATTCGACGCAGCACGCTACCTCCGCAGTGAGACCGCCATCGCCGCGTATCTGACCGACATTCTGGGGGCCAACGATGCGGCTTTGCTGGCGTCGGCGCTGGGGGACATTGCTCGCGCCCGAGGTATGACGGAGATCGCCAAGACCGCCGGCATCACGCGCGAAGCTTTGTACAAAGCTCTGCGTCCCGGCAGCGCTCCACGTTTCGATACCGTCAGCCGCGTTTGCGCTGCGCTCGGCGTCCGCCTCGTAGCACAACCCAAGAATTCCTAAGCCTTCGTGGGCAGTTCGTCACCGCCAGGCACTAAACTTTTTCTCACAATCTTTGCGTACCTGCGAAATGTAACGAAACCACGGCACTGAAGCGACTTCCGCTACCACAGTGGATGTGGCGGGAGAAGACGGCGCATAGGGAAAAATAATGACGACGCGGCGGAACTGGTACGCCTGCCCCTGATAGCTGGGAAGCCAACGTGGATCGCGCAGAATCCCGAAATCTCGAACGTGGTCTTGCTTCAACGGACTGCACGTGATCCATGACTCAAAAGCCAGTCCTCGGTTTCTCCGCTCGTTTTCGAGATATTCGACGGTTGAGTCGTGTGGCACCGTCTGGCTCGGCGAACATCCTTCCGGCACGGGGACATCGACGTTTTTCATGGAACTGACCAGCAAAGAAACACAGCGATACTCGAACGCAAAAACGGAAGCCGCCACAAAGATGAGCAACAGTGCCGCAATTAAGACTCTACTCGAGCGTGTCGCTCTGCGTTTCATTTTTACGTCTTGGTTTCCGCAGGCACTATGGGCCAGCCATTGTTCTCTTCCCCCAGCTGCACTTCCAGAAAGCCTTCCGCGGGCAGCACATCGATCGGCAAGCCGCCGTGCCACAGCGCCACGCCTAACGAAATTTTCGACAACCCGCGAAAATCCAGAATTTCCCGCGACACCGCGATTTCCAATATTTTCTGATACTGCGCCACGGCCACTCGCTCCGGATTCAGCAGGCACACGCGGCTCTGCTCTACGGAAAATTCCTTCATCCGCCCGCGCTCCAGAGCCACCACAATCGTGGTCTCCACCGCTCCGCCGATCACGATCCGAAACTCCGGATCTTCCAGATCGGTCAGCGCATCGGGAAAGCAATCGACGCGCACCACGAAGCGCTCTTCCTCGAATCCGTATTTCAATTCGTGCAGGTAATACACGCGCCCGTGCATCGCGCCGCCGCGCCGCTCCGGCGCATACACGCCCGCGCCCAGCCACTCGAAATACGAAGTCTCCCGCCCATCGATCTTCACCTTCAGCATCGTCGATGGCGGGCCCTGGAACGCGCGCTCCGGGCGCCGCTTGATCGGCTTGGCCAATTCTTCCGGCGCGATCTGCCCCAACGCCACGTACACGCCGGTCAGATGTTTGCGGTACAACGCATCGAATTCCGCGTCATTCGCCGTGCTGTGCTCCGGCCCGTACCACCAGCACCAGTCGCTGCCCTCCGCCGCCAGCAACGATTCCTGCGCGGTAGCCAGCGCTTCTTTCGTCGGCGCGCCGTTCTGACCCTTCACGTAGGCATCCGCACAACGCGCGTAACAATCGCGCGCATCCCACAACAAATCCCACGCCGCCACGTCTTCCTCGTTGCCGATCCACACATCGAAATTGGCGTTGATCCACGACGCCGGAAAAATTCCCGGAGTCATCGGAATGTCTCCGGCGGCCGCAATCGTCTCGCTGGCCGTGAACGCGCGGAAATCGTTGTCGTCGCTGATGCGCCGGTAAAACTCGCGCAGGAATTCCCTGCCGTTGTTCGGGTAATATTCCCAGGCGTTTTCGCCGTCCAGAAACAGGCAGACCGTCAGCGGGTGCGCGCATTGCACGCTCTCGCCCAGATGCCGCAGGCGCCCGTGCAGATCCGCCGCCGCAGCCTTGCTGTCCATGCGGCTGTACACAAATCCGATCAGGTCCGACAAATGATGATCGCGGAACAATCCGCTGATCCCTTTGTTGCCCATCTGCACGCGCCACGGCTGGTACAAACGCTCCGCATTCGCCGGAAGATTCTGCGCGTCGCGGAAAAATCCCACATTCAACGTGCGCCCCAGCACTCCTTCATCCGTGCCGAACCACGCAAAGCCCTCTTCCGCCGCAATCGCCAGCGTCTGATCGGACACCGACCCTTCCGACGGCCACAATCCCACCGGCTTCGTCCCGAAAATCTGCTCGTGGTACGACCGCGCGCGCCGCAACTGCTCGCGCGCATCTTCCGGCCGCCGAAACGCCCGCCGCGGCAACGGCGTTCCCGGATTGGCCACCCGCGCAATGTCCGAATCGCACAGCAGCGGCAGAATCGGGTGATAGAACGGCGTGGTGCTGATCTCAATCTGCCCGCGCGCCGCCGCCGTTCGATACGCCGGCAGCACCAGTCCGATCAACTCCAGTTGCTTCTCGCGCAACTCCGCCTTGTCTTTTTCGCTGAAATCTTTTCCGCGATTGGCCAGCCGCGAAACCGTTTTATCCGTGGTGAACCACTCCTCATCCATCCACGCCAGTTGCGACAGCACCTGTAAATCGCGCCAGTCCCGCGCCGTAAACGTGATCAGCGCCTGCGCCCCGCCCGCCGCACGCGACCATTCGTGCAACTCCACAAAGCGCGGCCACCGCGACATCAGCCGCTCGTGATTCACCTGGAACGCCCGCGCCAGGATTTCCGCTTTGTCGTCCCGCGTCAGCGCTTCCGCATTCTTGAACGCCAGGTCGAACCACGGCTCGTGGAACTTTCCGCTGGCGTACTCTTCCAATTGCATGCACAGCGACGGAACCATGTTGAACGTCGCATGGAATTTCGGGAACTCGTCGAACAGCTTCACCATTCCCCAGTAATCTTTGGTGGCGTGCAGCCGCGTCCACGGCAACACATACCGCCCGCTGTCCGGATCGCGATACTGCGGCTGGTGCATGTGCCACAGCACCGCCAGGTGAATGCGATTCATCGTCTAGGCCCGTACCTTTTTATGGTTCTCCGCCGACTGACTAAAAAATCGATTATTCCTAGTCTATCAAGAACCTCCCTCCGCAGGCACGTTCCCCGCCGGTTTCGTTTCGTGCCGTTTCCCTCCGACGAAAGAGACTCGGGCGTTGTAAACTCCCATGACGCTACCGTGAGTGTCTTTCAGTCAAAAAGCGAAGGGAGGCGAGGCGGATGAAGCATTTTCTTCTGGAAGGACAGCACTTGGTGCCCTTCTCTGAGATGGCCCACTTGGTCGATGAGCATCACGCGTTTCTGGACAGGGGATACCGGGAAGGCGTCTTCCTGTTTTCCGGCCCGCAGGTTCCTCCGCACGGCGGGTTTCTCGTCGCACGGGCGGAATCCGTGGATGCGCTGCACGCCTATTTAGCGAACGAGCCATTCGTCAAGGCGAACGTCATGCGCTTCAGCCGCGTCACCGAATTTGATCCCGCCCAATACCAGGGCTTCCTCACAGAATGGTTCAAGGGCAACGGAAAGTGACCGCAGTTTTCGCGTGCCCGTCTTCTGGCGGATAAGATAAAAAACTGCATACGAAAGGTCCGAGAATGGCACAGGACAATGCCTCGATCGTCCGCAGCTTTGTGGACGAAGTGATCACCAAGGGAAACATCGACGCCGCCGCGCGCTATGTCTGGGAAGACGTGGTGGAGCAGGTTCCCCTCCCCGGCCAGGGCCCCGGACTCGATGGCCTGAAAGATATCCTGCGCGCCATGCGTTCCGGTTTTCCGGATATCGTCTTTTCCATTCAAGAGCAAATCGCCGAACACGATAAAGTGGCCAGTCGCTTTGAATGGACCGGCACCCACCAGGGCCAATTTCTCGGCATTCCCGCAACCGGCAGGCCGGTGCGCGTCTGGGGAGTTGTCATCGATCGCCTGCAGGATGGCCGCATCAAGGACACGCGCATCATCATGGATATTTTTGGCCTGATGGCCCAGCTCGGCGCCTTGCCCCCTCCGCCCAAACGCTGATCGATAAGTCTGAAAAACTCAGGTACCGCGAAAATGCACATGGGAGGGAAACTGATAGTATCTGGGCCATGTCAACCAAACCGCTTTTTGACAATGGCTGGGAATTGCGCGATATAACCAGCGCGAAAAAGTTCTTTGCTGCGCTCCCTGAAATTCTGGCCCCGCCGGCGAATCTCTGCTTCGAGGGCACGCGCATCTCTCCCGACGTTCAATTGTTTTTTGCTTCGCATGCAGCCACGGACATTCTGCAAATTCCCACTGGAACCATCTGGCCGAAGCCGAGCATGTTTCACGTACGTGCGACAGAAGAAACCTTACGCGAACTTGCGGCCCTGGCCGAGAGGCATTCCGGGTCTCGAGATTTGTGACCACTTTCATGCATATGCAGGCAGTCAAGGATTGATCCAGTGGTACGACGCATTCAGCGGCGACCCTTTGTTAGTGGATGCATCCGTTGCAGAAACGAAGGTGCAGGCTTTCTG
>CAVVJI010000002.1:0-11354 GCA_963748515.1 Candidatus Acidiferrales bacterium
CCGGACTGCTGGAAAGAGTTGCGGGTCTGGCGCCACCGCTGAAGACGCCTTCGACTCCAATCGCGCAGCAAGCGCACTTTACCGCGCTGGATGGAACGGTGCGGGTGCGGCGGGGAAACGGCACGAGCTGGATTACCGCCGACTATAACGTCCCGCTGGAAAAAGGCGACGTCGTGCAGACGGCCGGCGAAGGCATGGCCAAGATTGTTTTCAACGACGGGACGAACTATACGGTCAAGCAGGATTCGCTGATCGTGATTGAAGAGAACTCGGCGAACGATCAACAGCAGACCAACGTCGCGGTCGCGGTAACCACGGGAACTGTCGATCTGACGACGGCGACCTATGTGCAGGGATCGAAATCACAGGTGATCGTGGCGGGAGCGAAGGCGTCGCTGGCTCCTGATTCGGCGGCCATGGTGAACAACAATCCGAAGGACGACCAGCACGAGATCCTGGTCAAGAAGGGCAGTGGCAATATCGAGCGCAACGGCCAGGTGGTTCGGCTGGCAAGCTGGGAGAAAGTCAGTTTCCAGAGCACCTCGAAGACGATGGAGCGCGCGACTGAAGTGGGTCCGCCCACGCCGATTTCCCCGGGCAACATGATGCCGGTGTTTGTGAATGCGGGCGAGAAGTTGAAAGAAGTCGAATTCACTTGGACCGCCATGCCGCACGCCGCCGGGTACCGGCTGCGAATTTCCCATACGCCTTACTTTACGTCCGCATTGCTTGACCGGAAGGTCGAAACGGCCAGTGTGGTGGTCACCGGGCTGCCGATAGGGGCCTACTACTGGTCGATCCAGTCCTACGATGCGGCCGGGAAGGAATCGGTGGAAAGCGAAAAAAACCGCTTTACGATTATTGCCAAGACGGCGGAAAAGGTCGAGATCCCCTTGGAAATCGAACCTTTTGTCAAACACGGGCATGTAATTGAAGTGCTGGGAAAGACTGAGGCCGGAGCGCGCGTGCTCGTGAATGGCATGGAAGTGCCGCTCGTGGCGGACGACGGCTCGTTCCGTTATTTCACGCCGCCACTGCCGTTCGGGGAAAGCGTAGTCACGGTCACCGCCCAGAATTCCAAGGGCGGCCTCAAGACTCGCCAGTCGAAAGTGACGATTGATTGAAGCGAAGCCCAGGGTTCATGCGGAACGATGTGGGGTTACCGATATGCGTAACAAATGATTGCCGAACGGGCAACTTTGTCCGCATATCCAAGTAGAATAGGAATACCGAGAAAAGACTCCGCTTAAAAGGAAGCAGGCCCAGGTCCATGGGCGGGGAGAATTCCCGAAAAAGAAAGAAGTATTGCCATGTCAAACAACGGTTTTCATAACGGGTCCTCGCGTTCCCATAATTTGCGTTCGCTGTTCAGCATGTTCTCGAGCGATCTTGCCATCGACCTCGGAACGGCTAATACTCTGGTGTACGCGCGGGGTAAAGGAATTGTTGTCAACGAGCCATCGATTGTTGCGCTGAACAAGAACACCAATGAAGTCGAAGCCGTGGGCAAGGAAGCGAAGGAAATGCTGGGCCGGACGCCGGGCAACATTGTCGCCATCAAGCCCATGAAGGATGGCGTGATCGCCGACTTCAAGGTGACGGAGAAGATGCTGAATTACTTCATTCAGAAGGCGCATAACCGCAAGATGCTGGTGCATCCGCGGATCGTGATTGGCGTGCCGTCGGAGATAACGCAGGTGGAAAAACGCGCCGTCATGGATTCGGCGTATCGCGCTAAAGCGAGCGAAGTGCACCTGGTGGAGCAAGCGATGGTGGCGGCGATCGGGGCCGGGCTTCCGATTACCGAGCCGAGCGGCAACATGGTGGTTGACATTGGCGGCGGGACTACCGACATCGCGGTGATTTCCCTGAGCGGCATCGTTTACTCGCGTTCGGTGCGCATGGCCGGCAATCAGATGGACGAAGCCATCATGAATTACCTCAAGCGGAAATATAACCTGCTGGTAGGCGAACGAACGGCCGAGCAGATCAAGATGGAAATCGGCTCCGCCTACCCGCTCGACAAGCCGCTGACCATGGAGATCAAGGGCCGCAACCTGATTGAAGGCGTGCCCAAAACGATCACCGTCGACGACAGCGAAATTCGGGAATCGCTCAGCGAGTGCGTTTCGACTATCATGAACGCCATTCGCGTGGCGCTGGAGCGCACGCCGCCCGAGTTGTCGGCCGACATCAGCGACCGCGGGATCGTGCTGACGGGTGGCGGCGCGTTGCTCAAGAATCTCGACAAGCGCATCCGAGAAGAAACCGGGCTGCCGGTCTCGATTGCGGACGACCCGCTCTGCAGCGTGGTGCTGGGCACGGGCAAAATGCTGTCGGATTTCAAGCTGCTGCGCAAGATTTCGATTGAGTAGCTGCCAGCGATCAGCTATCAGCGGTCAGGTGAACCCAGTTCACCCGGAATGGAAATTGAGAGTTCCTGATCCATTTTCGGATTTTCCACCCGGTATGCCGCAGCTTCTGCTGGGCCTCATACTGGTTCTCGCTGCCGTAGTATCCGGATGGATGGTAATCGACACGCAGCGCGCGATGAACTGGATGGCAAGACGCGCACCCGAGTGGTGGCCTCTGCGAAGCATTGCGAGCAGACTGGCGAATAAGCCAGCTTGGATTTTGTCTTAAAGAATTGATTGTGCTGTCGTGTTCTTCGGTATAGCTCTAATACTTGTTTCTCACTGCTTTACACTTCACTGAGAGAGCTGACGGCTGATCGCTAAGAGCTGGTTAACTGAGAGCTGAGAGCTGGTTTATGGACGTGCTTGGGCGCTATCGGAACCTGATCGTGCTGGTGGGCGTGCTCTTCGTCCAAGTGCTGGGACTGGCCGTGCAGGTACGGCGTACTACTGACAGCGAACCAACGCGGCTGATCCGCGTCTGGGCAGTGGGAGCGGTTACCCCTCTGGAGAAAACGCTCGCCTGGGCACAGACCTCTTCGGGTGGAATCTGGCACAACTATTTCTATCTGCGCGGGGTTCGGGCCGAGAATCGCGAACTCAAGCAAGAGATTGAGCGCATGCGCCTGGAACAGGCTCGGCTCAGCCAGGACGCAGATCAGGCACGCCGTCTGCAGTCGCTGCTCGCTTTCAAGGAGCAGTTTATCTCGCAGACCATGGCGGCGCAGGTGATCGGGTCGAGTGGGAGCGAACTTTCGCGTTCGGTCTACATCGATAAAGGGGAGCGCGACGGCATCAAGCCCGACATGGCGGTCATCAGCAGGGATGGGATTGTCGGCAAAGTGCTGCGCGTTTATGGGTCGACGTCGCTGGTGTTGCTGATCGACGACCAGACTAGCGGAGTCGGATCGATCCTGGACAAATCGCGGCTGCAGGGGATACTGCGGGGCACGTCTTCGGGCGAGGTTGTCCTCGAGAAGGTCATGAGCGACGAGAACGTGCCGGTCGGTGAAAAGGTACTTACGAGCGGAGGCGATAGCATTTTTCCGAAGGGCCTGCCCATCGGCACGGTGACAAAAGTCTCGCCCGGAAGCGATCTCTTTCTGAACATTCGGGTGCGGCCCGCGGCCGATCTCAGCCGGCTCGAAGAGGTGCTGGTTGTCACGCAAGTGGACACCAGAGAGCCAGAGCCTGACAAAACGAACAACGTGCGCGCGGTGGATATTCTCGCGGAGCGACTGCCGAGCGTTCCTCCTAAGCCGGAGACTGTTTCCGCCGGCGGGGACAAGAGTGCATCGGCAGCGAACAACAGCGTGAAGCCGGCCTCGGCCGTTGTACCCACAGGATCGCCCGCGTCGCAAACTGGTAAACCGACGGCGACTCAACCTGCAAGCACGGCCAAATCGAAATCGGTATCCGGTGCCGGACAGGCCGTCGCCCTGGTGGCGCCGGGAACGGGTACATTGCGAACCGGTGCCGGTGTGGGCGGCGCAAGCAATCCCACGAAGCCCAGTCTTGGATCGGCATTGACGGGTTCCGATGCAACAAAAGTTGGATCGATGACTCCAGGCACTCCGGTGGCGAAGAAAAGCGTTTCTGCCGTGTCGTCTGCGACACTCAATCCTGCGGGTTCCGGCGCCGCGAAGAGGCTCCCAGCCAAGCGCGTCGCGCCAAACGAAGGAACCGCCGCCAGTTCGAAACCTCAACCCCAGCCGCAGGATACTCCGCAATAACGTGGCGATTACCTACACTTCGGGCGAGCAGGTTGAAGTCTACCGCTTTAGCGTGCCCGCAACGATTCTGATTCCGCTGACTGCAGTGTTCCTGCAAGCCTGGCTGCCGCTGCGGCTTCCATTTTTCTCCATCTTCGATCTTCCTTTGCTGGTCACCATCGGTTTTGCTACCGCGCGCCGCAATCCGCTCGCGGGACTCGTTACCGGGGGCCTGATCGGAATATTGCAGGACGCGCTTACGCACCAGCCGATAGGGTTATACGGTATCTCCAAAACGGTGGTGGGATTCGGGGCTTCGTCGCTCGGCATCAAGCTCGACGTCGAGAATGCCAGCGCTCGATTCTTGCTCACGATCCTGTTCTACGTGGTGCATGAAGTCGTTTATTTCATGATTGCTCGCGGCTTAATTGGCATGCACATGCTTTGGAGCTGGCCGCACGAAATCGGATCGGGCGCGGCTAACGCGGCCCTGGGAATCTTCGTGTACGCGCTGCTCGACCGGGTCAAACAACGTACCTAAGCTAAGCTACATTCAAGCTAACCACGGCTTCTATGGCACGGATTGATTTCGCCCCGCCCGGACGTCTCCGCGTTGAATCGAGCACGACAACACTATAGCCTGTGCCGCTTGGATCTCGACCCCGCCAGGTAGTGCTTGGCCTTTGGATTCGCCCCGCAATCTGGCGGCGCCGATGTACCTCGTTTAGGCTACACTGCTGTACGCTTGGCGCGGTTTCCGCATCTCAGCGTGCCCAAGCCAATCGCCGGCCCGGCGCGGGTGAATCGGGTCGCGGGTGAATCTCAGGGGGAAACATGGCAGCCTCTGTCTGGTCTGGATATCTAACGTTCGGGTTGATCTCAATGCCGGTGCGACTGTTCTCGGGCGCGCGCAGCAGCGGAATTTCTTTTAACCAGCTTCACCGCACCGACCACCATCGGGTCAAGCAACAGCTTATCTGCCCGTTGGACAACCAGGTGCTTGAGCGTACCGACATCGTGAAGGGGTTTGAATTCCGCAAAGACGAATATGTGATCATCGAGCCTGAAGAGATCAAGAAGATTGAGCCGAAGACCGCTAAGACGATGGAGATCCTGGAATTTGTGAAAACGGCCGAGGTCGATCCTGTCTATTTTGAGTCTTCGTATTACATGGTGCCCGAGGAGGCAGGCCGGCGCCCTTATGCCTTGCTCACCAAGGCACTCGAGGAGAGCGAGTACGTGGCGATCGCGAAGCTGACTATGCACAACCGGGAGTACACGGTTTTCCTGCGTCCGCACAAGGGCGGGATGATGCTGCATACGATGTACTACGCGGAGGAAGTCCGCGAAGTTGAATCCTTCGGCGCTCCGGACGTTGAGATCAAAGAGGCGGAGATCAAAGTCGCGCATCAATTGATCGAAGCACTGGCGGATGAGTGGGATCCGGAGAAATATCACGACACGTTCCAGGAAAATCTCAAGAAGCTGATCGAGACCAAACTCGAAGGCGGCACGATTCAGGCGGTCGAGCAACCGAAGAAACTGGCGCCGGTGGTGGACCTGATGGCGGCGCTCAAGGAAAGCCTGGAGAATGCGAAGAAGCCGGCCGCGTCGGAAAAGCGAATCGCGCGGGCCAATGAACCGCAGGTAGTAGAGGAACGTCCGAAGGCGCGCCGGAAAAGAGCGTAGGCATCGTTCCAGGATCATCCCTGCAGGCTTTACCGCGACGGTCCACGTTAGGCGACTATTTGGCGGACTGCCGAATGCCGGCTGCGAATACGCCGACCTATTTCCCCTCCTGATGCTATTCCCGCTACAATAGCGATTCCGTGCAAAGCTAACCTTTAGATGGAGCAGGAATGAATCGGTTTTTGTTGCTGGGAACAGTACTGGCGATCTTTGCGATTGGTACGGGGTGCGGCGAGGTGTTCCGGCCCATTATTATCCCCAACCCTGCGCAATTTCCGAACCCGCAGGCGGCGCATTCGGTGGTGACCATCAATGACAACGGGACGTTGGTCGATGGCAGCGCGATGACTGTCGACGTGGCGGGTGACGCGGACATCAGCCAGAAGAACGTCGGGCTGCGCCCGGTTCATGCGGTGCAGCAAAGTGCGAGTACCGTGCTGGTCGTAAACCAGTCGGTGGCGGGCGTTGCGCAGGAATCCGTCACCAAGCTGAGTTTCTCCGGCATATCGATTGGGAGCACGAGCACCATCACCTTGCCGGCAGGGTCAGCGCCCAATTTTGTGGCCACTACGGAGGCCAATAGGGCATACGTGTCGCTGCCGCAGTATCAGAATCCAGCCGGCACCGTGGTGCCATCCGTTGCCGTAATTAATACCCAGCAAAATGGCGTTGTGACAACGCTTCCGGTCGGGAACAATCCGGATGCGATTGGCGAGACGCCAGACGGTTCGAAACTGTATGTGGCGAATCAGGCAGACAACTCGCTGAGCGCCTTCAATACCAGCGACGATTCGACGAGAGGCATAACCGGCAGTTTTAATTCTCCGCTTTGGTTGGCGGCGCGGTCCGACAGCCAGAGGGTCTACGTGCTGAATGGAAACGGCAACATCAGTACGATCGATACCACGACGACTGCCGGCCCGGATCCTGTCATCGGCACGCTCGGCGTACCGAGTGCCGCCTACATGGTCTATGACACGATTCTGAATCGACTGTACGTTCCGGGCGGGAACCAGATAGCGATTCTCGATGCATCGCAATCGCTTCCCAGCACGCTTGCGACTTTTACGCTATCGCCCGTAACTTCCAGGAGCACAGGCGATCCTTGTGCGGGAACCACTGCGGGTCCGCTTTCGGTGGTGGCCGCTGCTGCTTTGCCCGATGGCAGCCGCGCCTATGTCGGGTCGTATTATCTGGACAATGCGGGAAATGTCTGCCCGCAGGTGACGGTGATCACGACTTCAAACAACACGATCAAGACCAACATTGCTGTGCCGGGATTTCCAGCCTACGCGTTTTGCGCCGATCCGACCCAGGTTCGCTTCCGCATGAGCATGGCAGCCGGTGGTGACAGCACTCGCGCGTACCTGGCGAGTTGCGACGGAGGCAACGTCAACATCATCAACACTGCTACAGATACCTACCTTCTGAACGTTCCCGCTCCGTATAGCGTGCGTCCCCCCATCTCGGGCAGTACGCTGAACCCTCCCCAGAACCCGGTGTTCATGATTGCCGGGCCCTAGCGCCTGCGTTTCGTGGGAAGAATGCGATAGAAGGAGCACTGATTGTTTCGCGCGGCGCGAAGGTCCCGACTGTCGCGGGGCGCGCCGATGGTAGTCTGGCGATCCTAGTTTTCCCCTGCCCACTTTAGTATATTCACCTCCGACCTATGCCCACGTTTTACCAGCGCTTTCAGGAGTCGGCCCGCAAGTTTCCAGAAAATATAGCTCTTGAGATTCAGCGCGCGGACACAGTCGAGCGCGTTACCTTCGGGGAACTGGCGCGCATGGCGGAGAGCGTAGCGAACCGGCTTTCAGGCAGTGTGCCGCGGGATGCCCGAGTGGCGATTCTGGCGGCCAATCATCCGCGGTGGGTGGCGGCATATCTGGGAATCATAGCTTGCGGCAGAACGGCCGTGCCGCTGGACACGGCTCTGCATGCCGATCAGGTGAAGAAATTATTGCTGGACAGCGGAACCAGCCTGCTGTTCTGCGACCGGAAAAATCTCCCGATTGCAGTCGAAGCGACCGATGGAACAGGAATTCCCTTGGTGATGACGTCGGCCGCAACGGAGTCACTGCCATCGGAGAAATCGCTTCAGTCTCCCAACACTGAATTCGGCGGGGATCTAGATTCGATTTTCGCAGCGGGTCCCGGTAACTTCGTGCCCGTCGTTCCCGACGAGAACGACCTGGCGGCTCTGCTCTACACGTCGGGCACGACCGCCGATCCCAAGGGAGTCATGTTGACTCACGCCAACCTGGTCGGCGAGGCGAACGCAGTATTTGGCGTGGTCTCGATCGGCCCCACCGACGCGCTGCTGGGAATTCTTCCGATGTTTCACGTGCTGGCGCAGATGGCGAATCTTTTTCTGCCGCTCTTCAACGGCGCGCGAGTGGTGTATCTCGAAACGCTCAACACTACCGAGTTGCTGCGCGCCTTGCACGATCGTGATATCACGGCCTTCTGCGTAGTGCCGCAATTTTTCTATCTCATTCACGAGCGGATTTTCAAAGAACTCGGCAAGCGGGGGAAACTCACCCTGCGGGTAGTGCGTACATTGATGGCGTTGAATCGAGGCTTGCGGCGAATTGGCATTAATGCTGGAAGAGTGTTCTTCGGCAAGATTCATGCGACCTTTGGCGCGCACATGCGCTATCTGGTGACGGGAGGATCGCGGTTCGATCCTGCGATTGCCCGTGACTTCTACTCGTTCGGCATCGACGTCCTCAATGCTTACGGCCTGACGGAAACCACTGGGGGAGCGTTTCTGAATCGTCCGGGGAAGATTGTGTTTGGTTCGGTAGGGCCGCCGTTCCCCAGCGTAGAGGCTCGCATTATCGACGAACACGAGGTGGAGGAAGGTAAGCCGAAAGCGGGCGAGATCGCGATTCGCGGCGCGCTCGTTATGAAGGGATACTGGAACCGGCCCGAGGCCACACGCGAGGTGTTGCGCGACGGGTGGCTGTACACGGGCGATCTCGGGTACTTCGATGCCGCTGGGAATCTTTTTATCACGGGGCGCAGGAAAGAGGTGATCGTCCTCGCCAACGGCAAGAATGTTTATCCGGAAGAAATCGAGATGCACTATTTGCAGTCTCCTTATGTGAAGGAAATCTGTGTGATGGCGCTGGAGGCGCGCGCCGGAGATCCCACGTCGGAGCGGCTGCACGGGGTGATCGTTCCGAACTTCGATTTGCTGCGGGAGCGCAAGATTGTCAATGCGAAAGAGGTGATCCGCCTGGATGTCGAAGCGCTCTCGCACAAGATCGCATCGACCAAGCGGCTGGGAAGTTATGACATATGGCAGGAAGATTTGCCGCGGACGACGACGCGCAAGTTGAAGCGGTTCCAGATCGAGAAGCGGGTTCGCGAACTTTTGGATAAGGGGCGCGAGTCCGACGGTGGGATCGACCGTCCGCTGACTGAGGACGAGCGCGCGTGGCTGGAGCGTGAGGATGTGCAGCGCGCACTGGCGATCGTGAAAGATTCCGCGCGGAATGATCTGGCGGAGATTCGTCCGGGAGACAATCTGGAACTCGATCTCGGGCTGGATTCCATGCAACGGGTGGAGTTGCTAACGGCGCTCGAAGGACAGATGGGAGGCGATGTTCCTGAGTCGCAACTGGCGGAAATTTACACGGTCCGCGACCTGGTGGATGCCATTCTGCAGAGCAGTGGGAATGGTGGCGGCCGGCTTAGACTAGCCGCGCCCGCGTGGTCCACTATTTTCAGCGAGCCCGTGACCGATCCAGAAGTTCTGGCGCTGGCGACGCATAATATTTTTGCGGAAATTTTCTTTTTTGTTTTGGGACGCCTGATTTGCCTGTTTGCGCTCGACCGCTTTGATCTCAAGGTGCGCGGCCTGGAAAATTTGCCTGAGCATGGACCTTTCCTGCTGTGTTCGAACCACCAGAGCTATATCGATCCCCTGGTGCTGGCGTCCCTGCTGCCGTGGAGCATGTTCCGCGAGACTTTTGCGGTGGGCACCAGCGACATTTTTGGCAAGGGCTTCATGCGCCGCCTGGCGCGTTGGATACGCACAGTGGTGCTCGACCCGGATGCGAACCTGGTTCCGGCGATGCGCGCGGGGGCATTCGGCCTCAGTCAGGCGCGGATTCTGGTTTTGTATCCGGAGGGTGAGCGCACCAACGATGGCGGCCTGCGGGTATTTCGTAAGGGTGCGGCAATTCTTTCGATTCATACTCAGGCGCCGATTGTCCCGGTGGCGATTGAAGGCTTTTATGAGGTCTGGCCTCGGCACAAGAAATTTCCAAAGTTTGGAAATTTAAAGATGATCATCGGCAAGCCGATGGCTCCGCCACCCGCGGAAGAAGCCAGCGAAGCGAGCTATGAGCGTTTCACCGCCGATTTGAAGAGTAGAGTTTCGACGATGTGGGAACAGTTGAGACGGGAACAATCTTCGACAGCGAACGAACGCGCTTGATTTCTTGCTAGTAAGCTCCGGCGCCCCGCGCGCGGTCGCCGAACGCCTGCACGAAGGCATCGACGACGCCCTTGTGAAACTTGTCGCCGGCTCCGGCAATGATTGCCTCTTCCGCCTGTTGCGGAGATAGCGCCTTGCCATAGGCGTTGCTGGTGAGTTTCTGATATGCATCCGCGACCGCCAGAATGTGCGATTCAATCGGCACATTCACGGACCGGGCTCCCTGATCCTGCAGAATCTGCTCGGCCACAATGATCGGAAGTACCTGGCGGACGGCATTTCCCACCGCATTGGCGCGAGGATTCGGCTTGCGGTCCTTGCCCTTGCCCTCGCCCTTGCGAAGGCTGGCCACGATCTCGGCGTGGGTCACATCGGCCGCTTTGTAAAGCGTGTCGTTGCTGATGCCGAGTTCGCTCAGATCGCGCAATAAAACGGCGGAGCGCAGTAACTCGATGCGGTCGGAGTTCAGCCCCATTGCCTCGCCAATCTTGACGGCTGCATCCACGATGCGCTGGGTTTCCTTGTTGCTTTGTTTTTCGTTGGCGATGACGTGTTGCAGGACCAGCAAGAGGCTGCCAAAGCTCTCACGCATATCGGCCGTCATGCCCTGCGCACGCTCGTAGAGAGTACCCATCGCATAGCCCGTGACCGTCAGAACCCCCGCCCAGATTGCGAAATTGAAAATGCGTTCCTGCGGCAGGACGACTAACCGGTGGGTGGGGATCAGCCCATTGAGAAAATCCAGCAGGACTACCAGGAATACACACGCGAACGCGGTGAGAGTGGCGTGACGGCGTCCAAAGAAATAGGCAGAGTATAAGGTCGGCAGGAAATAAAAGCAGAGCGCCATGGGCAGCGACTGAGCAAAAAACTGCAGCAGTCCGGCAATCACAAACAGCGACAATAGCAGTCCGAGTTCTCTAGCCAGTTTGCTCATGAATTGCCCTGAGTGGGATTCCCGCGTCGGTCCTTGCGCCGAGTGCAGTTCTCCACTATTAAATTCTGAGCCAATTTGGGATAAGGCGAAACTTACCTAGGTAACGAGGAGCGGCGGACACTTCTGGGCAAGTCGGAGGTTGACTTCGCTCGAAC
>CAVVJI010000003.1:0-786463 GCA_963748515.1 Candidatus Acidiferrales bacterium
ACCCGCAAAGCAGAGTTGATCGCAATTGCCGAAACCTGCGAGTGGGTGCCCGAGCACCCCGCCCGGAACCTGCGGGAGGCCATCCAGTGCCACTTCCTCTGTCACATCTGCGCAGAGATCGAGCAGGTCGGTTGCGGCTACTCCGAAGCCTACCTTGGGCAGAACTTCGAGCCTTTCTACGATGCGACAAGGCGGCCGGGCCTGATTGGTCCGGAAGAGGCGACGTACTTGCTCAAGCTCCTGTTCATCAAGCTGAACGAGATCGGCTACTACTACGGGCTAGAAAGTCGCGATCTCAGAACTCCGCCGACCTCGGCCAGAGCATTACGCTCGGCGCGGCCCCATCGAGGACGGGGATGACGCCACCGCCGAGATGGACTACCTGATCCTCGACGCGGCAAAGTACCTGAAGCTCCCGCAGCCGCCGCTGTCCTGTTTGCTACACGGAGAAGATGAGCGGCAGGTTCCGGGAGAAGGTCCTCGACGTCATCGACACCGGCGTCGGCATGCCGAGTTCGTCAATGGCCAGGTGATGGTCAAGCGGGCCCTGAACCTCTTCCTGACACAAGAAGGGTATCACCCTCGAAACAAGCCCGTCGAACCTGTATCGTGGCATGCGTGGGGTGTTACATTCCCTATGAAACAGGGCATCCGGTGGAGGGCCAGCCCAACCTCGGCAAGATGTCGACCTCACCCTGAATAACGGCTTGGATCCCCGCATCAAGAAGCAGATCGGCCCCAAGACCGGGGATCCCGAGACGTTTAAGGATTTCGAGGAGCTGTATGCCGCATTCGAGAAGCAGCTCCAGTTTAACGAGGATATCCTCCGCAAGGAGGCCTGGATCGCGAGCATCCTGTGCGCCGATTCCTGCCCGTCACCTGGCGCTCCATCCTGACCGGGGCTGCATCGAGACCGGCACCGAGGTGTGGAACGGCGGGGCCAACTACTACACCGTCGCCCAGATCGTGGTGGGTGGCGTCGACGCGGCCAACGGGCTGTATGGCGGTGAAGCACCTGGTCTACGACACGAAGAAGCTGACAATGGCCGAGCTGAAGAAGGCGCTGGCCGCCGACTTCAAGGGGGAGTACGAGAGAGTCACAAGCTGTGCTACGAGGCCCCCAAGCACGGCAACGACATCCCCGAGGTGAACCGGATGGTGCCCGGGTGTACGACAGCATCTTCCAGGCCTTCCAGAACGTGGATGGCGGTGGCAACTACCTCAGCCGGGACATCAAATCGACGCCTGACGCCTACACCAAGAGCATCCACAACCTGATGGGTCTGGTGACGGGGGCGCTGCCGACCGGCAAGAAGGCCGGAGTGGCATTCACCGACGGCAGCCTGTCGGCCATGCCGGGCACCGAATCAACGGGCCTACCGCGCTGGCGATGTCGGCGGCGAAAGGCAGGATGCCATCAAGTCACACCGCCACGCACATGAACATGAAAGTCCCTCCGATCAGTTGAAAACCCGCAAGGGCCGGGACAACGTACTGCGGCTCGTGAAGACCATTTTGAAACGGCGGCTATCACATCCAGTTCAATGTGCTGAACACCGACATCCTGGGGATGCCCAGAAACACCCGGAAAACTATCGCGACCTCGTCGTCCGCGTGGCCGGTTTCAGTGCTTTCTTCACCCGGCTCCACAAGGGCGTGCAGAATGAGGTCATCGAACGCACCCTGCAAAGTTTCGGCGGGTGCTGAAACACGACGGAGCCGGTACGGCGTGGCGCCCCGTCACGCCATACCGGAACTTTCCTGCATCAAGAGTACTTCCGCAGCATTCTCAAAACGGGAAAGGGATAATGAATACGGAAGACAGAACGTATTCACCAACAATGGAGCTCTATTTTTACATCGGGAAGTGGGTAATGGCACCCCAGAAGACGCATTGCCATCAATGGCTGTGGGGTGGCTGGTTCCGGGGATGAATGCCGTGATCATGGGTGCGGTCCTGGCGGCAGGCAAAATGGGATGGGAGGTCATCGGCATCCGGGACGGGTTTCAGGGGTTGCTACATCCGGATCTACTACCCGGATGGTGGACTGATACCCTTAAGCCCCCAACTGGTTGAGAACCTGGACCAGGCCGCCGGAGGTGTGCTGGGCCAGTCGGTCCGGATCGATCCCTTTCATGTACGCACGGTTGAGCGAAGACGGAATGGTCGAAGAAGTGGACATGTCCGATAAACTGCTGCAAACGATGCAGGCAGAAATGATTGACGCCTTGATTTCCGTCGTGGGGGGCCTAGGGCTCAGCATTGCCAGCATCTGCTTTATCGGCAAAGGGCTCAATACGGTCTGCATCCCCCGGTCGATAGAGAACGACATTGCCGCCACCATAGTGTCCTTTGGCTTTAACAGCACGCTCAGCTTCACCATCGAAATGCTCGACCGGGTTCGTCAGGCTGCCCAGTCTGCCCGCAAGATCGCAGTGGTCGAGGTTCTGGGCGAACAAGCCGGCTGGATTGCGCTGCAGGCTCGGCATTGCCGTCTGTGCCGATGCGGTGCTGATTCCCGAGGTTCCCTGCGATCTTCGGTGCCGTGGCATGCGCGGTTGAAGGACAAGATCACCCCCAGGTCGGCCTTACGGACTGGTGGTGGTGGCCGAGGGGACGAAGGTTGTCGATGACCCGCATGCCCTAAGGCGGAAAAAGCGCCCACCCTCTCTTAAAGCTTCGCTGTCGCCGCTGGCTACGGGCGAGGCCAGTGACCACGTCATTCAGCGGTCAGGTCAGGCCGCCGAGACCGTGGCCCGCGGGCTGCAGTTGCTGATCGCCGAGGAAACCTTTCCGCTTGTCCTGGGGCCCTGGGCCAGGGGTGGTGTCCCCACCGCTGTTGACCGCCAACTAGGGCTATGTCTTATGGGGCTGGGGGTGGTACGGGCCGTGAAAAGCCGGCAAGCTATGGCGTGATGGTGGCTTTTAGCCGCCAGACCTCAAGTTCGTGCCGCTGGCCGAGGCGATCAACAAGGTCCGAACGGTGCCCGCATAGGTTTTCGTCCAGATCGCCGCTCCCTTGGCATCTGTCTCGGGAGAGGTGCTAATATGGAAATAAACTCTCCTGTGAAATACCTCTGCGCCTCCGAAGGGCATCGTCCTGAACATCCAGCATTTCTCCACGCACGATGGCCCGGGGATGCGCACCACCGTTTTTCTCAAAGGTTGCTCACTGCGCTGCAAATGGTGCAGCAATCCCGAGAGCATCCACCCCAAGCCCGAACTGGCCTACAACCTCAGCAACAAGTGCATCGGCAAGGATCAGTGCGGCTTGTGCCTCAAGGCCAAATGCCCGGAATCGGCCACTTCAATGTTGGGGATTCCGACCCCTACCAAGGTGCGGATTAATTGGGACCTGTGGATCGAACTGCGGCAATGCTGGTGCCGTGGTGTGTCCGCCCCAGGCGCTCTACCTCTTTGGGCAGAGGAGATGAGCGTGGATCAGGTGCTCGACGGAGGTGGAGCAGGACAGCAGTCATTCTACCGGGAATCGGGCGGCGGCATCACGCTCATTGGCGGCGAGTGCCAACTCCAGGCCGATTTCGCTGCGGCCTTGTTGGCCGGCGCCCACCAACGCGGCATCAACACCGCCATCGAGACGGCGAGCAATGTCCCCGGAGTTCTTGGCCAAAAAGGTTCTGCCGCACGTCGATACCTAGCCTTCACGAACATCAAGTTGACCGATCCCGGAGCGCCATAAGAAGTGGACCGGCGCGGACAACACGCGCATCCGCGAGAACCCCAAACGGGCCTACGAGACATTTCCCGACAAGAAGTTTATCGCCCGAACCCCGCTTATCCCGGGTGTGAACGACGACGAGGAACACATTCGGGCAACATTGGAGTTCATCAAACCTTACAAAAACGTGGTGGATTACGAGCTCCTGCCCTATATGCGCTTCGGCGAGAGCAAATACGAACATCTGGGCAAGGTGTATGAGCTGGACGATTACAAATCGCCGCCCGATGAACTAGTGCAGCACTTACAAGCCATCATCGACGAAGCCTTCGGCCGAAATGGGCAGAAAGCGGTGGTCAGCAAGTAAGGTCGCTTTGCGCCAGGGATGTAGGGAGTGAATATCGATGAACAATACCGAAAATTCCGAAGAGATCTACGAGCGATTGGTCGCCGCGCTCGATGCGCTTCCTCACGGGTTTCCCAGAACGCCGTCGGGTGTTGAATTGAAACTAATCAAGATGTCCTTTTCACCCGAAGAGGTCTGGCTTGCCGGTCAACTGACTCGCTTTCCCGAAACCGCTGCCGAAATCGCGAAGCGCGTCGGCCGTGACGAAGCTCAAGTAAGAGAAATTCTGGAGAGCCTTATTCCCAGGCGCCTGATCCGGCTCGACTCACCTGGGATGGCTGCTCCTGGCTTGGCGCCTACGGTCGAGGGCGAGCGGAAGTACCGGCTGGGCCCATTTCTGGTCGGCTGGTACGAAGCCAACATGCGGCTGCTCGGCGGAGAGTTCGCCCACCTGTTTGAGCAATACGTGGTCGAAGGTGGCGGTGAGCGAATCTTCTCGCCACGGCCCGGCGTGCTCGGCGTGGTTCCAGTGCGCGGTTCGCTCAAGCCTGAGCTGATGAAAACAATGGAACCCCATCTGGACATCGACGCTCATTTCAAACGGCACGAACGTTTCCTGGTCATTGATTGCGTTTGTAAAAGGGAAAAGGAGTTATTAGACGGCCACAGCTGCAAGCAGCCAATGAAGCGTTGTGGATTCGTTGGGCTTCCACCACAAACCCCGCTCGGAGAAAACGTGCTTAACGCGGAGGACGCGTCCAAACTCCTTGCTGAGCTCGAGCACATGGGGCACGTTCACCTCGCGTTTTATGGATTCACCATGAGCGCGGAGTCTCCTCAGTTCGTTGGCACGTGCAACTGCTGCGATTGTTGCTGCGGGATATTCCAAGGAAAGACTCTCGCCGGTCTGACGGAAGGGCCACAGAGGTCGAATTACCGCGCTGTCGTCGAATCGGAAAAATGCATTACGTGCGGAATGTGTCAGGAGCGCTGTTCCGTCGACGCTATCGCTGACAATGACGATTCCAAGTCCAAGGTGGATCGCAGCAAGTGCATTGGCTGTGGGGTGTGCGTCATTGAATGCGCGTCGGAGGCGATCGAGATGGTGGCGGTGTCCGCCGAAGAGTGGTTCCACGTTCCCTCCAGCATGGCCGAATGGGAAGACATGCGCCTGCAGAACATGGCGACGAAGAATTGAGAAACGATGTAAGGCCTTCTAGGAAAAACAGCGGTGAAGTAACCGCTTGCTTTCCTGGGGACCTCAAAAGAAAGGAACTACAGATGGCTACTACACTGGTGCAGCAGAAGAAGCTAACCACAGTACCGTTGGATTGGAAGGAGGTTTACTACACCAATTGTCCCCTTGTGTCCGCCAGCAACGTAGACCAGGAGTTAGGCTCGACTAAGGAAGAATATAAGAAGATCGGGATTCAGTATCTCTACCTTCGTTCCCGTGCCGAGAACGACTGGTACCCACACTACATCCACAATCTCGACAACATGATTCGCTTCGGTGGATTGTTTCCACCCATTCACGTTCACGCTGACATTCGCAGGACGAGGCTTCTGGGAGTGACACACGCTCCTCGTGAAGGCGGAGTGATGCTGGTGCGTTCGCGGGAGGACATCTACCGGATGAATGATCTGAAAGGCAAGAAGATCGGACTCTCGCGAAGCCAGAACAAGATTAAGACCGACTGGTGGGGCATCCAGGAAGAACAAGGCATCGAGCTGATGCTCCGGTTGAATGGAATGACCCGCAAAGACGTGCAGATCGTGGAATTCCCCTATCCAGATGACTGGTATGACAAACCAGAAATGATGGGCCCACTGATGGAAAATCCATCCGAATTGTGGCTGCGCCGCGACCACAAGCACGACTTGGCCTTCCGGCCGCTGGAAGCAGCGCTGGAAAAGGGATCCATCGACGCCATGTACATGCAAACCGGTCCCTTGCAGCAACTCTCCGAGGCCACGGGAAAGTTCAAGGCCATTGAAGACCTATCCCGCCATCCGGATTGGACTTTGCAGGTCGCCAATATTCCTGCCGCCATCACGTGTAGCGACGTTATGGCCGAGAAGCATCCCGAACTCGCGGTCGCTTTCATGAAAGGCATGATCAAGGTTGGAAGGTGGGCGAACGAACACAAACATGCGGCCGCAGCGATTCTCGACAAGCAGACCTTCTACCTGGACGTCGATCACACGTACCGTGGCATCAAGGACATCGATATGGTGCCCAACCTTTCTCCGCAAAATCTGGTTTCCGTCGAAATCGGAAAAGACTTCATGTTGAGCCACGGCTACATCAAGCATGACTTCGATGTCCAAAAGTGGGCGGCACCGGAGTTCCTCGAACAGGCAGCGAAGGAACTGCTCGAAGAGCGCTGGAAGAAGGTGACAACTGCAAAACTTCCCGAAGGCTCGCAGTTGCACCTCGGGTAGACGATAGATCTCGATTCTACGCTGCGCATAGAGTCTAACCGGCGGGTTGGTCCAGTATCCATTTTTGGTGAAGAGCTTCCGCCGCAGTTCTTCACAACTTTGATTGAGAAACTTTGAAAGAGGAGAGCTATGACCTGTTCCAAATCGATTCGAATTCTGTCCGGTTCACTAGTTTTGTTGCTTTTTGTCTCGCTACAGTGCGCGATTGTTTCCGCGCAAACCAAACTTGAAGGGGTGATCAAGGGGAGAAGCGGCGCGGAAATCGTGTTGCAGACTACGGATAATCCGAAGGTCATCGTGATGTTGGATGACAGCACGGATGTCGCTCAGGTCCAAGGCATGTTCAAGGCTCGTAACAAGAAAATGTCTATGGCGGCCCTTATTCCAGGACTCCCCATCCAGGTCGAGGGTACGTACAACCAGAAAAATCAACTCGTCGCAAAAACCATACGATTCAAAGGCAACGATTTCGAGCAGGCGCAGGCCATCCAGGCGGGATAGGCCGAAACTTCTCAACAGGCCCAACAGAATAAAGAGGAGTTAGAGAAACAGAATGCCGCCCTTGCGGCGCAGAATGCAGCGCTGAAAGAGCAGCAGGAAGCGTTGAATGAGCAGGAAAAGAAGGTCGCGGAAAATAAAGCCGCCATTGCCGCTAATAGCGCGCGATTCGGTCAACTCAACGATTACTACATCATGGATGAAGTGACGGTGTATTTTGGCAACGGCAAGGTAAAAGTTGACCCCAAGTACAACTCTCAACTGATCGCTTTGGTTGAGAAGGCAAAGACCGTCAACGGTTACATGATCCAGGTGAAAGGGTACGCATCCGCGTCCGGCAGCGTTGAGCTGAATCAGAAACTCAGCGAAGAACGCGCCGGCAATGTCACCAATATTCTGCTGCAACAGGGTCATGTCCCTCTAACGAACTTGCTGGCACCAGGCGCGATGGGCGAAAGTCGCCAGATAGCCAACAAAGACAAATCAGCGGAGAGCGAGGCGCAGAACCGCCGCGTAGTCGTCCGGTTACTCCAGAACAAAGGGATCGCGGGAATCTAGACGTTCGTTCTGCCGCGTTTACCCCCGGCACAGGCCGACGCCAAGTGCTCCTTCTTCTTGAACAACTTGCAAGTCGGCCTTACGTGCGGGTTTGGTTGGTTCCCAAGGGAGGAAGTCATATGAAAGTCATTATTGTTGGCGGAGTGGCGGGTGGCGCCTCCTGCGCGGCGCGACTGCGCAGGCTCGACGAAAAAGCGGAAATCGTGATGGTAGAGCGCGGGCCGTTTGTATCGTATGCGAACTGCGGCCTTCCGTATCACGTCGGCGGGGTGATTGAGAAAGAGTCGAGCCTGATTGTTGCCAGCGAACAGTTTTTCCGGTCGGCGTTTGCAATCGATGCGAGGACAAACTGCGAAGCGATTTCTATCTCTGCAAAAAAGAAGACTGTAGATCTGCGTAATGTCAAAACCGGTGAAGTGACAACCGAGTCGTACGACAAGCTTGTGCTCTCCCCGGGTGCTCCTTCGGTGCATCCTCCTCTGCCCGGTATCGATCTGCCTGGGATCTTTCATGTACGGACTGTTCCCGACGTGAAGAAGATTCGCGAATGGATTGAAAAGGGCACGAGCTTCCTTGCGGGAATGTCCAACTACTCGGGCATTCAAATGCTGAAACCTACACGGCGCGCGGTGGTCGTGGGCGGTGGGTTCATCGGTCTGGAAATGGCCGAGAATCTGGTGCATCTAGGCTTCGATGTAACTCTTATGCAGAAACTGCCGCAACTTCTCGGTCCGATCGACCCGGAGATTGCGCGGCTTGTTGAGGGACACGTCAGAAGGCATGGAGTCAAACTGGCGCTGAATGACGGAGCGACGGGCTTCACGCAATTGGAAGGTGGAGCGTTGAGCGTGCAGACGATCTCCGGGAAGTCTTACCCCGCCGACGTGGTGATCCTCGCGATCGGTGTACGGCCTGATACGAAACTTGCCAAGACCGCTGGCCTCGAAATCGGTGAACGTGGCGGAATCCGCGTTGACGATCATATGCGCACCAGTGACCCGGACATTTTTGCGGTCGGCGATGCCATTGAAGTAAAAGATTTCGTTACTGGTCAGTGGAGTCTCATTGCTTTAGCTGGTCCAGCAAATCGCCAAGGACGAATCGCAGCCGACGTGATTGCCGGTCGTGATTCTCGGTATCGCGGCACGCAAGGTACCTCGATCATCGGACTTTTTGGAGGTGCTGCAGCGTGGACCGGTGCGAGCGAAAAGTTGCTCAAGAAACTGGGCGACAAAGACTACGAAAAACTCTACCTCTTCCCGAACTCGCACGCGGGGTATTACCCAGGCGCAAAAATGCTCGGCTTGAAAGTACTTTTCCGCAAATCTGACGGGCGTCTGCTCGGTGCTCAAGCCCTTGGCGAAGATGGTCCTGCGGTGGACAAGCGCATTAGTGCGCTGGCTCTAGCTATCCAGATGAAGGCCACCGTCTACGATCTCGAGGAAGCCGAACTTTGCTACGCCCCGCAATTTGGAAGTGCAAAAGATCCCGTTAACTTCGCAGGAATGGTGGCAGCAGATGTTCTTCATGGCGACATGCCACTCAGCCATTGGGATTCACTGGACGGCGCATTCCTCTTAGACGTGCGCGAACCCATGGAACTGGCCGTCGAGAGTGTCCCCGGTGCGGTCAACATTCCGATGGGACAGCTTCGTTCCCGTTTAAGCGAACTTCCTCGCGACCGCGAAATCCACGTTATTTGCCGCTCCGCGCAGCGCGCTTACTACGCCACGCGTGTTCTGCTCCAGAACGGCTTTAAGGCCAAAAACATTTCCGGCGGCATGCTTTCACGCGCGATGCTGCAGTTGAGTTGAAAGGAGACAGGCTATGCACGCCGTCGTGCAGTTTCTTCTGTCTACATTAGGCCCAATGGTATTGGTCTTCACCGTATCGAACCTGGCAGCCATGGGCCTCAAAGTTAAGATGCCTGAGGTTGTCGTGGCATTGCGAAACAAGAAGTCCTTGGGTCTGATTTTCATGTGGGGCTGGGTGGTGGGACCCGCATTCGGCTATCTGATCACCATGGTGCTTCCGCTGGCGGAGCCCTACAAGGTTGTAGTCCTCCTCGCCAGCCTGGCGCCCTGCGCGCCGTTCCTCCAGCAGATGGTAGGAAAAGCCCGAGGAGACGTGGGATTCGCCGGAGCCCTCATACCACTGGTGTCGATCGGCACGGTGGTCTTTATGCCGTTGCTGGCACCGCTGTTGATCAAGGGGGTGACGATTAGCGCTTGGTCTCTCGCAAAACCGCTCCTCCTGACCATCCTCCTGCCGCTGATTATCGGAGCAGCGTTCCGGCATTATGCCGACACGACGGCAACGAAGATGTTCCCGGCGGTCAAGGGGTTAGCCCTGATCTCCACATTGTTGACGGCAGCTTGGTGCTTAGTGATCTACGGCCGAGCGATGCTCAACACGGCGGGAGAATTTGCCTTCCTCTCAATGACCCTGTTCATGGTCGGGATGGGCCTGATGACTTATAACTTCAGCTTCGGCTTGAAACAGAACCAGCGCAGTATGATGTCGCTGGGGCTGAGCACGCTGAACGGTGCCGCGCTTTTCGCGGCCGTGACGGCCATTCCGAACGCGGACTCGCGCATCGGGGCGATGGCCATCTTATGGATTGTGTGGTCGATTCCCCTCGCCGCCATGGCAGCCAAAATATTCGCCAAGCTATCCGGAGGAACGGTCGTGGAGCGTGCAGCATGAGCATTTCACCGGAATTGAAAGGTCTTGCCCGTCGCTATTTCCCGATTTTGACTTGGGGCGCGGAATACTCTCGTCGCACTTTTACCAATGACCTGATCGTGGCGATGATCGTCACTGTAATGCTCATTCCCCAATCTTTGGCCTATGCGTTGTTGGCGGGACTTCCGCCGCAGGTTGGACTCTACGCGTCGATGGCGCCGCTTGTGCTCTATGCAATTTTCGGCACATCGCGCACCCTTGCGGTCGGACCCGTCGCGGTGGCCAGCCTCATGACCGCGGCCGCCGCAGTAAAGGTCGCATCTCAAGGCACCCCGGAATATCTTGGAGCTACCATTGCACTAGCCGCCATCTCGGGCTTGTTACTGCTTGCCCTCGGTCTCTTGCGGCTTGGTTTTCTCGCGAACTTTCTCAGTCATCCCGTCATCTCGGGCTTCATCACCGCTTCGGGCATTCAGATTGCGGCTGGCCAACTGGCACCCGTGCTCGGCATTCACGCGGAAGGGGAGAGTTTCCTGGACCTACTGAAATCCATGGTGCCAAACCTCGGCCATATCAATATATATACGGCGACTATAGGTTTCGCCTCGCTGGCCTTTCTCTTTTGGGTACGCCGTGGCCTCAAGCCACTTTTGCGTCGATTTGGAGTCCGCGAACGGACAGCCGACATTCTGGCAAAAGTGGGCCCAGTCGTGGCCATCGCAGTGACCACCGCTGCCGTCTGGGGCTTCGGGCTTACCGAGCACGGCGTCAAGATCGTAGGAACTGTTCCCAAGGGTTTGCCGAAGCTAACGCTTCCTCCATTGGACATGGGACTCTGGGCGAAACTCATTGTTCCCGCTCTATTGATTTCCATCGTTGGCTATGTCGAGTCCATCTCCGTCGCTCTGACACTCGCTGCAAAACGCCGCCAACGCGTTGACCCAGATCAGGAATTAATCGCACTCGGCATGTCCAACATCGGCGCTGCTATCTCTGGTGGATTTCCCGTCACCGGTGGTTTTGCGCGTTCGGTCGTGAACTTCGAAGCTGGTGCCGAGACCCCTGCGGCTGGAGCATTCACGGCGGTGGGCATAGCACTCGCCACACTATTTCTCACGCCGTTGCTTTATTTTCTTCCGAACGCGACTTTGGCCGCCACCATCATCGTCGCGGTCCTCTCGCTTGTAGATCTCGGAGCACTGAAACGCACCTACGCCTATTCACTAACGGATTTTGCGGCGATGGCCGCCACAATTCTTCTTACATTGATTGAGGGCGTTGAAGCAGGACTGTTGGCTGGCGTTGGTCTTGCGATCTTCCTCCACCTCTACAACACCTCGAGGCCACACGTGGCAGTGGTGGGACAGATTCCGGGTACCTCGCAATTCCGCAACGTCAAGCGTCACGAGGTGGTAACCGATCCCGAGATCCTCTCACTTCGCGTGGATGCAAGCCTCTATTTCCCGAACGCCCGTTTCCTCGAGGAGCTTGTCAACGAGTCGGTTGCAGCTAATCCCGCCATTCGCGATGTCATCCTCGAATGCCCAGCGGTAAACACCATCGACTATTCCGCGCTGGAAAGCCTCGAGGCCATCAACCACAGACTGAAGGACGGCGGGATCACTCTCCACCTGTCTGAAGTGAAGGGGCCGATCATGGACCGCCTGAAACGGTCCCATTTCTTGGACGAGCTGACCGGCAAAGTTCATATGTCCCAATTTGATGCTGTGTCTAGCATCAAGCCCGAGCTGGCAAAACGCACCCTTGCGGCCGAGAAAGTACCAGTAACTATAGCTTGAAACCTGTATTTGTTTTGCCGTGAAAGGAACATGAAAAATGAAACGAACTTTCGCATCTTCTGTTCTTTGCCTCTTAGCGTTTGCACTATTTCCCTCATTAGGCCGAGCACAGGCTCCTGTTTTCACGTTTGTGCCTGGCGAAAGCACGATGAAGTTCGACGTCGAATCATCGGTGGCTATCGTCGGCAAGTTCGACAAGTGGGACGCCACTTTGACGTTCACGTCGCCTGAGCTCTCGACCGCCGTTTTGGATATTAAGATTCAGGCCGCCACCGTGGATACCGGAAGCGGCATGAAAAACGGGAAGTTGAAGGGCAAAGATTTCTTCGATGTCGAGCACAATCCGTTGATCACCTTTCATTCAGCAAAGGCTGTACAGACCGGTCCGGACACCATTGAGTTTGATGGCGATTTCACCATCCGCGGCGTAACCAAACAGGAGAAGTTGACCTTTACGATCACTGGCAAGGGAACAGGTTCTGGCACGCTCGCCGGCAAGATGGCCTTCGACCGCAAGCAGTACGGTATGAACAGCGGCATTCCGTTCATCAAGATTGCAAACCGCGTGGAGGTAACGGTCAACCTGAAGGGGAAGCGTGTCAGCGGCCCTCCAGTGGCCTTGAAATAGTTGTCAAGGATTTGACACGACGTCAGAGCGGAGAGTTCGGCAAACGATTAAGAACAAACGGAGGGACTGACAATGTCTGAACTAAATGCAATTCCTAAGGATAAACAGACCGTCGTGGGGCTTTATGTTACTGCGAAAGAAGCTTACGAGAAGTGGAAGGCCGATCCCGACAAAGTGAAGATCCTCGACGTTCGCACGCCTGAAGAATATCTCTTCGTCGGACACCCGACTATGGCCTGGAAAATTCCCGTCGCCATTCAGATCTACGAGTGGGACGCGAGCAAGGGGCAGTTCCCGATGAAGCCACTTCCGGATTTCGTTTCTCGGGTAAGCGAAGTGGCAAAGCCCGAGGATGTGGTTTGTGTGACGTGTAGGTCTGGCGGCCGCAGCGCCATCGCCGTCAACATGCTCGCCAAAGCTGGATTCAAGAACGCCTACAACATCACGGATGGCTTCGAAGGCGACACGGTTGAGGATCCTGACAGTGCCTTTGTTGGCCAGCGCTTGAAGAACGGTTGGAAGAATTCGGGTTGTCCGTGGACTTATAAGCTCACTCCTGACCGAATGATACTTCCCAAGGCAAGTTAGAAGAATTTAAGCCGATGGCGGCGTTGTGCGCGCCACTCATCGCTGTGTCTCCGAGAATGTTCGAGCTCGACGACCATGAGTTTCGCCTTGTTATGAGCATGCGACCGCCGTGGACAATCTGAAATTTTGCAACATCGCAGGAGTCCTTCTGTCTTTTGACCGTATGGGCCAACTCGGGCTTGTGACCATCGGGCTCACGCCAGCTAGAAAAAGGAGAAGGCGAATGACCTCCGACTACAACGCTTCGCAAATTTCCAAACAGTTCTTGTGCCCAGGGATCATCGCGTTCTTCCTGTTGTTGATCCTGTGTGCGCCTGTCTGCTCTCAGGGGACGGCCGCACAGACCCCGGACGTTCAGGAAATGCAGAAGAAACTTGAACTCCTTGAACAGGAAGTCCGCGATCTGAAGGTGCAGATGAACGCTCTCGTGAAGCCCGCCGCGACGACTGTTGCTCCTTCGGCTGTTGTGAACACACCAACGCTCCAACCGAAAGTGGAAGAGAAAGCGGAGAAGCCGGCAACCGGAAGTTCGGTCGACTTCTACGGATTTGTCATGCTCGACAGCGGATATCAGTTTGGAACCAACGATCCCAACTGGTTTGATGTGATGCGGCCTACCAAACTTCCCGCATTCGAAGGTGAGTTTGGCCCGAACGGCGACACTTACTGGGGCGTTCGGCAGACGCGTTTTGGCGTTAAGACCTTGACGCCCACAAAGTTCGGCAACCTGAAAACGATTTTTGAATTTGAGCTGTTTGGAACGGGTGTCGACGCCGGGCAGACTACATTCCGTTTGCGTCAAGCATATGGAGAACTTGGGCACTTTGGCGCGGGCCAGACGTGGAGTCCCTTCATGGACATTGACGTCTTCCCAAACTCCCTGGAGTATTGGGGCCCGAACGGCATGGTCTTTTTCCGCAACGTACAAGTTCGCTGGATGCCATTACAAGGAAACAACAGCGTCACGCTTGCCCTTGAGCGTCCCGGCGCCAGCGCAGACCAGGGAACGTACGCTGGGCACATCGAGCTTGCGAACGTTGTTCCTCAGTTCAAATGGCCGGACTTGTCCGGCAATACACGTTTCTCCAGAAAATGGGGTTACGTCCAGATTGGCGGCATTCTTCGAAAGATCGCGTGGGTCGACACCGTCCCGGTTCCCTACAATCTCAGCGGCACGGCCATCGGTTGGGGCGTGAGCCTGAGTTCGAACCTCTACTTCACGAAGAAAGACACTGGCAAGTTTCAGATCGTCTATGGCGATGGTGTGGAGAACTACATGAACGATGCGCCGGTGGATATCGGAATCAAGAATACTTTCTCCAACACCGTGTCCCCAATCAAAGGTGTACCACTCCCAGTACTCGGCATCGTCTCGTTTCTGGATCATACCTGGAGTGATCGTTTCACCAGTTCCGTCGGTTTCTCGATGGTCAACATTACAAATTCAGACGCGCAAACAGCGGATGCTTTCCACCAGGGGTACTACGCCCTCGGCAACGTCCTGTATCACCCGCTCAAAAGAGTCACCTTGGGAGGCGAATTTCAGTTCGGCAGGCGCGTCAACTACCTCGATGGTTTCAACGTAAATGACTATAGGGTCCAATTCTCCGCCAAATTCGACTGGAACAAGGGCTTCGAGTTTTAACGACGGCGGATTCGAATAAGGAATTCCGGTTTTGGGCTCTGGAAACGAAGAACTCATGCGAACGAAACTCAGGAGGCCGCAAATGTTCAGAAATAGTGTTCGCTTTGGATCGTTTGTTTTGGCTGTGTATTTTCTATTTGCTGTTTTTTGTGTGATCCCCACCGCTGGTCAAATCAAGCGAAGTCCGGTGGCACCCACTCGCGAGGAGGCTGAGTCGATTGTGCGTGAGGCTTACAACAAATTCCGGAGCGACACTAGTGGCAAAAATGCGGACTACATCCCTTATTTGGCACAGGTTGATTCCAGACTCTTCGGTGTCGCTATCGTTACCACCGACAACCAAGTGTTTGAACTCGGCGATGTAAAGTATTCGTTCTCAATCCAGTCAATTTCCAAGGTCTACACGCTCGCCTTGGCGATGGAAGAACTTGGCTACGACAAGGTTTTTCAGCGCATAGGTTCGGAGCCAACTGGTCGCGTTTTCAACTCCGTGGAAGCGGTAGTGGACATGCCCACTCACACCGGTAATCCCTTCGTCAATGCCGGTGCCATTGCCACTACAAGTCTTATCTCCGGCAGGAACGAAGGCGAGAAATGGAACAAGATTCTCGACTTCTACGGTAGAGTGGCCGGTGAAAAACTTGTCCTCATCGATGAAGTTTACAAATCAGAAGCCGCTACAAATGCCGGCAACAAGGCGTTAGCCATGCTGCTGGCCAAATACGACCGCATTTACGCAGACCCATTTGAATCGGTCGATATCTATACAAAACAGTGCTCAGTCGGCGTGAACGCCACGCAACTTGCTCGCATGGGCGCGGTATTGGCCAATAACGGCAAAAATCCAGCCACTGGAGAGCAAGTCATCAAATCAGAAGACGTGCCCTACATTCTGTCGACAATGACGATGGCCGGACTCTACGACGGTTCCGGTGGCTGGGCTTGGCACGTTGGGCTTCCCGCGAAAAGCGGAGTGGGTGGGGGGATCATAGCCATTGTGCCTGGCAAGGGTGCGATTGCCGTATTCTCTCCACGGCTCGATGAAGCGGGAAATAGCGTGAAGGCGCAAAAAGTAATCGAATTCGTTGCCAACAAGCTTGACTTCAACCTATTTTCGCCGCGTTCGGTCGGTTTGAAGTAGTGCGAAGTTGGGATTTCGGAATGTGCCCGTAATGTCTACAGCTCCTCCGTGAGTCGAACTGTGAGTTGTTATGCGGCTGCTTTGAAAGGCGGGACCTTTACGGTTCCCCCTACAAAATAAGGAGTTCAGGATGTCCAAAAAGGACCATAAACACGCGACCAAAACGAAGGGAATGAAGCGCAAGGAATACGAAGGAGAGTTGCGCGAACTCCAAGCGGAACTTTGTAAACTTCACGATTGGGTTAAATACAAAGGGCTTCGCGTCATCGTGATCTTCGAAGGGCGCGACGCCGCAGGTAAAGGCGGTACAATCCGCGCGCTCACCGAACGTGTTAGTCCTCGCGTGTTTCGCGTTGTCGCGCTCCCGGCTCCTTCCGACCGTGAAAAAAGCCAGATGTATATCCAACGCTATATGCAGCACTTTCCGGCCGCTGGCGAGATCGTTATCTTCGATCGTAGTTGGTACAACCGGGCTGGGGTTGAACGCGTCATGGGTTTCTGCTCGGACAAGGAGTACGAGCGATTCATGGAGCTTTGTCCCACCGTAGAAAACTTCATTGTCGGTGGTGGAATTATCCTGATCAAGTATTGGCTGGAAGTTGGGAAGAAGGAGCAACAGCGCCGTTTCGCGGCACGGATAAACGACCCGGTACGGCAATGGAAACTCAGTCCAATGGACCTGGAATCCTTCCGCCGTTGGTATGAATATTCACGCGCACGCGATCGCATGTTGGAAGCGACCGATACAAAACATGCGCCCTGGTACATCATCCGATCCGACGATAAGAAAAAGGCGAGGCTCAACTGCATCAGGCACTTCTTGAGCCTGATTCCTTATCGCAAAGCTCCGCGAGAAAAAGTGAAATTGCCCCCGCGGAAGAACAAAGGCAGCTACGACGATCAGGGCTCGCTCAAGGGGAGGCACTTTATCCCCGAGAAGTACTAATTGACGTAGTTAACGAAGACCGTGAAAAACCGGCCTTTCCGATACGTAACAGGCGACATAGGAGGAGTAGCACTGTGTCCCAATATGCAATGAAAGCCGATTTGCTATTACGCGCGGGTTCCCCGAGCTACCGGAAATACAAACGTGAGCTGAGCTCATGGGGAATACCTGCAATCTATGCTGGAGTTGCAATAGCGGCTGCGCTGACGTTTCCACGCCTGGAGAGCCGCATCTTTCCTGGGCTTGTCTCCCCGGTGAGCATCTCCACTGCGACGGCGATTTACTCTGCCATTGCTTCGGGCATGATTGCTCTCACGGGTATCGTATTTTCTCTAACCTTTGTGATGGTACAGTTCAGCGCCACTGCTTATTCCCCGCGCCTCGTGCTGTGGGTAGCGCGTGATCCGGTGATGTCGCACGCCCTCGGGATGTTTACAGCTACTTTTCTATTTGCGATCGCAGCACTCGCAGGGGTCGACCGCAACGGCTCGGGAAAAGTTCCATTTGTTAGTACTTGGGTGGAAGTTGCCCTCCTTGTGGGGAGCGTAGGCATGTTCATCGCCCTGATCCATCGGGTTGGTCTGCTTCAGGTCAACCGGATGCTGATTTTCACGGGCGAGCGAGGACGCACGGTAATAACGACACTTTATCCGAGCTCGAATCAGGTGGAGGCCTTAACTAGACTGCCTGATTTTCGCGCATTGTCTTGCACCCAGACGCTGATTTATCACGGACGACCGCGCTCCGTACAGGCGGTCAATGTACCCGCGTTGGTGAACCTGGCGAAAGTGTCTGGCGGAGTCATCGAAATGATCGCCGCGGTTGGCGATACAGTTTTGGAGTTGACGCCTTTTTTGCGCGTGTATGGTGCAGAACGGCCTATCGATGAACGAAGGTTGCTGCGCGCGGTTGAAATTGGGGAAGAGCGCACATTCGAGCAAGACCCCAAGTACGCGATCCGGCTACTTGTCGACATAGCCATCAAGGCGTTATCACCCGCGATTAACGATCCGACAACGGCGGTGCAGGCGCTTGACCAGATTGAGGACCTGCTCCTGCGGCTGGGTCAACGGCATCTGGAAATTGGAACCTATTGCGACAGCGATGGCAGACTGCGTCTCGTGGTCCCATTTCCCACATGGGATGATCTCCTTCGGCTGGCCTTTGATGAGATCTGTTCCTACGGTGGTAGCAGCGTGCAGGTCATGCGGCGCATGAACGCGCTCGTGACGGATCTGTCCCTGGCAGTACCCGAAGAGCGCCGTCCAAACCTTAAATACTGGGATGGAAGATTGAAGGCCACGATTGCACGTTCGTTTGCTGATGGTGAACAGCGAAAAGAAGCCTTGGAGGAAGATCGACAAGGACTTGGAGTACCCCGCCACCATACCCAAGGAGGAATCTAGCAATGAGCATCAAACATCGCCTGTCACGGAAATGTCACGGTAATTGCGGTAAAACGCGATCAATTGCGAAGAAAAAGTGAACAAAGGTGAGAAGTTGACTCATCGAGTTTCATCGCAACTTGCTGATACTCCTCGGAAAACCCCCGCTCCGGCAAATCGTGATTAAACAGAATTAGTGGCTGTTAACCGAAGGGTTGCTAGTTCGAATCTAGCCCGGGGAGCCAAATTTTCAATCTGATTTTGCCCGAATGTTGGATGTGTGCGCCGATTGTGTGCCATTTGGAGAGAGCAACCGGGCGTCTACTGAGCCGAGACGTGATCCTGATCAACAACAATTCCAGAGAGACAACCCGAGAAAGGGCGCGGAGATGCAGGCGTGACTAGCGGGCCGTTTTGCGCAGCCAAAAGGCGGTGATTTCTTCGAGGGAGCGGCCTTTGGTTTCGGGGATTAACCACGCCACTAGCACGATGGTAAGGAGCGCGCCAGCGGCGAAGACCCAGAAGGTGCCGTCTGAGCCGAGTTGATTCTTCATCAGCGGGAAGAGTTGCGTTCCGACATATCCGACCAGCCAGAGGGCGGTGGTGGCGATGGACATGCCACGGCCACGGACTTTCGTTGGATAAATTTCGGAGATGATGACCCAGCAAGCGACTCCATTGCCGAAGGCGTGGCCGGCGACGAAGCTCATCACGAAAATGAGAACGGCAATGCCGCTGCCGTGTACGTGATAGAACCAGCCGACAAGGGCCAGTGAAAGGAACTGGACAGCGGTGCCAGCGAGAATGAGCGATTTGCGGCCGACGCGATCGACGAGCCAAAGAGCGACTAGCGTGAACAAGAGGTTGATCAATCCGACCAACACGGATTGAAAAAAGGCGTCGCTCGTGGCGGTTCCAGCGGTGCGGAAGATTTCCGGCAGGAAGGCGAAAATGGGGGTGATTCCGCTGATCTGCTGCAATCCGGCGAGCATGATGCCGAGCAACAACGGGCGGCGAAATGTGGTGAAGAGCTCGGAGATGTGGCCTTCTTCGGTAGCCAGAGCGGTTTGTATTTCTGCGGCTTCGCGAAGGGCGACGTCATGGCCATTCATTTTGGTGAGGACATCGATGGCCTCATCGCGGCGATCCATTTTCATGAGCCAACGAGGGCTTTCGGCGGCAGGAAGAATCATCAATCCAAAGAAAACAGCTGGGAAAACACCGGCGAGAAACATCCATCGCCAACCGGTGGAAATGTTCCAGGCTTCATCGCCCATGCGCTGAATCAGCATGTTGACGAACACGGCAGCGAGAATTCCGACCACGATACCGAGTTGGTAGAGAGTGACGCAGCGCCCGCGCACGCGAGTGGGCGCGATTTCCGCAATGTAGTTGGGAGAAATCACGGATGCGGCGCCGATACCGAGGCCACCAATCAGTCTCCATAAGACGAACTGGTTCAAACTTCCGGCAAAAAGCATGCCCACGGAAGAGAGCGCGAAGCAGAGAGCGCAGAGGGCCAACCCTTTTTTCTTGCCCAGGTAGTCGGCGACGGGGCCGGCAGCGGCGCAGCCGATGATGCAACCGACCAGGGCGCATCCAGCGGCCCAGCCGATGCCAGTGGCATCCAGATGAAAAAACTGGCTGAGGAAGCCGATGGCGCCGCTGATCACGATGTTGTCGTAGCCGAACAGGAGGCCGCCGAGAGTGGAGACGCTGGCGGCAAGGATCAGCGGCATAGCGGAAGCGCGGGCAACTCCGGGGGCGCTGGCGTTAGTTGTGGGCACGATGAGTGGGCTCCGTTTTATTTGCGCAATGATCGGACGATTCGAGTGCGGCTTTGGCAGCCAACATGAAGCCGAGGGTATGCGCCATGCCAGCGTGCCAGGGAGCGGCGCAAGTCATCTGCGGGGTGTGATCGGGAATAAGTACGCCATCGAATTTGTTGCGATGAAGAATAGCGAGAATGCGAAGCATGTCGACGTCGCCTTCATCGATGAAGGTTTCGCGATAGTGGGGCACTTTGCCGATGACATTTCGAAGGTGGATGTACGCGATTTTGCCTTGGCGGCTATAGGTATCGACGGCGTCGTAGACGTTGCCTTCCGTCATTTCCGCGATGGTGCCGACACAAAGTTCAAGCGCGTTGCTGGGACTGGGTGCAAAGTCGATCAAGCGCTGATACATGTGCGGCTGATACACAAGGCGAGGCTGACCGCGCATGGTGTGCATGGGCGGATCGTCGGGATGAGCGGCAAGTCGGACGCCGGACTGCTCGGCGGTGGGAAGAACGTCAGCGAGGAAACGTTCCAAGCGACGCCAGAGCTCGTCGTGGGAAATCGATGGCAAAGTGCCGGGCGGGGCGTTGCGATCGTAAATCATGTTCCAGACCATGCCATTGGGGATGGGCACGTCTTCGGCAGGTCCATCCATGCCAACGGTGATCGCGTTGCCGCGGCCCAGAGGCGCGGTGACTCTTCCACAAACACCGGCCAAACTGAAGTTGTAGCCGAGAACGGGGATGCCTGCTTCGCCGAGATGGCGGATCAGAGTTTTGACCTTTTCAATTTGTTGAGAGCGTTGGGGGCCGTCGAGAAGAATGTCGTGCCAATGGGCAGGATCGATGTTTTCGATGGCGGCCAGGGTGAGGCCGGCATCTTCGATCTGCGCACGAAGGGCTTTCAGATCGGCAACCGACCAGAGCTGGGAGGAATCGCCGGCAAAACCCCAAGGCTCGTATTTGGAACCGGTGGGCTGATTGTTGCGGGGGTTCGTGGAGCCTTGATGGAAGTAATCGACAAGATGGACGACGAGGTGAGTGCAGCCAGCCTGGCGGGCGAAGTCGTAGTAGTCGCGCGAGAGCATGTGGCGATAAAGGCCGAGGCCGATTTTCATAGACGATTTCCGATGCCGCCGCCGTAGTCCGGGACTGAACACCTGGCCATTGATTTCGTCGGCCAACGGCGAGCACAGGAACAGAAATGCGTTGGCAATCGATTCTGGGCTATTGCGTCTGCCGAGGGAAACGCGCAGAACGAACTCCCGGTAGGCGGGATCTTGCTCAAAGACTTTCAGCGAGCTTCCGGCCGCAACATTGCCGGGGGAGACGACATTGACGCGGATGCCGGTGTCGGCATATTCCATGGCCAGACTGCGCGCGAGATTTTCCAGCGCGGCCTTGGCGGAGGCGTAGGAAGAAATCTGGGTGTGCGGCATGCGAGCCACGTAAGACGAAGTGAAGATCAGGTGACCGGCGATCTTGAGGTCGACCCAGCGCGCCAGGACGGCACGAGCGAGATAGGTTTGCGCGAAAAAGTTGAAGCGAAAAATGCGCTCGAAGTCAGATTCGGAAGTGGTGGCGAAAGGATGTAACCCGCAGCCGCCGGCGTGACCGAGGACCGTGTCCATTTTCGGATATTTATCGAAGGCGGTTTTGACGACGGACTCGAGCTGATGCGAATCGGTGATGTCAGCAGGAAGGTATAGATAGCAGGAAGGAGGAATCTTCCAACTGTTCAGCGTTGCCTGAGCTTCCGATTTCGGCTTGAGATCGGTGAGCACCAAGGTAGCACCGGCAGCGGATAGAGCGCGAACCATATGCTCGGCAATCGCACCAAGAGCCCCGGTGACGAGAATCACTTTTCCTGTGAGATCAATGGTGATCATGAGAGTTCCGCTCCGCTCGTCAACAAGCTGATGTCACATGATTCCGAATTTCGCGAAGGCGTCGACGGCGCTGCTGCCGGCTTCGATGGCTTTGCGCACGAGCTTTTCACCACGCGCTTTTTCAAGTGCCTTGGTGAAAACCTGATGTTCGGCTTCGACGGGGACGACCAGCACGCCATCGATGTCGCCAAAAAGAAGATCGCCGGGACGAATGCGCACGGAGCCGAGTTCTATAGGAACGCGGAAGTCGACGACCTTGTAGCGCGGCGCAGAATCCTGGCCGTAGGAACCAAACGCGAAGGTGGGGAAACCCATGTGCAGAATGGCGTTGGTGTCGCGCACATAGCCGTTCAAGACAGCGCCACGAGCGCCGAGTATGCGCGCACGGGTGCTCATGAGTTCGCCCCAGAGCGCGTTGCGCGGGGAGGATCCGGTGTTCACGTAGATTTCGTTGGCGCGAAGATCGTCAAGCGCTTCGAGCATCAGGCCGAAGGGCTTGTCCATCAGGGGATTGGAGGTTCCTGCGACACGTTCTTTAAAGACGTCGACGGACAGGACCGGCATAGCGCGACCGATGACGACCATATCGGGGCGGAGTGGACCGATCTGCGGAGGGAGGAATTGGTGCTGCAGGTCCAATTTGTCCATAACGTCGCCAACGACACAGGTGAAGAGTTCGCGTTGAATGAGGGCGAAGAGTTCGTCGTCGGAGTTCCACAGTTTGGCTGCGCTATTAGACATGGATTCTCTCAGGCAAAGAATGGCTCACCCTTTCGTGAATAGCGGCGAGCAACTTCTTCGTTCAGACGAAGACCCAATCCGGGCGCCTCGGGCACATGGATGAAACCATTCTGGATTAGCGGCTTCGTCGGCCCGTCGATGAGGTCATTCCAGAAGGGCACGTCGGAAGCGTGAAACTCCAAGGCCAAGAAATTCGGAATGGCCGCACAAAAATGCGCGGAGAGCATAGTTCCCACGGGGCTGCTGATGTTGTGGGGCGCAATGGGCATGGTGTGGACATCCGCAAAACTAGCGATGGTTTGTGCTACGGAGAGGCTGCCCACTTTCTGGAGATCGGGAGTGACGATGCTGAGGGCATGTTTGGAAATTATTTCTTCGAATCCCCGGAAGAGGAAAAGATTTTCGCCAGTAGCGATGGGAATGCGTACTTTGGAGCTGACTTCGAGAAGAGCCGAAACGCTGTCGGGAGGCACCGGATCTTCGAGCCACATCAGTCGAAAGGGTTCAAGTTCGCGGGCGACCTTAACGATATCGCTGGCGCTATAGCGCCAGTGGCAATCGACGGCGATGTCCGTGTTCAGCCCGACAGCATCGCGAACGGCGCCGATGGACTGAACGATGTGATCGATTGCGCAATTGGTGAGAACGCGATTGTGAGGATCGGAGCTTTGAGTGCCGGGCACATCGAGATCGAACTTGAGGGCCGTGAAACCTTCGGCTTTCTTGTGGAGAGCACGGCGGCGATATTCCTCAGGAGGAGTGATGGGTTCGTCGCCGGTTTCGCCGAAATAGTCTTTGGCCACGTGGACTTCTTCTGAAGCACACCAACGAGGGGGACGCGAGCGCAATACTTCATCGAGACACTCGAGAGCTTCGCCGCCGTGACAGTCCGCGTAGATGCGGACCTTGTCGCGAAATTTCCCGCCGAGCAGGCGATAGATGGGGACGCCAAGCGATTGGCCGAGGAGGTCCCAAAGGGCGGCTTCGACGCCGCTGATCGCGTTATAGATGATGCCGGCGGAGGAGCCAGCGCCGGAAGTGGCAAGCTGAAGTTTGCGAAAGAGGCGATGAGTGTCGCGGGGGTCCTCACCGAGGAGGAGCGGCTCCAGAGAGCGCAGAATAGCGGTAAGACCAGGAGCAAAGAAACACTCCCCGAGACCGGTGATGCTCTCATCGGTCTCCAAGCGGACGAAAGTCCAATCGAAGTTGCCTTCGACAACAGCAGTTTTGAGGCGAGTGATTTTCAAGGGCAGAGTCTCATGATCGTTGGGCCGGCAAGCACGGCTAGAGTAACTTTTTCACGGATGGCGCACAACAGTTCGATGAAACGAGTTTGGTGCGTGCGAAGCATGAAGCTTGAGAACGTCAGGAGAGAAGCATACGATACCCGAAAATGGCGCGTCGGGCCCGACGCGCATCAAGGACAAAAATGGAAATACCAACTGATCAGAAGAACATGCAGACGCATGAGGACATCGGTGTGTCGCGGTGCACGCGACGCAGGATGATCAAATCGGCTGGCGCCGTGGTGGCGGGAGGAATTCTTTCCGGAAATCTGGGGAAAGTGGAGTTGCTTTCCGCGGCTGCGCGCACGGCGACTCCAGCAAGAAATCCCAAGTGGTACGGCTTCAATCTTCTAGAGTATTTTTCGACCGACCCTATCGCGACGATGGAATGTTCCCTGAGGACGATTTCCGCTGGACACGGGACTGGGGTTTCAATTGGGTGCGGCTGCCGATGGACTATCGGTTCTGGACCGCGCCGGACCTGTTCACGATCGATGAAAAGAAAGTGGAGCCCATCGATCGCGCGGTGCGCCTGGGCGAGAAATACGGAGTGCACGTCAACATTTGCCTGCATCGAGCGCCGGGACTGTGCATTCTCGATTCGATGGACGAGAAATATACCGGCATTCACATCACCAAAGAAAAAACGAGCGTGTTTTACGACCAGCGAACGCTGGACGCGTTTGTTCACCAATGGACGTTTTTCGCCGACCGCTACAAGGGAATCTCAAGCGAACAGGTCAGCTTCAACCTGGTGAACGAGCCGATCGTACCGCCGGACGCGGCTGAGAAACAGGAAATTGAGAGGCAGCGGTCACTGCAAACGTCGGATTATTTCAATATGGAGATGTTGAAGCGGCATGCGGCTGATTACGACCGGGTCGCGAAAATTGCAAATGATGCGATACGCGCGCACGACCCGCGGCGGATGGTAGTGACCGATGGATATCCGGGCGGAGGCTGGCCCATCCCGACGCTGACCAGCACGGGTATGCTGCAGAGCGGGCACACTTATAATCCGATGCAGGTGACCCACCACGATTGCGAGTGGGTGCGCGGTGGAGGTACGGACACAAGCAGGATGCCGACCTGGCCACTGAAAGACGATAAGGGAAATATTATTTGCGATCGCCAGAAGCTGGAGAAGGATTTGCACCCGTGGTCGCTGATGGCGGCGCAAGGGGTACCGATACATTTCGGCGAGATGGGCTGCTACAAGCACACGCCACCCGAAGTAGTTCTGGCGTGGTTCAACGATACGCTGGATGTACTGGTGGAAATGAACTGCGGGTTTGCGCTGTGGAACTTCCGGGGACCCTTTGGCGTGCTGGACACAGAGCGGCAGGGAACCAAATTTGAAGACTGGAAAGGGCATCAACTGGATAGAGCTTTGCTCACTTTGCTGCAGAAGAAGGTGAAGGGATAACTGACCCGTAAAGCGCTTAAGCGTAGAGGCAACCTTTGAGCGCCGGGGACATCGAAATGTGCATAGTTTGGGCGGCCACAAGAGCCGCAAGAACGGCCGCCGCAAGTGGTTGAACCCACTTGCGGCGGAAGAACTCCGGGGGGTGAGGCCGGAGCCGCGAACTCCCCAGTTCGTCTTCGCTACCGAGAAGCAGCGCGAAACACGGAATCCCGGAAAGAGGAAGCCGTGGGCAGACCTCTATGGTAGCGTTATCATTTTATTGGTTGCACTTATAAAATCCTGGCCGTACATTGTCAAGAGAATTGTTGGCTTGGCTAGGCTGGTGCTGCTTCGGTTTGCGACCTTCCCCGGGACTTTGTTGCGGCTATCCTCCAGATCGGGAACGGCGAATCGCCAGGCTGAATAGAAAGCATGGTTCGAAAGCGTACCCTCAAACCCACCCTTGAGGACGTTGCGAGACGTTCGGGCGTTGGCACGATGACGGTCTCGCGCGTCGTCAACAATATTGGCGTGGTTCGTCCGGGAACCGCAGAAAGGGTTCGGGCTGCGATTCGGGAACTGGGCTACGAACCGAATGAAGCGGCGCGGATGTTGAAGGGCCAAACGTCGCGAACGATCGCGCTGATTGTTCCGGATCTGGCGGATACATTTTTCTCAGTGTGTGCCAATGCCGTCCAACAAAAAGCGGCAAGAGAAGGTTACCTGACGCTATTGATGGCCTCGGAGCGAGACCGCGAGAACGAATTCCAAGCCCTTTCCATGGTGCTCTCCCGAAATATAGCGGGAGTGTTGATTGTTCCGTCCAGCGCACAGAGTTTGAGAAAACTGGCAGAAATCAGGGAACGAGGTGTGCCGGTTGTGATGCTCGATCGCACTATCGACGGCCTCGACGCCTGCTCGGTGATGGTGGAGAACGAGAGAGGCGCAAGGAATGCGGTGGAGCATTTGTTGAAACACGGGCACACACGAATCTTGTGCATTGGATATGACAGTCAATTCAACTCCATACGTTCGCGCATCGATGGCTACCGAAGGGCGATGAAAGAGGCGGGACTGCCAAGCGAACTTTCGATGGCGGAGGGCGCGTCGGGAGTGGGTGGCAGATTGCTGAAGCGGCTGCGCTCAGCGAATCCGCCTACGGCAGTGTTCTCACTGAACAACGTCGCCACGCTGCAGGTCTTGCGAGCGCTGCAGGAAGAGAAGATCGCGATTCCCAGGAGTTTGGCGCTGGTGGGATTTGACGATTTTGAGATGGCGCCGCTAATGAAGATCCCCCTGACTGCGGTGCGCCAGCCAGCAGCAGAACTGGGCCGAACAGGGGCACAGCTTTTGCTGGATCGGATCATCGGGCGACGAGATGCGCATTGGAGTACGGGTCAACCGCACATATTGCTGCCCACGGAACTGAGAATCCGGGAATCCTGCGGGTGCCGAATCAGGCCGCAGTCCCGAAAGTACGCCTAGCGACGACCCGGGACCACATCGATCTGGAATTTGGCCTCCGCGGCCGGGACGTGGGTTGTGGGAAGTCCCAGTTCGCGCCTCACAATGTTGCAGCCTTGCGCCAAGGCGCTGGCTTTGTAGAAGGCGATTTCGCGATTGCAACCTTGCCGGCCAAAGCCGCAGTCGTTGGAGATGATCAACTTCTCCACCGGAATGACTTTCAAAGCTTTGCGGATTTCGGCGGCCACATCCTCCGGGCGATCCGCTTGCAGAACGCGGTGACTGACGGCGCCGATACAGATTTTCTTTTTGAGATCGTGCTTGAAAGGTTCGAACAACTCCAGATCCTTCTGGTTGCGATCTTTCATTTCGAGAGTCCAGACGTCGCCACGGCAACGCTCGAGGTAAATTTCGATGGAGTTCGCGTAGCTGGTGTCATCCATGACGCGCTGCATGTTGGGATTTCCCCAACAGGTGTGAATCCACAATTCGACGTCGTCGAGGCCCTGCACTTCACGATTGAAGGCATCGACCATGAACTTGACTTCGTCGTGGTCCTTGCCATAGGTGTTGGCCATGAAATGGAAGGTGGGCTCCTCAATCTGGATGCAACGGCAACCGGCGGCGCGAAGCAGCAACAACTCTTTATTCATGGCTTCCGCCATGTCCCAGATGACTTGCCGTTTGTCTTTATATTTAGGAGTGTGAATGTCGAGGAAGAGAGCCATGACCTGAGAACAACAGGTCCCAAACTTCAGGGGCTTTTGCGTTTTGCCCTGAGCAATACGCCACAGTTTCGGATAATCCAAGGGGCGATGCTCGATTTTGTCGACAACATGCGGCCAGCGCCAACCGGTATAGATTTCATTTAGGAGTGTTCCGGGAGGATAGTGCAACCAAGGGGCAGTGGTTTCCTCGGGTTGCAGATAATCACCTTCGAAGCCGGCCCAGCGCTGAAGGGGATAGTGATGCCAAGCGCGTCCGGCGAGATCTTCGTCGACGTGAAAATCTCCGTGGGAGACGATGTCGAGACCTGCGCGTTCCTGGTCGCTGATGACCACGGCCAGAGCATCCTGAAATTTTTCGCGGAAACGAATGTCCTGCATGCAGGTATCGAGCGGGCGTCCCCACATACAGACATCAAACCAACGGGGGCGCGGAAACGAACCAGTGGTGGTACTGGGCAGAATCAAATTTGCTGTGGCCGTGAACATGAATTCCTCCGAAGAATCGACAGTTCAGTCGTGGCAAGCGAAAATCCGTCTCAGATCAGCCCGGGAGGATAACACGATCGTTCGGGATAAATGGTGTGACAGGCTGTTCGAGCGAATGGAGCGACTAAATCTGGGAACGGCGACAGCATACACCAGGGGCGAGCGGAGGGATCAAGTTTCTTAGTTGCGTAGTCGTGATTCCGCCTGGACTTTCCAATCCGCGGAGCATGACGGTACACTCTTTCTATTGCCTCAATGACAAAAACTTCTCGCTTCGGGCGCCGCAGGTTTGTCCAGTTGGGAATGGGAGCAACGCTTTCCATTTCCGCGAACCGCTTATTGGCACAAGGGATGGGCGGACACACGACGAAGCCGGTGCCGAGGGCGAAATCTTCCGGCATTCCGTTTAATGCGCATCTGGTGGATGTAGCGGCAGCGGCGGGCTTGCACGCGCCCATCATCTACGGGGACGAAGAAGGCTATAAATACATCGTGGAGTCGACCGGGTGCGGATGCGCATTTATCGATTACGACAACGATGGATGGATGGACCTGTTTGTATTGTCAGGGACACGGATCGGCGGCGCGCCGGACGGCACGACTAACCGGCTATACAAAAATAACCGCGACGGAACGTTCACCGATGTAACGGAAAAAGCCGGATTGCGCTCGGTCGGGTGGGCATGCGGAGTCAGCGTCGGGGATTACAACAACGATGGTTTTGACGACATTTTTTTCACGAGGTTCGGGCAGAATGCGCTGTATCGCAACAATGGAGACGGCACATTCACCGACGTGACCAAAGCGGCTGGGCTTTGGAATGAGCAACCACGATTTGGCGCGGGATGTACGTTTGTGGACTACAACCGCGACGGGTTTTTAGATCTGTACGTTTCCAACTATGTTCGATTTTCGTTCGAGACGGCGGGGCTTCCCGGGGAGAATCCGTACTGCCGTTGGAAGGGGATTCCGGTGGAATGCGGGCCTCGCGGTCTGGGAACTGGAAAGCACTCGCTGTACCGGAATAATGGAGACGGAACGTTTACAGACGTGAGCCAAGAAGCCGGCATCAATAAGGCTGCGGGAACGTACGGTTTGACGGCGGTGGCGGCGGATTTCGACGAGGATGGTTGGCAGGATATTTACCAGGCGTCCGACTCCACGCCGAGCCTTTTTTTCGTTAATGATCGCAACGGGACGTTTCGCGAAGAGGGTGTGCTGCGCGGCGTTGCGTTCAGTGACGACGGAATGGAACAGGCGGGTATGGGAATCGCGGTAGGAGATCCATACCTGGATGGGCACCTGGATATCTTCAAGACGCACTTCCTGGACGACGCCAATATCCTGTACCGGAACGACGGAAAAGGGAATTTCGACGACGCCACCGGAACGTCCCGGCTGGGAGTGGAAACTCGATACATCTGCTGGGGTGCTGGAATCGTGGACCTCGATAACGATGGCCTGCCCGATATTTTTGTAGTTACTGGCCATGTGTACCCGCAGGTGGAACGAACGCTGCCGCAGTACCCTGGGAAAACTCCGCGGGCGGTGTTCCGCAACCTGGGGAATGGCGTGTTTGAGGAGTTGATGGAAGAGGCGGGTCCGGGAGTAGTGGAGAGCCATTGCAGCCGGGGATGCGCGTTTGGAGACTTCGACAACGACGGCGACATCGACGTGCTGATTATCAACCTGAATGAGCCGCCATCGCTGCTACGCAACGATGTCAGCGGTAAGTCGAACTGGATCAAAATCAAATTGGAAGGCGTGAAATCGAATCGCAGTGCGATCGGTGCGCGGGTGTTGGTGCATTACGGCGGGAAAGTGCAGGCGCAGGCAGTGATGAGCCAATCGAGTTTCTTTTCGTGCAACGACCCCCGGCTGCATTTCGGGTTGGGGCAGGCGGCGGTTGTCGATGTTGAGGTGCACTGGCCGAGCGGAACCCATGAGACGTTAAAGCAACTGCCCGCGAATCAGCTGGTTACGATCAAAGAGGGCGTGGGTAAAATCGCCAATCGGGGCTGGGGCAAGGGCCAATAGAAGTCTAGTGAAATTGATAGTACTAAGTGAGTAACCCTACAGGAATCGACGAAATCGATTCAGAAAATCGAAATTGTTCTTGACAAGGAATCCTCTGAGGTTCTACATAGCAGGTAATTGGTTGCCATCTCCCCTGTTCTTATTCGATTTTTGACAATTATCGCGGTCGACCGGTGCATCGCCTGCCTTTGCTCAGGAGGTTTCTCCATGCTGCATATCAGGAAGGTTTGGCTTGCCTTGTTGGTGACTGTGGTCGCCTGCGCGCTCACGCCGCCAGCCAGTTGGGGACAGAACGTATACGGAACGATCGCCGGAACCGTGACAGACGGGACGGGCGCAGCGGTAAGCGACACGTCAGTTACGCTGACAAACACAGACACGTCGACAGCGCGGAAATCGACGACGGACGCGTCCGGCACCTATACATTTGTGGACGTCGTGCCGGGAAAGTATCGAATTGAAGCTGAAAAGACCGGCTTCAAGAAGTTTATACGCGAACCGATCATTGTGGAGATCGAGAGCGGTTTGAAGATTGAAATCGTGCTGCAAGTAGGATCGCAGTCAGAAACAATTGAAGTGACGGGCGAAGCGCCGATGCTGCAGCCGGAAACGAACTCGCTCGGACAAGTAGTTGAGCAGCGCACCATCAATCAACTGCCATTGAATGGACGCAACCCGCTGGCGCTGGTGGCGTTGTCGGCAGGCGTGGTGCCACAAGGGCAGCCTTCGGCGGGAAACTCCTCAACAGGTAACCCGGTGGGAGCGAACCCATTCGCAATGGGCGACTTCCAGATCGGCGGAGGCCAGGCGGGCCAGAGCGCGATCCTGATCGACGGCGTGCCGACCAACGGCGCATATCTGAACGTGGTCACTTTGATTCCGACGCAGGATTCGATTGAAGAATTCAAGGTGCAAACCAACAACCTGGGTCCGGAATATGGACGGTTTGCCGGTGGCGTGATCAACTTGAACACCAAGTCGGGAACCAACCTGTATCACGGCACAGCGTACGAATATCTGCGGAACGCGGTGTTGAATGCAAACGACTTCTTCGCCAATGAGGCGGGCGTCAAGCGGCCGCCGTTTACGCAGAACCAGTTCGGCGGCAATGTCGGCGGACCAGTCATGAAGGACAAGCTGTTCTTCTTCTTCAGTTATGAAGGATTCCGGTTGCGCAAGGGCAGTATTTTCTCGACGTGGGTGCCAACGGCAGCGGAACGTACCGGCGATTTCTCACAGGTGGGAAGTAGCGGCACTGGAACGCCATTAACAATTTATGATCCGCTGACGAGCGTGAACTGCAACAATTCAGCCAACACGGTATGCAGAACTCCTTTTGAAGGCAACATCATTCCGACAAACCGGATTGATCCGACGGCGGAAGCGCTGTTGTCGTATTTCCCGATGCCGAACCAGACGAACAATCCGACCGGAAACTTTGTCGACAGCTACAGCACGGGCGGTAACGTGAACCAGTACAACGGACGCGTGGACTACAACTTGGGCACCAACCAGCGGCTGTATGCGCGGTATACGTATTCTTCTATTTTGTCCCTACCGGACAATCCGTTCAGCCAAATCTGCACGGACCGCTGCACAGAAACCACAACAACGAACCAGGTTTCCATCGGCGACACGATTACGATTTCGCCCAAGACGATTCTGGACCTGCACTTCGGATTCACGCGGTATGTATATGTCCGCACACCGCTGAGCGAAGGTATCGACATGTCGAAATTTGGAGACAATTGGGCGGCTCTTGCGAGTTCAATGACCTACACGCACATTCCGCAAGTTTGCGTATCAGAGGCTCCGGGTGACGATCGGTGGGGTGGCGGCTGGTGCGCACAGGGCACGGGCAGCGGTATCGGAGCTTATGACAATACGTGGAGCATCATCCCCTCACTCACCAAGATCATCAACAAGCACACGCTGAAGATCGGCGGCGAATATCGCATCCTGCAAAACAACTATTATCAGAGCAACGACCCGGCCGGGTTGTTGCAATTCGACGCCAAAGCAACAGCAGCGAACCCGGTCAACTCGAATAATCCGCTGGCTGGTTCGGACGGTTCGACCGGAAACGGGTTTGCATCGTTCCTGTTGGGATACGGTTCTACGAGCGGATCAAGCAACGTAACCGAACCAGCAAGAACCGCCGACGAAGTGCTTTACGGCGGCATCTACGTAGGAGACACGTGGCAGGCGACCCGGAAGTTGACACTGAACCTGGGAGCGCGCATTGACTTGCAGAGCGACTGGACGGAACGCTTCAACCGCATCGTGGCACTGAATGTCAACGAAACCAGCCCATTGCTGGCGCTGGATTCATCTCTGGCTGCGGAATTCCCGAATTTGAAGGGTGGCTACGACCTCGTGGATAGTCCTCGAAATCCGGGACGGACCGCATTCGGCGCGTGGAATCACGTAAGTCCGCGCATCGGAGTCTCCTACCAACTAGATCCCAATACCGTGATTCGCGCCGGATACGGCATGTTCTACCTGCCGGTCGACGTCCGCTGGAATGACGCACCACACAACCTGTTCCTGAATTCGTATGCCACGACTTGGCAGCCGGTAGCATCGGACGGCGTAACGCCGAAGTGGACGCTGTCGAATCCGTTCCCAGACGGCATTATTCCTCCGTTCGGGCGGAATCAGTCGCTGATCGACGTCCAGGGCAACGGCCTGTCCGCGGCGGTGCCGGGTATGAAGGCGCCGTATTCGCAACAGTGGAACCTGGACATCCAGCATCAGTTCCCCGGGAACCTCCTGGTGGACATCGCATATGCGGGAGCCAAGGGCACGCACCTGCCGATGCACAGTCAGGACCTCGACCAACTGCTACCGCAAGATCTTCCCCAGAATGCTAACGACGTTGCGAATCTCACCAAGCTGGTGCTCAATCCCTTTGCCGGAGGTTGCACGCCGCTGCCGGGAACCACGGGTTGCACAGGACCAGTCCTGTCCGGAGGCGTCGGGACCAGCCAATATGTGAAGGCAGCGCAACTGTTGCTGCCCTATCCACAGTGGGACGACGTTTCAATCGCCGAAATCGACAACCGCGACTCGAGCTACGAATCGATGCAATTGAAGGTTCAGAAGCGGTTCACGGGCGGTTCGCAGTTGCTGGCGACCTACACCGTGTCCAAACTCATCGACGACACCAACTCGGAAATCAACTGGCTGGAAGCAGCCTCACCGAGCTGGGGAGACGCCAATGCCTACAACCTGCGCGGAGAGCGCAGCCTGGACGGGTTCGACGTGCCGCAACGGTTGGTTATCGCGGGCGTGTTGGATCTGCCTGTCGGTCATGGGCAGAAGTACATGAGCGACGCGACTGGAATCAAAGACAAGCTGATCAGCGGGTGGGGCATGGACTTGATTACCACCTTCTCCAGCGGCTTCCCCCTGAGCATCGGCGGGTGTCCCGGCGCGTTGAGCAACTCCGGCATTCCCGAGGTTGGTTGCGCTCGCGCAACGAGAACGGCGCTGTCGCATCTGGAATCCGGACCGTTGTCTTACCGGTTGCAACACTGGTTTGACACGTCGGTATTCACTGCAGGGGCTTCGGACTACTACGGCTACGGAACCGACTCGCGTACCGAGCCGAACGTGCGCTCGCAAGGCGTGAACAACTGGGACATCGCGTTCTTCAAGAACACGTCGTTCGGACCTGACAACCGATTCGCCGTGGAGTTCCGAGGCGAATTCTTCAATACGTTCAACCGGACGCAGTTCAATCCACCGAACACCAGCTTCGGCAGTCCGACGATGGGCCAGATTACGGGACAATACAACCTGCCGAGAACCGTACAATTCGGTTTGAAATTTAGTTTCTAACCCCAACCCCAACATTGTGCCCGGGCGAGTGTCACTCGTCCGGGCACAATCATTTTCTGAGTGAGTCCTGCCTGAATACGACTTCCTTTCTGATATCCTCGCGGTGGAGCGTCAAAGTAAATTGATGCGTTTGATGCCGACGGTGTCGAAACTCTGCCTGGACAAACAGCTCGGGATTGGCGCAAAGTCTCCTTTTGCATTGAGCATGCTTGGGTTGTTGCGCATAACTGCGGCACTGCTCATCTCTTGGTTGGCTGTTTTTCCCAGGTTGACCGTCGCACAGCAAACAGAAGTAACGGTGGAAGCGGCGTTTCACGCAGGGCAGGCAGCCCTGAAACAAGGGAATTACGCGCAAGCAGTTGAAGAATTCAAGAAGGTGTTGGAGTTGGAACCGAGCCTGGTGGAAGCGCAGGTCAACCTCGGCCTGGCGTACCAGGGCTTGCAAGATTACGCATCGGCGGTGCATTGGCTGGACAAGGCATTACGCACGCGGCCGGATTTGCTGGTGCTGAACGTGATTGCCGGCCTGGACTATATGAAGCTGGGCTCGCCAGACAAAGCGTTGCCCTTTCTGCAGCGTGCGCTGAAGCTGGATCCTTCGAATCGCGACGCGCACGACAGCCTGGCGTTGTACTACTTGAGTCAAGAGAATTTCCGGGGTGCGGCGGAGGAGTATCGAAAGATCGCCGAGCTCGATCCGGACAAGCCGGAGGCATTGTTCAAACTCGGACACGAATACCTGGATTTGGCGGCGCGACTGGCTTACCGGGGAGCCCGGCTGTACCGAGATTCGGCTTGGGGACACCGGTTCCTTGGCGATTTGTTGTTCGAACGCACCCGCTGGGAGGATGCCGCGCAAGAATATCGAAAGGCCCTGGCCATAGAACCACAGCAAGAAGGTCTGCATAGGCTGCTGGGCGACTGTGCGTTGCACGCGGGCAAATTGGACGAGGCAGAGAAGGAATTTGGTTTGGAGTTGCAACTGGACTCACGAAGCGAATGGGCGTTGCTGGGGCTGGCGAACGTGCAAGTTGCAAAAGGTCAAATCGCGGAGGCCATGGAATCTGTCGGCAAAGTATGGAAGGACTCTCCGGAATTGTTGAAGCTGCGACCGGAATTTCCGTCGTTCGACCTCGGCGCGGCGTCCACCAAAGCGGCTATAGCGGGCCTGCAGACGCAACCGAATGTCGCCGCGAAGAATTTCCTGCTGGCAAGCCTCTACGCATATACGAACCAAGCCGAGGCTGCTGACGCAGAGTGGATGAAGTTTCGCGGTGAATTTGTGCGATCGGCGAAGGCGGTTTCCGCGAGTTCCACGGCGCACCGGAGTCAGGATCCATGCGGGGCGCATAAATATTCCCGCTGCGTAGAGACGTTGCAAGCCAAAAAGCAATTGACCGCAGCCGAACAACTTCGCTTGGGAAGGGCGTACTTCACTCTGCAAGAGTACGAACACGCCGCAAGCATTTTGGCGCAGGTGCATGGCGACGCAAACCAGAATGCCGAAGCGAGCTACTGGTTAGAGCGAACCTATCAGTCGTTAGGCGCCGATGCCTATGCGAAGCTCGAGGAATCATTTCCGGATTCATGGCGAACGCACGAGTTGCGGGCGGAGATTCACGCGGCCCGAGGGGAAACGGACGAAGCGATCAAAGAGTACCAGTTAGCGTTGCAGTTGAGTCCGAACCAACCGGAACTGCATGAGGCATTGGGAGAGTTCTACCTCGATAACCACCACGACGGAGAAGCGGAGAAGGAACTGCAGACTGCGTTGTCAGAGGATCCGTCGCGAACGAAGGCGTTGTATCTGCTGGGCAGGTTGTACGTGATGAACCGAGAGAACGAAAAGGCAGTGCCGTACCTGGAGCGCGCGCTGCGCCTGCAGCCCAATCTGAACGAGGCCAGCGGCTTGCTGGGTACGGCTTACGTGCGGATGGGCAAATATTCCGAAGCGGTGCCGAAACTGGAGAAGGCGTCGGCGTTGGATCATTTCGGAAATCTGCATTACCAATTGTTTTTGGCTTACCGAAAGCTGGGTGAAAATGAGCAGGCACAAAAGGCGCTGGCGCGCTCGCAGGAACTGCGTCGAGGCTCATTGGAGCGCGATCAGGCGCTGATTCTGGGTGGAAGGCCGGTGGAAGCGGAACCGGCTCCGCAGTGAGAGAAGAAGCACGATCGATGAGGATCGGGCAGCCCGTATGAGTTTGAGGAGCAATTGTGAACAAGATTGATTCGGTGGATTTCTTTTATCTGTCGATGCCCGAAGTGACTACGGAAGGAGACGGGAGCCAGGATGCGTTGCTAGTGAGGGTGACGTCCGGCGGTGTTGTGGGCTGGGGCGAATGCGAGGCTTCGCCGCTGGTTTCCATCGCGGCGTTTGTGTGCCCGATGTCGCACGGAGCGTGCCGACCCGTGGGAGCGTCGGTAATTGGGCAAAAACTGGAAACCGCGGAGGACATCGCGCGGATGGCGTCGGAGATCGAGTGGAACAGCATGGATCTGTTGCAGGCGCCGCACACGTGGTCGGGAGTGGAAATGGCGCTATGGGATTTGCTGGGAAAACGAGTCGAAGAACCGGTTTGGAAATTGTTGGGTTATAAGGAATCGTGCCGCAAGCTGCCGTACGCATCCCAGCTATTCGGCGATACGCCGCAAGAAACGTATCAACGCGGAGTGAGCGCGCGTTCGCAGGGATATCAGGCTGTGAAGTTCGGGTGGGGGCCGATCGGACGTGAAGACCTGAAAACGGATATAGAGCATTTCGCCGCGGCACGGGAAGGATTAGGGAAAGAAACACGATTGATGGTCGATGTGGGCCAGGTATTTGGCGAGGACGTTGAGAAAGCAGCGAAACGACTGCCAGCGTTACAAGAGTGCAACGCGGTTTGGCTGGAGGAGCCTTTTCATACGTACGCCTTGAGCGCTTATGGAGAACTGGCGAAGAAAAGCGGCGCCGTTAAGCTTGCGGCTGGCGAGGGTGCGCACAACCGACATATGGCCACGAACCTGATCGATGCCGGGGGCGTGGGTTACATACAAATCGATTGCGGGCGAATCGGAGGAATTGGACCGGCAAAGCAGGTGGCGGATTATGCCGCGGCTCGCAACGTGACCTATATCAACCACACGTTCACGTCGCACCTGGCGTTGAGCGCGTCGTTACAGCCTTACGCAGGATTGCGCGACCACGCTATTTGCGAGTATCCATTTTCGCCGAAGCCGCTGGCTCGGGAATTTACCGCGACGCACATTGAGCGCGACAAAGAGGGCTATGTGTCGGCGCCGGATGCTCCCGGACTAGGTATCGAGATTGATGGAGAGGCAGCCAAGCGATATCTGGTGGACGTCGAGATTCGCGTTAAAGGTAAAACACTGTTTTCTTCCTCGGATCAGTTGTGAACGAGCCGGGAACGACGGGCTTATCTGACGCCGAATTATCTGCCCTTGAATAACAACAAGACGTCCAAAAGGCACAGGACGGTAATTGCGGCCTCCAGCAGGAAGAGGCGAGCCTCATTGAACTGAGAAACCATAAATTCGTACAAAGCACCTGCGGTATTGAGTTTCTTCTCAACCAGATCACGGTATTCGGGAACGCCGACGCGGGAAGCGGCGAGCCGGTAAGCCGCGGCGTAAAAGGTGTCGCTGACGAATTTGATGGCATTGTCGATGCGTTCGGTGAGCTCCATCACATCGAGGCGGAGCGTGTTCAGACGGTTGGCTTCGCGGGGGAGAGCCCACCGCGAGAGAAGAACATTTCGTTTGTGGTCGAGGGTGTTGTAGACGTCGGAAAGCACACGAGTCATAAAGCTGTCGTAGTAGCGGAATTCCAAGAGCTGCATCTTGGCGTATTCGAGGACCTGGATGGTACGCGCAGCTTCTTCCGGACGATCGTAGACGAAGGCGGCGGAAGAACCTACGACCAGCAGATCGGTGGGATAGTAGGATAGCGTGTCCTGAAGCAAACGATCCATGGTCGCGCGAGCCAGGGGGCTTTGCTCGCCGCGAATCAGCTGAGCGATCTTGTCGCCGTGGGCGGCAAGAAGTTTGTCTCCGGTGACGGGAGCACCGGCGTCCTCATGAATCTCGGTTAGCTCAACAACCAGATAGTTTTCCTGGAACCATTCGTCGCGGGGATTGATGATGGCCGAGCCGACTTTCTGGAGGTGGCGATTGACGATTGCTTTGCTGTCGCGATCGGCTTCTGCGGAGTCCATCCAACGCGAAGTTTCCGCAAGAAGCGACTCCCAATTGCCCTCGAAGAGAGTCTCGAGCTGCACTTCCACGATGGCGTATTCGTAGTATTTGATCGAGCAAATGACCTGCCTGCCGTCCTTCAGTACGAGGGGTTCGCTCGGTTCCGTGATGGGAGGATTTTCGAAGCGAACATAGTCCGGCGTGCGTCGCGGGAAGTCGGGCTTGGTGGGAGCCGCACCGGAACCGATCAAGGCTTGCAGCTTGGGGAGAGCGAAGGCATCCCCAACGTCGTAAAAGAGGAACACACGAATGCAGCCGCGAAGGAGCACGAAGACGTCACCAGGAGAACGAGTACTCAGAATAGCGTTTGCGATGGGTAGAGACAAGTTTAGCGGGTATCTAACGGACGAATCGCAGCAGAAAAAACAAACGGCACGACCAGTGAGGACGTGCCGTTGGGCAATCAGAGGTTTGCCGGGCTAGCTCTTCGGTGAAAGAACCAGAACCTGCATGCTGCCGTTTTCGTTGGTTGGCACGAAGATGCGGCCGGTCTTGGCGTCGTAGCCCATGGTTTTTGCTCCGGCCTTGGTGGTGATTTCCTGAACAAGCGAATATTTGTCCGGGGAATCCTGATGGAAAACGAATACCTTGCCATCGCCGGTGGAGACATAGGCGTTACGCGTTTTGGGGTCGAACGCGCCGGCGTCTACTTTGTCGCCGATGGGCGCGGTGAATACGACTTTGCCGTTGTCGGCATTGAGGACGGTGAAGAGTTTGCTGCGGCAGCCAACGAAGAGGCGGCGGTTGTCCGGATCGAAAGAGAGAGCGGTCGGAGTCGCGCAGGGAGCCAGAGGATAGCGATCCTTCACTTGCATGGAGTTGACGTCAATGTGCAGGGTCTCGTTCTGTGACTCGAGATTGACCCAAAGATTGCCCTTGCCATCGGACACCGCGAACTCGGGTCCGCCGCCAAGTGCGATGGTGCCGACTACCGAGCCATCCGCGGCGCTGAGGACCGTGATGTTCTCGCTGTCGCCGTTCATAACGTAAATTCTCTTGGTAAGCGGTTCATAAATGATGGCGTCGGGTTTCTGGCCGACTTTGATCTGACCGAGGGGCTTCAGCGTCTTCATGTCAAACGCAACGACGGAGTCAGCCTTGCCTGCGGAGATGTAGCCGCGATTGAATTCCGGGGCAAGCGCGATGCCATGAACCCCGGGAGTGTTGGGGATGGTGCCGACAACGGTGAGGGCGTCGGCGTCGAGAACATCGACCTGGGTGCTGTGAGAGATATAGACGCGACGTCCGGCGTCGTCGACGGTGAGATAGTCCCAGCCACCGGTGCCCGGGACAGAGACTTTATTGACGACTTCGTATTTGGCGAACGCTGCGGCGGCCAGTGCGGCGGTCAATGCAGCGACAGCGAGTGAGGACTTCCAAGTGATCTTCATGTTCCCTCCGATGCTGAGTACAGCAGGGTGACGCTAAACGAGGCTTAAATTGCGCCTGAAAGAGTTTTCAGATGATGGTTGCTCAAAAAGATGGCCGGCTGCTCTGACAGGAGCGAACCGGCCATGTGGGGTTGCCGCGGGGAATCTACCCGTGATGCGGCGCTATTTTTCGTGAGTCGGCGACCAGCGAAGGCCGAGGGCAATCGTTGGCCCATAGTATTCGCGTTGGGTTAAGTAGGGTTTCGCGCCATTGTAGTAGCCGAAAACTTCGTCATTGAGGTTCAGACCATAGGCCAGGAGCGTGAATCCGTACTTGAGCCGAATGCTGCCCTGGGCATCGACCTGAAAGTGCGTGTAAAAGTAATTGTCCGAGTCCGGACCGTAAAGTCCGCCCGGTGTCGGTGTGGACCCGCCGGTGCCGTCCTGATATTGATAGGAGGAAATATTTGCCTGGTTGTAGGTCAATCCGACGCGAATCGAGAAGCGTCCGTGATCCCAGGTTGGGCTGATATTCCAGGTATTCGGAGCCTGGCGTAGGAGTCTAGGAGAATCGGAGCGGCCGGGCAATCCATTCGCCTGAGAATTGGTGTAGGCGTAGTTTGCAGAAAGGCCTAAACCGCTGAGCAGTCCCGGGAGAGAAGTGAACTGCTGAAGGTAGGAGGCCTCAAATCCGTAGAGCCAACCGCTGCCGGCGTTTACGGGTTGAGTGACGTCCCAAGTACTCACGGGGTACAGAGGATTTCCCGGATCCGGCGTGTAATTCTCCTTTAAGAACGTCTCCGTGACGATCGGGTTGTAGAGTTGTTTATAAAAGAATCCGCCCTGAATCATGCCGAAGGGCTTCAGGTAGTGTTCCACGAGTAGGTCGTAGTTGTTGGCAGTCTCGGCCTTGAGGTTGGGATTGCCGAGAGAAGCCAGAAGCGGTGTCTGATTGAGAGTAACGCTGAGGGACTGGGCAATGTCCTGGGGATCGGGACGGGAAAGGGCGCGGCTGTAAACCAGACGCAAGTTGGTATCGTGGCCGAAGTCGTAGCGTAGAGAAGCGCTGGGCAGAACATTGACGTAGGAGCCGTTTTGCAGGAAGGAGAGGGTGTTGGTCTGTAGATCGAAGCTGGTGGTATTGAGATTGGTACCCTCGATCCGTACGCCAGCGACGATGCGGATTCTGTTGAAGTCGATGGTGTCCATCACGTACCCGGCGGATACTTTTTCGACCAAGTCGAAGTTATTGCCGTTGGCGCCGGTGGTGCCGGGAGTCAGGGTGAAGGCGTTGGGGTTGGCGTTGAGATAGTTGATGATGTTCTTCCAATCGGTAACCGGTCCGAACTTGTAGTTCTTGGAATAGTAGTTGGGATCGGTAAAGGTGCTGAGGAAAGGTGTCAGCGGCACCGAACCGTTGGGCGTGTATTGAGGAGTATAGGAATCGTCAAACTTGTGGTTATTGCGGAACTTGGCGCCGATCTCGATGGTGGAGAGATGCGAACCGAGGTGGTAACGCTTCGCGTAGGCGCCAGTGATCTGCAAGTTCAGCTGAGGTGAGTGACCGTAGGAAGTGGTGATGTCTTGCAGATCGTAGTTGGTTGGCGCATAAGCTTCCGTGAAACAGTTCGGAGTCCATTGTGGGACGTACACGTGGGTGGTGAGTGCGGGACTGAATTGGCAGGAACTGCCGTTAGGGTACAGATTGTTGTAGGTGGCGTTGGTTGCGAAATCAGCACCCTCATTGCCACCCGATTTTTGTTGCTGGGAACGGGAGACGGACGCATCCCACGTAAACCAACTGGTAGCGCCTACGGCTTTGCCGCCGGCGACGACGCTCGCGATCGTGTAAACGGGTACGCGATTGGAAACGCTGAATGCAGGAGTGCCGGCACCGCAGGTTGGAGTACAACCATTGCTGTTCAGCAGGGTGATGTCCGGAGTATTGTCCGTCAGTGTGTAGACCCACTTGTCTCCGTAATCGTAGAACTGAGAGAGGATGCCGCGGATGTAGATGGATTCACCGGGAGACAGTCGATAATCTGCAGATCCGGATAGGCCCCAGCGGCTCCGTTTATAGCGATACTCACGCATATCCTGGGTGTCGAAGTAGCGTGTGGTAGAGCCATCGGGGTACGTGGCAACGTCGGGAACAGGCTCAATATCGTTGATGCCGCGGCCATTGTAATCGTAGGAACCGCCAACCAGAACGCCGAACTGCTTCTCGGAGCCGAACCGGTTACCGACGGTGCTTGTCGTTTGCCAGAGCGTGCGTCCGCCGAGGATCGGAGTCGTGCCACCGCCACCAGCGACGGCGATGGTGGGACGCTCTCCGGCAGTTTTAGTAACGAGGTTCACGGAACCGCCGATACCGTCGCCATCCATGTTGGCCTGGAGAGTCTTGTTGATTTCGACAGACTCCAGAAGGTCGGCGGGCATACTGTCGAACTTGATCTGTCGAACGCCCGGTTCCGGCGAAGGAACGTTAACACCATCGATAGTGGAGTTGGTGAGGCGGGGTTCCAGGCTGCGGACCTGAATATATTTGCCTTCCCCTTCGTCGCGCTCGAGTGTCACTCCTGGCAAGCGGCCGACAGCGTCGGCGACGTTCGCGTTGGGAAGCGAAGTAAAGACTTCGTTGGGTAATACCTGAAGGATGTTATCCGCCGTGCGTTCGCGATTCAGAGCTTCTACTTCGCCCGAAACACGTTCGGCGGTGACCACGATCTGATCTTTATTGGAAGAGACATCCATGTGGACATCAAACGTGGTGGTTTGCCCGGCCATAATTTCGAATGTCTTCGTGAACTGGGCAAAACCAACGTAGGTCACAGTAATGGTGTGAGTGCCTACGGGAAGATCGTTGACGAAATAGGCGCCCTGCTGATTGGAAACGGCGATTCGATCGTCAGGCTGAATCTTGATTTCAGCGCCCTGCAGAACGGCGTCCGAAAGATCGGTAACGTGACCGATGACGGCGCCCTTTCCGGTTTGCGCCTTTGCGAACGACGCCAGACCTAAACACAACAGAAGAGCCAGCAGAATTTGCCCGCTGGTTGATCGCTTGCTCATTCGACTTACCTCCAGAAAATTTGTACACGAACGCCGACGCACGTCAGCACTGGCTGAAATTTCGCTTTCGAAATGCTGTTGGCACGGGTCGAAAGGGTCGACAGTGCCAGGGGCTGGGATGTGGTGAATTGTCCAAGGCTTTAAAGCCAAGGTTGCCCCGAAACCTACTTTGTGGAACTAGTAGGCCATGGGGGTGCTTAACTGCGTGTGACGGGATGTTAACAGGCGTTTAAAAAGGGGCTGAAAGGGCTTTCAGATAGGCGGGAGATTATCGGACCGCGCGAAAAACACCTGTGTTTTCGACTATGTGTGCGACAGGCTCCGCGCCGGTCAGTAGTCGCATCCGCAAGACGGAACACGGAACCCGCGCCGACGGTGCTTTGCACACTGATATCGGCTGAGTGCATTTCCGCGATCCATGCAGCGATGGAGAGACCCAGCCCGGAACCGCGATCTCCGCCAGAGCGCGCCTGATCGGTCCGATAAAAGCGGTCGAAGATTTTGGGAAGATCGGATTCGGAAATACCCACCCCGGAGTCGACAACTTCCACAAGTGCGTGTTCCGCTTCGCAGTAGGCCTGAAGCTGAATACGACCACTGGAAGGCGTGTACTTAAAGGCGTTGTCCAGGAGGATCAGGATCATTCGTTCCAGAGCGGCGGCATCAGCAGAAAGCATGGCGTCATCGACGCGCAATTCGCAAACGAACTGTTGATTCTTCGCGGAAGCGAGCACGGAGGCCTGCTGGCAGACCGGTTCCAGAACAGACCGCAGCGAATGGGCTGAAACTGAAGGTGGGCGGCACCGGCATCCGCGCGAGCCAGGGTCAAAAGATGCTCGATGAGTTGGGTGGTTTGTTCCGCGGAGCCAAGGATTCGGTGCAGGGTGTCGCGGTACTCCGATTCGGTGCGCGAGCGGCGGAGGGCGAGTTCGGCGTGAGTACGGATCAATGAAATCGGGGTACGGAGGTCGTGGGAGGCGTCGGCTGTAAATTGCGTGACGCGAGAAACGGAAGACTCGATGCGATCAAGCATGGAGTTCAAGGTTTCGGTCAAGCGTCGCAATTCGTCCTTGGCGCGGGGAAGCTCGAGGCGTCCGCGGAGATTGCGCACACCGATGAGTTCCGCGCTCTCGATAATACGGTTGACGGGCGCAAGAGCTCTGCCGCTGAGCCAATAGCCAAGCAGGGACGCGAGCAATACGAGAAGAGGCAAAAACTCTTTTTCGACAAGACGGAAATGGTCAAGAGCCTGATCGAATGGTTCCGTCGGAACCGCGGCAAAGATGATGAAGTGATCGGAACCGATTTCGACGGTTTGCTGATCGATGCGGTATTGCTGGTGATCCAGGTTTCGAGTGAAGAATGCCGATTGGAGGGAGGAAGCGGGAAACGGCACACCGGGTTTGGCGAACTGGGGTGACTGATAGTAGATATCCCCGGTAGAGTCCTGAACCTGGAAGATGGCATTGTTGGCCCAGATTTCCGCGAGCTCGCCGAGTTCATGGCGGATGTGAGCCGCTCCCGCCGGATGCGATTTCTCCACGACCGACTTAACGATTTCGAGATTGCTGCGCGAGGAATTGTTGACCGTGGTTTCGATGCTGCGACGAAAGCCGAAATCGCAAATCCAGAAGAAGGCGATGAAGGAGGCGCCGAGCACGAGGATATACAACAGGGTGAGTCGCGCGCGAATGGTAAGATTCACGGGAGTTTCACAGGGCCAACCGAGTAACCAAAGCCGCGATGGGTTTGGATCAGTTTTGCGGTCGACTGGCCATCGAGTTTTTTGCGAAGCAAGCGAACGAAGGCATCCAGCGTGTTGTCGTTGACTTCGCGGCTGCCGCTCCAGACGGTCATCTGGATTTCATGGCGGGAAACAATACGACCTGAGTTGCGCGCGAGAAGTTCGAGGATGCGGAACTCCGTGAGGGAGAGAAAAACCTCGCCGCCCTTCAGAAAAGTGCGATGGGTGCTGAGATCGAGCACCAGGTCGTCGACCTCCAAAACATTCTTCTTTCGAAACTGCTTGCGGCGTAGAAGCGCGCGAATGCGAGCAAGCAACTCGACGAAGGAAAAGGGCTTGGTCAGATAATCGTCGGCGCCGGCGTCCAGGCCCTTCACGATATCGGGAAGGGCATCGCGGGCGGTGAGCATGAGCACCGGGGTTTCCTGCTCCCGTTGACGCAAGCGGCGAGCCACTTCCATGCCGTCCATCTGGGGAAGCATCACATCCAGGAGGATGATGTCGAAGGGTTCGACTGCAGAAAGTTCCAGCGCGGTGCGGCCATCGTGGGCCAAGCTGATCTCAAACTGTTCCTCGCGGAGACCTTTGGCGAGGAGTTCGGCCATTTCGGGTTCGTCTTCAACAATGAGTACGTGCATAGATAAACAGACCAACAAAAGAGTACGGCGTGGAATGTAAATGCTTGGTTAATGCAGCGTTACAAGGCAGCTTTTACGCCTGTTGCGTGACTTCCGAGGTGCGGTCCAGATAAAAATGTAGCGCGGGAGTGAGCACCAGCGAAAGCACGATGGAGCTGAGCAGGCCGCCGATTACGGCAATTGCCAAAGGCTGTAGCATTTGGAGCCAGAGCCGATGGCGAGGGCCAGAGGTAGCATTCCGGCAATCGTGGCGAGGGCAGTCATGGCGATCGGACGCAAACGACGGCGGCCGGCTTGAATCATGGATTCTTCTGCGCCAAAACCGGCGCCACGGAAACGCTGGTCGGCATCAAGGAGTAGAATGCCGTTCTTGGCGACGATGCCGATGACCATGATCATGCCCATAAACGATGCGACGTTAAATGTTTTCTGAGCGATGAGCAAGGCGAGAAAGCCGCCGAAGGTGGAAAGTAGTGCAGAAGCGAGGATCGCGATGGGAGCTGCAAAGGTTCGAAATTCCAAGAGGAGAACACCGAAGAGCAAAACCAGGGCGAGAACAAGAACAACGGAGAGATCCTTGAAAGTTTTCTGCTGTTCTTCATAGAGACCGCCATATTCGACGCGGATCGAAGATGGCAGATGCAGGTCGCGAACCGTTTTCTGGACTGTAGTCCATGCCGGAGCCAAGGTCTACCCCTTCGAAACGAGCGGTGACCTCGACGAGGCGTTGCAGATTTTCGCGGCGAATTTCCGTTTGGCCAGGGTCGCTGGTAACGGTGGCGAGCGAACCGAGAGTGGCGGTCTTGCCGGTAGAACTGGTCAGAAGAGTGTTGTTCATACTGTTGAGGGAAGAACGGCTTTGTTCCGGGAAGCGGACGCGGATGGTGTAGGCGCGGTCGTTGAACTATGACGGGAGTTGCGGCGGGTTCCCCTTCCAGGATGGCCGCGGCGTCGACGGCGATCTCTTCGGGAGTGAAACCAGCACGTGCAGCGACCATGGGATTGATCTGGTAGGTGACGGCGGGGCCGCTGATGGTGTTCTCAATGCCGTCGAAGATGTCCACAACGTTTCGGATTTTTCTTGATCGCGTCGGCGACGCTTGGTGGCAGAGGCTTCCAGGAGCTTCGGATCGGCGGAGAAAAGTTTGATGACGACGGGTTCGGGACGGCTGGTCAAGTCGCCGATCATGTCCTGAAGAATCTGTACGAATTCGACGTCGGTGGCGGGCTCCGTTTTTCTGATCTCGTTGCGGATGTCGGCCATGATTTCGTCGATCGGGCGTTTGTTTGTCTTTCTTGAGTCTGACGGTGAAATCACCGCGATTGGCCTCGGTGACGGCGGCGAGGCCCAACTGCAGACCAGTGCGTCGCGACGTGTTTTCGACTTCCGGAGTGGAGCGAACGATTTCCTCAATGTGCCGCAAAATTCGATCGGATTCGGCGAGCGAACTTCCCGGAGGAGTGTTGTAGTCGAGAATGAAGCTGCCTTCATCCATTTCCGGCAGGAGATCGGATCCAAGTTGCGCATAGCAAAAGTAGGAGAGAGCGATGATGAGCAGGCAGCCGACGACCAACCAGGAGAGGGTGATGCACGATCTTGCGCATCACGCGTGAATAAAAATCCACGATACGGCCAAAGAAACCGGATAGGTGAGCATCTTCGGTCAGAAGCAGCGACATCTTTGGCGCGCTCAGTGGAGGGAGTGACCTCGGAACGGCATCTGTCGACTCTGCGGCGAACCAGGTATTGGCTGAGCGTCGGCGTCCAGGTAACGGCAAGCACCAATGAGCTCAAGAGAGCGACGGTCATGGTGATGGCCAGGGCTCGGAAAAAGCTGCCAAACACGCCGGTGGTGGAAATCAATGGCAAGAAAACGACGATGGGAGTGATGGTTGAGCCGACGAGAGGGATGGTGATCTCGCGTAACGCGTTCTGGATGGCGCGAAAGCGCAACTCGCCGGCGTCGCGGTGCAAGACGATGTTTTCGAGGACGACGATGGCATCGTCGATCACGAGACCGACAGCAGCAGCGAGGCCGCCGAGGGTCATGAGATTGAAGCTTTGCCCGGTGAGGCGAAGAACGATGAACGTGAACAGTAGGGTGACGGGAATGACGAGCGCGGCGACGAAGGAGGTGCCCCAGTCTCGGAGGAATAGAACGATGATCGCGGCAGAAAGAATGATGCCGAGCAGAACCGCGTCGCGAACACTGGCGATGGATTGCTGAACGATGGTGGACTGGTCGTAGAAGGTTTCAAGGTGCACGCCGGGCGGCAGAGTGCTGCGCAGTTCCGCGATTCGGCGATGCACGGCATTGGCGACATCAAGCGTGTTGCTGTCCGGTTGGCGATTGATGCTGAGAAGGACGGCGGCTTTGCCATTGGCAGTGACGATCGTGTAGACGGGAGCTTGGGAAGGCGTGACCGAGGCGATGTCTCCGATGCGGATGGGGACGCCTTCTTTGGAAGTTTTTACGACGATTTGCGAGATTTCTTCCGGAGTACGAACCTGGCCACTGACCAGACTCAGGACCAATTGATGCTCATGCTCCAACAGGCCCGGAGAATCGATCAGATTGGTGCGGCGGATGGCGTCGAGGATGTCGGGGACAGTCACGTTTGAGGCCAGAAGACGGGCCGGATCAGGCATGACTTGAAATTCCGGAACACGTCCGCCCTGCACCAGAACGGAAGCGACTCCATCGAGGCGATTGATGCGCGGCTTGATGTCGTAGGTGGCAATTTCCCAGAGTTTGTTTTGCGGGATGGTGTCGGAAGTAAGGCTATAGCCAAGAATCGGGAAACTGGCGAAGGTCAAGCGATGCGTTTCGATCTTTGCGGTTGGCGGTAATTCTGTTTGCAACCGCGCGACGACGGCGTCAACACGCTGCAGCGTGACGACCATGTCGGAACTCCAGTCGAAGAACAGATCGAGTTCAGCGGAACCGCGACTGGTGATGGAATAGACCTTGTTCAAACCGGGAACGCTGTTCATCGCTTCTTCCAGCGGGCGAGTGATGGTGACCAGCATCTGGTCGATCGGCATAACGCCGTTGTCGACGCCAACGACAATGCGCGGGAAATCGGTATTGGGAAAGACTGACACCGGAATGCTGAAGGCCAAGTAGGCGCCGGCGATGGCCAAGCTGAGAGTCAGAAAAATGATCGGACGGGCCAGGCGGTGGAACCAGAAGGAAGATTGCCGGGATTCCGCGGAAGACGCAGGCATGCGCATCATTCCTTTGTCTTCGCGGGAGGCACGGGCTTTTTGTCCGCGTCGCCGGATTTAGGGGATGAGTCCGAGGTTCCTGGCTCGGTGGCATCGCCCTCGGCGGTAGCGGACTCAATTTGAATCTTGGAACCGTCGGGAAGCGCATAGCCGCCAGAAATGATGACTGGATCGTTTTCCTTGAGGCCGTCGGTAATTTCGGCGAGTTCTTTATTGCGGATTCCCACGGTTACTTTGGTCTGGTGCGCTTTGCCGTCAGTGCCGGCAAGCATGACGTAGTAACCTTCGCCTTCGGTGGACTTGAAGACCGCGGACACGGGAACAACGATGGCATTCTGGACGGTTTTCGCGCTGGCGGCGACTCGCACGTTCATTCCAGGCTTGAGTGCGGGATCAGCTTTGAGCGTCTCAATCCACACTTCGATTGTGGTGCTACCGGGATCGAGCGCGGGGCTGATTAAAGAGACTTGGGCTGGAAAAACGTCTTCGACACCGGAGAGCAAGACCTCAGCCTTATCGCCAACTTTCAACAAAATCGCTTCGTCTTGAGCGATATGGGCCTTGGCAACCGGGCGAGACATATTCATCACGGTGAGGATGGGCTGATTTGCCGCAGCCAACTCTCCGGGATACTGGACGGTCGGTGACAACGCCATCGATCGGACTGCGGATTTCGGAGTAGCTCAGCTGGGCCTTGGCATTCAAGTATTTGCCCTTGGCGGCGGCAAGCTGGCCACTGGCGGACTTCAAGGTTTGCTCTTTGCCGAGCGCCTGAAGATCGTGCAACTGTTTCTGGGCTTGTTCGCTTTGACTGCGCGCCTGGGCGAGGGCCACTTCAGCGGAATCGTAATCGCGGCGGGGAATAGCACCCTGCTGGAACAAATCTTTGCGAGCGTCGAAAATCTTTTGCTGAGCGTCGAAGGCAGCTTTATAAGCCGCCGCATCCAGCTCCGCTTTCTGAATCTGTTCGGGCAGACTTGCCCCCGTTGTTGTGGCGTAACCAGCTTCGGCCTGCTCAAATTCGCCCTTGCTTTGCTCGGCAGCACCAGCGAGATCCTGATTCTCTAGCTCGACGAGGAGCTGACCTTCTTTTACTTTGCTACCGCGCTGAACATAGAACTTGCGGATGGTGGAGGTGATCTTCGGCGTGATGACCGCCTGTTGAAGAGGGGCGATCACGGCTTCGGCTCTGACGGTGAGAGAGATCGGTGCGCGTTTTGCGGGAGCGGTGCGGACGGAGACCAGAGGTTCGGGTTCGGTATCAGGCGCGGAACATCCTTGAAGGACCCCGATACACATCGGCAACGAAAGAAGCGCAAGAGAACGCATGGACCTGCAAACCAACGAATTGAATATCGGAGAGATCATGGAGTTGGGAGAACTCCGGTGAGAGTTTGCAGGTTGCCGAGAGCCACGCGATAACGCAATGCACCGTCGTGGTAAGCGGCATGAGCCAATGCAAATTGTTCTCCGCATCCAGAACTTCCAGAACGGTAGCCTCGCCATTTTTATAGCGCAAAGTGGTGAGGCGAAGGCTGTCTGCGGCGAGTTCCGAGGATCGCTGCAGATCGCTCAATTCGTTCAAAGAGGTTTCAGCCTCGGCGTACAACGAACGCATCTCGGAAAGAAGTTTCCGTTGTGCGAAGGATAGTTCGATTTTGGCAAGGTTGCGACGAAGCTCGGCCTGCTTCACACGACTCTGCGTGGCTCCCCAATTCCAGATGGGCAGACTGAGCGAGGCGACCGCCGACGAACCGAGGTTGCTCAGCTTCTGATTGTTCTGATTGACGCTATTCGTTGCGTATTCGGGAGCGTCGATTCCGTAGAAGTAATCGAGGCTGACGGAAGGCAAATAGCCGGCCCGGGCGGACGCTACATCGAAAGCCGCGGCTTGTGAGACGGCGAGCGCCGCGCGGATCTCGGGATTGTCGCGAGCGGCCTGAGCCTCGAAAGCATCTCTTGGAGGGAGGGCTACGGATTTGTGTACGTCGTCGACGACCTGAAAGTTGTCGCTAAAATCCGGGAAGAGCAGAACGCTAAATAGAGACGGGCGTTGAGAACGGCAAGTTGAGCTTCCTGAAGCTGGCGGCGGCGATCGCGCCTTTGGAGGTCCGCCTTGATGACATCCGCGTGGGCAACTTCGCCGCCTTTCTCGAGACTCTGTGTGAGTTGCAGAAAATCCTCACCCTGCTTGGCGGTGACTTGGGCGGCAGCCAGTTTCTGTTCGGCGGCAGACACCGCGAAATAATTCTGGATGACGACGGCCACCAATCCGCGTGCGGCGATTTCCCGGCGCGCTTTGGCGGCTGCGGCGAGAGCAGCGCTGCTCTTGTAGGAAGAAAAAGCGGCGACATCGAGTTGCTGGTGCACATTGCCCTGACTGATGTATTCGTGTTCGGCGTTGTTGGCGATGTACTTGGGAGCGCCCAATGCGTTGGTTTCCGTGTAGATTGCGGCCGTATTGAAATTGACATTTGGCAAGAGACCGGCGCGGGCAATGTCGCGATCCTCGTGAGCGACGCCTTCGTCGGTAATCGCAGCCTGCAATTGGGGGCTGTTCTTGCGTGCGAGATCGAGCGCGCGCTCCAATGTGAGAACGACAGGCCCGGTTGTAGTCGAGGGTTCGGACTGGGGTTGAGTTTTGGGCATCGCGAGCTGGGGATTGGGCGAATCGGCTTGCTGCGCGCGAGAGGGCAAGAGTCCCACCGAAAGAGTTACCGCCAGCCAACCAAGAGCGCGAAATGTGGGGATTCGATGCATCTGTGCTATGACGCCTTCTCGTCGGCACGGGAGAAGCTGGGCTGCATGGGTCTCCGCCGCAACAAATAGATGTATCGAGATACACCTAAACCCACGATTAACAAGCGCGTTAGGTGTGAGCAGAGATTGGCAGTGTGACCGTAAACGTGGAGCCTTGTGGGCCGGACTTGCTCAGGCGGAGTTCGCCGTTGTGAGCTTCCGCAATCCAACGGGCGATCGCGAGACCCAAGCCGGCACCACTGGTTTCTCCTGCTGAACGGGTGCGGGCTTGATCGGCGCGGACGAAGCGCTCGAAAATTTTGGGTTGCAGGTCTTCAGGAATGCCCGGGCCGGTGTCAGAAACTTCGATCACGAAGTGTGTTGCGTTCTTGAAGCAACGAACCAGGATTTTGCCGCCCGGCGGAGTGTACTTGATGGCGTTGTCGATGAGATTGAGAAACATTCGGCGCAGCAGGGAGTCGTCGGCGTGAATTGGCAGATCCGGTGAAAGGTCCGATTCAAGAGCGAGGTGTTTGGCGGAGGCGAGGGAGCGGGCCTGTTTCAGCACGTCGGAGATGAGTTCGTCGAGATAGAGAGGTTCGGGTCGGAGCGGCAATTGACCGGCATCGGCGCGGGTCAAGGTGAACAAGTCTTCAACGATGCGGGTCAGTCGGCGCGATTCGTCGCGCAAGATGCTGAGACTGTCGCGATATTCGCCGGAGGGGCGGTCTTCACGAGAAAGGGCAACATCGGCTTCCCCGGTCAAAATGGCCAGCGGGGTGCGGAGCTCGTGAGAAGCGTCTGCGACAAAGCGCTTCTGCTGTTCGAAGGATTTATCAAGGCGATCCAGCAACTCGTTGAAGGAAAGAGCGAGTTGTCCGAGTTCGTCAGCGGGATTGGCGACCGCTAAACGATTATTCAGGTTCGCGGCGCCGATGGAGCGGGCCTGGGAAGCCATTTGAGCGACGGGCGCGAGACTCTGGCGAGCCAGGAAGTAGCCGCCGATGGTGACCAGTACAAGGGCCGCCGGGATGACCCACAAGAAAGTTGCCCGGATATCGTCGAGAATTTCGAATTCCGAGTGGAGAGATTGCAGGATGACAAGGCTGTATTCGGCACCGAGATGCGTTCATGGATCGCGCGTAGGCGCGAAAGCCGTGGTGACCGTCATGCAGAGTGGCAATCGGTCCGCGATCCGGATTTTTTCGGGTAGCCAAGGCGGTGAATTCGGGCGATGAGAAAAACTCAGGTTTCAATTGGCCGCGCGGAGTGAGGATAGGAGTGAAATCCAGGGAATTGGCGACCAAATGTCCATCGGAATCCACCACCGCGTAGACCGTATCGCGGAAGCGATGCTCAATCATGGCTTCCCGCGCTGCGTCGCGAACGGGATGGGCGCCGGTTTGGTCGGAGAGTTCATCGTCAAATGTCGTAACGAACGAGTTGGCCAGCTCGACGAGATTGGAATCGGTTCGCTGGACAATACTGCGTTTGTAGAGGACGTAGGTGAGGAAGGCGATCAACACCAGTACGACCGCGAAGACCGCGGTGTACCAGAAGGTAAGGCGGACGCGCACCGACTCAAACACTGTGTTTTCTCAGAGGCGACGACGTCTTGGATTCGGACTGGGCGGGTACCGTGGAATCGAGCACGTAGCCACTGCCGCGGCGGGTATGCAAAAGTGGCTGATCGTTGGACTCGTCGATTTTGCGACGAAGCCGATTGATGTAAACCTCAATTAAATTGGAAAACGGATCGAACGTTTCGTCCCAGACGTGTTCGGCGATTTCCGCGCGACCAACGACGCGACCGACGTTGCGAGCGAGAAACTCCAGCAATGCATATTCCTTGGAGGTCAAAACGATTTTGCGATTGCCTCGACGAGCGGTCTGAGAAGCGGTATCCAGAACGAGATCGCCAACGGTGATCTGTGGTGGGCGAAGCTCGCGTGGGCGGCGCAACAGTGCGCGAAGGCGGGCAAGAAGTTCTCCAAACTGAAACGGCTTGGTGAGGTAATCGTCGGCGCCGGCATCAAGCCCGGTAATGCGGTCTTCGACGCTGTCACGAGCCGTGAGCATAAGGATTGGAGTACGTTTGCCAGTTGCGCGGATGGCGTGACACACAGCAAAGCCATCGGGCTTTGGGATCATGACGTCGAGGATGATCAAATCGTAGTCATTGATTTCGACTTGGTAGAGAGCCGCTTCGCCGGTGACAGCGATATCGACGGCGTAAGACTGTTCGCGAAGGCCCTTAGCGACGAAGTGGGCAATCCGCGAATCGTCTTCGACGAGGAGCAAGCGCATGGCCGTATCATACGGCAATTACGGAGCTAATGAGCGTGGGCGAGCGCGTGGGCCGGGATGGTCACGGTATCGGGTTTGGTCCAGACTTCCTGACCGTCTTTGAACTCCAATTTATTCATTGTCACGTGAAGTTCGGAAGGGGAAACGTCGACGAGCAGGTAGTGATAGTTGATTCCTTTGTCCTGGTAAGGATCGTCGGCGGCCCTGGGGACCGGATACGCATGCGCGCCGCCGCCACCGGTCACGAAATAGGTGACGCCTCCATGTTCATGGCGTTCGTAATTGTGAACGTGGCCATTGAAAACAACGAATCGCGCATCGGTGGTCTTCTGCTTCTGCTCGAGAAATTGGCCGAGCGCGGCCTCCGTGGGCCGTATGGAGTGACCGCCGCCGAACAGCTTGTCGTCGTTCGAACTGGTGTACGGAGGATGATGAAAAATGAAGAAAACGAAATCGATGTCGGAGGGGAGATGATCGAGCTGAGCGCGCAGCCAATCTCCCTGTGGACCGGTTAGTTCATCGATGTTGCTGTCGAGCACCAGCATATAGCAGCGGCCCAAGCGCACGGAGTAGTAGCGGCTCTGCTGAAGTTCCAGAAATCGCGCGAAATAATTGGCTAGGGCGGTTTGCGGATCGCCCTTGACGTCGTGATTTCCCAGGACCGGATAAACCTGAAGGTTGTGTTCCCGCCAAAGGGCGGTTTCGGAATCCCAGACTTGCCAGTCTTTGGAATTGTCTCCGGTGTAGACGATGTCTCCGCCGATAGAAACGAAAGCGGGACGTTCCTTGTCGATGGCCCGGACCAGAGCTTGACGGACCTGAGCATTGGCCGTCTGGGTGTCGGCGGGATCGTGGAAGCGTGTGTCACCGAAAGCTACGAAACTGAAGCGGTCCGGAACTTTCAAAGTCAGGGCTACGTGATTTTCAGAGGCTGGGTTGGCCGAGTGAGTGGGCCAGGAACAAGAAATCGCAAGAATGGCGCTGAACACGATGGTGAAAAACACAGTTCTGGTAGGGCGAATACGCATGAGGAATTCAGGGTAGCGCGGATGAGGGAAGGGCGGGTTAACAAATTTTCAGATATAGGTGGCGAAGAAGCGAACGCGACGTCATTCCATTTGAAATGTCAGGTAGGTGAACTTGCCATTGCGTTCGATCTGCAGTGCGGCGGCGTCGCCCGGATTGAGCTTTTCAAATGCCTTGCGAAGAGCTGCGACGCTGTCCAACTTCACTCCGTTCAGAGAGTGAATTACGTCGCCATCCAGCAGGCCGGAATCCACAGCCAGACGGTTGGCCACAGTGGAGGCGACCAGTACGCCGGAGGGTACACGGAGATCGCCGAGAATTGTGGCCACTTCTGGAGTGATGGTGACCGCGACGACGCCAAGCTTAGGAATAAGGTCGCGTTGCGGATCAGCCAATTCCAGCAGCCTGCTGGGCTCGTTGTTCGGTTCAACGACCGGCACCTGAAGATTTAACTTCTTATCGCCGCGAATAATCTGCAGGTCCGCGGTCTGACCCTTGTTGATTAGATACAGCCCGAGGGTAAACAGCGAAACATTGTCTACGGAAAATCCGTCGATTTTGGAGATAACGTCGCCGACTTTCAGGCCCGCGCGTTCCGCGTCGCTGCCGGATGGGACATCGGAGACGATGACGCCGACTTCGACCGGAAGATGCAGACCCTGAGCGAGGTCCGGGGTGACGGATTGCAAATCCACACCGATGGTGCGGCGACGAACGCGGCCATACTGGCGGATTTGTTCATAGGCGTAACGAACAATTCCACTGGGGATGGCGAATCCGATGCCCTCGTTGCCGCCGGACTTGGTGTAGATGAAGGTGTCGATGCCAACCATGTTGCCGTCGACGTCTACGAGCGGGCCGCCGCTGTTCCCGGGGTTGATGGCAGCGTCCGTCTGAATGTAGACCATGGGATCGTCGGGGTCGGGTTGTCGCAAGACAGAACTGATGAGGCCAAACGTGACGGAGTTTTCCAAACCTTCCGGACTTCCAAAGGCCAGAACGATTTGACCTTTATGAATGCGGTCGTAGCGCCCAATGGGCAGCGTCGGGAGGTCTGTGGCTTCCACCTTCAGAACCGCGAGATCGATCAGTTTGCTTACGCCGATGACGCGCGCGGGAAGAACGCGGCCGTGGGACTTGAGCATGGCAGTGGGTTCCGAGTCGAGGGCCGGGGGAGTGAGGACGACGCGGACACGATCCGCACCTTTGACGACGTGGTAGTTGGTGACGATGTAGCCGTCGGACTCGATGATGACACCGGAACCCAAGCTGCGTTCGCGACCTACTGCGTGGGAAGTTGTTTGCGAATCGTCATCGTCGTCGTCCGAGCCCAGCCCGGTGACCAACACTTCAACAACCGCAGGCGATATGCGACGAACCAGGGTTTCAAAGGAGTCGTTCATCTGGTGCAGTGGGTCGAGTTTGCTGGCGACGGAAGTCTGCGCGGCCGAGGGCGATGGAGAAAAAAGGATGGAAATTCCGGCGATCAGAAAGATGGCCACGCCGCGGTGCAAACACGGGTTTAAACGATTGAGATTGAACACGAACCAGCCTTTCGCGTGAGACATTCTAGCAGCGATGCAGAGCCGCGAAAAAGGGCTATTCCTCGCCGATGTCCTCGTTCCAGGTGGCCGGGTTTTCCTGAATATATTTGGAAAGCAACGAAACGCATTCCAGGGAGTCCAGATCGACGACCGCAATGCCGAGCGAACGAAGCCAGTCGACTCCACCCTGGAAATTGCGACTTTCGCCGACGATCACGGTGCGGAAACCAAACTGGCGAATCAATCCGCTGCAATACCAACAAGGCGCAAGTGTGGTGACCATGATCAGGTCCCGATAGCTTTTCTGGCGCCCTGCTTTGCGAAAGGCGTCGGTTTCGCCGTGTGTAGATGGATCGCCGTGCTGCACTCGACGGTTGTGGCCCGCGCCCAGAAGGCGACCCGATTGATCGAAGATAGCAGCACCTATGGGAATTCCGCCTTCGCGGAGACCAAGACGCGCCTCAGCGAGGGCGATGGCGAGAAGAGAATGATGGTCGAGAGTGGACATGAGACCTTCGGTGAAACGGAATGATTGTAGCGCCGTTGCGCGAAAAATAGACGATCGGACTTCGTGGTCCTGATGCTCCGGAAGAATCGAGGGATTGTCGCGGCGGAATTTGCTGATATGCTTGCGCGCAAGCGAAAACCTGCCAAGAGAATCGGGAGCGTGCATTGCACAGGGACAGAGCCAGGTCACGAAAAACACCCTCATTTCATTTGCCTATTTATGTGTTGATGTTGCTTGGCGCCGGCCTGATTGTAAGCGTTCCCGTTTTTGCGCAGAAAACCCTCACACAAAACGCCACAGTTGTATCCGGCGAACAAAAAGCTGCAAAGGCGCTGCAAACGGCGCGCAGCAATCCGCTGAGTCTGTATGCGTTTCTCTATGACATGCCGAAGGGCGGGGACCTGCACAATCATCTCGCGGGCGCGATCTATGCGGAGTCGCTCATCAGAGTTGCGATCCGCGGGCAGCTCTGTGTGAATCGGTCGACTATGGTTTTGCGTGTGCCCAATTCCGATGCGACGTCTGGTGCAAAGGTGGACTGCAGCGAGGGAGAAGTCCCGGCTGCGACTGCTCTGAGCGATCAACACCTGTACGACTCGATGGTGGATGCGTACTCCATGCGAGGATTTGTGCCGTCACCCGGAATTACAGCACACGACCAATTTTTCAACACGTTCGGCAGATTCGAGGCCGCCTACGATTTCGGTTTTGCTGACTGGCTGGACGAAGTTACCACGCGGGCGGCAGCACAAAACGAGCAGTACCTGGAACTGATGCACACGCCGGCGTTTGGCAAGGTCGCGGCGGAGTCGCGCCGGATAGGCTGGCAGGACGATCTGGCGCAACTGCGGACGAAGCTGTTGACGCCCGCGTTTCGCGAAGATATTGATCAGGCGAAAGTGGATACGAATAAGGCGGAAGCGACTCGGAACGAACGCCAGCACTGCGAATCGGGAAATGCCGCCCCGGGCTGCGGAGTGCAAGTCCGGTATTTGTGTCAGGTGCTGCGCGGATTCCCGAAAGAACAAGTATTTGCGCAAACTTTGTTTTGTTTTGAGCTGGCCAACGCGGATCCGCGTTATGTGGGAATCAACATGGTGATGCCGGAGGATGGCGCCACCTCGATGGCGGACTACGATTTGCAGATGAAGATGGTTGCGTTTTTGCACTCCGTGTATCCGAAGGTGCACATCAGCTTACACGCGGGCGAGTTGGCGCCGGGGCTGGTTCCGTACGAAGGGCTGTGCTGCCACATCCGGCTTGCGGTGGAAGTGGCGCACGCCGAGCGAATTGGACACGGAGTGGACGTAATGTACGAGGAGCGACCCTACGAACTGCTGCGCGAAATGAGCGCCAGGCATGTGATGGTGGAAATCAACCTGACGAGCAACGAAGTGATTTTGGGAGTGGAAGGTAAGGAACACCCGTTGCCGCTGTACAGGCAGTTTGGAGTGCCGGTGGCACTATCGACCGACGACGAAGGGGTATCGCGAATCAATCTGACGCATGAGTTTGCGCGAGCGGTATCCACTTATGAATTGCAGTATCTGGATTTGAAAAACCTTGTGCGGGCCAGCCTGGAGCATAGTTTTTTGCCAGGGCCCAGCCTGTGGAGTGTTGCCGACAATTTCCACGCAGTGATGCCGCAATGCGCGCACGATGCGCCGGGAACGGAACAGCCATCCGCCACGTGCAGGGTCTTCTTGAACTCCAGCCAGAGAGCCCAACAACAGTGGGAGCTGGAGCGACGTTTTCGAATCTTTGAAACTAAATTTTAAAGCACCGATATCGAGAGAATCGTTACAAGATGTGGTCACCTATTGATGTGAGCGGAGCGGCCAGCGCATGCCGGACGAAGAACACAAAAGCGACACCTACGGGCTGAGAAGCGGAGCGCTGTCTCCCATGGAGACGCTGGCACAGTCGGTGTCCACGATTGCGCCAACCACTACGCCGGTAGCAACGATTCCGCTGGTATGTGCATTGGCCGGAAACGGGACCTGGCTTGCTTACGTGATTGCCACCGGAGCGATTCTGTTGGTGGCGCTGTGCATCGCGAAATTTGCGCGATACTCGGCGTCGCCGGGCTCGCTCTACTCGTATGCGTCGACAATTTTGCCGCCAAGTTTGGGTGCAACCGCGGCATGGAGCCTGCTTCTGGCCTACATCGCCACGGGAGCGAGCGTAATCGGCGGGTTCTACCACTACGGAAATTTGTTGCTAAGAGATGCGAGCGGCCACGAGGTTTCTGCGGCGTTCCTGGCTGTTTTGGTGACAGCCATCTCGATCTGGATCGCATGGCGCGATGTGAAGATTTCCGCGAGGCTGATGCTGTGGATCGAAGCCGTATCAGTTTCGTTCATTTTGATTGTGGTGGCCCTCGTGCTGATGCGTCAGGGATGGCATCTCGATCGGGAACAACTGCATTTGAAGGGAATGACGCCGGGTGGACTGAGGCTGGGGTTGGTGCTGGCGCTATTCAGTTTTGCCGGATTCGAAAGCGCGACGACCCTTGGCGCGGAGGCGCGGAACCCGCTGAAGGCGATACCTCGCGCCGTAATTCAAAGCGCGTTGCTTGCAGGTGCGATCTTTACAGCGTGCGCGTATGCAGAAGTGCTTGGTTTGCGATCGGTGGGGGAGGATCTCGGTAAGAGCACGGCGCCGATGAGAGTGCTGGCCCAAGTCGGCGGGCTTCCAGTGCTAGGCCTACTGATTGATATTGGCGCGCTGGTCAGCATGTTTGCCGGGACGCTGGCCTGCATTACAGCCGCGGCGCGAGTGCTGCTGTTGATGTCGCACAACGGACTGGCACATGGAGCGTTAAAAAAGACGCACGAACGGAATGAAACACCGGGGCATGCGCTTTTAGTGACCGGCGCATTAGCGGCAGCGCCAGTGGCGCTACTGGCCTTTCGGGGAGCGAGCGGGCTGGATGTGTACGGCTGGATGGGATCGCTGGCGACGTACGGATTCATCGTCACGTACGCGTTGGTCAGCATTGCGTTGCCGGGTTACTTGAAAGAACGGGGCGTGTACCATCGTGGCGCGGAAGTGATCCCGTGGCTAGCGTTTCTAGCGATGATGCTGGCGTTGGCCGGCAATTTGTACCCTGTCCAAGAAGGGGTATACGGGAAATTGCCGTTCGTCTATCTGGGTTATCTGGTGGTTGGGCTTGCGTGGTTTTTCGTGCGAGTGAGGCCGCGCAACGCGGCCGTGGCGGAGAGCTAGAAATCTTTTCGCGATCGATTGCCCCCTGCAAGAAAGCCAAAGTGGAAAGCCGACCCGTGCGGAGTTCGGCTGGAGGGCGGGGAATACCTGTGGAAATACTGTGATTAAAGCTGAGATAGAAAAAACGAATTGGGGAGAACCAAAGATTTCACTTCGATTCCGCTGCGGATTGGAATAATTTGCTCGCAACGATTTTGTTCGGCAGATTGGGGAAGCCGAGTTTGTTCTCACTAAAATCCACACTTTCATTTTCATTATGACGGGCGACCGTAACGTTCAAAGCGATCGGGAGGCATTGGGAATGAGCAAGCTTCCGGGTAATCCGGTGAAGTCATACTTTTATCTGTGTGCCGTGGCTTTCTTTGCAGTTTTTCTATTGATGTTAAAACCGGCAGCGGCCCAAGAGCTAGGCGGAGTTACCGGCACGGTGACAGACGCGACCGGGGGCGCACTGGCTGACTCGCAGGTCACGCTGGTGGCAGAGAGCACCAAGCTCACGCGGACACAAAAGACCAACAACGTCGGTATGTACGAATTCGTGAGCCTGCCGATCGGGACGTACACCCTGACGATCTCGCGTGACGGGTTCGAATCGCAAAAAATTCCTTCGATTCCGGTGCAAGCCGATCGCACCGCGACCGTGAACGCGACGCTGAAGGTCGGGCAGGTGGGAACCACCGTGACCGTGGAAGCATCGCCGCTGATGAATGCCGAAGACACGACCAACGGCTACATCTTAGAGAAATCGCAGATTGAATCGGTACCGCTGTCGACAGGGAGTTTCACGGGACTGGCGATCCTATCGCCAGGAGTGAACTCCGAATTGCCCAGCGGGACGGGCGCGAACGCCGGATTGGGCAATCAGCCAATTTGGGCGAACGGCCAGCGCGACACGAGCAACAGCTTCCTGTTGAATGGTGTGGATGCCAGCAACCTGTTCAACGGCAAGAGCACAAGCCAGGTGGCGTCAGCCCGAGTCGTGAACAACACAGGTGTCAGCGGAGCAGCCAGTTCGAGTGCGGCGGTCATTCAGAGCACGGCTTCGCCCTACTTGGCGATCGGGCAAGCGCTTCCGACGCCCGCGCCCGAAATGATTGAAGAGTTGCGCGTGAACACGTCCATGTATGACGTACAACAGGGATCGAGCAGCGGGGCGCACATCGACATGAGCACGGCGTCCGGCACCAACAACTACCACGGAAGCGCCTGGGCGCACCTGGGAAACAATGCTTTGAATGCGGCGCCATTTTTCTTCAACGCCGACCCGAATATTCCCACCAACGAAAAGAATCCGGAATTGCACCGATCGGAACTCGGCGGAGCGTTCGGCGGTCCGCTGATCAAGGACAAGCTGTTCGGGTTTGTGAGTTATCAGCACATTCATAGCTCCGACCAGGAGATCGGCTTGTCGCGAATCACGGTCCCGTATGGCCTGACCGATGACCGCAGCCCGCAAGCGCTGGCGAATGTGGTCACGACGCAGACGGCTACGTCGTGGTGCCCGGCACCGCCGTGTTCGAATTTCCCCTCGACTGTGAACCCGGTGGTTGGCAATGCGCCGGGAGACATCAGCCCGGTGGCATACCAGTTGTTGAACTACAAATTGCCGAATGGGCAGTACTTGATTCCATCGGCGGACGGACAGACGCCGTCGATAAATTTTCCGGAGAACGCGGTGGTGCCGGGAACCGCGTTATTTACGGCCAATCAGGCGGTCGGGGACCTGGACTGGAATGCGAGTTCGAAGGATACGGTGGCGCTGAAGTATTACTACCAACACGATCCAACCGTGGCGCCTTATGCGTATTCCAGCCTGGCTGGCTTCTCGCAGCATCTGGACGCGGGCAGCCAGGTGGCTTCCATCAGCAATACACAGACGCTGAAGCCGAATCTGAACATCACGGAAACGTTTGGCTTTATTCGGGAGAAAGCGTACAGCACGGTGGGCCAGCCCTTTGGACCTTCTCTCCTGGGCATTAATACGTTCGGGTCGAACACCTTCCCCGGAATCACCATCGTCGACAACTTCGGCAACACCGCCGCGTATAACACCGGAAACGTGGCCAACGCGGCATTGACTATCGGCGAGGGCGCAGCTTCACAGGGAGCGTTCACGGGTGTCTTTCAGAATCGATTCATGCCTTCGGCAACGGGGATCTGGACCAAAGGGCGGCACACGCTGACGTTTGGCGGTAGCTACGCCTATACGCAGCTCAATACGCGGGACCGACGAACGGATTCAGGCATCATCGGGATCGCGGATTTCTCGCAATTCCTGCAGGGGTTGGTGACGCCGTACACGACCAACGGATTTGTAACGTCCGCGTTTCTGCAGGGGGATGCCAACCGCTACTACCGGGCGGGAGAGACGGGATTATTTATTCAGGACAAGTACGCGATTCTGTCAAACCTGAATATCACGCTGGGATTGCGGTACGACTGGAACGGCGGCTTGACCGAGAAATACGGGCGCATCTACAACTTCGACCCTTCGCTCTACTCGTTTGATGGCAGCGAAGTGACCTCGACCGGATTCATCGTCGCCGGAAATAACAAACAGTATCCAAGCAAGGGAGTGAGCAACTCGACGCTGACCGGACGGCAGTGGGGTTTTGCACCGAGGTTGGGGATTGCGTGGTCTCCTGAGATGTTCCACGGCAAAGTGGTAGTGCGTGCGGGAGCGGGTTTCTACTACGACCGAGGGGAATTGTTCTCGTATCTGTCCCCGGGGTTTGCGGCCGGTGTGATCACTGGAGGCCCGTTCGGCGTGAACCAGGCGCCGCCTTTCGTGAACTCGCAATTGTGTCAGTCGACCGGGAGCCCCTATCAGGGATATATCGCGACCTGCGATCCAACGCAGCTCGGGCCTGGAACAACCGGGACAGGCGGATCCCTAGCTAGCCCGTGGGGAGACCACTTGCAAGCTGCTCCGACGGGGAACCCTGCGGATATCATCAAGTATTTGCCGAATGTGTCCGACATTTTAAGCGGCCACCAGTTGTTTGCGCTGGCCGTGTACGATCGCAATAACAAGCTGCCGTATACCATCAACAGCACCTTGGATATACAGTGGCAGCCACGCAACGATTTGATGTTCGATGTGGGTTATGTCGGGAACCTTGGGCGGCATTTGGTGATTCCGGTGCCGTTCAACCAGGCACAGATTGCCTCGCCTTCGCACCCGATCAATGGACAAAAATATTCCTATGGATATCAAATCATCAATCCGGACTACAGCCCGATCAATCTGCCGGACGGCACACCGTATCTGAATACGTATGAAGGCGGGAATATCGATCTGCGCGTTCCGTATGTCGGCTACTCTTCGGAGTCGGAGAGCTACCGGGCTCAGGGAATTTCCGCATATAACGCGCTGCAAACGCATATAGAAAAGAGGATGAGCCACGGTCTGCAAGTCGGATTTTCGTACACGTACTCACATGCGACGGACGAGCAGAGCGGGTTGGGACTTTTCTACAACGGAAATAACCCTTTGAATCTGCGCGAGGCGTACGGTTCCTCGGATTTCGACCGCACGCATGTGTTCAATTTCAACTTTGTGTACCAATTGCCGAACTTCATTTCCGACACTTCGACAATCGCGTCGCGGTTCACGAACGGATGGGCGATTCAGGGCCTGGGTATTTTCCAGAGCGGGCAGCCCTACAGCGTGATTGACTATAGCGGAGCGGTTGGCAGCGTTTTTTATGGCGTGTCGGACGGGATCACCAACCCGATCGTGCCGCTATCGCCGAACTGCACACCGTCGTCGGCGAAAACGGGCTATTCCGGAGCAACACCTGGTTTACCGGCACTGAAAGCGTCTTGCTTTACAATTCCGCTGTTAGCGCCGGGAGCATTGGATGGAGCGATTCCGACGAACGACCCTTATGAAACAAATTTCACTACCGGGCAGAGAAACATTTTCCGACAGTCGTGGCAGCGGCGTCTGGACATGTCGATCGTAAAGATGATCAATATCACGGAACAGGTCAACATGCGGTTCAGCTTCGACGTGTTCAACGTTACGAATACGCCGAGCTTCGACATTCCAATTGACGATGTCACGCAAAATCAGTACTACAACGGATTTCCGGTGGCCGGGACGCCCGCTTCGCCGACCGCGTGCGACAGCAGCAATGCCGGCTTCTACAATTGCCCGTATGGACTGGGCAATGTGAACAAGACCATCGGCAGCTCGAGGCAAATTCAGTTCACCCTGAAATTGATTTTCTAGAGCGAAGCGATCGCCAGGACCGACGCGCTGTATTTTTGATTGGAAGCATGAAGCGAATACCTGAGTGCCGGGGTCTCCGGACAATTCAAGGTTTTGTAGATACCCCTATACTGGCGTGTGTTACGAGGTGCGACGATGAAACTGCGTCTTACGCCAGATTCCGTTCGATTGCGCTTAAACCGGTTGGATATGGCCCGATTTGTGAGGGACGAGGCGGTCTCTGAACGAGTAGATTTCCCGGGATCGAATACCGGCTCATTTCGATATGTGCTGCGGACAGGAACAGGCTACGGGTTAACGTTCGCGGAAGGGAATTTGACGATTGATGTGCCGAGGGAAGAAGTCACGCCGTGGGCGAGGGATACCGAACGGATCGGACTGTATGAGACGTACCGAATGGCAAATGGAAAAACGTTGCGACTGATTGTCGAAAAAGACTTTCAGTGTATCGATGGTCCTCCCGAAGAGTTCGATCCACTCGGATATGCACATCCTGCAGCGAAGGAAGCGTGCGCGCTCGGAACTGCGGGCAGCAGCGAAGAAGTGCGCTCACGTCGGGCTTAGCAGGGCAGGCGTGAAGCACTTCGCCGACATTTCCGCGTTCATCCTGGCTGGCGGCGCGAGTTCCCGCATGGGCCGGGAGAAGGCCTTTCTGCCGCTTGGTAAAACGACGGTAATCGAGAGAACCGCCAGTCTTCTTACGGGACACGTGGCCCCGATTACGGTCATCGGTCCATACGGCGCTTTCTGTAAATTAGGGTTCAAAACGATCCCAGACTCCACGGGAGCAGAGGAAACGGGTGAGCGAGAGGGGCCGATGGCGGGGATCGTGACGGCACTTTCGTTTTGCCAAACGGAGTGGTGCCTGATACTGGCCTGCGACCTGCCGTACCTCAAAGAAAAATGGCTGGTTGCGCTGCTGACTCAAACGAAGACTGCGGAGGCGGACGCGATTGTGCCGCGCACGGCGCGAGGATTGGAGCCACTTGCGGCTATTTATCGGAAGAGTTGCTACGCGAAATTCTTCGAGGACTTTCAACAAGGAGTCAGAAAAGTCCGGGGGACGCTCCGCTGTTTGTCGATCGAAGTTGCGGACGAGGGCCTCGACCCTGCATTCGCGGAAAACGAATTCGTTTTGCAAAACATGAATACGCCATCCGAGTACGATGCTGCAGTGGACCATTTTCAACCGGCAGACAAGACGCGCTCCTCGCCCGAGTAAATCACGAATCGATCACCACGAAGGAAGCCGATCAACGACATGCCGAGTTCGCGGGCAAGCTGAACCGCAAGACTCGAGGGAGCGGAAACGGAAGCAAGAAGGGGAACGCCTGCAATAAGAGCCTTCTGCACGATCTCAAAACCGCCACGGCCGCTGACAAGACAGATATGCGCGTCAAGCGGGAGTTTGTGTTGAAGTAAGGCCCACCCCAGAACTTTGTCGACGGCATTGTGACGACCGATGTCTTCCCGCAGAACGAGCAACTCTCCGTTGAGATCGAAGAGAGCGGCAGCATGCAGGCCGCCAGTGCGGCGAAACACATTCTGGCGCTCCCGCAGGCGGTCCGGCAGTGCGCAAATGACGCGCGGATCAAACTTCGATCGCGTTTCCGGGCGGGAGGAAATCCGTTGGCGAACTGATTCGATGGACGCTTTGCCACATAAGCCACAAGCAGACCCCGCGGAGTACACGCGGGGATTGTGGCTGGAGGAAAGATTGGGCGCTGATAATTCGACTTGCAACACGCCATTTACCGGTTCGAGGTCCGGTTCCTGCGGTGAAACCAGTTGCTCGGGGTGCGAGATGATTCCTTCAGAAAGCAGGAGGCCGGCGACCAATTCAAGGTCATGGCCAGGAGTGCGCATAGTAACGCCCAGTGATTGCTGGCCGGAACGGATTTCCAGAGGTTCCTCCGCAGCAAGATAATCCTCCTGGCGGGTGGCGGAGCCGGATTCCCAGGTGGTGACCGAAGTGATGCGCACGCTTCGAGGCGAGATTGTGGAGGCCGCGATTTCGGCCTTGGATCTGGATGACATATTTATTGGATTCGATCTGAGGGCAGAAGAGTCGCTGAAGCCGAAGAAATTTCCGATAGTCGATCCTGCTCAGCCAGAGCAGTTCGCCACGAGACCAAGCCGAGAACCGCGAGCACGACGAAGAATGCGTACAGACCCGCAGTCAGATACAGGTGTTTGTAGATAAAAACCCCGGTGTAGATGACGTCCACAACGATCCAGAGCGACCAGTTGGCGATGTATTTTCGGGTGGCCCAGAATTGCGCGACCAGGCTGAAGCAGGTCAACGCGGCATCGATGTGGGGAAGGGCCGCGTCGGTAAAGTGCGCCATCGCTGAGCCGAGAGCGGCGCTGGTGAAACAACCGACGATAATCGCCAGGAATAGGCCACGAGCCGATGGGCGTTCTACTCGAACTGATCCTTCTTCCCGTAGGCCGCGACTCCAATGCCACCAACCGTAGACCGCGAATGCCGCGAAAACGAACTGCAGCAGCATGTCGGAATACAGCTTTTCCCGATGGAACACGAGAGCGTATAGGGCGCAGGCCAATAAGGTAACCGGCCACGAAGAGATCCGGCGGCGGGTGGTTAACCAGACGCCGAGCGCACTGACGATGACTGCGGCGATCTCAAGTGGTGACATCGGTCCCCACTATCGATTGGGCAGAATTCGGGATGATGGAGGTGGGGTGCTTTTCCGCCCATTCTTGCAGATGATCCAGAAGTTGGCGGCCGCGAGGCGTGGCGAACCAACGTGCGTGTCCGAGGAAATAGCCGTCGTAGGCGAGATCCGCCTTCGTTCGGGAATTCAATACGCGGAAGAAATAGTCGGTTTCCGACAGTGCGAATTCTGCGTGAACCAACGGCAGGAGAGCCACCAGAGCGGCGGCCTGGTCGCGGGATAGGGGGCGGCGTTGCTCATAGCCCTCGAGCAAGGCATCGATATGGTCGAGATGCAGGGGATTGAAGGAATCTTCATGGATGCGCAGCCATTCGATGCCGTTGCGCTCAATCGCCGTAGCGAGGTCATGAATGGCGTTGGTGCGAGAGGCTAGGCCCATGTCAAAGATTTCGGCCACTTCGGAAGTGGGGGAGTTGTCGCGCCACATCAAATTGGACGCGTGGAAATCGTTGTGGGTCCACAGGGGGGCGAGCTTTGGCAGAAATGGCACAAGAGTCTGGTGCCACGACTCGAAGCTGCTTTTTGCTTCCGCAAGAAAATCCCGATTGCCCAAATAGGTTCGCAGAGATGCGCGCGAACCGATATAGGAAGACAGAACTGGCCAAGGGTCGACGCTGGAGAAAACGCTGAACCTGGTGACGAGGGTGCGCGCGGCTCGATCCGGTCCTGCATAGCTGGCGGATGCGTCGTGCAATGCGGCCAAGGCTTTTCCAGCGCTGTGGGCGTGACCAATGGTGAAGAACGGCGTCCAGGAATGAGCCTGCTCATACACATCGACTCCAACGGTGTGAGGGAAGACTTCGTAGGTCCAAGGGCCTTCGGAGACAACGGTGTCGCCGGATTCGATTGGTAGCGGAGATTGAAACAGTGGGCTGCGTTGGCTGAGGTGGCGCAGCCAGGCGTGTTCTTCGAGGAGCGCGAGGCGGTCTCGCACGTCGCGGTGGTGCCGCTTTACAAAAACTCTTGAGGAGGGAGTTTTCACAACGCTTGCGGCAGAAAATGGTCTTGGACTGAACGACAGGATTTGGACGGCACGACCTGCCGCAGGAAATTGATGGAGCAACCGGTCGACTTCTGGAAGCTGCAAGTTGGGCCAGTCGGGGGCAACCAGTCTTCCTTCGAGGCCGTGAGCGGGCGTTTGTGATGGATCTTGAGTCATAGGTAACGGGAGATGACAGAGGCGGCGCTTCGGTGCGAATTGAGCATATTAGAAACGGTATTGCAGGGACATGCGCACGGTGAGCGGCGCTCCCAGATGCAGAAAAGTGTCTCCGTAACTCGCACCGGTGTCCTTCCAGTAGATCTTGTTGGCAATGTTGTCGGCAAAAACGCGAAACGTCGAGCCTGTTCCACTCGCCGGGAAGAGTGTAGCGCGCACCGATGGAGAACAGATTGTAGCCCGGGACGGAGACAGAGTCGTCGCGAGTGGCCTCTTTCACTCCGGTATACGACCAACCGGGCAATAAATGAAGTCCGCTTATATGCGGCACATCGAGGTCGGCAAAGACGGTGGCACGAAATTTCGGCACGTTGATGACCTGCTTATCGTCATAAGCGGGCGTGCCGGTATCGTAAGACCGAGCTTGCAGGAACGTGGCGCTGCTGGTGAGGCGGAGCCAGCTGTTCAGTTGGCCTTGCGCGGCGAGTTCTACGCCGTTGTGCGTTTCGTGGCCCTGCGAGATGAACTCGATGTCACCTTGAGGGTCGGTGACCTTTGGATAGAAAAAAGGAGCGTGCATTTGAAAGAAAGCGCCAGTGAACAGAACGCGCCTACCGAGTTGATATTTTGCACCGGTTTCGAATTGACGGGTGAAATAGGGCGCGAGAAAGGCATTGGGATTGACGTTGGCCCAGAAGGGGGCCTGCAGGCCCAAGGAGAGCGCGACGCTGTAATTGACGTAGGTCATCAGGCTTTGAATGGGCCGGTAGGAAATCGAATATTGCGGAAGCCAGACGGATTGGCTGGGGTAAAGAAAGTCGTGCAGCGTGTCATATTGACCGCCGATGTTTATATCGATGCGCTTGGGCAGACGAATATGGTCGGCGACTACGCAAGGCATATTGGTGAGTGTCTTCCGCCAGGTAAACAGGACCGGGCACACCAGAAGACTCGGGGAAAGTAACCTCAGGAGCATAGATATTTTCGGTGCCGATGTAGTTATAGACGGGCGTGGACAGATTGACGCTGCGACGCTGCAAGCTGGCGCCGATGGCCAACTGATTGTCGATCGGACCGGTTTTGACGTCGCCCTGAAGTAGAGCCAGGAATTGATCATTTATGCGCAGTTCGTTGGGACTGCGGTAATCGTAAACATCGTAGTCGCCGGTCGGACTGAAAAAATATGGCGGAGTATTTCCGCTGGCGCAGGATGGCGCGTAATAGCAGCCATAGGGCCAGGCGATATTGTCGTTCAGCAGAGTGTGGCTATAACTTCCCGAGACGAAAAAGCGCCAATGCGTCGAGAGCGTCTGGTCCAGACGAACGCTGGCATTGAAATCGTTGTAGGTGTTCGGGAGGGCCCACGGTTGATAACCGAGCATGACGTCCGGAGAAACGTTGGTGGGGACAACCGTCCCTCCCAGCAGTTGATATCCGCCCACGGAGCGCTGCACCAGATGTTGATACTCAAAGTCACCCTTCAGATAGGTGGCCGCGGCAATTTTCCAGTCGGCCGCTACGGATCCGAACTCACGATTGCCGTCCGCGCCGTGGACATACGAATGCATATCCTCGCCGGCGATATTGGTGCGAATCCCGAACTGTTGCCGGCTGCCGAAAAAAGTGCCGAAATCGAGCGCTCCGTAGATGGTGCCGCGCTGATCCGTGGAGAGATCGATGCTGCTAACGACGGCGGGCCGCTTGGTAACGTAGTTGACCATGCCTCCACCGGAGGCCACGCCGACTTCGTCAGAATTGATGCCGTGGATGAACTCGACCGAGTTCTTATTTTCGAGAGCCACCAATTGTTCGCCGGCAATGCTCAGGCCGTTGATCTTGATGGCGGAAGCGAGATCGATGGGAAAGCCGCGAATCTGAAAATCCTGATACCAGCCAACGGGAGCGTAATCTTCGCCGACGGAGGCGTCATTGCGGGCGACTTCGGAAAGAAGGCGGGACTGCTGATCGTCCATGATGCTTCGAGTGAAGACGAGAGCGGAGAGCGGCAACTCGGCAAGCGGCTGAGGATTCAGAGTGCCGATCACTGCACTGCTGGCCAGATAGTCGTCCGCAGTGGCCGCCTTCAACGACGACGACTTTGCGACTGGTCTCCAGGGAGAGCGTGGCGCGCAAGTTATACGGAGAGTCGGACATCAAGGTGATGCTATCGAGCCGGAACGGCTTGAAGTTTTGCGCGGTCACGTCGACGGTGTAAGTCCCGATGGGGAGATTCGCGATCCGGAACTCGCCAGTGGACAAGGTGACCGCCGACGAAACTGCGCGGGTGTCGTTGTTCGTGACGGTGACCTTGGCGTTGGCTACTGCCGCGCCTGAGGGATCGAGCACAATTCCGGAGATGGAACTATTGGCGCCGACTGCCTGACCGGCATGGCTATTCGACGCTGCAAAGACAAGCAGGAAAAATACTGCAATCCAGCTGGAACGGCGAACACGGAGGCGGGACTTCTCCAATTCAGGCTCCCAGGGTCACAGCGTTCGGAAACTCCACGCAGCAGCTGAGATCGAAAAATGAGGAGGACTTGTGGAGAGCGGCGTGGCGGCCCAAAAGAAAATACGCCTCCAAGAACTGGAGGGCGGAGGCCAGGGCAGTGCGGGTGTAACGCGTGTACATCCATTCTATTGTACTGTGTTCCGTAGAGACGGGACGCCGGCGCCGGGTGGGCAGGGCTTTAGGACTTCTTTATGCCGCAAACAGTACTCTTATTCGAAAGGGAGCAGCAATCGTGCGTGACTTAATCTTCGTGTTCTTGACCCTGATTATCTTTTCCATTGGCGTCCTCTACATACAAGCCTGCGAACGGCTGAAATAGATAGGAACCTTCCATGATTGGAAACTTACTGCTGATTGCAGTGGCAATTTTGTTGTGCGGGTATCTGTTTTACGCGCTCCTGAAACCGGAGAAGTTTTGAATTATGACCGCGAACGGATGGATTCAGATTGCTGGTTTTGTGGCCGCGGTGCTACTGGTCACCAAGCCGCTGGGGATTTTTCTGCAACGCGTTTTCGAGCGGGAACGAACGTGGCTTGACCCGGTGTTGCGGCCGGTGGAGCGGCTGATTTACTCGGGCTTGCGGAGTGGACGAGACCAAAGAGATGCGCTGGACGGAGTACGGCGTGGCGATGCTGATGTTCAGCGTGGTCTCGCTTCTGGTTTTGTACTGTCATTGAACGGATTCAGCAATGGTTGCCGTTCAATCCCCAGCATCTCGGGAATGTAGCGGCCGATCTGGCGTGGAATACCGCGGTGTCGTTCACGACGAATACGAATTGGCAGGTGTACGTCCCGGAAACGACGATGAGTTACCTGACCCAAATGGCGGGCCTGGCGTATCACAACTTTGCCTCAGCGGCGGTGGGACTGGCGATGGCGGTCGCTCTGATTCGCGGGATATCGCGCCGCGAATCGCGACCATTGGCAATTTCTGGGTCGATACAACGAGGGCATTGCTGTGGGTGCTGCTGCCACTGTGCGTCGTCCTTGCGCTCGCATTGGTCTCCGAAGGAGTGGTGCAGAATCTGCATCCGTACACGGAGGCCCAGTTGGTGGAACCCGCGGTCGTGCCAAAAACTTTGCCTGACGGAACGACAAAGAACGAAACGGTAACGACACAGGTGATTGCGCAGGGCCCCGTCGCTTCGCAGGAAGCGATCAAGATGCTGGGAACGAACGGCGGCGGCTTTTTCAATGCGAACAGCGCGCATCCCTTCGAAAATCCAACGCCATTTTCGAATTTTCTCGAAATGCTGATGATCTTCGCAATACCTTCGGCGCTGACCTATACCCTGGGAAGAATGACCGGCTCGCAGAAACACGGATGGGCGGTATGGAGCGCGATGGCATTCTTGTTTCTTGTCGGGGTGCTGGCCGTGTATGCGGCGGAATCCAGGGGGAACACGCTTCTGGCCGGAATCGAGACCCGTACAAGCGATACACAGCCCGGCGGAAACATGGAAGGCAAAGAAGTGCGGTTCGGAATCGCCAATTCGTCCTTGTTTACGACCGCGACCACGGATGCGAGTTGCGGAGCGGTGAACAACATGCATGATTCGCTGACGCCGTTGGGCGGTATGGTGCCGCTGGTGAACATCATGCTGGGAGAAGTGGTATTCGGCGGAGTGGGCGCGGGGCTCTATGGAATGGTGGTGTTCGTGATTTTGGCGGTGTTCATTGCGGGATTGATGGTTGGGCGGACGCCGGAATATCTTGGAAAGAAGATCGAAGCGTTCGATGTGAAGATGGCGGTTTTGTCGATTCTGGTCTCTTCGCTGACGATTCTGATTTTTTCCGCGATTGCAATCGTAACGAAGCCGGGACTGGCCGGAATCAGTAACCCGGGACCGCACGGGCTATCGCAAATTCTGTATGCATATACGTCGAGTGTCGGTAATAACGGATCGGCATTCGGAGGGATCAACGGGAATACGGTCTGGTACAACACGAGCACGGGCTTGGCGATGTTGCTGGGACGGTTCTTCACGGTGATTCCGGTATTGGCGATTGCGGGAAGCCTGGCGTCGAAAAAGAGCGTTCCCGAATCGCTAGGCACGTTTCCGGTCACCGGTCCATTGTTCACCGTGTTGCTGGTCTCCGTGGTGGTAATTGTCGGAGCGCTCACGTTTTTCCCGGCACTGAGCCTGGGGCCGATACTGGAGCATTTGCTGATGCTGTCCGGAAAGGTGGTCTAAGTCGCCATGACCACACAAACGCACACGAAATCGAATGCGATGACAGACAGGAAAATCATCCGGACGGCGATGGTTGATTCCTTCTGGAAGCTGAATCCGCGGCTGATGATCAAGAATCCAGTGATGTTTGTGGTGGAAGTCGGAGCGGTGATCACACTGATCGTGCTGCTGGTGAACTTGTTAATGCACCGGGGAGGCTTCTGGTTCGGATTGCAGATTACGCTGTGGCTCTGGTTTACGGTGCTCTTTGCGAATTTTGCGGAAGCGATGGCGGAAGGACGCGGAAAAGCGCAAGCAGATACGTTGCGCAAGGCTCGCGCAGAAACCGAAGCGCGCCGATTGAAAGCGGATGGATCGGTGGAGTTGCTGCCGAGCTCCAAGCTGCGGGCCGGCGACGTGGTGCTGGTGAGCGTCGGCGAACACATACCCGGTGACGGAGAAGTGGTGGAGGGCGTCGCGTCGGTGGACGAATCGGCGATTACCGGGGAATCCGCTCCGGTCATTCGAGAGTCGGGCGGGGACCGATCGGCGGTAACGGGCGGCACGAAAGTGCTTTCCGACGAAATCAAGGTGCGCATCACGTCGAATCCGGGAGAGACGTTCCTGGACCGCATGATCGGGCTGGTGGAGGGCGCGTCGCGTCAGAAAACGCCCAACGAAATCGCGCTGAATATTCTGCTGGCCGGCTTGACGATCATTTTCTTGTTGGCGGTGGTGACGCTGCAACCGTTTGCGATTTATTCGGGAGCTACGCAGAGCGTGTTTGCGCTGATTTCGCTGCTAGTGTGCCTGATTCCCACGACGATTGGCGGTTTGCTGTCCGCGATAGGGATAGCGGGAATGGACCGATTGATTCAGCGCAACGTAATTGCGATGTCGGGCCGAGCGGTGGAGGCCGCCGGCGATGTGGACGTCCTGCTGCTCGATAAAACAGGAACGATCACGTTGGGCAATCGCGAAGCAACGCAATTCCATCCATGTCCCGGCGTGACCGAGGCTGAACTGGCAAGCGCGGCGCAGTTGGCATCGTTCGCGGACGAAACGCCGGAAGGGCGCTCGATCGTCGTCCTGGCCAAGGATAAATACGGTCTGAGAGGACGGGAACTGGCGCCGCACAATCCGGTGTTTGTGCCGTTCTCGGCGCAAACGAGGATGTCCGGCGTTGACCTGGACGGCAAGGAAATTCGCAAAGGAGCGCCCTCGGCGATTACGCGCTACGTTGGAGATAGAGGGCAGGTGGTTCCGAAGGAGACGGAGGAAATTGTGGAGCGCATCTCCAAATCCGGGGGCACGCCGCTACTGGTGTCCTATCATTTCCGGATACTCGGAGCGATTGAGCTGACCGATATCGTCAAGGGCGGAATCCGCGAGCGATTCGACCATCTGCGCTCCATGGGAATACGCACGATGATGATCACGGGGGACAATCCACTAACCGCGGCGGCGATCGCGAAACAAGCGGGCGTGGATGATTTTCTGGCGGAGGCCAAGCCTGAAGACAAGATGGCGCTGATCCGGAACGAACAGGCGAAAGGGAAGCTGGTGGCCATGACCGGCGACGGCACCAACGACGCGCCGGCGCTGGCGCAAGCGGACGTGGGCGTCGCGATGAATACGGGAACGCAGGCGGCCAAAGAGGCCGGAAACATGGTGGACCTCGATTCGAATCCAACGAAGCTGATCGAAATCGTGGAAATCGGCAAGCAACTGCTGATCACGCGAGGAGCGTTGACCACATTTTCGGTGGCGAACGACGTGGCGAAGTATTTCGCGATCATTCCGGCGATGTTTGCGGGTACGTTTCCGATGCTGAATGCGTTGAACATCATGAAGCTGCGGACGCCGGATTCGGCGATTCTTTCCGCAGTGATTTTCAATGCATTGATCATTATTGCTCTGATTCCGTTGGCGCTGAAAGGCGTGCGGTACCGACCGCTGGGCGCCGCAGCTTTACTACGCAGGAATTTGCTGATTTATGGATTGGGCGGGGTGATCGCGCCGTTCCTGGGCATCAAGGCGATCGACATGATCGTGAGCTGGATGCATTTGGCTGGATAAAAGCGAGAGACTATGAAGAATCAAGTGATAACGGCGTTGCGTTTTACGGTAGTGACCACAATTCTATTCGGGTTGTTGTATCCGCTGGGCGTCACCGGATTGAGCAGGTTGCTGTTTCCGCGACAGGCGAATGGCAGCTTGATCATCCGCGACCAAAAGGTGATTGGATCCGCCTTGATTGGCCAGGGATTTTCCGGTGAAGGGTACTTTCACAGCAGGCCTTCCAGCGCGGGAACCGGATACGATGCGACGAATTCCAGCGGTTCGAACCTGGCGCCGACGAACAAACAACTGATTGAGCGCGTCGCCGGCGATGTTCGCACGCTGCAGGCAGAACGTCCTGGCGTGGCCATTCCCGCAGACCTGGTGACGGCATCGGGTTCCGGGTTGGATCCCGATATTTCGGTGGCTGGCGCCGAATTTCAAATTCCACGCGTCGCCAAAGCGAGGAAGGTGTCCACCGATGCCATACAACAATTGGTGGCGAAACACACCAGAGGGCGGCAGTTCGGATTGTTGGGCGAGGCGCGGGTCAACGTGCTGGAATTGAATCTGGATTTGGATACAACCTACCGGTTGAGTGATTCGACGGCGACTAAGGCGATTCTCGCGAGCGGGACGGACGCGGCTTCGGCGATTGGAAGCGGTAACCGACCCACGGCTCGGTGAGGATATAGCGCGGCTGAGCGGGGTCTTTCTCAATTTTTTTTCGCAACTGGTTGATGACGACGCGCAGATTCTCGGTTTCTTCGCCGTAATCCGGGCCCCAGACGGATTGGAGTAACCGGCGATGAGAAACGGGCTTGCCCAGGTTGGCGATCAGCAGTTTTAATACTTCAAATTCTTTTGGCGCCAAATGCACTTCGCCGCTACCCACCAACACCTGGCGCTTTTCGAAATCGATCGTGAGTTCCTTGGACTGAAAAGGGGGAAGCTGGTCCGCGGGAGCGTGACGGCGGAGAGAGGCGCGAACGCGGGCGAGGAGTTCCTCAATGCCGAAGGGCTTGGTGATGTAGTCATCGGCGCCGGCATCGAGCGCGATGACTTTGTCGCGTTCCGCAGAACGGACGGTAAGCATGATAATCGGAACGTCGGTAGTGCGGCGCAATTCCCGGCAAGTTTCAATGCCGCTCATGCCAGGTAGGTTGACGTCCAGAAGAATGAGATTGGGTTTTTCTTTGCGAACGATTTCCAGCGCTTCTTCGCCCGAAGACGCTTCGGTGATCACATAGCCGCGAAACGAGAGAGTGGTCCTCAGGACGCGACGAATTTGCGGTTCATCATCGACCGCCAAAATGTTCGCGTTGTTCATGCTATTGCCCGTTCTCGTGAGCCAGCGGCAGAGTGAATGAAAAAACGGAGCCATGCCCCAGTTGGCTGGTCACGGCGATGGAACCGCCGTGGGCGGTAACGATAGCCTTGGCGATGGCCAAGCCCATGCCGGTTCCGCGAACCAGATAGCGTTGATCGCGGCCGCGATAGAATTTGTCGAAGATGAGTCCTTGTTCGAAGGAATCGATGCCGGGACCACGGTCGGCAACGCTGAAGTTTACGGCATCGGTCCCGCGTTCCACGGAAACGGTGATGGGCTGATCGGGCGGCGAATAGGAATGGGCATTGTCGAGCAGTTGTACGAGTATGTCCGAAGCGCGCGCCAAGTCGGCGCGTACCTTGGGAAGTTCCGGTTCGACCTTGACGATGACCTGATGGTTGCCGAGCAACTGTTTTTCGTGCTGAATCGCGGCGTCCACGAGTTGCTGTGGATCGATGGCCTGGAAGTGCAGGACCACTTCCCCGGCCTCCAGCCGAGCCATCTCCGCGGCTTCTTCCACCAGATGGTTTAGCCGGTCGCATTCTTCATGGATGATGGTCAGCAGTTCCTGGCGTTGAGTCGGAGGCGCGGCAGGTTCCGCGAGCAAGTCGGTGACGGACGCTTTGATTGCGGTCAGAGGTGTACGGAAATCGTGGGCGATGGAATCGAGGAGCGCGGATTTGAGGCGCTCGCCTTGACGCTCAGCCTCGGTCTCGCCAAGCTGCTCGATGGCACGGGCACGCTCAATGGCGATTGCGACCAGGGAGCTGATGGCGTCCAGTGTCTGGCGGGTCAGACGGGCTCCGGAGATGCCGAGGCTGGCAATCGGCCGAACTCCCAGGCGGACTGGTACGAAGTGCACGATGCGTTGCGGATCCGAACTGATTTCATCGCGGGTGTAGGCTTGCCTCATCAGCTCTTCGTCGATTTGCGGGGCGCCGTACCCGGAACGATAGAATTTGTCTTTTTGCGGCACGAACAGTTCGGCAGCGCCGGCCTCGAAGCAATCGACAAGATGATTAGGGATGGCGTTCATGAGCTTGATCACGTTGCCTTCGCCCAGGAGTTTTTCGCTGAATGCATAGAGACGTTCCACTTCGCGGCGGCGATTGTTGGACTGATCTGCTTCGCGACGGATGCGAGCCGAAAGCTGGCTACCGACAATCGAGGTGAACAGAAAAGCGCCAAGGGCTACCCAATTTTGGGGGTCGGCGATGGTGAATGTGCCGATCGGAGGAAGGAAATAATAGTTGAACAGCAACATCGCCGAGACCGACATGAAAACGGAGACGGCCATTCCCCAGACCGCAGAAACTGCTAAAATCGCGAGGAGAAAGGAGAGCGCAGCAGTAGTCTGGTTAACGTGAATGACGGAGCGGAAACCGACGGTGATACCGGCGAGAAGAAGTATGGCGACGGCAAAACCGATACCGCGCCAAGCTACGAAGCGCGTCATGGTGAGATTGTAACTCACGCAATGCCACTGTAGTGGCGAGTTTATGCAAGAGCCCAGGACAGGAAATCGCGTGCCGAAAAAACCCGAAGAATGGCTGGAAGTGGCCTCGCCTCAAGCGAACGCGCGAGGGACGTTCAAGCTATTCCTGGGTTACGCACCGGGTGTCGGGAAGACGTTTAGCATGCTCAGCGAGGCGATTCGCCGAAGCAAACGAGGCGAAGACGTGGTGGTGGGCATCGTCGAATCACACGGACGAAAGGGCATCATCGAGCTGATCGAGCAATTGGAGGCCGTGCCCAGGAAGAAGATCGACTACAAGGGAACGCTCTTCGAGGAGATGGATGTCGAAGCGATCCTGGCGCGCAAACCGCAGGTTGTGCTGGTTGACGAGCTCGCGCATACCAATATTCCGGGGAGCAAACACCGCAAACGCTACGAAGATGTACAACAGTTGCTTGCCGCGAAGATTGACGTAATTTCGACGCTAAACATCCAGCACATTGAGAGCCTCGCGCCGACAGTGCGAGCGATTACCGGGGTGACGGTTCGCGAAACCGTCCCGGACTGGGTGCCACTTTCGGCTACTGAAACGGTCATGGTCGACCTGACACCCGAAGCGCTGATGAACCGAATGCGCCGCGGCGACGTATATAGCCACGAAAAGGTAGAGCAATCCCTGAAGAATTTCTTTCGAAGAGGCAATTTGATTGCCCTGCGCGAACTGGCGCTACGACAGGTAGCCGAACAGGTGGATCGCAGCCTGGAATCCTATATGGATGCCAAGGAGATTCGCGAGAACTGGGGTGTACGGGAAAGGATTGCGGTGTGCGTGTCTGGAAACCCGGCGGGGCAATATCTGATCGCCAGGGCCTCGCGGATGGCGCGGCGCATGGATGCGGAGTTGTACGTCATCCATGTAAAGCCGGAATTGGCTGCCCGCGAGCGGAATCCCAAGGTTCTGGAAGCGAACCTGCGATTCGCGGAGAACCTGGGCGCGGCGGTAATTCAGTTGAAGGGCCGCAACGTGGCGGAAGTGATCGCGGAATTTGTTCGGACGAAGCACATTACTCAAGTGATTTTTGGACGGGCGCCTGTGCGGGACTGGAGGAAGTACCTGTATCTGTCAGCCGTGCACAGCTTTTTGCGCGAGTCGCCGGCGGTGGATGTGCACATCGTCACGCATGGAGCCGAAGGAGAAGCCTGAGCAAACTTCGGTCGAGGGTTTGCGTCTAAATCCTGTGGCGATTTCCGGGCACAGGAGTGCCAACGAGCCGAGACACGGCTGGATGCGGACTTTAGGTGTCATTCGGTATCCTATTCTTATGATAATGCTGGGCGAAAAAACGATGCGCGACAGTGGAGGCCGGGGCCGGCGTTTCCGATTGGGTCGCCGGGTTGCCTGCCCCGAAGCAGGACTTACGCTGCTGGAACTGATTATCGCGTCGGCGATTCTGTTGATTCTGGCATCGGTCGCGCTGCCGCTGTACCGGGCGACAATCGTCCGCGAACGGGAACAACTGCTGCGTGAAGACTTGCGGGAAATGCGGAACGCGATCGATCGATATAAGGACTATGCCGACAGAAATATGATGCGCACGCAACTGGGCAGCGAGGGATACCCACCGGACCTGGACACCTTGGTTGAGGGCGTGCGGATTGGTGGGGCGGGAGCGGAAAGGAAGCTGCGTTTTCTGCGCCGCATTCCTGTGGATCCAATGACAGGCCGGGCCGAGTGGGGTTTCCGGTCGGTCCAGGATGATCCAGATTCCACGAGTTGGGGCGGCGACAATTTGTTCGATGTGTATTCGAAGTCGACCGCGACGGCGCTCGACGGAACCCACTATTCGGACTGGTAAAGCTGGGTCGCCTGCTTAGGGTTTGACGGAGAGTTTGGTTCCGGAATATTGCACTGTTTTATCCGGGCTACTGGTCAGGTCGGCGCCTGCGCCATGTCCCTCATGTACAAAAACAATGTGAAAGGTGTGGTTGGGCGGCATGCCGGGAAACGTGCCAAGGCGATCGCCGATCGTGAGGGTTTGGCTGGACTCGTCCCACCCTAAAGGGATGGTCGAATGAGCGCCTGTTTCGTAGGCATAGCCATCGTTCTGATCTTCATACAAAGTGAAACTGCCGTTGGCGCCGCGGTATACGCGGATTTCCAGCGGATCCGACTTTTCCGCTGCATATTCGATGTCAGGGCCTAGAGGCAGAATCGATCCAGCGCGTACGTACAGAGGCAGGGTTTCCAGCGGAGCCTTGGCGTCGATCATTTTGTTGCCTGCGAGGGAAGCGCCTGTCCAGAAGTCATACCAGCCGGAATCGGGAAGGTAGAGATGGCGCGAGCTGGCGCCAGCTTCGGTGACCGGGCTGACCAGGAGTGCGGGGCCGAAGAGGAACTGGTCGCCAATATTTTGAGCGCGTTCGTCCTGGCGGAAGTCCATCACCAGCGGCCGCATCACGGTGTAGTTGTCGCTGGTGACATTCCAGGCAAGGGAGTAGATGTACGGCATCAGGCGGTAACGCAGCTTGTCGTACGAAACCAGGATTTTTTGGGCTTCTGGACCGTACGACCACAATTCGTTCTGGTTGGTGGTGCGGGTTCCGTGAACCCGGAAAATGGAGCTGAAGGTGCCGAATTCGAACCAACGGACAAACAGTTCACGGTAGGCGGGATCGTCGGGGTTGGCGTCGGTGAAGCCTCCAATGTCGGTCGTCCAATAGGGTATGCCGGACACGGATAAGTTCAGGCCGGCCGGAATCTGACGGCGAAACGATTCCCAGGTGGAATGGACATCGCCCGACCAAACCGCAGCGGAATTACGCTGAATACCTGCAAAGCCCGACCGCGAGAGGATGAACACACGCTTTTTGTCGGAAGCTTCGCGTTGGCCTTGATAGACGGCAGTGGTGGTCATCAGAGGAAACTCATTGGCGTAGAAAGCGCCGTTGCCGACGAAGACTTTATTGGTCACCAGAATATTGGTTTCGCGGCCTTCGGTTTCAGGTTCAGTGGTATCCAGCCACCAGGCATCTACGCCGATTTTGAATAAAGCGTCGTCCATCAACTTCCAGTAATATTTGCGAGCTTCCGGATTGAAAGCGTCGTACAGGCCGGTACCGAGCGGCTGGAATGCCGCCATTTTTGTTTTCGCGATGAAGAAGCCGCGCTTATCCATTTCGTCGTAGACGGGCGAACCCGGGCGGAAGAACGGCCACACCGAGACCATCAGATGGATGTTGTCTTTGTGGAGAAAGTCGAGCAGGCCCGGAGGGTTCGGATAGTTTTTGTTGAAGACCGGTTCGCCCATGGTGTTCCACCAGAACCAGTCCTGAACAATATTGTCGAGCGGGATTTTCCGGTCGCGATAGCCTTTGGCGATTCCTTCGAGTTCAGCCTGGGAATCGTAACGATTTTTGCATTGCCAGAAGCCGTAGGCCCATTTCCCAAGTAACGGCGCCGGGCCAGTCAGTTCGCGGTAAGCGGCCACGATACGATCGAAATCCGGGCCGTAGATGAAGTAATAATCGATGGAGTCGGCGACTTCCGCAGTGAGATACAGCGCATGGACGAAGCGATTGTCGAACTTGCTGCGTGCGCCGGTATTCCAGAGGACGCCATAGCCGTTGCTGGACAGATAGAAAGGCACAGAGATGTTGGTGTTGTCCTGGGAAAGGTCGATGGACTCACCGCGATAATTCCAGACGCCTGCCTGGTGCTGGCCAAGACCGTAGAATGCCTCTCGAGAACCCCACATCGCCGTGCCGCGTTCGGCGCGATAGGTTTTGTCGCCATTCACTTCGACAGGCGTCAGCGTGTGGGTGGATTCCTGAGCGAGAATCTTTCCGGAAGCGTTCTGGAAGGCGAAAGAACTGTTTGCGCGCGTGATTTCGATCTTAAGGCTGGGCGTTGCGATGACGATGACCTTCGGATCGCTTTGATCGACCTTGAACTCTGTCTTTGGCCAATCCGTTTTCACGATGATGAAGTCCGTGCGCGGCGGGACTCGTTCTTGCAGTGAGTACACTACGTGAATGATGGAGTCGGAGCAGGCCTGGAATCGCAGATATCCGTTTTCAAGGGTCAGGACGACTGCGTCGGGTTCGGTGCGCACCGACTTGACCGGGTTCGCCGGCTCCCATTGAGCGCGGACGGGGACAGCAAATGCGGCGACTGCGGCAAGGAAAATCAGAGGCAAGCAACGGTAAGTCAGGCGATCGGGCAAAGTAGGCACGGTCAGCTCCGAGGGCGGTTACGTTTTCTTGATAACTTTACATCTGGCGCGACTGTGGCATTGCCGACGCCGGATGTCAATGATGGGGGATCGAGTCTGTCCAGTTTCCATCACATTGTCGGAGTGACGGTTACGAAATGGGCTGCTTTTGAGAAGCAGGGGCGCGCAAGAAATGCAACCGTCACTCGCACTGATTGCGGATTTGTGATACAAACCGCTGGGATGAGTTCGAGTCGTTCGGCGTCCCACAGCCGGGGGGTTGGAATGCACTTTTGCACTAGACTGGTATGGAGCGCGAGCGTAATCGCTCTCGGATTGCTAACTATGACGATCAATCAAAGCAGCGCCTCAGAAGGTAAAGCAGGGGATATGCCGCATATTTCGAAAGCGGAGTTTGGGAAGACGCCCGAGGGCACCGTGGTGGACGCGTACACCTTACATAATGCGCGCGGCGCTTCCGCGCAAATCCTGACCTTCGGTGGGATTGTCAGGGAATTGATGATGCCCGACCGCACCGGAAAGATGGGCAACGTGGTGCTGGGCTTCGACACTCTGGAGCAATACGAAGATCGCAAGGCGCATCCGTATTTTGGTGCGATCATCGGGCGCTATGGCAATCGCATCGCGAATGCGAAATTCACGTTGGACGGCGCTCAGTATACTCTGCCCGTGAACAATGGGCCCAACTCGCTGCACGGGGGGCTGCTGGGATTTGACCGCAAAGTATGGAAGGCGGAGCCGATTGAGGGCGCGAGTGGGCAAGCGCTGCGGCTAACGTATGTCAGCAAAGATGGCGAGGAGGGCTACCCCGGAACGCTGACGGTAACGGTGACGTACACGCTGACGAACGACGATGCGCTCAAGATCGACTACCTAGCAACCACCGACAAGCCGACTGTGCTGAACCTGACGAATCACAGCTATTTCAATTTGTCCGGAGATGGCAGCGGCGACATTTTGAAGTACACGCTACAACTGGATGCGGATCAGTACACGCCGGTCGACGGAACACTGATTCCCACCGGAGAGCTGAAGAGCGTGGCCAACACGCCGCTGGATTTTCGCAAGCCGATGGTGATTGGAGCGCGCATCGCACAATTGACGGAGATTGGTGGTTATGACCACAACTTCGTGGTCAACGGGAAACCCGGAAAGCTGCGCCCGGCGGCGCGCGTGGATGACCCGGCAACCGGAAGAATCATGGATGTATCGACTACCGAGCCGGCGATCCAATTCTATTCGGCGATTCACCTGGACTCCACGATGGTCGGCACCGGCGGCGTGAAGTATCAGAAGTACGGCGCCATTTGCCTGGAGACCCAACACTATCCCGACTCACCAAACCATCCGAATTTCCCGACCACCACGCTGCGTCCGGGCGAAAAATTCACGTCGGAAACCGTTTACAAGTTTTCGGCGAAGTGACACGCCGGCTGCATCACATCGCGGTTTAGCCTGAAAAAAGCACGACGCTCGCATTTCCGAGAGGAGTCGATCTGAACTTCATGAACGCAATGCTGGCTTTTTTTGACGCCGGACGCTTAGTGCATCTGTCCGCTGTCGACATGGTGATTATCGTTTTCTATTTCGCGCTGGTTCTGGCGATCGGTTTCTATTTGAAAGAACAAGCCAACACCGGCGAAGACTTTTTCATGGCCGGGCGTGAAATGACGGCGTGGATCGCGGGGCTGAGTTTTCTTTCGGCCAATCTCGGATCGCTGGAGTTGATGGGTTGGGCGGGAGCGGCCTATCAGTACGGGATCCTGGCGGCGCATTGGTATTGGATCGGGGCGATACCGGCGATGTTGTTTCTGGCGCTGGTGATGATGCCGTTCTATTACATCTCCAAGACGCACTCGGTTCCGGGGTACCTGAAACTGCGATTTGGAGAACCCAGCCGGGCGCTTTCATCGATCAGCTTTGCGTTCATGACCGTGTTGATGAGCGGAATCAACATGTATTCGATGGCACTGGTGTTGAAGATTGTTTTGGGATGGAACATACATTTCAGCATTCTGGTGTCGTCGATTACCGTTGCGATTTACGTGTCGTTGGGCGGGTTACGTTCTGCGATTTTTAACGAAGTGCTGCAATTCATATTGATCTGGGCGGGGGCGCTGCTGATCCCGATTTTGGGATTGATCGACGCGGGCGGCTGGAGCGGGTTGAAGGCGCGCGTCGCGACGAACGCTTCGACGGAGTACATGCATCTGTGGAGCACGCTGGGCAGCGCTTCCAATAATCCGATGGGTATCCACTGGACAGGAATTGTGTTCGGGCTGGGCGCGATCATTTCGTTTGGATACTGGACGACGGACTTCCTGGTGGTGCAACGTGTTCTAGCGGCGAAAGATTTGCGTTCAGCGAAAATGGCGCCCATCATCGGGGCTGGTTTCAAGATGCTGGTGCCGTTCATCGTAATTCTGCCTGGTTTGCTGGCGCTTGCGGTGCTGCCGATCAAACTGCTTCCCGAAGCGAAGGCCTTGGCAACCGGCGGGCACAGCTACAACGAAGTGCTGCCGCTGATGCTGGCGCGCTACTGCGGTCCGGGTTTGCTGGGACTGGGGATTACCGCACTGATTGCAGGATTTATGTCCGGCATGGCCGGGAACGTCAGCGCGTTTACGACTGTTTGGACGTACGACATCTACCGCGCGCTGATTCGCAAAAATGCTTCGGACAGCCACTACGTAAGAATGGGACGCTGGAGCACGGTGGTGGGAGTGTTGATCTCCATCGGCACGGCTTACTTCGTAAAGGAATTCGCGAGCATCATGGATTATGTGCAAGCCTTGTTCAGCTTCTTCATCGCTCCTTTGTTTGGGACGGTGATTCTGGGCATGCTGTGGAAACGCGCAACTAAGGCGGGCGGATTCTACGGCTTACTGGCCGGTACTCTTTCTTCGGTCGCGATGTGGGCCTGGGTGAAGGTGGATCCGACGGCGCTGCGGTACATCGCGATGTCGAGCAACGCGAAGGACATGGCCGAAAACATGTATCGCGCGCTGTGGTCGTGGATCGTGTGCGTGCTGGTGACCGTGGTGGTGAGTTACATGACTCAACCGCAAACGGACGCCGAATTGAAGGGGCTGGTCTACGGAGTGACAGAAATTCCGTCCGAGGGATACGTTACCCTGCTGCATCGCCCGTGGTTTTGGGCAGTAGTGGTGGCGACGGCCTTCGTTATTGTGAACATCATTTTCTGGTGAGGTTTTATGAAGACAGGCGGCTCCATTTCGATCTGGTTTTTTATCGGGATTTCGTTGCTGGTGAACGGACTACTGATCTTCGGCTCGGGCGTCTACGAGTACGTGTATCCGCCAGTTCACGAGTTGGTGCTGTACCAACTGCATGCCAGCATCTGGTGGGGAGCTCTGTTGGCGCTCATTGGGGCGATCTATTGCGTGAAGTTTTCACCCGGCCGTGTTCGGCGGGCGGCGGATTCGCGCTAGTTCTGAATCGATTTTAGCGCGGGATAAATTCGCCGGTAGACCTGATAGCCGCGACTCATCACTTTGACATTTTGGGGATTGCAGGGGACACGCTGTGCGACGCGCACGACCGCATCGCACGCCTGATCCACGCTGGTCCAGATGCCGCAACCAACTCCGGCCAGCAACGCTGCACCGTAGGCAGCGCCTTCTTCCGCTTCCACAATCTCCACAACGTGAGCGTAGACGTCGGCCTGGATTTGCCGCCAGAGTGGAGAGCGTGCTCCACCGCCGCCCAGGCGAATCGACTCCACTGGGACCTTGATCTCCTGAAAGATGGAAAATGTGTCGTTCAAACTGTAGGCGACACCCTCGAGAACTGCGCGCACCAAGTGTCCGCGGTTGTGCGACGCGCTGAGACCGACGAACGCACCACGCGCGTAGGGATCGAGATGGGGGGTGCGTTCACCCATCAGATAGGGCGCCCAATACGCGCCTTCCGAACCAGCGGGGGCGTGAGAGGCTTCGTCGGTCATGCGGTCGTAAGGATCGCGTCCATCGTCAGCGCCCGCACCAAAAACATCGCGCAGCCATCGCAAAGAGAGGCCTGCGGCCTGGGTGACTCCCATGACGTGCCAGCGACCCGGAATTGCGTGGCAGAAGGTGTGCAGGCGTCCCTTGGGGTCGAGGGCCGGTCGATCCGTAGCGGCAAAGACGACGCCCGAAGTGCCGATCGTCGCGCTGACCGCACCCGGCCGGGTGATGCCCATGCCGACTGCGCCAGCGGCCTGATCGCCTGCACCGGCGACAACTGGTGTGCCAATCTTCAACCCAGTCGCTTCCGCTCCGGCAGCGTTAACCGAGCCGCAAATCTCCGGAGATTCATAGACTTTGGGGAGGTAGCGCAGGTCGATACCGGTTTTCTGGAGGATGGCGTCCGACCAGCGGCGTTGCGCGACGTCGAGCATCAGCGTGCCGGAGGCGTCGGCGACATCGATGGCGGAATCGCCAGTAAGCCGCAAACGTACGTAATCCTTGGGAAGCATGATTTTGCGCACGCGCTTCCAGTTGTCCGGTTCGTTCTGCTGAATCCACAGAAGTTTGGTCAGCGTGAAATTTGTCAATGGCGGGTTGCAGGTTAACTGGATGATCTGGTCGAGGCCGAAGAGATCTTCGAGGTATTTCGATTGCGGAGCGGTTCGCTGATCGCACCAGATCAGCGCAGGGCGGATCACTTCATCATGCGAGTCCAAGACGACGGCGCCGTGCATCTGGCCGGAAAAACCAACACAGCCGACACCTTCACTGGAAACGTTTGCTGAAGCGAGAGCTTTCTTGACCGCGATTCCGGTGGCGCGCCACCAGTCGCGAGGATCTTGTTCTGCCCAGCCCGGGTGAGGACTGGCGAAGGGAGCATGTTCGGATGTCCCAGCACCTATAATTTTGCCCTGACGATCTACGAGCAGGGCACGAGCGCCGCCCGTACCCACATCAATTCCGAGAATGAAAATGACACCCTCCTTAAAGCAATCCAATGCATTCGGCCCGTATTGTATCGCCGGAGCAAGCCTGCTTTGCCTTTGCGCCCACTGTATCGCCAATCGCCGGACAAATCACAAGCAATCTTTCGGGAATCCAGCGGAGGCCAGGAGAGGGCTATTGACTTAGGCGCTCGGCGGGGGTTACAACGAACTATCCGTTTGAAGTAAACGTTTACCGGCGTTGACGTGTAATTTGGACCGCGTCGTTTCAAACGAAGTAGCGCCGGTGCACAGCAACTTCAGAAATTGTCAGAGGACGTTTCTTCCCTTTTGCTCCCTTGCGCTCTCAAGACAGGGAAACAAGGCATGTCCTTCGGCGCACTTGCGTAACAAGCACCGAGTCGCTTCGGGAGTATGGTTTGAAATAGGTCGAAATCCAGAACGGCTGCACTCAGAGATGGAGAGAACAATGGCAAGAAAAATGACGATGGGCGTGATCGTAGGGAATCGCGGGTTTTTTCCGGATCACCTGGCGAAGACCGGACGAGAAGAAATGCTGCAAGCCTTACAACGCGCCGGAATGGACGCTGTGGCGCTTGGCCCGGAGCAGGGCAAACACGGTTCAGTGGAGACTTTTGAAGAAGCGAAGCGCTGCGCGGAATTGTTCCGCGCTCACGAGAAGAGCATCGACGGAGTCATTGTTACGCTGCCGAATTTTGGAGATGAGCGCGCCATTGCTGATACGCTACGCCGCGCGAATCTGGGAGTTCCCGTCCTGGTGCAGGCCACGCCGGACACGCCGGACAAGATGCGCATCACGCATCGCCGGGACAGCTTCTGCGGGAAGATGTCCGCTTGCAATAATCTGCGGCAATACGGGATTCCCTACTCGCTGACAACGCTGCATACGGAGCGTCCGGACTCCGCGGAATTTGCGAAAGACCTGGAATGGTTCGCGGGGGTCTGCCGCGTGGTGAAGGGACTACGTAATCTGCGTATCGGCGCGATCGGCGCGCGCCCGGCGGCGTTCAACACGGTGCGTTACAGCGAAAAGCTGCTGGAGGCCAGTGGAATCACGACAGAGACGCTTGACCTGTCCGAAGTGTTGGGCCGCATTGCGAGGATGAAGGATGACGACGAAGCGGCTGTCGGAAAGCTGAATGCGATTCAAAAGTACGTGACCACAGCGAGCGTGCCGGAAGCTGCTTTGCTGAAGATGGCCAAGTTGGGCGCGGTGGTCGACCAGTGGATGAAAGCAGTTGATGTGCAGATCAGCGCGGTACAGTGCTGGACTTCGTTGGAGGAGAATCTGGGAGTTGTACCGTGCACCGTGATGAGCATGATGAGCGACTCGCTGCTCTCCAGCGCCTGCGAAGTTGACGTATGCGGGGTGTTGGGAATGCACGCGTTGCAGCTTGCGTCGGAAACACCCAGCGCGCTGCTGGACTGGAATAATAATTACGGAGACGATCCGAATAAAGCGGTGTGCTTCCACTGCAGCAACTTGCCGAAGCACTTCTTCAAAGACGTGAAGATGGATTTCCAGGAGATTATTGCGGGAACGGTGGGCAAGGAAAATACGTTTGGGACGTGCGTTGGGCAAGTGAAAGCGGGGCCGATGAGCTTTGCGCGATTCTCGACGGACGATACGACCGGGAAGATTCGAGGGTACTCTGGCAGCGGGCGATTCACGGATGATCCACTGAACACTTTTGGCGGAGCGGGGGTAGTGGAAATCCCCGGACTGCAGAAACTGCTGCACTACATCTGCGAGAACGGGTTTGAACATCACGTGGCAGCAAACTTCTCAAGCGTCGCGCCGGTCGTTCACGAAGCCACTACCAGGTACCTTGGCTGGGATATGTACGCCCATCAAGGCTGAGGAAAAAGGGCCATGGCGATTGTAGCGGGTGTGGATTTCGGCACGTTGAGCGTGCGGGTAACCCTCGTCGATACGGAGCGAGGGCGGTTGGGTTCGGGCATCGGCGAGTATCCTCTCCATCGAAAAAAAGAAGACCCGGACTACGCCACGCAGAGCCACGACGATCACATGCGGGCACTGGCGGAAGCGACCAAGAAGGCGATTGCCGCAGCCAAAATTGATGGGAAAGACGTTGCAGCCATCGCGATCGATACAACCGGATCCAGTGTTATTCCAGTGGACAGCGCTCTCCAGCCACTGGATGAGTATTACCTGTGGTGCGATCACCGGGCGTGGCGCGAAGCGGCGCTGATTACGGAAACGGCGCATCGCCTGAAACTGCAGGCGATTGAATGGTGCGGCGGAACGTATTCGTCCGAGTGGGGATTTTCGAAGCTATTGCACTGGTTGCGCCATAATCCCGAGAAGCGTGCGCGATTTGCTTCGGCGTTTGAACATTGCGACATGGTGGCTGCCGTCCTTTGCGGACATACGTCGCCGCATACGGTTCGGCGCTCGATTTGCGCGATGGGCCACAAGTGGATGTGGAACGCGGAGCTGGGAGGATTGCCGCCTGAGGAGTTTTTGCAAGCTGTCGATCCGCTACTGGCCGGTGTGCGGGAAAAGCTCAGCGGCGAATACCAGACCAGCGACAAAATCGCGGGAAACTTGTGCTGTGAATGGGCCGCGAAATTGGGACTTCGCGAGGGGATTCCCGTGCCAGTCGGCGCGTTCGACGCGCACTGGGACGCCATTGGAGCAGGAGCGCGCACGGGCGACGTTGTGAATGTGGTCGGCACGTCGACATGCATCATCGCGATGAGCGACAGGACGCAACTGGTTCCTGGAGTTTGCGGCGTTGTTCCGGGCTCCGTCGATCCGGCGAAAACGGGCGTGGAGGCTGGCCTTTCGGCAACCGGCGACATCTTCGAAGCGATTGCGCGGCGCGCCGGGAAAAGCATCGCGGAGCTTTCACAAGGGTTGGATCACTTTCGCGCGGGACAGACCGGTTTGCTGCGGATGACCTGGGACAACGGCGACCGGACTGTGCTGGTGAATCCGGAACTTGGCGGAGTGACTTTGGGATGGCACCTTACGCATACGGCTCAAGACGAATTGTTCGCCGCAATCGAAGGGACGGCGTTCCACACGCGAGTGATTTTTGAGCGGATGCAACAGCATGGAGTTCGCATCGATCGAGTGATCAATGCGGGCGGAATTTCGCAGAAAAACGAAGTTTTGAACCAAGTTTACGCAAATGTGTTAAACAAGCCGGTGCTGATTCCGCAGTCGGAAGTGACGAGTCTGGGATCGGCGATTTTTGCTGCGATGGCGGCCAAGGCTTTTCCAAGCATCGAGGCGGCGCAACTGCAGTTGTGTCCGAAATATCGGATTGTAGAACCGGACGCCGAATCGGCGCGAGTCTACGAAGAGATTTTCCCGATGTACCGATCGCTCTATTTCGGATTTGGAGCGGCGCAGTCTGCAGCGATATCCGTGGGAGAGATTTTGCCGAAGTTGCGAAAGATTGCGGCGGCGCGGCGAGGTGCGGCATGAGCCTGCTGGCACTGCGGGAAGAAGTGTTGGAGGCGAATCTGGAGCTGGTTCGCCGCGGGCTGGTGCTGTATACGTTTGGAAATGCGAGCGGAATCGACCGTGAGCGCGGGATTGTAGTCATCAAGCCGAGTGGTGTGCCTTACGAGACGATGAAACCGGAGGATCTTGTGGCGGTGGACCTCGACGGCCAAATCGTGGAGGGGAGTTTACGGCCGTCCTCGGATTTGGCGACGCATCTGGTGTTGTACCGGGCGTTTGACAGCATCGGCGGAGTGGCGCATACGCACTCGCGCGCGGCCACGTCCTGGGCTCAAGCACGAAAGCCAATTCCGTGTTTCGGCACTACTCATGCGGATTACTTCCATGGACCGATCCCGGTGACCAAAGCGTTGACTCCCGCAGAAATTCGTAAGGATTATGAGAAAAATACCGGGGTGGCTATTGTTCGCTGCATGGCCAAGCGAGACCCGCTGCACACGCCGGGAGTACTGGTGGCAGGTCACGCGCCGTTTTGTTGGGGGAAGAGCGCCAGCGATGCAGCGCACAATGCGGTGATTGTGGAAGAGATCGCGCGTATGGCGCTGGACACGATCACCGCGAATGCAGGCGCGAAGGCGCTAGAGCGGACGCTGCACGAGAAGCACTTCTTCCGTAAACACGGGGCTAGCGCGTATTACGGGCAAAAGAAGGCGTAGCGCTCCGGGGATCCCATCTAAGACGCATTTCGAGTGAGTATTCGGCTAAACGGCTTGAGATTTCGCCTGGTCGTCAGCGCCATTTTCCAGAGAAGCGATGGTGCGGACCAGCCAATTGCGGAGCGCGACTTCCAGCTCCGCTTCGGTTCCCCATTCATAGAAGGAAGAAACGGTTTCTCCGGTCTGGGTGAGGGGAATATGCCTGCAGGGATAGCGGGTTGTCTGACGATCTGCGGGAACGAGCTGCATCAAAATGCAGTCATTGCACGGGCGATTCTTCTCAGGGTCTTTGAAATTGATGCAAGTGGGAGAATCCTCGAAAACAAAGTTGGGACGCCAGGGAAACCGTGGCCCGCTACGGTAGCCACCGAGTTCCAGGAAAGCCAGTTCAGCCTTGAGAACTTGCAGAAGATCGCGAGTATCCAGCATGAAACATCCCCAGCATAGCGTACCGGCGGAAGGCGGCTGGGACCAGTGATTTGGATCACTGGTCGGAGTGATGGATATCACTCCCGTTCGACACCAGGGTGGGATATTAACGTCACAGGTGTAGGTGATCTGTATGTTAACAGGGTGGCGACGTCCGGGAAGTCGGTTTCAGTTTGTAACGCGCGCGGATGGGGGTATACTCCACGACAACAGTTCAATGCGTGCTCCTTACGGTTTGGAAATTATAGAGAATTGCCTCGCTTGTCCTCACCGTGAGGAACGGCTCTTTTGCAATTTGCCGGAAGCTTCGGTTAAAGCCTTATCAGCCATCACGGCGTCGGCCTCTTACCCAAAGGGAGCGACACTGTTCGTCGAAGGGCAGCCGGCTCGAGGCGTGTTTATCCTGTGCAGCGGCCGGGTCAAGCTGTCCACCTCCTCAGCGGATGGCAAGACGCTGATCCTGCGGATCTCAGAGCCGGGGGAAGTACTGGGATTGCCGGCGACGGTCACAGGGTCGTGTTACGAACTCACAGCGGATGTGATCGAGCCCGCGCAAGCCAATTTTATCTCCCGGAATGAATTCCTGGGCTTTTTGAAAGACAACGGAGATGCGGCGCTGCGCGTAGCCCAGCAACTTGGGGAGACTTACCACGCGGCGGTCGCTGAGATGCGCACGATCGGGTTGTCCCATTCCGCGGGAGAAAATTGGCGCGATTCCTGTTGGAATGGGCGGCGAATTACCCCGAGGAAAAGGGGCAGGTCCGAATCAAGCTGACGCTGACTCATGAAGAGATCGCGCAGATGATCGGCTCGTCGCGGGAGACAGTGACCCGTCTGCTGGCCGACTTCCGCAAGAAGCAATTGCTGCAGGTCATGGGATCCACACTGATCATCAAGAACAAAGCCGCGCTGGAAAGCATCATCAACGGCTGACTAAACTCCCCATCATTGCCCAAAACGCAGAGCATGATCGTATCCGGTCATTTCCAGATACCCGACACCGGAGACTGAGGCTGCACCTCTGGTGCCGGTGAATTCCACGGCACCCTCCCAATAGTTCGGGCTCAAGGAACTTTTGCCGGAAAGCTCCTGGGATTTCAGCCGAGTAGTTTCCTTCAAGTGCAAATCGAGTTTTGGTATCGACACAGTCCAACTAACTGGGTAGGTCGCTCCGGTGATGGGACTCTTCCAAATTTCGCCCGCTGGATGCATCTGGATGTCGCCGGCCATTAGATGCGTCGCATGGCCGCCACCATCGATGTATGTGCCGGATGAGAAGGGATCCACGGAGCCATCCTTGCGACGAATTTCGTAAAGCATAAGCTCGGTTCCGTCCTGCAGTTGGATGCTCATCCAGTCCCAACCCGCTTGCGTGCTTTCCAACTGGTGGGTGAAGAACTCGTGATCCATCCAGGAGGTGCCGATGACCACGATGGAGCGGCCGTTGATCTCCAATGTGCCGCTGGTACGGAGCCGCGTGTAGGAAATGTAGTGCGAGGCTTGGCCAACCCCGGCCGATTTCTGGCTGACGCCATCGACACCATGGATAACCAAAGGCTTTTCGGGATGCAGGCGCAAATTGATTGCGAAGCGTTCGTCGACGGCAGAGAGTTGCTGATCTTCGCCGATCCAAGCGGTGGACCAATTGCCATTCCAGATCAGTTGCCGCGTGGCGTCCACTCCGGCAATTCCCGGGCCCGCTCGATTAACGCGTTCGGTGTGATAGAAATTGCCGCCATCCAGATCGGACAGAGCCAGGTGAGCGAGGAAAAGATCGTGGGCCGCCCAGGCAGAGTTGTTTTCGTTCACGTTGGGGATGCCTTGGCGGAAGAAGGTTAGCTCGAAGCCGTAGCGTCGGCCGTCGGCGGCTGTCAGATTTCCCGTGTAATACCACCACTCAGTCTGGTAGTCGGGATGGGAAAAGTGATCGCGGGGGAACTGATAAGAATATCCAGGCAGAGCCGTCTTGTATTGTGCGATGGCCGCGGTCGAGAGGAGAAACAAGCAGATTGAGACGAGCAGTTTAGTCTTCATGCACGACCTCAAGCGGATTGATGCGGACGGCCACGCGAGCCGGATAAAAGCCGGAAAGAAGAGTGGCGAGGTAGACGACGGAGAGCGCGCCCAGAAGCACCGCGATTGGCCAGTGAAAACGAATGGTCCAGCCGAAGGATTGTCGATTGATCACGAAGACCAGGATCAACGAAAGAAAGTACCCCAAACAAAAACCTGCAAGATTGGCGAGCAGGCCGATCAATCCCGCTTCTACCAGGATCAGCTTCCGGACTTGTGAAGAGGAAGCCCCGAAGAATCGGAGAAGACCGAGTTCGCGGCGGCGATCGATGACCAGTGCCAACAAAGCCCCGGCCATGCCCATGACGGCAACGCAGACCGCGACGGCTTCGAGGGCATACGTGATGGCGAACGTGCGGTCGAAGATGCGAATGGCTTCGCGGCGAAGATCCTGATCGGAAAAGACGAGGATGTGGCGGCCCGCGGAGACTTGTTCGATTCGTCTGCGTACGTCTTCGGGACGGACGCCGGGTTGCACAAAAACGGCGAGATTCGAAGGAGTGGGATCGGGCAGGTAACGCAGGAGGGTGTCGCGATCCATCAAGATGTAGCCCTTTTCGCTGGCGTAGTCGAAATACACATCGACAATTTTGAAGTCGGCGCGCGAGTCGCCAAGAGCAAGTGGAATGGTGTCGCCGGTGCGCACCTTGTGTTTGTAAGTGAAGGGTTCGCTGACGATCACGGTATTTTGCCCGCGCAAATCGCCGAGGACGTCTTCGGTTCGACGGCCAGAAAGAAAGTCGGAACGGTGGTAGGAGCGGAGCACCTTCAAATCCACGGAAGCCAGGGTGGCCGGCATGCCTTCATAGCTGATCTCGTAGGCGCGTAGACGATCGACGGAATCGACGCCCGGCAGTGCAGCAATTTTGTCGACGAGGTCGAGTGAAATCGTGGGGTGACGATCGGAGGCTGGATCGCCGGCGGGGCGCAAATAGAGATCGGCTGGGAGTTGATTGTCCATCCACACCATGACGGTTTGTCGAAAGCTGCCGACCATGATGCCGACGGAAACCATCATGGCGACGGCAGTTGACAGAGTGGCAACGAGCACCGCGGTTCGTCGAAGAGAAGAGGCCAGACTGCGGGATGCGAGTAGACCTTCGACGCCGACGAGTTTGCGCAGAAGATTGGAGGTGATCTTTGCGAGGAAGCTGACCATCGCCGGAATCGCGAAGGAGGAAGCGGCGATGAGCAAGATGGTTGCGAGGTAACCGAACAGAGGTTTGCCCGTAACCGGCGGGAGCTGCGCGCAAATGGAACCCGCTATTGCTAGAAACACCGCAATCAGCAAGTCCCGCGTCTGATTTACGCGAGCGGCGTATTCACGACGCCCGCGGCCCATCGCTTCTACCGGAGAAACTTGCATGGCTTCGCGAGCGGGAGCGGCAGCAGAAGCGGTGGAGATGGCGATGCCGAGAAGCAGTGCAAGGAGCAGAGATGACCAGGTCAGTGCGATGGAGCCGGGTTTGCTGGTGACATACAGGGCTTCTACCGTGAGCGACATGAGCTTCACGGCGCCGGTGGCCATGAAGCGCCCGAGCGGGATGGCGATGCAAGCTCCGGCCAAGCCAATGCAAGCAGCCTCTCCAAGAAACGCGGCCATGATGTCGCGCTGCGTGGCGCCGAGCGCCCGCACGATTCCGATTTCGGCGCGACGCCGGACGACAGAAACCGAAATGGTGTTGAAGATCAGGAAGGCTCCGACAACGAGGGCGATGTAACTCAGGAGACGGAGGTTCCAGCGAAAGGCGGCCAGCATTTTGCGATTTTCGTCGGTGCCAGTGCCCTGCGGACGAACCGTAACGCCGGATGGGAGAGATTTAGCGAGGCGCCCGGCCCACTCTTGAATGTTCGCGCCCGGAGGCAGTTTTGCCAGCAAGCGATCGATGCGGCCGAGCCTGCCGGTTGCGACTTGGGCAGCCGCGATATCCATCAGGATTGCGGGATCTTGCGAACCGGCGTCGGGATAACGGCCGCGCACAGTGGCATTGAATGTGTGATCGTTGATGACAAGTGAAACGGTGTCGCCGGGTTTTGCGGGGAAACTGGCATTTACCCAAATGCTGTCAGCAGCGAAGAGATCGCTCTCGGGGCGATCGTCCGATGATTGCAGACCGGGTTTACCCGGCTCGATTTTTGCGTTTGAAAGCAGGTGCGATCCTTCGGCGACGAGGTCCAAGCCAATCACCGGGACGGTTTGCCCGGTTGCGGCGATGACGGCGTAGTCTTCAATGCGCGGCGAAATTTGGATGGCGAATGGCAGACGCGAGATCGTGCCGGCAACTGCTTCCGGGACGCTACCGGTGGCGACGATTTCCAAGTCGTTGTCGCCCGCCAAGGACTCCATGGAAGAGCGAAATGATCCGGCCGCGGCATTGCCAGCCAAATCGATGGCCAGGACCACAGCGACACCGAGAGCAACGGCCGCGATGGTTAAGGCGAGGCGCATCGGCTCTCGCAAGAGAGGCCGCACAATCAACTTGAAGAAGAGAAGCAAGCGAGGCATGTCAGTTCCGAGTGATTTGCTGCAAGCGCCCATCGCGCATATGAATCACAGCGTCGCTGATGGCAGCCGCTTCCGAGCTGTGCGTGGCCATGATGGTTGCGGTTTTGCGTTCGCGGGTGAGGCGCTGCAGAAGCTGCAGGACAAGGGTACCGGTGGTGGTGTCGAGGTTGCCGGTGGGTTCGTCCGCAAGCAACACAGCAGGTGAGTGAACCAGCGCGCGAGCTATGGCGACGCGCTGCATCTGCCCGCCGGAAAGCTGATGAGGGAATCTGGATTCCAGGCCGTCAAGCTCCACCCAACTCAGGCGCTCTCGTGCCAGATCTCGGGCATCCCTCCGGCCGGAAAGCAGGAGCGGCAGCTCTACATTTTCGAGGACCGTGAGCGTGTGCAGGAGTTGAAAGGACTGAAAGATAAAGCCGACTTTGTGGCGACGCAGGCTAGTCAAACCAGCATCATCGAGCTTCGAAGTGATCTGGCCGTCGATGGCCACGGTTCCGCTGGTAGGGAAGTCCATGGCACCGGCGAGATTCAGAAGCGTGGATTTGCCGCAACCGCTCCGCCCCACCAACGAAATGAACTCACCGCCAGTCGCGGAAAGGGAGATGTCTTGCAGGGCCATTACCGGTTGGCCGTCGGTCAGATACTGTTTCGAGACACAGCAGAGTTGCAGCATGAAGTTGGATGGCTCGCATCGCCGTGGCCGTAGAGTGACAGAGGCCGACGTTCGGAATTACTTTTTGCCCCCAGCCAGCGCCTTCTCGATGGCGGAAGTTACCTCGGGAGAATCCGGAGTGACGGCGGACTCGAAGCGAGCGAGGATGGTGCCGTCGCGCCCGATGAGAAATTTGGTGAAATTCCAGCCGATTTCGCCGCCGGTGGAAGGGTTGATGTCTTTGTCGGTGAGGTAGGCATACAGCGGAGTGATGTCGGAGCCTTTCACGGAAACCTTGGACATCATCGGGAAAGTGACATGGTATTTCGAAGTGCAGAACGTCTTAATCTCCTGGTTGGAACCGGGTTCTTGTCCCCCGAAATTATTTGCGGGTACGCCGATGATGACGAGGCCACGGTCTTTATACTTCTCGTAAACGGATTCAAGCGCGGTGTATTGGGGGGTATATCCACAGCGGCTGGCCACGTTGACCAGCAGGACCACTTTACCTTTGTAATTGGCGAGCGGCGCAGGCTGGCCGTCGATGGTATTCAGCGTGAAATCGTAAATGCTTTGTTCGTTTGCCATTAGTATGGTCCCCATAAGCGCCAAAAACAGGAAAGCGATTTTTTTCATGTTGTTCCTCAGATCGGATCGAGCCTTTCGTCGTAGGTTTCGATGAGCCGACGGGGTCTCCCGTCACTCATTTTCTCGAAACAACAGAGTGCCAAATTTATCGGGAATATGGAAATTAGGCTTTTCCGTGTAGGTGGGGCTCCAAGCGGAATAGAAACGGGGCTCGGTGTGGCCTTCGACGCGGAAAAAGTTGACGCGCCAGTGGTCTTTCGGAGAAAACGCTGGGACCAAGCTTTTGAAAGGGACAGCCAGTTCGCCGATCCAGACTTTCTCTGATTCCAGCAGTTGGACACGCCGCCTGAGCCGACTGTGCAGTTCTGTGTTCTGGCCGTGAGAGACGGCTAGATCGATCCAGTAGCCGTTGGGGGCGAGCTCAAATTCCTTGTAAACCCAAGGATCCCGGGAATCGGGTTGAAGAAACACTTCGGCGACGTCGCGATTCCAGAGCTCATCGCGCCAGCCGTCCGAACGCGCATCGGGGTAGACGAACAGGGAAACGTACCGGCAAGAGAAGTGTACAAACAAGGTGTCGGAATTGAATAAAAGGCGCACTTCGGTTTGACGAGAGGGATCGGTAGATTCGCCTCGCCAGTCGCTTGCAAACTGGACAGCTTGCGTTTTTTTCCAGGAGCCAGAGGCCGGAAATCCTTCGGCGTCCAGAGAACCGCGGACGCGTTCCGCAGTGATTATGGGGGTGGCCAGCATTGCATGCATATACGGTCGATACATTCGCACCTAGTGTAATGGAGAAGGAGAACAAAGCAATCTCCAGCGCTATCGAGCGCTTTGCCGAAAAAAAGAGGCGGAGGACTCCGTTCGATTCCTCCGCCGTGTCGGTTTTACTTGGGAAGTAGGACGGTGTCGATCACGTGGATGACGCCGTTGGAGCACTCGATATCGGCTTTGATTACCGTAGCGTTGTTAATCATCACCTTGCCGTCAGCAGTCTTGATGGAAACTGGCTGGCCGTCTAAGGTGTTCGCCGAGTGCAACTTCACTACCTGCTTCGAAGTCACTTTGCCTGAAACGACATGATAGAGCAGGATGGCTTTCAGCTTGTCCTTGTTCTCCGGCTTGAGCAGGTCTTCTACGGTACCCGCGGGCAGTTTAGCGAACGCGTCGTCTGTGGGGGCGAATACGGTAAACGGACCGGGGCCTTTCAGAGTGTCCACCAGACCCGCAGCCTGAAGGGCGGCAGCGAGAGTTTTGAAGGAACCAGCGGCGACCGCAGTGTCGACGATGTCCTTTTCCGCTGCCGGTCGGGCCATCGTGACCGTCGTGCCGGCGAACAACAAAGCGGCCAGCAAAGCGGCGAAACATCTAGAAACAGCTTTCGTGTACATCTTCATCCTCCTGAATTTTACGATTTTGCTTTCCTTCCGAAACATCACTTCCGATTCGTTGTCGTGCGGACTGTCTTAACCAGTGCTACGTGTTCAGATGGACGCGTGCTGGGAAGCACTACAGGGTGGTTCAGAGAATTTTTCCGTCAGAGAAAGTAGCTAACGCCATTCTTTCTCACCCGGAAATAGGGAACTGAGACTGTCCGGAAGGGCAGTCGAACTCATTGGGCAACAGGCAGGGAGGCGGAGCCAAAAGCCTATCGATACGCGTGCTAGCATCAATTTGGGCCGTCGTCAGGCCTCCAGGGAGTTCACCGTGCAACCGCGTCAATCGGACCATCGTGGTGCAGTAGAAGTAGTCACGCAACGCCCGCGGCAAAAACCAGACAGCTTTCAATTTATACAGTTGCAGATAGGTTCGGGCGTTGCCCGGATGACCTTAAACCGCCCCGACCACAACCTGTTGAACGAAGAAATGCTGCGCGAGCTTTCCGATGGCATCGCCTTCGTTGGGCAACGGGAGGATGTGAAGCTGATCGTGCTGGATTCCGCTTGCAAGGTGTTCTGCGGAGGAATCGATATCGGCGAATACACGTCGCAGCGTGTGTTTCAGATGATTGATGCGTTCCACTCGGTGTTCTCGGGGATCCTGGAAATCGCGAAACCGGTTTTGTCCGTGGTGAACGGCCCGGCGATTGGCGGTGGAGCAGAGTTGGCGGCGTTTGGGGATCTGGTGGTCGCTACGCCAAGGGCGCGATTCGCGCAGCCAGAAATTACGATCGGCGTGTTTCCTCCGCTGGCGTCCACGATCCTGCCCTTTTTGGTTGGGCCGAAACTGGCTCTGGAACTGGTGCTGCTCGGCGAGCCGGTTACGGCGGAGCGAGCGTTGGAACTTGGCCTGGTGAATCGCCTGGTTCCGGAAAACCAACTTGAGAAAACGGTGAATGAGCTGATCGATCGAGTGACAGCGCATTCCGGCCCGGTGCTGAGCATGGCGAAGAAGGCGATCCTTGGCGGCATGGGATTGTCGTTGCGCGATGGTTTGCGGAATTCGATGGATATCTTCCTGAATGAACTCTATCGGTTGGAAGACGCGCAGGAAGGACTGCGTGCGCTGGTGGAAAAGCGCAAACCGAACTGGAAAAACCGCTAGAATTCTCGAAATTTGGCGAACATTCGTTGACGGAAGGGTTTGCGAGCCGTACACTTGAATTTCAAGTTTGCAGGCTGGGGAAGTGGGGAAGTGCCGTGCAAATCGGCCGCGGTCCCGCCACTGTGATCGGCTTAACCGCCGTTAGCCAGGCTACCCTCCCAAGCCGCATAGGCTAAGCGTCCTTCGCGAGAAAGGAAGCGGCCAAAGACAGCCCCGTCTCGCGGGGCTTTTTTCTTTGAACAAATCTCGCACGCTCTCGTCAGGGGAGACTCGTGCTGCAGTTCGATAGAGTCCGAAATCCGATCCGGTTTGCGACCGTTCTTCTGAGCGGTGTTTTCTGTGTGGGAATCGCTGCAGGACAAGCAACTACAGGCGCGCAGCCGGCACCGAACCCTCCCGCAATGCACACCGTTACGGACGATCTGGGGCGGACCGTCAAGGTGCCGACATTTCCCGTCCGGATCGTTTCACTTTCTCCCAACATGACGGAGACCGTTTACGCGTTGGGGGCACAGGACCGACTGGTAGGCGACACGGAGTACTGCGATTTTCCCGCCGATGCGCAACGAAAACCGAAGGTGGGTGGCGCTGTCAATCCGAACATGGAAGAAGTAGCGGCGCTACGACCGGACCTGGTGTTGGTAACCAAGCTGAACCGGTTGGAGACGGTGAGCGCGTTGGACTACTTAGGCATACCGAGTTATGCGACCGACCCGCACACCATGGAAGACATCATAACTTCGACGGAGCGATTGGCGGACGTTCTGGGCGTGCCGCAGGCGGGAAAATCACTGGGTCAGGACATGCGTTCACGACTTGCCGAGTTGCACACGAGGCTGGCGACGACTCCGAACACCCGTGTTCTGTTTGTCGTCTGGACGGAACCGTTGATCTCCACCGGGAAAGACACTTTTATTTACGACGCGCTGCGTTGCGCTGGTGCAACTTCGATTGTGGACTCGTCGCAAAACTGGCCGCAGGTGAGCCTGGAAGAAGTGGTGCATCTGCAGCCGGATTATCTGGTGTTCGCATCCGCGCATTCAGAAAACGTGGCAAGAGACATGGAAACGCTGGCGACGCGCCCGGGTTGGCGGATTCTGGACGCGGTGCGTAATCGGAAGTACGCGGTGATCAGCGACGCCGTGAATCGGCCAGCCCCAAGAATCGTGTCAGCGGTGGAAGAACTCGCGCGGCAATTACATCCGGAAGCGTTTGTGGAGCAGCCGGAGACCAAACCAGTGGGACAGGTAAACGATCACCATGCCGGCGGAGACCAGGCCTTGCACACTGCAAATCAGGAGATTTCGTGCGCCCGTTAACCTTGAAACGATTGCTGCTGCGCTGCGCGGTACTGGCTGCGGTGCTGTTTGTGGTGGTGGTCGTGGCGCTGAAGATGGGCGCGGTGAAAGTGTCTTTGTACGGATTAGGAGCCGACCTGATCCAGGTGTTGATGGGACGCAGCAGCGCAATCTCGACGGATTACGGAATGATCGTGGTGGACATACGACTGCCGCGAATTCTGTTGGGTATCGTGGTGGGCGCGTCGCTGTCGGTGGCCGGAACCAGTTTCCAGGCGCTGCTGCGAAATCCGCTGGCCGATCCGTTTGTGCTGGGCATCTCGTCGGGAGCGGCCGTCGGATCGATCACCGCGCTGATCATTGAGAATCATCTGACCATTTCGCCGGAATACGCCGGATTGATTACTCCTTTGGGGGCGTTTCTGGGCGCTGCGCTGACCATTGCGTTGGTGTACCTGCTGGGTCAGCGAAATGGACAGATTGACAGCACCACGCTGCTGCTGGGCGGAGTGATTACGAATTCGTTTTTCTCGGCGGTGATCATGTTTTTGATGTCCAGCATGGCCGGGAGCAACCTGCGCGGCGCGACGTATTGGTTGATGGGCGATCTTTCGACGCCGCAGCCGAAAAGCCTGCTGTACCTGCTGGGAATCGGATTTGTCATCGCTGCCGGTGCAATTTACACGACGTCTTCCGATTTGAATCTTCTGCTGGTTGGTGAGAAAGAAGCGATGCATCTGGGAGTCGACGTGCCGCGGGTGCGGATCGTGGTGTATCTGGCGGCTTCGATCCTGACGGGACTGGCTGTTTCCGTGAGTGGAATCGTCGGCTACCTGGGTTTGCTGGTTCCACACATCATGCGGCTGATTTTCGGTTCGGATCACCGGATGCTGATTCCGGCGGCGGCGTTCGGGGGCGCGATTGCGCTGGTGATCGCGGATACGTTGGCGCGGGTGGTGGTGGCGCCATCGGAATTGTCGGTGGGAGCGATGACGGCGCTATTTGGCGCGCCGCTATTTATGTATCTGCTTCGAAGGAGGATTGCATGAGTGTTCCTCTGCGCAGCGCTATTCCCGCAAATCCGGAGCCCGCGCGTGACAGCAATGTCCGGCTGAGCGTGGAGCAAGTCAGTTATGTGTACGCGCCAAATCCGGCACAGGCGCCGGTATTTACGCTGGAGGCGCTGAGCTTTCAAGCAAAGCCAGGCGAGATCGTGGCGATCCTTGGCCCAAACGCCAGCGGAAAATCGACCCTGCTGAAGTTAATCTCCGGCGCGCTGGAACCGCTCTCCGGGCGCATTTTTCTGAATAGCTTCGCTACGCATTCGCTTCCGCCAAAGACCCGGGCGCAGCGGATTGCGCTGGTGCAGCAGGAAAGCCAGATGATGTTCCCTTCGCGCGCGTGGGAATTCGTGCTGCAGGGCAGGCACCCATACGGACGATCTCTGCGCTTCGAAACCGAAAATGATATTCAGATCGCGCGAGACGCGTTGGATCAGGTGGGCGCGCTGCATTTAAGCGATCGCTGGATGGACAAAATTTCCGGCGGGGAAAAGCAGCGGGTGATTCTGGCGCGAGCGCTGGCGCAACAGCCGCTGTTGCTGTTGCTGGATGAGCCGACGCTGCACCTGGACATTGGAGCGCAGGTGGATTTGCTGGCTTCGCTGCGGCAGTTGGCTGCGCAGAACCGCTACACGGTGGTTGTGGTGACTCACGAACTTTCGCTGGTGGCGGAATACGCGGATCAGGTCGTTCTATTGCAGAAGGGCAGGTGCCTGCGCGTGGGGACGCCAGCCGCAGTGTACCAGCGCGAACTTCTGGAACAAGTGTTTCAGGCGCCGCTCTCGATTGAGTTGTCGTCTTCGGGACGGCCGAGAGTGACATTGCTGTCGAAGTCGTAGCAGTTTCGCGTTCACCTCAGCGCGGCCGGACGGTTCGGCCGAAACAATAACCCCTCAAGGCAATGCGCCCTGCCACAATCACCGCGGATTTCGTGTTCGGGAAGACGGTGAAAAGCCGTCGCCGCCGCGCGACTGTAAGGCAAGAAGTACCGTTCGCAGCCACTGGCGAAGTGCCGGGAAGGCGCGAACCGAGCAGGCAATGTTCGCAGCTTGAAGAGTTGCGGCCTGCTTTTGCCAAGCCAGGAGACCGGCGAATTCCGCAGCCGCACCGTTGTTTGGGCGGCCTTCCTTTCAACTCCCGCGCGTGAGGGAGCGGAGGAGCCATGAAAAACACTTCTGTTGTTGCACTGCTCGTCGGCCTGCTGTTTTGCGCAGTTGTTTCCCCAGTCCCATCCAGTGCTTCTTCGAATTCCGTCCAGCTTAGCGGGTCGATCACCGATGCCTCGGGCGGCACACTCGAGGGCGTTCTGGTGCGCGTTATGAGCGCGGACCGACCCGATGTGGAGGTTGCTTCCACGTTATCGAAGTCCGACGGGACGTATACTGTCTCCGTTACACCGGGAAAATACAGAGTCGCATTTTCTTTGACGGCATTCGCGACGCAAGAATCAACGGTGGATCTGACCGCGGGAGCCGCCGTCACACTGGATATACGCCTGGTTTTGGCGAGTCTCTCCACCAATGTGCTGGTAACTTCGCAGGCGACGCCGATCGCCAACGAAGATTCTCCGGTTTCCACGACGATCATCTCGCAGAAGGAAGTTGAAGAACGCCAGACCGGTTCTCTGCCGGATCTGTTGTCATTTTCGCCGGGTGTGGCATTCGGAAGGACCGGCGCTTACGGCGGCACGACTTCGCTTTTCCTGAACGGCGGAAATTCCAACTTTACGAAAGTGCTGATCGACGGAACACCGATCAATCCTCCGGGCGGAGCAGTGGATTTCTCGCTGTTGACGACGGATAACGTCGGGAAGGTTGAACTCGTGCGGGGGGCGGAGAGCGCTTTGTATGGCTCGGACGCGGTATCCGGAGTGGTGCAGGTATTTTCGCAGCGCGGGACAACGCGAACACCAGCGTTCAGCCTGTTCTCGGAGGGAGGAAACTTCTCCTCGTATCGCGGAGGTGGGCAGATCAGTGGACTGGTCGACAAGTTCGACTACTCCGCTGCGGGATCGTACCTGACGACCGATGGGCAAGGACCGAACGATGAATTCGTGAATCGCGGAGTCACCGCAAACGTCGGATATTCGTTCAGTGATACCAACGTGCTGCGATTGACGGTGCACAACAATGACAGCGGTGCGGGAATTCCAGGACAGACCGAGTACACGCCGCCGAGTTTACACCAACGCTATGACCAGGAATTATTCAGCGCGGGAGCAAGTTGGGACTTTACGACGGGCGAACACTGGCACAATGAAATCCGCGGTGATGAAGCGTACACGCGGCAGCATAGCTTCAACCCGTTGCAGAGCTTTTATATTGGAGGCCCTGACTCGTACTGCCCGCAGGATCCGGCAAACCCCAACTCGGTGCCCACGACGGAATTTTGCGATTACACGTACGATTCTCTGGTGCGGTACAACACGGTGAGTTTGAACGCGCAGACCTCATACCAACGCCAGAACTACGCGCTGACGGCGGGATACTTTTATCAGATCGAAAACGCGGGGATCGAGGATATTCCGGAAGGCCACCTGCGCCGCAATAATCAGGCCGGTTACCTGGATCTGCGATACACGCCGATTGCGCGATTGTTTTTGAACGCCGGAATACGCATTGAAGATAATCAGGATTTTGGCACTCGAGGCGTGCCGCGAGTCGGCGGTACATTCATCCTGCATTACGGGAAAGACTGGTGGGGAACGACGCGTTACCGCGCATTTTACGGGCAGGGGATCAAGGAGCCGAGGCTCGATCAGACATACGGAACGGATCCGTGCGACCCGGGGAATCTGTCGCTGAAGCCGGAAGCCAGCAAGAACTGGAGCACGGGAATCGAGCAGAACTTCTTCAAAGATCGCGTGAAGGTGTCAGCGGATTATTTCTATTACCGGTTCTACGACATTGTGAGCTTCGCGTTTTGTACGACCAGCGAAGGCTGTGGGTTTCCTCCACCGACGACTTGTCCCTATGGCTATGGATCGTACTTCAACACGGACCTGTCGTATTCGCGTGGCACGAACATCGCGGGACAAGCCAATCTGCTGCGCTGGCTGTTTTTTCAGGGCAGCTATACGTATGACGACACGCGGATTGTGAAAGCTCCAAACGCATTCGATCCCACGCAAGTTGCGGGTAATCGACTGGCGCGCAGGCCACTGAATTCCGGGTCGATCGGATTCGTGGCGACCTACCGGCGTTTCAATGCCAGCCTGAATGGCTACTTCAGTGGGGTGCGAACGGATTCGGATTTTCTGGGGCTCGGATACACAAGGAACCCGGGATATGCGAGGTTTGATTTCGCGGCTACGTACCTAGTGACGCATGCGTTTTCGGTGTACTTCCGCGCGACCAACCTGTTCGACAAGTCTTATCAGGACGCCCTCGGGTATCCCGCGTTGGGCCGCGATGCGCGCATAGGAATTCGCTACCAGTTCGCCGGGCGCAATTAGGGCCAGAGGTTCAAGGCCGCGGCGCCGCAATGCTATAATCCACAGAATTATGACGAAATTTGCAACGGAGATGAGTCTTTCGCCGGAATTGCTGGCGAAGTATGAAGTCGTCATCGGTCTGGAAGTGCACGCGCAGCTTCTGACCAATACGAAAATCTTCTGCAGTTGCTCGACTCGGTTCGGCGATGCACCGAATAGCAACGTGTGTCCGGTGTGCCTGGGACTTCCCGGGACGTTGCCGGTATTGAACCGCCGCGCGGTGGAAATGGGCATGCGTGCCGCCCTGGCGCTGAATTGCACCGTCCATGAGCATTCGCGATTCGCGCGGAAGAATTACTTTTATCCGGATCTCCCCAAGGGCTATCAAATTTCGCAATACGAACTGCCCCTGGCCACCAAAGGCTGGATTGAAATCGAACATCACGGCCAGCAGAAACGAATCGGGATTACCCGACTGCATCTGGAAGAGGATGCCGGGAAATCGTTGCACGATGGATTTCCGTGTTCGGATGAAAAGACGTATGTAGATTTCAATCGCTGCGGCACGCCGCTGAGCGAAATTGTTTCGGAGCCGGACATGCGTTCGCCGGACGAAGCGTATGCGTACCTGACGACCTTGCGGCAAATCCTGCTGTACACGCGCGTCAGCGACTGCAACATGGAGGAAGGATCGTTGCGTTGCGACGCGAACGTCAGCGTGCGGTTGCGCGGTGCGACTCAGTTCGGGACAAAAGTCGAAGTTAAAAATTTGAATTCGTTTCGATATCTGGCGAAGGCGCTGGAGTTTGAAATCGAGCGGCATGTGGACGTGCTGGAATCCGGAGGACGGATTTCACAAGAGACAAGGCTGTGGAATCAGCATGCGGGCCGCACGGAGCCGATGCGTTCGAAGGAGAAGGCTCACGATTACCGGTATTTCCCGGAGCCAGACTTGCTGCCGGTACACGTCAGCGACGCATGGAAGAACGAAGTAAAGGCGTCGTTGCCGGAGCTGCCCGACGCCAAACGCCATCGTTTCGTTGAGTCGTTCGGGATCACGGCTTACGATGCAGGAGTTCTGACGGACAGTCAGGAACTGGCGGATTACTTTGAAGAGGTTGTGCGGGCCGGTGCGCCAGGAAAGGTGTCCGCAAACTGGATGCAAACGGAATTGTTGCGGCGGTTGAATGATTCGGGAAAGACGATCGCGGAAAGTCCGGTATCTCCTGCCGCGTTGGCGGAGTTGATAACGTTTGTGGATTCGGGGAAGATTACGGCGGCGATCGGCAAGAAGGTGTTCGCTACGATGTTCGAAACGGGTCGAGGCGCGGCAGATGTAGTCGTGTCCGAGGGCCTTGGCTCTCAGGTGAGTGAGAATGCCATAGAGGAAGCTGCCAAGGACATCATTGCGCGCAATCCGGAGAACGTGGCCAAATTCAAGTCGGGTAACGAAGGCGTCTTCAAGTTTTTCGTGGGCCAGGTGATGCGGGCGACAAAGGGTCAAGCCAAGCCCGACGTGGTAAACGAAATTTTGCGCAAAATTCTTGCCTGACACGTATACGAGGCATTCCGGTCGCGCCCAACCGATGGGAGGGAATCATGTTGAAAGTGGGAGACCAGGCACCAGCATTCACGCTGCTGTCCGATGAAGGTAAGGAAGTGTCGCTTTCCGATTTCAAGGGCAAACGCGTGCTGTTGTATTTTTATCCGAAAGCCAGCACGCCCGGCTGCACGATCGAAGCGTGCGAATTCCGCGATTTGCGACCGAAGTTTGAAGGAAAGGACGTAGTGGTGCTGGGCGTGAGCGGCGATCCACAGAAGGCGCTGCAGACGTTTAAGACCAAACAAAAGCTGAATTTCCCGTTACTGGGCGACCCGACGCACAAGATGCTGGAGGCTTACGGCGTATGGCGGATGAAGAAATTCATGGGCCGGTCGTTCAAAGGAATTGTGCGCAGCACATTTTTGATCGGGAAAGACGGGAAGATTGAGGAAGTCTGGGACGAGGTCAAGGCGAAGGGGCATGCCGCAGAGACTCTAAAGCGGGTCGAGGCTTAGAGATTATAGGGAAGCCCCCAGGTCGTCGCCGTCTGGTTCAATCAGAAGATTATCGATCAAACGAGTTTTGCCAAGATACGCGGCAACAATCAGGTAGGATGGCCGCGTGACGTTCACACAACGTTCGAACGAATTTGCATCGACCACTTCCAAGTAATCGACACGCAGTCGTGGCTCGCGTTCCAGAATCCGGAGTGAGGCTGTTTGCAATTCCAGGGCATCGCGAACGCCATTTGTGGCAGCTTCTTTCGCAGAACTTAAAGCTCGGTAAAGCGCGGTAGCTGCGTGACGATCCTCGGCGCTGAGGTAGGCGTTGCGGGAACTCATCGCGAGGCCATCGGGCTCGCGAACAATTGGGCAAACCACAATCTCCGTATCCAGATTCAGGTCGCGTACCATTTGCTGAACGACGCGAACTTGTTGGGCATCTTTGCGGCCGAAGTAGGCGTAGCTGAGGACGAACAATTTCCAGTAGCTTCAAGACCACGGTGGAAACCCCTCGAAAATGACCGGGTCGTGACCGGCCCTCCCAACGTTCGCTGAGACCATCGACTTGAACAAAGGTGGAGAAGCCTGGCGGATAAATCTCTTCGGCGGGCGGCAAGAACAAGGCCTCAACGCCTGCGGACGCGAGCTTGTCCTGGTCGGCTTCGATGGGACGAGGATAGCGGGAAAGATCTTCCTGCGGGCCGAACTGCTTGGGGTTCACAAAAATGGAGCTGTAGACGGGAGAGCACTCGCGTATGGCTCGCTCGACCAGTGCCATGTGGCCTGCGTGAAGCGCGCCCATGGTGGGAACGAACCCAATGATGCGTTGGTCCGTTTGCGCCTGCCGAGCCAATTGCTTCATCCAAGCAACGGTTCGAACGATCTCCATAGAGTTGTCCAGTTCTGAAGTTGGATGAGCTTAGCGCATCGCGGCGACGGCCTTGCGTATTTTGATCGGTTGCGTCGCGTGGTACGACTCGGCATCCGATGGGAAGGCGCCGTCCTGAACGTCGCTGCAGTAATCACGAACAGCCTGCTTCATGATCTCCGCAACGTTCGCGTACTGGCGGGCGAATTTCGGCGCAGGCTGCAGAGTCAGGCCCAGCATGTCATGGAGTACCAGGATTTGCCCGTCGCAATCCGGACCGGCTCCGATCCCGATGGTAGGGATTTGAACCGTTCGGGTGATTTCCGCAGCCAATTCTCTGGGCATGCCTTCGAGAACCAGGGCGAAGGCGCCAGCAGCCTCAACGGAGCGGGCATCGCGCAGTAACTGCGTGGCGCTGGACTGATCCCTGCCCTGAACCCGATAGCCGCCCATGGCGTTTACGGATTGAGGGGTAAGGCCGATGTGTCCCATAACGGGAATTTCCGCCTCGCTGAGGCGGGCGATCAGCTCGAGGCGGCGTTCGCCACCTTCGATCTTTACGGCTTCCGCACCGGCTTCCTTGACAAAGCGCATGGCGTTGCGCAGGGCCTCGGAGACTTCACCGTGATAGGTACCGTAGGGCATGTCGGCGACAAGGAGTGCGCGCTGGACGCCTCTGCGCACGGCCTTGGTGTGATGAAGCATCTCGTCGAGGGTGACGGGAAGCGTGCTGTCGTAACCCAAAACCACCATACCGAGTGAGTCGCCCACGAGGACCAGATCGGCACCGGCTTCGTCGACCAAGCGGCCGCTCGGATAGTCATATGCCGTTACGCACGTGATTTTGGATTTGATTTGGGAATCTGCAGCCAAGGTCTTCCGCTGCAGAATTTCGGGGACTGTGACTTTACCCTTGCGGGCCTGATCCATCGCCCCAGACGGGATCGAACTCATCGTAAGCCTCCGGTGCCGTTCCCTGACAACGAGATACAGCCCTGTCCTACAGAAGGAAATATATCAGAAAGTGATGTGGCTCACCACTACTGCGTGATTTCGAGGGGCTCGGGTTTCAGTTTGAGCCGGCCGAAACGTTGATAGTTCTCTCGGTAGCGTTCCAGCCGCGTAAACCGAGGGTCAGATTGCCGTGGGCGGCAGCTTTCGGTGCAATGACGTCGATCAGCTTGCTTTCGTTGGGCAAGAGGGAAATGTAGTTATCCGAATAGTAGGCCGGAAGAACCCGGGTGCGGCCGTCGGCGGCGAATAGAGTTAGCTTGACCATCAAGGCAGGCGCTGCGCCACTGTTCTCGATCCGCACATGAATCGTCCGATCGTCTTGCTCGGCAGAAGAAGCGGCGGTGACGACGAGATTCGCCGGCGCAAGATGATTCAGGGCCTGGTAGTTGGCGGTGTCTTCTGAATACCAGTAGAAACTCTCCGATACCACTTTTGCGTCGCTATTTTTCAATTCAAGTTTGATAAGAACCGTTTTGTCTTTGGCGGCGGAGGTCAGGTCCAGGGAAAAAGCATTCGTGGCACCTGTCGGAGCGTCTTTCTTTTCCTCGTGTTCGCTGAGAACGGCATTGTCGAGCCCCACAACTTTGGCATGCACGGAGAGACCGGTGACCGTAGTGGGGAGGGAATTGACCACCTGCACGTTGTACGTCGTGGGATCCAATTGAACGTGCAGAACTTCGCTGGCATGTTTGGTCGCGTAGAAAGAAGCGTGAGTGTCGTAGTCTGAGCTGAAGATCTGGAAGTTCGAACTGGGCCATGCGGGTTGCGTCATCCAGAGCATACGGCCGGTATTGGGCAGCCACAGATGTGCATTCATGCCTTCGAAGATGGCTCGATGCTGGACGTAATTGATCATCTGCACTTTACGTTCGAAGTCTTCGAGGCTAGTTGGGGCGCCGAATTCCTTTTCCATTTCGGCCATTAGCGGAACAGTGGTGCCGTTTCCATCCTGATGCCAATCGTGATACGCCCAGTCGTCGCTGATGGGCCAGCGATCGGCTTGAGGAATCCAGGCGCGCCACATTTCAAGAGTTGGGAATGAAGTTGCGCCGGTCTCCACAGAGAAACCATGGTTCAGCATGGTGAAATAGAGTTTCGGGTCGACCCAGCGGTAGGGACCGCTATTCTGCAAGTTCAATTGATTGGAGGTCGGCGAGTAATACCGAGTGCCGTCAATTTGCCGGGTCAACTCTTCCAAGGCTTCGTTTAGAGCGGGAGGGGGCACGCCTTCATTGCGGGCGCACCAGACGGCTATGGAGGGGTGATTGCGGAAGCGCAGGAGGGTGTCGCGCGTGTTATCGAGAAAGAGCGACGTGTCGGTAGGCTCGAGATTGTAATTCTGGGTCGTGAGCCAGAAATCATTCCACACCAGGAGGCCGTATTCGTCGGCGAGTTGATAGAAAACTTCTTCCGTGCTTTGTCCCACCCAGTTGCGAATGATGTTCATGTTGGCGTCGCGATGGAGACGGAAGTAAGGCTCGAGACGTTCTCGAGAGACGCGTTTGCGGGTGTCGTCCATGCCCCAACTGCCACCGCGGGCGGCGATGCGCACTCCGTTTACGCGCAAAGCCAGATAGTGACCGGCACCGAGGTCGTCCACCGGTTTGACCGCGGAAGAGCGCTCGGCGCCGGGCTTGAGAGTAGCGGCCCAGGATTTCCAGTCATCCTCCCATTCTTGCGGGAAGATCGCGGGGAGTGGATCTTTATGGGCAATGGCGCGAATGCCGTTGTGGGTGACATCGACCAGTTGTTCGCTCTTCTCACGTGCACCGGTCGGAGAAATCTCCACGCGACGGAGATGGCCTGCGCTGTCAAACAATCCCAGTTCGTAGGTCAGTTCGCGGATTCCAAACTTGAGTTCCTTGGCATCCGAATCGCGGCTGCCGTCGGTTGCATTCACTTTCAATACGTAGAGTTCGGGCTTGCCGTAGCCGTTTGGCCACCACAATCGAGGATTCTGAACGATCAGTTGAGGGAATTCGCTGGCTGCGAATTTGACTTCGTTCTTTCCTGGCGACAGCACGGCCGTTTTGGTGACCGAAACGTTTTCAAAGGAAGCGGTCACGTTGCTTTTTACTGCGGCACCGGAGCCATTCTCTACGGGCACCGTGATTTCGATGGTGGCTTGATTGGTTTGCGGCAGTGGCAGTTTGCTGACGACCTGCGGATCGCCGATACGGACCGCACCGGTCACCCGCAAGGTCACGGGTTGCCAGATACCCGTGTCGCGGTCGCGGATCGCGGGCATCCAGTCCCAACCCTCGGTGGCCACGAAGGTGGGACCATCCAAGACACATGATTCCGCCGTTCTCGCCCGCACCGCCTTTCAGGCTCTGCTCATGCGGAATTCCGGGATGGGGCGGCGGAGAGACGCGGACCGCCAGCACATTGGATTGACCAAGCTTAAGCGCATTCGTGATATCAAACATGCCACGAATGAAAGCGCCCTTAATCGTGCCGACTTGTTTGCCGTTCAGCCAGACCGCTGCGGCATAGTTGATGCCTTCGAAAGTCAGAGTTAAGCGGCGCCCTTTCCAATCGTTGGGAGCGTTAAATTCCGTGCGATACCAATAGTCCTGCTTGTTCAGGCTTTCGGGAATCGCGAGATTGTTCAGACCGTAGTCAGGATCGGGATAGATTCCTTGATCGACCATGGTGGTCAAGACGGTACCGGGGACTGTCGCGGGCCACCACTCGCGAGTAGAAAACTCGGAGAGAGAGATGGCTTCGCCGGGTTCCTTGACGTCCGGAGCCGGCCGTAAACGCCATCCGCCCTGGATCGTGAATTCGTTTTTTCCGTTTGGTTCAAGAGTGTTCGTTGAAGCGACAACATTCTTTTTCTCCGGCTTGGAGAATGGCGCGCTGGTGTGGGGAAGGGTGCCTGGGTCTTGAGGTGCGCGATAGCCGGCTTGGCCGGAGGTCTGTACGGGCCAGGGCTTGGAGCCTTCTTCGAAGAGGATCAACGGGAAGTTTGGGGTTTTCTCGAAAACAGTGCGAATGTCGTCAGGATTCAGGGCCTGGCGTTTCAAGGTCAGGCCGGCGATTTTGCCGCCGAAATGTGATCCATTCAGAAGCGTTTTGACTGGCGCAATTTGCAGAACGGGAGCCACGCGACCGAGTGGTATGGCTCCAACCGCAATGCGGTTGCCATCGGCGAATAACTGAAACTCCTTGCCGTCGAAGGTGGCGGCAAGAAAATGCCACTTGCGAAGCTGGAAGGCAGCAGATCCGGACAGCAGGCGATCCTTGCCGGTGAACAGGAATGCTTTGTCGCCGTCGATCCCCAGGAAGCGCGAATATTCCGAGTCGGTATTTCCAACGCCGGCGAGTAGTGCCGGCCCGTTGGGCGCTTCGGACCAATACGCCCAGCAAGAAAGAGTCCAAGGAGAATCGGCACGAAGGACGGTATCGTCCTTCAGAAGGGCTTTTTTCAGACCTTCGCCGTCGGGCATAAACGAGGCGTTGTAGGGTCCATATTGAGGCGGATCGTTGGTGGGGATAAATTCTTGAGGCATCGCCGAGCCGGAAGTTGCAAGTAGAGTGAGAACAAGAAAACTCAATCTTAGTCTGAAAGTGAGTTGGAAAGACATGGACGCTCCGTTTAGCTGAATCGTCTTGCAAAAGGCGACGATACGCAAGGGAATCCGGGTTCGCGTGTATTAACTTTTTTGCGCCTGAGCCCGGCCTTTCCACATTCCACCTTTTCCAGACCAGAAGCGGATTGCGGAAATGCAGGTGGCGAAGCTGTAAAGGGCTGCGGCAAACGGGATGGAAAAGGCATACCAGGGCGGGAGGAGATAGAAACGGATGGTTGGCAAAAAGCTGCCAATCATCAAAACGCACGCCAAGAGGGCAAGCCACCAGGCACGGAAATCGTGAAAAAAAAGAACAGCGAAGGGAACCAGATAGGTCAGGAACATCCCGACGATGGTGCCGAAGAGCAGCGCAGTGGAATAGTGGAGCTGGGTAAACGCGGTGCGAGCGATCAAGTCGCGGATTTCAGCGAACGTAGTGTAGGAACGCAAGCTGACGCTGCGCCGAGTGACGCCCAACCACACGCTGCGCGACGAGGATTTCACCGCTTTTGCAAGCGCGCAATCGTCGATGACCTGATCGCGGATGCGTTGCAATCCGCCGATGGTCTGAAGCGCGTCGTTGCGCAAGAGAATACAGCCTCCCGCGGCCCCAGCCACACGAGAACGTGGATTTTGGATCAGGGCCGGTGGGTAGAGTTTCAGGAAAAAGTATAAGAACGCGGGGATTAGGAGTCGTTCCGGTAAAGTCCGCGCGCGGAGCAACACCATCAGAGAAGTAAGCGCATGCCCATGGGTTTCGGCGCGGGTGACCAGTCGTTGAAGAGTGTCGGGAGCGTGCGCGATGTCGGCATCGGTAAACCACCAATACACCGGAGAAGACGTTGAGGCCGCTTGCACGCCTTGCTGGATGGCCCAGAGCTTTCCGGTCCAGCCGGGCTCCGGAGGACCGGCGGAGAGCAATCGTAATTTCCGAGTTGCCGCGAAGGAGTCGGCGATCTTGGCGACCAGGCTTGCGGTTTGGTCAGCGCTGTTGTCATCGACAACGACGATTTCGAAGGGTCCGGCGTAGGTCTGCCGCGCCAGCGACGTGAGCGCCTCGGCAATCGAAGTCTCCTCATCGCGTGCTGGGACTACGGCAACCACGGAGGGCCAGTGATCGAGTTGTTTTTGCGAAGAGCGGTCGTCGGAAGGCGCCAGGAACCAGAATCTTCCGCGAAAGAAAACAAGAACGATCCAGATCAGGAGGCAAATCGCAGCGAGTATCTGAGGGAGCGAAAGCACGCGTAAGTGAATTATGTCTCGGAAACCTCGCGCGAGATCAGCTTTCTTATTTGCAAGCGACGATCAGCCGGCGGATTGCATCGTGGCCGCGCGATGAATGGCCTTGCGAATCCTTTGGTACGTTCCACAGCGGCAGAGGTTGCCGCTCATGGCGTCATCGATATCGGCATCCGTGGGCGCTGGTTTCTTGGAGAGCAGCGCCGCTGCGGACATAATCTGGCCCGACTGGCAGTAGCCGCATTGCGGAACGTCTTCTTCCATCCATGCGCGCTGCACCGGATGGGTGCCATCCTTCGAAAGACCTTCGATGGTTGTCACGTTCTTACCGGCTACGCTGGAAACCGGCGTAATGCAGGAGCGGGTGGCGGCGCCGTTCACGTGAACGGTGCAGGCGCCGCACAGAGCCATGCCGCAACCGAATTTGGTGCCCGTAAGGTTGAGGGTATCGCGCAGGACCCAGAGAAGCGGCATCCTGGGATCGACTTCCACGGTCTTTCGCTCACCATTCAGATCGAACGAAATGGACATAAAGGGCCTCCAAAAGCATCCGTTATCCTACAACAACTGAGGAGTGTGAGGAAATTCAGGGGTTGTTCGGGATTTTCCACGGAGGGGTGGCCCTTGTGGAATTACAGGGAACCCCGTAGACTTTCGAACAAGACTTCCGTTGCCTTGAGAGGGTAGGCCTAGCAATCAAGGCTTCAGGTACGCAGCCAGGTCCAAATTGCTGGTCGAGACGCCCGCGAATCTGGTTTGCAGAGTCCGCTGCTGAAATCTAAGTTCTGCGAGCTGGTACCTCTTTTGCGGAAAACTGGAAGAAGTTTCCCGCCAGGAAGTGCAGCTCCCGAAAAAATACTAAGGAGAACGATCGTGAAGAAGAGTGCATTGCTAGTTTTAGCGGTTACCGCTTTTAGCCTGGTCTCCGTGCCTGGCGCAATGGCGCAGACATCGGCTCAAAAGCCGGCGACCACTGCGACGCCGACGACCACCGGGGATCAGGATCTCAAGCTGCTGCGAGAGGACATTCGGTCCAAGAAAAAGCAGATCATCGCTGCCAACCTGAAGCTGACGGATACGGAGGCTACAAAGTTCTGGCCGGTCTACGACCAGTACACCGCGGAGCTGGTAAAGGTGAACAACGACAAGTATGCGGTGATCAAGGAGTACGCGGAGAACTGGGGCACCATGACCAACGAGCAGGCGATTGCGTTGGCCAACCGCTCTTTGGCAGTGGACCTCAACGTGGCGAAGCTGCGCCAGAAATACGTGCCGATCTTCTCGGGAGTGATTCCGGGAACGAAAGTGGCGACGTTCTTCCAATTGGATCGCCGCATCCAGATGATGATCGACATTCAACTGGCGTCGCAGTTGCCGTTGGTTCAGGACCAGCAATAAATTAACTGATTCCTGACGCTTGAAGAGACCCTGCTATCGAACCTGGTGGCAGGGTTTTTTTAGTTGGTAACGGGTGCGGGTGTCGAGTGCGGAGGCTCAGTCTCCACGCCTCGCCAGCCGACCGGGCGCCCGCTGACGGCTTCTTTGACCGAGCGGAACAGCACGATGTACATCAACTGGCGATAGTAAAACCGCTGGAGCAGGACCGGTATCAGCAGACTCCAATCCTCTTTGCGTTCCAGAGCAAACGCGATAACGCAGGTCAGGACGTCAATAATCAGGAAACCAAGAAAGAAAACCACAGAGCGCTGGACGTCAGCCGTACTCCAAAGCTGGGGAATCTGTGTGAGGTGCAACTGCGAAAGGCCCCAAAGAAGAAGCGTGCCCAGGAACATCAAGTCGATTACAGGCGAGATCAGGGGCAAGAGAATCTGGAACACAAAAATATTCGGCAAAGCTACGAAGCCGAGGGTTCCATATTTGGGGCGGAACAAGGTGTCGCTGTGTTTCCAAAATGCCTGTAGGGTTCCAAATGTCCACCGAAAGCGTTGGCGAATCAAAATGCCGGGAGTTTCGGGAGCTTCGGTCCAGGCAATCGCGTATTCGTCGTAAGTAACTTTCCAGCCCAGCCTGCGGATGGCGATGGTCAGGTCTGCGTCTTCGGCGACTGTGTCTGCGGTAATTCCGCCGGCGGCCTCAATCGCCTGACGACGCCAAGCGCCCAACGCGCCCGGAACCACGGTGATGCAATCGAGGAGATCGAACGCGCGCTTTTCCATGTTCTGGCTGGTGATGTATTCCAAAGCCTGCCAGCGGGTCAGCCAGCGCGAACGGTTGCCAACCTTCACATTGCCGGCGACCGCGCCAACACGCGGGTCAGAGAAATGGCGTACCAGGTTGCGGATGGCGTCCGGCTCAATTTCGGTGTCGGCATCAATGGTGACGACCAACTCTGTGGTGGCGCAAGAGAGTGCGTTGTTCAGCGCCGCCGCTTTGCCACGATTGACCTGGTGCAGTATCTGGACCTTGGACTCATGACTGAAATTCTGTTGGAGGAGCTCGAGAGTGCTGTCCGCGGACCCGTCATCAACCACGATGACCTGTAAATCGGGATAATCCGACGCCAAGACGGAATTGACCGTCTGCACGATCACGGTCTCTTCGTTGTGCGCGGGAATCAGGACGGTAACTCCTGGAGGCGGCTCAACAAGCACATCGTGGTCCGGCCGGAGTTTCTCGATGATTGCCAGGATACCGATGATCAGGGCGCGGCAGCTGACCAAAACGATTCCAATGATAAAGACGGTGGCGATCAGGAAACGGAACCACTGGAAAATGGCAAAGATCAGGCCGTCCGCGCGGGCCGACATGCGCTCCCGAAATGACAGGGGAATCATGATGGAGCTGCGGTCCTTGCCGATCAAATCCGCGACGGAAACGAAGCGATATCCTTTTTCGCGGAGGCGATCGATGATCTGCGGCAACGCGGCCAGGGTCTGGGCGCGATTTCCTCCTCCGTCGTGGAGAAGAATAATATTGCCGTGCCCCTTTTCGGCCTGGTGAATGACTTCGTCGGTAATCTGCTCCGCGGTCATTACGTTGCCTTTTTCGTCGGAGGCGCGCCAGTCATTGGGGTCGATGCGCTGACCGACGATGATGTAGCCCATGTCCTGAGGGTAGGGCAACTGCGCAACTTCTTCGGCGTATTCCGGTTGATGATCGATGCCGTACGGTGGCCGGAATAAGAGGGACTTAACGCCCAAAACGCTTTCCAGGAGACGTTGCGTAAGGTTCAACTCCCACTTCAGCTGGGTTCGTGAGATTTCGTCGAATTTCGGATGCGTAAAGGTGTGATTGCCGATCTCGTGGCCTTCCGCGTATTCCCGTTTCAAGATGTCCGGAGACTGATTGGCCTGATCGCCGATCACAAAGAACGTTCCCGGAACGTGCTTTTCTTTCAAAATGTCGAGAACCTTCGGGGTCCAGGTGCGATCGGGGCCATCGTCGAAGGACAACACCAATTCGTGGTCTGCCGCGCCGATCTGATCGATGTCGTAGGAAAGCGGATAAGCTTCGTACTTTTCCATCGTGATCAGGTCTGTTGACGGGTCGTAGTTGAAACTGCGCTTGCCGTTCTTCGGTACGTCGTCAATTCGCCAGATATCGCCGTCGCCTTCCAGGATCAGGTCCGGCCCCGGCGGCACGTCGGCAAGTTTGTTTCGAACGGAGTCGTCGGGCCGCGTGACGTCCCAGATAGGCCACAGGGAGGTATCCGCGGAACCAAAACGCCACAGAGCGGTGCCTTGAACACCTAAGCGCTCACTGGCGCGAAGTTCGTTGTAAGCGGTGACCGCATCGAGGAACCAGACCTGATGGGTGCGATCGCGATCGTCGGAGTAGGAGTAGTGAGGATTCAGGGAAGCAGGATCGAAATCGACGGTGGTTTCGGATTCATAGGCATGAAGCAGGGCTTCCTGAATGCTGAACTCTTCGGCGTGCTTGGGCTCGCCCTTATGGACTTCAGTCCAGTCGTAAGCGTAGTTTGCGATGCCCACGACGATTTTCTGGGCCGGGACAACCTGGAGGACCTGCTTCAGGTTTTCGGAGAACCAGTCCTGAGCGGCGATTGGCCCTGGAGGCGAGGTGAGCCAGTGCTGATCGTAATTCATCAGGATGATCGCGTCGGTCTGTCGCCCGAAAAAGGCGTAATCGTACTCGTCATCGCGAGCCGGTAAGGCGATCATCAACTTCAGGCCAACGGCATGCAGCGCGGGGCCAAGCTCGCCAATAAGTTCGCGGAAATGCGGTTGGCTCTTCATCGGGACTTCTTCGAAGTCCACCACGATGCCGGCTTCTTTGGACTGAACTGCAAAGGTGACGACGTCTGTGGTCAAGCGATGGCGGGCTGTCGGGTTGGCCAGCATGGCCGCAAGTTCCTTTACGCGCCAGGTCACACCGTCGTAGTTATTGAGCAGGCCCATCATGGGAAGTTCGAGCGGAGGGGTGGAAGACCGCATCCACTGATGCAGTTTGTCCTGCTTCAGGCGGGCGATGGCCTCTTGCGGCGACGCTTCGACGGTCTGATTGACTTCGTAATCGACGATAGTGATGGCCCCGTCTGGAGACACCGCGTGCAATTGCTCCGGCATGAGCAAGTCGATGTCTTTGTAATGTTTTTTCAGAGAGGCGAGGCTATTGGGATCCCAACTGACGAAAAATGCGGCGCGCAGTGGATCATAAGCCGCCGGAACCTGCCCGATATTCGCGACACGCTTGTGCCGTCCCTCGCGGAGCGCTACAGGATGCGGGTTCTTCTTCTTGACGGAGTGATACGCCGGACGAGTATCCGGAAGCAAAGACGAGGGCAGCTCCACGCTTTTTGCGACGGTAATGAAGAAATAGACGAGTAGCAGAGTGGCCAGCACACCGCCAACTTCCAAGGCGCGGCGGGTCCAGCGCCAGCGGACTTTTTCCGCATCGTAAAAGATAGGTTTGCGTTCCTTCATCGATTCAAGCGCACACCCACGCCATTCTGTTGGCGCAAAGCAGGGTGATCTCCGTCGTTCTGGGCATACTTATTGTAAGATGCGATGAACCAATGCGGCGACTTTTCTCGAGTCCACTCGTTCCCCTGGCAGTGGGATTGTGCTTTCGGCTGCTGTTCGTGCTGAAGTTCCCTGCCGGCTCTGGCGATACGGGAATCTACGAAGAATTAGCAACGAATTGGCTGAAACATGGAATCTACGGGATGCAGATTGCGGACCGGGTTGTGCCCGTGGATTTGCGCGTGCCCGGCTATCCCGCTTTTCTGGCATTGTTGTACGCCATTTCCGGCCGAAGCGGAGAATCCGCGCGACTGCTGGTGATGCTGGTCCAGGTGGCGATTGACCTGGGAAGCTGCGTGCTGGTTGGAGTGCTGGCCGCGTGGCTGGCCAACCGGTGCGCGGGGCGCTTTCGTGGAAAGGCTGCATTCACTGCAGGGTTGTGGCTGGCGGCCTGCTGTCCGTTCACGGCGAACTATACAGCCGTGCCGCTCACGGAAGTGTGGGCGATTTTCCTGACCGCTGCGGCGATGTGCTTGCTGCTGCCCATTCTAGACCTGGTGGATGAAACGAAAGGCGAGTGGACTGAAGGAAAACAGAGGACGTTGCTGTTGCAGGCGGCGCTGGCGGGAGCGACAATCGGGGTTGGCACGTTGTTTCGTCCGGAAGCTCCGCTTCTGCTGATTGTCTTTTTGCCAGTGCTCGCGGTGCGATTCCTGACGAGGGGTCTTTTCCGCCAGTTCTGGGCGGCAGCAGGAATCCTGTGTGTTGCGTGTGCATTGCCGCTTGTGCCTTGGGCGATTCGAAATGCGGTGATGCTGCATGAATTTCAGCCGCTTGCTCCGAAAGAGGCCAATCTGCCGGGGGAGTACGTACCGAAGGGTTTTCTGGCATGGGAGAAAACGTGGCTGTATCGAGTGCGGGACTGCTACCTGGTGCCGTGGAAGCTGAATGAAGAAGAGATCAACATCGACGACATCCCGGCGTCCGCGTTCGACTCCCCGGAAGAAAAAGAGAGAATCGCTGCGGCGCTCGAGAAATACAACGATGATCTAACGCTGAACGCCGAGGAAGATGCCGAGTTTGCTGCGGTTGCTCGGGAAAGGACGGCGCGCCACCCGCTCCGAACGTATGTCAGCATTCCGGTGCGGCGGGCAGGGCGCATCTGGTTTACTCCACGAATCGAGCTCTTGCCGGTCTCCGGTAACGTGTTCCCGCTTGCGTACATGAATGAGGAAGATCCCGTCGACCAAAGGGTCACCATACTGTTTTTCGTATTGAATATTGTTTATGTGCTTTCCGGTCTGGTGGCAATCGGCGCGCTTTGGAAATGCCCGGCGGCGCGTGTGCCCATCGCGTTCCTTGTGCTGTTTATTCTGATGCGAACCGCATTCCTGACGACAGTGGAAACGCCGGAACCTCGATACGTGCTGGTATGTTTTCCGCCGTTATTGGCGATGATTGCGTGTTTGTTCGGAAAACGTCGTGGAGCACTCGCAGACTAGGGTTCATCCGGCGGTTCGGGATGGATGGTCATTCGGGAAATTTGAGGGAAGTGTTCCTTTACGCGGTTTTCCAGCACCGCGGTCACATCGTGAATGCGGGTGATGGGGAGATCGCTCTTCATCGCGCAATGACAGGCGGCAATGATGTGATGCTCGACCTGACGAACGCGCACATCGTGGCAGTCGATCAACTCACTAAACTCGCCGGGTAGTCGATTCAAAAAACTGGAGACTGCGGATTCCAGTTGGCGCATTTCACCAACCAGGGCGTCGGGGGTGGCGATGTGGCGTCCAAGAGGCTCGATGTGGATGTTGACGTCTATATGCCCGTCGCGCAACGCGCGAATACCGTCTTCGAGTTCAGTGGCCTGGCGATGCGCATCGCGCAGACTTAGATTCTCGTCCACTTCCAAGTGCAGTTCGACGAACAAAGCTCCGTCCTGCTGAAACGCGGTCAGATCGTGAATGGCCAACCCCATACGCTGGGCGACGGCGCGAACCGATTCAAAAAGATGCTCGTCGCGGGGAGCGCGTGGTTCCGGATGAACGATGACGTCGGAGGGCACGATTTGTCCGATGCGTTTCTCAATGGCATCTGTGAGGATATGGACCTGTTCCAGGCTGGCTGTTCGCGGAACGCTGACCGTGGCGTCAACGAAGTGGCGATTGCCCGCCCGGCGCACGCGCACGCGATCGACCTCCAACACTCCATCCATCTGGCCGACCGCTTCGGTGATTTCGTCGTGCAAACCTTCGGGCGCCGCATCCAGTAAAGCGTCCAGGGTGCGCTTGCCAAGCCGCGCGCCGACCCAGAGAATGACTCCAGCAACGGCCAAACCGGCAAGAGAATCGGCATAGACGAGCCAGGGAATGTTCCAAACATTGCCGGCCCATACCACGCAGACGCCGAGAATGACCACGATCGTGCTCCAGACGTCCGTGGAGAAGTGCAAAGCGTCGGCTTCAAGGGCTTCGCTGCGGTGCTCGCTGGCAACTTTGTTGAGCGCCCGAGCCCGAGTGACATCGATGGCCAGCGCGATCAGAAGAATGACGACGGCAGTAAGACTGGGCTGGATGTGGACGCTATGAAAAAAGAGGCGGGAGAAGGCTTCGTAGATGATGTAAAACGCGGTGATGACCAAGAGCGTGGTTTCAATGAATGCCGAGAAGTTTTCGAATTTGCCGTGGCCGTAGGGATGACGATCGTCGGCCGGTTGATCGGAGACGCGAACCGATAAAAATGTAATTACGGCCGCGACAAGATCGAGTCCGGAATGCAATGCTTCGGACAAAATGCCCAGACTGCTGGTACGAACCACCAGGAAGGTTTTCAGGCAAAGAAGTAGAGTGGCGGAAGCAACGCTCAGCAGTGCGGCGCGCTTCTTTTCTTCAACCGCCTGCAGTTGGGCTGGGCTAAGGGCCATGGCGTAAGCCTACAATAGATGCTGCTCCAAACCGGAACAGCAGCGGTCGGCTTGGTTGTCAGGGTTTATTTTTCACGGTCATCGTGGGCTCGGGAATCAAAGGCAAGCGCTTTGGCTCGCCGCGAGCGCCACGGACCTCGACTTCGTCAAAAAGCAGCGCCGGTGCGACGACGCTCGCCGGCAGACCATTTTGCGCGGTTCCGAACGCGCCAAGCGCGGTACCGGAAATACCGGCCTGCTGGCTTTGCATATAGTTGAAGACGAAACCGTCGCTGCCAATTGCCGCAATGTTGCGAAGGCTGCGCGGACTAAAGCCGGAGATGCGGGCGCCGCGAACCAGTTCCTCGTGACCGTCGGACGAGTAGACCTTGTAAACCACCAGAGGAAGACGGTCGGTCGAAGCATTCCCGCCGAAGCTGGCCAGCAACTCCGAAAAATCTTCCTGGTGCATGAGGCTGATGGAAGGATTGTCCATTTGGCGTACCTTCATGCAGAATTCCAGCTTTTCTTCGCGGCAGGCATCGAGAAACTTCTTATCCATATCCTCTTTCGAAACGCCATCGGTGGAACTGAAGAAGAGATTGCTCATGATGGGCGTGGCATCGGCCAAAAATGCGGAACGGCCGTGACCATTGGAGGTATTGAAGTCCGGTCCGGGACGGCGAGACATCAGAAGGTCTTTCAGCTTGCCGTCTTGAACGAGTACGACCTTTTGTGCCGGAACGCCTTCCTCGTCGATGGTATAGCCGCCGATCAGCGGAGTGCCTTTGTATTCTTTGGCGCTCGGATCGTCGATCAGAGAGACACTCGCCGGAAGAACACGGGAGCCCACTTTGCCGCTCCAGTCGCTGCGCGCGCCTAAGCTGCTCATCAACTGATCCACGACAGGTTGAAAAGCCAACGGCGGCCGCGCTCCGCTCAAGGAAGGACTCAGAACAGATGCGATCAGGGCTGAGGCCGCGCGCGATTCGAACAACACCGGTCCGGTGTAATCCGGCGCCGGAGGAGCATTCCGCATGCCCATGAGCTCGGTTCCCGCCACGTTCAGGCCTTTCTTAACCGTGTCGGCAGTGGGCAGGTCGGCAGGACGCGGCGCGTAGACGGTATAGAAGTGATTGACCTGCATGCCGTCGGAGGCGAGCGTGCTCATACCCGCTTCCACCGCGGCAAAGCTGCGATTCGAGCGAACTTCGGTTCCTTCGCTGGTCAAAAGGTATTCGGTGAGGTAGACGAGATAGTAGGTGACGCGGGAATCGAGAATCGCCGGAAACGCGCGTAACGCGTCGGAAGAATCGCGAACTTCCTGCTCCCAGTTGCGAGAGGTCCAGTCGGAGTTTTGTAACGGTTCAATGTGCTGGATAGTCTGGACGCGCGCGAAGTCGTCGATGTCCGAGGGCCGGGCCAGGCTGCTCAGATAGGCTTGTTTGCGCGAGTAGGTTTCGGCAGCTTCCTTGAAGGCCTGGTCAGTGGCGATCCACAAATCCTGGCGCAAGGAATCATAGTCCCGATCGATGCCGACGGACCCTGTTGGGCCAATGAAGCCGCGGAAGCCGTCATCGGAAATGAAGTTGGAACTGTCCAGTTTGTAATCGCCAACGCGCGCAACAACGTTCATGACGCGGCTGCGGTTGCGGTTCGAACTGATCAGCGCTCCGAAGCTGCCCACATATTCGCGGACGTCCATGTCTAGCAAGCGATATTCAATGAAGTACGGGCGGACCGGCTCATTCGATTGCGGGAGCTGCAGTTCCAGGCGCGACTTGGCGCGGGCCATCTCGTCCTTCATCGCATGCATGGTCTGATCGTTGTCTGTAGGTGTTTGCGCGGCCGCGAACGATTGGAGGAGCAGGAACAATGCGAAAGAGCTAAATAAGCGGATGTTCCGCATTAGCGACCTCCCGTGGCGACCGGATCATGAGCCGGAGCAGGCAAGATGGGCGGACGATCGGAGGCTGAAGGTTTCTTTTGAACTTCGAGTTCGGAAGTGAGAATAGCTGGGGCGGCTGCGGAAACCGGAACCGATCCGGATTCGGCGCCGCAATAGCCGTTGAAAACTTCGAGGGTCTCGCCGGTGGCGACAATCTTGGTAAGCGAGGCCAGAGGCGTTCCTACGATGTTCACGCCGCGAACGAGTTCGTCCGGCCTGCCGTCCGCGTACACTTTGTAGACGACCAGGGGCTCAACCTGAAAAGCCTGCGGTTGTCCGCGGCCGGTCAGCGTGAACCCGCCAGCGATGTCGTCGATCAGCAAACCATAAGGCTTGTTCTGCTGTTTGATCAGCTCAATCAGTTTTGCGCGGAGTTGCGCGTCGGTAAGCGTTTTGCTGCTCTTAACGATCAAGTTGCCTTGACGGGAAACCGGCGTCGCGCCCAGTTGCCTGCGGCCATGACCGTTGCTGTGAGGAAAGCCGGCGATCGGTGAGCGGGACATCTCGAAGTTTCTCAATACGCCCTGATCGACCAGTACGACAGGCTGCGCGATGACGCCTTCATCGTCAAACTGGTAGTAGCCTAAGAGCTCCTGATTGCCCAATTTTTTCATGGTGGCGTCGTCGACGACCGTCAGAAATTCCGGCAGGATGGGCTCGCCAACTTTCTTGGTGAAGGTCTGACCCTCGTTCACGTCTTTCTGGCGATGACCTTCGGCGCGGTGTCCGAATACTTCGTGGAAGAATACAGCGGCGGCGCGGCCGGTAAGCAAGGCGGGGCCGACGCTCGGATCGTTGATCGGGGAAACGACCAGGCCTTCGAGTTCTTTCCGGAGCTGAGCCGAAGCGGCAAGAACCGCCTTATCGTCCGGCGCTTCGTTGGGGGTGACCCAGTCGAAGTTGTAGTAGCGATCGATATCCATGCCGTCGGTAGCTTTGCCTTGAATAAAAAGCTCCAGGCGATAACGAACTTCGCCGAACTGCAACTGCGTGCCTTCCGAAGTGACTTGCATAGTGTTCTGGGCCTGCGCCGTAAACGTGACAATGGAGTTGATTACGGCGGCGGACTCGCGGAAATATTTTGAGTACGCGCGGACTTTTTCTTCCCAGGGCTTGCGATCGAGCTGAAACGAAACCCACGGCCCGTAGAAAACCTGCGGCTTTTCTCTGGAGAAATCCGGCGCCTTGCCTTCTTCGGTTTGCGCTTTCACTTCCTTGCCGGTCTGAATCTTGATGAGCGCTTCGGCCGCAGCGCGATACTGCTTATCGGTTTCCAGCCACAAATCCCGCTGCAGAACTTGCACATCGTCATCGAGCGGAGCGCTCATGCCGGGTCCGCCGTTGGGCATTTCTTTGCCGTCCACCTTATGAGTGTCATCCAATTGATAGCTTCCGGTGCGAACGGAGACTTCCAGCCAGCGGTTGCGGCCTTCGTCGCTGCTCAGCAGAGCACCATTGGAGCCGGACACATTGGCGCGTTGCGTGTCGGTCAGCGTATACCCGATGTAATAAGCGGGCGGGTCCTGGTTGCCGAGCAGTTGGACTGAGCGATCCAATTCCGCTTTCATCGCTGGAATCATGGGAGAGGGCTTTGCGGAGCCATCTGCTGCGCCCGCGCTGCGGGTACAGTGAAAAGCGAAACAGCCGCAAGGGCGATAGCCGCCACACGGGCGGGGCTGTTGCGGAAGAAAGCTGGGCAAATTGACGTGTTCAAAGGCATTCCTCAATTCGGAGTGATCGGAATACTCGAGCGATCAGTGTACGCCAGCGCCATTGGACTCACAAAGCGCTGCGGCTGGCGAGTGTTGATGGATCGGCTGCTCCAGGGATTGGATGATGCGGGGCGGGTTTTTCGTTGCAGCGGTTCCTGAGCGGCGGGGTAGTTCATTTCTACTAGGCGTGGATTAATTCGCAGTTTGTATCGCGCGCCAATAAGGCGTTCGGAGATCGAATCTGGCTGTTAACTGCCAAAATACGCCGCACAGTTTCGGCATTGTATGAGCCGATTGGCGGGATTAAATTTGGCGTATGAAACCCCTGGCGATTTTGTTGGTAGCGGCGGCGCTTCTGTATGGGGCGTATTATTTTTACATGCGCCAAATGCCCAGCACCGACCAAGGTACGGCGGCCACGCAAGCGATCAGCTTGACGGGCGTTCGAATGGACCTGATTCAATTGGCGCAAGCCGAGCGTGGGAACATGGCGACCAATGGGCATTGTTCGCCGATTGATGAACTGCTGTCCTCCGGCGGCTTGTCGATGTCGAAGCCGGAGCGCGACGGCTACAGTTATGTAATCGATTGCAAAAACGAGGATTTCGAAATAACGGCGAGCCACGCACCAGCGCCCGCCGGTTCCCCGATTCGTTATCCGACCTTGGTCATCGACAATTCCGGTACGATCCGCGAAGTAGCGCCCTGAGCCTTTCGCACGGAACATTTCCCTTCCATCCTGCGTTCCTCTAATTGAGAAGTACGGGGCCTTAACAATGGCTCGTGGCATCCACGGGCCGAGGAGGACGATCATGGGCGGAGACTTGATTGGTTTGGTTGCCGTGGTATTGACGTGTGGGATTCCGGTCGCAGGCTTCTACACGTTTTATCGGGTTCGCAAGCTGAAGACCGAGGAGAAGTTGGCCGCGATCGCGAGAGGCGCGGATGTAACCATCGAGGCGGAATTGTCGCCATATGCGCGTTCGCGGCGCAATGGGATTTTGCTGGTGAGCGCCGGGCTTGGATTTTTCCTGATGTTTTCGGCGATCGCGCGGTTCGCGCACGAGCCGGAAACGATGGTTGCCGCTTCCTTCGGCATTCTGCCGCTGGCAATCGGACTCGGCTACTTTGTGGACGCCGCCCTGATCCGGCGGGACCTCCAGCCCAGTTAGCAACTCTCAGGTAGAGCGCTTCTGGTCGATTACCAGGACGCCCGCTTCCGCATAGTTCGTGGCGGGAAGATCGTGGAAGGCAACGTGAATGTTTTCTTTCTTCGCCTTGCCTTCTTCAACCAGAATCATTGTAACTTTCTCGGCAATTCTGCGTTTTTGTTCCGGCGATCGGCCTTCGACCCAGCTGATTTGAACGTGTGGCACAGTGCCTCCTGGAAGTACTGGATGGATTGTAGCCGCCCGCGCGGCTTCGACAAAGGCCGCGGAACGCTGCTAGAATCATGGCCTCATGCACCCCGCAATCGGCGCCCTTCAGGAACTCCAGCGATTCGACCAGACAATTTCCGGCTTGCAGGCGGACCTCGCGACCCTTCCCAAGCGTTTGCGCGATGCCGAGAGTAAGCTGAATGGCGCCAAGTCCGCCGTTGCTGCGGCCAAGGACGCGCAGGTCCAGGCGATTTCTCAGCGTAAGAAGTTCGAATTTGAGGTGGATCAGTGGAAGGACCGGGCGAAGAAATACCGGTCGCAAAGTGCTTCGGTAAAAACGAACGAAGCGTATAAAGCGCTGCAGCAGGAAATCTCCAATGCCGACGCGGAAGCGTCCTCGGCGGAAGACCGCGTGCTGACGCAGATGATGGCAATCGAAGATGCGGAACGGCAGGTGAAGCACTTCGAGGCCGACCTTCGCGAAGCGGATCAAGCGGTGCAGTTGGAAAAGAAGCAGATCGAATCGCAATATAAAGATGAAAAGAAGCGACTCGAGGAAGCGATCGCGCAGCGAGCGCTGGTTGCGAAACAGGTTCCCGAAGACCTGTACGAGTTGTACGAAAGAGTTTCCAAGAAACATCCGGGTACGCCGCTGGCGGAGGTGCGTGACAATCAGTGCCGCGCCTGCGGCATGCGCGTTCTTCCGCACACCATTCAGTTGCTGACCTACGAGGACAATGACGAGGTATTTCGTTGCGAGACCTGCGGACGGATCCTGTACACCTTGCAAGTCGTGACGACAGCTGCGCCGCCAAAATCCGGCGATGATACTTCCACGGAAAATCCGTTGTGACGCGAAAAGCCGGAAACCCACACCATCCTCCGGGGCTGTTCGGCGAACCTGAAGCCACGCCGCCAAAGGCCAGTGCTGCCTTCCGTGCCAATATCGACGGCGGGTCGCGCGGAAATCCGGGGCCGGCAGCGTATGGAGTGGTGGTGCGCAACGCGCAAGGTGAAATCGTCGCGCGCCTGAAGAAGTACATCGGAACAAATACCAACAATGTTGCGGAATATTTTGGGCTAATCGCGGCGCTGGACTACGCGGAGAGCCATGGTCTGAAAGCGCTGCACATACAAAGCGATTCGGAATTGCTGGTGAAGCAGATGCTTGGCGTTTACAAAGTGAAAAGCGAAGAGTTGCGTCCGCTGTATGAACGGGCGCGCAAAATGTCGCAGCGGCTTGAGGGGTTTCGGATACAGCATGTGTACCGGGAGCAGAATAAAGAGGCGGACGCGCTGGTCAATGGAGCTCTGGACGAAACGGCGGGCCCGGCAAAGGCCACGCCTGCTGCTGCAAGCGGCGCAGTTCCGCTACGGTTCGCAGGGACGTATCGCGACGGCGTAATTGAACCAGACCATCCATTGAACCTGCCGGACGGCGCTGCCGTGGAAGTAATGGTGAAGTTGAAGAAAGCCTAGGCGGCTTGCGATTGCCGGTACGGCGACTTCAGCGCATAGGAGCGATATAGAGTGTCGCGCTGCGCAGGCAGAAACCCGGCGTCGTAAATAATCCGGCGGAGTTCTTCCTCATTGGTGCGGCGTTTCACACCCGCCGCGAACACTACATTTTCCTCGATCAGAATGCTGCCGACGTCATCGGCGCCGAATTGCAAGCCGAGCTGGCAGACTTTGATACCCGGCGTCAGCCAACTGGACTGAATGTGATCGATATTGTCGAGATACAGGCGGCTGACGGCGAGCGTCTTCAGGTAATCGACGGCGGTGGTTTCCTGAACTTTCTTGCCGAGCGCGGTATTCTCCGCCGCGAAGATCCAGGGTATGAAAGCCGTGAAGCCGCCGGTCTCTTCCTGAATTCGGCGGATGCGTTCGAGATGATTGACACGGTGGCGCAATTCCTCGCCGCAGCCGAACATCATGGTAGCGGTGGTGCGCATTCCGAGGGAGTGCGCGATGCGATGCACCTCAACCCATTCATCGCTGGTGCACTTCAGGCGGGCGATCTTGCCGCGAATTTCGTCGTCGAGGATTTCCGCGCCGCCACCAGGAATGGACTGCAGGCCGGCATCCATCAGGCGCTGAATCGTTTCCCGAATACTGATCTCGCTGACCTCAGCGATGCACAGAATTTCCGGAGCGGAAAAACAGTGCAGGTGGACTTGCGGATAGCGGGCCTTGAGCGATCGCAGCAGGTTCTCGTAATAGCCGATCTGCAAGTCGGGGTGCAGGCCTCCCTGCAACAGAACGCCGGTGCCGCCCAATTCCAACATTTCCTCGATTTTTTCGTAGATGGATTCGAAGGAAAGAAGGTAACCATCTTTTGCGCCAAGGGGGCGATAAAAGGCGCAGAAGGAGCAGTACTCCGTGCAGAAATTGGTGTAATTGATGTTGCGATCGATCTGATAAGTGACGATGCGCGGATCGTTCTTCTGCAGGCGAAGTTGGTGCGCCGCCATGCCCACCCCGACCAGGTCATCGGACCGCAACATGTCCAGGGCTTGCTGATTTGTAATCGCCAAAGAATGCTCCCTTCTTAACTCGGCCGGACGGATACGAGATCGGGTTGCGCGGCCTGTTGTCCCGCGTCGGCGATTACCAACGGCCGACCAGTGGGGATTAAGCCCAGTTCTTCGGCAGAAGCGTAATACTGCCGCAGACCCTGCAGATCTTCTCCGTCGAGACCGAAATGAATGTTCTCTTGCAAATAGCGACGTAGATCGGGAGCGGGCAAACCCAGGGATGAGGAGCATTCCTGGCTGATTGTCTTCGATCTGGCGCAAGCCCGAATTGCAAGGACGACTGGAAGTCTTGAACCAACTCCCCGGTTACGAACTCGCGTCGAGTCGCCCACACCGCGAGTACCGCGGGAAGACCAGTAAGCGCACGCCATTCTGCGACGATGTCGTAGATGTACAGCGTGTCTGCGCCGGGGATACCGAGGTGAGAGCCTTTGCAGATGACGGCGCCGGTGGTATCGCGAATCGATTTCGGTTCAGCGGCAAACGCGACCCGAAGCGCCGGATCGCCAATCAGAAGTGCGGCGTCGCAGTTCTCCAGCATGTGCGGAAGCTCGGGTCGGAAGTTCCACAAACGCAGGCGAGGTATTCCAATGCTTGGCGCAAAGAATGCGCGTTAGAGCTTGAGTGCTGCGCGAGCTGCTATCGAGCGCAAGTTGGGAAACTTGATGAATGGGCTTGCGAGAGACAATTAGGAGGCTTTGCACATTTTGCTTGGACGAGATGGATAATCCGGGCAGGACCACCAGATCGCCGATGCGAGGAACTTCGATGGAGGGAATAATTGCGATGTCGGCGTGGCGATTGCGCAAGGCCTCCGCGCATTGTGAAGGCACGGTAAAGGAGAGCTGATAGCGGCCCTTTTGCGGGCCGTGAGTGAAGCCCCTGACCAAGGGGGCCGTGTTCAGATATTGAACAATTGAGATGCGCAGCGGAGTCACGGCTTCGGTTCGTTCCTTCCTTGAAAAGTATAGCAAAGGCACCGGTTCGCCAGTTTTAGCGGAGGATTCGCAGGATTCGATCCGTGCGTCAAATCGGCAGCGCACCTTGCGCGAGTTAAATCAGGAAAAAGGCATTTGGCTTTGTCTTTAAGGAGGTGTCTGCTAGAATTAAGACTTCTGTTTTCTATCCTTTGAAGCACAGAAAGTAGACTGAAATGGCATTGAAGTGTGAAATCTGCGGGAAGTCGCCGAAATACGGCAATATTGTGAGCCACGCGAACAACACCCGGCGACGCCGCTGGAACCCGAACATCAAGAGCGTACGAGCACTCGTGAACGGCGCCCGTAAGCAGATGCGTGTGTGCACCAGCTGTATTCGTTTGGGTCGCATCAAAAAAGCTGCCTGAGCCAATCCATTGATACTTTCGCCCAGTTCTTCTGCGGTGAGATGGAGAATCCCCGGGATGAAAAACGCCGTTGCGGCAACCTTGCTACTCGGCGGCTGCTTGTATTTGGTGTCTGGTTGCAAGCAGCCCGAACGGCATGCGGCCGACGTGTGGGCGGTGGTGAACGGCACGGAAATCAAACGCGACGAAGTCGACAAGTACTATCGCGCGCAGGTGAATCCGGAAGGGCAAGAACCGTCGCAGGACGAGGCGTTGTCGCTGAAACTGAATGTAGTCGATCAGTTGATCTACAACGAAATTCTGCTGGAGCGCGCCAAGAAGTTGAATCTGGTGGCGACTGACGGGGAAGTGGAAGACAAATTCACGGAGCTGAAGAGTTCGTCTACCGAAGAGGATTTTCAGCGCTTGCTGAAATCGCGGGGTATGACGGTAGACGATTTCAAGAAAGAAATTCGCACCAAGCTGTCGATCGACAAACTGCTGAACCGGGAAATCGGCGCGCGGATCACCATCACCGAACAGGACATCACGGATTTCTACAACGCGAACCGCAACCAGTTCAATGTGCCCGAAGCGCAGTACCTGATCTCACAGATCGTCATCACGCCGCGCAAAGACCCGCAGGTCCGCAACCGCAAGAACGACGACGCCACCAACGAAGCCGAAGCGGCGCGCAAGGCCAAGATGTTGATGGACAAGTTGAACAGCGGAGCGGACTTCGCTCAGCTGGCCATGGATTATTCAGAAGATATGAATACCGCGGCTGCAGGCGGCAACCTGGGATATATTCCGGAATCTTCGTTAAATCAGGCCGATCCGATCTTGAAGAAGACCGTTCTGAGTCTGAAGCCCGGACAAATCAGCCAGCCGATCGTTTTGAAGGATTCTATTCGAATTTTGAAACTGGTCGCGAGAGAGGCTCCGGGGCAGCGCGGTGTGGATGACCCCCAGATTCGCCAGACCATTCGCGATACGTTACGGAATCGCAAAGAACAATTGCTGCGGGCCGCATACCTGGCGGTGGCGAGAGACGAGTCCAAGGTCACGAATTATCTGGCTCAGCAGGTAATCGAATCGGCGGGCAAGTTACCGGACGCAGCAAAGACGGCGACGCCGGTGGGAATGCCAGCGCCAAAGCCAAACGCCACGCCGACACCGGCCAATTCACAGCAGTAAGTTCAATCGCGTAATTACTCAATCCAGGCGAGAACTTCTCCAGCATTTACGATCTGACTTTCCGTGGCGAGCAAACGCTCGACCTTGCCGCTCTTGGGCGATCGAATTTCGTTTTGCATCTTCATCGCTTCCACGATCATCAGGCCCTGGCCCGCAACGACACAGTCACCGACTGCTACCAGCAAACGCATTATTTTGCCGGGCATGGGGGCGGTGATTTGTTGTCGTCCGGCTACCTCCGGAGCGCCGTGAGTGCGGCCATGCCAAACGCGGGGATCGCGGACTTCGGCAGTAAATTCGTCAGGGCCATTTTGCAGCTTTAGTTTGTGATCCAGCGTCGAACTCACATGGATCTCAAAGGCTTTGCCGTGCAACAAGACGGAAATGGTGTTCGGAGTAAGCTGCTGGACGTCGGCTTCTACAAGTTGGCCATCGAGCCGAACCCCGTCGGCCGCAAATTCGACAATTCGAGTGCGCTTTCCAGAAGCGCCGGTGACGTGAACTTCAAATTTCATGGCATGTCCACCTGTTGCCGGCGTGCTTCGGATTTCCAGCGGGATGGCGCCGTAGCGGAATTATTTTCGGCTTGGGCCTTTTCACCGGAATCTTTGTTGAGACAAAAGGCCGCCGCGAGCGCTATCGCATCTTCGGTTGCGGTGTCGGGTGTCGCGAGCGCGGGCCGTGGCTTGGCCAGCAGGTTGTCCAGCCAACTGGTGTGAATTTCTCCGCGGAGAAATTCGGGATCGCCGAGAATGCGGCGAAAGAGGCTGACGTTGGTTCGAATTCCGAGAATGGTGTACTCGTCCAAAGCGCGCCGGAGTCGAGCGATCGTTTCTTCACGGCTGTTGCCCCAGGCGATCAGCTTGCTGAGGATCGGATCGTATTCGAGCGGGACGGTCCAGCCTTCGTAGACGCCTTCGTCCAGACGAATGCCAGGCCCGGTTGGCGCATGGCGCGAGAGGATTTTCCCGGGGGACGGGAAGAAGTTATTGTCGGGGTCTTCCGCATAAAGGCGTACTTCCATGGCGTGCCCACGAGGAGTGATGGTTTCCCAAGCAAATGGCAAGCGATGGCCGGCGGCTATGGCGATCTGTAATTTGACGAGGTCGAGCCCGGTGACCTGTTCGGTGACGGGGTGCTCCACTTGCAGCCGGGCATTCACCTCAAGGAAGTAGAAATTGAGATCGTTGTCTACCAGGAATTCCACCGTGCCGGCATTGACGTAACCGCCAGCGCGGGCAAGACGGACCGCCGCATCGCCCATTTTCTTGCGTAGTTCCGGCGTAACCACCGGGGAAGGCGCTTCTTCAACGACTTTCTGGTGGCGTCGCTGAACGGAACATTCGCGTTCGCCGAGAGAGACGACCCGGCCATGCGCGTCGGCGAGCACTTGAATTTCGATGTGCCGCGGATTGACCAAGTACTTTTCGAGGAAGAGCCGTCCGTCGCCGAACGCGTTGGCCGCCTCGGAGCCCGCATCGCGCCAGGCATCCGCAAACGCCCCGTCGTTGAACACCACGCGCATCCCTTTGCCGCCACCGCCTGCAACGGCCTTGAGCACGATGGGGTAACCCATGCTTTGCGCGAGAGCCTGCGCTTCTTCCGGCTTGGTGATGGGTTCGTTCGTGCCGGGGACCGTCGGGACGTCGCTTCTCCGCGCCAGTTGCTTGCCGGCAGTTTTCGAGCCCATGGCTTCCATCGCTTCGGCGGAGGGGCCGATAAAGGTGATGCCGGCATCGGCAGCAGGCCCGCGGCAAAGCGGGATTTTCCGACAAGAAACCGTAGCCTGGATGCAGTGCATCGCAACCAGAACGTCTGGCAACGTCGATGAGGCGATCGATGCGTAAATAACTATCCCGCGAAGGCGCGGGGCCGATGGGATAGGCCTCGCTTGCCAGACGGACGTGCAGCGAGCCGCGATCCACTTCGCTGAAGACGCTGACGGTATCGATGCCGAGTTCGCGGCATGCCCGGAGAACGCGGACGGCGATTTCGCCGCGATTGGCGATGAGAATTTTCTTGAACATAGCAGGTCAAATCTGGACGAATTTTAGCATGCGGTGAAATCGGTAAGCGTTCGGGATTGGATCCGGTTGTCTAATGTGGTGAGCACGTGCGAATGCTCTGCGGACGTGGACAACACCCAAGCCGTCACAAGGGGATGTTGCCGTGTTTCTTCCTAGGATTGGTGTCGCGCTTGTTTTCGAGTGCGCGTAATGCGTTGATGACCCGGAAGCGGGTCTCGGCCGGCTCGATAACTGCGTCCAGGTAGCCGCGCTCCGCGGCAACGAAGGGATTGGCGAAACGCTCGCGAAATTCAGCGATTTTCTCTTTACGCAACCGATCGCGTTCCGATTCTGTGGCCTTGGCGAGTTCACGTTTGTAGACTATGTCCACGGCGCCCTCAGGCCCCATCACCGCAATTTCCGCGGTTGGCCACGCGTAGTTTGCATCGGTGCGCAGGTGTTTTGAGGCCATCACGCAATACGCTCCGCCATAGGCTTTGCGGGTAATGATGGTGATCTTCGGCACGGTGGCTTCCGCGAAAGCAAACAATAGCTTGGCTCCGTGCTTGATGATGCCGCCAAATTCTTGTTGGGTGCCGGGAAGGAATCCCGGTACATCTTCAAATGTGACGAGAGGAATATTGAACGCGTCGCAGAAGCGAACGAACCGAGCGCCTTTTACGGAAGCATTGATGTCGAGAGTGCCGGCCAGAATCGCGGGTTGGTTCGCGACGATGCCGACTGGCCGGCCGTCGAAGCGCGCGAAGCCTACCACGATATTTTTGGCGAAGTGCTCGTGAACTTCGAAGAAGTAGCCATCGTCGACGACGGCGCGGATGACGTCCTTGATGTCGTACGGTTTCTGAGGATCCTCGGGGACCATCGTGTTCAACTTCGCGTCCCGACGATCGGCAGGATCGGCGGTTTTCCTTCGTGGCGCGTCGTCGAGGTTATTGGACGGCAGGAAGCTGAGCAGCTCGCGCAGCATAGCGCAGCAGTCCGCGTCATTTCTTGCAACGAAATGGGCCACGCCGCTGGTCGCATTGTGGGTCATGGCCCCGCCGAGTTCCTGCTTGGTGACTTCCTCGTGAGTGACCGTTTTGATGACGTCGGGGCCGGTAACAAACATATAGGAGGTGTCGGCGGTCATGAAAATGAAGTCGGTGATTGCGGGCGAATAAACGGCGCCACCGGCACAAGGCCCCATGATGGCGCTGAGTTGGGGGATCACGCCGCTGGCCAAGGTGTTCCGCAGGAAGATATCCGCATAACCGGCAAGCGAAGCAACGCCTTCTTGAATGCGAGCGCCTCCCGAATCGTTAAGACCGATCAGAGGAGCGCCATTTTTCAGCGCAAGATCCATAATCTTGCAAATTTTGTGGGCGTTCGATTCGGAGAGCGAGCCGCCGAACACGGTGAAATCTTGAGCGAAGACGTACACGAGGCGGCCGTCGATGCGGCCAAAGCCGGTGACGAATCCGTCTCCGGCGGGACGCGATTCCTCCATGCCGAAGTCGGTGCAATGATGCCGAACGAATTTGTCGGTTTCTTCGAAACTGCCTTCGTCGAGGAGCAACTCGATGCGCTCTCGGGCGGACAGTTTTCCGGACTGCGATTCGCGCTCGCGGCGGTCGGCGCCCCCACCGGCCTCGGCTTCTGCGTTCAGCTCGCGCAGGCGTTCGAGGGAATCGAGGTGCTGTGGCTTGATGGAAACTTGAGAATTGTCGTCAGGCAATGTTGCTCCCATCCGTGGATTCTTCCTTGGGCGCGTAGATCAATACCGCAAGGTGAGTGGCCAGCCATACGGTTCCCAGAAGCACAACGACTCCGAGGAGAAGTTCCGCGCAGATGGCGCCGGCCCGTTTCAATGGGGAGTCGATGGCTATCACAAAAAGTGTTGCGCGAACGAGAATGGCCATGGCGCTTAAGGTCATGGCGACGATCAACAATGCTGTGAACAGGGAGGCCAATACGTGCTTCATGGGTGTACACTTCGCAAACCGCTGCCAAGGATACCCCATTCTTGGGAAAAGCTGAATCCGTGGGAGGTTTGAAGCGTCCGCTGTATCAGCGGATTCCGGACCAGTCGTCGGCGACGAGGATCGAATCGCTGGGGTTGGATGGATCGTACTTTATGCTCGCGGGATGGCCAGCAACCAGGCGTTCGAAGCGAACCTGGCTTTCCAGACCCGTAATGTCTTGAGCGGTCTGGTAGGTCACGCCGGAGATCGAATAACTGTAGGAGACCAATTTGCGCGGGCGGTTGTCGGCAAGTGGACGCGCTTTGGAGCCCAGCAGCTTACGTCGCGGCTCCGGAATCTCCGCCTCGTGCTGGGAGAGCTCGACAACTTGACCTTCGGCGATTCTGCCGACGTGATTCAAATGCAGCCGACGCTTCCGCTCTTCTTCCTCGGGATTTATTGTGGGGCGCGCGAAGGCATAAACGAGCAAGCCAATGGCGGCGACTGCTCCGCCGGCGACACCCAACATCATTTTCCAATCTCCCAAAAGTTCCCTGGCGAACATCTCTTTCAAGGCACAACCTCGCTGCGTGTGAGAGTTTTCTGGTCTTTATTATCGTACTGAGAGCGTCCGTGCGCCATAAGGCTCAAGCCGAAGCCCGCACCGTATTGCGCAAGATGCCAATACCGGAGACTTCCACTTCCACTACGTCGCCCGAAACAAGTGGGCCCACACCGGAAGGCGTTCCCGTCGCGATCAGGTCCCCTGGAAACAAAGTCATAACCCGGGAAATCCATGCCAGCAGTTGTGCCACTGGGAAAATCATCTCGGAAGTATTGCCGGACTGCCGGACCACTCCGTTTACGCGCGCCGCGACAGTCGAGTTCGCTGGATCGAGTACCGTTTCAAGGTGCGGGCCCACAGGGCAAAAGGTGTCAAAACCCTTGGCGCGAGTGAACTGAACGTCACGTTTCTGCAGGTCGCGAGCGGTGACGTCATTCAGACAGGTGTAGCCAAGAACGTAGGAGTGTGGATCGTCACTACTTGTCAGGTTGCGGCAGGTTTTGCCGATGACCACGGCCAGTTCGGCCTCATGTTCGACCTTTTGCGAAGACACGGGAAGGACGATAGGTTCCCCGGGTCCGATGATTGCCGAAGGCGGCTTAAGAAAGATCAGCGGCTCCTTGGGAATTTCGTTGCCCAACTCATTCGCGTGAGCGGCGTAGTTGCGTCCCACGCAGACAATTTTGGATGGAGAAACGGGGGCCAGCAGGTGGCAATCGACAAGCGGTAGAGATTGCGAGGTCGTTTGCCAAGCCTGCCAAGGCGGCGCGTTGATCGGGCGGATTTCATCGCCTTCCAATATTCCAAACTGCTCAGAATTGGTTGTGTCCGATCGGAAGCGGCAGAATTTCATGCTTTCGATTTTAACGCTCTATCGGACGAATGAGCGATCCAAGCTCTCCGGATGATGGTGCCGATCCATGAAAGCGTAGCCAGAATGAGATAGGTCAGCATCCCAAGGACAAACAGATGAAATGCACCGTATTCGGCGTCGAGTTTGTCGAATTTCAGCGTGAGCAGAGAAAAGGTGGCGATTAATAGCGTCCACGCCAAAAATCCGGATTGCACCATTTGCCATGGCGAGCGATAGAAACGAATCACCGGAAGCGCGGCGATGAATGCCAGCGCCACGGCGGCCGCGAGGTTCCTCTGCAAGGCGAACGTTTCGAGAGTGGGGATGCGATTGGCAACGATGACCCACACCAGAAGCACGAGGGACATAGCGGTGCCCGAGTATATGCCGACGCGTAGGGCGGGATCTTTGAACGTTCGAAACCAGTGATAGCCGGGAAGGGGAATCCGTTCTTGCATGGCAGCTATTCCTGAGCTGGATTGTTGAGACTCGGCGGATTACGGGACAGCGACAGGAACGGGGGCGCTGTTGCCACTCTCGTTTCCCGCTTTGTCTACCGCGGTGATGATATACCAGAAATGCTGGCCTGCCTGTACTGTGTTGTCGCGATAGGCTGGACTAAGTAACGGTTCCGGGGTGAGCAACGGCCCGCGAACACCCTCCTGATCGCCGCGATAGACGCGGTAACCCGCCAGATCGGCCTCGGAATTGATGGACCAGGAAAGGTCAACGACATACTTGCCGGCTTCCGCGCCGGGTAAGACTGCGGCCACGACATTGGCAGGAGGGTCGGGCGGGAAGGTGTCCACGGGGGTGAGATTGACTTCATTCGAATCGTCCGACTCCAATAACCCGTCACCGGCTTTGACGACGCCGCGAACCAAGTACCCATAGGGCTTGCCGTAATCGAACCCCTGGTCGAGGTATTCGGTTTCGTGAACGGTAGCGATCAGCAACGGGGCAGCGACCCATGGGATTGAGTGGTCCGTAGAAGCGGCAGGCGAACTGCCCTTGGCGAGTTCGCCGCGGTAGACGCGATACTCCTCAATCGAAGGCGTACTTTCTCCGTTCGGCGCATTGGGTTGCGTCCACTTCAAAAGAATGCCGTCTTTGGACAGAGACGTTGTCAGGTCCTTGATTCCCGGAGCCGCCGGGTAGAGTTTCAAGGACGTAGTATTCGAATCGGCAGAGGGTTTTCGGGACGAAATACTGGTGCGGACTTGATAGAAGGCGGTTTGCCCGGAAACACGCCGCAATTCGGCGTCGGAGATGGGATCCGGAAACAACACGTGACCCTTGACCGTGTAATTGGAAATTACGGAGCCCGGTACGGTGTCGACCACGCGAAGCGATTTCGGGTCGATGGTTCCGTCTGGAAGCGCCTGTGCACGAAATACCTGAACGGTAGGTAGTTGAGGGAGCGGATCGCCCAGAGTGCTCTTTCCAGGGAGCGTGAAACTTAGCAGTACGCTGTTGCCGACTTGTTGGGCGCTCAGATCGGTGATAGCGGTAGGTGTGGGTGGAGAGGGAGGCACGGGTTCACCCGGCGCGCCGCACCCGGCAAAAGTAAACGGCAACTAGAAGAGCGGACGCTCCGGCACAAATTAGATAACGGCTGCGGCTATCGGCCCGTCCGTGGCGATTCATCATGCGATCGGCTAGAGAATATAACGGCTCAAGTCCTGATTCTTAACGATTTCCGCTAATTGCTTGGACACGTAGGCGGCATCCACTTTGACATTCTTTTTCTTGAGGTCCGGGGCTTCGAAAGAAATTTCGTCGAGAACCTTTTCCAGAATCGTGTGCAATCGTCGAGCCCCGATGTTTTCGGTCTGCTCATTGACGCTGGTCGCGAACTTGGCGATGGCCTGCACCGCGTCTTCGGTGAACTGAAGCTTCACGCCTTCGGTTTCCATCAGAGCGATATATTGCTTAATCAGAGCATTTTTAGGCTCGGTCAGGATGCGAACAAAATCTTCTTCGCGCAAAGACTGCATTTCGACGCGGATCGGCAGGCGGCCTTGCAACTCGGGGATCAGGTCGGAGGGCTTGGTCACGTGAAACGCGCCGGCTGCGATGAATAGAATGTGATCGGTGCGAATCATGCCGTAGCGGGTGTTGACCGTGGTGCCTTCGATGATGGGAAGGATGTCGCGCTGCACGCCTTCGCGGGATACATCTGGACCGTGGCCGGCTTCCCGGCCAGCGACCTTATCGATTTCGTCGATGAAGATGATGCCCATCTGCTCGGCGCGCTCAACAGCCATGCGCGTAACCTGCTCCATGTCGAGGAGCTTGTTTTCTTCTTCCTGGATTAAATACTCAAAGGCATCGGCGACGCTCATCTTGCGTTTTTTCTTCTGTTGGCCAAAAAATCCGCTCAGGACGTCCTTGAGATTCACGTCCATTTCTTCGATACCCTGGTTGGAGATGATTTCGAATGAAGGCATGGCGCGTTCGCGAACTTCCAGGTCCACCATGCGCTGGTCGAGTTTCCCCTCGCGTAACTGCGCGCGAAGCTTTTCGCGGGTGCGCAGCGTCTGCTCCTTCTGGGAGGCTATTTCCGCTTCGGGGGTGCCGGCGGGCGGGTTGGGCGGGGGAGGAAGCAACAAGTCCAACACGCGCTCCTCGGCGGCCTGCTCGGCGCGATCGGCAACCTCATCGAGCTTTTCCTCGCGGATCATGTCGATGGAAGTTTCCACAAGATCGCGAACCATGGATTCGACGTCGCGGCCTACATAGCCGACTTCCGTGTATTTGGAGGCTTCCACCTTCACGAAAGGACAGCCTGCCAAGCGAGCGAGGCGGCGGGCGATTTCGGTTTTGCCGACGCCGGTCGGGCCAATCATCAGGATGTTTTTTGGCAACACATCTTCCGCAATTTCCGGAGGAAGTTTCTGGCGGCGCACGCGATTGCGAAGCGCGACCGCAACCGCTCTCTTAGCCGCGGCCTGACCGACGATGTATTTATCCAACTCAGCCACAATACCGCGAGGCGTCATGTCATCCAGAGCGGGCAATAGTTCGGGGTCGCTCGCGGGACCGGCGCCATTATTGCCAGGGAAAAGTGTAATTTCTTTATCAGTTTTGGTGGCCATTTGCTTCCTTACTCTTCGCGAAGTAGCGCTTCGTGCCCCTTAAATCTCTTCCACTGTGAAGTTGCTGTTGGTATAGATGCAAATCTCGCTCGCGATTCGCATAGCTTCCATCGCCAATTCTTTGGTAGTCAGTTTGGAGTGCTTAACCATAGCGCGAGTCGCCGCAAGTGCGTAACTTCCGCCAGAGCCAATCGCACACAAGCCGTCGTCCGGTTCGATGACGTCGCCGTTACCCGAAAGGACGAAGGTGCTCTTGGCATCCGCGACGATCAGAAGCGCTTCAAGATGGCGAAGAGCTCGATCCTTGCGCCAATCCTTGGCCAGTTCCACTGCCGCTTTCTGGAGATTTCCAGAGTGCTCCTGGAGTTTGGCTTCGAATCTCTCGAAGAGTGAAATGGCATCGGCAGTGGAACCTGCAAATCCTGCCACTACTTTGTCGTTGTAGAGCCGTCTGGTTTTACGAGCGGTTTGTTTCAGGACATGATCGCCCATGGTCACCTGGCCATCGGCGACCAACACTACTTTATTATCCTTGCGCACGCACAACACGGTTGTACCGTGTATCGCCGCGCTGCTTTTAATTTTCGGCATGCTATGAGTATACCTCTTGGGCGCAGTTCGGTCATTGCGACGGCCCGTCCGGGAAAAACCACTCGGGACAAGTGCGCGCCAGAAGATGTGTACAAGAGGGCACGATCGCGGGCCAGTACTACTCATCCCTGGAGCCGGTAAGTGGCGTGAAATCAGCTGATTTTCGCGGCGATTTGTGACGCATGGGAAGAACCCGCACGGCACTGGCTTTCCTTTTACACAGTGCTATACTCCGGCCGAAATACCTGCCTGCTGTCCGGGCGGGCGCCGGGCCGGTTCCAACGGGAGGTTGCTATGGAAGCGATGGAATCTGTGTTTACGGGGCCTCTGCTGTATCTGCTGATCGTATGGGGAGTCATCACTGCAATTTTCCTGGCGTTGATCGCCTGGAGGAGTGTGCTCTCCAGCCACGAAGACGATCAAATCTTCATCGGTACGGGTGAAGAGACCATGGCAAAAGACCAGACTCAACTGATCGCCAAGATCAATTCACTTTCGCGTCCTGTGTTGATGAGCGGCATCACGTCTGGTGTGTTGCTGTTGGTGATCGCCGGAATTTTCGTCTATCACGGGCTGAAGAACTTCTAGCGCGCCAATAACTCGCGAATGGCGTTTATCGCTAAGGCTTGCCGTTTGTGGCAGGCGTAGCTGGGATGTTGCTCAAAGGTGTTTCCACGATCGAGGTGTGATTGTGGACGATCAACCACTTGTCTGCTCGCTTCTCGAAAATTAGCGTGGTTTGTCCTCTCGCGCCGCTGTCTCGCCCATCGACCAATCCCGAGAATTCCCACTGGTAGCAGGCCCACGCCACGTTTCCATCGGCGCGTATCAAAGTGTTGGTGCGTTCGAGGCGAACCTGTTGGGTCCTGGCGCGTTGCGACTGGTAGGCCGTCAGATAATTATTCCAGCCAACCAGCGGGGGAGCCCAAGATCCGTTAACGACGACCACGTCATCGGCAATGTTCTTATGAAGCCGTTCGATGTCGCCGATCTGCCAGGCGGCCAGCCACTCAGAAATCAAATAATCGATCTTGCCGCTGTCTGGAATGGATGCCGAAGGATCTTGGGCTGGCTCCGTCTTGGTGTCGTCCTTCTTCTTTTTTTGCGCGTAGGCGCCAGTGACGCAAGTCAGGGCAAAAACGCCCAGAAAAATAATGATCAAGCTGCGATACATCCATCGTGACATGGCTTCCCTCAGAATTCGGCGGCGTTGGATCGGAACGCCAAAAGAATAACGCAGCGCCGAACAAGAGATGGGACGGGTTTGAGGGCTTCTATCGTTGTGGTTAACGTCTATTTTTCGCGAGAGGCGCTCAATAGATTCACAAACAAGCGATAAGCGCCCGGTACGCCTTCGGGCAGTTGGCGAAAAAAGGCAATTCCAGTGTAGATGTACACACCTTTGCCATAGTGGGTGTAGACCAAGGCGCCATTCAAATCCTTCTCGCCTGGATCGCTCATGGCGAATAGCGGCGTGTACCGGTTGTCGAAAGTACTCCAATAATACAGGCCGCGCTCCTGCACCCAGTTTTGGAAATCGGATTCGGTGATGTGATTGGGCTTGGTCAGCAGAGGATCGTCAGGTTTAAGAAACTTGACCGGAGAGTTTTCGTTGGTGATGCGAGGAGTCGGCGTACCGATTTTCGCGGGATAGGGAGCCGGCTGCATGCTGTCCCAGACATAATCACGATTGTATTGAACGACGAGCGTTCCGCCATCGGACACGTAGGCCAGCAAGCGCTTATTGGCGCCAGCCAACTCGGGCCGCAATTCGTAGGCGCGAACTCCAACGACGATGGAATCGTATTTTGAGAGATCACCGAATTCCAGGGCGCTCGCGTCGAGCATTTCGACAGTGATGCCGAGCAGGCGAAGAGCGTCGGGAATGGGTTCGTTTTCAGCGGATATGTAACCAACACGCAGATGGTCCGGCACGTTGATGTCGAACGCATGAACGGTGCAGAGGGCCGGCGCAGTCCAGAGGATGGCGGGCATTGAGGGTAACGGTTCCAGCGAGGTGGAGAACGTCTCGCTGCCACGCCGGACGTAGGCACCCAGGTCGAAATTGCCGGTCGATACCTTCGTGGGAGGGGTAACCGTTAGCCGAGCGTATTGATCGCCGACAGCTGCAAAGTCCAGGTTCATGGGTGCGGAAGCCTTGAATCCGTCCGGTGCATTTACGCCGACAGTCACTCTTGCCGCTCTGGTGGAATATGAATGAATGCGCAGCAAGAGATCGAACGGAGCGTTCTGGGCGTTGGTGCGTTCGATGGTCTGCGGCGGTTCCACGGCAACCGAGTAGGCGGGGACGATTCGCACCGGAATGCGGCGTACGTGGGTGGAGGAAGCAAAGGAATAGAGTACCGGCGCAGTAACCCACAGTTGATGATTGGAATCGATGACGTCTCGCAGAGAGACGGTGATTACGGGAGGCGGTTCGGGATTTAGTTGTTCCAGGACTGTGGGCGCAGGTGGCGCCGAATCCAGGGTCACGGCGAATTTCAGTTCGGTTTGCGAAGCCCCGCCCGCCGAGGAGAACTCTTTGCCGGCAGCCGATGCTTTCGCGGGACCCTGCACAGGACAGAGCACATCGGCGCGGCAGCGATAGCTGGCCGTAAAGGAGACGGGTTCGCCGATGACAATATCGGCGCTGTCGGCGATGGCTTCGAACGAGAGGCCTGCCGCCAGTCGGCGCGCGATCGCAATGCGATCTAGGGTTTGCCTTGTTTCCCATTGGACTGGGTCTGCGAGTGATCCGCTCAACGCTTGGCCATCCGCAGGCAGCAAGTCCGCAATGGCGATAGCTGCCTTGGAGGTCTCATTCACGGCCAACCCGTAATTCAAAGCGAGCGCGGCCGTGCGAGCCAGCGCTAAATCTTGATCGGCGGTTTGAAATGCCTGGCACACGCTGGCTTGCTTTTCACAAAAGCCGGGCGCGAAGCGGTATGGTTCGGAGCGCACAGGTTCCGCAAGGATTGCCGCATCGAAGGGTTTGCCGTCTTCCCGCGACAAGGCAATCGGGCGTTTGATGAATGGCGAGTTCAGAAAGCCAGCGATGCCCTGGGTGTGGTGGTTCACGAAGGCGTCGATGCCGATTTGGCGCCAGGTTTTGCCGTAGAGAGGAGAAATGTCGTCGAGAGGCAGAATGTAGCCCTTCGGCTTGTCACTGCCTCGATCGATATCCAGAATAACGACGCCTTCGCTACCACCATTCCAGGGTCGCAGACCTTCCTTTGTCAGCTCGGCATAAGCGTTCGAATCGGCCGCAAGGGCCACAGCCTTCGGCGTCCAAATACCAGAGAGTTGGTGATGGCCATGCCCGGTATGGACCCCTCCCCAATTGTTGATGACGACATTGGGCCGGAATTCGCGGATCACGCGAACCATATCTTCCAGAACGGCGTCGCCCCAGATCCGCTCGGTTTCCTCTGGTGTCTTGGAGAAGCCGAAATCACGCGCGCGAGTGAAGTACAGCTTCACGCCATAGCCACGGGTGGCCGCGAGAAGTTCCTGAGTGCGGATCAATCCCAGTTGGGGAGCCTGCTCGGGGCCGAGAGCATTTTGCCCGCCTTCGCCGCGAGTGATCGACATGAGCGCGACTTCCGCGTGTAAACCTCTTGCCAGATAGGTCAGGACGGCTGCGCTTTCGTCGTCGGGATGTGCGGTGATGTAGAGGATTCGCGTGGCGACTCGCGCCGAGTCAATGGCTTCCACGGTTTCCGGCAGGCCGGGGCCGGTGCCGGGGGCAGCAGGGAATTGCGCGGGAGTGCGCGATGCAAAGAGCAAGCCAATGACTAGAAGCAGCAGGGCAGAACGAAAAAGCTTCACGTCTCCTCCGGGCGGACCGAACGCTTTCTGAATCACGAAAAATAGAGATGCACCTCTATTGTGAAGCAGTTTGCGCCTTTTTTTCGAATGGCCACTGGCCTTTCAGGCTGGTCCAGATCAGAAATGCGCCAATCCCAAGAGCAATTTCCATTAATCCAAATTTGCGAGCGGAACCAGTCTGCCAGAACAACCACGCCCACCCCAGCATGGTCAGAATCGCGGGAAGCGGATACAGCCACATTTTAAACGGAAGCCGATCCGCACCCCAGCGCTTACGAAGCAGCATCACTCCAACAGCTTGCCCGATGAACTGGATAATCAAACGCATAGCCAGAATACCCGCGATCGCGGTTTCCAGGCGGAGGACAATGCTGAACAGAAAGCCGAGCGCACCGAGCACCAGGAGTGAGATGTGCGGGAAATGTTTGGTCGGATGGAGTTTTGCAAAAATCGGAAAGAAATTGCCGTCCAGGGCGGCGGAGTACGGAACGCGGGAATAACCCAGGAGAAGCGAAAAGACGGAGGCGAGAGCGATCCACAAAACCATCCAAGTGACAAAATGGGCGGCTCCCGTGCCGTACAGACGTTCGACGAACAGACTGGCGATAAAAGGAGTATGTTGCGCTTCCCGCCAGGGGATCACGCCGAGCAGGCTGGTTTGGAGCGCCAGGTACAGAACAGTTATCCCCAGAATCGACAGGAAAATACCGCGCGGAATATTTTTTTCGGGATTGCGAATCTCGCCGCCCAAGTGACAGATATTGTAGTAACCCCAATAGCTGTACACCGTGCTGACCATTGCCGAACCCAAGCCAGCGAACCACAAGGAGGATAGGTGGAAGGCACCGGGAGGAAAGTCGAACGCCACCTTGGGATCAAAGTGACGGATGCCTCCATAAATCAACCAGACCATTGTTCCCACGACGCCCACCCAAAGGAGGACGGAAATCTTGCCAATGGTTTGAATGCGCCGGTAAAGCAGAGCGATGAGGAGCAGAACCAATCCGCCGGAAATTGTTTTCGATTGCAAACGCGTCAGCGGATGAAGGTACGCCGCATAGCGAGCGAATCCGATAGAGGCAGATGCCACCGATAAAGGCGCCTGCACGAAGGTCTGCCAGACAAACAGAAAAGACATTAGACGGCCCCAACGCGCGGGGCCGTACGCTTCGCGCAAAAATACGTAGGTGCCTCCCGCCTTGGGCATAGCCGCACCCAGTTCCGACCATACGAATCCGTCCAGCGTCGCGAGCAGAGCTCCGGCCAGCCAGGCGATAAGAGCCTGAGGTCCACCCATGGCTTTGATGACCAGGGAACTCACCACGAACGGGCCGATCCCCACGATTTCGATCATGTTGAGGGCGACAGCTTCTTTTAGACCTAAGCCGCGCTCAAGATGATCGGATGGTGCGGTAATCGGCGGGACCTGTGGCGGTTCGGTCTGCGGGGAGTTCATGCCGAGGGAGGATAACATGGTAAGACCCAGCGGTTTTGCGAGATATGGTGCGAGCGGAACGGCGTCATTGGCAAGGTTCGCCTGGACAGCTTAAACTCGGTCGGGAAGAAACAATCTTTGTGAGGACATGCGCAAGCACCTGGTCTTCTTCGCATTTGTTCTAGTTTGCTGGCCGATGCACAGTCAGGCCGAGCCGCCTCTGGTCTTGCCGGCGCAGACCGCATCGATTCTCCACGCGACGTATTCCGGCCGCTTGGATCAAGCGATATCCGAATCGGTAGAGCTACAGAAAAAGCAACCGCAGCACCCCCTCGGATATTTGCTGGAAGCGGAAGCGCGTTGGTGGAGGATTTACTGCTCTTCGGCGGAATACAAGTACGGCATGACCATGGCCCGCCATCATGTTAAAGGTAGCGAGGACGACAAGTATCTGGAGCTTTCTTCGAAAGCGCTGAGCCTTGCGGAAGCGAGCCTGCAAGGCAATGAAACGGCGGAGATGCATCTCTACGCCGGCATGGCGAATGCGATGGCTGCGAGACTGTACGGCCTGCGATGGGAAGGCCGCAGCACGGCGCGAGTTGGCGTTCGAGCGCGAGAACACCTGTTGCGGGCGCAAGCGATGGACCCGACCTTGGCGGATGCCGACATGGGACTGGGACTCTACGATTATTATGTGGACACCTTGTCGGCCGCGGCCCGTGTGCTGCGGTTTTTTATGGGTATTCCCGGAGGCTCAAAGCAGGACGGCATTCGCCTGTTGCAAAACGCCATAGAACACGGGCAACTCACCAGGGCGGATGCACGATTTTATCTGGCAATTGATCTACACAATTACGATCAGAAGTACGAAGAAGCCCTTGCTGTGATTGAACCACTTGGAAAGCAGTATCCGGAGAATCCTATTTTTGAGCTGTCGATTGGGGATCTTTACGGCAAGTTGGGGCGGAAAACACAAGCGGGGACAGCGTACCGCGCAGCGAGCCACGGTTCCCTGGGTGACCCGGAGTGCGACCGCCATATTCAGGACCTGGTGCAGGCTTCCCTGGCAGCTCTTCAGAATTAGAAGAGTTCCAAGCACTTAGCGTTTTGCGACAAGCCTACCAGTGCGTAATAATAGTTGCCGGGACTAGGTTCTTATCGGACGTCTGCCGAACCCGGGCGGTCAACGCCAGCAGGAGTTTCGGCATCTCAATCGTACAAAGGCGCCTCGCTGATCCTCCTCGATGTGGGCGAATCATAGGCGTAATCCGCGGTGAGGTTTAAGGAGAGTGGATGAAGGGGTTCTTGGAAGCGTGCGTGACCACGCTGTTGGCTGTCGGCTTGCTTGCCGGCTGCGGTAACACGAACAACTCGATTCAGTATGCTACCGGCGCCACGATCACGGCGTTGTCGCCCTCCGGCGTGCTGTACGGAAGCTCCGATTTTACGATTAGCGTGTCCGCGTCGGCTGCCAACGGTTTTTCGTCCAATTCCGTAATTGAGTGGAACGGGCAGAAGTTTCCGGCATGTACGACCACTACGCCGGCGGCAGGGTCCAATTGCACCCTCACGATCAGCACTACCGTGCTTACGGCCTACGTGTCTTCGAGTTATGTCACCAAGGCAGGGACTGCGTATATCAACGTGTATGCCCCGCAGAGCGGGACCGGGGAAAACGGTCTATCCAACGCGCTGGCGTTTTTGATTTATGGTCAGCCGAACCCGTTGCCCAGTTTGAGCGCAATAAGTCCGGCCAGCACGCCAGTCTGCACCACAAATTGCAAGAATCTCCCGATTAAACTAACCGGCACGAATTTTCTGCCCAGTTCCGCGAATGGCGCTTCCACGGTGGTCTTCACCGGATTGGCGACGGGAAACATTCCGACCGGCATTCAAGTGACGTCTATTTCTTCAACGCAAATTTCAGCCGTGGTGCCGAGCAGCTATCTGGCGCAAAATGACACCGCGAAAATAGATGTCATCAATCCGCCAAGCGGGATATGTCTGTTGAGTTGCCCGGATCTGGGAGGCGGCACCACTGGTCCCAGCACGCCCAGCATAGTCGGCAGTAATACCACGCAGACGCTGGTCATTGGCTCGGGAGCTGCGCCATCCTCCGCAACCGCCGACGCAACGGCAGCGGAAGAGACACCCGCACTCAGTCACGACGGGCGCTATGTGGTGTTTACGTCGCCGCAAAACGGCACTACGCAAATTCTGATGAGGGATACGTGTATTGGCGTGGAGAAGGGCTGTTCTCCGAGCACGAGCACGATTTCTGTGGACGATGCGGGCGAGGAAGGAAATGCGGATAGTCATACGCCGGTGGTGAGCGCTGACGCGCGGTTCGTCGCGTTCAGTTCCACGGCGACGAATCTGGTGACCAGCACAGAAGAAGGCAGCCAGATTTATTTGCGGGATACCTGTCTTGGCGCCCCTGCCGGCTGCAAACCCACGACGACGCTGGTTTCCACCGATCCGAACGGAGCGCTGGTCGGCACCGAAGCGATTTTGCCGTCGATCAGTTCTTCGGGAAGATACGTTGCTTTCGTGGCGATCACACCAGACCACACAGCAAGCGACCGTAAACCTGCGGCTGCGACGACTGGCCCGAACAGCGGCTTACGCCAGGTATTTTTGAGGGACACCTGCTTTGGCGAGAGTGACTGCGTGCCCAAGACGACGCGAATTTCGTCGCAGCCGGGAGATGCGCCAGCGAACTCGACCAGACCGTCCGGACCGGCGCTCAGCGGCGAAGCCAAACAAATTGCTTTAGCGGACGGCAAGAATTCAACGGCCTACACCCAAACGGTTCCGGTAGAACAGCAAGTATTTGTCGCTCTACCCGCGGAACCCAAGTAATCACAACAGAATTTCAGTTAAAGCGAACCTTGATGTCCGGACGCTTATCCAGGTGTACGGATTCGATGAAGCGAACCTGACGGTCGTCCAGAGTCAGGATCATCGAAGAAGTGCGTACGCCTTCACCGAAAAACCGAACGCCTTTCAAAAGATTTCCGTCGGTCACGCCGCAGCAAGCGAAAATCATTTTGCGCCCGGGCGCCAGATCGTGAGTGTCATAAATCCTGGCGGGATCCTTCACACCCATTTTTTCCAGACGCGCATGATGTTCGGGCTTGTTGACCACCAATCGTGCGAGGATTTGGCCGTTCAGGCAGCGCAGGGCCGCAGCGGTTAGAACGCCTTCCGGCGCTCCTCCCGTGCCCATGACCATGTGCACTCCGGTGCCGACTACTGCCGCGGAAATTCCCGCCGAAAGATCCCCATCGCCAATCAATCGAATGCGCGCGCCGGCGTGGCGAATGTCTTCGATCAATTTTTCGTGGCGGGGCCGGTCCAGGACGATGACCACGAGGTCTTCCACATCGCGGTCCAGTCGTTTGGCAACCGATTTCAGGTTGTCGGCAACCGGCGCGTCCAGTTCAACGGCTCCCTTGCAGGATGGGCCTACGACAATTTTCTCCATGTACAAATCCGGCGCGTGCAGCAAGCCTCCGCTTTCGCTGGCGGCCAGCACGGCGATGGAGTTGGGCGCTCCAGTGGCACAGAGATTGGTGCCCTCGAGGGGATCGACGGCAATGTCGATGGAGGGAAAAAGCGATTTGGGCGCGTGGGTGGCTAGACCGACTTTTTCGCCGATATACAGCATGGGAGCTTCATCGCGCTCGCCTTCGCCGATCACGATGGTGCCGTCCATTTCAACCTGATCCATGGTCTTGCGCATGGCCTCGACAGCGACTTCATCCGCCTTTTGACGATCGCCAAAGCCCATGGTGCGCGCGGCGGCGACAGCTGCATTTTCGACCACACGGAGAAACTCCAAGCTCAACTGTTCTTCCAAGACCCACCTCCAGCGACGCATATAATAGGCCAAGGTTCGGCTTATAGTCGATGGGATGCGATAGAGATGAGCTTTAGCGAATGGAGTTTTGATAGTCGAAGTGCAACAGACGGGTGGCGAGCATGTTCTCAGGCGAACGCGGAGATTCCAGTGATTTTTTCACCGATGATCAGCTTGTGAATGTCGTTGGTGCCTTCGTAGGTGTAGACGCTTTCGAGGTTGTTCATGTGGCGCATGATGCAGTAATCGTCGACGATGCCGTTGGCGCCCAGGATGTCGCGGGCCTTGCGGGCCGTCTCCAAAGCGATGGCGACGTTGTTCATCTTGAGCATGGAGATGTGCGTGGGATCCGATTTGCCTTTGTCCTTCAAGCGACCTGCATGGAGAGCCAGCAGTTGGCCCTTGACGATTTCCGTGATCATCCAAGCGAGCTTTTCCTGCACAAGCTGATGCCCGGCGATCGGCTTGTTGCCAAATTGCTTGCGGGTCTTGGCGTATTGCAGAGCCGTGTCATAGCAGGACATCGCCGCACCCAGAGCGCCCCAGCCGATTCCATAGCGCGCCTGATTGAGGCAGCTTAGCGGGCCTTTTAAGCCAGTCACGTTCGGCAGCAAATTTTCGGCGGGAATTTCGCAATCGTTCATGGCCAGCCCGGAAGTGACAGACGCGCGCAAAGACCATTTGCCGTGAACGTCCCAAGCCTTGAAGCCAGTGGTTCCTTTTTCGACGAGAAAGCCGCGAACCTTATCGTCTTCGCACTTGGCCCAAACGACCGCCACGTCAGCGATCGAGCCGTTGGTAATCCACATTTTTTCGCCGTTCAGGACGTAGCGATCGCCGCGTTTCACCGCGCGCGTCAGCATTCCTCCCGGATTCGAACCAAATTGAGGTTCGGTCAGCCCGAAGCACCCGACGGCTGCTCCTGATTGCAGCAACGGAAGCCATTTGTTCTTTTGCGTCTCGGTTCCGTAGGAGTAGATCGGATACATCACCAGACCGCCCTGAACCGACACGAAGCTGCGCAGACCGGAGTCTCCACGCTCCAGCTCCTGCATCATGAGGCCGTAAGCAACATTGGACATGCCCGCACAGCCATAGCCTTGAAGATTCGCGCCGAAAAATCCCAGTTCACCCAATTTCGGCACCAGGTGCATCGGGAAGGTGCCTTCGCGGCTGCATTTTTCGATGATGGGTATGATTTCCTGCTCTACGAATTCCCGCGTGCTCTGGCGAACCAGCTTTTCTTCGTCGTCCAGTTGAGAGTCAAAATCGATGAAGTCTACACCGCTGAATGAGGGCATGAAGAACTCCGCGGGGCCAGAGTAACAAAGGGAGTCGGGTGCGGCAACAAAACCGCTAACTGTTTGGAAGGCTCAGTTGCGTTCCCACGGTGGAGGCACCTTAACCCATTTCATTCCGGCGGCTTCCGCCGCCTGCACACCCAGGTCGGTGTCTTCGAAAACCAGGCAAGCCGAGGGCGGTACGCTGAGCTTTTCCGCCGCTTTCAGAAATGCTTCGGGATGCGGCTTGCTGTTCTGGTATTCGCCGGCGCAGACCAGAGTCTGGAATTTTTGCAAAATGCCAAGGGTGGTCAGCGAGGCCTCAACGGATTGCCGGGTGCTGCCGGACACGACGGCCAACGGAATTTTGCCATGTTGCGCCTCAACGTGCTCCAGGACTTCCGGAACGGCTTTCAGTTGGGGGAGGAGTGCGAAGTAAAGATCTTCCTTGCGACGGCAGAGGGCTTCGACGGGCATGCTCAGTCCGTGAGCCTGATTCAGGCTATCGATGATTTCAGCGATGGGTTTCCCGCCCCAGGCGTAAAATTGCTTTTCCTCGAAAGCGCAATTCCATTCGTCGAGGACTTTCTTCCAGGCTACGAAGTGCAAGGGCATGGAATCGGCGATGGTACCGTCGCAGTCAAACAAGTAGGCTGCGAACGGGCCGCCGGGCAGTTTCAGTGGCATACATCGGCTCCTGTTTTGATTGTACGAAGAGAAGCGGTGCTTCCCTAATCGGAGGGCGATACCAGGGGACAGCACGTTAGAATGGAAACGGAGGCGAGCGTTAGTTTGAAGATGCCTAGAGCTGGAAAGTTAGACCCCCGGATATTGATCTTTGATGTCGACGGAGTGCTCGTCGACGTAAAGGAAAGCTATTGGCGATCCGGTTTACAAACCATGCATGCGCTGACGGGCAAGAAACCGACTTGGGATGAATTTTACAAATGGAAGCGGCAACCGGGTAACAACGATGATTGGCGCATGGTTTCGCGATGGGCTAGCGCGGTTGGAGTGAACACCAGCTACGAAGAGGCACGGACAGCGTTTCAGGAGTTTTATTGGGGCACGAATGGAAAGCCGGGGAATGTAAAAAAAGAGAAGCTGGTTGTGACCCCACGACTGATCCTGAAGTGGGCGAAACGCCGGGAACTCAATTTGTTCACGGGACGAACGAGGCGAGAATTCACTTACACATTTGAACGGTGGCCGGCCAGGGATCGGTTTGCCACGGTGATTACGATGGATGATGCGAAGAGAAAGCCCGACCCGGAAGGACTGATGCGGATACTCAAGGGTCGAGATCCGCGGACCGCGCTATATCTGGGCGATAATATCGATGACGCACTGGCGGCCGAGGCGGCTGGAGTACCATTCATGGCAATACTGCCAAGCGGCGCCTACGAATATCGGCAACGTGCAAGGGAGTTCCGCAAGCACGGAGCGATCAGGCTGTTGCGAACGGCACGGGAATTGGACCGCTGGCTGGCGTGAAGCGTTTTGGTCGAGGCAGCCATACTGGGCGGTGGGGAATCGAACGTCTTGAAGAATCGAACGGCGGAATTTCGACCTTCCGGGAGAAGAGGCCGCTCGGCGCGGATAGGAAAATGAAAACGAAGATTGCTTTGGCGACGTGCGCTTGCGGATTATTGATGCTGAGTGTCCACGCTCAAGCGCCTCCGGGCCCGATTCAACCGGACCCCAGTTCTGTATCCACGACATCGGCGCCACCTCCGCCGGTGAAGCGCGTTGAGCCACGCAAGACCATTATGGGAGCCTGGAAATTGAATCGTGACGAGAGCGATGATCCCCGCCAGCGCTCGCAGCAGCGCAAGGCCACCGATCCTTCCGGTAGTCATGGAGGAGGCGGGTATCCCAGCAGCGGGCCGCGCATTGGATTTCCGGGTGGCGGCATGGGTGGCGGAGGAAACCGCTACCCAAGCGGCACGCAGAATTCCGAGGAAAAGCAGCGCTACCAGGAGTTGATCGATCCGTCGGTGCGCCTGGATCTGGAGCGGAAGAACGAGAAGGATCCGATCGTGGAGATGGTGGGAGATCAGGGGCGCAAGACAATCTTTTATACGGATGGCAATAAGCCGGCCGCTCCTCCGGGAGTGGGAACTGACGTGGTGTCCGCGCAATGGGATGGCGGAAAATTGTCCAGCGAAGTATCGCTTCCAAAGAATGGATCTTTGAAACGAACGTTCGAGCTGTCGTCCGATGGCTTACAGTTGTACGAAAATGTGGACCTGCTGGTAGGAAAAGACAAGACTCCTTCGCGATTTCGATTTGTGTATGACGCCGTAGATTCCGGCGAGAGCTATTAGAATTGAAGACTAACGCTGAAGCGCGGGCAAAGCCTGATCAAGATCAGCGATTAAGTCCTCAGGCGATTCCAAACCGATACTGAATCGCACAATTCTGTGCTCGTAAGGCGGACGATCGGGAATTCTGCCAATGTCGTAGGCTACGGCCAAGCTGGTCACGCCAGCCCAGCTATATCCAATTTTGAAGAGCTGCAAGGCATCCACAAAGGCGAAGACCTGCTTCTGTGTGGGCCCGGGTTTGCAGACAATCGAAAATACGCCGGATGAGCCAGAAAAATCTCGTTTCCAGAATTCATGGCCTGGGCAGTCCGGCAGCGCGGGGTGCAGGACCTTGTCGATTTCGGGACGCTGCTTGAGCCATTTGGCGACGGCTAGTGCGGAAGTTTCGATGGCGGCGAGGCGAACGCCTAACGTCTGAAGTCCACGCAACGCGAGGCTGCAATCGTCGGGAGATACGGCCAAGCCAAGTACTTGCTGGGCATTTCCGAGTTTTTGATGCAGGGCGTCGTCGCGTACGGTCACAGAACCAAGCAGCAAGTCGCTGTGGCCGCCGACATACTTGGTAAGCGCCTGCATGGTGATGTCGACGCCGTGTTCGAAGGCGTCCAGAAGAATTCCGGCAGACCACGTGTTATCCAGAGCCACGAGCACGCCGCGTTGGTGAGCGCTTTTAACGATCGAAGGCAGATCCTGGACCTCCATGGTGATCGATCCCGGACTCTCTACCCAAATGAGTCGGGTGTTCGCAGTGATCAGTTCGGCGATCCGGGGGCCGGCGAGAGGATCGTAGTAAGTGACGCTGATTCCGAAGCGCGAAAGGAGCGTGGCGGTTAATTTGCGATTGGGAAAGTAGACGCTGGCTGGGACCAGGATGTGATCGCCTGCCTTCAAAAAGGCCAGATCGATCAAAGAAATAGCGGCCTGGCCACCGGGCGTCAGGATCGTATGGCTGCCGTTTTCCAATTCACAAATGCGCGCGGCGAGTTCCAGCACGGTGGGAGTACCGTAAAGGCCGTAGGTGTAGCCGACGCGGTGCTGATCCCAGGTGTCTCGCACTGCATCTGCTGAAGGGAAGAGGGTGGTTGAGCCGCGATAGACCGGCGGCACCAGCGACCGATAGTCCCCCGGAATTTTGGAATCAGTATGGATCAGCTTAGTCTTCCAACTTTTGCCCATGTGGCCCCCATGCAGTGGTCAGTATAGTCACGTTTGCCCAATGTTTTGTGGCAAAGCAGGTGTACGATCGCGCAATTTCTCAGCGGATTTTGCCGGATTTCTGTTCGAGAAGGGTTCCGGTTTCGTTGACGGGAACTCGCGCCGGATGTTATAAATAAATATTCTGATTGGCAGCGCAGAGCCCACCGTTACGCTCCTACCGGATCAAGGAAACGGCGTGGCTGCCATCCCGAAGTTTTAGGCGCGACGCAAATCCATGTCACAACTGGTTCATCAAATTGGCGAACTGTTCCTGCGGGCTGTGCCCGTTTCGATCATCGTCCTGATTTTCTATTTCCTGATGCGTTCTATTTTTTTCAAGCCACTGTTGAAAGTAATGGCGGAGCGAGAACTGCGTACCCAGGGCGCCCAGAAGGCAGCGGAAGCGGCACAAGCCGCCGCTGCCGAAAAGATTCGCCAGTATGAAGAAGCGCTGAAGCATGCGCGTGCCCAGGTGTATATGGAACAGGAAGCCGAGCGGAAGAAAATTCTCGAGGAACGCGCCGCCACGCTGAAGCAAGAGCGTTCGAAGGCGTCCACGGAAGTAAACGGCGCCAAAGAACGGGTGGCAGGCGAGTTTGCGTCCGCGAAAAGAGATTTGGATGCCACGACGGGACAACTAGCCACGGAAATCGCGCGCCGCGTTTTACAGAATCCGAGCCCCAACCGAGAGGCGCGATGATTCGCCGCATCTCGCAGACGATTGCAACGATGGCCGCACTCCTCCTGATGGGTCCGGTTCTTTACGCAGCGGAAGAGGGCGGCAGTGCAGCCGATCAGCCTATGGGCATGACTTTCAAGTGGCTGCACTTTGTAATCGTCGGGATCGCTGCGGTCTGGGTTTTCGGAAAGCTATTGCCGCCGGTGTTTCGTAGGCGATCGGATTTGATCAGCGAAGCGATCACCAAGGCAACCGCGGCGAAGGAAGAGGCGGATCGTAGGCTGCGGGAAGCCGCCGTGAAGTTAACGAGCCTGCAGCAAGACGTTGCTACATTCCGGGCGCAAGCGCAGAAGGAAGCTGCCGCCGAGATGGAACGGTTGCAGGCAGCAACCAAGGCAGAACTGCAAAAGATTGGGATCGCCGCGAAAGGCGAAATTGAGGCAGCCGAACGCGCAGCGCGGGCGGACTTGAAGGCCTTGGCTGCGAAGTTGGCCGTGGATCGTGCGGAGACTGTCGTGGCGGAGCAAATGACTCCGGCTATTCATGAATCCCTGATATCGAATTTTGTACGGGAATTGAAGGGGAGGCCGAATTGAAATCGGCAAGCCTTCAATACGCAAATGCCCTCGCGGACATCGCAATTCAACAGAATTCCGCGCCGCAGGTGGTGCAGCAGTTGCTGGACTTCGGCGCGCTGTTCGAATCCTCACCGGAATTGCGGAACGCGCTGGCCAGCCCGGCCGTGGAGCGCGAGACCAAGCACAAAGTGGCGGAAGAGTTGGTGAATCGCATCGGCGGAAGCCGAATCGTCCGAAACTTCCTGTTCGTGGCCATCGATCACCAGCGCACGCATGTGCTGCCCGAAATTATTGCGACTTTCCAGGATGTGATCCGGCAGCGGCAAGGTGTCGCGGATGCAGAAGTAGTGTCGGCGGCCGCACTGAATGACGCCCAGAAAGAAGAGATGCTCCGAACTCTGGAGCAGCTTACGGGACGGAAAGTGCAGGCCCGTTACACGCAGGACCCTGCGTTGCTTGGCGGCGCGGTAGTCCGAATCGGAGACACGATCTATGACGGTTCGTTGCGCAACCGGCTGAATCAAATGCGCGACCGCTTGGCGGCGGAATAAAGTTTCGGAACGGAGTGAGCAGGCATGGCCAACATCAGAGCGGATGAAATCAGCAAGATTCTGCGCGAGCAGATCGCGAATTACGAAGAGAAGGTCGCCGTCGACGAAGTCGGCTCAGTGATCAGCGTGGGCGATGGCATCGCGCGTGTCCACGGGCTTGCGAAGGTGATGTTCGGCGAGATGCTGGCCTTTCCTCACGATGTATTCGGTATTGCGCTGAACCTGGAAGAAGAGGAAGTCGGCGTGGTGCTGCTCGGCGAGTCTTCGGAGTTGGCGGAAGGCGACGTGGTTCGCCGCACGAATACGATTATGTCCGTGCCGGTAGGAGAGGCGGTGGTTGGACGCGTGGTCAATCCGCTGGGTTTGCCGATCGATGACAAGGGGCCGATTGCCTCGACGCAACGTAACCCACTGGAACGGATCGCGCCCGGCGTGCTGGACCGGCAACCGGTCCGTGAACCGCTGCAAACCGGTATTAAAGCCATCGACTCGATGATTCCGATCGGGCGGGGCCAGCGCGAACTGATCATCGGCGACCGACAAACGGGCAAGACCGCGGTCATTCTGGACACGATCATCAACCAGAAGGGCAGCGACATGATCTGCATCTACTGCGCGATCGGGCAGAAGCGCTCGACGATCGCGCAGGTAGTCAAAGTGCTGACCGATGCGGGTGCGATGGACTACACGATTATCGTGGCCTCCTCCGCCGCCGAGCCGGCGTCGCAGCAATACATTGCTCCTTACGCGGCCTGTGCCATGGGCGAGTACTTCCGCGATTCGAAGCGACACGCAGTCGTCTTTTACGACGACCTTTCGAAGCACGCTCAGGCTTATCGCGAGATTTCGCTGCTTGCTTCGGCGGCCGCCTGGCCGCGAAGCGTTTCCGGGCGACGTGTTTTATCTACACTCGCGCTTGTTGGAACGCGCCTCCAAGCTGAATGACAAGCTGGGCGCCGGTTCACTTACCGCGCTGCCGGTAATCGAAACCCAGGCAGGGGACGTCTCGGCGTACATTCCGACGAACGTGATTTCGATTACAGATGGGCAAATCTATCTGGAGTCCGACCTGTTCAACGCGGGCATTCGTCCGGCGATCAACGTGGGCATCTCGGTCAGCCGCGTGGGCGGCAACGCGCAGATCAAAGCCATGCGGCAAGTAGCGGGCACACTGCGCCTGGACATGGCGCAGTACCGCGAACTTGCGGCGTTTGCGCAGTTCGGTTCAGACCAACTGGACAAGGCGACGCAAGCGCAGTTGGCGCGCGGACAGCGGCTTACCGAAGTGCTGAAGCAGGATCAGTATCATCCGCTTTCGGTGCAGCAACAGGTTCTGAGTTTGTTCGTGGCCACCAGTGGCGCGCTCGACTCGATTCCGGTTCCCGAAGTGCGCCGGTTCGAAAAGGAATTTCTGGAGTTCGCGGAGACCAACTACGGTGGCGTGCTGAACGAGATCGCGACGAAGAAAGCGCTGGACGACGGGATCAAAGCAAATATCAAGACCGCAGTCGATGCGTTCAAGGAACGATTCACTGCGGCGCTGACAGAAGCAGGAGCAGCCAAGGCGTAATCACAACAAATGGCTACGTTACTCGATTTTCGTCGACGCATCCGGTCTGTGAAGAACACGCAGCAGATCACGCGCGCCATGAAGTTTGTCGCAGCGGCACGCTTGCGCCGCGCACAAGAGGCGGCATTGGCCGCGAGGCCCTACGCGCTGGAACTGGCGCGGGTGTTGCGTTCCACCATGGCGCGGATCGAATCGCCTCAGCATCCGCTGCTGGCCAAGCGCCCGGAAGAGCGCATCCTGGTGATTGTGCTTTCGGGTGAACGCGGATTGGCTGGCGCGTTCAATTCGAACATTCTGCGGAAGGCCAACGAATTCATACGGAGCAAGCAGGGTAAGAAAGTTGTCGCGCTGCCCGTCGGCAAAAAAGGCCGGGACGCGATGCGCAAGGCGGGCTTCGAATTTGTCGGCGAATACGTGAATGTGCTGGCTCGAGTGGATTATGGAATCTCGCGGGAGATTGCCGCGCTGGTGACGAAACTCTATAGCGAAGATCAGATCGACGCGGTCTACATCGTGTTCAGCGAATTCCAGAACGTGGTAACCGCGAACCTCACCGTGCACAAGCTACTGCCGGTCGAACCGTCCGAGGTGAAAGCAGAAACGGACGAGAAGCAGAAGCAAGACGAGAATCAGATCGACTACATTTACGAACAGCCCGAAACGCAAATTCTGGACCGGTTGCTGCCGCGTTATGTGGAAACGCAGGTACTTCGCGCGATGCTGGAATCTTCCGCCGCGGAGCATGCGGCACGCATGACGGCCATGGAAGCCGCCACGAAGAATGCCGGCGACGTGATTGAGGGATTGACGCTGCACATGAACAAGGTGCGGCAGGCGGCGATCACCAAAGAAATTATCGAAATTGTCAGCGGTGCATCCTCGACCGCGTAGGAGAAGGCATGGCAGAGCAAGCAGCAGTGGGACACGTGGTCCAGGTCATCGGACCCGTGCTCGACATCCAGTTTGAGACGGGGCATCTGCCCTCCATTTACAACGCCGTTCGTATCACCAGCGAAGGGTTCAACATCCCTGAGCCGCTCGACGTTACCGCGGAAGTCCAGCAGCATCTGGGCGAAGGACGCGTACGCGCGGTCGCCATGGAACCCACGGAAGGCATGGTTCGCGGCATGAAGGCGTATGACCTGGGCGAGCCAATTACGGTGCCGGTGGGACGCCCGACGCTGGGCCGGGTGATGAATGTGTTGGGCAAGCCGGTGGATCAATTGGGACCGATCGTCAGCAAGAATCATTTGCCGATTCACCGGCCATCGCCGTCACTGGAAGAACAGTCCACGACACTGGAAATGTTCGAAACCGGAATCAAGGTAATCGACCTGATTCAGCCCTTCTTGAAGGGCGGAAAAATCGGGTTGTTCGGCGGCGCAGGCGTCGGAAAGACCGTGCTGATTCAAGAGCTGATTCATAACGTCGCGATGCAGCATGGAGGCGTCTCGGTTTTTGCGGGAGTAGGCGAGCGCACCCGCGAAGGGAATGACCTCTGGCTGGAATTTCAAGAGTCCGGCGTCGTTGTTCCGGGTAATTCCGAGAAATCTCGCGCTGCGCTGATTTATGGCCAGATGACGGAACCGCCCGGTGCCCGTCTGCGCGTGGGTTTGACCGGACTAACCGTTGCGGAATATTTCCGCGATCAGGAGCACCTGGATGTGCTTCTGTTTATCGACAACATTTTCCGTTTCGTGCAGGCGGGTTCGGAAGTATCGGCGCTGCTGGGCCGCATGCCGTCGGCGGTGGGTTACCAGCCGAACCTCAACACCGAAATCGGCGAATTGCAGGAACGGATCACGTCCACGAAGTCGGGATCGATCACGTCGGTGCAGGCAATTTACGTTCCTGCGGACGACTACACCGATCCTGCTCCGGCAGCGACGTTCACCCACCTGGACGCATCGACCAACTTGAGCCGGCAAATCGTGGAACGCGGAATCTATCCGGCGGTCGATCCACTGGCGAGTTACTCGCGCATTTTGGATCCGCGCATTGTCGGAGCGGATCATTATGGTGTAGCCCGCGGCGTGAAGTCGATTCTGCAACGTTATAAGGATTTGCAGGACATCATCGCGATTCTGGGTATCGAAGAACTTTCCGACGAAGACAAGCGCACGGTGGCGCGCGCAAGCCGCATTGAGAAGTTCCTCTCCCAGCCCATGTTCGTGGCTGCGCAGTTTACAGGCCTCGAAGGGAAGTACGTCAAGATTGAAGACACGGTGCGCAGCTTCAAGGAGATCGTCGAAGGCAAGTACGACGAAATCCCGGAGCAGGCGTTCTACATGGTCGGCACCATTGAAGAAGTTCTGGAAAAGGCCGAAAAGATGAAGGCGGGCCACTAAGGCGACATGCTTCCCGATTCCCTCCAACTGATCGTGGTGACACCGGAACGGCAACTGCTGCAGGAGACTGTGGTGGAGGCGGTTATACCGGGATTGGATGGTCAATTGGGAATACTGCCGGGCCACGCTCCGCTGATCACCGAACTCGGGATCGGGGAACTGACCTACCGCAAAGCCGCAGGAGACACCGGCACAACGCTCTCGATCATTCGAGGGTTCGCGGAAGTCCTGCCGGATCGTGTCACGGTGCTGGCGGAGACCGCGGAACGGGCCGAAGAAATCGACCTGTCGCGCGCCGAAGCCGCGCTGGCTCGGGCGCAACAGCGTCTGGCATCCACCGACACGAATATCGATTGGGATCGTGCGACGATTGCCTTGCAACGCGCGCTGATCCGAGTACAAATCGCGAAGAAGCGCCACAGCGTTCCGGCGGAGAGCCGCTGACGTCGCGCAAAATCCCGTTGTAACTGCTGCATACACAACAGACATCCTATCGGGAGCCACGATGGAAGAAATTATCATGTACACCACTTCCTGGTGTCCGGATTGCCGCCGCGTGAAAACGTTCCTGAAGGAGCGCAATATCAGCTTCCGGGAAATTAATATTGAGGGCGACGATCAGGCTGAAGAGACGGTATTGCGCGTAAACCACGGCAGACGAAAAGTGCCAACACTTCAGGTCGGCGAGCGCTTCTTTGCATGCAGTCCATTCAATGCCAACCAACTTGCGACAGAACTGAATATTCCGTTAAACCGTTAACTACTTCAACCCAGCCGTGCTCTGATCTGAGGCTGTTCGATATTCCTCTGCCGCATGTGAGCTTGGTGGAGACGACTTGCGGTACAGCTGATGTTGCGATTGTTACCGGGTAGCAGGACTACTGATTTAACGCTTGGCCGTTGACCCAAACCTTCTGAATTTCGAGGGCGTCGTTCAGGAGAACAATGTCGGCGTCCGCTCCCACGCGAAGCGAACCTTTCTTGAATTCAATGCCGAGAAGAGTGGCAGGATTCAATGTCAACATGCGCAACGCATCCGGCAACGCCACACCCATGCCCACGACATTGCGCAATGCCCGATCAAGAGTCAGCGTGCTGCCGGCAAGCTTGCCTTCTGAGTTTCGGCAGACGCCGTCCGTGACAGTGACTTCCATGCCTCCCAAAAAGTACTTTCCATCGGGCATGCCCGTCGCCGCGGTCCCATCGCTGACCAGGATGATTGCGCTGGGGCCTTTCGCCTGCAGCAGCACCCGCATGGCGGCTTCTTCGACGTGAACACCGTCAGCGATCAATTCGGCGGTGACGTTGGGAGTGGTCAATACCGCGCCAATGACGCCCGAGTCGCGATGCGAAAATGGGCGCATAGCGTTATACACGTGTACGAAATGATGAGCACCGCGGGCTACCGCGGCCCGCGTCTGTTCGTAAGTGGCGTCCGTATGGCCAATTCCGACGACGAGGCCTGCTTTTCGGGCCGCGTCGATGCACGGCATGGCGCCGAGCAGTTCTGGAGCTAGAGTAAGAATTTGCGCATGACCTCCGGAGGCGGCCACAAAACGTCCCAAAACCTCCGCTGATGGCAATTGGAGGAACTCCGGGGAGTGGACCCCTCTGCGCAGTGGGCTAAGAAATGGGCCTTCAAAGTGAATGCCCAGCAGTTCGGCACGCGGCGGCCCGGAGAATCGCTGCTCCAGAATGTAGCGGGAAATGCCCTCAACGCTGGTGCAGATGGTCTCGGTGCTGGCCGTGACCGTAGTGGCGACGAAGGAAGTTGTTCCGTGAGCAGCCAGAGTAGAGGAAATGGTGGTTAGCGCCGCGACACTGCCTTCCATGACATCGTTCCCGCCAGCTCCGTGTACGTGGACGTCTACAAAGCCCGGGACGGCGATCAGATCCGGAGCGTGGATCTCTTGTGCGCCCTGCGGCGCGGTTATGGACTCACGAGGCCCAATCGCCTCGATCACCCCGTCACGAATCAAGATGGCAGAGTCGTGAATTTCGGAAGCGGGAGTGTAGGCGCGGCTGGTGTGCAGGATCGTACTGTTCATGAGGTTGATGTTAGCAGAGCGAAGCGCATGTGGGCGGTCCGGTTCGTTGGCGGGCTGGCCTACTTCAGTTCCTGGATGCTGGTCATTTTCAGAGTGTCGCCGTCGATCGAACCTTTTACGATTACATGCTCGCCGGCGTGGGGAGCAGCCTGATCTTGAACGTCGATTATGTAAACTTTTTTGTCTTTGTCATTGACGAAGACGTATTTCGCGCCTTTTTCCTTTACGCACTTGGGAGCGCACTCTTTCGCACTTGGATGCGCGCCTTCCGCGCCGCAGTGGCTGTCTGTGATCCAGCCCTTCCACTTGCCGTCACTGGCCGAGGTGGATGCCGCAGCCGCAACGAAAATCGCAAGGCCTAATGTCAGTTTCGCGTTCATGTTATGCCGTCCTTCGCCAGCATGTCTGTACCAGCTTGGCATATGCGACGAACGCACATCAAGGCGCAAACATAAAAGCAGGGTCCCCTGAGGAACCCTGCCTTGGAACCATCGACAACGAAGTCAGAAATCCGGAATTACTTGGCCATACCGATACTGGACAACTTCAACGTGTCTCCGTTGACGCTGCCCTTGACGGTGACATGATGACCAGCATGCGCTGCGACTTTATCCTGATCATCGATGGCGTAGACTTTCTTGTCGGCGTCGTTCACGAAGACATATTTCGCGCCGTTTTCTTTCACGCACTTCGTCGCACAGTCCGCATGCTTTTCGTCGGCGACGGCTCCCTTGGCGCCGCAGTGGCTGTCCGAAATATAGCCCGTCCAAGTGCCATCCGCGGCCCACGTCAAGCCCGCCGCCATAAGAGTGATTGTCAAAGCGCTCGCAATCTTCCTCATTGTTCCCTCCCCATGCAAAGTCTCAACCCCAGTTTGGGTGCCACTTAGAGTGGCATAACGCCTTAACGCTGTCCATACGGAGTCAGGCTGGGGGCTTTGCGTTTGGGACAGGGACCCAGCTTTTTTATTGCAGGCGGCTTTCCTCAACGGATACACTGCGTCGGTACCTCGGCGGCTTTCTGGCGACAGCCACGGAAGCCCTACCCGCGTTCTCCCTCTCGCAGAGAGCCTGGATGGAGGAGTTGCGAGCACACTGGTGTGGTGTGCTTCCGCCCAGCCATCGCGTCCAGGTGAACTATAAATCCACCAGGAGGAAGGTCATGAATCGCGATAGAACAATCGACTACATTGAATTTGCCGCGACCGATATGGACGCGACAAAACAATTCTACGAAAAGGTGTTTGGCTGGAAATTCACCGACTATGGACCCGACTACACAAGCTTCGAGGACGGCCGGATCGCGGGGGGCTTCGCGAAGGGAACTGTCGCACCCGCTGGGACGCTGGTGGTGATCTATGTGGACGACCTTGCGGCAGCGGAAGCTCGCGTGAAGGATGCGGGAGGCAAAATCAGCAAGGAGATATTCTCGTTTCCCGGAGGATCGCGCTTCCACTTCCTCGATCCCAACGGCAACCAACTAGCCGTGTGGCACAACGATTAGGACCACGCTTGCGCAAAAATAAAAGGGGAGGACGATTACGGTCTTCCCCTTTCGTTTCTTCTCTCTCAAAGAAACAAACAAACTTTATTGCGCTGGGTTATTGGCTGCGGAAGTTGCGCCGCCGGCTGCTTTCGGAGTCGACAAGTAGCCGCTAACCTGGTTTTTGCCGACATCGAAAACCACAATTTCGTACGGCGACTGGTGGCCCGCCCCCTTCACGTAGAATTGCACGGGTTCGCCAGCGGTCTTGTCCTTTTTCTCGATGGAACGGTCATCCGCGAGCACTGTCAGCGTGTACTTGGACTTCTTCTGGTCAACTTTGTTGAGCGACACGGAGACCGGACCCACGTGTTGTGGGGTCTTCGACCTCTGCAGAGTGAATTCGTAATAGTTGCGGTCGCCGCGACGCTTCAATTCTTCCAGGTCGTCGTGGTTGCGTGCGATCAAGCCACTCATGACGCCCATGTCACCGGTGGCGCGATCGAGTTTCTGTTTGGTGGCGTCCAGATCATTCTTAACGCCAGTTACGTCGCCGTTCAGTTTGTTTACGTCGTCGCTGCTGGCTTTGGTGGCGAGTTGGGTGCTGACGTTATTCACGTTGGACTCAAGTCCGCTGATCTTCTTGTCGTATGCCGCCACTGCAGCGTGTGATTGCTGCCGAGCCTTTAGCAGGTCTTCGTGAGTAACGTTTAGCTTGTCAGTGACGACTTTTAGGTCACTCTGTAGCTGCCGATTTTGTTCATCGGACTTCGAGATGCGCACAGCCAGTTCATCGTTCTGTTGTTTCAGCGAAGCTTGGACTCCCTGCTCGGTGCTCTTGGCCTGATTCAGGGCGCTCCAGCCGAGACCGACCCCGGCCACGGAGCAAACCGCGAGGCCAGCTATTGCGAGTCCCACCCAGCGGGGAGGCTGCGCCGCGGCGATGTGTGTCTGCTGATAGTCACTCATTTCATCTCCTTATCGACGGTGCTGAGTAAGGAAATGGCAAGCGGCAGGCCAAAATTCGTTGGCTAGGCCGCTAGGGAGGTATCCCGCTGAAAACGGACTGGATGTAGCGATAAGAAGCAGGAGCAGAGCATAGTACTGGAAGTACTAAGGCACGTAATCTTTACCGCGACCGGGTATTCACGGTAAATTTTTGCAGTGTTCAAGTTAAGTAAGCCAAAGCGACAATTCTCTGCGAGGAATGTGAGCCGCCGGGGATTCAGGAGTGCGGGCGAAACCTAAGAAAAATCGGGTGTTAAAACAGCAGTTAGGCAGCGGCTTTGCTGCCAGAAGAAAGCTTGGAAGGGCCGAAATAGCGATCCAGAGTCGTAGTTGCCGCGTTCAACACGAGTCGACAATCAGAACAGGCATTGAGATGCCGCTCAATCTCTGCTTGCACTCCCGGAGAGAGCTTGCCTTCCAAGTACATACAAATCAAATGGATAGTGTCCCGACACGTCATTTTGCATCCGTCCAAAACCACGATGAGACTACAGGCACGCCGCACCATTTCGGTGCATTTGGAAAGCCAAAGTACTAAAGGTGTGGAAAAACTGATAAATCATTGAAAGCAAGGGATCTGGAATACCCGTCGAATACCCCAGTTGCGCAAAAGGAAAGAAATGTTTACCTGTTCGGGAAACGACCCTGCACTCTTTTTAGCGCAAAGGCGTGGCTGACATTTGGCGAAGAGCGGCAATGCGGTCCTCAAGTGGCGGATGCGTACTGAAGAGGGAGGCCAGCGTACCGCCACCCATGCCGAACAGGGGCTTAACGATACACAGGGATGAGGTGGTTGGCGAGATCGCCGAGGTGGGGATGCGCTTATTGTAAGCGCCCAATTTCTGAAGCGCGCTGATCAATCCGTCGGTGTGCCCGACCATGCGGACGCCAGTTTCGTCGGCGGCATATTCCCTGGTACGCGACAGAAACAGCTGCAGCAACAGGGCAGCGAAAGGCGCCAGGAAGATCATGAGGAGCGCTGACAATCCTCCGCCACCGCGGTCGTCGTCGCGACTGCCGCCGTAACCCCCGAAGATCATGGCCCACTTGCCCATCTGGGCCATGTAGGTGATAGCGCCGGCAATGGTCGCGGCGATGGAACTGGTCAGAATGTCGTAATTGCGGACGTGGGACAGTTCGTGGGCGATGACGCCTTCCAATTCGTCATCGTTCATGATTTCCAGCAGGCCTTGGGTAACCGCCACCGATGCGTGTTTGGGGCTGCGGCCGGTGGCGAAGGCATTGGGCGCCATATCCGGCACTACGTAGAGTGCGGGCACCGGAATATTGGCTTTGGCGGCGAGACGCTCCATCACCTGATAGAGGCGAGGCAATTGTTCTCGAGTTACAGGCTGCGCGCCACTGGAGCGCAGCGCGATCTTGTCGGAAAAAAAGTAGGAGACAAAATTCATCACCACCGCGATGACCAAGGCAATTTGCAGTCCGCCGCGCCCACCGATGGCCCCACCGACGATCACCAGGAGCACACTAAGGACGATCAACAATGCTCCGGTTCGAATGATTTTCATGACGATACCCTTTCCAGCGCGGCTTGCAGTTTATGGCGGATCATCAGTCTAGAAAAATCGGGCGGAGAGCGTCAAGCCTGCTTCGCAACACGCTCCGCGCCGTGAATCCATTCGATGCGGTTAAGCCTTCGCGCGCGATGCCGGTTTCGGTGCATTCACGCGTTCGAACTTCATAACATCCTTGGAGCCGTCGCGATCCACGCGAATACGTTCGCCAGGAAGGATCGCGCCTTCCAGGATTTGCATGGCCAAGGGATCCTGAATCAAGCGTTGAATGGTTCGCCGCAAAGGCCGAGCTCCGTACGAAGGATCGTAACCCTCGGCGAGCAACAGCTCCTTGGCAGCCGCAGTGAGTTCCAGCGTGATCTGGCGTTCCTCCAACAGCTTTTCGACGGTCTTCAACATCAACAGGACAATGCCTTCCAGTTGCGCCTTGCCGAGCGGGTTGAAAATTACGATCTCATCGATGCGATTGATGAACTCCGGCCGGAACGAAGCTCGAAGCGCTTCCATCGCTTCTTTCCGCGCTTTTTCGGGATCCGTACCCGACAACTCAAAAATTGCGGCCGAACCGACGTTGCTGGTCATCACCAGGACCGTATTGCGGAAGTCGACCGTGCGGCCCTTGCCGTCGGTCAGGCGTCCGTCTTCCAGGATCTGGAGCAAGACGTTGAAGACATCGGGATGCGCCTTCTCGATTTCGTCGAAGAGCACCACGGAATACGGGTGCCGGCGCACTTGCTCCGTGAGTTGCCCTCCTTCTTCATAGCCGACATAGCCTGGAGGGGCTCCGATCAATCGAGAAACGGTGTGCTTTTCCATGTACTCCGACATGTCGATGCGGATCATGAGCTTCTCATCATCGAAAAGAAATTCCGCGAGCGCGCGAGCCAATTCCGTTTTTCCTACGCCGGTCGGACCGAGAAAAATGAAGGACCCGATCGGACGCTTAATGTCCGAAAGGCCCGCTCGACTGCGTCGCACGGCGTTGGAGACACGCGCGAGCGCTTCGTCCTGGCCAATAACGCGATGACGCAGGCGTTCTTCCATGTGCACGAGCTTCTGAGCTTCACCCTCAAGCAAGCGGCCCACGGGAATGCCAGTCCACTTGGAGACCAGCTTGGCGATGTCTTCCTCGTCCACTTCTTCCTTCAGCATAGGCGAGTCTTTCTGGATCGCGGAGAAACGCTCCTGCGCTTCCTGCAGTTCGCGCTCGGTCTGGGCAATTTTGCCGTAACGAATTTCCGCCACTTTGGCCAATTCGCCGGCGCGTTCGTAGCGTTGCTCCTCGGCCTTCAATTGCTCGATTTGCTCCTTAAGCTTGCGAATGCGGGAGATGGCGTCTTTCTCGGCTTGCCAGCGCGCTTTGCGGCCGCTGGAGTCTTCCTTCAAACGGGCGAGTTCCTTTTCGATTTGCTTGCGGCGCTCGACGGAGTGCGCATCGGTTTCCTTGAGCAAGGCCTGCCGTTCGATCTCGAGTTGCATAATCCGTCGCTCGATCTCGTCGATTTCGGTGGGAAGGGAATCGATTTGCATGCGCAGGCTGGCTGCGGCTTCGTCGATCAAGTCGATGGCCTTGTCCGGGAGAAAGCGGTCGGAGATGTAGCGGTGCGAGAGGGTGGCCGCGGCAATAATGGCCGAGTCTTTGATGCGAACACCGTGGTGCACTTCGTAGCGTTCTTTCAGGCCACGGAGAATGGCGATCGTATCCTCGACCGTGGGTTCGGAAACCAGAACAGGCTGAAAACGACGTTCGAGCGCCGGATCTTTTTCAATGTACTTCTTGTACTCGTTCAGCGTGGTTGCGCCGATAGCGCGCAACTCTCCGCGAGCTAAAGCCGGCTTCAGCATGTTGGAGGCGTCCATCGAGCCTTCCGCGGCGCCCGCGCCCACGAGCGTGTGCAGTTCGTCGATGAACAGAATGATCTGGCCATCGGATTCGGAAATCTCTTTCAGGACGGCCTTCAGGCGATCTTCGAACTCCCCGCGAAACTTCGCGCCGGCAACCAGCGCGGCCAGGTCCAGAGCCATGAGCTTCTTGGTCTTCAGCACATCGGGTACGTCGCCAGAAACAATACGCTGTGCGAGGCCTTCGGCGATGGCGGTTTTACCGACGCCGGGCTCGCCGATGAGGACGGGATTGTTCTTGGTGCGGCGCGCAAGGATCTGCATGACGCGCCGAATCTCTTCGTCGCGGCCAATCACGGGGTCGAGCTTGGACCGGCGCGCCAGATCGGTCAGATCGCGCGCATACTTTTCGAGCGCAGCATACGTGGATTCCGGATTCTGGCTAGTCACGCGTTGCGAGCCGCGAACGCCGGCCAGCGCTTGCAGGATTGCTTCATGGGTAGCGCCATTCTTTTTCAGCAAGCGTCCAGCCGGATCGCGATCTTCGCCGGCGATTGCCAGGAAGAAATGCTCGGTGGAAACGTAATCGTCCTTAAACTTGGTGGCTTCGTCGAACGAGTGCTCCAGCACGTCGTTGAGAGCACGGCTCAGATTTTGCTGAGCAAATCCTTGAACGCGCGGAAGGCGGCCAATCTCGCGCTCTATATCCTGTTCGAGGAACTCGGTACGTATACCCAAACGAGCCAGGAGCGGGGGCACCACGCCATCCGGCTGCGCGATCAATGCTTCGAGCAGATGCAGCGGCTCCACTGCCTGATTTTCGTGGCGCGCGGCTATCTCTTGTGCCTGCTGAAGCGCCTCCTGGGCCTTCACGGTCATCTTGTCAAAACGCAACATAACTACCTCTCATCTTCAATGCACTGAAGGTATCTACAAAAAGGGCTGGCTTACGCCAGCCCCATCCTACCGCACCGCATTAGCGGCTTGTACCGCTTCGTTCCGGGTTACTTGCCGGCAGCTTTGGCAGCCACAGGCTCGCTCTGAACGTTCACTTTGATCTGCTTGGGCTTGGCTTCCTCGCGCTTCGGGATCGTCAGGGTCAAGACGCCGTTCTTGTATTCGGCCTTGATCGCTTCCGAGTTCACGGTGTTCGCAAGAGAGAAGCTGCGGGCAAACGACCCGTAAGAGCGCTCGACGCGAAGATAGTTGTCTTCGTTCACGCTCTTCTCAAAGTGGCGGTCGCCTCGAATGGTCAGGATGTTGTTCTCGACGCGGATATCCAACTGTTCGGGCTGGATGTCCGGCAGATCGGCCTTGACCACCAGTTCATGCTCGGTCTCGTAGATGTCAACGGCCGGCGCCCAAGTGGTCAAGCTGGCTTCGCCCGAGGCGCGGTCAAACGCCTCATTGACGAGCCGATTGACATGGTCTTGGAAAGAGGCAACGCCTCGAAAAGGTTCAAAACGACTGATAGCAGAACGCATAGGTGAAGATCCTCCTTATGTGACTTCACCGTCAATAATAAAATATGAGTGTATGCATGTCAAGTACAATTTTAAGGCCATAGGAATCCTCTCTAAGCCACTCTGGTTGAGTGGTTTAGACGTTACCTTTAGCCGATCGCTCGCTGCAGGTTCTGCTATAGTTCCGGCATTATGCGTGTGGACGAACTCGACTTCGCACTCCCGCGAGAACTGATTGCCCAACGTCCCCTGGAGCGCCGGGAGCTCTCACGAATGCTCTGCTTAGGCAGGGAGAGTGGGATCTGGGACGATAGGCGATTTGAGGAGTTACCGGAGTTACTGCGCGGCGACGAACTGATCGTGCTGAACAACACGCGGGTGCTGCCAGCGAGGTTGTTTGGGCGGAGAGTGGGGATTCACTCCCAGCCCGCGTCGCGCACTACGAAAAGAGAACACCTTAGCGGGACGGTCGAAGTTTTCCTGGTTTCGAAGGTGTCCGAGGATGTTTGGCAGGCGCTGGTGCGGCCTGGCCGAAAGCTGCCGGTGGGCGAACGAATTTCTTTTCACGGAGGCGAATTGGAGGCAGAGATTCTGAAGCGCGGAGAGTTGGGATTGCGAACGATTCGATTTGAAGCGAAGAGTTCGCGTTCCATCTCCGCATTGATGGAGGAATCAGGACACGTTCCGCTACCGCCCTACATCGATCGCGCGGACGATTCTGCGGATCGTGAGCGCTACCAGACGGTGTTCGCGCGGGTTCCGGGAGCAGTGGCCGCGCCCACAGCCGGATTGCATTTCACTGCGGAAATTCTGGAGAGAATCAAATCACGCGGCTGCCAGGTGGTCGATTTGACGCTTGAAGTAGGACTGGGGACGTTTCAACCGGTTCACAGCGAGACGTTCGAAGGGCACCCGATACATGCCGAGACTTACGAGATTGACGAAAGCGCCGCCGTCGCAATTCAAAATGCGAAAAAGGCGAGTCGGCCAGTGTTGGCAATTGGCACCACTGTGGTTCGTGCATTGGAGGACGCCGCACAGCGGGCGGAGAGAAGCGATGCGGGCTCGGTGGTCAGCGCGGGAAGAGCGCAAGCAGAGATTTTTATTCTGCCTGGACACCGCTTCCGAATCGTGGATGGTTTGCTGACCAACTTCCACTTGCCCAAGTCGACGCTGCTGGCATTAGTGGCGGCCTTCGCGGGGCGAGACGCGGTTCTAAAGGCGTATGCACATGCGGTGCGGGAGAAATACCGGTTCTACAGTTATGGCGATTGCATGCTGATTCGTTAAAGACTGGAGTGGGCGCATCAGCGAACGCTACGTTGTGTGAGGGAAGCTGAAACCAAGCCAGCTTCCCTCAATTGCGAGTCATCACGGTGCATTCGCTGGTTATTGATTGAGGACGAAGGCGCTCTTCTGGCCCGCGAAGCGAAGTTCAGTCACCTTGCCACTGCCATCGGAGACAACTTCGGTGTAGCGGTTTTTCTGGTCGCGATCTTCCCACTTGCCGTCCGATTCGGCGATCGTCTTCTTGCCCTTCATCAGAGTCAGATGATTATCGTTGATCACGATGTGGTAATCGCCGGCCTGCACATCGGATTTTCCGACTTGAACGGCGCGGGAAATGGGAAGGTCCTTGGAAACCGGTTTGGCAAAAGCTGGAATCGAAACGGCGACCGCGGCCAAAAGAACCAGGCTACGAAGCATAGATTTGTGTTGCATAACGATCTGTTTCCTTTCGAGGAGCGAGTCAGCCGGGAACAGCTGTCCAGGAAGAAGAGTTGACACACCAGCGAGGGAAGAGTAGCCTGCAAAACTTGGCACCCGTTCATCCTGGTCTACGAGCCGAGGTAAATCGCGTGTCATTGGCCCCGCGGCTGCAACCGCGGGGCTTTTTCTAAAAAGAAACTCTGTTCCTAGTCAGCCCGACTTGCGGCTGCAACCGTATAGACGAAAGTGATGCCGCGAATGTTTCGCGCGAGCCGAGAAATTGTGAAGGAAAAATTTACCTTACGACCAGCATTCAAGAGCTCGAGCACATTCGTTAGGCAACTGTTGGGGCTTCATCTATACTCGTTTGTACGGTTTGGATGACCAGGGATGCGACTTCTCGTTTTAAGCGACCTCCACGCCAATTTGACCGCTTTGGAATCTGCCCTCGAAGCCACGAAGGGCAGCTGGGACAACGTTGTGTGCCTGGGCGATGTGGTGGGCTACGGTCCCGATCCCAACGAGGTGACGTCGCGCATTCGTGAGTTGGGAGCGACAACGATCCGTGGAAATCACGACAAGGCGGTGACGGATTTGATGTCCACGGAGGACTTTAACCCGGTCGCTAGAGCCGCTGTGCAGTGGACGCGTTCGCAACTGTCCAACGAAAATCTCGATTGGTTGGCTTCGCTTCCACAAGGCCCCGTGGAGGCGGAGGGAGTGGTGCTGGTGCACGGCGCATTTCAGGATGAGGATGAATACGTTTTTACTCCCGCGCAGGCGCTGGAAGGTTTGTTGGATTCCACGTTGCCCATCACATTTTTCGGGCACACGCATCATCAAGGTGGATTTGCCTACGAGGACAACCAGTTGGAAGTTCTGCAGCTACATCCCAGAGAGTCAGACTCGCGAAGCGCCTTACGAATTGAAAGCTCCAAGCGTTACTTGCTGAATCCCGGTTCGATCGGGCAGCCGCGGGATGGCGATCCGCGAGCCGGATTTGCGATCGCAGACGTTTCCAGCGGCGTCGTGGAATTTTGGCGCGTGCCGTACGATGTGGAAGGGGTACAGCGCCGGATGCGCTCAGCGCATTTGCCCGAACCCTTGGCGCTTCGGCTCAGCGTCGGGCGATAATAGCTAGGTACGATGTCTCTCACCGACAATAACGTTCCCGATTCGTTGCCCTCCAGCGAGCCTCCGACACGACCCTCTATTTCGACGGTGCTGATAGCGATTGTGGTGATTGCGGCGATCGCGGCGAGCCTCTATTTCCTGATTCACATTCCGAATGCGCAGAGAATTTCCGAGCGCGCAACCATACCGGTGAAGATGAGTCCGGCGGAAGAGGCTTATCTGGACAGCCTCGGAGTTCAGGACCTCGCACTTAGTCGAGCGGAAAACTTTCTGCACCAGGAAGTAACGATTTTGGGCGGGACGATCGTCAACAAAGGCGCGCAGACGGTGGACCGGCTAAACCTAACGATCGAATTTCGCGACACGATGAACCAAGTAGTATTGCGGGAGACTAGGAACGTGCTGGGGAACCCGATTTCACCACTTACGCCTGGCGAGCGGCGCCCGTTCGAAATCTCATTCGAGCATGTGCCGAATACCTGGAACCAGGAGCAACCGGTTCTACGAGCTGCCCAACTTACTCTTGCCGCGAGTCTTTCCAAATAGAAGTACCAAACACTAAACTTAGAATATAATCACAATATGGCTCTCGCCAGTGATCTTTACGACTGCATGCAGCGGTTGGGCAAGGCTGGCGCGTTTGAGATCCGCGAGTCCGCTACAAAAATTACTGTGCCAGCTCCGTGGTCCTGGGAAGTTCGCGGCGAGTCTGAAAAACCATTGCTGCATGTGTGGGGCGAAAACTGCAACCTGACGCGGCGCGTCCTGGCGATCGTTGGTCGCTCTGACACTGGAATTACGTTGTCCGTTGAGCGGTTCGGAAAAGCGAAGCCGGGACGGATGGACCTGCTGCCCACTACGCGAATTCCTACGATTCATCGATTGACGCGCGAAGAGTTCGCCGAAAATCTGAAGCGAATTCTGGCAGAGCAATTCCCCGATGAGACCGTGGAGCGCATCTCGACCGGCGCGGACTTGGAGCACACGCTGTCCGGGATGTTCACTCGGGGAATCGTTCGTCGCGGAAACACGGCAACCGCATTTCTCGCGGTTCCAGATGTCGGTTCTCCGGATGCCATGAACAGTGCGCTCACCTATGGGCTGTTGTGGTTCAGCAGGTCCCGGCAGACGCCCAGGAAGCAGTTGGTGAGCGGCTTGCGACTTCTGGTGCCGAAAGGAGCTTCGGGTCAGCTCAGTTATCGGCTGTCCGCGATCGATCCAAGACTGAGCGTCGAAGTCTTCGAACTCGATCCCCTGATGGAACGATTGGAGCGAGTGGACCCGCGCAAAAACGGCAACGTAGCCACCTGGCTGGTGCCGCGAGGGGAGTCACGGCTTCTTCTCGAACGAGCGACGCCAAGCCTCGCGCAGATTCCGTGCTTATCCAAGCCGGAAATCACCCGGCACGCGAATGTGCAGAGCGGAGAGGTTGTGCTGAGGTTCCACGGCTACTCGTTCGCCCGCTGGTGTGACGGCAAAGTTGTGTTTGAGGTCCGCGGCATGAGCCAGGAGTGGACGCCGGGGACCGATGTTGCGCTGCAACAGTTGATCAGGAATTTGGAATCCTGCCGGAAGCCGTTGGCTTCCGACACCCGTCATGAACTATTTCGAGCGCAACCGGAACGCTGGCTGCAGTCGCTGATCGCGGAAGATCTAAGCCGGCTGGATATCAATCTGGACCCGGAGCACCTGTACGAGCAGGTTCTGGCGAATTCAGCAGGGCACCGCGGGATTCTCGATTTGCTTGCGGTGACGCGAAATGGTCGCCTGGTGATATTGGAGTTGAAAGCCTCCGAATGCGTCGACCTGCCGATGCAGGCCGCCGACTACTGGGCGCGGATTCGCAAGCATCAGAGCGCTCATGATCTCCAGCGCTACGGATATTTCGCTGGGATGACCCTGCAGCCAGCGCCGCCTCTGGTCTACCTCATCTCGCCAGCGTTACGATTTCACCCATCCACCGGCGTTCTGTTGGGCTACCTTTCGCCGGAGATAGAAGTAGTTCGAATCGGGATCGCCGAATCGTGGCGCAGGGGCATCCGCATCATGATGCGTCAGTAGTTTTCCTGCGATCGCCATTGGTTTTGCAGATTTCCATTGTAGAATTTGAAGGCACCCGAACAATGGAGAATGAGTTTTAAGATTACAATCCGGCAGAAGGACCAAGTCTCCCTTGTCGATGTCTCCGGGAAACTGACTTCGTTTGAATCGACAGCATTTCGCGACGCGATCCTCGGCCTACTGGAATCCGGGCACAGAAACATCCTACTAAACCTGACGGGATTGGAATACCTGGACAGTTCGGGAATTGGCGAACTGGTTCGAAATTATTTGTCGGTGGTAAAACGAGGCGGCGCGATGAAGGTCGTGGGATTGGCGCCGAGAGTGGATCAGATTCTGAAAATCACCCAACTGTACCAGGTGTTCCCCGAATTTCCGGATGAAGCATCCGCGCTCGACAGTTTTCCCGCAGTAAGCGAAAAACAGGCTCCCAAAAAGGAGAGAAGCAGCTAGAGTGTTGAACCCTAGCTGCCTCCCGGGGTGTGTCCTCGAAGTGGTTTTGATAGATTAGACGTCGCGCGTTGCGGAAAGGTTTCTTCGGAATCCCTCAGGTAAAACGGTTTTTTTATACTAGATGAGGGTGTACGGAGACCTCAGTAAAACAAGTACTTACGCCAACGTTCGTCCCGGTGACCAATCAAGCGCATCAGTTGTCGCGAAGTATGCAGGGTAAACGGACGGGGTTTACGCGCCAGTTTCAAGCCGGCTTCTTCCGGAGTGCGGTCCCCTTTTTCGTTATTGCAACGGTAGCAGCAAGCTACCAGATTCTCCCAAGAGGAACGACCGCCCCGCGAGCGGGGCATGACGTGATCGAGAGTAAGCTCGGAGCTCGGGAAAATACGCCCGCAGAACTGACAGGTGTTGCGATCCCGAAGGAGAATATTCTTGCGCGACAGCGCCCGGCTTTGCTGGGGAATATGCCTATAGGCAAGCAGCCGGATGACTGAGGGAACTTTATGGGAGTGCGCGGAGGAATGTACTTCGGAGGGATGCAATTCCTCAGCTTGCGCAACGCCCTTCAGCAGAAGCACCATCGCTCTGCGCACAGCGGTCACGTTGATCGGCTCGTAGGTAGCGTTGAGGACGAGTACGGGCTCTTGCATCAGGGAAGCGCGGCGAGGAGCTAACGGAGGAAGGTGACGGCTACCGGCATTCCCCGAAGCGCTAGGCGCAAGCGCGCTGGCCGCTTCGGGGGAATATCGCCCCCGTAGATCTGTCGCCTCTGTCCTTCTAGCGCCCACAGCGCAACCTTCCCGAGACTAAGGGATCGCGGGCAGGGAGGGCCTCATCGCTCGAGCTACGGTTAGTCCGACTACCGAACTGGCCCCGGCCTCGCGTAACGCCACGGAACACGCATTTAGCGTAGCTCCCGTCGTCATTACATCATCTAGCAGCAATATCCGTAAATTGTCAACCTGCGGGCTGTAATGTACGGCAAAAGCGCCACGTACGGCGTCCCAGCGCTCCTGGAAGCCCATCAGGAGCTTGTCCGGGCGGGCTTTGGTGCGAACCAGCAGATCGCGCCTGTAGGGGAGGCGCAGCGAGCGAGCCAGGGGCTTGGCGAACAGTTCCACCTGGTTGAAGCCGCGCTCTTTCTTACGGCCTTGGTGGAGGGGCACGGGAATGATCAAGTCGGCTCCCAAATGTTGCCAGTCGCCACGGACCATTTCGGCGAGCCGGTCGGCGAACCAGCGTGCCAGGGGCTCGATCGGATCTAATTTCAGCAGGACTACGGCCCGGGCCAGATTTCCCTCGTAGACGCCGAAGCTGCGCGCCAGTTGAAACGTATAGCGAAACTGCCGGCACTCCCGGCAGATCGCGTCCTGCTGGGGCTGCTCGTCAGACAGGGACCAGGGTTGACCACAGACTTGGCATACATTCGAACTCAGGCGCTGAAAAGATTGGAGGCAGGCGTCGCAGACGGGCAGGCGGTTGGCGCCCTCCAGCAGTTCCTCACAAAGCCGGCAGCCGGCCGGCAGGAGGATATTGCCGAGACCACTCCATAGATCGCGGAGACCGAGAGCGACACGAGCCTTGGATAAAGGGATAGGGCACAAGACCATCACCCGAAGCGCTGAAGCGTTCGGTTTGATTATAATACAGTAATGTTAGGAAGTGGTACGAGCAGGCTTACAGAAGGCCCTGTTCCATCTTTTCCTGGCAGGCGATGCAGTGCTTGGCCCAAGGTACAGCTTCGAGTCGCTTCTGTTGCATCTCTTCCTGACAACTGGCGCACGCACCGTACTCCTCGCTGCGAATGCGCTTCAAGGCCTCGTCGATCATGTTCAGCATGTTGCGATCGGCGCTGGTTTGACCGAAGAGAAATTCCTTGGTGTAGGAGTTGGCTGCCTTATCCGCGAGGTCCACTGTGGGATCGTCGTCGGCGGTGCGGCCTTCCTCTTCGGTCCGCGTGATCGTCTTCACGAGTTCATCCCGCCGAGTCAGTAACTTCTTTCTGTAATACTCCAAACGCTTCTTATCCATGTTCACCCTCCCCTAGAACCTTCCAGGGGTGATCTAAAAACTCTAGATAATAGGCCGATATTTGCGGCAAGTCAAGGCGGAGGGAAGAAATTCGATTCGCTTACACTAATTGGTCAGCGGGATCTCACGGAAGGACAGAACTTTGTAGGTGGGTGGTTTCAACGCAGCGTTAATCCAGCAACTGTTGTTGAAGATTCCCAGGCCGTCGCCTTGCGACGCGTCGAATGTTGCGGCTCCAAAAATGGGTTGTCCGTTTGCATAAATGGGCACGGGCGGATTCACGGTAGTGTCAAGAGTTTTGGCGACAAAAAAAGCTCCGTCAAATTCACCGGTGCCACCGATTCCGCCGAAGAACTGGGCATTACCAGAACCCACGACGAGGACCACCCCGCGCCATCCCGCATTCGCGTTGGCGCGGAAGTTTCCTGTCACCACCAACAATCCATATCCGGTAAAGTTGCCGTTCAGCGTCAAGTTGCCGTTTACATAAATGGTCATTGGGTTGGCGGCGGACATGGCGGCCGGTAGGCTGGTTTCATCCGCGCTTCCGGAAGGCGGAGAAATCACAGCATCGGCGTTTTGACGGATGGTCTGGATCACCTGATTGAGCCCGGTTGGCGAGGACATCAGGGGGTTCAGAAAAACGGCGGGATCGATGCTCGGCGTCGGCGGATACGATGAAACCGGGGGAGCAGGATTATTACTGGAGGTATAGTTTCCCCCGTCTCCGGTCGGAATCGCGGTGGCCATCGTCAGGTAGTTCTGAGCGGGACCCTGAGGGCCAGTCGTTCCCAGCGCCAGGATCGGTGTGCTACCCGGCTGCACATTGCCAAAAGCACAATTGCCGCCTGCCGAGTTCGGGCCGATCCCGTCTACACCGGTCACACGAAATGCCGGATCGTTTGGCGGAATCAAATTCAGGCCAGGGAGCGAACCATCTCCCGCTGCGATGACAGCGAGAGTGGCATGGAAAAACAATCCGTAGGTGATGGGAGCAACGACGTATTGCAGCATTTTCCTGGTGTGGTTCGGCAAAGCGGCATACGCGGTGATTTCCAGGGCTTGCCTGGCTGTTTGATTCAGGGAAATGGTGCTGACGAGAGCGGGCTGGGCGCCGTTTACCCCGGGATTCGCGGGGTCGTAGTACAGGGGCGTGGATTGATCCAAGACGTGATCGCCATTCACGTCAATTCCCAGGGACCACTCAGTTGCGGCCGTAATGCGGACCCACTTGTAAGACGGACCTGGCATGCCGTTGACTGGGGAGGTGGACTGAACAGTCTGGACGGTTGGGGTAACCGTGGGAAATTCGTTGAGGAATTCGGTATCAGGATACGTGCTGGGATTGCCGGTGTCCCATGGGGCCACCGTTTCACCGTTCACCGGATTGAGCAAATAAACCACTTGACCGACAGGCAGCAGCGGCACGTCGGCAGGAGTCATCAGGTTCGCCACACTGTTTTTCAAATAGGCGGGGTTCTTCCAATAGAGGCGCCCTCGCGCTTCTTCCAGCCCAGCCAATCCAGCGTAATAGCCCATGGTAGAAGTTCGGAAGTTGCTGGCGAGCGCGGAATCTGTACCTGAAGAGACGACTAGAGCGATGGCTATAACGCTGATTAACAGAAGCACGAAGATGGCAATAAGCATGGCTGCACCGCGCTGCGGTTGCCGTCGCGAATTGTTCTGGAGTCTCATGCTCTTGTCGCGGCAATCCAATCAATTCGTTGGATTTAGACGATGACCTCTCCCCGTGAGCTGCACCAAACGAATTTGCTGCGTCTGCAAGTCAGGCTGAATCGTGCTGACGATTAAAGTGATATCGACATCGCGCACGTTCAGAGGGCTGTTGGAGCTCCCCGCCAAGCTGCACGCGACGGTGCCAGTCGGACTATCGCAACTGTATCTGAAAATCGGAACCGGAATGCCGCCCGGAAACATGGCCGGGTAACTGGCGGTGATTTGCGGCATCTGGGCGCCGGGATTATTCATGACGTTGGTCAAGAACGGCACCATCACTCCCTGTGCGGATGTCGCGGCTACCGGATCCGCACCGGCGACCTTGGGCACCGCTGCGCGATAGAGAGTGTTGCCCACCAATTGATAGCGAATCCAATTCACCTGCGTGTTCGGTATTCCAAGATTGGTCGGGATATTCAAGCTCTCTTCGAGGATCAAGTCGAAATCGCCAGGAGTAAGGCACGTTACGCCGAGCGTACAGGGTGTGAGCGCATATCCCGGGCTCCAGGCAGTTGGTCCGACCGCGTATAAAGAAGGATCGGGCGGCTGGGTATAGAGAATTACCGGGGGATAACCCGAGTGATCGAAATCGGAGGCGAGCTGGTCCAGAGCCAAACGCGCCTCCTGAAACGAACTGGAAATCTGGGACTCGTTTCCGTACGAGCGTTGCGAAAGTTGCAGCAATTCGAACATAGCCGCGCTGATTAGCAGAAAAACGCCGGTGGCAATCATCAATTCCAGCAGCGTAAAGCCTTTGTTTGAGTCGCGCATCGTCGAATCTATTTTTGTACTGCCGAATCCAAGGTGACGGGCAAGTAGGCGGCGTTCATTCCACGGCGAAACACTCCAAGAACGATGCGCTTCCCGGTCACGACACCCTGGTTCGTGGAGGCTGCGATCGCCCAACGGACATCGTACGCCGCACTGGCCGGATCATTCGGATCGATGTACTGAAAACTGTACCCGTCCACGGGGGCAGCCGAAAAATCGACGAGGGGATACCCGCTGCTATCCAGGACGACGGGGCTGCCGACGAGAACTCCGAGCTGAGTCGGATCTCCGAGCAGGCAGGTTTGACCGAACGGACAGGAGATTCCCTGCGCGTCTTTGAAAGTAGCGCTGTTGATGGGCTGGGAACGCAATACTTCCATCTGTCGCTGCGCAAATACCAGAGCAGTCCCATCATTGCGGGTGTTGGAGTTCAGCAGAACGGACATCGGAACCAGCTGCGCGACCGCGACGAGGCCCACGAGGATGATCACGGTGGCCATCATCAGTTCGACCAAAGTGAATCCTCGTTCGAAGCGACGCTTTGCGGTGATGGCAGAGGAGTATCGCATCTTGGTTCTAACGGAGTTGCTGCCAATTTCCAGCGCCATCGCCGGTCCAGACTTGGATGAGGCCCGTGGGCATCAATAGCACGGCCCGATAGCCCGAACTCGCGTCAACACCGGACAGGTAGAAAACATTGACTGCGACGGGCGCGGGGCTGCTGACCGCTCCTCGTTGATCGAATTGGATCGCGGCGTTATTGGCGGGCTGGGCATTCAGCGCGGTCACATTCGCCTTAGCTGGAAGGTTGCCGACCTGCACGGTGCCGGGATCAATCACGCGGCCGCCAGTGCCCAGGTATACGGTTTGCTCGGTGGGGTCGGGAAGTTGATTCGCAATGGTATCCACCCATACGATGGTCGATGCGGCGTCAGGAGCCTGCCACATACACGAAACCGGAGTATTGCGGCGAATGGCTTCGTAGCGCGTCAAACGCAAGATGCCGGCAAGTTGCGAAGCGGCGTTTGTAAGCTGGTAGGAACGGTAGGCATTCAAGAAATACGGCATGCCGATGCCAGTGAGCACCAAAGCAACAGCCATCGCCACCAGCAGCTCAATGACGCTGAACCCTCGGATTGTCTTATGCGGCGGAGCCATTCGTTGCGCTCGTAGAGAACACTCATCTTCAACCCCCAGTGGGGTTGGGAAACACGTCGGCTGGGACTGGGATTATCAACGGTATCAGATTTTCAGGAGGCTCGGTAGGCGTGCCGGAATTGCCAACAGTTAACTTATCTTAACAACACAGAGCGTGTCCCCCGGCCCTACTTCTTCTTACCCCCAAGCTCGGCAAAACGCTTCTCCAGCGCCGCCTTCGTGAAGAAATCCGACGGGAGATTCGGGTTCATCTGGCAACTATCATAAAAAGCCTGATAAACACGGCGTCCGTCGCGTTCGCGGGTGACCTGCATGGGAAGCTGAACGCCGTCCTTTAGCTGATAGTTGGTAAATAGCACGACGTCCAGGCGGCGCTCGCGGGACACCTCGTCGAGCGACGGCACGATGCTGCTCACCTCGAGTTTTACGAGCAGGTGGGACTGCTTGTCGATCGCCAGGCGCAATTTGCGATCATCAGGGTCAGTCAATTCGACGATGTCCACCTCGCGCAAACTGGCGACCGTGCTGCCGCCGTACCGTTTCAGGTAACCACCCTTGGGCAGTCGGTAGCGCAGAACGTAATTGACGTCGCGATTTAGTGCATCTTGAAAATCGGACAGGGAAGTGGCGGGCTCTTCGGAAACTCCGCCGCGATCCAGGGTCCAGCCCTGATCGCCGGCGAAAAGGTCGATGATGTTGTCTTTTCTGGAGTAATCGATGCGGAATTTATCGGGAAATTGCCAGTAGCTCTTAAAGCCCATGTAGCCGTTGGTAGCGCCGTTATGCCCGAAATTGGCAAAACGGCCACCGCACTCCTGGCCTTGCGCCTGCATGTAGACGGAACCGCCCATGGCATTGATGAGTTGCTTCAGGAGCTGATCGGCTTTGGCCGCGCTTTGTTCGGGATCGAGCGAATCCGGATTCTGCGCGCGCGAACCGCCAGCCAGAGCTGTGAGCCCAAGCAAACTGAAAAGCGCCAGAGATGCAATGTTGCGGACTAGCCGCACAGGACGGAACCTCCGTTGACGTTCAGGATTTCGCCATTGATGAAGTTCGCAAGGTCGGAAGCCAGGAACAGGATCGGTCCGGCAATTTCTTCGGCAGTCGCGGGCCGGCCCAAGGGAATGACCGCAGCCGCCATCTTCTGCCCGGCCTTGGTTTCAAGTACCGGGTTGGACATATCGGTCGCAACCCAACCGGGCGCGACGCTGTTCACCAGAATGCCGTGCTTGGCGAGCTCGGACGATAGGCCTTTGGTCAGGCTGATAATGCCGCCCTTGGAGGCGCCGTAGTGCGTGTGATACGACTCGCCGCGCTGCCCTGCTGTCGAGCTGATGGGGATGATCTTTCCGGATTTCTGCTTGATCATGTGCGGAACGGCGAAATGGATCACCGAATAGACGCTCTTGAGGTTGATGCGAATCATGTCGTCCCATTGCTTTTCGGTCATTTTTTCGATTGGCAAGTCTTGCTCATTCCAGATACCGGCGTTGGGCACCAGAATATCCAACCGCCCCAACCGGGCGATGGTGTGTTCTACCAACTTCTTGTTGTCGAGATGCTTGCCGGCGTCGGCCTTCAGCGCTTCCACCCGGGTGCCATGCTTTTGGGCTTCGGTTTCTACCTGTTTGGCGGCATCTTTTGCCGAAGCGTAGCTAAACACCACGTCGGCGCCCGCCTGCGCGAAAAGCTTGACCGTAGCCGCGCCAATGCCGCGGGAACCGCCGGTGATAAGAGCTGCCTTGCCTGCCAGTGAGATCATTTCTCCCCCATTCTGAGATTCGAAATTACGTGAAGCGGTTGGATTGCTAACGGTCGGCTGGAAGCGGTCGAGCGGATCGGGCATGAGCCACAAGTTCTGAAAAAAGGCTCGCGGCCAAGGCGTCGTCGCGCATTCGCTCGGGGTGCCACTGCACCCCTGTGACCCAGTTTTCGTCGCCCACCCATTCTACGCTTTCTACGACTCCGTCGGGAGCGTGGGCGGTGACTTTCAGTTGCCGCCCTGGATTCTTAACGGACTGATGGTGTTCGCTGTTGACGACGGCCTCTTCGGCTCCGGCCAAACGAGCCAAACGGGAAGCAGGTTCAAACCGAACTGGGTGCATCGGCCCTTCCGGAATTTCGGTAACGAGGTCCTGCTTGCGATGAGGCAACGTCGTCCGGGTCTCAGCGCGCAGGTCCTGAATGAGAGTTCCGCCTGAATAGACGTTCAGGGATTGGCAGCCATAGCAAATCGCCAATACCGGTTTCTTGTGTTCGAACGCATATCTCAAGATGGCCCAATCCGTGTTTTCTCGAGGCGGGTCGGCGGGAGCGGAGTGTCCCTGATTTACGGTGCCGTATTGCTCTGGAGCCACATCGGCTGGACTACCCGGAAGCACGAATCCGTCCACCGTGGGTAGCAAATTCGCGAGCTGGGGAGGAATGCTCAAGGGGAGAACAACGGGTTCACCACCAGCGGCTCGTATCGACTCAAGATAGTATTTGAGCTTAGGTAAGTTCTGTTCCGCTTCTTCTTTCGAAGTGCGCCAAGGGATTCCGATCTTAGGCTGATTTGGCGGTGCGGGGCTCATGGGAACCTGAATGCTAGCACTCGGCTCGGAGAATCTTCAACCGCAGTAGATCAGCCGGCCATCGAAGCCGTGTCAGCGCGCGCTGCACTTAAACAGAATTCCGGCCTATGAAAAAAGGGCGGTAGTTCGAGTAGACGGCTGGCCAGTTTGTCGGCTCGGTCAGCCCGGACCGTCAAGTGCCCAACTTTCCGGCCGGGGCGCGGGGCTTTGCCGTAAAGGTGCAGGTGAGCGTTGGGAACCGCCAGGACTTCGGTCGAGTCGGGAAGCTCTCCAATCAGGTTGAGCATCGCGCTGTGTCCAATCGCAGCGGTGGAACCCAGTGGATAGCCGAGAATCGCGCGCAGATGATTCTCGAACTGGCTGGTAACCGTGCCTTCGATAGTCCAGTGGCCGGAATTGTGAACTCGCGGAGCCATTTCATTGGCCAGAAGAAGATCGTCACATTGGAAAAACTCGATACAAAGAACGCCGACGTAGTTCAAAGCTTCCAAGACACGCTGAGTGGCTTGTTCGGCGCGCTTTTGAAGTTCGTCCGTTAATCCGGGCGCGGGCGCCAGGGAAAGCCGCAGTATTCCGGCGCGATGATGATTTTCGATCGCAGGATAGAACGCCAGTGCTCCCGATCTGTTGCGCACGCCGATCATGGAAAGCTCGCGGCTGAATGAGACAAACTTCTCGAGGATCATCGGGGCGACCCCAATTTCGCCAGTCGCGCGCTCCGCGTCCTCTGGAGTGCGCAGGACCCACTGTCCTTTTCCGTCATAGCCGAGGCGGCGAGTTTTCAGCACAGCGGGCAAGCCGATTTTTTTTAGCGCGGCCGCAAACTGCTCCCGCGTGTCGACTGGAGCAAATTCCGTGGTCAGAATTCCAAGTTGTTGGAACAGAGTTTTTTCGCGAAGGCGGTCCTGCGCTTCTTCCAGCGCGTTTGCGGGTGGATATACCGGCAGATGCCTGGACAGAAAGTTCGCAGCCTCCACCGGAACGTTTTCGAATTCGTAGGTGACCACTTCCAAGCCGTGCGCAAAGCGCTCCAGCGCGGCCTCGTCGGCGTAATCGGCGGTGACTCGATGAGCAATTCGGCCGACGGGAGCTTCCGGCGAGGGATCCAGGAATCGAAAGTGCAGCCCGAGCGGGTAGCCCGCGAGCGCGAGCATGTAACCCAGTTGGCCGCCGCCCAGGATGCCAATGGTCATTTGCGATTCTTTCCGAGTGCCGGAGAGCGTTTGGCCGCCGGGATCGCTGCTTTGCCCGCGGCTGGATCCGGGTTGGCAAGCACCTTGGCGGTTTGGTCGCTGCGGAACTTGCGCAGCGCTTCGCGGAAGTTAGGATGTTCGTTTCCCAGTATCGCTGTCGCCAACAATGCTGCGTTAATCGCTCCGGCTTTGCCAATCGCCAGCGTGCCGACTGGAACGCCGCCGGGCATTTGGGCGATGGAGAGCAGGGAATCGAGTCCCTTCAAAGCTTTGGATTCCACGGGAACTCCCAAGACGGGGAGTACGGTTTTGGAGGCGGTCATCCCTGGCAAGTGCGCCGCACCACCTGCGCCGGCGATGATCACGCGAATGCCGCGGCCCTCCGCAGCGCTTGCGTATTCGAACAGAAGATCCGGCGTGCGGTGCGCGGAGACGACCTTGGTTTCGAAAGGCACGCCTAGGTCGCGCAAGGTGTTTGCCGAGTGCTCCATGGTTTCCCAGTCGGATGAGGAGCCCATAATTACGGCTACGAGCGGAGCGTCTTTGTCTTGTGCCATTCGGGTTCCTCGAACTGCATCCGCCGCAGCTTTTCAGGCAAAAGAGAATCCCAGCCGGCGCGGCGCCTGCGGCAAGGTTTCTATTCTAAGTCGATTCGCGGGCGGAGGCGACCCTTCCTCGATCATGGAAGAATGGTTTCAATTGGCCGACTAGGTATAAGGAACCGGTTATGAAAATTACGTCCTCGGGATTGACCTTCTGAAGCAGGCTGGTCAACGCCTTTTCCGCATTCGGCTCGACTGAAGAATTGCGTGCGTGGTGAGCCGCGATTTCCTGCAGTTGCGAGGCGCTGACGGCCCGCGGATTGTTGGCCTCGGTGAAAATAACCTCTTCTGCGAGCGGGAAGAGAATGCCAGCGATTTCATCAACGGCCTTGTCGCGCATGGCGGCAAACAGCAGGAATATTCTGCGGCCCGGGAAATTGCTACGCAGAAATTCGGCCAACGCTCGCGCGGAGCCCGGATTATGCGCCCCATCAAAGTAAACGTCAGGACGAGTTTGGACGCGCTCTATCCGGCCAGGCCAATTAGCGGACGCGATGCCGGCGACAATGTCGGCATGTTCGATACGGTAGCCGTTCGACTGCAGGACCAGCGCGGTTTCGATGGCGGTCAGCACGTTTTCCAACTGAAACGCGCCCATGAGCCTGGGCGAAACGTCAAATTCTTGATCGGTGCGTTTGTCTCGGATCCTGGCTTGTACACTACCTTGCTCAACCACCGATGAGATAATCTCCAGATCCTCGCGCGTGTCCAGGATGGGACAATGCAACTCCGTGGCGCGGCTGATCAGCACCGCATGGGCTTCTTCGGGTTGGTAGCCGATGACTGCGGCAGTGCCACGCTTGAGAATGCCGGCCTTTTCCGCGGCTATTTCCCGCAGGGAATGTCCAAGAAAATTTTCGTGATCGAAATCGATGCGGGTGATTACCGAAACGACCGGGCTGAGGACATTCGTTGCGTCGAGCCTGCCGCCCAGCCCCACTTCCACTACAGCGAACTCAACGCGTTCCCTTGCAAACACCTCGAATGCGATAGCGGTTACACATTCGAAATAAGTGGGGTGGGCCCGCAGCTTACCTTCCGCAAGAAGTTCCTCGATCGTGGCAACGACCCTGGTGGCGGTTTCGGCGAACAGATCATCGCTGACGGGTTCGCCACCGATGCGGATTCGTTCGTTGATGCGTTCCAGATGCGGCGAGGTGTTGAGTCCGGTGCGAAAACCAGCGTGTCGAAGTATGGATTCCACAAAGGCTGCCGTCGAGCCTTTGCCGTTGGTGCCTGCAATGTGTACAGAGGGAAAAGTCCGGTCGGGACGTCCCAGTCTCTCGAGTAGCGAGTGAATATTCTGAAGATTGAACTTGGTAGCAGAGGCTTGCGTGGGCGCCGCCAATTCGCGGCCGAGGCTCAGGAGATAACGAACCGCACCCTGGTAATCCATCGTCAGGCGATGAACAGGTCTAAGGCGTTAGAGATGTAACGCTTCATATCTTTGCGAGGAACGACGGCGTCGAGAAAGCCATGTTCGAGAAGGAATTCGGAGCGTTGAAATCCTTCCGGCAATTTCTGGCGAATGGTTTGTTCGATGACGCGTGGACCCGCAAAGCCAATTAGTGCTCCGGGCTCGCCGATGTTGAGATCGCCGAGCATTGCGAAACTGGCAGTAACTCCGCCGGTTGTGGGATCGGTGAGCACGGAGATGTAGGGCAATTTCTCATCGTCCAGGCGAGCCAGCGCCGCCGAAACTTTGGCAAGCTGCATGAGACTGATTGTGCCTTCCATCATGCGAGCTCCGCCGGAGCAGGAAACTGCGATCAGGGGCTGGCGAGTGGAGATTGCCAATTCGATCGCGCGAGTCACCTTTTCTCCAACCACCGCGCCCATCGAGCCGCCAATAAAACCAAACTCCATGGCACAACACACAACCGGCCTGCCATTGAGTTGTCCCTCGGCCGTCAAGACGGCGTCATTCACACCCAATTTTTTCTGAGCGTCTTTGATGCGCTTGGCGTATGGCTTGGTATCGACGAATTTCAGCGGGTCGGTGGAGATCATGCCGGCGTCATGTTCGGTCCAGCGACCGTCCAGCAACAATGCCAGGCGTTGTTTCGCGTTCATCTTGAAATGAAACTGGCATTTCGGGCAAACCAGCAGATTCTCTTCCAGGTCCTTGCGGAACACGATCGCTCGGCAAGAGTCACATTTAATCCATAGCCCTTCGGTGCGCACGCGGCGCTCTTCCGGCGGCGTAGGCTGCTCGATGGATTTTTTTTCGCGCTTAAACCAGGACATGGATGCTGTTTCCGATTAATGACGCGGGCCTCAGACAATAGAACCGAGGGCACCGTGTTTGTTCATTCTTACATCAACCCGAGTGGCGGGCAAATCACAATCGCAGAGATAGAGCCTGAAGAACAGTGCCGCCGCTAATAATCGATTCCGCGCTGCGCCAGGATGCCCTTGGTGTAGGGGTGCTTCACTTCCTTCATCTCGGTGACCAGGTCCGCCAGTTCGACCAAAAGCGGGTGAGCATTTCGTCCTGTGCAGATCACATGCACGTGCTCCGGGCGATTGCGAAGCGCCTCGACAACCTTTTCGGCATCCAGCATTTTGTAACTGATGGTGTAATTGATTTCGTCCAGTACGACGAGATCGTATGCGCCACTGTAAATCGCAGCGCGGCCTGCTTCCCAGCATTCCTCGGCCAGTCGGATATCTTCCGGATCGGTTTCCGCGCCACCAACTTTCACGAAGCCGCGGCCCATGGGTCGGATTTCGAACTTGTCGTCACCCAGCAATTTGGCGGCGTCGAGCTCTCCGTAGTGCCACGAGCCCTTGATGAATTGAACCATCAGCACGCGCAGGCCCTGACCCACGGCGCGGAACGCCGTCCCTAGAGCGCAAGTTGTTTTGCCTTTGCCAGGGCCGGTGTAAACAATCAACAGGCCACGTTCGTTTGCCATTCCCGATTCCTTTTGTACTGTGCGATTACTCGAGCGCCAGGCGCTTGACGAATTCTCGCGCGATCGCGCGGGCACATTCCAGTTTACTCTCCTGGAGCCCTTGCCTCGGCGGACTCTTGCGGTCGCGCAGAACGATCCAGAGGCCGGGCCGATATACGTCGTCGCCGGGACAAATGGCGCCGGTCAATTGGGTGATTTCGAAATCAGGGAGATTGGCCAGATGCAGATTGGAGGAATCGGAGTTGCGACCCAGATTGGAAGGATTGGCAAGCAATTCCATCAAGACACCGCGAGAATCATCCACAAGATCGCGGAAGCCTTTTGAAAGCAGCAAGGCATCGATGTCGCGAGGAGTGGGCTGTTCGATCTGATTCAGTCCATATTCGGGAATTTCTTTTTGCAAAGGAACTTCGATGGCGACGGACGGCTGGTCCTTGTCCGGAGCAATGCGGATGGTCATGGAATCACCTGGTGGGCGCATTGTCACACAAAACAGCCGGAGCCGCAGTGAGCGATGACGTTATTTGGGATAGGGACTGCCGCTCAGGATGGCAAACGCCCGGTAGATTTGCTCGGCGAGCATCACGCGCGCCAACTCATGAGAGTAGGTCATGCTGCTTAGAGAGAGTTTTGGTTTTACACGGTCGCGCAGTTCCTGCGGGAATCCGGAAGCGTCTCCGCAAACGAAGATAAGTTCACGTGTGCCGCGATCCCGCTGTTCCTTAAGCCACTCGGCGAAATCTTCAGAGCTAAATGTTTTGCCCGCAGCGTCAAGCAGCATGACGGTCGCGGCGCGGTCGGCATCCAGTTTCTTGAGGGCAGCCTCTCCGTCGCGAACTTCATTCACTTCCACTTTGGTGGTTCGCGCGATGCGCTTGGCGTAGTCGTCGAACAGCGCGCAGAGTTCCGGGCGTCTCGTTTTGCCCAGCATCAGAAACCGGATCTTCATGACGATGCTAGTGTAACCAGGTACGGCCCAAAGTCCAGAAAGCATGCGGCAAGTTATAGTCGTGGCACGGAACGATTCGACCGCTTAGGGCTAGCCGAGAGGCAAGGGCGATTACTTCAGCCCGAACTTCTTGCGTTTCTCGAGCAGGGTCTTTCGGCTGATGCCGAGCATCTGGGCAGAACGCCCGATCTGATATTGGGTTGCTTCCAAAGTGGCAACGATGGCGTCGCGTTCGACGTCCTCAAGCGGGCGAATGGCCGAATCGCCATTTCGCGATCCGCCCTTCAGATTGGCCGGAAGGTCCTGCGCTCCGAGCGACCCGTTGGGTGCTGAAAGGAAAGCACGCTCCACAGTGTTGCGCAGTTCGCGCACATTGCCGGGCCAACGGTAGTTCTTCAGCGCGGTTTTTGCGTCGTCATTCAACTGAGGCACTGGTTTTCCGTGGTGGCGTGCAGCCCGGTGCAAAAACTCTTCGGCAAGCGGGACGATATCCGCGGGCCGTTCTCGTAGAGGCGGCACCCAGATCTTGGTAATGTCGAGGCGATAAAACAATTCCTCTTTCAAGCGCCCCTCCTTTACCGCTTTACCGATGTCCACGGAACTCAGAGCGATTACCCGAGCATGAGTGTTGACCGTTTCCTTTCCGCCGTTGCGCTTGAAGCGATGATCTTCGAGAATATTGGCGAGAAGGGCTTGCGCCGGGGCACTTAGACTGGCCACTTCGTCGAGCACTACGGTGCCTTCGCTGGCGAGTTCGAAGGCGCCAGGTTGCTGCGCACCCGCTCCCTCGCCCGCGAAATCGCCGCCGAAAAGATCTGCCTCATACACCTGTTCCGGCAGATCCCCACATTCGACTAGAAGGTAGGGACCCTTCCTTGGGCCTAGCTGGTGGATAATTCTGGAAAGATATTTCTTTCCGGTGCCGCTCTCTCCGGTGATTAGGATCGGACTACCAGCAGGAGCAACTCGCTCAGCGAGTTCGAAGAGTTTTTGCGACGCCGGATCTTCTTTGATCCAAAGCGTTCGCGCATTTGTCATTACATCTGCTCCAGCCGCTCTCATTCCCGGGAGCGGCAATCCGGGCTGGGGTTAACTCGCTTTTTCGGAAAACTCCTTTTTCGTTGCTTGATCTTCGTCGCTGAACGTCAGCGAAGGGGCGGCTCGCCACAGTCGCTCCAAATCGTAATACTTCCTGGCTTGTTCTCCGAATACGTGAACGATAAAACTACCGAAATCCAACAAGGCCCATTCTGCCGAACGGCGTCCCTCGCGGTGTTCGGGGGAACGCTTCATTTCCCGAAAAAGAACTTCCTCAATTCCATCACAGATGGCTTGAATCTGCGGCGTGCTGTACCCGGTACAGAGTACGAAATACTGGGTGAACGCGGCGACTTCTTGCAGATCCAGGACTGTGACCGCACCCGCTTTTTTGTCGAGTGCCGCTTGCACTGCCAGCCGCACACCTTCTGGTAAGGATTCGATGTTCACCGGTAGATTCCCTGTTTGAGGATGTATTCTTCCACACGGGCGGAAACGAGACTGTGGATAGACTGCCCGCGATTTGCCTTGCGGCGGATGTCGGTAGCACTTACCTCGCTGGAGACGTTCTCGAGCAGATAAACCGTGGTGCGGTCCAGTCGGGCCACAACGGGCGAACCGTTGGCGATCACTTCATCTTCCTTTTCTCTCTTTTGATCCGGACGTCCTTGCAGATCGGGTGGAATAACCAAGCGGAGTGCTTCCAGTCGGATACCCGGGCGATTCGCAATCACGAAATCACATAACCCTAACAGGGTTTCGTATTCCTTCCACATCGGGATGTCGAGAAAGGCATCTGCGCCGATGATGAAAAAGATTCTATCCCCTTGACCATGATAAGCATGGCGGAAGTACCGCACGGTATCCACCGAATAGTGTAGTTGTGTGCCACTGAAGTCTTCCCCGGCTTCGGCGAGCGACGGGACAAAATGGGGGTGTTCGGAGCAGGCCAAAGCTACCATCGCAAATCGATGAGGGAATGGCGCCAAGTGCTGCTTCAGCTTGTGGGGAGGCCTGCTGGCGGGGATAAAGTGAATCTCGTCGAAGTTGAATCTGCGGTCCGCTGCCCGGGCCACGGCAAGATGGCCAGAATGGATGGGATCAAACGAGCCGCCAAACAGCGCAATTCTTCTTGGATGATGTTTGGTTGCGGTTCGGTTCGCCTGCGCCGTCGTCAATGCGCCTCCCGTGGCGGTCAGGGCATTCTCTCACGAAATCGTCGAATCCGGTGGAGCATCGTCGGAGCCATCGTCATCATAGGTAAGCTCCGTGGATTCGTCGGACTCTTCGTCGGCAGAGCCGGTGTCTTCGCGAGGAATTTTGTCGAGCGCATCGGCAATCGAGCGAACCAGGTCTTTGACGCCTTCGCCAGTGGCAGCCGAAATAGCGTGGAATTCCAAGCCTTTTTGAGCGCAGAAATCGCGGAGCTCATCGAGCCTCGAGCGATCGGTGGTGGCATCCACCTTGGTCGCCACCACGATCACTGGCTTCTCGGTCAACTCGTCGCTGAATGCGGCCAGTTCACCCTGAATGACTTCAAAGGATTTAATCGGGTCGGCATCCGCCATTTCGCTGGTATCGATCAGGTGCACCAACAACCGAGTTCGTTCCACGTGGCGCAGGAACCGAATTCCAAGCCCCGCACCCAGGCTCGCGCCTTCAATCAATCCAGGCAGGTCGGCAACGACGAACGTGCGGCCCATTTCCGTTCCGTGTCCACCAGTACCGCCGTCGGCATTGACGACGCCCAGATTGGGTTCGAGCGTCGTGAAGGGATAGTTCGCAATTTTGGGTCGAGCAGCGCTGATCACAGAGATGAGCGTGGACTTTCCGGCATTTGGAAATCCTACGAGGCCCACATCCGCGAGAAGCTTCAGCTCGAGCCGCAGCCGACGTTCTTCACCCGGCATCCCATCTTCTTTTTCCCTGGGTGCCTGATGCCACGGTTTGGCGAAGTGCTGGTTACCGCGCCCGCCTTTGCCGCCCTGGGCGACCAGGACACGCTGACCGGGCTTCTTCAAATCGGCGAGCAGTTCGTTGCTCTCCTCGTCAAACACCAGAGTTCCCAGGGGCGTTTTCAGGATCGGTGTCTTCGCCAGACACGCCAGTGCAATTGGAGCCTTCGCCGTGGCGGCCGCGATCGGCCTTAAATTCCCGGTTGTAGCGGTATCGAAGGAGCGTATTGTCGTTTGGATTCGCTTCCAGATACACACTTCCGCCATGCCCGCCGTCGCCACCGGACGGGCCGCCTCTCGGGACGTACTTCTCCCTCCGGAAGGCCACGCAGCCGTTGCCGCCGTCTCCCGCTTTCACGTAAATTTTCGCTTCGTCTACAAACATGAACGACCTGCTTCTGCCCCGCTTAGCGTGTAAAGACAAAACGGCCCCGAGCAACAGTCGGGGCCGCTTGGTAAATTTCTCCGGCTTAGTTTGCGGCCTTGGCCTGCTCCGCCGGGGTCACACTGATGAAACGCCCGCGGTTGCCCTTGTCCTCGAACTTGACGTAGCCCTTGACCAGCGCGAACAACGTGTCGTCTTTGCCCTTCGCCACGTTGTCGCCGGGCTGGTGCTTGGTTCCGCGCTGGCGAATCAAAATCGTGCCCGCGTTTACCAGTTGACCGCCAAAGCGCTTTACGCCCAGCCGCTGTCCGTGAGAATCGCGGCCGTTTGTTGACGAGCCGCCGCCCTTCTTATGTGCCATGACTCAATTCCTTTCGAGCTTAGTGCGGAGGGTCGTGAAGACCCACCCTTGAATTTCGAGCGTTACAGCTTGATTTCGCTGACCTCAACGGCAGTGAAGTTCTGCCGGTGGCCGCGCTGAATCTTGTACTGATTGGTTTTCTTGAACTTCAAGACCGTGAGCTTCTTGGCTCTTCCCTGCGAGACGATCTTGCCGGTGACGGTGGCGTTCGTCGCGTCAGCGCCAGCCAGAACTTTCTTATCGTCGGTATGCACGGCAAGCACTTTACCGAACTTCACTTGCTCGCCCACATCGCCTTTCACCCGCTCGATGCGGATGGTGTCGCCGGGTGCGACACGGTACTGCTTCCCCCCGGTTTGTATAACGGCGTACATCATTCCTCCAAGGCTAAAGACAAACAACAATTATACGGGTCGCGATCGAAGACCGTCAACGTGCGATTTCACGTGGGAACGCGGTGTACGAACTCAGTATGAAGCCACGTCAAAAGTCGAAGCGATATCCCAAGATCATTTTGGCCAGCATATGATCGGTGGACCTGGTCACGCCCACGCCAACTCCAAAGTTAATCTCCCACTTTGGCGAGACATCCAGGTCAATTGCCGGCACGATCTGGTGGGATTGGGCGGAGTTGATAAAGACATCGTTCAGTGGACCGATGGATCCGTAGTATTCCAGGCCCGCAGCCACTTTCTTGGTCAGGTTGTAGCTAAACTTGGCGTTTGGCGAAAAAACCCAGCCCAGATTGGCGGATGGCCCGTGCACGGACTTGTCCCATACCGGATTGAAGCATAAATACCAGGGGCCCGCTTGCTTATCCACGATGGGACGGAGTTCGTAGGTCCAAGTGTCGGCGGAATATTGTGAGCGTTGGTAACCGAATTCCTGCGACAGGCTCACGCCCACCGGCCATTTCCACTTCTCTGGAACGCGAACGCGAGGCCGGATATGGTCGCCGACCCATTGCCAGCCCGTCGTGCTCTGCGCCGCGGTGAATACGTAGAAGCCAATTTCGAACCAATCGGTGAACCCATGAGTGATTTCGAGGGTTTCATGCAACTGATGGTTGGTTGGCAGCATACCGTCGACGGAGGTTTTCGAACCTTCAAATATGAAGTTGGAATGCAGCTCCACCATGGTGTGGTCCTTGGGAACCGTCTCCGAGCCATACACCTGTATCTCGTAATTATCCTGGGCGCGGGCTAGCGATGCGAAACAGGTGAAGAGCAACCCAAGGAAGAGGAGACATTTCGTGGTCATTGGTCTGCACCAGAATAGGGTAACCCAAAGGCGTCGCGAACGATTATGGAAGTAATTTTCTCCGCAGGTCGAAACTAGGCGTGGGGATGCGCCTTATCGTAGATCTCCATCAACTGGCGAATAGAAGCATGCGTATATTTCTGCGTGGTGGACAAGGATTCGTGGCCGAGGAGCTCCTGAATCGCTCGAAGATCGGCTCCATCGATGAGTAAATGGGTAGCGAACGCGTGACGAAGCGAGTGGGGATGAAGGTCCCAATTGATATTGACAATACCGACGTATTTCTTGACCACACGGCCAACGCTGCGTTGGCTTAAGCGCCTGCCGCGGTAATTTAGGAATATCGCTTCGCGACTTGCACGGCCCCACTGGCGTTCGCCTTCTTCAATGAGTTGTTCACGCAAAGGCCAGTAGCGTTTAAGAGCGTCAGCCGCCTTATCGCCGTAGGGCACGATCCGTTCCTTATTGCCCTTACCACAGACGCGAACAATTCTGGATTTTTGATCCATCATCGCATGGTTCAGGCCAGTGAGTTCGCTGACGCGCAACCCCGAAGCGTAGAGCAGTTCCAACATCGCGTGGTCCCTGGATAACAGCAGGCTGTCTTCGAGGCGCGCACTGACGATGGAGGGGGTTTGGGATTTTCGCTTGCGGCCGATACCGAGGGTTTCGGTTGCCAGTTGGTCCAGAAACGCACTCATCTCCTCCGCGGAAATCACCGTGGGAATCCGTTTCGGAAGTCTGGGCGCGGGCACCAGGCGAGCCGGATTGTCTTTGGTGAAGCCTTCGCGCGCGCAGAATTTGAAGAACGAGCGCAGGGCCGCCAACTTTCGCGCAACGGAGGCAGGCTCCATGCCCTCATCGTGCAGCTTGGAAAGATATTCACGAATGAGGTGGTGATTGACCTCGGTTATGGGCGTGGGCGCAACTCCGGGCGGGGCGAGATACTCAATGAACTGGTCGAGATCGCTGGAGTAGTTCAGGATGGTATTAAAAGCGGCAAAGCGAACACTCCGCAGATATTCCATGTACTTCAGGATTGCCAGTTGCGTCGACATGGGCTCGTGACCAGCGCGGAACTTAGGGCTTTGCGCCCACGGGAACTTCTTCGGCCACGGCGGGCTTCGGCTCTTCGGGCGCGAGCTTTTCCCAGTCGCAGCCTTCTTTGATGCACGTTCGCACCAAGCCAATTTTCGACTTTTTCTCGACGATAAAAGGTGCGCCGCACTTCGGGCAAGGCTCCGCGATCGGCATATTGGGAGTTGTGAAATCGCAATCGGGGTAACGAGAGCAGCCGTAGAAGAAGCGCATGCCGCCGCGGCCTCCGCGACCCATGCTGGCGCGTTTCACAAATTCGCCTTCATTGCACTTCGGGCATTTGATTCCCAGGGTGATGGGCCTGGTGAATTTGCATTTCGGGTAGCCCGAACAACCGATGAAATCGCCGAACCGGCCGTGCTTTTTGATCAAGCCGTTTCCGCATAGTGCGCATTTTTCGTCGAGAGGTTCATCCGGCTGCAGAGCGATGCGCGTTCCGGCGACCACTCTGCGCGTGGTTTTACAATCGGGGTAGCCGGTGCAGGCCAGGAAGGCACCAAACCGCCCGCGCTTCAAGGCCATTTCCTTGCCGCAATTCTCGCAATATTCAACCTTGTTTTCGGAGTCTTCCGGGATTTCCTCGGACATGTCCTGAATGAAATCGCAATCGGGATAACGCGAGCATCCCAGGAAAAAGCCGTGCCGGCTGATGCGTTCCAGCAATTCGCCTTCGCCGCACTTCTCGCACTTTTTGCCGGTAGGAATTCCGGCTTTGTACGAGACCATCTCATCGCCGGCTTTGTCCAGGTCCAGGATGAATTTCTCCCAGAATTCCTTCACGGACTCCCGCCAGGGCATTTTGCCTTCTTCGATTTCGTCGAGTTCCTCTTCGAGGCGGGCGGTAAACTTCACATCGAAAACATCCTCGAAACTTTTAACGAGCAGGCCACAGACGCGCTCGCCCAACATCGTTGGAGTGAATCGTCCCTGATCCTTTTTGACGTACTCGCGCTCCACAATGGTGGAGATAATCGACGCATACGTGGAGGGACGACCGATGCCGTCCTCTTCCAGTTTCTTGACCAAGGTTGCTTCGGTGTAACGCGGAGGCGGTTCGGTGAAGTGCTGATCCGGACGAATCGAGTCGAGCTTCAGAACTTGCCCCTCAGTTACACGAGGCAGGGTCTTACCCTCGCCTTCATCGTCCTTTTCATCCTCTTCACGGTCCGCATTCGCAACGGGTATCTGGTAAACCTTCAGATATCCGTCAAATTTCAGGATCGATCCGGTGGCGCGGAAGGTGTAATCCCCAGCTTCAATATCGATTGCGGTTTGATCGTAGATGGCGGCAGGCATCTGGGAGGCGACGAAACGCTGCCATATCAATTGATACAGCTTGAAAACGTCGTCTTCCAGATATTTCCGGACGTCTTCCGGAGCCCGCGACACTTCGGTCGGCCGAACCGCTTCGTGTGCGCCCTGCGCATCTTTTTTCGATTTGTAGAAATTGGGTTTTTCCGGGAGGTAATCGCTGCCGAATCGCGCGGGAATCAATTCCCGAACCTGCTCCAGCGCGTCATTCGAGACATGGACAGAATCGGTACGCATATAGGTAATCAGCGCCACCGAGCCTTCTTCACCCAATTCCACGCCTTCATAGAGACGCTGGGCCAACGCCATGGTCCGCTTGGCGGTGAACCTCAAGCGGTTGTAAGCCGCTTGCTGCAATTTCGAAGTCGTGAACGGAGGAGGTGGATTGCGGCGCTTTTCTTTTAGCGCGACGCTGCTGACTTGCCACTTCGCTTTGCTGACCGCCGCGACGATCTTCTCCGCCAATTCCTGGTTGTTCACTTCCAGGTCTTCGCCCTTGTACTTGAAGAGTCTGGCTTCGAACAGAGGCGGCTCGCCCGCATCGAGCATGGCGTGAATCGTCCAGTATTCCTGCGGAACAAATGCGCGAATTTCCTGTTCTCGTTCGACAATCAATCGCAGCGCCACGGTCTGTACTCGTCCCGCGCTCAATCCACGGCGCACCTTATCCCAGAGCAACGGCGAGATTTTGTACCCGACGATGCGGTCCAGAACGCGCCGGGCCTGCTGGGCGTCGACGAGTTGAGCGTCCACCTGCCGAGGATGCTCAAAAGCGGCGCGGATCGCCTTGGGAGTAATTTCGTTAAAGGTAACGCGATAGATTTTCTTGGGATCGATTGGCTCTATATTGATTTCGTCTTTTGGGCCGGAAGATTTCTTTTCCGGTTTGCCTTTTGCTGCCGGCTTGTTGGCGTTGGCCTTGGATCCGTTCTTGTTTCCGTTGGTACCGTTGAGCTCTTCTTCATTGATCAGGTACTTCGCGGGCTTGGACAGCACCATGGCCAGGTGGGCGGAAATTGCTTCTCCTTCACGGTCCGGGTCGCCCGCCAGGTAAACGGCTTCTGCCGTCGAAGCCAGTTTGCGCAGGTCATTAATGACTTTCCCTTTTCCAGGGATGATCTGTAAGGTCGGCTCAAAAATCTTGGGATCGTCGAGAGTTACCGGCTTACGGGCAGGCTTGGGAGCTTCCGCCTTACCGCCCTTTTTCTTTTTTCGCTTCTTGGGCTTCTGAGCTTCTTCGGGCAGACGAATGCCAATGGTTTTTTTCGGCAAGTCCATGACGTGCCCGATCGACGCCTTGACCGTGTAGCCTTTTCCCAAATATTTGTTGATCGTCTTCGCCTTCGCGGGCGACTCGACGATCACGAGTGAACGTGCCATGAGTTCCTTTGTACCCCGGTTCCTGGTTCTAAGAGGGCCAGACCGGCCGCGTGTGTCGTTACCGCTACCTTATCCAGTTTCCTGAGTGCGATTTGCAATCCCCGAATTCGCTGAGCGGCGAGGCGATTTCCCCGGGCTTTCCTCAATTTGCGTCATTCGGAAGATGCGCGTCAAGACGCACTGGGTGCATGAGGGGCACTTTGTACTATCTATGTTGATGAAAACGAGTTGCTTAATGGAATGTTGAGAATTTTTACGAAAGTCGCCAATTCTTACAGAAGAACCTTGCTGAACTGTTTTCCGGGAAGTTGCCGGATGATCCCTTTCATTTCCAGATTAAACAGTGTCGCCAGGACATCGCTGGAATTCAATCCGCTGGTTTCCACAAGCTCATCGATTGGTTTCGGCTCTTCGGCGCTCAATAGCTCGTACACCTTTTTCTCGGAACCTTGCAGGCCGTCGCCCGCTAGCAGGTTCCGCTGCTGTGACTCTACTTCTTCCGCTTGAACCAAAGCTGCGCGTACCGGTGTGGGTAGTTCCTCGATCAGATCGTCCGCGTTGGTTACCAGCTTGGCGCCCTGCTTAATCAGTTGGTTGGGTGCGAAGCTCACTTCTTGCGTAACGTTCCCTGGTATTCCGAAAACTTCCCGTCCGGTCTCCATGGCCAGGCGCGCGGTAATTAAAGAGCCGCTGTATTGCTTGCCTTCAACGATCAAAACTCCAAGGGGCATGCCGGCGATGATGCGATTGCGAATCGGAAAATTCTCGGGCGCAGGATGCGAGCCGGTAGGAAATTCGCTGATGATGGCTCCGTGTTCGAGAACTTTCTCAAAGAGTTTTTTGTTTTCCTTGGGGTAGCAGACGTCGATCCCGGTACCCAAAACGCCGATGGCGTGGCCACCTACGTCGGTGACTCCTTTGTGCGAGATCGCGTCGATTCCACGCGCCAGGCCGCTGACGATACAAAGCCCTTTCTTCGCCAAATCGCGGCCCATGCGCTCCGCCATTTGGCTCCCATAAATCGTGGGGCGTCTGGTGCCGACGATGGCGATACTGGGAGCGTTGAGGATCGTGGAATCGCCGCGTACATACAGCACAACCGGCGGATCGTAGATCTGCAGCAGAGTCTGAGGGATATTCGCGCTCGCCCCAATGAATCAGATGGCAGCCGATTCGACGCACCGAGTCCAGTTCTTTTTCGGCGCGCCAGAACGTCTGTTTCTTGAAGAGCGCTTGGGCAACTGGCGCAGGGAGGTTACATGCCTCCAACTGAGTGAGGCTCGCGCGGAAGATGCCATCGGGTGAGCCGAACTCGCGCAAAAGCCTCGCCGACAGCCGGGCGGCTATGCCGGGCGTCATGGTAAGCGCCAGCCAGGAGAGGGAAGCATCAAGCTGCATGCTGGCCCAAGGTTAGGCGGTTAGTTAATGTATGTCAACTTAACTTTAGAGTATTATGTCTCGAATTTTGCTGCGATTTGGGCTTGTCCGCGAGTGCTCAAAGGGACCGGGAAAGCAGCCAATTTGGTGTTCAAACAGGCACTCCACGTCACAGCCAAGCCTTAGGAGCCATGGTATATTTTGCTCGAAATTGACGGATAGACTAAACCTCACTTCACCGCCTCTACCCGCCAAATGGAGGGACCCATGTCTCACAAAGCTGTTATCACGCTAGGCGCGATACTTGTCGCTGCTGCTTTTTGTGTTGCCCAGGAAAGCACTCCGCAAACCAAGCCGGTCGTCAAACAAACTCCGATTCAACAGACGAGTGCGGCGTCCGGTAAGGAAATGTTCAACCAGTATTGCGCCCCGTGTCACGGAACCGACGGCAAGGGCAACGGCCCAGCCGCACCCGCGCTGAAGGCCAAGCCAACGGACTTGACGCAACTGAGCCTGAAACACGACGGCAAATATCCAGCTAGCTTCGTGTCTGGCGTGCTGCGATTTGGCGGAGGCCCGAACACGTCGCACGGTTCAGCGGATATGCCTGTGTGGGGACCGCTGTTTCGCTCTTTGGACAAATACCACGACACCGTGGTGCAACAACGAGTGAGCAACCTGGTCAGCTATATCGAGACCTTGCAGGCCAAGTAGTCAAACTAGTTCAGGACGCGGAAACCCGAGGGGCAGCGTGCAAGCTGCCCCTTTTTTCTTCGCCTTCATTTACAAGCAGCCGGCAGATCGGTGTAGTACAATCTGCCCCGCTGCAAATCGACCGATCGGAGGAGGACAAGAATGACCGCGCTTTCGCCGGAACAGGCAACCTTCCTTCTGCACTGGGAACTGAACAGCCTGAAGAACGAACAGGCAGCCACACGCAACGTGATTGCGGCGATCCCGTTCGAAAAGGCAGAGTACCGTCCGGACCCCCATTCCAAATCAGCGATCGAATTAGCGTGGCACATTGCGGCGACCGAGAATCGATTAATGGCAGGAGTGGCGGACGGGGCATTTGACTTTACACCATCGCCGCGACCGGAAACCGTTAAGACCCCGGCGGACATCGCGCACTGGCTTTCGGAGAAGCAGGCTGTGCATTCCGAGAAGTTGGCGAAGCTCACTGGGGAGCAGGCGGCCAAGGTTATCGATTTTCGCGGCATGTTCCAGTTACCGGCGGTAGCGTACATTCGCTTCGTCGCCAACCATTCGGTTCATCACCGCGGACAACTCTCTTCGTATCTGCGCGCGATGGGCGGCAAAGTTCCGGCGATCTACGGAGAAAGCTACGATTCCGCAGAATCGAAAAAGGCGGCAAACTCGTAGGAAACCCGGTGCCCGGCTTGGGCATCTGAGTTAGGCAGGATGCAGTTTCCACAGCATCCACAGGGTTGTGGAAAGCTCAGCAAAAAAGTTTTTTGAAGGGCTTGACATATTACGATCCTGTAGTAAGATTACAAATGGTTCGGCACTTCCTCAAAGTGTTGGGCCGTGCAGAGCAGGGGATTCACAGTCGGGTCGAGTCATTCCAAGGACAAACCCTATAGTGAGGCGCCTTATTAGCACTGGGTAAAGTTTCTTTCGAGCTTCGCGTGGAACCGCCAGCAAGGCGGTTGTGCCCGGCGCTCGACGCCGGGTTTCGTATTTTATGGGGACATTTTAGCGGCTTTGCTGCTGAAGTTTTCCCGCTCCGACGGAAGTTGGGGCCCCTGAGGAACTCAGGGATCAGGTTCTTTGACAACAGAAAGGTTGGCACGTTCCCGCCGAGAACTTGGGTCGGATTACGGTCCGTTCTGGGGATTGAGGGTGGGGACGATTACAAGTTCTGCTCGAGTATGTTGAGCAGTACTGTGGATTTACAAGGCGAACTTTCTCAAGCACCTGACGAAGGCGGGGTCGACAGTCGCAGAGCCGAGCAATCGGACGGCGAATAAAGGATCCGCACCAGGCAGGGCGAAACGAGTCAGTGAACGTTGCGGTTTAGCCACCGCAGCAAGCGTCGTGAGACGCACTCTGGCATACGACGTATTGAGTGAGTTTTATGATTAAGCTACTAAGGGCGTACGGTGGATGCCTTGGCGCTAGAAGGCGATGAAGGACGTGGCAAGCTGCGATAAGCCTCGGGGAGCCGCAAGCAGGCTTTGATCCGGGGATTTCCGAATGGGGAAACCCGACGGGATGAACTCCCGTTACAGCCGGCTGAATACATAGGCTGGTATGAGCTAACTCAGGGAAGTGAACCATCTCAGTACCTGAAGGAAAATAAATCACAGAGATTCCGAAAGTAGCGGCGAGCGAAATCGGAAGAGCCCAAACCCTTGTGTTTACACAGGGGGGTTGTAGGACCGCATAAGTAGAGTTACCAATCCGGACATTACGCGAACCCGATGGAAAGCGGGGCCATAGCGTGTGACAGTCACGTAGCGGAAAGTGGACCGGACTCGAAGCGGCATCCTGAGTACCACGAGACACGAGAAATCTAGTGGGAAACTGGGGAGACCACTCTCCAAGGCTAAATACTCTCTAGCGACCGATAGTGAACCAGTACCGTGAGGGAAAGGCGAAAAGCACCCCTGCGAGGGGAGTGAAATAGAACCTGAAACCGTATGCTTACAAGCAGTCGGAGGGCCATGTACGGACTTGTCCGTAAAAGCCTGACGGCGTGCCTCTTGCTTAATGAGCCGGCTAGTTATTCTTACGTGCAAGGTTAAGCGCAAGCGAGCCGTAGCGAAAGCGAGTCCGAATAGGGCGACAAGTACGTAGGAATAGACGCGAAGCGGGATGATCTACCCTTGGCCAGGTTGAAGGCTGCTTAACCGCAGCTGGAGGACCGAACAGGTGTGAGTTGAAAATCGCTCTGATGAGCTGAGGGTAGGGGTGAAAGGCTAATCAAATTCCGTGATAGCTCGTTCTCCCCGAAATGTCTTTAGGGACAGCCTTGCATGAATTGCCACGGTGGTAGAGCTCTGAATGGACTAGGGACCAACTCAGGTTACCGAATCCAATCAAACTACGAATGCCGTGGACAAATATGCGGGAGTGAGACTACGAGGGATAAGCTTCGTGGTCAAAAGGGAAACAGCCCAGATCGCCAGCTAAGGTCCCTAACTGTATACTAAGTGGTAAAGGAAGTGTATTCGCTCGGACAGCCAGGAGGTTGGCTTAGAAGCAGCCATCCTTTAAAGAAAGCGTAACAGCTCACTGGTCAAGCGGATATGCACCTATAATCCAACGGGGCTCAAGTATACGACCGAAGCTGCGAAATTGTACTTTGTACATTTGGTAGGGGAGCATTGCGTGGGGTGTAAAGGTAGACCGAGAGGACTACTGAATGCCACACAAGAGACCCTGCCGGCATAAGTAGCGATAAACACGATGAGAACTCGTGTCGCCGAAAGTCTAAGGTTTCCTGAGGAAGGTTAATCCGCTCAGGGTTAGGCGGGTCCTAAGGTGAGGCCGAAAGGCGTAACTGATGGACAACAGGTTAATATTCCTGTCCCGCCTGGCGACGTTTGACGATGGGGTGACGCAGAAGGATACGAGGACCACCTGATGGATGGTGGTTTGCCAGTGAAAGCCGGTTCCCGTAGGCAAATCCGCGGGGGCATTAACGGTGAGACTGGTGACGAGACCGTTAGGTCACAAAGCTTCCGATTTCACGCTGCCAGGAAAAACCTCTAAGGAGTCGTCCAGGTGCCCGTACCACAAACCGACACAGGTAGACGAGGTGAATATCCACAGGCGCTCGAGAGAACGCTTGCTCAGGAACTAGGCACATTAGCCCCGTAACTTCGGGAGAAGGGGCGCCATCAAGCAAGATGGCCGCAGTGAATCGCGCTCTGCAACTGTTTAACAAAAACACAGCTCTCTGCTAAGTCGAATACGACGTATAGGGGGTGACACCTGCCCGGTGCCGGAAGGTTAAAGCAAGGGCTCAGCCGCAAGGCGAAGGCTCGAACTGAAGCCCCGGTGAACGGCGGCCGTAACTATAACGGTCCTAAGGTAGCGAAATTCCTTGTCGGGTAAGTTCCGACCTGCACGAATGGTGGAATGATAGAGCGACTGTCTTGGCAAGCGGCTCGGCGAATTTGTGGTTCCGGTGAAGACGCCGGATGCCCGCATCTAGACGGAAAGACCCCGTGCACCTTAACTGCACTCTGGTCATGAATAACGGTCCGATCTGCGTAGCATAGGTAGGAGTCTATGAATCCCGGGTTTCGGCTTGGGTGGAGACAACAGTGAAATACTACCCTGATTGAACTGTCGTTCTAACCTACCACCCGTGACGGGTGGGGAGACACGGCCAGACGGGTAGTTTGACTGGGGCGGTCGCCTCCTAAACTGTAACGGAGGCGCTCAAAGATCGGCTCAGGTGGATTGGAAACCCACTGTGGAGTGCAAGAGCATAAGCCGGTTTGACTGTGAGACTTACAAGTCGAGCAGGAACGAAAGTTGGATCTAGTGATCCGGTGGTCCCGCGTGGAAGGGCCATCGCTCAACGGATAAAAGGTACGCCGGGGATAACAGGCTGATCTAAGCCAAGAGTTCACATCGACGCTTAGGTTTGGCACCTCGATGTCGGCTCATCGCATCCTGGGGCTGTAGAAGGTCCCAAGGGTTAGGCTGTTCGCCTATTAAAGCGGTACGTGAGCTGGGTTCAGAACGTCGCGAGACAGTTCGGTCCCTATCTGGTGTGGGCGCAGGAAACTTGAAGGGAGTTGTCCCTAGTACGAGAGGACCGGGATGAACAGACCCCTTGTGTACGAGCTGTCACGCCAGTGGCACCGCTCGGTAGCGAAGTCTGGAAGAGATAATTGCTGAATGCATCTAAGCAAGAAGCTCGCCCTAAGATAAGGTTTCCCAAGGCATATGCCTAAGAAGGACAGTCGCAGACTACGACTTTGATAGGCTGGAGGTGTAAGCGCAGTAATGCGTTCAGCTGACCAGTACTAATCGTCCGTTCGGCTTAATCATAAAACTTACTCAAGCCGTCGTTAGCCTCCGTCGCTAGCGCGCTTTGGTAAGGTTCACAAGAATCCTTGTGAATCCTCAGTACGTTCGGCAGCGGGCCGAACTTGTAAACGCCAACCAAACTGTTGTCAGGCTTAGCCGCTGCTTTTTGCGGCTCGAGTTTAAGAGTTTCCGGTGGTCATACCGCGAGGGTCACACCCGTTCCCATCCCGAACACGGAAGTTAAGCCTCGCTGGGCCGATGATACTGCGCGGGTAACTGCGTGGGAACGTAGGTCGCCGCCGGGATAATTTGCAAAGGCCTCGATCTTCGGATCGAGGCCTTTTTGTTTTTGGGGCGGACCACTGAGCAGCGAAGAATTGCTTGGAGATTATTTACCTTCGAGCGCGGTCTTGCCCGCTTCGCGTTCCGCTGCTGACAGTGGATAGTAGCCAACCGACTCGACTACGAGCTGCCCTTCCGCAGACAGTATCCAATCCGCGAAGCGCAACAAGTCCCCCTTGGGCGGCCCGGCGAAGTAGAAGTACAGCGGCCTGGTCAGTTTGTATTTTTTGGAACGAATGGCGTCGCCCGTCGGCACAACGCCTTCGGCATTGGCGCTTGGCTTGATCCCTAAATACCGAACTTTCGCATCCAGGGTGCTCTCGACAGTTCCGAATCCGATTCCGTTGGGATCTCGAGCGACGGAATTCAACACTCCGGAATTATTTGCGAACTTCTTCGCCGAGTCGGAGATGGACTCATCGCCCATGAACTCTTCCTCCAGAAACGCACGGATTCCGCTGGTGTCGTCGCGACCGTAAATGGTTATGGGTGCGTCGGGGCCGCCAACCTGTTTCCAGTTCTTGACCGTGCCGGCGAGGACGTCGCGCAATTGGTAGAAGGAAAGATCTTTGACCGGATTGTGGCGATTCACTGTAATTGCGGCGATTTCCGTGGCCACCTGCAGTTCAACGTAGGATTTGCCCTGGGCCGAGCGTAGCGCTTCCACCTCAGAATGCAGCACTTTCCGGGAAGACTGAACAATCTCCGTCTGGCCCGCGGCCATCGCGGCGAAGCTCCCCGTCGGCTGGTACGCCGTTACGTCGAACTGGATTCCGGGATTTTTCTTGGCATACCATGCGGTCAGGCGCTGACCGAACTGCAACATCGTCTCACTGCCTTTCATGCGGAAAACGCTGGCGCCGTATGAATTAATCACGCACAAACAGCAAAAGTATTGCTGGAACACACCTTCGTCGGAGGAGCATGGGCCCTGACCTGAGATTTGGAATGGCTGCTGATCACAGTGTTGCGATTCGGGCTTCGATCCGGAATAGGAATGGAGTACCAGCGACACGAAACTCGTACCCCGATCGCAACTCGCCGAAGATTTAATTTTCCGTTAACAATCCAAATTGTGCTGTTCGCGGGCTGATTGCCGGTGTCGCGCCGCCGTGGTGTATAGTCGCTCGAAAATTGGGTGGTGTCCGTAGTGCGGACACAACGAGAAGCTACCGGGGAGGCGCTTTGTTTCTGCTCGCTGGAATCTGGCCGCAGCCGCTTGATCCGCTGAATTCCGTGCCGGCGTCTGCGGTCGTGGCTGCATTGCCGCTGATCGTGGTTTTGGTGGTGATGGGAGTGCTTCGGCGAAGCGGACTGCTGGCGTCAGCTTGCGGTTTGATCGCAACAGCAATCCTGGCCGTGGCGGTGTGGCGAATGCCGCCTGTGCTGGTGATGCTGAGCACGGTTTATGGCTTCCTGTACGCAGTGCTGCCCATCCTCGGCATCGTGTTCGCGGCGCTTTGGTTGTACAACCTGACGCAGGATACAGGCGAGTTCGAACTCCTGCGGCGCTGGATGTCGGAGAACTCAACTGGCGATCCCTGCATTCAGGCAATTCTTGTGGCCTTCTGCTTTGGCGCCCTGCTGGAGGGCTGCGCAGGCTTCGGCGCGCCGGTGGCGCTAACGGCATGTTTGCTGGTGGGAATGGGGATGGAGGCGCGGAAGGCGGTCGTCGTGGCGCTGATCGCGAATACCACGCCAGTGGCTTTTGGAAGTCTCGGAATCCCCTGGTTGCGCTAGCCGGCGTGACCGGCCTCGATCTGTTCCAGCTTTCGTCGATGGCCGGGCGACAAGTTCCCGTGCTGTCCCTGATATTGCCGGCGTACCTGGTGTGGGTCGTGGCCAAAGGGCCTGGGCTTCGGCGCGCTTGGCCGGCAGCGCTAGTAGCGGGAGCGACCTTCGCACTGGTGCAATTTCTGGTTTCCAACTTGTGGGGACCGTACGCAGCGGACGTGTTGTCGTCGGTGTCCGCGATTGGGGCGACCGTAACGCTACTGCGGTTTTGGAAACCGCAGCTGTACTCCGCGACCGCGACCCTGCAAGCCGGTGCTGCTCCGCGACGTCTCGAAGCAATCGGCGATCTCCGCTTGGCTACCTTGGGGCAATTCTCTCCGCGGTGATGGTGTTCTGGTCGTATTTTAAATTGCTGCCGATTGGCCAAAAGGCAATTGCAATTCCGGGATTGCACAACGAAGTGTTCATTACGCTCTATCAGAAACCTTATGCGGCGATGTATGCCCTACAGCCGTTGGGATTCGCGACTTCGGTTCTGGTTGCTACGATCATCACCGCACTCGTTTTTCGCGTTCCGATTGTCCGTCTTTTTTGGTTCCGGAGCCAAAACTGCTCGCCAACTCCGCATTCCGGGTGCGACAGTACTTGCTGATCGTTGGCCTTGCTTATCTTTATAACTATTCTGGGTATGGCCTACACCTTGGGAGCGGCAGCCGCGCGCATCGGTCACGCGTTTCCGTTTGTCAGCAGCTATCTGGGCTGGGCGGCGTGCTTCTTAAGCGGTAGCGATACCGCAAGCAATTTGCTGTTTGGCAATCTGCAGGTGGCCGCCGCTCACCAACTGCATCTCAGTCCGATTTTGCTCGCGGCCACCAACTCCACAGGAGCCGTTACCGGGAAGATGATATCGCCGCAAAATATCGCGATCGGAGTGACCACAGTGGGTCTGGTGGGACAGGAAGGGAAAGTACTGCGCTCAACGTTTTTGCACAGCATCCTGCTGGCCGCACTGATCGGGTCGATCGCTTATGCGCAGGCTTACTGGATCCCGGGCGTTGTGCCGAAATGAGGTTGGGTGTGGCGCGTCACCGTGACAGGACGTCCTTGTAAACGTTGACAGCAACTTTCTTGGGTTGGTGGTCGAGCACGATTTCGACCGTACGCGTTGAGTTCCCCACGATGACTACTTGGCCGATGCGGCCCATGCCGTTGCCAACATCGGCGTACAGAGGAACCAGCATGGCGAACTGGTCATCCACTTCGCTTTGCGTCAGCTCTCCGTGAACGCGAACCTTGCCATTTTCTGCGGGCTTTACCTCGTATTGGAAGCTGTAACGCGGCACCTCGGTGCCATAGACCCACTGCCAGAAGAACCAGTCCAGTTTGCCGTTTTTCTGCAGGTCCATCTGTTTGGTCATGTGTTTTTCTGCAATCATTTTGAACGCTTCGGTCGAGGCCGGCGTATCGCGAAAAGTCTCCATATAATCGTGCATCATGTCGATAAAGGCCTGATCGCGATTTTTTTCGGCCTTCTCGTCGCGCATCATGGAGCGGAGCATCTGGAGCACGTAAGCGCCTTTCGAGTAGGTGACACCCTGGTATGCATTTGAGGAATTCGGCGAAATCAGACGCAGACCCATCCACAACGGTCCGGCATCATTGGGGGCGATGCCGAAGTTGTTTTTGTCCAGTATCCGCGTGCGTTGCCGTTCCCAATATTCCAGGTAGTCCTTTTCCCATTTAGGGCCTGTGGCCTCCTGCAAAAAGAGCCCCGCCGCAAAATCGGCAAAGCCTTCGGAAAGCCACTGATCGTGATACGAGGCCCAGGTCACGCCGTGCCCGAACCACTGGTGAGCTACCTCATGAGGCGTAACTTCCTGCACAAATCCTGAAAATTTCGCGTCGATATGCCCAAACAACTCCCAGCGCTGTGTGGAGTCGATATACGCCGAAATTGGCAAATAAACAAGGTTCGGCCAAGACTGGCCGAAATTGAAGTTGGGCTGTTCGGTGATGTAGATGTTGTTGTAAGGAGCTTTCCCGAAAAATAAAGTACAAAGCTGCATCTGCGCCCGCGTTTGATCCAGAGCATACTTGGTCATGGAAGTAGGCGACATGCCGCTCAGCGCGGTTGTTTTGTACGGCTGCAAAAAATCCGGTAATTCGCTCAGGTAGTAGCCTGCGATCGAATAGTGAGTAACGCTATCGGGCTCCTCCAATTGCAGATAATGACCGTAGTTGAAGCCCGCAACGGCGACCGGAACCGGTGTCACCCAATGGGACGCGGCAAACCCGCCCTCCGTGTATTCCTTCTCCAGTTTGCCCACGCTGATCACGACATTTTTGGGAGGCACTTTAAACGTCAGGTCGTAAAGAGATTTGCTTCCGAAATTGGGGTTCAGATTGGGATACCAGGACTCTCGCGCACCGACATAGTAGCTGCCGTTTCCCGCGCTTTTGAGGACCTTGTCTCCTCCGTACTCGATGGTCACGCTATGTTCTTCCTTGGCTGGCGCCCCTTTTGCCAAAACCACGTAGAAAGAGCCATCCTGTTTCCGGTTCTCCTGAATAAAGTGCAGATTATCACCACGTTCATCGGTGACCCGGCTCACCCGTAGCGTAGAGAGCAGTCCAAATTTCATCACGCGTTCACCGGAAATCAGCGGTTGGTAGTTGACCGTAGCCCTGCCGAACAAGTGATCATTCTTGCCGATCGCCGTCTCGATGGTGTACTTGCGGGCAACGAAGATTCGTTTCTCCTGCATGGAAGAAGCCTTTTGCGTATCGAACTCGCTTTGCAGATGGGATGAATACCAAATCCCGTCATCCATCGCCGCACCATCGCAGTTGATCAAAGCCACCTCTTCCGGGGAATCCAGTTGCGGAATCGCGCCGGTGCGGGCGCGGACAAAGAAACGAAGATCCTTGTGGGAAGAGCCCGAGATGTAGGCGTTGAAGAAAAACGGGTGCTGCGGGTTATAAACACCCGCTGTTACGTCCGCGTCCACGTTGTCCATCAGATCGTCTTCCAGCAAAACCTGGGTCATGCCTTCTGGCGTCTCGTGGCGATGCCGCATCTTCGCCTGCCAATTTCGCAGGGCGGTGGAGGTGTCTGCTGGGGTGCTGGTCTTGGCACCAAGTCCCCTCTCGAAGCTAGATATTTGGCTCGGAGAGAACCGGAAAATTACTGCTGAAAAGTCTTCCTCAGCAGGAGATTTCCCCGCACGACGAGTCAATTCCCTGGTGTCCAGCCGGGAGAATGGCGTCAAGGTGAAGTGCCCTGTTCCGGTGAACACAATGCCGGTTTTGGCGCCATCGACCACGTCGAACAACGTAAATGTCCCTGACTTGAACTCGAATGTGCCGACGTCCAGCTTCAGTCGAAAATTTTCGCAGTGGAAAGAATCGCCAAGTCCGATTTCGCGGAGGGCCCGATAAACCGGGTCGGTGTTCCCATACTCGGCGCTGGTATCGGTCACACTAATTTGTGTCCGCTGTTCGGCGAGAACCAGGGCGATTGCCAGATCGGCCGTTCCGCGAAGATCCACATCGGATGTCCACTCCGCGAAGCCACTCTTGATTACGGTCACCGTGTAATTGCCCGGCGGCAAATTGGGAATCGTGAATTTCCCAGCTTCATTGGTCATCGCTGCGATTGGCTGAGCCAGTTTTTCGCCTCGGACCTCGACCCGCGCGGCAGGCACACCGACTCCAGATGGATCTTTCACGGTTCCGGTCAACGTATCGGCGCGGAGAGACGGGACCGCCGCAAGGAAAAGCGTGGCCAGCTGAATCAGCAAAATAGTCCAACGAGCGCAGGATGGAATCTGGGAAGAAACCGGTCGACCGGGCCTTAAGCACATGTTGGGCGAAGCCTCCGTAATTTCGAAAGACTCTATTTCTTGGTAATCAAATATGCAAGTACCGCCCGCTTTATGCGGTGAGGGCGGTTGGCAGGAGGCGTTGCGTCGCCATAACTGTCTTGAGCAGTGGAACTGTTCTGGCTTTATCCGCGCTGGCTCCATACAATGACGCTCTTGGAGAACACCGAATGCCTTCTTCGCCTCAAACGGTTCTGATCACCGGCGGTACAGATGGTCTGGGCAAAGCCACTGCGATCTTGCTGGCCAGGAACGGCTATCGGGTGTTCGCTGCCGGGCGTTCACTGGAAAAACGCCGCGATTTGGAGCAGTTCGCTGACAAAGAGAAGCTTCCGATCGAAACGATTGAGCTTGATGTCTGCCGCGATGATTCCGTGCAATCCGGGGTTCAGTCCGTCCTGGACAAGGCGGGCGCGATCGATGTGCTGATCAACAATGCCGGCGTTGGCTACATGGCGGTGGTCGAGGATCTGCGGTTGGACGATTTGCGAGCGCAATATGAAACGAACATCTTTGGTGTTCTGAGAGTCACGCAGGCGGTCCTCCCGCAGATGCGAGAGCGCAAGAGCGGCCGGATCCTGATGCTCAGCAGCCTTGCGGGTCTGGTCTCGCCGCCTACGTACGGCGCATATAGCAGCAGCAAGCACGCACTCGAGGGACTGTCTAACTCGCTGCGCACCGAAGTGTACCCTTTCCACATTGAAGTAATCTTGATCGAGCCGGGATACATCGTAACTAACTTCCAGCAGGTTGCCCGGTCGCTGGCCTCTCCTTATGCGGAAGCGGGGAAGAATGGCCCGTACGCGAAAATCTACGCGGGAGCCATGGAAGGTGCCAATGAAAGCCGTTCGAAATCACGAAGCACGCCGGAAGATTGCGCGCGTGTGATTCTGGAAGCGATCCAGGCGCCGCACCCGAAGGCACGCTACACCGTAACGCCGCTTGCGGCCTGGGTCGCGTTTGGCAAACGCATATTGCCAGACACGCTGCTGGATTCCTTCCTGCGCAGAAAATTCCATATCACCCGCGACTAAGCTTCGCGCTCGTACGCATCGAGGGACCACATCATGAACAGGGATACGATTGCTATTCACGCCGGAGCGCAACCCGATTCCGCCACGGGTAGTGTGGCGCCCCCTCTTCATCTGACTACCACGTTCGTTCACGGTCCCGCCGGCGAGTCCCAGCACGGGTACACTTACGTGCGAGACGAAAATCCTACGCAGGATCGCCTTGAGACCGCGATGTGTGCATTAGAAGGCGGGGAAGCGGCTCTGGTATTTTCATCCGGCATGGGCGCTGTGGCAGCCCTGTTTCAGAGCTTGGAACCGAATTCCCACGTAGTGCTCCCCGAAGATGCGTACGTGCATCTCCGGGTGCTGGCCGCGGAACATCTGCCGAAATGGCGGATTGAATCCACGGCGGTGGATATGCGTTCGACCGAAGCGATTGCCGCGGCGATGCGTCCCAATACTCGCCTGATCTGGGTAGAGACGCCATCCAATCCGCTGCTACACATCACGGACATAGCCGCCGTTGCGAGAATCGCGAACGCCAACGGATCGTTGCTGGTCGTCGACAACACATTCGCAACGCCGATGTTGCAACACCCCTTGGAAATCGGAGCGGACGTGGTGATGCATTCCACGACGAAATATTGCTCGGGCCACAGCGACGCTCAAGGCGGTTGCCTGATCCTGAAAAGGAAAGAGCCGTTGCATGCGCGTTTGTATCAGACCCGAATGGTGCTCGGTGCGGTGTGCTCGCCTTTCAATTCGTGGCTGATCCTGCGAGGGCTGCGGACCCTACCTTGCCGGATGGATCGTCACTGTTCGAACGCCATGGCGGTTGCAATGGCGTTGAGCAGGCTGCGCACCGTGGAGGCGGTTCTTTATCCCGGCCTGCCGGATCATCCAGGACATGCGATTGCTGCAGAACAGATGAGCCAGTTTGGAGGAATGATGTCGATCCTGGTGCGAGGAGGAGCGCAGGAGGCGATTGGCATAGCTTCACGCGTGAAGCTTTTCCTGACGGCAACGAGCTTGGGAGGCGTGGAAAGTCTTCTGGAGCACCGAGCTTCGATCGAGGGTCCAGGATCAACTTCCCCGGCAAATTTGCTGCGGCTGTCGATCGGTTTGGAGCATCCCGACGATCTGATTGCCGACCTGGTTCAGGCGTTTTCTGGTTAACGGCCAGGGTTAGTTGGAAACCTGGAACGACACGCTGGTCTCTCGAAGCTGCTCCCACTTTTTGCGCCAGGCTTCATGAATGGGGCTTTCCGCGTAATCTGCCGCGGCTTCCGCACTGGTAAACTCGATTACGTAAACACCGCTCCAATCCCGGAGCTGGTTGCGTTCGGTCTTTAACCAGATACTTTTGATCCCAGGAATTTTTGCGGCCATATCCTTAATTCCGGCAATCGCCTGGTCCTGATCGTATTGCGAGGTGGCATCGCGGAACTTGTACGCGACTACATGGACGACGGTTTTCGGCGCGCTGTAACGGTTCACCGCCGTCGCGTGCTGCGTCAGGAGGGTTCCTGCGGCAAGACCGCTTCCAAACAGCGCGAGGCTGCCAAAAATCCCTGCGAAAGCTCGTTTTGTAAACATGCGTATCTCCTATGGACGGGAGTCGGACCAGTCTAAACGCACAGTCGTCGGGCGGCAATGGATTGAGGCGGCGTCCTTTGAAGATGCTTATAAGTTCCGGCTGGGTACAAAAGAAAAAGGCCTCCGTACAGCGGAGGCCTTTTCCGGAAAGACTGAAGCCAGAGTTACGGCTTCGAAGGATCGGGTGGTTCGCCTGGCTTGACGTCCTGGGACGATGTAGCGCTGGCAGCGACCGGTTTCGCGGAATCGCTGCCGTAGCGGGTCAGATAGGGCATGAACGGTGTGACCTCGAATGGCATCTTTTCCCGTTCCGCTACCGTGCCGATTGGCTTGCTCTTGATCATATCCAAGTGGTCATTCCAAGGATCGATTTTGACGCGACCGCCAAGAGGAAGGGCGGCAATCTTCTGCGGATTGGACTTCCCGTCCGTCGGAATCTCGGATTTGATGTCGTTGATAGAGGGTACGCGGTTACCGAGGTGCCCGCTGATCAGGTTCGGAATTTCCTTTTGCCGAGCTTCGAGCGCCTGCAGGAACAATCCGGCGTTTGCGAGCTGATTCTTGTAAGGCGAATTATTCAGAATCTGAACCGCCTTTTCGTTGGCCTGCTGCTCCTCCTCCGGAGTGCGCGCGAAACCAAAATGGCGGAAGGTTTCCTTGTCGTCCACCAACAACTGGTCGAAGAAGGCGTATTGAGAATCAATGCGGTGGCCGAGCACAACGTGGCTCAATTCGTGAGCGAGCATGGCTGCGAGGCTGGCTTCATCGGGCAGAACGTCCACCAGTCCGCGGCTCAGAACGATCGTGTGACCAACGGTGAAGGATTCGAGAGTAGAAGTCATCAGCACGCGGCAACGCACTTCAGGATCGACGTCGATGTTGTTGGTGACTTCCAGGTTGTTGACGACGGTTTCCAGGACCTTGTCGACTTCGCCCTTCGGAGACATCAGCCCGATGCGCTCCAGACGATCCGTGATGTTGTCTTCCGCCTGACGATCCCAGGAGCGCTGGGCCTGAATTGGAGACAAATCGTTGTTGGTCTTGGTGTCGTCCTGAACAGGGGTTTCGATGAGGATCTTGCTCAGTTCCTGTTCCTGGGTCGAATTGCCAAGGTTGTATCCCCACAGTCGGGTCTGCGCCTTGAAGTCCAGTTTCTTGGAAATGGCGTAGTGCAAATCCTTCTCTTCGCTGTAGACAAAGGTCGGCAACCACAGACCAGGCTGAACGTTGGTTCTCCAGCTATCGAAGTGGAAATACCAGCTGGAATGGCCGTTACCGTTATACGAACCGTTGAAGCGAACGATGTGGTAATCCTGATCCTCAACCCAAATGCGGCCAAGGAAACGACCTTTATTGTTCTTCTCGATCGGCGTTACGTCGAAAACCAGGCAGCGGACCTCGCCCAGGAACTCGCGGCGGACATAATCAAACTTGTAGTGCTGCTTGTCGAAGCCGTTGGTATCGATGAAGATCATCTGCAGGAAGCCGTCGGGAAGAAACTGCATCGCGAAGCTGAAGAAGTTGCCGACGGAGCCGACAATTTTTTTGCTCTTGCTGGACGTATCGGTCAGAGGAACGAGGCTGACACCCTTTGTAAAGTTGGCGCGACCTAGGAAGTATTTGTCGCCTGCGGGCACTTCGCCAAGATCCTTATCGGGCTTCAAGTTCTGGATATAGGTTTCGACCAGCGGGGTGTAATTGCGGATTTGCCCGTAAAGATGCTGCTCGTTCGTGACGATTTTATCGACGACCTGTTCGACGGTGCGGGGTTGATCGGCACCGCCCGGCACAGCCGGAAGAGGACCGGCTACAGCGGCGCCGCCGATACCCGCTGTAAGCGCCAACGCCAGGATAGTTCTGGACAGCATTCGCATGTTATATCTCCCTCAGTAGGCCAAACGAAATTCGATTCGAACGCGCGCGGGAAAATCCACGGGTTCATTCTGCCGCAGAGCCGGCTTGAAATGGATTGACTGCGCCGCACGAACCGCCGACTCGTCAAGGCCATGGCCCAGACCGCTGACGACTCGATTGATCTGGACAGTACCATTCGCAAGGAAGACCAAGTCGATGACGACGTCTCCCTCGATTCGCAAACTGCGGCCTTCCGCCGTGTACTCTGGGCGAGGCTTGTCGAGCAATTGCACCGGGGTATCGGCGGGACCGGCTGCCTGGGCCTTTTTCTTGACTGGATCCGCAGGAGCAGCCGCGTCACCGAAACCACCGGCTACGACGGTTCCACCCTTTTTGCCGCTACCGCCCGGGGGCGGGTTGGCGATGCCATTTCCGAAACCTGTGCTGGCTACCGTGCCGCGAATACCCTCTTTGCCGCCGGTCCCGTTGCCATAGCCTTCACCACCGGGGAGCGCAGGAGAACCCAAGCGGTTCACGTTCGTGGCGTGGTTGGGATCCCCCTTGCCGGGCATTCCGTTGGGGTCACCAAATCCGCCGGTTTGAACCTTGCTCACAGGAGCATTTACGGTTGCCGGTGCGGCGCTGCCAGAGTTCAGATTTCCAACCTTTACATCCTCTTTGGGACGCTTAGGACCGTTCTCTTTCACGTCGATCTTCGCCGCTTCCAAGGTCGGGGTCATATCGGGAACTTTGACGTCTACCTTTTCCACCTTAGGTTGGATGGCCTTAGGCTTGGAAAGGTCGGCGAAGATGTGAGGCTGTTGTGGATTCAGTTTCACGGGCTCCACGACTTCTGGCTTAACTTCGGCCTTGGGCACTTCCACCTTGGCCTTGACGGCTGGCGGAGGTGGCGGCGGGGGAGCGACCGGAACTTCCGTAACGGGCTGCGCGATTTCCACATTGATATAGTGCAGTCCCGTTTTCATCTGTTCAGGGTACAAAAGTGGAACAAGTACAAAAAAGCCGACAATGGTGGCCTGCACTGCCGCGCTCAGACCAACGCGATCCCAACGGGGCTTGGAATCCGGTAGCATGGCGAGACGAGCGGGAACCTGCTTATTGCCTATGTGCTGCTTCCAAGCATCGGCCGATCCGGTACGGGTCCGGTTGGCGTCGAAGCCGACGCCCATGGAAGTCTTCGGTCGTTCGTCTGCAATCATCGTGGTCATCCGCTTTACCGCCTCTAACGAAGATTCATCCTTGGCCCGTTTCCGCGGAAGCGAGGCAATTTGTTCGTCCAGGACGTGTGCGTTACCAGTACGAGAGTACTTGCGGCATGTAGGGCTCCGAATAGGACTTTCGTACCATCGTTGCCTACTCGCTAATGACTCTCGCGAGTGTCCAGTGGGACACCAAGAAACACATACGCCTGTCGGGGATGAACCCGCCGAGGCTAAATTGGTTGCGGGGCGGGTCAGTCGCAACCCCTAAAGGATACCGCATTCCCTCAAGGGCGGGCGTCTTTTCCTGCACCGCCGCGCCTCGCTGATGTACTCTTAGGGAGCCTGTAATTGCGGCGCGTCCGTAAAGTTTGGGCGACGTCTACCTACATAGAAATAGGGAGTTTAGTGTACGGGGTGGGGGATCGTGCCACTGAATTCCAGTGATTCACGACCGCGAGCGGCGGCCCTGCTGGGGCGGGCTGACGCCCTGCTGCAGTCCTTGTTTGCCCGATCGCGCGCTCCGGAATTCGAGGTTAGCTACCGCGAATTTCTAGCCACCATCGAACGCGCGCTGAGCCGGCAATTCCCTGATTCCTCGTGCAGTGATAAGGATCTTGATGGATACCTGCAGGCACTTCATCTCGATGACCTCGTTCTTGCGGGCGCCTGCATGCGTGGATCGGAAACGGCCTGGGCCTGTTTTGTCGAAGAGTACCGACCTTACCTGCGGGCGGCCGCCGGCTCGATTGTCCGATCCGGCCGATCCGGAACCGATGCACATGAGCTGGCTGATTCGCTGTTTGCAGAGTTGTACGGGCTGGCCGACGGAAAGCGAGGCGAACGATCGCTGTTCCGTTATTACCACGGACGAAGCTCGTTGAAAACGTGGTTGCGCGCGATTTTGGCGCAAAGGCACGTCGATCGGATTCGCGAAACGCGTCGATTCGAATCGCTCGAACCGGGAGATGGAGAAGGGGACTACCGCTCATCGACGGTTCGCAACCCCACACAACCCGTTGTAACCCTCGACCCAAAGCGCCAGCAGTACTTGACACGATTTTCCAGCGATCTCTCAACGTGCCTGAAACAACTTCCTTCGAAAGATCGAGAACGACTCGACCTGTACTATGTGCATGAGTGGACGCTCGCAGACATCGGAAGAAAACTGCAAGAGCATGAGTCCAGCGTGTCTCGAAATCTGGAGCGGATTCGCCGGAGCCTGCGAGCGTCGGTGGAAGAGTTGTTGCGGTGCCCACCCGCGCTGAGCGAGGCGGAAATTGCGTTGTGTTTTCAGTATGCGTCCGAAGATGTGCCAATCGATTTTCGCGATTTGTTTCCGGAGTCCAAGTCCGGAGACGGCCCTCGGGAAGGGAAGGAATCGTCGTGAAACTTCGCAAGAAGGGGCGATCGCGGCGTTCTAATTATGGAGTGAGCTATGCCGTTTGATGAACGCGACGACCAGTTTGAGCGCGCACTCTCGCGTCACCTGCGCGGGGAAGCTGGGTTAACTGCGTGCCCAGACAGCGAAACGCTCGCAGCCTACCATGAGAATTCGTTGCCGGCGGCAGAAGCAGCGAAGTGGGCGCTGCATATTACCGCGTGTGCTGAATGTACAGAAGCACTGGATTTGTTGAAAAGCACGGAAGAGGAAGTCGCTGATCTTGTTCTGGAAAGATCGCAGGTATGGAACCATTCGACGTTGATGGCTAGAAACACGCAGGTATCTGCGCCTCGAGCTGCTTTGGAAGGGCTCGAAGTGGACCACGTCGCACCGCCGCCTGCGACAACGGCACTCTCGTTGGAGAGGAAGAAAACATCGCCACGGAAGTGGTTGGTTCCGATGGGCGCAGTCGCGGCGGCAGTCCTCGCGGCAATAGGCATTTGGGACGCGCGTTCCGGTTCTCGAATGAAGTCTGCCGTTGAAGTAGCTAGGAACCGGGAACAATCCGAAGACGGTCTTAGGACTGGGCAATCTGAGTCTCGAGATAATAATTTCGCTTACCGAGCATCCCCCGAGTCGAAGCGGGCTCAAGCAAACGCTACTGCGAGCCCTGACGTAAAGAAGAAAGAGCCGGTCGAAGCTGAAAGAACGGTTCCGCAAGTAACTGCAAGTACCAGAGCAACTCCGGCACCACCGCGACCGGCAGCGAAGTCTGGTCAAATTGGCAATCGCGCGGCGCAGGCAGCACCCCCGGCGACCGCGGAACAATATCTCAAAGCTGCTCCTCAATCGCCGCGTGTCGATAATAACGCTCCCGCCGTTGCTGGCAGCCAAGGGGCAGCGCGAATGCGATCGGTGCAAAGTGCCTCAACGCAGAGTAATCAGGACAGAAATGAGGCAGCATCTGACGTATCCGTTTCGTCCAGCTTGCAGACTTCTGACCCGCGCATCATCGTTGTATCCACCCTGAATGGGATCTGGAAGGTCGGCGATGGGGGACGAATTAAGCTCAGCGTCGACGGCGGAAAAACGTGGTCCGATCAGCAAAGTGGGATTACGACGGACCTTACTGCGGGCTCGGCGCCGTCGGCCAGCGTCTGCTGGGTAGTCGGCAAACTCGGAACGATTTTGCGAACGACGGATGGTGGCAAGCATTGGGCGCTGGTCAAGTCGCCAATCGAGGGTGATCTCGGCGGGGTGCATGCGTCTACAGAGCAGCATGCGACGATCTGGGATGTATCGAACCAGGTTGCTTACGCAACTGAGGATGGCGGCGCGACGTGGAAGCGTGTAGCGAACGAATAAAGCGGCGTGCAAGAAACCTGCCCTGCGTCGTTCTAATCCCGAGGGAGATTGAAATGCGAGGTGAATCGATGGACTTCAAGGGATCCAGCAGACCGCGAGCATCGCGTTGGATGGCGACCGGCGCAGCAATTGCACTCGCCGGTGGCGCCGCATTTATACCCGCTTACAGCGCTGACACGGCCAAGAGTTCGCAAGAGAACGCTGCTGCCCGCTCGTCAGCTCAGGATCAAAGTACGACGCTGAACGATCAAACGGAGCTGGCGGTGACGGTGTATAACTCCGACATCGCACTGATCCGCGACGTACGGCAACTGCAACTGCCCACCGGCACATTCCGCCTGAAATTCATGGACATCGCCGCAACGGTGAATCCGGCGACGGTGCATTTCCGCTCGTTAACAGAGCCCACAAAGGTGGGGGTCATCGAGCAGAACTATGAGTACGACCTACTGGATCCCGCCAAACTGCTGAACAAATACGTAGGTAAAGAAGTGACGATAGTTCGTACCTACATGGACAACGGCACAACCAAGCACGAAGAGGTCAAGGCGACTCTGCTGGCCAATAACAACGGGCCGGTTTGGAAGATCGGTAACGATATCGTCACGGGCGTGTATGGCGAAACCTACCGGTTTCCGGAAGTTCCGGCGAATTTGTATGATCGTCCGACGCTCCTGATGACACTGGAGAACTCCGGCGGTCACAAGCAGACGATAGAAGCTTCGTACCTGGCAGCGAACCTCACCTGGAACTCGGATTATGTGTTGACCGTGGGACGCGATGACAAGGCCGCAGACCTGGATGGCTGGGTTACGGTGGTGAATAATTCCGGGACAGGCTTTCACAACGCGCGGTTGCAATTGGTGGCTGGCGACCTGAATCGCCTGCCGCAAGCGGTCGCCATGAAGGCCCAAGCCTATGCCGCGAGCATGGCGAATGATTTAAAGAGGGAGCAGTTGCAACAGGAAAACTTCAGCGAATATCACTTGTACAGCCTGCAGCGACTGACCTCCGTGGAAGACAAAGAAACGAAACAGATCAGCCTGTTGGAAGGCAGCGGAATTCCCGTTGAGAAGTTGTTCGTGGTCAACGGCCAGAATTTCTATTACCGCAATCGGCAATCGCCTGGCGCTCCGATCAAGGACGCGGTCATGGTGTATTACAAATTCAAGAACGAGGAGAAGGCCGGCTTAGGGATCCCTTTGCCTGCCGGAAACGTCCGGGTATACCAGAAGGATTCCAAAGGTGGACTGTTGTTCGTTGGCGAGGACCGCATTGAACACACCCCTAAAGACGAGATGTTGAACATCAAAATCGGCAATGCGTTCGACGTTGTTTCTGAACGAAGGCAGACGGACTACAAATCGTTCGGCAACAATACCTGGGAAATGGAATACGAGATTACGCTGCGCAATCACAAGGACAGTGCAGTAACTGTGCAGGTGAACGAACCGATCGGCGGAGATTGGGAGATGCAGTCTTCGAGCTTTAAGTACGAAAAAACTTCTGCTTCATCAGCACAATTTCTTGTGCCGGTAGCAGCGAATGGTACCGCGGTCTTGAAATATAGGATCAGAGCGCACTGGTAGGAAGCAGCGATTCGTAAATCGTGGGCTCTGAAGCCAGCGATAGGTGACGGACGCCTTCAGGTTGTTACGATGGCGTCCGCTTCGATTTCTACGAGGATTTCCGGAGAAATCAGTCGGCTTACCTCGACCATTGAAGTTGCGGGGCGAATGTCTTTGAAGAATTCTCCGTGAGCTTTACCGATCTTTTCCCACTCAGAGATATCGATTACGTACATGCGGGTGCGTATCACATCGTTCAGGCTTGCTCCCGCACGAATGAGTGCGGCTTCGATGTTGCGAATGACCTGGACAGTTTGCGCGTAGGCATCTCCCACGCCGACGATCTTTCCGTCAGTACCGGTAGCGGTGGTCCCCGAGACGCTGACGTGATTGCCAATGCGCACGGCGCGAGAGTAGCCGACGATGGGTTCCCACGTGGTTCCGGTAGCGATGTTCTGACGGTTCATGGTCGTTGTCCTCAATCCCGTGATGCAAGGTTCGGCATGGTAAACTGAGTTTAGCCGGATCCCACCGCTTTTTCCCTTGTAATCAAGTGCAGGGTGGATGGCCATACAGCTATGCGATTCCAGAACATCATCGAGACAGTTGGCGGCACGCCGCTTATCCGGTTGAACCGCATCAACAAGGAATTGAAGCCCCAGATGTGGGTGAAGGCGGAAATGGCCAACCCGGGCGGGTCGGTCAAGGACCGTATCGGCATCACCATGATTGACGATGCCGAGAAAAGGGGATTGCTGAAGCCGGGCGGCACGATTATCGAAGGAACTTCCGGCAATACGGGCATGGGATTGGCGCTTGTTGCCGCAGTGCGCGGTTATAAATGCGTTTTTACGACTACGGACAAACAATCGAAGGAAAAAGTCGATCTGCTGAAAGCGCTGGGAGCAGAAGTGATCGTGTGTCCGACCGCCGTGGAACCCGAAGACCCTCGCAGTTATTACAGCGTGGCGCGAAAATTGGCGCGCGAAATTCCCAACTCCTACTATCCGAACCAATATGACAACGCGACCAATCCCATCGCTCACTACAACACAACTGGGCCGGAGATTTGGGAAGACAGCGAAGGAAGAATCACTCATTTCGTTTGCGGAATGGGTACCGGCGGAACGATCAGCGGTGTGGGCAAATTCCTGAAGGAAAAGAAGCCCAGCGTGCAGATCGTGGGCGTGGATCCGGAAGGTTCGCTCTACTACGATTTTCACAAGACCGGTAAGGTCGGGAAAGCGCGCACGTATGTGGTCGAAGGAATTGGTGAAGATTTCTTTCCGACCACCATGGATATGCAAATCCTGGACGACGTGATTCAGGTAAACGATGAGGAATGTTTTGTGGTAGCACGACGTCTGGCGAAGCAGGAGGGCATATTCACGGGCGGTTCGGGGGGCGGATGCCTGTCCGGGGCGCTGCGTCTGGCAAAGAACCTCTCGGCAGAGGATTTCGTGGTTGCACTACTGCCGGACACTGGTATGCGCTACCTCAGCAAGGTGTACAACGAGGAATGGATGCGCGAGCGCGGCTACGTGGACTCGACTGTGCGGATTACCGCGGACGAGATCGTGGCGTCCAAGGCCAAAGCAGGAAAGGTACGCGAACTGGTGATCGTGCGCCCCTACCAGACGGTTTTTCACGCGTTGAAAACGATGCAAGAGCAGGACATTTCGCAAATTCCAGTCTTCGAAGAGTCCACACCCATCGGCACGGTGTACGAAGACCAAATCCTAACCATGGCGCTGCAAGGCAAGGATTTGCGCAAACTGGTGATCCGCGAAGTCATGAGCCCCCCGCTTCCGCGAATCCCACGGAACGCGCCAGTGGAGCGAGTCACACATATCCTGAGCCACGAGAATCCGGCGGTTTTCGTGGAAATGGGTGACGGCCAGTTTCAGATTCTGACCAAGTACGATTTGATGGGCGCCGTCGCGTCGTTCATGGAACAAAAGCGCTGAAATACCTACCAATCGTGGATGAGGAAAAGGGAACGTGAAAATCGCCGATCTGAACGAACGCCTGAAAGACTCCATTCTCATCGCGGACGGAGCGATGGGCTCGCTGCTGCATGAGACGGTGGGATCCGTTCGGTGTTTCGATGAATTGAACACAAGCGAGCCAGAGGCGGTGTTCCGCGTGCATCAGGCCTACGTTGAGGCTGGAGCGCAGATCATTGAAACCAACACCTTCGGCGCGAATCGCTTCAAGCTGGCGCCGCTTGGCCTGGGCGAAGAAGTGCAGAGGCTGAATAGCCGAGGCGTGAAGATTGCGAGAGAGGCCCGAGAGGCGGCGGCTCGGGAAGTTCTGATTGCCGGATCGATTGGCCCGCTCGGCATCGGCGTTCAGGCACGTCATCCGGAGCCGCAGGAAATCCTGGACATTTTCCACGAACAGGCTCTGGCGCTGGAAGAGCGCGGAATCGATCTGTTTATTCTCGAGACATTTTCGTACATCGAAGAACTCACGCTTGCGATCGATGCCATTCGATCCTTTTCCGGGTTGCCGATTATCGCGCAACTCACCTACTCGGAAGAGGGAACTACCTATGGCGACATGCGCCCTTTCCAAGCCGCCGCTGTCCTTAAAGACAAAAACGTGCAGGTAATCGGCGCAAATTGCACGCTTGGGCCGCAGGCGCTTCTGCCCATCCTGCAGGAACTGGCGAACGCCGGCGTCAACGTCAGCGGTATGCCAAACGCGGGATTCCCCAAGCGGGAAGGCGATCGCGTTGTTTATCCAAAGTCGTCGCCCGAATATTTTGCGGCGTTTGCCCGCGAAGCTGCTGCGGCGGGCGTTAGAATCCTCGGCGGGTGTTGCGGAACCACGCCCGCACATATCCGTGCAATGGCAGAGGCAGTGAAATCGCTGCATCCGGGACGCTCGCAGGGTTCGACGGTCGTTGTAGCGAGTAATCTGCCGGCTGGGCCAGTGAAGGAACGCGAGCCAGAGAGTAAATTTTGGAAGAAACTGCAGAAGAAAGAATTTGCGATCTGCGTGGAAATCGATCCGCCTAAGGGGATCGCACTTGACCGGATTTACGAGCAGGTTGACCGGATCATGTCCTGCGGGAAAGTGGATGCGATCGACATCAACAGCGGGGCGATGGCGCGCGTTGGCATGGATGCGCTGATCGTAGCGGGGGCGCTTGAAGCGCGGGGCGTAGAGACGGTCCCGCACCTGACCACGCGCGATCAGAATATTATCGGGCTGCAGGCAATGCTTCTTGGCGCGTGGACGGTCGGCGGAGTGCGCAACGTTCTCGCAATCACCGGCGATCCACCTTCGGTGGGCGATTATCCCGAAACCAGCGGGGTGTACGAGGTAGATTCGATCGGATTGGTGAAGATCCTGCACCGCCTGAATCAGGGCACTGATTGGGCGGGCAAAACGCTCGGGGGACAAACCAACTTCACGATTGGTGTTGCGCTCAATCCAGTGGCGCAGGATCTTGACGCGGAGATTGCCCGATTCCACGCAAAGATCGAGGCGGGCGCGCACTTTGCGATGACCCAGCCATTGTTTGATCCGAAGGCCTGGTACAGATTTGTCGAGAAGTTGGGCGGGAAGCCGGAAATCCCCGTGATGATTGGCGTTTGGCCGCTGAATAGCTACAAGCAAGCACTGCGCTTGAATAATGAAGTGCCGGGAATTGAAATTCCGGAGGCCTTGCTAAAGTCGCTGGAAGTTGCCGGCCCTGCGGCCCGCGACCGTGGATTTGAGGTTGCCCGCGAGATGCTGAATTGGGCGCGCACGGAAATCGCCGGCGCGTATTTGATTCCGCCATTTAAGCGTTACGAAGAAATTCTCGAAATCATCTAGAAATCCCCGATGCGCTGACACTTCGCGCAAGCCCATAAATCCAGGGTTCCTCCTGCTTGTTTTCCGCAGCGACGCCTCGGTCTGCAGACTGCCCGCACTGATATCGGATATTGCTGTACTTATACTATAAATATAGTTGACTATTAAATAATATCAATTAGAGTTGACGGCGGAGATAGCGATGTCAGTAGCCGTCGATCTCATGCGGGCAGTAGTACCCAGGCCGGTGCGCAACTCTTTGCGATCACCGACAAAGTCCCTGCGATGGGTTTGGGACTCTGCGCGTTTTCGAATGGGCTCGACGAGAATTGTCGAACTAGTCCCGAATTGGCCGTTGGTCTGTCATCCTCGTGTCTACCGCCTGTTTGTGAATAGCCAGATGAACGACCCTGACCAACATTCCGAGCTTGAGGGGTTCGCGAGTTTATGCCACCCCGGCATGCACCTGTTCGATATCGGAGCGAGTTATGGCGTGTACAGCCTGACCGCGGCGCATTTTGGAGGTCGCGCGGTCGCGGTTGATCCTTCGCCGATCGCCATTCGCCACATCAAGATCCAATCCTCACTGAATCATTTCGAGGATCGTATCCGTATTGTGCAGGCGTGCGTAAGTGATCGCGATGGTAGGGTAGAGATGTTGAGCGCCGGAATTTATTCAGATGGGTATTTCAAAGTAGTCTCCCAAAGGTCGGAACGTGAACTCACAGGAACTGATGCAATAACAGTTGACGATCTGAGCCAGAAGTTCGGCTATCCAACTCACCTAAAAATTGACGTGGAAGGCTATGAGGCGGCCGTGATTCATGGAGCGAAGAAAACGCTGGTCGAAGCCGCTCCTCTGCTGTTTCTGGAAGTTCACAACGACATGATTCGTGAAGAAGGCGGAGATCCTGGTGCACTACTCGAAGAGTTAAACGAGATCGGCTATAGATTCCTGTCCAGCGCCGGGGCCGCGATCGGTACAGCCGAGATCGTGGGGAAACCCATCATCAGGGTTATCGGTCGACCTAATTGATCCATCGGTTCGGTACGGTGGATGAAGTCTATCAGGCTCCGAGGGCAAAAAAAAGGCGCGAAAAAATCGCGCCCTTTTTTGATCGTGAAGAATGCTTATGCGATCTGTTTGCGCAGCAGAGCCAGGGCCGCGAGGCCAAGACCTGCGAGCAACAGTGAAGAGGGTTCAGCCGCCGGTGTAACAACTACGTCGGTGCCGATGTTCCCGGTGCCGTGTTCGAACCGAAGGTTTCTGTGGAAGAAAGCTCCGCGGCCTAATTCGGTGTGGCCGCTGCCTTCCGTGCTTGTACCGTCGAACTGGACGTAGAATGGCTTGGCATTGATGAAATCTGCCTGCACTCCATGTCCTTTCTCCGGCTGGCTAGCAAAGCTGATTGCGCGCGATTCCTGATGAGAGTCGAAGCGGATAGCATCTGCGGATGCCCGCGTCCCCATCAACAACAGAATCGCCCCCAGGAGTAGTCCGAACTTAAGAGTTTTCATGCTCCGTTACCTTTCGCCATGCTTGGGTGCCCCAACCTTGGGACGTACGGCGGACACTCCGACTGTTGGTAAGGGAGCAAGTCCGGTACCATTCTCAGGATTTCTAAGTGTCGGTTTATCTATCACTTGGGGATCGGGTAGGCGTCACAGGGGAAGAGGTTGGGTAACCAATTTCCTGAATTGTGCAGAGTATTGCACATCTCCAATTGTGGAACTCGCGGCCTGTCAGCTACTTAGAAGCTAAATCCTGGCTTGTGTGGTCATGCACGATTTTCCAGCCATCGGGAAATCTGCGAAAAACCAGGGTGAAGACGCCACCCAAGTCGTCAGCGGATCGGTCAAGGTGCCACTTGCCAATCACGAATGCGGAATCAGCTCCCAATAGGCTTACTTCCAAGTCCGAGAAAGTGAGCTGCCCCATCGCATTCTTGTCCGGGTATCGCTGCTTATATCGCGATAGGACTTGGTCATAACCGCGCGAAACGCCGGCTGAGCTTGCAAATGTCAAAGCCTCAGAATGCCAATACCCTGTCAAGAAGCCGCTAATGTCGCCCCGATTCCAGGCAACTGCCTGTTTTGCAAGGACGGCTCGGATTTCCTTCTGGGAATCGGGAGCGGATACCGCACGAGCAAAGCTCAAGGCCAAGGCCATGGTGCAAACCCCTAATATGACGGCGAGTCGATTAAACGTGTTCATCGGAGTTTTCTCCTGTTTCATTCAGCATTTTGGGTTGCGGCCTAACCGTTAACCCCGGGTCGCCTACTGATTTGGTACTACTTGCCTATGGTAACGCCCGGTTCGTGGCGGGAAACTGTCTTCGGAGGCTGAGGGATGTTCGCCGCCGTGATATTTCTCATCGCCATCGTGGCTCTGCTCCAGTTCGCGTTGTATTACTGGCGCGCAGTGCTGTGTGCGGTCGCATCACAGCCAATCTCCAGCCACCTGCTGGAAGCGGCCGACGTGGAAACCAGCAGCCTGTCCGGAGCGCACTTTGAGAAGCTCGCCAGCCTGCTCTCACTTACGCCGGAATTGAACAGCGGCCGCAGCTCTCTGGGATTTGTGGGAATCTATCACAGGTCGTTGCTGGCGCTCTCACGGAGTTTCGGCAAGCTGTCGCCGGCGTTTGCTTCGTGGACACAAACCGAGTCCACCCTTTGCGCGCGATATGTAGCAGTGCAAATAGACAGGCGGCTGCAGAGCAATCTGGTTCAGGCGGCTGCCATCCGCTCCTGCTAGCCACTCCGGAGTACATAATCTACAGGAATAGATTGTGATATGGGCTACCCTGTCGCGGTGCTATGCTAGCACTCCGCCCTTCAACCACCTTAGAGAGGATTTCCGCACATGGCAGACCTTGAGCAATTAAAGCAGAAGTACGCGTCCGTATTTAATTATGGGAATCAGGTTGGGCTGCGGTTAACGCACGTCCACATCCAGGACAACAAGCTCTATATAGAAGGGGCCGTCGGCACCGAAGCCATCAAGAACAAGATCTGGGATCAGGTGAAACTTGTGGACCCGTCGTTTAGCGACCTGGAACTGAATGTGTCCGTCGATCCTTCCCTTGCGCCGAAAGAACAGACTTACACGGTTGTGGCGGGCGATTCTCTGTCCAAGATCGCGAAGCAGTTCTACGGGAATGCCAACGCATTCAACAAAATATTTGAGGCGAATCGCAATGTTCTGAGCGACCCCAACAACATTAAAGTTGGGCAACAGCTGATCATTCCCGAATAATAGGAAAGAACTGTAAGAAAACGAAAACGCGGACCAAAAGTCCGCGTTTTTGTTTTATCCCAGCTTAGTAGGCCCAGCGCAGCAGAATCCCGCCGGTGGTGTATCCGGCGCCCACAGCCACCAAAAGCACCAGATCGCCTTTCTTCAGCCGTCCTTCGTCGATGGCGTCTCGCAGTCCCAAAGGGATGGTGCCGCCCGTGGTATTCCCGTACTTCTGAATATTGACCATGATTTTTTCGTCGCCGACTCCGAGCCGTTCCTGGGTCGCCTTAATGATTCGCAGATTGGCCTGATGGGGCACGAGCAACTTCAAATCGGCGCTGGTGAATCCATTCCGCTCCAATAGGTTGGTGGAGATCTCCGCCATGCGGCGCACGGCGTACTTGAAAACCTGGGAGCCATCCTGATGAACAACGTGCATATTGGCATCGACGGTCTGGTGCGTTGGAGGATGTAGCGAACCACCTCCGGGCATGTACAAGAAGGAACCGCCGCTTCCGTCGATATCGTGGTGAAAATCGAGAATTCCTTCGTCAGGACCAGCGGACTCCAGCAACAAAGCCCCGGCGCCATCTCCGAACAAGACACAAGTGGCGCGATCTTTGTAATCGATGATCGAACTCATCTTGTCGCTTCCGATCACCATGACCTTCTTGTGTGTTCCGGCTCCCACGAATTGCGCGCCAACCGTAATGGCGTAGGTAAGTCCGGAACAGGCCCCGGATAGGTCAAATCCCCATGCTTTTTTGGCGCCGATCCGATCCTGGACGAGGCAGGCGGTCGCTGGAAACATCATGTCCGGGGTAACGCTGGCCACGATGATGAGTTCGATTTCTGCTGGATCGGTGTTCGTTTTTTTCAGAAGGCATTTTGCCGCTTCGGTCGCCAGATGCGAGGTGGCCACGCCCGGATCCGCGAGGTGCCGTTCCCGTATGCCGGTGCGCGCCTGAATCCACTCATCATTTGTGTCGACCATTTTTTCGAGATCCGCGTTGCTGAGGATTCGAGGCGGGACGTATCCGGCTACACCCGTAATTTTCGCGGCGATGCGGCGGGCCATATTTCTCCTTGCTTATTCATTAGAGCACTCCGATTGTATGCGATGGGCAATGCGCGAAACAAGCAATCGTCGATTATTCGGAGGGCAGAATCTCCAGCTTCCAATGGATTTTGGCCGTTTTCTGAAGCATCGCCGAAACGGAACAATATTTCTTTTCGCTCAGTTCGATTGCCTGCCTGACCGCGGATTCGTCCACCTCACCGCGGATACGATAAATCAGTTCGATATTTGTCCACACGGTCGGAGGTTCTTTCGCTCGCTCTCCGGAGCAGACCACTTCCAGCGACTGGAATTTCTGGCGTTTCTTCTGGAGGATGATGACGACGTCAGTAGCCGTGCAGGCTCCAAGGGCCATCAACACCAATTCCATAGGTCCGGGAGCCGTATTGGAATCGCGGTCAGAATCTATGGTAATCGAGTGACCAGAAGGACTCTGCGCCACAAATTTCTGATCTTGGATCCAACGCACTTTGGCTGTCTGCATAAGTTGTTCTCCGGTTGACTGCGCATCTCTCATCAAGGTTCACAGAAATTGAATCGGATTGCCAAACCCGGGGCTAGCGATTCGTTAGATACGGGATATGAGCGAAGCAACTTCTATTACCGGATTCGGAAGTTGCTTCATTGCTTCGGTAAAGATCCGCACCAATTGCGGATCGAACTGTGTTCCAGCGCATCGTTCGAGTTCGGCGAAGGCCTGCGCGGCGGTACGACCTTTCTTGTAACTCCGATCGCTGGTGATCGTGTCATAGGAATCGGCTATGGTGATTATGCGTGCACCCAGCGGAATAGCTTCGCCTGCCAACCCTTCGGGATAGCCCGAGCCGTCGAAGAATTCGTGATGATGCAGAACCATTTCCCGGATGTGTGCCAGCGGCAACAGTGGCTCCAAAATGCGCCCGCCGAAGATGACGTGGGTTTTCATGGTTTCCCATTCTTCAGGATTCAGCGGGCCGCTCTTGTTCAGAATTTGCTCCGGAATGCCGACTTTTCCGACGTCGTGCAGGACAGCTCCAAGCCGTATCGCTTCGACCTGGGTTTCCGGCAGACCCATGGCTTCCGCCAACAGCGCCGCGTACGCGGAGACCTTTTGGGAGTGCCCTTGGGTGTATTGATCCTTCGCATCGATTGCGTAGGCGAGCGAGGTCACCGTATCGAGAATGGATTGCGGAACGTATTCCTTCGCGCGCTCCGACGAGCCTTCGGCATTCTCGGTGGCCGGAAGAGAATCGGTGAACTGCCGGAGCCGCTGATAAATCTCTTCGAACGCTTCCGGACCGGTGGCAAACAGGCGTTTGAGGGTCACTCCCAGGTAGGCCTCAAGCACGTCGCGCTTCCAGCGCTTCGCCTCGTTGGGATCGACATGGTCGGCGGTCGAGACGGCGTTGCCGCCTTGATGCTTAGACAGGTACATGGAAGCGTCGGCCACTTGGATTAACTCTTGTGGTGAGGAACCGTGCAATGGGTAACAAGCGATTCCAAAGCTGGCGCTGATGTTTTTCTCGCGAAGCAGGGGATCAGCGGCGATCCACTGACGCAATTTCGAGGAAAGCTGGCGGGCCTGCTCCATAGTCGTTTCAGGCATCAGAATGACAAACTCGTCGCCTCCGTAACGCGCGACGACATCGGAGCGGCGGCAGTTGGTCTCGAGGATGGATCCGACCCGCTGCAGCACCAGATCACCTTCCAAGTGACCGTAAAAGTCGTTCACAAACTTAAATCGATCCAGGTCCATCAAGACCAGAGCGAAGGCACGGCCTGCGCGCGAGGAACGCTTCCATTCCGACGACAGCGCTTCCATAAAGAAGCGATGCGTTTTCACGCCGGTCAGACCGTCCGTGATGGCCTGCTCCTGGGCCTTCTGGAACGTCAAAGCATTGTGTAAAGCGCCGGAGGTCAGGTCAGCCAAGGTTCGAAGCAACAGGGATTCTTCGTCGGAGAAGTCGGCGACCGCGAGCGTCTCGACATAGAGTACGCCGTACAGGTGATCGGCATAGAAAATCGGCAAAGCCATCGCCGTCTGCGTATCGGATAAAACAGGTTGCGGGCTGTTCGGCCCGTTGGAAACGGAACGAAAGACAGCTGTCTTACCAGTGCGGGCCACCAGGCCGTTCAATCCGGCGTCCAGGGGCACGCGACGTCCAAGGGCCCCGCGACGCTTGCCGGATTCCGCCTGGACGACCAATTCGCGAGTCGCATAATCCAGAAGCGCAACGCCAATATGGTCATAGCTCAGACCGGTTTCCAGTTGTTCAGTTATCTTGGAGAGAACTTCATCGGGATTCAGCGTCGCGATTGCGTCTCTGGAAATCAGATTCAGCAAGCTGAGGTGCTTGGCTTTGGTGCGCTCTTCCTGGAAGAGCCGAGCGTTTTCTATGGCGATACTGGCTTCGCTGGCCAACACCCTAAGGAGCTCCAGGTGCCCTTCGTCGAATAGCCGCTCCTGCTCTGAGTAAACGCAAAGAGCGCCCACCGCGCGGTCATAAGCGATTAGCGGAACGCCACAGAAGGAGCCACTGGAGCGGCGTGGATTCACGCCAAGCTTTTTGGCCTCGAGTGCGTAATTCTCCCGGATCAACACGGGCTGTCGAGTACGCAAAATATACTCGGTAACATGATTTCCTGCGGGTCGGGATCGTTTGGGAAGGCGAATCGAATTGCTGATTTCCAGCTCGAAACGAAGTTCGTCGGTAAGGGGATCCAGGGAAGCGATGTAGAGGTTCTGCACATCAAACAGCCGGCGCAATTCCTCCCAAATTCGGTTCAGGAGATCCTCGCGATTTAACGTAGAGCTCAGCGCGCGCCCGATCTCATTCAAGACATGCAGTTCTTCCGAGCGGCGGGAGGTTTGCTGGATCAGGTAGCTGTTCTCCACGGCCATGCCGATCTGGTGCCCCAGGGCTAGCAACAGACGCAGCTCAGCCGGAGTAAACCGGCGGCTGTCCGGAGTGCCGAGAAGCAAAAGCCCGAAAGCCTGCTCCTTGGCTTGCAAGCTGATCACCGCGAGGCTGCGCAAACCTTGTTGCATAGCCAATTCGCGGAATCGACGGAGTGGTTCATCCTTTTCAAGGGCAGCGAGATCGTCGTCGCGCAAGTCACGAAACGCCAACAACCCGCCCAGGCGCGAGACCATGCCGACCATATAGTCGTCGAGGCCCTCTTCCTGCGCTCTTTTGCAGAATTCCTGCGGAAGTCCCGCGGAAACGACTGAACTGGGACCGGTCGGATCGCCGTGATGCAGGAATAGCGCTCCAATGGGAAGTCGCACGACCCCGAGCACGCGATCGAGCGCTTGCGCGAGCATCCGCTGAATCTCACCGCCTACGAATCCGGAAGTTGCAAGATTCAAGTTAGAGAGCGCCAGCATGTTGCGCTCTACGCGGCGCTTTTCTTCCTCGTAAATGGCCATTACTTGCAGCATGCTGACGAAAATTACAGGAATTACGGTGATCGGGCGGATCGCGTTACCGACAGCCTCTGGCGTAAAATTGAGAAAGTGCATCGCCAGGATAAAGGTGCCCCATATCGCGAAGGCGACGCCGAGCAAGCGGTCGGCGAGTGTCTCAATGTGACGGCTTTCGCGCCAAAAGAGTATGCCGACAGCCACATACACGAGGGCTCCCGGCACAATCAGCGTGACAGGCAAGACGTGGAGGACGTCCGCGAACGCCCACGCGACGAACCCCACCGCGGTCGCGGCAGCTGGGACCGTCCACAACCGTTGGTTGGTGTAAAGCTGAGTGCCAAGAAAGAAGCAAACACCCGCCAAGGCGAAACAAAGATGATTGAAGGCTTCCAGGTAGCTCGAGCTGCCGACCCAGGGGGATATGCCCGGGCAAAGATAATGCAGTCCGAAGAGGATCCAGCCGGCTATCCACCAAAGCAGATAGGCTTGCCGTTTAAGCGAGTAGATGTAGGCCAAGAACACTGCGACAAGCAGTGTGGCGAGCAGGAATCCGAGAGCAACGATGCTTTGCACCATGGGAGCGGGGCTTTTCTGTCTGCGTTTTTTGGACGCCCGTACTAAATCCGCTCAGCAATGGCCGCAAAAGCCTCGCCGTCAACGGGAGACGATCACTGCCAGCCTGAACTGGGCACCTCAGGCGTACACAAACAGGGCTCTTAAATTATGAGGTAGCGGGCGGTGTACTGGCTTCAGGGTCCGGAAGCTTGTGGCGAAAAAGATAGCAGGGAGTCAATTCGTAGACGTCGCTACACATGTCGGGTGGCTCGCCTGTCCGCGTTTGGTTGGACGCACCCGGCGGGTTTCGCTAGACTGAGATTTTCACCTTTAACACCCAGGAATCGACAAACATGACTGAACCGACTGACTCCGCATCATCGCCCGTTCGCGTGCGCTTTGCCCCATCCCCGACCGGGTATTTGCATGTTGGCGGCGCTCGCACAGCTTTGTTCAATTGGCTGTTTGCCCGCCAAGCGCGGGGCGCCATGATCCTGCGGATTGAGGATACCGATGCGGAGCGGAACAAACCGGAACTTGTGGATGGAATCATCGAAGGCCTGAAATGGCTGGGCGTCGACTGGGACGAACGTCCGTTCTACCAGTCGCAGCGCAAGGAGCTTTATTTGCAAGCGGCCAAGGCTTGCCTGGCCAACGGTTTTGCGTTCCTTTGCTATTGTCCGCCGGAGCGCTATGTCGGCGGAGACCATGCGGAAGAGGGGGCGGGAAAAGCCCAGGTACGGAGGGTAGTTCGCTGTTCGTGCCGGGATGGGAACCCGTCTACTGCGGGAACGAAACCGGCGCTGCGCTTCAAGGTGCCGATTGGCGGAACGACGAAATTTGTGGATGCGGTATTCGGGGAGCGCGAGTTCTCGAACGACGAAATCGAGGATTTTGTGCTGCTGCGCTCGGGGAAAGATGGCGAGGAGTTCGGCCAGGCGATGTATCAGATGAGTGTGGTGGCCGACGACATTGATATGCGCATCACACACGTAATTCGAGGCGCCGACCATATTTCGAATACGCCGAAGCAGGTTCTGTTGTATCGCGCACTTGGTAAAGAGCCGCCGGTGTTCGCGCATGTTCCGCTGATTCTAGGAGCCGATAAATCGCGGCTTTCCAAACGGCACGGGGCCACAGACGTGAACATGTACAAACGCGAAGGGTTTCTGCCAGAGGCGTTTCGCAACTTTCTGGCGCTGTTGGGGTGGGCTCCGGGAGGCGATGAGGAGTTCTTGCGCACGAGCGAATTGCTGCAGAAATTTTCGCTAAGCGGGGTAAGCCGAACCAACGGGGTGTTCGATCGCAGCAAATTGGAGTGGTTCAACACCCAGTATCTTCAGAAGTTGCCAATTGAAGATCTGCTGCCGGAAGTGCAAGCGCAACTGCAGCAAGACCATTTGTGGAAAGAAGAGTGGGCATCGGGAGCTGGTCACGAGTGGTTTTCGAAGACGGTCGACCTGCTGCGGCCACGGATCCGCTTGCTGCCAGACTTTTCGACCTGGTCCCGGGCATTTTTCTCCGACGAATTTCCTCTCGATCCAGCGGCCAAGACCAAGTTCTGGAAAGATGAAAAGGTGCCGGTGCTCCTGGCGAAACTGGCGGATGCCCTGGCAGCGCTACTGGAATGGAACCACGACGCCTGCGATGCAGCAGCGCGGAAGGTAGCGGAGGAAGCAGGAGTAAAGGCCGGTTTGCTGATCAACGCGACTCGTGTGGCGATCGTGGGTCAGGCGGTGGCGCCGCCTTTGTTTGACACGATGGTGGCGCTGGGGCAGGAGCGAGTCGTGCGCCGCCTGCGGGATGCGTTAAAGGAATTTCAGCCTCAATAGGTTCGAACGGGACTACTTCCTGCCAGGGAAGAGATCGCTATGGACCGCGCGGGCAGCGCCGGCATTGTCCGTCACATTTACCACTCCATCGATCGTTTGTGTTACCGGCGGCAGGCAGACTTCATCACTGCAGGCCTGATAGCGCAGCTTCAATGGAACATGCAGCGGACCCGCCGCCGCGGTCGGCAGCACATGCATTGGGAGGCGCAACACAACAATCCCCGTATAAACATTCAAGGGCTTGTCTTTTGAGAACGTGAAGGTCTGCAGCGTTCCTTTCGGATAGACGACGTCACCTGCTTTGAGACCCGCAGGCGCATCGAATTTCAAGTCCGTGGGAATCAGGTACTCCGCGGAGACCTCACGGGCGTTGACGTGGAATCCTGAACGAATTTTCATCACTACTGCGAACTCGAACGATCCGCCCTTGGCTGCTGGGTCGTAGGAAGCGACGGCCTCCGGGGTTACCACTTCCTTGCCAGACGGCACCTGGCACCAGGAATTTGCAGCGAAGGCGAGGGAAATGGCTGCGCAGAAGAGGAAGACGTAGGCGGATCGCACGAATTTCATACAGTCACCGTTGTGCCCAATTGCTGACTAATCACGCGACTCATCACGCCGAACAGGTCTTCTCCCGTTTTTTCCAGGACGAAGGTATTCCGCTGCTGTGAATAGGCCAGTTTGAAGCTGGTGGACAACGCGGAAACCCAGATTTCGCGGATCGGCGCGTTGGGAGAGATAACGAACTTCGCTTCCTCGGGCTCTTCGAAGAGCACTTCCAGCTTGCCGCTTTCGCCTTCCACATCGAAGCCGTGAGCGTCGCCCTGGACCAGTAAACGCTTCTTCAGGGTTTCGAACAGTTGGTCCGCTTTTTTTTGGAATTCGTGGTCTGAGAGCATGAATGAGATCCGCTTAGAGTTGCGCTTCGATGGCCTTCGCCAGGTCGTCGTAGCTTTTCAGTCCTTCGAACTTCATCACTTCTTTGCCGTCCCGGGAGATCAAGAAACTTGTGGGATATCCCAAAATACCACCGAACTTGTCGGAAGCTTCGTCCGTGCCCAAGAGAATGGGATAGCTCATGCCGAGTTGCTGGCCGTTTACGTCGAAACGCTCTTTGCCGACAAAGGGTGCGACGACCGATTTGCCTTCTTCATCCATCGCGACGCCCAATACGGTAAAACCCTTCGATGCGTACTTGGCCTGCATGTCGATCAACCAGGGAATTTCCACGCGGCAGGGATCGCACCAGGTCGCCCAGAAATTAACCAGGACCACCTTGCCTTTGTAATCGGCGAGTGAGACGTCTTGGCCGTCGAGATTTTTCAGTTTGATTTCGGGCGCCGGCTTGCCCACGTTATCGGATACTTTGGGGGCGCTGCCGGATCCGACGCTCTGACTGACACGGGTTGCGCGATCGGCCCACACGGTCAGTCCAATCAGAGCAATTACTGTAGCGACGATGATCACTGCCTTTTTCATGTTCGTTCCTGTTTCGTTAACAATTCCATTACATCGAAAATCGATTCAAAAAGGTGAGCTTGCCGGTGAGCCAAGTCAGGCGATTAAAAAAGACCAAGCCGCCGATGAAGAGCAGCAACACGCCGCTGAAAACTTCAACGGCATGTAGGTGTTTCCGAAAATTCTTGTAGAAAGCCAGAAACTGACTGAGTCCGACGGCCGTCAGTAGAAATGGGACAGCTAACCCTGCGGAGTAGACGGCCAGCAACAGGATTCCCCGTGCCACGGTGTTGCTGGCGGCCGCCAGAGTCAGCACGGTGGCTAGAATAGGACCGATGCACGGGGTCCAGCCAAACGCGAACGCGAAGCCCAGCAGAAATCCGCTGACGATGCCGGGCTTCGTATCGGTATTCCGGATACGAACATCTTGATTGAGCCAGCGGGCGAATTGTGGGCCAAGAAACCCGATCAAGGATAAAGAAAAAAAGTGGCTGGCACCCAGTCCGGCGAATAGCGGGCCTCCGTGTAGCAACGATGCCACTCCGAGGGCTGCCAAGATGACGCCAAGGATGAGGCCGGCGCGGATATTCATGCGAATCAGGCCGCCGAGCAGATGCAATCCAAAGAGAATAATGAGCGCGCCAGCCACCGGCGCGAGGAGTGCACGATTCTGCCTGAGGAAACCGCCAACTGCGCTCGCGGAAGCTCCAAATGCGATGAATACAACCGAAAAACCAAGAACAAAAGCCACGGCTGAGGCGAATAATCCGGTCTTGGGCTGTTCACCCTGGCGCAACTGTTCCACGCCCATGCCCGAAAGCATCGAGATGTATCCCGGCACAAGAGGCAGGACGCACGGGGACAAGAATGAAATCAGTCCCGCAAGGAAGGCTCCGGCAAGTGAGACATCGGTCATCGTAAGGTCCTGATTCCATTCTCGCATAAAACCGAGGAGCGACAGAGCTTGCAGGTTTTGTGCGGAACGCGGATTCCAGATGTGGAGAATCCCTGCAGTTTGATGCGAAGACGATCGGGGCGGGTAGCAGTCAATTAAGTGCAGGGCGCCCGATATCAGGGCAAGACTGCTCGAATCGCCGTCCGACCTCCAACAGGGTTCGCTCTCCGCCGGCGACACCCATGAGCTGCACCCCGATGGGCAATCCATCGGAACTACATCCGCAGGGCAGGCTAAGGGAAGGAATTCCGGCGAGGTTCGCGGGCCGGTTCAACCGAAGCAGCAATCCCCGCACGGGCTTATCCTGTCCGTTTAAGCGGATCGACTCGGCATCCAGCGGAGTTGCCGTTATGGGCGTCGTGGCGGCGACCAGCGCGTCAATATTGCTATCGGAAAGAGCCTCGTGGAAGCTGGTTATGAAATTTTCGCGAGTATGCAGCGCATTCAGGTAGGTAACCGCGCTAACTTCAGTTCCCATCTTCAATCGGGAGCGAACATCCTCGCCGTACTCCGCGGATCGCGACGGGTACCATCCAGAGTGTTGGTGAAATTGTGTAGCCTCCGCCCAGGCGATTTGATTGCCCGCGTCCTCCGTCTCATACAGACGTGGAATCGATACGGTTTTGAGTCTCGCGCCTGCTGCACGGAATCGTCGCAGCGCCTCTTCGAACGCAGTTTGAACCTCAGAGCTCAAGTCATCCAAAAAGAATTCCTTGGGTACGCCTAACGTCCAGCGTGACTTGCCGTGGAGCGCGCTTTGCTTTGAGGGTGCGCCGACGCCGCGACTGGTTGACGGCGCCATAGCCTGGAATAGAGCGGTCACATCTTCGACGGTCCGCGCGATAGGCCCGACACAGTCCAATTTCGCCGACAGTGGAATCACACCTTCCGTCGAAACGCGACTGACCGTGGGCTTCAGCCCCACCACACCGCATAGTGCGGAGGGGATTCGGATGGAGCCACCGGTGTCCGTTCCGACACTTCCGAAGGCGAGCCCACTAGCGACCGATGCCGCTGATCCGCCGCTGGAGCCGCCAGTGATACAGTTCCGATTCCACGGGTTCAGCGCAGGCCCGAAATGCGGATTCAAGTTGGTGGTGCCGTAGGCGAATTCGTGCATGTTGGTTTTGCCGATGACGATTGCGCCGGCGCGCTTAAGAGCCGTGACCACTGCGGCATCTTGCGACGGGATGAAGCTCCGGAGAATCCGTGAGCCGGCAGTGGTGCGTACACCTTCCGTGAAAATGTTGTCTTTGAGGGAGATGGGAATTCCGTGGAGAGGGCCCACCTCGCGTTTACTGCGCGCGTTCCGAAAATGGCGTTCTGCGATCCGGGCCTGTTGGAGTGCCGATTCCGCGCAGACGGTCAGGTAGGCATTGAGCAGAGGGTTGAGTTCCTCAATCTGCTTGATCACCGCCGAAACCAATTCGACCGGTGAGAGTTTTCTGCTCCGATACAACCTGGAGACTTGTCCAATTGAGGCGTATAGAAGCGTGGAGTCCATTCGAGTTCAGAAGATTCTGTCCAATCGACGAAGATTGCCGAACGTTCCGAGGTTCGCGACTACGAACGCCACTCGAAACTGATTCTCCGTGCGGACCGATCCCAAGTTGATGCGACGGTATTCCAGCGACAAGCCGCAACAGCCGCCATTGTAATTCACAAGGACAAATTGGTTTTGCAGAGTGTTCGTCACCAGGTCGTAACTCAGGCCGGTGGAAGCGTTGAACCCCTGGCGGGTGATACCCCCGTACCCCAGCATGGCGCGTATTTGGTTGGTGGAAGGCTCGACCACCTGGTCGGTCTGCAATCGAAAGTCGGCAACGGTAAAAAAGAACTCACTGTAAGGCTTGATCTTCAGCATGGTTCCGATGGTGCTGACTTTGTGGAGTTGGGTATCGTACTCGAGAATCTGTTCGAGGTCGTATTTGCCGCCAGGGGTCAACTTGAAATCGCTGACGATCGGAGACCAGTTGCGAGGGCCGGCGGCGAACGCATACGGAGTCAGAGAATCGAGGGCTTCAAACACGTTTCGCTGATTCGGAACAATCGCGCCGCCGAAGGTCGGGTCGAAATAGTGCTTCTGCACCAACTTCCACTCGATCAGGTCATTCGGTTGGTCGTCGCCCGATTTGGAGAAAAAGCGCTGCACAATGCCATATTCAACTTCATTCGTGTCGGTAAGTGTGGCATCGCGGTCAAATCGAATGAAACGCTGGAAATCATTTACGCCCGTGACGTAACGGTATGTCCAATACGGTTCGATGGTGTGCTTATAACGATGGTGCGTCTTGGGGCGGTCGAAAAATCGCTCCAGCGTGGGCGGGCGAAACTCAACAGCGAACTCGCCAGTATTGCGCGAGATACCATCGCCGCTGACGACACCCTGGGAATTTAAAGACTCGCCATAGTACGTCGATCGGAAGGTAGCGGAGGTGGTGATGCCCAACCACTGTCCAAGATGCACGGGAATGGTCACTTTGGGTGCGACTTCGACCCTGGGGACAAAGTTAGGGGTATTGAGGAAGTTGTCGTCGCGGTGGAGCGAGTCGGCAAAGGATACGAATGAAAAGTAGACGGGCAGTTCCTTCCAAGGAGCCTGCTCTACCGAACTGAAGTGAGCTTCCGGCGCGTTGCGCAGAAGCACGGAACTCTCCGGATTCAGCACGAGATAGCTTCGGTCGTTCAATGCGGCGAGATTGAAACTGAACCCGCGGAAGTTGTTCGTCAGAAACACCGAACTCCGTACGTCAGAGTTGATGGCATCCCCGTAGGTGTCCGCGAAAGCCAGCCGAAAGGTTAGCGAGGAGAGTTGGTTCAAGTCGGTTACGAAGCGCCATCCGTCTTTCCACAACGACTGAATCTCTAACTGCTGCGTGTAGCCACCCTGATTCTGCACGGTATTGTCGGGGCCGGGTATGCCGCGGTCCTGCACTCCGTAATAGCTGTAATGGATGGAAGTATCTTCAAATGGCTTTGCTCGGAACTCAGCGCGTTCGCCCGGGCCGCGAAGGCTGAAATATTCAAAGGCGACCGTGGCATCCATCCAGGTCTTCGGCGCCCAGTAGAAGGCGTCGCCAGCCACCACCCCCTTGGTTGTGCTGTCGCCTACTACCGGGATCAGGAAACCGGATTGCCTGACGCGGGTTCCTGCGGGAGTAGTGGCGTAGGGAAGCCAGATCAGCGGAATTCGATACACGCGGAAGTTGGAGTTCAGCAAAGCAACATACTTATTTACGTGAATCGTCGCTTCGGGTGCATAGAACTTCCAGGTGGGATTCTGCGGCTGGCAGATCGTGAACCACGAATGCCGAACGAGGTATTCGTCCTCCGACACCCGCTCGACTTCCTGCGCTTCGAAATACAGCGGATTGTCAGTTATCAGCAATGTTGGATTAGGGCGCCTCTCGAGGCGGATAAAACCCTTCACATTGCGAAACGTGCCTTTACCGGTGCTTACGATCAGGTCGGCTTCGTCACCTTCCAGGTGCTGATTCTGGTAGTCGAATCGCACATGGCCCCTGGCTATGGCTTTGGTTGTGTCTTCGTTGTATTCGACGTGATCGGCCTGCAGACGCTGGTCGTTGTAGTGAATGTCTACATCGCCATCCGCAATGTACAAATCGCCTTTCTTGGACTGTGGACCAGTGGAACTGATTTCTGCGATGGGGCCCAGGTTGGTGCGGGTCGTTTGTTGGCCATTTAGCGGAATGCAGAAGAAAGCGATTAGTGCGGTCAAGAGGAGGGTAATCCTGCAGACGCGATTGGGCAGAAGTGTTTTCACGCGGGATCTGAACTCGCAAAAAACGAAGAATTAGCCTAGCACGCAGGCGTGCTGATTTGTAGCTAGCGACCCGCAAGAAGGTAAAACAAGTCAATTGAGGCGGTGCGATCGAGAAAAGGTCGGTCCGATCATCGAAGGCCGGCCCGAAAAGGTCGGTCGGCCCGTGGATGGGTTACAAAGCGTTAGCTTGGTTTAGCCGCAGACTTGGATTGAGTCTCCTGATACCACGCAAATGTTCGCCGGAGACCTTCCTCAAATCTTACGGAGGGTTCGTACCCGAGGATATCGTGAGCGCGACGGATGTCCGCCAGCGAGTCGCGAATGTCTCCTTCGCGAGGAGGCTCGTATTTTGCTTCCAGCTGGTTACCGGAGATTTCGCCCAGCAACGAAATCGTTTTGTTGAGAGAGATCGAGTCGCCCGTTCCAATGTTGAAGACGCACCCCGCTGCGCCTGCCGCTTCGCAAGCCAACAGGTTTGCCTGGACGGCATTCTCTACAAAGGTGAAATCGCGGGTTTGTTCACCATCGCCAAAAACCACGGGAGCCGTGCCTTCCAGGAACGCCACCGAGAAACGAGACAAGACCCCGGAGTAGGGGGAATCGGGATCCTGACGAGGGCCAAAAATATTGAAGTAACGGAGGCAAACAACTTCCAACCCGTAACACTTTCCGAAAGCCGCAGCGTAGAGTTCGCCCACGTATTTGGCCACGCCATAGGGGGAGATGGGCTTGGGGAGCATGGTTTCAGTTTTGGGCAGCTCCGCGGTCTCGCCATAGGCGGAAGAAGAGGCGGCGTACACCACCCGCTTAACCTTATTGTCGCGCGCGGCGACCAGGACATTCAGCGTGCCATCCACGTTGACGCGATTGGTCTCAATGGGGTCCTTCACGGAGCGCGGGACAGAAGTACGAGCAGCAAGGTGGATCACGTAATCCGCCTGATGCATCGCTTTTTGCAGGACCTCCAGATCGCCAATGGAGCCTTTGACGAAAGTAATCTTGTTTCGGACTTCGCCGAGGTTTTCTTCTTTTCCGGCAGACAGGTCATCCAGTACGACGACGCTGTGCCCGCGTTTGACGAGTTCGTCCACCGTGTTCGAGCCGATAAATCCGGCGCCCCCAGTTACCAGGTAGCGCATTGTGCATCCTCCTGTCCCTGAACCTAACTATTGTACGATGTTAGTTGGCTTGGAGAACGCAGCGATTCTGGCGTTCACCCGAAATGTTATGAGCAAGAAAACGACACTCATTGTTCTTCTGCTGTTAATAATTCTAGGTGCGCTGTTTTGGTGGTATTACCGGCACCGGAACGTCGCCACTCGAAGTACGCCGCATCTCACGGTTTCGAATCGGCCGACTGGATCAACTGTGCCGACGCCTTCCGCTCCGCCAGCCGGATCCCCGGAAAGCGGAGTGAAGGCGCCCGCAACCGCGCCCGGGTTCTCGCCAAAGCCGGGAGAGCTCCTGGAATTCGCCGCGAACATTTCCAAGCTGAATAGTACGGTGGCCAACTTGACGGTAACCGTAGTCGAAAAAAAGACATTTCTTGGAAATCCGGCGTGGCATCTTCAGGCGCAAGCCCACACCGTAAATCCATACCGAATGGTGTTTGAGCTGGACGATCGCTTCGAATCTTTCAGCGATCCGGCAAACTTGACGAGCCGCCAATACGAATTGCATCTCAGTGAACGTGGGCAAAAAATTGATTCCGATTTGCGAATTCTTCCTTCTCCGTCGGATCCGGCACCTCCGGACGCAACAGCCGCGAGAGTAGTGCCGGGAACTCGCGACCCTTTATCGATGCTCTATTATTTGCGCTCGGTTGATTGGAGCAAAACCGGTGAAGTGCAGTCACCCGTGTTTGATGGACACAAGCTGTACCAGGTCCGCGCGATTCTGCAGAGCAAGAACGAGTCGGTCTCCGTACCTGCGGGCACTTACGCTGCGACAAAAATAGAATTGAAGGTTACGGAGAACGGCACGGAAATGAAAGATGCGCACTTCCTGCTATATCTGGCAAACGATAGCGACCGGACTCCGGTATTGATGGAAGCGGTCCTGCCGATCGCTACGGCTCGCGTAGAACTGACCAAGAAAAATTGAATTGCAGCGGGCGTGGAGTTCGACCGCTGGTTTAACAGAGAACAATCTTGTCGCGGTGGCGAATCACGCGGCGCGTAGCGTTTCGAGTGTCGACGACCAGCTTTGCGGCATCGACAATGGCGGCATAGTCATAGCTGGAATGGTCCGTGGCGATGAGCACCGCGTCGAATTTCGCGATGGTGTCCGGGTGCAGCGGAACGGATTTCATCTGAGAGTAATCGTAATGGCGCATCTTGTGCAGCTTGGGGAAATAGGGATCGTTGTATTCGAATTCGGCGCCGCGCTTCCCGAGGATTTCCATAATCTTTAACGTAGGCGACTCGCGGAGGTCGTCGACATCCTTTTTGTAGGCCACGCCCAAGACGAGAATTTTCGAGCCGTTCAGGCTCTTTTTCTGTTTGTTCAAGGCGTCGCTCAGCGAATCGACCACGTGGTATGGCATGGCGGTGTTGATCTCGCCGGCCAGTTCAATGAATCGCGTCGAAAAATCATATTCCTTTGCTTTCCAGGAGAGATAGAAGGGATCCACGGGTATGCAGTGACCGCCCAAACCCGGACCTGGATAAAATGGCATGAAACCGAATGGTTTTGACGAAGCCGCTTCGATAACTTCCCAGACATCGACCCCCATTCTCAGACTTAGCATCTTCAATTCGTTCACCAGGGCGATATTCACGCAGCGAAAAATGTTTTCGAGCAGTTTCGTCATTTCCGCTGCTTTTGTAGAAGATACCGGGATCACGCGAGCGACGACCTGTGCGTAGAGCGATTGAGCCGCCCTGCCGCTCTGTGGATTGACGCCGCCCACAACCTTGGGGATTTGAGCCAAGCCGTATTGCTTGTTCCCAGGGTCCTCACGCTCCGGGGAAAAAGCGAGGAAGAAATCCACGGGGAGGTTTTCCGAATCGGCCGCGGTCGTGACCGGGCACCGCAATCCGCTTTTCTCCAAAATCGGCAGCACCAGTTCTTCGGTGGTACCCGGATAGGTCGTCGATTCCAGTACAACCAACTGGCCCTTCTGCAGATGGGGCTGAATCGCGTGAGCCGTGTTTTCTACGTAACTGAGATCGGGTGCGCGATACTCGTCCAGCGGAGTGGGGACGCAGATAATGATGGCGTCGGCTTCCTGCAACCTGGAGAAATCGTTGGTCGCATTGAAGAAACGGCTGTTGACGTACTGCTGGATCTTTACCTGCTGGATGTGCTCGATATAGGATTTGCCTGCGTTCAAGAGACGAACCTTTTCGGGATCGGTGTCGAATCCAGTCACCCGGTGGCCGGCCTCGGCAAATCGTAGTGCCAGCGGCAGTCCAACATATCCGCAGCCAATGATGGCAACGCGCAACTGGCTGCCCTTGAAGAATTCCGGTCTTCTCTCTGTAGCCATTAGATGCTATCGCTCCAAACTTCGTAGGTACAACATGCGGTCCAGACCTGCGAGGTAATACAGCAAGTATAGCCGCTTCGGGCGACCTTGGTAACGGCGCCGAACACAATGTCTTACTTTATTTACATAGGGTTGGAGGCAAATCACGATTGCAACCGCAAACGGGTGGCTGCACTATGGCTGTCATGTTGATTTGTCAGGAGCGGTTCTCCGAGGCTCATCCAGCCCCATGATTTTCGTCATTCTAATTCTTGGGCTGACGGTCGGTATCCTGGTCGGACTACTGGGCATCGGGGGCGGCGTGGTGCTCGTGCCCGCCATGGTGTACCTGCTGCATTACGACCAGCATCTGGCGCAGGGAACATCGCTGTTCATCCTGCTGCCGCCGATTGGACTCGGCGCATTGGTGCGTTACTGGAAAGAAGGACACGTCGACCTGCGAGCAGGAATTCTTTGCGCTGTTGGATTCTTGCTGGGCGGTTATGTCGGTGGACGCATTGCGGTCCCGATGGAATCGCGAGATTTGAAGGGCATCTTCGGGCTGTTTCTGATGTTGTCGGGCATTCTTCTGTGGCGCAAGGCCGTGCCGAAGCAAACGGCGACTTCTACGACGGCGCCTGACGCACCTCCGCGGAGTCTGGTCAGAGACGCAGGCATCACGATAGTTGCAGCATTCTGTGGGGTGGCTGCGGGAATGGTTGGTATCGGGGGAGGGGTTCTGCTGGTGCCGTTGCTGGTGCTCCTATTCGGCTTTTCCCAGCATCGCGCCCAGGGAACCAGCCTGATTGCGCTAATTCCACCGACGGGGCTGCTGGCATTTCTGGCTTATGCGAAGGCCGGGTATATCAACTGGCAGACGGGTTTGCTCCTGATACCGGGGGTATTTGTTGGGGGGATTCTGGGGGCACGAATCGCCCATGGGCTAAATGCTACGGGAATGCGCCGCGTGTTCGCGGTTATCATGTTTGCACTTGGATTATGGCAGGCCTTCTCCGCATGGACTTCCTGACGCATACTTAGCGTGATGGTTGATATTCATTGCCACATTCTGTGTGATATCGACGACGGCGCACGCACGCTTGAGGAGTCGCTGGCGATGGCGGAAGACGCAATCGCTGACGGAATAACCCACGTGGTGGCGACTCCCCACTCCAGTTCCGATTATTCCTTCGATTATAAGAAGGTGCGTGCGACGCGAAAGACGCTTGCTGACAAACTGGATGGACGGCTGACCCTTGCGACCGGTTGCGATTTTCATCTGAACCCGGAGAATTTGCGTGCAGCGCGGCAGAATCCCGCCCCTTTCTGTTTGAATCAGAAAACGTATTTGCTGGTGGAGTTCAACGAATTTGCTATCCCGCCCGCGATGGATCAGACCCTGCATGACTTGCAACTTCAAGGTCTGCAGCCCATCATCACGCATCCGGAGCGGAATCAAATCATTCGCACACAGCCGGAACGTTTCCGTAATTGGATCAACGCCGGGTGCTTTGCACAGGTTACTGCGGGGTCCTTGGATGGCGTCTTTGGACCGACGGCAAAAGAAGCAGCGTGGGCGTGGCTCGAGCAGGGATTGATTCATTTTGTGGCTTCCGATGCGCATAACACCGGGCGCAGGCCATTGAAACTGAAATTCGCCTTTGACGCGATCGCGTCAAAATTCAACCAAGAAAAAGCCACCGCTCTGTTGGTAGAGAACCCAAAGGCCGCTTGGGACGGGGAGCCGCTGCCATATGTGCCCGAAGTTCTGGCTCCTCAGGCCGAGCGCCGGAAGCGCTTTTATTTTTTCTGATTCAACTGTTTGGTTGTAGAGGCAGGCCGGCCCAGGCGTTGATCAATCCAAGAAACTCCCTAAGAACGTCCAGCGAGTCTCTCGTGTTTTTCCACCAGTGTCCCGGCTGATAACCGTCATCCGAAACACCACGAAAAATGGCTTGGCCGCTGGATGAGCTCAAGAGGTTCCAGAGAGTGCGAGCGCGCCGAGTGTGCACGGGAGACGTCACGATGATGACCCGGCGTAGCTTTTCGGATTGCAGGGTCTTTCCGATCACGCGCATTTCGTCGGCGGTGTTCAGTACTGGAGGCTCCAGCAGGCGGATTGCGCTGTCCGGAACGCCGTCGTGGACGAGCACTTGCCGGCTGTAAACTTCTTCGCCGGTGTAAGAGATTCCGTCCTTGGCCAACTCCACCGCTGGTTCGTCGTTGTAGGTCAGCCAGACTTCAGGGGCGTATCCCTGCTTGTAGATGCGAGCGGCCTCGCGTGCCCGGTCCGGCATTCTTCCGCCAAGTACGGCAATTGCTGCAGCATGTTGCAGTGGGTCTTCGGCGACGAGCCAGTAGCCCAATCGCAGGAAAACGACGAGCGCAGCTGCTATGACGGCCACGAGCAGCCAAAGCCACTTCCGGCGACCGCGTTTTGTCTGAGAACCCGTGGGTTGTACTGTTTTCATCTCCGTCGTTTCTGCATCCTATCGCCTCTGTGAACAGCCGGTCAAATTGCGCCCCCGAAACGGATTCTGTTAGCAAAACTCCGGCGCTCACGGGTAAAATAGCAGTTTCGCCTTGGAGGATCGTGTGCGAGCAGTGGTGACAGGTGGCGCGGGTTTCCTCGGATCCCATTTATGCGATCGGCTGTTGGCCGAGGGTTGGGATGTTTTGGCCCTCGACAACTTCATTACCGGGGATCCGTCGAATTTGACGCACCTCGCCGGTGAATCCCGATTTCGGTTCGAAAAGACAGATGTGAACGAGCCGCTGCGGGTCCCAGGTGATGTGGCTTATGTTTTTCACTTCGCTTCGCCCGCCAGCCCACCGGATTATTTGAAATTTCCCATTGAAACGCTGAAGGTAGGTTCGCTCGGTACTCTGCACACTTTGGATTTGGCGCTTGAGAAGAAGGCTAAATTTCTTCTGGCATCCACCAGCGAGTGCTATGGGGACGCTACCGTTTCACCACAAACGGAATCGTACTGGGGCAATGTAAATCCGATTGGGCCTCGTAGCGTTTACGACGAAGCCAAGCGCTTCGCTGAAGCTACTACCATGGCGTATTTCCGCTACCACCACGTGGATACCCACATCGTTCGAATTTTCAATACGTACGGTCCGCGGATGCGACTCAATGACGGACGTGCTTTGCCGAACTTCGTCTATCAAGCGCTGAGTGGCCAGCCGATCACCATCTACGGAGACGGAACTCAGACGCGGAGTTTTTGCTACGTTTCCGATCTGATTGATGGAATTTACCGGCTCAGCCAGTCAAACGAACATTTCCCGACGAATATCGGCAATCCGACGGAACTTACTATCTACGAATTCGCGGAACGTATCTGCTCCCATTTCCCGAATGCACCGAAGATTGTTCACGAGCCACTGCCCGAAGATGATCCGAAGCAGCGTCGCCCGGACATCGCGAAGGCGAAACGGCTTCTGAATTGGGAGCCCAAGGTGGACCTGGAAGAGGGTTTGCGGCTAACGCTGGACTTTTTCAAGGAACAGTTCGCCAAGGAAACGCTAGCGGGTTCGAAATAGCCCGCGGCACAGTTACTGTTTGCCTGTAAGAAGGCCTCGTAGTCCTAACAACACCAGTTTCGGTTGATTGCGAACCACATTCCAAAGCAGGCGGGTTGATTCATCGCGGTTAATGGAACCCAAGGACTCGCGCGCGGAGCGATTGAGCATGTCCACGAGTCGCGAGTAATCTTCTTGCTGAAAATGATGTAGCGCCCTTCGAATCAGCCAATGGGTGCCTAGCTCCCGGCGCAGGACCCGCAGTTCCTTGTTACTGTTTTGAAGGATAGAGTCCACAACAGCGCGGGCTCCACGAAAACCGGTCACAATCCCGCCCACGGTCGATACCTTTACCTGCGCCGCAGCGTCGCCAACCAAATACACGTCGCCACGACCGATGCGTTTTTGCACTGGAATCCAGCCCTTGTAGACAGGAATGCGCGCCCCCTGCCATTCCAGGGGCTCAAAACCTCGCTTAGCAAGAAACTTATCAAACGCGCGCTTGGTAGCGCGGCCATTCTCACCGATTACGCCAACCGCAGCGCGGTCAGCAGACTCCGGGATCAACCAGTAAAAATACGGTGTATCGTCTGGTACAAACCACACTCTGGTGGTGTCCTGGGGACAGTCCTTTGGTAGTTTGATCACCGCCTGCATCAAAGGAACAGTTTCCACAGCGGGCCAACCGCAAGTTTTCGCGACTCGGCTAACTGCACCATCCGCCCCAATCACGCTCTGTGCGTGAATCTCTTTGCGTTCTCCGGCGTGATCGATATGGACGTTCAATCCCGTGCCATTCGCGGCCAGATTCGCGAACCGCGTGTCGTAGGTGAGTTTTGCACCTGCGGCCTGAGCTTGTTCGCCAAGCGCGGCGATCAACCGGGATCGTTCGATGATCAGGTCGGGTTCGTTAAGTTCGACTTGAGCAGAACGTCCATTGGTGAACAGTTCGAATCGACGTATTTCGTTCAGGATACTGGCGCTAGCAGCAGAGCCGATTTGCTGCTTGAACTGGTTGGTAACGATCAGAGTGCGATTCGTCGGCTCAATCCGGGTCCGCGATTCGAGCACCTCCACGGGACGGCCGGCGCGAGACAGATGAAGCGCTGCGTATAAACCGGCAGCGGAGCTCCCCACGACCACGATTTTGCCGTTGTTCCGCTCTGACCGCTTGAGGTCTCGTACTATTGCCACAAACTCCGGTTCCTTTCCCTGCACACATGGCCTACACCGCGATTTCTCGAACGACCGCACAAAGTTGCCAGAGCGGATATCCACAGGTCGGCATTTTTGCGTTTATTGAGTATAGCGAACACGTGCCAACAGACCAAACGGGTGACTTTCTGGTAAGCGTTCGTTTGCCTGTTTTGGCGGCGGAACTCTAAACAAGCTATTAAGCTGAGACTTTTCGCACCTGACGTTCATAAGGCGCCCGTTCCAACCATTGAATTGCAGGAAAAACCGCGAACAAAACACATGCGGCGACAATCGCTGCGCCTGTGGTGGAAAGGTAGGTCACCGCTACTCCGGCTAATCCGCAGATGGCGCCGGCGCTGTACATCGCCAAGACCGCTCCGCGATGGCCGAGGCCGAGATTCGCCAATCGATGAGCCGAATGATCTTTGCCTGGAGTTGCAAACGGCAAGAGGCCTCGGCGGGAGCGCGAAATCGTGACCAAGGTGGTGTCGAAAATGGTTGCGCTCAGAATCAGAACTGGCGCCAACCAGTTGGACAAGCTACTAGCCTGCTCGATCCTCAGTTTAAGGCCGAGTGTAGCCATCAAAAAGCCAAGGAACATGGCGCCGCCGTCACCCATAAAAATTTTAGCCGGCCGAAAATTCCAGCGCAGGAATCCGGTGGCGGCTCCGAAGACGGCGGCGGATAGCACGGTCACGAGTGTCTGGCCGTTGGTGTACGCCAGATACGCGAAGAACAGCGACGCCATCGCGGCGATACCTGCGCACAGACCGTCCATGTGGTCGAGGATGCTGAACGAGGCGGTAATGCCGACGACCCACACGACGGTCAGGATCACGTCAATCCAGTAACCAATGCTGCCACCTACCAAGGTGCTGAAAATGTTGGTGTGGATGCCGGTCAACAGCAGCAGCACCGCCGCCAGCGGCATCGCGACAAACAACTTTACCTGATGATGCAGCCAGCCTTTATCGTCAAGGAATCCGACGGCTGCAACGAGGGTGGCTCCGGTGACGATGCCAATGCTCTGAGCGCGTGCTGGGCCATCGAGCACCAGGAAAATTGCGAGCATAACACCGGCGTACATAGCGAGACCGCCGAGCAAAGGGATTGGAGCGTGATGTACCTTGCGTGGGCCGGGGAGGTCCACCATGCCCACTCGAATAGCCAGGGCCCGCACCGGAACGGTCAATACCAGAGATGCGGATGCGGCAATCAAGAAAGCCAGCAGTACCGAACTCATGCGCCCTCATTGCTCGTTCTGACGACACTGGGCCGGGCGAAGAAAGTCCAGTTCGTACACAGGAACGTTGCCGGGTTTGGGTTCCGGCTCCCAAGTTAGTAACCGTGTTCGCGGCAGAGAGTTGCCGTGATGGCTGCCCCACGCAGCACCAATAAAGTAGCGCGAAACCTGTAATTGTGCCAGCGAATTCGGGTGATCTTTTCGTGGATGTACTAGAAGATAATCCGACTAGTAACTCCAAGGATAACAGTGGCCCTCAGGCCGTACCGGCAGATTCGACAATTCCTGCCAGTTTCCGTAATTCATCTTCGCGCTGGTAGCCGGTGGCCGCGACGCGAGCCGCTTCTCCCATTTTGAAAAGAACAGTGGGATTCCGGGAAAGCTCCAAGACCCTTGCCGCCAGTGATTCGGGATCATCCGGATCCGCGCAAATGGCAAAACCCGAAGTAAGGCCGAGGCTAACGACGTCACACTGTTCAGGCGCCACCGCAACGATCGGCTTGCCCGCCGCGAGGATGCCATACATTTTGCTCGGCACGACAACACCCTCAAGGCCACGCTTCACCGTGATCACATGGGCGTCTGCGGCTGCCAGGACGGAAGGCACTTTAGCCGCCGGAAAAAAGGGCAAAAAATGCACATTCGGAATTTCCTTTGCGGCAGTTTGCAAGGCACTCCGTTGCGCTCCATCGCCCACAAACACCAGCCCGATGCCGTGATCCGAGAGTTTTCGAGCAGCATCCAGCAGTGTCTGCCAGGCCCCATAAAAACCGAGGTTCCCGGCATGCAGCAGGACGAACCGGAAACTGCCTCGGATTGTCCGTACAACTTCAGGATCCGGACTTGCTTGAGAACCTGAGATGTCGGCGCCATCCCTTACGACGCAGACACGCTCCGGACTAATTCCTTTCGAGACGATTCGATTGCGCATATCTTCGCCCAATACCACAACGACTGCCGCGCGCCGCAGGGCCCAACGATGGAGTTTCTCCCAGATTCGAGACATCAGGCCGGGCTCGACAATCGAGCTGCCGACCGCCATATCGGGGTACATATCCCGAATGTTGTAAACGAATGGTTTTCCCTTTAATAGCGCAACCCAAGCGCCAACGATCCCTTCGAAGGGCGGATCCGTCATTGCCAAAACTACGTCGCATGGTACGAAGATCGCGCGCGGTACGCTTAATAAGACGTAGCTCAAATAGTTGAAGATCCTTTTCTTCATTTCCTTACGCGGATAATCCGTGGATCCCACGCGGATCACGTCCACGCCACGTTGTGTTTCGTTGCGAAAGAATTTCCAGCTCCTGCGCTCGGTTGGATCGTAGGACGGCCGTCCACAAATCAACGTAACGGAGTGTTGCCCGCACAAGGCCAGAGCGACTGTTTCCGCCATTTTCGCCGTGGCTGAGGTATCCGGAGGGTAGTACAGGTTCAGGAGCAACACTCGCATCACTTCAGTGTAACAATCCTGATTTTGCTTTTGGGAACTTGCAATGTATCCGGGTTTAGGGATCTCTCCACGAAGGAAACTGGACAGCTGCTCGCAAACTGGACTGGAGAGCAGTTTCCCGGCGCTGAGCGGAGTTCTATGGTTGCACTTCACGAACATTCGAGAGGTGAACGCATGCCGCGATACCTGCATCGTTTGCGTATTGTTTTCTTGATCGTCTTGGCGCTGTTTCTCCCCGCAAGAGGAGCCACAGGGCCACAACAGTTGTCCAGTTCGGTCACATCGGCGCATACCATAGCGCTGGAAAACGAAACGGGATTCACTTCGTTGCAATACACCGCGATCCTGGAATTGAACAAGTGGGGACATTTCGAAGTGGTGGGCGACCGAGGAAGCGCGGACGTCGTCCTGTTGTTGAGCAGCGGATCGCATGTGCGGGAAGTTCCCGAAGGGCAGTTTCCGCAAGCCGGAATGAATGCATTCGCTGAAGGAGCGGCGGTTCCGGCTGGTTACACCCGGGTCGCTTTAGTGGACCCCAAGACGGGTTCGGTGCTGTGGTCCGATCTTCGAAAGACGGACGGTGGGAAGGTCAAAAACGGACACCTTTTGGATGGTTTGCGGCAGGCGTTTGACGAATACAACCGCGCCAAAAACAAGAGGTAAGCTTTCCCTCGACCTGCGTTAACTGCTGTGTGATCGACTACCTTGCGGCTAAGGCTCCGGCGGTGCAGTCTGCCCTTGGAGGATTGTATGGACGTCACTGTCGAGCATCTGGGTTCCGTTCAATTCCAAATTACATGCCGCACTCATTCGATTGTGAGCGACCAACCTGTGCAATCTGGAGGATTCGACGAAGGCATGACTCCTCCGGAGTTGCTCCTGGCAAGTCTGGGATCGTGTGCAGGCTTTTACGCCGCGCAATATCTTCGCAAGGAGAAACTAGCGAGCGAGGGAACGCGAGTACATGTTTCGTGTGAAAAGGTGAAGGATCCAGTCGCGCGGATGGACAACTTCGTAATCGACGTTGAAACACCGGTCGAACTTTCCAAGGAACATCGAACTGGAATGTGCGAGGCGGTGGAGCACTGCCTGGTGCACAACACATTGATTTATCCGCCCAAGATTTCGTTGAATGTAGTTCCGCTACGGGCGGTCGAAGTAGTTAAGAACGGGTGATCAGGAAATTGCCGAGGACCAGCGCGTCCATTTGCGTTCGAAGAAAGCAATCCACGGCTTCTTCGGGACGGCAGACAATCGGCTCGTTATCGTTGAAAGATGTATTTAGAACTACCGGAACGCCGGTTTGCCTGGCGAATTCGGAGATCAAGGCATAGTAGCGGGGATTCGCGTCAGAGGAGACTGTCTGCAATCGTCCGGTGCCGTCAACGTGGGTTGGAGCGGGGATACGGTCCCGTTTGTCGGGTTGAACCGCATAGGCGAGTGTCATGAACGGCGACGGGTGCGATTTTTCAAACCACTCAGCAGTTTTTTCGGCCAGCACCGAAGGCGCGAATGGGCGAAAAATTTCCCGGTGCTTGATGCGCCGATTCAGAGTGTCTTTCATCTCCGGGCGGCGCGGATCCGCGACGATGCTGCGATTCCCGAGCGCCCGCGGTCCCCATTCCGCCCGACCCTGATACCAACCCAGAATTTTGCCATCGGCGATGATTGCCGCGGTTTGCTTCATCAACTCCTCATCCGGGAGTTCGCGAATCAGGTAGCCGCCGCGGGACACAGCGCTTTGCTCGATCGCGTTTTTAACTACGCGCGGGTTGTAACTTGGCCCCCAGTAGGCGTGGCTCATCACGAAAGAACGCGGTTTGCCGAGTTTTTGGTTCCACACAAAGTAGGCTGCCCCAACCGCGAGACCCGCATCTCCAGCAGCCGGATGCACGTAGACCTTCTCAAAAGGGGTGCGGTCGAAAATTTTACCGTTTGCAACGCAATTGAAGGCGACCCCACCTGCCAGGCAAACTGATTTAGATTTTGTTTTCGCGGCCAGTTTTCGCAGCATGCCTAAATACACTTCCTCCAACCGGGCTTGCAGCGAACTGGCCAAATCGCGATGCCGTTGCTCGATCGGCTCTTCCGGATTCCGTGGCTTTCCCCCGAGTTTTTCTCCCATCGCGTCCGAGAACATTTTGCCAAGTACGGGAGTCTTATCGGACTCGGCCCAGGACATCTCCGGACCGCTGCGATGATGCGTGAAATATTCGAGCCCCAGCTGAAAGGCGATTCTGCTGTCGTTTTCATCGAACCGGACGATGTCGCGAAGAGGTTCGACAAACCTGGGCTCGCCATAGGCTGCCAGGCCCATCACTTTGTACTCATCGCCAAATTTGAGGAACCCCAAATATTGAGTCACAGCGCTGTAGTAGAGTCCGAGCGAATGGGGGAAAGCAATCGATCCATCGACAGTCATTTTGTTGCCGCGCCCAACACCCCACATGGAACTGGCGAAATCTCCCAGGCCATCGGCGGAAAGCAAAGCCGAATCTTCGAACGGAGAAACGAAATAGCTGCTGGCAAGATGCGCCTGATGATGCTCGACTCTATGAAATTTCGCTTTCAGTTTGGTGGGGTCGGAATCGAACGCAGCCGCCAGTGCTTGGGGAATACCTGTAAATTTGGTAAGAACTTTGGCGCGTTCGCGAGCGAAAGAAGGAATCTTCATCGCGTAAAAGAGCTTCGTACCAAGCCGGGCGAAGGGATTTCGCGGCACAGCGATGTGATCGAGGTCCTGCACGGAGATGCCGGCTTCCTGTAGGCAGTAGCGAATCGCGGAGGAAGGGAAGCCAGCCGCGTACTTTACACGGTTGAAGCGTTCTTCCTCAACCGCAGCAACCAGGCGTCCATCGCATACGAGCGCGGCGGAAGCGTTTCCATGGTAGGCGTTGATTCCCAGAATGTTCATGAAGCTGGTAGTGATGCGCTCCGTTGCCGCCTGATACCTGCAGGGGGCCTGTCAGGATAGGTGTTGCCGACACCATTCGTTCAAAACGTGCAGGGCCCAAGGGCGAGACCACGTTGTCCGGCGATTCAGAAAATTATCCCACACGCGCCTCACGCCGGCACCTTTCAAATAGGGCTGCAGAGCGGGAGCCGGATTGGCCAGACTTTGTTCCATCAAGGGTCGTAGTGGTCCTCGTAGCCATTCCTCCCACGGAAGAGTAAAGGTTCGCTTCTTTTGTTGCAGGATTTCCGGGGGCAGAAGGTCCTGTAACGCGCCGATCAAAAGCGCTTTGTGAAGGCCCGGCTGAACGCGTGCGTGGTCCGGAAGAGCACTCATGAATTCCACCAAAGGGGTGTCGAGAAACGGGACGCGCACTTCCAGGGAGCGCGCCATACTCACAGAATCGGTGTCGCGCAAAAGCATGCTGCACATATAGGTGCGCATTTCCAGCCAGGAGACTGCGGCGATCGGTTCCATGGCCTTCGCCTGATCCGAGACGCGCTCCAGCCATCCCAGCCAGGTAGGATCGAGAGCCGAACCATCCCGGTTCACGCTGCTTTTGCGAAATTTAGGTTCAACAAGATAGGTTAACTCGGAAGGCGGAATCAGAAGCCTGGAAAAGAAATAGGAGTGCGGGAGGGCATCGGGCATCATCCAGGCGTCTACCAGCTTTTTCGCGGCGTCGGGAGTTGCATCGCGTCCCAGCAAGGTCTGGAGGAGCGGAGTGGTGAGCCTTCGGAAGCCTCGAGGAACCAGAGTCGACAACATCCCGAGTTGCTTCAACCTCGCCGTATTACCAAAGGTGCGGTAACCAGCAAAGAGTTCATCCCCTCCCAACCCCGAGAGAGCCACCTTCAATCCACCCTGTCGCGCTGCCCACGAAACGAAGTAGGTGTTGATACCGTCGACGGAGGGTTGATCCAGTGCGCCTACCGCCTCGGATAGCCGCGCCAGCACATCGTTGCCTCCGAGAGGTACCTCTTGGTGTTGCGTGCCAGCTTTGTCGGCTACGGCCCTCGCGAGTGGCGCTTCGTCGTACTCGGTGTCCGGGAAGGAAAGGGTGAAGCTGCGAATTCCGGGCTGTGCCCGGCCTGCGAGCATGGCGATAGCGCTGGAATCCAATCCGCTGGATAAGAACAGTCCGACCGGAACATCGGCGATCAAATGCGAGCGCACTGCATCATCCAGGATCTCCGGGAGCAAACGTCTTGCTTCTTCGAACGACCGGGGGCGTTTGGGGTCGCGCGCCGCGGCGCTTTCGTTGGGGTCCCACCATGGCCGTGGCCTCGGAGTTCGCCGGCGATCCGGCATGTGAAGCAACAGGCAGTGACCGGGAGCCAACGAAAAAACTCCGTCAAGGATTGTGATGGGCTCCGATACATTTCCAAAAAGCAAATAAGAAGTAAGCGCATCCGGGGAGAGCTGCCGTTCAACTTCTCCGCTAGCCAGCAAGGCGCGTATTTCGGATGCGAAACAAAAACCGTCTTTCGTTTGTGCGTAATAGAGTGGTTTGATTCCGAGCGGATCTCGCGCCAGGAAGAGAATAGGTACGGTGGCGTAATGCTTCCGCAAGTCCAACAAGGCGAACGCGAACATTCCCCGAAGTTCCCGCAGCAGATCCTCGCCCCACTCTTCCCACCCGTGAACCAGAATTTCCGTGTCCGATTGAGTGCGAAACTTGTGTCCGCAGCGGAGGAGTCGTGCGCGAAGTTCCTGGTAGTTATAAAGTTCGCCGTTGAACACTACACAGATGTCGCGGCCTTCGTTCCAGACGGGTTGCGCTCCACCGCCAAGATCGATGATGCTGAGCCGGCGCATACCCAGCGCCAGTCCGGGGCATCGCGCATCGTTTGTTAAGAATCCGTCTTCGTCGGGACCGCGATGCACCATGGACGCGGCCATCGCGCGCACGCGTGCCTCTGCCTGCGAGCTGGAAGCGGCGCAGGCATACCCGCAAATTCCACACACTTCGCTATTTGATCTCCGGAGACGTAAAGAAGGCCGCGGTAGCTCGCCCCAAATTTTCCCGTAAGCGGAAACGCGGTACCCGCAGATGATTATCCGCCAACCATGCCAGGAAGACACGCACTACCATGAGGATCAGAAGAAAGTTGATGGAAAGGAAGAGGTAAAGGAAGGAGCGCCGTTCCAGGAGCAGACTCCAATTCACGTATTCGTCCCAGCCGGGAAACCAGCCGTCCAGGATTTTTCGGAACTGGAAACCCCGAAATGGCAGCGCGGAAATGCGGACATGCGCAAAACTGTCGTAATTGTATTCCTTGGGGTATCCCGGAATTTGAGCGCTGGCTTCCGCGAAAGTTGCGGAATTCTGCAGGTCGCGCCGGGTGAGCATCTTACCCGAGCTGTCGCGCATGATGACGCGGTAAGCGGGATCGACGACGATCCACTGGCCGTTGAGCAGGACTTCCGCGACAACGTGTTTTGCTTGACGATTCGGACTAAGTAGCAGTAACCGCCTGCTCTCCAAACCGGCGCTGGTAGCCAGGTTGAGGAAAGCATTGGTGGCGCTTCCGCACATTGCCATCAATTGTCGATAGTTCAGGGTGTCGCGAGGATCCCGGTTCGACAGGTTGGACAAGCCCGAGGCATCCAGGCGCGGCGGACCATTCTGCATCCAGCTCAGAATGGCCTGGACGCGTTCAACCGGGCCCGTCGCTTCAGGAATAATCGCGTCGGAAAATCCGCGAAGATACTGCCGGGTAGAATACTCCCAGACCGCGGTACCCGCAGTTGCGACCAACGCGAGAAACAGCAAAGCGTTGGTGATCCACCAAGTCGACCGAAAAGACGACTTCCAGCGGCGTTGTATCCACCGATTCATAGGGAATCGAAATTGTCCTACGAGTCGGGCGAGACCGCAACTGATCGGTACAACGAATCCATGACCGCCAAAGGGCCCTCCCAACCAAGCGAACCGAGTGCTATCTCACACCCGGCCTTCATCTGACCATACAGTTCTTCATCTACGAGCAGGGATTCCAGGGCTGTCGCCAACGCAAGGCCATCATGAGGGACAACCAAGCCTGCCAGTCCTTTTAGTTGGGGTGCGATGCCGCATCGGTCCGTGACGATTACGGGGGTTCCCGCCGCAACAGCCTCGGCCGCGGTATTGCCAAAGTTCTCATTCTGCGAAGGAAGCACAAAAATTTCGGAATCGACGAAACATTCCCACTTCGCTTGGCCGTCGACAGCTCCTAATAGGCTTACCTTTGAACTTAGTCCGAATTCTGAAGCCATGGTATGGAGTTGTGCGCGCATCCCGGCTTCGTCGGGTCCGACGAATACCAGGTAAAGATGACCTGCCAGGTCGGTCCGCCTGCTGCAGACGTCCCGAAAAGCCGTGAGCAACAGGTCGGGACTTTTCTTTTTGGAAAGCCGCCCAAGAAAAAGGACTAACTTAGCCTGCGGCGGGATACCGATCTTTCGCCGGAATCCACCCCGTGTGGGAAGCGGATTGGGTACCTCGACACCATTTTCCCTGAGGACGATCTTCGAGGCGGGAATTCCACCGGCTTGTAATTCCAACACTTCCTGTTCGGAGGTCGCAATCAGACGGGTCGCCCCGTTGAGCAAGGATTTTCCGAAAAATGCGTGATATACCCGCTTCAGAAAAATGCTGCGCACCATGGGAACGAACATGCCGATCGGTTCGACAATATAGGGAATGTGCAGAGCCCTGCAGGCCGCCGCAACGCGAATTCCGAGCAAATCGTACAACCCGAAGATGTGGACGACCTGAAAGTCCCGCAACCGCGCGCTAAGGTATCGCGGAAGCGCTGGATTCCAACTCGTCGCTCGATACTTCAGCCAGTTAGGAAGGTAGATCGCGTTCACGCCATTTGCTTCGCGTCTTCTACCAAATGGGCCTGGTTTTGGCGAATCCGAACGGCCTGCGAACCTCTGGTCTACTCCCCAGTCCGCTGTCAGGACGGTGACCTCGTGCCCAAGTTTGACCAATCCTTCGCTGAGAGCCTTCACCTTCACGGGAGGGCCCCCAAATTCGAAGAACGGATCGTAACTCTGCGTGACGTTCAGGATCCGCATAGTTCGCGCAATATTTTTTTGAATCCCTTAGCAAACTGATTGAACCGGAATTCCTTCTCGACGCGTTCGCGGCCTTTTTGACCCATTCGTTGAGCAAGTTCTGGGTTCGACAGCAGAGTGTCGATCGAAGTGGCTAGCTGCTCGGCGTCTCCATGTTGGACCAAATATCCGGTGACGCCGTCCTGAATTACCTCTGGCGCTCCGCCATGCGCCCCCCGATTACCGGTTTGCCGCGTGCCATCGCTTCCAGATACACAAATCCGAAACCCTCGCTGCGGCTCGGCAGCGCGAAGATATCCGCGGCCGCATAGCACGCCGACAACTGCTCATACAAGAGCCCAGTCAGGAAGTGGACGTGTAAACGAACTCCACTTTCTCTGGCGATGCCCTCGAGCCACGCCCGGTCATCTCCCGATCCGACCAGCGCCAATTGGAGATTCGTCCAGCGCAGGAGAAGTCGCGGCAGCGCCCGGATCAAGGTGTCCATACCTTTGTATCGTTCGGTGGCCGCCCAGCGCCCGACGGTCAACACCAGCGGACCTGCTGGAATGGGGATTGGCACTTTGACGGCTGAGTGTGGCGCCAGTTTCATCTCAAAATCGGGATCGATTCCCCACGGCAAGACGCGGACTCGTTCCGGCTGTACGCCCTGAACGGAGACAACAAACTCAGCCGTAGCGTTACTGGGCGAAAGGACCAGATTGGCGCGGCGCAAAGCGTTGAGCCGCGCACCTCGTAACGGCTCCCAAACCTCCACTCCATGGGTGCAAATCAGAGTTTTCATTTTTGGGGCTAAAACTCGCATGGCCCTTGTGACCGGGCCGAGATTGACGTGAGCGGCGACGACGAGATTCGGTTTTCGGCGCGCCGCTTTGAAGGCCTGCACCGCGAACTGACCTTTGCTGCGAGCTGTTCCAGTGAACACGAATTCGCGTTCGCCGATTCGCATGCGGTGCAGTTCCTGCGTGTCGTTGAGGCTTAAAATCCGGTATTCCCAGCCTTGCGCGATGGCAAACTCACTGAGCAGAAATGCCATGTGTCTTCCGGCTCGCTGAATTCCGCCGGGCGCATCGAGTTCAGGGAACAATCCGATCAGCACGGGGGTGAGTCTGACAAATCCGGATGGTTCAAAGCAAGCCCGTCGTGCCGATTCAATTCGTCAAGACTGCGTATCAGCCATTTGACGGAGAGACTGGACATCAGAAAAGTGGTCGAGATAGATGTCCGCTGGATTTGCGGAACGATCGTATTGGCCGAAACCGTAGTTCACAATCACGGCGCCCATTCCCGCATTACGGGCGGTCTGTACATCGACATCCGAGTCTCCAATCATGGCGGAACTGGCGGGTTCGGCATTCATCTGTCGAAGAATGGCCAACACGCCCGCGGGATCCGGTTTCTTGGTGGAGAAGCTGTCTCCACCGTAGACGGCCAGGAAGTATTTGGCGAGTCCCAACGCCTTCAGGATGCTCCCGCTCAGGTCTGCCGGCTTGTTCGTCAGTACCGCGAGCGGGCATCCGCGCAAAGATTGAAGTCCATCGATGACACCGGAATATGGGCGAGTGTGATCAACAGGGTGTTGGCGATAATGTTCAAGAAAAAACGCCAGGCCCTGAATGCGTTCAGACTCGGTCGAGCTTGGCCCGAGAGCGCACGCTACCAGTCGCGGGGCTCCATGCCCGATGTATCCCGTTATCACATCGAGTGGCAGTGGCTGCCGGCGCATCTGGGGCAGCATGGCGTTGACGGCATTGGCGATGTCCAGTTTGGAATCGACCAGCGTCCCGTCCAGATCGAAGACGAATGCGCGAAACCTGCCGTTGGATTTCCCCATAACGTTCATTTTAATACGGTTGGTCAGGCTGGCGAGTGTCCTGCGGTTCTGCTGCTTCTGGATTGGGCTTCGATCACGTAAACTGGAATACCGCTTTGCGGCAATTATCTCTGTGGAGCACTCATGGCGTCAGTTCGACCGTTTCGAGCATACCGTTTCAATCCTGATGTAGCCCCCTTCGACCGGGTCCTTACCCAGCCGTATGACAAAATCTCGCCCGCAATGCAGGAGAAGTATTACGCTTCCGATCCCCACAACCTGATTTCGATCGAAAAGGGCCGATCCTTTCCGGAGGACATGAAGGAAAACAACGTCTACACGCGAGCAGCCAAGATACTGAACGAATGGATTGCCGACCGGGCGGTGATACAAGATGCTGCTCCGGCATTTTACGGGTACTCGCAGGACTACTTACTTCCCGGTTCTTCGCAGCGGTTCACGCGCCGAGGTTTTATCGGGGCTGGCAAGCTGGAGGATTACGCCTCCAATATCATCTTCCGCCACGAACATACCCTTTCCGGCCCGAAGGCGGATCGGCTGGAATTGTTGCGCCACACGCACACACACACGGGGCAATTGTTCATGCTCTATTCGGATCCTCAGCTTCGCGTTGATAACTTATTGCACGAGGTCGAATCGTCCGAAACGCCGGTTACCCTGATGACCGATGAGTACGGCGTAACGCACAAGCTCTGGCCGATCACCGATCATCAACGCATCAACACGATACAGAGCGCAATGGCTGACCAGAAACTGGTGATTGCGGACGGGCATCACCGGTACGAAACTTCGCTGAACTTCCGAAATGAGTCCAGAACCCGCGCGGGGCGGATGGTTCCGGAAGCCGATTACGAATATTCGATGATGACCTTCGTGAACACTCGCGGCGAGGGGCTCACGATTCTGCCGACGCATCGAGTTGTGGCGAATCTCAGGGATTCCAGTTGGAGTGACATCCGGCGATACCTGGAGCCCTGGTTCGCTACCCAGGTTTTCCCATTCGAGAATGATGACCAACGGACGGAGGCACAAGCCAATTTTCTACAGGTCCTTAGGCAACAAGCATCGCGGCGAGCGATTGGCGTTTATCCTGCCACTTCGTCGCAACGCGCTTTCTATGTGCTAACGCTGAGGCCTCAAGCCGACCTGGCCCAGATTCTGCCGAGCGCTTCAGCACTCCAGCGCCAGCTCGACGTGGTGCTCTTGCATCAGGGAATCCTGGAACCCGCGCTGGGAATTACCCCGCACGCCGTGGCTTCCGAAGCGAACCTGACGTACGAGCGAGAGGCCGCGACAGCACTGGAATCGGTAGATAAGGGCGCGGCGCAGTTTGCCTTTCTGCTGAACCCTGTGGATGTGGATCTAGTGATGCGGGTAGCTACGGCAGGCGAAGTGATGCCTCAAAAATCGACGGATTTCTACCCGAAATTGCTCAGTGGCATCACAATGTACCGAATCGAAGGTTAAAGGGAAGTACAGTCGGAAGGTGCTGAATACAAAAGGGCAGAGAGACAGCCTCTGCCCTTAAATCCCGAGCCCGACTACTTAGAGAAACTGGCGACTGCTTCCGCCTCGGTGTTGTAGACCTCAAAAATGGTCATCAACTTGGTGATCTGCAGCACTTCTTGGAACTTTGTGCCCAGATGGCACAGTCTCAGTGAAGCGCCCTGACCTTTAGCGCTGTGGTGAGCGGCCACCAGTGTGCCGAGGCCAGCGCTATCGATGAAGGTAATGTTGTCCATATTCAGGACAATCTTCTTCTTGCCTTCCGCGACCAGCGATTTGATCTTTTCCCGCATGGCATTGCTTTCTTCGCCGAGCACGATCCTGCCGTCCAGCGCCACCACTGTTACGCCATCCACTTCACGAGATGTCATCTTTAATGCCACTGTACGTTCCTCCTCAATAGGTACGCTGATGCGACGGCAACCAGCGCCGCAATCGGAAAGCATATCTGCTTTGCGGCCTTTTGGCCATTTTTCTTTTTCTTACTGATAACCACCACGGCTACGTTCTTCGCAGCTAAGGCTGGTTAGTAGTAATCCGCGCAGGACATGTAATAGCCGCACGTGTTGCAGATCAATTTGCAACGTCGCGACTCCAGCCGCGCGGAACACACTGGGCAGAAGCGCGAAGGATCCTCTCCCCGCAACGCTTCTTGGCCAGCCGGAGCTGCCGATTCGGCGGACAAAACAGAATCAGCCGCGGCTGCCTGCAGCGGGGCAATCTGCTGATTACAGGATGCTTTCACGGCAATCCGTTATAGCACATTCCCGAGGACGGGGAAAAGTGTAACGGCAGTGGAACCAGCGCGCTGGAAAACCTTCAGGTAACTTTACGGATAGTGGTCACGTCTAATATGATGTCTGGGTTCGGACGCTCCGAAGGCAGGGAACATGCGTCGACTCTTGTTAGTCTCGTCGCTATTGGTTATGGTGGCCGCCCCATGTTTTGCGCAACATGGCGGAGCGCCTGCCGGTGGCATGCATGCTGCGCCCGCTGCACATGTTGCCGCACCTGTTGCGCGGCCCGTGGGTCCGTCGCACCTCGCTTCGCACCCTGTCCCGGCTCGAGCTACAACTCATACCTCGATCAATCGTCCGCCTGTCCACACTTACCCAAGCCGACCCACCGGAACGGCTACGTTCAATACCTATTCGAATTATGGCTCGCAGCCTTACGACTTTGGATCTAACGTGCCTGGTCTAGGCTTTGACTACACGCACTACGCTGCCGTCCACCCGAATTCGCGACATTATTACGGCGGATCTGCGTACCCATTTGTCGGTGGAAGTATCTTCGTGCCGACGCCCTATTATTACGGCGGCGATTACGCAGAACCCGAGGAACAGCCAGTGGAATCGGGGCAAGTACAGGGTCCGGAACAGCAAGGCGAAATCACCGCTGAAGCGCCGACCGAGCCTCCACCAGCGGCGCCCCGCTCACGAGCCTATTCTGTGGCTGCGCCGCCGATGACGGAATATACATTTGTCCGACGCGACGGCTCGCTGTTTTTTGCGGTTGCGTATTCCTGGACGAATGGAACGCTGCAGTATGTTACTCAGGATGGCTTGCGGAAGATTGTGCCGCTCAGCGCGCTGGATCTGGATGCCACTTCACAGTTTAATGAGCAGCGCGGAGTGACGTTTCACCTACCGGCTTAGAATCCTCGTTTAAAACGACTTAACTCTCTGTTGCACCCGTAGCCGCGTTGTTTAACCGATTATGTCGATCGTGTAACAGCGCCGTAACTTCCCTCCAGTACAAACCGAACACTTCTAGTTTCCACGCCAGCGGAGAGTCTGATGAAGAATGGGGTGTCGGTGTGCAAATTCCTTCTGTTCCTAGTTTTCCTTGCGATGGCATTCTCCCCGGCGTTGGCGCAGCAGGGCACTACGTCACTTCGCGGCAACGTAACCGATCCGCAGGGTGCGGCCATTGCCGGAGCTCAGGTGATCATCGAGGATGCGGCCCGCTCCTTGCATCGCGAAACAATAACGAACTCCTCCGGCTTTTATGAGTTTTCGCAGGTCCCTCCCAGCTCCTATAAGCTGACGATCTCCTCGACTGGCTTTAAGACGGCGGTCAAAGAAAATCTGGTTTTGCAGGTTTCCACCCCGGCCACCTTCAATGCGACTTTGCCGGTTAGCGCCGTCGCCGAGACGGTCACGGTGACTGGCTCCAATATCCCCGTTCTGAACTCGACCGACGCGACGCTGGGCAGCGCGTTTAACTCCCGACAAGTGCTCGAACTTCCCTCCGAAGGCCGCAATCCGGTCGAGTTGTTGAGCTTGCAGGCGGGCGTGACCTACACCGGCAATCAAGTTGACTCCGCGTCCGATTCGCGCGGAGGAGCAGTTAACGGAGCGCGCAGCGATCAAACCAACTTAACGGTCGACGGCTTGGACAATAACGATCAGTTGCTGGGGAAAGCCTTCATTGGCGTTTTGAGAATTCCGTCTGAATCGATCGAGGAGTTCCGCGTAACAACGTCCAGCTCCAACGCCGATGCCGGACGCTCTTCCGGTGCGCAGGTCTCGCTGTCCACTAAGTCGGGCTCCAATAATTTCCACGGCGCGGCGTACGAATACAATCGTTCGAACATCGGACAGGCCAATGACTGGTTTAATAAGCGCGCGGAACTATCCAGCGGAGAGCCGAACAAGCCCGGTCAATTGATTCGCAACACCTTCGGCGGCGCGCTGGGAGGACCGATCTGGAAGAATCGCTTGTTCTTCTTCGCGAATTACGAAGGCCAGCGCTCCAGCGAGTCGGTTCAGGTAACGCAGTCGGTTCCGAGCGACCAACTGCGCCAGGGAATCATTCAATATTATTGCGACACGACGGATCCGAACTGTACGGTCAACAATCCCAACGTGCAGATCACCAATCCCAGCGGCGCGCCCAACCCGCAGCAACTCTTAGTGGCCATGTCGCCCGCAAATCTCGCCGCGACGGACACGCAATGCGCTAATCCGACACCACCGCTAGTTGTGACCTGCCCCCTGGGTAGCGGAGTGAACCCGGCGGTCCTGGCGCTGTGGAATGGACAAGCGAAACTGCCTAACGGACAGGTGATTCCGGCGTACCCTCATTCGAACACGTTTTCTTCGGCGGGTTCCGACGGATTGAATGTTCTCGGTTACACCTTTGCCGGACCGCAGCCCGCAGACTTGAATACCGGCCTCGTTCGACTGGATTACAACCTCACTTCCAATGGGAATCACAGGCTGTTCGTTCGTGGCAACCTCATGAACGATACGATCGACTCGGCGCCGCAATTCCCGGGCCAGCCTCCTTCACAGGTCTCCTACGATCACAGCAAAGGTTTGTTCGTGGGCTATACGGGAGTCCTCAGCAGAAACGTCATCAACAACTTCCGTTACGGATATGTGCGGCAGAGCGTCGACATCAGCGGTCAAAATCCTTATTCGTATGCGAGCATGTGGACGCTCACCGACCAGGTCTCTTTTGCCCGCACCACCAATGTGAACGTGCCGGTGAATCAATTCGTGGACGACGTGACATGGACGCGTGGCAAACACACCCTGCAGTTTGGCGGGAATTGGCGCATCCTGAATGACAACCGCTTTTCGAACGCACAGAATTTCAATAACGCCTCGCCGCACCCGACGTATTTTGCTCCTTCCGGAACCATCGCTGGCAGCGGCCAAAGCCTCGATCCCGCTACGGTCGCCGGCTTTCCTGCGGTTAGCCCGAGTTTCGGAGGTTCTTACGACGCCGCTGTATCGGAACTTGCCGGAGTATTTGGCTCGATGTCCGCTTACTACAATCAGGACAAGACCGGACCCATCGCCACTGGCGAGTTGATTCCCAGGCACTTCAAGTCCAACGAACTGGAGTTCTATGCCCAAGATGTGTGGCAGGCCACCTCGAAACTGACGCTTACCATCGGCCTGCGCTACTCGTACTTGCAGCCGCCGTATGAGACGAGCGGCAATCAGGTCACGCCTATTCCGGAACTTGGCGATTTCTTTCAGCAGCGTGGAATCGCAATGAGCGAGGGCCAAACCTACAGTCCTCCGATCAGTTTTGCGCTGGGCGGCAAGGCGAACAACGGCGCTCCGTACTGGAATCCGGATTATAAGGACTTCGCCCCGCGTCTTGCGTTCGCATGGTCACCGGGCTTTTCGGATGGATTGCTCCACGGAGTATTCGGGTCGGGAGGCCAGACGTCGATTCGCGGTGGATTCGGGATGTATTACGACCATTTTGGGGAAGGCGTGGTGAACAGTTTTGATCGACTGGGTTCACTTGGGTTGACAACCGAGCTCACCAATCCTTCCTACGTGACATCCACGAACTGTGCCGCGCGATTTGTGAGCATCACAACAATTCCAACCACACCTGCTTGTCCCGTTGCGGGCGGGACCGATCCCGTCCCTGAATTGCCCCCGCCTCCCACGTACGGCTTCCCGTATACACCTCCGGGGCAGGGGGAGAACGGCAGCTTTGCCATTGGGTGGGGTCTGGACAACCACATGAAGACTCCCTACGCGTACGCTTTTGATTTTTCCGTTGCGCGGGAGCTTACCAAGGGTTTGAGCATCGACGTGGCCTACGCCGGCCGGTTGGGACACCGTCTACTGCAGGAAGTGGACCTGGCTCAGCCATTGAATATCAAAGACCCGAAATCAGGCATGACCTATTACCAGGCGGCAACCATGCTGGCCAAAGAGGCCCAAGCCGGTGTGCCCGAGAATCAAATTCAACCTATACCGTACTTCGAAGACCTTTTTGCATCCGCAGCAGGCGCAAGCGGAATTTCGAACTATGCAAGCGGTATTCCCGCGAATCCGACCGCGACGCAAAATATTTATGACCTGATTACGGGCTACGCTCCCAATTATATTGGCGCCTTGCAATCCCTCGATACGACGTGCTTTCCGGGATGCTCGCAGCTTGCAGGGCAGTCCGCACCTACGGCCTACAATTATTTCGATCCGCAGTTTTCCACGTTATTTTCGTGGCGCACGATTGGGTTCAGCTATTACAACGGGCTGCTGGTCACCTTGCGGCGGCAGACCGGCAATTTCCAGTTCGACTTGAATTACACTTTTTCAAAGTCGATCGACATGAACTCCAACGCCGAACGCATCAATGAATACGAAAACGGCGCCGGCACCGCTCTCGCGTACAACAGCCAAACGGTCAATGCCTGGAGCCCGTATGCGCTGCGCGGACCTTCCGATTACGACTTGCGCCATCAGATCAATTTTAACTGGCTGTACAATTTGCCAGTCGGACATGGCCAGGCCTTCGGGAGCGACTTCGGCAGGTTCAATCAGGCGGTATTTGGTGGCTGGCAGCTATCCGGCCTCGGTCGCTGGACGACTGGCTTTCCTTTCAGCATCGGTACGTACGCGTTCGCTACCAACTACGAACAAGACAGCAAGTCCTATTTGATCGGGCACGTGAACACCGGAACTTATACCGATGTAAACGGCCAGCCGAACGTATTCCAGCAAAGTGAAATCAGCACCAACTATCTCGCGTCGCAGTTCCGCTATGCCTATCCCGGTGAATCCGGGATGCGGAACAACCTTCGCGGACCCGGATACTTCGGTATCGACGTGAGCCTGGGCAAAACCTTCCAGATTAGCGAGGGCCAAGCTCTGCGTTTCCAGTGGGACACCTATAACGTGACGAACGCAGTCCGCTTCGACGTTGGGACCATCAACAATTATTTGTTCTACTCGTCTACGCTTGGGGAATTCACGCAGACATTGACGAAGCCTCGAGTGATGCAGTTCGGCTTGCGATACAGCTTTTAATCACCTCACGGAGAAAATCAATGCGGCGCAACCCCTGGCAATGGATGGTGGGTCCTCTTTGTCCTGACGATGTGTGGTGTCAGCGTGGTATCGGCGCAACCGGCAGGCGAAACTCATAAGACTAGAAATGTCGTGCTGATCGTTACCGACGGCCTACGATGGCAGGAAATCTTCACCGGCGCGGACAAGGATCTGCTGACCACGGATCACGGCGGAAATTGGGCGAAACCGGAGTACCTTCAGAAAACCTATTGGCGCGATACTCCGGAAGAAAGGCGCAAGGCACTATTCCCATTTTTGTGGTCCACAGTGGCGACCAGAGGACAGGTCTTTGGCAATCAGACCAAGGGCAGCGTTGCGCGGGTGACGAATCCGTTTGCGTTTTCGTATCCCGGTTACGACGAGATGCTGACGGGCTATCCCGACCCTAAAATTGACTCGAACGAATTCGGCCCAAATCCGAACACCACCGTTTTCGAATGGTTGAACGACCGGCCGGCGTTTCACGATCAAGTCTGTGTTTTCGGTACATGGGAGACGTTCAACGACATTTTCAACGTGGGCAGAAGTCATTTGCCCATGCATGTTGGCTGGAAACTTCCATACACGGCCGCACACCTCTCGCCGCGCGAGCAATTGCTCAATGAGCTTTATGTGACGACGACCAAGTTGGACGATGAAGATACTTACGATTCGTTCTTGCAGATTCCTCTACTGGATTATCTGAAGACGAATCATCCGCGCTTGTTGTTCGTCGGCTACGGAGAAACTGACAATTGGGCGCATTCCGGGAGATACGACCTGGTACTTGAGAGCGCTCACGGGTTCGATCACTTTGTCGAACAACTCTGGAACACCTTGCAGTCTATGCCGGAGTATAAAGACCAGACCACATTCATCCTCACTACCGATCATGGAAGAGGCTCGGGGCCAGAAGAATGGAAAGAGCACGGCGTCGATCAAAAAGGTTCCGAGAATATTTGGCTTGCGGTGATGGGTCCGGACACGGCTGCGCTGGGAGAACGAAGCAACATTCCGGCAATAACGCAATCGCAGATTGCTGCGACGCTAGCGGCATTCGTTGGGGAAGACTACAAGGGAGCGGTTGCCAGAGCCGGAGCGCCGATCGCAGACGTTTTGAAGAAGTAAACGAGCCGCCGATTAGCTGAAGCCAACTCGGAATCGATTCATCGTCCCCCTTTGGTCTGACGGAAGGTCGATTCCTGCCGCTGGACTGTGAAAATGGTGCAAAGCGGCTCGCCCGTATCCGCGGAGCCAGCATTGGCAATGCTCGCGTCCCTGGAGAACTATTCGGAACACCCGCTGGGAAAAGCGTTGGTACGCTTTGTTCGTGAACGCGGTGCTCCCCTTGCGCAATGTAGCTGCGTCGAGATTCACAAGGGGCTAGGAATAACGGGAGAAGTAGCGGGAAAGAGCGTTTTTGTTGGTGGACGCCGTCTGATGAAAGATCTGGCCATCACGATTGATGCCGGTACGGAACTGACAGGGCGACGCTGGGAAGCCCAAGGCAGAGCGGTGACATTTTTCGGTTGGGATGGCGTTCTGCGCGGATGCCTGGCTTTCGGAGACGTTCCGCGTTTCAACGCGTGCGCTCTGATCGGGCAACTGAAATCTCGGTCCATCAGGTCCCACATGATTTCAGGTGACTCGTACCTGACGACTGAATCGGTCGCCCGACAACTGAGTATTGACAGCTTCCGCTCGGAAATGTTGCCCGAGGAGAAGGTGTCGGTTGTGCGCGGCCTGAAGGAGAATGGCGCACTTGTCGCGATGGTGGGTGACGGCATCAATGACGCACCGGCTTTGGCCGAGGCCGACTTGGGAATTGCTATGGGAAGCGGCACGGATATCGCGATGCGGGCGGCCTCGGTTGTGTTAATGGACAGTGATCTTGAAGAGATTCCGCAGGTATTCGACCTGGCTCGTCGGACGATGCAAGTGGTACGGCAGAACCTGTTCTGGGCGTTTTTCTACAACGTTTTAGGCATCACGTTAGCTGTGTCCGGTTTTCTAAATCCAATATTCGCGGCAGTGGCCATGCTGTTGTCAAGTTCTTCCGTTGTGGCAAACTCACTGCGGCTGACTCGCGCCACCACACGTTGATCGTCCATCGACGTTTCCGTTAAATCCATCCTCCATTGCTGATGTATACTTAAATATACTGAACTGTCATATACAAGAAAAAATATCATCGGAATTGATCTAGGCACCACCAATTCCGTCAGATGCTCCCGCACTGCAAGGTAGCCCTTCGATTGCGTGCAAACTCGGTTCCTTTCTTTCGGGAGGATTTCCCACAATCAGAAGTGTTCCAGAACGGCAATCCTCAAAAAATTCTTACAACTCCCATCCTTGGATACATGCACTCTTTCCGATCCGAGGACACGGTCAGGGTTTCGAGTTTGCGGATGACTGCAAATACACTAAAATCAGAAGAAGTGCCGATGTGGGCGTGTAGCTCAGCTGGGAGAGCACCTGCTTTGCAAGCAGGGGGTCAGGGGTTCGAGCCCCCTCACGTCCACCAAATTTTCTCAATTAGATTCGATGTTGAATACCGCACAAGGTCAATACCTCCCCACACAGGCCAAACGATCGGATGGCAACTACGGATGATTCTGTTTTTTTTCAGAAATCCGGACTATGATCATCGATGCGCCAGAACCTCAGCTATAAAATCCTTCTGATCTGCTTCCTGCTGACGCTGCCTGCATTAAATCCTTGGGTGCGCGGAGATGGAGTGGGTTACTACGCGTATGTCCGCGCCGTCGTGATTTCTCACAACCTGGATTTCGAACATGACTGGTTGCGCGCCAATCCCAGTTTTCGGCTGAATCGAGTGGACGCCTCTGGCCATCTGCTACCGATGAATTACACCGCCACGAATCACATAAACAATCACTTCTCGCCGGGGCCGGCGCTCCTGTGGTTTCCTTTTGTAGCGCTGACTCATATGGGAGTCTTGGCAGCGAATCATTTGGGTACACATATTCCACCGGATGGATTTTCGCGCCCCTATGTTGTGGCAATGGGCCTGGCCACCGCTGTTTATGGATTTCTGGGAATCTGCTTATCGTTTTCGGTGGCGCGGAAATACGTGGAGGAGCGTTGGGCACTGTTGGCCACACTGGGGATATGGTTTGCCAGTTCGCTTCCTGTGTACATGTACCTGAATCCGTCGTGGTCGCATGCGCTTTCGGCGTTCACCGTGGCACTGTATTTTTGGTATTGGGATCGTACGCGACCAGACCGCTCGGCGGTGCAATGGATTGTGCTCGGCCTGATTTCTGGCTTGATGCTGGATGTGTACTACGCGAACGCGAGTCTGTTGGTGGTGATTGGGGTCGAAGCAATATTTGCGATCCGCAAAGCAGTCAGTGAGCGAGGACTGAATGCCAAGATACCAACGTTTGCCGTCAATTACATAATGTATCTTGCGTCGCTTGTGGTTGCGCTTGCGCCGATCTTTGTCACGCACTACGTAATTTTTGGAAGCGCGGTGGATTCCGGCTACACCGAGCAGTGGTTCTGGGCGCATCCCAAAGTGCTATCGGTTCTGTTTTCGGCCAATCATGGGCTGTTTTCGTGGACGCCCATTTTGGCGCTGGCGGTTCTTGGGCTCGGATTGTTGGCTAAACAGGATCGATTATTGGCCGCTTGCTCGTGTTCAGCGTTTGTATGTTTTCTGTATTTGATCGCCAGTTACCAGGACTGGCATGGCATTTCTTCCTTCGGCAGCCGTTTTTTCGTTTCGCTAACGGTGTTTTTCGTGCTGGGGCTCGCTAGCGCTACCGCATCGTTTGCGAATTTGTTTAGTTCGCAGCGCCGCGCTTTAATTTCGGTAGTCGCTGTTCTGTTTTTATTCGTGGCCTGGAACGGCGGACTCCTGTTTCAGTGGGGCATGCACTTGCTTCCTGTTCGCGGTCCCGTTTCCTGGAGCGCTGTAGCCCGGAATCAATTCTCGGTGGTCCCGCGAATGATGGTTCGCACCAGCAGGAGCTATCTCTTTCGCCGCAGCGATCTGATGCGGCAAATCGAAAATCGTGACCTGGAACAACTCCGGCAACAAGACACGGAATAACTTTGGTGTTATTTCGTTGCGGTCGACAGCGTTGGTTGCTGAGCGAATTGAATCTTGAACGCGCTGGCATACTTGCTGGCACTTTGCGATGGCAATTGAATGTGCAGTCCGTCAGGCTGCAGGCGATACTGCAGAGGCGTATCTTTTCCCAAAAGGGATACGGATGTGATCTGCTGCCCCGGAAGCGCGTTGCTGTTTAGCGTGTGTATCAAGATTTCGGGGGCGTTCGGCCACCCGAGTTCGATCGCGTAGAGGGTGTTGCCCTTCACAGTGAAGCGAAAATCCTGAGCCGTAAACGGCTTGCTTTCCGAATCATGAAATTTGCCCTCCAAAACGGAGGTGGGGCCCTCACCAAAAACAGTCCAGGCACGCGTGCCATAGATCGCTTCTCCGTTGATCTTCAGCCATGCGCCGATCTCGCGAAGCGTGGTCTGCACTTCGATGGGAATGGTACCGTCGGACTTGGGTCCAAAATTCAAGAGCAGATTGCCGTTCTTACTCACGATATCCACCAGTTGGTGCACGATCGCTTCGGCAGGTTTGAAGCTGTCGTTCTCAATGTAGCCCCACGATTTGTTGCTGATGGATGTATCCGTCTGCCAATACAGCGGTCGTATGCCGGCCAATTGACCGCGTTCGATATCCAGCACGCCGGAATGTTCCGGTAAGGCGCTATCTTTGTAATTCACGACCGGAATTTTGCCTTGCGAAGCGGCATGGTTGTAGTAGAAAGCCGCAAATTCCGCGACATGTTCGCGAATCGAAGGTTGCCCGATCCACCAGTCAAAATAGAAAATGTCGGGCTCATATTTTTCGACGATTTCCGCGTCTCGCGCCAACCAGTCGTCTTCATACGGATTGCTTACAAAGGTCCAGTCCTCCAAAAGGGTGGGTTTGCCTTCCAGCCAAGCGTGCGCGGGGCCATAGAACGCAGCGTATTCTGGTTCATTTACGTCCGATTGGAACTTGCGGCCGCCGTTCATGAAGAAATTGTGTTCAATCCGGTGTGATGACGCGCCCAAGCGCAGTCCGCGCTCACGGATTGCTTTTGCAAGTTCCTTGTACAGATCGCGGCGAGGTCCCATTTTCACCGCGGTCCAATCCGAGATTCCGCTGTCGTACATCGCAAAACCGTCATGGTGCTCAAAAACCGGCACAACATATTTCGCCCCGGATTCGCGAAACAACTCCGCCCACTGATTGGGATCAAAGTGTTCAGCGGTAAAGCGAGGAATGAAGTCTTTGTATCCGAATTTCCATTGAGGGCCGTACGTTGCAAGGTGGTGTTTGTACTCGTCGGAGCCCTCCTGATACATATTGCGCGGATACCATTCATTTCCATACGCGGGTACGGAGTAGAGACCCCAATGAATAAAAATGCCGAATTTCGCGTCCTTGTACCAATCCGGAGGCTGGTATTTCTCGAGCGATTCCCAATCGGCGCGATATGGCCCGGCAGCAATCGTGCGGGAGACGTCGTTCAAAAGTATTTTGCGCTGGGCGTCGTATTTCGAACTGGCCTTCTGCCAAGTCAAGTCAATTTCCTCCGGCGTTTGCGAGACCGTGGGATTCGCGCTGGCTGGAGGAGTGTCTTGAGCTCGAGCCGGGCCCGCAAGGACGAAACCGAAATAGCACGGAATCAGCGTTAGCAAGGCCAGGAGTCTAAGCACTCCGAAAGCGTTTCTGTCCTTCATTGTTCCCTCCGCAGGGCTAGCTTGCATTAAATTCTGCCGCAACCGAATGCGCCGGTCGCGACCCAAAAAACGAATACCAGGTTATATAAAGGTAGGCCACCAGCGGAACAGCATAGCCCAGCGCCAAGCTGTGGGTTCTCTCCGAGATTAGCCCCATGATCGGAGTTAGCGCGGCGCCGCCAATGATGGCCATAACCAGCAATGAACCGCCTATTTTCGTATTGACGCCAAGCCCTTTCAGGCCCAGGGCGAAAATTGTCGGGAACATCAGGGACATAAAAAAGCTCGTGGCAAATACACACCAAGTTCCCACCCATCCGGGGCGAAGCACTGCGATCGATACCAGAATTCCGTTCACCAGCGCATACACTCCCATCAGGGCACTCGGCGCTACGAATTTCATGAGGTACGCTGAGCTGAATCGGCCGACCCCAAAGGCGACCAGGGTTCCAACCAGCAGATAGCCTGCCGTCTTTTCCGGCATGTGCGTGTAGTCTTGCACGTAAGAAATGAAATAGCTCCAGGTTCCCACCTGCGCACCCACATAAAAGAACTGCGCGATGACGGCAAGTACGAAATGCCGGTGAGCGAGCAAACTTGCAAAGCTGCCGCGGCTGTTCGAATCGTTATCAACAGTGCCTTTTTCGACGGCGATATCGGGAAATTTGGTGCGCCAGATCAAGAACGCCCAGACTATTGCGACAGCGGCGATGACCAGGTAAGGACGAACGACACGCATGGTTTCGAATTTCAGATAGGCTTCGTAGGTGTGTGCCGCCTGGCGCTCGGCAACTTGCTGAGGGCTCAGCTCTACGCCGGAAAAGATAAAGATCGTGCCCACCAGCGCTCCGGTGATGGCTCCCAGCGGATTGAATGCCTGGGAGAAATTCAGTCGGCGCTCGGAAGTTTCGGGATCGCCAAGCTGCGCGATAAATGGGTTTGACGCCGTCTCCAGGAACGATAAGCCGCTAGCAATCACGAACAACGCCACGAGAAAGAATGAGTAGTGTCCATTCACTGCCGCCGGCCAAAACAGAAAAGACCCCGTAGCAAACAGCAATAATCCGATTACAAATCCTGCTTTATAGCCCGCGCGTTTCATCAGCAGCGCTGCCGGAATCGCCAGGACGAAATACCCCATGTAAAAGGCGGATTGCACCAGGCCTGCTTGGAACCGAGTGATAGAGAACGACTTCATAAAATGGCGGATCAATACGTCGTTGAGATTGTTGGGAATGCCCCAGAGGAAGAAAAGCGCCGTTACCAGGATGAACGGCAGCAAATACCCGGCGGGAAACAGAACGTGCGAGGTTCGAACGCTTGAGGATGTCGCGTTGGTATGGCTCTTATCGTTTGCCATCAGCAATCGTGCCTCTCGGTCCGGGTTTAATCGATTTGAACCATGATTTTCGAAAACTTTGCGGGATTATCGTTCCATTCCGCAAAAATGGCAGGCGCTTCGTCGATACCGACAACAGTGCTGACCGTGTCATTGACTGGGAATGTTTTGCCTTCCAGCATCCGAATCACGGAACGGAAATCCTCGGGCAAAGCGTTGCGGGAGCCGAGAATATCGAGTTCCTTCTGCACGAATAATTTCGTCTCGTAGGCCACTGGTTCCTTGGCATAACCGATATACACGACGCGTCCGGTAAATGCCACTTCCTCCACGGCGGCGCGAAACGTGTCCGGGCGACCGACAGCTTCGACGATCACGTCTGGTCCGCGGCCATCGGTTAATTCGCGCAAAGCTTCACGAATTGAAGTTGTCTTCGAGTTAATGACGGTTGTCGCCCCTGCTTTCGTTGCGAGAGCGAGTTTCCCGTCTTCCAGATCGATGGCGATCGTGTTGGCGCCGGCGAACCGGCATGCCGCAATTGCTCCCAATCCAACCCCTCCGCAACCAAACACCGCCACGGTATCCGAGGCAGTTACACGACCTCTCGCGACCGCATGAAATCCGACCGTGAGTGGCTCCACCAGACACAATTCCTTAATCGATAGACTGGCCGCTGCGTATAGCTTCCCGGGTTCCACTGCGATGTATTCGGTGAGTGCCCCGTCGCGCTGCACGCCCAGCGTTTCGTTGAACTGGCAGGCATTGGGTCGGTTGCGGCGGCAAGAGGCGCATCGACCACAGCTTGTATAAGGTGACAGCGTTACGTTCATTCCCTCGCGCCACTGCGGGTGATCTGGGGAACTTCGGGCCACAGTGGCGGCGATCTCGTGGCCGGGAACGCGAGGGTAACGCACGAGTGGATTTCGTCCACGATAGGTATTCAGGTCGCTCCCGCACAGGCCGACCATGCGGACGCGTAACAGGATCGTGCGCGAATCGTCTTTTGGCTCGGCGATCTGTGTGATTCGGGCGTGGCCGGGCTCATCGAGTACCAGTGCCTTCATATTCGGTCGCTACAAACCAAGGGAATATACCTCGCGCGCCACTCCTCCAAGAATAAGTTCCTGTTCCGTCGTAGAAAGGCCGGCGATCGCTTTCTCCACCGTCAGAAACCAGTCCGTGTAGCTGCAAGCCACCAAGCAGACCGGCCAGTCGGAACCAGCCATAAGACGTCGAGGTCCGAAGGCTTCGAGCACTACTTCGAAATAGGGCTGAAGCTGCGCCGGCGACCAGTTCTGCCAATTCGCTTCGGTTACCATCCCGGACAATTTGCAGTACACATGGTCGCGGAGCGCCAGTTCGCGAATATTTGATCTCCATGGCTCCATCTTGGAGTTCCGAATGTCGGGCTTGCCGATATGATCGAGCACAAATATTTGTGAGGGATGTCGATCGACGAAAGGAATCGCGGCAGACAGTTGCCTTTCAAACACCAGGATGTCGTACGCAAGTCCGTATTGCTTTAGAAGGGAAATGCCTCGATTAAAATCGTCTCGCAGCAAAAATGTGTCGTCCGGTTCGTCCTGCACAACATGGCGCAATCCCTTTAGTTTTTCGAATTGCTGCAGCAGTTCCAGTGCGCCCCGAAACTCAGCGGAGGCTATAGGCGCCCAACCCACAACGCCCTTAACGCGATCGAATCGATCGGCGAGATCCAAAAGCCACATGGTCTCTTCCCGTGATTGTCGCGCCTGAACGGCCACGCTGCCCCGAATCAGACTGGCATCCATCTGCACTCGAAGATCCTCTGGGCTGAAGTCCTTCGCGATCGCCGCCATGCTGTCGTTGATCCATCCGTATTCTTCGCGGGAATATCGCCAGAAGTGCTGGTGCGCGTCGATCCGCTCATTCATTGTTTTCAGATCTTCCGGAAGGCCATTCTACGTTGAACGCACTCGCCACCGCTTGCCGAATACTTGCCAGAAGTTGGTGATCGGAGCGAAGTGCGAGTATTCGCAAATTGCTTTCGACCTCCTCGCGGGTTGCCATGCCCACCAGTGTGCTGGAGACGTACTCGTGATCCAGGCAGAAGCGTAAGGCGACATCAGTGGCTCGTTGGTTCTGTTGACCGCAGATCTCGACGATCTTGCGACCGGCTTCGTGGACCGAAGGCGGTGCCGGATGCCATGCGGGCGCACCACGCGCAGTGATCACCCCCATGTGCAATCCTGAAGCATTGATTAGTCCGATGCCATTGTTTCTTGCCAGCGGCGTTAATGCATCGTCCATGCGGGTGTTCAACAAGTTGTAGTGGCAGTAGCTGAGAACCGTGTCGACAGGCACCGCTCGAGCAATCCTGGCCAGCAACTTGGGAGGATACCCGGTAATGCCAACGAATCGCGCCTTGCCGGACTTCTGTATCTTTCGCAGAGCTGGCAGCGTTTCATCGATCACTTGTTGAATGTCGCCGAACTCTATGTCGTGTGCCTGCAGCAGGTCGACATAGTCGGTTTTCAGCCGCTGCAGCGATTCGTCGATGCTCGCGAGAATGCGCTGTTCGGAAAAATTGAAATCGTCAAGCCCGTAGCGTCCTACCTTGGTGGCTACGATCACTTCTTGGCGTTTTCCGACCAGAGCGTCTCCGAGGCGTTGCTCGGACAAAGTCAGACCGTAGTACGGAGAAGAATCGAAGAAATTGATTCCACGATCGATCGCCATGTGAACTGCGCGCTGCATTTCTGCGGCATCGGTTCCCCAGTAGACACCGCCGAGCGGAGCGGTCCCGTAGCCCAGCAGAGACACTTGTAATCCTGTTCGTCCAAGTGCCCTATATTGCATGCCCTGGTGTTCCACTCTTGCTGTACCTCTGCCTAACGCGCCGCGCGATAGTTCGCGACGATTTCCATGTATTTTTTGGCGTTCGAGGTTACGCTGCTCAACTTTTCCGGTGTGGAAGCGTCACCGTCGATCAGATCGGCGCCAACCCCCAGAGCGAATGCTCCCGCGGCAAGAAATTCGGTTGCGGTCGACTGAGAAACTCCGCCTGTTGGAATCATCTCAATTTGGGGCAAGGGAGCCTTCAAAGACTTCAAATACTTCGCTCCCCCGAGTGATCCGCAAGGGAAGATCTTTACTGCGTCGGCGCCGGCTTCCCAAGCCGTCACTACTTCGGAGGGCGTCAACGCGCCTGGAAATACCGGAACAGAATAGCGATGACAAATTTCGATGGTGGCCAGCTTCAAGGACGGGCTGACAACAAACTGAGCGCCAGCGAGGATGCAAGCGCGCGCCGTCTCGGCGTCGAGGACGGTTCCTGCGCCAATTAGAACTTCGTTCTTGAAGGTCGCTACCAACTGCCGAATGACCTCAATCGCGCCCGGAACAGTCATGGTGATTTCCAGAGATCGGCACTCCGCCATTCTTGACCGCGTGCGCAATAGCAACGGCATCTTCGCTCTTGCGGGCTCGAAGCACCGGAATCACCGAGACTTCTTTGATCTTTTGCAACGTTTCAGTTTTTCCCATAAGCGCCCGCGCTACCGCTGGACCCGCGCGGTGCCTCCCTTCATCAATCGCATTACTTCTGAAGCAGTGGCCATGCTCGTGTCGCCTGGCGTCGTCATGGCCAATGCCCCGTGGGCACAGCCACAATCGACGGCCCATTGCGCGTCTTTGCCGGACAGAAATCCGTAAATGAGCCCGGAGGCAAAGGAATCGCCGCCGCCCACTCGATCGTAGATTTCGAGATTCGGATAGTGCCTCGCTTCGACGAACTCGCCTGCGTGATAACAGACGGCGCCCCAATCATTCACAGTAGCGGTTTTGGCGTTTCGCAGAGTGGTTGCGACTACGCGCAAGTTTGGGTATTTGGCGATCACGGAGTTCATCATGGACCGGAAACTCGCGCTGCTCAATTCGGAAAGATGTTCATCTACGCCGGGCACTTCAAAGCCCAGCGCGGCAGTGAAGTCCTCTTCGTTGCCCAACATTACATCAACCAGCGGCGCAAGTTCTCGATTTACTTCCATCGCGCGTGTCTTTCCGCCGATAGCCTTCCACAGCGAATCCCGATAATTCAGGTCGTAAGAAACAACCACGCCGTGCTTTCTGGCAGCTCGCATGGCCTCCCGCGCAACGCCCGGGGTGCTTTCAGAGAGTGCTGCGAAAATCCCTCCGGTGTGGAACCACCGCGCGCCATCAACTTTAAAGATGTGCTCCCAGTCGATCTGACCCGGCCCCAGTTGCGAAATCGCCGTGTGGCCGCGATCCGAACAGCCGACGGCGGCGCGCACTCCAAATCCTCTCTCCGTAAAATTCAATCCGTTGCGTACAGTGCGTCCCACACCGTCGTAGTCAACCCAGCGCAAGTACGACAAATCTAGGCCACCTTGTAGCATCAAATCCTCAACCAGGCGGCCGACCGGATTGTCAGCCAGAGCGGTGACGTGCGCCGTCCGCATATTAAAACAGCGGCGCAGTCCGCGAGCCACGTTGTACTCGCCTCCACCTTCACATACACGGAAGGACCTTGTTGTTGCTACGCGGCCGTCGCCGGGATCTAAGCGGAGCATGACCTCGCCGAGGCTCACCAAATCCCATCGGCACTCCTTCGCATTGCGCCGAACCTCAAGCGGTACGTTCTTCGCTAGCTCGTTCATTGATTTACTCCGCTGGCCAAGAAGCCGCCATCCACCGCCAGCAACTCACCGGTGATAAATGAGCACGCATCCGATGCCAGAAACACCGCTGCGCCCACCAACTCATCCAACTTGCCATAGCGCCCCATGGGCGTTCTTGTCAGGAATTCGCGGCCGCGTTCGGTGCCATCGAGCAGTGAAGAATTCAAATCCGTGCGAAACACTCCTGGAACCAGGGCATTCACCAGCACCCCGTGACGCGACCACTCCACGGCAAGCGACTTCGTCAAGGATGCTACCGCAGCTTTACTGGCACTGTAGGCTGCGACCTGATACAAGGCCACGTGGGAAGCCAGCGATGCGATGTTAATGATCCTTCCATATCCGCGTTGAAGCATAGGCTCGCCGAAAACCTGGCATCCCCGCAGCGTTCCGTTCAGATTGGTGTCCAAGATATCGATCCAATCTTTTTCAGGCATCTGCAGCGTGGGAACCTTGCGCGTTATACCCGCGGCGTTCACAAGGATGTCGACCTTTCCGAATTCAGCGAGTACCGCGTCGCGCAGCCGGATCAGGGATGCCTTGTCCCGTACGTCAGAGGCCATTCGCAGAGTTTTTCGTCCTTTGCCCTCGATTTCGGAAGCGGTGGTGCGAACCAATTCTTCGCGACGTCCAGAAACGATGACGTCCGCACCAGCTTCGGCCAATCCAAGGGATAGAGAGCGCCCTAACCCACTAGTGCCGCCCAGCACAACGGCCGTTTTCTGCTCGAGTGAAAATAAGGTCGCGGACATGGCGAACGGTTCTCCTGAGGGAGGTTAAATCCGGAACGATACGATAATGGGTGACAGTTTACTTGACGATGGACTGCAATTCCCGGCATTTCGTCACAAGGAAACTCCGCGTTTCCAGGGGATGAAATCCTCTTGGTCCTTCAGTTCTGATTTTGCACGGAAAGTGCCGCTGGCAGTCTGTACCACCAAGTCGAGTATCTTCTCGCCCGCGGCCTCGATCGTTGTCTCGCCGCGGACGATCCCTCCGGTATCGAAGTCGATGATATCCGACATACGTGTTGCCAGGTTGCTGTTGGTTGCAATCTTGAGGACTGGTGCGACCGGATTGCCGGTAGGAGTGCCTAGGCCCGTGGTAAACAGAACAATATTGGCACCCGAGCCGACTTGTGCGGTGACTGCTTCCACGTCATTTCCGGGAGTGCACAGTAAATTCAGCCCCGGTTTACAGGTGTATTCAGGGTAGTCCAGAACATCCGTGACTGGTGAGGTGCCCCCTTTTCGCGCTGCGCCTGCGGACTTCATTCCATCCGTGATCAGTCCATCACGGATATTTCCCGGCGATGGATTCATATCGAAGCCCGACCCGACGGCCTCCGCACGGGCATTATAGGCTCGCATGAGTCGCAGGAATTTCTCCGCCGCTCCCTGATTCTCGCAGCGATCCACCAAGTCTTGTTCTGCTCCACACAATTCAGGGAACTCCGCCAGAATCGTCTTGGCGCCGAGTGCGGCCAGTAGATCCGCGGTATGTCCGATTGCCGGATTCGCGCTAATGCCGGAAAATCCGTCGGAACCACCGCATTTCAGGCCCACGGTGAGTGCGGATAGCGGCGCGGCAGTTCGCAGATTTTGATCCGCCTGTATCAATCCTTGGAAGGTCCGGCGAATTGACTCATCCAGCAGGGTGGATTCAAGCTGGCTCTCCTGTTGATCGAAAATAAAAAGCGGCTTATCGAATTGGGGATCGCGCTTATGGATCTCTTCGCGTAAGACGCTCGATTGGGCATTTTGGCAGCCGAGGCTCAGAACCGTGGCGCCCGCGACATTGGGATGGTGCAGATATCCAGCAATCAGGCCGCACAGAGAACGGGCATCGTCGCGGGTTCCACCGCAACCCATCGAATGGGTCAGGAAGCGCACGCCATCGACGTTCGGGAAGGCCCTTGTTGGCTTTGCCGATCTCGGCTGCTCCGGAAACGCATACGATTCAATTTCGTCCATTCGGCCGTTGCGGTATAGGTTCAGGAGATGGCCGACATGCTGCCGATAAGCATCTGGCTCCGCTTGGCCCACAACTCCGCGAAATGCTTCTTGCAGCACCTGCAGGTTGCGGTTCTCACAAAAGACCAGCGGCACCACCAACCAGTAGTTTCGTGTGCCGAATTGTCCATCCGAACGACGGTATCCCTGAAACGTGACATCCCGCCAAGCCGCTACGTTCGGAGCACGCCAACTCTTGCTGCCGGGCCGCATCTGCACCGGAGCCGTGCGGTGCGTCACGTTTTCAGAGGAGATCAGCTCGCCGGTTCGAATCGCGCGGGTCGCTTCGCCCACAACGACGCCATACATCCGTATTTCACTGCCAATGGGCAGGTCGCGGAGCGCGAATTTATGTTTCGCGGGGACAGCGCTGGCGAGCGTGTGTTTTTCGCCGGCAACTTCCGCACACTCGCCGGCATTCAAGTTCACCAGCGCCACGGCCACGTTGTCGGCCGGCGAAATGTGCATCGTGCGGCGTTCGAAGATTCGCAATTCCGCCATCAAGACTCCTCAGCAAAGGCAAATATCCATCAAGTCAGCTGAAAAATTCGCTCCATCTTTTGCCATTTTTCGCCGGGTGGTGTTCCAGGCAAAGCCTGCTGAAAGCTCCACATTAGCTTCTCCCATTCCTGAACCTTCGGGTTGGCGAGATCGGCTTCTGACTTAGCTTCGAATGAAAAGCTGTCGTTCACGTCCATGATCATAAACATGCGGGTGCCGAGCAGGTAAATTTCCATGCTCAGAATGCCGGCGTCGCGAATGCTTTGCTGGATTTCGGGCCAGACATTTTCGTGGTAACGCTTGTACTGCGCGATCAATTGAGGGTCGTTCTTCAGATCCAATGTTAGGCAATACCGTCGATTCATTCCGTAGACCCTGCCTTTCGGAATCTCGTACTAGCCCACGAGCGATTGATCTTAATGTAATCGGGTAAGGCCTTTTACGCTAGAGCTGCGCTTTCTCCCTGCGTCAACTGCGCAAGTTTCAAATTTCGCCATTTGTCGATTGCGGCGACGGAAAGGTACACTAAAATCAGTGGAGTTTTTGTCTCGCTGCTGGCGAGACCACTCACTCCCTTCGTTGGCAACCATAGCTTCCCTTACTAGTCGGAGCCCAGGTACAACTCTTTGTGCGGAATAGCCGGATACACGCATAAATTCTCGAAACCGTCGCCCGACCGCGCCAGTGCCATGATCGCGACCCTGATTCATCGAGGTCCCGATCAACAGGGCACGTTTTGCGGAGAAATGTTTTCGCTCGGCGCCGCACGCCTCAAGATCATTGATCTTTCCTGTGGGAATCAGCCGATTCTCGAAAATGGCGGCGAATCCGGCATTGTTTTTAATGGAGAAATTTACAACCACCTCGAGTTGCGCGCGGAACTCGAGGCTTTAGGCCACAAGTTCGTGTCTCATTCGGACACCGAAACTGTCTTGAAGGCGTTTTTGCAGTGGGATACGGACTGCTTCGCGCGATTGCGAGGGATGTTCGCAGTTGCCCTGTGGAACGTAGCGCAGAAACGCATCGTTTTGGCTCGCGACCGCATGGGAATCAAACCTCTCTATTACGTACGGAAGGGCGAGGAGCTCTACTTCGGTTCCGAGCTGAAAGCCATCTTGATTCATCCCGAAATTTCGCGCGTCCTCTCGCTCGAAGGGTTGGACTGCTATCTCTCTTTGAATTACGTTCCTTCGCCATGGAGCCTGATCGACGGCATTCGGAAGCTGGACGCCGGCGGGTGGATGGAATGGCGCGACGGGCAAGTGCGCGAGGGCACCTATTGGACGCTTCCGTATGGCGACATCCGCGACATTTCCTTGGAAGACGCCAAGGCCGAATTGGACGCTCTGTTGTCGGATTCGATTCGCGAGCACCTGCTCTCCGATGTTCCCCTGGGCGTCTGGCTCAGCGGTGGCCTCGATTCGACATCGATTCTCCACTACGCCGCAAAGGCCAGTCCTTCCCGGTTGAATACGTTTTCGATTTCCTTCAAGGGCCGAAGTTTTGACGAATCCAGCTACATTCATCGAGCGGTAAAGCAGTACGGCACGGTCCACGAGGAATTGGATCTGAATTCTTCGATGGATCTGGTTTCGGCGATTGAGCAGTTCGCCTACTATTCGGATGAACCAAGCGCCGACGCGGGCGCTTTGCCTGTCTGGTTCCTGTCGAAATTGTGCAAGACCCGAACCACGGTCGCACTGAGCGGTGAAGGCGCGGACGAGTTGTTCGGCGGATATCTTACTTACCGCGCCAATCGAATTTCCCGCATTTTGCGTAACTTTCCGAAGGCTACGATGCACCTGGGGCTGGCGGCACTCCGCCAGTGGCCCGTTTCCGACGAAAAGATCGGCTTCGAATACAAAGCGATTCGCATGCTTGAAGGCAGCTTGATGTCGCCCGAACAGGCGCATGTCTACTGGAATGGGACCTTTTCCGACAGAGGCAAACACGCAATTCTGAAACGTCCGCTGCCTTCCACTCTTCATCAAATTATTGGCCAAATAAGAAATCTGCCGAACGTCAAGGATGACCTGGCCCCCTACCTGTGGCTCGATCAAAAATACTATTTGGCGGACGACATCCTTAATAAGAGCGATCGCATGAGCATGGCGCATTCTGTCGAAGTTCGCCCCGCTTTCCTGGATCATCGAATCGTTGAATTTGCCGCCAGGTTGCCGGCTCATCTCAAAATAAATGGTTCCACTCAGAAGATTGTTTTGAGAAAATTAATGCACGACAAGCTGCCGAGCGACATTCTCAACCGCCAGAAGGTTGGCTTTGATATTCCAGCTCACGAGTGGCTTCGCGGACCTCTCCGCCCGCTGCTGGACGACGCGTTGCAGTTTGGTCTATCCGAATACGGAGAACTCTTCCGGCGAGATGAAATCGAAGTTCTCAAAAAGCATCATCTCCAACGAAAACTCAATGTGGGTTATCAGTTGTGGGGTCTGCTGATCCTGTTTTTGTGGATGAAGCAATGGCGAGTGCAAATTTGACAATCGACCAACCCAAGGCAAATGCCGAAGTCTCTGGCAGCTTGCTCAATAGCCGTTTTGGCCTGCTGGCGATTGTTCTGCTGGTGTCCGCTGCGATCTATCTGGGAAACGTCATTTCTCCGCCATCACTGATGGACGACGTGGACGCGGTCCAGGCGCAGATCGCGAAAACTATGCTGGTGAGCGGCGACTGGGTTACGGCCCGGCTGGATGGAGTTGTCTATCTGGAAAAAGCGCCTTTGATCTACTGGTTGATGGCTTCGAGTTACAAAGTTTTTGGCACTCATGATTGGGCTGCGCGTCTGCCGGTTGCGTTTGCTTCTATCGCGTTGTCACTACTGACCGCCTGGTTCGGGATGTGGGCATTCGGCAAACGGGCAGGTTTGTTCGCGGGCCTGTGCATAGGCTCGTGCGTTGGACTGTTCCTATTCACCCGTATTCAAATTCCGGACGTAATGCTGACCTTCACGATTGCGTTGGCGCTGTGGTCGATGCTCCGGGCGCTCGATGAAACGGAACCGCATCCCCGGATGTGGTCGTACGTTCTCGCGGTGTGCCTGGGTGTAGGGTTGCTTCTAAAGAGCCTAATCGCACTCGTCTTTCCGGTGGCCGCAGGCTTCCTATACCTGCTGATAACGAAACAGTTGTTCGTGCGCAGAACCTGGCAACGTCTTCATCCCTTTTCCGGCTCACTCGTCATCCTGCTCATCGCAGTGCCGTGGCACTTCCTCGCGACCATTCGCAACCCACCGTATTTCGTATGGACTCTGCAAAGCGGTCCCGGCCTGTATCATGGTTTTCTCTGGTTCTATTTCATCAATGAGCAGTTGCTGCGCTTTCTAAATATGCGCTACCCGCGCGACTACAATACGGTTCCGCGCTTGTGGTTCTGGCTATTCCATTTTCTGTGGCTGTTTCCGTGGAGCGTCTACCTGCCCGCGGTTATCAAGTTGAATTTCAAGCCGACCGATCGCGCAGGACAGACTCGCCTGCTGGCGCTCTGTTGGATCGGCTTCATTCTGGTGTTTTTCACCTTTTCCACCACGCAGGAGTATTACTCCATGCCGTGTTATCCGGCATTTGCGCTGCTCATCGGTTCGGCAATCGTCGGCGAAGGGAAGTGGGTGAACCGCGCAACGCAAGTCTTAGGTGTGATTGCGGCGGTGGCCGGCATAGCCTGTCTGGCAATCGCTTTCTCGGTTCGCAACATTCCTACGCCGGGCGACATCTCTTCGGCGCTGTCGCACAACCCAGGGGCTTACAAGCTCTCGCTCGGGCACATGCTGGACCTGACCTACGCTTCGTTCGCGTACCTTCGGTTGCCTTTGTGCGTCGCGGCCGTAGCTTTCCTCATAGGAGCATTTGCCAATCTGCGTTGGAACGGGATGCGAGCGATGATCGCCACCGGTTTTATGATGGTTTTGTTCTTCCACGCGGCTCGCTTGGCGCTCATCGTGTTCGATCCATTTCTGTCGTCTCGTCCGCTCGCTAATGCATACCTTAGTGCGCCACCCGGAAAATTGATCGTGGATCGTCACTACTACTTTTTTTCCTCCGTGATTTTCTACACGGGACAAGACCCCTTTTTGCTTGAGGGGAAGTTTATGAATCTTGAGTACGGCGCAGCCGCTCCGGGCGCGCCGGACATCTTTCTCGACGACGCGCGTTTCAAGGGCCTTTGGACCAGCAAAACCCGGTATTATTTTGTAGCAACTCAGGCTCGAGCGGACCGCATCGAAGGCATTGTCGGTAAAGAGTATTTCCACCCGGTGGCCAGCAGTGGTGGCAAGGTGCTGCTGACAAACGGCGCCGACCAAGCATCTGAAGGCCCTGTACTTCCCACGGCTATGGCTCGCGGTGCGGCCCCCAACTTGTTGCGTGGAGGATCGTATCCTTCCAACTGAGCGTACATCGCTGCTTGGCGTACCGAAAGCCGTCGAATTCCGCAGAGTCGCGTTTCTCGTAATACGGATCGTGATCGGTGTAGGCCTGCTCGTTTATCTGTTCCGCTCCGGGCAAATTCATCTTTCGGCTCTCGCGGGATTGCTTCAGAAGTGGCCGATTACGGCTGCCGCGGTTGCGCTGTTTCTTGCGGATATTCTTTTCATGTCGATTCGGGCAAGCCTGCTGTTTCGCAATGCGCGCCTCAATCTCTCTTTGATTAACTCGATCCAGTTGAACCTCATCGGGTTCCTCTTTTCGACATTTCTTCCGGGAGCCGCGGGAGGCGATATCGCCAAGCTGGTATACGCCACCAGGAAGAATCACGGCCGACGAGCCGAGGTGGCTACTGTTCTGATAGTGGATCGATTGGTTGGCTTGTTCTCCCTCATTCTGCTACCGCTTTTATTCGCACCTCTGTTTTGGAATTGGTTGCAGTCGGTGCCTGTCCTACGCCGCATATTGTTTATGGACGCAATGTTGGCGGTGGCGATGCTCTTCGGAATGGCGCTCGTCATGTTCTTCACGCCTATGCGGTCTTTCATTTCCACGATTTTTTCACGTTGGCCCAGCTTGCGAGCGTTGGCCGTTCGCGTTCTGGATGCCCTGACGGTTCATGGGAAGGCTCGCGGCACATTGCTAGCTGCACTCGCGCTCTCTCTGTTGGCGAACTTGGCGCTGGTGGCGGTAACCGCGCTTGGGCTGTATGCTGTCAATCCTGCGGGTTTTTCCACGCGATTGGCCCTGGTGGCGCCTATCGGACACCTGGTCAACAGTTTGCCTTTAACCCCGGGAGGCATTGGCGTGGGAGAATCGGCGTTCAATGCGCTGTTCAAACTGGCGGGCATGCAGGGTGGCGCCGAAGCGCTGATTTGTGTGCGATTGTGGAATATTCTTGTCGGTTTGTTGGGGCTGGTAGTTTATTTCTTTGGCATGGAGCGGGCTGTACATCCGATGGAAGAAGAATCGGGAGACTTGTCCGCAACCTATGTCGGTGTAGAATCGGCGAACTAGTCGATTCTGCCGCTCGCGGTAATCGGCGGGTTGAAACGTTCGTTCTTGTTAATGCAATCTTTAGGTACGAAGGAAAACTATGAAGATCATCGTTCTTGGTGGTGATGGCTACTGCGGTTGGGCGACTGCCTTGCATCTATCCGCAAAGGGGCACTCGGTCGCCATTCTGGACAACTACATTCGCCGGCAGTGGGACCATGAACTCGGAGCACAGACACTGACTCCCATCGCGTCGCTGAGCGACCGCCTGCGCACCTGGACGCGGCTGAGCGGCAAAGTCATCGATCTTTATGTCGGCGACGTGATGGATTACGACTTCCTGTACTCAACGGTAAAGGAATTCCAACCGGAAGCCGTCGTGCACTTCGCCGAACAGCGCTCGGCTCCGTATTCGATGATCGACCGTAAACACGCGGTGTTTACCCAAGTGAATAATGTGGTCGGAACGCTGAACGTGCTGTTCGCGATTCGCGAACTGGTCCCAGATTGTCACCTGATCAAGCTGGGAACGATGGGCGAGTATGGAACGCCGAACATCGACATCGAAGAAGGCTACATCAACATCGAGCATAACGGCCGTCGCGATGTGTTGCCGTTCCCCAAACAACCGGGCTCGTTCTACCACCTTTCGAAGGTCCACGACAGCCACAACATGATGTTCACCTGCAAGATTTGGGGATTGCGAGCGACCGATCTGAATCAAGGCGTCGTGTACGGCACCATGACGGACGAAATCGCTCAGGACGAAACGCTGATCAATCGCCTCGATTACGACGAAGTCTTTGGCACTGTGCTGAACCGTTTCTGCGTGCAAGCCGCGATTGGACAGCCGCTTACTGTGTACGGCAAGGGTGGCCAGACCCGCGGATTCCTGGACATTCGCGACACGGTTCGCTGCATCGAACTAGCCTGTTTGAATCCCGCGGCCAAGGGCGAATGCCGCGTCTACAACCAGTTCACCGAACAATTCTCCGTGCTCGATCTCGCTCGAAAAGTCCAAGAAGCCGGCAAAGACCTGGGCATGAAGGTCGAGATCGATCACATTCCCGACCCCCGCGTAGAGGCCGAACAGCATTATTACAATGCAAAGCACTCCAAGTTGCTGGATTTGGGATTAGAGCCACACTTGCTTTCCGAATCCTTGCTGGATTCGCTGATGAATATCGCGGTCAAATACCGCGACCGCGTCGACTCCACGATGATGTTGCCGCAGGTCAACTGGCGGGAACCGCGCAACCAACGCCGCGCCCATGCCAATTTGCAATCGGGCTCTGCCGATCCTGCCCAGGCCAAGGACGCGCGCACCGCGAATGCCAAGCCCGTGGGCAGATAAAATCGACTAAGGGTTCGTGCGGAAGGCATCAAGTGCGAACGATATCTAGATCTAAACTGTCGAGCGAGCTCTGGCACCCTCGTCGGGTGCGACAAACTGCCCATTTTTTAGGCGATAGTTCACGCCTCGCCACCTGATGCTGGATTGCGCGAAGCTAGCCAGCCAGATTCCAAAGGCAAATGCATCCCAAACGGGGACGAGGAACATTCGGCTCCAGAAATGACGCTGCTTCAGGCCATATATGCCGATGGCCGCGGTGATCGCGACACGAAAAGCCAAATACCCGCCTAAATAGGCCGCGGCAACAGCCAAGGTCGGATGAGCCAGCATGGCCAGAGTGGCCCAGGGCAGGCCCCAAGTGAATATCAGGCCAAAATGAGCCCAAGGGCGCAGCGCACGCATTACGGTCATCCACCGCAAGCGCTTGGAGATCAACTGCCCCACTCCCTGGAAATCGGGAACTGTTTCCACGGAGCACGGCAACAGCTCCATCTCAACTCCTTGTTCGGAGATCAAGCGACCGAACAGAAGATCATCAGCGGGCCGGTTCTCCAAGGCCTCGAAGCCTCCAAATCCTTTTACATATTTCTTGGTGGAGACCATTGTAGGTCCCAGTGCAAAATGCACACCATGCAGTTCCCAGGCGACTAAAATGCCGGCGTAAAAATCGCAGATCATCCCGACGGTTTGCAGTTCACCGACAAAGGAATCGTGCCCCACAGACACATAGAAGCATGTTGTTCCGCCTACTTCCGCCTTTGCGAGAGGCGCTACGACTTCTCGAAAGTAATTGGGTTTAACGCGCACATCGGAATCGTTGATTACCAGGGTCTCGTATTGAGCCTCGGCAGTCATTAAGCGCAGTTTGGCGACCTTGTCGTTGATCGCGGTGTGGCCCGCGCTGTAGAGCAACCGGATCTTGCGTTCCGGGAAGTCGGCCATCAGTTTTTCGATCACGGGTACGCAGGGATCGCTGCGATCCGTAGCGCAAAAGATGAGCTCGTACTCCGGGTAGTCCTGGTTGCAGAAGCTTGCAAAATTTTCGTACGCGTCGGGATCCAAACCCCGCACCGGCTTCAGATTGCTGACGGGAGGAGTAAAGCTCTCGTTGCTCTGTTTCCGGGTTTTCGATTGAAAGAAGTAGTGAATAGAGCTGTACAGCGCCAGACTGTAATAGACAAATGGGATGGCCCCGGCTGCCAGTACGACTATTTCCAATAGCGTCAAATCCACGAAACCTCGTTCCTGACGTATTCCGACAGTTGGAAGACCTTGTGACTGGCTGGAAACATACGTTCCAGGGCCGAAATGTTGCTTATAGAATTCTATACTGACCCTCCCCACTTTCGAACATCCCTGTTGTCACTCTGTATCGGACAGCTATCTCTTACTTTGGTATTCTGAAGAAAAGGATTCGATGACCGCGTGAGCCACACTCGACGACTCCAACTCAAAACCTTTCCCATGATTCTGCTTAGCATTATTCTTGGACCTCTTGGGAACGTGTTCCTCGGTAAGGGCATGAAGAGCCTGGGAACTGTGTCCGTCCGGAGCGCGGCGGATCTTCTGCCCATTGCTTCGCGAATTCTTACATCGAGTTACATATGGACCGGGATCACCTGCCTCCTGGGTTTTTTCATCGTCCATATGCTGCTGCTTACCTGGGCCGACTACAGTTATGTTCAGCCCGCGACGTCCCTCTCTTACTTTTCGATTTCAGTCCTCAGTTATTTCCTCCTAGGGGAAATAATCTCCCCTTTGCGGTGGCTGGGGGTCACCGTGATCTGTTTAGGCGTGTTCTTGGTCGGGCGCACGGCGCCCAGCACAACCGGTGAGCACAATGTTGCTTGAGGGCATCCTCTTCTTTTTCATTGTGGTTTCCGGTACGGGCGGAGAACTGTGCGTAAGTCGCGCCATGAAGACCATTGGAGAGGTTCACGACTTCAGCCCACTCGGGATCTTGCGTTTTCTGGGCCAGTCTCTGCGACTCCCTTGGATGTGGGCTGGCGTGGCTATGATGAGCATAGGCTTCTTCTCGTTGCTGGCGATCCTGTCGGTGCAGGAAGTCAGCTTCGTCGTGCCGGTTAGCGCTTTGAGTTATGCGGCCGGCGCGTTTGGCGCAAAGATGTTCCTGGGCGAGCAGGTTAGCCGCAATCGGTGGATTGGCATCGCTGTCGTTTGCATCGGCGTCACGATTGTATGGTGGAGCCGAAAGTAGACGATCCCAAGGAGATTGGGACACTTTCCCTGAGTCGCTCTCTCGCGTAAACTCTAGTTCACTTCCCGACGACTCCATGAACGACATTACCGTTAATCCACAGCCCCCCGTTGATCTAGACCCGCCAAAGGCGCCCCGGGCACCATGGCTTGGCTGGTCTACATTTTTCCTGGCGTTGGTGCAGAGCGTGTGCAGCGGGTTTGTCGCCCTCAGTGGATTACGATTGCTCGTCGGAGCGGCCAGTCTGACCGCAGCGTTTGGAGCCATGAAGTTTCTTGACCACTACTTCCATGTCGATTCGATCCGCATCCCAATGGTTTGCCTCGCGCTGTTTGGCTCTTTGGCGAATTTAGTGGCCCTGTGGCAGGTGCGCCGCTTGCGAAACCGATCCGCATCGGCTTGGCGCCAAAAGCCCGTCAGTCGCAAAAAGCTCAATTCCGAACGGCTTCAATTCCTACTCTCAATTGCGACCCTGGTTATGCTGGCCGCAGAGTCTTTTTATCATTTCAAGCACACCCACCATCTATGATTCTGGAGGTAAGCTCAATTGTCGGTGAGTGAACGGATACTTGAACCGCGTCTTTGAGCTCATTGGTACTACAGAACAGATTTAGTGATAGATGCTCAGAACGGCACACTGCGCGCGACACACGATCCGATACGCTACTTCAGAGGGCAGATAGCCTGCGGCCCTTTTGGCGGCGCGTAACCCCAGCACGATCAAGTCGGAGTTGACGCGTTCCGCTTCGCGCAGAATCTCCTCCGCAGGTTTTCCAAACCGAACCGCAAACTCTGGCTCACATTTCGATATGCAAGCTTCTGGCAGACCCTTGAGCATCCGCTTCACGAAAAAATCCCGTACCAGTTGATGTGCCTGTTCCGAATTGTCATCGTTATTTTCGACGACATGCAGTACCGTTAATTGTGTCTGGTGCTCTCGCTCCAACATATGCACAAACTCGCCCGCCTTTTCCGAATGCGGTTTGAAGTTGGTTGGGTAAAGCAGGTGCGCAAACTTTGCGAGAGAAACAATTTCCTTAGACTCGGCGCTTACGGTCAAGGTCGGACAGTCTGACATTCTGTAAATTTCTTCTGCAACGGAACCCAGAACCATTTTCTTGTTCGGGCTTCGGCCGTTGGTTCCAAGCACTGCAAGATCGATGGCTCGGGTCTTGATCGTTTCCTGCAGTATCGGCCAGATCGGCCCTTCCAAGACGATTCCCTCGTGGGGTATGCCTTCGCCAGCCGGGTCTCTCAGCAAGCGCTCAATCTCCTGCTTTGCGTATTCGCGAGCTTGTACCAGCGTTTCCCCGGTGCGATCCGGCGACACGAAATGAAACACGCCCGGTGGAATGACGTGTGCCACGCAGATCTGTCCATGGAATTGCCGGGCGAGTACACGAGCACGGTCGAGCGCTGTTTGCGCTGCCGCGGAGAAATCGGTGGCCACCAGGATCCGTCGAAATGTCACTCCGGAGCGGACCTGGTCGCTCCGGAGATGTGCGGTCATCTGCGACATGAGAGTTCGGACGAGTAGAGGTTCTGATGATGTGGTGCAATTGCCAGTCCTTTTGAAGACGCTCGCAATTGATTGAAAATGGTTGCCTTATTGATTCTGTGTGACGTGGGCTACATATCCATGTGTGCCATGTCACGCATCCCAGCGTTTTTTAACTCACTGGCTAATCCGCAGTTTTGTTGCAACCTAAGTTACTCGCAGTCAGTAACTTGCAGCCCTTTTGCACGTGTTATCATGAGCCCATGGCTTTCGATGTGCAGTTCTCCGGCGAGGAGAGCTTCATTGACGAGATGAAGCGTTATCTTCACTTCGGGGAAACCGACGCTAAGCTCCTTGTCACTCTTGGTCCGCTCATGCAGGGCTGTCTTCCCGAAATGGCAGAGCGGTTTTACGCGCAAATTCCGCACCACCCCGGGGCCAGCCGAGTTTTCACCGGTGGCGACGAACAGGTAAACCGTCTCAAACGCACTCTGCAGGCTTGGGGGCAGGGTCTATTCAGCGGCACCTACGATGAGCGCTATGCGGACGACCGGTACCAGATCGGCTTCCGGCATGTCCGAATTGGCCTCGATCAGAAATACGTCATCAGCGCGATGGGGGTTGTGCGGACTTTTCTACTGGAGCGGCTCTTCGAGCAATTTCCGGAGCGCAAGGAGCGCTTGGCCTATTCCCAGGCGCTGAGCAAGATTCTGGACCTCGATCTGAATCTGATGTGCGATTCCTACTTCCGGGCGACGATGTCGAATCTTCGCGACCTCAACCATGAACTGGAAATCGTAGGTACCCAGCTTGCTGAGGCCAACGCCATCAAGGATGAGTTCCTGGCGCAAGTTTCCCATGATTTGCGCACACCACTAAATTCCATTCTCAGTTTCACCAACCTGGTCCTGAATGGCTTGTGTACCAGCCCCGAGGAAGAGAAGGAAGTGCTTCGTGATGTTTTCAGCAGCGGACAATTGCTTCTGCGCCTGGTGAACGACTTACTGGATATATCCTGCATCGAGGCGGGAAAACTGGCGCTGCACATCGAACCGCTCAGCCCGCGGGCGATCCTGGATTCCACGCTGCCGCTGGTTGCGGTGCAAGCCGCATCCAAAAATCTGATGCTGATCGACGATACTCTCGAAAATGAGCTTGCAACGATCCAGGCAGACGAAATCCGCTTTCGGCAGGTGCTCCTCAACCTGCTTTCCAACGCCGTGAAGTTCACGGCGCGGGGGAGCATCACGGTTCGAGCCGTTCGAAACGGGTCCCAATACTTGCGCTTTGAGATTGAAGATACCGGCATGGGCGTTCCGGAATCCCAGCGCGAAAGCGTTTTTGAGAAATTTGTGCGTCATGACCGGCACGCGCTTCGCGGCATCAGTGGCGCCGGGCTTGGGCTGGCCATCGCCAAGCGGTTGGTGGAAATGATGCACGGCAAGATTGGTCTGGAAAGTGGACGGGAAGGCAAAGGATCCCTGGCATGGTTTACCCTACCTCTCGCTGAGCCGATTACCACGGACGGGAGCGTCACCCGTTGAATTCTCCGGAAGTACCTCGACGTGCGCGCATTTTAATTGTCGAAGACAATCCACTGGTCGCCAAGTTTTTTCGCATGGCACTGGAACGCGCCGGTGGCTTTGACTGCCACATTACCGAGGACGTGACCGCAATCCTTCAGGAAGTAGAAGCCGGTGCCGTGGACCTAGTGCTACTCGATGTCTCCCTCTCAAGTGCGGAGTGGGACGGCAATCTCATCAACGGTGTGGAGCTTTGCCGCCTCCTGAAATCGAAGGCCCCGAAGCGCCTCCCTGTGCTTCTCGCGACCGCCCACGCGATGCGCGGTGACCGGGAACGCTTTCTGGACGCTTCGGGAGCGGACGGTTATCTGGAAAAGCCGGTCTATGATGTGGAATTTCTGGTAACGCAGGTGCGTCAACTTCTCTAGTGCCGCAGGTTTTGTCAGCCAGCACCAGACGGAAGCACTAAGCCAAGGTGGCTTGAAGGACTTCGCGCAGTAACTCCTGCTTTTGCAGGGTGAGTTTTCTCCCCTGCGCCGTCAGATAGAAGACGTCAATGGCTTTCTGCCCTTCGGTATCGATCAGCGCCACTTCGATGTTGCAGGATAGTCGGGCTAGTGCCGAGCCGATGTCGTACAGCAATCCAGCGCGGTCCTGCGTTACTACCTCCAGCAGCGTGCATTGATCCGAAGACTGATCGTCGAAACTCATTGCGGTCGGGATCGCCACCTTTGGCGGCCGTGCAAACGAAGCGGACAGGCGTCCCTTCAGCAGTGGCTCAAGAGGTTGCTTGTTGTTGACCACATCCGCGATCGACTCGCGGAAGCGCGGAATCTCGCTGGGGTTCAACTCTAAGGTGCGGTGCAAGTCCACGAAATGGAATGTATCCAGGACGACGCCTGCTTCGTTCGCGAAGGCGTCTGCCTTCAGGATGTTCATTCCCCAAGCCGCCAATACTCCCGCGATCGACGCAAACAACGCCGGGCGATCCGCGGAGAGCAGCGTCAGGGTAAACGCATGATGCGTCTGCTTCAGTTCAGTCTGCACGGGATCGGAGCCCAATCGCTGATACAACGCAAAGTGGGCCGCGATTTCCGCGGGCGAATGCATCGCCAGATACCGCCGCGGGAATCCTTCCAGAAACCGCTCCAGATCGGCCTTCGCCACCTGGCCCGAATGCTGCCGCACCCGCTCAAGCAGCAAAGCCTCGTCGGAAACATGCAAACGGTCCCGATCCACGGTTCGGCTGAAGTGATTCGACGTAGCCACGAATAATTGCCAAAGCATTTCGGCTTTCCATGGGGTGAGAGCCTCGGGATTAACTGCGTGGATATCCGCGTACGTCAGCAGGGTCAATCGAGCCAAACGTTCCTGGTTGTGAACCAATGTTGCAAAAACGGACACCGTTGTCGGATCAAAAATATCGCGACGCTGGACGGTGGCTGACATGTCCAAGTGATGCTCGATCAGAAATCCCACCTCAGACTTCTCTTCTTCGGTCAGTCGCAAGCGGTCCGCTGCGGTCTCGAGTGCTTGCATGCTTCCGGCTACGTGATTGTCCACCGGCATGCCTTTACCGACATCGTGGAGAAGCAGCGCGAGGATCAGCAGTTCGCGACGCTCCACAGTCCGCCATAACGGAGCGAAATGTGCGCCCAGAGGATCGGTGCCGTCCAATAATTCCTGCAGGTGTTCAATCGTGCGCAGAGAGTGTTCGTCGACCGTGTACCGATGGTAAAAGTCGCGCACGACCAGGGAGTCGATGCTTCGGAACTCTGGCAACGATTCCACCAATAAGCCCAGCCGATGCATCGGCCGGAGCGCCGCGCCTGGATAGTCGCCGCCCAGAATTTCGCTGAACGCAGGCCACACAATCCGGGTATTGCGCTGAGGCAATTCCGGATGGGTCATGACGTAGGTGATCGCCCGTTCCGATTCGCGGCCCAACGGTGTGCCGGTTCGCGCAACTTCCGCCAAAAGCGAGTACAAAACGCTTCGATCCGCAAACGCCTGTTCGTTGCTGATTTCCAGCAAGCCATCGCGGACCGTAAATGGCTTGCCATTGGGCACTTCAGGCTTAGCTCCCATTGTTGCGTTCATCAATCGCTGCCGCAGCGAGAGCGCGACAGGCGATCGTTGTTCCACGAATCTCAGGAGCTGCCGGTTCAGCGCCCGAGCGTGGCGAAAATACAGCCGCATCCATTCCGCGGCGTTCCGCCTTAGGTTGTCGTCGATGCCGAGCGAACGCTCGGCGGCGCTGGCCTGCAGTTCGTAGGTCAAGGTATTGTCGTTGCGCTCGTTGCTGTAATGGAGGAAGCAGCGAATGGAACTCAGGAACTCGACTGCGTTGCGGGTAAGCTCGTCTTCGTTGTTGGGACTGATGCGCGGGTCACGACGATCCGCGGTTAATTGCCGCATCCACAATAGCGAGTGGTAATCCCGCAAGCCTCCCGGAGCTTCTTTGACGTTCGGTTCCAGGTGAAAGATGGTGTTGCCGTAGCGAGTCAGCCGCTCACGCGTCAGCCGTTGCAATTCAGGCAGCAGGAAGGCTCGCGATTGTCTTTCCGTTGCGCCGAGAATCTTGCTGTCGAGCTTCTCAAAGAGGCCAGCGTCTCCGGACAAAAAGCGCCTATCCAACATAGCCAAATGGAATTCCGCGTTGTCGCTCTCGATGCGTTTGCACTCGTCGAGTGTGCGCCCCGCCGAGCTGACCCGGAAGCCAAGATCCCACAAGGTCCGGGAAAACTCCGAAATTAGAGGGCGAAATTCCTGCTCTGCTTTTTCATTTCCAAACAGGAAGAGAAGATCCAGATCCGAATACGGGAACAGCAACTCCCGGCCGTAGCCGCCCAACGCCAGCAGGCATAGTCCGGATCCGTCCGACGTTCGCGTTCGCTGCAATTCCGCATAGACGCGGCGCACCGTGTCATCGGCCAGTTCGCACAACTCCCTTAGAGTGTCCTGGGCCCGGGCACCATTATCAAACAGTCTTCGAATCCGCTCTCGCTGAGTCTCGCAACGCGGGCCCAAGTCCGAGAGCGGAATTACGGGTTCTTCCATCTTTCTGCTCGGAATCCAGTATCGGGAGTCTACGCCTGTACGTGGGGCAGATGACATAAGGACGACTAAAGGGCGCCTTCGCCACGCTCCTCGTTTCGAATACGAATCGCTTCTTCAATACGCGATAGGAAGATTTTCCCATCGCCGATCTTTCCGGTCTTGGCCGTCTTGAGAATCGATTCGACAACGCGATTCACCAAGGCGTCCGGAAGCACCACTTCCAATTTCAATTTCGGCAGGAGATCGACGGTGTATTCGCGGCCGCGATAAACCTCGGTATGTCCTTTTTGCCGCCCGTGCCCGCGCACTTCCGTAACCGTCATTCCTTCGATTCCCATTTCCAGCAATCCATCCTTGACCGAATCAAACCGGGAGGGCTGGATGATCGCTTCGATTTTCATCATATGAACTCCGACACCGCCTGACTTCGCAGCGGTGTTCTATGCCTGCAGTGTATATCCTTGAGCTATATGTCGTGTCACATTCAATTCCCACGAGGCTTGTTCTGTCCGTCGTGCAGAAAAACAATCCCAATGGCCGCGCTTCGAATACGGGCCAAGATTCGAATCGGCAAGCTTGGTAACAGTGCGGACGAACGAGGGGGAAGTCTGCTCAGGTGATGGAGTCGCGAAGAAAAACGGCATCGGGAAGGAACAACAACCACCGCTCTTGCAGTTCATTCACTAGCTCCACTATCGAGAAATGGACTCTCTTATGACTTGCGAGGTCCAAGGGCTGCCCGACGTACGTGGATTATACGCGGCCAACTCGAGTGAGCCCCTTTGAAGTTTTGCTGCACCTGATTCATTTTTCGGATAGGTCGCCACGCAACAGCTTGGATTTGGTTACTTTAGTCAATCGGTCGGCGTCCCTTGTCGGCCGCGGCACGCGAAAACCACTGGCAACTTGGAGGGTCAGTTTGATAGCCGTAGGGAGGCTGACTCGGTGTCCAGCTGAGACGTAGATGGGTTTGACGCCGTCCCGAGTGCGCACAGCCGCCCCAATGCGCTCGCCATCGGTCGGGTCGACGAGTTCCCGCCAGCTGCCAGCCTCTTCCGGAAGATGGTCATGCGTGCCGATCAGCAAACTCTTAGCACACCCAATCGTTGGCCGATCCAGTGCGATTCCCAGATGGGTCGCTAGTCCCATCCGGCGAGGATGCGCGTAGCCTTGGCCATCACAGAACAGGAGATCCGGTAGTTTTTTCAGTTTGCGCAGTGCGGCCAATAGCACCGGAATTTCGCGAAAGCTCAAGAAGCCGGGGACGTAGGGGAAGCGCAATTGTCGCTCAGCAAACACCCGTTCGATTTCCTGCAAATCGGGGTAGCTGTACAGGACCACGCAGCCGATCGCGCGATTTGCCTCGCGTAATGCGCCCCACCGACTTCGCCCATGCTTCAGCGCTTGCGGTCCCACCAGCACGAATGCGGCATCGAGGCCGGCAATAGTGCGAATCGGGGGAAGGCGATCTTCCCCAATCCATTGGGGCCGTAGTTGTTCCTGGATTTTGCGTGCCTGCGCCACGGTAACATTCCACGGGTGCGGGCGCGCCACCAGACCCTTGTTCTGCATCTTTCTCATCGTATAATGCCTAGGCAATCGATACATATCGCAGGCAGGGGACACCTTAATGACTTTGCATCCACCATTAGAAGTTTCTGTGCGTGCGAAGGGTGACATCCATGTCGTCGATGTTCACGGTCGCCTGACCATAGGTGAACCCAGCGAAAAGCTCGGCGAAATCGTGCAAAAGCTCACCCAGCAGGGAGCCCGCAAAATTATCGTCGACCTGAACCACATTCCGCAGATCGACAGCTCGGGAATCTCGGTCCTGGTGAAGCTTTCGATCGCGTTGGCGCGAACCGGCGGCGGTTTGCATTTGGTAGCGGGGCAGGGCCGGGTGCGCGACGCGCTGACCGTAACCCGACTGGTTGAGGCGATCCCTACCTTCGAAAGTGAAGAGCAGGCGGGGCACTTTTAAGCCGCTGCACTGACATTATTTTCCAAAGAAACAAACCGAGAGGCGGGAGTATCAACTGCCCTTTTTGAGTTCCGCAAGAACCAACCGCGCGACTTCTTTCAGCGTTTCGAACACGCCCGCGCCCTGGATGGCAATCCCTTCCACAACCGGCTCACCCTTTTTCTGCAGCTGGCGAGTCAACTCGGCCACGGTCATCGCATTCGGTAAATCCCGCTTATTGAGCTGGAGCACGTAAGGAATTGTGTCGAAATTCAGATTGTGCTCGCGCAGATGCTCCTGCAGGTTGTCCAGAGTTTCGAAATTCGCGTCAAGCCGTTCTTCTTGAGAATCGGCAACGAACACCACGCCATCCGCACCCTTCAGAATCAGCTTGCGGCTTGCTTCATAGAAGACCTGACCAGGAACGGTGTACAGATGAAAACGGGTCTTGAAGCCACGAACGGTGCCCAAATCCAGCGGAAGAAAATCGAAAAACAGCGTGCGATCGGTTTCCGTGGCCAGCGAGACCATCTTCCCTTTTTGATTTTGAGTGGTGTGGTCGTAGATCCACTGGAGGTTCGCCGTCTTGCCCCCCAACCCGGGACCGTAGTAGACCAACTTGCAATTAATTTCACGCGCAGGAAAATTGATAAAAGGCACGAGTCGTCAACCTGTTTTCTTATAACACACGACTGCAGGCCAAGCCAGCAGTCGCCCAGCTACGTCCGCTACTCTGCTGTACTAAGTGTCGCGGAGAACCACTCGCTCGCAGCAAATATTTTCGAGGTTGCCGCCGGTCGGTAAAGGTATTTAACCGGTCACTTTTGCGGAATAAGTTCGGGCAACATTGACGTTGCGCGATTCCTTTGCTAGCATTCGCGCCATGGCGAAAGCGCAAAAATCCGCGGCAAGGCCGGCCAGCCGCAGGAAGCTGTCCCCCAAAGCAATGTCTAAGCAACAGAAAAGTAAGGCTTTACCAGTACCGCCCCCGCAGCGAGGCGGCGTGGAATTGGTTGATCCTCGGGTCCAAGCGCAAATGAAGGTATACGAAGAGGCCATGGCGCTCTTCCATCAACAAAAATTCCAACGTGCCAAGCAGGAATTAGAGAGGGTTCTGGAAGGTCCCAGCAAGGAACTTCTTGACCGCGCGCGCACGCATCTTCGCATTGTTGAGCAGCGCATGAAGCCTTCGGCCGATCAGAATCCCAAATCACCGGAAGACCACTACCAGCGGGGCGTGGCTATGATGAATCTGGGGCGCTGGGACGAAGCACGCGAAAGCCTGGAGAGGGCGCGTAAACTTGCTCCTAAATTGGACCATGTTCACTATGCTCTAGCGGCACTGGATTGTTTGACGGGCGAGGCAGATTCGGCCATGGCCAATCTGAAGATCGCCATCGAACTGCGCCCGGCGAATCGCTTCCACGCGCGGAACGACGAAGATTTTGCGTTTTTGCAAGAAGATCCGCGATTCACGGAGTTGCTGTATCCGGAAAAGGACGGCTACGCCAGCTAGCGTGGCTATCGCTTCGCCTGCATTATAAAATAAGCTGAGTTTGGTCTTCCGCCGTTAACGTCCATCCTCGCTCCTTTTGGACAGGAGTGTTTTCCACGTGAAAAGTTCGAATGCCAAGAAGAATTACGCTGGCCGAGGTTTCCGCGTGGTTGCCTTGGGGGGTGGAACCGGTCTCTCCGCTTTGTTGCGCGGATTGAAGCAACACGTGTCTCGTCGTAGCGATCGCGAAGCTTCCGACATGCGGCCGATTACCGACTTGGTAGCGGTGGTAACTGTGACCGACGATGGAGGCAGTTCGGGCCGGCTTCGCCGCGAAAACCGGATGCTCCCTCCCGGTGACATTCGAAGCTGTATGGTGGCAATGTCCAAGGACGAAGCTCTGCTTGGCCGCTTGTTTCAGTATCGATTTCACGCCGGACGCGGCCTGACCGGCCACAATTTTGGGAACTTGTTCTTGACGGCGCTTACCCAAGTGACCGGCGATTTCGCCGAAGCAGTGCGGGTTTCCAGCAAAGTGTTGGCGATTCGCGGACGCATTTATCCGTCGACCGTCTCGAACGTCCATCTGGTTGCCACACTAGCCAACGGACGCCGGGTCCGCGGCGAAACTAAAATATCGCGAAGCCGAGTTCCAATCCGGCGAATTGAGCTGGCGCCGCGTCACGTACGGGCGCTTCCGAAAGTAATCGAAGCCCTGCAATCCGCTGATCTGATCCTGATGGGTCCGGGTTCCTTGTACACCAGCGTCATTCCCAATTTGTTGATTTCGGAAATCGCGAATGCAGTGGCGCGCTCTTCCGCTCCGCGAGTTTATATCGCTAATCTAATGACCCAGCCAGGAGAAACCACCCATTACGCGCTTAGCGAACACATTCGCTCGATTGATCATCACGTGGGTAAACGCGTCATCGACTGGGTAGTTGCCAATCGCAAATCCGTTTCTCGTGAAGTGGCTCGCCGTTATCGACGCGAAGGCGCCGAACCTGTCCTGGTCGACGCGGAACACGTCGCAAAACTCAAAGTTCGGCTTCTTCAGGACAATTTGCTGGAGGAACACGGAGTGATTCGGCACAACTCCGCACGGCTGGCGAACCTTCTGGTTGACCGCTTCCTACTGCACTCGGGAACCCGCTAACCCATCCCTCGGGCCGCCGAGAATGCTTGAAACTTTTCAACTCATTCCGCCGTATACTCGCCAGCGACCCTTCGGTTAAAGGTGGTGTTATGTTGCAACGCGTTGCCGTGTGCCTATGTCTCGGGCTCGTCCTATGTTGTGTAGCTCCCGCAGCCCAGGACTTCTCGAATAGTGAAATGCCTTCGGTTCTGACGGTACCTCCCGAAGCGCAACCCTCCGATCATTTCAGCGCGGACGCCGCCACCGATGCGTATCTGGCGCAAATCCCGGCCTCGGCGCGAACCCGCAGCGATGCTTATTTTGAAGGCGGCTACTGGCTTATTCTCTGGGACTTTTTGATGTCCATGCTTACGTATTGGCTGCTGCTGCATTTCGGTTGGTCGGCGCGCATGCGGGATTTCGCGGAACGGTTGACGAGGTTTCGTCCTTTGCAGACTTTTCTGTATTGGACGCAATTCTCGGTGGTCGCTTTTCTGATTGGCGCGCCTCTCGCGATCTATGAGGGATACTTCCGCGAGCACAAATATGGCTTGGCCACACAAACCTTTGGGCCATGGATGGGAGATCAGCTCAAGGCGCTTTTGCTATCCATTGTTCTGGGCGGCGTACTGGTCAGCATCCTGATTGGAGTCGCGCGGCGCTTGCCCAACACCTGGCATATCTGGGGCTCGATCGTCACGATCGCCTTCCTGATCTTCGGCGTGATGATCGTTCCCGTTGTCATCGTACCGATGTTCAACACGCTCAAGCCCCTGAACGATCCGAAGATTACCAGACCGATTCTCTCCATGGCCCATGCCAACGGCATTCCTGCGAACGACGTATACGAGGTGGACGCCTCCAAGCAGACCACTCGCATGAGCGCGAACGTCAGCGGATTCGGTAAAACCATGCGAATCACCCTGAACGACAATCTGTTGCGCCGCGGGTCACCGGAAGAGATTCAATCGGTGATGGGCCATGAGATGGGCCATTACGTCCTCAACCACATCTACAAAGACATTCTGTTCTTTTCGGTTCTGGTGGTGATCATGTTTTCGCTCTTGCGCTGGATATCGACCTGGGCCCTTGCGCGTTGGGGAGCGGCATGGCAGTTGCGCGGACTTACGGATCCGGCAGCGATTCCCTTGGTTCTGGCGATGATCACCGTGCTCGGATTTGTGCTGACCCCAATCCTCAACACCCATACCCGCACTGCGGAACACGAAGCGGATATGTTCGGGTTAAATGCCAGCCGGCAACCGGATGGATTCGCGCAAGCAGCCATCCACCTGGGCGAATATCGCAAGATGAATCCCGGGCCGGTCGAGGAGTACATTTTCTTCGATCATCCCAGCGGGCGAAATCGGATTCACGACGCGATGCAATGGAAGGCTGAAAACCTGGAGCTTTTTCGCGGCAAACAAGGCGCCCAGTGAACCAGGCGGTTCGAATCTTAATTCGTGGCGTGCGCTAGAACGCCAGGCGCACTCCTCCACGCACAAATATCGGCGGTCCTACGCTGTGAATGATTCCAATCGCGGTGGGTGTCACAGCGGTGATGAAGCGATCGTTGGTTAAATTCTGAGCCGCGAAAAACAAGGCGGTGTGCGGCAGGATTTGCCGCGACACTTGACTGTCCAATGAGAAGCCGCGCCCCATCGGGAGGGTATTCAGGTCGTTCTCATATTGTTGGCCCATGAACCGGGCCTGAACACCCGCATTCCAATTCTTGCCTGCATAACTGAATTGCAGGCCGAAGGAATTTTGCGGCACCTCTGGCAATCGCAGTCCAACCAGAACAGGATTTGCCGAAAAGCTCGACACGGTGCTGTTGACAAACAGGTAGGAGCCCGCGATCTGCATGCGCGGATTCAATTGAAACTGTCCGCTGAGTTCAAAGCCAATCGCTTGCGTGGTTCCCAGGTTTTCTTTTTGCTGAATGATCAGCGAGGGCGTGCTGCTAAGCGTCACATTGGCAACCGGCTTGTTGATATCGCTCCAGAAAAAATTGCCGCGCACGGTCAACCGGTTCTTCCATCGCTGCATGCTCAGCCCGGCTTCTCCACCGGTAAGGTGTTCTCCGGTGAGCGCCGGATTCGCCAAGGTAATGGTGTTTCCGACTCGGAAGTTGCGGTACAACTCGTTCAAGGTTGGTGCGCGGAAAGCCTGATAGACCGAGGCACTGGCTGCGATCCCGTTGCTGAAATTTCTGGTCAACGTAACCTTCGGGCTGAACGCACTTTCCGTCCGTGATGGAAAGGTCTGATTAATCGGGGTAACGCTGGAAATCAATGGCACACGTTCCTGATAGCCGGAATTGTTATTCCACGTGTCGACCCGCGCACCTAACGTAAGCACCCAAGTGCGCGCGAACAGCACCGTATCCTGGCCATAAAAACCAAATGAATGTTGGCGTCCGCCCGCATCCACCAGAGCCGACTCGACACCTTTCACGTAATTCGTCTCTTCACTGTGCCCGCGAACGTCGTGAGCCTCAAAACCGGCCGCGACATTGTGCTTCTCCGCAAACAATTTCGACCAGGTGGCAATAAATCCGACTTGCTGTGACGGAGTTTCCTGATTGTCGGTCAGCGACTCGCTGTTGCGGTCCGCTGCGACCGCGGAAAATGTTTGATGGTAGCGTTCGGTGGTACCGTACAAGCGCGCCGAGAAGGAGCCCCAATCGGCGGAACTCCAGTCGGCTCCAAGATCGACTTCTGGCAGCGTAGTATTGTTTTCCTGCAAGACGGTGCCGTTGTCGCGGCTTTCGCCAAAATCGCTGCCTCGCACAAAGAACCTTCCGCGCTCGCCGATGGCGTGCGCTACCTCAATTATCCCGGTCAGGTCTCCAGTGTTGACGTTGGCATCCACGGAACCGCGCTGCGCTTCCGGCACCGGAATATATCCGCCCGTTTTCATTGCCTGGCCCATGGCCGAAATGGTCCAGCCGTCCCAAGAGATTCCACTGCTAAAGGAAACGTCGGGCGTATTCATACTTCCATATGAAAGCTCGAGATCACCGTAAGATTCCAGAGTCTCTTTCGTGCGCAGCTTTACAACACCACCCAGCGCGCCGCCTCCATATAGATCGGAAGAGCCGCCGTTAATGACTTCCATACTGTCGACGCCTACTCGCGGCACGCGCCCCCAGTACACCCATCCTCCAAACGCATCGTTGGCCGGAATTCCATCCACGGTGACAATGGAGCGGCTAGTGGCACTAGCACCGACTCCTCGCAGAGAGACGCCTTGCGAGGAAGGATTGGCGTATAGGCTGCTCGACCGCCGGTAGGTGCTAAAGCCTGGGACTTGGCGAAGAATGTCGTCCAGCACGAGGCTGCCGGCATTCTGCACTTCTTCGGTTGGTATTCCGTAATCGCTGCTGGGAGTAGCGGGTATGCGAACCGGTTCGCCGCCCGTAACTTCGATCCGTTGCTGGTTGGGCGCCGGGGTCAGAGTCAGGCGGATGTTTTCCGCAGTCGTGTGCGGTTTGATCTGCACCGAATCGCTTGCGAAACCAGGCAATGAAGCTTCCAGCGTCCCGCCGTCTTCGCCCGAGAGACTGAACTCGCCTTTTTCGTCGGTTTGTGTTTCCAGGCGGCCATTGCCAGACACATAAGTGACGGTCGCACCCCGTACCACCGCTCCCGTTGAATCGTAGACCGTCCCATGAATCGTGTGGGTTTGCTGGGCGAAACATGTCATTGAAATCCGAAGCAGCAACGCGCAGCACAAAGTGAAGCGCAAAAGAAGAATCGCGCGCCGGATAGGTACGCCGTGTATTTTTTCGGAGCTACCTGGATTCAGAGTGCACTTCCTCCGCTGGTTCTTGGAGGATACCGGAAAATCGGGTCTACCTGAATAAGCAATCGATCGGTGTTTCGGTGCGTTAACGCCGTTGCGCAGAATATTGAAAGGGCTTCCTAATCTTGGAAAAATCTGGGATACCCGCTACGATTGGACCCGCCAGTCTCTGGAGACATCATGTCCACCTTCGGTCTGATCGAATACAATGACGCTAACCCGGAAGTGAAAGCAATTTACGACGACATTCTCACCACGCGTAAAACCGACTACATCAACAATTTCTGGAAAGCCATTGCCCATGATCCCGCTCTGCTGAAGCGCACTTGGGAAGGCCTAAAGGCAATCATGGGCCCGGGGGCGCTGGATCCACTCACCAAAGAGCTGCTTTATATTGCTGTCAGCGTAACCAATAATTGCCAATACTGCATTGCATCCCACACCGCTTCGGCCTTCACGAAGGGCATGACCGCGGATATGTTCAAGGAATTGCAAGCTGTTGTGGGCATGGCCAACGCCACGAACAAACTGGTCACCGGTTATCAAGTGAGTTTGGATGCGCGGTTCCATCCGCCTTTGGATCAAAATCGAAAGTAAGCACGGTCTATTGGTGAAGCGCTCGAGTGGATGTGTTAACCCGCGTAGTTACATCGTAGTACCCAAGTACTATAGGTACTGAATCGGACCCGGCACACTATACAGGAAGTAACTTGGGGGAATTCCGTTTTCTCGCGGAATTGTCGTCCAAAGACCCTTCTTAAGTGAGTGTCCCATGGCTCCGATTGTAAAAGACGCCGAAAATTCGGCTACTACGAGCACCACTTCCGCCGCACCCTCCAATAAGAACCCGCAAGATTCGACACCCCGGCTTCAGCCAGTGCCACTGGAAGTTTCGGTGGTTGTAAACGGCGCGCGGACCATCGAAGGCAGCGACAAAAGAGAGCCATTTTCGGAGTCGACCAAAACCGTGCTGGTATTCGGCAACGGCGCTGTGATCCGCCTCGCATCGCCGGTGGCGCCTGGACAGCTGTTATTCGTAACCAACGAGAAATCGAAGCGCGAAGTGGTATGCCAGGTGGTGAAATCGAAAACCTACCGTGCCGTCAGCGGCTATGTTGAACTTGAGTTTACTGAGCCGGCCGCGAATTTCTGGGGCGTGCGTTTCCCGACTGCTCCGGCTTCGCCGCAACCCGCAGCACCCACCGCAGCCGCGCCGCATACTACGCCTTCTCCAGTAGTTCCGGCTAAGCCCGTTGCCACGGCACCCACAGTGCCCCCGATTGCCTCGAAACCAACCGTGGCGCCACTCCCGCCGAAACCGCCAGCGATCCAACCAGTGGAACCGACCGTGGGCGAGGCTCCGAAGTCAACGCTCTCTGCTCCATCAGCAGCACCCAAGCCACCGGTCTCCGCAGGAAAGTCCTCGGCAATTTCACATGATGCCAGTCTGCCTTCTTTTCTGACGCCGCAGGCTCCTGCGGCACCGCCAATTATTCCGAAGCCGATCGTTGCGGTTAGTAAGGAACCCGTCAGCGTACCGAGTCCCGAAGCGTCCGCAGCCTCGCCAGATCTTTCGTCGGAAGAACTGAAGCGACAGGCCAGCAAACTCCAAGAGCAGCTCAATTCGCTTTTGTTTGCTGGTGCTCCAGCTTCGAATGCCAATCCTCAGACACACCCCGCAGCGCTTCCGCCAGCACCGATCGCCCCGCCTAACGTGACCGCGCCCGAGCCTGTATCTCCTGAGAGCGCTGCCAGGAAGGCTGAGAATTCGAGCCATGTAGGCGAAAACACCGTAGCTGCCGCTCAGCCCGCCATACCGGCGACGATCACCGCAGTGTCACCAATTATTTCTCCGAAGATTTCTGCGACGTCTGTTGCGGAGGAAGAGGTCAAAATCCCGGCTTGGCTGGCTCCGCTAGCCCGTGAGACCAATGCAAAACAACTTCTGCCAGAATCTTCGACTGCGACTACGGCAGGTGCCGACGAAACCCACTTAGTCGCCGGTGATCAGGAAGCAGCGCATCGACCGCAATCCGTTGTATTCGGCAATCAGCTTCTGGGATCCACGGCAGAGACCCGTGAATCGTCTGGATCGCCAGGGTCGAAAAAAGGGCTATTTCTCGGGATCGCAGCCGTCGCTGCGCTGGCCATCGGCGCAGCCGTGTGGTACGGGATGCAGCCCGGCAATTTCCTGGCGTCAAAGCCGGCTAGTGTCGCAAATCCGCCAGCCGCGGCCACTTCCGCCGCGCCAGCCGCCAACGAAGAAGGAATGCCTTCCAGCACCATGCCTGCTGCCGCGCTCAATCCACCGACGACAGCCGCGAGCGTTGCGAATTCTCCGGCGGTTCATCAACCAGTTGGTGCCGTACAGACCCCCGCTCCTGCAGTACGCACGAACGCTGCGGCGGAGCAAGCCAAGAAACCTTCGCTTGGTGACGTCTTCCTCGCTTCTCCGAATATTAATCGCGCCACGAACTCCACCGACGCGCCAGAATCTGAACCCACCATCGATGCAAGTCGTCCTGAGGCGGGCGCCGACCCATTAGCGAACATGGCGACCAGTAATCGCCCACAACCCACGGCTCCGCTGCCGGTTGGGGGCGAGGTCAAGCCGGCAGTTTTGATCAAATCCGTTCCTCCCGTGTATCCGGCAAGCGCCAAAAATCAGCGCATCAGCGGGAATGTGGTGCTGGACGCGTTGATCGATGCAACCGGAAGGGTGTCGTCGGCAACGGTGGTCTCCGGTCCGCGCATGCTGCATCAGTCGGCATTGGATGCTGTTAAACAGTGGAAGTACGAGCCGGCGAAACTGGATGGAAAACCGACTTCGACTCACCTGAACGTTACAGTTCAATTTAAGGTGCAGTGATCCGGCAACGAACTTAATTTCGCGACGGCGACAGCAGCGGATTATCCAGGGACGCTTCAGCAGTCGCGCTGCTTGCGCTTTGGGGGTTGCCGCGCAGGATTACGATCCACGACAGATTCGGGAATGGTAAAAACCGATCGATTGGCCGCATCCAGGGAACCAGAAAATTCAAGATTTTAATCTGCCAGAAGTCGAACGTTTCCTTCTTCAAAATCTTGCCGTTCCACCACCAGCCCGGCGACCCAAATCGGTTGAACCTGATGACCTTCTCGACGGAAAAACCCGCTTCCTCGCATACAGACACCAATTGCTCGCGGGTGTAGCGCCGATAGTGCCCCAAAACCTTGTCGAGCGTTCCATATAACTTAGGGCCATTTGGCACCAACACGATGGCGCGACCATTGCTATCCAGACTGCGGCGAATGTTGCGCAAGGTTTGCACGTCGTTCTCGATGTGCTCCACAACATTAAGGCACACCACGGTATCGAATTGCGCCTGCGGGTAGGTTTCCGCCGAACTCGCATCCGTGTAATGAACTTTCAGATAGGGGCGGGTCTGCTTCAAGGTTTCCAAGCGATCCAGGTATTGCGGATTTATATCACTGGCGTGATATTCCGTCCGTGGGACGAGATTGCCAGTCAGGTTGCCGATGCCCGCGCCAATTTCCAGCACCCGGTCCCCAACGTACGGGCGAACCGTGTCCGCCATCCACTTGGTGAATCTTGGCGCGCGGTTCAAACGGGCAAGAATCTCGCTACCGTACTGATCCTCGACATAAATCTTGTCGGAAACGCCGAACTTTATCAGTGATCCGAGTGCGCGGACGCCGTCCTTCCAGGTGATCTTCTTGCCTTCAGCGTAGGTGCGACCGGAATAGCGAATGGGCACTTCAAAGATCCGCGCCTTCCGCTTGGCGAGCTTAATGGTGATTTCCGGTTCGATTCCGAAGCGGTCACTTTCCCAGGGAATGCTCTTGAAGATATCCGCCCGGATCATTTTGTAGCAGGTCTCAATGTCGGTGAGATTGAGATCCGTCACAATGTTCGTGAGCAAGGTAATCAGCTTGTTGCCCAGGCTGTGTCGGAAAAATAAGACGCGCCTGAAGTCGCTGGATAGAAAACGCGATCCGAACACCGCGTCCGCATCCTCCTGTAGGAACAGCGGAACCATCTTGGCGATATCGCCCGGGAAGTACTCGAGGTCCGCGTCATGAATGACCACGACGTCGGTGTCAACGTACGGGACGGCGGTGCGGATCGCGGCACCCTTGCCCTGGTTCTTGACATGATCGAGAAACACCCATTCAAAGTGCTTGAGATCCAAGTGATCTAAATTGCTCCGAAAGCGTTCCAAGGCTTCCGCGGATTTATCCTTGGAAGCGTCGTTCACGACAATGACGCGAATTCGTTGTAATGCTTCGAACTGATCAAGGTCCGTCAACCGCTTCAGGCTGGTTTCAACGAGATATTGCTCGTTGTACACGGGAACGATTACGGAGAGAGAAAGTTGCTGCTTCATGACGTATCCGATTCTTGAGACGAACGCTGAGTTCTAACCGTACGGAGCGATCTTTGCAATTTTACCAAAGATAGTTCGGTCAAACTGCTGTTTTGGCTGGAGCAACGAGCCGTGTTCGGCAAACTTGCCTAGCGCCGTCTCTCCTTCGTATACTGGCCACCCGGTCGAATGTCGATACAGGTGGGAGGGTAGCCCGCCGTTTTTTCGCCGTTCCGACCCCAAAAACCCACGAGCCTGCGCTTCTCAGACAGGCCGAATTTCTGCTGTTCAGCCTCTGCTCCGGGCTGTTCGAGCAAAGGAGTTTGCATGTCGCTTGCGCCCGCACCGGAAGAGATGAATGTTTACCAGAACGCTGAGGCGCGTTTTGAAGTCGCAGCCAACAAGCTGGGTCTCGAACAAGGCATCTATCGATACCTGAAATATCCCGATAAAGAAATCACACTGTATATTCCGGTTGGCATGGATAACGGCCAACTGGAAGTCTTCACCGGTTATCGCGTACTGCATTCCACGGTGCGCGGCCCGGGCAAGGGCGGTATTCGATTTGCTCCGGACGTCAGCGTGGACGAAGTGCGCGCGCTGGCGGCGTGGATGACCTGGAAGTGCGCGGTCGTGGATATCCCGTTTGGCGGGGCCAAAGGCGGAATAATCTGCGATCCGCGCAAAATGTCGCGCGGGGAACTGGAACGTCTTACGCGCCGGTACACTGCCGAACTGTCGGACTGGCTGGGTCCAGAGCGCGACGTTCCCGCGCCGGACGTGGGCACCAACGAACAGACTATGGCTTGGGTGATGGACACCTACGCGATGCATGCGCGGCAAGCCACCACCGCGGTAGTCACGGGCAAACCCATCGAATTGGGTGGATCACGTGGACGCCGCGAAGCCACGGGGCGCGGCGTGATGATTTGTGTCGATAAGGCGCTGACCAAGCTGGGCATGAAAAAGGAAACGACCCGCGTCGTCATTCAGGGTTTCGGAAACGTCGGTTCGTTGGCAGCCGAACTGATGCACAAGGCCGGTTACAAGATCATTGGCCTTGCCGACATTGGCGGCGGTCTTTACAACGAAAACGGTTTCGACGTGCCCAAGGTGATCGACTGGGTTTATAACCACAAGAAGCCGCTGCAGGAACTTCCTTCCGGCGGAACGAAAATGAGCGCGCGGGACGTACTCTTCCAACCCTGCGATGTGCTCATCCCGGCCGCCATCGAAAATCAGATTACCGAGCAGAACGCTCACCAGGTCCAAGCCAGAGTGCTGTGCGAAGGCGCCAACGGCCCGACGACCTGGCAGGCGGACGCCATCATCGATGCCAAAGGCATCTTCACCGTTCCAGACATCCTGGGTAATGCCGGCGGAGTGACCGTCAGCTATTTTGAATGGGTCCAGGACCGGCAAGGCTTCTTCTGGCGCGAGAGCGAAGTAAACGAGCGGTTGTACGATGTGATGGACCGCTCATTCGATGAAGTGGTTCGCTACGCGGAGCGTCACAAGGTAAATAATCGGATCGCAGCATATATGCTGGCGATCGATCGCGTTGCAACGGCATTAAAGCTACGCGGCATTTACGCCTGATTTTTCTTGGCTTTGCTCGCGGCCCGGCGTACTCTTGCTCTTGTCGCTAGCCAGCGCGCAACGCAGCTTATATCGTCCCAGGAAGGAGTCCGCAACGTGCCCTCGGACTCGGCGCAAGATACCCGCATCAAAACCGAAGCACAGCATCGAGAAGAAATCTGTCAAGCAGGACGATGGCTGTACGAACGCGGGTACATTGTCGCCTGCGAAGGCAATCTTTCGGTGCGGATCAGTGGCGACCGCATCCTGACTACTCCCACTTGCGTCAGCAAGGGTATGATTTCGCCTTCCGACCTGGTGGTGATGGACATGGATGGCCGGCATCTGGAAGGCGACCGCAAAATTTCTTCCGAAGCGGGCATGCATTTGTTGTTCTACCGGATGCGACCCGACGTAAACGCCGTCTGTCACGCACATCCGGCGACCGCCACAGGCTTTGCTGCGGCGGGCCGCGGATTGGATCAGGCGTTGCTGCCGGAAGTTGTCGTTGGACTAGGCAAAATTCCGCTGGTCCGTTACGCGACTCCCGGAACGGCGGATCTGAGCGCGGTGCTCGAGCCCTATGTTCCGCACTACGACGCGTTGCTGCTTGCCAATCATGGCGCAGTCACCTGCGGACCTGATTTGCTGACCGCTTTCTATCGCATGGAGACGCTTGAGCATTTCGCCAAGATTTGCCTGAATGCCCAATTGGCGGGCGATCCTCAGTTGTTGACGACCCGAGAGGTAGCCAAGCTGATCGCTGCGCGTGCTCGCTATCATGTCAGCCCGCCGCCAGGTGGCGGAGCGGAATTACCGGAAACCTGCGACACCGGGGAATCCACCACCGACGAAGTCACGCTGACCCGCTCGGAACTCGATGCATTGATTGACGAAGCAGTGCGTAAGGACCGTTCGCGCCGGTAATAGTAATCTCACGCCGCAACATCGCACTTAGAAATTCTGGTCACGAGGTAAACCCAATGCCTGATACAAAGGTCGATTCATTTTTCGACGCGATTCGCAATGGCGATGAAGTTCGCGTGAAGGCGTTGCTGGATACCGACCCATCCTTGGCTTCCGCCAAGAACAACAACAATATCAGCGCGGTGCTAATGTCGGCATATATGGGGCGACGCGATCTCAGCAAACTGCTCATTGAACGTGGGGCAAGTCTGGAACTGCACGAGGCAGCGGCGGCTGGCAATCTGGAAATTGTGAAGTCGATGGTGGAAAAAAAGCGATTGCTGGCCCAAGCGATCTCCCCGGATGGCTTTCCGATCGTGGCGCTGGCAGCCGCATTTGGTCACGAAGAGGTGGTCCGCTATCTGGTGGCCCAGGGAGCGGACATCAATGCGGCGACAACGAACGGAAGCGGGTACAACGCCCTGACGGGTGCCGTCACCAATGGTCACACAAGGATTGTTCAATGGCTTCTGGAATCAGGTGCCAATGCCAATTACCGCTATGGGCCGGGCTACTCGCCGCTACATGCTGCCGCTGCGAATGGCCATCTGGAAATTGCTAAGTTGCTTTTCAAACATGGAGCGGACAAAACTGCCGTGACGAATGACGGAAAGTCCGCCGTTGATTTGGCCGCCGAGCGCAATCACCCGGATCTGGTCGAATTCCTCAAGACTTCCTGATCTCTGTTTGCGATTCATGTTGCGTTTATCTCGGCTGTGACATCGTCGCCACGACGAAGCGCACCATTTCTAGAGAGGCGGCAAACATGCTCTTCAAATTCCTTCGGAATGCACTCCTCGCTTTTTTGGTCTTGCCGGTATTGGGAACCCTGCAAATCGCGGCGCAAACCCCGGGCGCTTCCGGCTATCACCTGATAAAAAAGGTGAAACTGGGTGGGACGGGCGGCTGGGATTATCTGGAAGTCGACCCGGCGACGCACCGCGTATTCATTACTCGCGGCACGCACGTCATCGTTGTCGATCCCGAACAAGGAAAACTTGTCGGAGACATTCCGGACACCCAGGGAGTGCATGGCGTCGCCTTGGCCGATCAGTTCAACAAAGGGTTCACCACGAACGGCCGCACTGCGAACTCCACGATGTTTGGCCTGACTTCCCTAAAGCCACTCGGCAATATCCAAGCCGATAAAGACGCCGACGGAGTAATCTTCGATCCGTTCTCCAAACGAGTCTTTACGTTCAATGGCGACGCGAATACCTCCTCCGCCATTGATGTCGCCAGCGGCAAGCTGGTCAGCACGTTCGCGCTTGGTGGCGGCCCGGAGTTCGCGGCCAGCGATAGAAAAGGCAAAATCTTCGTGAATCTGGAGGACAAGAGTTCGCTGGTACGTTTCGACGCCACCACGCTCAAGATCGAAAATACGTGGCCGCTGGCTCCCTGCGAATCTCCGTCCGGATTGGCGATCGATGCCGAGCATGAAGTGCTGGTGGTCGGATGCCACAACAAAATGATGGCGTTCGTTGATGGCAACACCGGAAAGGTTCTCGGCACGGTGCCGATCGGGCAAGGAGTGGACGCCAACCGGTTCGATCCGGTCACCGGCTACGCCTTCGCATCCTGTGGCGATGGGACGCTGACGATCGCGCACGAAGATTCACCCGGGAAATTCTCTCTCGTGGAGATGATTTCGACGCAACGCGGCGCTCGTACCATGGCGTTGGACTACGCAACGCACACCGTCTATCTGGTAACCGCCGAGTTTGGTCCGGCGCCAGCCGCGACTGCCGACAATCCTCGGCCGCGTCCGGCGATTGTTCCGGACACGTTCACCTTGCTGGTGTACGGCAAGTAGCACGCGACGATCGAGCTCTTGTGATACGTTCGTGCTGCGCGCCGGTTGTCGACATACGAGCCACGCGGTGAGGGATTGGGTTGCCACCGAGCCTCAGCGAAGTCCAAAAAGCGATTGATGAAGCTTGGCTGGCTACGAAGGACGTACCTGGCCATCTGCAGGAGAACGAGGCCCGCTTTCTCGGCGCGTTAGCGGCTTGTGTTCCGGCAAGCGGCCGGATCGTAGAAATCGGCAGTTTCAAGGGCCGCTCCACGGTGATGTTGGCGAAGGTTGCCAAACACTTTGGCTTTCAACCCATCGTTGCGATTGATCCCCACACCCACGTTCTTACCCACGCGACCGATTCGCCGTCCGCGTCCTCAACCTACGACGAGTTCCTTCACTCGATCCGCTCCTCCGGCGCGGAAAGTCACGTTGAGGTGCACCGGGCGCTCTCGAAAGACGTGAGCCAAACTTGGGACCAGCCGATTCGATTGCTGTGGATTGATGGCGATCACTCGTACGCTGGCGTCCAAACCGATTTTCACGGCTTTGCTCGATTCGTTCAGCAAAACGGTGTGATCGCCATGCACGATGCCCTGAACAATTTTTCTGGCCCTATTCGCGTGTTTGTCGAACAGATCCTCCGATCAGGAACTTATGGGCCTGTCGGATTCATCCACTCGATTGCTTGGGGACAAGTTCGCCCGGAATCTTCGGAATTCGCCGCGGCACAAAAGCAACTGGAGAGACGCGCCCGCCGCTTGATTCCACTGGTACGGGACAAAGAAGAATTGCGGGGGTTGCGTAAGATTCGTTTCAAGCTTACACGCTCGCGAGTTCCGCGGGCACCGATTCCTTTAGCTGAATTGACGGAACTCCTGGACCCAAGCGCCAATTAGACTTGTGCCCTGTTGTGGCGCTACCACGCGCCTTCCTTCCGCCCCCACCACCAGATCACCCCGACCGCGGCGGTGTCCTGGTATTTGCTGAGCACGCCCTGCGTGGACGTCAGGAACGACGGCTGGTTGGACCAATCGCGTCGCCACTCGTAGCGCATCAGGAAGCCGTTCCCAATTTGATAGTCCAGTGTGGCCGTGGTTTCCTTCAGTGCCTGATTCAAGCCGCTGAACAGTCCTCCGCGATCGGACAAGTACTCGGCGCGGCCCGCGACACCCCACCCCCGCCACAACTGATAGTGCAGGTAGGCGGCCCCGCCAATCACGTGGGAAGGCGCGTCGGACCGTCCTGGCGCCTGCTTCTGCCAGAGTCGTTCGATCACATAATCGCCTTCCAGCGAAGCGCTGAGTTTTGGATTAATTTGCCAGGTCCCGTAGGTGTCGAAGATATTCAGGTGGCCGTTCGGTGCTGGAATAATCGGTTCAAAACTCAATCCCGGCTGCACAGGAATTGGACTGGTCGGTGGAACCACGACGCGGTCGGGATGTTCCTGCCCGAAGTAGTAGTTCACAACCCAGGTAACGGATTTCACGGGCTTGGCGGTGAAGCCGAACAACTCGTCTTTAAATCCATTGGTCGCTTCCACTTGATTTGTTCCGTTCACCACCCAGTAGGTGAGCGTGAAGCGGTCGTTTACCGGGTAATTCAGACGCAGGCCCATGTGATAGAACGGCAGATAATTAAACCAATAGGACCGCGAGTAATTGAGTTGATCCTTGGTGTAGTTCCCCTCAATGCCGATGGAACTGCCGAATTTGCCGAAGTCGATATTCAGGCCCTTGCCCAGCGGCGCGACGTAGGTGCCATAGGCCTGAAAAATATTCCGATAAATCTCTGGTCGCGGCTCATTGTTGGGATTGCCCTGCAGCGACTCCGTCGCCTGTCCGTATTGCAAATCGAGGCGGCCGCCAAAGCGTCGCCCTTCGCTAAGGTTTGGCGCATCTTCGAAAATGACGCTAGCCTGGTTCAGGTTGAAATTGTTACTCAGCACATCGTAGGCGCGCAGCAGGTTCACTCGGCCGATCGGTTCATTGAAATTATATTCATAGTAGGTATCGAGGCCGACGTTGATGGTAGCGTCATGAAGGAAGTCGAGAGTCTTGCGATCCTCTGCCGTGAACGCAGTAGCTGCAGGTACCGCCGTCGCGGTCGGTGAGGTCGACGTGTCCTGCGTGGATATCACTGGTTGAGGCAGAGCCACCGTCGGCAAACCCGCAATTCCCGGGGCAATGCCGTTGGCCGCTAGCAGCACCTGCTGCGGGGCCTGATTCTTCAGCAGCAGCTGCTTCAGCTCGGCGACCTCCAGTTCGAGTTTCTCAACCCGGTGCTGGAGTGCGGCATTCTCTGCCGCAGTCGCATAGGCCGCCGAATCCGTCGGGACGCGTTCCTGTGCGGGTAGATTCGCGACGGTCATCCACACTGCCAGGGAAAGGAAAAAGAACTTGAATGGGATGAGGCGGACTGGCTCGAACGCGTTGTTCATCATAAAAGTTCCTTTCATCGTTCAGCGGACCGCACCAGTGTACTTCCGCCGGGCGGAATTGACAGCGAATCGCGCCACGGCAATACTGACAGGCAATGATCGGACTGCTCCGCGGACGCTTAATGGAAAAAAGGCCGAATCAGGTCATTCTTGACGTGAACGGCGTCGGCTACCTGGTGGCGATTCCACTCTCCACATTTGCGGCACTCGGCGATTTGCACTCGGAAGTAACCCTGTTGATCCACACGCACGTCCGGGAAGACGCGCTCGCTTTATACGGATTCCTGTCGGCGCGCGAGAAGCATTTTTTCGAGCTCTTGCTCGGCGCCTCGGGCGTTGGTCCATCGTTGGCCTTGAAAATCCTTTCGGGCATGAATGTGGACGAACTGGTGCCTGCCATCCGCACCGGCGATTTGGCGCGATTAACAAGAATTCCTGGCGTGGGCCGGAAGACGGCGGAACGCATCGTTGTGGAATTAAAGGACAAAATGGAGGCGGTGGCGGCCGAGGTGTCTCGCCCGGCCGTGCCTTCTCCGGGTGGGGCGGAGGCAGACGTCAAATCGGCACTCATCAATCTTGGATATGATGAGCGATCGGCAGAGTCGGCCGTGTCGGATGCAAAAAGGGAAGTGGGCGTCACCAATTTTGAAAAGCTACTGCGCACGGCCTTGGCTGCGCTAAGCGCGCCAACCAAACGCTAGAGCGAGACATAGCGCAATTCTGCGCGTCGGTAATGGAGAGCATGATTCGAGCCTTTGACAAAAAACATCGCGTATTCCTTGAGCTGGGACGATGAGCGAACGCCCATCACGCGTGGTCTCCGGCGCACCGTTGGATGACGACGCTCGTCTGGACGCCACTGTCCGGCCCAAGCGGCTGGACGAATACATCGGCCAGAAGCGGGTGAAAGAGAATATCGCGATCGCGATCGAAGCGGCGCGATCCCGTGGAGAAGCGCTCGATCACGTGCTCCTCTATGGGCCGCCGGGTTTGGGTAAGACCACGCTTGCGCAAATCATCGCCAACGAAATGAACGTGCCTATCAAAACCAGCGCGGGACCCCTACTCGAACGCAAGGGAGATTTGACCGCGATTCTCACCGCGCATGGAGTTGAAGGAAGTGTTTTTCCTGGACGAGATTCACCGCTTGCAACCCGCTGTGGAAGAGGTGCTGTATCCCGCCATGGAAGATTTCCGGGTTGACTTGATCATCGGACAGGGGCCGGGCGCGCGAATCCATCCGTTTTCTCTGAATCAATTCACGCTCGTGGGGGCGACGACCCGAGCGGGTTTGATCACTGCGCCTTTGCGCTCCCGATTCGGAATCGTGCATCGCCTGGATTTCTACGAGCCTGACGACTTGCTGATCATCCTGCGACGATCCGCAAGAATCCTGAAGATCGAGATGGATGAAGGCGGAGCGGAAGAAATCGCTCGCCGCTGCCGTGGTACACCGCGCATAGCCAATCGCTTGTTGCGGCGTGCCAGAGATTTCGCGGAGGTGCGCGCCAGTGGGCGCATTACTCGGGAAGTGGCGCGCGACGCCCTGAAGATGCTCGGTGTGGACGACCATGGTTTGGATGAAGTCGACCGCAACCTGATGATCGCTTTGCTGGATAAATACGGCGGCGGTCCCGTAGGGCTTGGCACGCTGGCGGCTGCGCTGAGCGAAGAAGAAGACGCGATCGAGGAGATCTACGAGCCGTATCTGATGCAGATCGGGATGATCGATCGCACTCCTCGTGGCCGGGTAGCTACTCCACGCGCCTACGAATATTTCGGGCGGGAATTGCCGCGCAGGCAGCCCCGCTTGTTTTGACTGGGCGCCATCGTCGCTTGACAGACAAACTCCGCTTACAGCACACGGACTCAAATCGTTGCCAGCGCGGTTCGTGAGTTAGGGTATCTTCGAAATTGCTGATCCCGTCGCGCATGATTGAGAAGACTTCCGAGGCCTCCGACCGTTGATCGTCCTGCGAGAGAAATCATGAGCATTGCGGCCACGACGCCCGTTGCCGGCAGTTCGCGCCGTTTCGCGTTTCTCGTGGCTGCAGGTATCTTTCTGAGCCGGATCGCCGGTCTGGTGCGCGGGCGTGTATTCGCCCACTATTTCGGCAACTCGGATTTTGCCGACGCCTTCAATGCCGCGTTTCGAATCCCGAACTTCTTGCAGAATTTGTTCGGCGAGGGCGTCCTTTCGGCCTCATTCATCCCGGTCTATGCCGGGCTCGTCGCGCGGAAGGACGATGAAGAAGCAAACAAAACCGCCGGCGCGGTAGCTGCGCTTCTCGCACTAAGTACCTCCATCCTGGTGGCACTTGGAGTGCTCCTTGCGCCTTGGCTGATCGACGCCATCGCGCCCGGCTGGCACGGCGACAAGCGCGAACTCACCGTGCTGCTTATCCGCATTCTGTTTCCCGGCGCCGGTTTGCTGGTGGCCTCCGCCTGGTGCCTGGGGATCCTCAATAGTCATCGGAAGTTCTTCATTTCCTACACAGCACCCGTGTTGTGGAATATCGCCATGATCGTGGGGATGATTTCCTTTGGCCGCGGTCGGTCTCAGGCATCTTTGGTGGTGATCACGGCGTGGGCCTCGGTCGTTGGCAGCGCGCTGCAGGTTGCCGTACAACTGCCCATGGTCCGCAAACTGCTTGGCGGCTTACGGCTAAGCTGGGCCCACGAAGGACAGCACGTACGGATGATCATTCGCAACTTCTTTCCCGTATTCGTCAGTCGCGGCGTAGTGCAAATCAGCGCATACATCGATGCGTTCCTGGCAAGCTGGCTGCCGGGTGGCGCGGTCGCTGCTCTTGGCTATGCACAAACTCTGTACACTCTGCCCGTCAGCCTGTTCGGCATGTCCGTCTCCGCTTCCGAATTGCCGCTGATGAGCGGCGCGGTGGGAAGCATGGAAGAAGTGGCTGGTATTCTTCGGGGCCGTTTGAACTCAGGCTTGCGGCATATCAGCTTTCTGGTCGTGCCCTCGGTGGTGGGTTTTTTGGTGCTCGGCGATGTAATCGTTGCCGCGATCTTTCAATCGGGGCAGTTCGCGCATGACGACGTGATCTGGGTTTGGGGAATTCTCGCAGGCTCCACGGTGGGCTTGCTCGCTTCGACACTGGGCCGACTGTATTCTTCCGGCTTCTACGCCTTGAAAGATACGCGAACACCATTGCGCTTCGCGATCGCCCGGGTTTTGCTCACCACCATCCTGGGCTATCTGTTTGCGCTACCGCTGCCGCGAGTGTTCGGCATTGACCCCCGTTGGGGCGTTGCCGGCCTGACCGTTTCCGCTGGAATCGCAGCGTGGGTGGAATTCGCGCTTTTGCAAAGAGCCATTCGGGCTCGGATCGGCAGCGTGGGCGTTCCGCTTTCTTTTCTTGCACGCCTATGGTTCGCCGCCGGGTTATCTGGAGCCGTCGCCAGAGCCATTGTGGTGGGCGTTGGTGCCCGGCATCATGTGCTCATCGCCGCAATTGTGCTGAGCGTCTTTGGCCTTCTGTATTTTGCAGTCACATTGCTGATGAAACTTCCCGAGGCGCAGACCATGGTCGGCCTGTTCGCGCGCCGCTTTGTGCCGAGGGGCAATCGGTGAGCGTCGTTTACATCGCGCTCGGCAGCAATGTCGGGGACCGCGAGGCGAACCTGAGACGCGCGGTCGAGTTGCTGCGCGCTCAACTCCAAATCACCAAAATATCTTCGATCTATGAAACCGAACCGGTCGACTATCTCGATCAGGATTGGTTCCTGAACGCGGTGCTCGAGGCAGACACTGTGTTGCGCCCTGCCCAACTTCTGCAACTGCTGCGAAAAATCGAGACCGACATGGGCAGCAAGAAGCCATTTGCAAAAGGACCGCGGCTCATCGACCTGGACATTCTGCTGTGCGGAGATGAAACCGTAACCGAACCTGATCTGCAGATTCCACATCCCCGCATGCTGCTTCGTCGCTTCGTGCTGGTACCGCTCGCGGAGATCGCTGCACGACGTGAAGCATCCCGCCTGGTACGGAACGGCTCAGGAAATGTTGGAACACACCGGTGATACGAGCGTGGTCAAAAAGTGGCCCAGCCAGCACGACTGGGCCCTGAAGTAACTTGCTGCCCAGATTAGCTCGAACGCCGCAGCACCAGTCTATGAACTGTGAGGGTCTTGGGATGCAAAGATTCCAACTCAATCTGCGATAGCGAGCCGGACGTCGTTTCGCTCCAACGATACACTCCTGGTTCGGACTCGGTCTTTTCGCGCCCATTCAATCGCTGAAGGAACTCGTACGCGCTGTCGACAGACGCGGCCTCCCGCAAGGTAGGACGAGCGGCTGCTTCCACGGCGTAGCTTCGCAGCAGCTTGTTCCAGTACGCGTCAAATAATTCGCCCGACGCGAAGATATCGCTCCAAGCCACCTCGCCCCCGTAAGCGATCACAACGCCCACGACTCGCTCGCCTTTCAACGAGGAAGTCTCGTGCCGGAATCGGCGGTTAACTTCTTCGACGATCGCATCAACGGACGCTCCAACTTGCCGCGACTCATAAATCTTTTGGTAGGACTGCGTGGGAGCGGAATCTGCCATTACGGACGCCAGTTGTGCCGAAGAGATTCGCGGTGGCGGCGTGGCCGCGGCATTGGGGTTGGCGCTCCTTATTGCGCGAGCCGTACTACCTACGGCTACGGAATCCCACACCTGAGACTGGTTCTGGTTGATTGCGGCGCTCTCCCGTACGCTCGGGTGGACGATCGTCTTTGCCGATTCGAATTGCGAACCCGCGGACCAGCGACCATGCTCGACGCAGAACACATTCAACGGCAACGGATTCGACCCCGGGGCGACAATCCGATCTTTAGCTATGATCCGGTCCTGTTTTCCGCCACTCACCAGTTCGCCGGCGAGCAACAGCAGCGGCCGCTTGCTTCGATTGATCAACACCAACTGATTTACAGCCGGGCCGGAAGAGGGGATATATTGCCGACTATCGTTTCGCGAGCGAATCATGCTGTCCGCACCTTGTTCCCGCACGATGACTTCCCCGCTGGAAAGCCCTTCTTCCAATGTCAGAAGATCCCGGGTGTCATTGCCGGTGGCCGCGACGACGGGGAATACGGTCAAATTCTCGTAGCGGATAGGCTCCAAGAGTCGCCAACCTCCCTCCGTTCCTCCGGCAGAGGAATTCGATCCCGTGAACACAAATCCAAGACTGCTGAAGCCAACTAAACCGGTAAACAGCGCCATTAGCGAACGATCCATTCCATCCTCCTGAGCGGGTGCGAGGGCACGCTCAGGGTTAGAACGGTGCAAAGGCGAAATCTTGCAGGTGAATTGTGGGTTGGCTGCTAAGCCCTTAGGAATTCGATGAACCCAGGTTGGTCCGCGGCTTAAATCGACGGCTGCGAGACGCTTCGGCTTCTTGGCGTTCGTACTCCGCCAGTTCTTCTTCGGAGTAGCTATAGGAATCCCGCGACGCAAACATGGAGGTTGTCCGGCTGGTTTCCTTTTTCTTCTTGCGGGCTTCTCCAAACTCGTAGCGAGTCATGCGCAATGGATCATCAATCGCTTTTACTTCAACGAGCAGGTCGCTGACCTTTTCAAGGAAATCGTGGAGGTGGAATGGCCTGCAAACGTAGGGCAAGCGAGCTGCCTCCAGTTGCGCAATAGTCGCCGACCCGCCCAGTTCGGGAATAACGAACAATACGCGAATTCGCGCGCCATCATCGGGTGACACCGCAGCCAGTTCCCGCAGCACGTGAAACGTGGGGGAGTCCAATCCGACCATGGAAACATTCGCGATCAATAAGGAATATTCGGTTGTTTTCAACTCGGCGTGCAGCAGCGGTACATCGGGAACTACACGCACGCGCCAGCCTTCCGAGTCCAACATCTGGCGCAAGACGGACGAATTGCGGGGATCGTCTTCCAACACCAGAATGCCGACCTGGCGTGGAACTGCAATGCTGGGTGTTGCCATCTAGGGATTATAAGAGTGCGCGGTGGCCGTAAATAGCTGTCCTGAGGTCGCGGAGAAGAAATGAAACAACTGCCCGGATGGTCGGGTGTTAGGGCTTAGGCTGCGCCGACACCGGCTTTACGACGATGGCCGCATGATCCGGATTACCGCGGGTAAGCACCGGATAAGCCGTATCACTGGCAAAGCGCAGGTCGCCGTCCACCAGAATCCGTGCGCGCACGGAATATTGATGACTCGGATCGATCCGGCCAGGGTCAAAGGAGAGTTCGAATGGCACCGGTACCTGCTTATCTCCCAATGGTATCTGACGCTCAGCGATTACGGTCGCCGCAGCGTCGGCCTTGGAAACATCCTCCAGGGACACATCGATAATCGCGCTCGGAGACAGAGCCATTCGCACCATATACGTCACGGTTCCGGTGACGGTGTGAGCTGCCTTTGCCGTTGAGTTGGAGGCCTCATCCAGCTTGCAATCCTTCGCGATCATGGAGCCGTCTCCGTCCGGAACGTCGTTTTGCAGGAAGCCCCCATTCCCCCTATTCCACCACACCACTTTTCCATCTGAATAGCGCGCGCCGTCGGCCGACGGTGTCTGGCGCATAAGATAGTTTTGGTCCTGGAAGCGCACCTTGACCGTGTTGTTGCTCAGGTAGACCGTCAACTTGGAGCCGTTTTCGCACGTATAGTCAAAGCGCTTCCATTGGATCGCGCGCTTAACGGTCGGGGCAGGCTCCGGGTTTCCGTTGGAAGGTGTTTGCTGCGCTGTGGACATTTGAGTGATCCCCAAAAGTAGGGCTACGGTCAAAATGCTTCTGAAATTTGCGGTCATAGGGACACCCGCTTCCTGAAATTATCTGCCTACCACAAGATCGCTACCCAAAACATAGCGTTTGACGCCGGTCGCATCCCAGAACATGCGATCGGTCACAAAACTCTTAGCCGACTGCATCCGCGAGAAAAAAATCAGCAGACTGTCCCGCGACCATTCCCCGGAACGGGCAAAGGCATCCGCGGGGCCCAACTCAGTTCGACGCTGCGAACGAATCTCGTATAAAAAGAACGTCGAGTTCAGTCCCATCGCGTCGACGGGTGCCTGTGTTGGAGCGTTCTGCCGATACGCTGAAACGAGCAACAAATCAGGGTTGATTGGCGAAAGTCGTAAGGTGTCGCTGCTCATGATCTGGAAACCATCTCCATAGATCTTGGACAGCGGAACTGATTGTTTCAGTTGCCCGTCCGCACCGATCCAATAGGCATTCTGCGTGTCGGTGGCCAGCAGCGTGTCCGCAGAAGCCCACCCATGCAGCGACAGCACCTCCTGATGTGAAAATTGCGTCGCATTTTGCGGAGATGCTGCCGCGGCAACCCATACGTACCATTTCTGATTGTCGGACTTGAGGAAAGCCACGCGAGAATCATCAGGAGACCAGAAGGCTTGCCGCACGTTGCCTGTCGCGAAGTCTCGCGAATGGCCGGTGTCAAACTCGAACAGCACCAGCGAGCGTTCCGGCCCGCTCTTTGAATCCGACCGGGTGTACAGGAGACGCTTCCCATCGTGAGACAACGCGGGTTCTTGACCCGAAGCGGCCGCGGTCTTCTTCATTTCGCCGTGAGCAACAACCACTTTCCCTGCCGGATCGATATAAGCAACCGCAACGGGATTCTGATAGTGAGTAATTGGATCGAAGACTGACTTTTCTTTTTCTTTCGAGGCCGCATCATTCTGAGCCGGATCGAGCGGTTGGTTCTTCTTCAGGAATTCCGGAAACTTGTCGGGTGCACTGATACCGCAACCGTTCAGTTTCCCTATCTGGGCGTGATCCACAACGACGCTAAACGTGTACTTGGTATCCGACATCTTGTCGGAGCAGGGTTCGCGAGTGAGCAACACGGTGACGGCGGCGCCGGTCGCCAAATCCTTCGCCGCATAACTCCAGGAATTCCCATCTTCCTCAGCCGTAATTTCGCCGGATTCGAGCGCGATCGGCGGATAATTCAGCCGATCCAGTCTCTCGGGGCCTTTCATCCCAAGGCGAAGCGACCAGGAAGGCTCGTTTCCGTGCGCAATCACCAAAATCGGATAGTGCTTGTTTTGTTGTGAAGGATTGGCAGCGGAAGACTTCGTCGATCTTTTCGTTGGTGAAGGCGGTGTGGTCTGGGCGAACAGTGACCCCAAACCCCCGCACAAAATCAGGATTGAAGCCAGGGCTTGGTAGCGCACCTCAGTATCCTCTCAGAGAATTTGATTCTCGCCCTAGAAAAAAGGGCCAATTGCGCGGGCGGAGGCGGCGAAATTAAATCTGCGGGCGGTTTCAGCGCCGTCCGATTTAATCAGAGGACTCCATGGGGCGCAATACCCATATAACCCGTCTGGTAGCCGACTGCAGTGGCCAATACTCTGACTTTGAGGATGTTACGCTGTACAGTAATCCGGCACTGGACCTGGCGTCGGAGCGTGGCAAAGGGAAGCCGCATCCATGAAGAGTTCGCCCACCAAGGACCGTTTCCTCGCAGTGTTCCCGGTAGAACTGCGCGCGAACCGCTCGGTAATGCAGATGGCGGAGCGGTGCTGCGCGTTCTGCGACGCCGATACTCTGCATTCCCGTCTGGACACCTTGGTGGCGTTGTTCAGTTGGTTGCGCGAACCGGACACCGATCTGCCAGAACTCCCTGGATCGACAATCTCTCCGGCGGGCGCAAGCAAGCCAGAGTGGAGTCGCGAGCGGGTATTCGTGTCCGTGTTGGAGGCTTCCGAGGAACTTCGGGAAAGCCACCGGGCGAACGTGGCGGCCATCCTGCAGGAAACCGATGGCCTGACGTTTTTTGCGCAAGCCGGACTTCCGACTGATCGTGGATTATCGTCGGAGGCATCGGAACGAGTAATCCGTTTGCTGCTTCCCGCGCCGCGCGAAGAATCGGACTTGTCGAAGCTCTCCATCCGGCTTTTCCCAACCCAGGCGCTGGTAGATCGATTCTTCAGCATGCCTGCCGAATTAAACGAGCGCCTTCAAGACGTGCTTTGTCCACGCGCAGAATCCCCCGGTTGGCAGGCTCCTCGCGAGGCGATGCGCGAAGCGATTTGCCTGTTAGCTGCTCGAATTCAAGGGCTCGGATTATCTGAAAAACTGCGATTGCGGAGCAATCCCGGCCCGGTGCAACACTCTCCGTTTTACCAATTGACGCGCGCAAGCGACGATCTGCTCACTGCCTTGGCAGAGCAGGACAGCCCTTCCGAACCTGCTCAGGTGTGGAAAGGGATCGTCAACGAATGCCGCAAGGAACTGCAAACGATTGAGAGCCATCTAGATCAGCGCGGTGTGAACCTCGACGTGGTGTATGCCCTCGACGTGATCGAAAAAAGCCTGACTCGCATGGAGATCATTGCGGGAGTACTGTTGGCGCCCGCGGGTCAACCAACTGTGGTCACCGCGCAACGCCTGCTGCGGGAAGTGATTCGCGGTCGGGCGGGGGATCGCAGTCTGCGGCAACTGGCCAGCAACAACTTCCGGTTGCTGGCGAAAAAGATCGTTGAGTGGGCCGGCAAAACAGGCGAGCACTACATTACGACCGACCGGCGGGAGTATTCCGCGATGTGGAGAGCCGCGTTGGGCGGAGGTCTGCTGACGGTCGGTACCGCCGCGATCAAGATGATGGTCACGCACCACGGCTTGCCTCCGTTTGTGGAGGGTTTTCTGGCCGGGCTCAACTATGCGGTGAGCTTTGTGCTCATGCAGACGTTCCACTTGGCGTTGGCCACCAAGCAGCCGTCCATGACCGGCGCGGCCCTGGCACAAATCATCCACCGGCGAAATGAGGATTCCCCGAACGATCCCCGAAAAAACGATGAGTTGGTGGACTTTGTGGCGCGCATCGTTCGTTCGCAGTTGGCTGCCGCTCTAGGAAATATCATCGCGGTGTCGGCCGGTGCCGTGGTTTTTAGTTTGATCTGGAAAATGATTTTTCACGCGCCGTTCCTTGAAGAAGAGACAGCCCGCTACGCGCTGACCTCGTTGAATCCGCTACGCAGTGGAACGGTGCTTTTCGCAGCGCTCACCGGCGTTATCCTCTGGCTTTCCAGTTTGGCAGGCGGTTGGATCGAAAACTGGGCGGTTTATCACCAATTGCCCAAGGCCATCGCAGAGCACCGCCTTGGAGAATCCTTTGAACCCCAGACCGTTCGGCGAGTTTCTACGTCCATCGCCCAGAACCTGGCAGCTTGGGGAAGCTCCGTTGTACTCGGTTTCATGCTGGGTATGACTCCAGAGATTGGCCACTTTTTCGGGTTGCCTCTGGATGTACGCCATGTAACGCTCTCCAGCGGAACACTCGCGTTGGGGGCCACTTCGATGCCGTGGTCGTCGATCGGGGAGGGCGTGTTCCTGATGGCGACTTTGGGGATTGCATGCACCTTCGTACTAAACCTCAGCGTGAGCTTCTATCTGGCTCTCAAGCTGGCATTGCGCGCGCAGGACGCCACCCGCGGAGACTACCTGGACATTATCCGCACTTTGCGAAGCCGATTCCTCAGCGCCCCTCGCGACTTTTTCGCGCCGCCGCCCCGCCAGCGGGAACATACGGTCGAACACCTCGAATAAGCTTAAGACCAACTTGACATAGCGAAGAAAAAGCGAAAGAATGGGCCGAGGTGACTTATGTCCTCCGTTTTACTTCGCCCCGCTCCTCTCTCCCTTACCCGAACCCGCCGAGTCCGCCATTCGCACTCTGGAGTCCTGCCTTTCGGCGCTGACGCTCCTAAATTCGATGCTCGCACCGGCGAGCCACAAAGCCATGGTATTGCGTGCGCAGAAAGTCCCAGTGCGGCCATGCACCCTGCCCGGTCGGATTCCCAGACTCCGCTGGTGGGAATAGCTCGCCTGGCGGCGATATCCCCGACTGCGGAAACCAGGCGAAAATCCGCGGACAAACCGGAATATTTCCTTTTACCGGTAAAGTCGATTCTGAATCGCTGCGATTCCCGTCGCGTGCCCTTCGAATGGACAATAAATCCCTATCGAGGCTGTGAATTCGGCTGCAAGTACTGCTATGCGCGGTATACCCACGAATACATGGAGATCGATGGATCGGAATTCGAGAAGAAGATTTACGTAAAGCAGGAAGCGGCGAAACTGCTGGATCGAGAGGTTTCCCACAAATATTCTTACGAATCGAAGGCCAGCAACTACACCAAGGCGGAGCACATTGCCATCGGCACCGCGACCGATCCGTACCAACCGGCGGAGAAAGAGTACGGAGTTACCCGTGCGTGTTTGGAAGAATTAGCCAAAAGAGACGGGATAAGCGTGTCGATCATTACGAAATCGGACCAAATTGTCAGGGATATAGACGTTTTAAAAGTGATCGCCGCCAAATCAGCTCTGAGCGTGAACATCACGGTAACGACGCTGAATACTCGATTGGCGCGACTGCTGGAACCGCGCGCACCCAGGCCCGATCTGCGGCTGAAGGCAGTCCAGGCATTGCACGACGCTGGATTACATGTTGGTGTCTCCGCTTCACCGCTGGTTCCGGGAATCACGGATGGCGATGGCGAACTGGAAGCTGTGGCTGCAGCAGCCAAGCGGGCCGGCGCGGAGTGGTTCTTCTCGGGAGTGTTGTTTCTAATGACCGCCTCGAAAACCTTTATCCCGTTTGTTCGCGAAAAGTTTCCGAAACTCGCAAAACAGTACGACGAGTGGTATGCGCACAACGGATATGCGCCGGAAGCGTACCGAAAAAAGGTTTCCGAGCGCGTGTTGAAAATTCGCCGTGATTTTGGGTTTCGTGAAAGACCGTGGGAAGGCGAACGCCCACAATCGAAGGCTCCGCAGATGAAATTGGACTGGGACGCTGGGAAGATTGGAACCGAGCTGCGCGCCAATCGCAGGTGTGGTTAAGCATCGGGGTTATTGTCGAAAACTACTTGTCGGTGTTCGAAGCTGCCGCAGGATGCGAGGTCCCAGCAACATCGGCCGCTCCGTAAACGCCGCCGTGGCTCATGTCGATAATCGTGTGTTGTCCGGTGCGTTGATACAGCAGAATGTACTTGCCGCGCTGCGCTCTGGCCAAATTCTCAATGAAGGAAGTGGCTTCGTCGCGAGAATGTGCGGTCCCTTTCCACTGCAAACTTCCGTCCGCGCATATAAAGAGAACGTCATAGGGTGAAATCAAAAGTTCCTCCAGGTGAGCTCGCTGGACAGGGGCACTCTGGCGACGAATCCCCACCGCGTACAGGTTAAAATGTGGCCTGAAGGAATGTCTGTAGGATGTACTACGCCGGAAACTATAGGCAATGTTCGGCCAGCGTTGGGACGTCCAGGGTATTCTCGCGCAGCGCATTCATAACCGAATAGCACTCGCAGCTTGAGCTTTCCAAGCGAGAGCGGTCCAAGATGGTCACCGAGCCTCGATCGTATTGAATGGCCTGTTTCTGCTGGAGCGCCTTGGCCGCAACGCTCACGCTAGGGCGGTCTGTCCCCAGCATGATGGCCAGGAATTCATGGGTCAGCGGCAACGTGCGCCTGGGTACTCGATCTTCGGACATCAGCAGCCATCGAGCCAGTCGCTGCTCAACGTTATGCAAACGATTGCACGCCGCAATCTGCGCGATCTGCATTCCCTGAACGATTGCAAAGCGGTTGGAAATCGCCTGAAGGACCGGCGCTGAATTTACCACCTGAGCGAACTTGCCGACCGGAATACGATCGGCGTGACCTTCCACCTGCACGACCGCGCGTACAAAGCTAATCCGGCGGCCAACCATCGCGCCGATGCCCACAAATCCTTCGTTGCCCACCACGTTCACCTCTGCCGACTTCCCGTCGACAGTGGGCACCACCAGCGAGATCATGCCCTCAACCGGGTAATACAGGTAGTCGATCGGCTGGCCCTGCTCATGAAGTATTTTTCGGTGCGGCATCGGGAACGTTTCTAGCGCATTACCGAGCAGGTCTCGTTCGTTGCTGGGAAGACGAGAGAGCAACTGATTTTGGCGGATACTGGCCTGGTCCGTAGCACAAATTTGGGCGTTCCTGTTTGCGGGCATACCTGAGTGTTGGCAGGAAAGTCTGGCGTAGAGAATACCGAGAAGACTTGAGGATCTGGAAACGAAAACGTGGCGCGCAAACCATCCGCTACGGTGTGATGATGCGCGACTCTTCCTTGCGCAGTTCCTCGGCTCCTGGAAATTGCCCCCGCAGGTATTCGATGAATCGCCGGGCGTGGGGACGACCGTTGGTTCGGAGCATTCCCATGCGTTGGAGAAATACCAGTAACTGAAAGACCTCGATGTCTTTGATCGGAGGAGTCCCTGGCGGGGTCTGCCGCTTCGCCTCAGAAACAAACGCACTCAGCGTCGCGTACAAGTCCCGCTGCACGGGATACACAGGCGGCTTTTCGAACACGATTCCAGAAGCAAGGGTTTTGTAGGCCTCTGCGAGGGCGACCAGAGCGGCCAGCACGTCCGGATCATATGCCGTTGCATTTGTTGAGCAGAACTTCGCGATCTGGAAGGCGATTGACGACAGCAGTTGCTGCCGCATCTGCACAATCTCTGAACTCAAGCGGGTGTCCATGAACGGCGTGTCTGGCGGAAACTGGCGCCGGTGCTCATCTTCATAGCGATGCGCGGCCAGCAGATACGCGCAGTCTGCTGGGCAGTCAATCGACACCTCCCGCTCGGTGCCGCAGCATTGCGCACAAATCGTTTCCGCTTTAGCAGGGCAGAACCGCGCTGCCTTGCGTTTTTCACAAATTGGACAGACCAAATCTTCCCCTGACAAGCCCCGCAGGCACGAATGGGCGCTTCGCGCACCCGCCAACACGGCAGAATATCACGTCATGATGACCTTGTTGTGGAAACGGCGCGCGGCAATGACGAGCAGGAATGTGCCCATCGCCAACAGCGCCAGACCATCTGGCCACAGATGCGCCCAGGTGGCCCCGCGCAGAATGATGCCTCGCGTGATGTTGATGAAATACGTCGCGGGAACAAAGTAGCTGAGGACATAGAAGAATTTCGGCATCGTCTCGCGTGGAAAAATGTAACCCGAAAAGAAAATGCTCGGCAGGATGGTAAGAAAGGCCAGTTGCATTGCGGCAGCCTGCGTTGCCGCCTTACTTGAAATCAAGATGCCCAAAGACAGAGATACGAAAAGATAGGGCAGCGAGAGCAAGGCCAGGAGCAACACGCTGCCGTGAATGGGAACATGAAAAACAAAGCGCATGAATGTCAGGATCATGCACAGCTCGAAAAACCCGATGCCTAGATAGGGCAACAGTTTTCCCAGCAAGAGGCCCATCGGCCGCACCGGCGTTACGAAAAGCTGCTCCAGCGTTCCGCGCTCCTTTTCCCGAACGATCGAAAATGCGGTCAGAAACGTGGTGACGTTCAGCAACAAGATCGCCGTGAGGCCCGGCAGAAAAAAGTTTGGCGACCGGGAATCTGGGTTGAACAACAATTTTGGCCGCATGTCGACCGCAAAACCTGCTGAATTGGCCGGCAGGACGCGACGCAACGATTCATCCAGTCCGATCGCTGTGGTCACATTGATAGCCTGGCCGGCCACTGAGGAATCCGAGCCGTCGATCAGGACAAGTACCGTCGCGCTCATCTGGTGTAACAGCCGGTCCGAGTAGTCGACGGGAATCTTAATCCCCACCCGGCACTTGCCGGAAATGATCGCGTCGTTCAAATCGTGGTCGTTCGAGACGTATTTGTAGATATGAAACGTATCGGAGTTCTTCAGCCGGTCAATTAGCTCGCGGCTTTGCTGGCGGCCGTCGGCGTTGTAAATCACCGTATTCACTTGCCGCACGTTGGTGTCGATGCCAAAACCTAAAAGGAACATTTGCAGAAGCGGAATGATCAGCGAAAAAAATAGGGTGCCGAAATCGCGGCGCACGTGCAGCGCTTCCTTATAAAAGACCGCTCCGAAGCCGCGAAAGGGATTAACCACGCGTCGAGGACTCCTGCGCGGACTCGGTAGCCGCCTGGTGCTTGTATGTTAGTTCGACAAACACGTCTTCCAAGGTAGGTGCGAGCGGTCGTATCTCCGCCACCACAACATTCTGTTGCTCGAGTTCTTTGCGTAACTCGTCAAGATCGAGGTGGTCATCAATGAGGGCATGGATCGATTGTCCAAAGATGGTCGCGCTGCGTATGCCTTTGATCGTTCTGGCCACGCGCAGGGAGCGAGTAACTTCCGGCGTCGTGATTTCGATTCGATACGTACCAGGAGGCTGGACGTCTGGCAGGCGGCGCAAAGTGTCCGGCGTGCCGTCGGCGATTAGCTTTCCAAAATAGATGTACGCGACATGCGAGCAGCGTTCCGCTTCATCCATGTAATGCGTGGTGACAAAAAAAGTGATGCCATGTCCGGATAGTTCGAAAAGGAGATCCCAAAGTTGACGGCGGGCGACCGGATCGATGCCGGCAGTCGGCTCATCCAGAAAAATCAGTTTCGGTTCATGCAACATCGCGCAACCCAGCGCCAGTCGCTGTTTCCAACCACCCGACAACTGAGCAGATAAGCGATTCAAATAAGGCTGCAGGCCGTTGAGCGCAATGATCTCGTCCATGCGCCTGCGCAGCCGATCCGGCGGGAGCCCGTAGATACGCCCGTAAAAGGTAAGGTTCTCGAAAACCGTCAGATCGGAATACAGGCTGAAATTCTGCGACATGTAGCCGATATTCTCGCGGACCCTTTCCGGGTCTTTGCTGACATCGATCCCTTCAACCATCGCAGAGCCGGAAGTCAGCGGCAACAGACCGGTCAGCATTTTGATCACCGTGGTTTTGCCGCTGCCGTTGGGCCCAAGAAACCCGAAGATTTCCCCTTTCTGCACTGTAAAACTGAGGCCGTCGACCGCCGTGAACGAGCCGAATCGCCGTACGATGTTGTCGGTGACGATAGCGGGTTGCAGATCGTTAGCCATTGTTCAGTTTGACCCAGTCAATTTCACGTCTGCGGACATACCCGGCCGGACGCGGTGGGTTGCGTCTTCGATTCGCACCTTCACTCCGAAAACCTGGTGCACCCGTTCCTCACGGGTCTGGACGTTGCGCGGCAGAAACTCTGCCTGCTGGTTGATCTGCTCGACCACTCCCTGGAACGCCTGATTCGGAAACGAATCGACATGAATTTCCGCTTTTTGCCCGATCTGCACATGACCAATCTCGGTCTCCGGTATGTAGATCCGAACGTAAATCTGATCACGCTCCAGCAGCGTGGCAACCGGCGTGTTCGGCGGAATCAAATCTCCGGGACGAACGTCGAGAACCTCCACGTTGGCCGCCGAAGGCGCCACCACTTGCCGTTCGCGATATCGCGCTTCATCCAGCGCCAAGGAAGCCCGTGCGGCTGCAATGTCTTCCGCGCGACTGCCGCGTTCGTACTTTTCCAAGGTTGCTTGAGTCTGTTGGTAGCGAGCTGCGGCTGCGGCTATCTCTTCGGGACGATATCCCTTCTGTAATTCCCTAAGCTTGTGCGCCGCATTCTCTTTCAGAGCCAATGCCATCTTCCACTGAGCTTCCGCGGAGTCCCGCTGTTGTTTCGAAACCAGGTCCTTCTTGGCCAGCGCATCATATCGCTCGTAATCGAGCTTGGCGCGCACCTCGTCGGCTGCGGCGCGGTCCACATCAGCCTTGGCTGCCTCGATATCTTCCTTGCGATAACCGTTTTGTCGCTGTTCGTATTCCGCTTTGGCTTCAGCCGCAGCCGCCCGCGCTTCCGCTATTTCTTCCACACGAAATCCGCGAACGGATTTTTCTTCCGCGGCCTTCGAGGCCGCCAAGCTCGCTTGCAGTTCCTTATCGTCGAACGTCACCAGAATCTGACCCGGCTCCACGGAATCACCTTCGCGCACGAGGACCTTGTCGATTCGTCCGCCGATTTTGGAGCCCACTCGGATATTGCGCGCTTCTACTGTTCCGGAGCCTTGGAGCGGAGCGGGTCGCCGGAACCATCCAGCCGAATAGGCAGTCACCCCGATCAGCGTGGCAACGACTACCAAAATGATTATGATCGATCGAAAACGGGAGCGCTTCATGGCTCCGCTCCTTCTCCCGGAGATTTTCCGGTGCTTGGGATGTCCGAGTGGACCGCAATTCCGTCCCAAATGATCTGAACGGTATTCTCAATCCGCGTCTGCAATGAGCCATCGCCATACAGCGACCAAACTAACATCGCGCCAAGCAGCGATTGGCGAAGGCATTGCGCGATTTCGAGCGCGGGAATGTCCTTTCGGATTTCGCCTCGCTGCTGTCCAACCGCCACGATGCGGCCCAGCAGTTCGGTGGCGCGAATGTGAATTCCACGCATGATTTCCCGAACCGGGGCACTGGAAAGATTGGCTTGCAGCAACGCACGAATAAACGCCGGATTTCGCGCTGGATGAAAGAGAATCTCAAAGGCCAGTTTGTACAGGTAGTCTCGCACAGGAAGCGTGGTGCCACTGGCCGCATCGGCGGCGTTCTGTATTTTGCTGATCTGCATATGCCCAAAGGCGGCGAGAAGATGCTCTTTCGTCGGGAAGTAGTTGAAAAAAGTGCCCTTTCCCACGTCTGCCGCAGTGGTGATGTCCTCGACCGTGGTGGAGGAGAACCCCTTTTCTGCGAAGAGACCCAATGCGGCGCTTACGATACGGGAGTGCAGTTCTGCTGTGCGGCGTTCGCGACGAGAAGGGGAAGGTGTAGCCATGACCCGTGCTCGTTAATGACTATCAGTCATTAATGGGCAAAAGTCAAGTGAAGTCCGCTTCCCAGGTTGTAATTCCAAGGGTGCTCGACACGCTTGTGGCTAGATTTCTTTCCCAGATGACAGGTTCTTCGGCGACTTCTTGTTCAGATACGACACCATTTTTTGGGCCGCCGGCGGCACGGGAACCGCACCCTTGAACACGATCTCCTGAGCGGTAACTGATTTCTTGTAAATGGATTCGTTCGCGTTGTTGTCGGGGCGCACCGTAGATCCTGCCAGAGAGACGCCTGCGAAAAGACCCCGCGCACGGGAGTACGACAGGATTTCAGCTCGCATCGTGACGTCGGTAGAGGCTTCGGCGGTTCGACCCTTGGGACCCGCTGCGGCGGATGCGTCCGCGCCTAGTTTGACTTTGCTGCTCAGGATCGAATGCGCACCGCGTTCGTTCATCACCAACAAAACAAAGTCCGTCGCCTGGCCTCCAATCTGGAAGCCAAAGCTGCCACCTTCGAGGATCATCATGGTGGGAGCGCTCCAGGGGCCGTTAAATCGTTCGCCACTGCGGCAAGTCATGGCCCCTCGCCCATAACTCGCCCCAAAGATAAAGGCCGCCTTCACAACCGATGGGTAGACGATTACGCAATCCGCCTTGTCGATCAGGTCCTGAGGTATGTCATCGGGAATGTCCATGATTTCCTGAACGACCATGCCGCAATTCTCGAGCCGCTCCTGCACTTTGTTGACATCCGCCTGGAGCGGAAGCGCGATCAGGCCGAGAGCGAGTAAGAAGGGGACAAACTTTTTCATTCGAATCACCTTTTGAGTTTGATGGAGCCCTTGGTGCTACGGACCCATGCTCTAGGAAGCAGTGGGTAATGGGGAACCTGGACAGACTCTGTCATGTCCCGTCTATGTCTGCGGTGTGGCGTGGTTCCCGCAGGCTTTCGACTATACTTTCAGACCATGCCGTTTGCCAAGTGGACAATTCGTCGTGGCAGTGGATTAGCGCTCGTAGTTAGGAGCTTAGTTCTTCTTGCGGGGATGTTCGGTGCTGTGACGATTGGCTTGGTGTTCGGACAGCAGCCTGCTGCGGAAAACGCGGCCGCGGCCGCGCCGGCGATCAGTTCAACGGCCAACGATCGCTTTGCGGCACGCGTAGACTCGGTTCTCACGTCTCCTCCTATCAACAAAGGAGAGTGGGGCGTTTTGGTGCAGGACGCTACAACCGGGGAGACTTTATTCGAACGGAATGCGCAATCTTATTTCGTACCCGCTTCGAATATGAAGTTGCTTACGACTGCGTTGGCACTGGATACGCTTGGAACCGAATATCGATTTCGTACCACGATCGAGACCACCGGCCACTTGACCAAGACTGGTGTCTTGCAGGGCGATCTCATCCTCGTGGGCCGGGGCGATCCCAATCTGTCCAACCGCAAATTTCCGTACACCAACAAAGAAGAGTTCGACGGCGATCCGGACCGGGTGCTGGGCGAACTCGCCGACGCCGTAGTCGCAAAAGGGGTTAAGGAAATTCGCGGTGACATCGTCGGCGATGACAGTTATTTCCCGAGGGAGCGCTTTCCCGATGGTTGGGAAATCGGAGACATCGTTTGGGACTACGGCGCCGCGATTTCGGCCATCGTGATCGACGACAACACGGTCAAAGTGAATTTAAGTGCGAGCCAGGCCGTTGGTGGTCCGGTCGGCACGCTGATCGAGCCGGAAACCGCTGACTTCGTCATCCAGAACAACGTCACTGTGATCGCCCCGCATGAGAAAAGCGATTTACGCCTTACGCGGGAAGCCGGATCGAACACCGTGGTAATCAGCGGGACGATGGCTGCTCGCAGCCAGCGTGATCTGGTTCTTGCTATCCAGGAACCGGCCCAACACGCGGCAAACTTGATGGCGAAACTTCTAGCGGAGCGTGGCGTGAAGTTCCACGGGAAAATTCGGGCGCAACATGATCCCGACTCCGCGGGCGTAACGCGAACCGTTCTGGCGGAACACCTTTCTCTGCCTCTGGGTGAAACCGTTAAGCTCGTCAACAAGATCAGTCAGAACTTGCACGCCGAAGTGCTTCTGCGGACGGCTGCCCGGCAGCAGGGCGTTTGGCAGACACCGGAGCAATTGCTGGAATTTCCAAAGGGTTTTTATACCAAGGTCGGCATTGATCCGCAGGAAGTGATTCAGTCAGACGGCTGCGGCCTGTCGCGACACGATTTGGTAACGCCAAAAGCACTGGTCACGCTGCTGCAGTACGCCGAGCACCAGGCATGGTTCCCTGCGTTCTATGATTCATTGCCGATTGCTGGAATCGACGGAACCCTCACGGAGCGCATGAAGAATTCCGGAATCAGTGGCAGAATCCACGCCAAAACCGGTTCTGTATCTCACGTGCGCGCGCTCTCGGGATATGCAGTCACTGCCAACGGACGCCGATTGGTATTTTCGGTTTTGAGCAACAATCAGGGCGCGAAAGGGAAAGAAGTCCACGAAGCGATCGACGAGCTCTGCGTGGCCATGCTCGACGAGTTCGATCTACCGCCTGCTGCCGCCAAGCCAGCCCAATGAGGAAATGATGATCAAAGAACAGATTGTCACAGTATTTGGAAGTTCCCGCCCACGAGAAGGCGATGCCGACTATGAAGAAGCTCGGGAACTGGGCAGAGCCCTGGCCAAATCTAAACTCGCCGTTTGCAGCGGCGGCTATGGTGGCGTGATGGAAGCGGTGTCCCGTGGAGCGAAGGACATAGGTGGGAAAACTTACGGCGTAACCGCGGAATTCTTCGAGCGCAAGGCCAATGAGTGGATTGATGTCGAAGTGCGAACGAAGACATGGGACGAACGCCTGTTTGAGCTCATCAAATTAGCGGACGCCTTTGTGGCCTGCAAAGGCGGCACTGGAACGTTGGTCGAGCTTGCGGTTGTCTGGGAAATGATGAACAAAGCACTTCTGCCCGCGAAACCGTTCGCGGTTTTTGGCGACTTCTGGCAGCCGATTCTGGAGCGGGTAAGAGAGGTCGAACTCCAGAAGGGCCCCTCGAGCGAGAAGCCAAAATGGGGTGAGTCTAAGAGTGCGCTCATTCATACCGCGAAGAACGTTTCCGATGTCGTCGAATATTTGCAGAAAAATTTAAGCTGATAACGAATAGGCATAAATGCAAATATGTCGCGAGACCCCCAAATCGTTCTGGAGTTCGACAAGCTGCGGGAATTGCTGCAGCAGAGGACTACTTGTGCGCCAGGCCGGCGCCATGTCTGCAGTTTGCAACCGAGCCAAAATCGTCCTGAATTGGCTGCTGCCTTCGCCTTGATCGCCGAAGACTCGAGAATGGTTGCGCCAGGGTAGGGAATTGGGCTTCGGAGCGCTCGCGGACCCACTGGCTTGGATGGAAAAGCTCGAGGGACCCGGGATGGCGCTGGAGCCGAAAGAGTTCCTGGATGTCGGCTCGCTGCTGGAAACGGCAAACTGGTTGAAGCAACAATTTCGCGAAGAGTCCACGAAATATCCGCTGCTGGCTGCTCGTTGCTCGTCGCTTGGCGATTTTCGGGATCTGCAGCAGGCGATCCGCCGCTGCATTTTGCCCAACGGAGAGATCAGTGACGACGCTTCCACCGCTCTGCGCCGGATTCGGACGAGCATCCTGCAAACGCGCGATTCGATTCAGAAAACCCTGAAGCAGTTGCTGCGATCGCGCCAAGTGGAGGCAGGCGAGGACTACGTTACGCTGCGCAACGACCGCTTCGTCATACCGGTGCGCTCCGAGCACCGCAGGAGCGTGCAAGGGGTGATGCACGGGGCCAGTGCCACGGGGCAAACTCTCTTTGTTGAACCCTTCGAGACTGTCGAGTCCAACAACCTGTTGGTTCAACTCGCAGAAGACGAAGCCGCGGAAATTCTTCGCATCTTGCGAGACCTCACGCAACGTTTGCAGGCGGTAGCAGCGCCGCTCGAGATGGCTGCTCAGACCATCGCGGAACTGGACAGCGTTTTTTCGCGGGGCAGATTCGCGCGAGACTTCGATGCCTGTATCCCGGAGTTCGGTGATGGCCGAGAACTGAGATTGCACGATGCCCGTCATCCGGTGCTCGAAGACAAATTGCGGCGGGAGAACCGGCCCATCGTGCCTATGACCTTGGATCTTGGTGGAAACGATCGACTGCTGCTGATCAGCGGCCCCAATACCGGCGGAAAAACCGTTGCCCTGAAGACGACTGGCATCGCAGCGCTTTCAGCTCAGGCGGGCGTGCCGGTGGCTGCACAGAGCGCCGTGCTGCCACTCTTCGACCGCATCCTGGTAGACATCGGCGATGAGCAGTCGATTGCAGCGGACCTCTCGACGTTCTCGGCGCACATGCTCAATCTGAAGTCCATGCTCGAAGAGGCAACTCCTCAGTCGCTGGTTCTGGTAGACGAAATCGGCACCGGCACCGCACCAGAAGAAGGCGCCGCACTCGCAGTGGCGCTGCTGGAAGCGTTTCGCGGCAAAGAGTGTTTTGTGCTAGCAACCACGCACCATGACCGGTTGAAAGCCTATGCATCGACAACCCCTGGCGTAGTTAACGCTGCGGTGGAGTTTGATGATGTGCAATTGCGTCCTACCTATCGCCTGATGGTCGGCGTGCCGGGTGGCTCAAGTGGTATCGCTATCGCGCGCCGCCTTGGTTTGTCCGCGGAAATTATCGAGCAGGCTCGGTCATTGTTGTCACCCGAATCCCTCGAAGCCGCGGAACTGATCGCTTACTTGCATCGCAGTCGCGACGAACTGGATCGCTTGCGTGTGCAGATGACGGAGGAGCGCCGAGGTTTGGAAAAGGAGCGGGCGCAACTTCGTACCGAGTGGACCGAGCGCCAGAAGCGTCGGATCGGAGAACTGGAACAAAAGTTCGCGGAGATGCAGGCCCGTTTCGAAGAAAACGTAACCCGGGTAGTGGAAGCCGTGAAGGAACGAGAACTACGCGGCTCTATTGAAAAAACAGCCAAGCGCAAGATGCAGGAAGTGCGTGGCGGTGCAAAAGACGAATTGAATGCCGCTGTGGTACAGACGCTCGCGGATTCCCAGCAGGACCTTGGCGTTCGAACCGCCACGAACGCAACGATTGCTGCAAATCAGCTGGAGCCGGGAACCAAAATCCGCGTAAGGGGCTTCAGCAAGCCAGTGATTCTGCGGCGAGTAGACGGGGCGAATGCCGAAATTGAAGCGGGGCCCTTGCGCATGAAGGTTGCCATCGAGGAGATCACTGGAATCGAAGAGCAGCCAATCGACAAGAGCAGGGCGAGCAGCGGTCGACCCGATGTGACCGTAAGCAGGTCTTCCAGCGAAGGCGCAGCAACCGGCGAATTGAACGTCATCGGGCTGACAGTCGAACAAGCCACCGAAAGGGTCGACAAGTTTCTCGATGAGGCTGCGCTGGAAGGGTACCCAGGAGTGCGCATCATCCACGGTCACGGCACGGGAGCGCTGCGCAAGGGGTTAGGTGAATTCTTGCGGACGCATCCGTTGGTGGAGAGTGTTACGTTCGAGACTGAAGAGCACGGCGGCAAGGCGATCACTCTGGTAACGTTGCGTCGTTAGAGAGTCCATCACCAAAGGAGTTGGTGGCTTCAAACTTAGAGATGGCGGAAGCGGGATCATTCGCGGATAAGGTCAAACAACAGGCGGACATCGTTCGCGTGGTTGGCGAATATGTGCGCCTGAAGAAAAGCGGGCAAAATTTCTCCGGTCTTTGTCCCTTTCATGGAGAAAAGACGCCGTCCTTTAACGTGCATCCCGTGAAGCAGATTTATCATTGTTTCGGCTGTGGCAAGGGCGGCGACGTGTTCAGCTTCGTGATGGAGATGGAGAAGTGTCCATTTCCGGAAGCGGTGAAGGTGGTCGCGGAAAAATGCGGAATCGCCATTCCAAAACAGAAGGAACGCTCTCCGGAAGAGCGCAAAGAGACACAGGTACGGGCGGCCTTGCTGGAAATGCAGCGCGAGGCACAAGGTTTTTTCACGAAGCAGTTGGAGACCACCGCGGAAGGGAAGGCGGCTCGCGCCTATCTGGAAGATCGGGGCTTGGACGCGGACGCAATCTCCAGATTTGGCATCGGCTACGCACCCGCCGGAGGAGATGCTCTTCTTCGCTACCTGAAGACCAAGTTCGCGGAAAAATTGCTCACCGAATCCGGGCTGATCTCCAGAGACCAAAGCGGCGGAAGATTATTCGATCGCTTTCGTCGGCGAATTACTTTTCCCATTGCGAACGAGTCCGGAAAAATTGTGGCGTTCGGGTGCCGCGCGCTTGGCGACGATCTCCCGAAGTATCTAAACTCGCCCGAAACGCCCATCTATTCCAAAAGCCACGTGCTGTACCACATGGACAAAGCCAAGGAGCCCATCCGTCGCCAAGATTTTGCCATTCTCGTGGAAGGGTACATGGATGCGATTGCCGTCGCTCGCGCCGGTATCGGCAACGTGGTTGCCAGTTGTGGAACGAGCCTGGCCGATCCGCAAATCAAACTGCTCGCCCGGTTCACCAAGCGCGTGATTGTGAATTACGATCCGGACAGCGCGGGCCAAGCCGCGACCGAAAGATCGCTAGCCCTGCTGCTGGAACAGGACTTTGAAGTGAAAGTTCTGGCGCTCCCGCCGCTGGGAGATCAAAAGGCCGATCCAGATCTCTTCATTCGCAAACGAGGCGCGGATGCGTACATCAAGGCGCTTAAAGAGTCCCCACCCTATGTTGATTACCTGATCGGTCGCGCCCGGCAAATGGACTTGTCGACCGGTGAGGGCAAGGTCCGAGCGTTGAATTTCCTCATGGGCTATGTGCAAAAGATTCCAAATCGGTTGCTTCGCTCTGAGTGGGCCACGCGAATCTCGCAGCAATTAAACGTGGACGAGCCGGTTCTCAGGGAGGCCCTGCGCAAAGCGGCGAATGAGCGGTCGCCCGAGATCAAGGCCAAAGGCGCTAACGTCGGGAGCGTCATAAAGCATGTTGAACGGCGCCTGATTCGGATCCTGGCGGAAGCAGAATTCCGCAACGAAATTGCGGAACGCATGCAGCGGGAGCACCTGCATGAGGGTTTGCAGACAGAGAAGATATTCGCAGCCTTGATTTTGGCAAGCCTATCCGATCAGCCGATTCAGGCCACCGAGATAGGGGCATTGCTGGAGGATCGGGATCGCCGGACCTTCTTCGAAGTCTTGTTCGAACCATCCCAGCCACCGGACCGGGCAGAAGCGGAAAGCTGCCTGGAGGGCCTGAAGCAGAGGCAGATCGAAAAGAAACTGGAGCAACTACAACGCGAGATTCAGGAAAACGCAACGGGTCCGCGGCTCCGGGAACTGTTGGCGCGGAAGCAGGAACTTTTGAAGGAACTGTCCGCAGGAGGGCACTAGTGGCAGTCGTCGGACAGTCACTCCCAATTGCGAACGAAGTGATTGACATAGTTCGACTTAAACAGGTAGCGTAGAAGGGTTAGGCGGATAACGGTTTCGCTCCGCAGCGCATCTATTTATTTTCAGGTGCAACGCGACCGTAACTCATGAGCGCAGTGGGCGGTAAGCGTGGGGCAGCGGCAAGCAGGCAACGCGGCGCAGCTTAGGGCTTCACACGACAAACAGGGCAGGATGCGGGAGGACGGCGCCTCCGGCAGGTGCGTGGAAACGAAACAGCAATTTCCCGCGTCGTAGCGTTGTGCGGCCTGCAATGCAAAAGGAATCGGGAGGGCAGTTGTGGCGGCTACGGGATTAGAAGAAAAGTACGATGCAGTACGGCAGTTGATCGCGGTCGGCAAGGAACGCGGCTATCTGCTCTATGACGAAGTCAATGATTCGTTGCCGGCGGAAGTGCATTCGTCGGAAGAGATCGACGACCTTCTGACCACGTTCGAGCGCAACGGCATCGAGATTTACGAAGATCAGGCCTCGGCTAAAGCGGCGCGCGCCGTTGAAGTGTCAATCGATCACGGCGATCGCGATCACGTCGTCAAGGATGATGGCCACGCGGAAGAAGCCGTCGGCAGCGATCTGGACCTCACCCCCGGCTCCCTGGAAAAGACCAACGACCCAGTCCGCATGTATCTGCGTGAAATGGGCACGGTTCCCTTGCTCACCCGCGAAGGTGAAGTCACCATTGCCAAGAGAATTGAACGCGGGCAACTGGTGGTGATGAAGGCGATCACGCGTTCGCCCATCGTCATCAAGGAACTGATCGCGGTTGGTGAAGATCTGAAGAAGGGTGCCCGGTCGATCAAGGAAATCGTTCAATTCGACGACGAAGAGCTCACCGAAGAGAAAATTGCGAATAAAACGAAGCAGACTCTGAAGCATATCGAGAAGATCGCGAAACTCTACGATCAGGCTTTGAAGCAAGCGGTCAAGCTCGACAAAACTCCCAAGGCGAAGAAAAAGCCTTATATCAACGCGAAGTGGGACGTTGCCCGTACGCGTATCGAAATTTCGCTGGAAATTCGCGGGATCGATTTCAATCCTTTTGAAAAGAAGCGCTTGATCGACAAGATGCGCGGCACGGTTGAACGTCTGCAGTCGCTCGAGCGCGAATCGGTGCGGTTGGAACGTCGGGCAGACGTTTCCAAAGGCGAAAATGCAGCGGAAGCGCGCCGCGAACTGCGGACCCGCCGGTCGGAACTGAAAGACATTGAGGAGGCCAGCGAAGTCGGGCTGACCGAACTGAAGCGCACCCTCACCATCATTCATCGCGGCGAAGCCGAAGCGGAGCAGGCCAAGAAGGAACTGATCGAAGCCAACCTGCGCTTGGTCGTGTCTATCGCCAAAAAGTATACAAATCGCGGCTTGCAGTTCCTGGACCTGATTCAGGAAGGCAACATCGGCTTGATGAAAGCAGTCGACAAGTTCGAGTGGCGCCGCGGCTACAAGTTCTCGACCTACGCGACCTGGTGGATTCGCCAGGCGATTACCCGCGCGATTGCCGATCAGGCGCGCACCATCCGTATCCCCGTCCACATGATCGAGACGATCAACAAGTTGGTGCGAACCAGCCGGCAGCTTGTCCAAGAGCTTGGGCGCGAACCGACCAGCGAAGAGATCGCCAAGCGTATGGACATCCCGGTATCGAAAGTGCGCAAGATTTTGAAGATCGCACAGGAACCGATCTCGCTGGAAACGCCCATCGGCGAAGAGGAAGATTCGCATCTCGGCGATTTCATCGAGGATAAGGCCGTCGTGTCGCCTTCCGATGCGGTGATCAATCTCAATCTGAAGGAACAGACCTCTTCGGTGCTGAAGACGCTCACTCCGCGCGAAGAAAAAGTGATCAAGATGCGTTTCGGGCTGGACGACGGCAGCGAACACACGCTTGAGGAAGTTGGGCAGTCGTTTGCCGTCACCCGCGAGCGCATTCGCCAGATTGAAGCTAAGGCGCTGCGCAAGCTGCGTCATCCTTCGCGTTCGCGCAAGCTGCGCGCGTTTTTGGAAGGCCCGTCGAGAGACTATCTATAGAACGAACCGCTGCCGGCTACTGCCGGCGAGCAGCGTACTTTTCGAGCGAGCGCCCGGTGAAAGCCGGGCGTTTTCTTTTTTGAAGGGTTATGCGGCCTGTAACAGGCGTCGAGCACGTGCCGCGCTAAGTGTCGCTCCCACGTACATGATCGCCAGCAGGAAGAAACCAGTGCGGATGCTGAAGCGCTGCGCAATCCATCCCAGCGAGAAACTCATAGCCAGTTGCAGCACGGTGGCGATGATCGCGAATGCCGATTGCGTTCGGCCCATGAATTCGCGTGGAACGATCGCCATCAAACCCGATTGGGCGACGATTCCGCCCAGGGCGCGGCAGAACCCGAACGCGCTCTGCAGGAGAGCCGCGGCCAGCAATACCGTTACGAAAGGAACGGCTACGTGCCCAACGGCGAGACAGGCCATCACCGCTACGTATAGCGACAGTCGCACCTTTCCGCGCAACTGGCTGGTGACCAGTCCCCCAACGATCGCGCCGATCGCCCAACCGGCCTCTATGAACCCAAATCCTCGCGCACCCGAATGCAGAATGTCATTGGCGAGCGCGACGACCACTATGTTCGAACTGACAATGCTGGCCATCAGAATGGCGTGGGTAATCCCGAGCGCCAACACTACCGGTTGGCTTCTCAGGTACCCGAAGCCCTCCTTCATGTCCGAGTAGATCGTCAGAGACAGACCCGCCTCGGCGACCTCCGGGTTTTCGCCAGACTCCAGAGCGATCGCGGTGGCATTCGACACTTCCGAGTACTCGCGTGGGAAAGTCTTGTGGTCGCGTGGCGAAACGTAACCGGAACGCAACGCCCATAAACAGGCTGACGAAACAAAATACGTCAGCCCATCAATCAAAAGAATTCCTCCGATGCCCACGTGATCGTAAATGAAACCGACAAACGTGCCGGCCAGAAGCATGCCGCTCTGAACTCCCACCAGGACGGCGGCATTCGCGCCGGTGAACTGGCTAGGTGGAACTACTTCCTGCACCAAGGCGTTCACGTTTGACCAATACACCGCGGATCCAGTGCCGGTCAGCAGCGTCATCACATACAAGTGCCAGATTTGCAGGTGGCCTTGCCACGCAATATAAGCCGTAGCCAGGACCGCGAAACCACGCGCCAGGTCCAGCAGCACGCCCAGATACCGCCGGTCCATCCGGTCGATCAAAACGCCACCCAGAAAGGGAACGACCAGTCCGGGCAGCGTCACCACGATTACCTGCCAACTCACCGCTACCGTGGAATGCGTGGCCGACATGATGTACCAGCTGACGCCGATAAAATTCATGCCGCTGCCGAATAGCGACACGAACATAGCCGTAAAGAAAAATCGGAAGCTGCGCTGGTTCCACAGCAGACGCCAATCGACACGGGGAGTGGATGCGGCTACGGACATGGGAGCACGCTAGTTTACTATCGGATTGCACCCGTTCACTCCAGCGGAGTTGCGTTTCTGCGTCCTAGGAATCGAGATATTGCCTAAGCGCGTGTTTACTTCGCGCTGTCGCTTGGATTTCCGTGGAGAAGCACTATGATCTCTCTGTGAGCAATTTGCTGGAAATTCGTGAGTTGACAGTGGAGTTGCCGACTCCAGCGGGATGGATCCGCCCGGTGAATGAAGTCTCGCTTAGCGTGGCCCTGGGCGAATGCCTCGGACTGGTAGGCGAATCGGGCAGCGGGAAGACGATGTTGTCACTCGCGCTGATGGGTTTGCTGCCGGAAGGTGCCCGTGTCAGCGGTCAGGCGCTTCTCACCTCCGAAAGCTCAGGGGTCCGGACTCTCAACAGTCTGAGTAACGAGGACTGGCGCACCATCCGCGGTCGTGAGATTGCCATGATATTTCAGGAACCGATGACGTCCCTCAATCCCGTCATGCGCGTTGGAGCCCAAATTGCCGAAGCTATCAAAGCGCACGAACCGCGAATCGCGCCGGCTCACCTGCAGCGAAGGCTGCTCAGCGCCATGGAACACGCCTCGCTGCCGGAACCAGAAACGCGAGCACAACAATTTCCGCACCAACTGTCCGGAGGGCTCCGCCAACGAGCCATGATTGCGATGGCATTGGCGGCTCACCCCAAGCTGCTCATTGCGGATGAACCCACCACTGCGCTGGATGTCACAGTACAAAAGCAAATCCTGGCCTTGCTCGATCGCCTACGCCGGGAGATCGAGTTGGGGCTGGTTTTTATCACCCACGATCTAGGAGTGGTGGCTCAGGTCGCCGACCGCGTCGCCGTCATGTACGCGGGACGCATTGTGGAGACTGGCTCAACCAAAGAACTGTTGCGGGAGCCTCGGCACCCCTACACGCAAGGACTGCTGGCGGCCTCGCCGCAATTGGTTCGCTCGGTGCTTAAACCGATCCTTGGGACTGTTCCGAAGCTGACGGCCTTGCCTTCGGGCTGCGCCTTCGCGCCCCGGTGCGAAATGCATCGCGGGGAGTGCGACGCCAAGGTGCCCGACGACCGGCCAGTGAACTCCACACACTCTGCACGCTGCGTGCTCGTATGAACCCCACTCATTTCCTGGAAATTCGCGGTCTAACGAAATGTTATGAACGTGGCGGCCTTTTCGGAGGCAATCCCACTGGTGAAAAGTTTATCGCCGTAAACGATGTGAGCTTTGAGGTTCAAGCCGGAGAAACCTTCGCGATTGTCGGGGAAAGCGGCTGTGGCAAGACGACCTTGGCTCGACTGTTGCTGCGCTTGATCGAAGCCGACTCCGGGAAAATCCTATTTGACGGTAAAGATTTGCGACAGCTATCTGCGCGTGAAATGCGCGCCGAGCGGCGCCAGATGCAGATGATTTTCCAGGACCCGTTCGCTTCCTTGAATCCTCGCATGCGCGTCGGCGATATCGTCGCGGAGCCTATCGAAATCCATGAACCGGGTACCAGCAGGCAGAATCGCGTGGCTCGCGCCAAGGAGATGCTGCGCCGGGTTGGCTTGACGGAGGATGCGGTTCACCGGTTTCCTCACGAGTTTTCGGGAGGCCAGCGGCAACGAATCGGCATCGCTCGAGCGCTGATGCTCAGGCCTAAGCTCATCGTAGCGGACGAGCCGGTGTCGGCCTTGGATGTGTCCGTAGCTGCCCAAGTGCTTCTGCTGTTGCAGGAACTGCAGAGGGATTTCGGCCTGACCTATATTTTCATTTCTCATAGCTTGCCCGTCGTTGCCCAGTTGGCCACTCGCGTTGCCGTGATGCGCGCCGGTCAGTTTGTGGAGTATGGCCCGACCGACATTATCCTGCGGGAGCCTACCGCAGCCTACACCCGGGAGTTACTTGCGGCCGTACCAGCCATACCGTCCTCGCACATGCTGTGATATTTTTCGTCTTCCGTTACGTACTACCCGATAGTTGACCCAACTTCAGCGTGGTGGTGGAGGAGGTCCGCATGTCTACGACATCAATTCCCTCGACGGAGCCGCAACAGACCATTTCCGGTTTCGGCAGGATATCTGGGGTATTGTTTTCTCCGAAGGCTACTTTCGAGGATATTGTTCGCAAGCCAACCTGGATTTTGCCGGTAATCATCATGACCGTGTTGGGCCTCTTGGTAGCCGTGGCCCTAAACCAGCGGATGGATTGGCGTGCTTACATGGCTCAGCAGATTGAGAAGAGCCCGCGCGCCGAGCAAATGTCCCCCGAGCAGAAACAACAGCAGATCAATGCCGGCGCCAAATTTGCCCCAATTAGTACGTACGTGTTTGGAGTGCCGTTTCCAGTGGTTGTGGTGTTGGTGATCTCCGCAATCATGCTCGGCGCCTACAATTTGCTGGGCGGCGCCAATACCAATTTCAAAACCTCTCTAGGCATCGTGTCGCATGCGTTCGTACCCACTTTTATCAGCTCACTGCTGCTTCTGTTGGTGCTTTTCCTGAAGCCTTTCGGAACGGTGGATATAAATAATCCGGTCGCTACGAATCTCGCAGCCTTCTTGCCGGAGAGCGCCCCCAAGTGGTTGGACGCCCTCTGCAAAAATCTTGACGTGTTCGCGTTTTGGTCGCTGATTCTGATGGCCATCGGCTTCGCCGCAACCAATCCAAAAAAAATGAAGGGCGGCAAGTCCTTCTCCATCGCGTTCACAATGCTTGCGGTATGGATTGTGCTCCGAATGGGAATTGCATTTATTTTCTCCTGATACACTTCTGAAGTGAGTTTCTCCTTCGAACTTCTCCACACGGATCCCCGCGGGGCGCGGCTGGGACGCTTAACGACTCCACACGGCAAGGTGGAAACGCCGGTGTTTATGCCGGTGGGCACCGCTGCCACCGTGAAAGGCATGCGACAGGAAGCGCTGGAAGAGTGCGGTGCGCAGATCATCCTGGCCAACACGTATCACCTGTATCTCCGTCCCGGTCACAACCTGGTGCGTCGGCTTGGGAAACTCCATAAGTTCATGTCCTGGGACAGGGCGATCCTGACCGACTCCGGCGGTTACCAGGTATTCAGCCTTTCCGACCTTCGAAAGATCACCGATGAGGGCGTGCGCTTTCGGTCGCACCTCGACGGCTCGGAGCACCTGCTAACGCCAGAGAAGGCTGCGGAAATTCAATTGGCGCTTGGTTCCGATATAGCCATGGTGCTTGACGAATGCATCGAGACCCCGGCCGAGCGTAAGACTGCGGAATCCGCGGTACAGCGGACAACGCAGTGGGCCAAGCGGGCGCGTCAGTATTTTCTTCAGCAGGCTGATCCAGCCGAAGCAGCGGCCCAGTGGCAATTCGGAATCGTGCAAGGTGCTACGTTTCGCGATCTACGGCAGAACAGTGCTCATCAGTTGCTGGAACTGGACTTTCCGGGTTACGCGGTCGGCGGATTAGCGGTTGGCGAACCGCACGAAGTAACTTGTGAAATGGCGACGGCGGTCACAGAACTTCTTCCCATCGATCGTCCAAGATATCTCATGGGTGTCGGTCGCCCGGAGCAGATTGCGGACTATGTGGCGCTGGGCATCGACATGATGGACTGTGTTCTTCCGACGCGCGCGGCTCGCCATGCCTGTATTTATACAAGCGAGGGCAAGGTCCTGATCCGCAATGCGCGTTACGCGGAGGATCAGCGGCCTCTCGACCCGGCGTGCTCGTGTTCAGTGTGCAAGCGTTACACGCGGGCTTATCTTCGGCATCTGTTTGCCGCCGGAGAAATCACCGCGGCGATCCTGGCGACCCACCATAATGTCCAGTTTTACCTTGACATTATGAGGCAAATCCGAGAGGCTATCAGTTTTGGACAACTCGAAAAATTCGCAACAGACTTGCGCGCACGATATGCGGTGGTTCCAGGCTAGTTAAAAGTAGCAAACCGCCGAAATCTAAGTCGAGTCTCAGAAACGAGAATCGCAACGAGCAGGTAAGCGGAATTCGATCTCCGCTACGGTGGATTCTTCTTCACCCAAGCCCGGAAACGAACCTTCGCCGGAACTTTGGATGAAGTACTAGCGGAAAGGATAAGGTTGGATTCGTAAGTCATGAATGTTTTTGCGAGTTTGCTTTGGCAAATAGGTGGCGCCGCGGGAGGAATTGGCGGCTTCTTAATCCCCCTCCTCTTGATGTTCGGCATCATGTACATGCTGGTGATTCTGCCGCAGCAGCGGCAGCGTAAGAAGGTGCAGGAGATGCTTGCCGCCGTGAAAAACGGAGACAAAGTCATCACGACGTCAGGAATCTACGGCACTGTCAATGGAATGGATGGCGATACGGTTATTCTCAAGATCGCCGACCAGGTAAAAATCCGCATTGCGCGCGCGGCCATAGCCCAGGTGGAGGCGTCAGACGATGCCAAGTAAGATCCTGAGCCAGCCAAATCTGCGCCCTATCGTTTACACATGAATCCTAATCTGAAGTGGAAAGCAATTTCGATCCTCGCGTTAGTTCTTCTCTGTCTCTACGCCATTTTTGGAACGCCCAGTCTTCCGACGTCGCTCACGGCGCTGAAGGACAATTTCGCGCACCAGATCAAGCTGGGTCTCGACCTGCAGGGTGGCACGCACCTGATTCTCCAAGTCCAGGTGCAGGAGGCCATCGCTCAGGAGACCGATCAGACTGTCGATCGGCTCACCAGCCAGATGCGCACCAAAAACATCCACTACGACGAAGCTCATCGCGTAGATGACACCCACATCATTGTGAAAGGCGTCGGTCCCGATCAACTCTCGCCGTTCCGCGATCTGGTGAACGAACAATTCACGACGAATTGGGAGATGAGCACCGCCCCCGGCGAGACCAACGCCTATCTGCTGACTCTGCGTCCCAGCGCCATTTCGCGTATCCAGGAAACCACGATGAATCAGTCGCTCGAGACCATCGAGCGGCGTATCAATGCGCTTGGCCTGACCGAGCCGACTATTCAACTTCACGGCCGCAAGGACAATGAGATTCTTGTCCAACTGCCCGGCGAAGGCGACCCGGCGCGCGCCAAGCAGGTGATTCAGGCGGGTGGCCAACTGGAATTGAAACTGGTCGAAGATCCCACCACGTATCCTAGCGAAAGCGCAGCATTGGCTGCCCACGGCGGCATTCTGCCCCCGGGTACGGAAATCGTTGCAGGCCGCAACGAATCGCGTACTGCAAACAGTTCCGGAGATGTTTGGTACATCCTGAACCGTACCCCAGTCGTCACCGGTCGCGATCTGCGCAGTGCGACGGAGAACCGAAGCACGGATATGCCCGGTCAATGGCAGATCAACTTTGTGCTGTCGGCTGAGGCTGCCCGCCGCTTTGGCCCATTCACCGAAGCCAACAAGGGCCGGCAGATGGCCATCGTTCTCCAGAAAAAAGTATATTCGGCACCCGTCATTCAGAGCCGAATCGAGGACCAGGGGAGAATTGACGGCAACTTTAGCCAGGATTCGGCCCACGACCTTGCTTTGGTTCTAAGAGCAGGAGCATTGCCGGCTTCCATCAAGTATCTGGAAGAGCGAACGGTAGGTCCGTCGCTTGGTGCGGATTCCATCCGTCACGGTGTGCAGGCTTCAGTTTTGAGCTTGCTCGTGGTGATGGTTTTCATGGTGTTCTATTACCGTCTCTCTGGGGTCAACGCCGTATTGGCCTTGATCTTGAACCTCATTATCTTGCTGGCTGCCTTGGCCATGTTTGGCGCGGTTCTTACCCTGCCCGGCATCGCAGGCGTGATTTTGACCATCGGCATGGGCGTTGACTCGAACGTGCTGGTGTTCGAACGGATTCGGGAAGAGTTACGGAACGGGAAGTCGGCATCTGCTGCGGTTGACGCGGGTTTCAGCAAGGCTTTCCTGACGATTATTGACACCCACGTGACCACGGTGGTATCGGCGTTCTTTCTCTTCATCTTTGGCACGGGTCCCATCCGAGGGTTCGCCATCACATTGACCATCGGTCTGATCGCCAACGTGTTCACGGCCATCTTCGTGTCCAAGACGATTTTCCAGTATCACTTGACCAAGATGCGTCGGGACGAGCAGCTGAGCATCTAGCCTGGCAGTCCTAGAACTTTTTTGTTCTGGCCCAGTTGGGAACAAACGGTTTCCCGCTGGAGTCTAAAGAAGGGAAGCGCAAAACGGCATGATCGAGTTCTTCAAAGAGCCCAACATTGACTGGATGGGCAAAGCCAAGTATTTCTTCGCACTCAGCGGCATTCTGCTGGCTATTGGATGGAGCGCAATCCTCTTCAGGGGCGGCATCAAGTACGGCATCGATTTCCGGGGCGGCACCAACGTGGACGTCAAGTTCGCGCAAGCGCCCAATATCGACCAGTTACGGAACGGCCTGCGGGCACAAGGTCTGGGTAACAGCGAAATTCAGGGCATCAGCGATATCGCGAACCCCAATTCGAATGAAGTCCTGATCTTCGTGGAACAGTCCGGCCAATCGGACCAGGCTCTCGACGAAGGCAAATCGAAAGTGCTGAACGCGCTCAATGCCACTTATGGCGTCAATAGCTCTTCCAAGCCCGATTTCAATTCCACCACACCTACTTCTCTTGCCAATATCCTCTCAGAGAAAGATCCTCTCGGACTCTCCGTGAACGCAGGCGACAAGTACCAGCAACTCTCGAGAGATATTTTGGCGTATCGCGATAAGACCAGCGGAGGAGTTGTCACCAGTTTCGATGGCCTCAGCCAGGTGGCCGGCGCCACTCCCGCGGTCATCTCCACGCTTAAAGACAGTTTCTCTTTCGCGCCGTTTGCGATTCGCAACGTGGAGATTGTCGGACCGAAGGTAGGTGCCGAGTTACGCAATCAGGCCATTCGAGTAACCCTCTATGCTTTGGCAGGCATGCTGGTATATATTGCATTCCGATTCGAGTGGGTCTACGGGGCCGCCGCGGTGATCGCGGTATTTCACGATGTGCTGATCACCTTGGGGCTGTTCAAGATTTTCGGGTTCGAGATTTCGCTCACAGTCATCGCCGCTCTGTTAACGCTGGTCGGATACTCGATGAATGACACCATCGTGATCTTCGACCGGATACGCGAGAATAGCCGCCTGCTGAGAAAAGAGCCGTTCGCCGACGTGGTAAATAAGTCGATCAACCAAACTCTGTCGCGAACGATTTTGACCAGCGGATTGACCTTTCTAACCGTGCTGGTGCTTTTTCTGATGGGCGGACAGGTGTTGCGGGCTTTTGCTTTTGCCCTGGTCGTTGGGATCGTGGTAGGTACGTACTCCAGCTTTGGTATTGCAGCGCCTCTTGTTGTCGCCTGGAATAAATGGCGAGGCCAGGGGGCGGTAGCAGGCACCGGAACCGCAGCCGGCAACAAAACCCGAGGGAGCGAAGGCGGGCAACCGCGTCTCGCGCCGGCGGGCAGGAGGTAACAGGTAGCCATGTTCGAAGAAATGGTAGTTTCAGGAAAAACGAAGGCAACGAACAAGCCGTGGACGGTCTTCTTGTCCATGCTGTTTCAGATTCTCTTCGTCACCATTCTGATCTTGATTCCATTGATCTACACGGAGGCGCTGCCGAAGACGTTGATGTCTTCGATTCTGTTGGCGCCTCCACCACCTCCGCCTCCCCCGCCACCACCGGCTGCTGTCCAGGTCGTGCACGTTAAGCCCACGGCGCACTTGATGGAAGCCGGCAAACTGGTTGCGCCGAAGGCCATCCCGAAGGAAGTCAAAATTATTAAGGAAGAGGAAGCCCCGCCAGACGCCGGCATGGGCGGTATCGCGGGCGGCGTTCCGGGCGGCGTAGCGGGCGGATCGATGGGCGGCGTACTCGGCGGCGTAATCGGCGGCGCTGGTTCCACGGCAGCCCCACCGCCACCGCCTAAGGCTACCCCCAAGCGCATCACCGTGGGCGGCCAGGTTCAGGCGGCTCACCTCGTCAACCGCGTCCAGCCGGTTTATCCTCCGCTGGCGCGCCAGACTCGTATCAACGGAACTGTAAAGCTGCACGCGATCATCGGCAAGGATGGGACCGTTCAGCAATTGCAAGTGGTTTCCGGGCACCCGTTGTTGGTGCAGGCCGCCCTGGACGCTGTGAAGCAGTGGCGCTATCAGCCAACGCTGCTGAACGGCGAACCGGTGGAAGTGGACACGGAAATCGACGTAATCTTCACGCTGGCTCAGTAGGGAAAAACGGGGCCGCGCGCGATTCGTGGGAGTTCGCGCGGTTCTGAGTAATTCGGTGGCAGTACTAATTTAGTGCGCTTTGGCTAAGCTGAAGCCACGAAGAAACAAGGAGCAAACGAATGTTAGCAACTCTGTTCGTATACGCGGCTTGGTTCCAGGAAGCGGCGGGCCAGTGGGACCTCCGTTCCATGTGGACCTCAATGGGCCTCCTCGCCAAGATCGTCGTGATCATTCTGTTCATTCTCTCGGTGTATTCCTTCGGTGTGATGATCGACCGCTTCCTCATGTACAACAACGCCCGCAAGCAGTCGCGGTTGTTCGTGCAGCAGGTGGCCGGGGCGCTCAAGGATGGCAAGCTGGATGAAGCGATCGCCATCGCCGAGCGCAACAAGAAGAGCCACATCGCCAAGGTTGTCGCGACCGGTTTGAGCGAATTCCAGTCGGCCTCGCAGCAAGTATCCGACGCGGAAGTCATCGAAGCCGCCAAGCGTGGTTTGGAGCGCTCGGTTGCCATCGTTCACGCCGAAATGAAGCGCGGCCTCTCCGCTCTCGCAACGATCGGCTCGACGGCTCCGTTCGTCGGACTGTTCGGCACGGTGGTCGGCATTCTAAACGCCTTCAAGGGCATCGCAGCGAACAAAGCGACCGGTCTGTCGGCAGTCGCCGGCGGTATCGCCGAAGCGCTGGTAACCACCGCGTTCGGTCTTCTCGTGGCCGTGCCTGCGGTGTGGGCCTACAACTACTTCACCAACCGCGTCGAAGCATTTGACGTGGAAATGGACAACAGCTCGATGGAGCTGATCAACTACTTCATCCTGCGCCGCGGCGCAAAGAAGTAAGGCGGAAGAAGGGAAACCATGGCGTATAAGCCACAAGCTGGAGCGCAGATGGCAGCTCCCAATGTGATTCCGATGGCGGACATCATGTTGGTGCTGCTGATCATCTTCATGGTGGTCACGCCGATGTTGCAGAAGGGTGTCTCGGTGGACATGGCGAACGTCAACAATCCGCGCGAAATGCAGGACGCGGATAAAGACGATGCCATCATCGTCGCGGTGACCCGCGACGACAATATCTTCCTCGGAAACACTAAAGTGACCAAGGAAGACATCACCGGACAGATCAAGGATCGCATCGCCAACAAGCTGGATAAAACCGTTTACGTGAAGAGCGACGCTCGCGCCAAATACGGCACAGTAGTCGCGGTCGTAGACGAAATCCGCTCGGCGGGTGTGGATCAGTTGGGCCTTCTGACGGAAAAGACCAAGTCGACCAAGCCTGGGGATGAAAAGAAGTAGATCGGAAGCAAGGGTTGCCATTCGTTTGCAGATTCAAGGAGCGTGCCGGATCCCACCCGGCACGCGCCAAGACTCGAGAATGGGCCTGAACCAGTAGAGGAGAACTCGCAATGGGTATGGATGTTGGAAGCGCCGGGAGTTCGATGGCATCACCGAATGTCGTGCCTTTGATCGACATTCTGCTGGTGCTCATTATTATTTTCATGGTGATTACGCCTTTGACGCCTAAAGGTCTGGATACGCTGGTGCCGCAGCCCTCCCCCAACCAGCAGCAGAACGTTGAACTGGAAAACAAAACGGTGGTTGTTCAGGTCGAAATGGGCGGCAAGCTGAAGATCAACAACGAAGATACCAACTGGGATCAGTTGGGCCCCCGCATGGAGCAAATTTTCAAGGACCGCGCGGAGAAGGTTGCTTTCGTCAAGGGCGACAATGATGTGCTGTTTCAGGATGTGGCGCGGGCCATCGACATCATGCACGAATCGGGCATCGATAAAGTGGGCCTCATCACAGCAAAGCTTGAAGCAGGGCAGTAGAGTGGTTGCAGGTAGTTCTCGCTCCTAGGGAATATGAGGTCATCCTCGCAGGGAATCTTCATTGCGAGGTGACTTATGGGCATGGCAGTTGGCGGTAAGCGTGGGATCATGGCCGAAGCGAACGTGGTCCCGCTGATTGACATCCTGTTGGTGCTGCTGGTGATCTTCATGATCATTCCGCACCGGCAGGTGGGGCTCCAGGCGGATTTACCCCAGCAGGATCGAGTCAATAACCCGGAGCCGGAGCCGGAACCGGAAGCAATCGTCGTGCAGATTGCGGCGGATGGCACGCTCCGGATCAATCAGGCCGTGACAGCAGTCGGAGATCTAGTTCCTCAACTCGAGAAGATCTTCGCAGTCCGGGCGCAGCGAGTGGCGTTTTTGCAGGCGGACCCATCGTTGGAGTTCAATTCAGTTGCCACGATACTCGATCTGCTGCATAGCGCCGGCGCCAGTTCTGTCGGTTTGTTGACAACAGAACTGGAAAAAAAACGCTGAACGTGATGGAATGGGCCCGTAGAGGGCGGCAGTGAATTCAGCCACGGCTTCGAACACAATGGAGCCACGCTTATCAGGGATGGATGCTTCCATGACATATGCATCGGTTGCACAGGAAACCCCAGCGCGGTTTTCCGGCATTACCAGGAAACTAGCGTGTCTGGCGGCAGTTGCGCTGCTGGCGCTCGGCGCCACCGGTTGCGCCAAATTGCGCGCTCGGGATTTATTGAATAAAGGCGTCTCCGCATTCAAGAACGCCCAATTCGATCAGGCGGTTGAGAGTTTCAAGCAGGCCAAGGAACTGGATCCGGATTTGATTAACGCCAGACTTTATTTGGCGACGGCTTATGCCAGCCAGTACATTCCCGGCGCCCCCTCCGAAGAGAATCAGAATCACGGCAATCAGGCGATCGCGGAGTACAAGAGCGTTCTCGAAAAGGATCCGAACAACTTGAGCGCGATCGACGGCTTGGCCTCGATCGAATATCAGATGGCCGGGCAGCCCTTCGATCCGAAGAAGTTCGAAGAATCCAAGATGTACCACGAGAAACATATCCAACTGAAACCCGATGATGCCGCGCCTTATTATTCGGTCGGCGTTATCGATTGGGCGTTGGCGTATCGCGCGAATACCGAGATGCGCGCCGAATACAACAAGAACAACGTGAAGAAGCAGGTTAAGGACATGGATCCGCTGCCCGCTTCCGTGCGACAGGAATACGCCGACAAGTACGGCAAGCTGGTAGACGAGGGCATCGACAGCCTGAAGAAGGCGATTCAAATCAATCCCAACTACGTGGATGCGATGACCTACCTGAACCTGCTCTATCGCCGGAAAGCGGACATGGTTGAGTCCACCGCCGAACGCGATCAACTGACCAAGGAAGCGGACGATCTGCTCGATAAGGTCAAGGAACTGAAGCAGAAGGCGGCAGAAAATCCACCGCCCGCGCCAGCTTCCTGATTCAAGTCTCCGCAAACAATCTTTGAGACAACGAAAGGGCAGCCCAACCAGGCTGCCCTTTTTCTCTGTCCAGAGCTTCAAATGGCTTCCTATGCTTGCTGACGACGAAAGCCACATTCTAGGCGTAAACTAGGACCCATGCCTTCGCCAGCGAACTTGCCGCTGAACTTCAACCGGGACCGCACGGAGCGGCAACTGAACGCCCGCCTGGAAGAACTGCTCGTTAAGCTGCGTACGAACCGTCCGTCCGACGACCCCTGGTTAGTTAGACGCGCTTACGACATAGCCGCGGAGCGCCATCGGGACCAGTTCCGCAGTTCCGGGGATCCGTATGTTACCCACCTGCTGGAAGTCGCGCACATCCTGGCCGACATGAAACTGGACGCCACCACGCTGGCCGGCGCTTTGCTTCACGACGTTATCGAGGATACGGAGTTCCCGATCTCGCGTTTACAAGAACGATTTGGCGAGGAGGTCACCCTCCTTGTGGAAGGCGTTACCAAGATCGGCCGCCTGAACATGATGGCGCCCGAGGCCCGCCAGGCGGAAAACGTCCGCAAGATGCTCTTGGCCATGGTGCATGACGTCCGCGTGGTGTTGGTCAAATTGGCGGACCGTGTTCACAACATGCGCACCCTCGAGTATCTGGAACCGGCCAAACAGGCGCGCATCGCCCGTGAAACGATGGACATCTACGCCCCCATCGCCCACCGCTTGGGCATGTCCTTGATCAAGGGAGAACTCGAAGACTTGTCGTTCCGCTATCTGGAGCCGGATGCCTACTTCGCCCTTCAGAAGGAAGTGGCCGAGAAAGCTCCCATTCACCAACGCTTCCTCGAAGACGTGCAACAGACCATTCGAAACAAGATGGTGGAAGGCGGCATCCCGGCGGAATTGGAAGCCAGGGTCAAGGGCTTGTTCTCGCTGCACCGGAAAATCGTGCGGCAGGAACGAAACCTGGATCAGATTTACGATCTGCTCGCCGTACGGGTTATCACCGATAGTGAGCGCAACTGTTACGCGGCACTCGGTGTGATGCACCACATTTGGCGGCCAGTGCCCGGCCGCTTCAAAGACTACATCGCGATGCCCCGGCCCAATCTTTATCAATCCCTGCATACCACCGTGATCCACGGCGGTCAGCCTTTTGAAATTCAGATACGCACTCAGGAAATGCATCGAATCGCCGAAGAAGGGGTAGCCGCGCACTGGAAGTACAAAGACGGACGCGCCACCTCGGAAGACGACAAGCGCATCACGTGGATGCGGCAATTAATTGAGTGGTCCCAGGAACTGCAGGAACCTGGCGAATTCCTTTCGACGCTTAAGGTTGATCTTGGACCAGTCGAGGTGTACGCGTTCACTCCCAAAGGCCGCGTGCTGGAGCTGCCCAAGGGTGCAACTCCCGTCGATTTTGCGTACTCCGTGCACACCGAAGTCGGTCATCAATGCGTTGGCGCCAAGGTCAACGGACAAATGGTCTCCCTGCGGCACGAGATTGGCAGCGGCGACGTGGTGGAGATCCTCACGCAAAAAGGTCACAAGCCCAGCCGCGACTGGCTGAGTTTCGTCAAATCGTCGCACGCGAAAAGCAAAATTCGGCATTTCATTAACACCCAGGAGCGCGAAGAAGCCACGGAAATGGGCAAGCGCCTCATGGAGAACGAGTCCCGCAATTTTCCGAAGGGTCTCAAGAAAATCCCGTCTGAAGATCTGCAAAAACTGGTTTCCGACTACGGCCTCTCGAAACTGGATGATCTCTACGCTGCCGTAGGCTTCGGCAAGTATTCCGCCCGGCAAGTGTTAGCCCGCTATTTTGGCGAACCCGGCAAGGAAGAAGAGAAGCCCGACGAGAGCGCCAAGCCCACACTCGTCAAAACCGTGAAGCGAATGCTCGGCTTTGGCGAGGCGCCTCTCATCGTGAAGGGTGAAGACGATCTCCTGGTCTTTCGCGCCAAATGCTGCAATCCCATTCCTGGTGACGATATCGTCGGATACGTTACGCGGGGCCGCGGCGTCGCGGTGCATACCCGTTCGTGCCCTAACGTGCAGAATTTGATGTACCAGACGGAGCGGCGCATCGCTGTGGAGTGGGGCAGCGGAACCGCGGCAACCTTCCCCGTGGAATTGCTCATTCGCGCAAAGGACCGTCCTGGATTGCTGGCGGAAGTGACTGCGGTGATCAGCGGCGCCGGCTCCAATATTCGAATGTTGGAGAGCCGCCCGGACCGCCAGAACGCCCGCGTTGAGGCCAGTCTGGAGATCGTCGACAAACGTCAGTTGGAGGCCATCCTGGCGCATCTCCGGCGCATTAGCGGCGTTTACGGAGTAGAGCGCATCTACAACCAGGGATGAGGGGTCTCCTGTCCTTTCGTCCGGTGATCAGGAAGGCACCGGCGGGGCACGAGGAAGATAACGCGCGGGAAACTACTCTTAGAATTAGCTCATGCGCCGTTCGCTCCTTGCTCTTGCCTTCTCTGTCGTCCTGATTGGCGGTTGCCAGAAGAAGCCGCCGATGAGCTACAACTCGCTCGATCAGGCTGGCATGTACTCGTCCGCAGTCGATCAACTCAAAAAGCTGAATGTCACGGAATCCGAAGTCCTGGAATTGGCTAAGCTCAAACGCGCCGGCGCGTCGGATCAATTTTGCGTCGCTCTGGTCAACTCTGCGCGCGCCCACAATCATGACTTCACGAGCGCCGATGCCGCGTCGAATCTCTCGCGTGCCGGTTATTCGGATGAGCAGATCCTGGCGATGGCGCAATCCGATCAGATGGACGTTTTGAGTGGTGAAGCGATCACCTTGAAACTGATCGGCCTCTCGAACGCCACTGTGCAGGAAATTATCAGCAAGCGCGCACAAGGCCTGACCACCCTCAGCAGCCAGCAGATCGGCGAATTGAAGAACACGGGGCTGACTGAAAAGCAGATTCTGCAGATGATCGACAATGGCATTACCAGCGACGAAGCCGATCGAGAAATCGAGAAACGCCAGGCAAATCGTGCCCACTCCAATACTGGCTTCGTTCGGGTTCGTGGTCGCCGCAGATAAGTCGCGCCCACTTCGTCGAAATCAACGGAAACCCTTCATCCTGCGTTATCCTTGCTCATAGCCTAAAGGCAATCGAGGAGAATCGTATGAAGGACATCGTGTTGACCGATAAAGGGCCAAAGCCCATCGGGCCTTATTCGCAGGCAGTGAAAGCCAACGGCTTCATCTATGTATCAGGGCAGTTGGGCTTAGATCCTAAGACGGGCGAATTTGCGACGGGTGGAGTTCGTCAAGAAACCGAGCGTTCCATCGAGAATATCAAGGCCATACTGGAAGCGGGCGGAGTTTCGTTGGCTCACGTCGTAAAGACCACCGTGTTTCTTAAAGACATGAACGACTTCAGCGCCATGAACGAGGTCTATGGCCGCTACTTTGGAACTGCTTCCCCGGCGCGTTCCACGATTCAGGTTGCTCGCTTGCCGAAGGATGCGCTGGTGGAAATCGAAGTCATCGCGGCGCAATGATTCGGAGTTTCCGGGGAACATCATCACAACAAAAGGCCACCAATCGGTGGCCTTTTTTGTCACTCAAGATTTGAAAAAGATTTTATGGGCGGTTGGGGCTTTCCAAGGCTTCCGAAACCGCAAAATATGTGGCGATTGCGGTCACTGCACTGGCCACGATCAGGAACCGGCTACGCCCAGCTTTCAATGGCGAATTTCCATGGCCGCCGGATCCTTGCGAGCCTGCGCCCGCGCCTTCCGGGCCCTGCGCTGCCACATTGGGGTCCAGGTACACGTGATACGAGGTGCCTTCTGGAATAATCTGAGTTTCGCCATCCACGGTCACGGAGATCGGACCGCGCTTGCTGGTCACAATCAATTCTTTATCCGTCAGCTTACGTACCTGGCCGATCGTCGGCGCGTCAGATTCCGCGCGAATCGCCGCGCTGGCCACGAACAAGGTGAAAGCGTGCGCATTACCTGTGGAGAAGGTCGCTACTCCCGCAATCAGACTAGCGGAAGGGCTGCCGGAGTTGTCGTTCACTTCCGCTATGCTGGAACTCATGATCAGCAAACGAGCCGCACCGGCGCGCAGTTGAACACTGCCTTGCTGATCCGTGCTCAGGCGATCGCCGCTGTAAACCGTTGTCCCGGCGGAAGCTTGCCCGTCACCAACCCTCGCCCGTTCTGCGGTGATCACCGTACCGAGTGGCGTGGATGGTGCTGCGCCCAAGGCTGGCAGGCCAAGCAGAGTGACGAACAGGGCGGCTGCGAATGGAGCACGCAGACCAGACATAGGGTGCCTCCTAGAGGTGAACCTGCAGAAGGATACTTCGAAGCTCAACGCAACGTCAATGACAAAGCGCCTTGGTCGCTCACAGAACCGTCACCAAGCAGCGTCTGATCAATCACATGCAAAAGGGATGTGATCGTTCCTCCGTTTCAACCGATCATCGCAGGATGGGCAGGAACGCTGGCAAGTTGCTGGCACAACGGTCAGTCTGCTGTTAGAATGCCTGCAACGGATGGCCGACTGGAAGCAAATCACTGCGCGAATTCGCCGCGCCCGCACGGGCAAAGACCCGGCGGGCCAATTGCTGGCGCTTTTCTCCAAAACGCGAGACGCGATGGTTGCGTTCGAATTAGCACGTTACCTCGAAACGAGCGGAAAATCTGACGAGGCTGGTCGCTGGTATTTGACTGCTGCTCAGCGTTTTCGCCGCGCTGATTGGAAAACAAAGGCCGAGGAGAGCGCAACGCGCCTGGGCGCGACGGAGCCGGCGGAAATTCCTGAATTCCCCAAGAAGGCGGAGGAGTCCGAAGTAAGCGCCTCTGAACCCGCTGCCGATAAGATTTCCAAAAACGAAGAAGAGGCTGCTGAATCAGAAGCTCAGCCAGAATCTGAAGTGAAAGCAGGAACGAAACCGTCCGAGCCAGCGGGCACTCGTCCGTCCACTCGTCCGGCAACGTCGAGCCGTAGGCGTGGACGCGGCGTAAGAGGCAGGGATTCCGGCCGGACCTGCCGTCAACCCAGCGCACCACCTCTCGCCAAGGAAGAGCCAGTTCCATCCACGCAGGCGTCCATGGCCGAGGAATTGGAAGAGACGACGGTTGCTAGCCAGCCGGTCGAACGCAGCGAGTCGGTATTTCGTTCGTTGCGTGGCCGCTCTGGTGATCCCGGACTTTCTTCGCGATTGTCCCAGCTCGAGATGAGCTTCCGGCGCTTACTTGCCTGCTCCCCTGTGAAATTAGAAGAAGCTAATCTTGCACCAGCAGGTCCGGGCGTGTGGGTTCTTACCGACGAAGATCTTTCAACGTACTACTACGTCGAGTCCTGCCAGACGCTGCGGGTTGGCATCGGGCAGGTACTGCGGGGTTCGAGTCGATCGGGCACGCCGTTGAAGCCGCAACTAGCCGAACACTTAGGCATTGCCGAAACCCGGGTCGCAAAGTATCTCTCCGATCACTGCGTCGTGCGTTGGCTGCAAATGGATGATGGTGCTCCGCACTTCGCCCATTTCCTGATCGCGGTTCTGCGTCCCACCTTGAATGAGTAAAATCTTTCCGACGGATCGTAAGTAGCTGTTTTTGCGTAAGAGTAACCCCTGCTGCCGCTTCCATTCGACAAACCCCAAGTACCATTCAATCTTCAAAAATAACCGTTCGCCGCAACACCGTAGGCAAATTCGGCACACCGGTCCAAACTACACTTGGTGAAAGACTTAGGTGCGCGCTCAGGGCGTGTTACCTTCGAGCAAAGGCCTTGGGGGCAGTTTCAATCTGGCCGAAAGTCGTAGAAGTTATTTCCGTTTTTGCACGTGAATCTTAAAAGTGAGGGTAGATCCCTATGGCGAATTCTCTCCGCACGAACGTTTTCCGGTCTCTGGACTGGGTGGTCTGCAAGACTGCAGCAGTGACGTTCGATGGAATTCAGTACTTCAATAAGAAAAATCCGAATCCTTCCGTAACGCCGAAATGGTCCGACAAGCCGTTGCTGAAATCTTGGGAAAAAAGCAAGCCCACTTTGGGCTTTCCCCGGCAAACGGACTCTTTGTGTCCCGGTTGCGTCAAGGAAGCTCGCGAAGCCATCATCGGCGGCCAAAAAGACTGGCAAGACTTAATGAGCGAGAAGGTCGGCGAAATTAAGGCGCAGATCGTCGAACGCGACGGTCAGGTCTGGATGATCAAAGACTGCCCCCAGCACGGCCACTATGAAGACCTGATGGCCGTTGATAGCAAGTTCCTCCACTGGATCGAGTCGCAGTTCCCCGGCCGCGACATCCCGGCGCACAATGACGAAGGACTTCACAAACACGGTTCTTCGAACGTCCGCTACGGTCGTGGCGCGGTTCTCACTGTCGATCTCACGAACCGTTGCAACATGATGTGCGATCCCTGCTTCATGGACGCCAACCAGGTTGGATACGTCCACGAACTGAGCTGGGACGAGATCAAAGAAATTCTCGACAACGCCGTTCGAATCAAGCCCCGCCGCCAGATGTCGGTGCAATTCTCCGGTGGCGAGCCGACCATGAGCCCGTACTTCTTCGACGCCATCCGCTACTCGCGCCAGGTGGGCTACAACTCGGTGCAGGCGGCCACCAACGGCATCGAATTCGCCAAGAGCAAGGAGTTTTGCAAGAAGGCTTTCGACGCGGGATTGCGCTATGCCTACCTGCAGTTCGACGGCATCGGCAACGACGCCAACAGCCACCGCCAGATTGGCAATTTGTTCGACGTTAAGCTCCGCGCCATCGAAAACATGCATGAAGCGGGCATTGAAATCGTGCTGGTGGTCACCATCGTCAACAATGTGAACAACGATCAAGTTGGCTCGATCGTGAAGTTCGCCATGGAGAATCCCAAGAAGATCGCCTTCATCAGCTTCCAGCCGGTTTCCTTCACCGGGCGCGACGAAGACATCACACCGGAACGCCGCCTCCGGCAGCGTTACACCCTTTCCCACCTGGCAAAGGACGTCAGCAACCAGGTCGGTCGCATCGAACCCACCCGCGATTGGTTCCCAATCTCATTCATCAGCACCTTCGCCGGTTTTGCGGACATGGTGAAGGGCAACGAATCCCAATGGGGTTCGCTGTCCTGCGGTTGCCACCCCAACTGTGGCGTGGGCACTGCGATCATGATCAACAAAGAAACCAAGGAATGGGCACCGGTCCCCCGCTTCCTGGACGCTCAGAAACTGACCAGCGACGTTAACGCCATAACCGACGCCGCTCGCGGCAAGAGTTTCTCTAATTTCATGATGGCTCTCGCGCTCCTCAAGAATTACAAACCGTTCCAGGGGCCGAAGGGACTGAAGCTCTGGGACCTGTTCAAGAAGTTCGACAAGACTTGGGCGCTCACCAAGGGTGCGACGTCCAAGTACGGCAAAACCTCTCCCGAGCGCACCTATGAAGACGCGATGAAGCGTCGTTCCGAAGACCCATGGAACTTCCTGTTCATCGCCGGAATGTGGTTCCAGGATTTGTTCAACTACGACTTCCGCAGAACCGAAATGTGCATCATTCCGTACGGTACCCAGCAGGGTGAAATCAGCTTCTGCGCGTACAACACCGGTATCGGATGGCGCAACATCATCGAAAACATGCACAAGAACGCGACCGTTGCCGAGTGGTACAAGAAGAACGGCAAGCACGAAATCTACGCCAAAGGCAAGAACGTCAGCCTCGGCAGCTACGAACACTCTCTGGTCATTGACGCGGAAGACGCAGCGCGCGTTCGGCACCTGGAGCATGACATCCCTCTGACAGCCGCGGAAGAGAACCGCATCCGCCGCAAGAAGGCGCTTGAGGAGCAGGCCAAGGTTCGCGCGATTTACGAAGAACTCGTCCTGAAGAAGCCTCAACCCACAGTGGTTCAAATCGGCAACCTGAGCGACATCGCCAAGGCCACGCCAGCCAACTTTGCGAATGCCAACAAGCCCATCAGCATTGCTCCGGCGAACGGCAATGGCGGAACCGCTAAGGATAAGGAAGCAGCCGCCGAAGCGGTCGCAGGCGACTAACGCAAACTGCAATCTGTTCGAATCGAAATCGGCTCTCGGAGGTCTCGAGGGCCGATTTTTCATTAATGCCCAACGGGGCAGCCTTACCAGCGCGTTTTTGTTACACTTGAGAGGACGTTTCGAGGTTCACTGCCATGCCGATTTACGAGTACGTGTGTGACGACTGTAACGAGCGATTCGAAAAAATCGTGATCAATAAGCGAGAGCCTATCTCGTGCCCCAAGTGCTCCAGTAAGAAAGCCACGATTCAGCTTTCGGTCTTTGCAACTGCAGGCTCCGGAAATTCCCCAGCGTCTAATGGAGGCTCCTTCTCCGGTGGTGGAGGTTGCTGCGGTGGGGGATGTGGGTGCCACTAGCATTGTCTGCTCGGTGACTCAACTTCTCTCACTTGGTAATAGTACTTTCATGAGTTCTGTACTTCCCTAACCACAACTCGCCCCTCCGTCCGTAATCTTTCTGATTGTTGCGATTACCGGTATTCCATAGAATGTTCCCCAGCTTTCCGGTCCGCCCTCTAAGGGTATGGAGCTTATGAAGACTGCCTACGAACGCTTTTTCGGATACTTTGGCCTTCGCGAAAACCCGTTCCACGTCTCGCCCGACCCCAAGTTCTACGTTTCAACACCCGCTCATGAAGCTGCCTTCGCCGAACTCGTGTTCGGGTTGCAGACCAAACAGGGAATGGCTGTGTTGACAGGCGAAGCGGGTACCGGGAAGACCACTCAGCTCAACCGCGTCCTCGAGTGGCTGCACGAACGCAAGATGTCCAGCGCCTACGTGTTCCACGCACTGCTGGAACCGATAGAACTGATCGAGTTCATCATTCGGGACTTCGGGATCACCCACACCGCAACGCGCAAAGGCGACCTGATCGCAGCTTTACACAATTGGCTGATTGAGCGGGACGAAGCAGGCGATTCGCCAGTCGTCATTCTGGACGAGGCCCAGGCGCTTCCGACGGAGACGCTGGATGAGTTGCGTTTGCTGCTCAATTTGGAGACTCCGCGCGGCAAATTGGTCCAGATCATTCTCGCTGGCCAGCCCGAACTCGAAGAAAAACTGAAAACCCCCGAATTGCGGCAACTTAGGCAGCGTGTCATGTTCCACTGCCGCCTGACGACCTTAAGCGAGGAACAGGCTGACGGCTATATTCGAGCGCGATTGGCGGCAGCCGGATGCCAGCAGCCGGATGTGTTTCCGCTGGAAACTGTCCACGAAATTCATCGCTGCTCGAAGGGCATTCCTCGTGTCGTGAACCTGTTGTGCGAACATGCGCTGATTACCGCCTACGGCGAAAACCAGAAAGTGATTACGCCAGCGATCGTGCGTCGCATCGCCGGAGACTTTGGGATGATTCCCGTGGCTGAAGAGCAGCGCAGCAAACCGGTTCAGAGCCGCTTTGCAGGAATCTCTTTGGACACTCCGGGTCCCGCAACGCCGGCGCCAGTAATTCCTCCTGCTCCGGTTCGGCCCTCGTCTCAGGAGCCGGCTCGTGCGATGGTCGCCTACGCATCTGCAGGTGGCTCTGGGCAAACGCGAACGCCGTCGACTCCTCCCGCGCCTCAGCGCATACCCGCACCGCAGCCGGGCGCGCGCACATCGGCCGCCGAATTCGGCGGGAGAACCGCCGTTTTGAAGAGTTCCTTGTCGCAGCAGCCGCGCATTGCGCCGAAGACGGCCCCGAGCGTAGGACCCCGAATGATGGGTGTCCAGGCGATGGTGGCGGCGCTTCCCCATAATCCAAAACGCGCGCCGACCCCTGTGCCGCGTCCCTTCGTGAGTAACTCAGAAGGGACTCAAGCAGAATTGTTCACGGAATCGGACCATCGGGGCACCCGCGCTGAACAGGACGACGCCGGATTCGCGGAGGTCCCTCGTTACTGGCGTAGAAGTGGCGCAAGAAACAGCTGGCAAGCCAAGTCCGGAAGATTTTTCGTAGGTCTGTACGGCTACGGCCGCGAAATCGTAGAGTCGTTTATCGTCGATTGCCGTCGAGTGGGCAGGTTCCTCGCGGCGCCGATGCCGGCAGCCGTCTTGCCGCAGGCGGACGTGAATTCTGAGAACCGCAAGACGTGGCACGCGCCTGCCACAGATTGGTTGCGACGTCCGATTGAAACGCGAAACGCCAAAAACGAATCGGTTGATTCAGCTCAAAAACACGAGCAGCCCGCCGTTAATGACTGACACCACCACGCGCGGTTTAGCGTGATTTCCGACACCCAATGTTCTGCTTGTTCTCCTAGCGGTGGTATTTCTTGATGTAGTCCGGAACGGGCGGATCCGCACGACGCTTCGGATCAGGTTCGGGAGTTCTGGCGACGGTTTCCAGTGGCAGTACGCCCGCCCAGCAGGGTTGCGCGAAGTCTTCTTCATCATCCATTGGTCCGCCTGTTCGAATCTTCGCCGATACTTCCTCCAGCGGAACAGCCATCGCAATGGTGGCCTTCAGTTCCTGCTCGTTCGGCCGACGCACATCGTCCCATCGGCCCTTGATGACATGTTCGGTGAATATGCGAAAGGACTCCATCTTTTCCGTAGGATCTTCGACCAGATGCGCCGTGCCCAGGATCACCACCGATCGATAATTGACGGAGTGGTGGAAAGCGGAGCGCGCCAGAACGATTCCGTCCAGGTGCGTAACCGTTACGCACACCGGAATACCTGTGGACAAGGTGCGCAGCATCCTGCTTGCGGATGAGCCGTGAATGTACAACGTGTCGCCCGCCCGCCCATAGTTCGTGGGAATGACATAGGGCTGTCCGTCCACAATAAACCCAACGTGACAAACAAAACCCGCGTCCAGAATTTTGTATACGGTTTCGCGGTCGTAGTTGCCGCGCTTTGGAAGCCGCTTAACCTGCGTGCGCTCGGTCGGAGTGAATTCGCTCATGAACCATAGTCTAGCGGACTTCCCGAGCCTTTTAGAGTGCCAAGTTGGATGGTTGATCTCAGGGCTTTGGCGTGGATTTGACCACTCGCAGGCCAATATAGGCAGCTCCTGGTTTGCAGGTTGATCGGGCGTCGCTCGGACAATCCGCACTGCCGCCGATCGCCTCACCTTGGCCTCCGGAAGCAACCGCCCACTCGGCGGCATTTCCGCCCAGATCGAACGCAGGAGTTTCTCTCCTCGCCTCCTTGACCAGCGAACGAACCCACAGGCTTCAGAAGTGCCGCTGCGCCCGGCAGATCTGCCAATTTCTTGCGTAACCTGTCCGTATCGTCCGGGTTAGGCGCGTAGCCTGCCCAATAATCGAGCGTGTTCTCTCCGTCGTGATTGCTCTGCAGGGGCTGCAGCTCCGCGACGGTAGGGATGCGCCAGTGTTCCCCGGTTGACTTTCGACAGCCACTCCGCATAGGCCTTGGCTTGTTGCGAACGTAATATTGTTTGCTGGGAAGTTATCCGTGCCCGGCTCGAACTTGTAGTTTTTGTCGAAATAAGCCCACTGCGCTCGCGTAACTTCAAACCTGCCGATTTCCAGATTCCCGCGTTTCACGGTTTCCGGAACGAGAACCGACTTGCCATTCGCTTTGCTCAGCACGCCGAAATCGCTACCGGACCGCGCAATCGATTTCGACCGCAATGCCAGGTCAAGCGGCGAACCCGCTTTCAGAGCCTCGTTTGGCGGCTGCAGTGTTGCGAAGAGATAGGTATCGAACCACGCCAATTCCTCGTTGATCTTGCGTAGTTGATGTGACAGTTTGCGGGGACCGTGCGGTTCTCCCGGAAAGAGGACTAACTTCACCGGAACCTTCGCGTGAAACTGCAGCGCACGAAAATACGACCAACTTTGCGAAGTAGGCACGTTATTGTCCGCCGTTCCATGAAAAATCAGGACCGGTGCCTGTACTTTGTCCAGCTTGAAAAATGGCGACTTGTGAATGTACAGGTCGGGATCTTGAAACGGGGCTTTACCGAAATAGTACGAATCGAACGAATCTCCGAACACTACGTTGCCCCAGTCGCTGATCCATTCCACGTCTCCCGCTCCCACACTGGCCGCTTTATATCGCGAGGGATAATTGACGATCAGGCTGGTGGAGAGAATCGCGCCGTTGGACCAGCCCATCGTGGCGATTTTGTCCGGATTCACGAGTCCGCGTGCGATCAGGTAATCCACACCTTTGTTGATGTCCGGAGTCTCCAAATCGTAGTACTTACCGCAGCAGATGGACTCCACCCATTTCAGTCCGTAGTTGCCGCTGCCGTGGTAATTGGGGCGCAGCACAAATGCCCCGCGCTGCGTCAGCAGATTCATCGGATAGGCCCAGCGATCGCTCCAGGCGTCCATGTCGTAGCCAGTGGGCCCGCCGTGAATGGCGGTGATCAGCGGATATTTTTTTGCGGGATCATAATTCTGTGGATAGTAGAGAATCCCTTCCACTTCTTCATCGTTCGCGCCCTTCCATCGAACGACCTCCGTCTTCGAAAAATCGCGCGACTTGATCAGGCTTTCATTGAGCTTTGTGATCTGCACGGGGCTCGACAATGTCGAACCGTTGAGTTGCGCGCGATACAGCTGCGACATTCGACTCGCGGTGGAATAGGAATAGACGGCCAGTTTGCCATCGTTGCTGACACTGACTGACTGAATGTTTTCTGCCTGTTCGCCCGTCAGGACCGATCGCGTCCACTGGAACGCATTCGTTTGCGAACGGGAATACTGAGCTACGCGGAAGTGATATCCGGCGGAAAGAAGCACCATCACGCCATCGGGGGTCGAGTGCACCTCGCGCGCCAGGCCGTTCTCTGAATCCAGCGGAACTGGATGCACTCGTCCGGAAGGCGCCTCACAGTAGTACAGAAGCTCAATCGTCGCGGTCAGAAACTTCGGGTCGTTGGAGAATGGAGCGGAAAAATAGAATCCCGAAGAATCCGTCGCCCATGCCAATGAAGCAGGCTCCAGTCGGCCTTCTGTCAGGATGGTTTTGGACGAGCCATCTGCTAGATTGTGCAGCACGGTAATTGGAGGCACCTTCTGGTCGAACGTGAAGTGCAGGCTTCGCGCGTGAACCGCCACCACGTATTTCCCATCCTTCGAAATGGCCCAATCCTCGATCCAATCGGTGTTCTCCGTGAGCCGCGTGATCTTTCCGTCTTTGACATTGATTTTGAACAGGCGAACGGGCGGCTTGTGTTCCGCGTCATCCACAACATCGGAGTCGTCCTTGCGCTTTTTCTCGGCCAGTTCAAATGCCGAAGGATCTTCCTCCGCGCTGAATACGATCGTATCTTTATCCAGCCACTCGATCTGCCGTGGCGCCCGCGCTTGATCCGTCAGGGGGTAGGGCTCGCCTCCGTGAGGATTGATCAACCAGATTTGCAAACTAGCCGTATCCGGTTTCGCTTGCGGGCGGGACTTCGAGCTGAGAAACGCAACCCATTCGCCATCCGGCGACCAGCGCGGAGAACTGCTGCTTTCCGAGCCTCGTGTTAATTGAATCTGACGATCTTCTGTAAGACTGGAGAGCATCAGATTCGAAATGCGCGCGTCTTTTTCTTTGTCTCCCTCGGACATTACCCATACCAGCCATCGCCCATCCGGCGAGATGCGAAATTCTTGCGCGTCTTGGGCGAAAATAATGTCTTCGGGTTTGAACGGCTGTTTACTTGGAACGGATTGTGCGGCAGATAGCAGCGATGCGGCTGCACAAGTTATCGCCAAAACGAACATACCGCTTTTCCGCAAACGATTCATGAACGCCACCTGACCAGAGGGTTGCCTTACGCACGGAAGATGTGCGCGAAGGAAGAATAGTGGAATTGACGGCTCATGGGAATGGTGTACCCTGTCAGCTTCCACTTGGGGGCCGCATGCAGAAGACTCAATCTGCGCTTACACCGGACACATTCGCCTTTTTTCAAGCTTTAGCAAAGAACAACAAGACTGCTTGGATGAATCAAAACCGCCAGCGCTACCAGGAAGCCGTTGTGCAGCCTTTCCGCCGGCTGCTGGAAGATCTGACACCGCAAGTGCTCGATTTGAATAGTGAATTCGAAGTGAGCGGGCGCTCTGGCGCCAACTTTTCCCGAATTAATCGCGATATCCGCTTTGCCAAAGACAAAACGCCCTACCGGCCCCAGATGTATCTCAAGTTCAGCGCTCCATCGCCGGAGGATCGCGAGAGTGGGCAGCTCTATATCGGAGCCTCAGCCAAAACTGTGACCGTCGGCTTCCGTGTTTATGCCGGGCCCAAGCGCAAACAGTCGTGCTTTGCCTTATTGGGGGAGCCACGACTCCAGCAGGATTCCAAGTGGGTGACGACGCAGAAAAAGCGACTTGGACGAAAGTACGACAGCTATTGGTATGTTTCCAAGAAAGGCCAATGGACCAAGACGGACGGTTGGCCCGTTCAACTCACGGACTGGAAAACCATTCAGGGCTGGGTTGTGCGGAAAGAACTCAGACCCGCTGACGGTCTGAAACCGGGTTTCGTCAAGGAATCCATGCGAATCTTCCGGGACCTGTACCCGCTGTTGCAGTTCACCAGCCTGCCGGAGTGAATCTCCCGATGACAAAAACGCTCTGGACTGTTGTCTGGCTTGCCATAGCTGCCGTAGGAGGACTGGCGCTCAGCACCATTGCCTTTCATCGTGGAGAGCCCATCAACGCTACGTGGTTTGTGTTGGCGTCGGTTTGCACATACGCCGTCGCGTATCGGTTCTATTCAGCATTCATCGCGGCCAAAGTGCTCGTGCTCGACAAGAGCCGGGCGACTCCCTCCGAACGCCACGAAGATGGCCGCGACTTCGTGCCTACCAACAAATGGGTTTTGTTTGGACATCATTTTGCCGCCATCGCCGGCCCCGGGCCGCTGATCGGACCCACCCTGGCCGCCCAGTTCGGATATCTGCCGGGAACACTCTGGCTGATTGCGGGGGCCGTGCTGGCAGGTTGTGTCCAGGATTTTGTGATCCTCTTTTTTTCGATTCGACGCGACGGCAAAACCCTGGGCCAAATGGTGCGCGAAGAGGTCAGCGAACGCGGTGGTTTGATCGCTCAACTGGCCGTGTTGGCCATCATGGTGATCCTATTGGCTTCCGTGGCCCTGATCATCGTGAATGCGCTAAAGTCTTCCCCATGGGCCACCTTCACGCTGGCAATGACGGTCCCGATCGCCATGTTGGTCGGTGTCTACCTGCGCCATGTGCGACCCGGCCGCGTTTTGGAAGCCTCCGCCATCGGCGTGGTCCTGATTCTTTTTGCGGTAGTCGCAGGGCAATGGGTCACCGCCTCCGCTGTTTGGGCAAAGGTGTTCACCCTCAGCGGAACGGCGTTGGCATTCGCCATTATTCTGTATGGATTCGCTGCTTCCGCTTTGCCGGTTTGGCTGTTGCTTGCACCCCGCGATTACCTGAGCTCCTTCATCAAAGCGGGAGCCATCTTTTCGCTGGCTGCAGGCATTCTTCTGGTTCGACCGCAAGTGTTGATGCCGCCGCTCACCCGATTCATTGACGGTACCGGCCCGGTCTTCGCCGGCAAAGTTTTCCCATTTTGCTTTATCACCATCGCTTGCGGAGCTATCAGTGGCTTTCATTCGCTCATTGCCAGCGGAACCTCCCCCAAAATGATTCGCCGCGAAACCGATGCCCGTTTTATCGGTTATGGCGCAATGCTCTTGGAGTCCTTCGTGGGCGTCATGGCGATGGTGGCTGCTTGTGCGATGACTCCGGGCGTTTATTTCGCAATCAATAGTCCGGCGGCAGTCATCGGCATGACTCCAGAAGCCGCCACGGCAACGATCAGCAGCTGGGGCTATCCCGTCACTCCGGAGATCATGAGCCGCCTAGCGCACTCTGTTGGAGAACAAACGCTCTTTAACCGCGCAGGAGGCGCTCCCTCTTTGGCCGTAGGAATGGCTCAGATTTTCTCCAGCACCATTGGCGGAGATCGCTTGCTCAGCATTTGGTATCACTTCGCGATCATGTTTGAGGCCTTGTTTATTCTTACCGTGCTCGATGCCGGAACCCGGGTAGGCCGCTTTATGGTTCAAGAACTCGTGGGACGAGTCTGGAAGCCCATTGGGCGCATGAATTCGCTCCCCGCGATCGTTTTGTCTAGCGCCATGATTGTCGCCAGTTGGGGATATTTTCTGTATCAGGGAGTTGTGGATCCGCTGGGTGGCATCAATTCGCTGTGGCCATTGTTCGGGATCGCCAATCAATTGTTGGCTGCTGTTGCGCTCGTGCTGGCAACCACCATCCTTTTGAAAACTCACAAAGCGAGATACGCCTGGATCACCCTGGCGCCTATGGCTTGGCTGGTAGTGGTCACCATGACCGCCAGCTATCAGAAAATCTTCTCCAGCAGCCCCCGTATCGGCTTCCTCGCGAACGCCAATGCCCTGAACCTGCAGATTGCCTCAGGCGCAATCGCCGCCGCCAAAATTGCAGAGACCCGTCGCCTCGTCTTCAATCAGCGACTCGATGCCGTCGTTACGGGTGTCCTGGCGACCATGATTCTTCTACTGGTCTTCGAGGCACTCCGTCAGTGGTGGATCAACCTCAGCGGAAATCGCCAGCCGGTTCTGCGCGAAACTCCCTACGTGGCCTCGCAGTGGGCGGAAGGCGACTGATGCGCATCTATAGAATCCTGAGCGCGTTATGGCAGGGAATTCGTGAGTGGAGCGGCGACGCGGCCTACGAAACCTATCGCCGCAGTTGGCACAGATGTGCCGCGAACAGGCCGATGCTCACCGAGCGGGAATTCTACGTGGAACAACTGAATCGTCGATACTCTCGTCCGAATCGCTGCTGCTGATCGATCCTGTAATTATCCCGGAGTGAGAGGGCAAACTCTTTCCCACCGACCGTCGCTAAAGCAAGCGACGTAGCCGTTAAGCTCCGCTTCGGCTTGGCCCAGATGCACCGTCCGGCGTAAACTCACAAGATGCCGTGGTTGCTCCTACAGGGGCGGGTTTTAGCCGGAAATCTACACATTTTCGCGGGTTTGCCCGATTCCGGGAATCGAGTTTTCGTTTTTAAGCATCGAACTAAAATGGCGTTATACGACAAGTTCGGACGACAGATTACCGACCTGCGGATCTCTGTAACGGACCGCTGCAATTACCGGTGCGTATATTGCCGCTCAGCCGATCCCGACAACTATTGGGACCACGACGTCATTCTGTCCTGGCCGGAACTGGAGCGGCTGGCCTCGATCTTCGCGGGCTTGGGAATTCGGAAGGTTCGTATCACCGGCGGAGAGCCGTTGGTACGCAGCGGGGTGGAAGCGTTCATAGAGCACCTGAACCGACTTGGAATCGCCGACATTTCCATCACCACCAACGGACATCTCCTCAGTGAAAAACTGCATGGGCTTCTGTCTGCCGGCCTCAAACGAATCAATGTCAGTTTAGATTCTCTCGATCCAGCCAGGTTTGAGAAGATCACCCGCACGCGTTCCTTCGAACAGGTCATGAGAGGGATTGACGCCGTGCAGGCTTCACTGGCGGCTCCCGCAAAGGTGAATGCCGTGCTGGTTCGCGGCATAAACGAGGATGAAGTCGAAGCCTTCGCCGCGTTTGCGCGCGAGCGCGGAGTGGTCATGCGCTTCATCGAGTTCATGCCCCTGGATGCGGACCGCCATTGGTCGCGCCATTTGGTAGTCTCCGCGGAAGAAGTGCGTCAACGCATTCACGCGCAGTGGCCGCTGGTGCAGATTCCTCATGACGTCAGTGAGACCGCCCGCAAATACCGTTTTGCGGACGGCGTCCCGGGCGAAGTCGGGCTGATCGCCCCGGTGACCCAGGCGTTTTGTGGGGCCTGCTCACGTATCCGACTGACCGCCGACGGGAAACTGCGAACCTGCCTGTTCAGCAAAGATGATCACGATTTACGAAGCATCCTGCGCGGTGGCGCATCGGATCAGCAACTCTCCGATTGGATCACGGAAAAAGTAATGGAAAAGGAAGAAGGGCACCGCATCAACGAGCCCGGTTTCGTGCCGCCCTCTCGCACGATGGTCTACATCGGGGGATAAGCGTGCATCGCGCTCACTTGCGCTAGCGCTGGCAAATCTCACCAAAAAGGGCGAAAATTCATCTAAGTGAGCGAGGTGGTTTAAAGCCCTACGGCTCCGAAAACCCATGAGTAATCTGACCACAATTTCGACCAATCCTCTCGCAGGTTCTCCGCAGCCCGCAACTTTGCGGGCGCCCGAGATCGAGAAAGGTGTCGGCTGCGACTTCGATTCCTATCTCCTGGTGCCGGACCATTCGCTCGACGCGCGCATTGCGGACGCCAAAGCTAAGTTGGGTAGCGACGTCGTAATCCTTGGCCATCATTACCAACGGGACGAGGTCGTCAAGTTTGCCGATTTTCGAGGCGATTCTCTGAAACTCTCGCAACAAGCCGCAGGCGTGGATGCGAAGTATGTCGTATTTTGCGGCGTCCATTTCATGGCAGAGAGTGCGGATATTCTCCGCCGCGACAAACAGATTGTCGTGCTTCCCGACTTGAGCGCCGGATGCTCGATGGCCGATATGGCGGACATCGGGCAAGTGGAAGCCTGCTGGAATGAATTGGCGGAGGTGGTCGACGTCGCGCGCGTTGTCCCGGTCACCTACATGAATTCCACGGCGGCGATCAAATCCTTCACCGGCGAGCATGGTGGCTCCGTATGCACCAGTTCGAATGCCGCCGCGGTGATGAAGTGGGCGTTTTCCCAAGGCGACAAGATTCTGTTTTTGCCGGACGAGCACTTGGGACGCAACACCGGTTTTCCGATGGGCGTTCCTCTCGATCAGATGGTGGTTTGGGATCCGTATCAGGAACTGGGCGGCAATACTGCCGAAGCCTTGCGCAAAGCCAAAATCATTTTATGGAAAGGCTACTGTTCAGTGCACCAGCGGTTTGAGCCCGAACAGATTGATCGGGTCCGTCGCGAACACCCCGGGATCAAGGTAATCGTCCACCCGGAATGCAAATTTGAGGTGGCGCAAGCCGCCGATGTGATCGGTTCCACGGAAGGCATCATCAAGCAGATCCTCGCTTCGCCCAAGGGAACGAAGTGGGCGGTCGGCACCGAAATCCATCTGGTGAACCGGCTCAGCAAAGAACTGAAGGATCATCAAGTTATCTCGCTGGATCCTCACGTCTGCGTGTGCACTACGATGTTTCGCATTACGCCTCATCACCTTTTGTGGGCGCTGGATAACCTCGCCGCTGGAAAAATTGTCAACCAGATTTCCGTCGACGAGCGGACGCGTCAGTACGCGAAAGTGGCATTGGACCGCATGCTCTCTTTGCGGTAACTCGGACCTGCGCATTACGGAGAACTCATGGCGGAATCAGACGACGATCAGGACGAACTTCCCGAACCGCCGCAACGCATGTTCACGCTGACCGAAGCGGAACGCACCCGGCGAGAACTCGAACCGTTCCTTATCGAAGCCATCAACGCCCGCAAGAGCCTGAATGAACTCGAGACGGAATTAACCGCCGTCTCCACACGCATCCTCATGATGGGCGGCGTTCTGGTGCCGTACGCCAAGTTGGCCGAAAAGCGCCTGGAGCATCAGAGTCTTGCGGAAGTCATGAAGAACAATCTGGAAAAAATTCTCTCGACAGGATGCCTGATCAAAGATCTCGATGTGGGCCTGCTCGATTTTCCCGCCATGATCGGCAATGAAGAGGTCTATCTCTGCTGGAAGTTGGGGGAGGACCGCATCCGCTTTTACCACCGTCAGGACGAAGGCTACTCCGGCCGAAAACCACTCGATCCGCGCGATCTCGGCACCGGAGACAAAATTCAGTAGCGCTTGCATCCCTTGGAGTAATTTCCATGACAGAAAATCGCTTGAAGGACTCTGCGAGCCCGTATCTTCGTTCGGCCGCGCACCAGCCGATCAACTGGTACGAGTGGGGCGACTCGGCATTCGCGGAAGCACAGCGCACCGATAAACCCATGCTGCTCGACATTGGCGCTGTTTGGTGCCACTGGTGCCACGTTATCGATCGCGAGAGCTACGAAGACCCAGGAATCGCCGAGATCATCAACAAACTGTTCGTTCCGGTAAAGGTCGATCGCGACGAACGCCCGGATGTGGATTCCCGCTACCAGGCGGCCATCAGCGCTATCAGCGGTCAGGGAGGCTGGCCATTGACCGGCTTCCTGATGCCCGACGGCAAGCCATTTTTCGGTGGAACCTATTTCCCGCCCGACGATCGCATGAACCGCCCGGGATTTCGCCGCGTGCTGCTTGCGGTGGCGGATGCCTACAAGAACCGGCGCGAGGAACTTGCCAAGACCGCGGAGTCGCTTGCCGATGCCATCAGTAAGGCGGAGCTCATGGGTGGCGCGCAGGGTCCTTTCAAACTGGAGATCGTCGACGAGCAACTGGCTGCAATTACGCAATTGTTCGACATAAAGAACGGTGGATTTGGCACGGCGCCGAAATTTCCTCATCCTTCCGCGGTGGATTTGATCCTCGAACGACACCGCCAGACCGGTGAAAAACATCTCTTAGCCATGGCGGAAACCACGCTCGAAAAAATGGCGCTCGGCGGCGTTTACGATCAATTGGCAGGTGGATTTCATCGCTACTCGGTGGACGAACGCTGGCTCGTGCCGCATTTCGAAAAAATGAGTTACGACAATTCCGAACTACTCAAGAACTTCGTGCATGGCTGGCAAGTGACCGGAAACCCTCTGCTGAAGGCGACTGCGGAAAGCATCGCTGGATGGGTGGACCTCGAATTGTCCGATCCCCAGAACGGTGGATTCTTTGCCAGTCAGGACGCGGACGTTTCGCTCGACGATGATGGCGACTACTTCACCTGGACCATCGACGAGGTGCGTGTCGCGCTCAGCCCGGACCGGGCTCGAGTCATCGAGCTTTACTACGACGTTGAGCCTCACGGGGAGATGCACCACAATCCGGCCAAGAACGTGTTGTGGGTCGCGAGGAGCATCGGCGAGATCGCGAAGCTCACCGGACAAACGGAGTCCGCGACTCGAGAAACGATAGAGGACGCCAAGCGGATTTTGCTGGATGCGCGCAAGCAACGCAAGGCTCCATTCATCGACCGAACCATGTACGTCAATTGGAATGCCATGTTTGTTTCGGCGTATCTTGAGCTTGCCCACGGCCTCGGGGGAGCACAGGCCGGACGGCGAAAAGAATTTGCGCTGAAGACCATGGATCGAATCCTGCTGGAAGCTTGGACCGAGAGCCAAGGTTTCGGTCATCGCATCGGCGGTCCCGCGTTACGCGGTACCCTGGATGACCAGGTATTTGGCGTCATCGCACTGCTCGATGCGTATGAAGCGACTAGCGATGATAAATATCTCCATGCTGCACAGCGAACGATGGATTTGACCATCGAGAAATACGGAGACGCGGCCAACGGCGGCTTCTTCGATCGAGCCAGTGACGCCCCACCCATGGGCGGGCTTGAGGTGCGACGCAAGCCCTTCCAAGATTCGCCGACTCCCAGCGGAAATTCCGCAGCGATCATCGCGCTGACGCGAATGTACGCCTTCACGGACAACCCGATCTATCGTGAATGGGCGCAAAAGACGCTCGAGGCATTCGCCGCTGCCGCCGGTCAATTTGGGATGTTCGCCGCGACCTATGGGCTGGCTGCAACTTTGTTCGCCGCTCCTCCCACTATGGTTGTAATCACCGGCCCCGCGAACAACCCGCAAAGTCGTAGAACTGGAAGCGACAGCTCATTCGGTGTTCCGGTTCGGCAAGATTGTGCTTCGCGTGAATCCGCAACAAAACCTGGATCGTCTGCCCGCGGCGTTGCGCAGCACGGTGCCGAACTTTCCGCAAGGCTCAGCATCGGCGTTGGTATGCACGGGAAGTACTTGCCTGCCGCCTATTTCCGACCCAGAAGAATTGAAAAGCGTTCTTCAGAAAAACGCTCTGAGCGCGTAAGGCGCTGCTGCGGATAACGGAACCGCTACTTTTTCGGCCTCGATTCGGGTGGAACCAGGTTGTTCAGGCGATAGTAGACCACGATCTGTCCGTAGTGATTGTTGGCGTGCGCGATTAAGTCATACGCCAGAAAGTCGATTCGCATCATTTGTCCGCCGCCATTTACGGTCTTCGCCATTCCCGCGTCGCCTTGCGCTTTGATAATCTCCGCGCCGTCCGCGAAGGATTTCTTCACAAACGCGACCAATTGTTCCCTGGTCTTCAATTGAGACATATCCGGATCGTCCTTCGGATATGGTTTCCCCAAAACCGGGTTGATGAAGAAATAGTTTCCTTGCGCGGCGTGGGCCACTTGCCCTGACCACGAACGCATCTCCGGCTTTGGCTTGTAATCGTATTTGTCTTCCGGAAGGTCTTCGGCGATCGCGATCAACCTTCTTCCGATGTCATTCCATTCTTCAAGCAGCGCGGCCGAAGCCCCGAGCGCTGGCTTGGGCTCTTTCTTACCGCCCGAATCCTGCGCCTTCATAGGAACGACTAACAGTGTTGCCGCTATCAGCAGCATGAAAAGTGATACCAACCGTTTCATAAGTCCTCCATGAATCAACCGGTCCCGGGCGCCCGTTAATTGTCAGCGAGTGCCGACCAAACAACCCGCCCCCAGAAGGGCACCATCATACGACAGCACGGCCCCTCCAAGGGAAGCCCGAACAGGGTTTACTGGCTCGCGGCAAGCACTTCCGCGATAGCGTGCGCAACGACGATCAGTGCTATCCTAAAAAAACACGTTCTAAGGGAGTACCGTAGTGAGAATTGGTTGGTTTTCGGTGCAAATGCTGGTCGGGGCCGTTATTTTTTCGTTGCTCTACCTCTCGCAACGATTCTGGTATCGCGCTCTCTGGCGAACCACAGCGAATTGGGGCCGCACTTGGTTGCGAGTCGGCGTACGGCTGATGTATCTAGCCGGCCTTCTCACGATTATTGCCACGCTAATAGACGCCTTTCGGCAAGACCATGGGCGTTTTATTCCCAATCATTCTCCGATCACGGCATTCGCGGGGGTTTGGTTCGCCAGCGCCTTGGCATCTTATGTCGGGGTTAAATTTGTCCATGGCGTTGAGTGGCTCTGGCGTCGGTCTCATAAGCCTGCAGCGATAAATACCAAGGCTGTGCCAAATTCTGCGGTCAATACGCTGGCTATGGATTTCATCCCTGATCCGTCCCGTCGTACCTTCTTCCGTACGGCGAGCGTCGTTGCCGGTGCCGCGCCGTTCCTAGGCGTGATGTACGGGTATGCGGCCGAGCGCCTTCGCTACGAAGTGCGACGAATCGAAATTCCTCTCACCGATCTACCTCCGCAACTGGATGGTCTCGAGATCGTTCAAATCAGCGATATCCACATGAGCGGGTATATGACCCGCGAGTCAGTTCGCCGGGCGATCGATATGGCCAATGATGTCGGCGCGGACCTAGCCGTGGTTACGGGCGACTTGATTACCGGTATTCATGATCCAATCGCGGAGTGTGTGGACGAGGTCCGCCGTCTCTACGCGCCCCTTGGTGTTTACGGGTGCAACGGCAATCATGAAATCTATGCTCGCGCCGAGGATACCGCAGAGCGCCTCTTCCGCCAGGCCGGCATGAAAATGTTACGGCGCGAGAATGCGGTCATTTCCTACAAAGGTGCGCAGCTCAACCTGATTGGGGTCGATTACCAGCGCGAACGTACCCCGAGTGGCCGCAAGATGCAGATGCTTTCTAATCTTGAGCCTTTGGTCCGCCGCGACATCCCGAATATTCTTTTGTCTCACAATCCCAATTCGTTCAACCGCGCCGCCGAATTGGGTATTGAGTTGACACTCTCGGGACACACTCATGGTGGGCAAGTGCAAGTCGAAATTCTTGATGTCAGTTTGAGCCCGGCGCGATTCATAACTGACTATGTTGCGGGCCTCTATCACCGTCCGTCGTTGATGCCCGACGAACGCAGGAAAATAGGCGAAACGATCAAGTTGATGCCGAACGCTCCAAATGGTCTGTCTGCGTTGTACGTCAATCGTGGCTTGGGTACGGTGGGTGCTCCGGTTCGTTTGGGCGCTCCGCCAGAAATCACACATATCATCCTCCGCAGCGTCTAGCCTGCCCCCGCATTTCCCCGGCAAACACACTCCTGTTAGAATTCCTGCGTCTTGGCCATGGCTACCAAGCAAATAAATTATTGGCTGGAAACGGTGCAGACTCCTTGGCGCGGTTCCAGCGGCGTGTTGCCCGAACAAGCGGATGTAGCCGTTGTCGGCGCCGGTTTTTGCGGATTATCGGCTGCCCGAAGTTTGGCGAAACGCGGCGTTCGCGTCGTGGTGCTGGAAGCGGAAACTTTGGGTTGGGGAGCAAGTTGTCGCAACGGCGGTATGGTCCTTACCGGCATGAAATTGCCCGTGCCGACGTTGATCAGCCGGTATGGTCGCGAGGCCGTGCGGCAAATGTACGCTGCCTCGATAGAGGGCATCGATCTGGTGGAGTCGATCGTAAAGGAGGAGCGGATCGATTGTGCGTTCGCGCGCTGCGGCCATCTGGAGGTAGCGTGCAAACAATCGCACTTCAATTCCTATGCCAAAGCCGCAAAGCGCATAAAAAAGGAATTTGACCACGATCTGCGCATCATTCCGAAAGGCGAACTACGGTCGGAGATCGGCTCGGACATTTACTTCGGTGGAATGGTCGATGAGGTCAGTGCCGGCGTCAACCCGGCACAATACGTCAATGGTCTTGCGCAGGCCGCCGTGAGGCACGGCGCTTGCTTGTTCGAACAGACGCGCGTTACTGCAATAAGGAGTCGCGTCGCGAACGGCAATCGGAGTTTTACTGTTGAGACCAGTCGAGGCAATCTCAAAGCCAAAGAGATAATTCTGGCGAGCGGCGCCTACACGGCGGAGGCCACTCCCGCCCTGCAGCAGAAGCTCATCCCCATCGGTTCCTATATCATCGCGACAGAACCGCTGAATGAAAGCCTTGCCCGGGAACTTAGCCCCAAAAATCGCATGATCTACGATTCGAAACACTTCCTCCACTACTATCGTCTGACTCCCGACAATCGCATGCTGTTTGGCGGACGCGCCGCTTTCTTCCCGGAGTCGGAAAACACCGTGCGCGAGAGCGCAGAATTGCTGCGAAAAGGAATGGTCGAGGTCTACCCTCAGCTAGCGGACTCCAAAGTAGAATTTGTTTGGGGCGGTACGCTCGATTTCACATTCGATGTCATGCCACACTCGGGGGTTCTAAACGAGATGCGTTTTGCAGCCGGATTTGCCGGCCACGGCGTTGCCGCAGCCACCTGGATGGGTCACAAATTGGCTGGCCGGATCTGTGGCGATCGCGACGACAATCCATTCAGCAAAATCCCGTTCCCTTCGCCGCCTGTCGGTCTGCGAAACGGCAACACTTGGGCCCTGCCGCTTGCCGGTCTGTATTATCGGGTCTTGGATTGGCTTACCTGAGGAAGCAGTTTGTCGCAATTTCCTGTTGCCCGGACGCGCGTTCGAACGCGGCATCTTAACTTAGGGGTTCCGATGATCGTGATCGTGATGGGCGTCGAAGGCTCGGGCAAAACCACCGTCGGCAGTTTACTAGCGCAGCGACTGGGCTACACTTTCTTGGATGCGGACACCTTTCATTCCGCAGAAAACAAAAGGAAAATCCACGCCGGCATCCCGCTCAACGACGACGATCGCCTGCCCTGGTTGCGCTCCATGCACGACGCTTTAACCAAAGAACAGCAGGCCGGTAGCTCTGCGGTGCTCGCCTGCTCGGCCCTGAAAGACGAATACCGCAGCATTCTAACCGAGGGCTTAACCGCGCAATTTGTTCTCCTGAAAGGCTCCTATGAACTGATCAAGTCGCGTCTGGAGGCCCGCAAAGACCACTTCGCGGGGACGGCCATATTGCGAGATCAGTTCGCAACTCTGCAAGAGCCAGAGGACGCAATCGTTGTCGACGTGGCGCCGCCGCCTCAGGAAATCGTCGACGCCATCGTGAAGGCCTTAGCGGGGCGTCTCGCGTGATGGAAGGCGCGGCTGTCCTTCGCAAGATGCGCTGGCGACTGCTGCCGTTTCTCTTCCTGCTCTACGTCATTGCCTATCTGGATCGCATCAATGTAGGCTTCGCGGCTTTGCAGATGAAACAGCAACTTGGTTTCAGCGATACCGTGTACGGATCAGGCGCTAGCATTTTCTTCGTTGGGTACTTCCTTTTTCAGGTGCCCAGCAACATGGCATTGGAACGCTTCGGGGCCCGGCGGTGGATCGCGCTGCTCATGGTTTTGTGGGGAATCATTTCGGCCTCGATGTTCCTGATTCGATCGCCACACTCCTTCTACGCGCTGCGATTTCTGCTTGGCGCGGCCGAAGCGGGCTTTTTCCCTGGCGTCGTTTTCTATCTCCAGCGATGGTTCCCGCCTTCAGCACGAGCCGCCGTCATCTCTATTTTTCTGACCGCAGGTCCTGTGTCCGGTTTGCTTGGTAGTCCTTTGTCCGGTTATCTGCTGGACTTCGACGGAAGACACGGGCTGGCCGGGTGGCAATGGATGTTTCTGATGGAAGGAATTCCCGCGATCGTATTTGGTTTCTTGACCTACGTTTTTTTAAGCGAGACACCGGACGACTCGAAGTGGTTGACCCCATCGGAGAAAGATTGGATCCGCGAGGCCCAACAAGGCGAAACTGCGTTAACTCCCGCAACCACTGCGGCTCAAAACACTACGAGTTTCCTCTGGAATCCCAGGCTCTGGGCCTTTGCGATGATTTCCTTTGGCCTGAACACCTGCACGTACGGTGTCAGTCTGTGGCTGCCCACCGCCATGAAAGCCTTCACGGCCAGCTCAAATATCTTACTGGGCTTGATTTCCGCGATCCCCTATCTACTGGCCGTGAGCATCATGGTTGCGGTCGGCGTGCACTCCGACCGTCAAGGCGAACGGCGCTGGCATGTTGCACTATCGGCATTTAGCGGAGCGATGGCCCTGCTGATAGCTAGCGAATCCACTGCCATAGTCGTCAGTGTCGCCGCCTACGGATTGGCCCTGGCGGCTTCGAGTTCCATGGCCGGACCGTTCTGGGCGATGGCTTCGCCCACCTTCTCCGCAAGCACCGCGGCGCGGAGCATCGCCTTGATCAATGCCATTGGAAATCTGGGAAGCGGATTCGGTCCATATTTGATCGGCTACTTGAAGACAATTACGGGCAGCTTCGAAGGTGGGCTGTGGGGCGTTGCTCTGGTGATGGCATTAGCGGGAGTCCTGACGCTGGTCGTAGGACGAAAACGATGACGTCGCGCCCACTCGCTAGCGGTTTTGCACTTCAGTTCCGCAGTGGCACAATGTTGGTTTGCACTTAGCTAGTTGTTTGACGGCTTCCGCTGACTTTTTACAGGAGATCCCCTTGAACAGAGTATTTGGTGCACACGCAATTATCGGCCTCGCCCTGATTGCCGCCGCAACTCTCACTCCTTTGCAGTCTCAAGTAACCGCCGACGACACGCCGCTCTACGGATATTCGGCGCAGGACTCTCGCATTGAGCGCGAGTGGGAAGAGAAACTGCGCGCCATCCCGTCTCCCGAAAACCTGCGTGCATATATGCAGCGCCTGACCGCCAGACCGCACAACGTCGGCTCTCCCTACGACAAAGACAACGCGGAATGGATCGCGTCCAAATTCAAGGAATTCGGACTGGAAACGCAGATCGAGACGTTCAGCGTCCTTTTCCCTACGCCCAAAGAACGCTTGGTCGAACTTGTCGCGGGCGGCCCCTACTTCAAGGCCAAGATGCAGGAACCCCCTGTCAAAGAAGACCCCACCTCTAATCAGACCGCGGAGCAGTTGCCGACGTACAACGCCTATTCCGTGGACGGTGACGTGACCGGGCCATTGGTTTACGTCAATTATGGATTGCCGGAAGATTACGAAATCCTGGAGCGCCGCGGCATTTCCGTGAAAGGCGCGATCATCATCGCGCGCTATGGACACTCCTGGCGCGGCATCAAGCCGCAGGTTGGCGCTGAACACGGAGCCATCGGCTGCATCATCTACTCCGATCCCCGCGACGACGGTTACTCCGGCGGCGAAGTCTTTCCAAAGGGCGCGTGGCGGCCCCGTGATGGTGTGCAGCGCGGCAGTGTTCAGGACAGTTCTGTCTTTATGGGTGATCCCCTGACACCAGGTGTCGGCGCAACCGCTGACGCAAAGCGTTTGCCGATCAAGGACGCCCAGTCGCTTACTAAAATTCCCGTCGTGCCGCTCTCTTACGCCGATGCTCAACCATTGCTGGAAGCGATTACCGGAGATACCGCTCCTCGCAACTGGCAGGGCGGATTGCCCATCACCTACCGGCTAGGCCCGGGCACCGCAAAAGTACACCTCCGCATGTATTCCAACTGGGACATGGCAACGCTCTATGACGTGATCGGAAAAATTCCCGGTTCGACTCACCCGGACGAATGGATCATTCGCGGTAACCATCACGACGCATGGGTGAATGGTGCGGAAGATCCGATCTCCGGGCAGGTTGCCCTCATGGAAGAAGCGCGATCCATGGGGGAACTCGTGAAGCAGGGATGGAAGCCCAAGCGAACTCTCATCTACTGCGCCTGGGATGGCGAAGAGCCTGGGCTGCTGGGTTCCACCGAGTGGGTAGAGACTCACATCGACGATTTGAAAAAGCACGCCATTATGTACGTGAACTCCGATGGAAACGGCCGCGGCACATTTGGTCTGGAAGGCTCCCACTCCCTGGAGCACTTCATCAACGACGTTGCTCGGGACATCAAGGACCCCGAAACGAAGCAGACCGTATGGAAGCGAGCGCAGCTTGCCGGAATCGACGATGCGAAATCGGACGACGAGCGCAAAGAGTTACAGAATCGACATGATCTTCGCCTCGACATGCTTGGCGGAGGTTCCGATCATGCGCCCTTTATCAACTTCGCCGGCATCGCCTCCCTCGGGATTGGTTTTGGCGGCGAAGATGGCGGCGGCATATATCACTCCATCTACGACGACTTTTATTGGTACACGCATTTCAGCGATACCGATTTTCAATACGGCCGGGCCCTCTCCCAAGCCGGCGGAACTACGATGATGCGCATGGCAGATGCCGATCTGTTACCGTTTCAGTTCGCCGATTTCGCCGACGACGTGAAAATGTATGTCACCGAAGTCAAGAAGTTCTCCGTCCAGCAGCGCGAAGAGATTGAAAACAAGAATGCCAAGATTCGCGACGGCGTCTTTGAAGCGGTAAGCGACCCACACCAGACTTGGGTAACTCCAAAGATCGAAGAAGTACCGCCCTTCATCAATTTCGCTCCGCTCGACAACGCGGTGGTCTCGCTCGAACGTAGCGCCGCCGCTTACCAAAAGGAGCTCGATCGTCTGAGTCTCAACGGAGGCGCAGCTTTGGCATCGCCCGCGATTCAGGATGTGAACGCGATCATGATGCAGGCTGAGCACACCCTCACCACTCCGGAAGGATTGCCGGGCCGTTTCTGGTACAAGCACGAGTTGTACGCTCCCGGCGTTTATACTGGCTATGCCGCCAAGGCAATTCCCGCGGTTCGCGAGAGCCTGGAACAGAAAAAATGGAAACAGGCTGAGGACGCTGCCGCGCGCGTTGCTAAAGTACTTGAAAACGAAGCCAAGCTTCTGGATACCGCGACTGCCAAGCTTGCCGCAATTCGCTGAGGCAGCGCCGCGCTGGAGCACGACCAGCATGGCCATGGAGAAAGACCATTCCGTCCTATAACCTCACGATCGTCGGATTTGGGCACGTGGGCCGCGCCCTTCTTCGCCTGCTGATCTCCAAAGAAACGGAGCTTCGCCGCAAATATGACGTGCGGTGGAGGCTCACCGGCGTAGCTTCACGGCGAATCGGATGGCTTGCCGATCCAGACGGCCTTAATCCGCTGGCGGTTCTAGGAGGCCACTATCCGACAGACACCGTGCCGTGCCGCAATGTTCGCGAATGGCTCGAACGTGCGAAAGCGGACGTCATGTTCGAATCGAGTTCCTTGAACACGCAGACCGGCCAGCCCGCCATCGATCATGTAGTCGCGGCGCTGGAATCCGGGGCACATGCCATTTCTGCAAACAAAGGTCCCATTGTGCACGCCTACAGGGAACTGGCTGAGCTCGCGGAGGAAAAAGATCGCCATTTCCTTTTCGAATCCACGGTCATGGACGGTGTTCCCATCTTTTCCCTTTTTCCGACCGGACTGCCGTTGACGGATCTGCGCGGTTTTTCCGGCGTGCTGAACTCGACGACCAACGTGGTGCTCACGGAAATCGAAAAGGGCCGCACATTTGATGAGGCGGTGTTGCGTGCGCAAGCCCTGGGCATCGCAGAAACCGATCCATCCCAGGATGTCGATGGCTGGGATTCGGCCATCAAAGTCGCCACTCTGGCAACCGTGTTGATGGGCGTCCCCACTCGTATCGATCAGGTGCAGAGAACCGGTATCCGCGAGTTAAGCGAAGAGAAAATTCGCTCCGTGCGCGCCGCCGGCATGCGTTACAAACTTGTCTGCCGAGCGGAGAGGCGCGGGGACGGCGTGGACTGCCGTGTTGGTCCCGAATTGTTGCTGGTTTCCGACCCCATGGCCGGACTGGAAGGGACCAGTTCAGCCCTGCGTTTCGATCTGGACGTGTTCCAGTTGTCCTTCGTCGAACACAATCCAGGAGTAGAAGCGACCGGATACGGATTGCTCGCGGATTTCCTCCGCGCAGTCAGCACGTAAGACTCAGCCCCCAATCGTGATCAGCGGCGAAGCTTCAGAACTGAGTCGGGAATCGGAAGGGAAGGATCGCACCGCTCGTCGCGCTCCGGCGCGCCAACAGCCATGCGAAAAGGCACAATCCCCGCCCAAACGTTCAGCGCGTAGTCTTCTGGGTCATCCTCTACCCCGCCGGTGCGCACTTTAGCCGAAACCTCCGTCAGCGGAAGCGAGAGTATGCTCGTCGCTTTGAGTTCCTTGTCATTTGGTCGCCTAGCCTCATTCCACCTGCCGGGTACGATCTTTTCCGTGAAGGCGCGCAGTGCCGCCAACTTCTGTTCAGGCTCTGCGACCAGTGTTGCCGTGCCGAGTGCCACCACCGACCTGTAATTCATCGAATGATTGAATACCGAACGAGCCAGCACGAAGCCGTCCGCGAGTGTGATCGTGACGCATACAGGCAATCCGCCGCTCAGGTTGCGAAGCATCCGGCTGGCAGCCGAGCCATGGAACAGGATTGCATCGCCGATTCGTGCATACATCGTGGGAATCACGTAAGGCTGCCCATCGATAGCAAAACCCACGTGGCACACGAATGCCTCATCAAGAATTTTGTAAATGATCTCTTTGTCATATACCGCGCGAATTGGCTCACGCAGTATGCGAGTACGGTCCGAAGGTTGGAAAGTATCAGCCACGAAAACCTCAGCAAGTTATAAAGAGTTCGTATCCGCGCCCATCAACTCCCATAGAATTGCTTCGACATGCTAACACGCGGTTGCGCGACTATGAGAAACTAGCTTTTCTCCATCAGCGGTGCGGAGTCCAAGGGAAAACGCTTGAGCGTTCAACCACAACCAACCGAAACTCTCGATCTCGAGTGGGTACGCGCCCAATTTCCGTCTTTGCAATTACAGGTAAACGGCCATCCCGCTGCCTTTCTGGATGGGCCCGCGGGCACCCAGGTTCCCACCCAGGTCCTTCACGCCATTCGCAATTACCTGATGAATTCCAACGCCAACACCGGTGGCGCGTTTTTGACCAGCAGGCGCACCGACGAGATGATTGCCGCCACGCGCGCTGCAATGGCCGATTTCTTCAACTGCGATCAGGACGAAGTCGTGTTCGGCCCGAACATGACCACCATTACGTTCGCCATCTCCCGCGCGATAGCAAGGGAATTGAAGGCGGGCGACGAGATCCTACTGACCACGCTCGATCACGACGCGAATTTCTCTCCTTGGAAAGCTCTTGAGGAACGTGGCATCGTGATTCGACAGGCCGATATTCACGAAGAAGATTGCACTCTTGATCTGGGCGACCTCAAACGCAAATTAAATGAAAAGACGAAACTCGTTGCGGTTACTTACGCTTCCAATGCTGTCGGCACAATCAATCCGGTCGCCGAAATAACCAGGTGGGCGCACTCCGTGGGCGCGATGAGCTACGTCGACGCAGTGCATTTCGGCCCGCACGGCTTGATCGATGTGCGCTCCATCGACTGCGATTTTATGGTTTGTTCGCCGTATAAGTTTTTTGGTCCGCACATGGGCACTTTGTTCGGCAAGCGTGAGCATCTGCAGCGCTTCCGTCCTTACAAAGTGCGGCCTGCCAGCGACCAGATCCCAGATCGCTGGGAAACCGGAACGCAAACCCACGAATTAATCGCGGGCATCGGCGGCGCCGTCGAATACTTGGCGGAGTTGGGCCGGCATTGCGACCCTGGTGCCTCCGCCCGCAGAGAATCGCTTGCTGCTGCTTTTCGCAAGACGGTGGCGCACGAGTCTCGCCTGATCGCTCGGCTGATCGATGGCCTGAAGGGCATCCCGGGCGCGCACATTTTCGGCATCACCGCTCCCGAGCGCTACCACGATCGCTGTTCCACCATCTCTTTTCGCCTGGGAAACCACCATCCAACCGCGGTCGCTGCTTTCTTGGGAGAACGCGGCATTTTTTCGTGGGACGGCAATTACTACGCACTGAATCTCAGTGAACGCCTAGGCGTCGAACCGATTGGCGGAATGTGCCGCATCGGTCTGGTTCACTACAACACCATGGAAGAAGTGGAACGCCTGCTTAGCGCGCTGCGTGAGTTTACGACCCGGTAGAAGTTTCGCTCCAGGGCGCGCACGATCCCTGCCGGTGCCCGTGCACGAATTCGAATCGCACTTTGCGAAGAAGAGGACTGTTCATGGCGAAACGACCGAAACCACTTGTATTGACTGTGCTGGATGGCTGGGGATATCGCGCTGAAACCCAGGGCAATGCAATCGCTCTTGCCCGCAAGCCGAATTACGACGAATTGATCAAGAAATTTGCCAACACACTTATTCAGACGTCCGGGCCGGCGGTCGGGCTCCCCGAAGGCCAGATGGGCAATAGCGAAGTAGGGCACATGAACATCGGTGCAGGCCGCGTCGTGCATATGGACATCACGCGCATCGACCTGTTGATCGCCAACAAGCAACTCGATCAGGTGCCGCTCTTCCAGCAGGCCATGGAACGCGGCAGGCAACGCCAGTTGCATTTGCTCGGACTCTTGAGCGACGGCGGCGTGCACTCGCATATCCAACATCTCTTCGCGCTTCTGGAAATGGCCAAACGTAACAAAGTGCAAAACGTCTTTGTGCATTGCTTTATGGACGGCCGAGACACTCCTCCACATAGCGGCCGCGATTATGTCCGCCAGTTGCAGCACAAAATGCGCGAGTTGGGCGTAGGTCAGATCGCTACCGTGATCGGCCGCTATTACGCGATGGACCGCGACAATCGTTGGGAACGCGTGGAGCTTGCCTGCAATGCTGTTGTTCATGGTGAGGCGGAGACTCGCAGTAGCGATCCGGTCGCCGCTCTCCAGGCCAGTTACGAGCAGGGCGTAACCGACGAATTCGTTAAACCGATAGTGATCACCAAGGGCAACGAACCGGCCGGTCCGGCGGTCGCCCAGATTCACGACGAAGATGCGGTGATCTTCTTCAATTTCCGTGCCGACCGCGCTCGCCAGCTGACTTATGCGATTGCCGCACCCGACTTCGACAAGTTTTCCGATCCCAGGCGCCCCAAGAGTTTGTTTTACGTGGCGATGACCAAGTACGACAAGAAATGGGAATGGCTCCAAGCCGTGATTCAACCGGAAAAACTCGAACACATCCTCGCCCAGGTGTTTCAGGAATTGCAGTACAAGAACCTCCGCTGCGCGGAAACGGAGAAGTACGCTCACGTCACCTATTTCTTCAATGGCGGTGTTGAAAAGCCTTTCGGCGGAGAAGAACGCATTCTGGTGGCTTCGCCAAAGGTTGCTACCTATGATTTGAAACCGGAAATGTCCGCCGCCGGAATTACGGACACCGTGGTCAACGCCATCGAAAAAGGCGAATTCGACGCGATTATCATGAACTACGCCAATGCGGATATGGTGGGTCATTCCGGCAAGCTGGAAGCGGCGATTAAGGCAGTGGAAGCGGTGGATCAGGGACTCGGCCGCATTTATCAGGCCATGAAGCCTCGCGGAGGCGCCTGGATCATTACCGCCGATCACGGCAATGCCGAAACCATGGTCGATCCAGTTACCGGGGGACCTCACACCTACCACACCACCAATCCGGTTCCTTTCATCTGCATCACGGAAAATGACAAATTGCAGCTTGCGCCCGGCGGTGCGTTGCGCGACATTGCTCCAACCATGCTCGGCATTCTCGATGAGCGCGTTCCTGCCGATATGACCGGCCGCGACCTGCGCGTCAAGTCCTGACTCAGGAGTTTTCTCCACCATGCAACGAACTCGTCCCGAACAGACGAAACTGATCATCTGTGTCTGGCACCCATTCTCACAATGGCGGGCTCCGTCGGAAATGTCCGACCGCGTCAGGCGACGTTGGCCCGCAATGCGCGTCGTTCATTTACCCGATTACGACCGCCTTCCTGAAGAGCTTCCAGATGCGGATATCTTCGTCGGCTCATCTCTTCGCGCCCACCAGTTTGCCTTCGCCAAGCAACTGAAATGGATTCACTCAACCTCCGCCGGCGTCTCGCAACTGATGTACCCTGAATTGCGAAATTCAGGCGTTCTTCTAACAAATCCGCGAGGCATCTTTTCCGTTCCCATGGCCGAGCACACTATCGGCCTCATGGTGGCCCTCGCGCGGAATTTCCCCGATGCCGTCCGTTATCAGGAGCGAGGCTACTGGTCGCAAGGTGAATTGGGGAGTGCGCCGCAGGGACTTACGGAGCTGAACGGCAAGCTCCTGTTGATCGTCGGCTTCGGTTCGATTGGGCGGGAGATCGCGCGAAGAGCACGGGCCTTCGACATGAAGGTGTGGGGTGTATCGCACTCCGGCCAAGGCGACTCTGCTCTGGCTGAGAAAATCGTCCGATCCGACCAGCTCGCGGAAGTCCTTCCTTATGCGGATTATGTGGTTGTGGCTGCGCCAGAAACGTCGCAAACCAAAAACTTGATCGGCGAGCGCGAAATTGCGCTTCTGAAAAGCAGCGCGCGCCTGATTAACATCGCTCGCGGATCTCTGCTCGATGAGGCCGCCCTCATGAGCGCGCTCGAATCTGGCAAACTTGCTGGCGCGGCCCTCGACGTCACTGCTACTGAACCGCTGCCTCCCGAAAGCCCCTTATGGAAAGCGCCGCGCTTGTTCATCACTCCGCATGTCAGTGGGGTCAGCGACCTGCTCTGGCAGCGCGAAACCGAAACACTTATAGAGTTGCTGGAACTATGGTTCGATGGGCGACCCATGCGCAACGTTGTGGATTTCGCGAAAGGGTATTGAGCCGTCGGCTAGCTCAGGCTGCCGATTACATGAAACTTCATGAAGTTGGTCGTTCCGCGAATACCCATTGGTGTTCCGGCAACGATCCCGATCACATCGCCTTTTCGCACCAGGCTCTCTTCGAGCAGACGCTTTTCCGCAATCCCCGCCAATCCGTCAATGTTCTTGATGTTGGAAATGCTGCGCGGTGTTACGCCCCACAGAAGAGCCATCCGCCTGCGTGTGGCGGCTTCCGGGGAAAACGCAACGATGGGAACCAGCGGCCGATAGCGGGAAACCAGCCGCGCGGTAAATCCGCTATGAGTGAACACGGCGATCAATCGCATATGCAGCTCGCGACTTGCCCGGCATACCAATTCCGCGACCGTCTCCGCCACTTTCAGGCGCTCCTGCGATTGCGGATGAGGAAACTCATGAATGCTGTCTTCCGCTTCGTGAATGATGCGAGCCATCATGTTGACCGCATCCACCGGGTATTTGCCCGTGGCGGTCTCCGCCGACAACATCACCGCATCGGAGCCATCAAAAATCGCGTTCGCCACGTCGGAGGCTTCGGCGCGCGTTGGTCGGGGATGCTCAGTCATCGATTCCAACATCTGGGTCGCGGTGATCACCGGGCGGCGGTATTCTCTGGCCCGCGCAATAATGTTCTTTTGCACCACGGGCACGCGTTCCGGATCCATCTCGACGCCCAGATCTCCGCGCGCCACCATCACTCCATCCGCTACTCGTAAAATCTCTTCCAGATTGTCGATGGCTTCCGGTCTTTCCAGCTTGGCGATGACCGGCGTATCTTTCCCTGCCTTTTTAATCAGCGACTTTGCCAGCAAAATGTCTTCTGGCCTGCGCACAAAACTCACGGCAATATAATCCGCTCCTTGTTTCAGCGCGAAATTCAGATCGGAGCGGTCTTTCGGTGTCAATGCCGGAACGTGCAACTTCACGCCCGGCAGGTTAATCCCCTTATGCTGCCCGAGCCCGCCACCGTTCACGACCTGGGTATGCACTTCTTCGCCGCGGACCTTCTCTACCCGCAACTCGATCATTCCATCGGCCAGCAGAATCCGGTCGCCGGGCTTCACGACCCGCGGCAGGGGGCGAAAAATGGTGCTGACCCGTTTCGCGTCACCCAGCATTTTCTTGGTGGTGATTATGAACGGAGCACCGGCCCGCAGTTCCACCTTTTGCCCTCCCAGCAACTCGCCGGTTCGAATCTTCGGGCCCTGTAGGTCGGTCATGATTGCCAAGGGCTTCTCGATATTCATCGCTGCCTGTCGCAGCATTGCAATGTTCTCGCCGTGCTCCGCCTGGCTTCCGTGCGAAAAATTCAGGCGCGCCACGTCCATTCCCGCTTCCAGCAACTTCCCAATCATCGCCGGAGTGCGGGTCGCCGGCCCGATGGTGCAGACAATTTTGGAGTGACGCACGCCCATAAGCATTCGCTCGTTTCTGAAAGTCTGACGAGTCAGTGTGTAACGCAGAATTCTGCCACGATCTTAGTAATCAGATCGACGCCTTTTGCGAACGAGCTCAATTGCAGCCGTTCATCATCGTTGTGGACTCGGCGATCATCTTCTTCCGTGATTGGAAACGGCCGCAACCCGTAAGCCTGAACGCTGTGCAGCCGCAACTGCGCGGAATCGGTGGCTCCGGTAGACAAAAACGGCAACACCGGCGCGCCTCCAAACTCCTGAGCGCTTACGCGGCGTGATTGTGCTGTAGAACTCATTTTCTAGCGAAGAATTTGGAGCTGCCAATCCCGCGTCGGGTTGCACTTCCAGTCGCACCTTTGGGTCATTGATCGTCTTGTTCAACTCGGAGATCAGCGCGTCGATCGAGTCGCCGGGCAACAGACGAATATTCAGCGTGGCGCGGGCCTCCGTGGGAATCACATTCGCGCGAATGCCCGCCTGCAGCATGGTTGGCGCAATGGTGTCGCGCATCATGGAGTTCCACATCGGATTCGCGTCGGAAAGTACGCGCTGCGCATGGTCCCCGCGATCCGGTGTATCGATCACCTTCATCCATTTGGCGATTTCGTCGTCCTCGATGGCCGCCAAGCCTTCAAAATAGCGCCGGGTTATGGACGTCAGATGAACGGGCGCAGTGTAATTGCCGATTTTTTCGACGGCTGTTGCCAAATGGACAACCGGATTGTCCTTTGTCGGAACGGAAGCGTGGCCGCCGGTCCCTGTCGCGATCACCGTTACGTTTACAGGAACCTTCTCGCTCGCCTGTACCGCGACATACTGCACTTTTCCGCCTTTCATCACTACCTTACCGCCTTCGTTGATCGCATACGCGGCGGCGAATTTGTTCCAGTATTTGGCGATCAGCGTTTTCACGCTGGCGTCGCCGAATTGCTCCTCATCCGTGGTGGCCAGAAAAATAACGTCGCGATGGAGATGAACATTGCTGCGTTTTAACGAGATGAACGCGGCAAGATTCGCCGCCAACATGCTCTTGTCGTCCATCGAACCGCGTCCGTATACGTAGCCATCCTTGATCACCGCTGCGAACGGATCCACCGACCATTTGCTGCGGTCCACCCCGACCACGTCCATGTGCGCCACCAGCAACAAAGCTTTGGACGGATCGGCAACCGCGCCGCTGTTTAGTCGCGCCACCAGTGCCGTGCGACCGGGTGCGGCCTCCAGGAATTCGGACGGGATCCCTTCCTTCGTCAAAATCGATGCGAGATACTTCGCGGCCGCCTGTTCGTTTCCGGGAGGATTGGTTGTGTTGATTTTGAGCAGCTCAACGAGCCAAGCCTGCGCCTCGCGCGCTAGCGGTCCCGTATCGCCCACCAATTGGGAACTTGGCGGGATACCCATAGCCGGTGCCGTCTGCCCAATTTGACCAGAAACATTGCTCGCGCAGCCGATCGTCAACGCAAAGAGCAGAGCCTTACAGTGGGCTCGCGTCCAAGTCAAACGACACCCCCAGATAATTCTATTTTCCTACAGCGGTAAGCCATACTAGCATGCCATGGTAAACGGGTCTGACGCGCATTCGGCCGTTGTTCTTCAGAGCGCATCTTTTCCGGCTCCGGAAACGCTGCGCGAAAATTATGCATCTCAGTTACAGTTGAATTCTGGGGGTTCCGGATGAGGACTCGCATTACGAGACTTTTGCTGTGCTTATTACTGTTCTTGGCGACTGGTTGGAACGCTGGCGCGCAGCAGGAGGGTCCACAGACTACGCCTCCTCCCCAAGGCCAACAGGCTCCTGCCGAGCAACCTCCGAAGCCCGCGCCGCAGCAAAAGAAGCCCGAAGAACCCGGCGTCACCATCGCGGTGGAAGTTCCTGTCGTCACTCTGGACGTGATTGCCGCGACTCAGGACGGCGACATTATCCCCGGGCTCAAGAAAGAGAACTTCCGCATTCTCGAAGACGGCGTTCCGCAAACCATCACCAACTTCAGCCCGACCGAAGCCCCGATCACCATGGTCATTCTTCTGGAGTTCGACAGTGTCGGCGGTGGCTGGTTTTCCAGCGAGGCCAAATTCTGGACCGAGGCCCTGTTTCCAAACCTGGCTCCGAAGGATTGGATCGCGTTGGTGACGTTTGACATGAAGCCTCGCATGGAAGTGGACTTTACGCAGAACAAGGACGAAGTCCGCCAGGCCGTCTATCGTTTGTTTATTCCCGGATTCAGCGAATCGAATTTATTCGACGCCATATTGGACACCGTCGATCGCCTCAAAGACGTGAAAGGCAAGAAAAGTGTCCTGGTGATGGCCAGCGGCATCGACACGTTCTCGAAACACACTTTGGATCAAACCATGAAACTGCTCCGGCAGACGGACGTGACGCTCTTCTGTGTCGGAGTGGACCGCCCGATTTCCAACTACCTGCAGATGCACCGCAGGCTCGGCGCAATGCGGGAAATGGATTTCCTGCAAGCGGAGAACCAGTTGAAAACCTTTTCGTCAATTACCGGTGGGAAAGCCTGGTTCCCTCAGTTTGATGGAGAAATTCCCGGAATTTTTCGCGAGGTCGCAGCGTTTCTGCGCCATCAATACAGCCTGACCTACACGCCTTCCAACCACGCCACTGACGGGAAATTCCGCAAAGTAAAGGTGGAATTGGTGGCGCCCGACGGAAGCCCGCTGGTCGTCAATGATCAGAAGGGTAAGAAGTTGAAATATGTGGTGTACACCCGCGAGGGTTATCAAGCGCCCAAGGGCGGAGTCTCGAACTGAACTTGTCCTTTAGGGTGGTTCCTCTTAATTGACCCAGTGGTCGGGCCGCGACGGCGGCTCTTCGCGGTGTTTCTTCATGTACACCTGGAATCGCTTTCGATTCCGTTGGTATTTCCAGTCGGCCATTTCATTACGCACGCGGAACAAGAACGATCCCCGCCGCAAATACAGCCAGCCAACCGCCATGCCCCCCAGGTGGCAAAGGTGACTTACTCGGTCGCCCGACGACCCCAACGTTCCGAAGAACTCAATCGCTGCACTGACCGCTACGAACGGCCGCATCGGTATCATGACCGGCAAAGGGAAAATCCATATCTGGCGATCGGGGAACAGAATCGCATTGGCGATCAGAATGCCGTAAATCGCTCCAGACGCGCCAATCGTCGGAGTATCCGTAGGGTGGCGCCCCCAGAGCATCGGCATCACCTTTATCAGGATCGTGATCAGCCCTGCCCCGATGCCGCACAGGAAAAAGTAATTCAGAAAGCGTTGTTTTCCCCAGACCTGCTCGAGTTCGCGCCCAAACATCCATAGGAACAGCATATTCAGCAACAAGTGCAGCAGTCCGCCGTGCAGGAAAATGTAGGTTACGGGTTGCCAGATGCGCAGAGCGGGGAATGGACCTAGAGGAACCAACCCGAAGTGATAGTTAATCCAGATCGTCGCGACATCGCCCCAGATCATCCACGCCACTGTCTGCAGAAGAAATACAACGGTACACGCAATCACCAGGGCTTTGACTGCCGGGGTGATGAATCCGCGCCAGTCGAACCGCATGCGGGGCGCGCCGAACGACGTGCTCATGATTTGAGTTTACGGCGAGGCGCGCAACTTCGTCAAAAAGGATTCTTCGGCGCCAAGCCAGTTCGATTCCTGCTTAGTCCAGCTTCTTCCGCGCGAAGTAAAATAGCGAGCCTGCCAGGCACAGGAACATGATCATTCCCAGAAGATTGCTTTGCGATAGCGAACCTAAGATTTTAGGACCGAAGGCAAACAGATCGGGCCGCCAAGGCAACCGCAGAACCGCGGTAACCCAGTGGGGAACGCGATTCGAGACTTCCGGATCTTGCAGCAAATTAATGATGATTCCCAATAATCCGAAGATGCCGCCCGCTGCGATCAGTCCGCTGGAATAAAGTGCCCCTGGACTCGCTTCGCTGTCCCCTTCCTGCTTTTCCTTCATGCTGGCCTCGACCGCCCAGCGCACCAACCCGCCCGCGAACATCGCGGCCGTCGTGGCAACGGAAATGTAGAGTCCGGTGGCGAACGCCAGCGAGCGCACACCCAAAATTTCTACAGCGATCACCATCGCTACGCCCATCAACACAAGTCGCCACGGCAATCGTTGATTCAGGATTCCGCTGATCACCGTTGCCATCAAACGGGCCTGTGGAGCGGGCGCCTTATCGCTGCCAATCCCCTGTGCCCACTGGTATTCGATCTGCTTCGTAGAACTGTCGTAAAGATACTCGCCATCCGGAATTTCGTGTGAGCCAAGCGAATTGATCAGAATGTAGTTCTTTCCCTGGTATTGGAATGTGTCGCGCTCAATCTTCACTCCGGACGGCAGAGCTTGCGTGTTCACTGGAATCTGCGTCGGCAGATAGCGTTCCAGCCCTTTGTTCATCAGGTTCAGCGTCGCTCCGATCGCGATTGTCGAGACCGTAACTCCAACGAGAAGTCCCATCTGCTGCCAGAACGGTGTCGCGCCCACCAGGAAGCCTGTTTTCAGGTCCTGCGAGGTCGCGCCGGCAATTGCCGCCGCGATGCACACCACCCCGCCGATCATTAAAGCCAGTACCGCATAGTTCGGCGCCGTCCAACCCGCCAAAAAGAAGATCGCGCACGTTGCCATCAAGGTCGCGATGCTCATGCCGCTGATCGGGTTCGAGGAATTCCCCAAAAGTCCACTAATCCGGCTTGCCACCGTGACAAACAAAAATCCGAACACCACCACAAAAAGTCCTGCAAACAAATTCTGATACCAGCGCGTGGCCGCCCCTTCCATTGGATGGAAGGTCAGCAGGAACCACATCATAATTACGATCAGGATCGACCCGAGCACAACCCAGCGCATCGGCGTATCCCGATCCACGCGATTTCCGGAGACATTCGCGGAGCCATCTTCCTTACTCGCCCCGATGCCTGCTTTCAACGCGGAATAGATCGTTGGCAGGGTGCGCAGCAGCGTTATCAATCCCGCTGCAGCTACCGCACCGGCGCCCATTGGGCGAATGTAGCTTCGCCACAGGTCGTCCGGTGTCATCTGCGGAATAGGAATTGTGGATGGATAAATCGGCGTGTTGCCCGCCAGCTGGCCGTAGAATTTGATGGCCGGCATGATCACCAGCCACGAAACAATCCCTCCGGCGAACAAAATTCCCGAAACTCTTGGACCGATGATGTACCCAACGCCCAGATACTCAGACGTGACCGCTGCACGGAACGATGCACCGGGAAACCAACTGGGGCGATTTTCCGGCTGTGAAGTCCACGCTTGCACCGTATTCATTAGAAACGTATACACACCGCCGAGACCCAGCCCCCAGAAAACGCGTCCCGCGAACGAGCCCCCCTTTTCCCCCGCGACCAGCACGTCTGCGCATGCGGTGCCCTCCGGAAAACTCAGGTTGCCGTGTTCCTTCACGATCAATTGGCGGCGAAGTGGAATCATAAACAGAACGCCCAGCCATCCGCCGAGCAACGCCAGAGGAAAGATCCTCCAGAAGGTAAACTCCGAACCAAATCCCAGGAAGATCAGCGCTGGAAGGGTGAACATCACCCCAGCCGCCAGCGACTCACCCGCCGATCCGGTGGTCTGCACAATGTTGTTTTCCAGAATCGTCGACCGGCCAAAAGCGCGAAGAATACTGATCGACAGCACGGAGATCGGAATCGACGCGGAAACCGTCAATCCAGCGCGCAAACCGACATACACCGTAACCGCGCCAAACAACAAGCCAAACAATGCTCCCAGGATTACGGCGCGAAACGTAAACTCCGCCGGGCTTTCCGTGGTGGGCACATACGGCCGAAACTCAGTCGTCGACCCGGCAGAACTCCATGGACGATCACTCACCGATTCCTCCAATTGACGCGGTAACGTGGTGCGATTGTGGTTTCTTTCGGCCGATTATGACCCAGCGGCGTGCGTCGTGCAAAGGGCATTCCCGGTCGACAAATTGTAACGGGTAGTTCTCTTGACAGTTTCGATACGCCTGAGTATTGTGCAACACAATACCGTACCAAGTGGTGGACCGGCGGAGCCGCATCAAGCCTGTTTGCCAACCTTTCAAGACTAAGCAAAGTGTGTTGCACCCGATTCGCAAACGTTGACTTGTCCACCCGCTGGAGGCCCGCCTTGGCCACGCGCCGCATTGTGTTCTACGCCGTCTCTGCTCTTATTTTTTGCACACTGTTTGCTGGGAACGCCCGCGCCTTCGACGATTGGCTGCCGATTGACCCAGCACAACTGAAGATGACCAGCGAGCCCTTGGCTCCGGGTGCACCCGCAATCTATCTGTACCGCCAGGTGGATCGCAAAGACAATACCCGGGCCACCACCGAGCATAACTACCTCCGTATCAAGATTCTCACCGAGGATGGACGAAAGTACGGCGACATCGAAATACCATTCGAGAAGGAGCAATATCACGTCAACGGGATTCGCGCCCGGACGATCCGACCTGACGGCTCAATCGTGAACTTCGATGGAAAAATCTACGAAAACACGATCGTCAAATCAAAAACTTACAAATACCTTGCCAAGACATTTACGATGCCCGATGTGTCGGTTGGCTGCATTGTCGAATATGAGTTCAACTACGATTACACCGACAATTACATTTTCAATTCGCGCTGGATCTTGAGCGAAGAGCTATTTACAAAACGCGCCAAATTCAGCCTCAAGCCCTACGACGGCCCGGGTTGGAGCGTTCAATGGATTTCTCCTGCAGGGTTGCCCCCGGGAACGACTCCCGCGAAAGAAGACCCGGATCGCACCATTCGGATGGTTGCGGAAAATATCCCGGCCTTCCAGACGGAGGACTACATGCCTCCGGAAAATGAACTGAAATTCCGGGTCACCTTCATCTATCACGATGGTCCTCTCGAGCTGAACCAGGACAAATACTGGAACAGCTTCGGCAAGAAACAAAACGGCAAGGCCGAGGACTTCGTCAACAAGAAAAAGGCGATGGAACAGGCGGTTTCCCAGATTGTTTCGCCGGCCGATGCACCGTTGGTGAAGCTGCAAAAAATCTATGCGCGCACCCAACGGGTCCGCAATTTGAGTTTCGAAGAGTCAAAAACGGAGCAACAGGAAAAACGAGAAAATCTTAAGGAAGCCACGAACGTGGAAGATGTCTGGAAGAATCAGTTTGGCAGCGGCTGGAACATCACCTGGTTATTCCTCGGCCTGGCTCGGGCCGCGGGCTTTGAGGCCTATCCCTGTCTGATTTCGGGACGAAGCGAATACTTTTTCAAAAAAGAGCGACTCGATAGCAGCCAGCTTAATACCAACGTGGTGCTCGTGAAATTGGACGGAAAAAATCTTTTCTTCGATCCCGGCGCAAAATTCACGCCATTCGGATTGTTGCCGTGGATGGAGACGGGCGTACAAGGCCTGAAGTTGGATAAAGAAGGCGGCAAGTGGATCGTCACCGAGATACCCGAAAGCGATGCATCACGGATTGAGCGCAAAGGCGACTTCAAGCTGTTGGACGAGGGATCTCTGGAGGGCAAGTTGACGGTAAGTTGGACCGGACTTGCGGGAATGCGCCGGCGCGTCGATCAGCGCAACACCGACGAGACAGAGCGAAAAAAGTATCTCGAGGACGAGGTCAAGGGGGCGATTGCGTATGGTTGCGATCTGGAGTTGACGAATCACCCGGATTGGGTGAACTCCGAAGTGCCGCTGGTTGGCGAATTCACGCTGAAGATTCCGGGGTACGCTTCGGCCGCGGGCCGCAAGGCCCTCCTTCCGGCAACACCGTTCTCGGCGGAGGAAAAGCACATGTTCGAACACGCGGATCGTGTTTATCCTGTGTACTTCGAGTATTTGTACAAGAAGTTGGACAGCCTCTCCATTGATTTGCCGCTTGGTTGGAAAGCCTCCACATTGCCCCCACCTTTTGATCTGGACGCTAAAGCTGCCGAATACAAACTCACGGTCGAGGATGATAAGGGCGTGTTGAGTGTCCATCGCGAAATTCGCAGCGACGTCTTGATTGTGCCAACCAATGCCTACGGTACTCTACGAAATTTCTACCAGACCATAAGGAGCCAGGATGATAAGCAAATCGTACTGCTGCCCGGCGGCACTGCCACGAGTCAGTAAACGACTCTGGCGTCAGGCTGCCCCGTTTTTCTGGCCCCTGTGCCTGCTCTTCGCGGCTCCGCGGGCGATTCTTGCGGACGCCCCTGCCTGGATGCACGCCGCCGCTGCCGCTCCAATCCCCGCGCACGATGAAAAAACAGACGCCATTGCTGTCTACTCCGAGGACATAATGATCGTCCTATCGGATAGCAAGGTGAAAAGCATCGAGCGTCGCGCTTACCGGATTCTGCGTCCCGCCGGTCGCGATTACGGGTTCGCCTACGCTGAATTTGACTCCGACCGCAAAATTACGGCCATGCGAGGGTGGTGTATCCCCGCTCAAGGCAAGGATTATGAGGTGAAGGATAAGGAAGCCGTGGATGTCTCTCTTTCGGGGATCGAATATTCGGAACTGGTAACCGATGTGAAGGACAGATTACTGCGAATCCCGGCTGCCGAACCAGGCAACGTAGTCGGTTATGAAATTGAAGTGGAATCCCGACCCTACATTTTGCAGGACTGGTGGCACTTTCAAGGTCGAGTTCCCGTCAAGGAGGCGAAGTATTCTCTGCAATTGCCTGCCGGATGGGAATACAAGGCCGTATGGATCAACCATTCGGAAGTCCAGCCGTCGTCTTCAGGTCCCAACCAGTGGCAGTGGACCATCACCGACGTGCCCAGCATCCGTCCAGAAGAAGAAATGCCGCCCTGGAGAGGTGTTGCTGGCCAGATGATCGTTTCCTTTTTCCCGTCGGGTCAGTCGGTAAAAAAAGGTTTCGATAATTGGGCAGAAATGGCCCATTGGGAATCGAATCTGGCACAGGGTCGCCGCGATCCATCACAGGAGTTGAAACAAAAAGTTGTCGAGATTACGGCTTCCGCACCCAACACCTTGGACAAGATGAAGGCCATCGCGGAATATGTTCAGAAAAACGTTCGTTACGTTGCCATCGAATTGGGTATTGGGGGGTTTCAGCCGCACGCCGCATCCGCGATCTATTCCCACCATTATGGCGATTGCAAAGACAAAGCCACTCTGACCAGCGCGATGCTTAAGGAGATCGGCGTGGACTCGTACTACCTCGACATCAACACGGAACGGGGTGCCGTTTCTCCGTCGATGCCGCCGCATATGTACTGGTTCAACCATGAAATCCTGGCCATACGCCTTCCCGATAACGTCGGCGATACGTCGCTGGCGGCGATTTACACTCATCCAAAGTTGGGCAAGATTTTGATCTTCGACCCTACGGATGAAATCACTCCGTTCGGGGATTTGCGCGGCGAATTGCAGGAAAACTACGGCTTACTGGTTCTTGAGGAGGGTGGGGAGTTGATCCAAGTCCCAAAACTCTCCCCGTTGCTCAACGGTCACCGTCGTATGGCCAAATTGGCCCTGTCACCATCCGGAACACTGAGCGGCGAAATCGTTGAAATTCATACCGGCGACAGTGCGACTCGGCAGCGTTACACGATGCGTGCTGCTACCAAAGATACAGACCGCATTAAACCGATTGAGTCACTTCTTTCCCATTCTCTCGGAACTTTCAAGATTACCAAGGCGACCGTCACCAATCTGAGCGCGTACGATCAGCCCATCCAATACAATTACTCATTTACTGCCGATCAATACGCTAAAAGTGCCGGCGATCTCCTGCTGGTGCGTCCCACCGTAGTCGGAAGTTGGTATAGCGATATTCTCGAGAAGAAAGAGCCGAGACTGTACCCGGTTGAATTTGAAGGCCCAATGAGAAATGTGGACAGCTTCGAAATCAAATTGCCTGAGGGCTACAGCGTGGACGATCTCCCTCCCCCAGTGGATGCCGAGTACTTTTTTGGGAGTTACCACAGCAAATGCGAAGTCAAAAACGGCGCTTTGCATTTTGTTCGAACGATGGAAATCAAAGAGCTGAGCGTACCGGTGGACAAACTGAGCGACCTGAAAACGTTTTACAGAATCGTAGGTTCTGACGAACGAAGCACGGCTGTCTTAAAGCCCAAAACGACCTAATTACTCTCATCGCCTTGCGTTTAGCGCGGATTTACAAACACGATCACCGAGGGTGGCTTCAGATTGCTCCACCGATGCCGCAACTTGCGAGGCGCGGTTTCCAGCATTCGGGTCAGCAGTATCTGGGCCTGGTCATAAGGCAAGCTAATCCGATACAAGTCCGCTCGACGCGCGTGCGAGTAGCAATCATACTGCACAGAGCTTGCGTCGATCGACTTCAGGAGAACGTCCCAAGGTGTTTCTCGCGAAAATAATCGGCTGGTGGATGCGTCCGAACGACTAATTTCCACGCGGGTCTTCTGAGTTCCTCCGCCGCTTTCCAGCAGCGCCATGATGCTGAGCGCAGGATCGAATGCTCGTCCGGGATCATCTTCGGGAAACTGCGCCAGCGCTGGCCCTAATTCCTGTACGGTGGCTTCGAACCCATCCCACCAATAGCGGTATCCGTTGTAAACCACCGTGCCGGATCGAAGAATTTGTGTCAGTCGTTGGGGATCCTTTCCAACCACGCTCACAATCATGTCCAGCAATTCATGGGAACGAAAGGTCTGCTTCACAACTGGCCGCACGCTCATGTAACCCGCATCTTCCTCGGTATAGCGAACGGCGATGTTCTCTGGCAAAGGCATGGAGGAGTGTGCAGGTCTAAGCGAGTTTGGAAAGTTGTTCGCGCACGCGATCGCTCAATATCTTCCCATCGACCGCTTTTCCGGGCAGGGCCTCCTTGGCCGCCTTGACTACCGCGCCCATTTGCTTCATCGATGTAGCACCGGTGCTGGCGATTGCTGCTGCGATTGCCGCAGTCATCTCATCGTCCGTAGCTCCCGCCGGCACGTACGTCTCCAGCACTGCGAGTTGTTCGGTTTCCTTATTGACCAGATCCTGCCGCCCGCCCTTGGCGAATTGTTCAATCGAATCCTGCCGCTGCTTCACCAGGGTCTGCAGCAACGCAATGGATTCCGCGGGATCCAGCGGCCGCTTCTTTTCTACTTCTTTAAGCTGAAAGGCTGCTTTGACCATGCGCAATACACCCAGCTTCAGCTCGTCCTTGGATTTCATGGCCTGCACAATATCTTTCTGGATTTGCTCGGAAATCGTCATGGAAGCTCCTGCAAAACTATAACAGACACTTATCTTTGCCATTCGTACGCCGCGTGCTCAACAAGTTGACGCTACCGCGGAAAGCACAGTACTTTGAATATCTTAACCCTAACCTTGCGACGAGACCGGTACGCTCGCCGGCTTGTACCGAAAAGAGGAATGATGAAAGTGATTGTGGCCGACAAGATCAGTGAGCGCGGAGTGGATCTGCTAAAACAGACGGGCTGGAACCTGGTCCTGACCACCAAGGACAACCTCGTCGCGGAACTTGCCGACGCCGATGCCCTGATTGTCCGCAGCGCGACCAAGGTTACCCGCGAACTCTTCGACAAGGCCCCTAAACTCCGGGTCGTGGGTCGCGCTGGAGTGGGCGTCGACAACATCGATCTCGATGAAGCCACAAAACGCGGCGTGCTGGTGATGAGCACTCCGGGCGGCAGCTCTGTGAGTGTCGCCGAGCACACCATCGCTCTCTTGCTTGCTCTAGTGCGTCAAATACCGCGCTTCGACGCGGCGCTCCGGGAAGGTCGCTGGGAGAAATCCTCTTCGGGTGCCGAAATTCGCGGCAAGACTCTGGGGCTGATCGGCCTCGGGCGCATTGGCCGGGAAGTCGCTCTTCGCGCTGCGGCGTTCGACATGCGCTTAATCGCTTTCGACCCGTATCTCAGCGAATCGGCCGCCCGGGAAATTTCTGTCGAACTTGTTCCTCTCGACCGGCTTCTAGCGGAAAGCGACTTCATTTCGCTGCACACCGCCGTCAGCCCGCAGACACAAAATATGATCAACGCCGAGTCGATCGCCAAAATGAAGAAAGGCGTGCGCATTGTCAACGCCGCCCGCGGCGAATTGATCCATGAAGCGGATTTGGCCGCCGCACTGAAAAGTGGTCACGTTGCTGGAGCTGCGCTGGACGTCTTCGCACAGGAGCCCCCCAAGGATTGCCCGTTGTTGGGCCTGCCGAACGTCATCGCCACTCCTCACGTCGCTGGCTCGACTGCGGAAGCCCAGGAGGAACTAGGCATCCAAGTTGCTGTCCAAGTGAAGGATTATCTGGCGGACGGAATCATCCGAAATGCTGTGAACTTGCCGGCACTTTCCCCGGAACAGTACAAGCGCGTACGCCCGTACCTGGCGCTTGCCGAGCGCCTTGGTTCCTTCGTCTCGCAGGCCGCGGAAACCCGGCCGGCTCGCATCCGTATTCGCTATGCAGGCGAGTTGTCTGAAATTGGCACTCATTTGCTCAAGAGCGCGGTACTGGCGGGCATGCTGAACGCCGTACTTGATTCCGAGGTGAACGTCGTCAACGCCCCCGCGATCGCCGCAGGCCGCGGCCTGACGGTCGAGGAAGAAACTCGCCGCCGCGAGCACGGGTTTCCGCACACTTTGGAGGTCTCTGCCCTGCCCGACGAGCCCGGTGCACCGGGATTCAGCGCCGAGGGGACCGTGCTTCACGACGGCTCGCCGCGCGTTATCGAGATCGACGGTATTCCTTTGGAAACGCAACTGGAAGGCACCATTCTCTACCTTCGAAACCATGATGAGCCGGGTGTCATCGGCCACGTCGGCACCAGCCTGGGAAAACAGGGCGTCAATATTGCCACGTTTGCGCTCGGCAGGCGGGAAGCCGCCCGGGGTGCAGAGGCAGTCTCGCTGGTTCGCCTGGATGGAAACGTTACTGAAGCCATCCTCGGCCCGGTCCGCGAACATCCCGGCATTACCCAAGCAAAACTGATTCATCTAAACTAAACTTTCACTCCAACTCGACTGCTTGTTCTTCCCTTTTTTTTGCTATCCTCATCCGAAATCGGGGATCCAGCCGCTTGACTTGTGTTCGCAACTGACTTAAAACATGCGGAACAGTTAACAACGGTTGCTTGAAGAGGAACTCTCGGCCGTCGAGGCGCGTATCGATTCAGAGCCTTTGCTGAATCGCTATTTCCGTCAGCATTCGTTAAGCCGAACTCCGAAACATAAACTCTGAATGGTGCGGAAGGAGTTGTCCGTGAACTGGGCAGCATTCGCCGAGTAAAGTGTTTTCATACTCTCTCATTCTTCTTATTTTTGCGCTGCCGTTATTCTCGCAAACCGCCACAACGTCTCTCCGCGGTTCCGTCGTTGACAAGTCGGGGGGGGCAGTAACTGGCGCGACAGTCACGCTGACGAACTCTGAACTTGGTGTTTCCAGGAGCACGGCCACAAGCTCCACCGGAGCATACGAATTCGTTTCCCTGAAGCCCGGTAAGTACGACCTCGAAGTCGAAGCTACCGGCTTCCGCAAGTTCCAACAGAAGGGCGTCGAACTGTTGATCAATACTCCCACGACGTTAAATCCCGTATTGCAGGTTGGCACAGCAAGCGAAACCGTGGAAGTGTCGGCTCAAGCGGAGACGCTGAACACGACCGACGCCTCGATCGGCGTGGCCTTCGGAGAGAATCAGGTCAAACAGCTGCCACTCGAGAGCCGGAACGTTGGCGACCTGTTATCCCTGCAGGCCGGTGTGGTGTACACCGGGAGTAACCCGGCGGTAACCCAGGGCGAAAAAGACACCGACACCCGAAGTGGTTCTGTGAATGGCGCGCGCAGCGACCAGAGCAACGTGACGCTCGACGGCATTCCTGTTAACCCGAAAGGCGGCTACGCATTTCAGTCCGTATTGCCGGTAACGTTGGATTCGGTGGAAGAGTTTCGCGTAACCACCAGTAACGCGAATGCGGACGAAGGTGTCGCTGGCGGAGCACAAGTAGCACTGGTGACGAAAAGCGGCACCAATAATTTCCACGGTTCAGCTTACGAATACAATCGCAACTCCTATTTCAGCGCCAACGACTACTTCCTCAAGCAGTCGCAATTGACCAGCAATGAACCGAACAAGCCCCAGTTCCTGAATCGCAATATCTTTGGCGGATCTGTCGGCGGGCCGATCAAGAAAGACCGCCTGTTCTTCTTTGTCAATTACGAAGCATATCGCGACGTGGAACAGCAGAGCGGATTGAAATCGTACCGACGAATGAACTTAAAGACGGAGTCGTGCAATACGTTTGCGATCCATCTGCGACTTGCAATGGCAACACCGTCCAGGGATTAAGTGGCGCCAGCTACACGGCGGCGCCGGGTAATTACGTGCTCTCGCCTTCACAATTAACGGCCATGGATCCCGCGGGCACCATTCCCGGATACAAAGGTTCGGTCGGCCCCGATCCTGCCGTGCTCGCCTACTTTAAGACGTATCCCTCACCGAACGATTTCAGCCAGGGAGACGGGTTCAATACCGCCGGTTATCGATTCGCTGCACCGACCACCAATACCAAAAATTGGTACATTGCGAAGCTCGACTACAATCTCACCCGGGACGGCAAACAGCGCGTATCTCTCAGTGGTGCTTTGGCCAATGAAGATCAAGCCAACGCCCCCCTGTTCCCTGGCCAGGCACCGATTACTTCCGTGCTGAACTTCAGCAAAGGCCTGATTGCAAATTATTCCGCAGTCTTGACCACCACTCTGGTGAACAATTTCCGCTATGGATTTATCCGCGAGAGTCTCGGCACGATCGGCAATGCCAACGATGCCTACAGCACATTTCGAGGACTTGATCCGGTCGCCGGTTCGATCTGGCCTATTCCCACGAATTTCAACAACCAACCAATAATTTCTCGGATGACGTCAATTGGTCCCACGGAAAACACAACTTGCAGATCGGGTTCCAAATATCCTTAATTCGAAACCCGGCTACCAGCTCCACAAGTTCCTTCAGTAGCGCTTATACCAATGCTCAGTGGCTCGATACCTCTGGTTTGGCAGGACGTGCCAGTTCCCCTCTGAATCCCACAAACAATGGTTATCCGTCAGTTGACTTCGCAGGCTTCGGGACCAATTACGACAACGCTGTGACGGCTCTGCTGGGCATGGATGTGGAAGTAAACGCACAGTACAACTACAACCGCAATGGAAGTCCACTGGCACAAGGGGCGCCCGTGGTTCGGAACTATGCCGAGAACGGATACGAAACTTACATTCAGGACACCTGGAAACTGAAACCGACCCTCACCCTGACACTTGGCCTCAGGTACTCGCTGTTTTCTCCTCCATGGGAAACCAATGGACTGGAGGTAACCCCAACGGAGAGTCTGAACACGTGGTTCAATGACCGCGGAACCGGCATGAACAACGGTGTGCCCTCGATTGATGCGCCACCTATCGAATTCGACTTCTCCGGGAAGGCCAACGGCAAAACCGGATATTACGGATGGGACTATCATGACTTGGGTCCGCGCGTGGCCCTCGCCTGGTCGCCCGGCTACTCGTCCGGTCTGCTGGAGAGCATTTTTGGCGGGCCGGGGAAGAGCAGTATTCGCGCCGGTTTCAGTACTGTTTATGATCGCATTGGCGAAGGTTTGCTCGCCACCTTCGATCAAAACGGAGCATTTGGATTGTCTACCAACATCCCCAACGCAGCAGCCTCGGAAACGGCCGCGTGCTCCCCGCGCATCACCGCCATCAACGTTATCCCTCAGTACGACAACTGCCCTACCTCGCAAAACCCGAACGGCTATCCAATCTTTACCCCGGCTCCGCCGTCGACCTTCCCTGCGGTTTATCCCAGCTACCCTGCTCCCGGAAGCGAAGCAATTGCCTGGGGACTCGACAGTCACATCAAGACGCCCTACGCGTACACCCTGGACCTTTCCGTACAACGTCAATTGCCCAGCGGATTCACGCTCCAAGTCGCTTACGTAGGCAGGTTGGGACACCGTTTGCTTGGACAGTCCGATCTGGCCATGCCTCTGGACCCGTATGACAAGAAAGCCGGGCTGGATTATTTCGCCGCGGCTACCGCGTTGGCGAAAATTTACCGGAGCGGCGTCACCACGAACCAGTTCAACCCCAACATGGTGCCTGCCAACGTCCGGCAATACTGGGCAGACATTACTCAACCTGTCGTGCCCGGCGGTGCTTATTCCATCGGAGCAAACAGCCCGTATGGCACTTGCGCTGGAAATGGACTGAACTCCACGACAAATCCTACCGTGCTGGCGTTCGATCTTCTCTGCGCCAACAGTCTCAACGAATCGCTATCCATCTACGAGATGGACACCAGTGGAGTGCCTGATGTCGCGAACCCAAACACCTTGTATTACTATCACTTGGGTAATTACACCGGACCTAACGTATTCTACAGCCCGCAATATTCGTCCCTCTACGCTTTGCGGACCGTGACCAATTCGAATTACAACGCCATGGAAGTGACCCTGCAGCACAGAATGGTCCACGGCATTCAATTCGACTTCAACTATACCTACGGCAAAGCCATTGACTTTGCATCGGACGCGGAGCGCGTAGGAGAGTGGGGCGGCCTGGGGGGCCAAATTATCAACGCTTGGGATCCCGCAGCAAACCGAGCCGATTCTGACTACGACCTGCGCCACCAGATTAATGCAAACTTCATTTGGGAGATGCCCTTCGGAAAAGGAAAGTGGGTTGCCCACAACGTAAATAACGTTGGTGAGGCGCTGATCGGCGGATGGCAATTGTCCGGCCTTTTCCGTTGGACCAGCGGATTCCCGGTCAATGTGGACAACGGGGGCCAATATCCTACCAACTACCAGTTGGAAGGCCGCGCCGACCAGGTTTGCCCTGTACAAACCGGCACCTACTACAGTGGCCCCGATAACCTGGGCGGCAACTCTGCACCCAATCTATTCGCAAACGGTATCGCTGCGGCAAACTGCTTCGGCTATACGTACCCGGGGGAAAGCGGCCCGCGCAATCAGCTTCGGGGACCGGGCTACTTTGGGATCGACATGGGGCTCGCAAAGCGGTGGACAATGCCGTGGAGTGAAAGCCAAAGTCTTCAATTCCGCTGGGAAGTGTTCAACATAACCAACTCGGTGCGATTCGACGTGCAGTCCGCGAACGCGTACGAGGGCGGCAGCCTGGCGAACGGAAACTCCGCTAACTTCGGTAATTTCAGCGGAACACTTACGAACCCCCGTATCATGCAATTTGCTCTGCGGTACGAGTTCTAGACCAGCAGAACCTCCAATTTGTGCTTCACGCCGGTGAGCGTCGGCTCACCGGCTTTTTTTTGAGACTAACGAAAAAGCAACAAAGAGTTTGCCGCTCTCTACGTTGGTCCAGAGAAGGTCTGCCGCAGCCCCACCGGCTCGCATCCGCATTCGTTATGCGGTCCTTTTCAACGCCCGGAGAATCAGCATTCTAAAGACAAAGTTCAACCCGCCCGTCATAGCTGCTCTATTCAAGAGATCTCCAGCACATGAGTAATGCGTACCTACCCGTATAGCATCCAAAATGTCGCTACGTGTTATCAACACAACTCCCTTGACAGGCCCGTGCAGCCGTCATAAAACGTGTATCCAATTGGTGTAGCGGTCGCGGTGGTCGTTAGCATACATCCCCCGCGAAATTTGACCGAGTGGAAGAGATCAGGGTGCAACGCTCATCACTCTTCCAGCCGCAGAACGGTTTTTCATACAAACGCTTGTAAAGGAGTAAGTCCATGACGAGGGCTTTCGTTCGGATTTATTCAGCTTGGATGTTGGTCTTCTTGTTTGTCACTGGGACATCCATGCTTGCGCAGACCGGCACAACTTCACTCCATGGCACGATCACCGACAAGTCGGGAGGTGCCATAGTCGGCGCCAAGGTGACGATTGCGGACACTCAGAAAAATGTGACTCGCGACACTGCCACGAATTCCTCGGGAGCTTACGCGTTTAACGCCATTCCTCCGGGCAAGTACGAGATTACCGTGGAAGCGCCGGGCTTTCGCAGGTTCAATAACCCCGGGCTCGAGCTTCTTGTTAACGCACCCGTTACGGAAAATGTGACTCTGGAAGTCGGAGCCACTTCGGAGACAATCGAGGTCAGCGCGCAGGCCGCAACTTTAAATACAACGGATGCTTCCCTGGGTGTCGCTTTCAACGAGAACCAAGTCAAGGAACTGCCCATGGAAGGCCGGAATGTGCCGGACCTGCTCACCCTGCAAGCGGGCGTCGTGTACATCGGCAACAACCCCAATATCAATACAAATGCGGATACGCGCAGTGGAGCTGTTAACGGGGCTCGCAGCGACCAAAGCAACGTCACCTTGGATGGCGTTTCCGTGAACAATAAGGCCGGTAATGCATTCACCTCCGTTTTGCCAGTAACTCTCGATTCCGTCGAAGAGTTTCGCGTCACCACGACCAACTACAACGCTGACCAGGGAGGTACCGGGGGCGCACAGGTATCCCTGGTGACAAAAAGCGGAACCAATAACTTTCATGGATCGCTGTATGAGTACAACCGCAACACCGCAACCAGCGCTAACGACTACTTCAATAAACAAGCCCAGTTAGGATCGGGCTTGCCGAACAAGGCTCCCGAACTGGTCCGCAATATTTTCGGTGGATCACTGGGCGGACCTATCAAGAAAGACCGCCTCTTCTTCTTTATCAACTACGAAGGAACAACCCGCGCTGAGCAACAGGTTGTGACGTCTGCCGTCCCAACCGACTCCGCTCGCGATGGGATCGTCGAGTATCCCTGCGCAGACGCTTCTGCATGCCCCGGTGGTTCGGTGATCGGATCGAGTGGCAAGACATACAACGTATCGCCGGGAAATTATGCTTTAAGCCCGACGACTATCCAACAAATGGACCCGCTCCATATCGGAGTGAACACCGCGATCCAATCCTACTTTAATAGCGGTTACTGGCCCCACGCGAACAGCGCAGCCGTGGGCGACGGTCTGAACACCGCCGGGTACGTTTTTCCTTCATCCATCAGCCTGACTCAGAACTGGTACATCGCCAAGATCGATTACAACGTGACTCGCGACGGAAAGCAGCGGATGTACGTTTCCGGAGCCTTGGCCAACGTTGCCGGCACTCAGGCGCAATTTCTGCCAGATCAGCCGCCTACCTACACCCAGGTCAACTACAACAAAGGGTTGATCTTCGGATGGAGCAGCGTCGTTTCTACCAACGTCGTGAACAACTTCCGGTACGGATACGTCAGAGAGAGTGTCGGGGAGATCGGCAACTCATCGCAACAATGGATTCTTTTGCGCGGTTTGAACGATCAAACCGGTGCGATTACCAGAACCAATAATTTCCAGCGACCGATTCAAACCTTTGCGGACGATGTTTCCTGGAGCCACGGCGTTCATACGTTTCAATTCGGCGGAGTTGTAAAGCTGGTGCGCGATGCCACCAACAACTACGGTACCGCCTACAGCGATGGCTATGTGAACTCTGCGTGGCTGGACACTGGTGGTATATCAAATAACCCCAATTCTCCCCTGAACCCCAACTTCGTGGGCGATCCTCAACATAATTTGCCTGCACTCAATTTTCCGGGAGTAAGCGGCTCGTTCGGTTTGAACTACGACTTTGCGATTGCCAATGCGGTAGGGTTTGTCTCGGAAGGTGATGCCTACTATAACTATCTTAAGAATGGAACCGTGCAGAATCAGGGGGATCCCGTTGCACGGCATTACGCCGAGAATGGATTCGAGCTCTATTTTCAGGATGTCTGGAAGGTCCGCCCCACACTCACTCTCACCTTAGGTCTTCGCTATTCCCTCTTCTCGCCGCCATGGGAGACCAACGGCCTGCAAGTTTCTCCCTCTCCAAGCCTTGCAGGCTGGTTCAATCAGCGTGCACAGAACATGGAAGCGGGTATCCCTTCCAGCGCGGATACGCCCATCTCCTTCGACCTCTCCGGGCCTGCAAATGGCGGCAAACCCGGTTATTACAACTGGGACTATCACGATTTCGCTCCCCGCTTTGCCTTCGCTTGGGCGCCCAATATGGACAACGGGTTGCTCGGCGAGGTTTTCGGCCGGGGCAAGTCCTCCCTCCGAGGCGGCTTCGCGATGGTTTACGATGCATTGGGTGAGAGTATCGTCAGCACCTTCGACCAGAACGGCGCCTTCGGTCTCACTTCTCTCCGGACCAACCCTGCTGGTAGTCAGAGCCTGTACACCGCGCCGCGCGTGACGGACATGCACGTCATTCCGACTACCGACAACACCGGCGGCACCTTCCTGCTCCCGGCTCTTCCAGGGACCTTTCCCCAGACATTTCCCGACACCTTGGCCGGCGGCGGTTTCGCCATTGCCTGGGGCTTGGACAACACCTTAAAGGCACCCTATGCCTACACGATGGATCTTTCGTTCCAGAGAGAGCTCAAGGGTGGATTCTCCTTTGACGCCGCCTATGTGGGGCGGTTGGGACATCGCTTGCTAGCCCAGGAAGATCTTGCGCAACCCTATAATTTCGTAGACAAATCAACTGGTATTACTTACTACCAGGCAGCTCAGGCTTTGGCCAAACTGTACAGACAAGGCATTCCAACCTCAGCTATTACCCCCGCTATGGTTGGAAAGACGGCCGCTTACTGGGCGAATGTTATGCAGCCTCCTCAGGCGGGTAGTGCGTATTCTCTCTATTGTTCCGGCGGAAGCACGACCAGCGCCTTGCAAGCCGCCTATGACTTGTTCAGCTGTAACTCGACCAATGAAACAACCGCGCTCTCCATCTTAGATGGCAACACTTCCCCGTACGGAATTCAGGATGCCAATAATCCAAATACGCTGTACAACGCGAAAACCGGTCCGTTTACTTTCTTCAATCCACAATATTCTTCCCTCTACGCGTGGAGAAACGTAGGCACTACTAGTTACAATGCCCTGGAACTTACCTTTCAGCACCGCATGGAACATGGATTCCAGTTCACTGCAAATTACACCTATTCGAAATCCATTGACCTCAGTTCGGACGCACAGCGAATCGGCTGGGTAGGTGGTCTTGGCGGGGTCATCTACAACGCCTGGCAACCCAATCAGAACAAAGGCGTTTCCGATTATGACCTGACTCACCAGTTCAATCTGAACTTCATTATCAACTTGCCATTTGGCACAGGTGCCGCGATCGGCCACGACATGAACCGCGGCTGGAATGCACTCTTCGGCGGTTGGCAATTGACTGGACTCTATCGGCTGACCAGCGGCTTCCCCGTTAATGTTGGAAACGTTTTTGGTTTCCCGACGAACTGGGAAGAAACGGGCAACGCGTTCTTGGTTGCTCCCGTAAAGACCGGCCGGTATTCCATCGTCGATGGAAACGGAAACTCCAATATCAATGTCTTCGCAAACGGGACATCCGCCATCAACAGCTTCGTCGCTGCCTTCCCTGGTACCTCAGGTGCTCGCAATCAGATGCGTGGTGTCGGTTACCGTGGCCTCGACCTTGGGCTCACCAAACGCTGGACGATGCCGTGGTCGGATGGTCAAAGCCTGCAGTTCCGGTGGGAAGTGTTCAACGTAACGAATACGCCGGTATTCAACATCCAGACCGCTCAGCTTGCGCTATATGACGGTCCTACCTTTGGCAACTACACTTCATTGTTGAACCAGCCTCGCGTCATGCAATTCGCGTTGCGGTACGAGTTCTAAGGAACATCTCTCTAGAGTCACACGCGCCGGAGAGCCAGCTCTCCGGCGCATTTTTGTCTGTGTTCCTCATCGCCGATTGCCCGTACATCTCCGCATTTCGGGGAAGAACATTCTTCCACTCCGCTGGCAGCAAGCAAGGTCGTGTGCTATTCTTGAGGCTCGCGTTCGACTTGTCGGGGCGTAGCGCAGCCTGGCTAGCGCGCCTGGTTCGGGACCAGGAGGTCGATGGTTCAAATCCATTCGCCCCGACCACTCCAATCCGGTCCGACCGGACATATGGGTAACACAACGTACCTAAGAAATAGGTAACACTTTTGGGCCGAACGGATTTTCGAGCGGTTCTAACACCCTAGTCTCCAGATCGAAGTATCCTAGATCGTAATCCATAAAACTCACAAGCCAGATGTCGTCGTGCACTTCTTTGATGCCCACGGCTTGGCCAGCAAAGACCTGGCTGAAATTGATTTTTTTGCTGCCTAGACAGATTCTGCCGCAATGGGTGACCACGATGGTTTTGTCGTGGAACGGATAATCGATGTCGGACAGTCCGGTGTAGGGGCGGTTGGAAGGTTGATAGACTTCGGCCGGGCACCTCATGTCCAAGGCTTCATGAGGACGTTCGTTGTTGAAGACCTCGATGAACTTGTCGAACTTGGCCTGTTGCTGCAGGAAGTTCCGCGCGGCTGGTTTGGTGGCTTCTTTTTTCAGCGTGAGATGCATGCGTTCGTGGCGGCCGTTTTGTTGCGGGTGGCCAGGTTTGATGCGTGGGTCGCTGACCGAGTGAGAGAGCCGTGCCTTGTGCACGTCGACGCCGGCGGCCGCGCCGCTCGACCAGGCCGTGGCGATCCAGCACCGCGTGGATCGTGCTCTTGGCAGGGATCGCAATACCGGAGAACCTGCGCAATAGGCCTTCCTTGATTTTTCGAGCACCCCAGCTGGGGTGCTCCCGCTTCACGTTCAAAATAAAGTTCTCGACCTGAAATGGAAGTTGGTTGCCATAGCGATAGGGGCGTCGACTGCGGTCGGTCAGCCCCTGCAGCCCGCATGCCTGATAACGGTCAAAGATCTTGTAGCCGGTCTTGCGCGAGATGCCGAACTCCCTGCAAAGCTCGGCCATGGCCTCGCCGGCTAGCCGGCGAGCTACAAACTGCAGTCTTTCGTCTGCCACCGAACACTCCTTCCAAGGCATCTTTCCCTCCCTTCATGGGAGGAAAGTGTTACCTATGTGTCCGGTACAATGTGTCACTTATGTCTCAGGTCGCTCATCCTCAAAATCTAAAACATCCGCGGTGGGACTGCTGACTTATTTGTGGGATCTCGGGTCTTGGGCCCTGAGCGTCGATGCTCAGTGACCCTGCAGCGTCCTATTAGAGAGATTTTGCCAAACACCGCGACTAGCTTTGTACCCGTTGCGCTCTGATATCCGCAACCCGGTCAGACGCTGCTCGCCCCTCCCGCTTCCCGAAAAGAAAAAGCCCTCTTCCCGGTACTCGGGGAGAGGGCTTTTGAAGTTGCAGCGTGGTTCGAACGTCTTTTAATCGTTGTCCACAACTGCCTTGTTGGATACCGCTTTCATGAAGTCGCTCGCCGGGCGAACGGTCTTCTCGCCCGGGAAGGGGACCTTATATCCAGTGGCCTCGTACCAGTCGTAGTGGCTGACGGTGCTGGGATCGAGGGAGTCGGGAATGTGATATTTGGCCGCAAAGACATGCACCTTCATGTTGTGCCAGCCTGCACGCAGGGCCTTGGTTTTGGCGCTGTCTTGCACTGTGGCCGCTGTGTTGTTGCAGGTATTAAAGCTGGGGGGAAGGTTCGCCGGGGGAACATAACCCTCGACGCCGTAGCACAACGGCACTTGATTGGGCACATGGTTCCACGGCAGGAAGTTGTACGCGGGTGGGTTGTCGACGAAGAGGGTCTTCATCGGCGAGGCCACCAGGTCGAACTGGTTCATCGGCGTGATGCCCAGAATCTGCTCGATCGTGCGGGTCATGTTGACCTGCGTATAGAAGGTGTGGTCTGGGACGACGCCGGTTCCAGTGCCATCTTTCTTTACCTGTTGGTTGACGTAGGGGCTGACGATATAACCCGGGCTGCGGTGACCGTCAACGTGGTCGACGCCGTTTTGCGCGTCATCTTCCTCGATGAAGATCGCCGAGCTACCCCACACGCTGCTGTGGCTGATGATGTCGATCACGCGCCCAACCGCCAGGTCGTTGTCGGCCTGTTCGGCGATTGGATTCGGCGGGCCTGTGGTGTGGTCGCTCATGATCCACAAGAATTCCAACTGGGGGACCGAGTTGTTGGCCACATCTTTGGCGAAATCCTGTTTCCAGACATCGACGCGATACTGATCGGGGATGCCCAAATCGAATTGCGGGTAGTTTTGGACCGTCACCTTATAGAGGTTCGGCAACGGGGTCACCGAGCCGATCAGGTTGAAATATTGAAGCTGCGGCTCTAAGCCAGCTTCGTATTCCAACGTATCGTTATAGAACTGGATCCAGCTTGGCTCGCACTTCGAGCTATCCGTAACAGGAAATGGCAGAGGCGCCGCGTAGCCGGGGCCGTTGTAGTAGTTCGCTTGGGTGTAATTATCCGGCGTGCAACCCTGCCCGGTGAACGTGTTGTACTCAACATATTCGCCGTAGTTTTTCACAGTGACACCGGCCTTTGCAGCCTGATCCCACAGGAAGCCCTTCTTCTGGTAGGCGATGGCGTCGCCTCCGTTAGAAGGATAGTCGCGGAGCCAGTCGGGCGACTGGATGTCGTCGGAGTAGGGCGCCATGGCTTGGACGATCCAGTTGTGACCGTCGGCGGATTGACGGCTGGGGTCGTAGAAGTTGTCGAGAAGCGGGAAGCGAGTCACCAGCGTATGCGCGTTGGGCGTTACAACCGGATATGCAGCATAAGACGAGTTGTCACCGAAAACCGCCAGAGAGGGGTCGCCATTGCCTTCGGCCACGTCGCCCAGCATCTGGTCGTAAGTGCGGTTTTCACGAATGATCACGAAAACATGCTTGATCGTCGATGGATCGCCGATCTTTTTCGGGATTGCCACCGGCTTGGCCCAACGGTTCCCACCTGAGGCAGATTGGATATTTTCCAAGAGATCCCAGTGATTATTCTGGTAGACCTGACTCGTCATCGCCCAAAGCAACAAGCGATCTGGCACGGGAATGATACTGGCGGTGCCAAGATCCTGGTGCGTATTGAAGGATGATACACCGTAGTATTTAGCGTACGAATTTTCGTTGGTGCTCGTCGGGGGTGGCGCCACACCGAATCCGGTGGTGCCGATGCCCTTATCGTTGGCAACCAGCAGCGAATCGTCGGCAGCATCCAACACTACGGAACTGGGCGCATAGCCCACCGGGATCATCCCGACGACCGCATCATCCCAGCCGTGGTCGTCGTCGTTGCCCTGGTAGCCCCAGCGGTCGCAGTCTTCGTATTTGCTGAGATCAACAACGGCGATGGCGTTGGCGTTGTACAGAGCCACGTAGGCGATCTTCTTTTTCGCATCCACTGCGATCGAATTCGGGCCTGCGCCGTACGCCGCGCGATGTTCGCCGGGCACACGGATGGGCAAACCGAGGTCGATCTTTCCCGCTTCCCGATTACAGGTCGTGTCGATGATGGAGAGACTGTCGCTGTAAGCGTTGGCAACGAGAAGGTATTTGCCCCAGAAGGCCATCCCCGTCGGGTGCAAACCGGTTTCGATGTTGGCAGTAACTGTAAAGGTGGCGAGGTCGATCACGGAAACAGTACCGCTGGCCATCGAGCCCGTGGAAGAGGCCACGACTGGCCAACCGTTGGAGTATTCCCGGAAGTCACTCGCGGTAGGAATTCGGCCGCCCTCGTTGGACACGTAAGCGGTCTTCCCATCGGGCGAAATCACCACGCTGTGCGGCATGTTGCCAACACTCACCTCCGGCCCTTCCGCAGGGGAAGCTGCAGTCAGGTCAATCTTGGTAAGCGTATTGTTGTTGTCCAGAACGACGTAAGCGGTCTTGTTGTCTGCCGAGACGGCAATGCCGGTTGGATAGGCGGTCTTTACAGCGTCGGTAAACATCGAGACGGTGAAGCCACAAGGGATATTAAAGCTGCCGCTGGTGCCCCCAGGACTGTTCGAGAAGCAGTTGACGTTGTTTAGATACCCCTCGGCGTTTACGTCCATAAGCACGGGCACATGGGCATAGTCTGAAAGCATGCCGCTGGTCGGATCGACCTTGGCGACCGCAACGAACGAGCCTGGTTGCAGGCTGCCATAGTAGTTGTTGCCGTCCTGGCTGAACAACAAATACCGGCCGTCTGGGGAGTAGGTGATACCAAGGTTACTGCCGTCGGAATCGGGCCCGTATGGTGTGAGGTAGGCTGGCGTGTAGTTCTGCACGATCGCGCCGGTCTGGGTATTGAAAACGGTTACGGCTTGGGGGGCGCTCATTTGAAGAACTGCCGCTGTGTGGGTGCTGGTATTCGGGTTCAGCGCGATAGCCTTGGCACGCGTTGTGATGCCGAGATAGACCGGGGTGCCGGCCGGAGTAATGATCTGTCCGTCGCTAACCACCCACGGAGTGCGTAAGGTCGAGGGATAGTTCGGACCTTGCGGGCCGTCCTTATTATCGCCTACATGGTAGGTCGGATATGGCACGGACTGCGCAGCGGCGAGCGTCGCAAAGCACAGCATTGCCACCAGCAAGCCGGCGAGCGGACGCAGGTTACTAAACCCCGACTTACGTCGAGGGGCATTTAGAGACATAAACGATTTTCCTCCTTGGATCTTTTTCATCAGGGGCGTGAGCTCCTTGAGGCGCCATGGAAGTTAGCAACGGGCGACAAACGCCAACATGACGGTCAGATTACGTTTTTGTCATCTGGGTCGCCCTACGGCATCAGGTATTTCACCGATTGCATTCGACAGCTTTCGGTCAACGGCCATACGATGGGCGCGCGTGTCCCCTCAGAATCGCAGTTTGAAGACGAACGAACTGGAGTAGCCGTGGCGCCCCTTGGCTGGATCGGAGTTGCATTTGGTGAGACAAATAGACAGACTTCGCATGCCAGGGACCCCAAATTCCGCGTCATGTAAATGTAATGGGAGTCATCGGAGCCCGCAAAATTGCTCGATTCGTCAGAAACTTTAGCCGCTCCGCCTCTCTTAATCGAACAAGCTGGTTTTACTTTGACTTAATTTTATTATCTTGATATATTTTAAATTCTGCTTCTGGGCCACGCGCCGTCAGATCTGCTCGAGTCGCACCTCACCATGCTTCCAACTCACAAACAGCTCTTGTTGGAATCCGGCTTGATTCCTCAACACGTTGAGGAGCACAAATCCGTAATTTATATGCTCGATCCGCAGGTGCGCATCGTCTATTGCAATGCATTCTGGGACGAATTCGCGTTGGCCAACGGCGGTGAAAAACTATTGAGGAAGGACACGATTGGGATCGTCCTTCTGGACGTAGTCCCGGACGTATTACGATTTTTTTATCGTGAACGATTCGAACAAGTTCAGCTCACACAAAAGGTTTGGGAACATGATTACGAATGTTCCTCCCCGGAGCAGTACCGCCTCTTCCGTATGCGAGTCGTTTGTTTGGGTGCAGGTCACCTGATCGTTGACAACTCGCTTCGCGTTGAGCAAGAGCATGGCGTGCTTCGCTCCGTTGCTTTCCCTTGGTCGCACAACTACCTCAATGCAGACGGGATAGTCACCATGTGCATGCACTGCCGCAGGACAAAGCGGGTCGCTGAATTGCCTGAAACACTCGCCGGCCTTGCCGAAACTGTGTGGGACTGGGTTCCTTCCTTCGTGCACAAACCGCCCAAATGGGTATCCGCTGGCATCTGCCGCATGTGCTACCCACTCTTCTTTGGCACCCTGAACGACGGCACAGGCGGACCTTTTATACCGAACCCCTGTTGACGCTCAGTTCGGTGGCCGCGATCCCAGGTATGCGGCAATCGCGATGATCTCGCGTGATGTCAGTTCGGCCACCGTGGGGCGCATCAGGACTGCATTCTTGCCATGTCTCGATCCATTCTGAAATTCATAGAGCTGCCGCACGATGTAGGTTGGCGAACGGCCTGCGATCGACGGCACATCCTTCGCCCCCGTGAGTTTTGTTCCATGACACGCAGAGCACGCCACGCCTTTCCCCGCGACCTTGCCGTATACGAGGGCCTCGCCCTCCGTTTGGCTGCCCTTCGGAACGTAGGCCGTGAAAGTCGATTGGGAATCCCGATCCTCAAATTGTTCCAGATTGTCAGGAACTTCGATGATGCGTTCGCCGAGCAACTCTGTCTCGTTGCCCGGCAGCGGGGAATACAGCCAAGTCGGCACGTACATCTTGGGAATGCGCTCTGCCTCTATCACTCGAATATTCTGTTTCGGCTTAAGTGCCGCAAAATAACTGGCAGCCTCAGCAATCTCTTTCTCGTTTGCCGCCTGCGAAGTCTGAATCATGTTTTTTTGTGGCGCGTACTCCGGAACCGCCGTGGAGCGACTTCCATCTTTGTAATCCTGCAACTGCTGCACAATATAGGCGTACGGCAGACCGGCAACGCTGGAGTTTTCCGGGCCGCCCGTGCCTTCCGCGCGGTGGCAATAGCCACACGCCAACACGCCCGGCTTGCGCCCGTGCACGACAACCTCCGGCATCTTCGGATGCGCGTCGGGATGCCAGTCCGGCGAAAGAAACGGATCGTTCACTTGAGCCGCCGTATATGCGACCGTGCTCCCTGGCACCCGGCGCTCCCCAATGTTGGCTTCTTTCTTGTTGGAGGATTCACTGGGGAACGGGTAGGCCCAAGCCGGAAAGCTGCTCTTCGGCTGCGGTTGCCCACCCACGGCATCCTGCGCCCGCCCTTGCACTTCCGCCCAGAAAGCGCACGCAATTACCACCGTAACCAACACCAGCACGCAAGAACGTTTCCATTGCTCGATCAACGTGTCCCCCGAATTCAATCGCGCTCAGCATATCAGATGCCTGATCTCGCTCGCCCTGCACGCTACCGTTCTTTCACACGCTCATCATCGCGTAACGACAGCAACACTTCCTCCAGCTAAACTAAGGGGAGCGTTTTTGCAGGAGCGAGTGCATACCGTGAAGCCCAGAATTCTTTTGACGAACGACGACGGCTACCAGGCCGTTGGAATAAAGGTGTTGGCCGAAGAGTTGCAAGGATTCGCCGATGTCATCACCATCGCGCCAAGTTGGGAGCGCAGTGGCGCCGCACAGTCGCTGACCCTACGCCAGCCAATTGTCTGTCACCGCATCGCCGAAGACATCTGGGCGCTCGATGGCACTCCCGCAGATTGTGTTGTCATCGCTCTGCACAAATTGCTTCCGGAGCCGCCGGACCTAGTCATCTCCGGCATCAACCACGGCGCCAACCTCGGCGAAAACGTTTACTACTCCGGAACGGTTGGTGCCGCCAGGGAAGCCGCGATCCATCATGTTCCCGCGCTGGCCATGTCTCTGTGTTCGAAGAAACCGGAAGCCGACTTCGTGCCCGCAGCGCGCTTTGCCCGCCACACCGCGGAACTCATGCTCAGCGACGGCATCCCCCAGCAGGTCCTTCTCAACGTCAACGTGCCGGAAAGCTGGCGTGGCAATGGTGTGCGCCTTACACGGCAATCCAGGAAAATCACCCGCAGCCTGCTTCGCGAAGGCCAGGACCCGCGCGGCCGGCCGTACTACTGGTTAAGCGAGCAAAGAATTGATCGCGAGCAGGACGTTGATCCGGAATCGGATTATGCCGCAATTTTCGCCGGCCACGTTTCCGTCACACCGCTGCACCTGGACCCGACCCACGATCAGTCGCTGAACGATCTAGCCGTCTGGGCGGACCGGCTCGCCAACCGCTAAGCCCGGTGTGGTGCATCTCCAACCCCATGACTCACAGTCTTTTGGGAGATTTCCTGCGCGAAGTGTCGGCGGTCCGGCTGATCCCCTTGCGCCGCGCTTTTTCGTCATACAGGTTTTGGTCGGCATCCGCGAGCAGCTTCTCTACCCGTTCGCCTTCACCATGGTAGATGGACGCGCCGATGCTCGCCGAGAGCGGTGGCTGATCCTGGTCTAAAGCCAACGTCTCCTGAATTCGCGAAATTACTCGCTGCGCCTCTTCTTCCCGAGCCTCGGGCAGCACCACCGCGAATTCGTCTCCGCCATACCGGGCTGCGGTGTCGATCGCACGGCAGTGAAATCGGAGGATATCCGCGACTCGACAAAGCGCGCGGCTTCCGACCAGATGCCCGTACGTGTCATTTATCTTCTTCAACCCATCCAGGTCCAGCAGAAGCACGGCAAAGGGCCGTCCCGTTCGTAGCGTTCGCTCCGTCTCGATGTCCAGCACGTCCAACAATCGTCTGTAATTGGCCAAACCGGTCAACGGATCACTGGCTGCCAGATGCCGCACCTGTTCGAATACCCTCGACGTATCCAGGAGCGACCCGATCAGCAAAATTGTGTAACCCGCCATGTTCATGGCTTGTGCGAATACAAAGGGTCCGTCCAGCAGCCGCACCGATTCGCAGGCGGCTACCTGTGCTCCGACGCTCAACCACAGCGCTGCGCAAATCGACCGGTCGAACGGCGTGTCGTTCATGAAGCGCCGCCGCTGGTATCCGATCAACGCGCCCACAAAAATCACGGCCGGGATCAGGTGCAGCGGATTCGGAATCAGTGAATTCGGGTGGCTTGAAATATCGGGCGGCAGCTTTCTTAAAGCGGCAGTGATCAGGTACGTTAGCGCCAACACCGTAAACAGCGCGCCTGCGATTTCAAGTCGCGTATGTCGCGACCGCGGCAGGAAATGCTCCACCACTAGCGCAACCACAAATAAGAGCGCCAATAGCAGCCGGCTGATCCACCACCCCACGGGAGCCAGTAAAAACCACACCTGCGATTCATGGATCAGCTGGAAGAAAATCACGCTCGAAGCGGTCAAGGTCAGCCCGGACAGCAGAAATCCCGAACCCAGAATCAGCGAGATACGATCTTGGGTGCCCTGAAACCGCACAAAGGCCACCGCAGCGAACACGAACGCGAACAGTCCGGTTGTAATCTGCAGGTAGCCTTGCAGTATGGGATCGGGCCTCAGCGTGAAATGTCGCAGCCAGGCCGCAACGCCGAAGATCAGCAGGAACCCTAAGGCATGTAGGATCCAGCGCTGCAGCTTCCGCCGATCGACGAGGATAGACAGTTCCGGCATGGCAGTCGTTAGGTAGGGATGGGGGGTGGCCCTACGTTATATTAGACGCATTTTGCTCCCATGCTGGTGTTTCACAAAACAGGGGTGTGAGGCAAGTGTTACCTGCTGTGGAAAATGACGCACACTGTCCTTATGGGCAGGTGCTCACCCTTGGCCGGAAGCCACGCGGTTTTGATGGGCGAATATCTCTTTGACCCGATCCAAGGTATCAATCTCAGTAGGCTTCTTGTCAGTCCGCAATTTCAATATCCGGGGGAATCGCAGCGCAAAGCCGCTGCTGTGCCTTTTGGATTTTTGCATGTTGTTAAATGCCACCTCCAGAACCACTTCGGGAGGCACGGAAAATCGGTGGCCGTCCCCCTCGTTCCGGTATTTCAGGAAATATTGCGTCAAGTCTCGAATCTCGACATCGGTCAGTCCAGAATGCGCTTTCCCAATATCCAGTAACTCGCTTCCATCCCGTACGGCAAACGTGTAATCGGAGAGCAGCCCTCTCCGTTTGCCGTGCCCATATTCCACGGCGGTCACAACGACGTCCAGCGTCGCCAGCGGCTGCTTCCATTTCATCCAGTAGCGCCCACGTCGCCCCGGCACATAGGGCGAATCGAGCGCCTTGATGAGTAAGCCCTCATTTCCCCGAACAATCGCCCCTTGGAACGCCGACTCGTACTCTGCGATAGAAGCACACAACCGCCGGTCCGTCAGTTGAACTGCTGGTGTGCTTGCTTGTTCGAAGACAGTCTCCAGCAGGCTCCGCCTTTCCTTCAGGGGCGTTTCCAGCAGGCTTTGTCCGTCCACGGAACAGAATGTCGAACGCCATGAAACTCACTGGGACGTCTCCCGCTGTGAACAGGTCCATCTGTGTGCGGCCCAGTCGCGGCTGCAGCGTGCTGAACGGCAGCGCTCGCCCATCCCGCCACGCAAGGATTTCGCCATCCAGAATTAATTCCCCTGGCAAGGAGCGGATGGGCTCCACCAACTCAGGGAATTCCGTAATGCGATCCAGCGTTCGTGAGTAAAATTCGACCCGATCGCCGCTCTTGTGTACTTGAGCGCGTATCCCATCGTACTTATCCTCGACTGCGGCACCTTCCGGAAATGTCTCGATCAAGTCCGCCGCAGACTCTGCAGGATTGGCCAGCATCACCGCAACCGGTCGGAATAGCTGAAGTTCAGCCTGCTGCAACTCGTTATTCGCCGCCAGCACCAGACACTCCGCAATGTCGCCGTGCAGCATATTGGCCCTCTGCACTTGCACTAGCGGTCGATCGTAGGCTGCGGCGATCGCTTCCTCCACCAGGCTCTCTTTCATTCCTATGCGTAATTCGCCCGTCGCAATCTTGAGGAAATACTTGGTTTCCACCGCGGATAGTCGCCGTATGTATCCTTCCACCTTCTTAAGCTTGCTGTCCGCCTTGCGGTCCCGGGCAAGCTCCGCAAACCACGCCGACACTTCGTTCAACTGCACCTCGGACGGCGTCGCGTGTGCCTGCAGAATGTCGTCCGCTGCCGCTCCTAAATCTCCGTGCCGCCGGTACACCTCGGCAAACTGCTGTTCGTTCCAGCCCGACACCTTCAAAACCGCCTTCACCAGAAGGCTTCCGCCCACCGAAAGCACCCGTTCTTCCTTGCGAGGGAATACTCGTCCGGTCAGAAACAAAGCAGCCAGGGCGGCTTCTTCGACACTCTGTCCGCGAAAATAGTCGGCAGCCAGCCGAACCTTCTCCGACTTCTTGCTCGTAGCGGCGATCGATTCACAAAACTGTGCGAAGGCGAACATGGCTGCCCCTAAGGGATGCGTTGCTCTGGAACTTGGTTAGCCAAACGATTTCCGCCGAATTTGCCCTTGCGCAACGACTTCCTCTTGCTCACAATAGCCGCTATTGAATCGTTTCAATAGGAGCGCTATCGTGCCAGCCCGTTCTCGCAAGCCCAAGGAGGCGACTCCTTCTAAATCCATCCCGGGTCAGCATACCCTCGCCGAAATCCTCTCACAGCCGGCCATCTGGACGGAAACGGCAGACCGTCTTCGCGCCTCCCATGTGCTCGAACAACTTGCTGATGTCTTCTCGCCTAAGAGTCCCTGGCTCTTTGTCGGCTGCGGCTCAAGCTACTATCTCTCCCGCCTGATTGCCGCGCTGTGGACCAAACACTTTCGCATGGACGCCACAGCAACTCCCGCAAGCGAACTACTCCTAAACCCCGGCGAAATTCTCCGACAATCGCGCGCCGAACAGGTGGTCTTCCTCTCACGCTCCGGCGAAACGACCGAGGTTCTCCGCGCCGCGGAACTGTTGGCCTCGCAACACTCACTTTTAACCCTCGGCGTGACCTGCAATACGGCGAGCGTGCTAGCCAAACACTGTACGCATACCATGACCCTCGAATGGGCCGACGAGAAGAGCATGGTAATGACTCGTTCGTTCACCGCCATTCTACTGGCCTTCCAAGAACTGGGCGCCTCGTTCCTCAACGACACGGAGACCTGCTCGGCCGCTGGCTTCGTCTGCCGCAGTCAGACCGAATCCTGGCTGAACCAGCAATCTGCTGCGATCCAGAAATTCGCCCGCACTCGCAAATTCCGCGATTACGTTTTCCTTGGCCAGAATGCCCACTATTGGCTGGCACAGGAAGCGGCTCTGAAACTCACCGAAATGTCTTCTTCTTACGCGCAGGCCTACCACTCCATGGAGTTTCGGCATGGACCAAAATCCATCGCAGGTCCGGAAACTCTCATCACCTTTCTCGTTTCCGATCACGCTTCCCAGGAAGAGGAAAAGCTTTGTGCCGAGATGAAATCGCTCGGTGCCGCGATTGCCGTCGTCGTAAATCGCGCTTCTGACGGGTTTCGGAAACATTCGGATCTTCTCATCGAGTTCGCACTGGACGCACCCGAATTTGCACGGTACGCTGTCACCGCGATACCGGCGCATCTGTTGGGTTCTGCGGTGGGTTTGCGAAAAGGCCTCAATCCCGATTCGCCGCGGAATCTTACTCGAGCGGTCGTTCTTAGCGCCGAACGCGAACGCCCCGCCAAAAGGAGAGGTGCTTGAGCTCAGAAGCTGGCACCATCCCGCACGCAGAAACCCGTCTCCGACGCAGCCTCACTCTGTGGGATTTGATTCTCTACGGCGTGATTGTCATCCAGCCCGTCGCGCCAATGTCTGTCTTCGGGGTACTCAGCGAACGCGGCCGCGGCCACGTAGTCACCGCAATCCTTATCGCCATGGTGGCCATGCTCTTCACGGGCATCAGCTACGGTCGCATGGCCCGCGCCTATCCGAGCGCCGGTTCCGCATTTACCTATGTTGCCCGCGAGATCAATCCAGCGCTCGGATATGTAACCGGTTGGAGCATGGTGATGGACTACATGCTCAATCCGCTGATCTGCACCATCTGGTGCGCTCAGCAGGCCCACCAGTTTGCTCCGGGCGTGCCTGTCTGGGGCTGGAAAATCTTCTTTGTCACCGTGTTCACCTTGCTGAACATCCGTGGCATCAAGACTTCCGCTCGCATCAACACCGGAATGGCCATCTTCATGGGCATGGTGATCGTCGGCGTTTTCGTCGCGGCGGCTCGCTACATCCTTGGTGCGCCCCATGACCCCTACTATTTTGAGCGGCCGTTTTACGATCCCACAACCTTCACCTACGCCGGCCTCTTTGGCTGCACCTCCATTGCCGTGCTCACCTATATCGGCTTTGATGGCATCTCCACTCTTTCCGAGGAGGCCGAAAATCCCCGCAGAAACATCCTGTTGGCCACAGTGATGACCTGCCTGGTGATCGGTCTCTTGTCGGCTGCGGAAGTTTACATTGCCCAGCTGATCTGGCCGGCCAGCGAGAAGTTCCCCGATGTCGACACCGCCTATGTTTACGTTGCCGCGCGCGCCTGGAAGCCGTTTTTCTCCATACTTGGATTCACGCTGTTGCTCGCCAACTTCGGCTCGGGCCTGGGTGCCCAGATCGGCGCCGCTCGACTCCTTTTTGGCATGGGCCGCAGCGGCGCCCTTCCTCCTTCGTTCTTCGGAGTAGTTGACGCCAAAAATCGCGTTCCGCGCAACAACGTCATCTTCATCGGCGTTGTGGCGCTCATCGGCGCTTTTCTCTTGTCCTTCGCTTTAGGGGCGGAAATGCTCAACTTCGGCGCGCTGATCGCCTTCATGGGCGTGAACGCGGCCGCCTTCGTTCGGTATTACCTGCGGTCCGAAACCAAGAAACTGGGCTTCCTGATTCCACCCGTTATTGGATTCATCATCTGCTTTGCGCTCTGGATCAATCTCAGCCGCCCCGCGATCGTCGTGGGGTCGATCTGGATGGCAGTTGGTATCGCCTTTGGCATCTGGAAAACCAATTGGTTCCGCAATCCGCTGTCCTTTGAAGTTCCGCCCGAGGACTAGGTGGCTGGATATTGCATTTTTAGTTCATTTCTTCTATAGCTACATCAGGGTGTGGGCGTGAAGAAAACCTCCGGAAAGCGCGGCATGGTCACCATGCGGGATGTCGCGGAGCTATCTGGATTTTCTCCCGCCACTGTCTCGATCGTTCTGAATAACGCGCCGCTTGCTCGCTACATCGCCTCCACCACTCGCAAGAAAATCGAAGACACCGCCAAACGCCTGGGCTATCGTCCCAACGCCATGGCTCGGTTTCTGCGCAGTCGGCGCAGCCAGAGTGTTGGCGTGATGCTGTTCGACGTCATGGATCCCTTCTGCACGCCCGTCCTGCGTGGCATCGAAAACGCCTTATACAACAAAAACTATGTCCCCATTTACGCCGATGCGCACAACCAGCGCGAGCGCTTTGAACGCTACTTGGAGATGCTCCTCGAACGCCACGTCGACGGCCTGATCGTCGTTGCCAATTGGCTGTTCGTCGATATCGACGTTCTTGCGGACCTCAACAAGCGCGAGATCCCCGCCGCCACCATTGGCTGGGACCTGCCCGACAACCGCATCAGTTCCGTCATGGTCGACAACGAGGCGGGTGGCCGCCTGGCGCTTGAGCACCTATACCAACTCGGGCACCGCAAGATCGCGTTCATCCGTGGGCCGAAGCAGCTCATCGATACCGCGCCGCGCTGGAAGGGCATTCAGAAGTTTGCGCAAGCCGTAGGTCTGGAACTTGATCCCAGTCTCCAAACCAATCTTCCCGATGCTTTCGATCCCAATTCCGGATTTGAGAATGGCCACCGTTTTACCGAGGATTTGATTCTTCGCAAGAAAAAATTCACCGCCATCCTCGCCTTTGATGATCTGACCGCGCTCGGCGCGATTCGCGCGCTTACCAAGGCAGGCATCAAAGTGCCCGAACAATGTTCCGTGATCGGTTTCGACGACGTCGCTTTATCGGCGTTGGCGGCCCCTGCTCTGACTACCGTGCGACAGCCGCTGGAAGTCATGGGCGCTACGGCCGTGAACATTGTCATGGATGCCGTGGACGCCGGCCTTGAAAATCGCGACTGGCGCGTCAGTTCGCAAAAGCTCAGCCCCGAACTGGTGATCCGCGAATCCACTCGCGCGCTTTGATTCCGAAAGGAAGAAGGGCGCCCGCTTTTTACGGACGCCCCAAATCATTTGTCATTAAATCTACTTCGAAGGCGGCAGATAGACCGCTGATGGTGCAAAGAATTCCACGTCCTTCAACTCCGTCTTGAGCTTCACCGGTTGATAGCGGCCCTTGGTTCCGCCGGATCCCGCAAACGTCAGCAGATATTGATTCGATAGGTGCTGTGTGATTTCATCCAGATACGGCTTGATGGAAACGGGAGCCGAGGAACCCAAATAGTAGGATTCTCCACCGGTGTCGTCGGCCATCTTCTCCATGTTCGATTGACCCATCATCGCCGGATAGAATCCCCGTCCACGATGTCCGGATGTCGGATAGTAAATCGTCCAGATATTTGTGTTTTGCCGTTCCGCGCGCTGGATCAACGGGTCCAGATCAGGACTGAACGGACCGAATCCAAGTCCACGGAAGTAATCGATGCCTGACGAAATCATCAGAATCGACCGACGTCCCCCTGCATCGGGCCAGCGCTTCATCATGTCGATCGTTGCCAGATACGGACTTGAGCCGATCATGGAAAGGCCCAGTGGGATGCGCAGCGCCTTCGCCGCGAGCTCGTGTTCCGGTGTGAAATCCTGAGCGATCTGTACCGTGTTGTTGCTTATATAGCCCACCGCAATCAACGTTGTGGGCGGCTGGGCCAGAATAAACGACTTCAGATAATCCCATTGGCCTGCGGCTCCGCTGTCGATCGAATCGTCGATCAGAATAGCCAGTGCCAGATGGTCATCCCTCTTCCACTCACCGATCTGCTTTCGTTCTTTGCCGAAGTAAAGTTGTACATCGTCCATGGCAATCGACGGCGCCGATTCTTTCTTGCCGACCGCAGTAACGGTAAAAGTATTTGTTCCTGTTCCCGCAACCGCCTTCGCGTTGGATTTCTCATTCTTCTGTGCGTAGACCGTTCCGCCCCCTACCAGCAGCAGCGCCGCGAACAACATACTCAATCGTGTCTTCATTTGTCTGCTTTTCATCGTTCCGTCTCCTCTGCACTCACGTCGGCTCTCAGTCTCGATCTGTTTACTTAGATGCATCATAGGCACACCAGCGTATACCACGATCCCCAGCGGGAAGTCTGCTCTCAGACGCCCATTCCTATTCCGCGCCATTACCCCTTCGTCCGGTAACTGATTGGCATTATTCCCCGCCACCGGCCGCGTTACCGCCGGTGTTCTCCGATACGCTGATTTCATGCCCTCGGTAAGCACCCCCGTCGATCGTCGCACGCGAACCTCGCGGCCACGCCGTCCCGACCCGGCCGCTGTGCCTAAGGTATGGTTGTACGGCCCCTGGACCGACTTGCTCATTGGATGCGGCGCCTGGTCCGCCCCGCTCCTGCTGGCTACCTACTCGCTGTCCTTATCTCACGCCGCGTCCTGGTCCTTCGCATTTTACGCTCTGGCTCTGCTCTTGAATTATCCGCATTTCATGGCCACAATTTACCGGGCCTACCACAGCTACGACGAGTTCTCGCGTTATCGTCTCTTCACGGTCCATACCGCAATCTTATTGGCCGCAACCGGTGTCGTCGCACACCTGTGGTACCCGCTTCTTCCATGGATTTTTACGCTCTACATCTGTTGGAGCCCCTGGCACTACACCGGGCAAAACTTCGGCCTCATGATGATGTTCGCGCGGCGCGCCGGAATTGCGCCCACGGAGCAGGAACGCAACGCCCTGCATCTCTCATTCGTCGCGTCCTTCGTCATGCTCATGCTCAGTTTCAATACGGGCGTATCCAATGATCCATTCGTGCTCTCGCTGAACCTGCCCGCCGCCTGGACAGCCCCCACTCGAGCCCTGCTTGCGGCCGCCTTCGTCTGCGCCGGTGTTTGGTCTTTGTGGTCCATGTCTCGCCGCGCATCGTGGCGATCCTTGCTTCCGGTGGCCACTCTGGTATCCACGCAGTTTTTCTGGTTTCTGCTGCCCGCTGTCATCGAGTTGATCACCTCGAAAGATGTACCGCAAACCCGATACTCCAGCGGCATTCTGGCGGTGCTGCACTCGGCCCAGTATCTCTGGGTGACTTCCTTCTACCAGCAGAAGGAAGCTGCGGCGCATCGCGAACTCTCCTGGAACCGCGCCCGCTACTGGCTGATTTTGGTTGCTGGCGGGATTGCCCTGTTCGTTCCCGGGCCTTGGATCGTGAGCCGCGCCCTGCATGTCGACTTCGCTGCCAGTTTCCTGACGTTCACCGCACTGGTTAGCCTCCACCATTTCATTCTGGACGGCGCGATCTGGAAGCTTCGTGACAGTAAGGTTGCCGCCTTCCTCTTGAATAAACCCCCGGCTTCGGAAGATGTTGCAACGCAGGCGAGCACTTGGCGATCCCTCGCCGCTTGGTTTGCCGGGCCTTCTGTTGCAGCGCGTACGTTGCGGGTTTCGGTTTTGCTTGCCCTTCTGTTGTGGGGCGGCTTGGATCGCTTGCGGTATTACTGGGCGCACGTAGATTCAAGCAGCGCTGCTGTCGAACGCGCAATCCGACTCAACCCTCAGGACAGCTCCGCCCAGATGCGGTTGGCTCAAAGCGTCCAGGCTTCTGGTGATCGCCAGGGCGCCCTGATTGCCATGCAGCGTGCGGTCCAGTTGAGTCCTCGCAATCGCGTCCTACAGGAGGCTTATGAGCGAGGCCTGATTGAAGCCGGCCGCACGGAAGATGCCTTCCAGTTTTACCGCCAGACGCTTGCGGCAGATCCCAACAATGCTGCGGGCTGGCTGAACTTTGGGGTGCTCGCGGTTCAGCGCGGTGATTCTGAGTCTGCCGTTCAAGCCTGGCAGCAGGCTCTTCGAGTGGACCCGCTTCAGCCGACCGCTCACCTGTACCTGGCTGCCGCATTCGAACAGAAGGGCGAACCGGCGGCTGCCGCAACGCACTACCGCGCTTACCTTCAGGCGGTCTCCCTGCATCCCGACGATCATGCCCAGGAAACCCGCACCGTGATTTCTGCGCTCATCAAAGTCGCGGATGCCAATTACGCTTCCGGAAAAGTTCAGGAAGCCCGCACCGGTTACCAGAAAGCCCAGGAATTCGCTCTACGCATTTCGAATCGCCAGTTGCAGAGCCTCGCCCTGGTTCATCTCGCCGATTTGGACGAGCATTCACGCGCTCCTCGCCAAGCCGCGGATGCCTACCAGCGCGCCCTCCGATTGGACCAGCAACTCCCAGACACTCCCGCTTCTGCCAGCGACTGGTTCGACTACGGCCAGTTTCTGCGCCGCCAGAATCAGCCGGAAGCTCTCGCTTACGCATGCTTCCTTCGCGCGGGATCCTTGCTGAAATCCACCCCGGGTGCCGAACAAACCGCAGTCTCGCAAGCTCTCCAAGAGAGCGCCGCTCGACTCGGCAAAGACACCTCCGTCGTGCAATCCCAGCTTCCCGAGTGGATCGAAAAAGCACTCCAGATTCCTGCCTCTTCCTTCCCAGAAATCGCACAATAGTTGCTCTCTTCTCTACTCGTTTTTGTTCTAGAATGGGCCGCAGACTCTTCTTCGCTCCCATTTCCATCGGAGGGTGCCCACGTGGCGCTTGTGCGCTCCATGCTGCTTGCCGCCTCGCAGAATCGTTGGCTCCGCGAACATGCCGTGAATTACCCCTTCGTTCGCCGCAGTGTTTCGCGCTTCATGCCCGGTGAAACCATTATCGACGCCCTCGAGGCTGCCGCGCTTCTTCGCCGCAAAAACTTGGGAACCGTCTTCACCTATCTCGGCGAAAACGTCAACGACCGTGCGGAAGCCATCGCGGTCACGGAAAACTACCTCGATGTGTTGGATCGCGTCCACGCTTCCGGACTGGGCACGGAAATCTCCATCAAACTGACCCAGATCGGCCTCGATCTTTCCCCTGAATTTTGCGCCGAAAATGTCGAAGCTCTTATGAATCGCAATTTGTCACAGTCCACGCTTTGGATCGACATGGAAGCCAGTCCTTACGTCGATGCCACCCTCCGCGTCTATAAGCAAGCTCTCCGCAAGCATCCAAACGTCGGCATCTGCCTGCAAGCCTATTTGCGCCGCACTCAACAAGACCTCGCGGACCTTTTGCCTTTGCGACCCTCCATTCGTCTGGTCAAGGGAGCATACAAAGAATCATCCGAAGTTGCTTTTCCGAATAAATCGGATGTCGACGAAAACTACTTCGCCCTCGCGCAACAATTGCTGCGCGCTCAAGTTTCCCAACAGTGTACGCGTGCCGCGTTCGGTACCCACGATATAGCCTTGATCCAGCGACTCCTCGACCTGCTCAAGAGTGAAGGGCGCGACAACCGTGATCTTGAAGTCCAGATGCTCTATGGCATCCAACGCGCCGAACAGGAAAGGCTGGCGCGCGCCGGCTGCCGCTCTGTGGTCCTCGTTGCATATGGCTCTTATTGGTATCCCTGGTTTGTGCGCCGTTTGGCCGAACGCCCCGCGAATCTTTGGTTTATGCTTCGCAATGTTTTTGTTTCTTGATTCTAGGAGGATGGTCTATGCGCAAGCTGTTGGCTTTAATCCCGATGCTGCTGTTGGCCGCGTTTCTGCTGCCGGCTCAGGTGAATGATCCCGGATGGAAACAGTTGTTTAACGGAAAAGACCTGGCCGACTGGAAACATGTCGGCCCAGGCAAAATGTTTGTCGAAAACGGCGAAATCCACACTACCGGCGGCATGGGTCTGCTGTACTGGACCGGTGGCAAAGTCGGCCACTGCAAAATCAAGGTCGTGTTCCGAATGCGCGATCACAATGACAATTCCGGTGTTTTTATCCGCATACCCATCGAACCGCGGGAAGCCTGGATGCCCGTCAACTACGGCTACGAAGTGCAGATCGACAATGAACCTGAAAAATCCAACGAAGACGAGTACCACATCACCGGCACGCTCTATTCGCTGACCAAGCCCATGGCCAAACCCACCAAGCCCGGCCCCGAGTGGAACACCATGATCATCACCATCGACGGTCCGCACACGGTCGTCGAAGTCAACGGCGTCAAGATTACCGACTACAAGGAAGGCGATCCCGTTCCCCCTAAGAAGTTTGACTTCGAACCGGAGCGCGGCCCCCGGCCAATGGAAGGCTGGTTCGGTCTCCAGAACCACAGTGACAGCGACGTCGTATTCTTCAAAGAAGTTGCCATTCAGCAATTGCCCTGAAGTGCAGCACAAAGAAAACAGGAGATCACTCGATGAAAAAAAATCAATTCTCTCGTCGTGAATTTATCCAAGCCGGTGCCGGTACGACAGGCGCAATGATGGCGGCGAACACCATCTTTCTGGAGCCCGCCCACATTCCGAAGCCATGGGAAATGGCTGCGCCCAGCGATCGCGTCCGTTTCGGCATCATTGGCGTCGGTATGCAGGGCTCCGGCTTGCTCGCCACCGCGGTCGCTTTGCCCGGTGTCGAGTGCGTAGCGGCTGCCGAGTTGTATGACGCTCGCCAGGACCTCGCCAAGGAAATCGCCGGACCAAAAATCAAAACCACCCGGCACTATAAAGAACTGCTCGATGACAAGAGCATCGACTGCATCATTGCCGCGGTTCCCGATCACTGGCACAAGCAGGTATTCGTGGACACCATGGCTGCCGGCAAGGACATCTATTGCGAAAAGCCCATGTCCCATAGCCCTGCCGAGGGTATCGCCATGGTGGATGCCGCCAAGAAGAGCGGCCGCATCGTCCAGATCGGTTCCCAACGCGTCAGTTCCGTCATCTGCGCCAAGGCCAAGGAGATGCTCGGCAAAGGAATCATCGGTGATATGACCTTGGTCGAAGGCTGGCTCGGCCGCAACGATCCCCAAGGCGCTTGGGTCTATCCCATTCCTGCCGGCCTCTCACCGGAAAACTTGGATTGGGAAACCTGGCAGGGCACTGCCCCCAAGAAACCCTTCGATGCCAAATCGTTCGCGCGTTGGCGCTGCTGGAAGGAATACGGCACCGGAGTCGCCGGCGACTTGCTGGTCCACCTGGTCAGCGGCATGAACTTCATGTTGGGCTGGAATGAGCCGCCATCACGCGCCTCGTCCTTCGGCGCGATTCTTCGTTTTCCTGACGGCCGGAATATGCCGGACGTTGCGCCGACCCTCTATCAATATGGAAAATACCCGGTGTATATGCGGTTGAATCTGGGCTGCGAAATGCCAGAGACCTATCGTTTCCAGGGTTCCAAAGGACTCTTGGAAGTTACTGGCACCACCATCACCTACTCTCCGCAGACCGGCGAAGACTCGTCTCCCAGCTATTACGACTCAAGCTTCCCCCAGAAAATGCGCGATGACTACGTGAAGAAATGGCATGAAGACAACGATCCCGCTCCCGGCAAGGAACCGGCCCTGGAGGGCTTTACCTATCGTGGCGACGACTTCGACGATCTGCGCCCGCATGTTTGGAACTATTTCCAGGCGGTTCGCAGCCGCAAGCCCGTCGTGGAGGACGCCGTCTTTGGTCACAACGCCGCCCTCGCCTGCCACATGGCCAACGAATCCTATTTTCGGACGGCCATGGTGAGGTGGGACGCCACTTCCGGGCAGATTGTCAGTTAAGCACAACTGTGAACGAGGGAGGGGCCCGTCCCTGACAGGTCCCTCTCTGACAAATTACTTGGCGCGATGAAACTCCACAAAGTCGCGTCCGCTGTATAAACGATAGCTTCCCGCATCCTTCGCGCCCACTACTTGCAGCGGCACTGGATGTTTGATCTCAGAGTCCTTCATGGAACCCACGCTAAGCACGTCGTTCGCTCCGATATCCATCACCACAAATTTTCCATCGCTGAGGAATCCGAAGCCATACGCTCCAGGCTTCAACGTTTGGCCCCCGATTTCCAGCGGCACCTCCGTTAGTAGGTACCCCTGATATTTTTCGCGAATGCTTGTCGAATAACCGGAACTATCCACTAAGCCGGCCAATACCAGCAGTTCATCTGCGTAGCGCACCCCCGCCGTGTTGCGCGCTTGTACCGGCGCGTTTTGTCCCCGGAAAAAAACCTTGTCCGGCATCAACTTCGTGCCGACGTCCGAGGCCTTCAATACAGATTCCTTCGCCCCTTGCGCATTCAACGACAGCGCGCATCCCAAAACCAGGACGGATAAGAGGGTTGCGGCGAGAAACCGCGGTGCTTTCATGGAGTTCTCCTTTGAATTGGATCAGAGCCGTATTGCCACGGATTGTACTCCAATTCGCCGGATTGATCAGTGATTGCGCCGATGTGTGCCGGCTGCCCGAAACTTAGAAGAAAAAGATTACGTCGCTGGCAAGCGTCAACTGGCTTTTCTTCGTGTAGTTGTCGTACGCCGGGCGGTCATAGGAATGTTCGAATCGCACTTCCGGCCGGAACAGGATGCTGGTTCCCACCCAATGCCCCCACCCGAACAGGCTTTCCGTGTATCTCGTTTTCGTGCCGGTACGCTGTCCCACAAGATCGTCCATAAACTCATTGCGGATCGAAATGTAATTGTGCGGCCCGAATTGCCTCTCTATGTAGTTGACCACCGCATAGTCCGGAGCGAAACAAGTCACTTGCGTCGGATCTTTACAAAATGCTCCATTGGCATTCGTCTCCGTGGGAACCGGTCCTGGCCCGCAGTTCGGGTAACTGGAGTTATAGCAGACGTTCGGTGTCTGTTTTTCGTATTGGTACCAGGCTTCCGTTGCGGTGTGCCACGGACTCTCTCCAAACTTGTGATACCAGGTCAGGTAAAGCGAATTCAGGTTGTTGTACGCATACTTGCCGTCATTCAGCGCATTCTCGCAAAAATAGAGCGTATCCGCGTTCTTGTGCCAGTTGTATTGCACGCACGCATTCAACGTCAGCTTGGCGTCGCTTTTCTGCCACGGCGCCACGTCGCAACCCGGCGACACACCGATTTGCACCGTCCAATTGTTGTTTATCTTGGTCGTCGTGTTCAAACCGGTTTGCGTGTAGCAGTCCACCGTATACAGAAGTGAATGGCTGAAGGTGTAATTGTTCGGGGCCAGTTGCGCTTCGATGTCCGGTAACGAAATGTAGCGGCCTACGCGGATGTCCATTCCCTGCGCGATATTCGGAACGTAGAAATCCGCATACAGCATCACCGGATCAAATCCGTATTCGTTGCAAAGTCCCGTCGGCTTCGTCGGGCAGCCTTGCGCTTGATACCCGAGCAGTTGTTGGCTTAACCAACCTTTCGACGTTGTGAACCGGTAATCCAGTCCCCACAACCCCGACACGCGGAACCCCCAATCGAAATGGTCGGTCTGCACCGTATTCGGCTGCCGTTCGATGTACAACACCATCTGGTCCGGTTGAATCGAGTTGCCGATTTCATCGTACGATTCGGGATAGGTATTGAATCTGCCGTTTGGGCCGACCGTATCTTTCGAAGTGCTCCAGTTCCCGCCGAAATTCAGCCAGCCATAAATCTGCACCCCGCTGCGCTTCCACGCGTCTCCGTTCTTGCCGCTCCATATCGCCTGCATCAGCGGGCCCGATTGCGTAAACGGCGTGCCGATCACCACCGTACCGCCGATTGGCCAATCCGAAAAAGGAAATGGAGGGCCCTGCACCGGTGCCGGCCATGACCCGGGCCGGCGCGCTGGTGCTGGATCCGTCGATGCCGGTCCGAACCAGTCGTCGTGATACGCCTTGAAAAAACGATGGAAAAAGGATCCTGACGGCTGAGTTGCCGCCGCTGTCTGACCGTTGTCCTGTTTCGCGCTTCCCTCTGTTGCTGCCGTCGATTGACCCAGGGTCAACGTCGCGTGCGCCGTACTCGCCGGCTCCAGGTCCACCACGTAGCGTTCGGAATCAGCATATCCATCTTTTTGGGCGCGCAATACATAGTGTCCCGCGGGCAGATTTTCGGATACAAACTCGCCGTGTTCATCGCTCACCAGCGTCTGCGAGAATTTAGAATTCTCGGCATGAATGGAGACGGAAGCGCCCGCCAGTGGCAGCAGCCCCCCGGGATGCAGCGCCAAACCTGCGATTCGCGAACTCGGCAGTTCGCCGGTCGCTCCGAATAAAGAACAAGGTGCCAGGCAAGCCAATAACAACAAAACTCCAAACCGAACCGCCCCAGACTGAGTATTCATTTTTCCCCATTGAAGGCCAACCTACCCAGCTTAGCGAGGCCTGCATCAGGAATTCGTAAGGGAACAATTAGATTGTTATGGGGGCCTACCGCCCGTATAAGCCCGGGGGAAACAATTGCGTGGCGTTCAGGCTGGAATCTCCAACGGCAAACCCACGTAGTTTTCCGCAAGACTTTGCGACGCCGCGCGGGAGCTCACCACATACTCCAGCTCCGCGAGTTGCCGCCTGCGATCGAACCCGGAATCGTCCGGCGCCCGATGTAGCATTGTCGTCATCCACCAGGAGAATCGTTGAGCCTTCCAGACCCGTCCCAGTGCTCGCTCGGAATACCGCATCAACAGCGCATCGCTCCCCGTTTTGTAAAATTTCGCCAACGCCGCTGCCAATATCCGCACGTCCGCCGCTGCCAGATTCAGCCCCTTGGCGCCGGTGGGAGGAACGATATGAGCCGCGTCTCCTGCCAGGTACAATCGACCAAACTGCATTGGTTCGGCCACGAAGCTCCGCATCCCGGTTACGCCCTTCTGGATGATCGGTCCCCGTTGTAAGTTCCAGCCATCGAACGCCAGCCTGTGCTCCAATTCGTTCCAGATTCGTTCGTCCGGCCATTTCGCCAAATCTTCATCGGGACGGCACTGTAAGTACAATCTGCTGATCTTTGGCGATCGCATACTCAGCAGCGCGAATCCATTCTCGTGGTTGGCGTAGATCAGTTCTTGCGACGATGGTGACGCTTCCGCCAGTATCCCCAGCCATGCGAACGGATAAATTCTTTCGTAAGTCTTCAAAATGCCTTCGGGCATGCTTGGACGGCACACGCCGTGAAACCCATCGCAGCCTGCGATGAAATTGCACTCGATCCGATGTTCTTCCCCAACGTGTTGAAACCGAACGGAAGGACCATCGCTTTCGATGTCGTGCACCGAGACGTTCTCTGCTTCGAAGAACAGCGGCTCGCCCAGTCTCATGCGTTCGTTAGTAAGATCCTTCACCAACTCGTTCTGGCCATACACCAGGATTCCGTGCCCAGTCAGTTCTTCAAAATCGATCCGGTGCCGCCGCCCAAGAAAACTCAATTCAATGCCGTAGTGCGGCAGACCCTCGCGGCGCATCCGTTCGCCCAATCCCAGTTCGTTCACCAATTCAACGGTTCCATGTTCGAGCACACCTGCCCGCACCCGCTCCTGCACATGCAAGCGGCTGAACTTCTCCACGATTACAGAATCAATCCCTTCGCGCCGCAGCAGGTGCGCCAGCAGCAATCCAGCCGGGCCCGCCCCAACGATGCAAACCTGTGTGCGCATGATTGTTTCAGGGCCTCAAAACTCGAAAAATACCGTTTCCTGCGGTCCTTGCAATTGCACATTCCATTCGAAACGATTGCCGCTGCCTGTGCTTTTTGCGACTAACCTTGCGCGGCGCTCGGCATCCACTTGTTTCAGCACAAAATCCGTCTCGTTGAGTGCTTCCCCCGCGAAATAAATTCGAGTGATCAAACGCGTCAACAGCCCGCGCATGAAAATACTCACGACGATATGAGGTGCTTGCGAAGTTCCATCCGGCGCCTCCACCAATCCGGGTTTCACAGTGTCCAGCTGGAATTCCCCATTTTCCGATGTCGGCACTCGCCCAAAGCCCGCGCAGGCCTCTCGCGAGGAACCTTCCGCCTCCGCTGAGCCTGCATAGCATCCCTTGCCGTTCGCCTGCCAGAATTCCAGAACAGCGTCAGGCACTCCCACCCCATCACCATCCAGAACTCGCCCTCGAATCTGAATCCGCTCGCCAGCATCTTCAGGGTATAGCACCCCGCGGTACAGCGGAGACAGCCCAATCGAGAAATAGGGCCCGACCGTCTGCGAAGTCGTCGCGATCCTGCCCATATCACCCCTCCATCGGGGTCGCTTTGCGGCCACGCAATACAATGTCGAACCGGTAGCCCAGCGCTTGGTCGGGAATCGTCGCCTCCCAATCAAGAATCGAGATCAATCGGTTTTTCGCTGCCTCATCGCTCACGCAATTGAAGATGGGATCGACGCGAAGCAGCGGATCACCCGGAAAGTACATCTGGGTGACCAACCGAGTAGCGAATGCCGGCCCAAACAAGGAAAAGTGAATATGCGCCGGCCGCCATGCGTTGTAGTGATTCCTCCACGGATACTCGCCCGGCCGAATCGTCACAAACCGGTAGCATCCGTTCACGTCGGTTAAGACGCTCCCTACGCCGCTAAAGTTGGGATCCAGTGGCGCATCGTGCTGGTCGTTCGCGTGGCGGTATCGCCCCGCGGCATTCGCCTGCCACACCTCCACCAGGGCATTCGCCACCGGTCGTTCGTCTTCATCCAGGACTCTTCCAGACACGATGATCCGCTGACCCAGTGGCGCGCCTCCGTGCTCCCGGGTAAGATCCATGCGAGCGTTCGCGCCCGGCAGTAGCGCCGAATTCGGTCCAGTCAGCTCTGAAATCGTTTGATCGATGCGAACCAGAGGCTTGCTTGGCGCCCGCTTTAGGGAAGAAACATAGGGTGTGTGCAACAGGTCCGGCTGGGTTCCCGCCACTACCGCGCGAAATTGCCGCAAGCTCATATCGGAATTCTCCCGCTCGGCGCAGTTCGCCAAGTATTTCATAGCTTTCGGCGACAATCCATTCGGGTAAGACTTGGCCATACGGGGCCGATCGCCGTCTCCGGAAAACTGGCCTCAACGTTCCGTATGACTTTGCTTGGCGGTCCACCGTCAACGATACCGCCTCAGTAGTACACGTTGAGAATCAACCCGAACTGATTTAGTTGTTTGTTGGGTTTACCGGTCGTGATGTTTTGGTGCTCGTAATATGGGTCGAATTCCACGTGCTTATTCACCGGCATCAGACAGCCCGCATACAGCGCGGTTGTGCCCCACTTGGTATATTGGCTCTCATAGAAAACTTCCGCGGCCACATACGGTGCCGGATGGTAACGCCACGTGCGAATTCTGCGCTCCAACTTGACCTGATTCCGGTAGCGCCAGGTAAATTTCTCTTTCTGCCAATCCAAATCCATTCGATTACGATCGAGCAGCAGGATGTGCCACATCAGCGGCAATTTGGGTGTCGCTACCAGTTCCATTCGTTCTGTGGGAGCCTTGTCCGGCGCGGCAACATACCGAAAGCCGGCTGACACATTCAGGGCCATATTCTTCGTCTGGTCCGCCTCAAAAATTGCCAATTCACGTAACCGAGACAGCGCACCGATAGAATAATCGAAGCTCGGTCCGACCTCCGCCTGGGTAGGGTCCCCCGCCTCGCGCGTTTCTTTTGCCTGGTATTGAAATCTGAGGTTCGAAGTGAGGTGCGAGTAAAAATCAACCTCGGGCAGGAAATTAAATTCCTGCGCCTTTGCCCGGGGTGCCACCCCAACCAACACAACAAAAACCAGGGCTAATCCCGTCGATTTCCACCGCAAATATTTGCCCAGCATTCGGAACCTTGACCTCACTTTCCAGCAATTAGGGTAAATGCTGTGCACGGAGCGAAAAAGGGACCTGTTTCTGGGCGGAACGCTCACCAGTGGATTTGCAGACCAGCAGTATGGTTTCCGTTTCATTTACAGAAATTTTAACCGCTCGCCAAGTTTACTTAGTAAAAAAATTTGCATCTATCGATTTTTTCGAGACACATTCGGCCTGTATCATATTAAGGTGTTAAAGCCCTATCAGGTCAATTTAAGGAGCTTAGATGAAAGCCTCGTTTCACCGCGGTCTAGTTTTCGGGCTGATCGCCCTATCAGCCATGTCGTTCAGCGCCTCCGCCCTTCGCGCCCAATCCACTTCGACGGTCGCATCTCCCGCCCCCGCCACCCAGGATTCTTCGGACCAGGGATTCCACATAAGTTTTACTCCTTATCTTTGGTTCTCTGGAATTCATGGGACCATTGCCGTTGACGGCCATGAAGCCAGCATTCACCAGAGCGCCAGCGATGTCCTTTCCAATCTCGATATTGGCTTCATGCTCGCCGCCGAACCGCGTTACAACCGCATCGTTTTCCCGGTCGATCTCTTGTGGGTCAAGCTGTCCGACTCGAAGGGCCTGCCTTTTGAGGACGGTTACTATTCCGCGAAAGTGACTCTGAAAGAGACGATCTTCACCCAGAAGGTCGGCTACCGTTTTATCGACCAGAAGAAGTTCAAGGTAGACGCCTTAGTTGGCGTCCGCGTGTGGTACTTCAAGAATCAGCTGGACTTGGAGCCTATCCCGCCATTTGGCGGTCTCACCGCCAGCAAGGGCTGGATCGACGGCGTAGCCGGCGCCAAGTTTCAGGGCGATCTCGGACATCGCGCGTTCATCGTTGTATTTGGCGACGCTGGCGGTGGCTCTGCCAGGTCGGACTACCAGGTCGGCGGTGCTCTCGGTTTCCGCCTCTCGAAGAGATGGTCCTCAGAAGCCGGCTACCGGTACATGTCCGTCAACTATGGTTCGCGGAACGCCTTCCTTGCGGATATCACACAAAGCGGCGTAGTTCTCGGTTTAACCTACGCCAAGTAGCAAGTCGCTTCTCGCGACATTCCCATGAGGCCATAGCGCAGCAGCGCGATCCGCTGTTGCGCTATTTTCCTTTGCCTTTATTTTCGTAGTACGCAACCGCGCTTTGGTATTTCGGATTTTCCGGATCGTTTTGTACTGCCTTGCGGCACAGTGCCAGCGCTCCTGCGTTATCCTTCGGCCCAATCAATACCGCCAGGTTGTATGCCGCCGCCGCATTTGTTGGTTCCAACTGGAGGCGTCTTCCGAAGTTCTTTTTCCGCTTCACTTTCCTGACCTTTTTCCGCCAGCAGCAATCCCATGTTGAAGTGCGCCGCAGCGTTGTCGGGCTCACTGGCAATCGCTCGTTGCAGAGCGTCCTCCGCCTTCTGGCTGTCCCCCATCTGGCTATAAACTACCGACGCGTTCACCAGCGGAGGCGCAAACCCCGACCTCAGCGCCGCTGCTTTCTCGTACTCGCTCACTGCTTGTGGCAGTTCCTGTCGGTTGTGGTGATAATTGCCCAGATTCAAATGCTGTGCGTAGTCGTCCTGCCGAATCGTCAGCGAATTCAGATATTCTTTCTCGGCGCCTTCCACATTTACGCGCGTGGCTTCGTCAAACGTCTCCAGCGGCACAGGGCTCAGGGCGGACCCCACTCGAATGCGCACCAGGTACGAGGGATCCTTCGCGAATGTCGCCACGTATTTTGCGGTCGAGGCATCCATTCTCTCCGCCAGAATGTCCACGGCTGCAGACCGCACCAGGGGCGACGGGTCCGCCAGCGCTCCTCGCATTACTGGGAATTTCTGGGAATCCGGACACGCTGCCAGCAGGCGAATCAGTCCCGTAGTAAAGATCGCGTTGTGTTCGCGATTCTCGATGTATGCCAGCATCTGCGGCAGTTTCGACCAGTCCCGTTTGCGCGCTGCATCGATGAGCGCCGCCTCCGCCAGCAGCGATGCCTGGTAGTCCTTTGGGTACCATTGCCGTACGAACTTGTCTGCCCAGTTGGCGTCTTTGTCCTTGTGACATTCGTTGCAGGCATTCGGCGATTTATAAACGAGAGTCGCCGCGGGTGACGGCGCCCGCATGGAATGGTCGCTGCGCTGCATGCGCGCGTGCGCTGTCATCGGCATGTGGCACGAAATGCATTTGTTGCCGGTGCTGTCCGCCGGATGATGCGAATGTAGTGCGGCGTTCTTCACGACGTCTTGATGGCAGGGGAGGCATGCCGCGTTCGCATCGCCCTTCGCGAACTTGAATCGACCGCTGGACGTATGACACTGAATGCAGTCCATCTCATTCGACGCCAGGCACGGGCTCAACAACCACGACGAAAGCGTGTAGTTCTCTCCAAGGTCCCTACCGTCGGGATAAAAATCCGAACTTTCCAGAGTGACCAGATTGAAATGATCGAAGAATTTATCGCCCACCCGAAAACCTGCCGTTATCGGCGAGGCCTTCGCGTGACACGACGCGCACGAATCATTGCGCTGCGCGGGCGTCAGTGCTCGAAAGCTGATCAACCCCAGTTCAGTCGGTTTCGCTTCCCTCTTTTTCCGCCTGCTCGTAGACACGCACGTGGGTACCGGCCGGCCCGTGGCACGTCTCGCAGTTAATTCCTGGCTCCCGCCATGTGGTGTGATAACTGTCCGTCGCCGCGTCGTAGTTCGTGTCGATCTGGCTGACATGGCATCCGTAACACGACGTGTTGAATGTCAGTGCCCGGTCACGCCAATCCACCGGCTGGCCTCGCATCTGGCCCTCATGCATCGTCATGCTCAGCGTGGCATCCATCCACTTCTTGTCTTTCACCTGGTATGCCAGTGGCAACACCTGCAGGTAGCCGTGATCCAGCGTCGTCAGGAAATAGAAAACGTTCTTGCCGCCCAGCGTCAGCTCGATCGGGTAGCGATGCTCGCCGGCCGTGCTACTCTCCACAATCCATCCACCTTTGTCATCCATCTCCGCTTTGTAAGAGACATTGCCGATGCGAATTGCCTGGCTGCTTGGAATATCCTCGGTCTTCGCCAATTGCGAAGTGAACTTCTGCATCGCCATTCCATGATGCGATGTAGACCACAATTCATAAAATCGCTCGTGGCAGCTTCGGCAGGACCCGGATCCGACGTATTCGTTCGCACTTACAACTTGAGTGGTCGCCTTGCCCTTCCACGTGCGAAACCCCACAAACGCAGCTAGAATTCCGATCGCCGCCAGTACCACCCATAAGTAACGACTACCGGACATTCAACTCTCCTTCGCCGCTTTTCCGTCGTACGCTGGCCACGATATGCTTCGGTGTGCTCTTGGCGTGTGCTTGATCGACTATCCTGCAAGATGCGGGCTACGGCTGGTAGGCTGCCATTGTAGGTTCGCCAGCAAATCTCGTCAATCCGCCCTAGTTTTGGTCAGGAATTGCGCCGGCTTCGGAGTTACGGCAGAGCCACGATGTCCGCGGCCGAGGTCTGCAGATAGAACAGCCCTTGCGACTCTTTGACTCTCCCTCGCATCGACACAGGTTGCCCGATCACTGCCTGCCAGGCGCTCTTACCCAATGGATGGCCATCTCCGCCGATCAGCAGAACCACTCGGCTCGATCCGTCCAAATCTTTCGTGACCAGCGCCGGTGGAATTCCGCCACTCAGGCAGCGTGCGGCGCAATCGCGATGAACTTTTCCTTCACCGGGATTCATGACGCCCAGATAACACTTGGTATCCACGATCTCGCCCTGTAAGGTCATTTCCCCGAGGTCCTTGGTCTCACTCGCTGCGCCTTCTATTTCGCCGGTTTTTGTGATCGATGCAGGTTCAATTTCGATCATCTGGCCTTCCGCGCGATGAATCAGGGTTCCTTTCAAGCGAACCTGGGCGCCATCGTCGCCCGCCACCAAGCCATCGGCGCCATGCTTTCCCGGCGCCACCAACAAATAGGCAGGCTTGCCGGAATCCACCGCCATGGTCGGATAAGGTCGCAACGAAATCGAGCCCGAGAATTCCCTCGGCTTACCGTAATCGAAAAACGACGCCGCAAATTTATTTTGCGAGGCCGCAAACAGCACCGCCCCGGCAACCGCCAGCAGCAGAACCGCAGGCTACCAGCGCGCGCACGCGCCTGCGAATTCCTGGAGGCGCGCTTGGCAAATAGCCAACAAAAAATTCGCTCATCAGGAAATTCCTTCCATGCCAAATCGGCTCGGTTCAACCGGCGTCCCCGCTGCCAGCGGATTGGGATCCAGCCAAACGATTCCGTCCACCGCCTTCGTTCGGAACGTTGAGACTTTCTCCGTGAAGGGCGGTGGTGCCGCACCGGAATCCGGGGAGGTATTGAAATCCGTGCCAGGGGCAGGTCACGCACCCATCGATGATTCTGCCTTCTCCCAGAGGACCATTCTGGTGGCGGCAGACATTCGATAGTGCCGAGATCTTTCCGTCATACTTGAAAATCGCCACGCGCTCCCCTCGCACGGAGACTACCTTGGCGCATTTCTCTGGGATCTCATTTACATGACATACCGCGACGTAATTCCCCTCGTGCTTGGGATACTTCGTGTCGTCAATCCGTTCTTCTCGCAAGCCGCTGCGACATGCAGCGAAATCACAAGCAGCAGGCTCGCTGCCATCGCCCCGGCTAACCAGGGACTGCGATCCGCCTGCAGTAGGCCAAGCGCGACATGGCCAACCAGCAAGCCATACGCGGCGTACACCAGCATGTGCAATGTTTTCCAGACCGGAGGCGTCAGAGTGCTCAGCCAGAAATCGTGGCTTGTCGCTGCCATGAAAAACAAAATGATTAGCGCAAGGAGCCCCAGCAATTCGAAAGGGAAGTCCGCTACGCTTGCAAAATTTGGATTCGAGACCAGCAGGCTTACCAGCGGATCGATATTTCCCAGCGCGTGAAACTGAAATAACGAAAATCCACCGTGCGCCAACGCAACCAAAAACGTCGTCACGCCCAGGTGCCGGCGGTTATAAAGCAGCGGCAGAAATCGCGAATCCAGTCGGCACAGCGGCCCAATACACAAAATTACGTTCAATAAAAGGAACGCGCACGAACCCAGGGCGCGAATCAACAGAGTCTCCGCGGTCGCCGTTGGATGCAGCGCGGCACTTAGCCCCACGAAGGTGCCAACGTACAGCAGCACTCCGGCTGCAACCGTGAAGTCGTACACTCGTTTTTGCGGATTCCAACCGACCGCCGTGTAACGCTCGCTCATGGCGTCGGCAGCTGATAACTCGCCGTGAGGATCGGTGTACTCGCATTCGCCGGCAAAGTCGAATGCCCGTTGGCCGGAGTGACTTTTGGAACCAGCTGGCGATGCCGCAATAACAACCCTGCAATAAACAGGAGCGGCAGTAGCACGGCCAACACCCAGAAAATGCGCCGGTGCAGTTTGCGGAGCGGCTGAATCATTGGTGCGGTTCCCTCTCCAGAGGAGGTTCACCGGTCGCGCGTATCCATCTCGTTAGGACCAGTGGCCACAAACCCGCAACTCCTGGCAGGATGACCAGCCGAAAGCCCCAACTCGAACTCTTCGCGCGATGGTCGATCTTCTGCACTCCAAGAATCACAAACGCGATCGCGAACACAATCCCCACTATTGCGTAGGCATACACCAACCGCACCAAAATCACCGCAACGCTTTCAGCCACGGCCGCCTTCTATCGGGATCGCCAATCCATTTAGATGCTTTGCGCCTTCTCCCGCAAGCGACAGCACCAACTCCGCGATGGCCTCCGGCTTCACCCATTTCGAAGAATCGGCGTCGGGCATCGACTTGCGATTCGCGGCGGTATCAATCGTTCCCGGCAAGATCACATTTGCGGTTAGGCCAGCGTCGGAGTTCTCCAGCGCTACAGTCTGCACCAGCATGGCCAACGCGGCCTTCGAAACCACATACGCACCCAGCTTGGCGTGCGGCTGTGCCGCGGTCAGGCTCCCAATCGCAATCAATCGTCCGCCACCCGACTTCCTCAACAGCGGAATCGCTTCGCGAAACAGTCGGAACGCAGCACTCAAGTTCAGATTCAACATGTTTTCCCAAGTCGCGTCCGTCGTTTCCACAATCGAATTGCCGCCCGAAAATCCTCCCAACACGTGCACCAGCACGTTGATCCTGCCGTAGCGCTCGCCGATCCCCGCCACTCCACGCCGAATCTCGTCTGGGTGCATGAAATCGATCGCCAGCGGTTCGAAGTTGAGCTCCGGGAAATCCGCCGCAGTGATCCGGGTGGAACTGCCAATTACGCGTGCGCCTTGCTGAAGAAACGCCTTGGTCACCGCGGTCCCAAGTCCTCCGCTGGCGCCCGTGATGAGCACAATCTTATCTTTCATGGACGGCGGGACCTTTCTCGAATCTTCCTGGAGCTTGAGAGTCTAGCGCGATGGGAAAGTTTCAGGGAAGCGGGAAATCTGGTATGAAAATCGGGAAAGGGGAGGGAATTGAATGGTCGGGACGGCGAGATTTGAACTCGCGACCTCACGCACCCCAAGCGTGCGCGCTACCAGGCTGCGCTACGTCCCGACAAAATTAGCCGCCGTTCTGCGGCCAAACTACTATTAAAACGGTATCACTTGCCTTCGAGCAGCGTCAAGAAACTGCGCAGCGCATCGCGCAGATCGAGCAGGGCTTTACGGTCCAGTTGTGCTGCTCCTGGTCGCGACAAGACCCGTCCCACGGGCTCAAATCCGCCAACGTTTGGCACCACCGCAGCAGTCGCTCCGCCTTCGCTTAAATGCCTTCGGGCGCCCGCGATCGTAAACCCTTCCTCGTGCAGCAGTCGCTTGATCGTGAACACCAGATCCACGTCTTGCTGACGATACATACGATGCCCGCTGGCGCTTTTCACCGGCTCCAGCATCGGGAATTCCGTCTCCCAATACCTCAGTACGAACGGCTTGAGCTCCGTCAATCGGCTCACTTCGCCGATGCGGTAAAGCCGCTCTTCCTCAGTTACGATTTCCAGTGCAGGTGAACTCATTTTTGATGGCAGCAATCTCTGCTGCTTTCCTTCGCGAGTGTAGCAGATGCCGTCAGGCCCATCCACTGCACCTAAAACTGCACTTCGATTCACCACCTGGCTGGCGAAGACCGTTCACTCCTCGTCCTGCGCGTCCCCTCCGCGTTCCCTATCCGTGCGTTTCCGCAAACGCTGTACAAACCGCACCGGAGTGCCCTTGAAGTCCCACTTCGCCCGCAACTGGTTCTCCAGGAACCGTTCGAAATTAAAGTGCAGCGGCTTCTTCTGGTTGGTGAACAGCAGAAACACCGGCGGCGCAATCTTCGCCTGCGTCATATAGTAAATCCTTACTGGCCGCGCCTTCGGATTCGAAGCTCTCTGCAGTTCGACTTCTTCCTTCAGCCAGCGGTTCAACTCTCCCGTAGAAATTTTCCGTCTTCGCGCAGTGGCAACCTCATCAATCAGCGCATATAGCTTTTGCGTGCGCTCTCCGGTTTTCGCCGACAAAAAAACGATCGGCGCATAACTCAGGAACTTGAACTTTTCCTGCACCATTTTTTCGTATTCCACCAACAGCTTGCCCTTGTCCACGGCGCCCGACACGGTGTAATCCCTCGCCACGCTTTTGGCGTTGCTCGAAGCGCTCGCCGACGCCATGGCAGCGGCCTTCTGCGCTGCCTCCACCGCCAGATCCCACTTGTTCATTACGATAATCACCGACCGCCCGGATTTTTCCGCATAACCGGCAATCGTCGCGTCGCCGCTGGTCACTCCATGTTCGCTGTCGATCACCAGCAGCGCCACATCCGCTCGTTCCAATCCACGCCTGGCCATCACCACGCTCAATTTTTCCGCTACCAGCGTTGTCTTTCCCTTGCGCCGAATACCGGCTGTGTCCACGAATCGATATGTTTTTCCGTCGTGACGCACTTCCGTGTCCACGTTGTCCATGGTCGTACCCGGAATCGGAGACACGATCGACCGTTCCTCTCCCGCCAATTTGTTCAACAACGTGGACTTGCCGACGTTCGGCCGGCCGATAATCGCGATTTCCGTTACTCCGCTCTCTTCCGGTTGATCGGTTACCTCGTTGCCCTGAATCTCTTCCAGTGCCGCGTCCAGCAAATCGTCCACGCCCGTTCCGTGCTCCGCTGCGATCGGAAACACCGGCACGCCCCATTTGTGGAACACCGAGGCGTTCACCTCCTGCAGCGCGGAATCGACCTTATTCACCGCTACAAAAAACGGCTTGCCCGTGCTGCGCACCATCTCTGCAAGTTCTTCATCCAGCGGAGTAACGCCGGCCTGGCTGTCCACCACCAGCACCAGCAGCGACGCCTTTTCGAACGCGACTCGCGCCTGACGTAAGATCTCTTTGGGAATCAGGGCTTTGTCATCCGGCACAATCCCGCCGGTATCCACCACTTCCAACTCTCGTCCCCGCCACTGGCACTTGCCATACATGCGATCCCGCGTGATGCCCGGTTCATCCGTCACAATCGCTCGTCGTGTTCCCGTAAGGCGGTTAAACAGCGTGGATTTGCCCACATTGGGTCGGCCCACGATCACCAGCGATGGTAAGTTCGTTGTCATTCCTTCACATTTCCGGATCGAAAACCCTTTTCGGCCCACTCCAATCTATCGCATCCAACCGCTACTGGCGAGTTACCTCCAGGCACGCACCTCAAATTCGCCCAATCCAAACTATTCATACCGGATTCTCTTGATTCCCTTTGCTGTTCTGGCTAATGTGTCATCCCAATCATGGCATCTGCCGTAAGTGCCTCTTCGGGGAGAGGTATTCGGACTGATTTTTGGGCCCGGTATGCGCTTATTTTCTCTATTCAAGGAGATCGCGATGAGCAGGTTTTTCGGCAACCTGGCTGCCTTTCTATTTGTAGTTTCCTTGTTCCTGGCTTCCGCCCCCAGTAACGCACAAACGTTTCGGGGAACCATCCTCGGCACGGTGACCGATTCCTCCGGCGCCGCGGTTCCCGGCGCCACAGTGACTATCAAGAACCTCGACACGGGCCTCCTCCGAACCGTTACTACTTCCGACGACGGTTCTTACGCCGCTCCGGAACTGCCCATCGGGAGTTACGATGTAACCATACAGAAAGCCGGTTTCAAGGCTGGGGTCGTCACTGGCGTAAAGGTCGATGTCTCCGCCGAGCGCCGTACCGACTTTGTCCTGCAACCCGGTGAAGTGGCACAAAAAGTGGAAGTCGTTGGCGAAGAACTGCCCATGGTGGAATCCACCTCCAACACCCTGGGTGGTATCGTCGAATCCAAAGTCATCACCAATCTTCCCGTAAATGGTCGCGATTATCAGAAGCTCATCCTCCTGGTTCCCGGAGCCGCCTCCGGTCCCGACGCCATTACCGATTCTGCCGGCTCATACGGAACAGTTTCCGTTAACGGCGCGCGTGGCCGTTCCAACAACTATCTTCTCGACGGCACTGATATGAACGACGGCTATCGCAACGATCCGGCGATCAACGAGGGCGGCGTCTTCAGCACTCCCGCCACAATTCTCCCCGTAGAAGCCATCGCTGAACTGCACATCGCCTCCAACTTCGAGGCCGAGTATGGCCGCAGCGCTGGATCCGCCATCAACATCGTCACCAAGAGCGGCGGCAACAACTTCCATGGCTCCGCCTTCGATTTTTTCCGCAACACCGACTTGAACGCTCGAAATTATTTCAATCCCTCGCCCGATGAACCGAACGGCGGCCCCCAACAACCTTTTCATTTGAACCAGTTTGGCGGAACCATCTCTGGGCCCATAATTCACGACAAGACCTTCTTCTTCGTGGATTATGAAGGTGTCCGGGAATCCGGCGCCGAGAGCAGCCCCGGTTGCGTTCCGATCGCGGCGGACTACTTGGCGAATGCCCCTACCCCCGGAGACCTCTCCAGCATCAATCCCGTTATCCAGAAACTTTTGGCCCTGAATCCCTGGCCAACGGCGACCAGTTCCAACGATTGCTATGCGAATGGCGGTTCAAACACTACGCTGGCCACGCCCTTCTCCAACCGCGTCGATAACGGCATCGTCAAAATCGATCACAATTTCAATCCGAACAATGTCCTGACCGGCCGCTATTACATCGGCGATAGCACCCAGCTATTCCCGCTTGCCTTGACGGGTGGCGGATTGCTTCCTAATTACAACACCCTCGTTCCTACGCGCGTTCAACTGATCTCCATTTCATACGTGTCAGTTCTTAATCCGGCGATGGTCAACGAAGCGCGACTCGGCTGGAACCGGTTCGCCGAAGCTTTTTATCCGGAAGATCACAGCTTTAATCCTCTTTCCATTGGACTGGATACCGTGGGTCCCGGCACCCCCAATAACAACAACCCTTACAACTTCGGCATGCCCGTTATCAACGTCAGTGGCTTGCCGCAGATCGGTTCGGATAAGGCCGACCCCCGCCAGCGTGTCGACAGCAACTGGCATTTCATCGACAACATTTCCTGGAAAGCCGGAAAGCACGACATCAAATTCGGTTATGAGTATCGGCGCACTACCGTCTCGCAAATCTTCAACCGCACGTTCCGCGGCCGCTTGGAATTCAGCGGCCTCGATACCTTTTTGGCGGGCATTCCCGATAACGGCGGAACCCAAGGTATCGGCGATACCAATCGGAACACTCTTGAGAACTCCAACGCCGGCTACATCCAGGACAGTTACCACATGCTTCCCAGACTCACCGTCAATCTTGGTTTGCGCTATGACTATTTCGGCATCGTCCAGGAAAAGAACGACATGTTTAACAACGTCGACCCGAACACGGGTGCGGTCTTCGCCGTTGGGCCCTATCGCCTCTATCAACCCGATTACAACAACTGGGCGCCTCGAGTCAGCTTAGCTTGGGACATCACTGGCCACCAGACCACGGTTGTTCGTGCCGGTTACGGAATCTTCTACGACGCCACCTCACAGGACATGTTCATCGGCCACTTGCCCTTCAGCAGCAGCTTTGATCCGGGCGTTGGCTATTCGGGTCTGCCTGGTCCAGGACAAATCCAGTTTGGCAGTCCGACCGGGGTTCCATTCCAGTATTGCGCCAGCAGTAGCAGTACAAACTGCACTCCGGTCTTCGGCGGCTACTCGCCCATGGTCGATTCTTTCGGTATCGATCCGCACATCCGCACGCCTTATCTGCAGAACTACAACCTCAACATCCAACAACAGCTAACTCGCAAGATGGTCTTGCAAGTGGGTTACGTCGGCTCCCACGGCAGCAAACTCTGGGATTTTCGCGACCTCAACCAGCCTTCCGCTGCTCAGATCTGGGCGGCGGACTGCGCTGGCGTAACCCCGTTGCCCGCGGTCGGCCAGCCCTGTCCAGGGGGCTTCATTCAGGACGGCTCCGTGCCTCGCCGCCTCACGCCCAATACCTTCAGCTACATCTACTGGGAAGAGAGCGCTGCCAAGTCCGATTACAACTCCCTTCAAGTCAGCTATAAAATCGACAACTGGCACGGCCTCACCAGCGCCTTCAATTACGCCTGGTCTCACTCCATCGACACCGCCAGTGACGGCGAAGATTACGTTCCCAACGCCGCCCAGCCCACCGACAGCACTCAGCCTTACCTCAACCGCGGCAATTCCAATTTCGACACACGCAATCGCTTCACTTGGAATTTCATCTACCAGTTCCCCAATCGCAAAGGCAGCTTCGAACGGCTCACCAACGGCTGGGGCCTGAACGGCATCTTGACCGTGCAGTCTGGCATGCCGTTCCACATGATCCTGTCCGCCGACGACTACGACGGCGCCGGAACCTATTTCTCGAAGCCCGATGTGGTGGGCGCTATTCACTACAACACCAGCGACCCGACCCATTTCCTGGACCTCAGTTCGTTTGCGGTACCTTGCTCCCCGGGTGCCGGCGGATTCGATGGCGGCGCTAGCAGTTGTGAACCGGGCACTCGCCATTTTGGCAACGAAGGTCGAAACTCCCTGATCGGACCGTCATTCCATCAGTTGGATTTTTCCGTCTATAAAAACACCGCGATCACCGAAAGGCTGAATCTCGAACTGCGCTTCGAGTTTTACAACCTCTTCAACCATCCGAATTTCGCCAATCCCTTGTGGCCGAATTTCCTGTCCGATCCTTCCTACGGCGTAACTCCGGTTAACGGGAATCCCAACTGGTATACGTCCACGGGCCGGTTGTCCGGATATCTGCCACTGACTACGACTGCAGACGTCGGACCGGGTTATCCGTTCCTGGGTGGTGGCGGACCGCGCAGCATTCAACTCGCGGCCAAGTTCACCTTCTAAACCACAAGAACTGTAGCGGGCGCTCTCCAATGCGAGGGCGCCTTTTTTTTACGTCAGGATTGCTTGCAATTCAGCCAGATCGCCAGCGTTCGTTGATCTCGCGCGGGCTTCTCTCCCATCGGGCGCAGCGTGGTCTCTAGCGTTCCCGGAAATCCATCGTGTTCATATCGCGTGGCCAGCCGTAGCTGCCCCTTCGCGTTCACCGTTGCAGCCGCATCCTTCGACACCAGGACGCGATTCCCGGGCCACGGCTCGCTGAAGTAATACGGGTCCAGTTCTTCGTCGGCAACCATCAAGTACGGTCCAGAATAGATCGCCGCCCGCTGCGTTTGGTTTCCCGATGCCCCATTTTTATCCGCCCCTTTCGCGGCAATCAGCTGCGTCCGATACGTAAATTCGACAGTCACTCGCTCTCCGGCCGCGAACCCACGCCCAACTTCAACGTAGTCTCCCGGCGAAACGCTGACGGGCTTCCCGCTTCGTTGAATTTTTGTAGCGCTGCTCCACTTCGGTATCCGCACGCGCAGCGTTCCCGGATATGCGTCTGTGAAATCAATCGTTGCACCCTTCCCAGTTTTCTTCATCCGGAAGGATGCTCCTCGTTGCCAATCCAGCTCTTCGAACAAATTGACGGTGATCGAATCCTTCTGCACGTTCACCGCGCTCTGCAACACGTCGTGATACGCGCGGTAGCCATGCATCGTGCAGCACCACCACGCACGATCCACTGAAGAAGTCGGCGTGATTCCGTCCGTGAACCACACCCGCGACCCGAAATCTCCTGTGGTGAATTGGTTGTGCGCGAATGCATTCAAGAAACAACGTTCCGCTTGCTCCAGGTAGCTCACATTCCCCGTGACTTGGTACAGGTGTAGCGTCAAGCGGATCAAATCGGCCAGGCCGCATCCTTCATTCCGCGGGAATGCCCCCGAGGCTTCCTTGGCGCTCGTCAGCATCGGCAGATTCGCTGGGTCGCTCCAGCCGAAATATTCCAGCACGCTGCCATCGACGATGTAGTCACCCGAATTCACCGTCGCGCCCCACAACTTCTCCACTTCCGCAAGCAGTGCCGGATCGCCCGTGTCTTCATACAACATCAATGCGCCGCGCAACGTCGTCAGGTACCCGTGCGAATGCTGCACTCCCCGTGGTGGCAGCAACGGCACGATCTCCTTGGCCGCCTCGAAGTAGCGTTGCTCCCCGCTTGCCCGTCCCAGGAGGTCCAGCCCCTCGATAAGTTGTGTAAAGCAGATGAATCCGAACGCTCCTTGCCCTTCCAACCGCTTCGCCACTTCCGGGTTCTTCGCCGCTTGGCGCACGGCCAGCAGAAAATCGGCGAGCTTGCGTGCCGCAGCCAGCGTGGCCGGATCTCCGGTGGCCGCGTAGCGTCCCATCAGCCCGACCAGCATCCGGCCGTTTCCCCACAGCAGCGCCATGTGTTCGTTACCGATCGCCTCCGCGGTAAACACCAAGTCGGTCCGCCCAAACCGCCCATCCGCCCGCTGATTCGCCAGAACCTCTTTCGCCAGCGCCGTCATGCTTTCCGCCGACCGGCCAGGGCGCGGGCATCAGCGATAACGCTTCCAGATAGCGTCCCGAGGTGTCTCCCGAAAAATTGTAGAAGCGGCGCCGCTCGTCCAGCGTCACATCCGCCAATACCATAGGGTCGCTGTAGGCCGGCAATCCCTTGGTCGTTAGCCGTTCGCCGCTCAACGCGATTCGTGCCGCCAGGTCTCCGGTGGGAGTAACCCCATTCAAAGGCGCGACGATCTTTTGCACATCCGCAGCTTCTGCGGCCGCCAACAACTCGGTGGCCAAGCTTCCAGACAACAGCGCCGAAGCTCCCAAAAACTCCCGTCTGCTCCAACCCGTCATAGCGCCCGTCCTTTCCGCCAACCTTGCAGCCCAAGTCTAATATACGTTCCCGCTTTCCCCCGCCTGGCGCAACTTATTCCATCACAATGGCTTGCGGTCAATCGAAAACCCTTGCCGTATCCTTCGTCCAGGCCCCGGACGTTGTCCTGCCCTCCTTCTTTCTATAGCAACTTGTGATAGCTTTAAGCCCGTTGCTGCGTATTTAGTTATGGAACCACTGAGACCAGGGCGAATGAGCGCGCCGGGAAACATCGAACCGACCGATTTGATCGTCCGGGCTAAGGCGGGCGACGCCCAGGCTTGGGGCGAGTTGTATCGTGAATTCGCTCCGGCCATCTTTCGTTTCTGCCGTAGAGCTATGCCCACGAAGGAGGACGCCGAAGACGCCACGATGGAGATTTTTATGAAGTTGAACGACAAACTGGTCCAATACGATGCGTCACGCTCCTTTACCGCTTGGCTCTACAAGGTCGCCGCCAATCACTGCTGGGATATGCTCCGCCGTCGCAAAGTCCGCCAGGATAAGGAAACCGAAGACGTCACCGAACTGCCGCTCGAGTGCCCGGAACCCAATCAACTTGAAAAACTTATCGAGGAGCGCACCAGCGAAGACGTCCGCAAAGCTCTCGATAAGCTCGGCGTTCGCGCCCGCATGGCCTTGGTCATGCGCTACTACTCGGATATGAGCTACGACGAAATTGCAGACGCCCTCGGCGTGCGGCGGGCGTTTGTGGGAGTTGTTCTGCTGCGCGCCAGACATGAACTTCGTCAGGCCATCGGAGAGAATACCGCGCTGGCCGCAGGAGGCACTCGTTGAGTCAAATGGACACCAATTCGCAGAAGCATCTCGACGAGATCACTCTTCTGCTTTATGCCGAGCGGCAACTGGACCGCGAGACCGCTCAGGAGGTTTCCCTTCACACCCAGACCTGCAGCCGATGCTTGAACCTGCTGCGCGTTCTCGACCGCGAATCACGGCTGCTGACTCGCGCCATGTTCGAGCAGGATGAGCCTTTGCCCGCGCGGTTGGCGGAATTCCATGCTGTCGCTCGCCGCTCGATGCGCTGGATATGGGGACTGGTTTTTGGGGTGGCCGTACTCGGCATCTATGCTCTGTACTCTTCCTACGTCGAGCCGTTGGAACACCAGTTCGAGCAAGCCGGTTTCGGCAGTTCCAGTTTACTCAGCCTGATGATTTTCCAGGGCGCTTTCTGGAAAGGGTGGCAATCCATGTTTACTTTATTCGAGGGTGTCGCACTGGCGGTCCTGATGGGCGTGGCGATCTTCGCTTTCCGTCGCTACCTGCGCCGAGGTTCCGCGTTTGCCATGATGTTCGCCAGCCTTGCGCTGTTCGGTGTTATGGTCTCGCCAGCAGGTGCCTCCGAATTTCGCAAAGGTGACTCCGTAACCGTTGCCAAGGATGAGACCATCCATACCGACGTCTTCATGACCGGCAACCACCTTCGCGTGGAAGGCACCGTGGATGGCGATGTTTACGCCTTTGGTCAGCAACTGGACATCTCCGGCCACGTTACCGGTGACGTGATTTGCTTCGTACAGTCCACCCGCGTCCCAGGCACCGTCGACGGCAACATTCGCGCCTTCGTCAACAATCTTACGATTGGCGGCACCGTCGGCCACAGTGTTACCACCTTCAATGAAGTGTTCAATCTCGATTCCACTGGCTCCATTGGCCGCAATCTGACTGCCTTCGTTCAAAACCTCAGCATTGACGGCAAAATTGACCACGATGTCACCGTCTTCGCCACCCAAACTGTGATTGCCGGCTTCATCGGCGGCAACGTCAATATAAAAGGGAATTCCCTGACGGTTACGTCCAGCGCTCAGATCGATGGTAAAACCCATTACGAAAGCAACAATCAAGCCAATGTTGCCAGCGGCGCCAAGCTTGCCGAACCTCTCGAATTTAAGAGGGTGGAGCACGCAGCCCACGAACGCACTGCCGGCTATTACATCTGGCGGGTCATTCAAACGGGCGCCTTTATCCTGCTCGGCCTCGTGCTCATCAGCCTGCTTCCCAAGTTTTCTTCGGAAGTCACTGACGCCGCGGAAAACGTGGGCGCTTCCTTTGGTCTCGGCGTTCTGGTTGTTCCGGGCGTCCTGATTGCCGGAATCCTCGCCTGCGTCACCATCGTGGGCTTGTGGGTTGGCTTAATCGGAATACTCCTGTGGCTGATCGCCATGTTCTGCGCGGAGGTGGTTGTCGGCGCCATCGTTGGCCGGTGGGTGATGGGTCGAACCAGAGAAACTTGGCCGATGATCGCCCGCATGGCCGTCGGCGTTATCCTTGTCCGCATCGTCACGACCCTTCCTTGGATTGGCCCTTGGGCCATGGTCGCGGTGGTGCTGTGGGGCATGGGCGCGATCGCTTTAGGCGTTTACCGGCGCTTGCAGCCTGTCGTTGCTCCCAACATTCCGTCCGTACCCATGGGTCCCATCGGTACGCCGCTTCCACCGCACACCACTGTTTCGCCGATCTAATTCTCGATCGTAGACTGCAAAAGAAAACGGGCCTCAATTGTCTTGAGGCCCGTCCGATTTTTCCCTACACAAGCTTTACTTCACGCGTACTGTGCTCGCCAAGAACGGCGGGTTCGCCGTCGTGGGGTTCAAATACAGCGCGTTCATGGATACCGTATCCCCCACCGCAAAATTCGCGCCGGTTACCCCCGTGACCCCGTCAAAAACGGTCGAGCCACTGAAGGTTTGCACCTGTGGCGGAAATGCAAAGTTCCCCATATAGCTAGGTAAATCCGCAATCGCGAAGTTGCTGCTGCCGTTTACGCTCGAGATCGTACCCGTAAATGGAGCGAAGCGGAGTACGACTCGGTCCGTGGTCACCACGGGGGACGTCACGGCGCCGCTTCCGGCCACCGCTGTCACCACGTGCACCCTTAGCATTTGTCCGGGATAAATATCCCCGCTTCCGGTGAAGCCATTTTGAGAAGTCGGCGTCAGATTCTTGTAGTCGATTCCGTAGGTTGCGCCGCCCGAGACCGCGCTCACCGCGAAAACGGTGCCCGGCGTCGCCGCCGCCAATATGGAGTTCGAACTGACCACCGTCTTATCGAACATCACCAGGCCGTATACGCCTGGCTGGGACGTTGGGTACACGATGCCTTCAATTTCGTCCACGGATGCCGTGTCCAGCATGTCGATCACGGTCGCCGTCAACGTTCCGTCCTCGTTCACTTGCGCGTCCAACCCTACCGTCGCTCCTGTCGTGAAGCAAGTGGCAACCGAAACCGTGCATTTGTTCTGGGGGTCGACCAGCGTAGTCGAGGTGCTGTTGATGGCCGCGGTCAGCGAGCCCCGTGTGCCGGAATTCACCGTGATGCTCGAATTGCTGATCGCAGTGACCGTTCCCGTAAAGTTCTGGATCGTGTCGAACGTGTTGCTCGCTTGATTGAGGCGCGGAAGCGCGGTAAGTGTAAACACGTTGGGTTGTTGGAAATCTACCGTAATCCCGTTCTGTGTAGTTACTGCGTTATTCAAATTAAAATTTAATCCAACCCCAACCTTTTGATTCGAGGTCAGCGTCAACGCCGGGGAGAATTGCACGGTTACCTGTCCCGGCGCCGCTGCCGCCAATCCGCAGACCGCATATGCGCCACAGGAACCTACTGCCACGGAACTCCCGTTGATGATGACCGAGGTTCCACCGGTTCCCAGCAGGATGTTCATGGCTGTATAGGTTCCCGTCGGAACCGTGGCGGAGCTGGACACGAAATCGCTCGTTCCCTGCAGATTGGTCGCTTCGAACACCACAGGACTGGATGGTGCGTACAAGCTCACACTTGCTCCGCTACTGGGAGTCAGCGTCACTGCCGTAATCGGCAGGTTAAAATTCAGGAAGGTCACCCCCGTCGGGGGCGTGTCGAATAGAGTCAAGGTCACGGTAGCTGTATTCGTATTGCAATCCGTGCACGGATGCGTGTGGTCGTTTAACCCGCTGCACGACGACAATCCTAGCGCTGCCAGAACCAACACCGCGCTGGACAGCCATTTAGAAGACATAGGGGACACTCCGTAGGCCATTGTTTCGCCGTTTATTTGGTCTGCTGGGAACGATCCACTTTCAAATTTATAGCGCTTCCGTACCCTTGCACTCACAGAATGACTTCGCGTGTCCAAGTGTTAACCGACCGGATGTACACATCTGCCGTGTTCCCGGTCCGCGCTCTCTCTCAGCGGCGGAGTTCGCAGAAGGGAATGTGCTATCGTTGCAAAGATCACCCCAAAAGCGGCGAAGCGCTTGCTTGTACCGCCCGGAATGAAGGTCGTAGTTGTCGAAACGTGAACCGAAATCCGTTGCCGCCGAGCCCGGCGAACGCGTGTATACCCCGCTGGACGAAGACCGCTATCTTCAAGAAAACGCGACGGAAAGCACTCCCGAGCAGCACGAAATCTCCGCCCTGGATGCCTCCAATCATTCCTTCTCCCACCCCCAAACGTCCATGCGCGACATCTTCGGACCCGGTGGTCTGCTGGAGCGCTGCATGTTCGGCAATTACGAGCATCGCCCCGCCCAACTCCAGATGGCCGAAGCCGTCCACGACGCTTTCGAAAAGCACCACCACCTCGTTGTCGAGGCGGGCACCGGCACCGGGAAGACCCTCGCTTATCTTCTGCCTGCAATCTGCAGTGGCCGCCGGGTTGTCGTCTCCACCGCCACCAAATCCTTGCAAGAGCAACTCTTTCAGAAAGACGTGCCCTTCCTCCAGAAGCACTTTGCTCCCGAATTGAAAGTTGCGGTGATGAAGGGCCGCTCCAATTTTCTCTGCCTTTCCAGGGCTCATGCGCTCGCCGACCAGCCTATGCTGCGCGGCATGGAGGAGGTGGATGCCTTCCGGCAGATCCTTGACTGGGCCAAGCTCAGCGAAACCGGCGATCGATCCGAACTCACGTTCTTGCCCGATGATTCGGAACTATGGTCGCGGATCGACGCCCGCCGCGACGCCTGTACTGGCCAGAAATGCCCGGAATTCGATCATTGTTTCGTTACCCAAATGCATCAGCGCGCCAAAGACGCGGACCTGATCATCGTCAATCACCATTTGTTTTTCGCGGATCTTGCCCTCAAGCAGGACGACTTCGGCGCCATCCTCCCCGAATATTCCGCCGTGGTCTTCGACGAAGCTCACGAAATGGAAGACGTCGCCAGCGATTACTTCGGCCGCCAGATCTCCAATTTCCGTTTCGAAGAACTGGCCCGCGATGCCGATCACGCCATGCGCATGACCCGCTCTGGAAGCCCCTCCCTGCTGCGACGCACCCAGCGCATCCGCGAAAAGAGCCGCAGTTTCTTCGACACCTTCCCCCCGCGCGATGGCCGTTTCCCGTTTACACGTCCCGAACGCGAAACCTTCCTCGAAAAACACCGGGAAGCCTACGACGGCTTGATGAATGCTCTGAAGGGGCTGGAAACGGAGTTCGCCGCCCTCACTCCCAAACCGGAAGAACTCGTTCGCGTCTCTCGCCGCAGTTTCGAACTTCGCCAGGAACTCTCGTTTTTGTTCGAATCCAACGAGAAGAATTACGTCTACTGGTTCGAGCGCCGCAACAAGGGCGTCTTTCTCGCTGCCACACCCATCGATGTCAGCCAGATTCTTCGTGAAAAGCTCTTTGAAGCTTTCGATACCGTCATTCTCACCTCCGCCACTCTCACTGTTGCCAATCGTTTCGAATATATCCGCCAACGTCTTGGCCTCGATCACACCCAGGAAGCCACCCTACCCCCGGAGTTCGATTACCCAAACCAATCCTTGCTGTATCTCCCCAAGGCCATGCCAGACATCCGCGATCCCGGGTACGCTTCCAAGGCTGCCGACGAAATTGCCGGACTGCTCGAACTGAGCCGTGGCCGGGCGTTTTGCCTGTTCACCAGCTATTCCCAGATGAATGATCTTTTCGAACGTTTGCGCGCTAGGCTTGAGTTTCCTTTGTTGCTCCAGGGCACGGCTCCTCGCTCCGTTCTCCTCGAGCGCTTCAAGAACACACCCCATGCCGTATTGTTTGCCACCGCCAGCTTTTGGCAGGGCGTTGACGTTCCGGGAGACCAGCTCTCCTGCGTGATTGTCGATCGCTTGCCCTTCGCCGTTCCGACCGACCCGATCGTCGCAGCGAGGGTCCGTGCTCTTCAGGAAGACGGTCGCAACGCTTTCTCCGAGTTTCAGGTGCCACAGGCCGTTCTTGCCCTCAAACAGGGCTTTGGCCGCCTGATTCGCTCCAAAACCGACCGCGGCGTGCTCGCTCTGCTGGACACCCGACTGCACCGCATGCCCTATGGTAAAATTTTCCTTGGGTCTTTGCCGAGCTACAGCATGACTCATGATCTTGCCGAGGTGGAGCGCTTCCTCGCGGATACCCCGGCCATCGAGGCGCAACCAAAAGTGCGCGCGCGTACTCGCCGCTCGCGATAAACGGGACGTTAGGGAGTCTATGTTCGAAGTCAGCGTTGAAGAAACATTCTCATCCGGACACGCTCTGCGCGGCTACAAGGGGAAGTGTGAGAACCCTCACGGCCACAATTACCGCGTCCAGGTGACTCTCGAAGGCCCCGGTCTCGACCATATCGGCCTCCTCGTCGATTTTTCCCACTTGAAACACGTCATTCGTGAAACCGTCAAATACCTCGACCACCAATTCATTAATGACCTTGAGCCGTTTACCACACTGAATCCGTCCGCCGAAAACATGGCCAAGTATTTTTTTGACGAAGTGACTCGCAAACTCAAGGATCTGCCCGCCGAAGCTCGGGTGAAAGACGTCGTCATCTGGGAAACGGACACAGCCAGCGCCCGCTACTGGCTTCGCGACTAATCGGTTTTCTCATGAATCGCGCCATCCTCATCATCCTCATTCCCGCTTTATTCGTCTCGGCTGGTTATATTTTCGTTCTTCGACGCATGGGCCAGTCCCCGGGATTTCCCCCGATTTTGATGGCAGCGATTCTCTTGCTTGCCGGCATTTATTATCTGGTGCGCTGTTCCCGCAAATCGCCCGAATCCCAAGGACGTTGAAGAAATGTTCATCACGGAAATCTTCAAATCCATTCAAGGCGAAGGCTCCCGCGCCGGTTTGCCCTGCATTTTCGTGCGCTTGACCGGATGCAATCTTCGCTGCACCTGGTGCGATACGGCCTACGCTTTCCATGGTGGCAAGAAACTTTCGATCGCGGAAGTCATCCAACGCGTCCACGAACTGAGCGGCTTTTCGCCCAATGGAGCTGCGGTGCCGCTTGTGGAACTGACCGGTGGCGAGCCCCTGCTCCAGGAGGAAATCTACCCCCTGGCGGAAGAGTTGCTGTCCCTCGATTACACCGTGATGATCGAAACCAGCGGTGAGCGCTTCATCGGCCGATTGCCTAAACCAGTCATCAAAATTGTTGATGTAAAGTGCCCCGACTCCGGCGAGCCGGACACCTTCGACTTTCGCAATCTCTCCGAACTGGGTCCTCGCGACGAGGTGAAATTTGTTATCTCCTCGCGCCGCGATTATGAATTCGCCGTCGCCTTTATCCGCGAACATCACTTATCCGAACGCGTTGCGGAGCTCCTCCTCTCCCCCGTTCACGACGATCCCCAAGGTCAATGGAAAGGTCTCCAGCCGCGGACTCTCGTCGAATGGATGTTGCAGGATGGCATCAGTGCTCGCTTGGGCATTCAACTCCACAAAATCGTGTGGGACCCCGCGACCAAAGGTGTATAGAATCCCCGGACAACCTCCATGACCACGCAACCCAAAGCGATTGTTCTTCTCAGCGGCGGTATGGATTCTTGCGTCACAGCGGCCATCGCTTGCGATCAGCACGGCGTCCAGCGCGTGGCGTTGCTGCATGCCAGCTACGGCCAGCGCACCCAAGCTCGCGAGTTGCAATCCTTCCACGAAATTGCCAAACACTACGGCATCCAACACCAACTGATCGCGCAACTCGACTACTTCCGTGCGATCGGCGGTTCCGCCCTAACCGACTCCACTGTGAACGTCCCGGAAAACGTGCTCGATCTCGATTCCCACTCAAAAACCGACATTCCCGTCACTTACGTGCCATTTCGTAACGCACACTTCCTCAGCATCGGCGTCAGTTGGGCGGAAGCCCTGGGCGCTGAGGGTCTGTATATCGGTGCGGTTGCTGAAGACAGTTCCGGATATCCGGACTGTCGTCCCGAGTATTACGCCGCGTTTCAAGCCCTCATTCGACAGGGCACTCGTCCGGAAACGAAAATAGAGATCGTCACACCGGTCATCCGAATGAAAAAGTCCGAAATCATTCGGCGCGGTTTGCAGTTGAAGGCGCCCTTGCATCTCACCTGGTCCTGCTATCAGGGCGAGGATTTGGCTTGCGGTGTGTGCGATAGCTGCCGGCTTCGTTTGCGAGCCTTCGCGGAAGCCGGTGAGACCGATCCTATCCCCTACCGGCCGCGTCCTCACTCTACCTGAATCCCATCCCACCCCTTGGAATCACCAAAATATGGAGCATAATGGGAGCAGACCGGCCAAATATCTGCGACCGGGCTCCACACGAATACCACCAAGGAGAATGGGGCATGTTGAAATTAACGAAAGCGTACGCGCTGGCCGCTCTGCTGACGCTTGCGTTGGTCAGTATCTTCGCGCAGCAGGCCACTGCCGATGATGGCAAGATCAAAGGCACGGTTATTGACTTCGACGGCAAGCCTTGGGCAAATCTGCCGATCAAGATTAAAAGCGAAACGGGCACCGTCCTGGAAACCAAAACGGACGATAAGGGCACGTTTTCCTTCGTCACCCTCCATCCGGGAAAATACGTGATTTCAATTGTAGCTCCGCAGCTTAAGGATCCGTTTACGATCCCAACCCAGGTCAGCAATGGGGAAACCGCGGAAGCCAATGTGAACTTCAAGGAAATCCTCGAAAAGCAAAATCCCGAAGCTGCCGCCGCTTACAAGAAAAGTAAGGAAGAGTCCGGCAAGGTCAACGCCATGAAGGAACACTTCAACGCCGGCATGGCCATCCTCGAACAGGAACGTACCGCAAAGGCCAACTTGGCCAAGGCCACTCCCGATCAGCGCGATGCCGAGAAGGCGAACATCACCGATCTTTCCAATAAAGCCGTCACGGAATTTCAGGAAGCGCAGAAAGCCGCTCCGGAAAAAGATCCCAATACGCATCTGTTCTGGGCGCGCATGGGCGAAGCCTACGATCTCGCCGGACGCAATGACGACGCCATCAACGCCTATAAGCAAGCCATTGCCGCGAAGCCGGACAACGCCAGCTACTACAACAACCTTGGCAACGTCCTTGGCCGCTCCGGAAAAATCGACGAAGCTCGCGCTGCCTACACCAAGAGCGCCGAACTCGATCCCGCCAACGCCGCGCTGGCGTGGCGCAACTTTGGCATCAGTCTGTACACCGCGGGTCGGATGCCCGAAGCTATCGAGCCACTGCAGAAGTCGACTTCCATCGATCCCAAGAGCGCGCAGACCTGGTATTTGCTGGGCGCTTGTCTCGTCGCTGCTGCTGATTACAAGCAGGTCGGCGACAAAATGGAGGTCACTCTCAAGCCCGGCACCGTGGAAGCCTATCAGAAGGCCATCGAACTGGATCCCAACGGTCCCTGGGGCAAGCAGGCCAAGGATGGTTTGGAGCAGGTCAATCAACTTACCGGTGGGATCGATCTGAAGACTGGCAAGAAAAAGAAGTCGTAAACTCTGCGCAGGACGGGGCGTAACTTCGCGTTACGCCCCATTTTTTTCGCCCAATCACTTTCCGCCTATTGATGCGTCAGCGTCCCGTTGATCTTCGTCTGTTTTAGGGCCCACAGAAACGCCATCACCGAGAGCGGGAGCAACACCGCCGCAAATATCAGTAGAATTCCGATCGGCTTCACCAGCACCTGGAACCTCGCGCCTTCCAGTAGCGCGCCACGCATCGCCGCCAGCGCATAGGTAACCGGATTGAGCCGCGCTATCGCCTGCAGCCAATCCGGCAGAATGCTCACCGGAAACAGCATCCCTCCAATCACGCTAGACAGCCCAACAATCAGCCATTTCCCCGGATTGCCTCGTTTGAATAGCAACAGATAGCTCGCAGATAAAATCCCTAATCCAGAAAAAGCCAATAGCGTCGCCAGCATCACCGCCAACACGCCAACCCAATTGGCCGATCCCAGCGGAAACCCAAACAGAATGGCGCCCCAAGCCAGATAAATCGCGATCCGCAACGTTGTCGCCAGGAACGGATACAGTGCCGATCCCACCACCGCCAGCGGAAGCGACACTTGTGTCACCAGCAACGGCTCTAGTGTTCCACTGTCTCGAGCCTCCAACAAGCTCCGGTCGAACGTATCCAGCGCCGCGTTCAAGTAATCGAAAAACACAAATCCGACCAGAGAATATGCAAAGTACGTCGTTCCCTGGGGCAGGCTGCCCCGCAATTCTGGAGAATCCACGAATTTCGCGATGTAGTAGAACATCGCCGCCCCGAATAACGCTTCGACGATCTCCAACAGCACGGGTCCGCGATACGTCGTGGCGATTCGGAAGTCGCGCCAGAAGAACGCGAGCAGATCTTTCATTCGCCGGCTCATGCAACGCCACCGCTCGTGCTCGTCAGTGAAGTGCCTGTCGCTTTCACGAACGCTTCTTCCAAAGTATCTGCCGTGTACTTGCTCTTCAGGGCCGTCACAGTGCCGGAGGCTAACACACGTCCCTGATGCATCAGAATCACCCGGTGCGCAAGAAATTCAATTTCCGCCAAGGAGTGCGATGCAAATAGCAGTGATGTTCCCGTGCCCGCAACGATTTCGCGCCGCAAGAACTGCCGGAACTCGGCCGCCGCAATCGCGTCCAGGCTGCGCGTTGGTTCATCCAGTAGTAGTACCTTCGGCCGGTGCAGCAACGCGCGCATGAGGCTTAGCCGCTGAATTGTCCCCGAAGAAAGCGTGCGCACCTGCTTTCCCAACTCGCCTTCAACTCCGAATTGCCCCGCAAGCGTTGCAATCCGCTCACGAACCTCGGCGGCGCCAAGATGATTCATCAGACCGAAAAACTGCAGATTCTGCCGCGCTGTCAATCGCGCATAAAATCCCAGGTCGCTACCGGCGTGGTATCCCAGATTGCGTCGCACCTCTGCCGGATCTCGCACTGCATCGAATCCGCCCACGTTCGCGTTTCCGCCCGTTGGCAGCAGAAGTGTGGCCAGGATTCGCAGCAGCGTCGTTTTTCCCGCTCCATTAGTGCCGAGCAAGCCCACTGCCTCGCTGTTGCCCACCGAAAACGAGATATCGCGCAACGCAGGTACCGTCGGTTTGCTGAACGGCTGCAGATACGCCCGCCAACCACTTTGCATTCGCGGAAAAAGTTTTTGGAGGTTCTCGACGGCAATCGCTTCGGCCACATCGAACTTATAGCCTTTCGCCCAGCAGACTTCAATTGTTCCAGCGAACCCCCTGTGGATTCCTGGCCACCCTCGACGTTCCCCGGTACAATAGTCGCTACCCAATCCTGCGAGAGCGATTTGACCATGATTGATTTCTCAACCCGCGTCGCCGTCGCCAAAGATGTTCTTGTGCGCGGAGTCCAAGAAGAAGCGGTGCTTCTCAACTTGAACACCGAGTATTACTTTGGGTTGGATTCATGGGGCGCGCGCATGTTTCATCTGCTGACCACCTCGCCCTCTATCGACGATGCGTATCGCCAGTTGCTCAGCGAGTTCGATGTCGCTCCGGAACTGCTTCGAGAGAACCTTCAGGAGTTGCTCCAAAAACTCCTCGAACACGGTTTGATTACGATTCTGCCCACTTCTCATGTGGAAAGCGCTTCAGCGCTATAGGAAACTTCCGCAATCCACGCAGCGCCTGTTCTGGGTTGCCGCTGCGCTTCTCTTACGTGTCAAGATCTCCTTGCGCACCAGCGGATATCGCCGCACTCTGTCGCTTCTGGAGCGCAAATTGGATGCTCACCAACAATCTGGACGCGCGGATTTCGCGCAGCTAGCGGATTCCTTGACGATCTGTCGCGTTGTCGCGGCCGCGACTCACCATTTATTTTTGCATGCCAGTTGTCTGGAAGAATCGCTAGTTCTCTGGTACCTGTTGCGGGTGCACGATATCTCAGCCAGTCTGCGCATTGGCGTTCGCAAGCAGCAGGAGCTCTTCGAAGCACATGCCTGGGTCGAACTCGATGGTGTGGCGTTGAATCAGCATCAGGAGCAACACCGTCATTACTCTCCCTTTGACCGCGAAGTTACGCCCAGCGCTCCGGAGCGCTTGTGAGCGGATTCTTCGGAGCCGTCAATCTGGCGGGTCCACCTTTGCCTGCCGAGGTGTGCTCACGAATTGCCGCCACCATGGCTTTTCGCGGCAATCGCTCGCCGTCTGTTCAACAAACCAGTAACGCTTCGACCTGCTTTGTTCCTTTTCTGACTGGCCCCGCGCCGCAATCCACCGCCCAACCCGTTTTTCACGGCAGCAACTGGGTGATTGGCGACATCCGCCTGGATGGGCGCGCCGATCTCCTTGCGGAAATTCGCAAAAGGCACCCGGTCGTTGATCCGCAAGCCACCAGCGAGCAATTGCTTCTACTGACTTGGGATCTGTGGGGCCAAGACGCCCTCCCGCGGCTCCTTGGCGATTTTTCGTTTGCGATCTGGGACGATTCGCTCCGCCAGTTGTTCTTGGTCAGGGATTTTGTAGGGTCGCGTCCCTTATTTTATGTTTTCTCAAATCGCACGCTCTTTTTCACCAACACTCTTGCGACTCTTTTGCAAATCCCTGAAATCTCCCGTGAGCTCGACCCAGTTTATCTACGAGAATTTCTTCGCCTCGGTTATTGCGAGGATCGTCAGCGCACCCCCTTCACGCACATTCGCCGCGTTCCTTCCGGCTATGTTCTAAGCACCACGCTTCAGGATGTCCCCGCACTCCGTCCCTTCATCGAACTGCCCGTCGAAGACCTATTGTACTTTTCCGATCCACGCGAATATTCCGAAGCCTATCGCGACGTACTCTGCCAGGCCGTCGCGGACCGGCTGCCGCGTGCGCCCACGGCGCTCTATTTAAGCGGTGGCTTGGATTCCGCCTCCGTCTGTGCCACCGCCTCTCGCATCGTTGCGGAATCTTCGCATCCCGTTCCGCTCAAGGCATTCACTATTGGTTGGCGTCCGTTGCTCGACGATCCCGAGCCGGCCCTCGCCTCCCTTACCGCGAACTTTCTCAACCTGCCCCACGAGACGTTCGAAGAAGATCAATACGTTCCGTTTGCGGCATTCGATGATCTTCCCGCTTTGCCGGAGCCTTACGCGAACCCATTCCGATACCGATCCTATCGTCATGACCTTGCCATCTCTCGCTATGCTGGTGTTGTTCTTTCCGGGGACGGCGGCGACGACGTTCTCAACGAGCAAGCTTGGGACTATCTCCGCCATCTCTACCGCGCCGGCGAGTGGTCGAAAATGCCCGGTATTCTCTGGCGGTTCGCACTGCATAAAAAGACCATTCCTTCTCTCCACCTCGGAATTCTCACTGCAATCCGACGGCTTTCTGGCGCCTACATCGCTCCGGAGGACCATCCCGAGTGGCTCATCGATACCCCTACGAATTCACCGGAAACCCTAGGCAACGAAACACTCCCTCCTCCCACTCGGCTATACCACCCGGTCCACCCGGAATCGTATACAGCTCTTCATCGTGGCTACTGGGCCAGCGTCCTGGAGTGTGAGGACGCGGGCGTGACCGGCGTTCCGTTGCAATCTCGAGCGCCAATCCTCGATCGGCGTGTTCTGCGCTTCCTGTTGCGCTTGCCACCCGTTCCTTGGTGTACAGACAAATACCTGGTTCGGTGCGCAATGTCCGGCTTACTGCCCGATGAGGTGCTCTTGCGTCCCAAAACTCCGCTTGTCGGCGACCCACTCCAGGTCGTGTTACACCGCTCGGCCCTCACCTCTTCTCGACTACAGACTTGGACACCATCTCCGTACATTCATCGATTCGTAATTTGGGAGAAATGGCTCGAAACTCTTAATTGCGACTGGGGTTTGACTCCACTGCCGAATCTCTACCCGCTCTTCTTAGATCGCTGGCTAAAAGACATTGAAAAAGCGGGGTGGATTCAGTAAAGTTCTAGGCCAGAGGGGCGTGAATGAAGCAGCCGTCTGACAAGTCCGCGATTAAGAAGCCGTATCAATCACCCAAGCTGCTTGTTTATGGTAACTTAACGGAAATGACCAAGTCCCATGGAAGTCGTGGCAAGCTTGACGGCGGCACACATGGTGGCGCTCGCCGAACCGGTAAGTGACCAATTCCGCCCATCATAGCCAGTAGCTGAAAACTTCGTGATTCACTCCTACCGTGTTTACGGCCTGGAGGTGGTATCTTCTGTTGCCATCCCGGGTTTGCAACCGTTCTCCCTCTCTCCAACTGTTCTTGGAACTCTGTACTTTGAAGCTGGACCCGCACCCGATTGGGTGACCGCGGCAACGGCGCAGCCCGCTACGGTCCTTTCTCAGCGTGGTTCGGCCACAGAGTCCACCGATCCCACTTTTGTCCTAACGCGACGCGCCGGCGCTTGTTTCTTCCTCGATTACTCCGATGGAACCCGCTTTGCCGTGACCGCCGATGCTAACCGTGTTTGGGGTCATTACGAACCTCCTCTGACCGAAGCAGATCTCGCCACTTATTTCCTTGGTCCAGTCCTTGGATTCATCCTGCGTCTACGCCTTCAGACTCCGCTGCACGCGAGCTCCGTGGAAATCTGCGGGAAGGGAATCGCTCTCTGCGGAGACGCCGGCGCCGGCAAATCCACTACCGCTGCGGCTCTAGCGCTGCTCGGTGTTCCTGTGCTCGCGGAGGACATCACTCCGTTACGCGAAGTCGACGGCGCTTTCTACGCTATACCTGGCTATCCGCGCGTGTGCCTCTGGCCCGAGTCCGTTGCCCATTTGTTCGGTTCGCCGGACGCTTTGCCCCAGTTAACTCCGGTCTGGGACAAACGCTTTCTTGCGCTCGACGGCTCTGGCGCCCACTTCCGTTCCACTCCACTGCCTCTAGCCCTCATTTATCTCTTCTCTCAGCGCCAATCTGTCGCAGCGCCACGCATCGAGCATGCTTCGCCTCGCGAGGTGCTCCTGGAACTCGTCCAGAATACCTACATGAACTGGCTACTCGATAAACCCCAACGGGCCGCCGAGTTTGATCTCCTTGCGCGTCTGGTCGCGAAAGTTCCCGTGCGCCGCATTATTCCCCACAGCGATCCGCAACAACTACCCAAACTCTGCGAACTCCTGGTATCCGACGCCCAACACGTCATCTCAGCGTCAGCACCTTGAAATCGGTTTGTCTTCCAGCAACCGCGCCACCACACTCGCTCGGCTCATGTAAACTGGCTTCACCGGCATTCGGGAGTTTGCACTGAAGGCTATCCCTCCATTTGGCGACGCGCCACTGCATCGAGAATGGGAATTATTGCGTCGCTGCGCGTGTCCGCACATCGCTTCTAACCGCTTGCGTGAAGCCTTGCAGCCTGCTTTGAATTGGCCAGCTCTTCTGGAACTCGCCTCGGAACACAGTGTGCTCGGGTTACTGGCGCGCAAATTGGAAGTGGTCGAGTTCTTGAATACCCCGACCGACGCTCGTTCCACTTTGCGGTCTCGACTGCGAACTCAGTATCTCTTCACCCTCGGCATGACTGCCGAATTGTTTCGAGTCCTCGCCGATTTCGATAATTCCGGAATCCAGACGCTGCTTGTGAAGGGCCCGGTAACCTCGCTTCTGGCATTCAACGATCCGGCAGCGCGCAGCTTCGTCGATCTCGATCTACTGGTTCGCCAGTCGCAGGTCATCGCTGCAGCCCATCGCATGATCGATCTCGGCTTCCAACCTCAGGTTCCCTTGGCTGCCATCGACGCGGGCCGCGTCCCGGGCGAATATCTCTTCCATCGTCCCGACACCCGCCACATGATCGAACTGCACACCGAACGTACGTTTCGCTATTATCCGCGCGCAATGCGGATTGAGGACCTTTTCGCCCGTTCGCGCCGCCTGGAACTCGACGGGCGTTCGGTTCCCGTTCTTAGCCTGGAAGACGAGTTTGTCCTCAACGCTATTCACGGCGCCAAACATTTCTGGGAGCGGCTGATTTGGGTCGCCGACATCGCTGCCATCGTGGCCCGTCATCCGGAAATGCAATGGTCGAATGCCGTTCGCTTTGCGGAAGATGTCGGCGCCGCGCGCATGCTCCGCGTCACCCTGTTGCTGGCGGAGCAGGTTCTAGAAGTGCCGGTTCCACCCGAAATGGCCGCGTTCTGTAATGCCGACCGCACCGCTCTGCAACTTACCGGGCAAATTCGCAACTGGTTGCCACACGCAGGTTACGCACCACCCCCAATTCCACGCCGCGCCCTGTTTCGTGCTCGTATCGCGGGGGGTGGAATCTCCGGAAACGCGTACCTGTTGCGCCTGTCGTTCTCCCCTACCGAAGAGGATTGGAGCGACAAACGCCACCAAGGGTCGCGCTTCGCAGAAGTTCTCGGTCGCCCCTTCCGTCTCTACAAGAAATATGGCCCCGGGAACAATTCCTGATCCGAAGAATTTAGCTAAATCGACGTGCGCACGCCTTGGTGCACGTCGTGCTTCTCCGACTGCGGCAACTCTACATCCACCGAAATCTCCGCCTTGTTTCGAATCACGCCCAGCTTTAGCGACTTGCTGTCTTTGGCCGCATGCATCTTCTCGCGCAGTTCCGCAACATTCCGCACCGGCTGTCCGTCCGCTCGCACGATTACGTCTCCTGCCCGCAAACCCGCCTTCGCTGCCGCCGAGTTCTCAAATACGTCACGCACCAGCACCCCTTCCCCGTTTGGCGCTCCAAAGTAATTGCCAAACGCCCCGCTCACATCTTCCGCATCAATTCCCATATGCGGCTGTCCAAAGCCAGACATGCCGTATCCGTGAAGCGCACCCATCGAATCCGACAACTCCGGCAGTTCCGGCATCGTGAACACAAATTGTCCCGGATCCGCTTTCGGCAAATTCTTCAGACGCGCCATCGCTGATTCCGATTTGCCCAGTACGACATGCATATTCTGCGCTCGGCCATCCCGCCACACCGTTACTTCAACGTCTCGCCCGGCAGGAATCTCGCGAATCACACGATGAAATTGCTCCGTTCCTTCGACGCGCTGCCCATTTACTTCCGTAATTACGTCTTTTTCTTTTAAACCAGCTTTTGCCGCAGGGCTGCCACTGATCACTTTGCTAACCAATACTCCGCGCTCTGCGGGCAGTTTGTCTTCCTTCACCAGTTCCTTGGTCACTTCACTGGTTTCTACTCCCAGCCAGCTCCTTCCGCCAGCCAATGCGTCCAGGACTACGTCATCGGACTCGTCATTTACGATTTGAATCTGCTTCTGTGTTTGCGTGTTTGGCTTAACGGTGTCCTGTCCCTGCGGGTGAGCCGCGCAAGTCGAATACACCGCAAGCGTCGCTACCGGAATTCCGGCCGCAAGGTACTTCCAGCTTTGTTTTAGATTCATGACTGTCTCCTTGCGCTGTTAGACGCAAGAGACGTTAAAGAGTCGACTTCAATTCCACGACGCGAATCGCGCCGTTTACCGTGCCCAGATGAATTTGCGTTCCGCCGCGTCCCAGGCGTCCGTGGACTACCCGCTCATCGCTGCCTTGAATGATGAATGGCAGCTCCGATGAAAAGTTTCCGTTCATGCACCGTGCCTCAAGACTGGCTCGCGTATTGGCCGGCAGCGCCAGCAGCACCGAACCGTTCGTCGTTTCCGCCGATACACCGCGAGAAATCTCCGGCTGCTTAAGTTCCAGATACACATTTCCGTTCGTGGTGTGCGCGTGCAGCTTGCCACTTCCCTGGTAAATTTCGATGTTGCCGTTGACCGTGTGCACGTCGCCCAGATTCTGCGCTTCCATGATCTTTAGCGTCCCATTCACAGTGCTCAGGTGAACAAGCTTGGCCATCCGCGGCACGTGGATCGTATAATCCACCGCCACTTCGGCCGCACCTTCCCCCGGATATCGAGTGGCCACCACCAGCGCATCCGGTTTCGCGCTTACGTCGATATCCACTTGGTCCAGCGCCGCCGCTTCTTCGTTCGTGCTCTTCACCGCCTTCACTTCCACTTCGTCCCGGTCCCAGGTCTCGATGCGCACCGTTCCGTTGATGTTGGACAACTCAAACGTGCCATCAGACTGCAATGGATACAGCCTCGTGCTCTCTTTCCTTACGGAAGCGCTTGCCAACCCATAGACAAGGCACAACAGTAGGGCCATCACGATCGGATAACGTGCGGAGTTCATGAGCCATTCTCCTTCGCGGACTTTTCTCCGAACCGGACTGTCTCCCCGAGACACCACCGAAACTCGTTTACATCCCCTCACTACTGCAATCGGAAGTTAAAGCTCACCACCGAGATCACGTCCACCTTTTTGCCGCCCCACTGTCCCGGTGCGGCGCGCCATTTTTGAATGGCTGCGGTCGCTGCCTCCACCAGCAGCGGTTCGCCTTCAATCACTTTTTCTACCACCAGCGTCCCGTCTGCACGCAATCGCACTTGTAGCTGGACCAGGCCCTGCACGCCTGCTTTGCGCGCGACTGTCGGATACTCCGGTCGCGGGCTGCTGATCAGGTGCTTCTTGAACTCCTCCGGGCTTTCTCGAACCCCGCCCAGAAATGTAATCTCCAGGCGGCCTTCGATGTTGTCCCACCAGTCTCCGTGCTCGCCGTCCGCAATGAACGTTGGAGCTTGTGGTGGCGCAGTCATTGTGGAGTTTCCCTGGTCAAACTTCTCCTCGAATCGTTCCGTACGAAATACCTGCTCGAGACGAGTCTTCTGCTCCTGCAGCAACGATTGCCGCAGCACATCTGCGCCATCTGTGTAGTGCAGTTGAATCTTCCCGTTCAGCGTCTTCAGTTTCAGCATCGCGCCGCCGCCGTTCAGGTTGCATTGCGCATGCACTTGTCCGTCCTGGCGAGTTTCCACATTCAACGCCAGCGCCGGGTCAATCTCCAGGTGTTGCATTCCACCCGATTCCACCGAAGCATCGATGGTGGCCGCCAGGTTTCGCGGGAGATATACGACGATGTCGCCACTCTGCGAAGCCAATTGCGAGGGACCCGGCAATCTCACCCCATTTTTCCCCTGCAAACTATCCGGGTTGATCCACGCCGTAATTGTTCCTTCGCCCGTTTCCGCGCGCACCGTGTTGGAAACTTTGGTCATGCAGATGCTTCCGTTCCGCGTCTCAACCTCCATCGGGCCGGCCACATGCATCATCCGAACTCCGCCGCCTCCCGTCTGCGCCCGAACTGAGCCGTGTACCTCGCCAAAATCAATTTGTCCGCCGCCGGTATGCACCATCACCAGTGCGCCCGCTTCGCCTACCGTGATATTCCCGCCATCCGTGTCCAGCGTCGCATTTCCTTGGATATTCCCCGCCCGGATGTGGCCGCCTCCCGTCCGCAAACGCGCGTTGCCAGAGATGTTCCCGGCCGTGATGTGGCCCCCGGCGGTATACATGTCCACCGCGCCATTTACATCCTGCACATGGATGTGTCCGCCTTGCGTCTCCAGTTTCGCTTCCAGTCGATCGGCGCTCGGGCTGTGCAGCGGGCTCATCCCGACGTTTCCCGTCGTGATATTGCCGCCACCTGTCTGGAGATAGGCGTGGCCTCCAATATCCCCGGTCCGAATGTCTCCGACTCCTGTGGTGACATCCAAACTGAAACTCGCGGGAATTGTTACCAGGTATTGCACCAATATCTGCGGCCTTCTTCCTACCATTGGCTTTGCCGCAGGCAGCTTCCCCACGATTTCCGGCCCACTCGCTGTCGGAATGGCCGAAACCGAATATCCGTCCAATAAGCTTTTGGCAGACACGGCATCGGCGTCAGTCTCCAGGTGCACCGTATACCGGACTGTCGCCAACTTGCTGAAAGGTTCGGTCTGAATCTGTACGGAACCCGCGTCAATCCGCAAATGCAGCGTCTGATTTTCCGTGGTCCGCAGTACTCCGGATCGCTCCGAAGTTACGCGTTGAGGTCCGCTTTGGCCGACGGCAGCCGAAGCCAGCCAAAGTGTTGCGGCCGACGCCATCAGTGCTGGCCATTTCATGGAATTCAATCTTCGAGTTGTACCGAGGGTGTGCATCATCTGCGGCGCTGATCCGCCATGAAGTATCTGCTTCTAGTGCTCTCGCGCGCTGATCTGTCGCAGCGCTGCCGAACTTTGCAAACGCACATAGCGGCTCGGGTCGCTCTGCCGCAACTCTTCGAGAGTCCGTACCAGAGACGCCATCGACGCGTCCACTTCGGTGGTGCTGCTCGTCATATCGCTCACATCCGGTCGCATTCCCGGGCCCAATGGAGCCACTCTGGACAGTTGAGGGGTTTCCAGCGATCGCACCAGCAAATTCACCGCTTCCACGCGAACTCCGGGATTCCCGTCGTGCTGCAGTGCCTCCAGCAATGTCTGCCGCACCGCCGCATCACTAGAAGCGTCGCGCAGCGCCTCCAGCGCTTTCAATCGCACCGCCGGATTTTCGTCCTTGCGTGCCGCTGCCAACAGCGCTGTGCGCACTTCTTTGTCCATCGCGCGCGACTTCAGCGCCTCCAGGCAATCGAGGCGCACTCCTGCGTTCGACCGGTCGCCGTGTTGCACGACATACGTCAACACCTGCCGCACATTTTCGTCGTCTAAACTGCCCGTCAGCACTACTGGCTGTTCGGCGTTTAGTTGCAGCTTCACATTCGGCTTGTTCATTGCCGTCGAAGGCATGAAGTTAATTCCCGCAATGGACATGCGGGAAAGCTGCTCTTCGCTGAACGATGCTCCCGGCCGCACATCGACGGCCTGATCCAGCCGTAATCCACCACTGCGCGTCGCTTGCCACGCGGTTCCTTGCGTGCCCAACATAATTCCCATCGCCAGCACTGCGGCTCCGCTCATCACCGGATGGACCACCAGCCAGCGCCTCAACCACGCGAATCTCTGTTTCTCTTCCCGGACGTGTGGCTTTTCCAGATCATCCAGCCGCTCCGCCAGTTCACTCCGCATCTGCGCCAACACTACATCGGAAGCATCCAGTTGGTCCGCCGCTTGCGGCTGCGCTTCAATTGCTTCCTCCAGCGCCGCCTCTTCCGCAAACTGCCGCCTGCACTTCTCGCACGCCGCGAGATGCTCTTCGATCGCTTGCTTCTCGTCCGCGTCGACCTCGTCGCACAAATAAAATACGAACAGCGGAGCGATTTCCTCGCATTGCCGAAGCGCACCCGCGCCGCTCATCGCAGGACTCCCAGTTCGCTGCGCAATTTCCTCGTCGCGCGAAACAACGAATTCTTCACGGTCTCTTCGCTGGTCCCCAGCGCGTTTCCGATCGCCCGCAGCTTCAGTCCTTGGTAATGCTTCATTTCGAATACGATTCGTTCGCGCGGCGAGAGCCTCTCCATCGCTGCGGCCAGCTTCGCGCGAATCTCTGCTCCAGCCAGCTGTTTTTCGGGATCGAGCGCGGGTCTGTGCTCCTTCTGGCGTTCAAAGAAATCGGTGGTGCCTTCCTCATATCGGGCAGCCGGCAGTTCCGGTGCCTGGTCCTCGGGGCGCGAGCGCCGCCTCCGCAGGTGATCCATACAGACGTTGGTCACGATCCGGTAGACCCACGTGTAAAAGCTGCACTCGAACCGGAACCGGTGCAAATTCTTGTAAACCTTCAAGAACGCTTCCTGGTAGACGTCCCGCGCATCCTCAATCCGCTTCATCAGGTTCATCGCCAAGCGCAGCACGTCGCGGTCGTACCGTCGCACCAACTCTTCGAAGGCCGCCCGGTTGCCTGCCTGCGCCTCTTCGACCAGTCGGCGATCGTCGAGTTCGCTCAGGCTGACTGCCCCAGTCACAGCCATCCCGGTGGTCGACCCACTGCCGTTTGCGGTTGCCAAAGCCCAGTTGGATAACGGCATATTCGCTTTCTCTTTGCCCAGTTTTGACTCAACTGCCCCAAAATCATCGCAATACAAAACAACTATGTAAACGGCCTGAACCCCACCCTGCTGCTTTAGACGCCCTTACTCGAGCTCCGTAAGCAGCTTCTGTACCCGCCTTCAGGGTTTCTTCGTAGTTTGGATGCGCCCTCATCCCTCGGCGCAAACAGGTTATTTTAATTTATTGCGCCAAGTTCGCGGATGAGCCTTCGGCCGGCCTGGAGTCTTGCCTACCCCGCCAAGTTATCAGCGGCCAGGCAAGCAGCAGCACCAGAGCGCCCATCACCGCTATGCCCTGCGATCGGTAAAAGTGGTCCGGCTGCCTCAGCAGTTCGATCGCCCCATTTACGAGGGCCAGTGCCGCCACCGCCAGGAACCACGAGAGCAGGTTGAACCGCGCCACTTGCCGTATCCCGAACACCAGCACAAACAGCAGCACTGCCGCCACCGCCAGTTGCTTCACGAAATCCAGCGGCGAGCCCCAATCCGACACCATCGCGGCGGCCGCTCCACAGAACAACGCCAGCCGCAGCCATCGCGCGCGCAATTCCGCCCCCAAAAACGACGACACCAACGCGATGATTCCCGTCAACACCAATCCCCCCAGAATCGCGTCGCAAATCGCCGCCGCTGCCGGGTATCTCGCGTCAAATATTTCCGGCAAGTTCAACGGCAAATATCTCTGATATGCCGGGATTCGAGCCAAAAGATAATCCAACACCTGCCGCACGGCGATCCAGATCGCCCCGCCTCCCACCGCAATGGCAAACGCGTCGCGGTAGTACGAGGAAGGCATGCCCAGCCAGCTTGGCAAGCGTTCTTCTCCGTACGCCCTAGCAGCGAAGCTCCAGGCCAGCCCATACAGCAGCGTTAGGCCCCCCAATATAAAGATGCCCAGCAGAAATGCCCCGACTGCGATGGTCGCGAAATACGTCTTCAGCGGCAACGCTGTCCGGTAGCCTTCCAGCAGCGGCGGCATATAACGCCCCACCAGGAAATTGATCGCGAACGCCAGCGTTCCCGCCACACCCGCCAGCAGCAACTTGCGCCACGGCACGTGCACTGGTTGTTTCTTCAATCGCAGGAAGAAAAACACCAGAACCGTAACCGCCGCACCAAACAGCAGAATCCCTTTGACGATCGCAAACACCGTGCGCGGCAGATTCTGCGCTTCTTGCTTCCTTTCGAATTCCTCCGGAATCTTGATGTACGTCCGGTAGTTCACGGCTTGATCGCCTAGAACCTGTACGTCCATGCGTTCATAGGCGTGGTCCGCTGGCTCGTTTACTTTGGCGTCGTCCAGCGGTTCGTTCTCCTGCCATGTCAGCGTGTGATCGGTGCGGTGCGGCTTCTTGTCGGAGGTTGCGTCCACCAGTTTCCAGACCTGCAGATCAATTTTCTTCTGCTCAGTAAGGAATCTCTCGGCAATTGCTTGCGCTTCTTCCTTTGTTACCGTCGGCGCCGCCGCCTCTTCCGCCAGAATATGCCGGAACGAATGCAGGCTCCCGTCGGGCCTCAAAATGACGGCGTACTCCTCCGCTTGCGATTCGCGGAAATAACGCACGCGCCACAAAACGCCGGGCACCTTCTCCGCGTAAATCTTGTTGATCGCCGCCACCGGCATTCGCCGGCGCAGGTATTCGTTGGTCACCGGATTGGTCGTATTCACCAGCGTCGCCACGCTACGGTATCCGCCCGGATCCACTCCGTGGTTTTTCATGACCTCGTTCGCCGTTGTCACCGCGGAGCGTGCATCCACCGATAAGCGCAGGTAATCGCCGAGATGCTCCCGCTTGAGTTTCCAACCGGCAACGCCGCCAACCACCAGGCATAACACCAGAAATCCTACGGTTCCGATTCCCAGCGCGTCGTACTGCTTCGCTCCGGTCTTATCGACGATTTCAGTCGTGGTCGCCCGCCGCGCCAGGTCAATTTCCCCAACCGGTTCGGCCCCATTCAACAGATCCGTTACCGCTTCGAATTGCCCCCTCGTCAGGTAGCAAATTCCCGAATACGCCAGCGGTATCAGCCCCGCCAGCCCCACAACGATTCCCGAAACCCGAAAATACAGATTGTCCGACCGGATCAGCAGCATCCCCACCAGCGACGCATCCACGGTGTAATGCCAGGTTAACGTCGCCACGATTCCCCACCGTAGCATCACCATTCCCGCGACGATTCCGATCAACCCCACTTCAATTCCCCGAATGTATCCGGGCTCTTGCGGATAGTTGCTGTGCAGGAAGCTCCAGAAAAACGCGGGCAATAGAATCGACAGCACTCGCGAACCGGTAATTTTTTTCAGGAAGTGCACGCCGAACAACCGGAACAGAAATTCTTCGCTGGTTGCCGCCATTACCCCAATCGCTACTCCGGCTATCCATGGAATCGCCGTGTTCACCGCGTCCGAGTAGTTCAAATCCTGTGGCGCCCACACGCCCAACCGGCTGCCCACCATATAAAACAACACGATGAATCCGATATGTGCCGCCGCCATGGACAGCCCGATTACGGAAGCGCAAAACACTTCCTTGGAACGAATGCCCCGCAGTGTGAATGCCTTGTACAACCTGAGTTTGTCCGGTTGCGCTTCCCGGTACAGCGGCTCGCCCCCCGGAAGCACCAGTGTCACCATCAATCCGCTGGCCAACGCGCCCAGCACCAACTCCACAATGGTTCGCGTAACGAAGCTCGCGTACGACGCGTGCGTGTCGTATCCTGCCCGCAGCCCGTCCCACTGATTTACCTGCATCAGGAAAAACAAAATTGCTACGATGCCGCCGATCTTGAATGCCGGCGCCCACCTGGTTTTCCCCTGCCGCCACAGCGAAATGCCCAGCCACAACGAGCCGCCCAGCAAGAATCCGTAGGGCACCAGCGCGATCTGTCCGTACAATTCGTTGCTCGAACGCAATCGCCGGTAATCGCGGGTCCACTGCTCCGGCACTCGCAAATACTCCTGCGAGCCTCCGATCTGATCCCCCTGCACGCTTGCCGTCAGCCGGTACGTGGCATCCTTGGCCTTGAACCCTTTGCGCTCCCACGTGAAAGACCAATCTTCGCGATTCGGTTTGGCCTCGGAATTGGCCTCTTCCGGCAGATACTCCCACTGCCCCATATCCATCTTCAGTTTCTGCTGCAGATAATCCTGCGCGATCCCCAACGCCTGCTCTTGGCTGAGCGTCTTGGCGCCCGCTCGGGCCTCTTCAATCTTGTGATCGTAGCCCGCCACCTCTCCCGAAGGGCTGATCCGCACCAGGAATTCCTCTTCCTGTTCCGGCCGGAAAAATCGCACGTTCCAATACCAGAGGTTCACGGAACTCGCCATCATCTGGTTGGCCTGTTTCAGGCCCAGTTCCCGCTCCAGGTATGTCTTCGGGGCTTCATCGACCTCAAACACCGCCGTTGACTCGTATCCCTGCGGATTCTCCCCAACCGACTTCAGGAACGCCTCGGCTCGATTCAGCGCCTCTTGCCGCGTCACCTTAAAGTCCACTGACGCTTCCGGAAACGCCTGGAAGAAATACCGCTGGGCAAAAACGATGCCGATGATTCCCGCGATGATCCACAGGATCAGCGCTCGCTTCTCAGTGCCTGTCAATCGCATGTCGGACAAACCGGCCTCCTCAATCTGCCTCCAAACCCCACTCTAGTGCCCGCTGTTACCTGGCGCAAGCAACTCACCGCGCGGCGTGGTGATATAAAGAATATACATGCCCATCGCGCTGCACACCGAAGTTCGCATGATCAAAGGCGTCGGTCCCCAACGCGCCGAACTTCTCACCAAACGCGGCATCTTCACCCTGGAAGACCTCCTGAACTATCTTCCGTTCCGTTACGAGGACCGCACTCGCTTTTCAAAAATTCGCGATGTCCAGCCCAATGGCGTTTACACCGTCCGCGCTCAGGTCATGAGCGGTCAGGCGATCGGCGGCAAGTTCAATCGCAATGCCATTTACCATCTTCTCGTTCAGGACGATTCCGGTTCTTTGCCCTGCAAATTCTTTCATGGAGGCTATCTGGAGGGCCGTCTCAAACCCGGCCAGCAGGTGATCCTTCATGGCAAAGTGGAAATTGATCGGTTACGCCCGGCCCGCCGCGAAATGGTCAACCCCCAAATGGAAATTCTCGGCGTCGATGGCGCCGATTCCTGCGAAGTGGGCCGCATCGTACCCATCTACGAAGCCATCGGCACGTTCGGCACGCGCATGATTCGCCGCTCCATCTTTCAAACCCTTCAGGACTTGGACCCCGCCATCGTAGACGTTCTCCCCGCTCCGTTACGCGAGCGCCTGCATCTTCCCGGACGCCGCGAAGCGCTCATCCACACCCACTTTCCTCCGCCTCAGGAATCTCTCGACTCCCTCAATTTTTTCCGCTCTCCTGCTCAGCAGCGCCTGATTTTCGAAGAGTTCTTCCTCTACCAGCTTAGCCTGGCCATCGCGCGTCGCCAGGTCCGTAAAGAAAACGCCATCCCCTTTCGCGTGCGCGAAGATCATGTCCGCGAAGCCTTGAAGCGCATTCTTCCGTTCAAGCCCACCGCCGCTCAAAAACGGGTCCTCGGCGAAATTGCTACAGATGTCGAAAAAGCTGTGCCCATGAATCGACTCCTGCAAGGTGACGTCGGCAGCGGCAAAACCATCGTCGCGCTGCAGGCCGCTGTCATCGCAATAGAGAACGGTTGCCAGACCGCCCTCATGGCTCCCACGGAAATTCTTGCCGTCCAGCATTTCCTGTCCGCGCGGCGTATCCTCGCTCCCAGCAAGTACTCTGTCGAACTCCTCATCAGCGGCTTGAAACCCGCCGAAAAAATGGCCGCCCTCGAACGCATCCGCAATGGCGAAGCCAATCTCGTCATCGGTACGCATGCCCTGATCGAAGACAACGTGGAATTTTCGCGCCTCGGCTTCGTTACCATCGACGAGCAGCATCGTTTCGGCGTCCTCCAGCGCAAACGTCTTATGGACAAGGCCGCCAGAATCGGCCACGCGCCTCACGTCCTCGTTCTCACGGCCACCCCGATTCCCAGGACTCTCTCGCTTACTCTCTATGGCGATCTCGACGTCTCCGTGATTGATGAGCTTCCGCCGGGTCGTACACCAATAGAAACCCGCATGACAGGTGAGCAAAATCTGCCCGGCGTCTGGGAAGGACTTCGTCGCGAAGTCGCCAAAGGTCACCAAGGCTACGTGATTTATCCCGTGATCGAAGAATCCAAGCTGGAACTGAAAGCTGCCGTCGACGAATTTCAGCTTCTATCCTCCAAAATTTTTCCGGGTTACAAAGTGGGTTTGCTGCACGGAAGGTTATCCAGTGAAGAAAAAGAAGACGTGATGCAGCGCTTCCGCCGCAATGAAATTCACATCCTTGTCGCCACTACCGTCGTCGAGGTCGGCGTCGACGTTCCCAACGCTACGGTCATGATCATCGAGCACGCCGAGCGCTTTGGCCTCGCCCAATTGCATCAGCTACGCGGCCGCATCGGCCGTGGAGCCCAGCGCTCCTTCTGCGTGCTGGTCGCTTCCCGCCGGCTTAGCGACGATGGCCGCGCTCGTCTGGAGACTATGGTTCGAACCAAAAATGGTTTCGAGATCGCCGAAGCCGATTTGCAACTCCGCGGTCCAGGCGAATTCTTCGGCACCCGCCAGTCCGGCGAACTCGGCTTCCACGTTGCCAACCCAATCCGCGACCGCGAGTTGCTCGAACTTGCCCGCCGCGAAGCGTTCACTCTCGCTGAAGATCCCGCGCAAAAAGATCAACTGCTGAGTACGCTCCGCCTCTTGCCTCCGCACTGGCAGCGCCGTTATCATCTCGCGCGGATTGGATGACCAGAATGCGAGTCATCGCGGGAACCTATCGCAGCCGGCAGTTGCACAGCCTCAAGGGTCTCGCCCTTCGCCCGACCAGCGATCGCCTTCGCGAAACGCTATTCAATGTTCTTGCGCCCCGCATCGAGGGTTGCCGCTTCCTCGACCTCTTTGCCGGCACTGGCGCCATCGGCATTGAGGCCATCAGCCGCGGTGCTGCTCACGTCGTGTTCATCGAAAACAACCAGCAAGCCGCAGCGCTGATTCGCAAAAACCTCGCCTCCCTGGAAATCACTTCAGGTTTTCGATTGATCGTTGGCGATGTCTCTCGCTCCCTGCAACGCCTCGACCAGGAACCTGCTGCTACAGTGGGACATCGCCTTCCTCGATCCACCCTACGACTCTCTCCAGGAATATCAGCGCGTCCTGCAGTTACTGGCTAGCGATCATCTGCTGCACCCGGACCGTCTGGTCGTCGCCGAGCATCGCCGCTCTCTGGAACTCTCTACCTCGTACGGACCCCTGGAACGATTCCGCCTTCTGCAGCAAGGCGACGCGGCCCTCTCTTTCTTCCGCATGCGCGCCCGGTACCAATCTCCCCAGCCACGATTCTTAGCTTTAATTTAGCCAATTCTTGATTTAGGCTCGCGGCTAACCTCTCGTGCCCTGCGCCCATCTATATTTATTTGGACTCGGGGAGAGTCATCCAATAATCTCCTCGCCGTGCCACCCTCAATGCTCCGGTGGGAACGGCTCGAGGCGCTATACTTGAGGATTGATGGCAACTGCTTTTGAAGCAAATTCTTTTGACCTGTTGGGCCAAACCGTTGCTTCGCAACACCCCGTGCAACTCGCAGGGGAAATTGTGCCCAAGCTCGATATCGCCTGGAACAGCTTCCATTACAATTTTTTCAGCGGCATCCCTGTCTTTTTCCAACGCGCAAAAATTTCTGCCGATCCCAATCTGCCCAACCCATTTCCCGACACGACTTTCGAAACGCCCATTCCCCGTGGCGCCATAATCGCCGCTGTATTCCTGCACATCGCGATTCTGCTTTTGCCGTGGTCCTATATTCCGGCCTCGCCCACGCACTACAAAGCTTTTGAAAACACAGAACTCACCTGGTACGGCCGCCCCGAAGACTTGCCTTTGCTCGACGTCCCTCGCGCCAAGCCCAAGCCCGCCGCGAAAACTTCTTCGGCTCCTGACACAAATCAACCTGCTGATGAGGCTTTCCATCCGCGGCAGAGCATCGTCACCGATCCGGTTCATCCCACCCATCCCCGCCAAACTCTGATAAATCCTGCCGTGCCGCCCGACGCTCCCAAATTCCTGCCGGAAATGCCCAACATCGTTCAGGTCGCGGCGACCAACTCTCCCGCCAGGCCCAGGATGGAGATCAGTTCAGAAACTCTGGCCAAGCTTCATCCCAAAGCCGTCAAATCCGCGGAGGCCTCACAAACCTCTACCCCCGATCTGCCCAATCTCGAGCAGCACGTTGGCGATATCAATCTCGCCACCTCTACCTCCGGTCCCGCCAAGCCCAAGCTTTCCATCAACGCCACTTCCGCTCCGCGCCTTGGTGAAAAAAATCAGTCTGGAGAAGCCATCGCCGCTCCTGAAGTTTCCGCAGCCGCGACTGGCGGCAACGCGCCTTCCACGCTCATTGCCCTTTCGGCTTCCCCGGGCCCCGCTGCTCCCATCCAGCCCCCGCAAGGCAACCTGGCAGCTCGCATGGCGGTTTCGCCGGAAGGCTCTCCAGGCGCGGCGGGCACCTCTGGGGGTAATGGAAGTGGCTCTGGAGGTGGTGAAGGCGCTTCGAATGGCTCTGGAAAAAATTCCGTAGGTATCTCCATCTCTGGAGGGACGCCTAAGTCGAATTCCTCTTCTGCCGGACTTGGCGCGCCGTTGAGACTCTCAATTCCCAAATCTCCGATGAAGCGTCCCGATCCCAATGCGGACGACGATCCACCCGAACGCACCGGCCCTCCGAACTTCGCCATCCTCACTCCCGGCGCGAAGCCTGAACAAATCTTTGGCGCCAAGCGCGTCTACACCTTGAACATCAACATGCCCAACGTGAACAGCGCCACGGGCAGTTGGATCATTCACTTTTCGGAGTTGCGTCTTGCCGGTGGCCCGGTCCCTACCGGAACTCTCAGCACGCCCACACCCGTGCGCAAGATTGACCCCAAATATCCGCAAACCTTGCAGCAGGAAAACATTCAAGGAGAAGTGGTTCTCTACGCCGTGATTCGCAAGGACGGCTCGGTCGATAGCATTCAGAAGGTCCGCGGTATTGACGACCAGCTCGATGCCAACGCGATTGCGGCGCTTGCCCAGTGGAAATTTCAGCCGGCCATGAAGGGCGACACTCCCGTCGATCTCGAAGCCATCGTGTACATCCCTTTCAAAGCCCCGCCTCGCGAGCGCGAGCAATAGCCTCTAAGAAATCGACTGTTCCCACAACTTAACTAGTGCATATAGCGCATGGTTCACCGGCACCGGCACTCCTACGCGCTCGCCCTCTTTCGCGATGTATCCGTTCAAAGCGTCAATCTCGGTTTTCTTGCCGCGTGCCATGTCCTGCGCGGTTGAGGACCGCGTCCCGCTCATCTGTCCCGCCAGTGCGAAGGCTCCCCGTAGAGCAGCTTCCGGATCCTCCAGCCCCGGCAGCGTGATATTTCGCGCCTTCGCGACCGCCAGAACCTCGTGTACCGTGTCTCGTACCACCCGCTTCGCATCCTCGCTCGCAATGATCTCACCGTACGTCGCTCGCCCCAGCCCACTGATCGCATTCAGCGCGCAATTCCACACCAACTTCACCCACAGCTCCCCTTCGATGTTCTCTGAGATTCTGCAAGGCACGTTTCCCCGCGAGCACAGTTCCGCCACCCGCTTTGTCTTTTCATTTTCCGGCCCAACCACTAGATCGCCTCGTCCCAGATGCCGGATGTGCCCAGGCGCCGGCATCGCCGCCGCGACATACACCACGCTCCCTAGCGCTTCGATCCCCGAACTCTCCCGTATCTGTTCGACGTTATTCACGCCATTCTGCAGGCTCACCACAATCGTCGAACCGCCGACGTACTTTGCTAACTCTCGCGCAGTTGCGATGGTGTCTGTCGTCTTTACGCAGAACAGCACGAAGTCCGTGTCTTGTGCCGCTTTCATCTCCGTGGACGCGTCCACCGCAATCCGTTCCCGGAACTGGGCAGTGTCCAGCAGCAACCCCTCTTTGCGAACCGCTTCCACCAACGCCGGCCGCCCGATCAGCACCACGGGCAGCCCAGCTCGCGCCATCATCCCGCCAAAATATCCACCGACGGCGCCGCTGCCGACGACCGCGACACGAAACCTGTTTGCCTTCCCGTTCATGGTTTAACCTTCGCTAGAAGTGGTTCCGCAAATCGCGAAATGCCGGCACGATGACCAGCTTTCCCGAACCTGCCACCACCGGCTCGTGTTCCATATGCCAGGTGTTGACGTGTGGGATATACACCGCATTCAATCCGGCCTGCATTGCGGGATTAATGTCGCTGCGCGGGCTGTTCCCAATCATCCAGCCCAGCGCCTTCACGATCTTGTGTTTGCTGACCAGCAGCCCGTACGTTTTGCAATCTTTTTCCGCCACGATTTCAATCGCTTCAAAAAATCCTTGCAAGCCGGAGCGCTCTACCTTCGCCGCTTGTTCCGCCGGCTCGCCTTTGGTGAACAGAATCAGCCGGTGCCGCGTCGTCAGGTAGGCCAGCGTCTCCGGTACGCCATCCAGAATCTTGGGAGGCGTCCGCTCCAGTTCGATCACTCTCGTGTGGATTTGCGCCAGCGTTTCGCGTTGCGCCATCTGGTCTGCCAGCTTCAAGTACGTCTCTTCGAGAGAGCGTCCGAAGCAACGCACGCCATATCCGTATTGTCGGATGTTTTTTCGTTCGGTCTCGTTGAGGATATGCCGGATGTACGCCCGGCTGTACCCGCACGGCTCGACCAGGCTAATGAAATCCTCAATCAACTTTTCGAAGAATACGTTGTTCTCCCACAACGTATCGTCGGCATCGATCAGCAGTGTGTTGCGTCGCATCTTCTTAGAATTTGCTTCCCGGTTGTATCAACTCGCAGCCCACGCGCACAGCCGTGCACGGCTCACTTCCAGCAGCAGGGAATCGAAATGTGTGCTTCAAGCGCTCTTGCGGTGACCCGTCGCCAATTGCTCCAGGATTGTGCTCGCCAGTTTCTGCGCTTCCCCAAATTTGCTCAGGTATTGCTGAAATTCCAGATTCAGCGCTTGCGCTTCTGTGGGTCCCAACTCATTCCGCAGGATCATATCCCGCAGCTTTACTGGGTGAGGCAGCAGCGCCTCTTCCTTTAATTCTTCCAATGCCTGACGTGGATCGTAGTGGTACATGCGCTCCCCCCGGCCAGCTTGGCGCTCTCCCTAATTGTACGCAACACCACACCAACAAAGAAATTATCGTGGCACGGAGGAAGTGAGAAGCTCAGGCAGCCGTCGCTCGTATCGGCACGAACTCGTAGCGGTCAATTCTGGCCGCCACGCCGGTCTTGCCATTGTTGTTGGGTTCGACGCGCAGCACTTTGCCATGGCAGCGAATATTGACGTCGCCACTCGTAACCATTTGCTGTGGCAATGTAAGAATAAAATCGATTTCAGCGCCGAACTCGAACGATGTGTCCGCCAGAAAATACAATCCGCGGTAGCTCACATCTCTCGTATGCGCTTTCAATTCCGATCCACTCGCTTCCCGTGCCATGATGCGCACAGGCAACGTCATCACAAAGCGGCGAGCTTCCCGGCGGTCGGACAAATCGCCCATTGGGTTCCCCTGTTTTTCAAACCCGGACTGCAACGTATCACCCGTCGCAGCAAACTTCAATTCGAAACTCTCTCATTTTAGACCTAGTACGCACATGCGGCCTACTTGCCGCATTAGCACCACTTCCTATCGTATTCTGGTACTGTTCGACATCTCGACGAGGTTCTCAATTTCCGCTTTCATGGCCAACTCTCATGAGTCGCGCAGCTTTTTTCTTCAAGGCCCGGTTGGCCGGCTGGAAGCGATCCTATGGATTCCCGACCATCCCAGAAAGTTCACTCTGGTGGCAGTTCTTTGCCATCCGCATCCTCTTTTCGGCGGCACGCTTCACAACAAGGTCATCTATCAAGCCGCCAAAACGCTCGACGCTCTCGGCGTTCCGGTGTTGCGTTTTAATTTTCGCGGCGCCGGTCTCAGCACCGGGCTGCACGACAAGGGGCGCGGGGAAGTCGGCGACGTCCAGGCTGCGGTGGATTTTCTCGCGCTGGAATTTCCCGACGTTCCGCTTCTGCTCGGCGGTTTCAGCTTTGGCAGTTGGGTAGGCCTCAAGATCGGGTGCTCCGATCCTCGTGTCATCGAGTTGTTAGGCATTGGCGTGCCTGTAGACTCTTCCGATTTCACCTACCTGTGGAGTTGCGCGAAACCTAAATTGTTCTTACATGGCTCGGAAGATGAGCACGGCGCGCGTTCCAAAGTGGAAGATCTGGTCGCAAATCTGCCAGGCGAGAACCAACTTACCTTCATCCCTCAAGCGGATCACTTCTTTCGTGGACACCTCGATGAGTTCGATGCTGCGCTCGCTCAGTGGCTTCTTGCCCGTCACCCGGAATTGCGTGCGACGCAGCAGTCCGAGTGATTCACTCGCCCCGTTTGAACAATTTGCTGAACTCTTCGATCCCCGCCGGAGGCACGCCGATCAGCCCCGTATTCTCCTGCACGTGCGCCGCTCGCGACATCCCCACCAACGCCACCGAAATCCCCGGTGCCGAACGCGCAAACTGCAAAGCCCTTTGCCGGTCGGTCTCCAGTCCGAGCGCCTCGGCTACAAATCCTGGTAGATTTTGCGCCAGTTGTCCCTGTAGAAGCGAAGCGCTTGCCACAAGCGTGATTCCCAGATCGCTCGCCGCTTCCATGATCGTCTGGCTCTCGCTCGGGCTATTTTGATTGCCCAGCGTCAGCGCCTCCGTCATCGCCAGGTTAAATGGCAATTGCACAAATCGGAATCGGTGACCATCCCCGGCAATCTCTTTCGCGATTCGCACCAGTTCGCCCAGGTCCAGCGCCTCACGCGCTGTTCGCTCTTGCCGAAAACCATTCCACGTTGCCACGCCGTAATATTGAATCTGGCCCCTCGCTGCCGCCGACTCCAAAAACGTGAAGGCGGCCCGCACCCGTGCCAGAAAGTCGGCACGCGACAGCTCACCCAATTGTGTTTCCGGGTTGTGCAGATAAAACACATCGATGCACTCGACGCCCAGGTTTTTCAAGCTTCTTTGCAGTTGATTTCCCAGGAAGCCAGGCGCCATGCAATGACTGCCGCCCGCAATATCTTTTGCGCTGAATACGCCCTTCTGGATGTATTCCTCGAAAAAATATTGGTTGGCGTCTTGGGGCATCGTCCCGTCCGGTGTCAGGTATCCGGCCTTTGTGCAGATCACCAGTTCATCGCGCGCAAATCCCTTATTCGCCAGCACCTTAATCGCGGAGCCGACACTCCGCTCGCTGCGTTGGAAGCGGTAATTGATCGCGCTGTCGAAAAAATTAATCCCTGATTGAGCTGCTTCCACGATCGCGGCCGTGTAGCCCGCATCCGTGCTTTCGTTCGGTTGTCCAAGGTACGTCCCGATGCCTATCGAGGAAACCACCAGGTCTTGCGCTTCTCGGAAATGCCCATCCGTCGCCGCCCCTTGAAATTTCGCCGCGTACCGCGCGGTTCCTGCCTTCGTCGCTCCGTGACTCATCAGGTCCTCTCATTCACTTCTTCTCATCCGGTGGCGATGCTGCTGCCGGTTCTTGTTTAGGGTGTAATACTCGCGAACAGCCTCGCAAAATCTTCCGATAGGGCCAATCCTTCTCTCGAAAGAAAATCTCCCCGTCGCGCGGCTGGCTGTAGAACCACTTACCGATCAGCGCCAGATGCTCGCTCAGCTCCACGGAATTCTGTCGTGGGGTACCACGCGCATGTTGTGTGTTCTGCGGTCCTTCCAGGTACTCGCGGATGCGTCCTTCCGCGGACCTCGGCTCGCTGGTCTCATCGAATCTCAGCTCCGTCGGCTCCGCCAGCCATCCGCCCCGAACTGCAAACAGCAGCACCGTATTTTCCTGCAGACTGCGCTGCAGGACTACCGCATCCAGTTCGTCAATCTTGCGTGCCAGTTCGGGCGATCCGCGCAATGCGTCGTCCAACTTTTCCAGCTTCTTGTGAATCAACGAGGCCCGTTCGAAATCCAATTCCTCGCTCGCCCTGTTGCGCTCGTTCTCCAATTGCGTCCGCAGCGATCCTCCGCCGCTGTCCAGGAACGCAACCAGCCGCCCCACTTCCTGGTCGTACTCTTCTTTTGTACAACCCCCGAAACACGGCGCCAGGCACATTTTCATCTCGGAATAAATGCACCCGGGAAATTCCGGATCGCGCCGTATCTTGATCTGGCAGCGCCGCACCTTGTGGAAGTCCAGCCATTTTTCCGCCAAGCTCTCCGCCATCTTCCGGGAGCGGAATGGTCCATAGCTCGCCCCGACTGCTGCCCGTCCCATCTCGTCAACGGCGATCCTTCTCGTCACGAAACACCGCGGGTAGGCGTTCCGCAGATTGATCTTCAGCACCGCCGGCGGTCTCAGCCGGGTCATCGCCGCATACCGCTTTGGAAAATATTTCTTCGCGACCCGGTAATACACCAGGGATTGTTCGAAAGCGGATCCGGTTTCCCGGTAACGCACCCGCCGCGCAAACTCCCGCAGATTCAGCTTTTTGCTCTGTGCTTCCGGAGGACTTAGCAGCCGCTGTATTCGCCGTCGAATATCCGCTGTGCGCACCAGGTATGGCTGGGCGTGCTCTTCACCCTCGATCAGGCAAACTCCCCCACGAGCCGGCAACAGAGAATAAAATGTCCGCATCCTCTGCGGCCCCAAAGTCGAGTGCGCTATCCAGTTCCAGCACCCGCTCAGAATACTAGATGTGCGATTCAGATTGCTTGATGGAGATAAACGGCTGTGCGCCCTACGCCTTTTGCAGTACGGCTGCCGCGCGCGTTCCCTGCGACCGTAGTTCCGACTTTCCGATCCTTCGTTCCATAGCCGAGCGTAGCAACGCCACCGGCCACAGCGCGCGCCAGGCCATCAGCACCGCGCCTTTCCAGGTCAATCGATACTGCCCGCACGTTTCATCCAGGCGCAACCATCCGCGTTCCGTCTGCCGCGCCCCAAAACCTTCCGTGCGTTGCACCACAAACTCCAGCGGCCACTCCGGCGACTCTTCTTCGTTGGATTCCATTGCCGGATACCGTTTGCACAGTTCCAAATGAAGTTCGTACAGTTTCCGGGGCTCCTCGACTTCAGGGAATCGATAGGTTCGAACGTTCTCCGCACCGTCCATCACTGGCGGAAAGTCGTTCGTGTTCGTCTCCAGAATTTCTCCGTACGCCATCAAGCTGGTGAACTCCACATAATCCCGCACATCCGTGGCTGTTTTCATTGCAGTCACGGCGGCTATCTGCCGCTTGCGATCATGCCGGAACAACGCGACATACGTCCGCGTGTGGCACGCCACTTCGCCCAGGTCGTAGTATCCGTCGAATCGAAACCCCAGTTCCTCGATCGCCGCGCGCTGGCCTGTCAATGCCTGTGCAACATCCGCGGGCAAATGCTCGCTTCCGCACTTCACTGGCCGGCACTTCCTTGCGTAGCCCACACTAGATTTCAACGCGAGGGGCACCATCGCATAGAGCGCCGTCAGCCCCGCAATTCCGTCCATCCATAAATTTTCGAACATTTCTCTATCTCGCAATCTCGCGAGCCCCTTGCCTGGGCCGTTGTTCTTTTTAGTGATTGGTCTTGCGTTGCGTTCTATTATTCGGTGCCTGGCGCGCTATCCGCAGCGTTTTGTCCGCACCAGGTTCTCAATGCTTTCATCACGCTTTGTGAACAGGGAAACGTTATGCCGACTGCTTTGGCGGCAGGAATGCTAGAAGGGAATTGAACCAGCAGATTTGTGTTTAATGTCGTACTAACTTCTTAGAACCCAACTCGCGATCACCAGCCTTTGGATCTCGCTCGTTCCTTCGTAAATTTCCGTGATCCGCGCGTCGCGATACGCCCGCTCCACCGGATATTCCTGGCTGTACCCATAACCGCCATGGATCTGAATTGCTTTATGCGCAACGCGCGTCGCCATCTCGCTCGCAAATAACTTCGCTACGGAAGCTTCCTGGCTGAACCTTCCTCCGCTATCTTGCTTCCACGCGGCCTTCCGCACCAGCAATCGCGCCGCATCAATTTCCGTAGCCATGTCCGCCAGCATGAATTGAATCGCCTGGAACTGCGCGATCGGGTGCCCGAAGGCCATGCGTTCTTTGGCCCACTTCAGCGCCGCTTCGTACGCGCCCTGCGCGATGCCCACTGCCTGCGATGCAATACCGATTCGTCCGCCATCCAGCGTCGACAACGCAATCCTGTACCCCTCACCCTCGACTCCCAGTCGCTGGCTCTCCGGCACCTCGCAATCCGTGAACACCAGTTCGCAGCAAGCCGTTGCGTGAATTCCCAGTTTCTTCTCTTCTTTTCCGACGCGGAATCCCGGCGTGCCTTTTTCCACGAGCAATGCCGTGATGCCCCGCTCTCCTTTTGCCGGGTCGGTATTCACGTACACCACCGCGGCGTCCGCGACTCCGCCATTCGTGATCCACGCTTTGGTGCCGTTGATTACGTAGCGATCGCCTCTCTTCTCCGCTTTTGTTTGCAGCGCGGCGGCGTTCGAACCGGCTTGTGGCTCCGTCAACGCGTAGCAGCCAATCTTCTCGCCGCGTGTGAAGGGCAGCAGAAACTTCTTCTTTTGTTCTTCGCTGCCGTAGCGATGCACCGGGTCGCAGAACAGCGAATTCTGCACGCTCAAAACCACTCCGGTGGACGCGCAGCAGCGCGAAATTTCCTCAATCACGATCGAGTACGCGATGTGATCGAATCCTGCGCCGCCCTCTGCGTCGGGAAACGCCACTCCGGTTAAACCAAGTTCCGCCGCTTTGCGAAAAAGCTCCCGCGGAAAATGTCCGGTTTCATCCAGTTCTTTCGCCATCGGCCGGACTTCCGACTCCGCGAATTCCCGCACGCTTTTCTGCAGCAACTTCTGTTCTTCGCTAAGTTCCAGGTTCACGCTCGTCCCTCGTTGGCCTTCCACACAAACTTGAGCTTAGCGCAATCCTCTCTGAGATTGCACGGTAAAGGCCGGGACCAGTCGCATCAACGGCTGAATCCCGGCGCTTTAGTCACGCTTGCGTTTAGCAGGGTTTACCGAGTCGGGCTTCCGGAACAATTGTTCTGCCTTCTACTTCGCGGCCGGACGCGCTCCAGGCGTCCCAACCTTCTGCTCGTAGTAGCGATGGATGTGCTCCGAAATGTAGTCCAGGCAATCTTCGACAGCAAAATGCCCGGAATCCAATCGATGCATTTCTGCTCGCGGCAGGGCCTCCCAAAATGCCTCGCCACCTGCTGGTGTAAAGAAAATGTCGTTTTGCCCCCAGAAGATAATGGTCGGCGGCTGCTTATCCTTCAAAAACGACTGCCACTTCGGGTAAAGAGCCACGTTTTTGCGGTAATCATAAAAAAGATCGAGTTGAATCTGCCGGCCGTTCGGTTTTTGTAGCGTGGTATAGAAGTCCGAGTTCCAGTTATCCGGGCTGATCAGTTCGCTCTTGGTCGCCCCTTGCAGATAAACGGCTTTGGTTGTGTCATAGCTCAGCAGTCCCGCTACCGCCTCTTCGTTCTCCGCAGTCCGCTTGTGCCACAGCGCATCTCGCAACCCGCCCCAGGCGGCTGTAAAGCCTACTTCGTAAGCATTCGTGTTTTGCAGGATCAGCCATTCCAGTGCCTCTGGGGTCTTCGTTACGATCCGAAAGCCCACCGGGCCACCGTAATCCTGCATATAAAGACCGAAGCGCTTAAATCCTTTTTGATGCAGGAACTTTTCAGTGATTTCGGCAAGACGGTCGAACGTGTATTCGAATTTCTTCGGATCCGGAGAATCGCTATTGCCGAAGCCAGGGTAATCCGGCGAGATCACGTGGAAGCGGTCCACAAGCGCTGGAATTAGATTTCGATACTGGTGTGAAGATGATGGAAAGCCGTGCAGCAGAACCAGCTTTGGGTTCCCGGGCTTGCCCGCCTCGCGATACGCGATTTTTATGCCCTCCACTTCTTCGTATCCGTAGGCCACGGTTGTGGGGCTGCCTTTTGGTTCGTACTGAAGTGTCATTTCGAATCCTTTCGGGGAATTTATCTGTCTCTTGCGTTTGATTGGACATCGATTTACTCCCAGAAGTATCGACGTTTGTCCTGATCTCAGTCATCAGAAATACTGATATCTCTCGTATACTCGTTCTCTATGGAATTACGCCATTTGCGCTATTTTCGGGCGGTTGCCGAAGAGCAGAGCTTCACGCTGGCCGCCCGCCGCCTTCACGTTTCGCAATCGGGCGTCAGCGGCCAGGTGCGCGATCTCGAGCGGGAGCTGGGCGTTGCACTGTTTCGAAGAACGAAACGCAGCGTTTCTCTGACGCGGCAGGGCTTGGCGTTTCTTCCCGAGGCGATCGAGATTCTCGACAGAGCCGACCGCGCTGTCGAAATCGTGCGACGAGCTACCAGTGGGCGTTCCGGCAAGTTGAACGTCGGCTTACGTGGCCCGGCCACCGCTCCTTTTTTGCCGCGTCTGATTCGAGAATTCCGCAAAATGGAGCCCGGCGTCTCCCTGGGCCTCAAGGATCTGGATCCTGCGCATCAGCCGGAAGCCCTGGTCAACGGTGACATCGATGTGGGCTTTACCCGCGGCATTCCTGCTCCGCTCCGTCGCACCCTGACCAGCGAAGTCTTTTTTCGCGAACCGCTCGTCGCCATTCTGCCGCAAGGTCATTCCATTGCCGAGCAGGACAGCGTTTCGATGAAAGATCTTGCTGGTGAATGCTTTGTGCTGTACGCCAGAGAAAATGCCCCGGAACTGTTCGACGCCATCGTCAGTCTTTGCAAGAGAGCCGGGTTTTCGCCGGACATCGTCGACACACCGCGCCTGTGGCACTCCGTCTTAACCATGATTGAAGCGGGTGAGGGCCTCTCTGTCGTTCCGGCCTCCGTGGGTCACTTGCAGACGCAAGGCGTAGTGGTACGGCCTCTAAGTGATCGTGGATGCATCGTCGATGTCGTACTTGCCTGGAAGGCGGCAGGTGCCGACCCGGTCCGCCAGAGTTTCCTGGATCTCTTGCACACTCACCAGGCCGAAATCAGGCGAATGTTCGGAGATCCTGCGGCCGCCCTCTTCACGCCGTCGACCCTGAAGTCGTTTCTTACTGCGCATGCGCATCAGAGGTCTTGCTTACTGCGCCAATGCCTTCTTCATCTTCGCGTAGGTGACTTTCAAGTCTTCCGGATGCACCCGCGTCTCGCCAACCGTCGTCATGAAATTCGAATCGCCAAACCACCGCGGCAACGCGTGCAGATGCAGGTGCCCGGCAACACCCGCTCCGGCAGCTCTTCCCAGGTTCATTCCCAGATTCATGCCATCGGGCTTGTAATTGACGGCAAACGCCGCCTCCACTCGCTGCGCCAGGCTCATCATCTCGCACATGCCTTCCGCATCCAGAAATTCCAGCTTCGCTATGTGCGCGTAAGGCACGATCATCACGTGTCCCGACGTATACGGAAACCGGTTGAGGATCACGAACATCTTCTTTCCGCGATACACCAGCAACGATGCTTCATCGTCCGTGCCCTTCACGGCCTCGCAAAAAAAACAGTCCGGCGCTGGCCCTCCGGTCACTTCCGACATATACGGGAAACGCCACGGCGACCATAAATAGTCCATCGGCCTTCCTTACCCACAAAAAAATACGCCCCGAATCGCTCCGGGGCGTCGCTCGAATTCTACTGATCGCTCTTCACGAAGCCGGTACTTCTCCGGTGGCCGGAGCGCTGGCTGCGGCCAGATTCACGAAATCCTTCAATTCCTTGCTGGGCTTGAAGAACGGAATCTTCTTCGCCGGCACTTCCACCTTCTCACCAGTCTTCGGATTGCGGCCGATGCGTCCCCGCCGCTGCCGCGTGCGGAAACTCCCAAAGCCGCGAATCTCGATCTTGTCGCCCTTCTGCAGCGCGTCAATGATGCTCTCGAAGATCGTCTCGACGATCGTCTCCGACTCTTTCCGAGGCAATTCCGTGACCTTCAGCACCTCTTCGATTAAATCTGCCTTGGTCAACGTCGGTTGTTTTGTCATCGTTCCCCTGCCTGTCCGGCCGTTCCCCCTGCTTGCCACAACTCTCTGGGACAAGGCGAGTTAGAGGGTCTACCGTACTGGTTGACCCCCTTCCTATCACTAAATTACCCTTCACGTAAATCTATTTATATCTGGGCGGTTACTACTGTTCTGATCACGACTATCGGGAAGCCAGCTTCTGCTTCATCGCGTCGCCGATTGTCGCCGTAGATGACGACTTCGACGTCTTGTACTGGTCGATTTCCTTGCGTTCCTGTTGCCGCACCGCTGCCCGGTAACTCAGGCCGATCCGGCGCGTGTCAGAGCTGATCTTGATGATCTTGAAGTCGTATTCCTTGCCCGGCTCCAGCGGTCCAGCGCTCTTCAGCGGGCCCGTCGACGGACGGAAGCTGCCCGGACCTTCGTCCCGGCGCCGCTTGTCCTCGATCTCCGTGTTGTGGCACAGCCCCTCGATGTTGTCGCCCAGTTCGACGAACGCCCCGAACGTCGCGATGCGGGACACCTTGCCGCGCACCACTTCGCCCACCTTGTGCTGCTTGAACCAGTCGCCCCAAATATCATTTACCTGCTTCATACCCAACGATACCCGGCGATTCTCCGGGTCGATGCGCAGCACCTTGGCGGTAATCGGTTCGCCCTTCTTGAACACCTCGTGTGGATTCTTGACTCGTCCGGTCCAGCTCACGTCTCCGACGTGTACCAGTCCGTCGAACCCTTCTTCGATCTCCACAAATGCGCCGAACTCCGCGATATTGCGGACCTTCCCCGTGACCACGGTCCCCACTGGGTACTTATCGGCAACCAGTAGCCATGGATCGGGTTGTGCTTGCTTCATTCCCAGCGAAACACGGCGATCGCTCGGCTTGATGTCCAGCACCACCACGTCCACTTCTTCTCCGGCCTTTACGACCTTCGACGGATGCGTGCCCTTCTTCGCCCAGCTCATTTCCGTGACGTGAACCAGTCCTTCGATGCCCTGTTCCAATTCCACGAAAGCGCCGTAGTCCACTACGCCGACCACTTTGCCCTTATACTTGCCGCCCGCCGGATAGCGCTCGGCCGCGTCTGCCCAAGGGTCCTTGCTCAACTGCTTCAGGCCCAGCGATACGCGCTGCTTTTCCTTGTCGAACTTCAGGATGATCAGATCCAGTTCCTGCTCCGGCTTCACCAGGTCGCTCGGGTGCCGCACGCGGCCCCAGCTCAGATCGGTCAGGTGCAATAGTCCGTCGATCCCGCCCAGATCCACGAAAGCTCCGTAATCCGTGACGTTCTTCACCGTGCCGTGCACGACTTGCCCTTCGCTCAACTTTTCCATCAACTCCGCGCGCTTGCTGTGCAGCTCTTCCTCGAGCAACGCGCGGCGGCTGACCACCACGTTTCCGCGGCGCCGATTCAGCTTGGTGATCCGCACCTGCAATTCCTGCCCGTTCAATCCATCCAGGTTGGCCGTTGGGCGCAGGTCGTATTGGGATCCCGGCAAAAACGCGCGCACGCCGATGTCCACCACCAGGCCGCCTTTGATCCGGTCCACCACTTTTGCGGTGACGGTTTCCTTTGCCTTGTACTGCGCGTCGATCTTTTCCCACGCCCGGCGCCGGAGCACCTTGGTATACGACAGGATGGCGAAGCCGTCCTTTGTCTCGCCCGTGCGCTGTACTTCGATCGTGGCGTTCGGGTCGGGGCGGGGAATTTCCGTATCCGCGAATTCCGAGGCCGGAATCAACCCTTCGGTCTTCCCGCCCAGATTCACCACCACGCCGTGTTCCGTGTAGGCCACGACCTTCACTTCAACAACTTCGTTTTGTGCTACCGCTTCTTGAGGCTCGCTGTACTGCTCGATCAGCTTGCTCATCTCTTCGGCGCCGGCCGCTTCTTCCGCGGCCGCCGCTGCTTCGGCATCCACCGCCACGGTCTGGGCGTGCTGCTCTGCCGCCGCGTGCGCCTCTTCCGGCTTTACGTCGGTGGCCACAGGAGTCTGCGACGCGGCAGTCTCCGAACCGGCCGCCTGAGGTGCTCCGGCGTTGTGGCTCTCTTCGGTTTTGTGCGTTTCTGGTTCGTGCGTTACCGTTGCTTCCGGTTCTTGGCTTGGTGCTGTTGCTGCTGCGGATGTAGGATTTTCGTTGTCAAAAGACATAATTAGTTCGCCTCCGGGATTTCTATCCCTGTTTGGTGTCGTGTCAATCCTTGCCGAATCCCTACCGGGGTAATGCAAGGAGGGTTACAACGGGGCAGTACAGGACAGTTCTGCTCGAAGTAACTCGTTCGGTTTCACTTGGATGCTGCGGTTTTGGGGAACCGCTTCACCCCTACCCATGCAAGGATACCCGCCCCCAAAATACCTGTCAATCAACGCTCTTTGCGCAAAACGTGAAATTCCCGTGTGTTTCTTGTGTGTAGGGAATTACTCGCCCTCGTTCGTCCTTGAAAAATCCCTATACCCCTGCTTCAAGTCCGACCAGTTCGAGTTACGCTCTTGCGCGGCCCGCTTGCCGCGCCTCCCGCCGGAAATCCGGTGAGTTCACTTCCACCGTCCGGCACATCTCGTACAACCGCGATCTCATTCGCGCTCCAATGCGATCCGCCAGCGTATCTTCCTTCACCACCACCCGCTGTCCTCCCGGCATCCGTGCTCCACCGTCCGGCGCAGCCGTTTCGTCCAGGTAGTTCGTCGTTAAGATCGTCATGCGACGCTCGTTATACCGCGCGTTCAGAACCAGTCCGATCATGTCCAGCACCCACGCCGATGGCTTGCTCGCTCCCAGATCGTCCAGCACCAGAATTTCCACCCTTCGGATCGGCTCCAGCACGCCCATTTCCGTGGCTTCACTTGCTGGGTTGTAGCTGCTCTGAATTTCCTTCAACAGTTCCCGGTAATCGCAGAACAGTCCGTTATGCCCCCTGCGAATCAACTCCTTCAGTGCGGCCACCGCCAGATGGGTTTTGCCGACTCCCGAATTCCCCTGCAGCAGCAGACCCTTTTCCGTCGCCGGATAATCCCGCACGAAGGCCTGCGTCAACAGCTTCGCCTGCTTCAGCGACTGCTCGTTCTGCGCCGTCCACGTCTTGCCGTCCGCCAGATCCGGTACGTAGCTCTCAAAATCGCAGTGTTCATAGCGCTTCGGGATGTGCGCTCGCTCCATCACCTTCACCGCGCGCTCTTCCATCCCGCATTCGCACGGCATCGCCACATTCCCAGGCGGGCCATCCTTGCGGGGCATCAACTTCCAACCCGTTCCTTTGCACTGCGGACAATTTTCCAGGGCCATTGGTTTCCACCGCGTTGGCGACCATGCGCAACCAACTCGTGCCGCCATCATACGTCTGGCGGCGTCCCTCTACAATTCGATTGGTTTTGGAAATCTGTGGATCGCCGCGCACACCCGCGCGACGCTGCATCGAGCAACTGGTCAGGCCAGCACGCTCACGCTCGCTCGCGCCCCGGCACGATTCGCGGCGCGGAACGCACAATCGCGGTTCGCGGCACTCGTTCCTCGTTGCGCGCCATTCGCGACAATTCCTGCTGCACCACTTGGGCAAATTCGCCCATCTGCCGTTCCATCTCGATCATTTTCTCGCGCATATTCAGGATGATCTCGATTCCCGCCAGGTTCACTCCCATGTCCCGCGCCAAAGTCAGAATTACGTCCAGTCGCTCCAGATCGGAATCCGTGTACAACCGCGTGTTTCCCTGCGACCGCGAAGGCTTCAACAACCCCACCCGTTCATATAGCCGCAGGGTCTGTGGGTGCAGCTTGTACAATTCCGCTACCGCACTGATCATGTACCCGGCTTTGGCCCGTTTTTTCACTTTCGGCGGCATAAAAACCCTTCCACAAATCCGTTCGCGCGATTTCCGATTCGCTAAACTCCCGCCTTCTCAAAAATTCCTTTGCGCGGATCGGACGGGGCGACCTCTTCCAAATCCTTCATCAATTTCCGCACCCGCTCGTCCGTAGGTTCCGGCACCGTGACCTGAATTTCCACGTATTGATCTCCGCGAGAGCCGTGCTTCGACGCGCTGGGCACTCCCTTTTCTTTCAGCCGTAGCGTTTTCCCGCTATTGGTTCCCGGCGGGATGCGCACCAGCGAGCGCCCATCAATCGTCGGCACTTCGATTTTCGCTCCCAGCGATGCCTCCGGCACCGTCACCGGAATCTTGGTGTACAAATCGTTGCCGCGACGGTCGAAAAATTCGTGCGGCCTCACCACCACTCGCAGATACAAATCACCGGCTGGCGCTCCCATGGTTCCGGCATTCCCCTTGCCCGGTATGCGAACTCTTCCGCCATTCGCCACACCCGCCGGAATCCGCACATCAATCGACTCCGTTCTGCGCACCCGTCCTTCGCCTGCACACGTACGACAGGGTGTCCGTAGCTTTCCAGTTCCCCCGCACCGGTTGCACGGCACGTTGAAGCGCATCTTCCCGGCGGTCTGTTGAATCGAACCGGTTCCATTGCACGTCGGGCACGTCTGCGGCGTGCCGATTGCCCCCGTGCCGTGGCACGTTTCGCATGCATCCATTCGCGTGATTTGCAACTTCTTCACGGCTCCGCGGACTGCATCCCAAAAATCAATCTCGATCTGGTATTCCAGATCTCCGCCGGGCTCATGTTCCGGCTCCATCCCCGTCGCGCCGCCCCGCCCGCCAAAAAATTGGCTGAACAGGTCCCGGAAGCTCCCGCTGTTGCCCCCCGCGCCACCGCCCTGTTGCCCTCCAAAATCAAATCCGCCAAAATCGAAATTAACCGGCTCTTGCCCCTCGTCTTCCGAAGGCGCTCCGCCTGCATATCCGCCCGGTGGAAGATTCTCGCTGTAGAAGCCGTACTGGTCGTACATCTGCCGCTTCCGTGTATCGGACAGCACGTCGTACGCTTCCTGCAGTTCCTTGAATTTCTCTTCTGCTGCCTTGTCGCCCGGATTCAAATCGGGATGATACTTGCGAGCCAGCTTCCGAAACGACGTGCGAATATCCTTCGCAGTCGCTTTGCGATCCACTCCTAACAGACTGTAATAATCTTTTTTGCTATTCGTTGCCATCGCCTGAGTGCTTTCCGCTGTACTTCGCTAGCTTCATTTCAGTGAAGCTGCCAAACGCCTATGCGGCGGGAACGGGTGTCTCGCCACCCATTCCCGCCGGCTTCGCGTGCTTTCTTAGTTAGGCTTTTTGTTGTCGTCGACGTCGACGTATTCGGCGTCAATCACATCGCCGGGCTTGTTGCTGCTGCCGCTCGCATCCGCAGAGCCAGAAGCTCCCGCGCCTGCACCCGCAGCCGCTCCGGCCTGCCCCGCGCCCGGTGCCGCTTGGGCCGTCTTGTACAGTTCTTCCGCCATCTTATGGAGAACTTTCTCGACGCCCTCGCTCGCCGACCGCAGTTTCGCCACTCCGCCTTCGCTCATGGCCTTCTTCGCTTCGTCCAGAGCCGCTTCCGCGGACTTCACGTCGCCTTCGCTCAGCTTCTCGCGGTTTTCGCGAATCGTCTTTTCGGCTTGGTACACAATGCCGTCCAGCCGGTTCCGCGCTTCTACTTCTTCCATTCGCTTGCGATCGTCCTCAGCGTGCGATTCCGCCTCGGTCCGCATCTTCTCCGCTTCTTCCTTGGTCAAGCCCGTCGAAGCGGTAATGGTGATCTTCTGTTCCTTGTTGGTGGCCTTGTCCTTCGCGCTCACGTTCAAGATGCCGTTCGCGTCGATGTCGAAGGTCACTTCAATTTGCGGCGTCCCGCGCGGCGCCGGTGGAATTCCGTCCAGTTTGAACGTTCCCAGCGACCGGTTGTCCTTCGCAAACTTCCGCTCGCCCTGCAGAACGTGAATCTCCACGCCCGGCTGGTTGTCCGAGGCGGTCGAGTACGTTTCCACCTTGCGAGTCGGGATCGTCGTGTTCCGCGGTATCTGCACGGTCATCACACCGCCCAGCGTTTCCACGCCTAGCGACAATGGCGTCACGTCCAGCAGCAGGATGTCCTTCACTTCTCCCGCCAGTACCGCGCCCTGAATCGCCGCGCCCACCGCGACCACTTCGTCCGGATTCACTCCCTTGTGCAGTTCCTTGCCGCCGAAGAAGTTGCTCACCAGCGACTGCACCTTCGGGATTCGCGTTGATCCGCCCACCAGCACCACTTCCTGAATGTCGTTGGGCGACATCTTCGCGTCTTCCAGCGCCTGTTTGACCGGCTTCATCGACCGTTCCAGCAGATCGTTCATCAACTGTTCCAGCCGCATCCGCGTCAGCTTCTGCTGCATGTGGATCGGGCCGCTCGCTCCCGCCGTGATGAACGGCAGGTTGATCTCCGTCTCCATCATTTGCGACAGCTCAATCTTGGCCTTCTCCGCCGCTTCCTTCAGGCGCTGCAGCGCCATCTTGTCCTTGCCCAGGTCGATGCCATGCTCTTTCTTGAACTCGTCGATCAACCAATCCACGATCTTTTGGTCGACGTCGTCGCCGCCCAGGTGCGTGTCGCCGTTCGTGGACTTCACTTCCACCACGCCTGCGCCCACTTCCAGCACCGAGATATCAAACGTTCCGCCGCCCAAGTCATAGACCGCGATTGTTTCGTCGCTCTTTTTCTCCAAGCCATACGCCAGCGCTGCCGCCGTCGGCTCGTTGATGATTCGCAGCACTTCCAAGCCGGCAATCTCGCCCGCCTGCTTCGTGGCCTGCCGCTGCGCGTCGTTGAAGTACGCCGGCACCGTGATCACCGCCTTGGTGACCTTTTCTCCCAGAAAATCCTCCGCTGCATTCTTCAACTTCGTCAGGATCATCGCGGAAATTTCCGGCGGGCTGTACACCTTGCCCGATACCTCGATGCGCGCATCGTCGTGGTTGCCCTTCACCACCTTGTACGGAACGCGCTTCATTTCGTCCGCCACTTCTTCATAACGGCGGCCCATAAACCGCTTGATCGAATACACCGTGTTTTCCGGGTTGGTAACCGCTTGCCGTTTGGCTACCTGTCCCACCAGGCGTTCCCCGCCCTTGGTAATCGCCACCACCGAAGGAGTCGTTCTCGCTCCCTCTTGGTTGGGAATCACCACCGGCTCGCCGCCCTGCAATACCGCTACGACAGAGTTCGTCGTTCCCAAATCGATTCCAATTATTTTGCTCATGAATGTTCTACCTTTATCCCTTATCTTGCTCGAAGCGCTCCCGCTCCCAGTCCGCGCTACCCTTCCGGCGCGGGCTCAGACAGCCGCTCTCGGCCCATCCGGCCCGTTCAAGCTGCGCCAGAATACTCCTTGAGTGTTGCATTGTCAAGATGATTGATAGAGATGATGATATCTATAGTATTTTCAAGCATTTCCCGTCACCTAGATCCTTCCCTTTCCCTCCTGCCCAGACCTCAATCACTTTTCCCTCTCTTTGCCTGCTTTTCACTCCCGTCACATCCTTTCCACCCGTCTTTCCCCTCTTACAAATCATGTTATTCTGGCCCGCACTCTTCTTTTTGTCGTTACGGAGGACTTCTTTGACGCGCCTGCTCTTCAGGGTCTTTGCCCTTACCCTCATCCTTTCGACCGCCACCATCAGACCCGCCAGCCCACAATCGGACTCCACCAAGGCCTCGAGTACCAAGAAAGCCGCGGCTGCTAAGCCCGCTTCGGACACGCCTGCAGTTAGCCTGGCCGTCATTTCCGTAAATGGCGTCAACGACATCGATCCCACCAAGGCCGCCGGATCGAAAACCGCGACGGTCACCATGGAAATCTTTAGCGACTACCAGTGCCCCGCCTGCAAGCAACTGTTCACCACCACCACTCAAAAGGTCGTCGACAATTACGTGAACACTGGCAAGATTTTTCTGGTCCACCGCGATTTCCCTCTCCCCATGCACGCCTACTCGCGCATCGCTGCCAGCTACGTGCGCGCCGCTGCTCATATTGGCAAGAACGATGTCGTGGAATCTGCGGTATTCAATAGCCAGGCAAAGTGGGAAGCGGACGGCAAAGTCCAGGAAGCGGTCGCCAGCGTCTTGACACCCGCTGAAATGAAGCGCGTTCAATCCCTGGTAGACAGCAAAGTCTTGGAACCGCTAATCGAGAAGGACAAGTCCCTTGGTCAGGGCTACGCCGTCAATCAGACCCCGACCTCTTGGTTGCACACCAAGAGTGGCCAGTCCTTCCCGGTCGTCGGATTTGTCCAGTACGATGTGCTCAAGACCTTTCTGGACGAACTGGTCGCCCAGAAGTAGACTTCTGCCAGATTCTCAAGTGGAAGTCAGGAAAACATGATGCAGTCCGCGCCGTTCAATTTCCGCCGCCTCGTCATCTGGATTGGTCGAATCGTTCTTGGCGTCCTTTTCATCTACGCCGGTTATTCCAAGCTTTTCGCGCCGAACCTCATGCTCCACTCCTTCCTGATGTTCAAATTCTCGGTGCTCTCCAATCTTTCCAACTTCGGCCAGCAGGTTCGGTCCTACCAGTTGCTCTCGGAATCCGGCGTCTCTTTCGTTTCGCACCTCTTGCCGCCCGCTGAAATCCTCCTCGGCATTCTTTTACTGATTGGCTGGCGGCTGCGCCTCTGGGCCTCGCTCGTTACTCTGCTGCTCCTCGGCTTCATTGTTGTTGTGACTCGCGCCTACCTCCTGCATATGCAGATTGATTGCGGCTGCTTCGGCAAGCCCGAACCGCTTACCGGATGGACCGTCATTCGCGATTCATCGTTGCTGCTTCTCGCGGGCCTAACCACCTTGTTCGCGTTTCAAGAAGCTCGTCAGGCTCATCCCTGGTCCACGGCTCCTGCCACACCCGAACGTGCCGTCTGACTCCCATCCTGATGCTTCACTCCGTTGTTGAAACGAAACTTGTTCTCCTCTGTGTCCCCTTGCGCGTTGTTGTTCTGCGTTAGAATCGATTCTTAATGATCTCGCTGCCCCCGATCACTCTCCGTTTGCGCGGCTGGAAACTTATCGATCGCGTCGCCCTCGCGTTCCTGCTGCTTTGTTCGGTAATTTTAGGCGCCACGCTCGGCCTGCTGTTCGTCTACGAAAGCGATCTTCCAGAGATTCATGCCCTGGAAACCTATCGCCCCAACGTCGTCACCGAAATTTACGCTGACGACGGCCAGTTGGTCGGCAGCTTCGCCCTGCAACGTCGCATCCTCATGACCTGGGAGCAGGTTCCCAAGGTCCTCTACAATGCCGTCACCGCCATTGAAGATCAGCACTTCGAAGATCACTGGGGCGTCGATTTTCCTCGCGTAGCCGGCGCCGCATATCGCAATATTCTCAAGGGCCGCAAAGCTGAAGGCGCCAGCACCATCACCATGCAGCTTGCCGGAAATCTCTTTCTCGACCGCAGCGATCGCAGATTCAGCCGCAAAATTCAGGAAATGCTTCTTGGGCTGCAGATCGAGCGCCGCTACACCAAGCCGCAGATTTTCACCATGTACGCCAATCAGGTCTATCTCGCGCACGGCAACTACGGTTTCGCGGCCGCCGCGCAATTCTATTTCGGCAAACCGGTCACCGACCTGAATCTCCAGGAAGCCGCTCTGCTCGCGGGCATGATTCGCGGTCCGGTCTATTCTCCCCTTATCAATCCTTCGTTAGCGCTGGCTCGTCGGAACATCGTCATTCATCAAATGATGGAAGAAGGCAAAATCACTCCTGCGGAAGAAGCCGCCGCCAAAAAGACCCCGCTTGGCCTGCACATCCAATATCCACGCAACGACCTCGCACCTTATTTCTTCGAAGAGATTCGCAAGTATCTGGAATCCACCTACGGCACCGAAGCGGTCCACGAACGTGGCCTGCGCGTCTACACCACTCTCAACATCACCATGCAGAAGGCCGCCAACCAGGCCATTCGCGACGGTCTGCACACTTACGATCGCCGCCATGGCTGGCGCGACAAGCTCCCCAACATCCTGAAAGATAATCTCGGCAAACTGGACTCTTACGAAGACGAGGACTGGCGTCACTCCATCGAAAAAGGTTCCTACACCACCGGATTGATTCTCTCTACCGATGAAAAAAGTGCCGTCGTCAAGGTAGGCGCCTACCGCGCCATCCTCTCTCCCTCCGACGTCGCCTGGACCGGACAAAAAAAACTGAACGAACTTTTCGCCGTCGGCGATCTTGCGCAGTTCTCCGTGCAAGACCTCCACGAAACTACCCTGCGCCTCCAACTCGAGCAGCAACCCGCTCCTCAGGCCGCTATGATCGCCATTGAAAACGCCACTGGCGAAATCAAAGCGATGGTCGGCGGGTACAGCTTCGAAGATTCCAAGTTCAATCGCGCCACCCAGGCCTTCCGGCAGGTCGGCAGCTCCTTCAAAGTCTATGTCTACGCCGACGCCATCGAAAAAGGGGCCTCGCCCTTCGACACCATCGTCGACGCCCCGGTCACCTACATCAGCGGCGGCCAACCCTACTCGCCCCACAACTACGATGAAAAATTCGAGGGCACCATCACGCTTCGCCGCGCCCTTGCCGGTTCCCGCAACATTCCCGCCGTCAAACTTGCGGAACGCGTCGGCATCAATTCTGTCGTAGATATGACCCGCCGCTTCGGCATCACCACGTCGTTGCCGCCCTACCTTCCTTTGGCTCTTGGCGCCGCCGACATGAAACTCATCGAGCACGTTTCCGCCTTCACCGTCTTCCCCAACGATGGCATCCGCATTGATCCGCACATGATTCGCCGCGTTACCAGCTACGACGGCGCTCTACTCGAAGAGGCTCATCCCGAAGTGCACGACGTCATCTCCCCTGAGGTCGCTCGCACCATGACCGCTATGCTCGAAGAGGTCGTCCAGTTCGGCACCGCCATCCGCGCTCGCAACATCGGCCGCCCCGCTGGCGGAAAAACCGGCACCACGCAGGACTATACCGACGCCTGGTTTGTCGGCTTCACCCCGCAAATCACCGCGGGCGTCTGGGTCGGTTTTGATGACAAGCAAATCTCGCTCGGTAAGCGAGAGACCGGCGCACAGGCCGCGCTTCCCATTTGGATGGAATTTGTCGAAAAAGGTTTTGGCGGAATCCCCGTGCTGGACTTCCCCAACGTCGTTACTTTGGAAAAACAGGCCCTGGAGCACCATGTGAACACGGATGTTCCCGACACCGCGCCCGAGGAGGAGGCTCCCAGCGCGCCGAGAGTGAAACCTCCCCAATTACCTGCTGCGCCGGCTCGTCCGCCTGCCACAACCAGCGCTACCCCTCCGGCGCCTACTCCCTGATCTCATCTCCGTTTCTTGGACTTCTCGCGAAACGGGTCCCATCCTCCCGGCATAAGTTCTGTCTCGTCGCCATTGCTTTCCAGCACCATTCGCTTCTCCGCCGTGAACTCTCCGATGCGCGTCAGCCGTACTCCTCGGTACGTCGGCGATAGCCGCCCGGCTTGGTGTGGCCGCACCGCGACCAGCAACTCATATTCGTCCCCGCCGTGCAGCGCCAAATCCGTGGCGTCCTTTTCGCCTTTTATTGCCGCATCGAGTGGCAGCCACCGGCTGCGTACTCGCGCCCCCACTCCGCTCGCTACGCACATCCGCGCCAGATCGGTTGAAAGACCGTCCGATATGTCCATCATCGCGGCTGCCCGGCCGCCTTTGCTCAGCCAATGTGCCATTTCAAACCTTGGCTCAGGGTATAAGTGTTTTCGCAAAACCGCGCGCGCCCCACGTCCCTTGGCTCCGTTCTTCAGCAACTTCCTAAGCCCCAGATCTGCTCCCCCCAATGTTCCACTCACGAACAGCAAGTCCCCTGGCATCGCAGTGGAGCGTCGCACCGCCCTTCCGCTGTCCACTTCGCCGATTACCGTTACGCTGATCAGCACCTTGTCGTTCTGCGTCGTATCGCCTCCAGCCATCTCGCAGCCCAACGCCTTCGCAGCCTTCCGCAATCCCTTCAGAAACCCGTTCAACCACCGTCGCGTCAACTCATTCGGGATCGCCAAGCTCAGTAAGAAATATCTCGGTTTGCCTCCCATCGCCGCGATGTCGCTCGCCGCCCGCACCAGAGCCTTCCATCCGACAGCATCTGCGGGATGCTTGTCTCGCAGGAAGTGCGAGCCCTCCAGAAACCAGTCGCACGTCAAAATCGTCTCCACGCCGGGGCGCGGCTCCAGCACTGCCGCGTCGTCTCCCAACCCGACCGCCAGCCCGGCCTTTTGCCTCCCCATCACCCTCGTTATCCGCGCTACCAGGGCGTCTTCCGGCGTTACCATCCTCATTCGGTCTCTCCTCCGGCATCATCTTACTGGTCCGGCTGGCAGTTTGGACAGGGAACAGGGTTTTGACCGCTGCCCAAAAAAACTGAAATACAGGGTTGACGGACACAACCTACAAAATTTAATATCTCTGTATCGCGAACCGAGGCTCACGGTTCAGACGTACAATGAAATAGGGGAGTGGCGAGTTGATTCCCAGCAAGTTCTGCCACTCGTTCGAACAACAGAAGACATACCGGCCTGAGGGGCCCGCCCAGTGATTAGTAATAAGAACTATACGTTTTATATTGCTTCCACGCCCGGCAAGCTCCGGAAGCTCATTGTTCCCTCCTACGCCCTGCATGCTTTGGCTGCCCTAGCCATCATTGGCAGTATTACCGTCATTGCCGCCGTCGGCTCCTACAGCCGCATGCTTTGGAAGGTCGGGAACTATAACGCTCTCCGCCACGACCAGGAAACCCTCAAAAAGCAGTATCGCGAACTCCAAACCACTGTCAAAGATACCAACGAGCGCTTGGACTCCCTGCAGTCCCTCGCCACCGATGTGGCTATGACCTACGGCGTACTCCGGTACCACCCGGCCGCCTTTGAGGAGAACGACCCTCTCTCTTCGCCGGAAGAAACCTTTGATCGTTCCGTGGAACAGTATTCTTTCCTGAAGCGCAACGCCGCCGCGATTACCGTCGCTGCCGGTGGTCTTCGCTTGATGCCGGCTATGGCCTTCGCGGACTCCACCTATACCCCGTCAATCTGGCCGGTGCTTGGGCATATCTCCGACAGCTTTGGCGAGCGCCTCGACCCGTTCTCCGGTGAAGGTGCATTTCATACCGGCGTGGATGTCGTCGCCGAGTACGGTGCGCCCGTTCACGCCACCGCCGACGGCATCGTCGTGGCCGCGGACAACCACACCGGTTATGGTCGCGTCGTTATCGTTGACCACGGTTTTGGTCTAACCACCTGGTACGCCCACCTGTCTTCCTATGCGGTTGTTTCCGGCACCCGCGTCAAGCGCGGCGAAGTGATCGGTTACACCGGTATCAGCGGCCGCAGCACTGGCCCTCACGTGCACTACGAAGTTCGCATGAACAACGCACCTGTCAATCCGTGGCGCTATATGAAGTCCAATCCGTCCGGCGACTAACACTTCCGCCGTTCCACGTATCACTTCAGCGCCGGTTTCGAAGATTCGCTGACCTGCAGAAATTCCGACGGAATCTCCAGGATCAGGCGAACCGATTTTAGGTTTCCGCGATCGGTCTTATCCACTTGTGCGCCTTTCAGCATATTCAGGTACGCATCGCGCACTTCGGGCTTCAACGAGTTGCGGTTTGCTGGCCCGTCCAGCCCCGCTTCCGCCAGCGCCACGATTCCCTGCAGGAAATCCCGCAATTGTGTCACCGTCGCTTCTCCCGCGCTTTCGCCTTCCGCTACGACTCGCAGCGAGCTGCCATCTGGTTTTGCGCTCAAAGTGATCCATTGCAACTGCGCGATTAGTCCCGCCAATTGTGGCGATCGCAAACCGCTCTGCAACTGCGTCATCAGATTTGCCAGTGCCGGATCCTGCCGCATTACCGCAAAAATCGGTGTGCCCGACAACCTCGTGAAGTGCTCTGTCCACTCCTCGTCTGGCCCATGTCCTTTGGACATCGCTGCGAATATCGAGCTATAGGAGGGGTTGTCCGTAAACGCCAGTCGTTTCGCCGACAAAAACTTCAGGTAATACGGGTGGTTCCCATTTTTTGCCGGCATTTCGAACGTCGGTTCGCTCTCTCCTAATCGCTTTCCCGTTTGTGCCGCATACGCTTCAATCTTTTTCCGATCAAAGTTGCCATCGACGATCGCTACCGTTGTGCGCTTGCCCTGCTCCCGTTGCCAGGCTACGCCCACTCGCTGCAGATCTTCTTCGTAACGGAATCCCGTCGCTTGCACGAAGTCCGCGTACTCCTTCTCCACGGTCACCGCCGGCGCCTTCGCCAGCAACTCCTGCAAAAATGCCGAGGAACGAAAATGCTCGAAGTCCAGAAAAACAACCGTTGTCGGGTCTGCCGGAAAATGCGCAAACATTTCCGCCCGCTGCGCGCCTTCGTCCCTTGGACTCCACACGCTATACGCAAACGCCGCTGCGGCTATCACCGTCAGAATCGCAACCGCCAACAGAGCTGTCTTGTGATTTCTGGTGAACGCTTCTCTTGTTGCTTCCGTTGTGGGTATTCCGGTAGGCTGCGGGTTGGGGGTGTACATCGGCGTTATTCTCGCACGCACCCGCTTCGTTGTACCAGGTTTTGCGGGAGTTTCTGGTCGATGGTCCCGATTCCAGATCGAGCTGTGGATTCCTATTCGGGGTTAAACTGTAGATTTCTTTGCAACTTCCCTATTTTGAATGATTTAAGGCATGTGATGCCATTCACAGCTCTTCCCACTATTTCCACAGTTTTGGCGTCCCACTTGCTCTACCGTTCTCCGTACTCCCCTTGCAATCTCTGTGCCTAATCTGCTATTCTTGTGCGGTTTGAGCAGCGCTGGCGTAGCTCAGCTGGTAGAGCATCTGATTTGTAATCAGAGGGTCGGGGGTTCAAATCCCTCCGCCAGCTCCACCATCTGTAGGGGAGTAGGCGGAGCAATTCCCGTCATGGTAACATAGAAGGGCTGGTGTCTTCGGACACGAGTCCGTTTTGTGTTTTCGTTCCCGAACGCTCCCGGATACAGCTCGGCTGCTCTTCAGGACATGCGACTGGTGTCCGCTTTTTTCGCGGACGGGTGGGTGAGTGGCTAAAACCAGCAGACTGTAAATCTGCCGCTCCTTGCGGGCTACGAAGGTTCGAATCCTTCCCCGTCCACCAGGATTCGGGTCCCGCAACGAGTTTCCCGGCAGATCGCGTGGTGGGACGCCGTGGTACGCAGGATGTTGCAGCAACGCCGCAGGAAATCGCTCTAGCGATGTTCGAACGCGGTACGGAAATCGGCGCTACAGCCGTCTGGAAATTGTGCGCCGCCTTCCGGTGTTTTGCAGGATCGGGTTCCGCCTGGGTAGCTCAGTTGGTAGAGCGCGTCCTTGGTAAGGACGAGGTCACCGGTTCAATCCCGGTCCCAGGCTCCAGGGTTCGGAAATTCTTCCAGAGAATTTCCAGTTTCACGCAGTCGCAGTTTTCTGGATTGGGCGGGGGTAACTCAACGGTAGAGTCTCACTCTTCCAAGGTGATGGTTGCGGGTTCAAATCCCGTCCCCCGCTCCAGGTTCTCCGCCGAGTCTCAACACTCGACGGAAATGTTAGCGCTGGCCGTACCGCTTCACAAAACGGTTTGCGCGAAGGATAAAAGCAATGGCGAAGGAAAAATTTGAGCGGACCAAGCCGCACGTGAATATTGGGACGATCGGGCACATCGATCATGGCAAGACGACCCTGACGGCGGCGATTACCAAGGTGCTGTCGAAGCACAACCCGAAGGTGGCATTCCGGGCGTTCGATTCGATCGACAACGCGCCGGAAGAGCGCGAGCGCGGTATTACGATCGCCGTTTCGCACGTGGAGTACGAAACGCCGAACCGGCACTACGCGCACATGGACTGCCCGGGTCATGCCGACTACATCAAGAACATGATCACCGGAGCGGCGCAGATGGATGGCGCGATTCTGGTGGTGGCGGCGACGGATGGACCGATGCCGCAGACCCGCGAGCACATTCTGCTGGCGCGCCAGGTGGGTGTGCCGTACATCGTGGTGTTCCTGAACAAGTGCGACATGGTGGAAGACGCGGAGTTGCTGGAACTGGTGGAACTGGAAGTTCGCGAACTGCTGAAGAGCTATCAATTCCCGGGCGACTCGGTTCCGGTGATTCGCGGCTCGGCATTGCAGGCGTTGAATGGCGATGCCAAGTGGGAAGCGAAGATTGACGAACTGATGGCCGCGGTGGATGCCAATGTGCCTCTGCCGGTGCGCGATGTGGACAAACCGTTTGCGATGCCGATCGAAGACATCTTCTCGATTTCCGGACGCGGCACGGTGGTAACGGGCCGAGTGGAACGCGGCAAGGTGAAGACCGGCGAAGAAATCGAAATCGTGGGCTTCCGTCCAACGCAGAAGAAGGTGGTTACGGGCGTCGAGATGTTCAAGAAGCTGCTGGACGAAGGCATTGCGGGCGACAACGTTGGGTTGCTGCTGCGCGGCACGGAAAAAGACGATGTGGAGCGCGGGCAGGTGGTTTGCAAGCCGGGCTCGATCACGCCGCACACCAAGTTCAAGGCGGAAGCGTACGTGTTGACGAAGGAAGAAGGCGGCCGTCATACGCCGTTCTTCACGGGCTATCGTCCGCAGTTTTACTTCCGGACCACGGACGTGACGGGCGATGTGAAGTTGCCGACGGGCGTGGAAATGGTGATGCCGGGCGACAACGTGAGCTGCGAAGTGACGCTGATTACGCCGGTAGCGCTGGAGAAGGGCTTGCGCTTCGCGATTCGCGAAGGCGGCCACACCGTCGGCGCCGGCGCCGTCACGGAGATCATCGAGTAGTTTCCGGTTTACCCGGCGCACAGCGCGGGAGCCGAAACGGTATTCATAGTAGTCGCGGTGTTTGAGGCGGGCTGGGTTTTCCGGTCCGTCCTCAAAGAAAAGGAATTTGAGCAATGCGGGAAATCATTACGCTGCAGTGTGGTGATTGCAAGAATCGCAATTACACCACCACGAAAAATAAGAAGAAGCATTCCGAGCGCATGGAGACCAAGAAGTTCTGCCGCGCGTGCCGGAAGCATACGGCTCATAAAGAAGCCAAGTAACGCAGGGATTCGGTTTTGGTTTGCAGGGGAGTCGTCCAACGGTTAGGACTCCGGTCTCCAAAACCGGGTATGGGGGTTCGAATCCCTCCTCCCCTGCCAGGAATTTCGGGCGCGAACTTGGGTGGCGCCGGTTTAAAAGAGGTTTCATGGCGACGCAGGCGGTTAAAGTGAAAAACGAAGAAGCGCAGACGAGCAATGCAATTACCAGTGCGGCTTCCAACCTGGGTAACCAGGTCAAGGGTTCGCTCGAAGGTACCCGTGAGTTTCTCCACGATGTCCGTGTGGAAGCCAAACAGGTTACTTGGCCCGGCCGCGAAGACGTCATGTCCACAACCATGACGGTCATCGTCACCGTGGCTTTTTTCGGCGTCTTTCTGGCGATTGTGGATTGGCTCACGCAGCACGCAGTTGAACGTCTGTTCCGGTATTTTCACGTTTAAAGGCGAAACGACTCATGGCGATGCAGTGGTACATCATCCACACCTATTCGGGCTTCGAGAAGAAGGTTAAAGAGAGCCTGGAGAGCCGTGTGGCCGCGTTCAACCTTCAGGACAAGATCGGCCGCGTTCTTATCCCGACCGAGGAAGTGGTCGAGGTTCGCGGCGGCAAGAAGGTCGTGGCTTCGCGCATGTCGTATCCCGGCTACGTTCTCGTTGAAATGGATCTCGACGAAGACACTTGGCACATCGTTCGCAACACGCCGCGCGTTACCGGTTTTGTCGGTTCGGCAACTTCGCCCTCCCCGCTCACCGAGGCGGAGGTCGATGGCATCATCAACCGCGTGCACACCCCGCAGGATCGGCCCAAGCCGAAGGTGGTGTATGAACGCAACGAGCAGGTGCGCATCGTCGATGGTCCGTTTGCGAATTTCAACGGCACCGTCGAAGAGATCGACAACGATCACAGCCGCTTGAAAGTTTCCGTAACGATTTTCGGACGGTCCACGCCCGTCGAGCTCGATTTTGCCAGCGTGGAGAAATTGGGTTAAGCGCGCTGCGAATCGCTTCGCCCGCTGCAAGGGGATTTTGGAAAGGGAATTGAGGTAGAGAAACATGCCACCAAAGAAGGTACAAACTACGATCAAGCTGCAACTGCCCGCGGGCAAGGCCACTCCTGCGCCTCCCGTCGGTACCGCGCTCGGCCCCCATGGCGTCAACATCATGGATTTTTGCAAGCAATACAACGCAAAAACCGCCAAGGAAGCCGATGGAATGATCTTCCCGGTTCTGGTGACGATCTACACCGATCGCACCTTTACCTTTATTCTCAAGACCCCTCCCGCTTCCGTTCTCTTGCTCCGCGCGGCGGGTATTGCCAAGGGCTCTCCCGAGCCGAACCGCAACAAGGTCGGCAAGGTCACCAAGAAGCAGGTCGAAGAAATCGCCAAGGTCAAGCTTGTCGATCTCAATACCACCAATCTCGAGTCCGCGGTGCGCACGGTGATGGGTACCGCGCGCAACATGGGCCTCGAAGTCGTGGAAGCCTAGACGTTACAGGCGCCAGGAGATCGCAGAGGTAAAAATGAAGAAGGCCGGTAAACATGTCGAAAACGCGCGCAAGAAAGTCGAATTGCGCCCGTACAAACTCGCGGAAGCCAGCGAGTTGATCAAGCAGACGCATCACACCAAGTTTAACGAAACCGTTGAACTGGCCATCAATCTGGGTGTGGACCCCAAGCATTCCGACCAGGTCGTTCGCGGCACGGTCGTTCTGCCCAACGGACTTGGCAAGTCTGTGCGCGTCCTGGTTCTCGCCAGCGGCGAAAAGCAGCGCGAAGCCACCGAAGCCGGCGCCGAGCACGTGGGCGGCGACGAACTGGTGCAGAAGATCATGGAAGGCTGGACCGATTACGACGCCGTCATCGCCACGCCCGACATGATGCGCTCTGCCGGTAAACTTGGTAAGGTGCTCGGTCCGCGCGGTCTGATGCCCAATCCCAAGACCGGAACCGTCACCATGGATGTGGCCAAGGCCATCAAAGAAACCAAGGCCGGTAAGGTCGAGTTTCGTGTCGACAAGGCTGGCATCGTTCACTGCCCGGTTGGCAAGATCAACTTCGACGCCGCCAAGATCGCGGAAAACGCGCACGCCATCATCAATGCCGTGGTGAAGGCCAAGCCCGCTGCTGCCAAGGGCAAGTACGTCAAGAAAATCACGCTGACTTCGACCATGGGTCCGGCTATCTCGGTCGATTTGGCGGAAGCGGAGTCGCTCGCGACCGCCGCTTAAGCGGTCCACGGAAAAACTCTTATGAAGAAGAAAAGTGAAAAGCAACAGGATCTCGATCAATTGAAAACGGACCTTGCGAAGGTCTCCACCGTCATTCTGACCACCTTCCAGGGCATCACCGTTGAAGACGACACCAAGCTCCGCCGCGCGGTTCAGGCGGCTGGCGGCTCGTACCAGGTTGTGAAGAACACCCTCGCCGAACTCGCGGGCGCGGGCACTCCTGCGGCAGGCGTTCTCAAGGACCTCAAGGGCACCAACTCCATCGCCTATACCCAGACCGATCCGGTCGCCCTCGCCAAGGCCTTGACCAAAATCGCCAAGGACGTTCCATCGTTTCAATTCAAGTCGGGCGTCGTTGAAGGCCGGGTCATCTCCATCAACGAAATCAAGCAACTCGCGGACATGCCGTCCAAGGAAGAGCTCATCAGCAAGATCATGTTCCTGCTTAACGCGCCAGCTCAGCGAATTGCCATGGCCCTCAACGCTCTGCCCCGCAACCTCGCGGTTACGGTCAGCGAAGCGATCAAGGCCGAAAAGTTTGGTTCCCAAGGGTAAGAGTTTGTGCTGTAAGGGATCGCGTTCGCGCGGTTCCCAAGAGTTTGCTTTACAAATTTGAGAGGAGAACTAGCTGTCATGTCGAAAGTGGAAACGATCCTGGAAGAAATCAAGGGCCTGACCCTTCTTGAAGCGTCTGACCTTGTTAAGAAAATGGAAGAAGCCTTCGGTGTGTCTGCGGCGGCTGCCACGGTTGTGGCGGCGGGCGGCGGCGCAGCGGCGGCAGCCGCGCCTGCGGAAGAGAAGACGGAATTCACCGTCGTTCTCACCGATGTCGGCGGCAACAAGATCAACGTCATCAAGGCTGTTCGTGAAGTCACCAGCCTCGGTCTCAAGGAAGCCAAGGACCTCGTCGATGGCGCTCCCAAGACCGTCAAGGAAGGCGTCAGCAAAGACGAAGCCGCTACCATCAAGAAGAAGTTCGAGGAAGCGGGCGCCAAGGTCGAAGTTAAGTAACTTCTTGGCCGGCTCTCGCGCCGGCGGCTTTGGTCGTCAGGTCAGGCTTCGGAATCGGCGCATTCAACGTGGTGCGATTTTGCGCCAGGGGAATTCGGTACGCAAGCTACGGCCGGTATTGTCTACAACGCTGCGGGTCCTATCTGGACCTTCACTAACCGTGTGCAGGACGGCTTCGGGCAGGCTGTCGTGCGGCACGGTTTAGTGTCTTTAGTTTGTTTTGTCGCTGCCCGAAAGGGAACGAGGTAAATCAGGCATGGCCAACAGTAACCAACACGTGCGGGAACGCCAGCGTCTGGATTTCGCGAAAATTCAGGGGGCGATTCAAATCCCTAACCTGATCGAAGTCCAGAAAAAGTCCTATCAGCGCTTTCTCCAGATGGATCTTCTCCCTAGCGAGCGCGAAGACGGCGGGCTTCAGTCGGTGTTTACCTCCGTGTTTCCGATTCGCGATTTCCGCGAAATGTCCCAACTCGAATTCGTGGACTATTCCATCGGAAACTGGGAGTGCAAGTGCGGCAACCTGAAGGGTCTGCATCACCTGCGCGCTACTTGCCGCAATTGCGGCGCCTCGGTCGTCACCAATCCGTACCAGACTGGCGACGTCATCTGTCAGAAGTGCGGCACCTTCAACAAGAACACGCCGACCTTCTGTAACAAGTGCGGCGATCCGGTTGCGATGCAACTCAAGTACGACGTGAACGAATGCCAGGAACGCGGGATGACCTATTCCGCTCCTTTGAAAGTCACCATTCGTCTCACTATTTACGACAAGGATCCCGATACCGGCGCCAAGACCATTCGCGACATCAAGGAACAGGAAGTTTTCTACGGCGACATCCCGCTGATGACCGACAACGGCACCTTCATCATCAACGGTACCGAACGTGTCATCGTCAGCCAGTTGCACCGTTCGCCCGGCGTGTTCTTCGAAAGCGCCAACAACCGTTCCTACTTCCTGGGCAAGATCATTCCGTATCGCGGCTCTTGGGTTGAGTTCGAGTACGACACCAAGAACATTCTCTACGTTCGTATCGACCGCAAGCGCAAGTTCCTTGGCTCGATCTTTCTCCGTGCGCTGGGGCTCAAGTCCAACGAGGAAATCCTCCGCACCTTTTACCAGGTGGAGCGCATTTCGCTCCGCGACAAGGACCTCTTCTGGAATATTTCGCCGGGCATCGTCGATCGCAAGCTGACTCACGAAATCCGCAATCCCAAGTCTGAAGAGATCATTGTCGGCGCGCACAAGCGCATTACCGAAAATCTTTTCAAGGAACTCATCAAGGCCAAGATCTCTCAGGTCCGCGCCACTTTGGCCGATCTGGAAGGCGCTTACAGCGTCGCCGATGTCGTCAATCGTCAGACCGGTGAAGTTCTTCTGGAAGCCAACAAGCCTCTGACCGCCGATCTTTGGCAGGCCTTTGCTGACTCCGGCATCACGGAAGTCGATATCTTTTTCCCGGAACGCGACGACATCGGTCTGGTTCTCTCGCGCACCCTCGATAAGGATTCGATCCGCTCTTCGAAGGAAGCGCTCATCGAAATCTATCGCAAGCTGCGTCCCGGAGATCCTCCGACCCTGGAAACTGCCACGAACCTGTTTCGCGGCATGTTCTTCGATCCGCGCAAGTACGACTTCAGCCGTGTAGGCCGCCTGAAATTCAACATCAAGATGGGTCTCGATACGCCGCTCGATAACCGTACGCTCGACACCACCGACTTCGTCTCGGCCATCAAGTACCTCTTCAAGCTGCGCAAGAACATCGGCGTCGTCGACGACATCGATCACCTCGGCAATCGCCGCGTTCGCGCGGTTGGCGAACTTCTCGAAAATCAGTTCCGCATCGGCTTGGTTCGCATGGAACGCGCCATCAAGGAAAAGATGAGCGTGTACCAGGAAATGTCCACGGCCATGCCGCACGACCTCGTCAACGCCAAGCCGGTTATGGCCGCGATTCGCGAGTTCTTCGGCAGTTCGCAGTTGAGCCAGTTTATGGACCAGACCAATCCGCTCAGCGAAATCACCCACAAGCGCCGTCTCTCCGCGCTTGGACCGGGCGGTCTCTCGCGCGAACGCGCTGGTTTCGAAGTCCGCGACGTTCACCCGACTCACTACGGCCGCATCTGCCCGATTGAAACTCCGGAAGGTCCGAACATCGGTCTCATCAGCTCGCTCAGCTGCTTCGCTCGCATCAACGACTACGGTTTCATCGAGTCCCCCTACCGCCGCGTCAAGGGCGGCCGCATCGTGGACTACACGCAAGTCGTGAACGCCGGCGACAGCGAGTTCAAGGCCGGCGATATCGTCGAAGCCGATCGCGTCGAAGAGCTCAACGATGAACTCAAGCGCCGCAAGGTCACCGTTGAACCCTACTGCTTCTATCTTTCCGCTTGGGAAGAGGACAAGTACGTCATCGCCCAGGCCAACGTTTCTTTGGACGAAAAGCTGCGCATCACCACCGAACTGGTCAACTGCCGTCAGGCCGGGAACTTCGTGCTCAAGCATCGCGACGAAGTCGACTATGTCGACGTTTCGCCCAAGCAGCTCGTTTCTGTCGCTGCCAGCTTGATCCCGTTCCTGGAAAACGACGACGCCAACCGCGCCCTCATGGGTTCCAACATGCAGCGCCAGGCCGTGCCTCTCATCCGTGGAGAAGCTCCGCTGGTCGGCACCGGCATGGAACGCGTCACGGCGCGCGACTCCGGAGCCGTTGTGCTCTGCAAGCGCGACGGTGTTGTCGATCAGGTGGACTCCGAGCGCATCATCGTCCGCGTCGAAAGCGATCACTCCGGCGTACTCAGCCGCGAAGTGGGCGCCGACATTTATACCCTGACCAAGTTCAAGCGCTCCAACCAGAACACCTGCATCAACCAGAAGCCTTTGGTTCGTGTCGGTGATCGCGTCAAGACTGCTCAGGTTCTTGCCGACGGTCCTTGCACCGATCGTGGCGAACTCGGCCTCGGCCGCAACGTGCTCGTAGCCTTCGTTCCCTGGCGCGGTTACAATTTTGAGGACGCCATCCTCGTCAGCGAAAAGCTGGTTCGCGATGATTACTACACCTCGATTCACATCGAGGAGTACGAAATCGAAGCCCGCGACACCAAGCTTGGCCCCGAAGAAGTCACTCGCGACATCCCCAATATCTCCGAGTCCTTCCTTCGCAACCTCGACGAATCCGGCGTCATCCGTATCGGCGCCGTCGTGAAGCCTGGCGACATCCTCGTTGGCAAGGTCACGCCCAAGGGCGAAACCACGCTGACTCCAGAAGAAAAGCTGCTTCGCGCTATCTTCGGCGAAAAGGCTGGCGATGTTCGCGACGCGTCTCTCTATTGCCCGCCGGGCATCGAAGGCACCATCGTCGACGTCAAGATCTTCACCCGCAAGGGTGGCGAAAAGGACGAACGCCATAAGGCCATCGAAGCCTCGCAGGTCTTCAAGCTCGAGAAGAACCTGGCCGACGAAATCCGCATCCTGACCGACGAACGCCTCAAGCGCCTCTCCGATCTGCTCGGCGGCAAGGTGCTCCAGGCCGACCTGCACGACGAAAAGACCAACAAGCGCCTGCTCACCAAGGGCGTCGAACTGACCCGCGACCTCATCGAAAAGATCTCCACCCGGAACCTCAAGCGTTTGAAGCTGAACGAAAAGGATCCCCTGCTGATCGAAAAGATCGAGGAAGTCGAGGAAATGACCTCGCGCCAGATCGATGTGCTCCGCAAGATCACCGACGAGCGCAAGGAAAAACTCAAGAAGGGCGATGAGCTGCCCCCGGGCGTTATCAAGCTGGTCAAGGTCTACATCGCCATGAAGCGCAAGCTCTCCATCGGCGACAAGATGGCCGGACGCCACGGCAACAAGGGTGTTATCGCTCGCGTTGTTCCCGAAGAAGATATGCCCTCGCTGCCCGATGGCACTCCCGTTGAGATCGTTCTCAATCCGCTCGGCGTTCCTTCTCGTATGAACGTCGGACAGATTCTTGAGACGCATCTTGGCTGGGCCGGCAAGGAACTCGGCAACAGCTTGAAGCGGTTGCTCAGCAAGGAAGTCAAGGCGGAGTCTCTCCGCCGTTGGTTCCGTGAAGTTTTCAGCGACACCGCAATCTGGAAATCGCTGCAGAAACTCAGCGACGACGAATTGCTCGAGTACGCCGAAGGCTTCCGTGAAGGCATCCCCTTCGCTACGCCCGTTTTCGACGGCGCTCGCGAAGCGGAAATCCGCCACTTGCTGGAAGTCGCCGGCTTGCCGCATGCCGGAAAAATCAACCTCTTCGACGGCATGACCGGCGAGCAGTTCGACCAGCCCGTCACCGTCGGTTACATCTACATGCTTAAGCTTTCGCATCTTGTCGACGACAAGATTCACGCTCGTTCGATCGGTCCGTACTCCCTCATCACCCAGCAACCGCTTGGTGGTAAGGCTCAGTTCGGTGGACAGCGCTTCGGCGAAATGGAAGTGTGGGCCCTGGAAGCTTACGGCGCCGCGCACATCCTGCAGGAGTTGCTGACCGCCAAGTCCGACGACGTCTATGGCCGCGCCAAAATCTACGAAGCCATTGTGAAGGGCGAACCCGGCATCGAACCCGGTGTGCCGGAGTCCTTCAACGTGCTTGTGCGCGAGCTGCAGTCGCTCTGTCTCGACGTGGAGCTCATGAAGCGCCAGAAGCCTCAGCTGGAAAACGCGGCGGATTAATCCGTACTCGGCCAGTTGTTCCGCCGCCGTGCAGTGATTAGTAGTCTCGGCAGTTAGGGTTCTCAGCCGGACCATTGTTTTCCGCAATGGTCCGCGGCCCCGGCGAAAGTCGGGGAGGGAGGAAATCACCTTGTATCGCAGCAGCCCTTATGATCGCGCCAGCCTGATTGCGGATTTCGATTCCATCCGGATCAGCTTGGCCAGTCCGGAAAAAATCCGTTCCTGGTCCCACGGCGAAGTTACCAAGCCGGAGACCATCAATTACCGAACCTTCAAACCCGAGCGTGACGGCTTGTTCTGCGCCAAGATTTTCGGGCCGGTCACCGACTGGGAATGCTTGTGCGGCAAATACAAGCGCATGAAGCACCGTGGCGTCATTTGCGACAAGTGCGGCGTCGAAGTCACGCTCAGCAAAGTTCGCCGTGAGCGCCTTGGCCACATTGAACTGGCGTCGCCCTGCTCCCACGTCTGGTTCTTCAAGGGCCTGCCGAGCCGCATTGGCTACTTGCTCGACATTTCCATGCGCGACCTCGAGCGCATCCTCTACTTCGAAGCCTTCGTCGTCGTGGATCCGGCCGAAGTTGCGGTTCTCAAGGAGCGCCAGGTCCTGCAGGAAGAGGAATATCGCAAACTCGCGTCCGAGTATCCTGGCCAGTTCGTCGCCAAGATGGGCGCTGAAGCCATTAAAGAACTCCTGCGTCACGTCGACGTCGACAAGCTTGCCGACGATCTCCGCGACAAAATGAAGGGCGATCCTTCTCTTCAGAAGCGCATCAAGTACGCCAAGCGCCTGAAGGTTCTGGAAGCTTTCCGCAAGAGCGGCAACAAGCCCGAATGGATGATCCTGGACGTGATCCCGGTTCTTCCTCCCGAGTTGCGCCCGCTCGTGCCTCTGGACGGCGGCCGCTTCGCAACCTCCGACTTGAACGATCTGTATCGCCGCGTCATCAACCGCAACAACCGTCTGAAGAAGCTCATGGAGCTTCGCGCTCCCGACGTCATCGTGCGCAACGAAAAGCGCATGCTTCAGGAAGCGGTGGACGCCCTGTTCGACAACGGGCGACGCGGCCGCGTTCTGCGCGGCACCAACAACCGCCCGCTGAAGTCCCTGAGCGATACCCTCAAGGGCAAGCAGGGTCGTTTCCGCCAGAACCTTCTCGGCAAGCGCGTTGACTACTCGGGCCGTTCCGTCATCGTCGTTGGCCCCGAACTCAAGCTCAACCAGTGCGGTCTGCCCAAGAAAATGGCGCTCGAGCTCTTCAAGCCGTTCATCTATCACAAGCTCGAAGCCCAGGGCCACTGCACCACCATTAAGCAAGCCAAGGAAATGGTCGAGCAGCAGGAAGCCGTCGTGTGGGACATCCTTGAAGATGTCATCCGCGAGCATCCCGTGCTTCTCAACCGCGCTCCGACCCTGCACCGCCTCGGCATTCAGGCGTTTGAACCGACCCTCGTGGAAGGCAAGGCCATCCGCATTCACCCGCTCGTCTGCACCGCGTTCAACGCGGACTTTGACGGCGACCAGATGGCCGTGCACATCCCGCTCTCTCCGGAATCGCAGGTCGAAGCGTCGGTGCTGATGCTCAGCTCCCGCAACATCCTGTCTCCGGCTCACGGTTTGCCCCTTGCCGTGCCTTCGCAAGACATGGTTCTCGGCATCTACTATCTGACCAAGTCCAAGCCCGGCGCCAAGGGTGAAGGCCGCGTTTTTGGCTCCCCCGAAGACGTGACGCTCGCGCTGGAAGCCGGCGAAGTGGAACTCCTCACCCCCATTCGCCTCCGCTACACCGGCGAAGTGCTGGATATGTCCACCGCGTATGACAACCAGGACGTTACCCACACGGAAGCCGTGCGCATGGAGCGCCAGTTCATCCAGACTACCGTCGGTCGCGTTATCTTCAATTCGCACCTGCCCAAGCACATGCCGTATGTCAACGGCCTGCTCAAGAAGAAAGGTGTTCAGCAGCTCGTCTATTACGCCTATCTCCGCTTTGGCTTGGAAGGCACCGTCAGCCTGCTCGACCACTTGAAAGCTCTGGGCTTCACCTACGCTACCAAGTCGGGTATCTCCATCGGCATCGACGACATGCTCATCCCCAGCGACAAATACAAGCTGGTCGAAAACGCCGAAAAGGAAGTCGTCAAGGTGCAGCAGCAATACCTCGACGGCGCCATCACCAACGGCGAACGCTACAACAAGGTCATCGCCATCTGGGGCGACGTTACCGAAAAAGTTGCCGACGAAATGTTCAAGGCCCTCGAAACTCAGGACCGCGAAGGCAACATCAACCCCGTTTACATCATGGCCGACTCCGGCGCTCGCGGTTCCAAACAGCAGATTCGCCAGCTCTCCGGTATGCGCGGCCTCATGGCCAAGCCTTCCGGAGAAGTGATCGAAACCCCGATCACCTCCAACTTCCGCGAAGGCCTCACCGTGCTGCAGTACTTCATCTCCACGCACGGCGCCCGTAAAGGTCTGGCCGATACCGCTCTCAAAACCGCGGACTCCGGCTACCTCACCCGCCGCCTGGTCGACGTGGCTCAGGACGTCATCATCAACGAGCCCGATTGCGGCACCAGCGACGGCATTTACGTGGAACCCATTATCGAAGCCGGTGTCGAAGTCGAGCCTCTTCGCGATCGCGTCGTCGGCCGCGTTTCCTTGGAACGAATCAAGGACTTCGAAGGCACGGTCATCGTCGAGGTCAACCAGGAAATCACCGAAGAACTTGCCAACCAGATTCAGGCCGCCGGTATCGAGCGTGTCCGCATCCGTTCCGTGCTCACTTGTGAGTCGCGACGCGGTGTCTGCGCTCTATGCTATGGCCGCAACCTGGCTACCGGCCGCATGGTCGAGCTCGGCGAAGCCGTCGGCGTTATCGCCGCTCAGTCCATCGGCGAACCCGGCACTCAGTTGACCATGCGTACCTTCCACATCGGTGGCGCTGCAACCCGCGTCAGCGAGCGCTCCACTCTCGAAGCCAAGAACAATGGCGCTGTCAAATTCGTCGATTTGCGGCATGTCGAAGGCCGCGGCGGCGCGCACATCGCCATGAATCGTTCCGGCTTGATCGTCATTCTCGATGAAAAGGGCCGCGAAAAGGAACGCTATCACGTGGTCTACGGCGCTCGCCTTCGCGTCACCGACGGCCAGAACGTCACCCACGGTCAGATTCTTGCCGAATGGGATCCGTTCACCTTCTCGATCCTCACCGAGACTGCTGGCTCTGTGAAGTTTGACGATCTGCGTCCCGGCCTCACCATCGAAGAGCAGGTCGACGAAGTTACCGGCCTCTCCCAACTCGTGGTTACTCTTCCTCCGGGCGACGAGAAACATCAGCCCGCGATCCTCATCCGCGATTCTTCCGGCAAGGTCCGCAAGAAGTACCTCATGCCCTCTCGAGCCCACTTGATGGTTCAGGATGGCGACGAGGTCCAGGCCGGCGACGTCCTCGCTAAGATTCCGCGTGAAACCACCAAGACCAAGGACATCACCGGTGGTCTCCCACGCGTCGTCGAACTCTTCGAAACCCGCAAGCCCCGCGACCCGGCGGTCATCAGCGAAGTCGATGGCACTGTGCGCTACGGCGAAATCAGCAAGGGCATGCGCAAGATCTACGTCGAAAGCGAAGACACCAAAACCACTAAGGAATACGCCATTCCCCGTGGTGTGCACATCAACGTTCAGGAAGGCGAACACGTCCGCGCTGGTGAAGCGCTCATCGACGGTCCGCTGAACCTCCACGACCTGCTCGCTGTGCTCGGCGAGAAGTACACTCAGGCCTATCTCGTTAACGCCATTCAAGAGGTCTATCGCCTACAGGGCGTCAACATCAACGACAAGCACATTGAAACCATCGCTCGCCAGATGATGCGTTGGGTCAAGGTCGAAGACGTCGGCGACACTACCTTCCTTCTCGAGGAGCAGGTTGATAAGTTCCGCTTCCGTGAAGAGAACGATCGCGTCATCGCTGAAGGTGGCCGTCCGGCTACCGGCCGTCCGCTCTTGCTCGGTATCACCAAGGCGTCGCTGTCCACCGATTCGTTCATCTCGGCGGCCAGCTTCCAGGAGACCACCCGCGTCCTCACCGAAGCCGCAGTTGCCGGCAAGGTGGACTACCTCCGCGGCCTCAAGGAAAACGTCATCATGGGTCGTCTCATCCCCGCTGGCACCGGCCTCGAGCACTACCGCAGCTTGCAACTGCTGACGGAAATGCCCGCTCCCGCTCCAGTGGAAGAACTGCCCGAAGCTGCTGACTTCGCCGCTGCCGATGAAGCCGCTGGCTTGGACTTCCTGGGCGGTAAGGACGACGAGGGTGGCGACCTTCCCATCACCACCGAAGGCCAGGACTAACCTTCTATCTTCGGTTGCTCACAATCCGATGTTTCAAAAGGCGTCTCGATCCCGGGACGCCTTTTCCTTTTCTGCCCTGCATTTAGCACTTAAGTACCGTTAAACATAACGTAGCACTCGCATTCCTTTTCCTTGCCCCTTCTCTCCACCGCTTCCTATCATAGGGAGACCATTACTCCCATGTACGCGGTTCTCGCTCGACCAGGAGCCCATGGACTCTGATCGCCACACCGGTGCCGCTCGCGATGTCCGGCCCGACTTGCATTTCCACACTTCCGCCGAGGTCCGCCTGCAGAACTTTGAAAAGCGCCAGGCGGAGTTGTGGCGCCTCACCTTTTTCCTGCTCCTCGTGGTTACCATCGTCTTCGCCTGGCTTTCCTGGGGCACCCTTCGCCTCGAAAAAACTCATGTCGAAGCAATGGCTTACACGGTTGGCTTGGTTGTCTTGGTGGCGCTCTTCGGCATCTATAGCTGGCGCAAAACCCAGGAGATCTCCGAACTCCGCGGCCTGATTCGTGGCTTCGACCAGAAAGACGCCGCCCTGCCTAGCGATCGCCAGATGGAACAATTGTTCCAGGTCATCAGCCGCTCCCAACAAGGTTTCCGCGATCTGATTGACTCCTTCGACGATATTCTCCTGGCCCTCAGCCTCGACGGCGAAATCCGTGCCGCAAATCGCAGTTTCTGCGATCTCCTCAACGCCTCCTTCCAGGATGTGATCGGCAAGCCCATTCGGAATTTTCTGGAGGATGCCAACGGCGAGCCAGAGCATCTGCTCGAGAAGGGTATCGCCCGCTTTGTCGAGCAGCGCCAGTGGAACGGTGTCGTCCAGCTTCGCCTGAAGTTCAACGGCTCCGTGCACTATTTCGACTGCGCGGCTCATGCCATGATCCGGGACGACAAGGTGCACGGCCTCACCATCCTCGCTCGCGATGTCACCGCCGTCCGCCGCAACGAAGCCCGCTTCACCGAACTATTCGAGACCCTTCAGGAAGGCATCTACATCGTCACCGCCGAGGGTGACGTGCTTGAGGTCAATCCCTCCCTCGTCCGCATGCTTGGTTATGAGTCCAGGGAGCAACTCCTCGCTCAGAACGTCACCAGCATTTTTGTGAACGAAGAGGAACGCACCAGTATCGCCCATCAGGTCGACCACCAGCCCACTCCGCAGACCCGCGAGATCACCCTCCAGCGTAAGGACGGCAAATCCATCGTTTGTCTCAACACCTCTACTGCGGTTCGCGACTCTGCCGGAAAAATCATCCGTTATCAAGGCGCTCTCGTCGATATTACCGAGCGCCGCGAGATGGAAAAGCGACTTCACAAACAGCAGGAATTTGCGCGACGCCTCGTCGACAGCTTCCCCGACCTGATCTTCGTCGTCGATAATCAGCGCCGCTATACCTTCGTAAGTCCCAAAGTTCTCGAGGTCCTCGGCTATTCCGTCGAAGAATCCATTGGCATGGTTTTCGGCGATCGCACCCATCCCGAAGAGCGCGGTTCTATTCTCTCTATGTTTGAGGACCTGACCTCCGGCCGCAAAAACTTCGCCTCAATCGAAGTCCAGGTCCGCCACAAGTCCGGAGAATGGCGCCGTCTCCGTTGCCACTTCAGCCCGCTCTTCGACGAATCCGGAAAAATCGAAGGCGTGGTCATTTCCGGTCGTGACGTTACGGAAGTCAAACGCCTCGAAGAACAGCTCATCCAGGCTGAAAAGCTCGCCGCCATGGGCCAGATGCTCGCCGGCGTTGCTCACGAGCTCAACAATCCCCTTACCGCCATTCTCGGTGTTAGCGAACTCCTCCGCGATCGCCCCGGAACCGACGACGCCACCAAGCGCCAGCTCGAAATTACCCACCGCCAGGCTCGCCGTGCCGCTCGCATCGTTCAGAACCTGCTCGAATTTTCGCGCCCGGCTTCCCCCCAGAAGAAATCGCTCGACGTCAACCAGATCATCGATCGAACTCTTCAGTTGCACGATCATTCGCTCCGCAAGAACGGCATCGAGGTCGATTTCCGCTCCGTTCCCGATCTTCCTCTCATCACCGGCGACGCCAACCAGCTCATCCAGGTCTTCCTCAACCTCATCAGCAACGCCGAACAGGCCATCCGTGCCTCCCGCGGCTCCGGTCATATCCGCATCCGCCTCGGCAAAGCCTTCAAACAGATTTTCGTCGTTGTTCAAGACGATGGACCCGGCATCAAACCCGACGCGCTGCCCCGCATCTTCGATCCCTTTTTCACCACCAAGAGACCCGGTGGCGGCACCGGTCTTGGCCTCAGCATCTGCATGTCGATTGTTCGTGAACACGGCGGCAACATCGAAGCGGAAACCCTGCCCAACAGTGGTGCCGCCTTCACTGTGTACCTGCCCGCGATGGCTTCCCAGCCCGGCTCACCTGTTTTTGCGCAAAGTCTCGATACCGGTTCCGGCGAGCTGATGGCCCCGTCTCTGGAACTGTTGCACGACCGCAGCGTTCTGGTGCTGGATGACGACGACAGCATCCGCATGCTGCTCACGGAAGGCCTCGCCGCTCACAACCTGCGCGTCGATAGCGCTGCTTCCGCGGAGCAGGCTCTCAACCTGATCCTCGGCCGCAAATACGACGTGGTTCTTTGCGATCTTCAGCTTTCTGGTACTGGCCCCAATAGCGATGGTCGCAACGTCGCCGAGCGTCTCAAAATCGCCGCTGGCACCAACCGCCCTGAAGTTATATTTATGTCTGGCGATATTATGAGCAACGACGACGCGGGTTGGATGAAGTGGAACAAACTTCAAAAGCCGTTTCGCATTTCCGACGTGCTCACCCTGTTGATCGAGATCTTCTCGCAGCGCCCCGTCGCCACCAAGTAAGCCTCTACGCTCTACTCGTCCACGCCAAATTCCCACACAAACAGATCCAGCCCATCGGGTTCCACCTGCGCCAATACGTACTCGCCCGGCGCCAGTGCCTGGCTTAGCGTGAAGCGATACACCGATGGCGCCACTTCCCATCGCTGCACCGAAATTTCGTTCATCGTACTGCCCATCGTCTGCCCCATCAGTGTGTTGATCGATTCCAACTGCCGCGTATTGCGCGTCACTTTGGCCTTGATCAACTCCACGTCTGGACCGGAATCCTCTGGTTTGTTACTTTTCTTAATCGCGCTCGCCTTGTCCGGGTCATAGGCCGGTTCCCGCAAATAAAATTCCGGATTCTTCGAACTCAGCCGCAGCTTTGCCCGCGCGCCCTGCAAGGTCACATTCATCTTCCCCGGCACCAGCGGAACCGGCGACATGATCTGCGCGATCAATCGCTTCTTGTCCGTCTTGATCTGCGAACCTACCTGGTCCATCACTCGTACTGACTTGCCTTCCACCACGAACATTCCTTCCCCGTCCGGCAGGTACACTCCCGCCGCCACAGGAAGGCTCGCGTCGATGTCCGTTACGTTGTCCATCTTCTTGGCTTCTTCTTGCTTGTGTACCTTATCCAACTCGGCCGCCGCCACCTTTTGATCTTCCTGCGCTGCCTTGGCTGTCGCGTCCCAGTCCACCATCGACGCCGGGACTTCCTCCCACGCACCCCGTTCCGCGCTGTAATACCTCACCCGGTCCCCAGTGCGCTGGTATTCGCGCACCATTTGGTAAGTGCCGTCCGTCAGCACCAGCTTCTGGCTGCGGGTGGATGTCGCCGCCGCCGCTTTCTGTTGGTGTGTTTGGGTATTGCTGGGTGGGGGCGCAGGTGGCGTGATCGGACCTTGCGGCGCCGAACGCATCGCAAACAACAACCCCGCCGCAATCGCTGTCAGCAGGGAACTGCTCCGCATCTTTGGTAACCAATCACCGAGCATTCCGGCCTGCCCACGCTCGTTTCCGAGCGACGCTTCAGCATAGCGCGCTGCACTTCCCGCCGCAATCAAGCTTCCTACGGCTGGAATCCCACCAGTTGCCACAGGGGTGCGCTGTCGTACACCGTCCCGTTCGTGACCACCTTCTCCACATTCCGGATTTCGTGGATCGATTTCAGCGGATTCCCGTTCACCACGATCAAGTCGGCCCTCTTTCCCACTTCCACCGTTCCCAATTCCTTGTCCAAGCCCATCACCCGTGCCGGAACAATTGTCGCCGCTTGGATCGCTTCCATTGGCGTGAAGCCCGCTTGTACATACAACTCCAACTCCCGGTACAGCGAATATCCCGGCACCGTCTGGTCGGTTCCCGCCACTATCGGGATGCCCGCCTTGTGCAGAACCCCCGTCGCTTCAATCATCTTTTCGACATGCTTCACCTCCAGTTCCTGGTTCGGTCCCGGCGGAGCCACATCATTCAGTTCTTGCCGCAACTCCGCTGGCACCTTGTTCACTCCGGGCTCGAAGCTCGCCGGCGGCCTCGCCGTGCTTGCCGTCCCAAACTCGAAAACCGCGATCGTCGGATCGACCACCGTCTTATGCGCCTTCAAGAATTCCACCGCTTTCATGGCTTCCGGAGAATGCAAATCGAGTTCGACGCTGGCTCGCATCCGTTCTTCCGGCTTCATCGTATCCGGGAACGGGGCATGCATGATCTGCAGGATGTACACAATGTGGTTGATCTGGTCCTGTCCGGCCTCGATGGTCTCGTACGCATTCAGCCCGCTCGGCACGTGTCCCGTAACCGTCATCCCTTTGCTGTGCGCTTCTTCCGCGATCACCTTAATGATCTCCAGCTTCACCGAACTGTAAATCTTCATCTGCTGGAAACCGGCGTCGTGATATTTCTTCACCCATTCCCGAGCCTGCTCCGGCGTATCCACACGAGCCACTCCGATTTGCAGTTTGCCCGTTCCGTCGACGATCCCGGCCAGCAGCATCCGCGGACCCAGCCCGTTTCCGCTGGCAATCGCGTCCCGCACGGCCGTTATAAACTCAAACTCGTTCCCGCAGTCGCGCACCGTGGTCACACCCGCCGCCAGATAGATCGGCCCCCACTCCACTTGCTCGAAGTGTGCGTGCATGTCCCACAACCCCGGCAGAATCGTCTTCCCGCTCACGTCCAGCACCGTCGCCTGCTTCGGAATCTTCGTCTTCGTGCGCGGTCCCGCCGCCACAATCCTACCGTCCCGGATTACCACGGCCGAATCCGCCACCTCTTCCCGCCCGGTTCCATCGATCAGCGTCCCGCCCACCAGCGCCAGCGTTTTTGCGCGGCTTCCGGAAATGCCCTTGGAAATCTCCGCGAACGCCGCCATTCCATCGTTCCCGGCCTTCGCTACGAAGGTGCCCAGCAACCCCTCAAACCCTTCGCGAATGGCCTCGAAGTGGTCGAATTCCGCGTCAATCGAAACCAGACCCACCAACCACTCGTGCGCGTCTACCCACAGCGTTTCACGTCCCCAAATCAGTCCTTGTACCGAATAGCGCTTCAGCACTTCCTGGCGGCCATTCACCATCACCGCGTCCTCGCCACGAAATTCGACGCGTATGTTCCCGCTCGGAAACACCGCGAGCTCCTTTGGCGACCCGTTTCCCATCCAATATCGGTACATCAACATCTGCATCGTCGCCGGAGCGTATCCCGCAATCGTAAAGAACTGCTTTGGCTTCGCCGCCTCAGTCCACTTCTGCTGGTCGCGCACCCGCACCTTGTCGACCTCTACCTCCACTTCCTGGTCAATCTCCACAGAGCGCGCGTTCTTGCCCTTGATCCGGAAGTTCATCGGTGTCAGGTTCTCGTCGCCTTGGAAACTCGCTTCCAGCGGCACCTCGCTCCCGCGATCTGTAAACTTAAAGTTGACCTGCACGGACAGCGTCTCGCCGCTTTTCTCGATCGTGTAAGTCTCCTCGCCGATCGGCTGCTCAAACTTATGAAGAATGAATTTTCCCTGCTCGGCGGCAGGCTTAGCCGCATCCTGCGCTTCCGCCACCTCAACGCCCGCACACACCATCAGCGCCGACACGCACAACACTCGCGCCACAAGGTTGCTTGCCATTCCTGCCCTCGCTATTTTGGGTAAACCGACGGAACGCTGGTGAGAATACCATCTGGCGCGCTGAATCACACCCGGGCGCCATTTCCTTCAGACACTTCAAACCATTCCGAAGAAATCACAATGCCATAATTCGTTCTAGCTCGTGCTGGTGGGCGGTCCTGTGCCGAGAACCGGATCGGTCTTAGTGACTGCAGCGCGGGAACAGGGTGACCAACACCATCAAATCCGACAGCGTAAACAGCCACTGGTCCGCCTGCGCTCCAGCTGCTTCGGCGGCCCGGGCTAGGATTCCCAGGTGCCGGCTGCGCGCGAAGTTGTGCAGGTGTTCCACACAAATCCCCGTCAGACTTGCTACTTCGGAGTCCGTGAATATCTTCTGACTCGATTTTACGGTTACCACGGTGCCCTCTTTTGCTCCGTCGCCTCTCTGATCGTGTGATGCTCGATGCAGATTAGGAGATGCCAAAAGGTAGAGCAATAGTCATTCCGTTTAACGGGCCGGAAACTTTTCCCCTAGTACTTTTTAATCGCCCGCCAAAAACCCGCTGTTTTAGGCTCTTTTCGCACGCACTTTCCCCTCTGCGCCTGCAACTCTCCGCGCTTCACCTAGGCAAAAATGTACCGTTTTTAGTGACTTTCTACAGCTTTCGGGAGTGCTTCGGAAATTTCTTTCACTTGCTTGGTATGTCTTACCTGGTGGGCCGCGATCATTTCAAACCATTCATACACATTCAACATTCCCAGGAAAGCGTGTCGCCAGCAGTACACGCTCAAATCTCGCTTCTTTGTTTCTTCCAGAAACGCCAGCGTCCGCTCCCGGACACCACGCAACTCCGCCAGCATGTCCTCTTTGTGGCCGATCAATCCGGTGTCCTGGGGTAAGGGCGACTTCCGTCGCACGATTCGGCTCTCCACCAACCACATGGGCAGGTGGACTCGCTTCCAATACGGAATGTATCTGGGAGGCTTCTGCGTCACACGGTCCGCGCTACCCACAACCGCTCGTTCCACGACCACCAGGTGCGCCACCACTTCCGCTGCGCTCCACTGCTCCGGTCCCGGCCGCGTCCGCCAGCGCTCCAGCGCAATTCCGTCCGCCGTACGAAAAAAGTCGCTCTGCGCTTCCGCCAGCTTGCTGAGCAGTGGTTCCAGCGAGTTCACGCGATGCCCTCTTCTTGACAACCTACACGGATCCACCGCCGGCCAGTTCAAATGCGTGTGCCAGTTGCAGCACCTTCGCCTCGCCAAATGCCGGGCCAAAGATTTGCAGACCCACCGGCAGCTTTCCGCCGATCTTCCCGCACGGCACAGAAATCCCCGGCAGACCCGCCAGCGATCCTGTCACCGTATAAATGTCCGCCAGGTACATCTGCAATGGATCGTTCGTTCGTTCGCCCAACTTAAATGCCGGCACCGGCGAGGTCGGTGTCACGATCGCGTCCACTCGCTAAACGCCTTACGAAAATCCTCGGCAATCAGCGCCCGAACCTTCTGCCCCTTCAAGTAGTACGCGTCGTAGTAGCCCGCCGAAAGCACGTACGTTCCCAGCACAATCCGCCGCTTCACTTCCGCTCCGAATCCCGCCCCCCGCGTCTTCCGGTACATTCCCAGCAGGGAATCGCCATCCACACGCAGCCCGTACCGCACCCCGTCATACCTCGCCAGGTTCGAACTCGCCTCCGCCGTCGCGATAATGTAATACGTCGCGATCGCGTAGTCCGTGTGCGGCAGCTCAATGTCCACCAACTCGCAGCCCAGTTTCCGAAGCAGCTCGATCCCCGCGGTGATCTTCTCTCGTACTCCCGCGTCCATGCCTTCGCCGTAATATTCTTTGGGAATCCCGATCTTCAAGCCGCTCGCCGGCTTGGCGATCGACTCGGAATAGTCCTCCACAATCGCCGTCGTCGACGTCGAATCGTTCGGGTCGCGACCCGCAATCGTCTGCAGCACCGTTCCCACGTCCGACACGCTATGCGCCAGCGGTCCAATTCGGTCCAGCGAAGACGCAAACGCAATCAGCCCATAACGCGACACCCGTCCGTAGCTCCCCATCATCGCCGGTATTCCGCAAAACGCCCCCGGCTGCCGAATCGATCCGCCGGTATCCGTTCCCAGAGCCGCTACCGCCAAATCCGCGGCCACCGCCGCTGCCGAGCCTCCGCTCGATCCACCCGGTACGCATCCCGGCGCCGCGGGATTTTGCACCGGCCCAAACGCCGAGTTCTCATTCGAACTGCCCATCGCGAACTCGTCACAATTCGTTTTGCCCAGAATCACCGCGCCCGCTTCTTCCAGTCGCGTTACCGCCGTCGCGTCATACGGTGGCACGTAGTGTTCCAGAATCTTCGAGCTGCACGTCGTCCGAACGCCTTGCGTGCTGATCGTATCCTTGATCGCGATCGGAACGCCCGCCAGCGCCGGCAATGGCTTGCCTTCGCGCACCAGCGCGTCCACGCGATCCGCCTGGCGGTAGGCCCGCTCCTCGCACAGCGTCAAAAATGCGTTCAACTCCCCGTTCTTTTGCGCGATGCGCCGGTAATATTCCGCGGCAATCTCCCGCGCTGAAGCCTTTTTCGCTTCAATCGCCCCGCGCACCTCTTGGATTGTGTTCATCGTGGCCATGTCATCCCGGCAATCTTCAAACGTGACGCTCCGCTACCGTTCAATCACTTTCGGCACTCGAAAATACGGCGGCTCGGGGTCAGGTGCCTGCTTCAGCACCTCTTCCGCTACCTTCGAAGTGATCACTGCATCTTCGCGCAACGTCGCGTCTGCCGTCTGGTCGTCCGCCAACACTTGCGCCATGGGCTCCACGTTCGTCGTGTCCAGCTCATTCAACTTGCCGATGTATTCCAGGATGTCGTCGATCTGCGACCGGTAGGTTTCTAGCTCCGCTTCGCTTAATTCCAGATAACTCAGCTCCGCCACTCGCAACACATCTTCACGAGATATTTTCACCGGCTCGCCGCCTCCGCCGTCTTCTTCGGGTATTTCGTGCTGACGTAATCGTCCAGCAGCTTCCGGAACGCCACCGCCAACTCGTCGTACGTCCCTTCCAGCGTGACCGATTTCTCACCATCAATATACACCGGGCAGCGCGGCGCTTCGCCCGTTCCTGGCAAACTGATTCCGATATTGGCCGCCTTGCTCTCTCCGGGGCCGTTCACGATGCACCCCATCACCGCCAGCGTCATCGTCTCCACGCCGTCATACTGCAGCTTCCACGTGGGCATCATCTCCCGGATGTAATCCTGCGTCCGCTCCGCCAGTTCCTGAAACGTTGTGCTGGTCGTGCGTCCACAACCCGGACAAGCTGTCACGCTCGGCGCAAACGACCTCAGCCCCAACGCCTGCAGCAACTCGCAGCACGCATACACTTCTTCTCGGCGGTCGCCTCCCGGTCGCGGCGTCAGCGAAATCCGGATCGTGTCTCCAATTCCTTCGTACAGCAGCACGCCCAGCGACGCCGACGACCACACCAGCCCTTTCATTCCCATTCCCGCTTCCGTCAATCCCAGGTGCAGCGGCTGTTGCGTCTTCGCTGCCAGATCGCGGTACACCGTGATCAAATCCCGCGGCCGCGACGTCTTGCACGAAATAATGATCTGGTCGTTCCGCAACCCGCTTTCCAGCGCCAGTTCCGTCGACTCCAGCGCCGAAATCACCATGCAATCATTAATAATCTCTTCCGATTCTTTTCCCAGGTTTCGGTCCGTGTTCTCCTGCATCTTGCGCATCACCAGTTCCTGGTTCAGCGATCCGCCATTTACGCCGATGCGCACTGGCTTTCCGTGATCTACGGCCACTTTGCAAATTGTCGAAAATTGTTCGTCGCGCCGCTGGCCCGCGCCCACATTTCCCGGGTTGATCCGGTACTTATCCAGAGCGGCCGCGCATTCGGGATATTTCGTCAGCAGCACGTGCCCGTTGTAATGGAAGTCTCCAATGATCGGCACATTGCAGCCCGCTTCCAGCAGCCGCTTCTTGATGACCGGCACCGCTGCGGCCGCTTCCGGCACGTTAACCGTCCAGCGCACCAGCTCGCTGCCCGCCTCCGCCAGTTCCAGCGTCTGCTGCAGCGTGGTTTCCACGTCCGCAGTATCCGTGTTGGTCATGGACTGCACCACCACCGGCGCGCCGCCACCCACGGTGATATTCCCGACCTTCACTGCATACGTCTTCTTCCGCGGATACCGCAGTCCCGTTGCATCAAAACCGGCTATTTGGTTCAACATATCCCTTAATTTTACCAGACTTGCCGCTCCTCCCACCCTTATCCAGCCATCCCGCTTTTCGTTGACTCCCGCAACGTTTCCGCGTATCACGGTCGCAGCATCCATGCAGGCCATTCTCTACCATCGCTACGGCTCGCCAGACGTTCTCCAACTCGAAGAAGTCGCCAAGCCGGTCCCCAAGAACAACGAAGTCCTTCTCCACGTCCGCGCCGCTGCGCTCAATCCTTACGACTGGCACTTCATGCGCGGCCTACCATATCCGCTGCGCCTTGCTGCAGGTTTGTCCTACCCGAAGAAACCGCTCTTCGGGCTCGATCTCGCCGGTGTCGTCGAGCAAGTCGGCTCCGGGGTCACCCGCTTCCGCCCTGGCGATGAAGTCTTCGGAGCGGCTCGCGGTGCTTGCGCCGAATATGCCGTCGCTCCCGAAACAGCTTTGTGTCACAAACCTGCTGCCGTCCCGTTCGAACATGCCGCCGCTGTTCCGGTCGCTGCGATAACTGCGCTGGTAGCCCTGCGCGACAAAGGTCATCTGCAACCCAATCAGCGAGTCCTCATCAACGGCGGCGCTGGCGGAGTCGCCACCCTCGCCGTCCAAATTGCCAAGGCCCTTGGCGCGGAGGTGACCGCAGTCTGCAGCACACGTAACGTCGAGTTGCTCCGCTCGCTCGGCGCCGACCACGTTATCGATTACACGCGCGAAGACTTCACCGCAGGCACGCGTCGTTTCGATCTCATCGTCGACTGCGTAGGCAACCACTCTCTGTTTGCTTGCAGCCGCGTCCTCAATCGTGGCGGCGTTTACGCCGTCGTGGGCGGCAACCCCGGACGCTGGATGTTCGGCTCCATCGTCACCGCGATTTTTGGACCCATGCTCTTGGGCGCCGCTGGCCGCAAATTCGCCATGGTATTGGCCAGGATCAATCAGGGAAATCTCGCTTTTATTGCAGACCTCCTCCAGCAACGCAAACTACTTCCCGTCATCGACCGCTCCTACCCGCTCAGCGAAACTCCCGCTGCTGTCCGTTATCTCGAGCAAGGCCATGCGCGTGGCAAGGTCCTCATTTCCCCGATCTCCTCGTAACCTGGATTCACGCCGCGTTCGTTCCTTGTATAATGTCGCGGCACTTCACCCCCATCCGGAGGACCCCTCAATGCCATCCGCACTCATCACCGGCGCCAGCAAGGGAATTGGATTCGAAACCGCCTTGGCCTTCGCTCGCGCCGGTTATCAGGTCTTCGCCACGATGCGCAACCCGGCGCAAGCTCCCGAACTCGGTCGAATCGTCGTTGACGAAAAGCTGCCCATCACCATCTCCGCCATGGACGTTGACAACGACGACTCCGTGCGCGAAGCCTTCGCCGCGATTCATCAGCAGTCCGACACCATCGACGTTCTCGTCAACAACGCCGGCATCGAGCGCCTCGGCTCTATCGAGGAACTCCCCTTGGCCGAATTCCGCGCCGTCATGGAGACCAACTACTTCGGCGCTATCCGTTGCATTCAAGCCGTCGTGCCGGGTATGCGCGAGCGCGGCAGCGGCTGCATCATCAATGTCACGTCGATCGCAGGCCGCATCTCCAGCCCGCCCTTCGGCCCCTACGCTGCCACGAAATTTGCGTTGGAAGCCCTCAGCGAATCGCTCGCTGCCGAAATGAAGACCTTCGGCGTCCGCGTCGCTATCGTCCAACCTGGGATCATCGATACTGCTATGGCCCGCCGCATCGAGACCGGCCGCGGCGCCTCGCCGTACTCCCATGGCGATCGCGCCAGGCTTCTTTTTGTCAACGCGCTCCAGAAGCCCGTCCACTCCTCCGTCGTCGCCAAGAAAATTCTCGAAATCGCTCAGGGCCAAAGCTGGCAGCTTCGCTACGCCGTCGGACCCGACGCCGCTCCCATGCTGGCGTGGCGCAAGTCTATGTCCGACGAAGACTGGGTCGATCTCCATGCCAGCGACACCGAAACGTGGGGCCGTCGCATGAATATCGACGTCTCCTCTCTCCGACGCTAGCCCGCAGCGTTCTCAGAGCCTATTGCTGCTTGTCTGCCGTACGCCGGATCTCCAGCGCCACAAACGGCGTGCTTTCGCACGGCAAGTTGGTCACGAATCGCAGGGTTCCTGCCGAATCCTGGAATGCCAATCCCGCCTGTTTCGATCCGCCTTTGTACTCGCCCCACGACCGCGGAACATACGATACGCACCCGGAATTCCCAAAGGCGTCCTGAGCAGCCTTCACCGTCTTCTCCCGCATCGCGTATCCTCCCAGGATCAAGATCACCAGCAACGCCTCCACCGCCCACCTTATCCACGTCTTCTTCATAGAGCCTCCGTTCACCGGTCTATCAGCAGGATCGCCAACACCCGCAGCACGACCAGCAGAATTACCCCTGCACGTTTCCGCGCAATCCCAATTCGTCCGCTCGCTCGCGCATTGCGCCGATACAGAACGTGATGTGCTCGTCCAGCGGCACTTCCAGTTCCTCCGCGCCTTTGATCACATCTTCACGGCTGACGCCTCGCGCGAACGCCTTATCCTTCATCCGCTTTTTCACCGAACTGACCTCCAGGTCCAGAATGCTCTTCGAAGGCCGTATGTAGGAACACGCCGTCAGAAATCCCGCTAATTCATCACACGCGAACAGCGTGTGCTCCAGAGCGCTTTGCCGCTCCACTTTGCAGTAATCCGCGTGCGACAGGATCGCCCGGATCAACTCCTCCGGATATCCCTGTTCCCGTAAAATTCGCGCTCCCTCCGCCGGGTGTTCCTTGTCCGCCGCGTGCGCCTCGTTCGGCCACCGCTCATAGTCGAAATCGTGCAGCAACGCCGTCATTCCCCACAATTCCTCGTCCGCTCCTTGTTTCCGCGCATACGCACGCACGCACGCTTCTACCGCCAGCATATGTTTTCGCAGACTTTCCGATTGCGTGTACTCGCAAACCAGCTTCCAGGCATCTTCCCGCGTCGCCATCTTTCTATTCCTCCCGTCGGTTTAGGCTTCCAGCATACTGAACTGTGCTCACCGTTCGAAACGCCATACCTCCGTGCCCGAAATAAAACCACAGTATATAGGTGCTCTCACTGCTGTTTACTCTATAGATAGAGTCTCCGCACTTTCTCAGCCGCGAACCCGTCCCTCCGGACAGCGAAAACACGGCGTAAACCACCCCTATTTCGGCTGTTCCGCTGTTTTTTCCTGCAAAATATCCTTGACAGCAAATCGCCTTCTGAGTGACACTCCTCTCGCGCCAGTAACTGCCTTCCCCCAAGAACGTTCCGACGTTCCACTCCTATCCGCACGCCGGAAATCAAAAAAGTCAGCGAGGAGTACCGGTGTCGGCATCTATGGATAAACAAACCACTATGAACACGTTGGAAATGGATCGCGAAGTTATACGCTGCAAGACTTGTGGTCTTGTGCAATACCGGACGCGCACCGGCAACTGCCGCCGCTGTGTACGCGCTCTCCCTCAGCGTATGGACTTTCTCATTCCAGAAGAGGCGGCTCAGGAAGAGCAGGCCACGCCGGAAGCCGTTGCCACCAAGTTCCCCAATCAGGAAACTGTGGAGAACATTGGCCAGCGCATCCGTCAGTTGCGTGAGTCTCGGACCATGACCCAGAGCCAGCTGCAAGCCCGCTCTAAGGTCAGCCGTTCTTACCTGTCGCGCATCGAGAGCGGCCAGATGACTCCCAGTCTGGGCACTCTCGAGAAAATCTCGGAAGCGCTCAACGTCGGCCTCAACCGTTTCTTCATTCCAGAGTCCGACGGCGAAGCCCTTCTCGAAGATCCTTTCATTCAGGGTCTCCGTCCGTTCCTTCGCCAGCTCGACTGGGAACAATGGCAATCCATTCTCAAGCGCCTCCAGGCGATCAGCGATCACGTGAACGCGGCGCCCATCAACCTTCGCCCTATCGGTAACCCGGCTCGGCTCCCGCAGCCCGCGTCGGCGAATGGCAATGGGCAGCTCGGGCACATCGGACACGCCAGCCATTCGAGTGGGCTGATCCCCGCGCAAGCCCATGGTACTCCTCAGGGCTACCCGCTGCGGCGGCCTACGGATCCCTTCGGAAGCCCGAACAAGCCGGCGTTTCAGCGCCCGCTTGCTCGCTAGCTTGTCCTGAACCAGAACCGGTACTTACGCACGAACGGCGCCCTCGCAAGAAGGCGCCGTTTGTGTTATTTCATCCCGAAAATTTCGACAAGTCGAGCAATCTTTTTATTCCCGCACCACCGCCACCTTCGCCGCCGGCACTTCTATCCGCAGCAGCTTGTGGCTGGGGTCCAGCAGCAACAGCACTTCCAGATCGGGCGTGCTCGCTTTCAGCCCTTCATACGTTTTTCCTTCCGACTTGATCGATCCCGCCGAAGTCACCGCAATGGTCCCGGGCGTCAGCTCTTGCGGAATCAGCACTGGGAAATTCTGTGTCCCGCCCTTCGACCAGTCGTACACCCGAGCCAGCACCGCGTATTGGTAATACAAGTTGTTGTCCAGCACCGCGATCAGCGGCACATTGAACGACAGGTCCTGCTCAAATGGGCGTGCTCCTTGCATCTGCAGTGTCATCTTGGCCACGCCGTTCACGAAAATGATATGCGCGCCATTCGTTTTGTCGGACTGCGAGGTCCAGTCGTAGCTGATCGGTACCCCGTCCGCTTGCAGATTCAACGTCCCCGTCACCGTGCTGGCGGGAGCCTGCGGCACTCGAATCGACGAAGTTCCTTTCGCCGTCCAACCTGCTCCGCTCGGCAGGATCTCAAACTCTTCTTTTCCCACCGACTGTCCGTCCAACAGCACATTGAACTTTCCTTTTTCCTGCACAAACATTCCCGCGCCCGGCTTCTTCTGTTCTGCCCGCGCAAGCACCGTCACCACGCAACCCGCGCAGAGGATCATTGCCACCGCCAAGCGCCAGCGCTGCTTCTGACCGCCCCACAAAGTTTTTCTCATGAATTCTTCCTGGACGTACTTCTCCGGATTTTATGGCCGCTCGACGGCCAAGTCCGATTCTGAAGCGGTACCGCTTATCCCGGGAATATTTCTCCGCAGAATTTCCGCCACGACAACCGCCGGGTCACCCGCCCCTTCCACACGGTAATCCGCCAGTTGATACGACGTCACCCGCTGCGCGTAGAGCGCCCGAAAACTCGCCTCGTCGCGAAACAACGGTCGCCCCGTCATTTGGCTGCACCGCGCCAGCAGTACTTCGAGCGGCGTATCCAGCCACACCACCGGCACTCCGCCATTCCGCAGAAACTCCGGGGCCCCCATCTGCGCGTACGTGCCGCCCCCCAACGCCAGCACCGTCGGCTGATTCGACTCCACCGCGCGCCCCAATGCCGCCCGCAGTTGCTCTGCTTCAAACTGGCGGAACGCCGGTTCGCCATGTCGCTCAAAAAATTGGGGGATGCTGATGCCTGCTGTGGTTTCGATGCGTTCGTCCAGGTCGACAAACCGCCAACCCAGTTGCTGGGCCAGGCGTGCGCCAACCGTGCTCTTGCCGGATCCCATGAATCCCGCGAGGCAGATCACCGGCACGCGCGGCATATTCCCGCGCGAAATGAAATTGGAAGTCACAGATTCCGTGCAGCGCTATTGGCGCTTCAGAATCCGAATTGTACCACTGTAGGAAGAAAGCTCGACCTTAGCCAATCCCTGTCCCACTGTCCCAAACAGGCTGGTTGAGAACTTGCTCGCCGCATGTCGGCTTCCATGGGTGTCCGGCTTCAGAAATTCCGCGGCTTGATTGTCCACTGTCCCGTGCAGTGTCCGGGCATTTAAGTCAAACGAATCGGTTCCCGAGAATCGCACTTCCACCACTCCCCGCCCGCTGTTCATGGTATAGACGCCGGTTTTCACAAAATCGCCGTCGTAATAAATATTCCCAGTCGTAGTCATCAGGTTCACGTTAGACAAGGTCGGCTGCAGGATTTGCGCGTTCCCGCTGATCGACGTGAACTCCAGCTTTCCGGAACAAGCCGTACAAATCAGAGAACCGCCCGTCGTCTTCACGATGATGTAACCGGAAACGTCCTTCAGATGCACATCCCCGGCAACGCTTTGCAGCTGCATGTCGCCGTTCACTTGCTCCACCAGGATCAGCCCGGTTTGCGTCTTCAATTGCAACTCGGTTTCGAATGGCACGGTCAATGAAAAATTCGCTTCCACCTCATGCGGGTGCGTCGCCGTTGCCTTCGGCGTTGCGTTCACGTCAATTCGATCGCCCACCTGCTCGATCGCGATCTCTACCTTATCCGGCGCTGCACTGCTGGTAATCACCACTTCCGGATTCTTCGACGATTTAACTTCAATTCGCCCGTCCACTATGTTTTGCAGCACGACCACTGGCCGGCCTTTCACCGCAAAACGCTGTTCGTGATCTTCCGGACCATTGGACCTTGCGGGCGCCGCCGTACAAAGCAGCATCGCGCCTGTCAGTGCCGTCAGAACGCTTCGTTCAGAGAACCTTGCGTGCCTCATCACTGCTCACCCCTCCCGCTGTCCAACATTGCGGTCAATAATTCCGCTTTTTGCCGATAGGCGTTGTCCAGGTACTCCCGTGCCAATTGGTCCTTGGGATGTTTCTTCAAGTACTTCTGGCACTCGGCAATAAACTCGTTGACGGTCTTCAGGTCTTTGCGGAGTTCCGCTTCTACCACCGGATTTCCCATGCTGGCCATGTTGACGTCTTGCTCTGCCTGGTTGAGAGCCGCCAGTGTGGCCGGATACATCTCTTCGGACGGCGATGGACGCAGTTCGCTCAAATCTTCTGTCGAGACCTGCGCGACACGCGTACTGTCCGCCACCGGCGCTCGTTGTTTTTTCGCGGCGCTAGGCGCTGGAGCTACAGTCACCGCCGTTTCGCTCTTCTGCGCCTGTTGTACCGCAGGCGCTTCCTGTTTTGGGCTCGGGGGCGCCGTCGAATCCACCTGCGCCGGCGCACTCGCCACGCTCGCTGGCTGCTGCGACGTGGTCGGCTTGTGTGCCACAAATATCAATCCCAGCGCCAGCGCCGCTCCCAGTCCGGCCGTTGCCAGAACTTGCGGCTTCAGCAGGGAACCGATGCCCGTCCACCAACCCTCGCGCACCGGCACGATTTCCACTTCCGGTTCGCGAATAATCTGTTCCGCTTCCAGTTGCGCACGCAGGCGCACCCATACCCGCTGCGGTACTTCCACCTCGGCGGGAATTTCTTCGGCTAATTTTGTTAGGGTTTGCAAGTCTGCGAACAGTGCCTCGCACTTGTCGCACGCGCTCAAATGTTCTTGCGCGTTTCCTGGTAGCACTTCCATTCCTTTTTGTTCGAGAAGCGCTTCAAATTCCTGGCAACGCATAGTTCAGCTCCGAGAACAGGGTTGGCAACCTGTTCTCTTCCTGTCGAAACAAAACTTGGCGCACCGAATGGGTGATATTTCTTTCATCGTAGCTCAATCCGTCGTTCCTGTCTGTGATTTCGCAGACTGGCGTTCCTGGCGGGCCTGCTCGCGTACTTCTTCCTGCAACAATTCGCGCAGCCGTGTGCGCGCCTTGTGCAATTGCGACTTCGAATTTCCCACCGAACACCCCATAATTCCGGCAATCTCGTTGTGCTCGTAACCTTGCACATCGTGCAGCATAAACACCGTCCGGTACCCTGGAGGCAGCTTCTCGATGCAGCGATCCAGGTTTACTCGGTCCACCGCACCCGACAACCGCAAATCCGGCGCTCCCACATCTCGCCTCGGGCCTGTTGCCTCGCCGTCCGGCTCCAGCGTCTCCTCCAACGAATCCGTTGGCAGAGTCTTCCGCCGCAATCTCATTAACACCACGTTCACCGTCATGCGATGCAGCCATGTGGAGAAGGCCGATTCGCCTCGGAACGTCCCTATTTTTCGGAACAATTGCAGGAAGGCTTCCTGCGTTAAATCCTCGGCGTCGGCGGGGTTGCTTACCATTCGTAGGCACAGCGCGTACACCCTGCGGCTATGCATTTGATAGAGGAATTCAAAGGCCGCAGCGTCACCCGACTGAGCTCGACGGATGGCCTCCGCTTCAGTCCACGCTACCGGCTCGGTTGGTCTTGGTTTGGCCAACTGTGCTATGGCGGCGCTTCTAGGACGTCGGATGCGCCGGATACCTCCGAGAGTTGCCCCAGGCGCCATGGTGGATGCACACATACCCACCTATAGAAGGACCTTTCCCTCCATAGGTTGCATCCTTTACCGCAACCTCGGGCTGTTTTTATTGTCCCTTTACCGAAGCCAACCGTCTATGGGCAAGATGACGCACCATCGGTTGCGTAGTCTGCGCCGTCCACAGCAGGTTTCCCTGCAAAGTTTCCTGGAATTGGGCCAGTTGTGACCCCGGCAGCGCATGCAAAAAGCTCTTCAACAAAACTTCCGTCTCCCGGAGGCAGGTATTTAAATCGTAATGGCACCCGTCCAGCGACTCCCAGCATCGTTCCGGTTCCGCGCTACTTTCCCCTGCGATCTCTTCCACCGCATCGACTAAATTTCCCGTCAACTCTTCACTCAATTCCGCCAGCGCCGCGATTTTGTGAATGAACTGTGAACGCCGGCTCAGCAAAATCCGGCTGAATGCGCCATTAAATCGGGCTATCCGTTGACTCCGCGTGTTTTGAAAGTTTTCTGGGTCCAACGCCGCGACGTTCGGCGTGGTACTGAAATGCCGCGCATGCTCCATCATTCCCCGGAGAACCGCAATCATCGGCCCGGACAGGCGGCCACACAACACGGGAGCCAACGCCAGCGCCTGCAGCGCCTTCCCCATTTGCCACGCTCGGCGCATTTCTAAAGCCTCGTCCAGCGCCACGCTGAACATGTTGTACTCGGTTGTTAAATGGAAAAGTAGCCGCTGATAAACGTCCGATTTCGCGCCGTCCAACGGCGTACGCCAATCCTGACACACTGATTCCCGGCGTTTGAGGGAAGGGGGGTGGGTTCCCACTGCATGCCTCCGTCCGGAGCGAATCGGAACACTGTACACGAAATCTGTTTCAAATTCTATTAATAATCCGTCACTGTTCCAAGCGGGTAACCTCTCAGAGCGTTCCCCCAACCAGGCATCTTCCGTTCTCTAGCCGTTGCTGATGGGTTCGTTACCCCTTTATACTCCAGAGGCACCACCCCAGAAAGGGCGTAATCCATTGGATTTCGAGCCGCGCGACCAGTTTGAGCAACGGGAAAAGAAACTAACTGAAATTCAAAAGCTCGGCCTTGATCCCTTCCCCCGTGAATTTCGTTGGACTCATCGTCCCGACCAGATTGTTGCTTCCTTTTTCGACAAAACCGCTTCCGATTTGGAACAGCACCCCCAGGACGTTCGTGTTGCCGGTCGCATCGTTTCCTTTCGACTCATGGGTAAAGCCGGTTTCGCCCATTTGCAGGGCAGCGGCAAGCGTATTCAGATTTATGTCAAAAAGGATGTCGTCGGCGAGCAAGGTTTTCACCTGTTTCAATTGCTCGACCTCGGGGATCACATCGGCGTCCGTGGCCATCTCTTCCGCACCAAAACCGGCGAACTCTCCGTATGGGTCGACGAGTTGTTTTTCCTTAACAAAGCCCTTCTGCCGCTTCCCGAAAAGTGGCACGGCCTGGCCGACGTCGAAATTCGCTATCGCCAGCGCTATCTCGACTTGATCGCCACTGAGCGCTCCCGCGAAGTCTTCTACACTCGCGCTCGCATCGTTCGTGAACTGCGCAAATTCTTCGACTCCCGCGACTATATTGAAGTCGAAACCCCGATGATGCATCCCATCGCCGGCGGCGCCGCTGCTCGCCCCTTCATCACTCATCACAACACCCTCGACCTGGACCTCTATCTGCGGATCGCGCCGGAACTGTACCTGAAGCGTCTCACGGTCGGCGGCCTTGATCGGGTTTACGAGATCAACCGCAATTTCCGCAACGAAGGCATTTCCACCCAGCACAATCCCGAATTCACCATGCTGGAGTTTTATCAGGCCTACAGCAACTATCGCGACCTCATGGAACTGAACGAACAGTTGTTCGCTCAACTCGCCCTCGCCATCACCGGCTCTACCCTCGTCAAATTCGGCGAAGTCGAACTGGATTTCGCCAACATCCAGCGCCTTACCATGCGCGAAGCCATCCTTAAATATTGGCCGGACGCCGCCGCGCCCGCACCCTCTCTGCCGGATCTCGCTTCCGCGGGTGGCCCGCAGCGCGCTGCCGAACGCTACAACGCTTGGGCCAAGGCCAATCACGCCGAGTATGCCGCTTCCAAGGGCACTCTGACGGATGGCGAATGGACCGGCCTTCTCTTCGAAACGATCGCAGAAAGCAAGCTTATCCAACCCACGATTCTTTACGATTTCCCCACGGACATTTCTCCGCTTTCCAAACAAAAGCCCGACGACCCATCGCTCGCCGAGCGCTTTGAGATTTACGTTGCCGGGATGGAAATCGCCAACGGCTTTTCCGAGTTAAACGATCCCGCCGAACAGGAGCGCCGCTTCCTCGCCCAGGTAGCACAGAACAACGACGAGTTGCCCAAGCAGGTCGACGTCGACTACATCCGCGCCTTGTGTCACGGCATGCCCCCGACCGCTGGGGAAGGCATCGGTATCGACCGGCTCACCATGCTGCTCACCGATTCCCATTCCATTCGCGACGTCATTCTCTTCCCGCTCCTTCGTCCCGCTTCCCAATCCGACGCCTCGGCTGGCGAACCCGCCCCGCCCGATCCCACCGGCGCCAAGGGATAGGCGGACTCCACGTGTCCTTCCCTTGGTTCGTCGCCCGCCGGTACCTCCGTTCTCCGCACCGCCCGCCCGTCCTTCGCCTGATCACGCTATTCTCCGTGATTGGGGTTGCCGCTGGCGTGGCCACTTTGGTCGTCGCGCTGGCAATGAACACCGGCTTTCGCGAAACTCTCCAGGATCGACTGCTCGGCGTCACCGCCCATATTTCCCTCACTCGTCCAGCAACCGGCGCCATTCACGATTATCAAGCGCTGATCGCGCAACTGGAGAACACTCCCGGCGTGAAGTCCGTCACTCCCGGTATCTACCAGACCGTTTTGCTCTCCTTCGGTGGACAGGCCCGCGGCGTGGTTCTCAAAGGCGTGGAGGTCGCTCGCGAGAAAAAAAGCGATGAAGCCCTCCAGCGCATCACGGCCGGTGAACTCAACTTTTCTCCAGACGCGGAGGGTATCAATGCCTTGCTCGTCGGCAAACAACTCGCCGATGAATGGCAATTGCGTCCCGGCGATTACGTCACCCTCACCAGCCCTCAGGGACGCCTCACTCCCTATGGTCTTATCCCCAGGACTCGCCGCTTCCGCGTGACGGGCGTTTTCGATTCCGGCTTTTATGATTACGACGAAAATTGGTGCTTCGTAAATCTGCAGGCCGCGCAATCGATGGCTGGCGCCGGCGATATCGTCAACGTGCTGGAGTTCCGGCTGGCGCAGCCCGAGACCGCTCCTCACGTTGCCGACTCAATCGCCAAAAGAGCCGGTGAAGGTTTCGTCGCTACCACTTGGATGGAAGAAAATCGCGCACTCTTTCGCGCCCTTCGCCTCGAAAAATTGGTCACCACCATCTTTATCGGACTGATCACCTTCGTGGCCGGTCTCAATATTCTTGTCGTCCTCTCCATGACCGTCACCGACAAGGCCAAAGACATCGCCGTCCTTCTCTCCATGGGCGCGCGCCGCGAGCAGATTCGCTCCGTTTTTCTTTTGCAGGGCATCGCCATCGGGGCCAGCGGCGTGATCGCCGGATTGTTGCTTGGCTACGCGTTTACCTGGATCGCTGGAACCTACCGGCTGATCCCTCTCGACCCGCAGGTCTACGCCGTCCCCTACGTTCCCTTTCATCCAAGCTGGACCGACGGCGCATGGATCGCCTTTGGTGCCATGCTGATCACTCTAGCCGCTACCCTCTTGCCTTCTCGCGAGGCATCCCGCCTCTCTCCGGTGGAGATCCTGCGCTTTGAGTGACCTTTGTTTGGTCTTAGGCTTGCTCCCTACAGCCACAAGATCGGCGGCTTCTTTACCACAGGCCATCGACACTGGTGCGATGCAAGGGGCAAGTCATACACCGCCAAGGCTTTAGTAGTCGCTACAAGAACAGCCCTTGGCGCTGAGTTTTGCAACGGTAACGGACGTCTCTTTTAGGGAAATTCGGTTCGCGGCCTCGTTCTACCGCCTTTTCCGCAGCAGAATAGCGGGCCGCTTCGAAACCGCATCTCACGTAGTAGAGATGCAAACCGGGTGCCAGGCAGGTGCGATTACTTAAATGATGAGCGCGCAACCGGCTTTTAAAAAAATTCGAGTCTGGGAATCATGACGGCTGTCACAGCGCAACACACCACAACCGGCAATCCTGTTCTAGAAGCTCGCCATCTGGCGAAATTTTACGGCGCTCGCGAAAAAGAACTGCGCATTCTCGTCGACGCCAGTCTGCAATTGTTTGAAGGAGAGATGGTCGCGATTATCGCTCCATCTGGCGCGGGTAAATCCACTTTGCTGCATTTGCTGGCTGCGCTAGACACTCCAACAAGCGGTGCAGTATACTTTGAAAATAAATCGATAGAAACGCTTTTAGATGCGGCGTTGGCGGAATATCGCAATCGCGCCGTGGGGTTTCTTTGGCAGCGGCATCAGTTGTTGGCCGATTTTTCGGCCGCCGAAAATGTGGCGATGCCGTTGTTGGTGCGAGGCGAGTCACTCAGCGCAGCGCGTGATCAGGCGCTCCAGTGGCTCACTGAAGTAGGCCTGGCCCATCGGGCCGGCCACCGCGCCGGAGAGCTTTCGGGAGGGGAACAGCAGCGGGTCGCGATCGCTCGGGCGCTCGTCACCGGACCTCGCGTGCTGCTGGCCGATGAACCTACCGGAGATCTGGACGAGCAGAATGCTTGGGCTGTGTTTGAGTTGTTGGAGCGGTTGCACCGCTCGCATCGCCTCACGTCGCTCATCGCGACGCACAATCTGGCGCTCGCGAATCGTTGCGATCGAATCGTGGGACTCGAGCACGGCGTTCTGCAGACCCGCCCGGCGCAAGCCGCAGCGGGGATGACCCCCGGGGGAGAAGCGAGCTAACAGTGTTCGAACGATATACCGAGAAGGCACGACGCGTCATTTTTTTCGCCAGGTACGAAGCGAGCCAGTACGGCAGTCCGTACATCGAGACCGAGCACCTTCTGCTTGGCTTGATGCGCGAGGACAAAGCCCTGGCCAACCGCTTCCTTCGCCAGCAGGGCTCCATTGAATCCATCCGCAAGGAAATTGAAGCCCGCATTACGATCCGCGAGCGCATTTCCACCTCTGTCGAAGTGCCTCTGAGTGCGGAGTGCAAGCGCATCTTGAATATGGCTGCGGAAGAAGCGGAGCGCCTCGGGCATAAGCACGTGGGCACCGAGCACCTGCTTCTCGGCATCTTGCGCGAAGAAAAGTGCTTTGGCGCGGAAATCCTGATGGAGCGCGGTCTCCGTCTCTCCTCCTTGCGCGAGGAACTCTCCCGCACCACTGGCGAGAAAACCACCACCGCTCGCCCCAAGGAAACCTCGCTGCTCGCCGAATTCAGCCGCGATCTTACGGTTGCTGCCGCTGAAGGCACACTCGATCCTCTCGTTGGTCGCGAAAACGAAGTCGATCGCGTCATTCAGATTCTTTGCCGCCGCACCAAAAATAATCCCGTGTTGATCGGCGAACCTGGCGTCGGCAAGACTGCCATCGTCGAAGGCCTGGCCCAGCGCATCTCCGATGGCGACGTTCCGCCCTTCCTCGCCGAAAAGCGCATTCTGTCCCTGGATCTTTCCCTCATCGTTGCCGGCACCAAATATCGCGGGCAGTTCGAAGAGCGCCTCAAGACCATCATGAAAGAACTGATGGAGAGCCAGAACTCCATCGTCTTCATTGACGAGCTGCACACTCTTGTCGGCGCAGGTTCCGCCGAAGGCTCGCTCGACGCCGCCAATATTCTCAAGCCCGCTCTTTCCCGCGGCGAAATTCAGTGCATCGGCGCAACCACCCCCGGCGAATATCGCAAGTCCGTCGAGAAAGATCGCTCTCTCGAGCGCCGCTTCCAGGCCGTGAAAGTTCCCGCGCCCAACGAAGAAGAAGCCATTCAGGTCATCACTGGTGTTCGTGAACGCTACGAAAAGTTCCACGCTGTCGGCTACACCGACGAAGCGCTTCGCTATTCTGTCTATCTCTCCAACCGATACATCCCAGACCGCTTCCTCCCCGACAAGGCGATCGACCTCATCGACGAAGCGGGCGCTCGCGTCAAATTGCGCCAGGCCTCCGTTCCCGAAGAAGTGGGCGAAGTTCAGAAGCGCGTGAAGTTCATTACCCACCGCATGGAATCGGCCATCGCCGCTCACGAATTCGAAAAGGCGCGTTTTTATTCCGAAGAAGAGCGCAAGGAAAAAGAAAATCTTCGCGTCCTTCGCGAACGCTACAAGCTCGACGACGCCTCCACCGGCATCGTCACCCGCGAGGACATCGAGGAAGTGGTTTCCCGCTGGACCGGCGTTGCCGTCACTTCCATCAAGGAAGACGAACAGCAGAAACTGCTTCGCATCGAACCCGAACTTCACAAGCGCGTCATCAGCCAGGACAAGGCCATCACCGCTCTCGCCCGCGCTATTCGTCGCAGCCGCGCTGGTCTTAAGTCGCCCACCCGCCCGGTTGGCTGCTTTTTCTTCCTCGGCCCCACCGGCGTCGGAAAAACGGAAGTGGCTCGCCGCCTCGCCGAATTTCTTTTCGGCAGCGAGAAATCCCTCGTCCGCTTCGATATGTCCGAGTTCATGGAAAAGCACTCGGTCTCCAAGTTGATCGGCGCCCCTCCGGGATATGTCGGCTACGAAGAAGGTGGCCAGCTCACCGAACGCGTGCGCCGCACCCCGTATTCAGTTATCCTATTGGACGAGATCGAGAAGGCTCATCCGGATCTGTTCAACATTCTGCTCCAGGTCTTTGAAGACGGACAGTTAACGGATGGGCTCGGCAACACCGTCGATTTCCGGAACACCATCATCATCATGACCTCCAATATTGGTGCGCGGCATTTGCAGAAGCGCACTTCCATCGGGTTTCAGTCCGGCGTCGATGAAGCCGGTTTGAAGAGCCTCGAGGATCTGGTCATGGGTGAAGTTAAGCGGGCGTTCAATCCGGAGTTCTTGAACCGGTTGGACGAGGTGATCCTGTTCAATCCGCTGAGCGACGAGGACCTCCTCCGCATTATCGACCTGCTCGCCGGTCAATTGAATGACACGCTCATTCATCGGCAGGTGCAGGTGGTTCTCTCGCCCGAAGCACGTCAGTGGATTCTGGAAAAAACGTGTGCGGATCGCAATTACGGTGCGCGTCCGCTTCGTCGGGCTCTTCAGAAATATGTCGAAGATCCTCTTTCTGAGGCGCTCATCCAGGGTGGAATTCAACGGCCAGCGACTCTTCAGATTTATGTCGCCGGGGATGGCCTTGCGTTCCGGCCGGTTGCTGAGGCAACCCCAGTCGTCCACTAGCGAATCTGACGCATCAACAGTGAGATCGTGACGCGACTTATTCTCGTGGGGGTCGCTCCCGATCCGATTATAGCCAGCCCATACCGGTGCTGGCGGGAGAACAACATCTTTTGTTTTGGGGCGCGGCCTTGAGCCGATCAATGGCCGCCGTAAACCGAGTCTGTGTTTCCGCAATGTTGGATGGGTCGCTTGCTCACCGCTCGCGTATTCGTCCGTCTTGCCTTTGGGCGTTAGCCCTTCTCGCTTGCGCTGCTCTCCCGCTCTCCGCTCACACCGTCCCTTCCAGTACATCCACGGCTACAGCCAAATCGTCCCCCACAGTCAACTCCGCCCCAAAAACCGGCTCCGTTTCTTCTTCCGAGATTGATGGCCCTTATCTTCTCCACGCTTCCATCGATGTCCATTCCCTCGAAGACAAATTCGAAGATTTCACTGCGCTCTCTCCCGATGGTCAGAGTTCCGCTCAGACCCCCGCTACCAGCGCCGCAAACGTCCAGCCTTTTGTGGAGCGCATCGACTTCGTGGGCAATCGCCGCATTCGCACCGACACTCTCAAAGCCCGCATCTTCACTCGCGATGGCGATCCCTACAACGAAGAAACTTTGCGCCGCGATTTTCAGGCTCTCTGGAACACTCAATTCTTTGAAGACCTCAAGCTGTACGTCGAAGACTCCCCGGACCGGCCCGGCGGCAAAATCGTCGTCTTCGAAGTCAAAGAACGTCCCGTCATCCGCCGCATTCGTTACGACGGCATTAAGTCCGTCTCCGAATCCGACATTCTCGATCGCTTCAAGGAGCGCAAAGTCGGTCTGACCGTCGAAAGCCAGTTCGATCCCACCCGCATCAAGAAAGCCGAAGTCGTCCTCAAGGAACTCCTCGGCGAACACGGTCGCCAGTTTGCCACCGTCACTCCGGAGTACGAGCGCATCGCCTCCAGCAACGCCGTCATCCTCATCTTCAAAGTCAACGAAGGTCCCAAGGTCAAAGTCGGCAAGATCCTCTTCACTGGCAACCACGCCTTCAGCGATCGCAAGCTCATTCGCGCCATGAAGCACGATCGCCCCTACGCCATTCCTTTGTACTTCACCGAAATCAATGTCATGGACAAGACCTACGATCACGACAAGCTGATCGAAGACATCGAAGTCGGTATCCGCGGCCTCTATCAGGACAACGGCTATTTCAAAGTCCTCGTTCAGGATCCCATTATTCAGAACGTCGACACTCGCGAATGGCGCTGGGGCATTCCTCTTACCGGCAAAGTCGACGGCAAGGCCGTCAACATCACCGTCCCCATTGAAGAAGGGGACAAGTACATCATGGGCACCATCCGCATCGCCAGCGCCGATCCCGATAAAGCTCTCTCTCTCAAAGTCGATGCCCTCAAGGCCGCCTTTCCTCTCAAGCCCGGTGATGTCTTCTCTGCCACCAAGGTCCGCAAGGCCATGGAAGACTATGGCAAGATCTACGGCCAGTACGGCTTTATCGACTTCACTCCTGAGCCGCAGTTCGACATCGACGACGCCGCCAAGAAAATCGATGTCACCTTGAAATTCTCCGAGGGCAAACAGTATTACGTCCGGCGCATCGATTTCAGCGGCAACACCACCACCCGCGACAAGGTCATTCGCCGCGAACTCCTCATCGACGAAGGCCAGCTCTTCAACAAGCGCGCTTGGGAACTCAGCATCCTCCGTCTCAACCAGCTCAACTATTTCGATAAGCTCGAAGCCGACAAGGCCGCCGAAATCAAGCGCAACACCAAGGACGGCACCGTCGACCTGCTCCTTAAACTCAAGGAAAAAGGCAAACAGTCCATCGGCTTGCAGGGCGGCGTCAGCGGCCTGGCCGGCGCTTTCGTCGGTCTCACCTATCAAACCAACAACTTCCTTGGCCTGGGCGAAACTCTTACTCTGTCCGCGCAACTGGGCAGCTATCAGACCAGCTTCATGTTCGGATTCACCGAACCCTATTTATTTGATCGCCCCATCTCTTCCGGCTTCACCATCTTTTCCAGCAAATACAAATACGATCAGGCCCAGCAGACCGCCTTGGTTTACGGCCAGTCGGTCAGCATCAATCCGCAATACATTCAGAACTACACTCAGAACAGCACTGGCTTCACTACCTTCGCCAGCTATCCTCTCAAGCGCAAAGCCTTCACTCGCGTCAGCTTGACCTACGGCTTGTCACGCACCAACATCACCGCTTATAACGCCGCGTCCACCCTCCTCTTTACTCAATTGCAGTATCGTTCCATTGCCGGCCCCAACGCTCTCGACGGCATCCTCGCCAGCACCATCACCGGCAGCATCACCTACAACACCATCAACAATCCCATCAACGCCACCAACGGCAAAAGTTACTTCTATTCCCTCGCCGTCGAAGGCGGTCCCCTCGGCGGCAACGTCAACGTCATCACCAACACCGGTGAGATCAAGTATTTCCATCCCACGTATCATCACCGCAACGCCATCGGTATTCGCTTCCTGGGCGCCTTCACTACCGGCTACGGCGGCCAGGATATTCCGCCCTACAGCCGCTTCTATGCCGGCGGCGAAAACGATATTCGCGGTTTCGATATTCGCGGCATCTCCCCCGTTACCTACATTCCCAGTGTCGTCAACACGCCTCTTACGTTTGCTTATCACGGTTCCACCGCGGCACTCAGTGTCCCCTTCATCGTCAATACCATCACCTTCCCCGGTGGCGATACCATGGCCATCGGCAGCTTTGAATACCGCATGCCCATTGCTGGTCCTGTCAGCATGTCCTTGTTCGTGGACTCCGGCACCGTTGGCATCCTGCGGCAGAGTGGCTTGCGCCTGAACGAATCCGGCGTCGTCAATCTCCAGCAAGCCGTCCCGGAGCAATACACCTCCACTCAGTTGCAGATCGCTCCCAATACCAATTTCCAGATGCGCATGTCTACTGGCGTCGAATTCATCGTCAATCTGCCCATCGTCCAGGCGCCTTTCCGCATCTACTACGCGTATAACCCGTTGCGCGTTCACGAAACGATTGTCGCGGCGCCCGATAAAGTTTCCATGGAGAATCTCTTCTTGCAGTGCCGTGCCTTGGGCTTGTTGAATCCCATCAATCCGAACGAGTGCGATCCGCTGGTGTTGACGCCTGTTCAAACGATTTTGCAGAATCCCGGCCGCCTCAATTATTTTGAGCCGAGTCACACGTTCCGATTTACCGTCAGCCGGACTTTTTAACGGGGCAGCGCGAAGACGCAACACTGCATCGGATACACACGAGTCCAGTAGTAACCAAAGGGGAATTCGCGAAGTAGTTTCAGGAGAGAGTAATCATGAAGTCGAGCAGCATCCGTTTTGCCGCCCTTGCGTTGCTTGCGGCCGCATCTTTTTGTTTGAACTCGTGCAGCAGTTCCAGCCCGAACGTTGTCACGGTCGCCATTTCGCCGAGTTCCGCGATCGTGCTGGCCGGCCAGGTGGCGACCTTTACCGCCACCGTCAGTGGCGCTACTACCACCACCTCCACGTTCAGCTGTCAGTACACCGTTCCAGTCACCAACTCCAACGGCACGGTTACCACCAGCTCCCTAAAAGACTGTCCTACCGACGGCAGCTACGGCACTTGGACCCAAACGGAGACTCAAAGCCCCAACGTCTTGACCTACACCGCGCCCGCTCTCTCCAAATTTCCCAATCCCATTCCTACCCTTACGTTCACCGCTAAAGCCACGACCAACACCAGCAAAACCGCCACTACCGTGATCACCCTCGATTCCGGTATTCGCGTTTCCGTTACCCCCGCCGCCGCAACCGTTCCCGTCGGTTTCACTCCGGCTCAATTCGCGCTCTTTACCGCATCCTTTCTGAACACTCCCGCGCTGCAACAGACTTGGATTCTCGTCCAGCCCAATACCTCTTCCAGCATCACCGATAACCAAACCGCCAATCCTCTTGCGGCCACCTGCAGTCCTACCTGCGGCTCCATCGATTCGAACGGGAAGTACACCGCTCCCAGCACCCTACCGACCGACACCGTGCCGGCTGGCAGCAAATCCACCGCAGCCACCACCGTTTACGCCGTCGTCAGTTCTGCCCAGGATCCCAGTCACTACGCCATTGCTACCATCACCCTCACCAGTGCCTCCACGAATCCCTCCACCTTCCAGAGCATCTATCCCACATCCGTCCCCGCTGGCAGCGCTGTTGCCGATATTTACTTAAATGCTAAAAATCTCCTGAACAGCACTCAAATCTTCTACACCGCGCCGGGCCAATCGGCTGCGTTGCCCATCGCTACCACCAACATCTACGAAATTCCCATCAGCTCGCAGTATTGCACTCCCGTTACGGCCTCGGGCTCCACCGCCGCCGTCACCTGCGATGGTTCGCTGATGACTCGTATTCAATTGACCGCGGATCAGCTCGCCCTTCCCGGCACCGCGCAAATTCAAATCGCCAGTATTCCCGGTGCGCTCACTCCCACACCTCCCTGCACCGGCACACAAGCCGGCTCCGGCTCCTCCATCACTACCACCGTCACGTGCCCCCTGCAGTTGACCTACGCCAGTCCTGCCTTGGTCAGCTCGTTGCCGGACAGCTTGCCCCAACCCACCAGCTCTCTGGCTTCCCAGACCTTCGCTGTCGATGGCGGCTATTTCGGGGGCGTCAACTCGCCTCTTGTGAAGCTGTATTTCGATGGCCAGGCCACTATTCTCCAGCAACCCTCGGCCCGCCAGCTTACCGCCCAGCGCGACGGCGACTCATTGCAGGTTCCCGGCCTTTACGAAGTCTCCGTTCAGAGCAATGCTCCGCAAGGCTCCACTCCGCCGTTCCCGACGGTTACCGCCAACGTCGCCGTACAACCCAATTTCGCGAACGTAGGCGGCTTTCAGACCGCCGTTCCGCTTCCGACCACCGCGGCTTCCGGAACTAATCTTGCCCCCAGCGCCATGGCTGTCGAATCGCCTCACGGTTACGCGGTGATGACCGAACAGGCCGGCAATTCCCTCCAGTTGATCGATCTTACCGGCGCACTCCCGGCTATGAACGTTCCCCCTATTCCTGCCGGCAATCAGCCCACGAGCATTTCCATCGATGACCAGATTTCCATTCCTGGTTACACCGGTCAGGACCTCGCCGTCGTGGTCAGCAGTGGCGACAACAAGCTCTACGAATTCGCAATGACCCGAACCTCCGCCACCCCCATCGGCAATCCGATTCCCGTTGATTTGGCGACCCTGATCTCTGAGCCTGGTCAGACCGGTCTTTCCACGCCGTTCTCCATCGGTGTCGATCCGACCACTCATTTGGGCGTGGTCACCTATCAGAACACCAACATCGCCTTCATCGTGGACGTCAATCCCAATCTCGATGGCAAAGACACCCACACCTGCTTCATCACCACGCAGACCCCGCCTTGCGTCATCGCCCCGGTTTCCGTGAACACCGGTACTACACCGCAAGTCATCGTGCAACCTCAAGTCCCACTCGCCTATGTCACTCCCGGTGGAACCGGCACTACCTCCGTGGTTGACCTCCTCCTTGAAGGAACCAAGGCCACCATCGCTCCCGTCGGCACCAACGGCGGCACCAGCGGCGCTGTCCGCACTGCCGGCATCACCAAAATCATTTGCAATCAGAACACTCCCCACGGTATTAATCCCGCCACCGGCGGTACCGTCATCATTTCCGGCTTGATGCCTGCGGACCTCAACGGAACCTACCAGGTCATTCCCGCAAGCGTTACCGATGCTTGGACCTTTTCGTATTCTCAGCCCAATCTCCCCGACGAAACCGAAACCAACACCAGTGCCAACGAGGGCTCCGTCCAATACGGTTCGCCCTACTATTCCTTCTCCACCACCAGCACTGTTTCCGGCGGCGCTATCAACCCCGTCACTCGCAAATTTGGTTACGCTGACTACAATGCCAGCGTTGCTCAGATTGGTTTCATCGGCACCCTCGATCAGTCTCTCAGTTCTCTGACCCTCACCGTTGGCAGTTGCTATTCCTGCACCCCAACTCCTGCGGGTGCGCCCGAACGCGGTTGGCGTTCCGTCGCTTTCGATCCATTTGTCAATGCGTTCCTCGCATATAATCCCAGCGAAAACCTCGGTCCCAACTATCCGGATAACGCCCTCTCCATCATCAATCCGGGCGGAGTCGCGCCCAACGCCGCGGGCGGCTCAGTCAATCAGGCGCCCTATCGCATCGTCGCCGCAATTCCCACCAATCAGGCAGGCATGGGCACCTACACGCCCAGTGGCGCCACGGCTCCGATCACTGTTTACGGTCCCATGGGCTACGATCCCAAGACCAAGTGGGTCCTCATCGGCAATGCCGGCAGCAACACTCTGTCTTACATGAACCTCCAAAGCGGCAATGCCTTCAAGCAAGTTCAGATTCAATCCATTCAGGTGGCCTCCGGCGGCGTCCCCAATAAGCAGCCAATTCTCGGTGCGCCTCCCGTCACCTCATGCAGTCCCTTGGATCCCAACAATCCCTGCATGCCTTCGGCGGTGCAGATCGGTCAGGCCGCGGTTGTCAAAATTTTCGGTGAAGGTTTCCTGGCCAACGGTTCCCCGGTCGTTCATCTCGACGGCAATTCCACCGGCATTACCATTCTCAGCGCAGTGGACAACGAGGTGGACATCGCCCTCGCACCCAACACCTTTACCGTTGCTCACGATTACGCCCTCGACGTAACCTCCGGTACTGAAGTTTCCAATGCCGTTGATTTGCACGCGGTTGGGATTCTCAATCTTTCCTCGATCTGTACTCCCACTTCCGCTTCTCCTGCGGGGCCGGAAGGTGTAGCCATTGACGAAAGCCGCGGCGTCGCGATCATCACCAACTATTCCAGTGCCTGTAACAGCGTCTCCGTCATTGCCATTCGACCTTCCGGTGTTATCAAGTCCGACGGCACTACGGCTCCCTTTGGTACCGTGCTCACCACTGTCGGCGTCGGCACCAATCCGATCGGTATCGATGTGCTCCCGCGCTTGGGCTATGTCGTCGTTGCCAACAACTACAACAATCCCAACGGCACCGCCACTATTCTCCAGTTTGGCTCGACTCCCGACATATTAAACGTCGTTACCTGGAACGTGACTTCCGGCTCCACTACTACTGTCACCAATGCTGTCACCGTCGGTTTGTCTCCACTTGGCGTGGCCATCGACCAGGACCGCGCGCTCGCTCTCGTCGCCAACAACGGCTCCAACACCCTCTCGGATATCGACCTCACCGTTCTTCAGCCCGGTGCGGTTACCACCACCATTCCTACTCCGATTACCATTGCGCTGACCGGGCCGCCTACCGCCGTCGCTGTCGACAATAACGACAGCTATGCCGTCGTCAGCAATCTCCAATATTCCGGCACCGTTTCTGCCAGCGCAGGTCTCGACGTCATTGATCTGGCCACCTCTCCTCCTACTCGCAGCGCCACCGCTTCCATCAATTCGCTTACCGCGGCCATCACTGGTTTGGCTTACGATCCCATTACCGGCCAGACCGTCTACGCCGTCTCTACTCAGGGCAACTCGATTTACGACTTCAACCCGACCACCGGCACCACTCCCGAAAATATCCAGGTGGGTATCAATCCCTATTCCATCGCCTACAATCCCCAAACGGCCACCATGCTCAGCATCAACTCCACCTCCAACACCAGCTCGGTGATCGATACCATTTCGTTCAAGACCCGGCAAACTCTCGGTATCAGTAGCCAGTCTCAATTTGCCGCCAAGATTGACAGCACCACCAACATCGCGGTTATCGTCGATCAGAACAACAACCGCGTGGTCTTTCTCGGTTTGCCGAAATAATCGCGATCGCCGCGCCTTATTCCGTTGCGGCGCCGCGTTGCAGTTCGCTATACTCTTTAGTTTGTGCGCTCCCATCGCGCGCCGTCTGTAGACGCGGCTCAACGCTTTCGCGCGAACTACCAGGTTTAACCGCTCGTCGGTTATGAAGCGGGTTGTCATCTTTACCGGCCGCAAATCGGAAATGAATGACGGTCCCGGAAATCGATAAGGAGAAAACAGTGAATTCCAGATATGCAGTGCGCGCAGCGGCCTTGGCCGTCGCCTCGTTCCTCGCGGTGACCGGTCTTTGGGCTCAGGCTGCCGCCGGCTCGTCAGCCGGCACAAAGGTCGGCGTCATCAACGTTCGTCAAGCGATCGTCAGCACCAACGAAGGCAAGCAGGCGTCCAGCGAATTGCAGACTCAGTTCACCCCTCGTCAGAACGAACTGGAAGGTCTCAATAAGCAGATCAACGATATCCGCCAGCGTCTTCAGGCAGGCGGCGTTACCCTCAGCGAAGATGAAAAGCAGCGCCTGACCGTTCAGGGGCAGCGCCTCGCCTCTCAACTCGAACGCAAACAGAATGAACTTCAGGAAGATCTCAACGCCGCTCAGGGCGAAGTCGTGGACCGCATCGGTCGCAAAATGATCGATGTCCTCGATCGTTACGCGCGCGAAAATGGCTTTGTGGCCATTCTCGACTCTTCCGCGCAAAACACCCCGATCCTTTATTTCTCTCCCAATATCGACGTCACTCAGGAAATCATTAAGCTCTACGATCAGGCCTATCCGGCCAAGGGCGGCGCCCCCGCTCCTGCAAAACCGGCTACCACGCCCAAGCCCACGGCACCGCCGGCTGGAAAACCCTGATCTTTATATTCTCTAATCCAAGGGCCGCCGGATCGTTCGGCGGCCTTTGCTTTTCCGCCGCAAGTTGTTCATATCCCACAGGTAACTGCGCCTCTCTGCTCCTCGCCTTGCTTTTCTTCAGCCTCCGGAATATACTCTTCTTTCGCTCTGAATCGGGTCGCACCATGAAGTGGGCGCAAGCCCACTTTTTTGTTGGGCCGGTGGGAACGAGCTTTTGACCGGCTTAGGCCGGGGAGTCTCCGGATGAATTTGGATAAAGTCCGCGAGGCCGCTGAACGGGTGGCGCGTTCGGAAGGCCTTGATGTCGTGGACGTCGAATGGAAGATCGGTAAGCAGCGCTTCCTCCGGGTGTACATCGACAGGGTTCCTCCCGCTTCCCAGCCGGATTCTTTCGATCCGGAAGATCAGGCGGCGGAAGTTCCCAGAATCAGCCACGCCGATTGCGAACTGGTCAGCAAGCAGCTCAGCGTGATCCTCGATGTTGAGGAGTTGATCCCGGGGCCTGCGGGCTACGTGCTCGAAGTCAGCTCGCCCGGCATGGATCGCGCATTGCGCACCGCCGCTGAGTTTCAACGCTTCCGCGGTCGTGCGGCAAAGATCACCACCGGCGAGCCGGTTGGCGACAGCAAGTTTTTCGAAGGCAAGCTCGAAGGATTTTCGGACGGTAAAGTCCGGATGCAATTGAAGGGTAAGGAAGCGCGGGTCGTTGAGATTCCGCTGGAACATATTAGAAAGGCAAATCTGGTTGTCGAGTTTTAGGAACGCAAATGGCTAGTCTGCTCTATCAACAAATTGAGATGTTGAGCCGGGAAAAGCACATCGAGCCCGAGGTGGTCATTTCTGCCATCGAGGACGCTATGGTCGTGGCCGCGCGCAAATACTATAAGACCGAGGAAGACCTGCGCGGCAAATTCAATCCCGAAAGCGGCCAGGTCGACGTCTTTTCCGTCTATACCGTCGTCGAGGAAGTCGCCGATCCCAAGCGCGAAGTCAGCCTTGCCGATGCGCGCAAGAAAAAGCCCGAGCTTGAGCTCGGCGCTGAAATTCTGACCGCCAAGCCCACGGACGTGCTGGGCCGCATCGCCGCCCAGACCGCCAAGCAGGTCATTCTTCAAAAAGTTCGCGAAGCCGAGCGCGACACCATCTTCAACGAGTATCACAATCGCGCCGGCGAACTCGTCACCGTCATCGTCAAGCGCTCCGAAGGGCCCGACCTCATCGTCGATATGGGCCGCACCGAAGCTCGTTTGCCCAAGCGCGAACAGTCCAAGCTGGAAACCTACAATATCGGCGAACGCCTCCGCGTCGTGATCCGCACCGTCGATCGCGCCGCCAAGGGGCCGCAGGTCATCGTCTCTCGCGCCGATGCCTCCCTCGTTCAGCGCCTCTTCGAAATGGAAGTTCCCGAAATTTACGACGGCACTGTCCAGATTCGTGCCGCCGCTCGCGAAGCCGGCGAACGCACCAAGGTCGCCGTCGCCAGCCGCGACAAGGATGTCGATCCTGTCGGCGCTTGCGTCGGCATGAAGGGCATGCGCGTTCAGTCCATCATCCGCGAACTCCGCGGCGAAAAAATCGATATCATCCCGTACAGCGAAGAGACCGTCGCCTTTGCTCAAAAGGCTCTCAGCCCGGCCAAAGTCACTCGCGTGCAAATCACCGATCCCGAGAATCACAAGCTCGAAGTCATCGTCGAGGATTCTCAACTCTCCCTCGCCATCGGCAAGAAGGGCCAGAACGTTCGTCTGGCCAGCAAGCTCATCGGCTGGGACATCGACATCAAGAGTGAAGAAGAGAAGCGCCGCGAAATCGAAGAGCAGATGACCGCGCTAACTGCTCCCACCACTCCGCTCAGCGTTCTTGAGGGCGTCGGTCCCAAGACCATCGAGAAGATCGAAGCCGCCGGCATCACCTCTCTGGAAAAACTCGCCGGCATGACTCCGGAACAGCTCTTGGAAATTCCCGGCATCGGCGAAAAGATGGTCGACAAGATTTATCAAGCCGTCAATCGCTTCTACGAAAGCGGTGGCGAGGCCGCTCCTGCTGTCGCCGAGGGCGCCGAAGCTGTCGCCGACGAGGCTACCGCCGAAGCTGCCCGCCGACGGTTCGGCCGAACCGACCGCAGAAGCCGAAACAGCCACAGAAGCTGCTCCCGAAACCTCTACCGAAGCCTCTACCGAGAGCGCTTCCGAAGAGGACCCAAGTTCCAATGTTTCTGCATCGGAGTCACCCTCCGCTGCCGCTGATGCCCCGGAACACCAGTCACCGGAAGCTCAGCAGGAAGAGAAAAATTCCTAACGTAGCATGAGTGACACATCCCAAGTACGTATCAACGAACTCGCCCGCGAACTCGAGGTTAAAGCGAAAGCCATTATCGATTTGCTGGCTGGGTTTGGCGTAACCGAAAAGAAAACCCATTCCAGCTCCATCCCCGTAGATGTCGCCGAAAAAGTTCGCGCTCATCTCAAGGGTCAAGCGGACGCCGAGCAGGCCGCGGAGGCGGATCGTCAGGCCAAGGAAGCTGCTGCCAGGGCTGCAGCGCGTCGGCCACAGCCGACCGTGCATGCCCCTGCTCACGCGCCCGCTCATCCCGCGACTCATGCTCCGGCCGCCACGCTCCTGCGCCTCACGCTCCCGCGGCTCATCCGCCTGCGGTTGCGCATCCTCCTGCCGCGCATCCCGCCGCGGCCCCGGCAGCATCCCGCTCCGGCTCGCCCGTAGCGCCTCCTGCGCAGGCTGCTCCGCCTGCCGCCGCGCCAATTGCTCATCCGCCCGCTGCGCCAGTTCCAATTGTCGCGCCGCCGACTGCTCGACCCGCCGCACCTCCGTCGACTGCTGCGGCTCCTCCGGCTGTTGCTCCTGCTGCGCCGAAGCCTGCGGAACCAACCGCTCCGGCTGCCGCGCCGCCGCTCGCGCTCCACCCGCGCCGCTGCTCCTGCGCATCCGACCCACGGCCCAACCGCAGCCTGCTCCCGGACAACCTCTTCGTCCCGCTACGCCCAATCAGCCATTTCGTCCTTCGCCGGGTCAGCAACCCGGTCAGCGTCCCTCGCAACCTGGCATGTCCGCTCAACCGCAACACCGGCCTCGTCCCGGTCAGCCCGTCGGGCCTGCGCGTCCCGGTCACAGCACTCAGCCGCGTCCGCCAATCGGCAGACCGATGCCCACCGGCAATCGCGGCCCTGTTCCAGGCACTGGACCGGAAAGTCAGCGTCCCAGTGGCCCGCGTCCCGGACAGCCGATGCGTCCGCAGCAGCATCCTCAAGGTGGACGTCCCTTCTCGCCGCGACCTGGTGGTCCCGGTGGACCGGGCGGTTCTGGCGCTCCGAATCGTCCTTATACGGTCAACGTCCCGGCGCCGTTCCTATGGGCTCGCGTCCCGGACCGCGCACTCCCGGCCGTCCTGCGATGTTGCCGCCTCTGCCGGACAAGATGCCGGCAAAGGCCGAGCCGGGCAAACCGCTCTACACGCGCAAGCCTCCTCAGCGCCAGCGTCAGGTTGTCGACAAGCGCGAGATGGAAGGGGAGCGCAAGCTTCATCCCACCCGTCAGCGTCCAGGTTCCGGCGGGCCGCGGTGTCGCCGTTGCTCCTATGCCTCCTCCGGAGCCGCGCGCACCTCGCGACATCACCCTGACCGAAGGCATCACCATTCGCGAACTCGCCGAAAAGCTCGACATTCGCGCCAAGGATTTGCTCAAGACCCTGCTCGACCGCGGCGTCTTCGCCAGCATCAACCAGGCCCTCGACGTCAACACCGCCACCGAACTCGCGCAATCCTTCAACGGCGTCGTCAGCGTCGTCTCCTTCGAAGAAGAAATGGTCCTGGAAGTCGCCAAGGAAGAGACCAAGGAAAATCTCAGGCCCCGGCCTCCCGTCGTTACCGTCATGGGTCACGTGGACCACGGCAAAACCAGTTTGCTCGACGGCATTCGCGAAGCCGAAGTCGCCGCGTGGCGAAGCGGGCGGTATCACCCAGCACATCGGCGCGTACAAGGTTCAAGTGCAGGCGAGCGCAGTGTCGTCTTCGTGGACACTCCTGGTCACGAAGCTTTCACCCGCATGCGCGCTCGCGGCGCAAAGGTCACGGACATCGTCGTGCTCGTTGTTGCTGCCGACGACGGCGTTATGCCGCAAACCCGCGAAGCCATCGACCACGCCAAGGCCGCCAACGTGCCCATCATCGTGGCCGTCAACAAAATTGATAAGCCCGAAGCACAGCCCGAGCGCGTCAAGCGCCAACTCACCGATCTCGGACTGATGCCCGCCGAATGGGGCGGCGAAACCGAATTCGTCGAAGTCTCCGCCAAGCAGAAGAAGAATCTCGACAAGTTGCTCGAGATCATTCTCCTCGTTGCCGATCTTCGCGAACTCAAGGCCAACCCCGACGCGCCGGCCAGCGGTACGGTTCTGGAATCACGCGTCGACCGCGGTCGCGGTCCCGTGGCCACCATCCTTGTTCAGAACGGCACCCTCAACACCACCGACTTTTTCATCGCCGGTTCCGTCTTCGGCAAAGTCCGCGCCATGTTCGATGATCGTGGACGCCCGGTAAAGGACGCTCCTCCCTCCACTCCCATCGAAGTCTTGGGTCTGCAGGGTGTTCCCGAAGCTGGCGATCATTTCCAGGTCACTGATGAAGCCAAGGCTCGTCACGTTGTCGAGTATCGCCAGTCCAAGCAACGCGACGCCGCCCTCCGCGCCAGCGCTGGCGGCCGCATCACTCTCGACCAGTTGCACGAGCAACTCAAGGCCGGTGAAGTCAAGGAACTGAACATCGTTATCAAAGCCGACGTTCAGGGTTCCGCGGAAGTTCTTGGCGAAATGTTGCCCAAGCTTTCTACTGATCAGGTCAAGCTCAAGATCATCAGCGCTGGTGTTGGCGCCGTTACCGAAAACGATGTGCTCCTCGCCTCCGCTTCCGGCGCCATCATCATCGCCTTCGGTGTTCGCCCCGACCGCAAAGCCTCCGACCTCGCTCAGCAGGAAAAGGTCGACATCCGCACTCACAACATCATTTACGAAGTCTCCGACGAAATTAAGAAGGCCATGGAAGGCTTGCTCGAGCCCGTTATCCAGGAAACCTATCTGGGTCGCGCCGAGGTTCGCAACACCTTCCGTGTCAAGGGCTCCGGCACCGTTGCCGGTTGTTACGTCCTCGATGGCGTCATGAAGCGCGACGCGCAGGTCCGCGTGGTCCGCGACAGCGCCGTTGTCTACACCTCCAAGCTCAGCTCCCTGAAACGCTTCAAGGACGACGCCAGTGAAGTGCGCGCTGGCTTCGAATGCGGCTTGGGCATCGCCAACTTCAACGACGTCAAAATCGGAGACATCCTGGAATGTTTCCAGGTCGTCAAACTTTCTGCGGCCGAAGCTGCCGCGCAAGGTTCCGCCTCCGCCGGACGCAAGTAGTCCCCCTTGCGTCCGAAAGCTTGACTCGGAGCTGAACTATGGCCGTCGGGCTGCTCACTCTGGAATTGCACATCGCGGACTCTCACTCCTTGAAAGACAAACGCCAGGTCTTGCGGAGCCTGAAGGAGCGTCTGCGATCGCACTTCAACGTGGCCGTTGCGGAACTTGATTTTGAAGATACCTGGCAGCGCTCCGTCGTCGGAGTTGTGACATTATCCAACGAGGAGCATCATGTTACTGAGTCGCTCCAGAAGGTGTTGCACGAAGCGGATCAGCTCCTCGGTCCTCTTCTTGTTTCCCACACCCTGGATTTGCTCTGAGCTTTGTTTGCCGGAATTTCACTTTGGGCGCGGCCCATGCCTGGAAAGCGGACCCCATGAGCCCTGACAATCATCGCCATGAACGTGTTGCCGAAGAGATCGCTCACGAAATCAACGCCATGCTCCTCGGCGAACTGAAAGACCCTCGTCTGGAGGGGAACGTCTCCATCAGCGGTGTGCGTGTTCAGCCCGATATGAAGCACGCGCGCGTTTTCGTCAGCGTTCGCAGCCAGTCCGCCAAGGAACAATCCGACGCCGTTAAGGCCCTCGAGCACGCTTCCGGCTACATTCACCACGAACTCGTCGAGCGCCTCCAGTTGCGGCGCATCCCCGACCTCCATTTCGTTCTCGATCTCTCGCAAGAGCACGTCGAGCGCATCGAACAACTCCTCAAGGAAGTCCGCAACAAGCCTGCGTCCACGGATTAATGCCCAAACAACCGCAACCTTCTCCATTCGACGGCGCTCTGGTAATCGACAAACCGCGGGGCCGCACCTCTCACGATATTGTCGACGCCGTCCGCCATCTCGCCGGCATGCGCCAGATCGGCCATCTTGGCACTCTCGATCCCCTCGCCACCGGCGTCCTCGTCCTGCTTCTCGGCAAGGCCACTCGCCTCATGCGCTTCTACGGCGAGCGTCGCAAACGTTATACTGGCGGCTTCCGCTTCGGCTACGCTACCAACACCTACGACTCCGAAGGCCAAGCGCAGTCTCCCGACAATCCCCCTCAGCTCGATCGCGCGCAACTCGAAGCATTCGCTGCCCAATCCGTCGGCCGCTTCCCGCAAATGCCCCCCATTTTTTCCGCGAAAAAAGTTCACGGACGGCCCGCCTACGAACTCGCGCGCAAAAATGTCGCCTTTGAACTTAAGCCCAAGGAAATTGAAGTCTTCGAATACCGGCTCACGGAAATCGACGGCCCGCTCGCTCGCTTCACCATCGAATGTTCTTCCGGCACCTACATCCGTTCTCTCGCTCATGATATGGGCCAGAAGCTGGGCTGCGGCGCGCACCTCGCCGAAATCTGCCGCGTTGCCGTCGGCGAATTTTCGCTGGATCAGGCCATCTCGGTGGACGAACTCATCGAGCGTTCCAAGGCAGGTCGCTTCCAGGACTGTCTCATTCCCATGGAAGGCCTTCTTCCCAACCTCCCTCGTGCCAACGTTCTTCCCGTGCTGGAAAAGCGCATCCGTCACGGCTCCAAGTTTACGATTCTGCTTTCCGCTTTGCAGCCTGGCCGCGTCGAATTGCCGCCAGGAGCCACCGTGCAACTCGACGGCGGCGCTCAAGAGCCTCCTCGCCTTCGCGTCTTTAGCCAGGACAACCGCCTGCTTGCCATCGCCGAAGCAGTGGTTCCCCGCACCTATCAACCTGTGCTGGTATTCGATCCCCTGCCGTAATCTCTGGCGCTCTCGCTGGCAATCCTCGAACGCATCGCTGGAGAACTGCGACGCTTAACGTTGCGGTGGCGCTGGCGTGGTTGTTGGCGGCTCGTTCCCCGGTTGTGGCTGCGGTTCCGGTTGCGGCTGCTGCTGCGGCTCCGGCTGTGGTTCTGGTTGTGGTTGTGGCTGCGGTTCCGGTTGCGGCGGAGGCTGCTGCTGCGGCTCCGGTTGCGGCTGTGATTGTGCCGGTGGCTGTTGCTGCGGAGTTTCCCCCGGCGGTGGTCCCGCCGGTCGCTCACCGGGTGGCTCCTGTCTCGGTACTTCCACTGGTCTCACGCCTTCCGCTGGAGGTGCGCCCCCGATGCTCGCTCCGCCTCGCGAAGTCGGATCTCCTCGTCCTGCGTAAAAAGTCTTGTCGTCCCGCACCGGCACGCGCATACGCCGCGGGGTCACCAGCACCAGCAGTTCCGTATCTTGATACGTGTTGTTTCGGCTTCCGAACGCGTAGCCCAGCCCGGGTATGTTCGCCAGGTACGGAAATCCTGTTAACGTTTTCGTGCTCTCCTGGTCCAGCAGCCCCGTCAGCAGCGACGTTTCATCTTCTTTCAATCGCACCGTCTGCGTCACGGTTCGGCTGCTGATCACCGGAATTCCATTGATGCTCGTGCCCGCCAACTGCTTCACTTCCAGGTCCAATTGCAGAGTCACTTCGTTGTTGCTATGCAGAGTCGGCGTCGCTTTCACCTTCACGCCGATATCGATGTATTCCGACCCCGGGTACGGCTGCTGCGCAACCCCGTTCACTCCATTGGAGACTAAGCTCGTCGGGCTGACGATGATGGAAACATACCCGTCCCCGCTCGAAATATCGTTAGTCACCGCCAGATCGGGATACGTATTGCCCGTGAAGTTTCCCGCGATCACCGCGTACGGATTCGAACCCGCCTGAGGTTCCAGTCCTTGAATCAGTCCCGTGCCCACATCCACGTACACTGTCACAGTGCCTGATCCGTTGTTGGTCACCGCGATTCCGCTGCCGCCCGTCTGCAATAAATTCCCGATCACCACTCCCGTCGGCGTCGTCCCCGTCGCGATCGGAGACTTCGCATCTTGCGTAAACGTGCCGTCCCCATTTCCCAGCAGCACGGTCATCGTGTTGTCCTTCTGATTCACGATGGCCAACCCGGGTCCGGTGCTGCCAGTCAGCGGTCCCGACGAAATCGCTACCGGAAAATTTCCCACGGTAATCGGCGAGTTCTTGAACTCCGTAAACGTTCCATTCCCGTTGCCTGCCAGGATCGTCACCTGGTTCGTTCCCTGATCCACGATCGCCAGATCTGGATATCCGTCTCCGTTAAAATCCGCCGTGGTCATCGCGATCGGTCCGCTGACGCTGTCTGGAAGTTTGAACGGCGATCCGGTCACCTGCACAAACGTTCCGTTATTCTGACCCAGGAACACCGAATACGTGTTGTCCAGGAAATTTGTCACTATAAATCCCACGTTCGTATCGCCATTCTTCGTGTTGAACGTTCCCGTCACAATCGCGCTCGGCTGCGACCCAACCGCAATCGGGTTTTTTTGCAGCGCGAACGTCCCATCGTTATTACCCAGCAGCACCGATACTGTGTTGGCCACCGGATCCGTCACCAGCAAGTCCGCATACGAATTATTCGCTCCGTTTACGATCGCGGTTGCGATCGCTGGGGGCACCGCCGGCGCCGTGCTCCTCGCAGGACCGATCGAAATCGGGGAATTGCTTCCCGCTGCGTAGAGCAACGTCGATGTCGATCCCTGGTTCACCAATATGGACACCGTGTTATCCAACTCGTTGACCACTGCCAGGTCCAGCAGGCTGTTCCCCAAAAAGTCCCCCGATGTGATCGCCACCGGAGCGTTTCCCACTTGGTATTGCTGATTGAAAATCGTCGTGGTCGTCGCTCCAACCGCCGCCACCTGAGGAGACACTCCCAGACTCGCAGACAACAACGACAACGTGATCGGATACCGGCTTCCCACAAAAAACGTTGCCGGCTTTCCATCCTGCGCTCGCAACAGCACCTGGCTCCCCGATTGCACCAGCGACAGCGTTTGCGAGAAGTCCGCCGATGCTCCCGGCAGCGTCAGCAAAAACAGCGATTTCCCTCCGCCAAAAACCGTGAACGAGGGCAGGGAAGAGAGCACCGACCCTGTCGCCACTCCCCCGACCGGCCCCCCCAAAACGCTCGCCAGCAGCGTCAGCAGCGCCGTCAAACTGCTCGCGGATTCCACCTGTCTTGCCAGGCCCGGCCCTACGGGAATAACCCGTACTTGCGACGGCGGCGTAATCCCTAACTTCATTGCATCGTTGCGGTCCACATCCAGCAGGTCCATCTCGAGCAGAATCTCTCCGCGCGCATGTTCCAGTTCATGGATGATCTCTCCGGTCAGCTTCACTTTCTCCGGTGTGTCTCGCACCGAAATGGAATGTTGCGCCACCGACTGTTGCACCCGCTGCATTCCCGTCATGTCCCGAATGGTTTTTACGATGTCCGCGATGTCCGCCGATTCCACCGACGCCGGCAAATAAAACGTCTGCTCCACCTCCGGCTCGTTATTGCGTCGTTTTTCCGCCGTATCCGGCATCACGTACATTAGTTTCGGATTGATTGCTTTCCAGAATGTTCCGGTCTGCGATGTCAACACCTTCATCGCCGTTTCAAAGTCCACGTTGTCCAGTCGCAGAGTCACGGTCCGCGACGTCAGGTCTGGATCAAACATCACCTTGATCCCGTACGCCACCGCCACTTGCTCGTAGGTGGTTTTTGTGTCGTTCTTCAAATGGAAACTTCGCTCCGCCTTTTCCGGATCGAGCTTCACCAGGCCTTCGGCTGGCTCCATTTGCGGCGACACTACCTCTCCCTTCATCGACTCCAGCTGCTTCATTCGCTCAGTCAGCACCGCGTTTGTCGGATCGATGTTTAACGCCATCGCGAACCGCTCGGTTGCCGCATCCAGATTTCCTTCCGTCGCCAGCCGCTCTCCATCGTCCACGTACATCCGCACCAGGCGCGATCGCAGCGTTGCCCCCTTTGCTATGATCGTCACGTCAAAAGGCGCGTAGCGCGCTGCTTCTTCATACGTATCCAGCGCGCCATCGTAATCGCCGGCGGCTTCCTGCCGTATACCCAATTCCACTAACTTTTTCGCTTTTTTCGGATCCGGTTTGACGAGCGCCCGGCCCTGATCTTGCGTGGTCAGCGTTTGTTGCGGCGGAGGGCTCTGCTGCGCCCGCGCCGGTGTGCAACCAAACATACCCGCTATTAATAAAGCGCTCGTGGCGCTGGCCCAAACGTTCCGCATTCTATTAAGTAGACGCAAGCCACTATTTTACGTGATCACCTCTGTGACGCGTTAACTTGACGGCTCTTTCTGTCACGTGTACCCTCAAATTATGCTGTTGCAAGTCATTTTCATCTGGAGTTCCCGTGCTCTCTGCTTTCCTTATCGCCCTTCGTGAAGGCGTCGAAGCCTCTCTCGTCGTCGGCATCATCCTCGTTTACCTCAACCGCACCGGGCGCTCCCATCTCGCCAAGTTTGTCTGGGCCGGCGTTGCTGCTGCGACCGCCCTAAGTCTCGCCGTTGCCGTAGCTTTGGACCGGTTCAACATCAGTGAGGACGGCTTTGAAGGACTACTCCTCCTGGTCGCCGCCGTGTTCGTCGTCTCCATGATTGTTTGGATGAACCGCATCGCCAGCCACTTTAAGCGCGACATCGAAGATCGCGTCGAGCGCTACGCCACCAAAGCCGGCTCCGCTGCCGGGTGGGGCATCGGCCTGTTCGTTTTTCTTATGGTCGTCCGCGAGGGTGCCGAACTCGCCCTAATTCTACGCGCCGTCGAAATGTCCACCGAAGGCCTTCAGACTTGGATCGGCACCATCGCCGGAATTGCCGCCGCCGTCGCCGTTGGAGTTTTCTTCTTCAAAGGCACTCTGAAAGTCCCTCTGCATCGCTTCTTTAAGGTGACTAGCGCCATCCTCGTTCTCGTCGCCATCCAACTTGCCGTCACCGGCCTCCACGAATTAAGCGAAGCGCGCTGGATTCCTTCCAGCAAAGCGGAAATGGCTTTGCTCGGTCCCATCGTTCGCAACGAACTCTTTTTCTTTATCTTTGTTTTCGGGGCCGCGGCCCTCATGATTTTCCGGGAGTGGCAATCTGCCTCGCACGCCAAATCCGCTTCGGTCACCCTCAATGACGCCGAGCGCCGCCTGCTCGAAGCTCAGAACCGCCGCCAGAAGCGTTGGATGATCGCTGCCGCCTTCGCCAGTCTCGCTGTCATTCTCGTCCTCACTGCCGATTTCATCTATGCCAAGGCCAATTCTGCTCCGCCGCAGGCCCGCGTCGTGGAGATCAGCAACGGTTCTGTTCGCATCCCCGTTGCGGAAGTGCAAGATGGCAATCTCCACTTGTTCACGCTCGAACAACGGCAACCATCCCATCCGCTTCATGGTGATTAAGAAGCCCAACGGTTACGGCACGGCTCTCGACGCCTGTCTCATCTGTGGCGCGGAAGGCTACCGCCAGGACGGACAGAACGTCATTTGCCGCCATTGCGCTTCGGCCATTTACATCCCGTCCATCGGTCAAAAGGGCGGTTGCAATCCCATCGGATTTTCTTCGCACGTCGACGGCACCGATGTGGTCATTGATGTTTCGTCTGTGACCAAGGCCGCCGAAGAAATACCGCAGTAAGTTGTAGGCATCTTCAACGCTCCGCCAAGGGGAAATGTTTCTTCGACTCGTTACCGACTCGTTCACTCGCCGCCCGCGCCGCAAGCTGCTGACCATGGCTGCCTTGGGTCTCGGCATGGCCGTGGCCACCGCCGCCCTCAGCGTTTCTCTCGATGTCGGAGACCGTCTCGCTCAGGAATTTCGCAGCCTCGGCGCGAATCTTCTCGTCTCTCCCCAGGCCGACTCCCTGCCGCTCCAGATCGGCGGAGTCGATTATCGCCCCGTCAACTCCGGTGCGTATCTCCCCGAATCCGATCTCGGTAAACTCAAAACCATTTTTTGGCGCTTCAACATTATGGCCTTCGCGCCCATCCTGGAAGTCCCCGTCGATCTCTCCGCAAACAACGCAGACTCCCTCGGCAAAACCACGCTCATTGGCACCTGGGCCGACAAAGCCGTTCCCATCCCCGACGGCACCACTTACGAAACCGGCATCGCCAAAACCAACCCCTGGTGGCGCGTCGATGGTCATTGGTTTTCCGATGACGCCGACCAGTGCCTCGTAGGCGTGTCCTACGCGCAACGCCACGGCCTGAAAATTGGAGATACTCTTCATGTCCGCGCTGTGTCTTCCAACCAGGAGAGCTCGCTCCAGGTCGTCGGCATCCTCTCCACCGGCGGTCCTGAAGAAGACGCCATCGTCGCGCCACTGGCCATCGCTCAGCGCCTCGCCAATCAGCCTGGTGTCTACCGCAGGCTCTACGTAAGCGCCCTCACCAAGCCCGAAGACGCCTTCGCCAAAAAAGATCCCAAGTCCATGACCCCCAGTGAATTTGATCGCTGGTATTGCACTCCGTATATTTCTGCGATCGCCCTCCAGATCAGCGAAGAGCTCAAAGGCACCGACGTCCGCGTGATTCGTCGCGTCGCCGAAGGCGAAGGAAACGTCCTCTCGCGGGTCCGCACTCTGCTCTGGCTGGTCACCTTTGCCGCGCTGCTCGCTGCCGCCCTCGCCGTCGGCGCTTCGGCTGCTGCCTCCGTGATCGAGCGTCGCACCGAAATCGGCCTCATGAAAGCGCTCGGCGCGGGCTCCGGCCTGGTTGCCGTGCTCCTCGCCGCGGAGCAACTCCTCCTCGCCTTTGTTGGTGGTGGCGTTGGCTACGCGCTCGGCATCGTGCTCGCTCGGCTGCTTGGCCAGCACATCTTCGGCTTCGCTCCTCAACCGAAACTCTTTGTACTCCTCATCGTTCTCGTCCTGGCCTCACTCATCACTCTTCTCGGCAGTGCTTTTCCGCTTCGCCGCGCTTCGCGTTACGAACCAGCTCCAATTCTGAGGGGCGAGTGATGCCTTCTCCTATGTTCTGGCGCATCGTACGCCGCCTGCTCACCGCGAACTACGGCCGTCTCTTCGTCATCTTGCTCGCACTCGGCGCAGGCGCTGCGGTCACCTCCGCTTTGCTCAACTTGCAGCTCGACGCCAAGCGCCGCCTCACCTCCGAGTTTCGCGCTCTTGGAGCCAACGTCATCGTTGCCCCGCGTACCCCCGCCGCTCCCGATTCCGTCGCCACGCTCGACGAAGGCATCCTCAAGCAGCTTCCCAGGGAATACGAAGGTCGCACGGTTCCCGCCGTCGCCTTTCTCTATCTCATCGGCGAAGTCGCCAAGCGCGGCACTCCTCATTTCGAACCCGCCGTCCTCGCCGGAGCTCAGGGCTTTGGCATGACCGAAATCCGCCCCGGCCGCCGCCTCGAATTCGACCCCACCACCGAGAACGATCCTGCCGCTTGCGAACTTGGCGCCAAGGCCGCCACACTTCTCAACGTCCACGCTGGCGACTGGCTGCAACTTCGCAATCAGGGCCGCGAAGCTTCCTGCCACATCTTCTCCATCCTGGCCACCGGCGGCGCGGAAGACACTCAAGTTTTTACGCCACTCCTGATGGCCCAACAATTAGCCGCTCTTCCTTCGCAAATCAGCCTGGTGCAACTGAGCGTCACCGGCACTCCCGATTCCGTCAATTCCTTCATCGCCACCCTCTCCCGCAATCTCACTGGCGCCGATGTCCACGGTGTTCGCCAGTTAACCGAAGCCGAAGGTCGCATCTACGGCCGCATCAGCGGCCTGCTCTCCGCCACCGTCATTCTTGTCCTGTTCCTCACTTCCCTCTGCGTGATGGCGGGCATGAGCAACGTCGCCATCGAGCGCAAAGAACGATGTCGGTCTGATGAAAGCCATCGGTGGTTCCGTGCGCCGCGTCGTGCGGCTATTCCTTGCCGAAGCTATTCTTCTCGGCATCGCCGGCGGACTCATCGGCTCCGCGATTCGGCATCCTCGCCTCCATCTGGTTGGGTAAGGCCGTCTTCGGAGTCGCTGCACAGCCGCGCTGGATTGTGTATCCTTTTTCCGTGGCTTTGACCGTCATCGTCTCCATCGCCAGCGCCTTTCCTTTTCGCCGCTTGGCCACCATTCGCCCCGCCAGTCGTATTTCGAGGTGAAGCGTGAGTTCGCAGGTCAAAATCGATCGCCTCGTCAAGGAATACGGCACCCTTCGCGCTCTCGACGAAATCTCTCTCGATATCCAGGCCGGCGAATGGGTCGCGCTGATGGGCCCTTCCGGTTCCGGCAAAACCACCCTCATCAACATTCTTGGCGGTCTCGACACCCTCACCTCCGGCCACGTCCTGGTCGACGGCGTCGATCTCGCCAACTTTTCGAACACGACCTCGTCCGCTATCGCGCCGAAAAAATCGGCTTCGTCTTCCAGCAATTCCACCTGGTGCCCGTACTTAAGCGCACTGGAAAACGTCATGCTCGCTCAGTACTTTCACAGCGTCACCGACGAAGGACAGGCTGCCGACGCCCTGAAACGCGTCGGGCTCGGTCACCGCCTCACTCATCTTCCTTCGCAGCTTTCCGGCGGCGAGCAGCAGCGCGTCGCCATCGCCCGCGCCCTCATCAATCAACCCAAGCTCATCCTTGCCGACGAGCCCACCGGCAACCTCGACGAAGCCAATGAAGAAATCGTCATTGGCCTATTTCGCGAACTCCACAGCGCCGGCCACACCATCCTGATGGTCACTCACGATCCCGGCATCGCCCAGCAAGCCGACCGCCGCATTGAGCTCGTCCACGGCCACCTCGCGGTCGATCAACGCGTTTCCATGGACGACGGCATCCACTTCGATCACCTCCTCGAACAAATTTGGGTTTGCGCCGAAGAGGGAACTGCCGCCGACGTCGAGCACATCCGCACTCCTGGCGGAGTCGATCCCGTTCGCACCCTTGCTCGCATGGAAGATTTACTGCTCGTTCATGTCGCCGGGCAGAACGTGCAATTGACTGATCGTGGCAAAAGCCGCGCCCGCGATGTTGTCCGCCGTCATCGCCTCGCCGAACGCCTCTTCAAAGACACTTTTCGCATCGACGATCACGAAGCCCACAGCCAGGCTTGCAAATTTGAACACATCATCTCCCCCGAGCTTGATCAACGCATCTGCAGCTTCCTAGGCCATCCCACCACTTGCCCGCATGGCAATCCCATTCCTCCCGGTGAGTGCTGCGAGCACGACCACGCCAAAAAATCCTGAATTTTCACTCGCTCAATCGGTCGGCCGCACATTTTGCGCGCGCCTTCTCTGGTCGTAAACTGAATACACATGCCTACTCCGCTCGACGAACGCAAGAAACCCACTGCCGTCAAGATTCACGTCAAGACTGGCGCCGGTGTCGACATTTCCTGGGCCGATGGTCATCTCAGCCATTTCGAATTCCCCTATCTTCGCGATAATTGCCCCTGCGCCACCTGCAACGACGAACGCGCCAAGAAAGAAGCCATGGCCGCCTTTTCCGCCCCTTCTTCCGCTGTCCTTCCCATGTATAAACCCAAGCCTCGCGCGCAAGCCGCCACTCAAGTCGGCAATTACGCCATCCAAATCCAGTTTACCGACGGCCATTCCACAGGAATTTTCAGCTACGATTACTTGCGCTCCATGTGTCCTTGCGAAGATTGCGCTCGCGCGTTTCGCGCCGCCGGTTAGTTCCCAACCTCGCTTCGCGTAAACTGGACTTGCCCTCCGAAAGATGCGAGCATATTCCCCTGCAGGTCATTGCCCTTTGAATGAGCAGCACTCCTAATATCCCAGCGGCTCCCGGTACTCGATCGAACGGCGTTCCCCGCGTTCTCGTTGCCACTACCGCTCTTCTGAGCTTTATCTCCTTCTGGCGCGCTGCCGCCATCGTCCTTAACGATCTTGCGTCCTCCGCCTATTACGCCGGCGGCGAATCCGAGCAGTACATCGGCAAGGCCGCGCCCTGGTTCATTCTCGGCATCATGCTGTTCTCCTACTGTGTCCGCGCCATTTACGTGGAGAGTTGCAGCATGTTCGTACGCGGCGGCGTCTACCGCGTCGTCAAAGAGGCCATGGGCGGCACTCTGGCCAAGTTCTCCGTCTCCGCCCTGATGTTCGATTACATTCTCACCGGCCCCATCAGCGGTGTTTCCGCCGGCCAGTACATCGTCGGCTTGTTCAACGAAACCTCCGATTATTTCCGCATCGGATTGCATATTTCTCCCGGCCTCGGAGCCGCCATCTTTGCCGCTCTCTGCACCACTTATTTCTGGTGGTACAACATCAAGGGCGTCCACGAATCCAGCCAGAAAGCCATGCGCATCATGCAGATCACCACGGTCATGGTGGTGATCCTGATCGCTTGGTGCGTCTACACCACGCTGCTTCGCCACCCCTCATTGCCGCCTTTCCCCACCCCCCACAATCTCAAGCTTGAACAGAACGCCATGGGCTGGCTCTACGGTGTGCAATTCGCCCACATGGCCGGGTTCATCGCAATCTTCGTCGGTCTCGGGCCATTCCGTTCTGGCCATGAGCGGCGAGGAATCGCTCGCGCAGGTCTATCGCGAAATCGAGCATCCCAAGCTCCCCAATCTGAAAAAGACCGGGCTTGGTCATCTTTATTTACAGCCTGGTCTTCACCTCGCTCGTCTCGTTCTTCGCCGTAATGCTCATTCCCGACGTTGAGCGCCAGAATTATCTGGAAAACCTGATCGGCGGCCTGGCCATGAATCTCGCCGGGCCCTTTTGGATTCGCCTCTTATTTCACGGGTTCGTGGTAGTCGTTGGCACTCTCATTCTGGCTGGTGCGGTGAACACCGCCATCGTTGGCTCCAACGGTGTTCTCAATCGCGTTTCCGAGGATGGTGTTCTCGCCAGTTGGTTCCGCCAACCCCATCGCCGCTTTGGCACGTCCTATCGACATCATCAACATTGTCGTCGCCCTGCAGATCATCACCATCATCATCAGCCGCGGCGACGTCACCTTCCTCGCCAACCTCTATGCCTTCGGCGTCATCTGGAGTTTCGCCATGAAGGGCCTGGCGGTGCTTGTGCTCCGCTACACCCATCCAGGCAATCGCGAGTATCGTGTTCCTCTCAATTTCCACATCTTTGGCGTCGAAATTCCCCTCGGTCTCGGTCTGATTACTCTGGTCCTTCTCCTGATCGCCGTCATCAATCTTTTCACCAAGGTGCAGGCCACCATCGCCGGCGTTACCTTCTCCGTATTCCTCTTCATCGTGTTCACCATTTCCGAGCGCTACACCCACCACGCCCGCGGCTCTCAGCAGCACGTCGAAATGGACCAGTTCCATCTCGCCATGCAAGGCGAACTTACCCCCGAAGCCGTCGGCGCCCGTCCCGGAAATATTCTGGTTCCCGTCAGCAACATTCACGCCCTCTATCATCTGGGCAATGTCCTCGACCGCCTGAAACCCGGCCGCCGCGATGTTGTGGTTCTCCACGTCCGTTTGCTGCGCCGCTCCGCTTCCGGTGAATACGATCTCGACGCCGAACAACTCTTCGGCAGCATCGAACAGCAGCTCTTCTCTCAGGCTCTTTCCATTGCCGAAAAGCGTGGCAAGTCCATCCGCCTTGCCGTGGTCGCTGCCAACCAGTTGTGGGACGGCATTCTTCGCGCTGCCTCTTCCTTGCAGTCCAGCACCATCGTCCTCGGCCATTCGCCCAAGGAATCCACCGAAGAACAGGCCCGTGAAATCGGAGACGCCTGGGAAAAACTCGGCGATCCCAAGCCGCAGTTCAACCTGGAAATTCACCTCGCCAATGGCGACAAGGTGTACAAGGTCCTCGGCCCTCATGCCCCGAACCTGACTTCCAACGAAGTCAATCTCCTCCATCGCCTCTGGCTGCGCTTCAGCGAAACCGCGGCCCCGCTCGAATTGCACCACCACGACGTCGTTCATTTCGCGCTGGAAGAAGTGCAAAAGGAACTCGAGGAAGGCCACGAAGAATCCGTCATTGCGCGCCTGCGCGAACACCTCGAAGCCAACCTGAAAAAGAAGCCGCCCGTATAGCCACTTCGTTCCGTCGCCATTTACAAAAAAAAAGGCGCCCCTTTCGAGGCGCCTCTTCATCTCTTCTCGAATCCGATTTTGCGGTCGTTATACCGCGCTCGTGCAGTGTCCGCACTTCTTCGCGGCCACAGGAATCGCCATCGCGCATTGCGGGCAATCCTTGGTGGGCGGCGGTGGCGGGGGTGGCGTCGGCTTCGGTACCCAGCGATTCACCGCGCGCACCAGCAAAAACACCGCGAACGCCACGATCAGGAAATTGATTACCTGGTTGATGAAGCTCCCATAATTCAGAGTCGGCGCGCCGGCGGCCTTTGCCGCTGCCAGCGAGTCGAAATGTCGATTGGGATCCAGGTTCAAAAACAGATTGGAGAAGTCCACTCGCCCGATCAGCCTTCCGACCGGGGGCATAATCACATCATCTACCGCCGAGGAAACGATCTTCCCAAACGCGGCGCCGATGATCACGCCGACCGCTAGGTCCAGGACGTTCCCCCGCATTGCGAATTCTTTAAATTCTTTCAGCACAGATTTCTCCCTTCCACGATTTTCCGGTGGGGCGGAGTTTGCTGGGGTACCAACGTTGCACCGAATTATATCTGAACCGGCTTACCGCTGCCGCAAAATCAAAACCGAACTTAACAGCCCTCTTAGAATTAAAATCACACCTGCTGCCATGAGCAGCCGCGGAACCCACAAAAACGGAATTCGACTCATCGCCAGCATCGCCAGCCCCAACAGCACCAGCGATCCGCCCCGTACAAACTTCTGCTGCTTTGCCCACCACTGCCCCTGCTTCGCAAACGCCATCATTCCCCACACCACCAGCGCCACGCTTACCACCAGCCACCCGACTCCGCGACGGTCGAAGTAAATCCTTCCGCTCAGCCCCAGCCACACCACCAGCAATCCCAGCAACACGAACACAAACTCCACCATCATTTGTGTCAGTCGGGCGGGCGACAGCGCAGCGGGCATCTTCAGCCCCTACGCTACGCGTTCGATTTTCACTTTTTGCAATACCACCGGCGTCCGCGGACGGTCGCTCGCATCGCGGGGCAGCGTCGAAATCTTGTTCGCCACGTCCTGCCCTTCCACCACTTCGCCGAAAATCGTGTGCCGGTTGTCCAGCCACGGCGTTGCCGCGACTGTAATGAAAAACTGGCTGCCGTTCGTCTCCGGCCCCGCGTTCGCCATCGAGAGCTTGCCCGCCTGCGAATGCTTCAGCGAAGGATGAAACTCATCCTTGAACGTGTATCCCGGGCCGCCTCGCCCATCTCCGCGCGGGCATCCGCCTTGGATCATGAAATCGGGAATGACCCGGTGAAACGTCAGCCCGTCATAATACGGCCGCTTCTCCGTCTTGCCCGTCGATTCGTTCTTGAACTCTTTCGTGCCTTCCGCCAGCCCAATAAAATTCGCCACCGTGTTCGGCGCTTCCTTTTCCAGCAATCGAATCACGATGTTGCCCTGCGAGGTTTCAAAGATTGCGTAGGTTCCTGCGGCTCTGGCCATTACGTTCTCCTTTGCAATGCCTGCTTATCGTACACGACGCTCGCCGCCGCTGCCAATCAAGACCGGCCGGTATCCACTCCACGTCGCTCTCTTCCAATTTCCGCTCAGTTCCATCCCTGCCGTTTGCGCAACCCCGTCACGTGCGCTGTGTGATGCCTGCCATGCCATGCATACAGGAACAGCAGCCAGTTCAGCGTCCGCTTTCCGTGCTCCGGATGCACAAATGTTTTCTCAAAATCCTCCGGCTTCATGCTCCGCAGCAGCCGCGCCCATCGCTCGTGCAGCGACTCCAGCAATCGCAGCGAAACTTCCGGGTCCGCGTGCGCCGCGTCTTCCAGCTTCGCCCACGCTGCTTCGTTGTATGGCTTGATCGTCGGGTCCGTTTCCGTCAGCGCCAGCCGCAATCGGATCACTGCGTTCATGTGACTGTCCGCCATGTGATGCACCACCTGCCGCACCGTCCATCCGCCATCGCGGTAGGGCGTGTCCAGTTGCTGATCGCTCAATCCCTGCACTGCCATGCGCATCTTTTTTGGCGTGTTCGCGATCTCTTCCATCGCCTCCGCACGCATGGCCTCCGTCACTTCCTTCGGCGCTTGAAAATTTCCAATCGGATAGCGTTCGTCCATAAAGTTCTCCTTCAGCCCTGCTTTCGCGAGCTTTCAGCATAGTCGAATCCTCTGGTTTCGTCGCTTTCCTCCGCTCCCGCCTGCCCGCTCCAATTTGGCCTCTGCAGCGCGCTTCCGTTCCTGCATTTCCGCCTGCGGTGCTACAATTTTTAAGCGTTTGTACCGCCAGGCCCCGATTCCGAATCTAATCCACGGAGCAGGTCATTCATGGAAAATCTCGTCATCATTGGCAGTGGCTGTGCCGGCCTCACTGCGGCCATTTACGCCGCGCGCGCCAATCTCAAGCCCATTGTCTTCGACGGCCATGAACCCGGCGGTCAGCTCTCGCTCACCACTCACGTCGAAAATTTCCCCGGTTTTCCGGACGGCATCCTCGGCCCCGAGTTGATCGAGAACATGCGCAAGCAGGCGCAAAAATTCGGCACCCAGTTCAAAGCGGGTACTGTGAACGAAGTTGACCTCACCCGCCGACCCTTCCGCGTCATCGCCGGCTCGGACGTTGTCGAAACCCGCGCCATCATCGTAGCCGCGGGCGCTTCGGCTCGCTTGCTCGGCCTTAAAGGCGAGAAGGAATTGATCGGCCGTGGCCTTTCCACCTGCGCCACTTGCGACGGCTACTTCTTCCGCGGCAAACCCATTGCCGTCGTTGGTGGCGGCGATTCCGCCATGGAAGAAGCCAATTTCCTTTCGCGCTACGCCACCAAGGTTTTCGTTATCCATCGTCGCAATGAATTCCGTGCCTCCAAGATCATGGTCGATCGCGCTCGCGCCAATCCCAAAGTCGAATTCGTCACTCCCTTCTTTATCGAGGAAATTCATGCTCCCGACGGCCTGGTTACCGGCGTCGCCCTCCGCAATCCGCAAACTCAGGAAACCCGGCACATCGATCTCGACGGAATTTTCGTCGCCATTGGCCACACTCCCAACTCCACCGTCTTCCACGGCAAACTCGAAACCGACGAGAATGGCTACCTGATTCCGCGTCACGGCACATTGACCTCCATCCCCGGGGTTTTCGTTGCCGGTGATGTTCAGGATCACCGCTATCGCCAGGCGGTCACTGCTGCCGGTTCGGGCTGCATGGCCGCGCTCGACGCCGAAAGATTTCTCGAATCCCAACCGGACTAGTCCGCACTGGCCCTTCACTCCAACTCGCGTCATAATTAGAACGCCCATGCTTCGTTCCGTTCTTCTCAAACTTTCCGACAGCCCAGGTTTCGCGCGATGGGTTACTTCAAACGGCATTACGCGCCGTATGGCTCGTCGTTTTGTCGCCGGCGAAACTCTGGACGAAGCCGTCGCTGCCGCCCGTGAATGCAATCAGCTCGGCATGGCTGTCTCGCTCGACTGTCTCGGCGAAAATGTCTCGACTCCAGAAGCGGCCCAGGCCGCCCGTGATACCTACCTTCACATTTTCGATCGCATCGCCGAAGAAAAGCTCAACGCCAACGTTTCCTGCAAACTCACCCAGCTTGGTCTGGATCTCAGCGTCGAGTTCTGCGAAAACCTGGTGCTCTCCATTGCCGAACGCGCTACCTCCTACGACAGCTTCCTGCGCATCGACATGGAAAGTTCCATCTATACCCAGCGAACCGTCGAACTTGTCAAACGCGCCCGCGCCCAAACTCCCTCCGTCGGCGCGGTCATTCAGTCCAGCCTCTATCGCAGCGAAGCCGACATTCACGACCTGCTCTCGTATGGCTGCCGCATCCGTCTGTGCAAGGGCGCCTACAAGGAATCCCCCGACGTCGCCTATCCCAAGAAATCCGACGTGGACGCCAACTACGTCCTGTTGATGCGCATCCTTCTCCCCAGCGGTTTCTATCACGGCATCGCCACCCACGACCCGCACATGATCGCTGAGACCATCCGCTGGGCCGCAGAAAAACAGGTCTCCAAGGACGACTTCGAGTTTCAAATGTTGTATGGAATTCGTACCGACCTGCAACGCCAGCTTGTCGCCGACGGCTTCCGCTTGCGCATCTACATCCCCTACGGCCGCGATTGGTTCCCCTACTTCATGCGCCGACTCGCCGAGCGTCCCGCCAACTTGTCGTTCTTCCTGCGCAACTTCTTCCGCTAAAGCGAAAGTCGCGCCCACTCTCAGGAGTCTACTTCCCCAGCAGCACTCGGATCTCTGCCTCGTACTTTTCCCGGCTCGCCGCACCCACAAAATCGCCCGCTCGCTCTCCCTCTTTGTTATAGAAAAACGTCGCGGGAATCGCTCCATTCCATCCCGGCATCACCGTTCCCACAAACGCGTCTTCCTGGCCCTTCTGTTTCCGGTAATTCGGAAACACCGGCTTGTACCTCGCCAGAAATCGCCGCATCAGTATCAAGTCGCCGTCCTGGTCCAGATTGATTCCCACTACCTTCAGCCCGTTGCTCTCGTACTGTTTCGCAAGTTCATTCAGCATCGGAAATTCGTCCCTGCATGGCTCGCACCACGTCGCCCAGAATGTCACCAGCAACGGCTTCCCCTTGTACTTCGCTACGACCGCACGGTATCCCGCCGCGTCGATCAGTTCCGGGTCTTTCACCGTGGCCGTTGACCCCGCCGACGACGCGCTCTTCGTCTGCGCCATCCCCAGCAGCGTCCCTCCCAACACCAGCACGCCCAGCAGCACCAGGTTCCGTTTCATGGCCATTTCTCCTCCTTCATTCTAGCTTTGACGCCCCGTGTTGAGAAACTTCCACCTCTTGCGTAATATGGTGAGATACAGTGGAACGCCGGAAATCTGCGGTCTTGCCTCGTGCGCCGAGTGATGTCCGCCCGGGTTCCTGCCCAGGCTAAAGGAGAGCTTCATGGCTTATGTAATCGCCGAACCTTGTGTCAACACCAAGGACACCGCTTGCGTCGACGTCTGTCCCGTCGACTGCATTCATCCCCGTAAAGACGAAGCCGCCTACCAGGCCGAAACCATGCTCTACATCAATCCCATCGAATGCATCGATTGCGGCGCTTGCGTTCCGGTTTGCCCCGTAACCGCCATCTTCGCTCTCGAGGATCTGCCCGAAAAGTGGCAGGCGTTCACCGCGAAAAACGCCGAGTGGTATAACAAGTAGTTTCTGCTTCGAATCTTTTTCGGGCGCCCTTTTTCGGGGCGCCTTTTCCTTTTTCACGGTAAGCTGCCTTTTGCTCGCGCTGGCCATCTAATCGCTCAGTCCATTTCGGAGACTTGTTTGCGCTTTCTGCTCACCCTTTCTTGTCTTGTGTTCTTCTCCTGTGCCGCTCACTCGGCCGCCCCGCAACAGCCCCCCGCTAAACCCGCCACGCACTCCTCCTCCGCCTCTACGATCACCGGCACTTTCGCTGGCACCCTACAGGCCGGCGACGCTCAACTCCATCTCATCCTTCATATCGACAAGTCTGCCAACGGCCAGCTCCACGCCACTCTCGATAGCCTCGATCAAGCCGTCTACGCCATCGAAGCCACTTCCGTCTCCTACTCCACCTCGACCCTCAAACTTCAAGTCGCTTCCGTCGGCGCTCGTTTCGAAGGGTCGCTCTCTCCGGACGGCAAGATAATTGATGGCACCTGGTCGCAGGGCGCCGCTTCGCTTCCCCTCACCTTCAAACGCCAACTCTCCAGCCACGCCGCAGGCAGCAAATCTGCCCCGGTTTCTCCCGTGGAAGGCCTTTGGCAAGCCGCTCTGGAAACCCACGGTATGCGCCTGCGCTTCCAGCTTCACGTCTCGCATGACACCGAAGGCAAGCTCGTCGCTGCCCTCGACAACCTCGATCAAGGCGTTACCGGACTCCCTGCAGTCGACGTTACCTTCAGCACGGATTCCCGCTTCGTTTTCGAAATTCCCTCCGTCGCCGGAAAATTTGAAGGCGTCATGGACCCCACCAAAAAAACTTTGAAAGGGAAGTGGTCGCAAACCGGCGCCGAAGAACCGCTCGAATTCAAGCGGTCCGATACCCCTCTTCCTCTACGCCGTCCGCAAAATCCTGTTCCACCCTATCCTTACCTCGAAGAAGACGTCGTCGTTCACAACTCCGCTGCTGGCGTCGATCTCGCCGGCACGCTCACTCTCCCGAAAACCGGCGCCCCCTTTCCCGCCGTGATCCTCATTGCCGGCTCTGGACCCTTCGATCGCGACGAGACCATCAGCGGCCACAAGCCCTTCCTCGTTCTTGCCGACCACTTCACTCGCGACGGAATCGCCGTTCTCCGCTACGACAAGCGCGGCATCGGCAAATCCACCGGTTCCGCCGATTCCTCCACCACTCTCGATTTCGCTTCCGACGCTCAGGCCGCTGTCCAATACCTGAAATCTCGCAAAGACATCGATCCCAACCGCATCGGCCTTCTGGGCCACAGCGAAGGCGCCATGATTGCCCCCTACCTGGCCGTCCAGTCCCCCGATATCAAGTGGCTCGTTCTCCTCGGTGCCCCCGCCACCAACGGTGAACAGACCCTGCTCCATCAGTCCGAACTTCTCGGCGAAGTCGGCGGTCTCTCTCAGGAGCAATTGATGGCCAGCCTGGGCTTTGATCAGGCGGCCTACGATGTGGTTCGCCACGAAAAAGACCCCGCCGCCATTCGAGAAAAAATCACCGCGCTCGTCCGCGACTCCGGTCTCGACGCCGCTCTCCCCCCGCCGCCCTCGAAATCCAGTTGCGCACCATGAGTTCGCCGTGGTTCCGCTTCTTCCTGGAATACGATCCGCTGCCTGTCCTGCAAACGCTCAAGACTCCCGCCCTCGTTCTCTACGGTCAAAAGGACGTCCAGGTCTCCCCCAAATTCAACGAAGCCCCTATGAAGCAGGCCCTCAAGAGTTCCAGCAACTCCGACTACGAAGTTCAGACGCTTCCCGACCTCAATCATCTCTTCCAACACGCCTATTCCGGTGCCCCCGCCGAATACGAAGCCATCGAAGAAACCTTCTCCCCCGAAGCGCTCCAGCAGATCAGCAACTGGATCGCTCCCCGCGCCGGTCTCCATCCGCCCAACTGACGTTTTCGCCATCCAGAACGCTGTTTTTACCCCTTCTTCACCGTTGTTCGTGCGTCGGTCGAGGTATCATGGAATGTCAACCTTATGCCCGTCGCGAACCAGCCCTTCTATTTCTTGCCCATCATTCACGCGCATCAGCCGTCGGGTAATTTCGAACGCGTTTTCGAACAGTGCTACCGCGATTCCTACGAACCCTTCCTCTGCCTGATTGAGCGTCACCCCAACATTCATTTGGCGCTTCACTATTCCGGCCCGCTTCTTCTCTGGATTGAGCGCACTCATCCGGAATATTTCGACCGTCTCCGCGCCCTCGTCGCCTCCGGCCGCATTGAAATGATTGGTGGTGGCTTTTACGAGCCCATCTTGATTTCCATCCCGGAAATTGATCAGGTCGAGCAGATCAACCGCCTGGCCTCCTATCTTGAATCCAACTTCGCCAGGCGGCCCAACGGCATCTGGCTCGCCGAGCGCGTCTGGGAATCCAGTCTTCCCGCCTCCTTATCTCGCGCAGGTGTTCAATACACGGTCATCGACGACCTTCCGTTCCTCGCCGCTGGTTTCGAACCCGCTGAGCTCTACGGCCCGTACATCGCTGAAGATCGCGGTAAGTCCATCTGGCTGTTTCCCGGGCTCAAAGAGCTTCGCTACCTCATTCCATTCCGCATGGTTTCTGAGTGCATCGACTACTTCCGCCGCGCTGCCGAAACTCTTCCCGGAGGCGCCGCCACCTTCGGCGACGACATGGAAAAATTTGGTGTCTGGCCCGGCACTCACCAGCACTGCTACGAAAACAGTTGGCTCGATCAGTTCTTCACCGCGCTCGACGACAACTCTTCCTGGCTGCAAACCGCCACTCCTACCGAATACATGGCCCGCCACCTCCCGCTTGGCCGCGCCGATCTTCCCTCCGGCAGCTATGCCGAAATGATGGAATGGGTTCTCCCCACTCCCACTCGCCAGCGCTTCTACGCGTTGCAACGCGAATTCGCCTATCGTCCCGATCTGCTCGGTTTCCTGCACGGTGGTTCCTGGCGCGGTTTCCTCCGCAAATATCCCGAAGCCAACCTGATGCACAAGAAAATGCTGCGCGCTTCCGCCTGTGTCGCTGGAATTCGCACACGCTTCACCGACGACGAACACCTCTCTCAAACCCAGGCCGCTCGCGACTCGCTTCTTCGCGCGCAAGGTAACGACGCCTACTGGCACGGTGTTTTTGGCGGGCTCTACGCTCCCCACCTCCGCACCGAAGTCTGGCGCAATCTCGTCAAAGCCGAATCCCTCGCCGATCAACTCTCCCCCTCTGCCGGTCTCGCCCGCGTGGAGATGCTCGACTTCGATTGCGATGGCCGCAGTGAACTCCTGTTTACCGCTCCCGAATATCAGGCCCTGCTGAAGCCTTCCGACGGCGCTACTCTCGCCTTTCTTGATTTCCGCCCCGCCTCCGCCACGGTCATCAATTCCGTTCTGCGCCGTCCGGAGTCCTACCATTCCCGCGTTCGCGATGCCGCAGCGCGCCAGCAGGGCGCTTCTCCCGTTTCCATTCACGATCAGCTCACTGTCAAGGAACCCAACCTCGAGCGGTTCCTTCGTTACGATCGCTACCCGCGCCACTCCTTCCGCATTCTCCTCTTTACTCCCGATCGTTCCGTAAACGATTACGACGCCCTCGAGCTGGCTGAAATTCCCACGCTCGCCGGTGGCTCCTTCGACATTCTGTCGTCCAACGAAAACTCCGTCACCCTCTCTACCAGCGTGCCTCTTCCCGAATTTTCCTCCGATCTGGCCGATCCTCCCGTGCTCTCCGTGCGCAAACAATTTGTCTTCGGCCCCGCACCCCATGGCTTCGAGATTAGCTGCGACCTCGACCTCTCTCTGAACAAGCCTCTCGATCGCTCTGCCGTTCTCGGTGTCGAGTCCATCGTGAATTTTCTCGCCCCTTCTGAATCCGACCGCTTCTTCGATTCCCCGCAAGGTCAACATCCCTTGCGTTTCTCCGGCGCACTGCCTGCTCCCATTCTTCGCGTTGAAGACGGCTGGCAACGCATGCGCGCCATCTTTCATGCTCCTGGCGCCGCAGGCTTCTGGGTTTCTCCGATTGAAACGGTCTCCGAATCCGAAGGTGGTTTCGAACGCGTTTACCAGGGCTCCCAGATTCTCGCTCTCTGGCAACCCGATCTCACCAAGGACACCTCCTTCGTCGCTCGCCTCCTCTTGCGCATGGAATTGTTCTGATCACGTAGTCTCTGAAATGAAAAAGGGCGGCCTGCCTGCGCCGCCCCCTCAAATTTCCCCTGACCTTCCTTCCAACCAGTTCACTTCATTCCTATCGATTCCTCCAGCTTGCCCATCGACGCCTCAAAACTCGCCACCTTCGCGAGCGCGTCTGGCACACTTCCGCGTTGTGCCACCACAGTCGTATCCGCCCATTCCTTTTTCAAAGCTTCGTACTGCTCCTTTTCCGACTCCAGCACCACCTCGTCCATCCCTTCCGGCAGCTTCGCACCCTTCCGGCTGTACGCGTCCAGTCTCGCTTTAATCTGCTCCATACTCTTTGGTGCGGACTCGCTCACATTCGCCCAGGTTTCCGCCCACTCCTTCTTCTTCGCTGCCGCTTCTCCAACCAGCGCCTTCGCATCGTTTGTGGTCTCCTGCGCCCGATCCAGCGCCGTGCCGTAGTCCCCCTTGGCCACCGCGTCCTTTGCCGCCTGAAGCGCGTCTTGCGCGGCTTTCAGCCGGTCCGGCACATACTTCTCCGCCTCCGCCGACACCGAATTCAGCGCCAACTGCGCCGCATTCACCGCCGCCTCGGTCGCTTCTTTCTGCGCTCCTCCACATCCGGCCAACACCAACGCCATACACACGGTTGCTATACACACCATTCCCCATCGCCTCACGCTCGTCCATCTCCCCGCCATGGTTATCCTCGTCGCTACCTGGATTTTCGCCGTCTCTCATCGAAAATTTCTGGTCTTAACCTACCCGATTCCATCCTCCCTCAACAACCCGCTTTGCTCCCGTTCCTCCTTGCAAGTATCCTTCTTCCGTGACTCGGCTCCTTCTTCGCCTCGCAACTTCTGCCGCCTTCATCACCCTATGCGCCCTTGCATTCCGCCTCATCTATCTCTTCCACCAAGCCCATCAGATTCCCGATGCCGTCCTCGCCACCGTTCCCTTCGAAAATGAAGCCGGCAACATTGCCCAGGCCCTCGCGCGCGGCGACGGCTTCTGCTGCCTGTTTCGTCAGCCCACCGGCCCCACCGCCTGGCTCGCGCCCGCCTATCCCTTCTTCCTGTCACTCATCTTCCGGCTTTTCGGCACCTTCACCGTCTCTGCTTTCTACTGCGCCTCGCTCCTCAATTGCGTTTTCTCGGCTGCGGCATCCGTTCCGTTGTACTTCGCCGGACGAAAAATAGGCAACACGCTTCTCGCTGCTTCTGCCGCATGGATTTGGGCCCTGTTTCCCAGCGGCATCATTCTCCCGTTCCAATGGATTTGGGAAACCTCGTTCTCCGCACTGCTCGTCGCCACTCTTCTCTATCTGACCTTTTACCTCGCCGATGCTTCCAACTCCTCCAACGCACGCTCCTGGCTCATCTACTCTGCCCTTTGCGGACTCGCGCTCCTCACCAATCCCGCCATCGCCGCACTCTTCCCCATCTTTTTCGCCTGGATCGCCTTTCAACAACGCCGCGCGTCTCCCCGTCCGTGGCGGCATCTCGCTCTCTCCTGCTTCATTATCTTCGCCATCTGCCTTCCCTGGACCATCCGCAACGCCATCTACTTTCATCGCCTCATCCCCATGCGCGACAATTTCCCCTTTGAGCTCTGGATGGGCAACAACGACATCTACAATCCCTCTTCCCACACCGCCACACGCATCACTCGCTTCGAACAGGCCCACCTCTATCAGCAGCAGGGCGAATCTGCCTTCCTCGACGAAAAAGGCCGCCTCGCGGCCTCCTTCATTCGTTCGAATCCCGCACTCTTCTTCAAGCTCTGTTTTGGCCGCGCGGTCTCGACCTGGTTCGGCGGACCTTCCCCTCTAAACCTGTTTCGCGGCGCCGATACTCCCCTCGTTCGCTTTCTCCTCATCTGGAACCTCATCACCTTCCTCGGCATGCTCGCCGGAATCGCTCGCCTCGTCTACGAGCGCTCCCGCTTCTGGTTTCCCCTTGCCTTGGTTCCCCTCATCTATCCATTCACCTACTACCTCACCCAAACCTCGCTCCGCCTTCGCCATCCCATCGATCCCGTCCTCGCCCTCCTGCTCGCCGTGGTTGTTGCCTATTCCCGATCGCCCAGCCTCACCTCCGCCGCGTCCCATGCGTCTAACCAACCCATCGGTTCGTTGTAAGATACGCAGGGTGACGTTCTCTCTTTAACCGTCCGTCCGTGGAGGACTCAAACATGTCTGATCCAATCCGCCGCACGCATCGTCGCGCCTGCTCGCCTCGTGCTTGCGCAACGCTTTGTTCGCTCCTCTTTCTCTTGCTCCTCTCCGCTCTTCCGGCCCTCGCGCAAACCAAGCTTCTTCGCTTTCCCGACGTCCACGGTGACAAAGTGGTCTTCACCTACGCTGGAGACCTCTGGATCGCTTCCACTTCCGGCGGGCAGGCCACTCGCCTCACCGCCCATCCCGGCCTCGAACTCTTCGCCAAGTTCTCACCCGATGGCAAATGGATCGCCTTCACCGGCCAGTACGATGGCGACGAACAGGTCTACATCATTCCCGCCGCTGGTGGAGTCCCTCGCCAACTCACCTACTACCCCGCGCGTGGCCCTCTCACTCCGCGCTGGGGTTTCGACAATCAGGTTTACGGTTGGACTCCCGACGGCAAATCCGTCCTGTTCCGCTCCGGCCGCGAATATTTCGATTTAGGCGACTCCCGCCTCTATACCGTTTCCATCGACGGCGGTCTCCCGCGCGCCCTCCCCATGCCCAAGTCCGGCGCCGGCGATTTTTCTCCGGACAGCTCTCACGTCGTCTACTCCCCGCTCTTCCGCGACTTCCGCACATGGAAGCGCTACTCCGGCGGCTGGGCCCAGCAACTCTACGTCTTCGACGTCAGCTCCCACGCTGCGGAAAAAATCACCCAGGACGATCGCGCCCATCGCGATCCCATGTGGATCGGCGACAAAATTTACTTCTCCTCTGACAAAGACGACACCAACAACCTCTACGTCTACGATCCCAAATCCAAAAAGACCGAACAGCTCACCCACAGCACCAAATGGGACGTCCGCTGGCCCAGCTCCGATCACAAAAATCAGATCGTCTATGAACTCGACGGCGAGCTAAACCTCTTCAACATTCAGACCGGCAAATCCTCCCTCATTCCCATTCAGGTGCCCACCGATGCTCTCGGCATGCGTCCTTCTCGCGTGTCCGCCGCTGGTCAGATCGAGGAGTACGGTCTCAGCCCCAAGGGCGAGCGCGCCTGGTTTGTTGCGCGCGGCGATGTCTTCACCGCTCCCATTGAAAAAGGCCCCACGCGCAATCTCACCAACTCTTCGAACGCTCACGACAAAGCCGCTGCTTGGTCTCCCGACGGCTCCCAGATCGCCTTCCTTTCCGACATGGACGGTGAGGACGAACTCTATCTGATTCCCCAGGACGGCTCCTCCAAGCCCCAGCAACTCACCCACGGCCTTGCCGCCATGCTCTACTCGCCCGTCTGGGCGCCCGACGGCAAACGCATCGCCTTCAGCGATAAGGACGGCAAAATCTACGTCCTCACGCTCGACGACAAGAAGTTCACTCAGATCGCTCAGAATCCCACCGGACCCACCAACAGTTACGTCTGGTCTCACGACGGCGGCCATCTCGCCTTCACCATGGGCAATCCCAATGGCTTCGATTCCATCTATATCTGGAGCGTCGCGGACTCCCAAACCCACCGCGTGACCACCGACCTTTTCGATTGCGAAAATCCCACCTGGGACCCCAACGGCAATTACCTCTACTACATCAGCACTCGCAGCTTCGCACCGATGCTCAGCCGCATCGAATTCAACTACGCCACCAACCGTGGCCAATCCTTCTACGCCCTCGCCATTCGCCGCGACGTCAAGAATCCCTTCCCGCCCGAAAGCGATGAAGTCACCATCACCAAGCCCGGCGACGAAAAGTCCGACAAGGACAAGAAGGACGACAAATCCTCCGATTCCAAGTCCGAAATCAAAACCAAAACCGGGGAATACATTCACATCGATTTCGACGGCCTCGCCGATCGCGTCACTCGCGTTCCCGTCGACCCCGACAACTACAACGACCTCTCCGCTACCAAGGACTATCTCGTCTACGTTCGCAATGGCGCCCGCTTCTACGGCCGCGATTCCTATCCCGAATCCGTCCTTGTCCTCTTCGCCTTCAAAGACCGCAAGGAAACCGTCCTCGCCGAAAATGTTCGCGGCTACGATCTCTCCTTCGACGGCAACAAACTCCTCACCCATCAGCAGCAGTCCTACAAACTCTTCGACGTCAAGCCGGAGGGCAAGGCCAATCCCAAAACCGTTTCCACCGACAACCTGATGGTCGATCGCAATCCCCAGCAGGAATGGGTGGAGATGTTCAACGAAGTCTGGCGTCGTTACCGCGATTTCTTCTACGTCAAGAATATGCACGGCTACGACTGGGACGCCCTTCGCAAGCAGTATCGCCCGCTCGTCGACTACGTCGCCCACCGCTCCGATCTCAACTACGTTCTCGGCGAAATGATTTCCGAGCTTAGCGTCGGCCACGCCTACATCGAAGGCGGCGACTATGAACTTCCCAAGCGTCCCCAGGTCGCTCTCGCCGGGGCCCGCTTCGAACTCGATTCCGCCGCCGGCCGCTACCGCATCGCCAAAATTTACGCGGGCCAGAACGAAGAAGAAATCTATCGTTCACCGCTTACCGAAGTCGGTGTCGATGCCCACGAAGGCGACTACATCCTCGCCATCGACGGCCAGGAACTCACCGCCAACGACAATCCTTACAAGATGCTTCTCAACAAAGCCAACCGCCCCGTCCAGCTCACTCTCAATTCCCGGCCCACCTTCGATGGCGCGCGCAAGACCTCCTATCGCCCCATTACCAGTGAAACCAGCCTCGTCTACCTCGATTGGGTCACTCACAACCGCGACGCCGTCTCCAAAGCCACCGACGGCAAAGTCGGCTACATCCACATCCCCAATATGGGTGCGGACGGCATCCGCGAATTCATCAAGTATTACTACCCGCAAATCCGCAAGCAGGCCTTGATCGTCGACGTGCGCGGCAATGGCGGCGGCAACGTTTCTCAGATGCTCATCGAGCGCCTCCATTTCCCCTTGCTCGGCACCGATTTCGATCGCGTCGACCAATTCACGGGCACTTATCCGGGCACCGTCTTCTATGGACCAAAAGTCTGCCTGCTGAACGAGACCTCCGCATCCGACGGCGACATCTTCCCGTTCATGTTCCGTCAGGCCGGTCTCGGTCCACTCATCGGCAAGCGCACTTGGGGCGGTGTTGTCGGTATCACTGGCCGCGGACCTCTGCTCGACGGCGGCACCGTTTTCGTTCCGGAATTCGCCACCGCGTCTCCGCAGGGTCAGTACGTGATCGAAGGTCACGGCGTCGATCCCGACATCGTCGTCGAAAACGATCCCGCTTCCGTTCTCGAGGGCCGCGATCCGCAGCTCGAACGCGGCATCGCCGAAATCAACAAGGCCATGGCCGAGCATCCCGCCGTCCTGCCAGGTCGGCCTCCCGACCCGGTCAAGGCTCCCAAGCGCCAATAAGCTCTTCCGGAGCGGCTCAACTTGCCGCTCCTTCCCCTGCTTTGTTACATTGACCTATCTGCTTCAGGAGCGCTGTCATGGCCATTTCCAGCGACGATCTCGCTATCCTTGTCTGCCCGGTCTGCAAGGAACCGGTGCGTCCCGTAGCCAACGATTCCGGCCTGAAATGCGACGCCTGTAAGCGCGTTTACCCGGTACGCGACGACATTCCCGTTATGCTCGAAGAAGAAGCTAGCATCGATTCCAACTGAAGGTTCCCGTCCACTCTAATGCCTAGTGCCCCGTTCAGCGATTTCGCAAAATTAAAGCGCCTCGTTCGTCGATTCCAAGGTGTCCGCCTCGGTGTCCTCGGCGATCTCATGCTCGATCGCTACCTTTGGGGTACTGCCAACCGGCTGTCTCCCGAAGCCGCCGTGCCCATTGTTGAATTTGTCTCCGAAACCGAGTGCCTCGGCGGCGCGGGCAACGTTGCCGCCAATCTCTCAGCGCTCGGCGCTCACGTCGAACTCTTCGGTGTCATTGGGGGCCGTGGTTCTGCCAGGAAAGGTCTTGGCGACCAGGCCGGCATCGCCCTCCGCCGTTGTCTCCACGGTGTTCATATCGGCGATCGCGGTGTCGTCTGCGACGATTCCGCCATCACCATCGTCAAGACCCGCGTCATCGCCCGCCACCAGCAGATCGTTCGCATCGATCGAGAGCACCGCGAAACCCCTCCTCCCGCCCTTCACGAAAAAATGTTTCGTCTTATCGTTCAATTCCTGAAACAGGCCGACGGCTTCATCATCTCCGACTACGACAAAGGCCTGCTCAACGACGCGCTCGCTGAACGCGTTCTTCACGCCTGCCACAAATTTAAGGTTCCTGTTTTTGTGAAGCCCAAAACGTCGCGCCTGTTCCCCTATCGCGGCGCCCGAATAGTGGTCTGCAATGCCAAGGAGGCCTCCACCTACGCCTCCCGTTCTCTTCATGACGAAGCCGCTGTCGCTGAGGTAGGCCGCGCCCTCCTGGCTGGCTTTGGTTGCGCCTCCGTCATCATCACTCGCGGTGAAAAGGGAATGAGCGTCTTTGAGGAAAGCTCCTCGCGCCATCTCCACATTCCCGCCACCAGCTTCGAAGTCACCTACGACCGCGTCGGCAAGCCCGGCGTCGACCGCAACTCTTCCGGCCGCCAGGTCTTTGACGTTACCGGAGCAGGCGACACCGTTCTGAGCGCTCTGTCTCTCGCCCTCGCTGCCGGCGCTAATCTGCCCGACGCCGCGTTCCTCGCCAATACCATCGCTGGCGTGGTTGTCGGCAAACTCGGCACCGCAACCGTCAGCCCGCACGAAGTCGATTCCGCTCTCGCGGATCTCGAGCTGCTTCGTTAATCTGTTGTCTTAATCAAACGGTGGGAAACTGAACGACTTGTCCGAAGGCTGAACCCACAGCGTCACCACCTTCGTCTTTCGGCTCTTGTCTGCGTCTGATTGGTCGGGAAACGGGCTGTACGGGCTGATCGCCACATTCACCGCCACCGAACTGCCATTCTTCGGCTGCGTCGCCCCCATCACCTTGAAGCTTTTCACCGGGCCGTAGTAGCCGTCCGTGCCCCAGTCGGCCAGGAAATCCTTCTTCTGATAGTTCGATGTGGGTTTCCACAGCTCGTACGCCTTGTCCATATCTCCAGACACCAGCGTCGTGAAAAAATTGGCGGCCGCTTTCTTTTCCGGGTAGTACCGGAAGCCGAAGTACATCACTACCGCCAGCACCACCAGCAGCGCAACTGCTGTAATCGCCAGAGCTCTCGGTCTCTTTGGTTCTTCGATCGGAGGGTTGATCAGAGTCGTCATGTCACTCAAACTTTAACAAAGAAATCTCGCCCGCAAAACGCCTACTTTAATTAGACACCGCCGCGCTCGTCCGGTGTCCTTCCGCCGGTCTCTTTTTTCTCCGCCTACACTGTTCTTTGTAATGCTTATCCGGCCAGCGCGCCGCCCGATCCGTCCGGCACTTCGATCGCGTACTTGGTCCGCGCCTTTTCCCGGTGCAGTTCCATCGCCAGGTCGATCAGCTTATCAATTAATTCCCGGAAGCCGATCCCGCTCGCTTCCCACAATTTCGGATACATGCTGATCGACGTAAACCCCGGAATGGTATTTACCTCGTTCAGGAAGACCTTCCCGCCCTTTTTCTCGACGAAAAAGTCCACCCGCGCCATTCCCGAAAGTTCCAGCGTCTGGAACGCTCGCACCGCCAATTCCTGGATCTTCTTCGCTTGTACCGGCCTCAAGTCTGCCGGTATCACCAGTTGCGTGCCCTCTTCCAGATACTTCGCGGTGTAGTCGTAAAACTCCCGGTGCGGCACAATCTCACCTGGGATCGATGCCTGCGGCTCGTGGTTTCCCAGCACCGAAACCTCAATCTCCCGCGCCGTTACCGCTTTCTCCACCAGCACCTTCATTCCATATTCCGCCGCCAGGTTCATCGCCCCCGTCAACTCTTCCGCCCCGTGCACCTTGCTCATTCCCACCGACGATCCCAGCGTCGCCGGCTTCACGAACACCGGATACGGAAATGCCTCTTCAATTCTCTTTTGCACCGCCGACGGGTCCTTCTCCCACTGCCATCGATGCACCGTTACCCACGGCACCACCGGAATTCCCGCGTCCTGGCATAAACGTTTGGACACGTCCTTATCCATGCCGATGGCGGACCCGAGCACTCCCGCTCCCACGAATGGCAATCCCGCCAGTTCCAGCAACCCTTGGATCGTTCCGTCTTCCCCGTACGTTCCGTGCATCACCGGAAACACCACGTCGAACCGTTGCGCGCCCGCTCCCCGGTCCAGGGGAATCAGCGCTGCTTCCGTCGGGTCCGCCGTCAACATCACCCGCCGCCCGTTCTTCAATACATCCGGCAGCATCTTCGCTGCCCCTTCCCCCATCAACCAGTGCCCGTCTTTCGTAATTCCTATCGGACATGCTTCGTACTTGTCCGGATCCAACCCCCGAATCACCGATGCCGCCGACGCCAGCGACACTTCATGCTCGCCAGAGCGTCCCCCGAACAACACTCCTACTCGTAATCTCTTTTTCTTTTCTGGGCTCACAAAGTTTTTCCTGGCCGCCGTCTGGGTTGGCGGCAATCATTCGAATTCAGTTATAAGTGGATTCCTGGAAAATTGCGAAACTCTTCCCGTCTTCGGTTGCTCTACCAGCAACGCCTCTTTCTTCCCTCGCTCCTACAAAATCTTTTTTCCCAATCCCGATAGCACCAGTTCCACTCCCAGCAGCGCCGTACGGTTGTGCTCATCAATCACCGGATTGATCTCCACGATCTCCATCGATGCCAGCGCGTCGCTGTCCGCGATCATTTCCATCGCCAGATGCGCTTCCCGGTAAGTCACCCCGCCACGCACCGGCGTTCCCACTCCGGGCGCGTCCTGCGGATCCACAAAATCCATATCCAGGCTGACCGCGATCCCGTCCGTCTCGTCCGTCGCATACTTCAGCGCGTCGGACATCACCTCGCGCATTCCCCGTTCATCGATGTCCCTCATGGTGAACACATGCACGCCCGACTTCTTCACCAGCTTCCGTTCCTGCGCATCCAGGTCCCGTATCCCCACCAGAACAATGTTCTGCGCTTCAATCTTCGGTTGGAACCCCATCAGCTCTACCAGTTCCGGCGCCCCATAACCCATGATCGCGGCCAACGGCATTCCGTGTACGTTCCCCGATGGCGACGAATCCGGCGTGTTCATGTCCCCATGCGCATCCAGCCAGATGTACCCGATCTGCTTTTTGCTCTTCCGGTAGAACGAAGCCACCCCGCTCGCCGATCCCGCTGCAATCGAGTGATCCCCGCCCAGCACCAGCGGTGTGAATCCCTCATCCAGTGATTTTTCCACCGCTTCTGCCAGGTCCTTGCACGTCTCCGCGATCTCTTCCAGGTACTTCGCCCGCTTCTCGCCCACCGGCATCTCCTCCGGCTGTTTCACCGCGATATTCCCCAGATCCTCCACCTGATAATTGAGCTGCTTGATCCGCGACTGCAGCCCCGCCACTCGCAGCGCCGAGGGTCCCATGTCCACCCCGCGCCGGCTCGCTCCCAGGTCCATGGGCACGCCTATAATTCGCAGTTTCTTGCTCATCGCAGCACACCTTTATCTATGAGTCCCAGGAAAAGCGCGGATTCCCGCCATTCAGCGGAAACTCCGCCTCGCTACCGTCGAGGGATGATTGGAATACGTCTAAGGATATACCCGGTAAATCATTCGGGGGAAGGGGATCACCTCCCGAATGTGCTCGGTCCCGCAGATCCACGCCACCGTGCGCTCCAAGCCCATGCCAAATCCCGCGTGTGGCACGCTCCCATACCGCCGCAAATCCAGGTACCACTGGAATGCTTCCTCGGGTAAGTTGTGCTCTTTCAATCGCTTAACCAGCAGATCGTAGTCGTGGATACGCTGGCTGCCACCGATAATCTCGCCGTAGCCCTCCGGCGCCAGCATGTCAAACGACAGGGCAAGATCCGGTCTCTCCGCGTCCGGTTGCATGTAAAACGCCTTGATCGCCGTCGGGTAGTGGTGCACCATCACCGGCCGCTCGTAATTATTCGAAATCAGCGTTTCTTCGTCGCCCCCGAAGTCATCTCCGAACTTCGCCGGGTTCCCCAACTTCTGCAGCACCCCGATCGCTTCCTCGTACGTGATCCGCGGGAACGGCGGCTTGATATTCTCTAGTTTCTTGACGTCCCGCTTCAGCAGTTCCAACTCGCGCGACTTGTTCTTCACCACGCTCTGCACAATCGCGCTGACCAGGCCCTCTCCCAAATCCATCATGTCCGGCAGTTCCGCGTACGCCGCCTCCGGCTCCAGCATCCAGAACTCCGTCAGGTGCCGTCGCGTCTTCGACTTTTCCGCCCGAAACGTTGGCCCAAACGTATACACCTTGCCCAACGCCATCGCCGTCGCTTCGATGTACAGTTGCCCGCTCTGCGTCAGGTACGCCTTCTGATCGTCAATGTAGTTCACTTCAAATAGCGTGGACGTTCCTTCGCATGCCGATGGCGTGAACATGGGAGCGTCCGTCAGCGTGTATCCCTGGCTGTCCATGTAATCCCGCGCCGCTCGTACCGCTTCCGCCCGTATCCGCAGAATCGCCGCTTGTCTCGGCGTTCGAATCCACAAATGCCGCTGGTCGAGGAGAAAATCCACTCCGTGTTCTTTCAATTGAATCGGGAACGGCGTCGCTTCCGGCACCTTCTGCAGCACCTGCACCTTCATCACGCCCATTTCGAAGCCGCCCGGCGCCCGCTGTTCCGCTCGCACCTTGCCGGTTACGATCACACTCGATTCTTGCGTCAGCCCTTTCAGCGCTTCAAACGCTTCCGGCGACTCCTTCAGCGAACACACGCCCTGGATAATCCCGGTGCCGTCGCGAAAAATCGGAAAAATTAGCTTCCCGGATTCCCGCAGGTTGTACAGCCATCCGCGTATCGTTACTTCCTGCCCGTCGTACTTTCCTGCCTGTTCAATCGTGATCGTTGTCATGGTGGGTTTCTCTATCGCGACTCCAAACCATCAGTTTACCAGAGATGGTCCATTCGACTGCCTCTAGCCCAGTTGTGCCCCGGATTCAGAAGGCGGAAGGACCCATGGCTCTGGGCGCGCCACTTCTCAGAGCTTCGTTTAGGTCGCATCAAACCTTCGGTAGATCGCGAACATCTAAGCCATTGAGCCCACTGGAATTGGTCTTTACATTAGCCTATTCGTGACGTACAAAGTAGGTAACACGAATGGCTGAGGAGAAAAAGGGTTACTTCAATATGTTGGGTGAGTTCTGCCGGGAAGCGGCCGTGCTCATCTTTGTGTTTGGGAATCTGGACTTTTGGTTGAACGTAGTTCACGATGCCACCAATCCGATGACGTGGGCTACCCTTAGTTACACGTTCAAGATCTTCGGGTTGACGATTGTGTTTCAAACTGTTGGAATGCAGTTAGAGAAATGGAGGAGGTCATGACTGCGACAAATGCAATTCTTGCGTTGTACGCGATGTTTGCCGCTGGCTTGTTCTTCTCGGGTTTTCTCTACAAACGGTACCGCGACCGTCGCGAATCCAGAATCAATCCGAAATTCAATTTCAACTATCCAGCGATACAACATCAGGTGCGGAAGCCCAAATCGACCATGATGGCCGAGTGAGGTTTTCAATCTTCAAGTTCTCAATCCTCAACTCTATGTCCATCGCATAATCGGCAAGCGGACACGCTTTAGCTCGCGATCTCTTCCAGTCGGTCCAGCGACCGTGCTCCCGCGCTCAACTGTTCCCCCAGAGCCGGTGCTTCCGGCCCCGTCTTCTCTTTCAATTCCAGCGTCAGCGGCAACTCCCCGTTCGGGGTGCTTTGAAACAGCCGTAACGCCGCTTCCCAGTCGATCGTTCCATCGAACGGCGGCAGGTGTTCATCTTTCTCCCCGTGGTTGTCGTGGATATGCGCCCCGATCACCAACTCCTTCAACGGTTCGAAGCTATGCGCCACTCGCTCCGTTTCCACGCCTTCGGCCAGGTGCGCGTGCCCAATATCAAAATTCACGCGAAGCGACGTCAGCCGCGTCTCTTCGATAAATGCCTTCAGGTAATTCGGATCTCCCATCTCGCTCGTTGTGTTCTCGATGCACACCGTCACTCCCGCATGCTTCGCGTGTAGCGACAGATGCTCCAGTGAACTGAACGCCGCATCCCTCTTCCGCGGATCGGCCGTTTCCCGCGACCCGCCCATATGCACAATCAGCCGCGAAAACGCCAGGTCCTCCGCCACATCCACCACGCGCTTCAATTCGTCCATCGCTTCGATCCGCCGCACCCGCTCCACTTCCGTGATCGATAACGGCGTCCCGCCCTCCCGGTTCACGCTCAAGTCCCGGCTCGTCGGCGCATGCAACGACAGCAGCTTCAGCCGGTTGTCCGCCATCGACTGCCCCAGGCTCCGCACTTCCGCCTTGTTTGCGTAATCGAAGTGGCTGCGCGTCGCAAAAATCTCCAATCCCTCAAACCGCTCCTGCGCGATCTGCGCCAGCAACTCCGGCGTCAACTTTTTCGATACAAACAGGTACGTCGATAAGATTCTCTGCATGTCAGTATCCGACCGATGATCCATCGTCTCTGGGATCCGCCGCCCCGCAACGTTCTCCCGTCGCCGGATCGATCCCGATCGCGTTCACCAGACCGATGTGTCCCTTTCTCTTCACCGTGTACCCGCGCGCTTTCAGTTCCTCTTCCATCGCTTCCGGAAACAGTTTCTCCATCAGGATCTGGTCCGGCATCCACTGGTGGTGAAACCGCGGCGCATTGATCGCGCTCTGCGCATCCATCCCAAAACGCATCCAGTTCAACACCGACAGCAGCGTCACAGAGATGATCGTCGGCCCGCCCGGTGAGCCGGTCACAAAGCTCAACTGCCCGTCTCGCGCCACGATCGTCGGCGTCATGGAACTCAGCGGCCGTTTCCCCGGAGTGATCGCGTTCCCCTCCGACTGGATCAACCCGAACAGCGCGTTCGGCACTCCCGGCTGCGTTGTGAAGTCGTCCATCTCGTCATTCAATAGAAATCCCGCCGAAGTAGTCACATGCGAGCCGTAACTGTCATTCAACGTCGTGGTGCTCGCCACCGCGTTTCCATCCTTGTCCACCACCGAAAAGTGCGTCGTGTGCTGCCCATCCCCTAGGCTGATGATCGTGTTCGGCTCCGCGCTCGCGCTGACTCCCTGGTTGCACACGTGCGGATTTCCCGCGTGCACTTCCGTACTCGGCGTCGCTTTCTGCAAATTGATTGTCGCCAGCAACTCTTTCGCGTAACACGTGTCGGTCAGCCCTGCCACCGGCACATTGTTGAAGTCCGGGTCCGCTAGATACGCCGCGCGGTCCGCGAACACCCTCCGCATCACTTCCACCACCATGTGCACGCTCTGCGGATCGTCCCAGCCCTTCAGTGGTACCTCCTGCAGCATATTCATCGCTTCGATCACCGCCACCCCGCCTGAACTGGGCGGCGGCGCCGAATACACTTCCCAGCGATGCCCGCCTTCCGTATAGTTCGCGCGCAGCACCTCGCGAATCTTCGGCTGGTAATGCGCCAGGTCTTCCATCGTGATCAGCCCGCCCATCGCCGCCATGTCGCTGGCGATCATCTGCGCGGTTTCGCCCTGATAGAATTCCGCCGGCCCGTTCTTCGCGATCCGTTTCAGCGTCGCCGCCAATTCCGGTTGCTTCAACGTGTCGCCCGCCTTGTACATCTTTCCGTCGTTCAGAAAAATCCTGCTGCTCATCGAAAATCGTTGCAGGTCCTTCCGTTCTTCCTCCAATTGCCGGGCCAGGCTCTCGTTTACCGGAATGCCGTCCTCTGCCATTCGAATCGCCGGCTGCATCACGTCCGCCAGCTTCATGGTTCCGGCCGTCTTTAACGCCAGCGCCAATCCCGCCACCGTCCCTGGCACCGCCACCGATTTATACCCGATCACCGAAGCTTCCAGATCCAGTTTTCCATCCGGCTTGATGTACATGTCCCGCGTGGCTTTGCCCGGCGCCATTTCCCGGTAATCGAAGAAAATACTTTTGCCATTCGCCAGCCGCACCAGCATGAATCCGCCGCCACCGATGTTCCCCGCCGAAGGTTCCACTACCGCCAGCGCGAACGCGGTCGCTACCGCGGCATCCACCGCATTTCCGCCGCGTTTCATAATCTCCACGCCGGCCTGCGATGCCAGCGCCTCATCGCTCGACACCATCCCGTGCCCACCACGCACCGGTTCGCGCGGCCATTCCTTCGGAATCTCCGGACGCTCCCGGTACTCCACCGCGGACTGCGCCGCACTTTTTTGTTCGAATAGGGTGATTGCTAACAGGACGGTCAGAATGACCGAAAAATCTCGTTTCCGCATGACAAGTTCAAAACACTATGTGATTCAGCAACTACCGTCAAGCCGCTCACCTTCGTGTCGTTGCCTCCCCGCCAACACACGCTTCTCTCGACCTCCATTGCTTCAACCCTGGCAATGATCCACGGCACTCCTCTTGGTATCGCGACCCCCGATTTGGGCAATCCAACCGCAATTTGGGTCATGCGTCACGTTTTTTCGTGATGAATGTCACACACTTTTGTGTTAAATCACTCACCATTCACATTCCGCTCTTCTTTCCTCCTTTTGTGGCCCTGCCCTAAATGCCTGGTGTGATGCAATTTACAGCTACCGACCCGCTTAAAATCTCCCCTCCGAGTGGTCCGCCGCGTGCCCTTACCTCTATGTCGACAAAATCCCAGCCGCAAAGGATACCAAATGTCAACGCGCCCCATGATTGCCAGTCTTCCCGCAACGCCCTTCCGGACCACCCGCGATCCGCTCCGGAAGCCTCCCTCTCCCTACGGCCTCGGTATCAATAGCGGATGCGCCAGCTGCGAACAAAAAAACAACGAATTCTTCTGCAACCTCTCTGCCGCTTCTCTTTCTGCACTCGAACGCATCAAGCACGTCAGTTCCTATCCCGAGCATGCACTGATCTTCATGGAAGGCGAAGAATCTCGCGGTGTCTATCTCCTCTGCCAGGGCCGCGCCAAGCTGCTCACCACCAATGGCGATGGCAAGACCCTCATCCTCAAGATCGCCAAGCCCGGCGAAGTCATCGGCCTCAACTCCGTCCTCACTGGCAAACCTCACGAAATCACCGTTGAGACTCTGCAGCCTTGCCAGCTCGCCTTCATCAATAAGTCCGACTTTATGCGCTACCTTCGCGAACACGGCGACGCTTGCCTGCACGTTGCCCAGCACGCCGGTCGCGATTGTCACTCCGCTTACGAGAGTATCCGTTCGATCGGTCTGAGCAGCTCAGCATCTGAGAAGTTGGCGCGCTTCCTCGTGGAATGGTCCGTCGACGGGAAAATGGCGGACGGAGCGATTCGCGTCAAGCTCACCCTCACTCATGAAGAAATTGCTCAACTCATCGGCAGTTCCCGCGAAACCGTCAGCCGCACTCTCAGCGAATTCAAGCGTCAGCACCTCGTCGAACTCAATGGCTCGACCCTCCTGCTGCGCAACAAGGCCGCACTCGAAGATCTCGCTGGCATCTGACAACTTCTTCTCCGCCCAAACCGCACGTCATACACGAGGTCCCGCGCTCCCAACGCAGGACCTCGTTCTTGTCTCTGCGGTTCATATTCTCCTGCCCCGAGCGAGTTTCCTCTCTCTTCCGCGGCTCTTTTTGCTCGAGCCACATCCTGTTGTAAGCTGTCTGCCCTATGTTCTCCACAACGTCGCTCACCAGCCGCTTTTCAGTACGTTTTACTCGCAACCTGCTCTTACTTTTCCTGGTAGCCTCCGCGGCTCTTTCCGCACAGCAGCCTCCCGCCGATCTCGATGCCTACGTTGCTCGCGCCATGCAAACCTTCCAGGTCCCCGGTATGGCTGTCGCCATCGTGAAAGACGGCAAAGTCGTTTTGTCCAAAGGCTACGGCGTACGCTCCATCGGTGATCCCGCTCCCGTTGACGAAAACACCCTCTTCGGCATCGGCTCCAACACCAAAGCCTTCACTGCTGCCGCGATCGCCACTCTCGTCGATTCCGGAAAACTCAATTGGGACGACCCCGTCTACCAGCGCCTTCCGGGTTTCCAGATGTACGACCCCTACGTCTCCCACGAGATGCGCATTCGCGACCTGCTCTGTCATCGCAGCGGCCTCGGCCTTGGCGAAGGCGATCTGCTCATCTGGCCGCACTCCGATTTCACGCGGGACGACATCGTCTACAAGGTTCGTTTCCTCAAACCCTATACCAGCTTTCGCAGCACCTACGCCTATAGCAATCTCATGTTCATCGTCGCCGGACAGGTCGTGGCCCATAACTCCGGCAAATCCTGGGACGACTATCTTCGCGAACAAATCTTCCTGCCTCTCGGCATGACCCACACCAACACCACTCCCAACGACTTTCGCCCCGGCGCCAACTGGGCCAGCCCGCACGCCCTGATCGACGGCAAACTCCAGATCGTTCCTCGCACCAACCTCGACAACGCTGCCGCCGCCGGCGCCATCAATTCTTCCGTTGCCGATATGTCCCGTTGGCTGCTCCTGCAACTCAACCGCGGCGCAATCCCCAGCTCCTCAAACCGGGTTTTCTCCGAAAAATCCTCTTATGAAATGTGGTCGGAGCAAACTCCTACGCCTATCCATTCTTCTCACGAACAACTCCGTCCGCTGGTTCCCAATCTCTCGGGTTACGGTCTCGGTTGGGCGCTCCGCGACTACAAGGGGCGTAAGCTCATTGGTCACAATGGTGGGCTTGCCGGATACGTCAGCCGCGTTCTCCTCGTTCCTCAGGAAAACCTCGGCATTGTCATCCTGACGAACGCGGAGCAGGACCTCGCCTACGAATCGGTGCTCTACCACATCCTCGATAGCTATCTTGGCGGCGAATCCCGCGACTACCTTCCCATCTTCAAACAGCTCGACGATCAGAGCAAAAAAAAGGCGGACGAATCCGTCTCCAAGGCCGAAACCTCCCGCGCCTCCAATATCGGCCCCTCTCTCCCCTTGGAAAAATACGCAGGCTCCTACTCCGACCCCTGGTTTGGCTCTGTCTCTCTTCGCCTGGAATCTGGCCGCCTGATTCTCCATCTTCCGCATAGCCCGCAGGCCACGGCAGAACTCCAGCACTGGCAGTACGACACCTTCAAGACCAAATGGAATGATCCGCACGCCGACGAGGCTTTCGTCACCTTCGCGCTTAAGCCAGACGGCTCCATCGACCACTTCACTATGGCCGCAGTTTCACCGCTTGCCGACTTCAGTTCCGACTATCAGGATTTGTACTTCACCCCGTTGCCCGGGGAAGGGAAGAACTAAACTTTACTCTGCCAGAAACTCCACGGTGGCTGGCCCGGGCAGCAGTCCCGCCGCCGTCCCGCGCTCGATCAATTCGCACACCGCTCGCTTGCCTTTTTCGCCGTAGCCCAACGTCCACTTGTTCACGTACATCCCCACGAATTTGTCCGCCAACTCCGTGTCCATGTCTCGCGCAAATTGCATCGCGTAATTCAGCGCCTCTTCGCGGTGTTCCAGTCCGTAGGCCACGCTCTCTCGAATCGTTTTCGCAATCTGCCGAGCCAGTTCCGGACCCATCGCGCGCCGCACTGCGTTTCCGCCCAGCGGCAGCGGCAGACCCGTTACTTCTTGCCACCAGATTCCCAGGTCAATCACCTTGTGCAATCCGAGTTGCGGAAAGAACAGTTGTCCTTCGTGGATCAGCAGGCCCGCTTCCACCACCTCGTTCCGCACCGCTTCGATAATCTTGTCGAACGGCATCACCACCGGCTCAAAATCGTTCTGGTACAGCTTCAACGTCAGATACGCCGAGGTCTTCAACCCCGGCACGCCCACCCGCTTGCCCTTCAATTCCGCTGGCTTCATCGCCTTCGTGGACACCACGATCGGCCCGTAGCCTTCTCCGAAGCTCGCCCCGCAATCCAGCAGAATGTACTTGTCGCGCAGCGACGGGTACGCCGCAAAGCTCACTGCCGTCACGTCGTACGTCTCGGTCAGCGCTGCTTCATTCAGCGTTTGAATGTCCGACAAAATGTGTGTGTATTTGTAGCCCGGCGTCGCTAGCTTGTGCGTGGCCAGCGCGTAAAACATAAACGCATCGTCAGAGTCCGGAGAGTGCGCCAGCTTGATCTCTCGCTCTCCTTTTTCCGTCTTCGATGCCGTTGATCTTCCCGCCATGAGCGTCCGATTCCTCTGCCCCCGCTCTTGGCCACCAAAGACGCTTCAATCCTCGCGATGATTCTCTGGAGCAGTACGGGCGAGATCGAGCGCTTGGGCGCTTTCGTGGCTTGCGGCCGGGCTGAAACTGCAAACAAAAGCGTAACATACCGTTACCACCCTACCAAACCTCAGATCGCGGAAACGATGTGCGCGATCGCGTCTTCGAACGTCACTTTCCCATCCAGATACGGTTGCCAAAATCTCCGCAACACCTGCAGATAATCCTCCCAACCTCGCTGCGTCAGCGCCTCTTGCAACTCGCTCGGCACCACCGGCTGTCCTTTCGGCTTCACCGCGCTGCTTTCCGCTGTCGTGCCCTGCAGGATCGGCGCCAGCACTTCTCCCGTCGTATAAAAAATCAGGGCGTGCCACAAATTCCTCGGAATGCCCTTCTCCCTCTGCCGGCATTCCCGCGCGATTGCCGCTTCCACGGGCAACGCAATCTCGTGCGACGCTTCGTGGAATAGCACCTCCAGCGCCAGTGTCCCCTGATTCCTCGGATCCGTGCTGCTGATCGTCACTCGCAATGGTTCCAGCGTGGTGTACGCCCCCGTCGCATTCGCGTACGCCACCACCTCCACGCGAATCTTATCTTTCGGCCATTTCGCCTGGTAAATTTCCGCCAGTCGCTCCGATAGCCCCACGCCTTGCTCTCTCACCAGCGGCGCCACACGAATCACCCACCGCCGGTTGCTGCGGTCCTGGTCCGCCCACCAGTGCTTCCGGTAAATACCGGCCACCGACTCCAGCACCGTCCCAATATCTCCCGGAAGTCCCGCGTCGCACGCCTTCTTTTTCTTCCCCGTCAATTCCCCGCAATCTTCAAAATCGCTCAACTGGTCCTTCAGCAGAATCAGGTCGATGTTCACCTGCGGATCTTCGCCTGCGTAATGCTTAACGTAGTAGCTGACCGCGTCGTCCCACGTCTTCTGCTCCGGCGCGCTCAGCGTGATCGGCACCGCAAGGTTCTGCTTCAACGTCGGCGCGGCTCCGCCCTTTGCGGGCGTGCTCGTCGCTTCGCTGGCCGCCGACTTCGCTCTCGCTTCGTGATACAGGAAATGGTGCAGGTTTACCCAGAAGCCGCTATGAAATTCGAAAACCGGCAGCGGCCCATACATCGAATCGATCTCTTGCGCCGCCCCGCTCGGAGCCACTGCGCTTGAAAGACCCGCCACTACCAGGATCGCCAACCACTTCCATGGGAACGCACGCATAGCGAAGCACGCATCTTAGCTTAATTTGTTCTCTGGAAAAATGGCGCGTGTCTCAGCGAGTTTCCAGCTTGGCCTCGCCCAATCTACTCCAGCTTCGGATCCACTGCGCTGCCCACCGCGCCTTGCCGGTCCGCGGCGTGCATCACTCCATTCGCGTCTCGGAAGAACGACCGCGTCCCCGTCCGTCCATACTCGCTTGGCGTGGCCGCCAGTTGATATTGTGCGGGAGCGCCGCTGGCACTCGCGCCCACAATCACGTATCGGAACGTGTAGCCGTCCTTTTTCCCGCTCGCCAATTCTTCGCTGACCAGTCCCGCGGCGTCGGCCTTCGCTGCTCCGCCCTTTGTCGGACCCAGCGCCTGCAGCGTATCCGGCAATCTCGTATACGTCTGCCGGTACTTCTCAATCGCATCGACCAGTTCTTGCATCGTCGCAATCGCCAGTTTCTCGTTCGCCTGGCTCTCCGCGCGGTCCCATTCTTCTTCCAGCGACGGCAAATCCAGCAGCAGCAGCCCCAGCGACAGCAGTTTCCACTGCCCCGCTTCTTTCACCAGCCCGATCGTCGCTTTATGAGAATTTACGCCGCTGCTATCCGTGCTGTCCCGAATCTCAAACGGCAGAAACGCCAGGTTGTCCCGAATCTCCGGCTTCCCGATTCGAATCTCCACCGTGACGTCCGGAGTGGTGCACAGCAACCTCACTTCATTCGCCTGCGTCACGTTTTCCGGCTGCGCCTGCCCCGCCTTATCCAGCAATACAAATCTCTTCAGGAACGTGGTTCTCGCCGCCTGCGTCATTCGCGCAAACGCTTCGCGGTTTCGCTCTGTCAGTACCTTCGCAAATTTCGTTGAATCTTGGCTGCACGCCGCTAATATTCCTTCGCTTAGCGTGGCCTGCGGCGTTTCCGCCACGCCCTGCGCCCACGCGCTGCCCACCCATGGCAGCGTCGACAACACCACCACGCCCATCCTCAATTTCTTTGTCAATTTCAACCTGTGTCCTCAGTCCTGGGCAGACCGCAACAACTCCGGTAGGGTTTCCGTAAATGTCGACCGCGCCAGTACCTGGCTGGCGCCCGCCTGCCGCGCCTGACCGGCCAGTTCCGTCTGCACGTGCGAAAGAAACGCGATCACTCGTATCCCTTTATCAGTTGCGCGTAATTGCTCCAGCGTTGCCACAGGATTATTGCGCGCGTTCAAGTCCATAATCACAAGCTTCGTTGGCTCGCCCAGCAGGTCGATCAACCCTTCCGCCGTTTTCGCCACCTTAAACTCCACTCCCAATTGTTTCGCGGTCTCCAGAACCTTCATCTGGAAGAACAGGTCATCCATGAATCCGACGACTCGGCCCATACGCTCCTCGCCGCTGCACTCTACATTTTTCTTGGATTCGCGCTCTTGAACAACTCTAGGAGAAGCTTCGCCTCTCTCTAATGGTCGCTGCTCGGTTCGTGCGCCCCGACTGTTTTGTCCGGTATGTCTCCGACCCGACCCTTCACTCGGTCGTACACGCTCAGCGCGCTCACCGAACCGATTGCTTCGTTGTAAAAAGTGGGTACCCCGATTGCCGTCCGCAGTTCCTCATTGAATTTCCGCAGGTCCACCAGGTGTTGCGCGCTTGCCGGCAACTTTACACCTTCATCCGTCAGCAAAAATTTCTGATAACCCGCGTCCCACAACTTCGTAAAGTGTCCATTCAGCATAATCGACGGCAGTATCGTCATCTGCAGTCGTCCGTCCGGGTTCTGCCGGAACTCCGCGGCCGAGCCGTACTTCTCCACCCGCACTACTCCGCGCGTGCTGCCTACCGAAAAGCCCAGCGCCGCCAGGCTGTCGATTGCCTTCTTATCGAACCGTTCATCTACGTTCCACATACCTTCAGAGTACGATTCCCCGCGCCTCCCTGTAAAGTTCCTCGCTTCGCCGCCACTTCCTTTCCACCTTGCGCCGAAACAAGTAAAATGGCTCAAAGGAAACCACCATGGGAACCAAAACCTCGCCTCTCACCACCCACTCTCCGGCTGCCTCCCTCACCAACGAGGAAATCCTCCGCTACAGCCGCCACCTCATCATGCCCGAAGTCGGTATGGAGGGTCAGTTAAAGCTCAAGGGCGCCAAGGTCCTTCTCATCGGCACGGGCGGACTCGGTGCTCCTCTCGGCCTCTATCTCACCGCTGCCGGTGTCGGCCACATCGGCCTCGTCGATTTCGACGTCGTCGACTTCACCAACCTCCAGCGCCAGGTCACCTTCGGCACCTCCGACGTCGGCAAACCCAAAACCCAGGCCGCCAAAGCTCGCCTCACCAACCTCAATCCCGACGTCCAGATCACCACCTACGAAACCCGGCTCACCTCCGAAAACGCCCTCGAACTCTTCAAGGACTATGACGTCATCGTCGATGGCACCGACAATTTTCCCACCCGCTACCTCGTGAACGATGCCTGCATTCTCCTCGGCAAGCCCAACGTCTACGGCTCCATCTTCCGTTTCGAAGGCCAGGTCACCGTGTTCGGCATGCCCGACGGACCCTGCTATCGCTGCCTCTATCCCGAACCGCCTCCTCCCGGCCTCGTTCCTTCCTGCGCCGAAGGCGGCGTGCTCGGCGTGCTTCCCGGCATCATCGGCTCTTTGCAAGCCATGGAGACCATCAAGCTGCTTCTGGATCGCGGCGAGTCCCTCGTCGGTCGCCTGCTCCTGTTCGATGCCATGCTCTTGAAATTCCGCGAACTCAAACTCCGCAAGAATCCCCACTGCCCGATGTGCGGCACTCCTCGCAAAATCAACCACCTCATCGATTACAACGAATTCTGCGGCATTCGTGGCGAAGAAGAGCCCGACAGCACTCTTTCGGTTCCAGAGATCACTCCCCGTGAACTCAAAGTCCGCCTCGATCGTGGGGAAGATCTCTTCATCCTCGATGTCCGCGAGCCGCACGAATACCAGATCTGTAATCTCAAGGGCCACCTCATCCCACTCGGCGAACTTCCTCGCCGCGTCCACGAACTCGACTCCTCCCACGAGATCATCGCCCATTGTCGCAGCGGCAAGCGCTCCGCCGAAGCGGTCGATTTCCTTCGTAAAGCCGGTTTTCGTAAAGTTCTCAATCTCCGCGGCGGCATTTTGTCCTGGTCCACGGAAGTGGATCCGACTGTCCCGCGGTATTAGTCTCTAATTCCAATAGGAGGGCTCTTGCCCGCTACCAAACTCACCATTCTCAATAACGGTTCCATTCGCATCGAAGGCGACTTCGAAATCGTCGATCAGGAGGGCAAATCCTTTGGCTTGGGCGGTCGCAGCGTCATATCCCTATGCCGTTGTGGACAGACCGCCAATGCTCCTTTTTGCGACGGAAGTCACAAACGCACCAATTTCAACAGCCCTATCGCTGCTCGCGACCTCCCGCCACCCGCTCCCAAGGTCTAAAACGGCACGTTTTCCACCGCTTCTCGTTCTGAGACTGTCTCATTTCGAGATTTTGCCCTTTTCCGGGTCGTTTGCCGCCCTTTCGCTGCTAACTCTCTGGATACATTCACGATAGTAGCCCTTTAGACACTTTTCCCGCCCTCACATCTCTGTCTCTCCTCTGTCTCATCCCCCTCTCTCCCTCTTTTAACATTCCTTAACCGCTTTCATGTCATACTCTTACACGCCCACCCCGTTCCCCTTCAAAAGGGGCATGCACTTGCATTCCTACCTGCGTTGTCGGTTTTCTCAGGTATTTCGGGGGCTGCTTTGGGCGATTGGGCCAATATCATCGGGTTTCTCCGCAAGCACCGCGGAGTCCGCCCCGCTTTGGCTTACGGCACGCTCCTCGCCCTGTTCGTTGCTCTTGCCCTCTACTTCCGCAGCGCTCGCGTATCCGGGTCTCCGACTGCGTATCTTTACCTCGAAGTCGGTGGCTCGCTGCTCTGCTTCTGCTATGCCGCCAACGCACTGGTTCGTTTTCGCGGCACCCACGATCGTATGGCCCTGATCCTGGCCTTCGGCTTCGTCCTTTCCGGCACCATCGAAACTCTTGGTTATTTCGGCTTTACCGAGTCCATCCACGCCGGCCACCTCGCGCTTTCTCACGTCCCCATGGGTTGGATGGTCGGTCGCACTTTGCTCGCGGTGTTGCTCCTTGGCGCCTTGGCTGTCGAGCGGTTCTTGCCAACCGCTCGTCAGCCGAGTCGTGAAACCGCTGCCGCTCTCTTTGTCGTAGCCGGCGCCGCCTACATCACCAGCGCTGCCTTTCTCGCCGCTCCGGTCACTCCCGTTTCCAAGGCCTTCGCCCTCATCTCCCGTCCATGGGAATTGCTCCCTGGCGCTCTCTTTGCTCGTTGCGGCCGATGCTCTTTTATCGCCGCTTCCGCGCTTCCCAGAAAAATGTGCAGGACGCTTCCATCTACGATTATTCGCTCTTTCTTGCGGCGCTCCTGAACACCGCTTGCCAATTGGCCGCTCTGTTTTCCCGTCGCCTCTTCGACGGTCCTTTCTTCCTTGCCGAATTCGCCAAGATTGCCGGATACACCGTGCTTCTTAGCGGCGCTCTCGTCGATCAGGCTCGCCTCTTCGATCAGGTTCGCACCATGGCCGTCAGCGATCCGCTCACCGGCCTCGCCAACTATCGCCGCCTTCTCGCCGTCATGGAATCCGAACTCGAGCGCTCCCGCCGCACCCGCCGTCCCTTTAGCGTCGTTCTGCTGGACATGGACGGCCTCAAAGCCATTAATGATTCTCACGGCCACCTCGTCGGCAGCCGCGCCCTGGTTCGTCTCGCCAAGATTCTCCGCCATCATTCCCGCGCCATCGATACCCCGGCCCGCTATGGCGGCGACGAATTCGCCATCGTTCTTCCGGAAGCCACCCAGGATATCGCTGCTCGTGTTGCGGGCCGCATCCGCGAGCGCCTTGCTGCGGAATCCGAGCGCCCTACGCTCTCCGTCAGCACCGGCATCGCCTCTTTTCCGGAAGACGGCGACACCGCCGAAAAACTTTTAGCTGCTGCCGATCGCATGCTCTATCGCATGAAGCATCGCGGCAGCGCCATCAATTCCATCGCGCGCATTGCCGCGTGCTTGTGAGGACCGCCCAACAATGACCCTCAAATCCAGCACGCCTCCTCCTCGTCGCGAAAAAAGAATTCCTTTGGAAATCCCGGTGCTCCTCGAAGGGCATCAGCGATTTCCGGGTGCCGAAGCCACGTTTACCGAAAACGTCAGCTTTCGAGGCGCTCGCGTCGTTTCCTCCCGTTACTGGGACACCGACGCCCAGCTCCTGCTTGCCTCACGCACCGGCGAATTTCGTTCCTCGGCTCGGGTCGCTTATTGCCAGCCTATACATGGCGACGGCTATGCGGTTGGCCTCGAGTTCCTCGATCCGCGGGGGCGATGGGTTGTCCAATCTTCAAGTTAGCTGAACCAGATTTGGCGGCTGATAGGAGGGAACTGCTGGAACACTCTTTGGAAGAAGTTACTAGCGCAAGAAAAGCGCCGCATGGCTCATCGCCTACGGCGCTTTTCTCTTTTTTCTCATCCATTCCTTCCCGCTATACTCGAAGCTGCGTCCCAGGAGCTTCTCCGTGCTTGTTCTCGTCACCGGTGCCGCGGGCTACATCGGCAGTATCTGTTCCGAAGTCCTGATTTCCCGTGGCCACCAGGTCATCGCCCTCGACAATCTGCAATCCGGCCATCGCGCCGCCGTTCCTTCCGCCGCTCACTTCCACAACGCCGATCTCGCGGTTCCCGCTCAAATCGAAGCCGTCTTCGCTCGCCACAAAATAGAAGCCGTCATGCATTTCGCCGGTGAAATTGTCGTCTCCAAGTCCACCCGCGTTCCCAGCCTTTTCTACATGGAAAATGTCGCCTGCGGCATCAATCTTCTGGACTCCATGGTCCGCCACCAGGTCAATCGCCTCATCTTCTCCTCCACCGCCGCCGTTTACGGTGAACCGGAAACAGTTCCCATCCCCGAAGATCATCGCAAGAAACCTATCAACCCTTACGGCCAGACCAAGTGGCGCTTCGAAGAAATTCTCGCCGACTATCGCGCCTACACCGGCCTACTCTACATCGCTCTTCGCTACTTCAATGCTGCCGGCGCTTCCCCCGATCGCGGCGAAGACCATCCTGAAGAAACCCATCTCATCCCCAAGGTTCTCGACGCCGCCGTCGGCAAGATCCCCCAACTCCAGGTGTTTGGCGGAGATTATCCAACTCCCGACGGCAGTTGCGTCCGCGACTACATCCACGTTCTCGATCTCGCCGATGCCCACGTGCGCGCCCTCGAAGAGATCAGCCGTTTTCCCGGAGAAGCCTTCAATATCGGCGCCAGCCGAGGCTATTCCAATCTCGAAGTCATGAAAACCGCCGAGCAGGTTACCGGCAAGCCTGTGCCTTTCAAGGTCGTCGATCGCCGCCCCGGTGATCCCGCCGTCCTTGTCGCCAGCAATGACAAGTTGAAGAAATCTCTTGGTTGGGAAGCACGCCACTCGTCTCTGGAAGAAATTCTTAAATCCGCCTGGGCTTGGCGCCAGAAATTCCCAAACGGCTATCCTGCCAATTCTAAATAACCTCGTTCATCTCGCGATGACCGGACGCTACTTCGTATCCACTCGCGCCTTCTGCGCGAGCACGTCTTCGTACACCTTCAGCGTTTTTCGCACCATCCCATCGGACGAAAAGCGCAGTTTCACCTCTTCTCGCGCCGCTCTCCCCAATTGCTCCCGCAACTCCCGGTCACCGAGCAACCGCACCATCGCCGCCGCGAATGCCTTTGCTTCCGGCTCCGCCACGATCGCCGTCCGCCCGTCTTCCACCACCTCGTGCAAAGCACCCCGCACCGTGGACACCGCCGGTATTCCATTGGCCATCGCCATCTGCAGCGTGGTTCCCATCCCCTCAAATTCCGCCGGGAACACAAACCCGTCCAGCGCCGCGTAAAACTCATCCATATTCTTCACGAATCCCAAAAACAAAATCGCCTTCGCCACTCCCAGCTCTTCCGCCATTCTCTGCGATTCCGCCATCAATTCGCCGTCGCCCGCGAACACCAGCCGCGTCTTCGGATTCGCCTGCAACACCTCCGGCAAACCTTGGATCAAATGGTTCTGCCCTTTGCCCCTCCACAAAAAAGCTCGCGCATCCAAACACAAACTCATCTTCGGCGATCCCGAATCCCGTCTCGCGCCTTTTTCCTCGCTTCCGCGCTTACCGGTTCCGGTATCTCGACGCCTTCATTCACCACCGCGATCCGTTCGCCCTCGATCCCGCAATCGCGCAAAACTCCCGCCCACGTCTCGCTGTTGGCGATGAACCGTTCCACGATCTTGAATCGTTGCTGCGACACCCAATTGTTTTGCAATCGATACCCAACTCGCCGCGACAGCACCACATGCGGGCGGTTTCTTGCTCCCGCCATCCACGCTCCCGTCAATCCGTGCGACTCATTGATATGCAAAATGTCGTATCGCTTCTTGGCCCACAACTCCCGCAGCAGCCGCGCCGCTCGCAGCCGCATTCCCGTTTCCGGCACGGTATACACCTGAATTCCCGCCGCCGCGCTTCGCTCCGCCAGTGGATAGCCCGCCACCGCCACCAACTCCGCCTCGTGCCCCAGCGCTCGCAAGCCCTCCAGCGTGTACAGCGCCTGGCTCTGTCCGCCCCTCCACGCCCTCTCCAAATCCAGGTACAGCACCCTCATCCTTTGCCGCCCTTTTCCGATTGCTCCACCAGCGCTCCCAGCTTGCGGTATTTCAATCGCACGCCCCGGGCCGCCATCTGCGCGATCAGCGCTCCCCGGTACCCATCCATGAATCCCGCGCCCAGAATAAAGTGGTGAATCCAGCTCCACGGAGTCGCCAGCCACAGCGCTCCCCGCCAGTTCCGTTTTCCTGCAGCAAACATCGCGTTGGCGCTCGCCGTTGTGTACCGCTCCAGCTTCGCCTCGTGTTCCGCAAAGCTCCGAATCGTGTAGTGCAACAAATCCCCGCGCAATCGCCCGATCGTTCCGCGATAATCCAGCGACTCATGCACCGCGCCCACAAATTTTGTCTTGTCCTTCCGGTACAAACGCCGCTGCCAGTCTGGATACCATCGCGAATGGTGAATCCACGCGCCCAAATACCACGTCAACCGCGCCATCTCGTATACATCGTGCGCCGCTTCTTTCCTTTTCCATTTCAGCAGCGACTCCCGCAATTCGTCACTCAGCTCTTCATCCGCATCCAGAAACAGGATCCACTCGCACGTCGCCCGCCCCGCCGCATAATTTTTCTGTTCCGCATAATTTGTGAACTTCCGCTCGCTGACTCGCGCTCCCTCCGCGCGCGCCAGTTCCACCGTGCCGTCGCTGCTCCCTCCGTCCACGATCACCAGTTCGTCGCCCACTCCGGCAATTGAGCGCAAGAGTCGCGGCAGATTTTTCTCTTCATTCAGGACGATGCTGCAGATGGATAGGCGGTTCATCGCTTATGGCGAAAGTTAACACGCCTTGTCTCTTCACTCAAACGTCGCTGGGCGTCTCTTCTTCGCTTTTGCGTCGGAAGCTTACCTGAATCGTCGTGGTGCCCACGCGAAACTCCGCTCCGTCCAGCAGCACTGCGGCGCGCACTCGTTCATCCTCAAAAAAAGTCCCGTTCGTCGAGTTCAGATCCTTCAGGTTCACAAACCGGTCGCGTACTTCCACCACGCAGTGGTGCCGCGAAATCTCCGGATCGTTCAGCGCCAGGTCCGCCCCTTTTCGTCCGATCACCACCCGCGGCCCGCTTAACGCAAACACTCGCCCGCTTTCCGGCCCCGCCGTTATCCGCAGCACGATCGTCTCTTTTTCCGGTAGCTGTAACCCGTCATCGATTGGCGGCAAATTCAAGCTCGTCGTCGAGGCGTCCGCCCTCGCAAATGACGGCATCGGCGAAATCACCATGGTGTCGTCCACGCGCCGCTTCAACTCCACAATCGTTATCTTCCCGCAGTGCGTGCAACGAAACTGCACCTTCGCGTGCTTCGCGATCACCTCATCCTTCAGCAAGTGCTGCTGTCCGCAGTGGACGCATCCCGTCTGCATATCTCCACGCTACCACGCACCCGCCCCGCCATTCGTCTCCCCGCGCGCCGCCTTGCAGTACGCGTTACCGTCCCTCCCGCCGGACTCCGCTTCCACGCCTCCTCGGGTATAATGGCGCACTATCCCAAGCTTCTAAATCACGCGCTGCACATCGAGGCACAATGCATTTCGTTTCTTTCAAGCTGATCGTCACTCTCCTTTCTGCCGGTGCCTTCTTGGCTGTTCCCATCGCCATCGGCCAGACCCTCAACTATCCCGTCACTCGCAAAAGTGATCAGGTCGATGTCTACCACGGCGTCTCCGTTGCCGATCCTTACCGCTGGCTGGAAGACGACAACTCCGCGGAAACCGCCGCATGGGTCAAGGCTGAAAACGCCGTCACCTTTTCTTATCTCGAAAAAATCCCCTTCCGCCAGCAAGTCCGCCAGCGTCTCGAAGCCCTCTTCAACTACACCCGCACCACTTCCCCCATTCATCGCGGCGATTATTACATCTTCTCCAAGAACGACGGCCTCCAGAATCAGAACGTCCTATACGTCCAGAAAGGTCTCGACGGCGCCCCCGAGCTTCTCCTCGATCCCAACAAATTCTCTGAAGACGGCACTTCCCGCCTCGCCTACTCCGAAGCCTCCTGGGACGGCCGCTATCTCGCCTACGGCATCTCCCAAGGCGGCTCCGATTGGGAAGAAGGCCACGTCCTCGAAATTGCCACCCGCAAAGTCCTTCCCGATACCCTGAAGTGGATCAAAGTCTCGCAAATCGCCTGGGCCAAGGACGGCTTCTTCTACAGCCGTTATCCCGAACCCGCTGCCGGCCACGCGCTCTCTTCCAAAAACGTAGACCACCGCGTCTACTTCCACAAAATCGGCACTCCTCAATCCGACGACGAACTCGTTTTTCAAGATCCCGCAAATCCCGAGCGCTTCCATTTCGCCGTCACCACCGAAGACTGCCGTTTTGTGTTTCTCATCGTTCTCGATAGCGGCAAGGGCCTCAAGGGCAACTCTCTGTATTTCCGCGATCTCTCTTCCAGCAACAAAACCTTTATTCCCATCGTCAGCGAAATCACCAACGATTCCTTCTCGCCCACTCGGCGATCCCGGCGGCAAATTCCTCATCAATACCAATCAGAACGCACCCAACGGCAAAGTCCTGCTTTACGATCCCGCCTCCAAATCCTGGTCCACCGTTCTTCCTGAACAGCCCAGCGTCATCGATTTCGCCGGTTTCGCCGGCGGTAAGCTCGTCGTCTCTTTCCTGAAAGATGTCACCAGCCATCTCGCGGTCTACGATCTCCAGGGTCATCTCGAGCACGACATTCCACTCCCCGGCGCCGGCACGGCCCTCGACATCCGCGGTCTCGCCAACGATCCCAACCTCTTCTTCGAATTCACCTCGCCCATCTACCCCGCCACCGTTTTCCGCTATGACCTCTCCGCCGACAAATCTTCGATCTTCCGCGCTCCCAAGCTCCCCAACTTCGATCCTCAGAATTACGAAGTCCAGCAGGTCTTCTACACCAGCAAAGACGGCGCCCGCATTCCGATGTTCATCACCCACAAGAAAGGTCTTCCGCTAAACGGCCAGAATCCCACTCTTCTCTACGCTTACGGCGGATTCAACGTCTCCATCACTCCAGAATTTCGCCCCCTCGTTCTCGCCCTTCTCGAACAGGGCTTCGTCTTTGCCACCGCCAACCTCCGCGGTGGTGGCGAGTACGGCGAAAAATGGCACGACGCCGGCAGCAAGCTCAACAAGCAAAATGTTTTCGACGATTTCATCGCCGCTGCCGAATGGCTGATCGCCAACAAGTACACCTCCAGCGAGCATCTCGCCATCAACGGCGCTTCCAACGGTGGGCTCCTCATCGGCGCCGTCATCAACCAGCGTCCCGACCTCTTCCGCGTCGCTATCCCCAGCGTCGGAGTTATGGACATGCTCCGCTTTCAGAAATTCACCATCGGCTGGAACTGGATCGCCGACTATGGTTCCAGCGACAATCCCGCGGAGTTCAAAGTTCTCTACTCCTACTCACCCCTGCACAACATCAAGCCCGGTGCGGTCTACCCTGCCACCCTCATCACCACTGCCGACCACGACGATCGCGTCGTTCCCGCTCACTCGTTCAAATACGCGGCCACCCTGCAGGCCCTCGCCAGTCACCAGAATCCGGTGCTCATCCGCATCGAAACCAATTCCGGTCATGGCGCCAGCAGCACCCGCAAAGCCATCGAAATCACTGCGGACGTCTATTCTTTTATTTTTTACAACCTGGGTGTTACTCCCCAATATTAGGCCCCATGCTCAACACACAATCTGCTCGGCCCCGGAGATCGCTATGAATCTGCGCACTCGTTCTCTCTATTTTTTGTTCTTTCTCGTTCTCGCGGTACTTCCGCTCTTTGCTGATTCCGTCATCATCCATCGATGGGTGCTCACCGGCCTGCCCATGCCCAAAATGAAAAAAATCCTCGTCCTCGCCGTCCTCGAAAACTACCTCATCCGTCAGGAGTTCGAAGATCGCATGAAGGTCCTGCTCGCCAAGCAGAACGTCGAGGGCATCGAAAGCCACATGGTTCTTCCGCCTCGTAATGAAATGATGGAAGGCGAGCTGCGTGATCGCATCAAGGAAAGCGCGCTCGACGGCGTCCTCGTCATTCGCCCCAACTCCGTTCGCAATGAGACTCAGCAAGTGATTACCGGCGGCGTCTGGGTGCCGCCTCCCGGCTATTACTCCTTCTGGCCCTACTGGCACACCGCCACCATGAACTTCTATCCCACCAGCTCGTACACCCAGCAGAACGTCGTCATTCGCGCGGAGTTCAATCTCTACGACGTCAAAACCGAAAAGCTGATTTGGAGCGGGGAAACCGACACCATCTATTCGAAGGATTTCGAAAAGCTCGGCAAACAGTACGCAGAAATGCTCGTCCGCCAGCTCAAGAAAGATAAAGTAATTTCGAAGAAGTAAGCCGAAGCAGTAATCCGGCGCAGTTCGCCTATCGCTGCAGCACCAGCGTCGATGCGATCATGTCATGCAGCGCCTGCCGCCGCTCCGTGAATCCCGCCATGATGAACCCCAGCGCCAGCGGCACCAGCCCGCTCACGATCTTCGCGAAGTGCCTTCCCGTAGCATGCAGGAACGAAATGGGCTGCCCGTTCACATCCGTCACGTAAATGCTCATCGCCCGTTTGCCCAGCGTCGCTTGCCAGTTCGAGCTCATGAAGTACGCTTCATACAGCCACGACACCAGGATGCTGGCCAACACGAACATCAGCACGATCGAAATAATTGCCGCAATCACTGCCGGACTCGGTTGCCCATGGGTGTCGATGTCGTGCAGATCGCCCAATCGTGCCGTCATTCCCGTCAGCCCCGCCAGCGGCACAAAAATCACCAGGACCATCAACCCCATCAGCAATCCATCGATCAGGTACGCTACCAGCCGCGCCCAGAAACTCGCATACCGAAACCGGTGCGAGTCCAGGCTATAGCCCGCCACTCCTACGTTCGGTGGCACATACGGCGCCGGAGGATTTCCCCCCACCCCCACCGGCGCTACCGCCGTCCGCGACAGCGGATTCCCGCATGTCGTGCAAAATGCCGAATCATTTGGTGCTGTTGCCCCGCATTTCGAGCAGTACACTGCGCCCTCCGCCATTCTTCGTTCGGCCCTAGCTTAACGCGACACCTTGCGCAACGTCACTTGCTTTATTGCTCGCACGCGTCCTGCGAAAACGATTCCAGCTTTCGCTGCGCTTCTACGTTCCCCTTGCGCGCCGCGGCCGCCAGCAAAATCCGCGTCTGGTCGCAATTCTTCGTCACTCCTTCGCCGGTGCTGTACAGGCCCGCCAGCGCGATCTCCGCGTTCGAATTGCCTTTCTCCACCGCGATCCACAGCAGTCGTACCGCTTCCCCCAACTCCGATTCCCGTGCGCCACTTTTCAAAATGTTCTGAGCCGCAAGGAATTCCACCTGCCCCGCTTCACTCGCATTGGCCGTCGGAGCATTGGCCCGCGGCGATGGATTTGCCGCCGCAGCGCTGCTCCCCGGTGGGGTGGTCGCCGGTGCGCTCCCTGTCGGCGCGCTCGTCGGCCCACTGTTTTTTAAAGTTGTCCCGGTCGGTTGCGCCGCCGTACCCGTTCCGGTCACCGCGTTATTCGCCCCGGCATCCGTAGCCCCGGTCTGTGCCGGTTTATTCGCCGCATTCGAATCTGCCGCGCCACTGCCCGCGCTCGAATTGGTAATTGCCGGAGGCACCGTACTCGGTGGCGGCAGCGTCCCCTCCGTGCTTGGCTCGACTCGTACGATCGGCGGCGCCTGCTCCGCTGGTCCTCCCGATACGCGATTCCCCAACCACACCAATCCGCTCCCCACGTATTGCCGGTATACGAAAGCCGTCGCAATCAATGCCAGCACCAGCAGCATTTGCAACCATCAACGCCAATGCCGACCGTCTCCTCGCCGGCCCCGGTGGTTCTGCCAATTCCGGCAGCACTTCGCCGGTTGCGCTCTCCGCCAGCGGTTCCAGCTCCGTCTTCGCGGGCGCTGCTTCCGTCACACTTTCGTCGCTCGGTATCAGCGGCGGCAAATAAATTGGCGCCTCTTCGCGTGTCGGCAACCCTTCCGCTGCAACCATTGGCACGTCGTGATGTGTCTCCGAAAACAGCGGCACTTGTTCCGGCTCCGCGACCGTCGCCGCTGCCTCAGCCGGCTCCTCCTCGATCTCTTCTTCGGCTTCGCGTAGCGGTAGCTCGGTCTTCACTTCCGACCCCGGCAGCACTTTGCCCCTCGTGTTGCGAATCTCTTCCCGCAGTTGCTCCATAGTCGCCACTTCGCGCGGCTCACCCACCGCTGCTTCTGCTTTGGGCACTGGCGGCCGGTCGATTCGCTGCAGCCATTCCCCCAACGCCGTCCGCATCGCGTCTTCCAGTTGCGTGAACTCCATCCGCGCTACGTGCCCGTCGTCATCCACCTCCGCAACCTTGCACCGCCCCGTTATCCTCTTTTCCCCATCGATCGGAAACGAAAACGCCGACGTATCTCCCGGGCTCACTGGCATCATCGTTCGCATCGCGAAATCTTTTTCGCTGACGTCCCGCATCATCCCGCCGTTATTTCCTATTTCCACATACACCAGTCCCGGCGGACGCCTCCGCTGCCTCAATCCGCTCTCTCGCGAAGTTTTACCGGGTGCCATATGACCGTTATTGTAACCTCAGCCCGCGTGTTTCCAACCCGTTCCCCCACAAAACTGAATTCTTCTCAGCTCCGCGCCTCCAGCAAATACCTGACTTTCTCCTCCCGCTTTCTCTTCGCCTAAATGCGTCCGCAATGATACGATTTATGCGGTTCCGCCCAACTCGATTCGATTTTCAATTAAATTCCCGATTTTGCTCTTCTGAGGAGAACTCCATGCGTTGGACACCGGGCGGACCCAGCCAAGACGTCGAAGATCGCCGCGGCGAAACCGGGGGTGGCGGTGGTGGATTTGGCTTTGGCGGTATGCGCCTCGGCCTCGGCGGCATCCTAGTCCTCTTCGTCCTCAGCCTCATCTTCAAACAAAATTTCTTCGCTCTACTCGGCGGCGGTGGCGGAGCCGCTCCCGGTCCTGCGGCTGTCAGTCAGCCCAACCCCGCACGCGATCAAGCCGAAGAGCCGGTCGTCAAGTTCGTATCCTTCGTCCTGGACGACGACCAGAAGACTTGGGATGCCATTCTCCCCCAGCAGGCTGGCGTTCCCTACCGTCACGCCAAGCTCGTCCTCTTCCGCGATTCCATTCGTTCGGGCTGCGGCGGCGCTAGTGCTGCTACCGGTCCCTTCTATTGCCCAGCCGACGAAAAGGTCTACATCGATCTCGGATTTTATGATGAACTCAGGCGCCGTTTTGGCGCTCCCGGCGAGTTTGCACAGGCCTACGTCCTCGCCCACGAAATTGGCCATCACGTTCAGAAGATTATCGGTGTCGAAAGTAAAGTCCGTCAGCTTCAGCAGCGCAATCCCGGCGTCGCCAACCAAGCCTCCGTCGCCATGGAACTACAGGCCGATTGTTTCGCCGGCATCTGGGCTCACTCCACCCAGCAACGCAATCTCTTGGAAGCCGGTGACATTGAATCCGCTCTCGGGGCCGCCTCCGCCGTTGGCGACGATAACATTCAGAAAATGACCACCGGTCGCGTTCAGCCGGATTCCTTCACTCACGGCAGTTCTCAGCAGCGCATGTCTTGGTTTAAACGCGGTTTCGATAGCGGCCAGATTTCTTCCTGCAACACCTTCGCCGCTCAATAACCAATCTGCCTGAATTCGGCTAACTCTCGGAATCCCGCTTTCCGATATCGCGCGCCTTCTCGATGGCGTGCTCCGCTTTGTCTTTTTTCCCCGCGTCGATCCACCCGTCCTGCGTCACTAGCGTCGTCTGCGTCGGTAGCGCCACCACCGCCCCCGCCTCTTCCAGTCGATCCATTATTTGTAACAGCAGCTTCTCCTGGGTCTCCAAAAACAGGTTGTAATCGGGTTCCTGAATATACGCATAAATTTCGATGTCCAGCGAATAATCTGAAAACCTCAAAAACCGCACCCGCGCCGTCGATTCTTCGATCTTCGGATTCTTCAGCAGCAGCTCCCAGATCTGTCCCAGCACATATTTCACGTGACTCGGCGACAAGTCATACCGCAATCGTATTGTCTGCTGGCACAAAAATTTGTCCCGGAATCGCAAGTTTTCGATCGTCGCCGATGCCATCACCCCATTTGGAATGGTCAGCAGCGTTCGTTCCGGCGTTCGCAGCCGCGTCGACCGCAGCCCGATATCCTCCACCGTCCCCACCTGGTTGTTGATCTTGCACACGTCCCCGATCTGGATCACCTTGTCGAACAGCACCGACACTCCCCCGAACATGTTTTCCAGCGTCTTCTGCGCGCCCAAGCCCAATGCCAGTCCGCCGATTCCTACGCCGGCCACCAGCGCCGACACGTTCACTCCCAGGCTTTGCAGCACCACCATCGAAACCACTAGGAAGATCACGACTTCCGCAAAACGCCGCGTCAGCGACACGATCGACCGTTCCGCCAGCATTCCCCGGGTCGTCAGCGTTATCGCAATTTGGTGCGACAAACTCCGCGTGACCTTCGTCAAAATCCAGTAGAACGCGATCGCCAGTAGTACCCAGATCAGTTTTCGGTAATACAGCCGGTAATAGAGCGACGTGCCGATCGCGCTCACGAACCAGTAGTGGATCAGTACTGCCAGTGCCAACGTTATCGGGCCCACATACAAGAGCCCAGGCAACTTCCCCAACGGCAAATGCCGCGCCTTCCGGTAGTAATAAAGCCCCAATTCGAAAACTCGCGATAACATCCGTGCCGCCAACAGCGCTATCGGCACGAACAGCACAAAGGCCAGCCACTGCCACAGCGGCATCGACAGTATCCGGTTCCTCACCAGTACCTGCGGGATTTTCTTCTCGATCTCCGGAAAGCTCAGCGTCTCGTACGCATCCGGCACCTTATCCAGCGTCTCTCGCGAGAAATACCACAGCTCTCTACCCTCATCGTCTTCCCGGCGTACCAGCAGCACTGGAAATTCGCTATCCGTCCCAAGAATGTTTCCCACCCGTTCCTGGTCTTCGGGCAGCCCGTCGTCCAGCTTGCCTTTCGGATCGCGGCTGATGAAATCCATCGTACCCGCGAACTTCTGGTTCAGTAGCACGATCAACTGTGCTGCCAACTCCTCTTCATCCGCCGGATCGTACTTCCCTCGCCGCTTCGGCGGTTCGAAGTACCGGATCGCATTTTTCCATTTTTCTTCTTGAGCGTTCTTGATGAATCCCAGCACGGTCCCACGCGGATTCTCTCGCCCCAGCGGGTCCGGTGTCGGCGCCGCTGCCGCCGGAGTTGCCGTTGCCGCCGCCCCGCTGGTCGGCAAACCCGGTATCTGTGCACCGTCGGCCGCAATACAACTCGCCAGCGCCCACACCAATAGCCATGCATATCGCAATATTTGCCTGCTCATCGCGCGTGCCAGAATCATCTCCCTATCTTACTTACACGTCGTATCGGTTGGGAACCGTTACCCTCTATCGTTCCGCCGGGGCAGGGAAGTGCTCGCCGTATTGTCTCAACAAGAATTGATCCGTCATTCCCGCTATGTAGTCGCACACCACCACATGCCGCGGCACTTCTCCGGTCATCGCTTCATACGATTCCGGCATCGAGCCCTTCTCTTCCAGGTACAGGTGAAACAGCTCTTCCAGGTGTCCCACCGACCGCCGGCAATCCTCGGTAATCACCGGATCGTTGTAAATGTGCGCAAACAAAAATCCCTTCAATCGCGCATTTCCTTCCCGCGCCGCCTCACTGAAGCCCGCCAGCCGCTTCCCCGACCGCCGTATATCCTCGGTCGTCTTCACTCCCGCTCCCTCCAACGCCGCCTCTGTGTTCGTGATCAGGTCACTCACCAGGTAATCGATCACGTGCCGGAGTGCTTCATTGAATTTCAACTTTTCTTTCGCCTGCGGATGTTGCCTCTCCACCTCGCCATAATATCGTTCGAACAGTTCCACTTCCCCGCGCAACGCTTCAAAATCCAGCAGCTTCGCTTCCAGCGCGTCATCCAAATCCGCTGTGTTGTACGCGATCTCGTCCACCCAGTCGATCAGTTGCGATTCCAGCGGTGGCCGCTGCTCCAGCAGATATTCCCGCAACTCCGGAAACTCGCCCGCCCGGTAATCCCGCGAATGCTTCACAATTCCTTCTCGCACCTCGAACGTCAGGTTCATCCCCGCAAAATTCAGATATCGGTGTTCGAATTGTTCCACGATCCGCAGCGCGTGCAGGTTGTGATTGAAATGCCCCCCGAAGGGCCGCATCAGCTCATCCAGCTTGCGTTCGCCCGCATGCCCGAACGGTGGGTGCCCGATGTCGTGTACCAGCGCCAGGGCCTCCGCCAGTTCCGTGTTCAGTCCCAACGCTCCCGCCACCGTGCGCGCGATCTGCGCCACTTCCAGTGTGTGCGTCAACCTGTCTCGAAAATGATCGGAAAAACGCGGGCTGAACACCTGCGTCTTCGCTTCCAGCCGACGGAATGCCCGCGAATGTATGATTCGGTCGCGATCCCGCGCGTAGTCAGACCGGTATGCATGTGGCGGTTCGGGCACTCGGCGTCCGCGGGATTCGGACACCTTCATGGCCCACGGCGCGCTTGGTAGAGGAATGATCGGTAAACCTCCGCGCTCTTTCGCGGTCTTTTCAGGCTCAGGTGGTGGGCGGCAGTGCTTCCATTTCGCGCGTCGCTTGGTCCGACATCGCCGTGTTCGGATACTCCACGACGATCTGCGCGTATACCTTGGCCGCCTGCTTGGGATCGCTCGGTCGCAACGCGCTGGCCAATTCCAGCAGCACCATCGGCTTCGGTACCAGCACCGAGCCCGCGTTCGACAGTTCGCGCAGTATCTTCACCGCGTCATCCGTCTTGCCCGTTCGTTCGGCGATCAGTGCCCGCTGGTAATTCGCCATCGCGCTCAATTCCTTGTCGGAACCCGCGTTTAACTTGTTCAACTCTTCGCTCGCCTGGTTCAATTTATCCAGATCCATCATGCACAGCGCCGAATAGTAGCGTGCCAGTTTCCCTGGCCTCGTGCTCGGGAACTTTGCCGCCACTCCCGCAAACTTCGTCTCCGCGTCCTGGGCCCGCTCCGCTATCGTCGGGTACGTCAGTTGCCCCGGCATTACCGGCTGCCCCGCGTTGGCCAGCGGCGCATTGTAAATCTTCAGCGCTTCGTCAAACTCCACCTGCGCCTTGCTGTTTTGATTGTCGCTGTACGCCTTCCATCCCAGAAATGCTCCGCCCACCACCAACAGCGCCAGCACCACGTACAGCGCCAGCTGCTTGTGCCCCAGCACCGCTTCCGCGCCATGCTCGAATGTCTCGCGTACCTTGTCCTGCTTCAGTTCTTTACGTGTAAGATGTTCCGACACTAGCCTTCTCCTGCACTGTTTTTGAATCTTTTATCCTAGCACATCTGTGCTCTCACCCCGTCCTTGCGCCGCTCTCCCACACTTCCGTTGACGCCGCTCTTTTCCCGCCTTACGATGCCCCCATGGCGCCTAATCTTATTCGTAGAGAGTTTCTCGCCCTGGCCGCCGGCTCTCTCGCCGCTTCGGCCATTCCTGCTTGGGCCGCTAATCTCGAGCAGTTCAAACTCGGGGTCATCACCGACGAGGTCACTCAGGACTTCGAGAAAGCTCTCCTCTGGGCCAAGGGTTTCGGCCTCCATTGGGTCGAGCTTCGCTTCCTGTGGAACAAGTACGTCACCGAACTTTCTCCCGATGAAGTCAGCCGCGCCCGCGATCTTCTTGCCAAGCACCAGATGCGCGTTTCCGTTGTCGACTCCGCCTACTTCAAAACGCTTCTCCCAGGCACCGAATCCCGTTTCGCTGATCCCAAAAGCGATCCACTGCAAAGTGAATTCTCCCGCCAGGATGAGCTCCTGCAACGCGCTATGGCCCGTGCCAAGGATTTCGGCACCGACAAGGTCCGCATCTTCGCCTTCCTTCGCGTCGCCGATCCTCCTTCCGTGTACGATCGCGTCGCTCGCGAACTCAGCCGCACCGCCGACATCGCCCAACGCAACGGAATCCGCCTCGTCCTTGAAAACGAATTCTCCTGCAACGTCGCCACTGGCCGCGAAGCTGCCGCCATGCTCAAACTCGTCAAGTCTCCCGCGCTCGGCATCAATTGGGATCCCGGGAACGCCTACGCTGCCGGCGAACTTCAACCCTTTCCCGATGGCTACGATGCCATCGACAAATCTCGTCTCTGGCACATGCATCTCAAAGACGCCATTCCCGCTCCCAAGGGCCAGGAAGCTCTGTGGGCTCCTGTCGGTGGTGGCCGCATCGACTACCTCGGACAATTCCGCGCTCTTCTCAAGGATGGCTATTCCGGCACCATGTCCTTGGAAACTCATTACCTGAATGCCGCGCACGACAAGGAAGCCTCCAGCCGCGAATCCATGGAAGGCATCCTCTCCGTCATTCAGCGGGCCTGAACTTCGCATTTCTCGAGGTCATTCATGTCTCTCAATCGCCGTCAATTTCTTGCCACCAGCGCCGCCACTCTTTTCGCCTCTCAACTTCGCGCCGATTCTGCCGCTCCCGTCTTGCCCATCGCTTTCTCCACTCTCGGGTGTCCTGCCTGGGATCTCGACAAAATTCTCACCTACGCGCAATCCGCCGGTTTCGCTGCTGTCGAACTTCGCGGCCTCCAGGGCAACATGGATTTGCCCGCTCGCCCCGAATTTGCCCCTGATCGCATCGCCGCCACCAAAGCTGCCTTCGCCGCTCATCAAGTCAAAATCGCCTGCGTCTCCAGTTCCGCCGCCATGCACGAATCCGATCCCACCAAGCGCGCCCAGAATATTTCCGACGCCAAGAAATTCATCGACCTTGCTTCGGCTCTCGGCTGCCCCTACGTTCGCGTCTTTGGCAACAATATCAACGGCCCCAAGGAAGAAGTCGTCGCTCGCGTCGCCGATGGCCTTCGTACCCTCGGTGAATATTCCGGCCCGCGCCATGTGACGGTCATCATCGAATCGCACGGCGACTTCACCGATTCCCCCACTCTCAAAGACCTTCTCACTCGCGCCAACTCTCCCTACGTCGCCCTTCTTTGGGACGCCCACCACACCTTCGCCACTTCCCACGAAGATCCCGAATTCACCGTTCGCGAACTGGGCCAGTGGATTCGCCACACCCACCTCAAAGACTCCGTCCCCGACGGCAAAGATCGTCGTTACGTTCTTCCCGGTGAGGGCGATGTCCCCATCGCTCGCCAGGTCCGCGCACTCCAACAGATTCACTACACCGGCTACTTCTGTTTCGAGTGGGAAAAGGTCTGGCATCCCGATATTCCAGTTCCCGAAATCGCTTTCCCCGCGTACGTCCGCTACATGCGTCCGCTGCTCACCACCAAATCTTCTTAATCGCGACGTGTTGCAAACCGGCACAGTCGCCCCTCATCCTCTCGCTCTTCTCATTGTTCAATACGTCACATTTCTTTGGTCATCCCCTCCGTTCGAACGCCCGTTCCGCCCTCTTCTTCATCCTTCTTTCTTACCTAACTTCTTTTCTCTCTATCGCTCGTTTGCCGATCACATGATTCGGTGACCACTGTGCTATTCCCCGTCACCCTTCTTCTCACAAACTGTTCTCCGAGGAGCATGTTGGCCCATGACAAAAACTCTAGGAATTGTTCTCACCGTAGTCCTCATCTTCACGATCGGCGGCATCGCTTTTGCCGCTCCTGGCTTCTCCATCACCGATCCCAACTCCGGCGCCGCCATGTATAAGGATCTCTGCGCCGGTTGCCATGGCGATGACGGCCGCGGCGTCGGTCCTACTTCACCCTATTGCCCCGTTCCACCCACCAATCTGACCGAGCTTTCCAGTCAGAATCACGGCACCTTCCCCGAAAAGAAGGTGGAGCAAATTCTCCGCTACGGCACCGAAAAGCCTCATCAGAGCACCACCTATATGCCCGTGTGGAAGCCGCTCTTCCAGTCCATTCACGGTGAAGACACTCATCTCACCGAACAACGCATCGCCACCTTGACCGCATACTTGAAGTCTTTGCAGGTCACTCACACCGCTAAGCGCTAATCTGTCTTTACCTGGGAGGCGGGGACTGTGTCAGGCCAACAGTCTCCGCCTTCTTTTTTTCTGCAACCCCTTCCAATTTTCTTCTTCAAAATCTCTCCCGCTTTCTTGACTTGCCCTCTCTCCCACCCAATAATGGATAAGCATGGGCTTGGCTGCTGGAGGTGCGGACGATATGTTCCTTGACGTTAAGGATCTCGCAGTCCGTAAGATTCACATCCGCAAGTCCTATGCCCCGGGTAGCATCGAGTACGGCATTCCCGAGGTCAAACAGGCCGGACCACTTGAGGTCACCGCCACTGCCGAACTGATCGAAGGTCAGATCCGCATCGTGGGTAACCTCGAAGTTCGCATTGAGTTGGTCTGTGCCCGTTGCCTGGAGCCCGTGTTTGAGGAAGTACATCGCGATTTCGATCTCTTCTATCAGCCGCTTCGCAGTGCTGCCAAGCCGGAAGAAGAACGATTGAAAGACGACGATACCGATATCGGTTTTTTTACAGGAGAGGGCTTGTTCCTTGCCGATGTTCTCAAGGAACAGGTCTTATTGTCCTTGCCTATGAAAGTGATTTGCCAAAGTGATTGCCGCGGTTTGTGCCCTTCCTGTGGCGCCAACCTCAATCACGAAGCGTGCCGCTGTGAAACCCATGCCTCTGACCCACGCATGGCGCCCTTGGCTCGCCTCAAGCAGGACTGGCTCAAGAAACAATAGATTTCCGGGCCGAAAGCCCATAGAATCCGACCTGTTCGCGGCGGCGGTGTGTGCCGCTGTGAATCGGCGAAACCTGAAGGAGCTGTATCATGCCAAATCCAAAGCGACGTCATTCCAAGGCTCGCAAGAACAAGCGTCGCGCTCATGACCATCTCACCGGTCCCGCGCTCGCCAAGTGCCCCCATTGCCATGAAATGAAGCAGCCGCATCGCGTCTGCCCTCATTGTGGCCACTACAAGAGCCGCGCCGTCAAAGAGTCGGCTTAGCGTTCGCCGGGCCTCCCTGTTTCGCTTCCCACTGGTACTGACCAGATTTGCCCGTTTGTTTTCTTTCTCCGCCTTTTGGAGCCGGGCGCAGTACGACCCCAGTGGTTTGTGTTTGTCCCGGGTATCGCGTGTGTTTGCGAAGGACCCGCGATTTCTGGTTCGGCTTCCTTCGCTGGTACTACCGAAGTTCGTTGTGCAGTCAGCTAGCTGGTCCAGCGGTTCTTTTTCAGGGGTTTAAGCGTACGATGGAACCGCTGCTCCCCCTCGCCGCCTCCCTTGCTCTGTGAGCCAGGTTCGCGTCGAGACACTCAGTCGCTTTACAGCCGTTGTTCTTTGGGTTAGACAGGCGCGTCGTCGCGGGTAATCCTCGTGCGCGCGTTAGTCGGTAAATCGAACCACAGCTCTCCCTGGTTTGCGCACTCGTTCACGCCCGGAGAGAGGAGCACCGTATGGGTAAAGTTGCTTTCGTATTTCCCGGTCAGGCCTCGCAGTACTCGGGCATGGGCAAGGATCTTGCCGATCGCTATCCCTCCGCTCGCGCGGTCTTCGACGAAGCCGACAAAGCTCTCGGCTTCTCCATCTCTAAAATTTGCTTCGAAGGCACCGAAGACGAACTGAAGATGACCGCGAACACGCAGCCGGCCATCCTCACCGTTTCCGTCGCTGCCTTTCGCGTTCTTCATGAAAAGGGAATTGGCGCCGATTTCGTTATCGGCCACAGCCTGGGGGAATACTCGGCTCTTGTCGCTGCCGGTTCCTTGAAATTCGCCGACGCCGTCCGCCTCGTTCGCAAGCGCGGCACCTACATGCAGGACGCTGTCCCCGCGGGTCAGGGCGCCATGGCCGCCATCCTTGGTCTGTCTCCCGCCGTCGTTCAGGACGCTTGTAAACGCGCCGCGGAAAACGAAGTCTGCGCTCCCGCCAACTTAAACTCTCCCGATCAGACCGTCATCTCCGGCAGTGCTGCCGCCGTCAAACGCGCCGTCGAAATAGCTAACCAGCTTGGAGCCAAGCGCGCCGTCATGTTGCCCGTTTCCGCTCCCTTTCATTCCTCGCTCATGATGCCTGCTCAGGAAAAGCTGGAGAAGGATCTCGCCGCCACTCATTTTGCCGATCTACAGCTTCCTCTGGTCACCAATGTGGACGCCGACACCATTCGCACCGGCGATGAAGCACGCAATGCTCTCGTCCGCCAGGTTTCCGCCCCCGTCCGTTGGCAGGAGTCCATTCGTATGCTCCTCGAAGAGGGCGTCAACACCTTCGTCGAAGTCGGCCCCGGTCGCGTGCTCACCGGCTTGATCCGTCAGATCGAGCGTTCCGTCGCCACTCTCAACGTCGAAGACGAAAAAAGTTTGCTCGCCACCGTCGACAAAATCGCTGGAGCAAAAACTGACGCTGCCTGACAGCGCCCAGGATCGAATCTCATGTTCAGTCTCAAAGACAAAGTCGCTCTCGTCACCGGCGCGTCCCAGGGCATTGGCCGCGACACCGCTCTCGCCCTTGCCGAGGCCGGCGCCAAGGTCGCTGTCGCTGCTCGCAACGAAGAAAAGCTCGCCGCTCTCGTTCAGGAAATCGCCGCTGCCGGTGGTGAGGCGTTCGCCCTCCGCATGGACGTCGCCGATCCCGAGCAGATCAAGTCCGCCTTCAAATCCGTCCTCGAAAAATTTTCCAGGCTCGACATTCTCGTTAACAATGCCGCCATTACCCGAGACGGCCTCGCCATGCGCATGAAGCTCGAGGATTGGGACATCCGTTCTTCGCACCAATCTCACCGGCGCCTTTCTCTGCACCCAGCAGGCGCTTTCCTCCATGGTTCGCGCACGCTCTGGCCGCATCATCAACATCGCCTCCATCGTCGCCGAAATGGGCAATGCCGGTCAGGCCAACTATGTTTCCGCCAAGGCCGGTCTCATCGGCCTCACCAAGGCCATCGCCATGGAAATTGCTTCCCGCAACGTTACCGTCAACGCCATCGCCCCCGGTTTCATTCAGACTCCCATGACCGATGTGCTCTCCGACAACGTCAAGACCGAACTCAAAGCCCGCATCCCTCTCGGTCGCCTCGGGCTTCCCCGCGACGTTGCCGCCGCCGTCGTCTTTCTCGCCAGTGACGAAGCCTCCTACATCACTGGTCACGTGCTCGATGTCAATGGCGGCATGTATCTCGCGTGATCGCTCGCGCGCAAAATTTTCTCGCTCCTGGTGCCGGTGAATGTTGACCTACACCTTCACCGCCACTAGAATGTTCAGGTTACCCAGTAGGTCATTTATTTCGCTTGTATGTCGTTGTAGGCTCGCCTGCAGCGCAGCTAGCTCTCAGAAATTTTTTGCGACATCCGGTCGCGGAGGATTGCATGGCCAGCGTTGAAGAACGCGTTAAGCAGATCATCGTCGAGCAACTCGGCGTCGACGAAGCCGAAGTCACCCCCACTGCCTCTTTCGTGGATGACCTCGGCGCCGATTCTCTCGACCAGGTCGAGCTCGTTATGGCTTTCGAAGAAGCTTTCGGCATCGAAGTTCCCGATGAAGACGCCGAAAAAATGACCACCGTCAAGGATGCCATCGAGTACATCGAAAAACACTCGAAGGGCAAGTAAGGCGCTTCCCATTTCCCCCTTAAGGAGCTTTTGATTTGACTCGCCGCGTCGTCGTCACGGGCGTCGGACTGGTTTGCGCCCTCGGCATTGGCACCGAGGAAACCTGGAAAAACCTCGTCGCCGGTAAAAGTGGTATCGCACCCATCACGCACTTTGACACCGCCGATTTCGATTGCAAGATCGCCGGTGAAGTGAAGAAGTTTGATCCCTTCCAGTGGATCGAGAAAAAAGAACTCAAGAAAATGGGCCGCTTCATTCAACTGGCCCTCGCTGGCGCCGATTTTGCCGTCACCATGGCCGGTTGGAAGCCAGAGCACTCCGATCTCGATGAAGTCGGTGTCTACGTCGCTTCCGGCATCGGTGGTTTCGATATCATCGAGCGCGAACACATCAAACTCATGCAGGGCGGTCCCGGAAAAATTTCTCCCTTCTTCATTCCTTCCGCCATCGTCAATCTTGCTTCCGGCCACATCTCCATTCGCTACGGCGCGCGCGGTCCCAATTCCGCCACCGCCACGGCCTGCTCCGCTTCCGCTCACGCCATCGGCGATTCCTTCAAAATTATCGAACGCGGCGCCGCGGAAATGATGATTTGCGGCGGCACCGAAGCCACCATCACTCCCATGGGCGTCGGCGGTTTTGCCTCCATGCGCGCTCTATCCACTCGCAACGACGAACCCGAAAAGGCCAGCCGTCCCTTCGACGCCGGCCGCGATGGCTTCGTCGTCGGTGAAGGCGCCGGCATCCTCATCCTCGAATCTCTCGAGCATGCCACGAAGCGCAATGCTCCCATCCTCGCGGAAATTGTTGGCTATGGCATGAGCGGCGACGCGTACCACATTACCCAGCCTGCCGAAAACGGCGATGGCGCGTTCCGCGTCATGCGCGCCGCCCTCAAAGACGCTCACCTCACTCCCGACGACATCGGCTACGTCAACGCCCACGGCACTTCCACACCTCTTGGCGATGCCATTGAAACTACCGCCATGAAGCGCCTGTTCGGTGAGCGCGCGATCGCTCGCAAGCTGCCCGTCAGTTCCACCAAGTCCATGACCGGCCATCTTCTCGGCGGCGCCGGCGGCCTGGAAGCCGGCATCTCTGTCCTCGCTCTGCGCGATCAGATTCTTCCGCCAACCATTAACCAGGAAACTCCCGATCCGAATTGCGATCTCGATTACGTTCCCAACGTCGCCCGCAAAGCCTCTGTCGATTACGCCCTTTCCAACTCCTTTGGTTTTGGCGGCACCAATGCCGCGCTCATTTTCAAACGCTGGCCCGGCAAGTAACCGAAGCCTCCGGAATTCCGCGCTCACTCGTTCCGCGCTAAACTGGTCAAGACGTTCTGAGTTCTTATTCGTGGCTTGCACCGCGCCCGCTCAGTTCGAGGGATCACCATGAAAATCATTGTCTGCATCAAGCAGGTTCCGGCCAAGGATGCGCCCCTCTCCATCGCCGGCAGTTGGATCAAGGAATCCGACATCGGCTTCGAAATGAATGAACCCGATAGCTACGCCCTCGAAGAAGCTCTTCGCCTCAAGGAAAAGCACGGAGGCGAAGTCATCGCTCTTTCTCTCGGTCCCGAACGCGTCAAGCAAACCATCAAGGAAGCCCTCGCCAAAGGAGCCGATCGTGCCATTCACATCGCCGACGATTCCTTCGCGCAACTCGATCCCCTCAACACTGCGAAAGTCCTCGCTGCCGCTATTCGCAATGAAAATCCCGATCTCGTCCTAACCGGCCTCCAGTCCGATGATCACGGCTTCGGCCAGACCGGCGTGCTCCTCGCCGCAATTCTCGATCGTCCCAACGCCACCATCATCATGCAGATCGAAGTCCTCGACGGTAAAATGAAGCTCAAGCGCGAACTCGAGGCTGGCTGGTTCCAGTAGATCGAAGTCCCTCTCCCGGCTGTCCTCTCCATTCAATCTGGCATCAACAAGGTCCGCTACGCCACCCTCAAGGGCATCATGGCCGCCAAGAAAAAAGAAATCGCCACCGTCTCCCGCGAATCTCTGGGCGTCGCTGTCGAGCCAACACAGGTCATCGAAAAAATCTATATCCCCGTCAAGTCCAAGAAAACCGAATTCCTCACTGGCACTCCCAAGGATGTCGCCGCCAAACTTGTCGAAAAACTCAAATTCGAAGCGCGGGTGATCTGACCATGAAAATCCTCGTCGTCGTCGAACAGCGTCAGGGCAAGCTCAATCCCACCAGCCTCGAAACTCTGGTCGCTGCGCAGCAAATCGCTACCTCCAACGGAGCCACCGTCTCCGTCGCTCTCCTCGGCAAAGGCGTCGCCAACCTCGCCGCTGAACTCGCTTCCAAAAATGTTTCCGAAGTTCTCCTGGTCGAGCACGACCTCCTGGAAAACTACACGCCCGACGGCTACTGCCTCGCCCTTCGCCAACTCATCGACTCCGCGCATCCCGACTTCGTGCTCTTTCCCCACACCTACCAGGTCCGCGACTTCGCTCCTAAGCTTGCCGCCATGCTCGGCAAAGGCATGGTCGCCGATTGCATCGCATTCCGCAGCGAATCCGGCAAACTCGTTTTCGTCCGCCAAATGTTCCAGGGCAAAACCGCTGCGGACGTCGTCTTCACCTCTTCCGCGCCCTGGTTCGTCTCCTTTCAGTCTGGCTCTTTCCGCTCCGATCAACTCGCGGCCCATCCTTCCGGCAGCGCTCCCGTCAATCCCGTTCATGTAACTCTCACTCCCGATCAGATTCGCACCAAGCCTCTCGAACTTTTCAAAGAAGCCAAGTCCGCCGTCGATCTCACCCAAGCTCCTCTCATCGTCGCCGTCGGCCGCGGCATCAAAGCTCCCGAAAATCTCGCACAAGCCGAAGCCCTCGCCAAGGCCATCGGTGGAGAAATCGCCGCCTCTCGTCCTATCTGCGACGAAGGCTGGCTCCCCATGGAGCGCCAGATCGGCAGCTCCGGCCAGACCGTCGCCCCCAAGCTCTATCTTGCCCTTGGCATCAGCGGCGCCATCCAGCACGTCGTTGGCATGAAAGGCGCGCGCACCATCGTTGCCATCAACAAAGACGCCAACGCCCCCATCTTCGAAATCGCCGACTACGGCATCGTCGCGGACATCTTCGAAATCATGCCCGCCCTCACCGAAGAGCTTCAGAAGTCTAAATCCTGATCGCCTCTACAGCCTTCGCCTGACCCTTCTTTTTTCCAAACGCTTGTTTGGTAGAATGTCCCCCATGCCCGTCGAACGCGAACAACTCGAAGCCGATGTGCTCATCGTGGGTGCCGGCCCCGCCGGCCTGAGCTGCGCTCTGCATCTCACCAATCTCATTCGCCAACACAACGCCTCCGGTCAATCTCCGCTCTCCGCCGACAATATCTACGTCCTCGAAAAAGGCCGCGAAATCGGCGCGCATCAGCTTTCCGGCGCAATCATGAATCCCAAAGCCCTCGCTGAGCTTGTCCCCGACTACCAATCCTCCGCCCCACTCGACACCCCGGTCACCGATTCCGCCGCCCTCGTCTTCACCAAAAATTCTTCCTACCGTTTTCCCGTCACCCCGCCGCCCTTCAACAATTCCGGCAACTACGTGGTCTCTCTCTCCCGCCTCACCCGCTGGCTCGGCGAAAAAGTCGAAGCCGCCGGCGTTAACGTCTTCAAGGAATTTGGCGGAGCCGATCTCATCTATTCCGGCAATGGCGTCTCCGGCGTCGTCACCGAAGACAAGGGCCTCGACAAAAACGGCAAGCCCAAATCCAATTTCACTCCCGGCTACGAACTCCGCGCCAAAGTCACCGTCCTTGCCGAAGGCACTCGCGGCTCGCTCACTAAAAAACTCGTCAATCGCTACAAGCTCGACAATCTCAATCCCCAAAATTACGGCATCGGCATCAAGGAACTTTGGGACGTCGCTCCCGGCAAGATTCAACCCGGCTTCGTCGCCCACACTCTGGGCTGGCCTCTCTCCACCAAAATGTATGGCGGCGGCTGGATCTACGGCCTCTCCAACAATCGCGTCTCCCTCGGCCTCGTTGTTGCTCTCGAATACCAGGATCCCCGCTTCGATCCTCACGCCGCATTCCAAATCTGGAAGACGCATCCCTACGTCCGCAATCTCCTCGACGGCGGCAAACTCGTCCGCTATGGCGCCAAATCTCTCCCCTACGGCGGCTGGTACGCCATGCCTCGCAATTATGTTGACGGCGCCCTCATCGTCGGCGATTCCGGCAGTTTCCTCGATTCGCAGCGCCTCAAGGGCATTCACCTGGCCATGAAAAGCGGCATGCTCGCCGCGGAATCCATCTTCGAATCCTTCCAGAAAAACGATTTCTCCGCGCAATCTCTGCGTTCCTACAAAGACAAAATCGATCACAGCTATATCAAGGACGAGCTCTGGAAAGTCCGCAACTTCCATCAGTCCTTCCACGCCGGCATGTTCGATGGGTTTGTCTTATCCGCGCTTCAGCAGGTCACCGGTGGCGCAGGACTTGTCGATCCCATGCGCACTCATCCCGGCTATCAGAACTATTCCCAGATTCATGGCAGGCCCGCTCCCGAGCGCTTCAAAGGCGACGGCAAGCTCACCTTCGATCGCCTCACCGACGTCTACCACTCCGGCACTCGTCACGAAGACGATCAGCCCTGTCATCTGATCGTCCACGATCTCAACATCTGTTCCACTCGTTGCGTCGAGGAATACGGCAATCCCTGCCAGTATTTTTGTCCCGCTGCCGTTTATGAAATGGCCAACTCTGCCGAAGGCCTTAAGCTCAAGATCAATGCCGCCAATTGCGTCCACTGCAAGACCTGCGACATCGCCGATCCCTACCAGATCATCGATTGGACCGTTCCCGAAGGTGGCGGTGGTCCCAACTACGAAGGCATGTAGTCCGCTTAATTCGGCAGCAGTCCGTACACCGTAATCTCTTTCGATGTTCCGATATACACTTTGCCGTTGGCCACCGTCGGCACCGTAAACTTCACGTAACCGCCCGCCCGATGCGTCCCGGCTCCCGCTCGCCTGCGTCGCATTCCAGAATTCATTGTTCAGGTTTGTGGCGTCAAACGCGTGCAGGATCGGTCCTCCTTTGGACTCGATCCCCCACACGATTCCATTCGATGTGCCCTGCGCCGAGATCGACGGCGTTATCCCCGGCCAATTGAAAAAAAGTACGAACCCGTCTGCGAACTCGGCGTTACGTCCGAATGTGCTGGTGCCCGTGTTCAACCCGTAAGCCTGCAGCGGCCTGCTCACTGCGTCCACGTACAGCGTATTGTTCCAGAACGCCGCACGTCGAATAGATCCCGCTCGCCATCAGCGGAATCGGGGGTTGCCATGCGTTCGCATCCCCTTCGTTGCCCAAATGATTTCGATTCAGGATGTACAGTGCGTTGTCTTTTCCGCCGCCTACCGCCAGATTCGCCGCCGTCCCCGAGTTCACCAGAATCGCCGCTCCCCCCGCCCCGAAGTCCTGGTCTTGTCCGATGTCATCGGTTTGGTCCGATGGCGTAAACCAATCCTGCACCTGCAAGCCGCTGCTCAATTTCAGAAACGAATCGCCGAAATTCGTCGTGCCGTCCCACGTTCCATTGCCGCTGATCACAAAAATATTCCCTGATCCGTCGATGGCCGGCGCCGCTCCAGACATCCATATTCCCCCCTGCACTCCCGTCGGCGTGTCGTTGAACGTCGCCGTTTGCGCCAGCGACGTCTTATCGTAAGCCGTGATGATTCCGTGATACGGCCCGTTATCCCCGTGCGACGCCCACGTCACGTACACATTCGTCCCGCCCAGCGCCAGTCCGCATCTCTGGTTCTCGATCAGCGCCGGCGAAGTGATGGTTCCGCTCAGGATCGTCGCCGGAGAATTCGTCCGTTCGCTGCCGTCTGCCAGATTCAATGCGTGCAGCCTCTGGTAAAAATTCCCGGAGCTGTCCTTCGATTTGCTCACCACGTAAAGCGCATTCGTCGCCGGATCGATCACCGGCGTTCCCACAATCCCGATGTCCGGCGAGATGTCCGTCGTGCTCACGTCATTCGAACTCAGCCACGTCTCTCCGCTACCCAGCAGCGACACGCTCCACAGCGTCACGCACGGATTCGCGTCCGCGTCGAACGCATACACCGTGTCGTGCGACGTCGCCGCGATCACGATATTGTGCGCTCGTACCTTTCAATCGTCACCTGCGGCACCCACAGCGGTTGTGCATACTCCGCCGCGTCGATCGAGCACGCAAACAACTTCCCGAACGTCGCCGTTGTCACCAGCGTCGGTGTCAACGCGTACTCCTGCTGGTTCACTCCATCGCGTGACACATCGTTGTGCCACGTCAGCACTCCCGCCAGGTCTGTTACTCCGATCGTTACCGTCGCCGTTTGCTGAATGTCCGCAACGCTCGTCGCGGTGATCACATACGATCCCGCGCCGCTCGCTGAAAACGTTGCCGTCGTGCTCGTCGAATTGCTGAACGTGGCCGCCGGATTCGAACTCCAGGTTACTCCCTGGCTGTTCACATCGTTCGTCACCGTCGCCGTCAACACGATTCCTTGCTTTACCGCCACGCCTCCGCGCTTTGGCGACAAGCTCACGCTGGGCGTGCTGCCTCCGCTCGTCACCGTAATCGTCGCCACGCCATTCTTGGTTCCATCCGCAATCGACGTCGCCGTCAGCGTCACCGTCGCCGGACTCGGCACGTTCGCTGGTGCCGTGTACGTCACCGACTTCGTTGTAGCGTTCGTCAGCGTTCCGCAAGCTGCCCCGCTGCATCCCGTCCCGCTCACGCTCCACGTCACGCCCTTGTTCTGCGTATCGTTCATCAGCGTCGCGCTGAACCCTTGTGCCAATCCCGTCGGCACCGACGCCGTCGGCGGCGCGACCGCTACCGAAATCACTGCCGCAGCCGCCGTTACCGTCACCGTCGCCGTTCCATTCTTCGTCGTATCCGCAATCGCCGTCGCCGTCACCGTCACCGTAGCCGGGTTCGGCACGCTCACCGGTGCGTTGTACGTAACGCTCGTCGTCGTGACGTTTGTCAATGTCCCGCAAGTGCTGCCGCTGCATCCCGTTCCGCTCACGCCCCACGTCACGCCCTTGTTCTGCGTGTCGTTCGTAAGCATTGCCGAAAAATTCTGTGTGCCTCCCCCCGCCTGCACACTCGCCGTTCCTGGCTGCACGCTCACCGTAATTGCCGGAGCCGTCAGCGTTACCGTTGCGCCTCCGCTCTTGGTCGTGTCCGCCACCGATGTTGCGGTCACGGTCACTGTAGCCGGGTTCGGCACGCTGGGCGGTGCGTTGTACGTCACACTCGTCGTCGTAACGTTCGTCAATGTTCCGCAGGCCGCTCCGCTGCATCCCGTTCCGCTCAAGCTCCACGTCACGCCCTTGTTCTGCGTGTCGTTAGTCAGCATTGCCGAAAAATTCTGTGTGCCTCCGCCCGCCTGCACGCTTGCCGTTCCCGGCTGCACACTCACCGCAATTGCCGGAGCCGTCAGCGTCACCGTTGCGCTCGATTGTTTCGTCGAATCCGCGCTCGCCACCGCGGTGACCGTCACCGTCGCGCTGCTAGGCATCGTCGCCGGCGCCGTGTACACTCCGCCCGCCGTGATCGTTCCGTTCGTCGCATTCCCCCCCACCATACTGTTCACTTCCCACGTCACCGCCGTATTGCTTGTGTTGCTCACCGTCGCCGTAAACGTCTGCGTCGCTCCCAACTGCACTGTAGCCGTCGTTGGCGCGATCTGGATCGTTACTCCGCCGCCTCCGCCGCCCCCTCCATTATTCACACTCGAGCACCCCGCCAGGGCGCCACACACCAATGCCACCGCCATCGCCAATCTCAGCGCTGCTTGTACACTTCTCACCAAACGGGGCATTTCTCGGGTTCTCCTGTTGGTTTTACTGCCGTCCGTGGGACGTTACTTGGCTTCGGGCACTTCAGTAATTGGATGCATCGAGGGCGACAACAGTCTGGGAAACTTCAATGTATCATCCGCGCCTGCGCCGCCAAATATATTTCCTTGTTCGATTGGTCCAGGTTCCCAACCGGTTATCAGGTTTATGACGTAGGCCCCATCAATTTCTTGAAAAATGTGCGCACACGGTTCCACGTTGTTTCTTCCACCGGTTTCGTTGCCTCCGCCGGTTTCGCACTCGCCGCTGGCGGTGCACTCGCTTTGGCCACTACCGGATCGCCTTCCACCCGTCCTTGAAAAATCAACGTTGGCCGCACTCGCACTCTGCGCACCAGCACAATCAAACTCGGGTCATAATCCGACTGCACCTTCGCTTTCGCGTCGTATTGCAGCGGCGGCATAAACACCTGGTACACCGGCTCCCCTTTTTGCTCCGGCTCTGGCGTCGCCGAATCCTGCGTCTGCGGCGGATTGTTCTTTCGCTCCGTCTCCCGCTTCTTCAACTCCTCGGTGCTCGCCAGCTTGCTCACCTCCGCCGGGCCCGTCATCCCCTTCGTCAGTACCGGCGCCTCGCAAACGCATCGCCCGGGCGCCGTCTTCAACGTTTCCAGTTGCCCATCCGTCAGCGCCACATCCCCGTTCTGCGGCACCAGCATGCTTTGTCCCGTCAATTGTTGCTCAATCCGCACCGCGCCCTTCGCGGCGCGTATGCACATCCCGCCCGCTCCATCCACACCCACCAGCGTGTCCAGCATTCCTCCGCCGATCGATACCGGCTTCGCCTGAATTTGCGGCGTGTACACCGTCAGCGCTGGTTCCTTCTGCAGCAGCGCGTGAATCGTTCCGCTCTCCAGCGCCACGGTCAGCGATCCACCCGACTTCAATACCGAAAAGTGCGCAGGCCCGCAGATCGCGATTACCCCACCCTCCACCAATTCGATTCGCGCCTGTCCGGCTCTCACCCGCACGTCGCTGCCGCTGCGCAACACCGTCTTTACCTGCCCGTTTACCGATTCTACCGTCATCGGCCCATCGATGCTGATCGCGTCTCCCTCAATCGTTCCTACCTTGTCCCCTGGCGGTGGTGGATTGTCTGCGGCCCCATGCGCGCTCTGCCAGCCACACAAAATCAGCAGCAGCCCGCCCACGCGGGTCAACCTCCTCATCCGTCTCCGCCGCTCGCAGCCGCTCTTCATAACCGCCGCAAACCCTCTTTCGCCTCGTCCCGCCATGCATCGGGCCGCAACCCTCCTATACTATATCGGAGATGGACACGCCCCAGAATCCGCCCCCGGACCAGCCCGCCAACGTCAGCGCCCACTACGACGTTCGCCTCCCCAATCTTCCCTGGCACCGCCGCATTCAGATTCCCATCATCGCTGCCCTCGTTTACTCCGTCATTCGCACCCTCGGCCCCACCCTTCGCTACGAAGTCATCGGCCGCCGCTATGCCGACGCGCAATGGGCCGCCAAGCAGCCCTGCATCTGGGCTTTCTGGCACCGCGTTATTCTTCCCATCGCTTGGTTTGCCCGCAATCGTGGCATCGTCATCATGAACACCACTGCCTTTGACGGTCAGTGGACCCGCAAGGTCATCGAGTGGCTTGGTTTCAATACTGCCCAGGGTAGCTCTTCGCGCGGAGGTTTACGCGGTCTGCAGGTGATGGCCCAGCGCATCGCCGAAGGCCTGGATTGCGGCTTTACCATCGATGGCCCGCGTGGCCCTCGCTATGTCGCCAAGGTCGGCCCGGTCCTTCTCGCCCGCATGACCGGCGCTCCCATCCTCGTCTTTCACGTCGGTGTCGATCGGGGCCGCACCATCGAAAAAACCTGGGACCACTTCCTTCTGCCCGCTCTCTTCGCTCGCACCATTCTCATCGGCTCGCCGCCCATCTACGTCCCTCGCGACGCCGATCCCGACACCATTAAGGCCAAACACGAAGAAATGCAGAAAGCCCTGGAACGCGTCCGCGATCTTGCGGAAGGGTGGTTCTCGTTCACCGAAGAGCGCCGCGCTCAACTCCGCGCCGAAATTGGCCCCTGATCCGCGCGCATTCTCTGAAGCTACTCCCGGCTTCCGTCTCGCTCCCCCAATTTCACCGGCAAATCCATTTTCTTTCCGCCGCGGTACAGCGTCACCGTCACCGTGTCTCCCGGACGCTTCCGGTTCAGCAGCACGTTCATGTCGAACTGGCTCGCCACTTTCTGCCCATCCACCGCCACAATCACGTCTCCGCCCAGCATGATGCGCCGCATTCCTGCTTGCGCCACGCGGTCGCCTCCGTGAATGCCCGCTGCTGCCGCCGGTCCGCCCTTCGTCGCCTGCTCCACCAGCAATCCATCCTGTACCGGTAAGTCCAGCGCCTCCGCCAGCCATCCGCCAACCGGAATCGTCTGCACGCCCATGTACGCGCGCCGAACCTTGCCTTCATTTATCAGATCCGCCGCAATCAGCTTTGCCGTGTTGATCGGAATCGCGAATCCAATTCCCGCCGCCGTTCCGCTCGGCGTATAAATCGCGGAGTTGATCCCGATCACTTCGCCATGTGTGTTGATCAGCGGCCCGCCCGAATTCCCGCGATTGATCGACGCGTCCGTCTGGATCGCTTCATCGATAAACGTCGACTGTCCCGTCTGCACCGTTCTCCCCAGCGCGCTTACCACTCCCGTCGTCAGCGTCGACTGGAACCCGAATGGATTCCCGATCGCCAGCACTTTCTGTCCCACCTGCAAATTCGAAGAGTCTCCCATCGGCAGCGCCGTCAATTGTTTTCCCTTGGTATCCACCTTCAGCAGCGCCACGTCGTTCCGTTGATCCGCTCCCACAAATTTCGCCGGGTACCTCGTCTGGTCGCCCAAAATCACTTCAATCGTCTGCGCTCCCTGCACCACATGGAAATTCGTCAAAATATATCCCCGCGGATCGATCACGAATCCCGAGCCCGCTCCTTCCACCGGCACCGCATCCATAAAGAAGTCGTACTCCGTTGCTTTCGTCAACACATTCGCCACTGCCGGCGACGCCATCTTGTAAATCCGCACATTGATCGATTCGTCTTCCGTCATCGACACCGGTTTCGGTTCCACCGTGCCTTTTACCGGCGCCGGAGTCGCCTCCTGCCGCGCCGCTTCGTGCTGCGCCTCCACCTTGGCCGACTGCCTCGGTCCGTATCGCGCCCCTGCCCAGTACGCTCCCAGCACCAGAATCAGCGCGATCAGCGCCAGCCTCACCGCATTAAATCTGTATTTTGCGTTCATGGGTCACAGCCTCCGGGTCCGTCTGCAACCTAAGTATAGGAAACTTCCTTGAAATTTTCCCGCGTATCCCCGTATCTCCTGGTTGCCTCTTCCTCTATCCCACTCAATCTTCCTGCGCGCTTTTTCTTTCCTGATTTCACTCTAAGGTATACTGATATTGTCTGGGGAATCACCGATTCATGGCTCAATCTGGTAATCGAGGGAAAGCGTCGCCGCAAACCTGGCGACGGCGGCGTCGCCGTTTTCGCTATACGCGCTTGCGCGAACTGCGTATGATCGCCAAGGCCCTCTTGCATACCGGCCACCCCATTCTCGTCCACGTCATTCCCATGCGCCGCTGCAATCTCGATTGCGGCTATTGCAATGAGTACGACGACGTCTCCAAGCCCGTCCCACTCCCCGAAATGAAGAAGCGCCTCGATCTCCTCGCCGATATGGGCACCACCATCATCACCATCTCCGGCGGCGAGCCGCTCATGCATCCCGACCTCGACGACATCATCCGCCACATTCGTCAACGCGGCATGATTGCCGGTCTCATTACCAACGGCTTCTTCCTCAACAAGGAACGCATCGAGCGCCTCAACGAAGCGGGCCTCGAGCACCTCCAGATCAGCATCGACAACGCCACTCCCGACGAAGTCTCCAAGAAGAGCCTCAAATCTCTCGACGGCCGCCTCGAGATGCTTTCCGAATGGGCCGTTTTTCAAGTCAACATCAATTCCGTCCTCGGCAGCGGCGTCAAAAATTCCGAAGACGCCCTCCGTATCGCTCACCGCGCTCTCGAACTCGGCTTCACCTCCACCGTCGGCATCATTCACGACCACGATGGTCAGCTCAAACCCCTCGCTCCTCGCGATCAGGAAATTTTCGAAGAGATCATGACCCTCGGTAAGCGTTCCTATTCCCGCTTCAACGAGTTCCAGCACAATGTTGCCAAGGGTCGCGAGCATGACTGGAAGTGCCGCGCCGGCTCTCGCTACCTCTACATCTGCGAAGACGGCCTCGTTCACTGGTGCTCTCAGCAGCGCGGCTATCCCGGCATTCCTCTCACTCAATACACTGCCGAAATGCGTCATCGCGAGTTTCATACCCACAAAGGCTGCGCTCCCATGTGTACCGTCAGCTGCGTCCAGCAGGTTGGCATCCTCGACAACTGGCGCGCCCCCCAAACCCTCCAGCCCGTCGCCTCCGTCGTCACCAAAAGCGACCTCGTGCAAATCACCTCCAAATAACTCCTGCTCCCGGTTGAAGTTTGTTCGCTGGTTTAAACTTGCACATGCCGCTGCATGCTTCCTATTGGCCCGTCGCCCCGATCTGTTTGAGTCGTTCCACAAGCATCGGAAGGCGCCCTTGTCTCGCGGCATCGGGCAGCAGAAGGCCGGGTAAAGCATCGAGATAGTTCTGATTTTGAAGTAACTCGCGCACCGCACGGGCGATGTATATCCCTACCTCACCGGACGCCCTGATCTCTCCCACGATTTCCGCCCGACCATCGATGACCGTCACCAAATCTTCCATATCGTGACTGCCAGCGAAGTCTCCGCGCCCCCTCCCTCGAAATGCTTCTAGCTTCGTAGCGACGAAATACGGAGCGGTCACCGTGCGAATTCGCAGTCCCGATTCCAGCTCAAGTTCTTGTGCGGCATCCATTGCCGCGCGATACCAGCGATTTGTAAATCCCAGAATTTTTCCTTCGACCGGCATCACGTCAACTTTCATCTCGTCGATCAGCCAACGGCACACGGGTGCGTCCTCACTCGTATCTTCCGCAAAACCCAGCGCACGCAAACGTTCCGCGAACGCGGCATATTCCGCGTAGGAAGAGATTGCGCAGATTAGGTCGACATCGAACGTAGGCCGCACCTCACCCGCCCCCTCGTCTGTTATGAACAACCCTGTCGTGCAGCCACCAACGAACACGACTTCACGTAGAACTCCCCTCAGGTGCCGACACACCTTTTTCAATAGCTCGATGTTTCCGTTATGCATTTCGTGCCGAATGTATTCTGATCTTCAACTCTTCCGCGGCGATCTTTCTTTCCCGCGATCTTCCGTCGCGAATAGCGTCGATCAGCGCCAGCATTTCGTACAAATGTTTGTCCTTGGCTGCGGCCTTGGGAACGGTTTTGTAAAGTGGCGCCAACGAATATCCTCGTGTCTGGCCTTCCGGTGTTGGCCAGACCGGTGGCAGTTCATCTCCGCCATGGATCCGGCTCTTCAGTGGTTCGGCTGCATATCCCGTCGCCATTCCTCTGGTAAGTTCGCCGCGCTCCGGAGGAAACGAGTACTTCAACCCATGCACTAAAAATTCCTCCAACGCTGGTTTATTCGGGAATCCGTTCACGCCGCCGGTTATCAATCGGCTCTGCTTGGCGCGTTGGACAGCGGCATGTACTTCGGAAGCACTCAGAAATAACTCTTTCGCGATCTGGGCATACGGGGGACGCTGCTCCCCATGCTCCAGCAGTTTCACCAGCACCACCACGTCTTGAGGCTTCAGTTGCATACCGTGAGTATACATTCGCAATTCGCGAATAGCAAATGCTTGCCTTTCCCGTATGCTTCCCGCCCCGCCTGCTCCACCTCAATGTTCCTCCAAACACAACGCTGCATTCCCGCACTCCTCTGTCCTTTATTGCATCCTAAGCACACCTCTCCCCCTACCGCGTTGACCCCGCTTTCCTCCTTGCCAAGAATGAAGTCATGCCCCCTGCCATTGAGATCGAAAATCTCACCAAGGAATACCCCTACGGCTTCCTCAGCCTCAAAAAACGCCTTTCTCTTGAAGGCCTTACCATGCGCGTCGAATCCGGTGAAGTCTTCGGCTTTCTCGGTCCCAACGGAGCAGGGAAGTCCACAACCATTAAGCTCCTCATGCGCATCATTTTTCCCACCGCCGGCACCGCCCGCATTCTTGGCCGCTCCATCGACGACGTTTCCATGCACCAGAACATCGGCTATCTTCCCGAGCAGCCCTATTTCTACGACTACCTCACCGCTCCCGAACTCCTTGACTACTTCGCCCGCTTCCACAACCTCACCGCCTCCGACCGCCGTGCTCGCGTCGATCAAATGCTTCGCAAAGTTGGCCTCGATAGCGCCCGCAAGATCCAGCTCCGCAAGTATTCCAAGGGCATGCTTCAACGCGTCGGCCTCGCTCAAGCCATCCTTCACGACCCGCAAGTCGTCGTCCTCGACGAACCCATGAGCGGTCTCGATCCCCTTGGTCGCCGCGAAGTCCGCGACATCATCCTCGACCTCAAGCGCGATGGCCGCACCATCCTCTTCTCCACCCACGTCCTCTCCGACGCCGAAATGCTTTGCGATCGCGTCGGTGTCATCGTCGCCGGCAAACTGCGCGGCGTCGGCGCTCCCCACGAACTGGTCGGCATTCAATCGCAAGGCATTGAGATTCTCTTCGAACTCGCCGGTCCTTCTGGACCCTCTGATCTCCTCTCTCGCGCCACCCGCACCGGCGATCGTTACCGCGTTCAGCTTCCCGAAGATCAGCTCTACGCCGCACTCGACGCACTCAAGCTCTCCGGCGCCCGCATCCTCTCCGTCACTCAGATCAAGCCCACCCTCGAGGACTTTTTCCTCGATGTCGTCGGTGCTGCCCGCACCCAGGCCTCTGCCGTCGAGGTCTCCGGCCAATGAACCCCGTAAGCAATGTCCTCAACGTCGCCGCCAACACCTTTCGCGAAGCCGTCCGCGACCGCGTCCTCTACAATCTCCTGCTCTTTGCTTTGCTCATGATCGCTTCCGCCATCCTCGTCGGCCAGATCTCCATTCAGATCGAGCAGAGCCTCATCATCAGCCTCGGCCTCAGCGCCACCTCCATCATCGGACTCTTCATCGCCGTCTTCATCGGCGTCGGCCTGGTCTCCAAGGAGATGGACAAGCGCACCCTCTACGCCCTGCTTTCCAAGCCACTCGCCCGTTGGCAATTCCTTCTTGGCAAATATCTCGGCCTGATCCTCACCCTCACCGTCAACACCGCTGCCATGGCCGCCGGCATCTATCTCGCCCTGATGATCGTCAAGTTTCCACTCGAGCGCGCCGATTGGTACATCCTCGTCGCCGTCTACCTCATCCTCCTCAAACTCGCCCTGATCGTCGCTCTCGCTCTCCTCTTCTCCTGCTTCACTTCGCCCTTCCTCGCCATTCTCTTTACCGTCGCCATGTACATCTGCGGCGTTTTTGCCAACGAACTTCGCAACCTGCAAACCGCGCGCCTCGACCCGTTCTTCCAGCAGTTTTTCCGTGCGATCTCCTATCTCTTACCCAACCTTGAAAACTTCAACGTAATGAGCTCCGTCATCTACCAGAAGCCCATTCCCGCTTCTTACGTCGCGCAGGCCACGCTCTACGCCATCGTTTATGCCGCCATCATCCTCGTGCTTTCCGCAGTCGTGTTCTCCCGTCGCAATCTCAAATGAACAACCGCCGCCTCCAATTCGTGTCGCTCGCCGCGGTCATCGTCGCCGGTTTCGCCGCCGTCTGGTTTCTTCAGGTCAAGATCGACGCTCAGCGCGCCGCACTCCGCTCCGAGCAGGACGAAGTCCTCCTCCGCTCTCCCTCCACCATCAGGCGCCTTAGCCTCGAATTCGCTCCGCTTATGGGTGCCGTCTACTGGACCCGCGCCGTCCAGTATTTTGGCGACAAGCACGCCCGTCACGACCACAATCTCGAAATGCTCTGGCCCCTTCTCGATATCGCCACCACCCTCGATCCTCATCTCCTTCCTGCCTATCGTTTCGGTTCCATGTTCTTAAGCGACGCCGCTCCTCGTGGCGCTGGCGATCCCGATCACGCGGTTGCCCTTCTTCACCGCGGAATCGACGCCAACCCCGATCAGTGGCGCCTCTATCAGGACCTCGGCAACGTCCTCTACTTCGACGCCAAAAATTATCCCGAGGCCTCCAAAGCTTACGCCACCGGTGGCGATCTGCCCGGCGCCAAAGCCTGGATGAAAATCATGGCTGCCAAAATTGCCGCCGAAGGCGAATCCCTCGACACCGCCTTCTACCTCTGGCAACAGGTCTACAACACCAGCACCAACGACGAAATTCGCCGCAACGCCCAAAGCCATCTCCGCGTTCTCAAAGTCCAATTGGATCTCCGCCAGCTCGATCGCCTTCTCGATCAATACCAGCAGACCGCGCATCACCCCGCCTCTCGTATCTCCGATCTGGTCGACGCCGGCCTTCTTCCCGCCGTCCCCGCCGATTCCGAAGGTTTCCCTTTTATCCTTGGTCCCGACGGCAAGGCGCAGCTCAACCCGCGCAGCCCGCTCGTCAAGGAACTGGCTGCCAACAAAAATTAGTCTCTTCTGGAAGAAATCTACCGCGGCAACCGCTCTATTCCGTCACGCACAGCAGCGTCAAATTCGGATCGATCACAATCTTCCGCACATCCGTTGCCGAGTGGAACGTGAAACTCGTCTCTTCTCCTGTCGCCACCACCGTGCCCAGCAGCACGTTCTTCGTCGCATTTCCGGCGTACAACGGCACCGGTGCCAGGAAACTTTCTGGCACTCCCGTCTGTATCAATTTCCCCTTCACCACGTAGTCTTTCTCCGTTTTCCGCGCGGAACTGAATTCCACCTTGTATTTCGGTATCCCCGTTCCCTCCACGTACTGATCGAAAAACCATTCCATCGAATGCCCGCCCTCCAGATCCATCTTCGGCGTCATCACCTTCTCCACTTCCTTCCGGAATTGCTCCGTGGACAGCGGTTTCTGCTCGTACTTCGTTACCAGCGTCCGTAGCAATTCCGTGAACCGCGCGTCCGGATTCGCAGTTCCCGGTTGCCGCAGCATCTCCCGGATCATGTGGATCACCCACGCCCCTTTGTCATAAACAATCGTTTCGTACCCGTTTGGCGACCGCGAGGACGTCAGCCGCGATCCCATCACCAGCGGCCCCACATCAATCGGTCTTCGATCCTCTTCCGCGCTCTTTGTGATCAACTGCTGCCGGTATCTCCCCAGCCACACCTTCACCGCATGGTCCGGACTCTTCTCCGATTCCGCGAACATCAGCGACAAATACGCCGCGATCGCCTCATCCAGCCATTGATCCCGGTAGCTGTTCCACGCCACCACGTTCCCCCACCATTGGTGCGCCACTTCATGGAACGGCACCACATCTCGAAAATGTTCCTGTTCCGCCGAAGTCAGCCCCGCCTTCTCCTGCGCCTCCCGCGGTAAAAACGACAGCGTCGACACATACAGCAATCCCGGCCAGCCCTGTCCGAACGCCCCCGGTATCTGCGACACCCCCAAATGCCGGTACGGAAATGGCCCGTTGAATCCCTCGTAGTAGGTAATCGACAAATCCACTTCTCGCGCGATCTGCTTCAACCCCTCCGTCGGATTCGCCGTAAACGCCGTCGTTTGCCTGCGCCGCTTCGGCCGCCAACGCCTCTCCCGTCACCCCATGAATCCCCGTTCCAATCGTCGGCGGCGGTGTGGCTCTCGCCAGCCGCTCTCGCACCGATTCTTCCAGTTGCTTGTTCGCGTATACATCCACACTTCTCGTCGCGCTTACCACCGACGTCGTCGCGTACTCTCCCAGGTTGAATCCTGCTTCCGGTACCGGTGTACTCGTCTTCCAATGTGCGCTTCGATATTCGCCTTCTTCTTTCGTCTCCGATTTCTCTCCGGTGGCTACCAGCAGCAGCCGCCTCGGCCACCGCATCGTCATGTCGTACATCGCAAAGCTTCCCGCATCCCCGTAGTGCGGATACCAGCTCTCTCGCGATCCCACGAACAGCACTCCATTGCCCGCGTCCGCAATCACGTTTCCGTGATACCGGAAACGCAGCGTGAACTTCTCCCCAGCCTTCTTTCCCTCGTCAAAAAACACGCACAGCAGATCGTCCCCGTCCTTCCGCAATCGCCGCTCCGTTATCCCTTCATTCTGAAAAAACGCCAGAGCCTTGCCATCCTCCCCCGTCACGCTCTCCACCTTCAGCGCACGCGCCAACGCCACTACCAGCACCCGCGGCGGATGTTCGGTCGCTCGAAACTCCACCTGCGTGTCGCCTTCCAGCGAGTTATCTGCATGAATGGTCGTCTCAATCTGATAGTGCGGTGCCGTGAATCCGCTCCCCAGCGCCGCTCTCCCCGGTAACGCGTACGAACACCACACGTCATAGTAGGAATTTCCGCCTACGCTCCTCGGCTGCCCCATAAAAAAATTCTCTTCCCGCGAATCGTCCACCACGATGTCGAACGGCCCCGTCAGCACTCCGTCAATCCCCGCATGGAAAAACGGTTTCGGCTCCGCGTAGTACCTCCCCAGCAGAATTCGCAGCGAATGCGATGGATTCAGCCGTTGCACCTGCTCCGACCATCTCCCCACGAACGCCACATCCTCTTTCGCTTCAATCCCCGCTCGTTTCATCTCCTCCATCATTCGATCGCCCGCATCGTCCGTGAACCGGAAATAGCCCGACACGAACTCCTGGTCCAGCACCGGTGTCTTCAGGAATAGCGCTACTTGCTGCTTTTCCACCGAATTCCGCGGCAGCGCCACCACGTGCCCCAATCCCGAATACACAAACCCTGTCACTTTGCCGTCGAACGCCTCATAAAACGACAGCTTTCCCTCCTGAAACGAGATGGAAACGTCTCCCTCTCTCAGTTCCACTCGATCTTTAGTTGTTATGGTGTAAACCGCTCGCGTGTTCAGCCGCAGCGTGTTCAGCCGGTTCAGCGTTTCTCGTGGCGTCTCCGCCCCGCCGGCGCGCAGCGCGATCATCCCCAATATCGCGACCTGCACACAAATTCGCCGCATACCGCAGTGTAGTCACATTCGGCATACCCGAACAAGCCCGCAGCCTTCCTCAACCAAACCCCGCCTAAAATATTCTTGTGCCTCTCCGTCTCAATTCGCGCCTCCTAACGGCCCTTGCGCTAACCCTTTCCCTGTTGTGCATTCCCGCACTCGCCGACCAGATCGTCCTCAAGAATGGCCGCAAAATCCTCGCCTCCAACGTCATCGACCTCGGCGATAAAATTCAGTACGACACTTCCGCCGGCCAGCTGTCTCTTCCCAAATCCCTCGTCGATCACATCGTCAAAGGCGGCTTCGTTCCCTCCGACGACTCTCCTGCCGCTCAAGCCGCCAACCTCGACATCGCTCCTCCCCAGGTCGCTTCCTCTCCCGCCTCCAACGAAATCGATCACTTTGCCGTCCACGATGGTGAAATCGACCGCGACTACATCTCCAAAGCCGAAAATGAAGCCCGCGGTGGCAGCGCCCAGGCCAATCAGCGCGCCGCTCTCGCTCACCTCGCAGCCGCTCAATTTGAACTCGCTCATGGCGATCTCGACCACGCCCTCACCGACTCCCGCACCGCTCTGACTTACCAGCCTGACGAGGCTGCTCTCCTCCTCAATGTCGGCTACCTCTATCTCCGTCGCTCCGAATATCGCGAAGCCCTCGATTACCTCGATCGCGCCAAACGCGTCGCTCCCCAGAGCGCCGATGTCTACAAACTTTCCGGCTGGGCCTATTTCGGCCTCAATCGCCTCGATCTCGCTGTCTCCGAATGGAAAAAAGCCGTCGAGCTTCGCCCCGATCCCGATGTCGTCGCCGCCCTCGACAAAGCCCAGCGCGACAAAGCCGAGGAAGATTCCTATCGCCAGAATGAAAGCGCCCATTTTCAACTCCGCTACAACGGCGCCGCCGAGCCCAACCTCGCCCGCGAAGTCCTCCACACCCTCGAACACCATTACGACGACATCTCCTCCGCCCTCAACTACTCTCCTCCCGAGCCCATCGGCGTCATCCTCTACACCCAGCAAAGTTTCGCCGACATCACCCAGGCTCCCGGCTGGGTCGGCGCTCTCAACGACGGCCGCATCCGCGTCCCCGTTCAGGGCCTCACCTCTGTCGATCCTGCGCTCTCCCGCGTCCTGCGCCACGAACTCACCCACAGCTTCATCAATCAGAAAACGCACGGGCACGTCCCCACCTGGATTCAGGAAGGCGTCGCTCAATATATGGAAGGGAAGCGCAGCGACCAGACCGCCACCGCGCTGATTCAGATCTACAACGAAGGTCAGGCCGTCTCTCTCACCCGTCTCGAAGGGTCCTGGATGAGTATGTCCTCCGACGTTGCCCGCTACTGTTACGCCTGGTCGCTCGCCGTCGTCGAGTACATCGTCCAGACCCAGGGCATGGACGACATTGCCCGCATTCTCGACAAGCTAGCTTCCGGCAATTCCACCGACGCCGCCGTCCACGACGTCCTTCGCGACAGTCTCGACGATCTCTCGCAGGCTACTGCGGACTACCTCAAGAAAAATTACGAAAAGTAACCGGCCTTCCGCGTCCACCGGATTTCTCTACGAACTCGCCAGCAGCGCTCCCAGCAACGCCGCGCGTTCCGGCATGTGTTTCACCACCACATGCTCGTCGACTGAATGCGCTCCGTCTCCCACCGCTCCCAATCCGTCCAGCGTCGGCACTCCCAGCGCCGCCGTAAAATTTCCATCGGAGCCGCCGCCCACCGCCGCTTCGCCAATCTTCAGCCCCATCTGTTTCGCCAGCATCTCCGCGCGCGCAAACAGTCCCCGGCTCACCTTCTTTTCCATCGGCGGCCGCTCGAATCCGCCATGAACCTCCACCGTTGCCCCTTTGCGAGTCGCCTTCAACCCGTGCAGCCGCTTCTCCAGCCTTTCCATATCTCCCAACGTCCACGCCCGCAAATCCACAATCGCCCGCGCCTGCTCCGCCGTCACATTCACCCGCGATCCGCCCTCCGCCACATTCGCGCTGATCGTCACTCCCCGCTTGAAATCATTCCATTTCTCAATCCTCGCGATCTGCGCTGCCAGCTCATGGATCGCGTTCACTCCTTTTTCCGGCTGCAATCCCGCGTGCGAAGCCCTTCCGTGCACCACGATCTCCGCGCTGCCCACGCCCTTCCGCGCCGTCTTCAGCAAACCCTTTTCCCCCGCCGATGGCTCCAGCACAAACACCGCATCGCTCTGCCGCGCCTCCCGCTCGATCAATTTCCGCGAAAGCTCGCCGCCCACCTCTTCGTCCGAAGTCCACAAAAACACGATCCGCTTGTTGAGCTTCACCTGCGATTCCTGCAGCGCCTTCAGCGCAAACAGCGCTTGCACAATCCCCGCCTTCATGTCGAACGTGCCCGGCCCATACGCTTTCCCGCCCTTCACCACAAACGGCATCTTCGCCAGCGTTCCCGTCGGATACACCGTGTCGTAGTGCCCCAGCACCATTAACTGTCCGCGCACTTTCTGCCCTTCCGGTCTCCACAATACGCGCAGATGATCCCCGCGCTCCCGGTCCTTCACCATCCCCACCACCGTCCCTTGCGCCAGCCACACCTCCGCCAGCCGCCCCCCGCAGCGATCCGCGGCCGCCTTTTCCAGCGTCGGCGACTCAATCTCCGTCAATTCCCCGAGCAGTTCCACCATCCTCGGTAATTGCGGTTTCAGTTTTTTTAGCAGCACTTCTGGAAGTGATATCTCGTTCATGCCGTCATCATAGCAGTATCATTCTCCGTCCTCACATCCCCCACGTCTTGGACCAGAGTGATCGCCTGTTATTTCGGCATACGCTTTAATAATTCGTGCGTTGTCAGCGCGTGGACTTCAGATCTTAGAGACACGCGCTTCGCTGCTTCAGCACACAAAGAAGGGTCCCCTTTGTTTTACCGTTCCAATGGTTTGATCTCGTACACCACTCCGGCGTTCGTTTGTCCACCGAACGCGGTCGTGCCGTAGAGAGTACCTTCCGGGCTAAGGATTACGCCGACTTCTGGGTTGCCTCCATCGATCCCGCCCGTGAAGCTGTGCAGCACGGTCTCATTGCCTGCCTTATCGAGTTTGAACACCACACCCGCGCCTGCCGTGCCCCCACCGGCAGTCGTCCCATAAAAATTGCCGTCGCAGTCGCGGGCCAACACCACCCACAGCGGATACCCGCCATCAGCTCCGCCCGTAAAACTGTACAGCACCGACTCATTCCCGGACGGATCGATCTTATAGACGGCTCCGGCCCCCGAGGAACCGCCACCGTTGGTTGTCCCATACAGGTTACCGGCCGCGTCGCGGATGATCCCGGTCAATGGGTAACCGCCATCGGCGCCCCCGGTGAAGCTGTACAGCACTGTTTCATTGCCCGACTTGATCGAGTTTGAACACCACGCCGGCACCACCTGTTCCGCCGACTTGGGTGGTCCCGTATAGATCGCCCTCTGGGCCAAACAGCATGCCAGCGTTTGGCGCCGCTCCATCATCTCCACCCGTGAAGCTGTACAGCACCGACTCATTTCCGGACTTATCGATCTTAAACACCACACCCGCGCCCGATGCGCCGCCACTGCTGGCAGTCCCGTATAGACTGCCTTCCGGGCCCAATATCACATCATTTGGGTAGCCCCCATCTGCCCCGTTCGTGAAATTGTGTAGCACCGTCGCATGGCCCGCCGGGTTTACCTTGTACACCACGCCAAAACCGTAGCCTACGTCCGACTGACCTATGAACGTGGCCCCGTAAAGGTTGCCATCCCCGTCGCGGATCACGCCTCCGCCCGGACGGTCGAAACCTTGAGCCGTAAATGTGGAGAAGTTGTACAACACCGTCTCAGAACGGCTGCTCGGATTCAGCTTGTACAGCACGCCCCCGCCTGCCTTGCCTCCTAATGAGGTGGCCCCATAAAGTTGGCCGTCCAATCCCAAGATCACACCATTGCTGTAGGGATACTGTCCATCGGTCTCACCCGGGAAGGTGTACACGACCGTCGCGTTGCCGCCTGTATCCAACTTGTAAACCGTGCCCTGACCACCGGTGCCATTGAAGGCGGTAGTCCCGTAAAGATTGCCGCACTCATCGAGAATCACTCCTGAAGAGTCGGGCTGATCCCCAACAGGCCCTCGTGCGAAAGTATACAGAACGGTCTCCTGGCCAGCGGGAGTCACTTTAAACACTACGCCCTCGCCCGCGGTGCCCCCATTGTTAGTTGTCCCGTAAATGTTACCGAACCGATCCAAAGTTACGCCTGCGTTGGAGAAGCCCCCGTCATTCCCTCCGGTGAACGTATAGAGCACGGTTTCGTGGCCGGAAAGGTCAATTTTGAAGACCACACCTGCGCCCGCCGGCCCTCCTCCACCAGAAGCAGTCCCGTAGAGGTTTCCTCCCCAGTCGCGCGTCACACCATTTGGGTTTCCACCATCCGCGCCTCCGGTGAAGGTGTACAGCACAGTTTCGTGGCCAGAGCCGTCCACTTTGAAGACCACTCCCGCGCCCGCCGATCCCCCATTGTTGGTAGTTCCATAGAGGTTGCCCAGCCAATCCAGCGCGACATTGAAGTTGGGGTATGCCCCGTCATTGCCCCCAGTGAAGGTGTATAGCGTGCTCTCATTGCCGAACTTATCAATCTTAAACACCACACCCGCTCCTGATGCGCCCCCGTAGTTAGTGGTTCCATACAGGTTGCCTTTCCAGTCGCGGATCACATTATTCGGATTAGCCCCATCATTGCCGCCCGAAAAGCTGTACAGCACCGTCTCCTTGCCGGATCGATCGATCTTAAACACCACACCCGCTCCAGCGGTGCCCCCGTTGTTGGTAGTCCCATACAGATTGCCCGCCCAGTCGAGAATGACTGCATTCGGCGAACTCCCGTCAGCCCCGCCTGTGAAGCTGTACAGCACGGTTTGATGACCGGAAGGATCGATTTTGAAGACCACGCCCGCGTTGTTTGTCCCGCCGCCCGGGACGTCCGAGTACGCACCATTGGTCGTCCCATAAAGATTCCCTTGTTCGTCGCGGACCACACCGTTCGCCGGATAGGCTCCGTGCCTCGGACTTGCGAAATTGTGGAGCACGACTTCCTTGGGATTCGGAGCCAATACCGCAGCCTCGCCAGTAGCGGAAGAGCGAATCGCTCCTGCTGCAGGGGCCGCCCCGCGCGGTGCATTGGCAGGATTAGGTATCACGATTTTCTTACTGTTTATCCCTGGCGGTAACTGCTGGGCGCTGGCGGATAGGCCCAGCCCCAACAGGCTCAGCACCAGGCAAGCAGCTCCCGCTCGTTTCCGTCGGATCACCGAACGAACTCCACTAAACCGAATCTGGCTGGTAAGCATGCGTGATACTCCTTATCGGCTATCTCTTCAGTTCTTCCGTGGTTGTAAACAGGATTCGAAAAACAGCTGTTAATACACAAGCTCCTGAGTGCCCAGGCGACTCTCAGAGCTCACCATTGCGAGTCGTGCAGTTTGATTACCCGTTTACGGGTAGACTTTGTTAATGAGTGCGCAACTTAGGCGAACGCTAATTCCGTGTCAAGTGTTATTTCATGTATTTGTATTAACAACTCAAAGATATTCTTAGAAAGCTACCTTAGTAGCCACAGAACGGGTTTCTCGTTCACCTCGCCCTGAACCTATCGCAAGCCTCTAAACCCCACCTCGAGTTGCGCCATCGGGCAACACGCGCTTGCTCCAAACCGATTTGCACTCCCGACCCACCACCAACTCTCCAACTCCATCGCTCTCCGTCCCCAATAGGCATATAATGATAGGTTTGCAGGCACCGAAATTACGCCGTGGGTAGTATCTCGAGTGGGAGCGAAGGGATGATTCTCGACATTCAGGAAATTCAAAAATTCTTGCCGCATCGCTATCCCTTTCTTTTGATCGATCGCATCCTCGAAATGGAGCGCTTCAAGCGCATCGTCGCCATCAAGAATGTCTCCATCAACGAGCACTTCTTCCAGGGCCATTTCCCCGGCAAGCCCATCATGCCCGGCGTCCTCATCCTCGAGTCCATGGCCCAGACCGGCGGACTTCTTCTTCTCCAGGAAATTCCCGATCGCGATAGCAAGCTCCTCTATCTCGCCTCCATGAACAACGTCAAATTCCGCAAGCCCGTCGTTCCCGGCGATCAACTTCGCGTCGAGGTCAACATCCTGGCCTGGAAGGGCGACCTCTGCAAAATCGAAGCCAAAGCCTTCGTCGGCGACGATCTCACCACCGAAGCCACCCTCATGTGCGTGATGGTCGATCGCGAACCCGCCAATTCCCCGGAAAAACCCGCTGAAAAATGAATTCTGGCTCCAACATCCATCCCCACGCTGTCGTTTCGCCCGAAGCTAAAATCGGCACCGGCGTCCAGATCGGCGCCTTCGCCGTCGTTGGCCCCGGCGTGGAACTCGGCGACTCCTGCATCCTCCATCCCCACGCTGTCCTTCAAGGCCCATCCAAATTCGGAGCTCGCAACGTCTTCCATCCCTTCTGTGTCATCGGCGGCGATCCCCAGGACTACACCTTTCGCGGAGATCCCGTCGAACTCCACGTCGGCGAAGCCAACATCTTCCGCGAATACGTCACCATCAGTCGCGGCACCGTCAAGGGCTGCGGCGTCACGCGCATCGGCGACCGCAATTTCTTCCTCGCCTATTCTCACGTGGGCCACGATTGCCAGATCGGCAGCGACACGCTCTTCGTCAACGGCGCCACCCTCGCTGGCCATGTCACCATTCAGGATTTCGTTACTATTGGCGCCTTCTCTCCCGTTCACCAGTTCTGCCGCATTGGCCGCTACGCCTACATCGGCGCCAGCACCGTCATCACCCAGGACGTCTTGCCCTTTTCCCTCATCGTGACGGAGCGCGAAACCCGCTGTTTCGGCCCCAATACCATCGGCCTCGAACGCAGAGGTTTTTCTCCCGACCGCGTCAAGACCCTTCACCACGCCTTCCGGACCATCACCCGCTCCGCAAAAAACACCTCGCAAGCCATCGACGAACTTCGCGCTTCGCTCGCTCCCTCCTCCGCGGATGTTCGCGAACTCCTCGACTTCATCCAGGGGGCCAAGCGCGGCATCGTCAAGTAATCGCCCGCATCACGCTCATGTCCGAACCGCTTCACAATTCGACTGGCTGGGGATTGATCGCCGGCAACGGCCGTTTTCCCTTCCTCGTCCTCGAAGCCGCACGCAGCCAGGGCATCGACATGGCCGTCATCGCTCTCAAGGAAGAAGCTTCTCCCGACCTCGCGCAATTCGCCTCACGCATCCACTGGGTCAGTCTCGGCGAACTCTCCAAGGCCATCGACTGTCTTCATCGCGAACACGTCACCACCGTGGTCATGGCGGGTCAGGTCCAGCACAACAAAATTTTCAGCGCCATTCGTCCCGACTGGCGTTTGGCCAAACTTCTCTTTTCTCTCCCCCGCAAGAACACCGATTCCCTCATCGGCGCCGTCGCCAACGTTCTTCGCGACGAAGGCATCCACCTCGTCAATTCCACTCTCTTTCTCAAGCCGCTTCTTCCCGATCCCGGCGTCCTCACCCGTCGCTCTCCCGACGCTCGCGAATCCGCGGACATCTCCTACGGCCTCTCCGTCGCTCGCCAGGTCGCTGCGCTCGACATCGGTCAGACCGTCGTCATCTCCGATCGCGCCTGCGTCGCCGTCGAAGCCATGGAAGGCACCGACGAAACCATTCAGCGCGCCGCGCGCTTTGCCCAGGGCCGTCCCCTCGTCGTGGTCAAGGTCAGCAAGCCCCGCCAGGACATGCGCTTCGATGTCCCGGTCATCGGCCTTCCCACTCTCGAAGTGATGCGCCAGTCCAACGCCACCGCTCTCTCCATTGACGCTGCTCGCACCCTGCTCTTCGATCGCCCCCGCCTCATCGATCTCGCGGATTCCGCCGGCATCGCCATTCAAGCCGTCGCTGTACCCGATTCCCCGGAACTTTCGTCCTTCTCTCAGGGAACCTCAACGGAATGACTGCGCCCGTCCATCCTCCTTCCTCCAAACTGCGTGTCGCCCTCGTCGGCTGCGGCGAATTCGGTCGCCATCACGCGCGCGTTTATCGCGAAATCCCAGCTGCCGATCTCGTTGCGGTCGTAGACTCTGATCCCTCGCGCGCCGCTCGCCTCGCTTCCGAATTTCAATGCGCCGCGCTCCGTTCCATCGAAGAACTTCCCGGTAAAGTTGACGCCGCTTCCGTCGCCGTTCCCACTTCCGCCCACGCTACCGTTGCTTCCCGTCTCATGGAGCTCGGCATCGACGTCCTCGTCGAAAAACCCATCGCCAGTTCCCTGGCCGAAGCCGATCTCCTCCTCGCTGCCGCCGCGAAGCACAATCGCATTCTCCAGGTCGGTCACGTCGAACGCTTCAACCCCGCCGTCCTAGCCGTCCAGCCCATCGTCGATCGCCCCTTATTCTTTGAAGTTCACCGCCTCGGCGTCTTCTCTCCCCGCAGTCTCGATGTTGACGTCATCTTCGATCTCATGATTCACGACCTCGATATCCTTCTCGCTCTCGTCCGCGAACCGGTCACCGAAGTCAAAGCCGTCGGCATTCCTGTCCTCTCCGACAAGGTCGACATCGCTCATGCCCGTCTCGAGTTCGCCGGTGGCGCCGTCGCCAATGTCACCGCCAGCCGTGTTTCCACCGAACGCGTCCGCAAGATGCGTTTCTTTCAGAGCCAGGAGTATGTTTCACTGGATTATGCGCGTCGCGACGCGCTGCGCATTTCTGTCCGGCAGCCAGGTCCTGAACCGCAATTCGGTTTTGAGAAACTCGCAGCTCCAGCTCTTGAGCCGCTTCATGCCGAATTGCTAAGTTTCCTGAACGCCGTGCAAACTCGCGTTGCTCCTGTTATAGATGGGCACGCCGGTCGCGCCGCTCTGGAGTTGGCCGTCCGCGTTATGCAAAGCATCCAGAACCATGCAGCGCGCGTCCAACCTGTCAGACCCGCTGCCGAAGAGCAAACTTCATGATGATTCCCAGATTACTGGTGCCCGTCGGCGCTCGTCCTCCCGCTGCTGCGGACTCTGCTTCTACTCGCCGCCGTCCGTCCACTTTGGACGAGCGCACTCTCGTCCCTTCCAACCTGCCGCTCCTTGAACTCGACACGCGCTCCACCATTCCTTCCAATCTCCCTCTCGATTCCATCGCCGCTCGTGTCGTCGTTCCTCGCGACGTAAATGTCGAAGCCGTTCAGCGTCCCGACGACTCCACTCTTCCCGCTCAGCCTTCCGATATGGACGAGCGCATCACCGTCCCCATCGGTGCTGCTCCTCCGGAAATCCTTCCCGAGCTTCCCCCCATTTCCGAGGAGCTCGTCGAGCGCGACATCCTGCAGACCGGAGAAGTTTCTTTTCTCCCCCCGGAAGTCGCTCCCGCCAAGACTCTCGAGCGCCTCCGTTCTTTTTCTTTCTCCACGGCTGTCTACATCGCTTTCATTCTCTTGCTCTACTTCCAGCCCTTCGGTCCGTATCAACGCACTCGCGAGCAGGAAGAGATCGGCCGCAAGCAGATCACCGTCCTTCTCCCTCCTGGCGCTCTCGACTCTCTCAAGCCTTCCGCTCCTCCCGCTCCCCACGAATCCGTCAAGGTCGATCCCAAAGTCCTCAAGCGCGTCGCTCCTCCCGTCGAAACGCCCATTCAGCCGCCTGCTCCCGCTCCCGTCCCCGAGCAGCCCAAGCGCGAACTCCCCAGCGCTCCCACTCCTCAGATCCAGCAGCCTCAGCCTCAGGCTTCCATGCCTGTTCCCAAGACCGACACGTCCAAGGCGCCTCTTAAACTCGAGGTTCCCACCACGCCCACTCCCAGTCAGGGACTTCTTCTGCCCAACCAGCTCTCTCCCGGCGGCTCCATTCGCGATGCCGCTCGCAATACTCGTCCCAGTGCGCCCGTTCCCATGGGTGGTGGCGGCCAATTGCCCGGTGGGGGTGGCGGTGGGGGTGGCGGAGGAGGCCGCGGCAGCGCCTATGCCGGCGTGCAAATGCTTACCGACGATGAAGGCATCGACTTCAACGACTACCTCCATCGCGTCTACGTCACCGTCAAGCAGAACTGGTTCGCCGTTATGCCCGCTTCCGTCTCCCTCGGTGATCAGGGCGTCGTCTCTCTACGTTTCCGAATCACCAAGAATGGCGTCGTCCCCGATGGCGAGCCGCGCCAGGTCTTCAGCTCCGGCAAAGAGCCGCTCGACCGCGCGGCCTACTCCTCCATCCGCGCTTCCACGCCCTTCCAGCCCCTTCCCCCCGGCTTCAAAGCCGATTACATCGAGCTGCAATTCACCTACTACTACAACCTCCGTCCCCCCAACCAATAAACTGCAGACAACTGTTGCGTCCACCTGGCCCGGCACATCGGGAGTTGCGACGATTTATTGCGGGGAATGTATTACAATTCCGGCTAATTGGATGGAGAACCCGCATGCGTCAACTTCTGGTGACGATTACACTGGTTTTTGCTGTGGCACTCTCGGTACTTGCTCAAACTACTCCCGCACCCGACTTCTCCGGCACTTGGGTCCTCAATACTGTTAAGAGCACCCTCCCTAAGGACAGCACGATCAAATCCCAGCAAATCGTGATCGAGAACAAAAAGTCGGCAATTGTTTTTCACTACAAAACGGATGGCAAGAAATCGACGGAAACCTACACACCGGATGGACAGAAGCGAGTCTCAGCAAATCTGTCATCAAGCCAACTGACTTCCAGTGCCAGCTGGCACGATTCTGTGCTGGTCATCGAATCCACCCTGGATATAAAGGTTCCTAACGCTACGGTCGTTGTCACAGGGCTCAAGCCTGTTGTCGATACGTGGGCACTCTCGGCCGAGGGTCGAACTCTCACACACGACGCTAGCGACCATAAAGAGATTTACATCTACGAGAAGCAATAGGCGAGCATGAGAAGTCGTCTCCGGAAGTCGTCTCCCGGAAAAAGGTTTTACCCGCACCCATCCCCGCTCTATTTCCCCACTGCCTCGATCTTCGCAATCACAATCGCCTTCGATCCCCCGCGCTCATACACCTTTCCGCTTGCCGTCACTTTTTCTCCGGCATACGGCAGCAGCTTCGAATTCTGTCCGCTCGAAGGCGTGCTATCCGCAATGGGCCAGTAGATCGTTCCGTCCTCTGCCAGAATTACCAGCGGAGATCCCGCGTTCGCACAGGAAACCGCGCACTGCTTGCTGATCGGCTTGTCCAGCCCCTTTGTGAACGCGCAGGCCGAGTCCAGCACGTATCCCTTTACCGTCACTGTCGGCGCGTCCGCCGCAAAACCAACCGCCGCAATCAAAACAATCGCCGCAACCATCGTGGAAATAACAGAAGCACGTCTCATTTCACCAACCTCCTTGGCAGTTCACCCACCAATGGAGTCGGACTCTAGCCCAACCATTCTTTCCTGTCAGCAGTGTCTTCCAACTACACTTGCTCCCCATCGTGTTTTCCATTGTTCACGTTTCTGCATTCGCTCTTTCCGGATACCTCCTCAGCAGCAAATACAATCCGCCCGCCAGCACCATCAGCACCGCCAAAATTCTCAGCAGCGAACTGTACGACCCCGTTACGTCATACGATCGTCCCAACAGGATCGGCCCCGTCGCCCCTGCTATCGCATAAAACGTCCACGTCACTCCATACAGCGTCGCGAACGATCGCAACCCGAAATACCGGCTGAGCAGATACGGCGTAATCGCCGCCTCTCCCCCAACCCCGATCCCGATCAACCCCGCCGCCAGCGCGCCTTCCGAAAAACGGCTCGCGCCCGCCAGCAAAAACAGTCCCGCCGCGGAAACCAACATAAATACAAATGCCACCCGCGATCCGAAGAATCTATCCAACAGCCATCCCGCCACCACCCGTCCCGCCACGCTCGCCCCGCCCAGCAACGACGCGCATAGCGCCGCCTCTCCCGCGCCGATTCGCCGGTCCGTTAGCAGCGCCACCATGTGCGTGATCGCCCCATTCATCGCAATCGATCCGATAAACAAAGTCCCCACAATGATCCAGAATGCTCCGGACCGCATTCCTTCTTGCCACGATCTGCCCCACACCACACCCTCCACCGATCCGGCTGCTTTCCTCGGCTTCGTCCTCTCCCGCACATATCGCCAGCTCAACGGAAAGCCCAGCAGCATCGCCAACCCGCCCAGCGCGCCATACGCCGCCCGCCATCCAAATCCCCCAATCACCCATTGCGCGAACACCGGCAGAATCATCGCCCCCAGTCCCGCCCCCACCATCACCATCGCCAGCGCCATTCCTAGCCGTTTCTGAAACCACCCGGAGATTGCTCGCGAGTACGACAAGTGCGCCGCGCCATTTCCCACCACTCCCAGCACCAAGCAGGTCGCATACAGTTGCCACAACTGTCCCCGCAGCAGCCCCAGCGACGCCATCCCGCAACTGAAAATCGTTACGCAGATCAGGATGATTCTCCGCGGTCCAACCCGGTCCATCCATCGTCCCAGCAAAGGCGAAACCGCCCCCAGCGCTACCGCCGCGACTGCGAAGCCCGTCGAAATCGCCTCGCGGCTCCATCCGAATTCCGCGGCCAGCGGTTTCACGAACACCGAAAACGTATACACGAATAGCGACCCGAACCCTCCCATTACTCCCAGGCTCGCCGCCAGCACCACCCGCCACCCAAAATATCCAGGATCCGATTCCCTGGTTTCCAGCGGACCTGGTGAATCCTCGGCCGTACCCGAGAACTCTTCGCGTTCGCCTTCACTCATCTTTTGCCCTATCCTTCCCAGATCCAAAATGCTGTCTCGCCGCAACCACGCACGGCCCACACAATACTAAGCGCTCCCTGCTCCCCATTTTCTGTTTATGATGTTGCCATGAAGTTGCTCCGCTCTCAGATTCTCGGCGCACTCTTTCTGGGCCTCATCGTCCTCATCATCCTCGTCATTCGCGCCTGGCCGCTCCTCTTCTCCAAATGAACGCTTCCTCCGATTCTCCACTCGTCGTCATTCTCGGCCCCACCGCTTCCGGTAAATCCGCGCTCGCCCTCGCCCTCGCTGCTCAGCTCCATACCGAAATTGTTGCGTGCGATTCCACTCAGCTCTTCCGCGGCTTCGACATCGGCACCGCCAAGCCCACCGTCGCCGAACGCCAGTTCATTCCTCATCACTTGATCGACATCCTCGATCCCTCCGAACCCGCCACCGCCGGCGACTACCGCCTGCGCGCCATCCGCGTCCTCGATTCCCTCAAGCAGCAAAACCGCCTTCCCATCTTCACCGTCGGCACTGGTCTCTATCTTCGCGCTCTTCTCGAAGGCCTCGCCGACGTCCCCGTCCGTTCCGAGCAGCTTCGCGAACGCCTCCGCCTCTCCGCCGCCCGCCATTCTCCCCATCATCTCCACCGCATCCTCACTCGTCTCGATCCCGCCGCCGCACAGCGCATCTCTCCTGCCGATCAGCAAAAACTCATCCGCGCCGTCGAAGTCTGTCTCCTCGCCAAAGTTCCGCTCACCCATCTTTATGCTACGGGCCGCACTCCACTCACCGGTTGGCGCCCCATCCGCATCGGCCTCAATCCTCCGCGCGAACTTCTCTACGCCCGCATTCATCAGCGCACCGAAGCCATGCTCGCCCAAGGCTGGCTCGATGAAGTCCGCCATCTACTCGCTACCGGTGTCCCTCCCGATTCCAAAGGTTTCGATTTCATCGGCTATCGCCAGCTTCGCTCCGTCCTTCGCGACGAACTTTCTCTCGACGCCGCGAAAGCCGAAATCCAGCAGGCCACTCGCCGTTACGCAAAGCGGCAACTCACGTGGTTCCGGCGCGAACCCGATGTCACCTGGTTCGCCGGCTTCGGCGACGACCCCGCTCTCCAACTCCAAATCCTCCACTTCCTCTCCGCGCGTCTCGATCCCTCCGCTCCCCACCGCCTTCCCTCTCAAAACGACGTATAATCATCCATGAGCGCCCCCTGCAGGCTCTCCCCAACGATGCTTCGACCCTCGACTTCCGGTCTCCCTCGCGCATGAGAAATACGTACGATACTTCCGCGGCAGAACGTGTCCTCCTCGTCGGTGTCGGGTGGAAGCGTGCGCCTCGTTTTCCCGGCATGCCCATGGGCGAGGCCGGCCGCGAATCCCTCGCCGAGCTTCAGGAGCTAGCTACCAGCGCTGGTGCCTACATCGCCGGATCGCTCTTCCAGGTTCGTGACGCCGCCGACCCCGCCACCCTTGTCGGCCGCGGTAAACTCGACGAAATTCGTGCCGAAGCCAACGCCCACAACGCTCCCCTGATCATCTTCGATAGCGAACTCACTCCCATCCAGCAGCGCAACATCGAAAAAATCACCGAGCGCCGCGTCATCGATCGCACCCAGCTCATCCTCGACATCTTTGCCCGCCACGCTCGCAGCCGCGAAGGTCAGCTTCAGGTCGAACTCGCTCAACTCAATTACATGCTTCCGCGTCTCTCCGGGAAGGGAACCGAGATGTCCCGGCTCGGCGGCAAGAGCGGTGGCGGCGGCTCTGGCGGTGCCGGCGGTGGAGCGGGCCGCATCGGTGTTCGCGGCCCTGGTGAAAAAAAGTTGGAAACCGATCGCCGTCGTATTCGCGATCGCGTCCGCAAAATAGAAGAGTCCATCGACGAAGTCCGCCAGCAGCGCGCCATCCGTCGCGAAGCCCGCAACGCTGTCCCGCTCGGCACCCTGACTCTGGTCGGCTACACCAACGCCGGAAAATCCACCCTCTTCAACGCCCTCAGCCGCGCCGATGTCCTCGTCTCTTCGCGTATGTTCGCCACTCTCGATCCCACCATCCGCGCCATTCGTCTGCCCTCTAATCGTCGCGTCCTTGTTTCCGACACCGTTGGTTTCATCCGCGAACTCCCCAAGGGCCTCATCAACGCCTTCCGCGCGACTCTTGAAGAAGTCCAGGAAGCCGCCATCCTCCTCCACGTCTCCGACGTCTCCGACATCCATCATGACGAACGCGATCGCGATGTCGACAAAATCCTCGATCAGCTCGGCGTCCTTTCCCGCCCTCGCATCCGCGTCTTCAACAAAGTCGACCGCCTCTCCCCCGAAGAGCGCCGCGAATTTGAAGCCGCCCTCGCCAACTCCAGCGCCCGCGAAGCTCCCCCTGTCCTCGTTTCCGCGCTCACCGGCGAAGGCATCGACGAACTCCTCCACCGCATCGAAGAGGCTCTCCCCATCGACCCCATCGTTCATCTCCGCCTCAAACTTCCCATGTCCGAAGGCCGCACCCTCGCCCTGATTCACGCTCTCGGCCGAGTCACTCGTTCCACCGTCCGCGGCTCCCACATGCTTCTCGAAGCCGAAGTCCCCGAAGCGGTCTCGCGCCGTCTCAAGCTCGCCGATTTCCTCGCTCCGGAACTTTCCCGCTCCCGCGTGCGTAGTAAACAATAGGAGGCTCCCATGGCCGCATTCCTGTTGTGGTGCTTGCTCTTCGTTGTGTGCTGGCCCCTGGCGTTACTCGCTCTCATCGCCTATCCCTTTGTCTGGCTTGTTCTTCTGCCATTCCGCCTCGTCGGCATCACCGTCCACGGTGTTCTCGAGTTACTCCGCGCCATGTTCCTTCTGCCCATCCGCCTGCTCCGCGGCCCCCGCGCAATTTAGCCCCTCTTGATTTATTACAAAGTAACAGCGACCTCCCAACATCCGTTTGTTACGCGTTCGTGACCAAATCCCCGCTAAAAACGCCCTAATTTCAACGCCCTTCCCTGTGGAAAACGTTGTGGAAACAACCGTTCCCTCCCTTGGCAAAATTTCCCTTGTCGCTTTTCTTTCGGTCTTTACCTGTTTTTAATGTACTTTTAAGCCGAATAAATTCATTGGGTTACAGGAAATTTTTCTTTTGCAAGTGACCACCGCACTTCTCCACTGTCTAACCGTCACAGTTTCCGTTTTGCACAGCTTTGCAGCATTCCTGTTACGTTTCAGTACCCTCCTTCTCTCTCCTCCCCTCTCCCTTAGTTATCTCCTGGTATCTCCCGCGTTTCCTTCATTCCTCCCGACGTTGACCTGCTTCGCTCCTCAGCTTATAGTCACCGTTGAGCGCTCTTTCGCACCGGACCGCTCCCTCTTCTATGAATTTGCCCAACGCTCTCACGCTACTTCGCATCTTCATCGTTCCGGTGCTGATCGTCGTCCTGCTCACTCGCAGCCCCAATATCGAGGCCTTCGGCTTCACCATGCATTTCGAATTCTGGGGCGTCCTGATCCTGCTCCTCGCCGCGGCCACCGATTGGGCTGATGGCTTCCTCGCTCGGCGCAATTCTCAGGTCACCACCCTCGGCATCCTTCTCGATCCCATCGCCGACAAGCTGCTCATCTCCGCCGCCTTCATCTCTCTCGTGGACATGCACCTCGTCCCCGCCTGGATGGTCGTCATTATCATCGGCCGCGAATTCACCATCCTCGGTCTTCGCAACATTGCCTCCGCCGAAGGCTTTACCATTGCCGCTTCCACCCTCGGCAAGACCAAAATGATTCTCCAGGTTTGCGCTGTCGCCGTTCTGATCGGCACCGTTCGTCATCCTTCCATCAAGCCCATTGGCGTCGTTCTTCTCTGGCTCGTGGTCGTCAGCGCCCTCGTCTCTGCTGCCCAGTATTTCGTCCGTTTCTGGGGACACGTCGACGAAAGCATCAAGCGTCGCCGCAAACTCAGCGTCATGGAGACTCGAAAGAAGACCGAGGATGCCGTTCCTCTCTGATTCCGACCGCGAAGCCCTTCTTCGCGTCGCTCGCGACGCAGTTCACTCCGCCGTCGCTCGTACCGCTTTCCCCCAAATTCCCAACTCAGCCGTCTTCTCGGAAATCTGCGGCGTCTTTGTCACCCTTCACGTCGCCGGCCTCCTCCGCGGCTGCATTGGCGTCGTCCAACCCCGCGAACCCCTATCCCGCACAGTGCCCGATTGCGCCGCCAGCGCCGCCCTAAACGATCCCCGCTTCCCGCCATTGCAACTCGCCGATCTTCCCGATCTCGACGTCGAAATCTCCCTCTTGTCCTCAGCCACTCCCATTCCGCCCGACTCCATTCAAGTCGGCCTCCACGGACTGCTCATTGACCGCGATGGCCATCGCGGCTTGCTTCTTCCTCAAGTCGCCACCGAACATCATCTTGATCGCGAACGCTTTCTCGCCGAAACCTGCCGCAAAGCCGGCCTACCTCCCGATGCCTGGCGCGATCCCCGCACGCGCATCCTCGCCTTCACCTGCGAACTGCTCCATTCCGCGCACTCTCCCTCCCGCTAATTTCCGCAGGCGCGCAAAAACAAAAAGCCCGCGACAGCACTTGCCGCGGGCTTTCCAAACTTTCGTTTTTTCGCTGCTGCTACTCGATTTCTACGTAATCTCCTGCGTACGTATCAATCGACGTGAACGTGACGAACACCGTCGAGGAGTTCTTTGCCGTACTCAACACCACTCCCTCTCCCAGCACCTGTCTTGGCAGGTCGTTCCACGAATATTTCGTCGGAGTGCTTCCGAAGCCCAGCACCTTATATTGATAATCTTTAAAATTCGGCGCCGTCTCCGCCATCGATCCCTGGTACCGGAAGAATCGTATGTAGTCCCCGACCTTTACTCCCTGTGCCGTTCCCAGGTTCACGAATACGGTCGAATCCTTCCCATACAGTTGCGCATGATCCAATCCTTCTACCAGCATTCCCACCGGCTTTCCGCTTACCGGCGCAAAATGATCGAACTTCTCCGCGGCCTTGTACGGTGGCGACGGCCGCTCCTGGAACGGACGGATATAATCTCCCCGCTGCATGTATTCGCACGAATAGCTGATTTGCGCGATCGACGTGTTCGGCTCTACTTGCACCACCTTAAGCTGCCCGATGTCCTTATATTGCTGGCCCATCGCTTTCAGCAGCTTGCCCTGCCACTTGAACCATTGCACTTCCACCGGATCCTTCACCGCTCGCGATACTTCGTAGCGGTCTCCCACCTTACTGCCTTGCACCGAACCTTTGTTGATGTACACATAATCGCCGAAGTTGAAAAACAGTCTCGTCCGTGATTCCTCTCCAGAAATCACCACCGCATCCGCTGGCTTCTCGTCCGAATGGAATCCCGAGCAGTACACTGCGGCGTAGTCCGGCGAGGTGTTCTCTGCCACTCGCTGTGTGGAATTCACTACCGGCTGATTCGCCTGTGCCCAGGCGCCGCTTGCTGCTAGCAATATTCCCAGAGACAATCCTGCTGCTTGTGCGCGCATTCTCGATACTCCTTAGGCTCACCCCTGTTTGGGCCGTGCGGGGACTCTGCACCTTCGAAACTAACAAGCGCCCCCACCGCCGTCAATGAAAGCGGAGGTCAGGCTTTACACTTTTGCAAAGGCATGCTACAAGCTTTGTTTTCAATACATTGGAGCGGTCATGCCCTCTCTCAGCCCCTTTCCCCCTGGCCTTGGCCGCGTCTGCGGCGTTGCGGCCGCCCCCTTGGCCTCTTCTCTCATCTCTTCGCTCCGTCGCGCCCTTCGCTTCACACGTACCGTCGAGCTTCGTCTCGACTGGCTGCAATCCGATTCTGAACGCCAAAAATTCCTGGCCTGGCTCAAACGCCACCGTTTTCCCTCCGTCACCTTCCTCGCCACCTGCCGTCGCCGCGTCGGTGGCGGCGAATTTTCCGGTGATGCCGGAGCCGAGCTCTTCTGGCTCATCGAAGCCGCCAATGCCGGCTGCCACTGGTGCGATCTCGAAATCGAAACCGTTCGCGAACTTCCTCCCGGTTCCATCACCTCTTGCGCCATCCCTCGCAAAGTGATGCTTTCCATTCACGATTTCCGCTCCACTCCTCCTCTTCCCAAACTCCTCAACGTCCCGCGCCATGGTGAATTCCAGGCCCTCAAAGTCGCCGCCATGTCCCGCTCTCTTGCCGATAGTTTTCGACTCCTCAGACTCGCTCGCTCTCGCAATGTCGTCGCTGTTCCCATGGGCGAAATCGGCTTGCCCGCACGCATCCTCGCTTTGCGTTCCGGCAGTGCCCTCGCTTATGCCCCCGTTGCCGCCGCCACCGCTCCCGGCCAGGTCTCTCTCCCGGAACTCGTCTCGCTCTATCGTGCGCACCAGCTCACTGCGCGCACCGCCGTCTACGGCGTCATCGGCAATCCCATCGCCCACTCGCTTTCTCCGCTGCTCCACAACACTGGATACCGCGCAGCTCATCGCGACGCCGTCTTCCTCCCATTCCTCGTGGAGAAGCTCAGCGACTTCCTCGCCGCTATTCCCGAATTCGGCATCCGCGGCTTCAGCGTCACTCTCCCCCACAAGGAAGCCATCTTCCGCCGTCTCGATTCCTGCGAACCGCTCGCCGAAAAAATCGGCGCCGTCAACACCGTCACCGTCGGCAAAAATGGCGCCCTGCACGGCAGCAACACCGATTACCTCGGCGTTCAGCACGCCCTCGCTCGTAAAATGAGCCTTCGCGGCAGTCGCGTCCTCATCCTCGGCGCCGGTGGCTCCGCTCGTGCCGGAGCCGTCGCGCTCCACTCCGCTGGCGCTCACGTTTTCATTTGCGCACGTCGCGAAGCCGCCGCCCGCGCCCTCGCTCGTCTCGTCGATGGCGAAGCCGTCCCTCGCTCCCCTCTCCGCAAACTCCGCTTCGACGCCATCCTCAACGCCACTCCCGTCGGCATGCATCCCCACGATCACTCTTCTCCGCTGCTTGAATCCGAACTGAACTGCTCCCTCGTCATGGATTTCGTCTATCGCCCGCTACGCACTCGCCTGCTGCAACTTGCCGCAGCTCGCCGCATTCCCACCGTTTCTGGCGTCGAGATGTTTCTCGCTCAAGGCATCGCCCAATGGGAACACTGGATGAAGCGTCCCGCTCCCTCCACCCCCATGCGCAAAGCCGTCCTTCGCGCCCTCCGCGCTTAATTTCCTTCCGGCCCACCTTCCATTTACAATCTCTGTGACAGCATGATCCAACCGTCCTTCCAGGAATTCCAGAAACTGGCGCGCCAGGGAAACCTCATTCCTCTATATGACGTTTTCTCCGCCGACCTTCTGACTCCCGTCAGCGCCTATCTTCGCGTCTCCCAGGGCGCTCGCTACTCCTTCCTTCTCGAAAGCGTAGAGGGTGGCGAGAAAATCGCCCGCTACACCTTTGCCGGCGCCAATCCCGAAGAAATCTTCCGCTACGCCAACGGCGCCTGCGTTCTCGAATCCAAGCACCGCCTCCTTTGGGAAGAACGCGATCCCATCTCCTTTCTTCGCGAACGCATCGCCCGCTTTCGTCCCGTTCGTCTTCCCGGCCTTCCTCCGCTCGTTGCCGGAGCCATCGGCTACTTCAGCTACGACATGGTTCGCCTCATCGAACGGCTCCCCCGCAAGCTCCGCGACGAGCTCGGCCTCTACGACGCCATGCTCATGTTCTATCAGGGCATCCTGGCCTTCGATCACGTTCAGCATCAGCTCTGGATCGTTCGCAACGTCTTCACCGACGGCCCTGGCTCCCTGCGCACCAAATACAACGACGCCGTCCGCGAAATTAAGCGCACCCGCAAACTCCTGGAAACTCCCGCACCCGGCGAATCTCCTCGCCCCGACTCGCCCGCGCGTCCTCTCAAGGTCACTTCCAATTTCAAACGCAGCGACTACCTCAACGTCGTTCGCAAGGCCAAGCAGTACATTCGCGATGGCGACATCTTCCAGGTCGTACTCAGCCAGCGCTTCTCCGCGAAAACTTCCGCGCATCCCTTCGACATTTACCGCGAACTCCGCGCCCTCAATCCTTCTCCCTATCTCTTCTATCTCCAACTCAACGATGTCTATGTCTGCGGCAGCTCCCCGGAAATGCTCGTCAAGGTTCAGGGCCGCGAAGTTTCCTACCGTCCCATCGCGGGAACCCGGTGGCGCGGTTCCACCGAAGCCCAGGACCTCGCCCTCGAACGCGAAATGCTCGCCTCTGAAAAGGAGCGCGCCGAACACATCATGCTGGTCGATCTCGGCCGCAACGATCTTGGCCGCGTCTGCGAGTACGGCTCCGTGCGCGTCGAAAAGCTCATGACCGTGGAGCGCTACTCCCACGTCATGCATCTCGTCTCCAGCCTCCGCGGCACTCTTCGCGAAGATGTGGACTGCTTCGACGCCCTCATGTCCTGCTTTCCCGCAGGGACCGTTTCCGGCGCTCCCAAAGTCCGTGCTATGGAAATCATCGAGGAGTTTGAAAAATCCCGTCGCGGCATTTACGCCGGCGGCATTCTCTATCTCGACTTCGCGGGCAATCTCGATTCCTGCATCGCTCTCCGCACCATGGTCATCAAGAACGGCGTCGCCCACGTTCAGGCCGGCGGCGGCATTGTCGCCGATTCCACTCCCCTCGGCGAATTCCGCGAATCCGAAAATAAGGCCAAGGCCCTCCTTCGCGCCCTCGAATCCGCCCAGCGCCACGCTCCGCGTACCCAGCGCCGCGCCCTGCGGAAAGGGAAGCGTCGCTCATGATTCTCCTTCTCGACAACTACGATTCCTTCACCTACAACCTCGCCCAGTATCTCGGCGAACTCGGTTGCGAACTCCAGGTCCATCGCAACGACCGCATCTCCGTTCAGGAAATCGATCGCCGCAAGCCAGAGCGCATCGTCATCTCTCCCGGTCCCTGCACTCCTCAGGAAGCCGGCATCTCCGTCGAACTCATCCAGAAACTCGCGCCCGAAATATCCCATCCTCGGCGTCTGCCTTGGTCATCAGGCCATCGGCGCCGCGTTCGGTGGACGCATCATTCGCGCTCCTCGCCTCTTCCACGGCAAAACCAGTTCCATTCAACACGACGGCAAGGGCATCTTCCGCAAACTTCCCAATCCCTTCACCGCCACCCGCTATCACTCCCTGATCATTGAGCGCAGATCTCTTCCTCGCGATCTCGCCATCTCCGCGGAAACTTCCGACGGCATCATCATGGCCGTCCGCCATCGCCGCTTCAAACTCGAAGGCGTCCAGTTCCATCCCGAAAGCGTCTTAACCGAATCCGGCAAACTCCTCCTCCAAAACTTCCTCGCTCTCTAATCCCTGTTTCCCTTGGCGATTCTCAGCGCATACCCGCCACCTGCAGACGCCGAAACACGAACGCCGCCTTCGAATCCCTGGGACCGCCAATCTCCCGATTGGCGTCTCTTCCTTCCCACCGCCCTACCACCACCGCAAATCCCCGCCCCTGTAGCACAGGCTTTCAGACTGTGCGCGACGTCAACTGCTCGCACCCTCCCCACCCCAGAAAGCAAGTTGACCTGCGGAACGCGCCGAATCCCCGGTACCGCCAATCTCCCGATTGGCGTCTCGTTCCTTCCAACCGCCCGTGACTCTTCCGCTGTCCCTCGCCAAAATTCCGCTTGCTTTATTCGTAAAATGGTAAGTTGACGTTTCAGTAAAAAAAGAGTATCTTCCTCCCGTGGGTCTGCCCCCTCCGCTGCCCGCTTGCTGGAGGACCCATGCCCTCTCCCCTTCGCCCGCTTTTCCTCGCGCTTGTTCTGCTCGCCCGCTCAGCGACTCTGTCCCCCGCCACTCCGCCCGCCGCAACCGCACCTGCCCCGCCGCTCGGCATCCTCACCCGCGCTGTCGATTCCCGCATCGATCACGCTCCCGCCGCCCCCGGTCTCTCCGTCTTCGATGACGACCGCCTCTCCACCGGTCCTGAGGGTCGCGTCTCCGTCCGCCTCGCTTCCTCCACCATCGCCCTCTACGATCGCACCATCGTCTCCCTCCATCGCCTCGCTCCCGGTGTCCACATCGATCTCGAGCGCGGCGCGATCTTCTGCAACGCCGCCCCCAACGATCCCCTCGAAGTCCACGCCCGCGACGCCTTCTTCACCCGCCTCAAGCCCCAGCCCCTCGTCGCCGAATTTCAGATCCTCGATCGCAACCTCCTCCAAGTCTCCGCCATCACCGGGGACCTCGCCGTCTCCTATCGCGGCGAAGCCCACGTCATCCCCCAGGGCCAGACCTATCGCATCTATCTCGATTCCGACGATCCCCCGCAATCCGCCTCTGGCTCCGGCGCCTCCGCCAACACCTCGCCCTCCGGCGCGCCCGTCAACTCCGGCTCGCACGTCCCCGCCATCTTCTCCAAAGTCTCTTTTTATGTGGTCACTGGAGTCGCCGCCGGTGCCGCCGCCTGGGGCATCCACCAACTCACAGAATCCTCCAGTTCCCCCAACGCCCCCGTCAGCCCCTACAAACCCTGACCGCAAACTGCGTTGGCGTTTGCAAACGAATGCAGTATTCTCTGAGCGAAGGCTGGTACCGTGACCATCAAGGTTGAACTTAATCCCGACATCGAGGCCCTCCTCAAACGAGAGGCCCACTCCCAAGGCCTGCCCTTGGAGAAGGTTGCCGAGCGCCTTCTCGAACAAGCCGTCAGTGGACTCTCTTTAAATCGAGGCCGGATGAGCCTTGAGGAATTTCATGCCATGCTCGTTGCTATTGGAAAAGGCGCCGATCGGCTGCCTCACTTGCCCACCGAGAGTTTTTCCCGCGAAAGTTTCTACGAGGATCGGCTAGATGACGGAAACGCCGTACCTCGTCGATAGCAACGTCCTGCTGCGCTGGGTGCAACCCAATCATCCCGATTACGCCCTGATCGTTAAGGCTACGGACTTCATCCTCGCGCAGGGTGGAGTTCTCTGCTATACGTCCCAGAATGTCGCCGAATTCTGGAACACCTGCACGCGGCCCGCAGACCGCAACGGTTACGGTCTTTTTCCTCAGGATACCGACCGCATAGCGCGGTATTTCGAGGAAAAACTTCGACTACTCCCGGACAGCCTTGCCGTTCACGATGTCTGGTGCAAGCTTTTGATCGCACACAACGTCTGTGGAGTGCAAGTTCACGACGCACGACTTGTTGCAGCAATGAAAGTGCACGGCGTCAAATACATTCTGACCTTCAATAACAAAGACTTCAGCCGCTACCTGGATATCCAGGCCATTCACCCTCAGTCTGTGATTTAGGCAAACGATTGGATTCCATGAGTGTCGAGGATGGCGGATGAAGCACCTCTCCTTCAACAACGCGCACTCCTCTTCGTAAACTCCCCCAACTCCTCCAGCTTCTTCCGCGCCCTGCCCGACGCAATCGCCTCCCGCGCCATCTTCGCTCCCGCCGCAAAATCCGCAGCCACGTCCGTCACCACCAACGCCGCCGCTGCGTTCATCACCACCACATCTCCGCGCGGTCCTTCTTCTCCCGCCAGGATCGCCTGAATCGTCTCCGCGTTCTCCTGCGGACTCCCCCCGCAAATCGTTTCCAGCCCCGCTCGCCGCACTCCAAACTCTTCGGGCGCCACCGAGTACCTTCTCCACCGCCCACCCTGCACTTCCACCACTTCGGTCTCCCCGGCAATGGAGAACTCGTCCATCCCGCCCGCGCCATGCACCACCAACGCCCGCTCCGTCCCCAGCCGCGCCAGCGTCTCCGCCACCAACTCCATCACTTCGCGCGAGTACACGCCCAGCACTTGCCGCTGCGCCCCCGCCGGATTCGTCAACGGTCCCAGCAAATTAAATACGGTCCTTCGCCCGATCTGTTTCCGCGCCGCCGCCGCGTGCCGCGCCGCCGTATGTGCCGCCGGAGCGAACAGAAACCCGATCCCCACTTCGCGAATCGCCGCCCCACAGCGCTCCATCTCCACATCGATCCGCACTCCCAACGCTTCCAGCACGTCCGCCGATCCGCAACGCGAGCTGCTCGACCGATTCCCATGTTTCGCCACGCGCGCGCCCGCTGCCGCCGCCACAATCGCCGCCGCCGTCGATATGTTGAACGTCCCGCACCCGTCTCCGCCCGTTCCGCATGTATCGACCATCTTCTCCGGCGCGCCCTCTCCATTCACAAACACCGGCCGCGCGTGTCGCCGCATCGTTCGTGCCAACGCCGCCAGCTCGCTCGCGTTCGGTGCTCGCTCGTTCCATCCCTCCAGCAGCCGCACCGTCTCCGCCGTGCTCAGCCGCCCTTGCAGCAACTCGCCCAGCAGCCATTCGGCTTCCGCTTCCGCCAGCGCTCCGCCGCGCTCCACCGCTTTCAGCAACTCTTCCGTCTTCATGGTTCCCGTCGCCGTGCTCATACTCGGCGCTCACACAACGCGCCGTGTGACCCGCTGTCTTGCCCGTCCTGCTCGTCTCAAGTACACTTTATTGTTTGACGCTCCAGAAATTCTATCACCTGCGCGCTTGCTCCTAGCCGCACAGGACGTCGGTCGCGCCGCGATCGCACGATAAAGGCAGCCCGAAATGAAGATTCACGAATACCAAGCCAAAGCGGTACTCGCTCGTTATGGCGTCACCACTCCCCGCGGCGACGTCGCCTTCACCAAGGAAGAAGCCCGCGAAGCCGCTCAGCGCCTCAAGTCCCACGTTGTCGTCGTCAAAGCGCAAATCCATGCCGGTGGCCGCGGCAAAGGCGGCGGCGTCAAGCTCGCCCGTTCCGCCGACGAAGCCGCCGATATCGCTTCTCACATCCTCGGCATGAATCTCATTACCGTGCAGACCGGTCCCCAGGGCCGCATCGTCAAGCGCCTTCTAATTGAAGAAGGCCTCGACATCAAGCGCGAACTCTATCTCAGCATTCTCGTCGACCGCGAAACCGGACGCCCCATTTTCATGGCCAGCGGTTCCGGCGGCATGGAAATCGAACAGGTCGCCAAGGACAATCCCGAAGCCATCCTTCGCGAGTCCATCGACCCCGCCGTCGGTCTCCAGCCCTACGAAGCACGCAAGATCGCCTTCGGTCTCGGCATGACCGCCGAGCAAGCCGCCGCCGCTGTTCCTTTTTTCCTCTCGCTCTACCGCGCCTTCCTCGATATCGACGCCTCCATGATCGAAATCAATCCCTGCGTACTCACCGGAGACAATCGCCTCGTCGCTCTCGACGCCAAAATCACTCTCGACGACAACGCCCTCTTCCGCCACAAGGATCTTCGCGAACTCCGCGATCTCGACGAGGAAGATCCTCTCGAAGTCGAAGCCTCCAAGTACGGCCTCAATTACATCAAGCTCGATGGCTCCGTCGCCTGCATGGTCAACGGCGCCGGCCTCGCCATGGCCACCATGGACATCATCAAGTACGCCGGCGGCTCTCCCGCCAACTTCCTCGATGTCGGCGGCGGCGCTTCCGCCGATCAGGTCAAGAACGCCTTCCGCATTCTGCTCTCCGATCCCGCGGTTCGCGCCGTCTTCATCAACATCTTCGGCGGCATCCTCCGCTGCGACGTCCTCGCCACCGGCGTGGTCGCCGCCGCCAAAGACCTTTCCGTCAAAATCCCCATCGTCGTCCGCATGGAAGGCACCAACGTCGAGCGCGGCCAGCAGATTCTCCGCGAAAGCGGTCTCAACTTCACCATCGCCGACGGCATGAAGGACGGCGCCACCAAGGTCGTTGCTCTCGCCGGAGGTGCGCAATGAGCGTTCTCGTCAATGAAAAAACTCGCCTGCTCGTTCAGGGCTTCACCGGGCGCGAAGGCACCTTCCACGCCCAGCAGATGATCGAATACGGCACCAACGTGGTCGGCGGCGTCACTCCCGGCAAGGGCGGCACCAAGCACCTCGAACGCCCCGTTTTCAACACCGTTCTCGAAGGCGTCAAGGCCACCGGCGCCGACGCCTCCGTCATTTTCGTTCCTCCCCAATTTTCCGCCGACGCCATTCTCGAAGCCGCCGACGCCGGTATTCCTCTCGTCGTCTGCATCACCGAAGGCATTCCCGTCCTCGACATGGTTCGCGTCAGCGAAGTCGTTGACAAATCCAAGACCCGCATCATCGGCCCCAATTGCCCCGGCATCATCTCTCCCGGCAAATGCAAGATCGGCATCATGCCTGGCCGCATTCACAAGCAGGGCAACGTCGGTGTCGTCAGCCGCAGTGGCACCCTCACCTACGAAGCCGTTCATCAACTCACCCAGCTCAACATCGGCCAGTCCACCTGCATCGGCATTGGCGGCGATCCCATCATCGGCACCACCTTCCTCGACGCCATCAAAATGTTCAACGACGATCCCGACACCGCCGCCATCGTCCTCATCGGCGAAATCGGTGGCAACGCGGAAGAGCGCGCCGCCGAGTGGATCAAGGTCCACGTCAAGAAGCCCGTCGTCGGCTTTATCGCCGGTCAGACCGCGCCTCCGGGCCGCCGCATGGGCCATGCCGGAGCCATCATCAGCGGCGGGCAGGGAACTGCCAAGGACAAATACGCGGCCATGAACGCTGCCGGCATCCACACCGTGCAGACCCCCGCCGATCTCGGCTCCACCGTCGCTGCTGCTTTGAAGTAGTTCGTTTTTATTCGCGCTTCGCCCGGCGCCATCTTATCGTTTCGGAGGAAGTTCGTGGCCATTGAACGTACATTCGCAATCATCAAGCCCGATGCCGTTTCTCGCGGCCAGCAGGGCGAAATCCTTTCGCGCATTCATCGCGCCGGCTTCTCCATCGTCGCCATCAAATCTATGCGCCTTACCAGGGAAGAAGCCGGCGGCTTCTACGCCGTCCACAAAGAGCGCCCCTTCTTCGGCGAACTCACCGACTTCATGAGCTCCGGCAAAATCATTGCCATGGTCCTCGAATCCGAAGGCGCCATCGCCAAGTGGCGCGACACCATGGGCGCCACCGATCCCAAGAAAGCCGCTCCCGGCACCATTCGCCACGATCTCGGCACCAGCATCGGCACCAATTGCACTCACGGCTCCGACGCTCCCCAAACCGCCGCATTCGAAATCTCCTACTTCTTCAGCGGCCTCGAACTCATCTAGTTTTCGCTCGGCCCTGATCGCCTGGGTCCAGATCTCGAACTCTGCCCTTTTCAGATGTTTTACTAATAAATAAACAAATAAAGTGCGTTGTCATCCTGAGCAACGCGAAGAATCTGCTTTCTTCTCGTACTTGCACAATCTTGAATCACTGCCCAGGGTGCCCCAGTGTTCGCGCAGCGAACCTGGGTCTTGGGTTCCTCTTCCTCTTGCTTTTAGCTATAGGCTATAGGCTATCGGCTATCGGCTTCCTCCCCCTTTTCCCCCTACCCATCCCCCTCTCCCCTGTGCATAATAAGGTCTCGGAAATCCACGCTCCTGGAGGATCCTCCAACCATGTTTCGTCCCACTCGCCGCCAATTTATTCATCGCGCCAGCCTCGCCGCAGCCGCCGCTTGGGTCGGCACCAAGACCTGGGCCGCTCGTCTCGCCGCCATTCCCAATCTCACCCAGAAGTACGAGGCCAACGACACCGTCACCCTCGGCAAGACCGGCATTAAGACCTCTCGCCTCGCCATGGGCACCGGCACCAACGGCGTCAATCACAAGTCTCACCAGACCAGCACTCTCGGCGTTGCTGGCCTCGCCGCGCTTCTCGAAAACGGCTACGACAACGGCCTCCGCTTCTTCGACACTGCCGACTCCTATGGCTCCCATCCCCACGTCGCCGAAGCCCTCAAGCATGTCGACCGCACCAAAGTCACCGTCCTCACCAAATCCTGGAGCCGCGACGCCGCTGGCATCCAAGCCGATCTCGATCGCTTCCGAAAGGAACTCGGCACCGATTATCTCGACATCGTCCTCATGCACTGCCTTACCGAAGGCGATTGGACCACCCGCTACCGCGGCGCCATGGACGCCCTTGAGGAAGCCAAGCAGAAGGGCATCATCCGCGCCCACGGCTGCTCTTGCCACTCCATAGAAGCCCTCCGCGCTGCCTCCAAGTCGCCATTCGTTGAGGTTGACCTCGTCCGCATCAATCCCGTTGGCGCCATCATGGACGCCGAACCCGACACGGTCGTCTCCGTCATCAAGGAAATGAAGGCCAACAACGGCACCGCCATCGTCGGCATGAAAATCCTCGGTGCGGGCGCGCTGCGTACCCGCCAGGAAGACGCTCTCCGCTACGCCCTCGGCCTCAATCTTCTCGACGCCTTCACCATCGGCGCGGAAAACATCGCCGAGCAAAAAGATTTGATTCAGCGTATTTCGGTCGCCGCCTGATCGCCCTCAGCGGCCGTTCCACAACCTAAAGTAGGAGTCTTCCATGGACTCGTTCCGAGAACTCGGGCGCACCCTGCTCTTCATCGGCGGTTTCATCGCCCTGGTCGGCGCATTTTTCTTTCTCGGTGGCCGTCTCCCCTTCCGCTTGGGCCGCCTCCCCGGCGACATCGTCTCCAAGGGCCAGAACACCACCTTCTACTTTCCCATCATGACCAGCCTCGTCCTCAGCGTCGGCTTGTCTCTCCTGCTCTGGTTGATCGGCCGCCTCCGCCGCTGATTCCGCCCTCGCCTCCTTCGGTGCTATTCTTTCCGGGGGAGCTCGCCGTTTTGTCCGCTCGCCGCGCGCGCATGGCTCAACTCACGTTCAATCTGCAGCCCGAAAAACGCATCCTTTCCGTCAGCGATCTCACCGCGCGCATTCGCGATCTCCTTGGCAAAAATTTCACTGACATCTCCGTCCAGGGCGAAATCTCCAACTGCCGCGAAGCCGCTTCCGGTCACATCTATCTCACCCTCAAGGACGAGCGCGCCCAGATCCGCTGCGTCTTCTTCAAGCAGCAGCAGCGCGGCATGAAGTTTCGTCCCGAAGACGGCCTCAAAGTCACCGTTCGCGGCTCCATCACCGTCTACGAAGTCCGCGGCGAATATCAGATTTACGTCGAGTCCATGGAGCCGCTCGGCCGTGGCGCCCTCCAGCTCGCCTTCGAACAGCTCAAGCGCCGCCTTGAAGCCGAAGGCCTCTTTGACGCCTCCCGCAAGAAGCCTCTCCCGCTTCTCCCTCGCTGCATCGGACTCATCACCTCGCCCACCGGCGCCGCCGTCCGCGATGTGGTCCGCATCCTCACCCGCCGCTTTCCCAACGTCCATCTCACCCTCTATCCCGTTCGCGTTCAGGGCGAAGGTTCTGCCGCACAGATCGTCCACGCCCTTCGCCACTTCGCGCGCGCCCACACCGTCGACGTCATTCTCCTCGTTCGTGGTGGCGGGTCTCTCGAAGATCTCTGGTCCTTCAACGAAGAAATCGTCGCTCGCGCCATCGCCGAGTGTCCCCTTCCGGTCATCTCCGGCGTCGGCCACGAGACCGATTTCACCATCGCCGATTTTGTTGCCGACGTGCGCGCCTCCACTCCTTCCGCCGCCGCCGAACTCGTCGTTCAGACTCGCCGCGAATTCGATAAGCACCTCGCCGAACTCCACTCCCGCATGGAGCAGCAGCTTCGCTATCGCATTCTCGTGCTCTCTCGCACCCTCCACGAACTTTCCGGACGCCCCGGCTTCCGCCGCCCGCTCGATCTTCTCCGCCAGAAGCGCCAGCGCTCCGACGATCTCACCGCTCGTCTAGCCGGCGGCCTTCGCGATCGCCTCGACGCCTCTCGCAAACGCCTCAGCCTCGCTCAGGTTCGCGTCGCTCGCGTCGATCTTCGCGCTCGCCTCGCCGATGTCCACAAACGCGTCCGCCACGCCGAAGTCGATCTCTCCCTCGCCCTCCGCGCTCGCCTCGAATTCGCTCGCAAATGTTTTACCGACGCCCAGCTCCTCATCCTCTCCCACGATTTTCGCTCGCGCATCTCCGCACTCCGATTTCGTCTCGATAAACGCCAGTCCGAACTCGGCCTCCGCGCCGATCGCCAGTTCCATCGCCATCGCGAGCGCCTCGCCCTCCTGAAACTTCAGCTCGAAGAACGCAATCCCCTCAAACTCCTTGAACGCGGCTTTGCCATCGCCACCGATTCCCACGGCAATCTCCTCCGCGACTCCGCTTCTGTCTCCGTCGGCGACGACGTCTCCATCCAGCTTCACAAAGGCCGCCTTTCCACCTCCGTAAAATCCAAATCCGAATAGCCCCCCTGGGACCGCCAATCTCCCGATTGGCGTCTTCCCCCTGCGCGCCGTCACTGAACACAATCCTTGCACCCACCTATAATGTCCTCAACGCTCCCGCCCATTCCTGGCCAACGTCGGGTGGGTTGGTTCCATCTCACAAATTCCACGGAGGGAAGGACTCACATGTTAGATCGCAGAGATTTCCTGCTCGTTGGTGCTGCCGCCAGTCTCGGCAAAGTCGTCCACGCGGAGCTTCCTCGCACCGCATCCCTCGCCCCCGCCCCCGCCCCGGACATGCTCCAAGTCCAAGGACTGCAAATCGTCTCTGCCGGTAAGCCCGTTCAGCTCCGCGGCGTCAATCTCGGCGGCTGGATGCTCATCGAGGATTACATGATCGGCCTTCCCTGGACCGAATGGAAAATCCGCGAACAGTTTCGCCGCGTCCTTGGCGAAGACGCCTACAACGCGTTTTTCGGCGCCTACATGGACAGCTACATCGCCGAAGCGGACATCCGCTTCCTCGCCAAACAGGGCTTCAATTTCGTTCGTGTGCCCTTTAACTACCGCCACTTTGAATCGGACCTAACACCCGGCCAATGGCTTGAAGAAGGATTCCGCCTCCTCGATCGCGCCGTGCATCTCTGCCGCAAATACAAAATATGGGTTTTGCTGGATCTTCATGCCGCGCCCGGTGCCCAGGCCCGCGATCAAAACGCCGGCAGCGCCTATGGCGAAGCCTACCTCTGGTACCAGCGCAATTTCATGGATCGCGTCGCCGCTTTATGGAAGGAACTCGCTCGCCGCTACCAGCACGAATCCGCCGTCGCCGGCTACAATCTTCTCTGCGAACCGGTCACCAGCGATGTCCCGCTCTTGAACGACTTCTACGCCAGCATCATCCGTTCCATTCGCGAAGTCGATCCTCATCACATCATCGCTCTCGACCCCAACCTCTGGTCCAAAGATCTCAGCAGCCTGCACAACTCGCTCTTCGACGATCCCCAGGTCATCCCCGCGATTCATCATTACTATTCCGATGACGCTTCCTTCGCCCAACTCACCGCCTATCCCGGCACTGCAAATGGCAAGACCTGCGACCGCGCCGCCCTTGAACGCACCCTCGACGGCAAACACGACGAGCAGCGCGTCCATCGCCCCATCATCGCCGGCAGAATTTGGCGTGGATAGTTCCGCTTCGCAGCCCTTCGCCGTTCAGCTCGCCATCACCCGCGATCTCGTTTCCATCTTTGAAGAAAAAGGTTGGGGCTGGTCCATGTGGTGCTACAAGGACCTTCGCCAGATGGGATTCGTCAACCCCAAGCCCACCACTCCCTGGCGCCAGTTCCTCGATTCGGATTCCATCGCCGGCTTCTTCAAGCAGTACCGCCAGCTCGAACCCTCATTCACCGCATCCGTCCGCAGCCTGCTCGCTTCCACCGATATCGATCTCGACACTCGCCAGCAGTGGGAGCGCGAAATCGCCCGCGACTTCGATCCCCCCGCACTCGATTACGTCTTGCGCAAACTCAAATCCAAATCCCCCGCCGAACTCGCCGCCATGGCCAGTTCCTTCGCCTTCGCTTCCTGCGACGTCCGCCAGGATCAACTCGGCGCCCTGTTGCCGTTTCTCAAGAAATCCTGACGCCTTCACCAGGCCAGCAACACACCAAAAAAATTCCCACTGCGACCTTCGCAGCCTCTCTGCATCCTACACGTCGCACAACGTCACCGCTTCCGCCAGCGAAGTCAGCGGGTCTCGCGTCGGAACAAACTCGTGCGCCACATATCCTTTATAATTTGTCCCCGCAATCGCCCGCATCACCGCGGCCCAGTTCACTTCCTGCTCCATTCCGTCCAGTTCATGACGCCCCGGCACTCCTCCGGTGTGGAAATGCCCGATCCATTCAATATTCTTCTGGATGGTCCGGATCAGGTCTCCCTCCATGATCTGCATGTGATAAATGTCGTACAGCAGCTTCACCCGCGGCGAATGCACCTCCTGCACCACCGCCACTCCCCACGCCGTGTGGTCCGCCATGTAATCCTTGTGGTCCACCTTGCTGTTCAACAGCTCCAGGCAGATGGTCACCCCGTGATCCTCCGCGATCTTCTTCACCCGGTTCAGCCCCGCAATCGTGTTTCGGCTGCCCTCTTCGTCGGACATCCCATTCCGGTTTCCCGAAAACGTGATCACGTTCACCACTCCGGCCTTCGCCGCCAGCGGAATATTTTTTCGTAGCGCCTCTTCGATCTTCGCGTGGTTCTCCACCCGGTTCAGCCCGTTCCCAATGTCCCCGGCTCCCGAAAAGCCCATGCTGCACACCAGTCCATACCGCCGCGGCACTTCCCACTCCTCCACATTCAGCAGGTCGACCGCCTTCAATCCCATCTGCGCCCCACGTGCGCTCAGCGTGTCCAGCGGTATCTCCTTGTAGCACCATCGCGCCGCCGATTGCTGGATCCGCCCCTTCCGCGCCACCGCCTGTTCTTCCCCCGCGCCCCACGCCCCCGCCGATAGCACCATCGCCCCCGCCGCCTGCGCCGCTATCCCCTTAATCATCTCCCGCCGCGTCGTCCCGCCCCGCTCCGTCGTCGCCTTCACCATAAGTTTCCCTCTCCCCCTGGGAACGCCATCTCCAGATTGATCTCTTCTCCTGGGACCGCCAATCTCCCGATTGGCGTCTTGACTTTACTCCCCGGTATACGCGCTACTCCATCTCCAATTCTCCGTCCTCTCTGCCAACCCAGCCTTCACCGGATTTAAATGAATATACTCAACTGTCCGCAAAAAATGCCTTTCATCTCGAATGTACCGATCCCAATACTCTCGACGCCAAACCGGCGCCCCCGGGCCTGCTGCTTGGCACTCCCGCCATCCGTCGCAAATTTTACGCGCTGTAAATTTCTTCCACGAAGCCACGATCTTAGCGATAGTCCAACCATGCATGGGTTCAAGCAGGGCATGCACATGATTCGGCATGACCACCCACGCCAGCATTCGGTATCGTTGCCCATCGCAACTCAGCAACGTGTTCTGCACCATCTGTGCGGTACTTACATGCCGCAGCACACAGCATCCATGCCCCGCGTCGATCCAATCCTCCAGACGTTTCCGATGCTCCACCTCGCGCTTCTCCGCTGGCAGAAGCCTTAACTCAACGTCCATTCGCTGCAGCACCGCCTTAGGAAGGCTATCCGCCAGATGAAATGTCACATGCTGCATCACCTCAGAACTCTCAAAGTGCGGCAAGTATCCCCGACTATGCCACCCAGCGCCGATCTCCCCGGGACCGCCAATGTCCCGATTGGCCCCTCTTGGGATTCGCTCCCCGGTCTGTTTCCCGCAATAGTTTTCCTTCATGAACCGATCTCTTTCCTGAAAAGCCCCTGGGACCGCCAATCTCCCGATTGGCGTCTCTTGGGTTTCCTCTCCAGTCGGTTCCCCACAATAGTTTCATCCATAAACCGATCTCTTTCCCACACTGTTTCTTCTCTAAAATACTTCTGCTCCCGAAAGCAATTCTTTTCCCTTGCGGTGTTCTCTCTCCCCGCCGCTCGCCTTCGATGCCCTTCACTACGCCAATCAGGAGATTGGCGTTCCCAGCAACCTCACCTTCCCATCGCAAGCGCCCAGAATCCTGAAACGCAGCGAAGGCACTACTGACCTCGTTGCTTCCCCGCGAGGACAGTTTGCCACTTCTCTTCGAACGACCCTCATTCGAATCAACCGCCGCAGTCCCATTACCTTCTGTTATCCAACTAAGTACTTATGCGTACTCTTAGTCTATGATAAACTCGTCGTGCCATGTCAAACGCTCGACCTTCCGATGCCTACAACCTCTGCTCCTTCACCTTCGCCAACGGTACCCGCTGCGCCATGCCCGCCAGTCCCCGCAGCGAACACGGTCTCTGTTACAACCATGAGCAATATTCCCGGCGCCTGCAAGTCGACGGCCCCGAGGAAAACATCTCCCACATCCTCCACGACGACACCGCGGACTTCCTCACTCAGGTGGACATCAACACCATGCTCAGCAATCTCCTCGCTGCCCTTGCCGCCAACCGCGTCTCGGCCCGTCGCGCTTCCGCCCTCGCCTACATCGCCAGCCTGCTCATGCGTTCCCAGCAGCTCGCTCGCAAGGAATCCCACGACTGCTGGGCCACCCTCGGCGATCGCCGCTCCATGCTCACCATGAAATTTGCCCTCGACGACCCCCGCCATCCCGACTACATCGAGCCCGAACCCCGCTATATCGAGCCGCCCTCCCTCGTCCCCTTTGCCGCTTTCGCGTTTCTCGCTTCCGGCCCGCTACCCCCGAACGAATTTGACGCGCCGGAACCGGTGCTCGATCTGCCCGCACTCTGGGCACACATTTCTTCTCCCAGCGTGCCCGCTCCCCCTCCCGAATCCCTCCCCACGCAAACCGTCGCCCCGGCTTCCGCGCCCTCATGCGAATTCGCACCACCCGAAACAATTTCCGCACTCCCGTCTGAACCGGCGCCTCTGGAAGATCTTCCCGCTCCTCCTCCCGAATTCGTCCTGCCGAAATCCATCCCGGCGCCTCAGCCCTCCCATCACATTTCTGCCTCTGACTCCCAGAACGCCGATGCTCCCCCTCCTTCACCGGAGTCTTTGGCCGCCGACATCGCCCTCATCCAGCAGTATCGCGGCGACCCCGCCTCCGCAACCGTCATTACCGTCCAGGCCGCCTACGAACTCTACTCCGCAATCCACTGCTCTCCCGGCTCCAACGCCAAGCCTCCGATCGAAGTCCCTGCCAATGTTCGCTCCAAGTGCGAGGCCATCCTCCTGGCCTATGTCGAAAACGTATGCAAAAAGCACTATCTCCGCCCCGATTCCCGCGCCACTCGCAACACCCGCCGCTCCCGTCGGCGCGCCGACACTTCCTGATCTCACCTAACTCCTTTGTTTCCCCTACTTACAGCAATTTCGCCTGTAAGTCGTTTGTTTCCCCTACTTACGAAAAAGGGTGGGGGTAGGGAGGTACCCAGCTAGTAAACATCGACCGCAGTAAACGCAAAAAGGGCGCCGACCCTCGGCGCCCCTTCGCTTCCTCGAATTGTTCGCTACGCTCTTCGCTACCAGCTGAAGCGCAACGCGAATTGCAGTTGTCGAGCGTCCGCTGCCGCTGTCGGCGCTCCCGCCGTGCACACCGGGCCCGCCGTCGGATCGCACAACTGGTTCACCGCGATCACGTTGGTGTGGTTGAACACATTGAAGATGTCCATCATCAGGTCCACCCGGAACCGCTCGCCCAGGTTGAGCCCCTTCGATAGCCGCATGTCGAACTGGTAGAACGGCGGCATCCGGAACGCGTTCCGCCCCAGGTTGCCGGTGCATCCATTCGGCGGCGTAATTCCTGGCACCGTGTACGGCTGCTTGGAGTCCGTCAGGCACACCTGGGTCACTCCGAACGTTACTCCCGGTATGTACGGGTCTACCGTCGTGCCGCCCAGGTTCGGACGAATTTCCGACGCGCCCAAGTCCAGCCGCGTATCCGTGCCGGTAATTACGTTGAACGGCCGCCCGCTCCCGATGTCCAGCAACGGGGCAAACGTCCAGTTGCTCATGAACTTCTGAAAGAAGCTGTCTCCCGCGCTCGGCGGGCTGCTCTGGAAAACGCCGCTGGTCACCCAACGATGCCGCTGGTCGTTCACCGAATTCGCAGCGCTCCAAATACGGGAATCGCGAATCCTGTGGCTCCAGTGTCGATTGCAGGTCCGTGCCGTCGTCGATCGAGTGCGACCACGTATAACTCGACAGCAACTGGAAGTGATTCGAGAAGCGCTTGTTCACGTTGATCGTCAGCGCGTTGTAGCTGGAGCTCGCATCCGACAATTGCGCGTCCACGCTATTGAACGGCACCGGCACTCCAAATCCCAGCGGATATCCCGCCGCTTTTGCCAGCGCGACTTGCGTGCCATAACCGCCCGGCACCAATCCCGCAAACGAGGGATTCGGTCCCGATGGCCGGAAGTAATTGAAGAACGCCGGCGTCCCTACGAACTTGCCGTTAAACGACGACAGCGCCGACGGGCATCCGCCCAGCACTCCCAATACGCCGGGCGCTTGCGTCGCGCTTACAAATAATCCGCAACTCGTCGCCGTGGGCGCCACGTCGGTGCTGGGAACTGCAACTGTCAGCGGACTCGCAAAATTCAGTCCCGCCGCGTCCGCGTTCAACAGGTTGTTCGTCAGCAGCACCGGATCCGTCGAGTTGATATCCACCGGACGGTTCAGATGCAACCCTAAAGTCCACTGGTATCCCGCGCTGATTTTCCAGTCGTTGCCCAGCGAACGCTCCACGGTGAGGTTGGCTTGTTGCGCGTAGCCAAACACAAAGTTTTTCGCCACTGGCAGCGTGAACGGCAGAATCGGCAGAGGAAATCCCGCCGTCAGATAATTCTGGTTCGCGAACAGAGAATTTGCTGCCGAACGGATCGAATCGCTGCTGGTTCGGCAGATAGTACATGCTGGGCAGCGCATTCAGCGTGCCCTGGAAGATTGTCGATCCGTTCAGGTTCGTCGGCGTGTCCAGCCCGCCTCCGCAAACGTTGGTCACCAGTCCGCACGCTGATGATAGGCCGCCGGCCGAAATCAATTGCACGGAGCGGCCGCCGTCCGCGGTCACGGAGTTGAACGCGATCGCCAGCAGCGGATGATCGTAGAAAAGTCCGTAGCCCGCGCGCACCACGGTCTTACCGTCGCCCGTCGGATCCCACGCCAGGCCAAATCGCGGCGCAACGTTGTTGTAATCGCGCGGTATGCCTTCCACCACGCCCAGCGCCTTCTCCGCGGCCGCGTTCACCGCCGTCGCCGGAGAGAACAGCGGCGTCAATTCCATGTCGTAACGCACGCCGTAATTCAGCGTCAATTTGCGATTCACGCGCCAGGAATCCTGCGCGAAAAACGCGAACACATTGTCATCGAACGGCGCATTCGACGAACCGATACCTTGAATGTACGTCGTCGGTATGCCCAAACCGTAGGATTGCGCGCCGGTGGTGCCCGGAATGCCCGCGCCAAACAGGCTCAATCCACCAAAGTTCATGTCGCCGCCAAAATCCAACTGGAAAATTTGCTGCTTCTTCGACCGCAATTGGATCAGGTTGTAGTCGCCGCCGAATTTGAAGGTATGCGCGCCACGCGTCAGCGTCATCGCGTCCGTAAACTGTGTGCGCCGTTCAATGCGATCCACGGTGGAATACGGTTCGCGACCGAAATACGCATACCCTGGAATGTTCACGCCGATATGGTCACCGCCTGGGAGCGGCGAGTAGCCGAAATGCAATCCGCGCCGCGCAAACTGGAAGCGGAATTCGTTCACCGTCGTGTCGTTCAGCACCGAAGTCTGCTGCGCGGTTACGTTCACGTCGCGATAGTGATTCGCGCCGGTTCGCGATCCCGCGTTCTGCCCGAAAACCTGGTTCTGCGAAGTGGACTGGATGCCCGTCACGTTCGACGGTGAAACGCCGACTCGCACAAACGTCGTGTTGTTGTTGTTCCAGCGCTGATCCAGTCGCGCTGACCACAAACTCGTCTTTTCCATCTCCGGGAAATTCCCGCGCAATGCGTCCAGCCCCACGTACGAAGCCGGCAGCGGCACAAATCCCGTTCCCACGGTGTTCGACGTTCCGTTCGGCAGGCAGATCACGCTGTTCACTTGCTGCGTCAGCGGGCAAGTCACCGGAACCGGAAAGAACTTGGAATTCGGCAGCAGCGCACCCACTTGCGGCCCAAACAGAATCGAAGTCAGCGGCACTTTGCTGCCGTCCACGTTGGTATTCATGTCCGCGTTCACGGCTACGTTCGACGATGCGCCGGTCACCAGCGCGGCCTGTTGCAATCCTGCGATCTGGTTTTGGATCGGCGCCGGATTTCCGCTGCAGGAATCTCCGCCGCCCGACAATGCGCCGAGCGCTCCCTTGTAAAACAGCAATTGCGCGGGAGTCATGCTCAACGGTGCGGGTATGCACGGAATCGAGCCCGTAGTCATGCCGAAATTTCCCAGGCCGATGCTGGAAAATCCGCTTTCTTCGCGCTGCGTGTATTCGTAAGAGAAAAAGTAAAAGGTCTTGTCTTTGCGAATCGGGCCGCCCAGCGTTAACCCGGTCTGCACGCGCGTGTACGATTGCTTCACCGGAACCAGGTCGCCCGCGGCATCCACTTCCCCGGAAAACGCGTTGCGGGCCTGGAAGGCGCTGTCGCGCAGAAATCCGTACACATCGCCGTGAAATTCATTCGTGCCGCTCTTGGTTACGATGTTGACCACGCCGCCCGTCGCTCGCCCGTATTCCGCGTTGTAGTTGCTCAAAATCATCTGGAACTCTTGCACCGCTTCCTGCGATACCGTCGAGCGCACCCCGTTCACGGAGTTGTCGATGGCATCCGCGCCGTCTACGCTCACCATGTTCGAGCGGCCGCGCGCCCCGCTGATGTCCAGCCCGCTGTTGGGCGCGGGGCCGATGGTCGGCGCAACGTCTCGTGTCACTTGCGAATTGATCAGTGTGAAATTGATGTAGCCGCGGCCGTTGATGGGCAGGTTGTCGATCTCGCGTTGCTCTACGACTTGCGAACTTTGCGACCGCGTCGTCTCCACCAGAGCCGCTTCCGTGGTTACCGTCACCGTCTGAGTCTGCGTACCCAATTCCAGCCGTATGTTCAATGTGGTGTCCTGCCCGACCAGCACGCGCACGGCGGTGTTTTCATAAGGCGCGAAACTGCCGCCTTCCACCCGCAGCGTGTACTCCCCCGGCGGCAGATTCACCAACGAATAGTGGCCGCCTTCATCCGCAACCGCGCTGCGTTCCGCGGTGGTCGCCGGAGACTTCGCGGTTACTTTTGCTCCGCTGACCGCCAGACCCTGCGGATCGGTGATCACTCCGGAAATGGACCCGGTGTTGGCCTGCGCGAACAGGGACGCTGCCCCAAACAATGCAGCCGCGCAAACCAAGAGAAACGCAAACATCCACTGCCTGCGTTGCATACTTCCTCCTTGAATAAATAACGTCCGCGCCGCTACCCCATAACGCCGCAGGACGTGGCCCAGGATGATGGCAAATCGAGGTGACGTATGGGCTTGTACTGCAATGCACGAATCTTTGCAACTGTAAACCACCGACCCTTGCGGATATCCCGAAAGAAGCGTTGCGTGCTTAACCGGTTACAGGCAATCCCGAGAATACCGAAGCGCGCACCCGGCGTCTTACAACATCGATTTTGCCGTTGTGTTCGGCCTCCGTTCCCGGTATCAATGTGCGCATGAAAAAATGGCTCGCCAATTCCTTGCTCCTCCTCTGCCTGTGGATTTTCGCGGCCACGCAGCCCGTCAAGGCCGCTCCGCCCCCTAAACTCGTCGTCACCAACGCCAGGATTTTCTCCATGGCCGCCAACCAGCGCGAGCCCTTCACGGGGTATCTCATCGTGGGCGACGATGGTGTGCTGACCGCCGTCGGTCCTGGAAGCCCTCCAGCCGTTCCCGGCGCTGTTGTGTGGGACGCGCAGGGCCGCTGGATTATTCCCGGCTTCATATCCGCGCACAGCCATCTGTGGCAGAGCGCCTACCGCGGCCTGGCCCAGGATCAGACTCTGACCGGCTGGATTCAGGCTCTTTACGTGGAGCGAGCCAGCAAATCTTCTCCCGACGATTTTTACTGGTACACGCTGGAAGGTTCGCTCGATCACCTGCAACACGGCGTAACCTCGGCCTTCAGCTTTGCGTACGGCGGCAACATGCGCCACGGATTTGCCGATCCCAAAGCCGCGGATTCCGGCGAACTCTTCAACGAAAAACAGTTCCGCGCCGAACTCGATTCCGGCCTGCGCTTCGTTCATGGTTACGAGCCGGGCAAAGCCGCGCCCGGCTATGGAATTCCCCAAGCCCGCGAACATTTGAAAACGTTTCTCGATTGGATAGCCACCCAGCCGAAGTCCTCCACCTATCTTTCCGTGATGATCAATGGCAGCACCGCGTTCAACGACACCTACGATCAGAGCACCATGGAAGCCGCGCTGATGAAGGAATTTAATCTCGGCAACCAGAGCCATTATCTGGAGCCTCCCGAAACCATTCAGGAGGAACGTCGCAAGTTCAAGTGGTTCGTCGATAGCGGCCTGCTCGGCCCGCGTCTGATCTTCGGCCATTTCGTGCATCCCGACGCCGAAATCATTGCCGCTACCGGGCGCGCCGGCGCTTCAATCGCCTGGAACCCTCTGTCCAACGGACGCCTGGCCTCTGGCGTTGCCGATATTCCGACCTATTTAAAAGCGGGGATTCGCGTGGGCATGGGAGTGGATGGCGAAGCGAGCGCCGATCTTGCTGACCCGTTTGAAAATTTGCGCACTGGCCTGTACGCGATTCGCGACAAGTACGAGAGTGCCTCGATCATGAGCCCCTACGAGGTGCTGCGCCTGCACACCCTCGGCAGCGCCGACGTGGTGGGAGTCAAAGATCGCCTGGGTAGCCTGGAAGTTGGGAAGTTCGCGGACTTTCTAGTGATCGATCCCACCGAGTATGGGCAGGTCTTCGATCCGTACGCGACCCTGGTTTTCGTGACCAGCCAGCGCGATCTGTATCGCGTATACGTCGGGGGAGAGTTGCTGGTCGAAAACGGCAAATGTCTGAAGCGGGATATGCGGCAGGTGGAAGCCGAAGTAAACCACCGCGTCGCGGCGTCGCTGCAACTGCACTGAGCGCAGGCCGCTCTATTCCACCAAGCTAATTGACGCGAGCGGCACGGCTACTCCAAGGACCATGGAAACCGACTTCGCCGGAGTCATCAGCGAAGACGCATCCAGTTGCACGCCGATGCTGGCCGCGTCCAGCAACGAAAACAGTTGTGCTTGCCCGGGCGCCATGTCCCAACCGCGCATTCCCGGATACAGCGGAGCGGTTAAGGAGAGCGGCCCGGCTCCGATCTGCGCAATCCACAACCGGTAAGCGGCTGCCGTCAGCGCGGAAATCGCGGCGGTGGCCAATCCATCCAGCGCAGCGGCGTACTCCGGTTCGCTGACCGTTGCGCGCGCAACTTCCGAATCCAATGCCGCGCCCAGCGTGGCAATCGCGGCAATCATGGACGGCGATCCGTGCAGGCGCCGGGAGATTCCCACGCCCTTGAACTCCGCGCCGTTTTCCAGCGTGACCCTGCCCGGTATCACGGTTTTGATTCCCAGAAATCGGTAGATCACCGCCGGTTGCAGAAGCGCAGAACCCTCGCGCAACGCTCGTTCGGCCAGTGGAACCAGCTCCGGCTGGCGCAGCCGCGTTCGCCCAGGATCGAAACCTTGCCCGCGCAGTACCGCGTCCGCATCGTTCGCCAGTTTCCAATCGTTGATGATCTTGGCCCGCTCAATGGCCGTCGGCGCACTCATCAAACTCCCTCCCGAAACTTCTTCGGATACAACAGTATCCCAGCTACAGCGTTTCAAGGAGCGATTTCAGGATCGCGCCGATTGCCATTAAGGTGATTGCATCGGAATCTTGGAATCTGAGGCCCAAGATGCGCCATCGTGTGCGAAACTCCATTGCTCTCTTCGTTCTGTCGCTACTTCTGTTTGGGGTCCAAGTCTGGATGTGGGCGCATTCGGTAGAACACACGAGGACGGAAACCGACAAACAGAATATCGAAGGGCATCACCCGCCAAGCTACTTGCCGATCTGGGCGGGCACGTTCGCGCTGATCGCCGCGGGCGTAGTGGCTTCCTGGCCGCAAAAGAACCGCGTGGAAAGAACGCGCTCCTAGCGCTTACCGCGCTCCCAAATTTTTACAATTTAACCAATTTCGCGCTTGGGACTGGGCATACCTGTTTCCAGCGAGCGCAGCAGCGCCGGTAGGTCGCGCAAATTCGCCAGCAGGTATTCCGGCTTGCACGAGCGCAGGCGTTCCGAGCTCGGAAACGGCCCCAGGACTCCAATGCAGCAGACTCCGGCGGCGCGGCACATCTCCAAATCCTCAGGCGTATCGCCGACATAGACCACGTCTCCTGCCGCAAGCCGCAATTTCTTCATCGCCAACAACAGTGGCGCGGGATGGGGCTTGCGCTCTGGCGTATCTCCGGCGCAAACGCGCACCCGGAACAAACGGGTCAACCCGAATTCCCGCAACTGGCGGGACACCCGCTCCCGATCCCCGCTGGTCACCAGGCCCACCACTGCCCGCCGCGCTACCGCCGCAAGCACCGCACGCGCACCCGGAATCAGTTTCGGTTTGTGCTTCGCGTAATGCGCACGCCAGAGTTTGTCGGCTTGCTCCCAACGCTCTTCAGGAATGCGTGCGGCTCGGTACACTCGATACCAGTCGGGTGAATAATGAATGTCCAGCTCGGCGAGCGTCCACGGTATTCCCCAAGTCGCGGAACATCGCCAAGTAGGCTTGGGAATCGGCGTGGTAGGAGTTCAACAACGTGCCGTCCCAGTCGAACAGCACCGCTTTCCACGGGAATGGGGAAGGAGTCATGAGCGCAGCCGGACGCAGCCGACAGGAAAGTATACTGAGTTTTGAGGACGGTCAGTCGGCGGCGAAGCGATAGGGCAAATTATCGTCGCGGTCAAATGCGAAATCGTCGAAGGAAGCGGCGACTCCGTACCAGCCGGGCATATTCGCAGGTTCGACGCGGCAGACCCGCGCTTTGGAGGAAACCACCACGTTGCCGTAACCGAGCGGCCTGCTGACCAGCACCACGTCCAGCTCCAGGGCCGCGCCCAGCACCAGCGGTTTGGGGCAAAGAAAATAGACACCGGAGGAACTCATATCGCGGGTAACCAGCGAAATCGGAAATTTTTCTTCGATGCCGGCGATGCTGCGCAGCTTCAAAGGGAGCTTCAGCGAGGCGCGCGGATGTTCGCGCTTTTCCAGATGCACACCGATCGCGTGCGTCGGAACACGAACGAACCGGCGCGGATACGGGGCGCGTAACAGAGGCACCACGCGGAGCGCGGGCAATTTTGCCGGAGCCGGACAGACACGAAGTCCGCCCGAAGCAGTGCTGGGGGCGGCGGAAACCGACAAAGGCAACAGCGGGAATCGATCCCAAGCTAGGGCGTTGCTGGCACTCATCTCACCCTCAGAGAGATGACGAACAAACTACTACCAACTTAATATTGCGAGTGCGGTCTTGAACCGAATACGAAGGACCTAGTGCAGTTTTCGGTAACCTAAAGTGGCAGCAAATGGGAGCAGTGTCAATCTGTGGAAAAGGCCGGAAGTGTCGAAAGTTCAACTAGATAGTTATAGTACCGGGTCCGTGTAGCGCACGTTGTGGAAGTTTGTGACGAAAGTTCGCTGTCCGCCGAGCACGGTTTTGATGAAGCGAAGCGGATAGATTTCGGCGCGCATTGCCGCTAACTTAGCGAAGTGATCGCGATGAGGATTTCCGAAATGAGCAAAGCCAACCGTAGTTCTACCTTGCCTGTGGGACCGACGCAGTGGGACGCGGTCCTGCGGCGCGACCGCCGCGCCGACGGCGAATTCTTCTTTGGAGTGCGCTCGACCGGCGTGTATTGCCGTCCATCTTGCCCAGCACGCAGGCCGCGAAAAGAGAACGCCGTGTTCTTTCGCACGCCGGCAGACGCGGAGAACGCGGGATTTCGCGCCTGCCGCCGTTGCCGCCCTGCAGAACTCAGCGCAGCAACGGAATTGGCAGGAAAGGCGGCGCGTTGGATGGCGCAAATGGAAGTGGAAGAGCTGAGCGTGTCGCGCGTAGCCGGGCAATTCGGCGTTTCCAGCGCGAAGTTGCGTCGCGCGTTTCAACAGGCGACCGGACTCTCGCCCAAGGAATTTCTGGCAGCGCTGCGGATGGAACAATTTCGCAAAGCGTTGCGCAGCGGGCAGAAGCCGGCCGAGGCGCTGTACGCCTGTGGGTTCGGGTCGCCAAGCAGGATTTACGAAAAGTCGGATGCGCATCTGGGGATGACGCCGGGAACGTATCGCAGAGGAGGAGCAGGCATGGAAATCGAATATGGAATCGCGGAAACGTCGCTGGGGAAGGTGCTGATGGCCATGACGTCGCGGGGAGTCTCCGCCGTGTATCTCGGGGCCAGCGAAGACGAGCTTGTCGCCGAGTTGAAGAAAGAATATCCGCGTGCATCGATCCACAGGATGGAAGCCGCGAGCCACGCATGGTTGCGCGAATTGGTTCACCGTGTGGAAGGCGACGCCCCCAACCTGGAATTGCCGTTCGACGTGGTGGCAACCGCATTTCAGCGCCGGGTTTGGCAGGAGTTGCAGAAGATTCCGGCGGGCGCCACGAAGACCTACACACAAGTGGCCCGGGCGTTGGGCGATCCAAAAGCGGTGCGAGCCGTCGCGCGCGCATGCGCCACGAATCCAGTGTCTATCGTGGTGCCGTGCCACCGCGTGGTGCGGCAGGACGGCAATCTGGCGGGATATCGCTGGGGATTGAGCCGAAAGAAGCAGCTTCTGGAGCGCGAATCGCGGCAACCAGCTAGAGGGCCGCGAATCTAACCGCGCGGCTTTTCCACCTTGGTGCCTTTGGGCCAGTCGGGCTTGAACTTCGATTCGGGTATCTTCAGATTCTTCATGACGTTTTTGAAGCGCGACATGAAGTAATCGCCCGAGCCCGGCTCATAGAATTTCTGCTGAATGGGCAGCCAACTGGACTCGTCAATCCACATATCGATTTTGGTGATCTGTTTGCGCACGTCCTCGGATTTGGGAACGAGCGTCAGAATCGCCGTTTTGTGGCCGTCCAGTTCCTCTTCGCCGGTCAGCGTGATGTCGTAGTTCTTCTGCAGATTTTCCGAGCGCGTGCCGAAACCCAGCGCCAGGTATTGGTCGGCCGTCGAGCGGTTCTTGCCCAGGTTGTATTCCTCAACGCGGTTGATCTTCGGCGTGTAAATCCACAGATTGTCGCCGTTGCGCAGGATGGTGCGCGGATCGGGGGCAGTGAAATCGATGCGCATCTTGGCGTCTTTGCGCACGTAAATCTGCCCGCTCTCCGTGGAAGTGTCCTGCACCACTGCGGTGTACTTGATGTGGTCCATATCCGCGGTCAGGCTCTGAAAATCCTGTGCGGAGCGGTCCATCATCGAAAGGATCGACTCGAGCGAAGGTTTCGCAGCGGTCTGCGCGGGAGCGGCGGAAGTAAGGAGTGGTATGGATGCCAGGAGAACTAGAACGAATGCGGAAAAAATGGCTGGTCGGCGGATCAAATCAACCCTCTGTCGCGTGGAGTTTGGCTTCTCCCTGAACGTTCATCGTAGCACAAGGCACGAGCGGGAATGGCGGAAAGGGGCTGTAGTCCGGGCGGGAAGGGGTCGGGATTAACGGTGAATCTGCACCTGGTAGGAGATCACGTTGCCGGATTCGTCGCGAATGGGCTCGATGGAGGAGATGGAAAAGTGCCCGTCGGAAAGCTCGCGGCGCGACTTCTGCAGCACAGTATGCAGGTCGGACTGCAGCGCGGGCGTACGCTCAGGCGGGGCCAGGGTGCGTGAATCGATCTGGTAGGTTTCCTGCGAGCCGGGCGGGGAAATCAGTCGTACCTGGTCGGAATTCGCGGGCATGCCCACCGACGGCAGGTCGCGAAACCAGTAACGCGGCGTCAGCAGCACAAACACCAGAATCAGCGCGACCGCCACGTCGTATTGCCACGATCCACGTTCGTAGGACCAGAAAAAGGTCCGCGAGAGAATTTGCCCGAGGCTCGCCATTCAGTCCGCCGGTATCCCGTCGACGATCACGCCATCGCGCATGTGCACAACACGATCAAAGTATGCGGTCGCTTCGGGATTATGGGTAATCATGACGATGGTCTGGCCCAAATCTTTATTCAAGCGGCGCAACATTTCAAGGACGATATCGGAATTCTTGGTGTCCAGGTTGCCGGTCGGTTCGTCCGCCAGCAGAATTTTGGGCTCGTTGATGATGGCGCGGGCGATGGCCACGCGCTGTTGTTCGCCGCCGGACATCTCCGAAGGCTTGTGGTGCAGGCGCCCTTCCAGGCCGAGCATCTGGGTAACCACGTTGAAGCGATGCGGATCGTAACCGTCGCCGTGAATGTATTGGGCAATCGCGATGTTGCCTTTGGCCGTCAGCGTGGGCAGCAGATTGAAGCGCTGAAACACGAACCCGATTTTGCTGCGGCGCAGGCGGGTGCGGTCCGCGTCGCTCATTTCCGAAAGGTCGTTGCCGTCCACCAGCACGCGGCCCCTGGAAGTGCGCGCCAGCCCGCCAATCACGTACAACAAGGAGGATTTTCCGCAGCCGGAAGGGCCCATCACCGCGACCGATTCTCCGGGCATGACCGTGAAATCCACCCCGCGCAGCGCAGGCACTTCTACTTTGCCCGCGCGATAGAGCTTCCACAGGCCTTCAGTTTTCAGGATGGGCTCGACGGCGCTCAAATGCGGCTCGGAACTGCCTTGATCCAGCGAACGTATTGTAACTGTGATTGCCATCTGTGCCTAGTTTCGTCCTCTTAGTCGTAGGAAAGCGATTCCACGACATCCTTGCGGCTGGCCGTCCACGCTGGATAGCTGGCGCCAAAAATCGCGCCCAGCAGAGCGATTAGAGCGGAGCGCAAAATCCACTCGGGAGTAATCAATATGGTGAGCGTAGGGAACATGCCGACGAATCCGGCGCGCACCGCGTAGCTGAGTGCGACACCCGCCACGATCCCGAACAGGCAGAGCAGCGTGGTTTCCGCCAGCAAAGCGCGGATGATGAGTATTTTGCTGGCGCCCAGCGACTTCAGCACGCCGATATCGCGGGTGCGTTCGAGTACCGTCGTGTACATGGTCAGGAAAATCACCAGCAACCCGATAGACACGGCCAGGGCGATCATGGCGTTGATGAAGGTGCGCAGGCCCGGAATGTTTGTGGAGGTCATCAGGGTCATGAAGTCCTTCAACGGGCGCACCGGGTAGCCGGGGAAGACTGTTTTCATTTCCTGGATGAGATCGTCGGTGTGTTCCGGGCGGGTGGATTTGACCAGGAAGATGGAGGCTTTGTCGCGGGCGCCCACCAACTCCTGCAGGGTCGTTATCGGAACGAAAATGCGGCCGGCTTTGCCGTGCTCGACGATGCCCACCACATTCCAGTCGCGGCTCAGCAGTTTGTACGTGCTGCCAACGGTCATGTGTTTGGCCTTGGCTTGCCAGTCGTCGATCAGCATGTCGTTCGGGCCTTCCAGATCGTGGCCTTGCAAGAACACGAAGCCGCCCGACACCTGGCGAAAACTTAGCGGATCGATGCCCCATACGGTTTCCACGCCGCCTGACGAACTGAACTGCAGCAGGGCGGGCGTTACGTAGGCCACGTATTTCAGATCGCGAAGCTTGTCGGCGATTTTTACCGGCATCGGCGAGCCGCTGAAGGTCAGAAAATATTTGTGCCGAAGGCGACTGCAGCATCACATCCGCGCCAATGCCCTCGATGCGCTTCGCGGTTTCCTGCAGCAGGCCGGAGGTCAATCCCACGATCAGGATCACCAGAGCAACTTCCACGGCAATGGCCAGCACACCGATCAGTGTGCGGCCGGGGCGATGAAACAGATTGCGGACCACCAATTCGCCCATCATGGCCGCACGCTCCCGGCGTTGTCCTGAATGTGAGTTATGGTGACGCCCGCGGGGGCGTCGAGTTGAAAGCGCGATGGCTCGATCACCGTGTTGAGCGCGACTTTGCTGATGGCCAGATCCAGCTGATAGTCATCGTGCGGGCGCGACAGCCGGATTTTGCGCGGGTACAACGGTATTGCCGCGGTGTTTGCTGCACCCGGCGATTCCGCCGGATTGGCGGGTTGCCAGTCGCTGTAGCGGATGTCGGAGACCAGCAGGCCTTGCGGGGCGAATAACTCCAGCCGAGCGACATTCAGATTGGCGCGATCAAACCAGATGCGCCGCAGAATTTCCGTCTGATAGCCGCCGCGCAACACGCTCAGCACGTAATAGCGCGCATTTTCTTCGTTTTCTTCTTCGAAGAGCACTTGCTCTTCTTTCTGCACTTCGGACCACACCAGCGCGTCGATCAGATGTTGCGGCCGCAGATTTTCAATGGGCTTATTGCTGGTGCGCGTGACGGATACTTTGCCGTCCAGAAACTCTTTCCTGGAGGGGATCGACACCTCGAATTCCCGTCCATCGCTGGCCATATCAAACACGGTGGTGCCCACCACCGGAACTTGCCCGATCATGCGAATGCTGGCAGGCTTGGCCGCAAGCAAAAATACTTTGACCTCGTGATACTGGTCGACCACTCCGCTGTACTCCGAGCCGGTGGTGGCTTTCAGTTCGGCGGTGGCATTCACGGTGTTAATGGAGCGCGCCAGTTCGTTGAATTTGTTCAGCAGGTCCGTCGAATTGGAATCGAGGACCACGGGGCGGTTGGCCGGCGGCACTACCTGGGTATGAGTCACCGTCGTGCGCTTTCCTCCGCATGCGCAAAGGAGCGCAGCGGTGGCGAGTAAGGCGGCGACATGTCGGATTATTTTCATCGATTACGAACGCATTGGGTCAACACTAAAATTTAACAACCGCGAAACGGCCCGTCAAACCCGCACTCTCCCTCATTGCGGCCGGATCAGGTAAACGTCGTAGGGCTGCAGCGACGGCCGCACCCTGCGAATCACTTCGCTGGGCCACAGCGTTTCGCTGAGCAGCGTCACCCAGCCATCCGACAAATCGCAAATTGCGCAAAATGTATAGCGCGCATAAGCGGCTTGATAGGCGTCCAGCCCACGATGGGACAGTTCGCCTTCCAATTCGCTGTCATCGGTGGCAGCACGCGCCCCCACGCGAATGCCGAACGTCTCCTTTTCAAAACGCTCGAGGAGGCGCCGGAAGTCTTGCGGACTCGGCTGAGAAATCACCAGACAACGCGTGGCTGCTTCCCGAAACGCAATGGAATGCGTCGCGCAGAATTCGCGAACCCGGTCCAGATGGCTGAAGAAATCGATGGCCAGCGGTTCGGCAGCGGCGATCGCCGCCAACGCGGATGCCCAGATTGCCGCAGCCTCCGGCCCGATAAACGGCTCGCGACTCTCCGTCTCGATCAACTCCAGGCCGACCGACTTGATATCCGCACCCAGGTCCATGGCTTGCACGTCCAGGGTGTAGGTCGGCAGTTGCGCGGGATTAGGTTCGCTGGCCACTCAAACTTCTTCTTCCTCAAGGTTTCCGAACTGTTCTTTGAACGGCGCGGAAGCCTTGCGCACCTCCAGCCAATCGAAAAAGGCTTCGGGAGTTTCCAGCCAGATGCGAAACCATTCGGCAATCTCTTTTTTCTGTTCGCGCTTGGCCGCTTCCACTTTCGGATTGCGGGCGATCATTTCCGCGCGGCGCTTGCCAAGCCGGGCGACTTCCAGGACGCGCTGCACAGCCGCGGGTTCGTTATGCAGCGTGAAGCGGCGGAGCAATTCATCGAGGCGAGTCAGGCTCACCTCGGCGTCCGGAAGCGTCTTGAAGTGCAGAATATCCTCGAACTCTTCCTCGAAGCGGTCTTCGGCTTCCTCGCGATCCGCGAGCTGCATTTTCCATCCGGCGGATTTCAGGACGTCGACGATGTAGTCGTTGCCGGTTTTTCCGGCTTCGCCATGCTCAGCCATTAGCTTGCGCCGTAGTTGATCGATTTCGGCGGCGCTCCAGCGCTGAATGCCCATGTGCCGGGCGGTGTCCAGGATCAGTTCGCGTTTGGATTTTGCATCAGAGGTCATGGTTTGTCCGGGCGCGGAGCAGAAGCGACGGGAACCTCCTGGGCGGTGGAAGCCTTGGCAGCAGCTTCGCTTTTCAATAGATGGTGATACTTGATCACATTCTGGTTGTGTTCCGCCAGACTGGACGCGAAAAAGTGTCCACCCTGGGTATTGGCGACGAAATACAAGTAGTTGGTCTCCGCGGGCTTCACTGCGGCTTTCAGGGATTCTTCGCCGGGGTTGCCGATGGGGCCGGGGGGAAGGCCGGGAAACAAATAGGTGTTGTAGGGCGAATCGTAGCGCAGGTCCTTCAGCGTAAGCGAACCGCGATAGCGGCCCACTTGCTCCAGCGCGTAAATCACCGTGGGGTCGCACTGCAGCAGCATGCTCTTGTTCAGCCGGTTGGTGTAGACGCCGGCGACCAGCGGGCGCTCCGCGGCTTTCGGCGTTTCGCGCTCGACCAGCGAGGCCAGCGTCACAATTCTCAAAACCGGTAGAGCAGTAGCGCCGGCAGAATCGGGGGCGCTTTTTGGCGGCGAGATTTGCTGCCAGGCTTCGCGGAACTTGCGGACCATCGCGGTGGTCAGCTCCTTGGCGGTTCCGTTACGCGGTAGATTATAGGTTGCGGGAAACAGAAAGCCTTCCAGGGTGTGAGCCTCCGGCGCAATGTCCAGGATCAGCGCAGGGTCTTTCGCCGCTGTTAAGAACTCTTCGCGGGTCAAATACTTGGCGTCCTGCAGCTCCTGCGCGATGTCGAACATGGTTTCGCCTTCGCGTACCGTAAACGGTTGCTGGTACACTTCGCCGTTCGCCAGCTTCCAGAAAACCTCTTTGCCGGTCATCGGGTGGTCGAACATATAATCGCCGGCTTGCAGATTGCGGCGCACGTGGCGCCGGGCGTACAACTCAAAGGAAAATGCGCTGCGAATCACCCCGCTGCGCTTCAGGATTTGCGAAACAGCGCGCTGAGACGAACCGCGCGGCACCGTCACAAACACGCCGGACTGCGGAATCGTGCCGTACACATGATTCAGGCTGTACCACACGTATGCGCCGGTGGCGACGGCTACCGCCACGATGATCAGGAAAATAATCCCGACTGCTCTCATGCCGGGTTTTCCCCAGCAGGCAGTTGCGAAAGATACTCGCGAAGAATCAGCATGGCAGCCACCGCGTCCACCGTGTATTTACCGGCGGCCTTGGCCGGGCGCACGGGGCGGCCCGGTTTGGCCGACACTGATGAGATGCGGCGGCCCAGCTCTTCTTCCAAAACGCGTTCGGCCTCCCAACTGGTAAGACGCTCATCGACCAGGGCCACAGGTACGCCGAGTTGCTTATGGAGGCGCTGCGAAAACCGGGTAGCTTCCTCAGCCATCTCGCCGGGTGTGCCATCGAGCCGGAGCGGCAGGCCCACCACGATCGAGCAGACCCTTTCGTGCGCGCACCAGTTCGCGAAGGCGGCGCATGTCCTCGTTGCGATTGACGCGTTCCATAGTGTCAAAAGGTTCCGCGATGCGCGCTTGCATCCCGGCGAGAGCCAGGCCAAATTTCGCGCGGCCATAGTCGATGGCCAGAATCTTGCCATCCTTGGGCACAGCGGTATCGGAGGGGTGGGGAGTTTGGGCGATTTCCTTCACTTATCGAGTATAACGTGAACCGCCGCGGCCTCGCTGGGTGGCTCAGGGCTGGCGTCCGCGCGTTCCGGCTTCCCAATCGTTCCAGCCGGAGGCTTTCAATTCGGCGCCCAGACCGGACTCTTTCAGCATGGTGTCGATTTCTGCCGCGGTTCCAGCGACGTCCCAGCGGTTCGACGCGATCGGCGATGCCCCACGCAGTGACCGCGGCAACCACAGTGTTGAGTTTCAGTTGCAGGATATCGACCTTATCGAAGGTGTCGGAGGCCGCGTGATAGTTGGCAAGATAATTGGCGACTTCCATGTTTGCGGCTAGCGTGGGCACGCCTTCCAGCATGAAATCGAAATGGTCTTCGCCCCATGTGGCGTCGGTGGTTAGGGTGTTGACGCCCCATCCGGCAAACGGCTTCAGAATCGCCTGCACGCCGGCCTCGATATCGGGGCGTCCGCCGAGAGAAAAGCCGGTGAGTTTCCCACTGCCGGAGTCAAAGACCACCATCCCGCGATACTTATCGAGTTCGGCGCGATGGGCAAGCACGTAACCGTAGGAGCCGAGCATGCCTTGCTCCTCGCCTCCAAATAGAACGAAGCGAATCGTGCGGCGCGGCAGCAGCCCGGACGCCTTGATGGCGCGCGCGGCTTCAATGACCAGCGCGGCGTTGCAGCCGTCGTCAAGAGCGCCAGTGCCGAGTTCCCATGAATCGAGATGCGCGCCAAGTACCACGATTTCGTCCGGCTTGTCGTAGCCGCGAATTTCACCGACCACATTTTGCTGCTGTACCGGCCCGGAGATGAGATTCGGCAGCACCAGCCGCGCTCGCACTTGCCCAGGATGGGCGTTCACCGCGCGCTGCAAGCGGAGCCCGTCTTCGCGCGCCAGCAAAGCCTGCACCATCAACTCAGGCTTACCGTCATTGGAATTGGTGTGGCGGTAGAGCAGCTTACGCTCGCGTTCGCCGGTCCACAGAATCGCCAGCGCTCCGTTGTGTAGCGCGCGCTGGATGATCGCGGGGGGACGCGAGTATTCCGCGAACAAGTCGGCCCACGTGGAACCGAGGTCGGAGTTGACGACGAGGATCGCGCCCTTCACCGCCGCGCCGGCCTTGGCAAACTCCGTTTCCGTGCCGTATCCAACGTTCACTACCGGAGCTTCGATGCCCGCTTCGGACGTCGCGGGAGAAAGCGCGATCGAAACGAATGAGGGGACGAACGCGCCGGGGCCGCTCAGTTCGAGGCGCGATTTGCCTTCGCTCCATGCGGTGGGCAACTCGAACGGTTCGGTGTGAACATCCACGCCCGCTGCGCGGAATGCATCCACGCCCCACGCGACGGCCTTCGCGTATTCGGGAGAACCGCTGACGCGTCCGCCAACTTCATCGGCAAGTCGCCGAAGATTGCCCTCAAGGGGCGAATCGCCCATCACCAGAGGAAGAATTTTCGCGGCCGCCTGCGCGCAAGAGGACGTGTCCGTGGCCGAGCACGCCTGGCCGGTGTTGGTAACTTGCGAAGGGCGCAACGGGGTCACTTGCGTTTGCGGGATTTGCGCGGCCAGCGGCAGAGCGGAAGCGGCGAACACGAACAGGGAAATGGCGACGGACCAACGGGCAAAGGAACGTAGCATGAGCCTTCTTTCACGACGAAGTCTGCGGCGATGAGGCATGCCTGCGGACCGGAATTATAGCGGAAGACGTGCGCGTTTCGCGATTTTCTGAAGCGGCCGCAGATCCGGTTGCAGCAGGCAGTCGGTGACGCGGGCCACTTGTACCATTTCCGCGACGTCATGCACGCGCACGATGTGCGCTCCCAGCAGAATGCTCGCGGCTACGGTGGCCGCGGTGGCAAAGACGCGTTCTTCGGCGGGGACCGGTTTGCCGGTGAACGCTGCGAGTGTTGCGGACAAAAATCCTTTGCGCGAAGTGCCCACCAGTATCGGGTAGCCCAGGCGCGCCAACTCCGGCAAATGTTCCAGCAGTTCGTAATTTTGCGCGGACGGTCTTCCCGAAACCGATGCCGGGATCGAGCACGATCTGGCGGCGAGGATTGCCTGCGGCGCGGGCGATCGCGATGGAACGCCGTAAACCGTTGCGCACATCGGCCAGCACGTTTCGGGCAAACGGTCCCTTTTGCATGCTGGCGGGCACGCCGCGCATGTGCATCAGGATCAGCGGAGCGTGAAAACGAGCGGCAACTGCGGCGAGGCGTGGGTCGTATCGCAAGCCCGAGACGTCGTTGACGAGTTCGGCTCCCGCGCCCAGCGCGATTTCCGCCACGCTGGATTTGCGGGTGTCGATGGAAATGGGAATTTTTAATCTGCCGCGCAAGGCTTCCAGCACCGGCAGAATCCGCGCAAGCTCTTCGGCGACGGGCGTGGCCTCGCTGCCGGGGCGGGTCGATTCGCCGCCCAGATCGAGCAAATCCGCTCCGGCGCGCTCCATGGCCAGCGCTGCGTCAATGGCGCGATCCAGCCGCAGATATCTGCCGCCATCGGAGAAGCTGTCCGGCGTTACGTTCAACACGCCCATGACCAGCGTGCGCGACCCAGGAGTAATTCGCGGGAACGTAAGCGAAGTGTGAAGTGTCTACGAAGCGTTAGCGGCATGGAAGGGAATCAGGCCTTACGTGCGCCTAATCCAGATCAAAATCGCGAATGGGCTTGGTTGCGGGCGTGTCTTTGGCCTTCTTCATGGCCTCTTCGAATTTCTTGGCCAGAATGTCTTCCTTGTTGGTTTCCTGGAACCAGGAATCGGCGAACTTGTCTTCGCGCTGGCGATGCTGCTGATCGAGGATGGAAGCGGCCTGCGTGAGATCGACGTCGGGACCGGGCTTCGCGGAGGCTTCGTGCGAAAGCACCGCGCCAAAAATGGGATCGATCACCAGCTTGGCCTGGCAGCACGGGCAGGTTACGTTGAGGTTTTCACCGTCTTTGCGTCCCATGGCGAATCTCCCTTCACGATCGTTCCCCAATAATGAAGCGGCGCAACCAAAAAGAAAAGGGGGCGCAAAACGCGCCCCCGGTTGAATCTGTGCGGACGTCGGTCAGGCTTTGGCGGGGGAGTCTCCGCGGGTAAAGCCGGGCGCCGGACGCAACTCCGGACGAACCACCTTGGGATCCGTCGCGGGCGTGCCCGGTGGCGGTTGCGGAGGCGGAATCCGCGGCTTTTCGGGCAGCGGCTTGTCTTCCATGAGCAGGCGAACTTCGTTGGCGTCGATCACTTCGCGGTCCAGCAAAGCGATGGCAATGCGTTCCAGTGTTTCGCGGTTGGATTGCAGGATGCGATAGGCATTCTGGTACGCCTCTTCGACGATGCGCTTCACTTCCTTGTCGATCTGCAGCGCAGTGTCTTCGCTGAAGTCGCGGTGCTGGGCGATTTCGCGGCCGAGGAAAATCGCTTCTTCCTTTTTGCCGAACGCCAGCGGGCCCAGCTGGCTCATGCCCCATTCACAAACCATGTTGCGGGCGATGTCTGTGGCGCGTTCAATGTCGTTGCCGGCGCCAGTGGTGATGTGGCCGAGGAAAATCTCTTCAGCGGTGCGGCCACCCATCAGCACGGCGAGCACGCCTTCCAGATATTCCTTGGTGTAGGTGTGCTTGTCGGCTTCGGGCAACTGCATCGTCAAGCCCAGGGCCATGCCGCGCGGGATGATCGTGACCTTGTGCACCGGATCGGTGCCGGGGGTTTTCGCGGCGACCAGAGCATGGCCTGCTTCGTGGTAAGCGGTGTTTTTCTTTTCTTCGTCGGTCAGGATGAGCGACTTGCGTTCGACGCCCATCAACACCTTATCCTTGGCCATCTCAAAGTCCGCCATCATGACGAACTTGCGATTCTGGCGCGCCGCCCACAAAGCGGCTTCGTTCACCAGATTGGCGAGATCGGCGCCAGAGAATCCAGGAGTGCCGCGAGCGATGATCGAGAGTTCCACGTCATCGGAGAGAGGCACTTTGCGGGTGTGCACGCGAAGGATTTCTTCGCGGCCCTTCACGTCGGGGCGCGCCACCACTACGCGGCGATCGAAGCGGCCTGGGCGCAGCAGCGCCGGATCGAGTACGTCGGGACGGTTGGTGGCGGCGATCAAAATCACGCCTTCGTTGGACTCAAATCCATCCATCTCCACGAGCAAGGCGTTCAGTGTCTGTTCGCGCTCGTCGTGTCCACCGCCAAGGCCTGCGCCGCGATGGCGGCCGACCGCGTCGATTTCGTCGATGAAGATGATGCAGGGAGCATTCTTCTTGCCTTGCTCAAAGAGGTCGCGAACACGGCTGGCGCCGACGCCGACAAACATCTCGACGAAATCGGAACCGGAAATGGAGAAGAAGGGAACGTTAGCTTCGCCAGCGATTGCCCGGGCCAACAACGTCTTACCCGTTCCTGGAGGGCCGACGAGCAGCACGCCCTTGGGAATGCGGCCGCCCAGTTTCTGGAATTTCTGCGGGTCTTTCAAAAACTCGATAATTTCCTGAAGTTCTTCCTTCGCTTCGTCGCTGCCGGCCACATCCTTGAAGGTAACTTTCTTTTGCTGCGCGGAGAGCAAGCGCGCGCGGGACTTGCCGAAGCTGAGGGCCTTGTTGCCGCCGGCCTGCATCTGGCGCATCAGGAAGAACACAAAACCAGCCAACAGCAGGAGCGGGAGCGCGTTCAATAAGATCAGCACCCAATCCGAGTTGTGCACTTCCTTTACGTTCAATAGAACCGCTTTATCGTGCAGCGCCTTGGTGATTTCCGGAGAGTTTTCTTTCGGCACGGTCACCACAAACTTGTGGTTGGCAGGGCGGACGTATTCGCCGCGAAGCTCGTAGCTGTTCGGCGAGATGTACATGGTGACTTCCTTGACGTCACCCTCGTCGACCTTGGCCATGAACTCGCTGTAGCTGGGATTGTCTTCCCGCGCGGTCTGGCTGTTCACGGAGACCAGACGCCACAACATCACTCCCAGAAACACAATCGAAATCCAAAACAGGATTGTTTTCGCGGTAGAACTCGAATTCACGTTAACCTCACTCTTTTCCGATACAACCAAAACTCAGCAACTCTGCTTATTTCTTCTTCCGTGCCCCAATGCCTTTGTGCATCGTCCTGCGCGTCGCGGATCGCCGCGAAATTTTCCCAGCCTGCAACTGTTTCCGGTTGGCGTGCGTTCCATCTCCGGAAACCAGACCGTAACCGGTCCATACCTGATTAGATGCAGTTCTAAACCCAAAGTAATCGGGTTCCACCGCAACTCGGCGCCGCGAAGTTTTGTCCAGCAGCACCACCAGGCGCAGCGAACGCGGACGACTCTCGCTGATGCGCCGCAACAGAAATTCCTGCGTCACGCCGCTGTCCAACACCGCGTCTACCAACAAAACATCGCGGCCCTTTAGCGGCGCACGGCCTGCAGCGGCGTTCACCGCGTCGCGATTGCCGAAATAAACTTCGCGCCAGTCATGTTTGCCGTTGCGCATCTCGCGGATGTCCTCGCGGACGAAGTGCACGGAGACGGGCGCGTCAATCGCGCGAATCAGATCGGCGGCGAACAGGAAGGCGCGGTCCATGGTGACTACAACGTCGATGCGGTGCCCCCGGGAAACACGGGTGATCTCTCGCCCCAACTGGGTGACTCTCCTGGCGATCTGCTGAGCCGAAAAAGTGGCGGTGCCCGCCTGTTTCACGTGTCGGGTTCCTCAACAATCCACAGTGCGGTGCGCGTCTGCGAACTCACCGCAAAATCAGCGGCCACCGGAAGACCGCGCACCCAAGCCGGACGCCCCGCGATGATGAGCACGGGCCACGTGGCTTTTTCCCAACGGCTGACCGACTTCTCGTTCAGAAGTCGCGCCAAAGTATGAGTCTTCTGATGGCCGGCGGGACGCATCGCGTCGCCTGGCCGCCAGCTCCTCACCACCATGGGGGAAGCCAACCGGCTGCAGTCTAGTACAGCCCCTGTCAAACTAGTTTCTCCTCCTTCGGGAGGCCAGTCAATGACCCTAAAGCGCAGGACGCACGAAAGTTCCATGAGCCGGACCGTGCAGGACTCGAGCGGCAATTCGAGGGGAAGTTCATAGGGCGCAGGAGTGCGATTCTCCGTTGCGGTGCGGCTGGAATTTTGCGGAACGATTCGTAAGTGATCCCGGTCGCGGCGAATCTCGACCCCACCGGGAAGCTGCAGCAATTTGCCGCTTTCGGCGCCGCGGGCCAGGTCGAGGACCGCCGTGAGGTGTACGGCGGAAATTTGTCCGCGATTCGGTTTGACGCTTTGCAAAACGCGCCGCAGCACACGAGCCTGCAATGCAGGATGAAGCTTGCCGAACGCAGCCAGCTCTAAAAAACGTCCACCTTCGCGCTCTGTAGTCAACGCGAGTTCGTGCCGCGCGGCTTGATCGTCGAGAAACGCTTCATCAATCCGCGCCAATTCGGCAAGCTGGCAGAGATGCGGCACCACGCCTGGGTTAAAGGATTTTTCGAGCAGCGGCAGTAGCTTGTGGCGGATGCGCGCTCGGGTGCGCGTGGTGTCGCGATTGGTCTGGTCTTCCCGCCACGGCTGGCGCAGCGAACGCAGATAGGAGCGCAGTTCGGCGCGACGAATTTTCAACAGAGGACGAAAGACGGGACCGGACTCCACGTGAATGCCAGCCAATCCAGCAAGTCCGCTGCCGCGCAGGATGTGGCTCAAGACCGTTTCCGCCTGATCGTCCGCGGTGTGCGCAACGGCGACGCGATCGACGCGGCGCGATTCGGCAAGCTCACGAAAAAAGGCGTAGCGTTCGCGGCGGGCCACTTCTTCCACGTTTTGCTTGGATTTTTTGGCGATTGCGCCGATGTCGATTCGTTTGACGAAAAATTCCAGGCGGTATTTCGCAGCCAGTTTGCGAACAAAGGACTCGTCTTCATGGGAGCGCCGGCCGCGCAGCAAGTGATTCACGTGGATCACGCTTAGTACGAATCCGTGTTCTGGCGCATATTCGAGGAGAAGGCGAAGCAAAGCCACCGAGTCCGCTCCACCGGAAACGGCGACGCCGATGCGCCGGCCCGGAGGCGGCAACGGATCGAGCTTTAGAATGCGTTTTTTCTGGCGCAAAAGGGGCCTACGGGAAATGATCGAAAGCCATGGTAGCAGCGGAGAGGGCCGCGTTCCAGCGCAGGAAGCGCGTCTCGTTTGCACGAACCGAAGAGATGAGCAACCTAACGGGAACGCTCAAAAGAGCGAAATTGGGAGGAAGCCTATCTCGAAAAACCAGGCGGGAGAGTGAGGACGAGCGATGAAGAATTTTTGCCGGGGACGCACGAAGCGCGGAAGACCGGAATTCTTTCGTGCTATCTTTACTGATTGCAGTCGCTTGCAAGCGCTTGAGGAAATGTGTGGAAAACGGAAATTCCTGCGTAACAACGTGTTGACATTTCAGGTAGGTCTGGTATTCTTACCTAGTTGTTGCAAGCCACTCTGCAGGACAGGGAGGCCAACTAACGCTCTTTGACAACCGATACGATGTGCCAGAATCTGTTCGACCCCATTCGTCGCTTCGAGCACGAATGGGTCTTTGAGTAAATTTGAGCGACTAACAATTTTGCTTGGTAGGCTGGCCCGACGAGAGTCGGGTTTTTTTATCGCCAAGCGACAGGCTTCAAACGAGAGTTTGATCCTGGCTCAGAACGAACGCTGGCGGCGTGCTTAACACATGCAAGTCGCGTGCGCAGTCTGTAGCAATACAGATGGGCGCACGGCGCACGGGTGCGTAACACGTGGGCAATCTGCCCTCCGATGGGGAATAACCCCGCGAAAGCGGGGCTAATACCGCATAACATTCCTTGGGTTTCGATTCGAGGATTCAAAGCAGTAATGCGTCGGAGGAGGAGCCCGCGCCCGATTAGCTAGTTGGTGAGGTAACGGCTCACCAAGGCAATGATCGGTAGCTGGTCTGAGAGGATGATCAGCCACACTGGAACTGAGACACGGTCCAGACTCCTACGGGAGGCAGCAGTGGGGAATCTTGCACAATGGGCGAAAGCCTGATGCAGCGACGCCGCGTGGGGGATGAAGCTTTTCGGAGTGTAAACCCCTTTCGACCGGGACGAATGCCCGCAAGGGAGTGACGGTACCGGTATAAGAAGCCCCGGCTAACTACGTGCCAGCAGCCGCGGTAAGACGTAGGGGGCCAGCGTTGTTCGGAATTACTGGGTGTAAAGGGTTCGTAGGCGGTGCGGCAAGTTGGGAGTGAAATCTCTGGGCTCAACCCAGAGGCTGCTTCCAAAACTGCTGTGCTTGAGTGTGAGAGAGGCTCGTGGAATTGCAGGTGTAGCGGTGAAATGCGTAGATATCTGCAGGAACACCCGTGGCGAAAGCGGCGAGCTGGATCACTACTGACGCTGAGGAACGAAAGCTAGGGGAGCAAACAGGATTAGATACCCTGGTAGTCCTAGCCCTAAACGATCAGGACTTGGGGTGCCGCCCGTTCGGGCGTCGTCCCGGAGCTAACGCGTTAAGTCCTGCACCTGGGGAGTACGGTCGCAAGACTGAAACTCAAAGGAATTGACGGGGGCCCGCACAAGCGGTGGAACATGTGGTTCAATTCGACGCTACGCGAGGAACCTTACCTGGGCTCGAAATGCTAGTGACCAGCTGTAGAAATACGGCCTTCCCGCAAGGGACACTAGTATAGGCGCTGCATGGCTGTCGTCAGCTCGTGCCGTGAGGTGTTGGGTTAAGTCCCGCAACGAGCGCAACCCCTGCACACAGTTACTACTCGCAAGAGAGGACTCTGTGTGGACTGCTCCGGATAACGGAGAGGAAGGTGGGGATGACGTCAAGTCCGCATGGCCTTTATGTCCAGGGCTACACACGTGTTACAATGCAGGGTACAAACCGTTGCCAACCCGCGAGGGGGAGCTAATCGGAAAAAACTCTGCTCAGTTCGGATTGCAGTCTGCAACTCGACTGCATGAAGCCGGAATCGCTAGTAATGGCGTATCAGATCGACGCCGTGAATACGTTCCCGGGCCTTGTACACACCGCCCGTCACATCACGAAAGTGAGTTGTACTAGAAGTCGCTACGCTAACCGCAAGGAGGCAAGCGCCCAAGGTATGACTCATGATTGGGGTGAAGTCGTAACAAGGTAGCCGTAGGAGAACCTGCGGCTGGATCACCTCCTTTCTAAATATAGAGAGACCTACTCCGCTATGGTGTGCGGACGATGGTCTCCACGCAAACGGCAGCTCTCACGGGCTTGCCGGTTTGCTAGACTCAAATTACACAAAGATTCGGGCAGATTCTGACAGATCGCTATCGGTTTTCCAAAGAGCACAACGCAAAGGCCGCTGAGAAATCAGCGGCCTTTTTCTTTTTCGGGGCTTTTCCGCCGCTCCCCGCTGGGTTGCGCATTTCCGTAGGGGGAAGGCGTCAACTCGGAAGAAGTTTGCACATCACAGCTCGTACCCTGGCTAATCTGCTTCTCTGCATAGGCTTAAACCCGCGGATCATGGTACTCATCTTGCTTCGTTTGCTTTGGCGCGGCGCGCCCAGCCGCAATGTCCCGACGTCCTACACAGTCCTACACGGAAGAGGAGAAGAAAGAATGCGGATAGGAAGAACGTTGCTGGCGTGTCTGGGCCTCGTAGTATTTGTACCGATGATGGCGAATGCGACTACGATCGACTTCAGTTCGTTGTCCACTGCCGGTAGCGGAATTTCGAATCAAGGACTGAGCATCACACAGAGTGGTTTTACGATCAGCAGCACCAGCGAGCTGGCCACCTGGCAAGCTTCCAGTCCGAACCTGCCCGGGCTTTCCCCGGCGAATACCTCTCTATTTCAGTTTTTTGCGGGCGGCGTCACCACCATTACCGATGGCGGCAGCACGTTCACTCTGAATTCGATCGACCTGGCGCCGTTACTCGCGGGCGGCACGGGCGTGTTTACCGTGACTCTCGTAGGGACGGAAGCAAACAGCTCGCTGGTCAGCCTGGTGGTGGCGGTGAATGACTCCGGCTCCGGTGCCCCCAAGCTGCAAACGTTCAATTTGGGCGGGTTTACGGATCTTGTGAGCGTATCGTTCGTGCAGGGCACCAACATCGGTTACTTCGGGCAGCAGGACACTGCGTACCAGTTCAATAACCTGGTGTTGAATGGGTCTCCGGTAACGACTCCGGAGCCGGGCACGCTGCCACTGTTGGCGATGGGCGCGGGGGCGCTGCTGGGAATTGCGCTGATTCGCCGGGTCGCTTAACCAAGTCAATTAACCACGACATTCGCAAGCCTGTTGCGGTGCGGTTGGCAACCGCGGGGACCGCCTGAAGGGAAAGCCGCATGCCCTTCAAGCGGGCAGTAGCGTATGCTCCCTATTCGGCGACGGTGTCGTCCAAGGGAGACAGATGAGCTTCCACTCCAGAAAGCTTGCGCTATTGTTGGCGATTGCCGGGCTGTGCGCTGTCGCTCCCGTGCTGGCGCAGACTGCGGCTGACTCTTCTGTAAAGGACATCCCTGTTTACGTGGGGGACCTGGAGTTGCCGGCAGTCGTGCGTCCCGGGGGCTCCCAGCCGGTGGCCAATCGACCGAGTGCGCCGACGAATGGCGCACAACAGACTGCACCGCCGCAAGATCAGCCAATCATTTACGATCCGTCGGACGCCCCGGAGGCCCAGGCGCGGCGGCTGACCAACTATTTTGCGGATACGCTGATCCGCACGCTGCGCAAGGATGGCTTCAACGTGAAACGGCTGACCAGTGGCAATCCGCCATCAGGGGTGTTGCTGCGGGGAGTCTTTGCGGAGCCGGATGCGGAAAACCGGATCAGTCGCACGCTTTGGGGCGGCACTTCTCCCAACGACAAATTCTTTCTGTACATCGGAACGTTTAACCTGGCGCGCCCCGCGCAACCGCTGTACCAGCAGGCGGGTGCCGCCACCGGCGACGGCAAGTTCGGCCCGGTGATCACGATGAACGCCTACATACCGATGGCGAAATACGAGTTGCTGAAGCGGCCTACCGAGGAGGATGTGGCGCGAATCTGCGGGGAAATCGCGCAGAACTTGAATGCGCTCCTGAAGGCTAATCCGTCGGCCTTTTCCCAATAACCGGAGATGCTTTTGCCGTAACGTTCCCGTCGCGTGCCCGGTACGCTTCGTATTGCAAAGCGCGGGAATACAGCCGAAACTGGAAGGGATAGGAACGAACCAGGCGCCCGGTGCATCTAAGTGGCAAGGGGTAGTGTAGGCATGTCGATCTTCGCGCAACCAAGGCTGAAACAGGTTACGCGTATCCTCACGTTTGTACTGGCCATCGTCTCCGTAGTCTTCCTTGCGCAACTGGTTCCCCACGCGCACGCCAATGGGCAGGATGAAGCGGCCTGCCGGCTTTGCCAGGTGGTTCATCTGGGAGTGGCGATCGGGATCGTCGCGCTAGCGCTGGCTGCTGTGCTGGTCTGCGTGGGAAGCGTCCCGGCCCCTGCCATAGCCGGTTATTCGCGAATTTTTACCGCACATTCCCCGTCACGAGCCCCGCCCGCATTCCTCCTGTTAATCGCGTAGTTCCTCACTCGCGCACCGCGCACCGCCTTTGATTCGGCGGATCAACCAACGCTAGAGCCATACGTCCATCAATGGACCGGAGGAATGATGAGATTGGCAGTCCGACTAATTGCAACACTGATATGTGGATTGGTGCTGTACGCCACATCGATTTCCGCACAGATGGGCAATGCGGGATCGATTGAGGGCACCGTGAAAGATCCCTCCGGAGCGGCGGTTCCCGGAGCAACCATTGAGATTAATTATCCCGTCAGCGGGTACACGAACAAAACGACCAGCGGGCCCGACGGGTCCTTCCACTTCGGCAACGTTCCCTTCAATGGCTACCACCTGACGGTGACTGCACAAGGTTTCGCCGCGTTTACACAGGACGTGGAGGTACGTTCCTCGGTCGCCGCGAAAGTCGATGCAACGCTCATCCTGGCGACAGCGGCCACGACCGTGAATGTCACGGAAAATGCCGGTGACCTGCTGGAGAACGACTCCACGTACCACACGGACGTGGATCGCGGGCTATTTGAAAAAGTACCTCTGGAGAGTTCGACTTCCTCGGTAAGTTCGCTGGTGACGTTGACCACGCCGGGCGTGGCGGCGGACTCCAACGGGTTGTTTCACGGATTGGGCGATCACGCGCAAAATTCCTTTTCGGTGGACGGCCAGCCGATCAGCGACCAGCAGAGCAAAGTCTTCTCCAATCAGATTCCTTCCGATTCCGTGCAATCCATGGAAGTAATTTCTGGCGCGCCGCCGGCGGAGTTTGGCGACAAGACCAGCCTGGTGATCAAGGTGACCACGCGATCCGGCCTGGGGGTTACGGAGCCGCACGGCAGCGTAACCGCGTCTTACGGAAGCTTTGGCTCGCCAAGCCTCGCAGCCGACCTGGCCTACGGCACGAATCGCTGGGGCAATTTCATAGCGGTCAGCGGGCTGCGCTCCGGAAGATTCCTGGACACGCCGGAAATTACGCCGCTGCATGATGTGGGCAATCAGGAAAACATTTTCGACCGCGTTGATTACCGGTTTTCCGACGTCAACACGTTGCAGCTGAACCTCGCCTATACGCGTTCCTGGTTTCAATCTCCCAACTCGTTCGACGCGCAGGATGCCGCGGGCTGGTCCGCGCCTTGTGCGCCCGGACAGGTGGATTCCTGCGGTGGGCTTGGTCCGGATGGCGAACCGGTGGGCCCGCAGGATCAGCGCTCCAAGATCAACACCTTCAATGTGGCTCCCAGCTTTGTGCACCTGATTGGCGGGAACGCGGTGTTCACGCTCGGAGCGTTCTTCCGCCAGGATCAATTCAGCTATTACCCCAGCGGAAATGCCTTTGCGGATTACACGCCATTCCTGCAGAGCGACAGCATCGCACAAAGCCGCCGCCTGACGAATGCGGGCGCGCGCTCGGATATTTCGTATGCCAAGGGTATACACAACGTGAAGGCGGGCATCACTTACGAACAGACCTTTCTAACAGAGAAGGATTCGTTCGGAATCGTTGATCCAGCGCTGGTGCCGTCGTTGAGCGGCGCCAACGGGCTTCCGTGCCAGGTGGATGGCATCAACATCGCCGCGCCCTGCACCACGCTGGCGCCCTACGACCTGACCACTGGCGGCAAGTATTACTACTACCCGCTGCACACCGACGTAAAGGAATTGTCGATGTACGTGCAGGACAATATCACCTGGAAGAACTGGGCGTTCAACCTGGGCATCCGCGGCGATGTGTACAACGGGCTGGTTGCGCAGTCCCAGGCCGAGCCGCGCATCGGAATTTCCTATCACTTCAAGCCAACCAACACGATCTTGCGGGTGTCCTATGCGCGCACGTTGGAGACTCCGTTTAATGAGAATCTGATTTTGTCGAGCGTGGGATGCACGGACGCGGTGGTAAACGCGTTGCAGGCTGCGATTCAGGGGTATCCGTGCATTACGCAACCGCTCAGCCCGGGGTGGCGCAACGAATTTCACGCCGGCTTTGAGCAGGCGTTTGGGAAATACCTGGTGGTGGACGCCGAATACATCTGGAAGTACACGCACCTGGCGTACGACTTCAGCGTTTTTGGAAATACGCCGGTGAGCTTCCCGATCGAATGGGAACGGTCCAAGATTCCGGGATACCTGCTGCGCGCCAGCATGCCCAACTGGCGTGGGCTTACCGCCTATTTCGTAGCTTCCAGCGTGGCTGCCAGATTTTTTGAGCCACAGGTCAGCGGTATCGGGATCACGCCTTCGGGGCTAGGCGGAACCGGCGTGTTCCGTATCGACCACGACGAGCACTTCAATGAAACCACGCACGTGCAATATCAGCCGTGGAAGAACGGGCCGTGGGTGGGCCTGAACTGGCGCTACGATAGCGGACTTGTGGCCGGCGCGGTGCCGTTTGCCACTAGCGCCGATCCGAGCAGTCCCGGCTACATCGTGAACTTGTCCGGACTCTCGGGCGATCAGCAACTCCAGGCGGGCTTGCATTGCGGCAGCGCGGTTCCCACGCTGACCGAACCGCTCACCAGTTGTCCGGGGAATTTGTACGGTTCCAAATACGTGACGATCCCGGCGCCGGGAACGCAAAACGACGATCACAATCCCGCGCGCATCCAGCCGCGCAATCTGTTTGACCTGGCTGTGGGCGAAGACAATCTATTCCGGGGCGATCGCTACAAATGGAGCCTGCGCTTCACGGTGATCAATTTAACGGACAAAACCGCGCTCTACAATTTCCTGTCGACCTTCAGCGGAACGCACTACGTGACGCCGCGAACGGAAACTGTGGAACTCGGCTTTCACTTCTAGCTAGGGCGCGGAACTATAATCTCGCGTCGGCAAAACGATCCACTCGCGCGCGCGTGGTCGAAAGTTCATAGAAATGACACTGAGGATGCGGGTAAAATCTGCACATCGTGACTCATTCGGCCAGTTCTGGTTTGCCAAATGCAAGACGGCTGCGCATCGGCATCGATCTGGGCGGCACAAAAATTGAATTTGTGTGCCTGGACAATGCGGGCGCGGAACTGCACCGGCACCGGGTTCCCACTCCACGCCACGATTACGACGGAACCGTTCGTGCGATTAAAGATGGAGTCGAACAGATCGAGCGCGAAGTGCAAGGCACGGCTACGGTCGGCCTAGGAATTCCCGGCACAATTTCCCACATCACCAACGCGGTAAAGAATGCCAATTCCACGTGGCTGAACGGGCGGCCGTTTCAGAAAGACTTGGGAATCGCGCTAAACCGTGAAGTGCGCTGCGCCAACGATGCCAATTGCCTGGCGGTTTCCGAAGCCACGGATGGCGCGGGGGCGGGGAAGCACGTGGTGTTCGCCGTGATTTTGGGAACAGGGTGTGGCGGCGGAATTGCCATCGACGGACGCGTGCACAACGGGCGCAACGGCGTCGGCGGAGAGTGGGGCCACAACACGCTGCCGTGGATGCGCGCCGACGAATTTCCCGGCCCCCCGTGTTTTTGCGGGCGCAGCGGGTGCATTGAGACGTTTATTTCCGGCACCGGCATGGAAGCGGATTATGAACGAGCGACGCGTGTGTCGCTGAAGGGCAAGGAAATCATCGAGAGGGTGGAGCAGGGCGAGATCGCCGCGATCGCGTGCATCGAACGATTTGAAGATCGCCTGACGCGCAGCCTGGCGAACATGGTCAACATTTTCGATCCGGACATTATTGTCATTGGCGGTGGCGTATCGCAGGTTCCGCGCCTGTACCAGAACGTGCCCTATCGTTTGAAGGAATACGTGTTTGGGCAGGAGTGCGATACACCCGTGGTGGTGGCGAAGCACGGCGACGCCAGCGGCGTACGCGGCGCGGCGTGGTTGTGGCCGCTCGAGTAATTCGGGAAGAGTTCAAGAAAAAACGCTCCCGAACAATCCGGGAGCGTTTCTCTTTATTGGTGAGAGTTAGCGATTAGCTCTGGCCCGCTGCACGCGCCTGAGAACTCCACTGCTCGAAGTTGCGCTTCATTTCCTCGGGGCTTACGTCCTTGATGTGTTGCGCCAGTCCCCAGCTATGGCCAAACGGATCACGCACGGTGCCAAAGCGATCGCCCCAGAACTGATCGGCGAGGGGCATCGTGACCTGGCAGCCAGCCTTCACAGCCGTGTCGAAACTCTGATCCACGTTCTCGCAATACATGAACAGCGAAGCGGACGATGGCCCATCCGCAGGCGCTGCGCTCATGCCCGGAAAGGGATCGGCGAGCATGATGCGGGAGTTTCCGATCTGCAATTCGGCGTGAATGATTCTGCCATCGGGCATGGCCATGCGGCCGTTCTCCTTGGCATTGAACGCCTTCTTGTAGAAGTCGATCGCCTTCGCCGCATCCTTGCAGACCAGCGAAGGTGTGAGGGTGTGGTACCCCTCGGGGATAGCTTTGACCGTAGACATAGAGATCCTCCTGAATTGGTTTGACGCGTCGTGGCAGGGAAAGGGGAGGGAAGCAACGGCGACGCGGGTTATCTGAATACACTGCAGGGATGGGTGCGTCAAGGCTAGAATTAGGAAGTCTTGGAGCGTTCACAATTCGTGAAAGGCATCACGGTTTTCGTATTGAGAAACACGCGTGAGGATTGCTTATGAAGATGCCGGTGTTGTTCATAGGGCATGGTTCGCCGATGAACGCGATTGAGGAGAATGCCTTCACGGCGGCACTGCACCAGTTAGCGGCCGCGATCCCCAGGCCGAAAGCGATTTGTGTGATCTCGGCGCACTGGGTAACGCGGGGCGCGCGCGTGCTGACCCAGGATTGGCCGCCGACCATCCACGACTTTTACGGTTTTCCCAAGCCGCTCTACGAAGTGCAGTATCCGGCGCCAGGCGCGAGCACGGAAGCCAAGAAGTTGGCATTCGAGCGCCATCTGCAACTGGATGCGGAATGGGGACTCGATCATGGGGCCTGGAGCGTGCTGCGGCATTTGTATCCGGAAGCCGATGTGCCGGTGTTTCAACTGAGCCTGGACCATGGGCGAACCTTTGCGGAGCATCGCGCGCTGGGCCAGGAGCTCAGAGGCATGCGCGAACGCGGAATCCTGATCCTTGGAAGCGGCAACCTGGTTCACAACCTGCATCTGTTGGACTGGCATCGGCCAGACGCGGCGTACGACTGGGCGGCGGAATTCGACGAGCACGCGAAGCGAGCGATTTCCGCGCACGATGCGGATGCGCTGGTGTCGCCCGAGCGCTGGGGAGCCAGGCTGCTGGGGAATGCGCACCCGACGCTGGAGCATTATCTGCCGTTGCTGTACTGCACGGGGTGCACCGAGGATACCGACGAGGTGAGTTATCCTTATGAAGCGATTGAGTTTGGAAGCATCTCGATGCGCACCGTGTTGTACCGCAATCCGCCAGGAACAAAGCGCTTAACTAGAGGGTGAATCGCTACATCTTACGGTTGCGCCCCATTTCCGAGTGAGGACGGTTTTCATGTTGAGAGGAAAGCTTCAAGTGCTGGTGCTGGCGCCGATACTCGCGATGATTTCGAGTCCGGCCTTGGCCGCCGATACCGCGCCGCTGCAGACGGTGCCCTCCGTGGATTTGAAAAGATACGTCGGCGACTGGTACGAGATCGCGCGCTACCCAAACCGCTTTGAAAAGCAGTGCGCGGATAACGTGAAGGTGAACTACCAGGAGGCCGAAGATGGAAAAATCCTGGTGACCAATGCCTGCCGCAAGGAAGATGGAAAGGCCGACGTGGCCCACGGCAAAGCCAAAGTGGTGAACGCTCCGGCGAATTCCAAGCTAAAGGTGACGTTTTTCTGGCCGCTTTATGGGGATTACTGGATCATCGACCTCGACCCGGAGTACCGGTTTGCGGTGGTTGGCGAGCCGGACCGCAAGTATCTGTGGATCCTCAGCCGCACTCCAGAGATGAGCGCGGGTACGTACGATGAAATTTTGAAGCGCATTGCCGCGCACGGCTATGACGTCAGCAAACTCGTCAAGACGCCTCAGAAGGAAACGCAGGCAGGTCCGGCCGCGTCGAAATAAGAGCCAAACAGCAGGAAATTAAGCTGGTGAGGAGAACACGTTCGATGAACCGCACACTCGTGGCAGTGATTCTGGGTGCAGCAGTAGGGATGGCGGGCAAGCCCGCCGCAGCACAGGTAACGTATGGCAAGAAGCCGCAACTGCCCGAGCCATTTGCGACCAAATCGGCGGGCAACGGGCCGGGAGAAGCGAAAGCCCCGGCAGGCTTTGTGCCCACGGTGCCTACCGGATTTAAGGTGAATGTTTTTGCGGCGTCGCTGAATCGTCCGCGATTTATGGCCGTTGCGCCCAACGGCGACATTTTTGTCACGGAAACCGGCGCATCGCAGGTGGACGTGTTGCGTGATCCGCAGCATACCGGCGGAGCGCAGGACCGCGAAGTGTTCGTGGGGAAGTTGAATCGTCCCTTTGGGATCGCGTTCCACAACGACTACGTGTACATCGCCAACACCGATTCCGTGGTGCGCTACAAGTACGATCCGAATACGAGCAAGCGCACCGGCGAAGCCGAAAAAATTCTGGATTTGCCGGGCGGCGGCGGACACTTCACGCGAACGATCGCCTTTAGCAAGGACGGCAGCAAGCTGTACATCAGCGTGGGCTCGTCCAGCAACCTTGAGATCGAGAAAGACGACCGCCGCGCCGCAGTGCTGATCGCCGATCCCGATGGAAAAAATTCGCGGTTGTTTGCCACCGGGCTGCGCAATGCCGCGGGTCTGGCGATCGAACCGGTCACTGGGGAGCCGTGGGTGTCGGTGAACGAGCGCGACGAGTTGGGCGACAACCTGCCGCCGGATTACTTCACGCACATTGTTGACGGCGGTTTTTACGGATGGCCGTACAGCTACATTGGCGACAATGTGGATTCGCGCGTGAAACCGCAGCGCTCTGATCTGGTGGCCAAGGCCATCATTCCGGATGTGCTGTTGGGCGCACACGTCGCGCCGCTGCAATTCGCGTTCTACACCGGCACGCAGTTTCCGGAAAGCTACCGCGGCGGCGCGTTTATCGCTGAGCACGGATCGTGGAATCGCGCGCAGCGTTCGGGATATCAGGTGGCGTTTGTCGGATTCAAGGATGGCAAAGCGGATGCCGATCCGGTGCCGTTTCTTACCGGATTTGTGCCAGACCCCAACGCGAAAAATGTGTACGGTCGGCTGGTCGGCGTGGCGGTGGCGCCGGATGGAGCGCTGCTGGTCAGCGATGATGGGAATGGAGTGATCTACCGCATCACGTATGGCAAGTAGCGGCTCGCGCTAGTTAACCGTCAACGAAAGCGAAATCGGAGTTAGTGGCAGCGCCTTTGTGGACCCTGCGGGTGTGGCCGTAGCCGATATGGTGATGACGCTGGTGCCCGACGGAGTGAGCACGGAATAGGTGGCGGAGGCGAGGAGGCTGTTGGTGTAGCCCGTGGCGACGGCCATGGCCTGCACCGTTGTGGGGGAAGTGATGGTGAATGCCGCGGAGTAGACCGGCGACGCAGTGGTCGGAGTAGTTCCGTCGACAGTGTAGTAGATGGTGGCGCCGGTTGTGGCGTCGCTGATGGTGATCGAAGGAAATTGCGTGCTGAACGTGCCGCCGTTCGGTTGCAGGGCCGGCGTGGCGGCCTGCTGAGGTGGCGGAGGCCACTTTGTTTGCGACGCGCCACCACCACAGCCGATGGCCAGCAGAACAGCGGCACAGGTGGTGGCAGCCGAGAACGCGGCAAAGCGAAATCTTGCGCGCGGGGCCAATCGCTCGCGACTCATCCACAAAAACCAACTGACCAACAGCGCCAGTGCTGCGGTCCACGGAAACAAACGCGGTCCCGAGATTCGCCGTGCAACCGGCGTTTGCGGGAATGCCGCTGCGGGAGCAGTTCCGGTGGTGGCGACATTCACGACGAACGGTACAGAGGATGTGTTGGTTACATTGACGCTAGTCGGCGTGACCGTGCATGTGGCGGCAAAGGGCGCTCCGGAACAGGTAAACGCGACGGTTCCGGTAAAGCCAGAGCCGGGGCTGACCTGCAAATTAAACGTGGCGGTTTGGCCGGCGTTTACGGAAACATTGGCGCCTCCCGTGGAAACCGGGCTGAGGGTGGCGGCGGCAAGCGCGGTGCCGCTGACGGCGACGGTCTGCGGCGAACTGGCGGCGCTGTTGGTGAACACGAGCGAGGTCTGACGCAGCCCGGGCGATGTGGGCGAAAACACAACGTTGACGGTGCAGGAGGCGTTGACCGCGATGGAGCCAGTGCACGAGTTCGAGCTGAGCGAAAACTCGGAGGAGTTGCCGCCGCTGAGCGCGACGCTAGACATTTGCAGCGCGGCGGTGCCTTGATTGGTCAGCGTGACGGTTTGCGGCAAAGACGAGCCGCCCTGCGTGGTGGAACCGGGGAAGGACAAAGTGCCAGGCACCAGCAGGACCTGCGGCGCGGGAGCGGTTGCCGCACCTGTCAGCGGAATCAAATGGGGGCTGCCGCCGGCGTTGTCGGTGATTTGCACGGAGGCTTGGCGCGTCCCAGCGGCGCTGGGCGTAAAGACGATCGAGAAGCCGCAAGTGGCGGCGGGTTGCAGAACGCCAGGAACGGAGCAGGTTGTCGACAGACCAAAGTCGGCAGCGTTCGCTCCGGTAATGGCCATCGCGGAAAGGCTCAGACTGGCTTCGCCGTTGCTGGTGATCTGTACGGATTGCGATGAACTGGACTGGCCGACGGTCGTCGAACTGAAAGAAAGGGAAGTGGGGAAGAAGGAAATCCCCGGCCCGACGACGGGCTGCTGGTTCGCCGTGCGCGCATAAAAAACCGGAGGGAGAGCGTAGGCAGCGCCAAAAGGAGAGCCGGCGACGGGGGTGGTGGCGACGTTCCCGGTTGTGGAGTCGATGGCGAAGAGGTTGATGCCGGGCGTGTAATTGCTGGAAACCGCTACGAATGGGCCGGTGGGGTCCATCCACCAGTTCTGAACATTGGTGGCCGCGGCCAGGGGCGAGAAGCTGGTGGGCTGGCCGGAAGGAAGCATCAAGACGTCACCGTTCTCGCCAATGTAGAGAAATTGACTGGAAGAGCTGATGGCCATGGACGATGGGAAGTCGTTGACTTCCGGCATCGGAAGGTTGCTGCCGGGAATGGCGAGCAAACCGGTAGCGGCAGAAATCGGATAGAGCTCGAAGCTGCCGAGATATTCGCCGTGGCCGGCAACGAGGAACGCGCCCTGCGGATCGACGGCGAGAGAACGAGCCTCATCGCCGATGCCGGTGGAGGTTTCTACGAAAAGCTGGTTGGTGGGATCGAGCGTGTAGGAATCGAGTTCCACACCCCACGAGTTGGTTTCGACGTTGTATCCGTAATATGCATAGATCGCGTGGAAACGCGGATCCTGCGCAGTGGCGGCCAGAACGCTGTTCTTGGAGAGAACCTGGTAGGGCGTGAGGGTTTCCGCGGACGCATTGATCGTGAATGTCTCTATCGAAGAGGTGCAGGCGGGCTCCACCACGGAAGGGCACTTGGAGTTAGCTACCAGCAAGTATTGACCGGTGCTTTCCACACCGAGAAAAACGGGGGCATCGGTGTAGCTGGAGGCGAAGGGCGAGCCGGCGACTTCCGTCACGGTGCCGACATCCTTGTCCAGGGTGTACATGCAGATCGCGCTGGCGCCGCACGCGGCAAACAGGAAGCGACCCTGCACATCGACTGCGAAGGCCGTGGGCTGTGCGCTTACGGCAAACGGCGAGCCGGATACCGGAGTCCACGTGCCGATGGTGTCATCGCGAGTAAACACGGCAATTGCGGGCTTGGCGGGATCGCCATTGATATTTGCGGCGGTGAATACGAAGGGTTGCGTGGTCTGGGCGAAGGACGGCGCGGCCAGGGCCATCGCCACGATCAAGAAGATGGGACGAACGAAGCCGAGGGCTGGCCGGAACCATCCGGCAAAAAGGGGTCTACGCATACGCGCACCTCGAGCGGAACACGAAATAGATACCAATGGGAACAAGAGGGAGCCTGAAACGAAAGTAGCGCGGAGAGGAAATAACGTCAAGAGTAGCTGACATTTTGATTATAGGACTCTAAGAACCAGGCCATCCGCCGGTTGTTCTTGGCGAATGCAATGGCGACAGCCTAAGATTGTGAATGTTTGTTAATGAGACTGGCGGGCCTTTGCGCTACTGTGATTAGCTTATGGAACCTACCGGACCTTTTCGGCTCGAAGACGGAAAATCGAGCCAAAGCACTGAAGAACTGTCGATTTACCAGCCGAAGGGCAAGCTGAGCCTGGAGACGGTGACGGACTTTATCAAGGTCCTGCGCGCCGACCCGGCAAAGCACTTAATCATCGATATGAGCGGGATCACCTACTTGGATTCAGCGGGGGTGGGATCGCTGGTGTCGCTGTTCGTGAACCGCCGCAGCAACGCGAAAACGTTCGCGCTGGCGGGTTTAAGCTCGCAGAGCAGCGCGGTGGTTACGGTGGCGGGACTTCACAACCTGCTGCCGATCTATAAGACGCTCGACGAAGCGCTCGCCAAAAAGCCCTGATCAGCACAAAAGAAATTTCCTCTAACGCGGCGTCCAGTTGGGGTGCGACGTGAACAGCCCATCCACCCAGCCGATTTGGTAGCTGATGAACAGCCCAAATAGCAGACTGAGAATTCCCGAGCCAACAACCAGCCCGCGATTCAGCCAGGCAAAACGAGTGCCCGCATACGAAAAGGGCACGGACATGGCCATGGTTATCAGCATCATGCCTGCGATCGTGCCCACGCCAAAAATCAGCAGGTAGAGAATCGCCCAGCGCGGATTGCGAATGGTGGCCAGCACCAGCAACGCGACGGCTGCGGAACCCGCTAAGCCATGCACGATTCCGATCAACAGCGGGCGCACGGAGTGAAAGACGCCGAGTTTGGAGAAAGGTCGCTTCATCCAAGAGGGCGGAGCGAGTTCCTCGCCATGATGCTCGGAGGCCGGTGCGTGATCGTGCCAGTGAAAATGGAGATGTGCTTCGTGGCCGTGGATGTGGGCGTGGCTACCCTCAACCTTGGGGTGAGCGGGGGAAAACTTTTCGCTGATCCAGCGGGATACGCCGGTCAAATTGAGGATGCCGAGAAGGATCAGCATCAGGCCCACAGCAAATTCCATGGTAAGTCCCACGCGCGGGGGGATGGTCACGTTGAAGACAATGATGGCCGCGCCGACCACCACAATCGTCAGGGTATGGCCGAGTCCCCAGAGCGCGCCAATCCAGGCAGCCTTGGAAAGCGAACGTTCGCGAGCCACGATTGTGGATACGGCAATCACGTGATCGGGGTCGGTCGCGTGACGCATACCCAGAACGAAGCCGAACAGTAGCAGTGCTAGTCCGCTAAGCATGGGAGAACAGAATAGCGGAGAACGAGGCGTTCGGCGAGATGCGGGGTCACGTATGGCGATGCGGGACGCTACTCCGCCTTTTCGGACTTGAGGATGCGCAGGAACTCCGCTGCGGCGTGGGGCAAGCGAGCCCCGCGGCGGGTCACCAGGTAGAGGTGGCGAGGGATGTTGAGTTGGCGCACCTGGACTTCCTTGAGCCAGCCTTGCTCCAACTTCCCAGGTGACGCACATGCGCGGCACGATGGCCACGCCCATACCCATCTGCACGAAGCGCTTGATGCTTTCGATGGTGGGCATTTCCATGGGCATGTTCAGGGGAGTGCGGTGGCGCGCGAAGAGCTCGATGACGCGGCGGCGAAAGGGCGATTCCACAATATGCGCGATGAAGTTTTCTTTGCCGAGTTCCTCGATTTCGACTTCTTTGCGTTTGGCGAGCGGGTGTTTGGGCGGGAATGACCAGGGTCAGCTCATCTTTCAGGATTTCGGTAGCTTGCAGTTGCGCGTCGCGGGGAACAAAGGAAACGGCGCCCAAGTCGAGGCGGTAATTTACCACTTCATGCGGAATATCCCGGGAAAACATGCGATGGACGCGAACCTGAACGCCGGGGTGGGATTCGCGAAACTGGGCCAGGGCCGGCAGCAGTGCGTGGATGGAGCTTTCATTGACGCCCAGGGAAAGCTCGCCGCGCTTCAGGCCTTCTAACTCCAGGAGGCCCTTTTTGACTTCATCGCGCAGGTTGATCAGGCGTTCGGCGTAATCGCGAAGCAGGGTTCCGGCGTCGGTGAGGCGCACCGGGCGGGCGCCGCGAACAAACAGCGGTTGGGCGAGGGATTCTTCGAGCTTGCGAATAGCCAGGCTGACGGCGGGTTGCGTGCGGTAGAGGCGTTCGGCGGCGCGGGAAAAGCTGCCTTCCCTGGCGACGGTAAGAAAGACCTGTAATTCGCTTAAATCCATGGAAATCCTCGAACGGACAACGCGATGCCCGGCGAGGCCCGTGGGCTCCCGGCCCGTTGTCGCTAGTATAAGACAAAGTTATCAAATACAGAATGAAGATAAATTGGACTGGGGTGCCGCTCGCGTGAGTTACTGGTAATGCAAGCATTGGGGGTGCTTATGAGCCACGTTACGGATTTTCGACACTACACTGCGGGACGGCGAACAGTCGCCCGGCTTCTCGATGAACACGTCCGGAGAAGATCCGGATGGCGCACCAGCTTGCGGCGTTTGGAGTGGACGTGATTGAGGCGGGATTTCCGATTGCGTCGCGTGGCGACCTGGAAGCGGTGCTGGCGGTCTCCAAGGAAGTGCGGGAAGTGCCGATTGCGGCGCTGGCGCGCGCGCGGAAAGATGACATGCTGGCGGCCGCGGAAGCGCTGAAGCCGGCAGCCAGTGCGCGGATGCACGTGTTTCTGGCGACGTCGGACCTGCACCTGCAAGCGAAACTGCACATGACGCGCGAGCAGGCGCTGGAAGCGATCGGCGCGATGATCAAGCTGGCGCGGAATCATGTCGGCGAAGTGGAATTTTCCGCGGAGGATGCCGGACGCACGGAGATCGAATTTTTGTGCAAGGCCTGCAAAGTGGCCGTGGACAACGGGGCCACGGTTCTGAACTTGCCGGACACGGTGGGTTACGCGGTGCCGGAGGAGTACGGGCAGATGTTTGTGAAGGTGCGCGAACATCTTGGCGATCCGGAGCACATCATCCTGAGCGCGCATTGCCACGACGATCTGGGTTTGGCGGTGGCGAATTCGCTGGCGGCGGTGCGGGCCGGTGTACGGCAGATCGAATGCACGGTGAATGGCATCGGGGAACGCGCGGGAAATGCAGCGCTGGAAGAAGTAGCGGTGGCGTTGGCGGTGCGCAAGGAAAGCTTTGGAGTAGCGACCAAGCTGAAGTTGAACGAACTGTACAAGTCCAGCCGGTTGCTGACGGAAATCACGGGCGCGCGAGTGGCGCCGAACAAAGCGGTGGTGGGCGCCAACGCGTTTGCGCATGAGGCCGGGATTCATCAGGATGGAATCATCAAGAATCCCCTGACGTACGAAATCATTTCGCCGGAAACGGTGGGCGTGCCTTCGCGTTCGCTGGTGCTGGGCAAGCATTCGGGACGGAATGCGCTGCGGCAGTCGCTGACCGATCTGGGTTACGATCCAAGCGACAGCGAGCTGGCGGAGTGCTACCGGCGCGTCACGTCGTTAGCGGACCAGTCGAAGACTGTGCGGGCGCGGGACCTGATGACCATTGCGCACGAAGTGATTCATCGCAAGAGCAGCAGCGCGCCGGCGGCGACGGAAGCTACCCCGGCGGCGTAAATCGCGAGGGTCGGAAAGCCACTATGAAACTGAAAAAGAGAATTGTCCTGTTGCCTGGAGACGGCATAGGGCCGGAGGTGGCTCGCGCGGCGGCGCATGTCCTGCAGGAATGCGGGCGCGAGTTTCAGCACCAGTTCGAAATGATCGAATTGCCGATTGGCGGAGCGGCCATCGACAAGACGGGAAGTCCGCTGCCCGCGGAAACGTTGGAGGCGTGCCGCAAGGCGGATGCGGTTTTCCTAGGGGCGGTGGGCGGGCCGAAGTGGGATGCGCTGCCGGTGGGCAAGAGGCCGGAGACGGGCCTGCTGGAGTTGCGCAAGGGTCTTGGACTGTTTGTGAACCTGCGGCCAGTGCGCTTGCTGGAACCGCTGCGCGGAATTTCGCCGCTGAAGCCGGAACGGCTGGGCGAATTGGACATGGAGATTGTGCGCGAACTCGCCGGAGGCATGTATTTCGGGGAGCGCGGCAACGTGCTGGAAAATGGCGTGGAGCGGGCGTACGACACGGAATCGTACTCGACACCGGAGATTGAGCGAATCGCGGCGTTTGCGTACAACCGGGCCGATGCGCGGGGGCGGAAGCTGTGCTCGGTGGACAAAGCGAACGTGCTGACCAGTTCGCAGTTGTGGCGCAAAACGGTGACTGCGCTCGGCACCGTGTATCCCAACGTGAAGCTGGAGCACATGTATGTGGACAACGCGGCGATGCAGTTGACGCTGCGGCCGTCGCAATTTGACGTGATCCTCAGCTCGAATATGTTTGGCGATATCCTGAGCGACGCGGCGGCGGCGCTGGTGGGATCGATTGGGTTGATTCCGTCGGCGAGCTTCGGCACGAGCGCGCCCTTGTTTGAGCCGATTCACGGGTCGGCGCCCACTCTGGCGGGAAAAGATGTGGCCAATCCCATTGGATCGATCCTGAGCGCGACGCTGATGCTGCGGGACAGCTTTGGGCTGGGACTGGAAGCCGACTGGGTGGAACAGTCGCTGTCGCGGGTGTTGAGCGCGGGGTACCGGACGCCGGACATCGCGGAAACCAAGGCTAAAACGGTGAGCGGGTCGTCGTTCCTGGAGATACTGAATCAGGAAATGCAGCGGACGTTCGAGCACGCAGAAAAGTACGGCTGGGGCGTCTGAACCGGCGTGAATCCGGCGGATAACGCAACGAAAATCTTTTGCGTGCCGGGCGGCAAGTTCCTTGCGATCAGCCTAATCGAATGATAATTTTAAGAATCGGGTAAAGCGTCGGTACGACGCAACGCACTACTGTGGCACGGCGAACGCCGGGCTTCCGACCAATCGAACGGCCAGGGAACATCGCAGCGCAGGAGCCTGCAGGCGAGTAGGGCTCGTTCAAACACGCAAAATGGAACCGACTTCTGAGCCAATCCGGAAAACGATGGACCCACACGGCCGCCCCGTAATCTACTGGCGGATCGAAGGGTCGTTATTTGAGATCAGCGCGCTGCGCAGCGTGGGATTTTTCAATTGGAACAGCCAAAGTTTCCTGGAGCGCTGGGTGCGGCGCGCGGCGATGGGCGTGGAGACGCTGGTGCGGCCGGTGGCCTATGCGGTCAGCCGGACATTTGCGACGCGGCTGCTGCACAGCGTGTTGCGGGGCATTACCAAAGACCGGCTGGACTTGCTGGGCGAAGAATATTTTCAGTATGAGTTGAAGCCGAAAATACGCCGCGAATCGGCGGAAAAACTGATCGACGCGGTGCGCAACGGCGAGCGCGTGGTGCTGGTCAGCCAACTGCTGGAACACGTGCTGCGGCCACTTTCCGAATATTTTGCGGTGGAAGGTTTCCTGGCCAACCGGGTGGAATTTCGCGATGGCGTGGCCACGGGTCGCTTGCTGGACCCGGTGATCCGTCCGCGGGGGCCGTTCGCGTGGTTGGCCAGCGGATCGGTGGATGGACGGCAGAGCCGCGAAAAATTGCTGGGGCAATTGGGCTGGGAGCGGCAACCGGAATTGCTGGAGATCGCGCAGCAGCCCGTGGAGCGGCAACATCCGGTGGTAGGCCACGCGGTGGAGCGGCTCAGCAGCACGCCGGTAGTGGATCGTTTGCCCGTGCGAAAAACTCTTGCCGGGAAGCACCTGATGTTGATCGGTGTTACCGGGTTCATCGGGAAGGTCTGGTTGGTGGACCTGCTGGAAAAAATTCCCGACATTGGGCGCATCACGCTACTGATCCGCAGGAACCGGACGACGACGGCGCAACGGCGGTTTGAAAAGATTGTGGAGGAATCGCCGACGTTTGACGCGCTGCACGAACTGCACGGGACGCGGCTCGCCGAATTCTTGAAAGAAAAAGTAGATGTGGTGGAAGGCGACGTCAGCCAGCCGGGGCTGGGGTTGGACGAAGAGACGCAGCGACGGTTGATGAAGTCGCTGGACGTGATTGTGAACAGCGCCGGTTTGACAGACTTCAACCCGGATTTGCGCGACGCGCTTTCGTCGAACGTGGATTCGACGATCAACCTGGTGGAGTTTTTGCGCAAATGCGAGCACGCGGGACTGATGCACCTCTCCACATGTTACGTGGTGGGCATGCGTGACGGGCGCGTGACGGAAGAATTGAAAGCGAACTACAATCCGGCAAACCACGCGGATTTTGACGCGATTCGAGAGATTGCCTCGCTGCGGGAAATGGTGGCGCGGATCGAAGAGCGGGCGGAGAGCCCGGAACTGGCGAAGGCGTTGAAGCGGCAAGCGCTGGGCCGCGCCGGTGATCCGAACAAAGTGGCGCGCACCGAACTGGAAGGCGTCTTGAAGCGCAACCGGGCCCGCTGGGTGCGCAACCGGTTGGTGCGCGTGGGCATGAAACGCGCCGCACATCTGGGCTGGCCGAATACCTACACCTTTACGAAGAGCCTGGGCGAATCGATTCTGGCGCAGCAGGGAAGTGATCTGCCGATTGCGATTGTGCGGCCGTCGATTGTGGAGAGCTCGACGCGGACGCCGTTCAGCGGCTGGAATGAAGGGATTAACACGTCGGGGCCGCTGTCGTACCTGCTTGGCACGAATTTCCGGCAACTGCCGTCGAACGCGCGGAAGTGCCTGGACGTGATTCCGGTGGACATGGTGACGCGCGGCATGACGCTGATTGCTGCCGCGGTGGTAGCGCGGAAGAATGCGCGGCTGTACCAACTGGCGACGTCGGCGATCAACCCGGTGAATATGGGCCGCTCGATTGAGCTGACGGGCCTGGCGCACCGCAAACACTACAAGATGCAGCAGGGCATCGACCACTGGCTGAAGGTGAAACTGGAAACGATTCCCGTATCGAAGCAGCGGTACGAGCGGATGTCCATTCCGATGCAGAAGGCGGTGGTTTCGCGCATCAATAAGGCGGCCGCTTCGCTGAACATGGGAAAACCGCCTCTGGCGAAGGCCGAACGCGACCTGGTGCGCGCGGAAAAGCTGATCGAATTGTACGAGCCGTTTATTCTGCACAACGAGCATGTGTTCGAGTGCGAGAATGCGCGGGTCCTGTCGGCGGCGCTTCCGGAGGACGAGCGGAAGATGTTCGATTTTTCTCCCGAAACGATTGACTGGTGGGATTACTGGATTAACATCCACATACCGGCGCTGCGGCGGTGGTGCTACCCGCTGATGGAAGGACGACCGCTCGAGGCGCGCGAACCGCGAGTGCTGAAGAGGACGAGTCCGGCAGAAGGCGTTCAGGCGTAGCCCGCGCAATCTATGGCCATATTTCTAACAGGCTCCACGGGATATCTGGGCAGTTACCTGGTCTCCGGTCTGCTGCGTGGCTATGCGGACCGGCTGAACCTACTGGTGCGCGCGAAAACCGAGCAGGAAGCGCGCGAGCGACTGTGGCAATCGCTGCAGTTGCACATGGAATTTCCGGAGTTCCTGGATCGGGTGAACTCGGGCGTTCGCATATTTCGCGGAGATTTGACGAGCGCGAAGTTTGGGCTGAGCGATTCGGAGTATCAGGAGTTGGTGCAATCCACCGATTCCATCCTGCATTGCGCGGCGTCGCTGAATCGCAAATCCGAGAAGCAATGTTTGAATGTGAATTTGCGCGGGTCGCTGGAGGTGATCCAACTGGCGCGGCGGGCGAAGGATCATCACGGCTTGCGGCGCTATTCGCACGTCTCGACGGTGGCGGTGGCGGGAAAGCGGCAAAACGAGGTGGTCACCGAGGACGCTTCGATCGATTGGGCGCGCTCGGACTACGATCCCTACGCGAGGACGAAAAAGTTCTGCGAACACATGGTGGCGCAGTTGTTGCCGGACGTTGCGCGCACCATTTTTCGCCCGGCGATCGTGATGGGCGACAGCGGCCGTCCGGAGACGACGCAGTTCGACATGGTGCAGGCGTTTGCGATGCTGGCGCGTATGCCGGTCCTTCCGCTGCGGCCCGACGATCGCATCGACATTGTGCCGGCGGATTATGTGGGCGGGGCGATCGTCAAAATTCATCAGTGCGAAAAACCGCAATTTGGGATTTATCATTTGTCGTCGGGAACGGGTTCGCAGACGTACAAAGAGATCACGGATAGCCTGGCGGCGCAGGGAAAGTGGGCCAAGCCGAGTTACCAGCCATGGCTGGGCAGCCCATTTTCGGGCACAGTAAACTGGCTGGCGTTTCGCGGAGGCGCGGTGGGCTATGCCGCGTCGCTGCTGAAAGTATTCTGGCCGTACCTGGATTGGAATACGGTGTTCGACAATTCAAGAGTGGTATCGGAAATGGGATTTGCACCGGCGAAATTTTCGAGCTATGCGTATCCGCTGCTGCAGTTCAGCCGCGCCAACAAGTTCAAATATCCTGCGAGACCGTGGCCCGCGGAAGCGGCCCAAGTGAGCGCGGCACAATGACCGACATTCTGCTGGTGGCCTGGGTCAGCGCGATGATCGAACTGCGGCGCTTCCAGTGGACGTTCGGACTGGGCAAGCGCTGGCAGCCGGGGGAGCGGTTGAAGCTGCTGTTTGCGGGCTACAACGGCACGCGAAACACGGGCAGCGATGTGCGCGTGCAGGAAACGCTGCGGCAGTTGCGGCACGTGCTGGGCGCGGGCAACGTGGATTTCAGCGTGATGTCGCAGAACTTTGAGCGCACCAAGGGCTACTTTGAGGGAACGCGGCAGGTGCATCTGCCCGATGTGTTTCCACCGTTTTTGTTTCGCGAAGTGCACGCGAATCACGGCGTGGTGACGTGCGAAGGCTCGATGTTCAAGAGCAAGTTCGCAAACGCGCTGACGACCATGATGATTGGCTCGCTGGGATTGGCCGCTGCGGAAAACAAATTGGCGGTGGCCTACGCAGGCGACGCGGGGCACATGGACGACGTGATTCAGTGGATGTGCGCGCGATATACGCGGGAATCGCTGGTGATTACGCGCAGCCTGGAGTCGCAGCAGTTATTGAGCGGCCTCGGGGTGCCCAACGAATTGGGAGCGGACACGGCGTGGACATTCCAGCCGCATCCGCCGGAGTACGCGGAAAAGGCGCTACGCAAACTGGGATGGGACGGCGCGACGCCGATCCTGGCGCTCTGCCCGATTCATCCGTTTGTGTGGCCGGTGCGGGCTTCGATCGGGAAATACCTGGCGCGCACGATGACCGGCGCCTACAAAGACAGCCAGTACCGCACGGTGTACTTTTTTGAAAGCGGAGCGGAGGTCGATCGGAAGTTCCAGCACTACATCCGGGGCTACGTGCAGGGGACGAAATCGTTTTTGCAGAAGCATCGCGTGTTTCCGCTGCTGGTGGCGATGGAGCGACTGGACGCGGTGGCGTGCCGCGAAATGGAAAAGGAATTGCCGGGCGTGCCGATCGTGACATCGGACGAGTACGACATGTTTGAACTGGTGTCGATTTTGCGCGCATGCACGTACATGGTGTCATCGCGTTACCACGGAATCGTGACCTGCATGCCGGCGGGCGTGGTTTCCGCGGGAGTCACGATGGATGAACGCATTCGCAATCTGATGCGGGACCGCGGACATCAGCATCTGCTGTTGAACGTGGATGACGCGGACCTTGGCGAGAAACTGGCGCAGGTGATGGACACGCTGGTGGTGGAAGCCGATGCGATTCGCGACGCCATCGGACGGACGGTGGTCAGCAACCTGAAAGCGATGGCGCGGATGGCCATGTTTTTTGAAGACGAGGTGCGCCGCACCTACAGCGAGTTTCCGCTGCGAACCGGCGTGGTGAGTTGGGAAGACAATCTTGCGCCATTCCCCGGGAATTTGCGGGAACTGGTGGAGCGCTACGATTCCTCGGCGGTGGCGGCGGTAGGCCGGCAGGCTCATGGGTAATTTTCTCGAAAACGTGTTGCGGCAGTTGGAGATGGCGGGCGAGCGCACCGTGCTGCGCGAAGTGTATCCGCCGAACTTCAAGGACGTGTCGGGAAGGGAATTGCTGCGGCAGGTTGCGACGGCGCGCGGCTATTTTCGGAAAATGGGATTGCGGGCGGGCGATCGCTGCGCGGTGTTGGGCGCGAACTCGACGCGCTGGGTGGCGATCGATCTGGCGCTGATGGCTGAGGGAATCGTGGTGATTCCGCTGTACGCGCGGCAAGCGGCTACGGAACTGGCGCTGGTGATGCGGGATTGCTCGCCGAGTTTGTTGCTGGTGAGCGAGGCGTCGCTAGCGACAGGAATTGCGGAAGTGTGGCCGGAAGCACCGAAAAGCGTGCCGTTCGACGAGGTGCTGAGTGCGCCGGTTGGCGAAGGAAATTCGACTGAGCCTGTTGCGCGACAAGACGCGGACCTGGTCACGATCATTTACACCTCCGGAACGTCCGGAGAGCCAAAGGGCGTGTGCCTGAACGTTGGGAATCTGAACCACATGATCGGATGCACCACGGGATGGATGGACCGGCTGCCGGGCGCGCACCCCGAGCCATTGCGCGTGTTCCAATATCTGCCATTCAATTTTGCGGCGTCGTGGATCGTGATGATTTCGTGTTTATCGAAGGCGACCACGCTGACGCTGTCGATGGACCTGAACCGGCTGGCCGAAGAGATTCAAATTTCTGCGCCGGAATATTTCTTCAATGTGCCGACGCTGCTGGAACGGGTGCGCCGTGGGGTGGAAGAAAATATCGGGAAGCGCGGGAATTTGATCCGGAAAATTTTCGAGAACGCGCGCGATGCGTCACGCATGGAGCCGAAGAAGTTGACGCTGGGCGACCGCATCTGGCTGATGCTCGGGCAAAAACTGATTTTCGGGAAGATTCGAGAGCGGTTCGGCGGGAAGGTACGCGGACTGGTGTGCGGCTCCGCGCCGCTGGCGCCGGACACCCAGGAATTTTTTGCGATGGTGGGGATTCCCATATGGCAGGTGTACGGTCTGACGGAGACTTGCGGAATCTGCACGATGGACGATCCGACGATAGCGAGCGAGCCCGGCCGCGTGGGCCAGGCGATTCCCGGAATCGAAATGAAGACGGGTGAAAACGACGAGATTGTTGTGCGCGGCCCGCACATTTTTCCAGGCTACTGGAATCGCCCGGAAGAAACCGCACGAGTGCTGGAAGGCGGCTGGTTCCACACCGGCGATCAGGGCGAAGTGAACAGCCGCGGCAACTGGCGGATCAGCGGAAGAATCAAGAACCTGATCATTTTGAATTCCGGGCATAATATCGCGCCGGAGCCGATTGAAGAATCGCTGGCGCAACAACTGGCCGGTGCGCAACATGTGGTGCTGATCGGCAACGGTCGCGGATACTTGACGGCGTTGATTACGGGTGCGGTGTCCGCGCGAGAAGCGCAAGACGCGGTGGACCGCGTAAACAGCGAGTTGCCGCACTACCGGCAGATTCGGCGATTCACGATTCTGGCTGATAGCTTTACTCCGGAAAGCGGGCTGCTGACCGCCAACGGAAAAATCCGGCGCAGCGGGATTGCGACGAAATACGGCGAAGCGATTGAGGCGATGTACCTGCGCGCAGAAGGTGCGGCAGCCGGAGACCGCAAGTCATGATGAACGAGTTCCGCGGCAAAGCATTGCGATGGGGGTGGCGCGACGGGGTCGTCGAGCTGACATTGGATCATGAGCCGCTGAATGAGATCGGCACGGCGCTGTTGGCGGAACTCGAGCAGTTTGTCGCGGCGTTCGGAGAGTTGGCGCCGAGGACCAGCGCTTGCGTGATTACCAGTGCGCGACCCGGCGGGTTTTCGGCGGGCGCGGATTTGAAGGAGTTGTACTTCGGCGCGCTGCCGTTGAACGAAAGGCAACGAAGCGCGGGAGTGCGCGGGTTTCTGGAGCGGATTCACAAGGTGCTAAATGCGATCGATGCGGCGCCGTTTGTCACGTTCGCGGCGGTGCATGGGTTGTGCATGGGCGGGGGATTGGAACTGGCGCTGGTGTGCGACCAGATCGTTGCGGACAAAATGTCGCGTTTTGGATTTCCGGAGTTGCGGCTGGGATTGATACCGGGATTCGGTGGAATTCCACGGTTGCGTCGGGACGTGGGGAACAGTTTCATTCGCGACTTGTTGTTCACCGGTCGCACGGTGAAGGCGGACCGCGCGTATGCCTTGGGACTGATCAGCCACCTGGCGGGAGAAGGCTACGCGCTGCAAGTGGCGCGATCGATGGCGCAGCAGGTTACCAAGTTCGACGCGCATACCCGGGCCGCAGCCAAGAAATTCATCAAGCCGATTCCGCACGAAGAATTGAAGGTGGAACTGGATTTGTTCTGCGAGCTGTTTACCCGGCCCAATGTGATGGAGAGCCTGCGACGGTTTGTGGAAACGGACGACCCCCTGAAGCATTTGCCTGTCAGCGAAAAGAAGGCTTAGCGTATTCGAGCGCCACCGCGACGTGGCGAAGCACTCGCGTGGTTTACCGCCGATTTTCCTGAAACTAAAAATTCCTACCTAGCCAAACGGGCGATGCGCCCTCGGCGCAGCTGCGGCATTCTGCCTGGTGGAGGTAGTTCTCATGTCAGCAGAATGGTTTGCAATTTCCAATTCATTGGCAGAAACAACAACAAAGGCGGGAGCGCATTGCGTGGCGGTGCACACGGAGGCGCGCGGTTCGTGGAGCGGGGTGATCTGGCGGCCCGGGGTAATCGTGACCGCGGAGCATGCCCTGCGGCGCGATGAAGACATCCAAGTAACACTGCCGGGAGACCGAACTGCGCAGGCCAAACTGGCGGGCCGCGATCCTTCGACGGACCTGGCGGTGCTGAGGTGCGCGGAGGCCACTGACGCGATAGCGCACGGCGGCGTTGATGCTTTGAAGACCGGAAGCCTGGCGCTGGTGGTTGGCAGGACGCGCGCGAGCGGACCTGTTGCGACGCTGGGATTCGTGAGCCTGGCGGCGGAGCAGCGCAAACTGTGGGGTGGCGGATCGGTGAAGCCGTACGTGCGGCTGGACGTGGCTTTGCAGCGCACGGCGGTGGGCGGCGCAGTAGTCGATGGAGCGGGAGCAGCGATGGGCTTGGCGACGCCGCGTTTTTCGCCCGGAGGAGCGGTCGTTCTGCCGGTGGCCTTGGTGGATCGCGTGGTGGACGCCTTGCTGTCGAAGGGGCACATTCCTCGCGGATACCTGGGGGTTGGTCTGCAGCCGGTGCGGCTTCCGGAGGCGCTGAGGGAATCTTTGCAACGCAAGGAACGCAGCGCAGCCATGATTCTGGAAGTGGAGCCAGGCGGTCCGGCGGATCAGGCGGGAGTGCTGATTGGCGACATCCTGATCGCGCTGGACGATCGGCCGGTAGCGCGACTCGAGGATGTGCAGGCGCAGTTACACGGCGAGCAGATCGGCGCGACGTTGAAGGCCAAATTCCTGCGGGGCGGGCAAGTCCGCGAAGTAGGAATCGTGGTGCAGGAGAAAAAAGCCCGTTGAGACGGATAGGACGATGCGAAAGCCGCGAGTGACGAGGCCGCAGTGGGAAGCGGTCGCGTGATTCGGGTGGGGATTGTCGCGGCGACTACGCAGATGCGCGAAGAAGTGGAGTTGCGCCTGGAATCGCCGGACATGGTGATCGTTACGCGCGCGGCGGCATTCGGCGAAGCTGACGCGGAGGACTCCGACGCGGATGTGATGGTGCTGGCGCTGGAGTCGCGCAGCGTCGATCACACGCTCGATGAGCTGGAAGGCGAATTGGAGGGCGCAATTCCAGTGGTGTTGCTGGGAGAGCCGTTGAGCAGCGAGCAGTGGGAGCGCGGCTTGCGGCTTGGGGTGCGCGCTTCGCTGCCGGAAGAGGTCGCGGCGGAAACGCTGCAGGAAGCGGTGCGAGCCGTACTGCGCGAGCTGATCGTCGCGACACGGGCGTCGATTATTGGTGCGCTGCAGCGAACGTCCACGCGGCGTGGTGAAGAAGCGGAAGAGCCGGTGGAGTCGCTGACCCCGCGGGAGGGCGAAGTGCTACGGATGATGGGGGACGGCTGGTCGAACAAGGAGATCGCCGGGAAATTGAAGATTTCCGAACACACGGTGAAGTCGCACGTAGCGGCAATCCTGGGAAAGCTGGGTGCGGGCACGCGGACCGAAGCGGTGAGCATCGCGATGCGCAGGGGATTGCTGCTGTTCTAAGGCGAGGGCGCTTGGTTTCGCGCGGCGGTGAATGTTAAATTTACAGGATGCGAACCCTGGAACAAACCACGCAGGAAATCCTGGAGCTGGCGACGAAACATTTCAAGGCGGCGCCGGGCTCGCTGCAGGCGAGCGATGATTTTTACAAGAAGCTGGGAATCGACAGCCTGCAGGCGTTGGACATGCTGTCCCGGCTGGAAAATCACTTCCAAATTGAATTGCCGGATTACGAAGTGCAGGGAGTGAGCGACTTCAAGACGCTCGCGGAACGCATACAAGCCCGCCTCTAATGCTGGATTTACGAAACTACTCTTCCATAGGGGAAGCGATTCGGGACGCGATTGAGACGTTCTCCAGAGAGGTGTGCCTGATCGAATCGGATCGCGGCGAAGAGAAAGCGCGGCTCACCTACCGCGACTTTAAAGACCGGGCGATGCCCGTCGCGCGCGGCTTGCAGGAATTGGGAGTCGAGGCGGGCGACCGCGTTTCGATCATCATGACGAATCAGTCCAAGTGGGTGATCTCCGCGTACGCGCTGTTTTACTGCGGCGGAGTGATGGTGCCGCTGGATTACAAGCTGAAGCCGGAAGAGCAGTGGCAACTGCTGCGGCACTCGTCGGCAAAATTCCTGATCACGGAATACGGAATCTGGCGGCAACTGGCGGGAGCGGCGGGCGCCACGCAAACCGAGACGCTCAAGCGAGTGATCGTTACGGAAGCGCCTGCGAATGCCGATCTGCAGGGCGCGGTGCGCTGGGAATCGTTGCAAAATCCAGCGCCCCCGGCGTACGTGGCCCGGAAGCGCAGCGACCTGGCGAGCATTATTTATTCCTCGGGCACGGGTGGCAGTCCAAAGGGCTGCATGCTGACGCACGAGAATTATCTGGAGCAGTGCACTTCGCTGACGGCGTGGTATCCCTTCTGGCCGGGAGTGCGTTACCTGAGCATTTTGCCCACAAACCATTCAATCGACTTTATGGTGGGATTTTTCGGACCATTTGTGTGCGGAGCGGCGGTGGTGCATCTGCGGACGTTGCGCCCGGAGTACGTGAGGGAAGCATTCGCGAAATACCAGATTACGTATGTGACGCTGGTGCCGCTGGTGGTCAAGAATTTACAGCGCGGATTGCAGGCGCGATTTGATGAATTGCCGCCGGGAAAGCGGCGCGTGTTCGAAGTGCTGCGAAAAATCAATGTGGCGTTGACGAAGGACCGGCCGCGAGTGGGGCTGAGCCGTCGCTTGCTGAAGCAAGTGCACGACGCGCTGGGCGGAAAGCTGGAAGCGATTATAGTTGGCGGAGCGTTTTCCGAGCCGCAGACGCTGCAATTTTTCTACGACTTGGGAATTCCGGTGGTGAACGCGTACGGACTGACGGAAGGCGGCACCGGAGTTACGGTGAACGATTTGAAGCCATTTCGCGCTGATACCGTGGGCAAACCGTTGCCGGGAATCGAAGTGCGAATTGTGAATGCGGACGCGGAAGGCATCGGCGAAGTGGCGGTACGGGGAAAAACGGTGATGGCCGGGTATCTGAATGATCCGGAACTGACGGCGCAGACGATCGTGGATGGCTGGCTGATGACGGGTGATATGGGCCGCTTCGATCGCATGGGGCATTTGCAACTGTTCGGACGAAAAAAGAACATGATCGTGACCGAGGAAGGGAAGAACGTCTACGCGGAAGATGTGGAGAGCGCGTTTGAGGGCATGCCGGTGAAGGAATTCTGCGTGTTTGCGGCGAACTATGTGTGGCCGCAGCGGAGCATGGTGGGCGAGCAGTTGGTCCTGGTAATTCATCTGGAGCCGGGACAAACGTTCACGGAAGAACTGAAGCAGGAGATTGCGGCCAGAAATAACCGGCTGATCAATTACAAGCGGGTGAGCGGCGTGGTGGTGTACGACGAGGATTTTCCCCTGACCGCGTCGATGAAGGTGATTCGTAAAGTGCTGGCGGAGCGACTGGGCAGGCTGGACAAGGAACAAGCGGTGCAGCGTTTGTAGAAACGCAACGCAGGCGGGGACAGATTTGGACAGAGCAACGGGCCAAGGTAGAATTCCCCATCCGAGCACATGGTAAAACAACGATTCTTTGCGATCGTGAATCCGGCCGCGGGCGGTGGGCGTTCGGCGAAAAAGGCGAGCGCGCTGCTGGCCGAGGTGCGCGACGCGGGCCTGCAGGTGGACGTGATCGCATCGATGGCGCCGGGCCATGCGTCGCAACTTGCCGGCGGAGGCATTCCAGCAGGGCTACCGGCGTTTCCTGGCGGTGGGCGGCGACGGCACGGCGCATGAAGTGATCAACGGCCTGTTCCAAGCAGGAAGGCGCGAGCGGGACTGTGGAGCTGGGATTTCTGCCGCTGGGAACCGGCAATTCGTTTTTGCGACATTTTCAGGAGGAAGGGCTGGGCGAGCCGCTGAAGGCCTTGCGGGAGGGCCGCAAGCAGCCGATCGATTTGTTGCGGCTCCGTCACACGCGCGGCACGCTGTACTCGTTTAACTTATTGAGCGTGGGATTCACGGCGGATGTGGGAGCGCTGACGAACCGGCATTTGAAGGCGCTGGGCCAAGGCGGATACCTGGTGGGCGTGTTGGTGCGTGGAGCGCAGTTGAAACGGGAAGTATTCAAGACCCGCTGCGACGCCGATACGAATTGGGATGAGCGGCGCTGCCTGTTCCTGACCTTCAACAACACGAAATACACAGGTGGCACAATGAAGATTTCGCCGCAGGCGGACCCGTCCGATGGGCTGATCGATTTTGTGCGCTGGGGACCGATCGGGCGCGCCGGGTTGGTGACCACGCTGCCGCGGCTGTTCACGGGAACGCACGATCGGCATCCCATGTGCGAGACACGGAAAGTGCGCGAAGTCCGGTTCGATCTGGGGAGAGAAGTGGACGTGATGATCGACGGAGAAATCGTCACGGTGCATTGCGAAACGCTGGATGTGCTTCCGGGAGCGCTGGACGTGTACGTATGAAGCGGTGGTGGGAGATTGCGCGCAGCATATTTTTATGGACGATGAGCTGGATACATTTTGTGATTGCGGTGCCGATCCTGATCGCGCTGGCGCTGGTGCTCGATCCCCGAGAAAGCACGACTGGCTGCAGCGCGGGACTTTGCCGGAGAATCGCGTTTTTTTCAGGCGCCAAGGTCAAGGTGGCGAAGGCCGAGGGGTTTGACGAGAAGACCACTTCGATCTTCATGGTGAATCACGTCAACCTGTTCGACCCGTTTATTTTGTACTGCGCAATTCCACAACTGGTGCGCGGCTGGGAACTGGAATCGCACTTCAAGATTCCCATCTACGGATGGCTGATGAAGCGCTTCGGCAACGTGCCGGTGCCGGACGTGCGCGGCCCAAAAGATTTGAAGCGGCTGTGGCGGCTTGACGCAGGAAGCCATCGACAGTGGAACTAGCCTGATTATTTTTCCGGAAGCAAAGCGCACGCGCGACGGCAGCATCGGCGAATTTGAAGAGGGCGGATTCCGACTGGCGCAGCAGTTGGGCGTGCCGATTGTTCCGGTGACGCTGGACGGGTCGATCCGGCATCTGCGGACCGAGACGTGGACGCTGCGCCCGGCGACGATTACGGTGTGGCTGGGCAACACCATCCGCACCGAAGGCATGAAAAAAGAAAATGTGCCGGAGTTGAAGGCTAAAGTGCGGCAGGAGATCGAGTCGCACCTGACACCATACGTGCCAGAAACCGAAGCAATCGATTAGATGCTGAGCTTGATGCCAGGGAGGATGCGTCCGGCCTTGGTTTCCTGCCAGGTAAAGACAATGCGGTGAATCACGGTGATCGTGGAGATGACCGCGATCACCCACAGCACCGGCCCCATGCGATTGAAGAGGCCACCAATGATCAGCAGGACCAGGCGCTCGGGGCGTTCCATGAAACCGACTTTGCAAAGCGGGATGAGCGATTCGGCGCGGGCACGCGCGTAGCTGACCATCACCGAGCCCGCTGTGGCAACGGCAGCAAGGACCACGTAGGGAATCCGGCCGCTGATTGAATAATAGACAAGCAAGCCCATGTAGAGAGCCATGTCCGCGTAACGGTCGAGCGTGGAATCGTAGAATGCGCCGAACGCGGTGACGCGATTCTGGCGGCGAGCCACCTGGCCGTCGAGCATGTCCAGAAATCCGGCGAGGAAAATGATGATGGCGCCGGTGCGGAAGTTGCCGATCGCGAAAGCGGCGGCCGCGCCGAAGTTCACCACCAGGCCTAGAAACGTGAGCAGGTTGGGATTAATACCGGTGGCCGCGAGCGCACCGACAATGCGGTCCAGCAGCCATTTTCCACCTGTTCCGATCGCTCCGGTAAAAGTTCCCATAATTTGCCAACTGAGAATGATACTTCAGAGGCAGACCTTATCCAAACGAAGAAGGGCGGAGTTGCGGAGCCCGGCGTTCTCACTCAGTTCGAAGTGAATCCAGGCTTGTGCCGAGAGCGCTATTTTGCGCGTCCGAGGTTGACCTGCGCCTGCGTCCATCGCCTATACTTGAAGTACATTAGAGTCGATCATGGACATTACCTGCCAGGTGACGACTTTCTTGCCGCTGCAGGGCACGCAATGAATGGGCTAAGCCACAATCCGGGATGCAGGTCCCATCGATGTAACAGGGCGCGGCGATGTCGAGCATCCTTCTCGGCTAGCTGAAGCGCTTCGGCACAGGTTTGGAATTCGAAGGCGAACCTCAACTGCACCGGCGAACCGCCGTGCATCGGAATCCATCAAAATGGATCTCTTTTAAAAAAGGATACAAGTCATGAAGCCAGTAAAAGTAGTTTCCACCGGACTCCGGTTGGCATTGGTGTTGGTGTTTGGGCTGCTGTTTTTGGCAGGCGGGTCGCGTCTGGCGGCGCAATCCTTTCGCGGGACCATTCGCGGCGAAGTGATCGATGCGCACGGGCTGCACGTGCCGGGAGCGAAGGTGGTGGCGCGCAATTTGGGCACCAGCGAAACCCGCGAAGTTACGGCCACCCCGGAGGGCGAGTATCGCTTCCTGGAACTGCCCGCGGGCGAGTACGAAGTGTCCGCGGTGGCCAGCGGCTTTGAAGAAGTGCATGCTCCGCAGGTTCGAGTGAATGTCGGCGCGGAAACGGTGGTGAACCTGACGCTCTCGCAGATCAAAGGACATGAGGAACGTGTCGAGGTCACGGAGAGTGTGCCGCTGGTGGAAACAACAAGCACGACGCTCTCGCAGGTGGTCGACCACCAATTGGTACAGGAGTTGCCCTTGAACGGGCGAGATTTCGGCAAGCTGGTTGCGCTCACGCCGGGGGTTACGGTGGAAGGCTCCGGGGTGGCCGGCTCGGAAAAAGGATTCGGCCAATTCAACATCAGCGGCAACCGCGATCGATCTAACAATTACAATCTGGACGGAACGGACAACAACGATCCGTTCTTCAATAACTCGGCGTTGAATCAAGTAGGAATCACCGGAGCGCCGGCCACGCTGCTGCCACTCGACGCGATACAGGAGTTCAGCCTGCAATCGCAGTTTGGGGCGGAGTACGGGCGGAATTCGGGTTCGGTGGTGAACCTGGTCACGAAGTCGGGTTCGAACGAATTTCACGGCTCGCTGTACGAATACAATCGCAACTCGTGGTTCGACGCGCGGAATTACTTCAACACCAAATTCCAGTCGGATGGCACGCCCAACCCGCAATCGCCGTTCAACAATAATAATTTTGGTGGATCGCTGGGCGGCCCGATCCTGAAGGACAAACTGTTTTTCTTCTTTGCGTATGAGGGGCAACGCGAGATCGTTGGCTCGGACTTTACGCTGTCCGTTCCGTCGCAGGCGCAGATTGCCGCAGCGCAGGTCATCGCGGTCACGAATCCGTACGCGCCGGTTCCGTCGGTAAGTCCCGCGCTGATCAAAATTACCGATCTGTTCCCGACCAGCGATTCGAACACCCTGGCGTACTCGGTGCGCGACAAGAATGACAACGACAATCTGATCGCCAAAGGGGATTGGCGCATCAACCAGAACAATTCCCTGAGCGTGCGTTATGCCTACGGAAATGGCGACCAGGTGTTTCCGCTGGGCTCGCTGGGCGGATACGGCAGCGGTTCGCGGCTGGCCAACTTCACGCAGATTTCTCCGACGCGGGTACAGGTTGTCTCCGCGAACTGGCTGACCACCATTTCTCCCAGCAAGATCAATGAAGTGCGCTTTGGTTATTCGCGCTTCAACACCAGTTTTAACTCTTCGGACGCGACGCCCGGCAATCCATATTTCATTGATCCAGCGGCGTGGGGCTTGAATATGGGAACGGGCCACGTGGGCCTGCCGGAAATCGATTTCAACGGGGACCTGGAAAATCTGGGAGCGACCGCGTACAGCGTACCGCGCGGTCGACTTAGCCAGACGTTCCAGATTCTGGATAATTTCACGCTGATTCAGGGCCGCAACACGTATAAATTCGGCGGCGAATATCACCGCTACGATGTGCAGAGCTACAACGACAATCTGGAACGCGGTCTGCTGGACGTGAACACTTGCTACTACATCGATGAAAATACCTGCCCGGCACTTTCGTCGGATCCGATCGTCAACGAACTGGCGAATTTTTATATCGGCAATATTTATGCGGTGGGCAACGCGGGCAACACACAGCGCTTCACCTTCAACAACAATTATGCGTTCTTCGTGCAAGATGAAATTCGGGTTCGCCCGAATCTCACGGTTACGGCGGGGCTGCGTTGGGAGTACTTCTCGCCGCTGGCCGAAAAGAATAACTTGCTGTCCAATTTCGATGCCAACGGCAACCTCGTACAGGTGGGTAGCCCAACGTTGCCGACGCTGACGCATCGCGACCTGAATAATTTTGGTCCGCGGCTGGGCATTTCCTGGAGCCCGCGCGGCAGGACGGTGGTACGCGCAGCCTACGGCATGTATTACGACTACACGCCGCAGAACAACCTGATCGCCAATTACACCGCTTCGGCAGGCGTGGCCACCAACCCGGTAGCATCGCTGGCCAACAGCCCGTATTTCGTGGGCGCGCAGGATTTTAATTCGGGCCCGTGGACCGGCACGGCGACTGGACCGGTTTTCACGCCCACGGTTTACCCTCAGCCAATCTTCATCACCGATCTGGCCTTGCGCACTCCGTACGTGCAGAGCTGGAATCTGAATGTGCAGCGGGAGATCGGCTCAGCGCTGGCCTTTGAAATCGGATACGTGGGCAGCAAGGGCACGCGGCTGACCCGGCTGTACGACGCAAATCAGGGCCGGGATCCGAGTATCAACGATCCCGCGTATCCACAGTGGGCCGCGGTCGACGTATTTTCCGGCGGCGCAAATTCCACGTACAACGGTCTGCAAACCACGGTACGGCTGCAGCAATTCCACGGCTTCTCTGGATTTTCGACGTACACCTGGTCCAAGTCGCTGGACGGCGCCTCGGATGGCATCAACTTCAACTTTGCCAACGCCGCGTTTCCGCAGGATTCTACAAATCTGAAGGCGGAGAAGGGCCCTTCCACATTTGACACGCGGAACCGCTGGACCACGGCCATCAATTACACGGTGCCGGAACTACGCCAGGTGCCCCGCGTGCTGGGCGCGGGTTGGCAGCTCAACTCGATCATCACCGTGCAGTCCGGTCGGCCCATTAACATCGTGACCGACGCCGGCGGCGTCAATTCCAATTACGTGCAGCGGCCCGACATCGTACCCGGCGTGAATCCGATCCTCCCACACTGGACCCCGACGACCGGCTACCTGAATCCGAATGCGTTCGCGTATCCCGCGGTGACCGCTGCCGACCCCTACGGGTACTTCGGAAATCTGGGCCGCGATCAGGTATTTGGACCCGGCTTCTGGAACATCGATTTCTCCACCACGAAGAATTTCCAATTGGGGGAGCACCTGGTGCTGCAGTTCCGAGCGGAATTCTTCAACATTTTCAACCATCCCAATTTTGCGTTGCCCTCGAACGTGATCTCTCCCGGCAGCGCGACTGCAGGGCTCATCACCCAGACCCCGGACGTGGCACAAGGCAACCCCGGACTGGGTGGCGGAGGCCCCCGCGTAATGCAGTTCGGTTTGCGTCTGCAGTTCTAGGCGCGTAATCCGGGATAACAGCCGCAAGGCTGTTCCATCGTAGAAAAACCGCATTCCCGTCTCGGGGGCGATCTGTCAAGGATCGTCGGAGGATGGCGCCGTGGTGTCTTCGAGATTCGGTGCCCGGAGGGTTGCTTGACGGGTTGCGGCGAAGTCCATACAGTGCTTGATCTACGAGGTGGACATGCGTGACGAAGAACGGGGCCGACGGCAATTCTTGTTGCAGATGGGCGGAACGGCGCTGGCGGCATGGGTGAACGCGCAGTGGCCGGCGATTGCTTCAGCAGCGCAACACGCGCACGCGGCCAAGCAGTCTGGCGCGCCGTATGTCTGGCACGTGTTGACGGCGGACCAGGCGAAAACGGTGGAAGCGATTGCGGCGCGGATCATTCCAACGGACGAATTGCCGGGCGCGACGGAAGCGGGCGTGGTCTATTTCATCGACCGCGCGTTGCAGACGTTTGCCTCAGAAACGGTGGAGACGTATCGCACCGGTTTGCTTGCCGTGGACGAGACGACGGCGAAGAAGTTTGCGGGGGTGCGGCGGTTTGTGGCGGCGAGCGCGGAACAGCAGGATGAGGTGCTGAAAGAAATTGAGGGAGGCAGCCAGGCAGACGTGCAGTCGGCGCGCAGGATGCTTCGGCCCGAATCCGATTTCTTCACGGTGATTCGCTTCCACACGATTGCGGGCTTTCTGGCCGATCCGGAGGCGGGCGGGAACCGGGATTTTGTGGGATGGCAGGTGATCGAACGCGACGCGGCGCACAGCTTTACTTCGCCGTTCGGATATTACGACAAAAACTATCCGGGCTGGGAAAAGGCGATGGAAAGCGCGAAGGATTCGCAATGACGGCGACCAAAGTGACCTACAAGCCGTCGGAAGAAGTAGATTTCGTGATCATCGGCTCGGGCGCGGCGGGTGCAGTGCTGGCCAAGGAACTTTCCGGTAGCGGATTTCGGGTGGTGGTGCTGGAGCAGGGGCCGTACCTGACGGAAGCGGATTTCACGCATGACGAGATCAAGGTCGGCGTGCAGCATCTGCTGACCAACAACTACAAGACGCAGCCAAACACGTTTCGCGCGACGGCCAACCAAAAGGCACAGGTGCAACCAGCGGTGCTGTACGGCACGTGCGTAGGCGGCAGCAGCGTACACTTTACGGCGAATTTCTGGCGCTTCCACGAAATTGATTTCGTGGAGCGCAGCAAAATCGGGGAAATTCCCGGAACTGGTTTTGCGGATTGGCCGATCACGTACGCGGACCTGGAGCCGTACTACACGAAGGTGGAATGGGAAGTTGGCGTGTCGGGCCTGGCGGGCGCGAGTCCGTTCGATCCGCCGCGTACCAAGCCATATCCGATGCCGCCCCTGCCGGTAAAAGGTTCGGGAGTAATTTTCGAGCGGGCGGCGCGCAAGTTGGGCTACCACCCGTTCCCTTCGCCGATGGCGATCACTTCGCGGCGCTACATGGGCCGGCCGGCTTGTGTGGAATGCGGCTTCTGCCTGGGATTCGGCTGCGAGGTGGGGGCGAAGTCCACCGCGTTATCCACGATGATCCGCATGGCGGAAACATCGGGGAAGTGCGAGATACGGCCGAACTCGCGGGTGTATCGCATCGAGACTGACGCTTCCGGCCGGGCGGTGGGTGCGGCGTATTATGACGCAAAACGTGTGGCGCATCTGCAGAAGGCCAAGGCGGTGATCGTCAGCGCCAACGGAGCGGAAACGCCGCGGTTGCTGCTGCTGTCGGCCAACAGCAAGTTTCCGAATGGGTTGGCGAACTCGAGCGGGCTGGTGGGGAAATATCTGATGGGCAACAGCGGCGCGGTGTGTGTGGGGGTGTTCGATGAGCCGCTGAACGATTACAAGGGGCACACGGTCAGCCGGATTTTCCACGACTACTACGAACTGGACATGCAGAAGTTGGGATTTTATGGCGGCGCGGGATTCGATGCGCGGTTTGACATTACGCCAGTGAACTTTGGTGTAAGCGGATTGCCGCCAGGTTCTCCGCGGTGGGGAAGCGATTTCAAGAAAATGCTGCGGCAAAATTACACGCGGACGATGGAGATTTTCTGCCATGGCACGTCGCTGCCCGTGGAAAGCAATAATTTCACACTCGATCCCGACGTGAAAGATGCTTGGGGATTGCCGGCGCTGCGCATGACTTATCAGGACCATCCGAACGATCTGCGCTTCATGCAATGGATGGCGGATCGCGGGATGGAAATACTGGATGCGGCTGGGGCAAAAACGAAATGGCACGCGCCGATTGAGTCGATCAAGTTTCAAGTCCACCTGTTGGGGACTTGCCGCATGGGCAAGGATCCGAAGACTTCGGTGATCGGTACAGATCACCGTACGCACGACGTTCCCAACCTGTTTCTGTGTGATGGAAGCAGCCTGGTGACTTCCGGGCGCGGCCAGCCCACGATGACGATTCAGGCGTTGGCGTTTCGCGCCGCGGATCAGATTCGAGAGATGGCTAGGAAGTCGGAGATTTAAGAGGACGACTCAGGAAAGCTAAAGGCCCGGGATTACGAGACCCAGGCCTTTCGTTTCAGGATGGATAGAGCGTTAGAAGTGGAAGATGATACCGCCGGTAAATGCGCCGCGATTCAGGTAATTGTTCTGCTTCGCGCTGTAGCAACCATAAAAGGGATCGCAGTAGGTGCCGTAGGACGAGCTGCCGTAGGTGGGCAGATAGCGGAGATCGCCGCGCAGGCCGATGTGCCGCGAGAGGTAATACTTCACGCCGCCGCCGAGGCTGTAAGCAAACTCGGTGCGATTGGCGGAGCCGCCGTTGTTGTCGTCGTGAGTGAAGCCCAGGCTGGCCGCGACGTAGGGACGGAAGCGATGCTCGCTGTTGAGGAGCATATACAAGCCGCCGAACTGATATTGATCCACGGTCACGTTGTAAGCCTTGGTGTACTCTCCGGTGAGCGCATTTTGCACGCTATAGGAGCTGGGATTGCGGTTCCAGAAAAATTCCGCCTGGAAATTTTCGGTGACATTGTAGTCGGCGAAGAGCCCGTAGGATATTCCGTCGTTTACGCGTAGACGGTTAACCGGAACATCGTTGCCGCCGGTGTTGGAAAAAATGCTGATGGGGTAGGAACCGCTGGTTTCATAGCCAACGAAGGGAGTTACTTCGAAGCGGCCCTGGGCCTTGGCGGAAGCCGCGAGACCCAGCGAAATCAAGCCGAGTAGCAACAGCGTGCGAACCTTCATGAAGAGCAAATCTCCTTTGTAGTCAGATACGATGCGCGGACACGCGCAAACCCCTGCAGCGGAACGTACCGCGAGCTTGAGCATGAAAGGTGAAACACGGCTGGAGCGAAAAAGTTTCCGGGGGCGGCGTCATGGTGACTATTTAGACGTGGGTGAGTTCCAAGTAGTTTCCCGGTAAGGTAAAGAAAACGGGCAGCTTGGCAGTTCACAGTAGAAGCAGGCGCGGGTCGGCTATTTCTTAGGCGCGGTTGTTGAGGCAGGCTCATCGGCTGGCGATTCTTTGGCGCCGGATTCCGTGGATTTTGTGGCTGCAGATTCCGCTGCGGGGCGCGCATCGGCGTCTGGCGCGGAGGCTCCTTCCTTTCGGATGTATTGAACGATCAGGGAAATGCGGCGGTTGGAAGGATCGAGCGGCGCTTCGGGCTTGCGCAAGCGTTGGTCGGCGAAGCCACGCACCTGGGTGATCTGATCGGAACCGACGCCGTTGAGTTGCATCAAGCGGCGCGCGGCATTCGCGCGATCGGCGGAGAGTTCCCAGTTTCCGTAGGTCGCGGTGGGCGGATAGGGCTTGGAGTCGGTGTGGCCCTCGATGGCAATTTTGTTGGGAAGCTTGCCGAGTTCGGAAGCCATCAGCTTGAGGAAGTCGCTGCCATCGGCGCTCATTTTGGCGCTGCCGCTGTCGAAGAAGGTGCCGGTGGCGGATTCGGTCAGCTCGATGCGCAGGCCCTCATTGGTGACGGTCATGTCGATCTGGTTGTTCAGCTTGTCGAACTTGGGAATTTCGCGGATGGCTTTCTGGAGCTGTTCCTTTAGTTCCTTCATGTTGTCTTTTGAGAGCAGAAAATTGTCGCCGGTGCCCACCATGTCGCTGCCCACCATCTTGGAAGTGCCGGTGGGGTCTTTGAAATAACCCCCGATCGCTTGCTTGACCTGGTTGCTGCTGTTCATCAACCAGAGAACGATGAACAGGGCCATCATCGCGGTGACGAAATCGGCGTAAGCCACTTTCCATGCGCCGCCGTGGTGGCCGCTATGGCTGACTTTTTTCTTGATGATGATGGGAGGAGGGCCGGACATGAGCGTTTAGGAGGAGTGCGCCGCTTCGGCAGGGGCGCCCTTGATGTGCGCTTCCAACTCTTGAAATGTGGGGCGGGAGTTGCCGGGGATGGCGCGGCGTCCGAATTCGACGGCCACGCTCGGCGGAGAACCTTTGATGAAGCTGACGATCACGACGCGAACCACATAGTAAAAAGCGTGCTCCTCGTCGGTGGCTTTGGCCATGTTAGCGGCGATGGGTCCAATGAAGCCGTAACACAGCAAAATGCCAAGGAACGTGCCCACCAGCGCGGCAGCGACCTTGTGGCCGATTTCTTCAGGAGGGCCGCCGAGAGCGCCCATGGTGATGACCACGCCGAGGACGGCGGCGACGATGCCGAGTCCGGGCAGGGAATCGGCCATAGTGGCGAGCGCGGAGACGGGTAGGGCGGTCTCGTGATGGTGGACGTCCATGTCCAGTTCCATCATCTGATCGACATCGAATGGCTCAATACTGCCGCCCGCGGCCATGCGGATGGTGTCGCAGACGAAGGGCATCAGGTGATGGTCCTTGAGAAACTTCGGATACTTGGAGAAAACGGGGCTCTGTTCAGGATTATCGCTATCGGTCTCCAGCGCCATCAGGCCTTCCTTGCGGGCGCGGGAAAACAGCTCGAACAGCATTTTCAAATTTTCGAGGTAGGCGGCCTTGCCAAATTTGGAAGAGCCAAAGACGCCCGCAAGTCCACCAACAATTTTCTTGAGGATGTGGAGAGGATTGGCGATCAGCACGGTGCCGATCGCGGCGCCACCAATGATGACCAGTTCGGCGGGCTGGATCAGCACGCGGAGATTGCCGTGCTCCATCAGGTACCCGCCCAGGATTGCTCCGATCACGACAACAATGCCGATGATGACGAACATGATTGGACCTTGGTTACGTCGTACCGGGAACGGCGAACGGCTTCCCGGATAAGTTCGCGGATTGGCGCATAGCGTCCTCGGCACGCAGGGTAAGCGAACCCACCGAGTCGCGGGGCTGAGCGGAGGTCACACCCAGCGAGACGGAGATGTGAATCGAGTCGCCCCACCAGGGAACGGTGGAGTGCTGCACGAGTCGTTTGAGACGTTCGGAGATGGCAACCGCTTCTGGTTCCGTGCACTCCTTCAAAATGGCCAGAAGCTGGTCGTCGTGCCAGCGGCCAACCCAATCCTTCGCGCGCAAACTGCTTTCGACGGTTTCGGCGACCATGCGTAGCGCGGCGTCGAAGGCCGCTTGCCCATAGCGCTCGTGAAGAGCGGCGGAATCGTCGAGGGAAACGCCGAGCAGACAGAAGGGAATGGGCCGGGCTTTGAAGATGGTGAGGTTGGCGTCCAGATAGACCAGCAGCATCTGGCGGGTCAGCGTGCCAGTGATCGGATCCAGGGCGCCATTGGAGGCGAGTTTTCCGTGGCGGCGCAGTTTTGCGGAGGTGGTGTGGAATTCCTGGAATACCTCCGCAGCGCCTGCGATTTCGCCGCTGTCATTGCGAACGATTGCGGTGCGCAACTGAATAGCGACCAAGTGGCCGCGCTTGTGGTGGACGGAGACCCGGGAGACGATCGGGCGGCCGTCATGAAGGGTTTGTAGGATTGGCACAGTAGTGCCAGTGAGCGCGTTGTTGTGATCGTCGACCAGCGCCAGCAGTTCACTTTCGCGAGATTGCCCGACGATTTCCTGGGGAAGAAAGCCGGTGATGGAATTTGCAGCGTTATTCCACAGAACGATTTTGCCATGGCGATCGACGACGCAGACGCCCACTGGCAGGGCTTCCAGAACGTGGCGAAAGAGATCGGGTGCAGTGCCAGGCATAGTCGGAACGCAACGCGATTCCAAGGAGAGGATAGGCACGTGAAAGACCAAGAGAAGTGTGGATGAATGAGGGAATTGGAGGGATTTGGGAAGCAGCCGCGAGGGCCGCGGAAGGGGCGATGTTTCATCGACGCGGACGCGTATTAGATTGAAACAGGCGGCGAAGAAACAGCGAATCGACCGACGCGTGTGGCAGATGGCCTCCACCGTGAAAAGCGAATCAGAGCCATTCAATCTTTGCGTGCCCGCACGCAGCGTATTCGTTGGTAGTGTTGCCGGATGACGGCAGGGCCAGTTCCCATGGTAGATCGCGGCTTATTTGCAGGGTACGCGCTTGGATCGTTCTACGACGAGATGTTCGCGTCGGAAGGATTGGCGCGGCCACACTACAGCCGTCTGTTTGAAACGCTGGGCGGGATGGCGCCGGGACATTTTCAGGACCGGCGAAAACTGGCGGACCTCTCGTTCCTGCTGCAAGGAATTACCTTCACGGTGTACAACGACGGACGAGGGACCGAGCGGTTGTTCCCGTTTGATCTGATCCCGCGGATTCTGCCGTATTCGGAATGGAGCAAGATCGAAAAGGGACTGAGCCAGCGGGTCATCGCGCTGAATTTATTTTTGCAGGACATTTACGGGAAACAACAAATTCTGAAAGACAGGAAGATTCCGTCTTCCCTGGTGTTTTCCTGTCGCCATTTCCGGCGAGAGATGATCGGGCTGGAGGTGCCGCGGGGAATCTACACGCACATTTGCGGGATTGACCTGGTGCGCGATTCGAAGACCGGGGAATTCCTGGTGCTGGAAGACAATGTGCGAACACCCAGCGGAATCTCCTACGTACTGGAAAATCGCCTGGTAATGACGCGAGCGTTCCCAGAAGCGTTTCAACAACATGAAGTGTTGCCCGTCAATCATTATCCTGCAGAGTTGTCGCGGATTTTGCGCACGCTGTCGCCGCGCGGAGATGCGGACGCGCAGATCGTGCTGCTGACGCCGGGAATCCATAACAGCGCGTATTTCGAACACAGCTTCCTGGCGCAGCAGATGGGCATCGAGTTGGTGGAAGGCCGCGACCTGGTGGTGGACGGCGGCGTGGTGTTCATGAAAACGATCCATGGATTGCAGCGCGTGGACGTGATCTATCGAAGGGTGGACGACGATTTCCTGGACTCGCTGTGTTTCCGCACGGATTCGATGCTGGGCGTGCCGGGACTGATGGGAGCGTACCGAGCGGGAAACGTGACGTTGGCGAACGCCGCGGGGAATGGAGTGGCCGACGACAAGGCGATCTACGCGTACGTGCCCTGCTTCATTCGCTACTACTTGGGAGAAGATCCGATTTTGAATAGCGTGGAGACGTATTTGTGCGAGCAGACGGCGCACATGTCGCATGTGATGAGCCGCATGCCGGAAATGGTGATCAAAGCGGTCGGGGAATCGGGCGGATACGGAATGTTGATCGGGCCGATGGCAAGCCACGAGCAGATTGAAACGTTCCGCGAACGGATTCAGGGCGATCCGCGGAATTACATTGCGCAGCCGGTGGTTCCGCTGTCGCGAGTGCCGTCGTACGACACGGCGACGGAGCGCATCATGGGACGGCATGTGGATTTGCGGCCGTACTGTTTGTATGACGGCCAGAAAGTGACGATCGTGCCGGGAGGACTGACGCGCGTGGCACTGAAGGACGGTTCGCTGGTGGTGAATTCATCGCAAGGCGGCGGGAGCAAGGATACCTGGGTGTTGCGGGGCGAGTGCTGAGATGCTGTCGCGAATTGCAGATTCGCTGTTCTGGCTGGCGCGGTACATCGAGCGGGCGGAAGATACGGCGCGCATCCTCGATGTGACCTATCACACGCTGCTGGAGCAGGCGCAGCAACCGTACCGGCTGCGGTGGGATCCGCTGGTGTCGATGGCCGGAGAAGAGACGACGTACCGGCAGTTGTATAGCGAAGCGAATGCGCATAACGTGTTCGAGTTTCTGGCGTTCAGTGCGGATAACCCAAGTTCGATCATGCAGTGCGTCAAGAAGGCGCGCGAAAATGCGCGGACGATCCGGGACCGAATTTCGCGCGAGATGTGGGAAGACCTGAACGGGCTGTACTTCACGCTGGAGCGATTCCATCCGCAGGAGGAGATTGCCGCGGGGCCGCACCGCTTCTGCGAGAAAGTGATTTTCGGCAGCCACCGGTTCCACGGCGTGACGGACGCGACGCTGCCGCACGACGAAGGATGGGATTTCCTGCGGATCGGCTGGGCGCTGGAGCGAGCGGAAATGACCGCGCGGCTGGTGGACGTGCAATACCAGACGCTGCTGGACGCGCCGGGCAGCGTGAGCGCGCCAGACAATCACCAGTGGATGGCGGTGCTGAAATCGGTGGGCGCGTATGAGGCGTATCACCGGCAGTATCACGCGGCGATCCAGCCGGAACGGGTGGCGGAAATGCTGATCCTGCACCCACAGCATCCGCGCTCGATTCGATTTTCAATGACGGAAATGCAGGCGGGATTGCGCGCGATCAGCAAGACCGGCGCGGGATCGTATGCCAACGAGGCGGAGCGCATCACCGGAAAGGTGCTGGAACGTTTGCGTTACGACCGGATTGAAGAAATTTTCAGCGGAGGATTGCACGACTATCTGACGGAGTTGATTCGCATGTTGAACGCGATTGGCGGAGCGATCGCGCGCTCGTATTTCTACTATGCGGTGGTGGCATGAACCGTTTTCGCCTGGTGCATTGCACGGAGTTTGTGTACGACGGACTGGTGTCGGAAAGCTACAACGAGGTGCGGCTGCGGCCGATTCACGACGAACGGCAAAGCTGCCTGTCGTTCCGGCTGACGACCAGCCCTGCATCGCGAGGGAATTCCTTCCGGGACGCGTACGGCAACTGGATTCACCAATTCAACATTTTGCCGGACCACCGCAAATTGCGGGTGGAGGCGGAATCGGTAGTGCTGGTGCACGAAGCGGGTGGCGGAACGGCCGGCGGGATGAGCCTGCGGGAACTGAACGAAATTCGCGAGGATTTGTACGAAGCGAACTATGATTTCGTGGCGCCCAGCGGATATGTGCCGTACCGGCCGGAACTGGAAAGCATCGCGCGCATCGCGGAGGAACGCTCCGATGGCAGCGTGAGTGCGTTTCTGCAGGCGGCTTCGGATTACGTGCACATGAACTTCCGCTATGTGAAGGGCGCGACGCACGTGCATTCGTCGGTGGTGGATTCGCTGGCACTGCGCGCGGGAGTTTGCCAGGATTTTGCGCACGTGCTGCTGGGAGTTGCGCGCATGCGGGGCTTGCCGGCGCGCTATGTTTCGGGTTACCTGGTGCCAGGAAGCGATGCGCAGGGAAATTTGCGGCAGGAAGAAGTGATCGGCGGGCAGGCTTCGCACGCGTGGGCGGAGGTGCTGCAGCCGGACATCGGCTGGGTGCCGTATGACCCGACGCTCGGGAAGCCGGTGGAGTTGCGGCACATCCGCGTAGCTTATGGACGCGATTACGGCGACGTGCCTCCGGTCAAGGGCGTGTATAAGGGACGCGCGGGGCAACGGCTTTGCGTAGACGTGCTGGTGCGGCCGGCGCTGGATGAAGAAGGGCGCGAACAGCTTTCGGAAGTGAGTGAAGGGCCCAGTGACCCGCCACAGATGACCGATCGCCCACAGCAACAGGGTCAGCAACAATAGAAGCAATCCTCGAAAAACGGAAACAATCCGAGAACGCGCGGACTACCTGCAATGGCGACTAGCGGATGCGGTCGAGTACAATAGCGTCCGGTTCGAACACTGAGAGCCCGGGGGATTCATGAGCGGCAGACGGTGGCTGTGGTGCGCGATTGGGGGTTTAGCCTTGGCGATGGCCGGCGTAGCGAGCGGCGCGGAGAACGGTCCGGCATTCCAAATTTCCTTTACGAAAGAAATCAGCGCGGAAGCGGTGGATGGGCGATTGCTGCTGGTGCTGTCGACGGACGGGTCAAACGAGCCGCGTATGCAAGTGGACGACACCCCGAAAACTCAACTGCTGTTCGGGCTGGATGTGGACGGACTGAAACCCGGGGAAGTTGTAACGCTCGGGGAGAACGCGTACGGGTATCCACAGCGCTTCCTGAAAGACGTGCCGCCGGGCGAATATTTTGTGCAGGTGGTGCTGAACCGCTACGAGACGTTTCATCGTGCGGATGGGTATACGGTAAAGCTGCCGCCGGACCGCGGCGAGGGACAGCACTGGAATCTGGCGCCGGGGAATCCGCTCTCGAAGCCGCAGAAGGTCACGATTCACGGCGGCAATGAGACATTCAAGATTGTGCTGGACGGGGTGATTCCGCCGATCGCCGATCCGGTGGACACCAAATACATACGGCATCTGAAAATCCAGAGCGAGTTGCTGACCAAGTTCTGGGGGCGGCCGATGTATCTGAGTGCCAATGTGCTGGTGCCGGAAGGATTTGATGAACACACGGAGGCGCATTATCCACTGGCGATTTTCGAGGATCACTTCAACTACGACTTCGAAGGATTCCGCACCACGCCGCCCGACCCGAATTTGAAACCGGATTACAGCGAGCGCTTCCACATTCCCGGGTACAACCGGATTCAGCAGGAAGAAGCGTACAAGTTCTACCAGACGTGGACCGGCGCGAAGTTCCCGCGAATCCTGGTGGCGCAGATCAATCACGCAAACCCGTATTACGACGATTCATACGCAGTGAATTCGGCGAACCTGGGGCCGTACGGCGACGCGATTGAAACCGAACTGATTCCGGCGATCGAAAAGAAGTTTCGCGGGATCGGACAAGGCTGGGCGCGATTTGTATATGGCGGATCGACGGGCGGCTGGGAATCGCTGGCGGTGCAGGTGTTTTATCCGGACCACTACAATGGCGCGTTTGTGGCCTGCCCGGACCCGGTGGATTTCCGCGCGTACACCAATATCAATTTGTACGAAGACAAGAACGCGTTCTACATCGAAGGGCCGCACACGCGGATTGCGCAACCGGCCATGCGGGATTACCTGGGGCATACGTTCATCAGCACGCAGGCGATCAACCAATACGAACTGGCTCGGGGAACGCACGGCCGCTCCGGAGAGCAATTCGACATCTGGCAAGCGGTGTACGGGCCGGTGGGGAAGGATGGCTACCCGCAGCCGATTTTCGACAAAGAAACGGGAGTGATCGACAAAGAGACGGCGGCGTATTGGAAGGAGCACTACGACCTGACCGCAATTCTGCAGAAGAATTGGGCGACGCTGGGGCCGAAGCTGCAGGGCAAGCTGCATATTTACGTGGGCAGCGCGGACACGTATTTCCTGAACAACGCGGTGTACTACCTGGAAGATTTCTTGAAGACCACGGCGAATCCGGCGTACGGCGGCGAAGTAGCTTACGGAGACCGCGCGGAACATTGCTGGAACGGCGATCCGAAACTGCCGAATTACCTGTCGCGCCTGCACTACAACACGATGTATTTGCCAAAGATGATGGAGCGAATGGAAAAGACCGCGCCGGCGGGAGCGGATTTGAAATCCTGGCGCTACTGATTGATACGACTGCTTTGCAGTTTGTAGGCGGCGCGCAGCGTTTCTACGGCTTTCATCACCAGTTCGCGGATGCGCGGATCGCGAGTGATGGACTGGTGACCGGCGCCATCGACTTTGATGTCGGCAAGAATAGTGGTGTGCGCGGGATCTTCCAGGCGAACATGCTTGGTAGTCATGAACATCAGGAAATCATTGGCGTGAAAGATGGCGATGTGTTTGACGTTGCGGGGCACGGTGTAATCGGTGACGCCGACACTGTCGAGCTGGATGGTTAGTTCTACAGGAATGTCGCGGGAGCGCAATTCGCGGGCGACGCTGATCATGGCCCAACCGCCCATGCTATGACCGACCAGAATGACCTTGGGGGCCGCCTGCAATTCATCCGGGGTGAGGGCGCCGGGATGGCCCGGGAAGTGGCTGAGCAGCCAATCGCGACCTTCGGTCCAGACGTAAGGAGAGAAGGAGCGGGCGCACACGTCAGGATAGTCGTGGCCCTGCAGCGTTTCGCGGATTTGCACGACGCCGGAGTGCTTGTTTTCGGCAGGCTCGAGAGCGCCAACAAAACCGAGATAGATGATGTTGCAGGACGCCGCGTTGGACTCCACGGCTGCGGAGGAACGGCTCTCCCCGAAGCTCACGGCTGAAAACTCGCGCGGAACGCAGGTGTGCGCCGCAAAAGCGAACATACACACCAAGGCGGCCGACCTGAGAACTGCCGACTTATAAAAGTTGTAGCTGCGGATGCGCGTGCTGCTGCGCACAAAACCTGTTGTTTCCGTCACTGATATTCATCGTAGGGTCAACGGCAGGGGTAAGTCAAACGATGGTCTAACGCTAATTTCGATCAGCAAAACCGCGGATCAGCGATTAGTGCGGAAACTCCAGCAAGGCCAAGCCGTTTACAGGAACGGTCAGACGCAGGTGACCGCCATCGAGATGCGCGGATTCCGGAGCGGGAAGCGCGGAATCCCGATTCATTTCACGCACCTGGGCTTCCGTCGGATACGGAGGGCGGCCCATCTTTTCATAGGTGGGCAGAGGATTGCCGTGTTGCGCATCAATGCGGGAAATCAGGACGGTGCTGGAGGGAGCGAGACCGCGAAAGGTCAGATCATAGTTGCGTTCCGCACCCGGTGCATCCGGCGCCGACAGATTCCAGACGGCAACGACGAGAGTGCCATCTTCGCGGCGGGTGACCAGAACATCCTGGGAAGAATTGTCGAGTCGCGTGGTGCCGAGCTTGTGGAGGAGCGAGAAGGCGTAGAAGCTGGGCTTTTTAATGCCGCCTACGGCGATGGTTCCAAAAGCACCAATAAAGGGAGAGGGAATCGGGCCATTCTCTTCGAAAACGTCGGTGAAGGTCCAGAAGGACATGACGTTGACGGAGCCGTCGCAGGCACGAATGGTTTCGGCGATGGCTGGAGCGGCGTAGGAAGCGTCGCGCATGTGATAACGGGCGTAGTCGGAGAAACTCCATTCGGTCCACAGCAGAGGAAGATTCGATTTCGAGGAGGACTCGATTTCGTGATGGACCTTCTGCACGCCGCGGCACAAGCGATACTCGAAGGGAATCTTTTCGTCGGTGCCGAGCATATCGGCAACCGTGTCGTCGGCATAGCCATGGGTGCTGACGAAATCGAGCGGAACGTTTTGCTGAGAAGTGTGAGCGATGAATTCTGGAATCCAGTGGGCGGCGGCGGTGGAAGGGCCTCCGACGCGGAGGCGCGGGCTGACGGATTTCAAGGCCCGCGCAGTGTGATCGTAGAGTTCGAAGTAGGTGGACTGCTTGGGCTCGCCGCTCCAGAAATCGATGTTGGGCTCGTTCCAAACTTCGAAATACCACTTGGAGACCTCGTCGATGCCGTAGCGATCAACAAGAAAATGGCCGAAGGCGCGAATCAGGTCATCCCATTTGGCGTAATCCTTGGGAGGCGAAACAATCTGCTTGTACCAAAAAGGATGCACATCCTGCCGCAGAGCGAGTTTGCGCGGCATGAAGCTGATCTCGACGATGGGGCGGACGCCGTTGTCGAGCAAGCCGTCATAAATCTGGCCGACATACGTGAAATTGTATTCCGGCTTGCCGGACTGGTCTTCGTCGTAAACGCCGACTTCATCGTGGAGGATGGCGTGGAAGCGAACGTACTGGAGGTCGGTCGCTTTCTTGATTTCGCGAAGATCGTTGCGGTAGGACTCGCGAAGGCTGAGAATGGCGCGCCCGGAACCGAATGCTTCTTCCCAGAAATGAGGGAGCGGGTGAGATGCAGCGGAAGTGTCGATGACGATCGGAGCGGGTTGTTGTGCAAGAGCCGGAATTACAAAGAAGAATAACAGCGAAGTGAGCACAGCCAAGCGGGGCATCGAACCTCCAGGGAATTCGGCGAGGTAACCTGTAAAAGCGAACTATCGTCTTACTGTAGAGCGGCGACGGTCGGAAGCGCAACCGTTGCGAGTTGATCCAACTCAGTCTGTTCGATGCGAGAGCGGCGCGCCGGGAAAGTGGGCCGCGAACTACAGTAAAAGAAAGGCTTCAGGTCACAACACGGGTGAGCAGCCCAGGCCGACGTTTTGTTGTGGACGAAGAAGGGATGCGCTCTGGCGACGCGGGGCAGGCGCACGCTGGTGTATTCAGCCGTAGAGCGTGTTTGAAATGGGCGGGCGCGGGGCTGATGGGGGGAATTCTGGGCGCGTGGATGGGTGCGCCGGGTGCGGCGTATGGAGCGGGTTCGCGGTACGAAGGAACAGACGAAGAGTTGATGGATGAAATCGAAGAGGCGTCGTTCCGCTTCTTCTGGGACGAAACCGACCCCCGAACGGGCCTGACTCGCGACCGCGCGTATGTGAATGGTGGCGACACGCGAAAAATGGCGAGCATCGCAGGGACGGGATTTGGATTGACGGCGTTGTGCATAGGGGATACCCGCAGCTACAAGAAGCCCCTGGAAATCCTGAACCGAGTGAGAGCGACGCTGCGTTTCGCGTGGCAAGGCATGCAGCACGTGCACGGGTTTTATTATCACTTCATGGATATGGAGACGGGACAGCGTTGGCGGAAGTCGGAACTTTCCTCGGTGGATACGGCGCTGTTCCTGTGCGGAGTGTTGACGGCGCGCGAATATTTTGACGACGCGGAGATTCAGGACCTGGCGACGAAGATTTACGATCGAGTGGAATGGCCGTGGATGATGAATTCCGGTCCCACGTTTTCCATGGGGTGGTTTCCGGAGGGCGGCTTCATCAGTTCGCAGTGGGACCACTACAGCGAATGCATGATGATCTATCTGCTAGCGATCGGGTCGACGACTCACCCGATTCCCGCGGATGCGTGGAAGGCATGGAAACGGCCGCTGGTGGATTACGAGGGGATGTCGTTCATCGCCGGCCGCGATCCTCTGTTCACGCACCAGTTTTCGCATGCCTGGTTCGATTTTCGGAATAAGCGCGACAATTTTGCGGATTACTTTACGAATTCGGTGACGGCGACCAAGGCGCACAAGCTGTTCTGCTTGTCGCTGGCGGAAAAATTCCCGGATTATGCGGAAGATTTGTGGGGAATTTCGGCTTCCGATTCGCAACGAGGATACGTGGCTTGGGGCGGGCCTCCCGAGGAAGGGCACATCGATGGCAGCATCGTGCCGTGCGCGACGGGTGGTTCGGTGCCCTTCGTGTACGACGATTGCATGCTGGTGCTGCGGACGATTCGCGGGCGGTTCGAGCGGCGAGCTTGGGGAAAATACAGCTACGTGGACGCGTTCAATCCGCTGAATGGGTGGTTCGACACGGATGTGGTGGCGATCGACTTGGGAATCACGATGCTGATGATCGAGAACCAACGCACGGAATTCGTCTGGAAAACATTCATGAAAAACAGCGAGTCGGTTACCGCGATGGATCGCGCCGGTTTTCGAGAAATCGAAGCGCGATTACCGGCGAAGAAATATTCACTTAGAGCAAGCGGAGACTAGGGAGAGCGCTTTAGAAAAAAATACGCGATGTATGTAATCGTGCGGCGCGTTTATAGGTTTTCCCGTATTGAAGCAGTTCTCCACATTTTTTATAAACGAAAAAGAACGTTTTAGCGGACCGGTGCAACTCCGCAGGAGTGGAACTCTGTCGAGCGGAGGAAGTCCATGTGCCGAGTTTTCTCGCGGATTCTTTTCGTTGTGTTTGTAACGTTGTTGAGCGGTGTGGCAATTCAGGCGCAATATCGCGCAGGAATCCAAGGAACAGTGCAAGACCCGAATGGCGGGGCGGTGGTAGGCGCCAAAGTGACCGTGTTGGCGCAGGAGACGGGTGTGTCGCAAGAAACGACCACCTCGGACAGCGGTGTGTATTCGGTGAACCGGCTGGCTCCCGGACCGTACACCGTGACGGTGGAAGCGCCCGGCTTCAAAACCAAAACAACTCGCGACATAAATATCATTGGCGACCAAGTGAGCGCCGTGGACGTGACGCTGGAAGTTGGCGAAGTAACGCAGAGCGTCACGGTAAACGGCTCGCAGTTGCCGGCGATTGATACGGAGTCCGGGCAATTGTCGGGCACGGTGACCAGCCAGGACATTCAGGCGTTGCCGTCGTTCGGGCGCGACGTGTATCAATTGACGCAACTCGCGCCCGGCGTTTTTGGAGATGCGGCGCAAGCTTCCGGCGGTGGAAGCGCGCATGTTGCCAGGCGTGAATCAGGGCGCTTCGGGAAACTCCGACGGAATTTTCAAGACAGAGAATGCTCCGCAAATTATTGCCAATGGATCGCAACAGGAAGCCAACAACATCACGCTGGACGGCGTAGGAATCACCAGCGTGACGTGGGGTGGCGCGGCGGTGATCACGCCGACTGAGGAGTCGGTGAAAGAAGTGAAGGTGATCAGCAACAACTACGACGCCGAGTACGGGCGCTATGCCGGGGCGCAGATTCAGGTGATCAGCCAGAACGGCACGAACCAGTTTCACGGCAGCGCATTTTTCAAAAACAGCCAACCGGGCTTTAACGCGTACGAGCGCTGGAATGGTCCGGCTTCGATCGCACCGGGCACTCCGGAAGAGCGGGGGTTGCAGAAAAATACGGCTAAGTTTGACCAGATCGGAGGAAGCCTGGGCGGACCGATCTGGAAGAACAAGGTATTTTTCTTTTTTGCATACGAAACGATTCGCAACAATTCCACCAGCACCAGCACGGGCTGGTATGAGACGCCGCAATTTGCGGCCTTGGCGCCGAGCGGCAGCATTGCGTCGCAGTATCTGACTTATCCGGGGGAATTGGTGTCCTCGTCTTCGGTGATCAGCAACGCGGCGACCAGTTGCGCGGGAATCGGGCTGACGGAATACAACGCCGCGACGGGTAGCGGAAACTGCATCACGATTCCGGGGAAGGGACTGGACATCGGCTCGCCGCTGACGACGCCGCGAGGAACGCAAGACCCGACCTGGGCAGGCACCACCATTCCGGGTGTGGGCGGCGGACTGAACCCCGCGAACCCGATCGCCACCATCGCCGACTACAGCACGGTAAGTCCCAACTCCGTGACCGAAGAACAGTACAACGGGCGTATCGATTGGAACCTTACGCAGAGAGACTTGCTGGCGTTCAGCATCTACGATGTGCCGGTGTCCAATACGTTCTACAACGGACCGATCCGCGCGGCGAATCTGTGGAATCACGACGCCACGAACCAGGCTCTGACCGCGTTGTGGGATCATACGTTCACTCCGAATTTTCTGAACGAAGTGCGCGTGAATGGAGCCGGATGGCGTTGGAATGAGATCAACAGCAATGGCCAGGAACCGTGGGGGCTGCCGGTTTCCACGGTGGACAACATCGGCAGCGCCAATCTGGGCGGCAGCTTCTTCGGGCCGCCGGGGCCAAGCGTGTTTGACCAATGGACGTATAACGCCAAAGACGTAGCCACGAAGGTGCAAGGCAAGCACACGTTCAAGTTCGGCGGGGAAGTGACCAAGTTGCTGTTCGTACAGGAAGCGCCATACAATGCGCGGCCATCGTATAACTTTCACAACTTCTGGGATTTCCTGAACGACGCGCCGTACGCGGAGAACGGCACGTTTGATCCGACTACGGGCATACCGGCTTCTTTCCGCAAAGACACGCGAGTCACGATTGTCGGCGCGTTTGCGCAGGACACGTATAAGGTGAGCAGTTCGCTGACCGCGACGATTGGACTGCGGTACGACTACTTCGGCCCGGTGAGCGAGAAGAATGGGAACATGAGCACCCTGCAACTGGGAAACACGCCGGACACGAGATTGACGGCGATGTATTTCCGGACGGGTGGGAATCTGTACAACGCGGACCACGCAAATTTTGGGCCGCAGCTTGGATTCGCATGGAGCCCCAACAAAGTGTTCTCGCATGACTTCAAGAGCAAGCTGGTGGTGCGCGGCGGATTCGGCATCGGGTATACGGGTGAAGAAGAAGCGATCACGCTGAACAACAGCAGCAACCCGCCGTTCCTGTCGTTCGCGCCGACCTTAACGGGTTCGGACCTTTTGTATGCAACGGGAACTTCGATTCACTGCTTCAGTTGCTATCCGTCGAACCCGAGTACGCTAACCAGCTTCAATCCGAACTACGTGCCGGCAAATGGAGCGGCGATCAGCGGAACGGGATTCCCGCAGTATTTCCACACGCCGTACACCTATCGGTATTCGCTGGAGGCGCAGTACAACTTCGGCGGGAACTGGATCGGAACGCTGGGGTATCAGGGAAGCACCAGCCGGCATTTGACGCGGCAATACAACTTGAATGCGCTGTTGGGAGGCGAGGGAGTGGCGTTAAACCAGCAGATCAGCGACGTGGACTGGTATGCGAACGATGCGAACTCCAACTTCAACGCGTTCCTGGCGGAAATCCAGCACCAATTCTCGCATTCGTTCCAACTGGATGGACAGTATCGCTACGCCAAGAGCATGGACCAGGGTTCGCAGCCGTATTATGTGGACCAATATGTCTGGAATCCGCAGTTAGCGTGGGGACCGTCGGATTGGGACATTCGCAACCTGGTGAAGGTGTGGGGCGTTTGGCAGCCGGGATACTTCCACGCCAACGAGCATAGTTGGGTACGCAGCCTGCTGGGAGGCTGGAGCGTGAGCGGCATCTTCAACTGGCACTCGGGATTCCCGTGGACGCCGGTGTACTCCAACATCGACGGCAGCAACATCTGCAACCTGGTGTACAACACGGGATGCGCGACGCCCAACGGATCGAACTTCCAACTGCGCCCGGCGACGTACTCAGGTGGAGCGGGCAGCAGCCAGAGCATCGATACCTTCAAGACCGGCAATGGAAACTTTTCAGGGATTGCAACGGGAACGACCGCGGGCGCAGGCGCACCGTACTTTACCGCGCCAACGTACGTGAATTGCACGCTGCCGTATCCGGAGACTTGCCCGATTCCGCAAGCGCCGGGAGTGGGGCGCAACTCGTTCCGCGGGCCGCGTTACCTGGACCTGGACGCGACGATCAGTAAATCGTTTGGAATTCCCAATAAATTTCTGGGAGAGCGATCGCAACTGGAGTTTCGCGCGAACGTCTACAACCTGTTCAACAACCTGAACATGAACATCACCCAGATGGACAACGTGATCACCGATCCGTTCTTTGGGTCGGAGAAGCAGGCGCTAGGTTCACGAACGATGGAACTGCAAGCGCGGTTCAGCTTCTAAGTGGAGAAGCGGCGGGCGAGGCCTTTGAGAGAGAGGCCTCGCCCGCTCATAACTGCTAACGCGATGATCACCCTCGCCGGAAATACTCTGCGGTTGGCGGTCCCAACAGAACGTAACCGAAACTCAACAGCAGAACCAGGTGGGCAAGGGCCGCAGACCACGACAGGAAGGCGAAAGCAATCAAGTGGCCGGCGAGCCAGAGAAGCAAGACCCAGCGAGCCCATCGCGCGCCACGCAGCAAGAAAAACCCGGTGAGGACCGCGATGGCTCCTACAATGACGGTCGGGAAAGTCCAGCGATCCAGCGAACCCTTATAAAGATGGTACGCGGTGCTGACAATGCCGACCACAATGAACAGCCAACCCAGAAAGGTGACTTGAATGGGTCGCGGAACCGGATTGGTAGCTGCCACGAGAGTTCCCCAATGCGAGTTAGTGCGAGTGGAAATCGGGCCAGCCGACCCAGGAATATTGCCAGGCCAGAGACACGTTCTGGTAGTTGCCGCCAAACCGGATATAGGTGCCGTTGCTATAGCTGACTTTGATGGACTGGTGCTTGAAAATGGGTAAGGAGAATGTGGCGCCGATGCGCGAGCTGGTCTGCTGCGTTTTCGGATTTGGAATTCCGTTCAGGCTGGTGGCTCCGCCCGCCCAGAAATTACCGTCGATCGAAGCCCAACACCGGAATTTGTCGAAGTCGTAGCTGAGGTGTGTTTCCACGGATCCAATCGGCGCTTCGGTCTGCGGCAGGGGATGGGGAATCGAGAAGAACGCGTCGTTGCTGGTGTAGAACCACACCCCGCCGTATGCGTCCAAAACCCAATGACCCCAGCGTTCGGAATAGCCCAACTCAGGCTTGACGGCCCACCGATTGATTCCCCAGTTGACCAGATGATTGGGATTGTATTGGCCGGTGGGAGAGACGAGCAACACACTGGCGCCGAGGAGTCTTTTCTGTTTCCATTTGACGAACTCGGGCAGTTTCATATTCGGTCCGCCCATCAGATTGACGGAGAAACGCACGGTAAAATCCAGCAGGCCCGAACGATAGACCTGGCGGTTCGCGCCGCCCACATCGCCCGTAAAGTTGCCAACTCCGTAAGGCAGGAAAGCGGTGACATTGGCGGAGCGCCCGAAAAAATTGAAGGAGTGATAGTAGCTGAGGATCGGCAAATTATAGGTTCCCTTGGCATTGCTGATGGGAACGGCGCCGTTGAAGTTGAGTCCGCCATCGTAGTAAGACCAGGTGAACGTGATGGCGTTGGCGTTTGAGGGAGTGATCACGTAGGCGCGCGGCGCCAGGGATTGCGCGCGGGCGAATTGTGTTGGGAGGATGAAAAGAGCGAGAAGGAAAAAACAGCGGACGAGCACGTCAATCGCGTAGACAGACAGGTGGTTGTAACTGTGTGACGCCCTGGTCATGCCGGATACCTGTTTTAGCCGTCGTGTCTCGAAGCAAGTGGCTTCGAGAAAGCGTACGAAAGGTTATCACACGAAGCGGCAGCGTTCCGAGCCTCGTTCCCGGAGATTGACACCGGGGATCTGGCGGCTGAGCGATGGGATCGAGGCTGGTTTTGCAGAATCGAAAACCGCAGAAAATGTATGAACGAAGCGATTCCTCGGTGGCGCAGAGGCTGGTGCTGGCCATGTCTGGCGCAGCGTGCGTGGCGATTGCCTGGTGGCTGCTGGTGGGCGGAGGGCTGGAAACCTGTGCACACATCTTCGGGCGAACGTGGGAGCCGGGAGATGAGGTCCGCAGGATTTGCCTCGCGGTGGCTCTCAGCATCTACTACATCCGGCTGCTGTTTACCTGGTTCGTATTTTTAAAACGAGGGCTGGCGTGGAGCGAGGTGTTGGCGATCGCGCCGTGGCTGCTGTGCATCTTCGCGGTACTGGCAATAGCAGGAGGGAGGAATGCCAGCCGCGCGGGCTTTGTATTCGGCGTTGGTGTGATGCTGTTTGGCATCGGATCCTGGATGAATTCGCATGCGGAATACACCCGCCACAAATGGAAATTACGGCCGGAGAATCGCGGGCAACTCTACACGAAGGGGCTGTTTCGCTACACGCGGCATCCGAACTATTTGGGCGATCTGCTCTCGTTTTCCGGACTGTGTTTGATTGCCGGAGTGTGGTGGACGATGTTTATTCCGTTGCTCATGCTGGCAGGATTCGTGTTTGTGAATATTCCGGCGCTGGACGCCCACCTTAGTAAGCACTACGGTGCGACGTTCGATGAATACGCTGCGCACACCAACAAGCTAATTCCCTTTATCTACTGAATGACCGTACCCTTTTTCTGAGGGGCGACCGGCTTTCCTTTTCCAAACGCTCCAGGTGAGCGGACCGGCTTGCGAGTCGCTCATGGGAATGCCCGCCACCTTGAGGGCCAGCTTCATCTGGCCGTGGTGGTAGCCCTCGTGCCAGATCATGTGCTGGAGAAACAGCACCGGGTGGTCGTAGTGAAGCTGCATTTCGGCGCCGCTGGTGAGCATGTTTTTCATCGACATCGCGCACGGCTTTGGCGCTTTCATGGAGCATCTGCTCGAGGTGCGCGGGATCGCGCTCGGAACTCCATTCCTCGCCGGGCACCACCACGGGAAAGTGGGGAACATTCTCGGAAATAAAAACGAGCCGGACGTAGTGGATGTGGCTGAACAACTGGGCGATCGAGGGGCTGTCTGCAGTGGCCCTGGCATCAAGAGCGGCGCCTGGCAGCGCACGGAGAAAATTCACCTGAATGGTGTTGTTGCGATCCCAGGAGTCGAGCAGCGCATCGAGAAGATTCGGGTTTTGCGGGTTAGGCATGACACCTCTTCGCGTAAAACAAACGAGGGTAGAACCATGAGCGCCGCAAGTCAATCGTTGCGCGTGGCCGTGCTGGCATGTTCGCCGGTCACTGTGGCCGAGCTTTGGCATGGAGCGCGGCCGCGGGAGCATAAGATTCTGCAAGACCTCTTCGAGGTCATCCAGTGCGTTCCGATTGACCTGGAGATCGGGCGGCGTGCGGGGGACTACCTGAGGATGTTTGCGAAAAGCCATAGCGTCGAACTGGAGGACGCGCTGATTGCGGCAACCGCGTCGGTGCATGGCCTGGAACTGTGGACACGCAATCGCCGCCATTATCCGATGAAGGAAGTCGCGTTCTTCTGAAACCGCCGGTCAAACCAAAATTGCTGGGGATCAGGCAACGGTTCGCAGCGTGGGCTTAGATATATGTCAGGGGCAACTTTGCTCGTGACATCGAGCTATTAAGGGACTCGTCGTGCAGCGTATGAGCGTCGTGACCCAGGTCTTTGCGACGGACACTGTGGTTCTGTTCATTGTGGCAACTGCCTCGGTGCGGGGCTTTGTGCGAATCCGAACACCGCGAAATATCCGATCGTGTAAAGAACCACAGTCGCATCCATCGCTGCGCCGGCCTTGAAACCCTGTGAGTAGGAGTAGCTTCGGTTTGCCACAACCAGATAAACCATGAAAGCTTTTTCAAGCAAGCTATAGATGAGAATCGGCTTTCGCCATTCGACATAAAATGCGGCGACGATCATGAAGATACCCATGAGGCCCACCATCATCCCCCAGTGCCGGGCGATGATGGTGTAGTCTGAGACGAATGGGATTTTTCCGATGGTTTCGGCGGTCCACCGGGGCCAAACAGCGTAGAGACTTGCGGAAGCCGTTCCAATTCCCGTAAGAACAAAAAACGGTCTGAAGGTAAGATCGAAAAAACGTTTCATGTGGTCCCATCCGAATCGGATCTGGCCCGGCCAACTTTGGATCAGAGTTCCGCCGTATCCCTAACAGCAAATTTCCTTACGGCTGGTGTGGTGGACCGATCAGCGGCACGCGTATTGGCTTAGCCATACCATAAAAGACGACGACGCCCTGACCGGCGCATCGGGTGGATAGCCCTTCGAGAGGCGTACCAATACAGCTGTCGATGTCTTGCCAGTTGTTAGTGACCCACACGTTGCCTGCAGGATCAACGTCGACATCCACCTCCATCTGCAAGCCTCCGCCAACGTAACCGAGAGGGGGCGAGATGGGATCGCCCGTCTTCATTCCAGGAGGGCAGTTCTCGGTGCGTACGCCACACAGGTGCGCGAGCTGTCCTGAGGCACCGGCAAAATTGGAGACCCAGACATTGTCGTTGCCATCGACGGCCACAGCCCACGGACCTGGGAGACTGCTACCGCTAAATGGACTACCCGGAAATTGGCTGCCATCCGGTTTCAGCAAAACTACGCTTCCGCCCTCTTTGCCGCCTTTCTGTTCGGACATGACTTTGGTCAGGTAGTCGGAAGCTTTGGTCACCCCATAAAGCTTGAAGCGCACGCCCATGTCAACGAGATGGGCCATGCCTAGTAGTCCGCTACCAAATCGGTTGGTAACCCAAACGTTGCCTTGGCTGTCGATGGCAAGTCCGCTCGCATTGAATCCGCCGGTCTTGAAGTTTTCGGCCTTGCTGGGATCAGCGGCAGGGAAGCGGGTGATGTGGTCGATAGCGCTATTGGCCACCCAGATCCGATCCTGTTGGTCGATGCCCAAATGAAATGGAGCCTTGAACGATTTGCAGGGTTCCGCGTTGTCGCCCTCGCAAACGATTCGCCCGTGGTTGATGTCACCCTTTGGGAAATAGACGAGCTGGCTCTTGGAGATGCACAGTGCCCACACATCTCCACTGGGAGCGACGATGATGCCCTGCATGAGCCCGAGCCGGCCGTTAAAGGTGATTCCTTCCGGAGGCGTCAGCGGCTTGCCGTTCTTATCGAATACAGCGATGGATTTGGTTCCGTAGTTGGAGAACCAAGCGTTGTCCTTCGCATCTACGGCCAAACCAAACGAACCGCCCTCCATCCCGCCGCCCGTGAAACCTGTGGTGATCGGCGAAAGCGGCTTGCCATTTGGCGCGAATTTGCTCGCGTGGCCCTCCCACAAAGAGTCCTGTCCCTGCCAGCCAACGGTGAAGTTGTCGGCCACCCAGAAGTTGCTCTCGCTGTCGAACATGCCTTTGCCGCCTGCGCGTAATCCTCCTCCATCAAACTTGAGCGGAAGGACCCAAGCGGTGGGACTGAAGTTGAGGTAAGGCATGAAGGGTACGAGGCGTAAATTGTGGTCTTGTGGAGCTGGATAGAGGTAATTCAGCAAACCAAAAAGTTTTTCAGGCTGATACCAAGGATAGCGTGCGATATTTTCTGCCGCCGCCAGCGTGTCTTTCGGGTACTCGCCCCTTGGCGAGGTCGCCGCATAGAACAAACTGCTGCACGCGTCGGACCGGATCAGAGTCACACAGCCAGCAAGGACATCGGCGAGCGTGGCGAAATTTGCCATCGTCGGCGTCTGCCCACCATTTAGCGAGTCTTGAATCGCCCCGCCCCAGTCACCGGTCTGCAAATCCACAAAATTGGGCACATTGCTTGCAGCGATGCGCAGGCCCAAGACGTTTCCCTGTAGCTTTGGACCGTCGAGGAATTGAGCGTTGGTCCAAACCGACGCGATCGTCGTGAATTCGTTGATGACTACTTTATCCGGTGGCTTATTCCCGAGCACGGTGAGGAGCGCAATGGCAGGATTGTCCGCGCTACTCTTTTGAGCCTTGGGAACTCCCCGGGTAGCGACAAGATACAGGAAGGAGTCCGTCCCTCGCGCGGCTGTGCTGCGAATCTCAAATTGACCCTGGTCGTTCGTTTTTGCTTCGGCCAATTTCCTGGGCTCGTTGGAACTCGCCTCCCACAAGGTGACTGTGGAATTTGCGATGGGACCACCGGCCCCAAGGACTCGTCCACTCAAGTGATCGGCGGCCACCGCCGAACCGGCCAGGATCAGAAAGGCAACCGACAACATCCCCACCAACTTAAATCGAATCCCGCTGGAAGTATTCATGTGTCCCTCCGGGTTGGGTTGGGGTTCCTAGGATACGTGGCGCACAAAAGGAGGTCTACGTCAAAAAAAGGCGAACTCCGTTGGTCGAATCAGTGAGTGAGCGACCTGAGACATAGGTGACACATTGTACCGGACACATAGGTAACACTTTCCTCCCATGAAGGGAGGGAAAGATGCCTTGGAAGGAGTGTTCGGTGGCAGACGAAAGACTGCAGTTTGTAGCTCGCCGGCTAGCCGGCGAGGCGATGGCCGAGCTTTGCAGGGAGTTCGGCATCTCGCGCAAGACCGGCTACAAGATCTTTGACCGTTATCAGGCATGCGGGCTGCAGGGGCTGACCGACCGCAGTCGACGCCCCTATCGCTATGGCAACCAACTTCCATTTCAAGTCGAGAACTTTATTTTGAACGTGAAGCGGGATCTAGGATACTTCGATCTGGAGACTAGGGTGTTAGAACCGCTCGAAAATCCGTTCGGCCCAAAAGTGTTACCTATGTCTTAGGTATGTTGTGTTACCCATGTGTCCGGGTCGGACCCTGAGGGGAATGGTGGGCCTGGGTGGACTTGAACCACCGACCTCGCCCTTATCAGGGGCGCGCTCTAGCCACCTGAGCTACAGGCCCGACGAATTGCTGTGGCGTACTGCTAAGAACCTAACCAGTTTACGATGGCGCAGCGGTGGTTCGCAACTGAGGATCAAGGGGATGTGACATTTGCGTGTGGGCGAATGCACCGGATCGCGAAGTTCAAGAGGCACGACGGATTAGGCAGACTTCGCGTAGACGAGTTGGGCAGATTTGGCGAGGATGGGCCGGGCGGATGTGGTGGCAACGGGCTGGGCGAATATGGTGAAGTCGGACGCGGAGTGGGCCGAGGTGGTGTGCTGACGCTCACAGTGCTGTCTGTTACGAGGAGTAAACTACAGTTGAAAAGTTCCGAAGTTGGCGAAGGAGGGCTTATGTCTTCCATCGGAACGGTAGCGGATGTTGCGCTGAAGTCGATCCTGGTCGCGTTTGATTTTTCGGAAGCCTCGCAGAAGCCTCTGCGCCACGCGCTCGCGGTGGCCCGGCACTACAAAGCAAAATTTTATCTGGCGCACGTGGTGTCGAATCTGGGCTACACGATTGCCGGCCCGGAAGCATTGAACCTGGCGCTGGAGAAGTCGCAACGCGAAGCACAGGAATTGGAGCGGAAGCTGCTGGCGAGCGGGGCATTGGCCGGGCTGCAATATGAGTTTCTGGTCCTTGAGGGTAATGTCTGCGAACAACTGGAAGGCGTCATTCAGGAGAAGCAGGTGGACCTGGTGGTGGTCGGGACGCATGGGCGGGGAGCACTGGGGAAACTGGTGCTGGGTTCGACGGCGGAACAGATTTTTCGGCGAGCGAACTGCTTTGTAGATACGGTAGGGCCGGGGTCCGGCAAGGAATCGCTGGTTGAGAAGACGGCAGGAGTGCGGCCGTTCCTGTTCGCCACGGATTTTGGGTCAGCGTCGCTGCATGCGTTGCCGTATGCGATTTCGTTCGCTGATCATTTTGGGGCCAAGCTGTATGTGCTGCATGTGCTGCCGGCAGCACCGATTCCTGAAGGATTTCATTGGTCAACCGCCGGGGACCTGATGCAAATGCGGGATAAAGCGCGCAAGGCGACGGTGGAACGGCTGGAGGAACTGGTTTCGCAAGCTGGTCCGGGATCGAACAAGCCGGAGTTTCTGGTGGAGTTTGGAATTGCCAGCGATCAGATTCTGCGGGCGTCGCACAATCTGCGATCCGATCTGATTCTGCTGGGAATGAACCACTCGGCGCACGTGGAAACGGCGTCGCATCTTCCGGGGGCGGTGGCCTACAAAGTGGTCTGCGGCGCACACTGCCCGGTAGTGACCATCAAGCACTGAAGCGATTGCAGGTCTGTTGGGACTCGAGTTAGCGAGGCGCCGAACTGCCCGAGAGGGCGGGCTTTTCGGGGTACATACGCTCGAATTCGGGGTCGCCGTGGAGCAGGGCGAGGTCGGGATCGCGGCGAGCCCACACGGAATCTTTGGAGCCCGCTTCCCAGGCGGTGCGCAACGTGTTAAGCGCCTCGTCCTTGCGTTTCAACAGGCAATACACGCAGGCAGCATTGTAGAGAATGGAAGCTTCATTGGCGCGCAGAGTCACGGCCAGATTGAGTTCGCGCAGCGCGTCGTTCTCGCGTTTCAATTCGGCGTATTTCGCGCCCAGCAGGACGCGTGCACGAGCATCCTCGGGAACCTGTTTGAGGTGAGTCTCGAGGGCAGTGATCATGCGGTGGGTCATGGTGAATCGCGTTTCGTCGCGCTTCATGGCGCCGAGAGCGTTGATGATGGGAACGTAGACGTTGTAGTCTTCGCCGCTGGCTTCGATGGCCGCTTCGGCAATATCCGCGACTTCCTGGTGGCGATCGGCGGCAAACAGAGCGCGGCACAGCAGGTAATAGGCGCCATCGCAATCGCGCTTGCGCTCGATGGCTTTCTTGACCATGCGCACGGCTTCGTCGTACAGCCCGGCGGCGTAGAGAACCCAAGCCTGGCTGACGTGGGTTTCCGGCAAGTCCCAGCGTAGCGCGACGGCTTTGCCGGAAGCATCCCTCGCGCGTTGCACCCAAACTTCATCGCGGCTGAAGAAGGAGTAGTACATGGCGCAGGCGTTGGCACAGGCGGCGTAAGCGAGGGCGAAGCTGGCGTCGAGCGCGACCGCGTTCTCAAACATCTGTAGAGCAAACTCAATATCCTGGCGGGTCAGGCGTCGCGCGTAACGCTTGCCGCGAAGGTACAGATCGTAGGCCTGGAGGTTTTCGGTGGGCTTATCGGCAAGGGCCTCGAGTTCTTGCGGGGAAAGAGTGACGCGCAAGGCTTCGGCTATTTTGCGGGCCATTTCGTCCTGAACTTCGAAGACGTCCTTCATCTCGCGATCGAAGCGTTCCGACCAAAGCGGAAAATCGGTGTGGGTGTCGATAAGCTGTGCGGAAATGCGGAGACGCGATCCGGCGCGGCGCACCGTACCGGTAAGCACGAAGGCGGCGCCCAGTTCCTTGCCGATCTGAGCGGGGGTAACGGACTTGTCGCGAAAGGCCAGAACGGTGGGCCGGGAAAAGGTGTTGAGGCCGCGAATCTTGGAAAGTTCGGTGATCACGTCTTCGGTGATGCCGTCGCGAAGATATTCGTCTTCCTTGGCGCCGCTCTGATTTTCAAAGTACAAAACCGCCAAGGAGCGTTTGGAGGGCGCTGGCGCCGCGGGAGCCGGGGGAGGAGGCGGCGGCTGGACCGAATTGTGGACTTCTCGGAAGCGGGGCGGCGGTTGGAATCGATGTCGCGCTTCAGGCGCTTGAGATCGGCGCGCAATTCTCCGGCGGTCTGGTAGCGAAGATCGGTGTCCTTCTCGAGAGCCTTGCTGAAGATGTTTTCGAGCGCGGCGGGCAAGCGCGAATTCAGCTTTGTGGCGGCAGCAGGCTCCGAGTGCAGAATGCCATCGAAGATAAGTGCGACGGTGGAACCCATGAAGGGGACCGTGCCGGTGGACATTTCGTAGAGCACCACGCCCAGCGAAAAAATGTCGGAGCGCAGATCGAGCTCTTCGCCGCGCGCCTGCTCCGGAGACATGTACATGACGGTGCCCACGGAACTGCCCGGGCTGGTAAGCAGCGCTTCGTCGCCGACGTGAGTCTGTTGGCCGCGCAGAGCAGCCTCGGTGAGGGTGTCGGTGGCAATCTGTCGGGGATTGGCGAGCTTAGCGAGACCGAAGTCGAGGATTTTGGCGGAACCGCGGGAGACGAGGAAGATGTTGGCGGGCTTGATGTCGCGATGAACGATGCCCTTGGCGTGGGCAGCTTCGAGGCCATCGGCAATCTGAATGCCGATGTCGAGGATTTCGGACATTTCCATGGGCTTGCCGCTGATGCGGTGCTTCAACGTTTGGCCTTCGAGGAATTCCATGGCGATGAAGGGCCGGCCCTCGAATTCGCCGATATCGTAGATGGTGCAGATACTGGGGTGACTCAGGGAAGAAGCGGCGCGGGCCTCGCGGCGGAAGCGCTCGATGGCTTGCGGATCGTGAGAGATGTCATCGGGGAGGAATTTCAGCGCGACGTTGCGGCCGAGGCGGGTGTCCTTAGCCTTATACACAACCCCCATCCCACCGCCACCGACTTTTTCGACGACAGTGTAGTGAGAGATTGTTTTATTAACGATTGAGGAAGTGTCGGTCACGGGCAGTGAGTTTACCCCAGCGGGGCGAAGGCAGGCAAATGAGAATGGTTGAGGGACGGTGCGCCCGGCTTAGAAGAAACGAGCATTGTGCAGGGAGGAGAATTACAATCGACGGCGACGATTTTTGCGGGAATCGAAGACGACTCAAAAAAAGGAGCGGGACATGGCGACCAGCGTTGCGAAGAAATTGGGAATCAAGCCGGGGACCGAAATTTTGTTGCTGAATGCGCCGAAAGGCGGCTTGGAATTGTTGGGGGAGTTGCCGGAAGGCGTCAAGGTGAGCAAGACCGCGAAGAGCGAGCACCCGTTCGTGCTGGCATTCGTGCAGACGAAGGCCGATGTGGAGAAGGTGGGCCGTGCGGCGATAAAAGCGGGACTGGCGGAAGGCGCGCTGTGGTTCGCGTATCCCAAGAAAACGGGGAAGATCAAAACGGACCTGACGCGCGATGAAGGATGGGACTGCCTGTACGAACTGAAATACCGACCGGTGACGCAGGTGGCGATCGACGAGACGTGGACGGGATTCCGGTTCCGTCCGGTGGCCCTGGTGAAGAAGAGGTAAGCGGCGGGACAACGGGAGGCAGGGAATTGCCCGTGGTACGGGCGGCTTGTTATTTGGAGGCAAAACAAGCGAAAATTTTAAGACCGGAAAGCGCCCTGTTTCGGGAAATTCTAAAAAACGGAGAAGGGAATGAACGGAAAATTTTTGTTGGCTGGTGCGATCGCGTTCCGGCCTCAGCGCCAGTGCGTATGGCCAGGATGTGGTGAAAGACATTACCAAAGGCACGAAGGACGCTGCGCACGCAACGGAAAACGCCGCGAAAAAGACCGCCGATGCCACGGTTTCCGGGACCAAGAAAGCCGTAGATGCCACCGGAACGGGGACGAAGAAAGCGGCGGACGCGACGGTGTCCGGAACGAAGAAGGCTGCGCACGCGACGGCGGATACCACTACGAAAGCCGTAGATGCTACTGGGACTGGGACGAAGAAGGCGGCGGATGCTACGGTGTCCGGGACTAAGAAGGCTGTGCACGCGACGGCTGATACCACTACGAAAGCGGCGGATGCGACAGCTTCGGGCACCAAGAAGGCTGCCGACGCCACCGTGTCGGGAACGAAAAAGGCTGCTCATGCAACGGCGGATACGACAGGAAAGGTAGCCAAGGATGCGGGCGACGGTACCAAGAAAGCAGCCGATGCCACAGCCAGCGGGACGAAGAAAGCGGCAAAGGCGACCGCGGACACCACGTCCAGCGCGGCAAAGAAAACCGGGAAGGCGGTCGATAACGGAGTGAAAGACGTAACCAAACCGTAGCGCCAGGCAATCGAGGGAAAATCCGAAGCCACGGCATCGAAGCGATGTCGTGGCTTTTGCTTTGTGCGGAACGCCGATCCAAGGTCGTGACGGGAACTTGTGGAGGGGCGGCGAATCTTGCGTACACTACCATTCATGCAAAAGAGGATCAGGGGCGTCGCGTCAGCGCGGAGAGTCGCGTGTTGACGCGCGAGGAACGCACTTCGCTGGTGGCAGCGGGCGGAAGCTGGCTGCTGAGCGGATTCGACGTGATGTTGTACGCGGCGCTGGTGCCGCAGTTGCTCTCGGCGTTTGGAATGAGCAAAGGCCAGGCCGGGCTGCTGAACACGGTGATGCTGGTGGCCACGGGACTGGGCAGTTACGTTTTCGGATTGGCAGCGGACCGCTTGGGGCGCAAGCGCATTTTGATGTACTCCGTGCTGCTGTTCTCGGTGGCGACGGCTGCGTCGGGAGCGATGACCAGCATCGCCGGGTTGGGGATTTGCCGGTTTTTCGTGGGATTGGGCATGGGCGGGGAGTGGACCAGCGGTGCCGCGCTGGTGGCGGAATCGTGGACGTCGGAGCGACGCGGGCGGGCCATGGGAATCGTGCAGAGCGGCTACGCGGTTGGATATGCGATCGCGGTGTTGGTGGTGGCGACGTGCTCGGAGGCGCTGACGTGGCGAGGAGTGTTCGCGCTGGGAATTTTGCCTGCGCTCTTCGTGTTGTGGATCGCGAGGAATGTAGAGGAGCCGCGCATCTGGAAGGCGTCCCGATCCGAAGAGCGGCCAACGGGGCGGGAAGAACGCGGCGCACTTTGGAGAGCCGCGATGCCGCGATTGGCGGTGCTGCTGAGCATGAACACGTTCGGACTGTTTGGGTGGTGGGGATTGTTCAGTTGGATGCCGGCGTACCTGACGTTGCCGGTGGAACAGGGCGGACGCGGATTTCATGCGATGGGCACGGTGGGAATCGTGCTGGCGATGAATCTGGGGGGAATGGTTCCGGGATATTTGACGTTTGGCGGGCTGGCAGACCGGTTGGGAAGAAAGAAAACCATAGTGGCGTATCTGGCGCTGGCGGCGCTGTTTGTGCCGCTGTTTGCGGCGGCGCGCGGAACGGCGTGGATTCTGGCGCTGGGCTGCGTGACCGCATTTTTCGGCTCGGGATTTTTTGTCGGTTCGGGCACGCTGGCCAGTGAACTGTTTGCAACGCCGATCCGTGCGGTGGCGCTGGGCGTTTCGTACAACGTGGCAAGATCGCTGAGCGCGCTAGGGCCGTTGATCATCGGGCGATTGGGAGAGCGACACGGGCTGTCCGCGGCATTTTTGGCGTGCGGGTTGGCTTACGCGGGAGCGACGATCAGCGCACTGGCGTTGCCGGAGACGAAAGGGCGCGAGCTAACGTGATGGCGCGGCGGCCAGACGACTGGCAGGCGATGTTTGCGGCGCGCAGGGCGTCGCGAATGGCAGCGGCAAAGCTGAGGGCGGAGGCGTTATCGCCGTGCAGGCAGATGGTCTGCGCTTCAATCGGCACGGTTTTTCCGGAATACGAAGTGACCGAGCGTTCGCGAGCAATTTGCAGAACTTGCGCCCCGGCTTCTGCTGGAGAATCGAGCAGCGCGCCGGGAAGCTTGCGAGAGCGCAGCGAACCGTCGTCCTCGTAGCAGCGATCGGCGAAGGCTTCGGCGGCCACGGCGAACCCTGCCGCGCGAAATACATCCAGCATCAGGGAACCCGCCAGGCCAACGAGCACCACATCGTGGCGCCAGCGGAGCACACCATCGGCGATGGCTTGCGCGATAGCGGAATCGCGAGCGGCTTGATTGTAGAGCGCGCCATGCGGCTTGACGTGGCGAATGGGCACCGAAAATTTGTTAGCAATGGCGTCGAGTGCGCAGACCTGGCGGTACACCGAATCGGAAATTTCTGCGCGGGAGAGGCGCAATTCGTTGCGGCCGAAATTGGCGGCGTCTTCGTAACCGGGATGAGCGCCGACGGCAACGCCGAGTTCGCGGGCCTGCTGGATGGTGAGGGCCATGGAGGCGGCGTCTCCGGCATGGCCGCCGCAGGCAACGTTGGCGCTGGAGATAAGCCGCATCAAGGAATGCTGGGTGCCACCGGCGATCTGTTCGGGGAGCTCGCCCAGATCGCAATTCAGGTCGATGGATGTCACGCGAGGCTCCGTTCCGCCGCGGAGAACAGGCGCTCCTGGCGGCGAAGAATGCGGATGGCGTGAGGGATCGTTACTTGCTCGAAACGAATGGTGTCTCTGGGGCGAAGTTGGCCGATGCAGAACAAGTCGGCGGAGATGACGTTGGCGATCACGGGATAGCCTCCGGTGGTCTGCTGGTCCACGAACAAAACTACGGGATCGCCCGACGGAACGATTTGAATGGCGCCGAGGGAAACGCCCGCGGTGATTTGTTCGCCGGCGCGATCGCAGGAGAGGCACGGCCCGCGCAGACGCAGGCCAAGGCGGTCGGACTGTTCGGTAACTTCAAAGGAATTTTCGAGGAAGGCGCGCAGAGTGGCAGCGGAGAACGAATCGTGTTGAGGACCGAGGGTGATGCGGAGCGTTTTGCGCGGCGCGATCGCGGAAAGCAGAGCGGGAGAAAGGTCGCTTGGCGGGATTTTGCGTTTGACGCGCCCGAGAGAGAGCTGGTCACCGGCGCGCAGTGCGCGACCCTGAAAACCGCCAAGGCCGCTGAGAAGATGCGTCGAAGCGCTGCCGAGAAAGAGCGGAACCGAAATGCCCCCGGCGACAGCGAAATAACAACGCGCTCCTGCGGCGGTCGAACCAAACGTAAGCAGTTCACCGGCGGGGATGCGATGAGCGACGTGGGGCGCGAGTTTGTTGTGATTGAGGCGCTCGTCGAAGGAAGCGCCGGCAAACGCTACCAGGGCGCCCTCGCGGAAGCGGAACGAGCCTCCGGTCAGCGTCATCTCCAGCGCGGGAGTATTGGGTGGATTGCCGACTAGAAGATTGGCGACGCGCAGAGAGACCGGATCGGCAGCGCCGCACGCGGAAACGCCCATGGGACCGTAGCCGGGGCGCCCAAGGTCCTGTACGGTGGTCTGCATGCCGGGTTTTTCAACCAGGAGCGTTGGCATCAGCGGTTTGCTCGCGCGAATTCTTTCTCGGAGATGGGTCGGAACTGGACTTCGTCGCCCGGTTGCAAGAGCGATCGCGGATTGCGGCCAGACCGAAACATAGCGACCGGAGTGCGGCCGATCAGGTTCCAGCCGCCGGGCGTTGCGAAGGGATACACGCCGGTCTGGCGGCCCGCAATGCCGACGCTGCCGAGCTCAACGCGAGTGCGCGGAGTGGCGCGCCGCGGAGTGGCCAGTTGCGACGGTAAATCGCCCAGATAGGCAAAGCCGGGGGCGAATCCCAGGAAATACGAATGGTAAATCGTGGAAGAGTGGAGATCGATGACCTGCTGCGGCGAAAGGTTTTTGTCGCGGGCGACCGCTTCGAGATCTGGGCCAAACACGCCCCCGTAGCAGACGGGAATAACGATGCGACGCGGCTTTGAGCGTTTCGAAGCTTTGAAGATGACCGCGTAGCTGCGCAGCGAGCGCTCCAGTTGGCGATGAGAAGTGGCCAGCGGATCGAAGGTCAGCAGAAGCGAGCAATACGCAGGTTGGACATTGGTGACGAAAGGAATCGGCTTGCGTTCGAGAGTGTTCAGCAAGGCGACCACGCGAAAATGCGCGGGCAAGCCAATCTCTTCGCCAAGGTATACCAGCAAAGAGCGGTCGCTCGCCGGAAAGAATCGCAATTGCGAACCTCTATTGAACGAAGCCTATATTCCCGGTGGCAGGAGTGATGCCCTCGGGGCCTTCCTTGATGGGGCCGAATTGGGCTTCATAGCGGGCAATGTTGTCGCCCAAGGCGCGCCAGATGCGCTTGGCGTGGCCGGGGCTGACGATGACGCTGGCCAGCAATTTGCCCTGATTGCCGTTGGGAAAAACATAGACGAAGTTAAGGGTGAACTCTTCGACGTGATGATGAAGCATAACCAGATTGCTGTAGAAGCCCTGAAGCTCCTTTTCGTCGGCCTTGATCTGAACCTGGCCTGGAGCGGGCAATTGCTGTTTGTCGTCCATAAAATCTCCCAGGGACCAAAATAGCACAGTACCGGAAAGGGAGTAGGCGATAGGAAAAAAGGAGGGAGTTCTATTGACAAAAGCGCGTTCATTAATCATAGTTTATTTCGTAAGTTCACCATAGTTAACGTCCCGTCCGGCAAATGAGGAAAATCGTGGCAACCCAGCCGGTGCTGGCTTCTGAAGCTTCCGAGGCAACTCCCGCACGAAACTGGCGAAGCCGCGTGTGGCAGCCGTCGCTGCCCGAAGCCCACCGCACGATCCCGATTGCTCCCAATTCATCGTGGTTTCGCAAAGCGCTGGCGTTTGCCGGGCCGGGGTACCTGGTGGCCGTGGGGTATATGGACCCGGGCAACTGGGCCACAGACATCGGCGGAGGCTCGCGATTCGGATATGCGCTGCTGAGCGTGGTGCTGATCAGCAGCCTGATGGCGATGTTCCTGCAGGCGCTGTCGGCGAAGCTGGGGGTGGCGACCGGTAGAGATCTGGCACAGGCGTGCCGGGACCACTACTCGCGGCGGACGACGTATTTCCTGTGGGTTGTGTGCGAGTTGGCGATTGCGGCGTGCGATCTGGCGGAGGTGCTGGGGTCGGCGGTGGCGCTGAAGCTGCTGTTCGGATTGCCGCTGCTGGCGGGCGTGGTGATCACCGCGTTGGACGTGCTGGTGGTGCTGGCGCTGCAGGGGCGGGGCTTCCGGTTGGTGGAAGCGTTCGTGGTGACGCTGATCGGGACGATCGCGGCCTGCTTCGCATATGAGATTTTCTTCGCGCAGCCCTTGTGGCTGGAAGCGGCGCGCGGATTCGTGCCGCATCTGGAAATCCTGCGGAACAAGGAAATGCTGTATATCGCGATCGGGATTCTGGGCGCGACGGTGATGCCGCACAATCTGTATCTGCACTCCAGCATCGTGCAAACGCGCGCGTTCGGGCAGAGCAACGAGCAGCGCAAAGAGGCGATCAAGTATTCGGTGATCGACTCGACGGTGGCGTTGGTCTTCGCGTTATTCATCAACGCGGCGATCCTGGTGCTGGCAGCGGCGGCGTTTCACAAGCACGGGACGAACGATGTGGCGGACATCAAGGAAGCGTACAAACTGTTGAGGCCGGTGCTGGGGGTGGGGCGGCGAGCACGCTGTTCGCGATCGCGCTGCTGGCGTCGGGGCAGAACTCCACGCTGACGGGAACGCTGGCCGGGCAGATCGTGATGGAGGGCTTCCTGCACGTGCGGCTGAAGCCGTGGCTGCGGCGGCTGATCACGCGAGCGATCGCGATCGTGCCGGCGATTCTGGTGATCTGGATCGTAGGCGGGAGCAAGGTGAAGGCGCTGCTGATCCTGAGCCAGGTGGTGCTAGCTCCAACTGCCGTTTGCGGTGATTCCGCTAGTGCAGTTCACGAGCGACAAAGGCAAAATGGGAGAATTCGTGAACTCCCGCGGCACGATCGTGGTGGCGTGGGCGGTGGCAGCGGCGATTCTGTTCTTCAATGGGGAACTTCTCTGGATGATTTTTCGGGCGTAATCTAAACTGCCCGTATGGGAGCCCCTCTACAAGACGCGAGTACGCGTTCCCGTGATGATTTGTGGGCCGTAGTGGCGATTGCCACGTTGGCGTATATCTCCGCCGCGATCGCCCACGAAGTGTTCGGGCATGGCGTGGCGTTTTATCTGGCCGGAGGGCGCCAGGGAATTTTCACGACAACCCGGCTTATCACGGATCAGCAGATCGGGCGTTTTGGCGGGCGGGTGTTCGATCTGGGTGGACCGATAGGGAATCTGCTGGTGGCGCTGGTGGCATGGACGCTGTTGCGCGTTTTGGGGAAGGCGGGGCCTGCGCTGCGGCTGTTTTTGATTTTGAGCACGGGATTAATTTGTTCTGGGCCACGGGGTATATGCTTTTTTCCGGAGTGCTGGGACGCGGGGATTGGATGGCGCTGGCGTTCCGACCGTATCTGGAATGGCCGGTACGCCTAGCGCTGGGGGCGGGAGGATTTTTTGCGTATCGGGGAACGATCCGGCTGATCGCGAGCGAATTGCATTGGCTGGGAGAGCCAAGCGCAGAGAATGTAGCGAGACTGAAGCAGGTGTTGTGGTGGTCGTACCTGGCGGGAGGGATCGCGGGTACGCTGGGACCACTGCTCGATCCGCGCGGGGCGATGGAGATGTTGAATTCGGGTGTGTTAAGCAGCTTTGCGGCGGCGTTGGGATTTTTGAGGACCATTCCGCTGTACCGAACTTCGCGAGCGAAGGTACGCGGAAGTGGGGAGCGGATTCAGTTCGGTCTGGCGTGGATCTGCGCGGCAGGAGCGGCGTTGCTGTATTTCGTGGGGATTCTGGGACCGGGAGTGAAGTTCAGCTGGTGGTAGACTTTTAAAGCGCCCACAGGTCAATGAGCGAACCCATTTCCAAGGAAGCGACAAAGAAACGAGTGCGAGCGATGCTGTTCGTGGGCCTGCTGGCGCTGATTGTGATCGTTGCGGCGCTGGCGATTTTGCGAAGGCCGGCGAACAATGCGCCTGATGCGATTCGACAGCGGAAGAACCCGATTGCGCCTTCCGAGCAAGCACTGCAGCAAGCGCGTTCGATCTATAAGGACAAATGCACGAGCTGCCACGGCGATACCGGAAAAGGTGACGGCTCGGACGCCATGATGTACGATCCGCCGCCATCGGATTTGAGCGATGCAAGGCATATGCGGAAGTTCACGGATGGCGATCTGTATTACCGCATTACGGTAGGGAAGAAGCCGATGCCGGCGTTTGAAAAACGGTTGACCGAAGAGCAGCGGTGGGAGCTGGTCCTGCTGGTGCGGTCGTTCGTGAAATCCCCGCAATAAGCGAATCCCGCGCGCAGTTGGTTGGAACCAACACAGGGTGCATAAACGCCGCAGGGCGTGTATTCTTCCATGACGTTCGATCATTCCTCGATACAGGGGCATTCATGCGAATCCTTTTGCGATTTGTGTTGGCGATGGTGGTGTTGTGCCCGGCAGTGCTGGCGGCGCCGGGATCGGTACGTTGCGGAAAATTACTGGACGTGCGCAGCGGAACGTTGCTGGTGGACCAGGTGATCGTATTCGACGACGCGGGGATGATCACTGCGGTGGGCGAGGCGGCGTCGGTGCGGAGTCCCGCAGGCACGAAGAGCGTGGACCTCTCCGGCATGACCTGCTTGCCGGAGCTAATCGATGTGCACACGCACATCACCAGCGACCCATCGGCATCCGGGTATGCGGGGCTGGGAATTTCCGCGCCGCGCGAAGCGGTGACGGGCGTTAAGAATGCGCGCAAGACGGTGGAAGCGGGCTTTACGACGGTGCGCAACGTGGGAGCGGAGAGCTTCACGG
>CAVVJI010000004.1:0-1226054 GCA_963748515.1 Candidatus Acidiferrales bacterium
GCCCGAGGACGAAGATTTGTAGATTCTTCTGCCAAAAGGATCATATTTGAAGCTAACGGATGCTTCTCCAGTTGAAAAAATGAAGACGAGTGAATCCGTATTCATTTTTGCTTTGGAATTAAAACCCAGCCGCCTGACCAATGAGAAATGTGCAGGGCTTCTGGCGCTTCGTATGCCCAGAACAATTGCACGTCTGATACCTCAGATACGCGACGAATATCTGGGAACAGCCTCTCTAAGTCGACGTCCCCACTGAGCAGTGTTTTCGGTTCGATAGAGATTTCGTCGAACATAGGGTCATCCACAGGAACGTCTCTTTTCAGACATTGGCCATTACCTATAGCCGTCACAACAATGAGGCTTTCGTCTGCCGCCCAAGGTAAACGATTGCGGGAAACCTTTATCGCGGTATTAGCGCCCGACCATAGCGTTACGTGCAAAGACAAATGTGCACCACGCATTAATTGAACTCGAATGCCCGGACCTTGTGTATCGCCCGCAACGGGAATTGTGGGCAAGGTAACCAAGACGATAAATACGACCATTGTGAGACATCTTGTGTAAATACGGCGGGTAGATAGAGACATAATAATATCCTCAATCAATAATCTAATTTAGGCACGCTAGGCGATAACTGTTGATTCCATTTAGGAAGCTCGTCTTCCCTTATGCCTCGCAGTTGTTTGTCAATCAGTGGGTTGCACGTGTCGCACTTAGCTTGCTTTTTTTGGTTTTCTAGGCACTTTGTTTCAAGGTTGTATGCCGCAATCTCAGAACTTGCCTGCTCTTTATTATTTGAAAAGCCCACTTGAATTCCGTTCTTAGAGCCTTGACAAACCATGGGATTCTGCTGCAAGGCGTCTCGTTTGTGCTGTTGTTCATGCTGGCGTAGGCAGGGCCCAAGACAACGTTGAACCTCGGGCACAGATGGAAGAAGTTTGTTCAACTGCACACGAATGCTTCCCTTCCCGTCGCAGACTATTGTGTTCTTGTACGGGTCGGCCGGTTTGCCTGTGTTTTTCCAAAGTCCGAATGGATCATTGAACAGTGGTGGGTTGTTATCGACGTACCTGTAGAAGTTCAGGCCGGTAGATAAGCTCAGAGGATCTTCGTTCACAAACCTTCCGGTACCGGGATCGTAGTATCTGGTCCGGTAGTAATAAAGGCTCGTCTCTGGGTCAAACTCACGTCCCGTGTAACGAAAGTTGTTCACGATACTGCCAGATGACGCCAACAAGTTCCCGAAGCTGTCGTAGGTATAGGTGGCCGCCAGAGATCCTGAATTGTCGCTAAGGGAAGTCAGCGAGCCTAGCCCATCGGCCTCGTAGTAGCTGGTCGTCGCACTCCGCAACATGGCTAGTGGCTCGTCGATATTCAGCCCTTGCGAATAGCGCGCAACGACTCCACCCGATGCATTGGCCTCCTCGGCGAGATTGTCGCCGTCGTAGGCATAAACGCTGGTGCCGCTCGTCGAGGATTTATAGATTCTTCTTCCGAAGGGATCGTACTTGAAGGTCACCGTTCCGCCAGACCCAGGGAGGACTGCGCTGGCGAGTCTATTCTCGAAATCCCAGTTATACGTCGTGGTACCTGAGGCGTTCACCATAGTCTGCGTATTACCGTTCAGGTCGTAGGTGTAGGTTACGCTGGGGCGGGCGGTGAGTTCGTTCGAGGTGTTATAGCTCCAGTTCGCGCCGCCGAGCTGGGTCAGGCGGTTTCCGACGGAATCGTAGGTATAGCTTTCCTTGGTAACTCCACTCTGAGTGCTACTCAATAATTCATACAGACTGTCATAGCCATAGTTGCTAGTAACGCCTGCGTGCAAGTCGGTCTTGCTCTTGCGATTGCCCGCGTTGTCCAGGCCGTAGCTGGCACCGTCAAGCGTGGTGCCGCCCTTGGCGTGCGTGACGGAGAGCAGGTGTGACAAGTTGTCGTAGGCATAGGCGGTACTGACGCCGTTGGGGCGTGTCAAGCTGGTGCGACGGCTGAGCGCGTCGTATCCGAAACCAAAGCTACCGCCGCTGATGGCCGCCGGCGGCGTAAGCGTCTGCAGTCGGTTCAACGTGTCGTAGACGTAGCCGCTCGAGCCACTCTCCGGATCCGTAAAGCTCGTGCGATTGGAGGCAGCATCGTAACCATAGCTGGTGGTGAACGAGCGTCCGGTCAAAAATGAATATTGCGTGTTTGTATTAGTAAGCCGACCCATGTTATCGAAAGTAAACTGGTAGGTGCCGGTGGGGTCGGTCACCTGCGTCAGACGCGAGTCGTTGTCGTAGGTATAGTTCACGGTAGTGCTGTCAGGATAGGTCTTCTTGGTCAAGCGGTTCAACTGGTCGTAAGTGTAGGCAATGAGCTGGTTCTTGCGGTCCGTCTTGCTGGTCAGGTTGCCGACGTTATCGTACCCATAAGTTTCGATATGACCCGATGGAAATGTCGTTTGGGTGACGCGGCCAAACGCATCATAGGCAAAGTTAGTCGTATTATTGTTCGCATCCGTAATAGAAGTCAGATTACTTTCCGTGTCGTAGCCATAGCAGGTGGAGTGCTTCAATCCATCGGTGCCCGTACAACCCGTTTCGGCAGAAAGGTTGGCGTCACTCGCTCCAATCAGGCGGTCTGCATCATCATAGGTGTAAGTGGTTTGGTTGTTGTTTTGATCCGTCACCGAGGTGCGGCGACCACGATAATCGTAGCCGAATTGAGTTATCGTGGAATCGGGGTAGGTTATCTTCTTGAGTCGGTTCATCACGTCATATGAGAAGGTAGTTTGCTTGTTGTTGGCGTCGGTAACAGACAGTCGGTTTCCCGCACCGTCGTACGTATAGGTCGTTACGTTCGATTGAGCGTCGGTAATCGTGTTGATAAGTCCCGTCGGGTAGTATGTGATCTTCGTGGTGTTGTTCAACGGGTCGGTGATCGAGGTCAAGAGTCCGCTGGCACCATAGGCAAAAGATGTGACGCTGCTTGGTTTTACGCCGTCCGGCGAAGGGGTTGCAACGGACAGCAGATTGCCCTTGAGATCGTACGTATTCGTAGTCGTGTTCCCGAGCGGATCAGTGGCTGTGAGCACTTCGGAAAAACTGTTATAGGTATAGGTTGTGGTCGCAGCGACGCTGGATGAAATCGGCACGGTCACACTGGCGACGTTGCCGTTGGAATCGTAGGTATACGTAGTTGTATTGCCATTTTCATCCGTACGTGAAAGCGGATTTCCTCTCGAGTCGTAAGTGTACGAGATGTTGCCCCTGTCGCTGCAGGTTGAACAGCCAGAGCCCTGAACTTGGGATAGCAACCAGACGCCAGCCTGCATATAGAAGGAATACGTGGTCGAATTGTTTTTTGAGTCGACGACGGTAGCTGATGTCGTTAATGTGTATTGTGGACCATACCAAGTCAACGCTCCAACACTCACGAATACTGGTGCAGTAGTTGCCGCAGGGGGGACCACGATATCGATCTCGGTGTCGGTCCAACTCTGAACGCTCGCGTTCAGGAATTGCCAACTCTGACCAAACCCAACGGTACTTGTCGATTGTGTCGAGCCAAACCCTGAGCCGTATATTTTAAGGACGCTTCCCACAGGTCCGGAAGTCGGCGAGATGCTGGAAATCCCCAGGGGTTCTATCGAGAAAGGAACTCCGTTACTTGTGATACCTCCTCCCTGGACAGTCACTGGCCCGCTGCTGGCTTCTGTGGGGACGTAAGCAGTAATGCTGGTATTGCTCCAGCCTGACAGAGGAACCTGCCCAGCAACCCCGTTAAAGTAAACACCAGTATTTTTCGGAATGCCTGACGTAAATCCAGTGCCATTAATCACAACGGTGGATCCAGGCTGACCCACTCCGGGAGAAATCCCGGTAATTACGGGGTTGTAGAGCGTAAACGAGAAGTTCCCGTTGCTTCTAATTGAGTTTTGAATAACCGTCACAGGGCCTGAGGTTCCATTAGCGGGGAAAGTGGCCACGATTTGCGTGTTAGTCCAACTCGTAATGGAAGCAGCAGAAATCCCGTTAAATTGCACCAATCCAGACGCTTGGGTGCCAAAATTGGTGCCGGAAATCGTCACCGAAGTTCCCAAGCCTCCAGAGGCGGGCGTAATTCCCGAAACGATGGGCATGGTCCCGGCAGTAATCGAAACGTTATCGAACGTGCCTGTCAACAGAGTGGAAGTATTCTGACTGGATGCGCCGACCCCTACGTAGGCGTTTGAAGCCATGTTTATGGTCTGCGGGGTTCCAACCGGCGTCCAAGTTTGCCCATCGAGGGAGACGAAGGCGTTGAATACGTTTCCAGTCCTGGAAATTTGTAGCCAATACGGATCAAATGGACCCGCAAACGTGGTCGACTGATTCGTTGTACTTCCGCTAGTGGTTTGACGCTCAGTGAATAACGCCGTATTCGGATAGAAGGATACAAATGCGTTTGTCGAACCAGGATTTAATGTTTCTCTGAACATGACTCCGATAACGTTGGGAGTTCCTGGATTCGCGATCCGGGCGATAAGAGTTCCGTCACCTGAAATCGCATGATAAACGAAGTGCATCTCGTCGGCTGTTCCGGTGATGCCTTGCCCCGCATCGTTAACTGTGAATGTACCGTTAGAGTAGGCAGCACTGCCCGTAATACCTACACTCCCGATATCCGAATCAAGCCAACCGCTCGGTAACGGCTGAGTAGTTACGGTAAAAACGCTTGGATTGCTGGAATTCATGTCAGGGCCAAGAGTAACGGTGAGATTTCCCGTCACCGCACCCGATGCAATCGTGGCGGTTATAGAAGTATTGCTCCAGGAAGTCACTCCCATCGGGGCGTCACTCAGCAATACCAAGCTACTTCCTTGTGAAGCTCCGAAATTCTGACCGGTGATCGTGATCTGGGTTCCAATGGTCCCGGTCGAGGCGCTCAAGTTTGTGATTACTGGCGCTGGAGAAGTTGTTGAACTAATCGAAATGTTGTCGAAGGTCGCCGCATCGAGAGCCGTGGCCGATGTAGAGCTAACCGCAAACCCGAAGTACGCAGTAGACGTCATCGAGATAGTCTGGCTGCCCGCTATTTGGGTCCAATTGATGCCATCGGGCGACACAAACCCTGTGAACGTATTTCCTGCACGCGTTATTTTTGTCCAGTATGGATAGTTCGCAGAAGCGAGTGGGGCAGTTTGAGTACTGCTTGTTGCACCGAATGAGGCGCGGTAATACATCACCGCCTGATTGGGTGCATAGATCACGAAGACGCCCTCATCCCCAGCGTTAAGGGTTTGACGAACCATCACGCCAGCCGCTGGATGTGTGCCGCTCGGAATGTATGACACTCGAGCCACTATGCTGCCGTCCCCGGTTAATTGTTGATAAACGTAATGGACACCGTCCGACGATCCTCCCAGGGGCTGGCCAGCGCCAGATACCACGAAATTTGCGGAGGAGTAGGTTGCGCTTCCCTGAATGCCGACTTGGCCCACATCCTGGTCGAGCCATAGTGTAGGCAACGGATTAGCGGTCACAGTAAATTGAATAGGATTGCTATTGTTCATACTTGGAGCCACAGAAACAGCGAGGGCTCCCGAGGTTGCACCTATCGGTATGGAAATCGAAATCGAGGTTCCGCTCCACGACAGTACCGTGACAGGGCTGCCATTCAACAAAACGACGCTGGAGCCCTGTTGTGCACCGAAATTCAATCCAGTGATCTGTACTTGGCTTCCAACTGCTCCGGTCGTTGCTGAGACCGAAGTGATTGACGGCCCCGGAGCTGCTGTGGAGTTAATAGACAAATTGTCAAAAACTGCGGTCGCGAGCGAAGCGGTGTTGTCACTGCTGACCGCGACTCCGATGTAGACGTTCGTCGCCATCGTGATTGTTTGGCTCGCGCCAATCTGCACCCAATTGATTCCATCCGACGATGCGTAGCCGCTAAATGTGCTGCCACTTCGAACGACCTTCAGCCAGCACGGTAAACTCGAAGCCACCGATGATGAGGACGAGGTGGTGCCACCTGTATCACTTCGGTCGGCAAAGTAAACACGTCCGCCACTGGACGTATTTTCCATAAACGCGTTCGTTGCGCCGGACCCAAGAGTCTCGCGAATCATTACCCCAGCTTGAGACCCAAGTCCTCCGCTCAAGCTCACCAAGCGCGCGACGATTGAACCATCGCCGGACAATTGTTGATAGACAAAATGCATGCCGTCTGACGAATTCCAGATTGCCTGTCCCGCGGCATTTACCGTCAGACTTCCGCCCGCATAAGTCGAACTTCCAGCGACTCCAACTTGCCCAATGTCTTGATCGAGCCACGGAGTAAGCAGTGGCTGAGTCGTAATGTCGAACTCGATCGGATTACTGTCATTCATAGACGGACCGACAGAAACCAATAGTGGGCCCGAAGTGGCGCCAGCGGGAATCGTAATGGTAATTGCCGTTGAGCTCCAATAATCGACCGTTACTTGGCTTGAATTCAGCAAAACTACGCCGTTTTGCTGAGAATTCCCAAAGTTTGCACCGTTTATGACTACTTGACTGCCAATCGGCCCGGTTGTCGCGGATATACCCGTGATCGTGGGTGCAGGAATGGCGGTGGTATTTACCGAAACAGAGTCGAAGCTAGCGGTTGACAGAAAAGAATTGTAGTCGCTGCTTACGGCAAGTCCGACGTACACAGCAGTGTTCATGGATATTGCTTGTGTTGCGCCAACCTGAAGCCAATTTATGCCGTCTGTCGAGGTAAATGCACTGAAGTTGTTGCCAGAACGCACTAATTCAACCCAGGTTGGCCACACTACAGATGGACCACTGGCACTAGTTGTGCTTCCGGACGCGGTCGAACGAAAATAGAAATAGTCGTTCGAATTGGACACCAACATAGAGACGTGCGCTGATGCCGGATCTAGTGTATTTCTGATCATCACGCCAATTTGTGACGAAGATCGCCCTGACAGTCCAGTTACTCTTGCAACGATCGCCCCATCGCCGGACATCTGTTGATACATGTAATTGAATTCATCCGACGTGCCCCATATCGATTGACCGGATCCGTTTACTGAGAAACTATTCGAGCCAAAGCTAGCGCTGCCGGGCACCCCGACTGCTCCAACGTCGGAATCGGTCCAGCCGGTGGGAATAGACGTTACAGTAAATGGTATTCCATTGGTATTTACGCCATCTGTGTTCACCACTACATTGCCAGTGGAGGCGCTTCCAGGAACAACTGCAACGATTGCGGTCGCACTCCAACTGACAATTGCCGCGTTAACACCATTAAACGCGACTGTGCCTTGGGAGGCTCCGAAGTTAGCCCCCGTAATATTGACAAATGTGCCGGCCATACCTGAATTGGGTACTAAGCCCGCAAGGTTAGGCGTGAGATCAACTGTAAAGTACGATGGAATACTTACAATCCCTCCAGGGGCAGTGACCACGACATCCCCGGTAGCAGCACCGGTCGGAACAGTGACCGTGATACTTCCTGCTGCCCAATTAGTGACCGTTGCCGTGGTCCCGTTGAACTTAACGCTTCCATTTCCTTGCGAAGATCCGAAGTTCGCTCCTGCAATTACGATCGTCGCCCCAGCCGCTCCGGTGTTTGGCGTCAACGATGAGATGCTTGGCGCAGCTGTGACCGTAAAGCTCACCCCAGAGCTGGCCACTCCCCCTGCCGCGGTGACAACGACATTTCCAGTCGAAGCCCCGCTGGGCAGGGTTGCCGTGATGCTTCCTGCCGTCCAGCTTGTTACGCTGGCCGTGGTCCCGTTGAACTTGACGTTGCCGTTTCCTTGAGACGGTCCGAAGTTCGAACCCGCGATGACGATTGACGACCCCACGGCTCCTGAATTTGGTGTTAGCGAAGAAATGCTTGGAGCAGACGTCACTGTGAAACTAACTCCTCCGCTCGCGATTCCTCCGGCAGCCGTTACGACAACATTTCCAGTCGTAGCGCCACTCGGCACCGTGGCGGTAATACTTCCGGTGGCCCAGCTTGTCACTGTTGCGGTCGTCCCGTTGAACTTCACGGTGCCGTTTCCTTGTGACGATCCAAAGTTGGATCCGGCGATAACGATTGACGATCCCACCGCTCCAGAGTTCGGCGTCAATGATGAAATACTTGGAGCGGCTGTGACTGTGAAGCTAACGCCATTGCTCGATATGCCCGAAACTGTCACGACAACATTTCCAGTCGTTGCGCCACTCGGTACCTTTGCCGTAATGGTAGTATTTGCCCAATTGGTTATCGTCGCCGTTATTCCATTAAATTTCACCGTACCTTGAGTTGATCCAAAATTCGTACCAGAAATTACGACAGATGACCCAACAGCTCCCGTATTCGGTGCAAGACTGCTTATCGTCGGTGAAGCTGCCGACGCAAAGCCAGCAAAGAGAAATGGAAGTAGAAAGATGACGAACGCGATGGCGAGGATCTTCCGTTCTCGATTAGGCATAACTGAAACACCCTCCGAAAAACTAACCTTGAACTTCGTCCTTCATTTATTGCGGATAGGAAACCGTCATCGCGTTGACACCGTTGGCCTGAGAGGACGTCAGACCACGTCCTGTTGAGTCGTAGGTGTGTGACTCGAGGATTTTGCCATTTGAATCGATCACCTGAGTGATTTGCGATAGAGCGTTGTATACGTATGTGATGGTTGTTAGATCAGGTTTAGTGACTTGGCTTAATCTACGCTGTGAATCGTACGAATAGGAAAGTGTGGCGCCGAAATCCGTTGAGACACTGCTAACCAAATATGGGGAGTTATTTTGATAATTAAAATAGATATGCTGAGATCCAGGACTTGTTACCGTCACCAGCCGATTTGAATTGTCATACGTCAAGTTGGTTGTATTTCCGTTTCGATCGGAGATAGACAGTAGCTGGTGGCTGATAACTGAAAAGACCCGCGTCGATCCATCAGGAAGCAAGAGGGCATATGTGTCTGATTGGGGGGGAGGCGGTGGCTCGACAACCTGAACACCTATAAAAGGTATAAGGAACAAAGTAGGATCGAGTGCGTAGGGAATGATGCTGCCGTCGGATCTGACATACTGAACGTATCCGTATGGGCCCACGCCTAATGTCTCTTCATAAGTAGATATCCAGTTACTCCCAAACATCCCTCCCAGGCCACCAGTCTGGAGGATACTGTTCCACGTTCGCTGCAGTTGTAATCCTCCGCCTAAACCCGGAATGGTTATATCCGTATCCTTGATAAAGGTGTCGCCACCAGCCATTGCAATAGGGGAGCCCCCGACGGGGCCAGGAGTGCGGCCGAATCCGCAGGGGATACAAGGTGGCGGCGAGCAATTTGTGGTGGGCCCACTGATGATGTACGACCATAGTCCAGGGCCGGGCCCGATGATTGAAGCACCTAATGGGAGAGGGTCTGGGTAATACCATACCCAACTTGTGACACACGGATTAGAATTTTGAGCTAAAGTCGGCCTGGCAGTGAACATTGATAGGCCTGACAACAGCAACACAAGCCAAAAAAGCGTTCTTTTCAACGAATTCTCCCTTCCGATCGTGATCCTGCGGTCTAGCTGTCTTATTGCATCTTGGGCAGCTCCCTTAGTTCATCAGTCCAGAACGGTTGCCACTCTCGACGCGTAAACAACCTTGAGACACACCCGTCCACTGGTTGAAACTCATCTCAATAATTTGCTGCGGACTTACAACTTGGCAGAGGATCGAAATTCTGCGAAGTGATTGCGCGCAGAATATTTGAACGTCTTAATAGCTGTCAAGGTACTTAATCACCTTTTCACAAAGGTTGTGGAAAACCGCTCAGAAGCTGCGTTCGCGAACCGTTCGAGTGCATATTGCAACAGTTATTTGATCCACAAGCAGTGGACGAACCAATGGATAGACAGCAGGACCGTGATCTCATAGCGCAGACTTGGTCGCCGATCAACGTCGCCGGTCTGCGGCATGTGGAAAGACAAGCCAGGAGTGGGTAGTTTTACCGCGAGCGTAGAGAATGGGTCTACAAACCAACTCCTTTGTGGACAGCTCAACCGGTGGAAATCGATACTAATTATTCAGCGGTTTGCGCTGGTGTTGGCGTTGAGGTCTTAAAGACACTGGCAGCTGCGGCTGATTTCTCGGTTTTCAGGATCTGGGCGTCCATGGACTTGTAAGCCTTCGCTGGTCTCGCAAGCTCACCCCGGCGAGATGGGGTCCTTTACTGGGGCCTCACCTCGACGATTACCGGCGGTCTTCCGATCGGGCGGCCTTCGGTTTTCGCCCGCCGCATTCCGGACTTGACGCGCGCACGCCCGGGTTCCGCGACGACTCCCACTGATGCCTTTTGCACGAGACTCAGCGAAGTTTCATCGGAGACCGTGATCAGCAAAGACATGCGCCATACGGGCCCGGAGGCCAAGAAACACTACCAGTTGTCATGCTGTTGCCAAGTTATTGAAAAGAGAGGGGAGTGGTGCGCCCTGGGTGATTCGAACACCCGACCTTTTGGTGCGTAGTTAGAAAAGGTGGTTATGATCGCGCCATCGCCAACCGCCTGTCCAGATTCACGACACGAATCCAGATTTCCAATTGAAATGCATGATCAACAACTTTGTAACACCTGTAAGTGGGTCCGCTACCTGTTCATTGGATGGTCGTGCGTGGTCACCAACGTGCACGTGTTTAGCCGTCGGAAGCGACTTGCTTCGACTGCAGTTCTTTCTTTGGCCCTTGGAGCGCGTTGTGGATGAATGCACGTCCGACAATTCGAGGCGAAGATCAACATCGTTGCACGCCAACTTCCGGCTTATAGAACGGAGGGAATGGTGGTTGTGGGGCTCCGCGCTGATCATCACTCTGCTGGTCACATTTGGACTAGCCTCTTTTCTTTTGGTCAGAGCGGATAGTCCAGTAGCGATTGACCAAGCAGAGCATCTTCCCGAGATCGTTCGCGGATTGGTTGCCCTGATTTTTATCTTCGACCTATATACGATTTATCAGCAGACGCAAATCTATCAAATCAGGAAGCAACTCATGCGCCGTGAAGAGCTCTTCCAGTTAATCAGCGAGAACGCGGCGGACATGATAGCCCTCGTGGATATGGAAGGGAACCGACTGTACAACAGTCTCTCTTACGAAAAGGTCCTCGGATACACGACGGATGAATTGAAATCCTCTTCTTCGCTTGAACAAGTGCATCCCGACGATCGTGAGAGAGTACGGGATGCCGCGGACGAGGCCCGACGGACCGGAGAAGGTCGAACCATGGAGTACCGTTTCCGTCACAAGAACGGCCACTGGCTCAACCTGGAGTCAACCTCAAGCGTCATTCGCAACGCGGACGGTGAACCGGAGAAACTGGTTATCGTTAATCGTGACATCACAAAACGCAAGACTGCAGAGGAAGCTTTCCGGCGGTCGCAGGCGGACTTCAGCTCGTTGATCGAGCACGCCCCTTACGGAATTTATCGCGCGACAACGGATGGACGACTGCTTCAGGTCAATCAGGCTCTCACCAAGATGCTCGGATACGAAACAAGCGAACAACTATTGCAGCGGGACCTCGCCATGGACATCTTTCGCGATCCCGGCGAGTACGAGCGACTCACCGACTTGCTTGATGGCAGCCCGGAAATCAAGGACGCCGAGGCCGAGTGGAAGCGTAAAGATGGCACGTATATCACGGTTCGTTTTTCGTGCCGGCTGATTGACAACCGCAATGGGCTTCCGCCCAACGTTGAACTATTTGCTGATGACGTTTCAGAAAAGAAAGTTCTGGAACGCCAGCTGCGTATGGCCCAGAAGATGGAGGCGGTTGGTCGGCTTTCAGGTGGAATTGCCCACGATTTTAACAATCTGCTAAGCGTCATGATCGGATATAGCCGGATTTTGAAGAAGGAATTGCGGGATAATCCGGTTTCCGCAGATCATGTACTGGAAATTGAGAATGCGGGAAATCGAGCTGTCGCTCTGACACGGCAATTGCTGGCCTTTAGTCGGCAACAGATTCTTACACCGGTGGTGATTGAACTAAACGAATTGCTCTTAGACATGCAGAAGATGCTTCCGCGACTGTTGGGCGAAGACGTCAAAGTTGTTCTGGAACTTGGAAACGACATCGGAAAGTTGATGGCCGACCGCAGCCAAGTCGAACAGGTGATCATGAATTTGGCGATTAATGCCCGGGATGCTATGCCTGCCGGCGGCCGGCTCGAAATCTCAACAAAGAATGTGACTCTCGACGATTCCTACAGCAGGACTCACCCGGGATCCCGGGCAGGTCGGTACGTGGCCCTGATTGTTTCTGACAATGGCGTCGGCATGAATTCCGAGACACTCGCTCACATATTCGAGCCGTTCTTCACCACCAAGGGCCCCGGACAAGGAACGGGTCTCGGACTGTCGACCGTCTATGGCGTCGTCAAACAGAGCAACGGCTATATCGCGGTGGAAAGCACGCCCGGCCAAGGTTCCAGCTTTCAGATCTTCCTGCCTTTGTTTGAAGGTCGTGCAGAGGAGACCAACAAGCCAGCTGAGCTCCCAGTGAGATCGGGGGGATCTGAAAAGATCCTGCTCGTCGAAGATTCGGAACCGTTGCGGCGGCTAGCGAAAATGATTCTGGAAGGCGCTGGCTTCCGCATAACATCAGCGGCAAGCGGCGAAGAGGCGCTTCAGCTGTCGGCTCCCTCACCTGGAAGCTTTGACCTCCTGCTGAGCGATGTGGTCATGCCAGGGATGAATGGCCGTGCCTTGGCGGAGCACTTGCGTCGGGAGCATCCCGCACTTCGCGTTTTGTATATGTCCGGTTACACGGATGGTTTTATTGCCGGACACTGTCCGTTGGAACCTGGTACTCACCTACTTCAGAAACCTTTTACGGAAGAGAGTCTGCTTCGGACAGTACGTCGAGTACTAGACGAACGTGTGGCAGGAACCCGAAGCGCTGTTTCTGACGCGGGAACTACCAGCGAAATCCTGCAGTCACGGTAGAGGACCACTGAATATGGAAAAGATTCTGATCATCGATGACGACAATGCAGTTCGCAAGCTGGTTCGCCATGAACTTTCTGACACGTACGATGTGGTCGATTCCGGCGATCCGGATCAGGGTTTAGCTTTGGCTTTAGAGCATCGTCCAAACGCCATCCTTGTTGATTTACGAATGCCGAAATACTCGGGTTACGAGCTCGCGCAGACTTATTCCAATTTTGCCCAGACGCAAGATGTGCCGATAATCATTGTGAGTGGAGAAGGCGGTCGCCTGACGCCAACTCAGGTTGCCCACCTGGGGGCTGTTGCAGTTTTTGATAAGCCAATTGACTTCGATGCGCTTCGCGCGTGTCTTGCCAAGCAGATCCGGCGGCAGGGCCATTTGTCGCGGCCGGAAGTGCGCGTCCGGCTAAATGTACTACTGACGATCAAAGGCCATAATCGCGCAGGCCAGTCGATTGAAGATTCTGTAACTACGGAACAAGTGTCGGTAAACGGGTTCGCCTGCAACAGCGACGCGGATTTCCACCCGCAATCCACAATCGAAGTGTACCTATCGAACTGCGACCATCTTTATGTGGGCAAGGCGAAGATCCTACAGGCGGAAAACCAAGGAAAGACCCATCACTATGAGTGCAAGTTCCTGGTCCCCCCGAGGGAGTGGCTTCTTCGCTAGGACGGTTGCAATGGGAAAATGGCGGATCGCTGATTTATGATTACCAACTACCAACGAAACCCACAGGAAATGGAAGTTCCTGACTTCCGTGGCAGTTCAGTGCTTGTTGTAGACGATGATCCAGCCGCAACCAAGCTTCTTTGCCTGTTTCTAGGGGACTCGTTTTCCTGTACGCCAGTGCTGAGCGGCAGCCTGGCTCTGAATTGTCTGTTCGGCCATCGGTTTGATGCGGTCATCTCGGATCTGCGGATGCCCGGCATTTCCGGCCTGGAATTGTTGCGACTCGTTCGTGATCGATTTCCGTACATGGCCTTCCTGGTCACCACCGGAGTGGAAGACCTGGAAGTCGCCATTGAGTTGATGCGATCGGACGCTGACGATTACCTGGTCAAACCGATACAGCAAAGCTTGGTGGTGGCCAGCCTGCAACGGGCATTGCGAAGACGATGGATGGAGCGGCAATTGGAGGCCTACCGGCTGAGCCTGGAGCAAATCGTGGCCGACCGGACGCGAGAACTGCACCTCTCGATGGCCTGTCTGCAAACCAGCTACGAAGAGACCATTCGCGCCTTGGGGAACGCGGTCGATCTACGAGATGGAAGCACAGCAGGACATTCCTGGCGGGTGTGTCAGTATTCCTTGATGATCGCTGGCGGAGCCATGCTTTCCGACCATGAATTGAGCAATCTGGCGCGTGCTGCTTATCTCCACGACATCGGGAAGTTAGGGATTCCGGATAAGATCCTGTTGAAACCATCCGCGCTGACGAAGGCAGAACGCAAGATCATGCAGCAGCATGCAGAGATCGGATTTAACCTGCTCAAATCAATTCCGTTTCTTGCGGAGGCCGCAGAGATCGTACTTTCTCATCACGAACAGTATGACGCGAGCGGCTATCCGCGGGGCTTGCGGGGCGATGGCATCCCTCTCGGGGCCAGGATTTTCGCAGTAGCCGACACCTTGGACGCAATCACTTCGGATCGGGTATACCGACGGGCCTCCAGTTTCAGCGACGCTCGCGACGTAATTCGAGCTGGCGCCGGCAGTCAATTCGACCCGGAGATCGTAAAGTTGTTTCTCGATTACCCGGACTCCTCATGGCAGTCGATTGCGAACGATCGCAGGCACGTCCCGGACGTCTATAGTCAATTTCTCGACAAAGATGTGGTCATTGGCGGAGTGCATGCGACCCTGTGATTGGTGAAGTCCGTCAGAAGCCCGAGGTACCAGGAAAGGGTCTGCGTAAAACGCCCGCCAAGGCTCGGCCAGGTTTGTTATCGAATGAGCATGCGGCCGTTTCTTCGTGGACTATTTCGCCCAATCGCCAACAGCGCCCCAGCTAATCCGGCCGTTAGCAATGAAGCGCCCAGAAGCACGTCAAGCCCAGAAAAGCGGCCATTTTCGCGGACCGCGGAATAAAGAAACGAAATTCCGAAGGGAGCACACACCGCTGCCAGTAAGATCCAGACCAGTCTGTTGCTCAATTCCATCAGTTGATCCTTACTCGTTCCGTCGATAGCTCTGAGGCGATAGAGGTGCCACGCGCTCTCGAGCCAGCGCACTGCCAATACTTAGTAAGCAAGTGCATCGCCTAATTGGACGGACTTCAAACATTCGGTGTTCGGACTGACGCAGAGAAATGGGAAACAAAGTCGTTGCTATCAATGTTTACCGCGAGGCAGGAGATTTGAAACCGCAAATTCGGCTGGCTATCTACGTCCAGCCAAACAACTAGAGAATTGGGATTCACCTTCGCGGGCCAGGTTCCGGAATCTGGACACAAACTCCAGAAGAAGCTTTACCGTGGTATCACTTAATTTCAGTGGCCTGTGCCCTCGCTCGGTCGTTGAGAGTCGTCGTGCAATTTCTATTCGCCCCATTCGACTGGAGCTTCCTCGCCGGGAGGCGCAATCCGGACGCTGCTGGTGAAATGCCGGTAATCTGAAAACTCGCCTTGGCACCAATATACTTTCGGTCCTCTCTCGGCCTGTGCGCGTATCGTGCGGGGAACCAGTTTCGGTGCCTCCTTTGCCACTTCGATCCAGCCATAGGTGACCACGGCCTGGTAGTACTGCCAGCTCCCTAATAATTTGTAGTGCTCGGAAATCCGCAAGATATTCATGCCTTGGTCAGCCCAAACCTCCCCGTAGCAAGAGACACTGGTCTCTCTGCTCAGCCCAAAGAGGCCATAGTCAACTGTTGCCCGGAACCTGCACAGGTTGTCTTCCGCATCCGCGCGATACCGGAAAATCTTGATCCTTTGCCCGTTTACGTCGGTGTCGGGCTCCTGCAGAATCTGAAGATCGAACTCCGTGCCCACCATTTTTGGCAGGCTCGCCCATTCGCTGCCCATCACGATTGCGTGATTGAGCGGAGGCATCGGCATGTTTACAAGGTCTTTGTGCCCGTCGGGATATTCGCGAAACCGCTGGTAGCCTTCGATCATGCGGACTTCCATGGTGGTCACGGCAGCGGGCTCTGAGGACCCTTCTCCCCAGGACAGATTTTGCAGAGCAATAAAGTCGCGCATATTGTCGGAAAGAGCCTGCGCCTTGCTTCGCAAAACCTGAATCTGCATCGAGTCGCTGTTTCTTCTCTTCAGCTGTTCGCTGTGGAGAGCGACCAGTTCCGGATAAAGATCCACAGCCGAGGGCGGGATTCGGGTACTTACGGGAAAGATTTCGCTGGCGAGAAATGGCTCGACCTTGCCAACAAACTCGGCCAGTTCTTCCACGGGAACCGCCAAACCCACATCGTCGCTCGAGGTGCCCATGGCATTGAGAATGCCTACCACGCCGTGCGTGCGGCGGTCGACGGCAACTCCTCCACTTGCGCCGGGCTGGATTTTGCCTTTGTCTGTCGGCACATAGCGCAGAACCAGCAATCCGTCCGGGGAGTCTCCCTCATACGTGGCTTGCACCACCTGTAAGCGGCGTTGCCGGGGGTGACTCGCTCGTGAATACGAGTAGATCTCCACAGCTTGCCCAGGGTGCAACGGTGTCATTTCATACCGCAAACCATGATGCTTGGCCAGCGGATGCGACAATTCAAGAATCGCCAGGTCCCGACGCAAGGTGTATTTGAGCGTGCGTGCCTCAGGCCCGCCATTCAGAGTTGCGCCATCGTCCGTGGGTCCCGTCGCCAGTCGACAGCGAAGCACCGTATGCCCTTCGATGTGACTTACTTTTGCGATCACCGCCACGTGATAATTGGTCACCACGAGACGGCAGTTTTGGTCCAGGCAAAACGCAGTTCCATACTTCCCAGTCACATGCAGCCCAGTAAACTTAATCGAGTTGAGAGGCAGGACTGCCGTGCTTACGTCAGTTTCGGCTGGCATGGTCGGCAAAGTGGTGTTCCGAGGTATCTGCCCGGAGAGCCAGGACGCGGTGCTTGCGGTAACCGTCAGCAGCAAAATGTATTTGAAAACGTACATGCGACCCAGCCATGAGCCCGGCGCTCATTGGCTGGATTGCACCCTCAAATCCAAAGGACGCACTGAGTCCATTGGACTTGTTCTTGCCAGCCGAATGCGAAGGTCCACAATCTAGACACACGATTGAGATATCAAACAGACAGACAATGACGGATTGCGTCCCTCCTTAACTAGACGACACGGACGCTTTGTGGGTGTTTGGTGGGCGCCGCGAGACCTAAGAAGCACTAAAGTCGATTGCTAGGGAAGCGTACTGTACTAACCTTGAAGTTTAGTCGCCATATTAATTGATGGTAAATAATATTAATTTCTGTTAAATATACGGGTAGATTTATGAACCCGTATTACCAGGGTCTCAGGGCCCCACTAGGTGACACAGGATATTTCTGCAGTTCTCGAAGGGTCCTGCCTAAGTTTGAATTCATGCCAGTGGTCACGTGATGCCGAAAACGAAAACGTCCCTCACAACTCGATTCTCATGCCCCGGGTACGCGTGCGTGATCGCTGTCTAGTCTCGATACTCCTCGGAGGTTCGTAAGAAGGCAGGGGCCCCTACGATACAATTCCCCAGGCCGATCCTGAATCGACCGCGAGCACACTGGGCGGCTGCGTTGATTGCGGTGGCGCTCGCCCATCTCGCGCGCATTGGGTTGGCCCGTTTTTTTGGTTTCGAGATTCCAACGTTCCTGATGTTCTATCCCGCGGTCATGCTGGTCGCGATGATCCTTGGATTCTGGGCGGGACTGGCGACCACGGTCTTAGCCGCATTCGTTGCCAGTTACTTCTATCTTTTGCCTGTTCATAGATTGGCGGTTGAACGGCACCGGGACCTCGCACTTACTCTCATTTTCGTGACCATGGGCGTATTGATCAGCGCGATCGCCGAGAGCGAGCGGCGAAGGCGGCAGGACGTCAAGGACGCATCAAGCAAAGAACTTCAATCCGAGCGGGCCCTCAAGGCAGCGCAACGCCAACTGAGCAATATCGCAAACAAAGAAGCCCTTCGGTTTGCATGCGCGGGTATCCCCGACGCGACTCTTCTCACCGATGCTGAAGGGGTGATCGCGGACTTTAACCGGGCCTATGCATCCTTGCACGTCTTCCATACCCCAACGGAGCCGCACGAATTCAGCAAGATCTTTGATCTGTTCGATGCCGCTGGCCATTGGTGTGAGCTAGATCAGTGGCCCGTCTGCCGTGCCCTTCGAGGAGAATCGGGTGTCGGCTGCGAATACACCGCTCGGAGGAAAGATACCGGTGAAACCCTGGTTGCCAGCTACAGTTTTGGCCCGCTTCGAGACGCCCGAGGACAGATAACGGGAACCGTAACGATCATCCGCGACACCTGCCGAGCAAAGGCCGACGAAGAAGCGCTCGGCCTCCGCGAGCGTCTCCGCCTTACGTTGGAATCCGGCGACTTGGTCGAATGGGAGATGGACCTAAAAACCAGCAAGATCTTTCGTTCGATCGGCTACGACCGGTTATTCGGTTACGAAACGATGCGAGAAGACTTTACCCTCGGCACGCTGCTGGAGTTTGTGCTTCCAGAATCGCGCAATGCGACAGGGGAGGCATTCGACCAGGCCATGAAGACGGGCCATGGTACCGCCGAAATACCGATTCGAACACTGGGTGGCGAATCACGCTGGATTTGGTTGGCAGCGCGGGTTTACCGGAATGGCGAAGGCCGGCCAGCGCGCCTGATCGGCGTCGCAAAGGACATCACGGAACGTAAGCGCGCAGAAAAAGTTTCTCGGTGGCAAGCGCGAGAGCAAAGATTTGCCCAGCATGCCGGAGGAGTGGGCACCTTTTCTCTAGATCTACAGACCGGCGCGAGAATCGATTCACCGGAAATGTTTGAGATCTACCAGATTCCTCCGGGTAACCCCTTCCCTGATTCTGCAGGCCTGCTTCAATTGACCCACCCGGACGATCGCGCCACATGCGAGGCAAATATCAAGGCCATGTATATAGGCCAGTCCATCAATTACGAACACCGCATTGTGTTGCCCACAGGAGAGATGCGCTGGATGCAGATCGCTGGGGGCGTTGAGCGTGATGAGGCTGGCAAGCCAGAACGTTTCATCGGAACTACGCAAGATATAACTCACCGAAAACAAATCGAAGCCACTCTCCAACTTCAAGGTGAGCAATTGCGGATTGCCCAACGTACCGCCGGGATCGGAGTTTATACCCTAAACTTGCCGTCCATGAAGTGGGTAAATTCAGCTGAAATGTTTCAAATTTTTGGAGTGCCACTCGATCAACCTTTCCCAACCCCAGAAGCGCTTGAGCAGATGACGCACCCGGACGACCGAACCTTTGTCACTCAACAACACGCCGCCGCATTCGCGGGACAGTCCGTCTGCTTCGAAAGACGCATCATTCGCCCGGATGGGGAAGTCCGCTGGATCGAGTCCTCGGCAACAGTGGAGTTGGATAAAGCGGGTACGCCCTCGCGAATTGTGGGGGTGTGCCAGGACGTGACACAACGCAAGCAATTAGCGATCGTCCGACAGCGGGAAGAGGAGGAGATGCGCCTGGCCCAACAAACCGCCAGAATTTCGACGTTTAGCTTCGAACTTCCCAATGGGGTCCTTCGTTATGGGCGCGAGTACTCCATATTCGGAAAACAGAAAACAATGCATATCGAAGATTTTATCGATCGCTTTGGGTTTGCTGAGGATCGTAGGAAAATGCGAGCGGGTATGGCTGCGGTGGCCAGAGGCGAGTCTGCCACAGTTCAATGGCGCGGCGTTTCCGACGATGGCGGTGTCCAATGGATCGAAACCAGGATGGGACCCGATAGAGACGCTTCCGGACAAATTGTCGGTGTTGTGGGCAACAGTCGCGACATCAGCGAATCCAAGCATAACGAGTCGGAACGCCTGGAAAACCTGGAACTGCTGCGCCTGGCGCATCGCGCCGCTGGCCTCGGTACTTTTGTCGTAAATATACCTTCGGGAGACCGCATTTGTTCCCCCGAAACGTTGGAGCTTTTGGGCATACCCGATCATTCGCCACGGGTTACACGTGCGGAGATTCGCAGTTTGTCGCATTCGGACGACTGGTCGACAGTGGATGGGCAACATACAAAAATGCTGGCCGGACAATCCATCAATTATACCCGTCGGGTGTTGCTATCCGACGGGACAGAACGCTGGGTTGAGACGATTGGCACACCGGAGTTCGACGGATCTGGCAAGGTCATTCGTTACGTCGGGGTATGCCGCGACGTGACCGCGAACAAGAAGTTCGAGGATCTTCTCCGGAGCAATGCCGAGCGACTGCAGATGACGCAGGAGGCCGCGGGCCTGGGCAGTTATGAGTGGAATCCAACCAGCGATGCATTCAGTGCGACTCCAAAGGCGTATGCGCTTTTTGGCTTGCCACCGGATACCAGTTGGCCGGGACTCGATGGACTGCTCGAAATGACGCACCCAGATGACCGCGAATTATGCCGGGTGCAACACCAAAGCATACTGGATGGCAAACCTTTCCAGTTTGAGCGGCGAATTGTTCTTCCTGATGGCACCCTCCGCTGGATCGAGTCCATAGGAAGTGCCGGGCAGGACGCTGCCGGTCAGGCCGTGTACCGGGGAATCGTTAAGGATGTCACGGAACGAAAGAAAGCGGAGGAGTTGCTGCGGGAGACCGACGAGCGCTTTCGGATGGCGGAGCGCGCCGCAGGTATCGGCACATTTGTAGTGGAATTGCCTTCTCGCGAAATGAAATGTTCTGATTACGTTTATTCCATCCTGGGCATTGCGGATCAGTCCACGAAGATCGACTACGAACTTTTCGAAACGCTAATCTATCCGGAAGACCGCGAGCTGTTCCGCGAGCAGTACGCACAAATGCTGTCCGGCCAGCCCGCCAGAGTTGAGAGTCGCATCGTGCGGCCTGACGGTCGGGTATGCTGGGTCGAAATGGTGGGCAAACCATCGGTAGATATCCACGGAAAGCCGGATCGATTTTCCGGTGTCTGCTGGGATGTAACGGAAAGACGAGAGATGGAGTCACGCTACCGCCAAGTACAGAAAATGGAAGCCGTTGGGCAAATTGCCGGAGGTGTTGCTCACGATTTTAATAATTTGCTTGGCGTGATTATCGGGAATATGGAACTGCTGAGCGAGCGCGTCGCCTCGGACGAGATCTCGCACAAATACTTTGAACGAATCCGGATGGCGGTTCACAGTGCGACAGATGTCACGCGCCAGTTGCTCGCGTTCAGCCGCAAACAGGTAGTGCAACCGGTCATTCTAAATATCAATACCTGTGTGGAACAACTCAATAAAATGACGCAGCGCATTATTGGCGAACATATCCAGGTATCTCTGCTGTTGGAGCCCCGGCTTTCCTCCGTGAAAATCGATCCGGGTCAAGTTAACCAAATCTTGATGAACCTGGTTGTCAATTCGCGTGATGCGATGCCCCAAGGCGGAAAGCTCATCATTCAGACTTGCAATGTGCATTTGGATCAGGATTTCGTGGAAGCACATGCGGGCTCGAAAACTGGCGACTTCGTCAAGTTAGCGGTGAGCGATACCGGATGCGGAATGAGCCCGGACATTCTCAAGAAAATATTCGAGCCGTTCTTCACAACCAAGGAACCCGGTAAAGGAACTGGCCTTGGCCTCGCCACGGTCTACGGAATCGTCAAACAAGCAGACGGACACCTCAGCGTCACCAGTCAACCGGGATTAGGTACGACTTTTGACCTTTACCTGCCGGTGGTCGTGTCGCACTCCCCTGCGCGGCTCAAGAAGACTTCACCGGAGTTTGGCTGGGGCTCGGAGACGATTTTGCTTGTCGAAGACGAACCCGCGTTGCGGGATGTTACCTGCGCACGCCTTTGCCAGCTGGGATACAAAGTGATCGAGGCCGCGTGTCCGTCAGAGGCGATTCGCGCCTTCACCGCCAACGCTAGGGATATCGATCTCTTGTTGACAGACGTGGTGATGCCCGAGATGAACGGCCGCATGTTGGCCGACCAATTGCGCGAGAAATGTCCGGATTTACCGGTTCTCTACATGTCCGGTTATACCGACGACGAAATTCTGCGCCAGGGCGTTCAGGAGGCGGCAGCGATGATTGTCAGTAAGCCGTTCACGATCGAGGCGCTTTCTTCCCGTATTCGGGATGTGCTGGCGAGAGAGAGACGATGAGAGAAGGAGGCCCAGCTTTGTCAACTACTCATCCCCCGGTTTCGCTACTTGCGATCGACGATGACCCGCAAACGATCGACTTCATATCCGACGCATTGACATCGGAGGATCTGACAATCCATACGGCGACGGATCCGGAAAGTGGCATTGAACTGTTCCTGAAACTGCGGCCACGAATTGTGCTGGTGGATCTGATGATGCCGGTAATGAGCGGCATTGATTTACTAGACAAAATGCTGGCGGAAGACCCCGCTGTCGAAGTCATTTTGATGACCGGACACTACACGCCAGAATCGGCTGTCGAAGCGATACAAAAGGGCGCTCGGGATTACTTGGCAAAACCGCTTAATCTCAATCGGTTGCGATCCCGTATCAAGACTATCGTAAGCGAAGTTCGCGAAAAGGAACTTGCGTTCCAGTTAGAGCGACAGCTAATAGACACTTTCCAGTTCGAAGGAATGATCGGCCGCAGCCCTTTAATGCTGGAAGTGTTTTCCCAGATCAGGCGCGTGGCTCCCCATTTTCAGACCGTTCTCATCACCGGTCCGACCGGATCGGGCAAAGAACTAGTGGCGCGAGCACTGCACAATCTTCGCGTCAATCGGTCCGGTCCCTTTGCAGTTTGTAATTGTGCCGCCGTTGTGGAAACTCTTTTCGAGAGTGAACTTTTCGGATATGTCAAAGGAGCATTCACCGGGGCGAATGAAGATCGCGTGGGGTTGTTTGAATACGCCCGGGGGGGAACGGTATTTCTCGACGAAATCGGCGAGATGCCTCTACCGGCGCAGGCCAAGCTGCTGCGCGTCATCCAGAACCGGGAGGTCCATCGCGTCGGATCACCCGTTCCGCGGACGGTCGATGCGCGAGTGATCGCGGCAACCAATCGGGACCTCCGGACTCTGGTAAATGAAGGGAGTTTCCGCCAGGATCTTTTCTTCAGACTCGGCATGATCGAAATTGACGTGCCTCCGTTATCCGCGAGAAAGGAGGATCTGCACATACTCGAACGCTTTGTGATTGAAAAGTATTCAAAATTGTACGCAAAGCCGATCAGCGGAATGACGCGACGTGCCCAGACTCGCTTGGCGGAGTATTCCTGGCCCGGCAATGTCCGAGAATTAGAAAATGCAATCTCCGCGGCAATCATGATGACCGACAAGACGACAATCGATCTCAACGATTTCCCCAAACCGATTGTCACCATGCAGCATCCCACGATTCCGGACGACGGTCCGTTGCTCACGTTCGATGAACTGCAGCAGCGACATCTTCGCCGGGTGCTGGAATATGTTGGTGGCGAAAAGGCCCGCGCAGCCGAAATCCTGGGAATCAGCCGTTCGACTTTGTATAACCTCCTGGCTCGGTCCAAAACCTGATAACCGGGCAAGCCGACTGCGCTTACCTGAAAACGATGGTTGACAAGACTTCTGGTTGTCCAGAATCCAAAAACTGGCTCGGATATCGAAGCGCGAGCGTGGCCTTAATTGGGGAATTTACCTGAAGGTTTTGTTAACAAACCATTTAACCCTTTAAACGGTGAGGTGACCCGGCAACGCTACGGTCATAAACGTGCCCTGATTGCCATCAATGGAAAGATCGGCACGGAGTTCCCGCGTTGTGGGAAGGGAGCTGTCGCATGCGGGCCGCGGTTGCAAGACTTCCCGGGGTATCCTCCGACGCAAACAACTGCAAATATGCCGTCGAAGCCTATAGATCGGATTTCGCTGCTGGACGCAAGTGCTAGCCACTGCGACTCTCTGTTTGTTGTCTCGTCCGGCTACCGTCTGCTCCTGAATCCCAGCGCTGCGGCCCTTGTCGAAGTGAATTTGAATGGTGGGCGCCTCTTCTGCACTCCGGCATGTATCAAGATACTCGGCGGCATGCCGAAAGTCGGGACAGAGCGGAACATACACCACCCGATCCACCACACGGGACCGGACGGCACACCGTGTCCGTGGCAAGCCCACAGGACACGCACCCCCCTTTTGAACCATGTAGTTGATGAGATCCGTTGGAGGGCGAATCGCACACAGTTCCCGGTAGAGTACTGGCCGTATTCGATGATCTGCGGACCCGGCGGACTCGCTGGAGGCGTGATCACTCTTGCAGACTTCTCCGCAGGAACTCGGGCCGAGCGAGTAATACCACAATCGGAGGAAAGGTACAGGGAGTTCTTCGAGAATGCGACGTACGGCATCTTTCTGTCTCGTCGGGATGGCTCTCTAGTGGATGCGAATCCTGCCTTCGTAAGGATGTTGGGATATGACTTTAAGGAAGAGTTGCTAGCGCGTAATCTAGCGCATGATATTTACGATGACCCAGCCGCTCGACAGGCAATTCTTGACGGCTGTGATTCAAGCGCGGGTGTCGATTGTGTGGAAACGACCTGGAAACGGAAAGACGGCGAACGGATTTACGTTCGGCTGAGCGCGAACATAATTCATGACGCAAACGGTTCGGTAGACCACTATCAGGTGATTGCGGAGGACGTTACGGAACGGCGCATTACGGAAGACCGCCTTCGGCAGGCTGAGAAGATGGAGGCTTTCCGACAGGTCGCGGGGGGCGTGGCGCACGACTGCAATAACGTTCTGGGCGTAATCATGGGCAATCTGGAACTCCTGGCAGAACGAGTTCCTCCTGACGAATTATCCGAGAAATACATCCAGCAAATACAGCTAGCTGTTAACAGAGGGACGGATATCACTCGCCAGCTGCTCGCGTTCAGCCGTAAGCAAATTCTCCAGCCTGTGCTTATGAATCTGAACAAGAGCATTGAGCAATTCCATGAGCTGCTGCACCGCCTGATCGGAGAACATATCCGAGTTTCGCTGGCGCTGGACCATACGTTAGGAGCTGTGAAAGCGGACCCCGGCCAGGTTGAACAGATACTTGTGAATTTGGTGCTCAACGCCCGCGACGCAATGCCTACGGGAGGAAGTCTACAGATCAGCACATCAAATATCCTCCTAGATGAACGATTCGTGGAGGATCACTCCGGATCCAAAAGCGGCGAATACTCGCGGATACGGATCGCCGACTCGGGCTGCGGCATGACGGCGGATGTATTGGCGAAGGTCTTTGAACCGTTCTTCACCACCAAGCGGGTAAGCCGTCGCAACGGCCTAGGACTTGCGACCGTGTATGGAATCGTCAACCAGAGTTTGGGTTATCTCTGCATACGTAGCCAGCCTGAGGTAGGCACCGTGGTGGACGTCTATTTCCCGCACGCTGACGAACAAGAGGCAAGGCAGTCGTCGAAGAACGCCCCGGGGCTAGCATGGGGCTCAGAGACGGTCCTTCTTGTTGAGGACAATGAGGCGCTCCGCAAGTCAACGGCTGCTCAACTGACAAAACTTGGTTATCGCGTACTGGACGTAGGATCACCGGAACTCGCAATCGGACAATTCGAAGTTTATACGAACGAAGTGGACCTATTATTGACGGACCTGGTCATGCCTGGAATGAACGGTCGGACCCTAGCGCAAACCCTGAGCAAGAAAAAGCCTGCGCTCGGCATTCTGTACATGTCCGGATATTCCGGTGACGAGATTCTTCGACCAGAGCTCGATCGCCAGGACCACGAAATCTTGATGAAACCGTTTACGAAAGAAAAACTGGCGGAGTGCGTGCGCAGGGCCATGGACCGCGCTTGCCAGCTAACGGGTGATCAGTCGGGCGTCGCCGTAGGAGTCACGACCAAGCCGAATGCGTGATCGGCACGATATCCTTTCTCTATTCCACAACAGAATAGTGGCCATTTGAAAGGGTGTAGGAGGTCCTATTAAGCGTGTGCAGGCTTCCGTGGCTGACTAAATGCTAGAACCTCAGCTGCCCGCTGATTCCTGCGTATACCTCGTTGTGGAACTGGCGATTACCCGGTTCGATAATTTGAACGTCGGCCGCAATCCGGAACCACCTGGTCAGAGCGAAATTGTAGAATGCCTCCATCCCTTGCTCGTCCCCAAGCTTGAAATGCTCCGTATTTTCTAGCCCCTGCTTTAGAGCATCGCTGAAAAAATAACAGAAATATCCGATCCCTACGCGATCCCAGGGACGGCTTTTCCATAAGCCAGTGCCTCCCAAGCCAGCCAGCAGATTTCCAGCCAAGGGATTCGGATTGGAATCCGAGAAAGACACTTGGGCGAACATGCCCCAGCCACTGCCCGGGCGGCTAGGGTCTTGTCTAAAATACTGCTGCACTGCATAGCTCCCAAAGTAATAGCCGGATTTCTTGCCTAAAATTTCGGGCGATTCCCGTGGCAGGAAAAGTTGCGGGAGATCTTCGAGGTTCAGCCCGGTCTGACTGGACGTAGCAAAGGTCAGGGTGTGGTACCCGGGCCGAGTCCGGAACTTCGTAGAGAAACGCGCCGAGATCCTGCCGGTGATGCCTTGGGTTCCCCAGCCTTTGAGCCCCACCTTCTGTTGAGAATTCGATGGGTCGTAGAGCATCATGGATACAGTCGCGATTTTCGTGCTAATACTTAAGTTCCCTCCTGTTACATAGGGGGGTAAGACGCCGCTCGGCGGTGCCGCAAATGCGACATTCCAAAATGCATCCAGGCCACCCCCGCCCAGAATCGGAGTGCGGGAGGGGGCGTTGATCATGTCGAACTTGCCGATGCTTAGAGAAACCCGGTCACCAAACTTCTGCGACACGTTGAGCGAGAAATCCCCTCCGGTGCCGGCGTCCTGTGGAAAAGCCAGCGCGGCATTCTTGATCAGAACTGTTCCGCCAAATTCGTTGACGTTTGCGCCGTTGTTCAGTTCACCGGTACCCGTGATCGAAAAGCCTTTCCACAAGTGGAGACTGTCGCGATCCAGAGTGACTTTCCCCAGCATTTTCCCGCCGAGCCGCCAACTATGATTGTCCGCACCTACGATCAAACCTTGCCCGAACTCGGTATAACTCACCGTCAAGTCAATACCATGCTCACGCAGGCTTGCTATCGGGCTATCCGGACCATCCAAGACGCCAGGACGATTTTGCAACGGCACCTGCTGTATTGCGGGTGAAGACTGGCCATCGTTGGACTGGGGCAAACCTCTGCACGGAATCATCCAAGCGATCGAAAGTAACATCAACCTACTTAAATAATGATGTGGTCCAGTCATCAGTCGCCTTGATTCGAAGTGGTGTGCGCTCAGAGAAGCTCGAGGAGGTATTTCGAGGAACCGAGTTTCGATGGGATAACCAGCGCTGCTCCCATTGCCAGATTTTGTAGAATCCCCGAGGGGTCATGAGGCCTTTTTCTTTTCTGACGAAACTAGGAGTTTCAAAAATTTGCCAGCTGATACGCGAGAATCTTCCAACTGTTATTTTCCTTTCCCCATAACAGAGTTATTGCGGGGGGGTGCTCGCCAGGGGTATGGAGCGCGAACAGAGTTGCGTAGTACGTCCCGTAAGTTGGCGGTCCACCGTCGTCGGCAGTGTATGGATTCAACTTCGAGTGCTTGGTGCAAAGGAACGCGTCGACGAGATAGTCCGGGACGGCAACGAGCGTGTACGCTGTTTTGTTTGGATTAGGAAGGACCCCCAGGTTAGGGTGTTCGGGAGTTATCGGCTCCAGGACCTCTTCGAGGTGATCGAGGAGGCCGACTTCTTTACTTACTGCGGCGAGCGAATTTGCGAGGTAGTGGGCTTGCTCCTGGTCCGAAGTCGGCATGCGTTCGCCGTCCTCCAGGTACTTGTCGATGCATTCGAAGCATCTTGGCGAGAAGTAGGTGACTGCTTTCGGAGCGTCGCGTTCAATCAACCAGGCCCGGAAAAAAGTGGAAACAGCCTGCGCCATGCGCGAATCAGGCTGAAGCGCCGCCGTCGGGCATGCTGATTGCTTAGACGTAACCGGTTCAGGCGTCCTGGTGTCGGGCACATCTTGGATGGTGCGCTGTTCCGGTTCGATGTCCCAAGCGACAACTTTCCAATTTTTTATTTCTTTCGTCCACAGCAACGTAATTCCATCACTGCTGCGGTTTGCATCACGGAGCCTAAATGTAGATGCATAGTAACCGCCGAACTTGTCGAGAGATTTTGCGGATCGGAAGCGCTCGAATTCGTCATAGGCGCGTTTGGGATCACATTCCAGTTCGGTAGCCATGCGGTTTGTAATCCGGTACAAGGAAAAGGAGGAGTTCCTCGATTGCTTGATGGCTCTGAAGGAACCATCCGAAATCGGATAAGCGGTCACTACCTCCTCGAGACTGTGCACCGTGCCAATCAGGTGCATAGTGTCAGCCAGATCCTTCGCTGCGATATAAGGCGCCACACCAGCGTTGACAGAAGTGCCCGCTTGCGGCCCGTATTCTTCGAGGCAAGAAAAAGATCGATCGGATAAATAAGCGGCAGCAATCTCGGGCCTTTGCTCTGGGAGCCACGCACTCAAGAAATCCCCGACGGCGACCTCCATGGTGGCCCTGCCCTGGCGGGGCAGGGATGGAATTTCACCGTTCGCGGTGATCGAAACTTCTTCATGGCTGCTTGGAATTCCAAAAAGATCCTGCCACCAGTCGGCCAGACCGGTCCATCGCCGCATGTGTCTTGGTGTATTGTCACCGGCACGCACGTCCGAGTTGGCCGCCGTGAGATGGCCGTTAAAAAGTGCCATGGGAAATTTTGAGGAACGGTAGTCCACGTCAATGTCTGCGTGGGCGCCGTCCTCACTGATAGAGATTTGGATCGATGGTACACCGCCGGCTTGCCGGTAGTTCAGCGGGTATCCTCGATGAAAGATAGTGTTGTCATGGTCTCGGTAGAACTCTTTGCACTTTTGCAGTTTCTCGAGCGCGTTCGGCTTGAGCATGACGTAGATCCTGAATTGCAAATCGCCCCTGGCCTTCGGCACTTTGCCGTTAACCGTTTCGATCGCTTGGACGAGGCTCAAGGCATTGCCAAGGGTATTGCCAGAAACGTCGCTTAAATTCGTCGTGAGGAGAGCGTGAGTGACCGCCTCGAAGGTTGTCCGCGTGGAAACCGCCAACTGCTCGTAGTGGTTGGGACTGAGATTCTGTCCTGTTACCCGGTCGAACTCCCCGTACCATTCTTCAACTAATTGTTTTTGCCGGGGGTCCAGGTCGTTATAGGTTCCGCCAAATGTGTTGTGCGTGGGAGGCGACTGCGGCTGTACAGGAAAGGCCAGAACAACCAAGAAAGCCGCCGCTGCTATCCGGGTGCGCATGTCACCGTCTTGGGCTAATGACCCTGTGGAAACAGCAAAGTCATCTGCAGATTCATTTGCCAACTTGGCATGCCAGTGGGCCTCACAACGTTGCTGTAGAACGTCGCAGCGAAATCAACGGGGTGGGAGCCGAAAGTGACCAATTTGCCTGCGCCTCCGCCAATTGGCACCACCCACCTATCGCCGGCTGGGGCCTTCCAATCTGCGAACAGGATCGGAGCTGCCGTGAGATACCAGTCATGTTTTAGGTTGTATGCTAGAAAATACTGAAAGCTCATTCGATTGACTGCAGGGCGGCCGCCCGAGCCGGCGACCGACCACACGTTGCTCGCTAGAGCGCCTAAGGTCCATGGACCAGGTTGCGCCAGAACGACAACCGAGGGGCCCAGACTAAATTTGCCCGATCCCAAGGTGTTGGCCGTTGCGGTGGGGATAACCATTGTGGGTCCTGCGCCCCAGATCACACTTCCGGGCTTTCGAGGTGCAAGGAAGAAGGATGGATTCGTGTCCCCAAGGCCGAACTGCGTTCCGGTGTTTTGATCGGGGTTTGGTTGCCATGTTAACGGCAGAATGATGCGGGTAATCAGCATCCAATTCTCGCTCAAATTCGCGGGGATCACCGGTTGAGCAGCCAGCATATTTTGCGCGCGATTGTAGGAACCGATGTTGAAATTCGTAGTATTCAGGATTGGAACACTGATTAGGTCCGCCACCGGATTTTGAACCGCTTTTAGTAAGTCATCACTCGATTGCGCAGACGCGGAGGTTTCCACGAGACTAGCAGCTTCTGGAACGCTATTCGTCTGGGCCGTACTAATCGGGGCAACGAGCAGCCCCGCGAAAACGAAAGCGATTGAGCTTGCCAGAATCCTCCAAAAGTATTGGAAGTGCTGTGCTCGTGCATTCATAGTTTTGCCTTTCGGAGACGGCCACACCCGAGGCTGTCCACGCCGGAGTGCTGCACTCCGCTAGCCACACCGAGGTGCCCCCAAGATGTCAAGAGCAAGAGGCTTATCTCAGCACCGCGCCAACCGGAATGTGGCTGAGCTGGTTTCTGGACTAAATTCCGGATTTAAAACACGCATGTCCTAAGCAATGAAACCAGTCGCGTGGCCGTCCCGCATAGACAGGCGCAATGGACAAGCGTCTGAACTAGCGAATTTGCTGGCAGGATCCGCACGAAGTGGCAGCCGGTCCCTTTACGCAACACAAAGAATTTGCCGGTTGTACGCGGTTACCGAATTGCTGCGTATCGACGCGAGTGCGCAGTCCTCATCTGCGACTCTGATCCTACGGTTCAAGGGAGTTTGATCCTGCCGCAGACAAATGTTGCGGGCCAACAGGTGTAACGGAGATGACAATGCTGCGTAAACCGGTAAGGGCTTTGGTCGCGTTCTCGGTTCTAATGCTTTGCAGTCTGCCTTGCCTCGGTCAGTACCAGTTCGAGATTCAACCCATGACCGGGTATAAGTTTGGCGGCGGAGTGGATGTTGGCGCGAACATCTATGACGTCAACCGTATCAACATCGCTAGCAGCATTTCCTACGGAATGACCGCTACCTACAATCCCACGGAATACCTCGGGGTGGAATTCCTATGGGATCGCCAGCCAACCAAGGCTGCGGCCAGTTTTGCGGGTGGAGGAACGCTCCCGACCAAAGTGGGCTTCACGATGGATCAATACCAAGGCAACTTCCTGGTCTCGTTAAGAGGCCACGGCAGTGAAGTGGAGCCATTTGTATTGTTTGGGGTTGGCGCCTCGAACATGCGCGGCGGTGGTTCGTCGACGACCAAGTCCTCTCTTGGCGCTGGGGGAGGCGTCAAGTATTTCCTAACTCCGCATTTGGGACTCCGCCTCCAAGCACGCTATGCACCGACCTACGCCTACACAACGAGAGGCGGTATCTGGTGCAACTGGTGGGGCGTTTGCTGGTCTGTTCCGTACAACCATTTCATCAATCAGGGTGAGGTTACCGGAGGAGTTATCTTTCGGTTCTGAGCGGCCCATTGCTGAATGGAAGACTCACGAAATCCGGAATTGAGCAATTGGAGAGGAGAGCGGCATGGAGTTTATCAGCAAGTTAGCTAGGTGTTTTATTATTTTGTTAGCGGTCTCCGGGATGCTTGCTAGCCGAGGCGTAACCGGAGACAAGGCCGACTACGTTTTCAAGAACGCTGCGGTGTACACAATCGATAGCCAGAACCCTACGGCACAGGCAATTGCCATCAGGGGCAAGTACATCACGTACGTGGGAACGAACGAAGGCGTGAAGGCATTCATCGGCGACAAGACGCAGGTCATTGACCTCGAGGGGCAGATGCTGCTGCCGGGGTTCGTCGATTCGCATATTCACCCGACGCTGGCGATGTTCGCGGGAGGCGCCGATTTGCAATACGACTCCGTGGAAGAAGTTGTGGCCTCGATAAAGAAATGGGCAGACGCCCATCCTGACGCCAAGGTGATTCGCGGGTATGGCTGGCGCTATACCCTGTTCCCCACCACTGGCCCGACCAAAGCCGAACTGGACAAATGGTTTCCCAACCGTCCGGTGCTGCTGGTTGCGATTGACGTGCACAGCGCATGGGTGAACAGCAAGGCGCTCGAGCTGGCAGGCGTAAACGCCAAGACGGCTGACCCGGTGCCGGGCTTCAGCTACTTCCAGCGGGACGCCAGAAGCGGTGAACCTACGGGTTGGGTGGTTGAGACTCCCGCGGAGCAAGCCGTGTTGGCCAAACTGACGCCTCCTACACCCGAAGCGCAAATTGCTGAGACGGCAGAGTTGTTGCCAAAGTTTTCCGCGGCAGGCATTACCGCCGTGTTTGAAGCGGGAATCGCAACCATGCCCACGGAGACGGGATACGACGGCTATCAGCAATTGGAGAAAGAAAACAAGCTGCCGGTGAGGGTGGTAGGCACCTATTACTGGAATAACCCCGAAATGAAAGATCCGGTGGATACCGTCCTGAAGCTCCGGGAGAAGTACAACTCAGAACTGGTGCAGGCTAAAACGCTGAAAATCATGTTCGACGGGGGCGAGGCCCAGCACACCGCGGTTCTGCTGAAACCTTATTACGACCGGCCTGGTTACAACGCGGAGTATCTTCTCGATCCCAAGGTTGTCGAGGCCGCGGTTCTGAAGGCGCAACAGAACGGAGTGGACACCCACTGTCACTGCTACGGAGATGCCGCCATTCGGACGTATCTGGACATCGTGGCGGAGGCCGAGAAGGAATATCCCAACAGCCATTCGCGGCACACCATCGCGCATTCGCTGCTGATCACCGACCAGGACGTGCCGCGCTTCAGAGAACTGAATGTCACGATGCAGACTTCGCCGCAGTGGATCACGCCTGACCCGTACAGCGAGAAAGTCACACACATTCTTGGGAATGAGGTGGTCAACAGCGAATGGGCGCGCATGAACTCGGTGTCAAAGGCGGGAGGCCGCCTGGCGTTCGGGTCCGACTGGCCGGCGTCGGGCTACTTTTCCAGTTATCGCCCGCTGGACGCGATCCAGGTGGCACTGACGCGCGCCATTTTGCCGCAATACGAAAAGATTGAGTTTACGCCCATCATGCCACCGGCCAACGAGCGCATCACGCTGGACCAGGCGCTGAAGGCGTACACGCTCGACTCGGCGTATGTGCTGGACCTGGAGAAGATGATCGGCTCGCTCGAAGTGGGCAAGCTCGCCGACATCGTCGTGCTGGAGAAAGACCTGCACAAGATTCCGCCGAGCGACATCAGCACCACCAAAGTGAAACTTACCATGATGAACGGCAACATCACATATCGCGGAAGGTAAAGACTTCACCCCCCGGAAGCAGGGGATTTGGGCCAAGACTTTCAGTCTCAAGGAGCGAAAAATGAAAAAGCCTTTGTATCTGGTCTTTGCTTTGCTGATGGTCGCAGTCGGGGCCACAGTCGCACAGGACGTGCGCTACGACTACGATAAGGATAAGGACTTCACTAAATATCACACTTACAAATGGGTCACCATCAAAGGAGCCGACCAGGCTGACGAATTGACTGCGAAGCGCATTATCGCTGCGGTCGATTCACAGTTGGTTTCAAAGGGGTTTGCGAAAACCGATGGGGACAACGCTGACTTTTATATTGGCTATCAAACGGCGCTCACCATGGAGAAGCAGTTTACTTCGTACAACACTGGTTGGACTTACGGTCCGGGTTGGGGCGCTGGCTGGTACGGGCATTACGGAGGCATAGCCACCGGTTCGACGTATGGCACGACCTCCACCATTTATGTTGGTCAGTTGGACATCAGCATTTACGACCCGTCCATGAAACAGCTGATCTGGCGCGGCGAAGCCTCCAAAACCTTGGATCCGCAAGCGAAACCTGAAAAAACAGACAAAGAAATCAACAAGGCTGTTCAAAAGCTACTAAAGACCTTTCCGCCCAAGCCGAAAAAGTAGCTTGGTTACATCGCCAACGCAATCCCGCCTAGCGGCAGGCACTGGCCGGCCACTAGCCGACCGAGCGACCCATGTTTTCAACAACGGTGCGTTCCGTCATGCCAAATGTGCAAGAGACTTCAGGTCGAAATGGCCATACGAAAAGGCTACTGCGGATAGCGCCGGGATTGGCGGCCCTGTGGGCTTACGACCGCCGAAATTTATCGTTCGACCTCATCGCAGGTCTTTCGGTCTCAGCTGTGGCGGTGCCGGTCGGTGTGGCATATGCGGAATTGGCAGGTTTTCATCCGGTGGTGGGACTCTATTCGAGCATTCTCCCGCTTGCGGCTTACGCTATCTTCGGGACCTCCCGCCAATTAGTTGTCGGTCCCGATGCGGCGACTTGTGCGTTAGTCGCCGCCGCCGTTACTCCGCTCGCTGCTGGCGACCAAGTTCTCTATACGTCCCTCTCCGTCAGTTTGGCTTTCCTCACGGGTCTCTTTTGTATTGGCGCTCGATTTCTGCGCTTGGGAGCCCTAGCCGATTTTCTTTCCAAGCCCATTCTCGTGGGCTTTCTGAACGGGATTGCCTTGAGTGTGATTCTCGGTCAATTGGGCAAAGTCTTTGGCACTCCCATTAAGGCCCGCGGAATAGTGCCGGAACTGATTGAGTTCGGGTCGAAACTGGGCCTGACCCATTGGTGGTCACTCGCCGTGGGGCTTGCCACTTTCCTTATCCTTCTTGTTGCGCCCCGATTGCTGAAGAGAGTACCTGCAGCCCTGTTAGCCATGGTGTTGGCGGCAATTGCGGTCCACCTGTTTGGCTTGGAGCAACGCGGGGTCGAGATTATCGGCAATGTCCCAGCGGGCCTTCCAGCCATCCGTGTGCCGCACTTCTCTCTGGACCTGACGGTGACCTTACTCGCGGACGCTGCGGGATTGGCGTTGGTCACTTTTTGCAGCATGATGCTTACATCGCGCAGTTTCGCGTCGAAACATGGGTACGACGTGGACGCGGATCAGGAATTTGCCGCTTTGGGAGCGGCCAACATCGTATCCGCATTGTCTCAAGGTTTTGCGGTGAGCGGGGCTGATTCCCGCACGGCCATGAGCGATGCCAGCGGTGGACGCACACAAGTCACCGGTCTAGTCGCCGCCGCGACCATCACCGTGATTTTGCTGTTTTTTACCGGTCCGCTTCGTTACGTCCCGATTCCAGCTCTCGGCGCGGTTCTAATGAAAGCTGGATTCTCTCTCATTGACGCGAATGCCTCGAAATTGATTGCCAAAATTGACCAGAAGGAATTTGTGTTATCGATCGCGGTAGCAATGGGCGTCCTTGCCGTTGGCGCGATTCATGCAATCCTGTTGGCGGTGGCATTGGCGATCTTACAGTTTGTGCGTCTAACGGCACGTCCAAAGGTCGAAATTCTCGGACGAATCGAAGGAGTACCGGGCTTTCATTCCGTTGAACGCCATCCAGGCGCGGTAACAACTCCGGGACTACTGCTATTTCGTTTTAATGCACCCATCGTTTTTTTCAACGCTCCTCAGTTCAAGCGCCAGTTGGTTGCTGCGGTGAATGCTGCGGGCCCCGAGCTGAAGTGGGTTGTGCTGGACTTGCTCCCCGTGACCATGATCGATGCCACCGGCCTTTATACGACCTGCGAAGTTGCAGAGCAGTTACAAAACCGTGGTGTAGTACTTGCTGCCGCTGGACGCCAAACGGAATGGCACGATTGGGCAGAAGCGAGAAAATCTCTTCCCCGAGCAGCACAACTCTTCCCGACATTGAGCGCAGCCTTCAAGGCTTACCGCAGTGTTCATCATCAGAGCCCAGAGTATGGTGCCCAATTGATGTGCAATCGCTAACCCGGCCGGCAATCCGATACTTTTGCAGCCTTCCTGTCTGTCTCAAATCCAAATTTCGGACCAAGTTAGAACAGCCTGGCTCCGGCCTAGGTCACTAGATAACCCAATCCGCTGATTTTGCTGGTGTTATAGAAACGACAGCGATTTAGGTTGGCGCGCCAATTGCGGTTGTTGGGGACTGAACGAACAGACGCTCAAGCAAGCCAGTGACATGTGGCGAGGAGCAAGCAATGAAAATGGATCGACGGAGTTTTGCGGCTAGTCTGATTGCCGCGCCGGTCGCAATAAGGACGAGCGTTACGCAAAGGCTCTACTCTTCGGCAGCGAGGACTGAGTCCGATGATCCACTGTGCTACGCGTCCGTCGACGAGCTGAGGGCCATGTTCCGGAGCAAGAAGGCTTCTCCCGTCGATCTGCTGAAGGCGCAGATCAAGAGGATCGAAGCCCTAAATTCAAAGGTCAATTGCATTACCTACGAGCACTTCGAGGAGGCGATGAAGGAGGCCCAACAGTCCGAGGACCACTATCGGCGCGGTGACGCGAGACCGCTCGAAGGTATTACGGTCGCCATCAAGGACGAATTCGCCCGTCCGGGTTGGCGGATAACGCAGGGGTCGCTCATCTTCAAGGACTCGCCGCTTGCAACAGAAAACGCGGCAGTCATCGATTTGTTAGAGGCTGCCGGCGCCGTCATGCCGATACAGACGACGGTGCCGGAATTCTATCTCTTCCTGGGAGCTTCGACGCGCGCCTGGGGCACGACCCATAATCCGTGGAACCTCGAATATTCCCCGGGCGGTTCGTCCTCCGGATCTGGGGCGGCGCTGGCAGCGGGCTTCGCGACCCTCGCCATGGGGTCGGATATGGGCGGCTCAATCCGCATTCCCGCTTCGCAAAATGGTCTCTACGGCTATCGACCGCCGTTCGGGAGAGTCGCGGGTGGCGAGATCCCGTACTCGACCTCGGGCCCGCTTGCAAGACGCTTCGAGGATCTCGTCCATTTCCAGAACGCGATCGTCGGTCCGTCGGAAAAGATCATGGCCGCAATCCGGCCTCGCCTCGAGTATCCCTCGCAATATCCGGGCCTCGGGGGATGGCACATCGCCGTAGATTGGGGCGCCGGTGTTGCCGATGTCATTCCGTCGGTAAAGAACACGATGCTGAAAGGCATCGAGATGTTGCGCTCCGCCGGCTGTGTGGTCGATGAGGTCGATTGCGGCTTCTCGAAGAAAGATAAATTTATCTTCCTACGCGGACTGATGTCGACGTCGATAGGTGGTTTCCTGGAGATAGCGAATTCCCACAAGGACCAGCTGTCGCCCTATATGGCGGAATTTCTCGATCAGGTCGGAACCGTCGGGCCGCGACAGGCAGAGGAATGCGAAGAGTTGCTCGAACGTTGGCACCGACAGGTTCAGCAGCGCGTGTTCGGGAAGGGGTACCGCATCCTGCTCATGCCGACCACGGCGACACCCCTGATTGGCGCCGACATGTTTAAGAGCAAGGAGAAGGGGCTGGATCCCTGGACGGGCACCGGACTAGGGCTCGCGATGACGTGGCCCTGGAACGCGCTCAACCGTTACCCCATTGTCGATGTTCCACTCGGCGTGGTTGAAGAGCGGATGCCCGCGGGGATGCAGGTGATCGGCCAGACGTTCACTGATCTCGACACGTTCCAGTTCTCAGACAACTGGTCTCGACTCCGGCCGTCGCTCTTCGCCGACGGACGATTCCCGACGTTCGTGTAAGGGCGCGCGGATGAAAGGCGTGACCGAGTCGCGTGGAGAGAGGCGAAAGGGGTGAGGAATTGAGGTTCTGAACAGTGAAATGCCAACAGTGCAACAAACCCCTTCGCGAATATTTAGCGGATGTTTTCAAGCGACTGGACGGCACGCTGGTCCACACATGGTGCCGAACGACGCAGGAGTTTTTTGAGACCGCCCTCGGGCATCCGTTAGAGGATGCAGCACCAGAACACAGAGCCCGGGCAAGCGAGTTACCGATTGCTTGTCGAACGGACGAGTCGCACAAATAAGAGGAAATTACGATGAAGCCACTTCATAAACCAGGTATTTCCGTCGTATTATTCGCAGCCATCGTTGGCATGCTCGCTGCCCCGGCGTTTGCGGCCGACCAAGCTGACTACGTTTTCAAGAATGGTGCGATCTACACGATTGACAGCAAGAACCCCACAGCTCAGGCCATTGCGATCACGGGCAAGTACATAACCTACGTAGGCACGAACGAAGGAGTAGCACAGTACGTCGGCAGCAAGACGCAGGTTATCGATCTCAAGGAACAGATGCTGCTGCCGGGCTTTGTTGAATCACACAGCCACCCGACGATGGCTGTCCTCGCAGAGGGGGCCGATTTGCAGTTCGACTCGGTGGAAGAGGTACTGGCATCGGTAAAGAAGTGGGCCGACGAGCACCCGGATGCCAAGGTGATTCGAGGTTTTGGCTGGCGCTATACCCTGTTCCCTACCAGCGGCCCGACCAAAGAAGTTCTGGACAAAGAATTCCCTGATCGCCCCGTGTTTCTCTTCGGTATAGATGCGCACAGCGGATGGGTCAATAGCAAGGCATTGCAGATTGCGGGCGTAACTGCTAAGACTCCGGACCCTGTGCCCGGCTTCAGCATTTATCAGCGAGACCCCCAGACCGGCGAGCCCACCGGCTGGCTGGTTGAAGGTCCAGCAGAGCAAGCCGTATTTTCCAAGCTGGAGCTGTCCTCTAATGAGGCGGCGATCGCCGCCGTGGCCGATCTGATGCCCAAGTTCTCGTCAGCAGGCATTACGGCCGTGTTCGATGCCGGCGTCGCAAGCATGCCTATGGATGCTGGGTACTCCGGTTATCTGCAACTCGAGAAAGAGAATAAACTGCCGGTGAGAATTGTGGGCAGTTTCATTTGGCTGAATCCCAAGACGGAAGATCCGGTTTTGAAAACCGAGGTCCTGCGCGACACCTACCATTCCGAACTCGTGCAGGTCAGGGCGCTGAAAATCGTGTTCGACGGCGGAGAGTCGCAGCACACGGCCGTAATGTTAAAGCCCTACTTCGACCGTCCCGGCTTCTACGGCGAATTCCAAATCGATCCCAAACTGGTTGAGGCCGCGGTTCTGAAGGCGCAGCAGGTCGGGCTGGATACCTACTGCCATTGCTACGGGGACGCAACAGTTCGTAAGTACCTCGACATTGTGGCCAAAGCCAAAAAGCAATATCCCAACAGCCCTTCACGGCACACTCTTTCGCATGCCACATTCATGACTGACGAGGACATTCCGCGCTACGCGAAGCTGAACGTCACGCTGGAGGCCCAAACCAATTGGTTCGATCCCAACCCGACCATCGGACTGATGACGCAAATACTCGGCAAGGAGGTAGTCTTCACGGAATACGGCCGCGTTAATTCCGTTCTGAAGGCTGGAGGCCGCCTGGCGTTGGGCACGGACTGGCCGGCTGCAGGATGGGTTTCCACATATCGCCCACTGGACCTCGTCCAGATCGCCATCACCCGCGCCATTCTGCCGCAATACGGAAAGCAACAACTGATGCCTGTATTGCCGCCCGAGAACGAGCGCATCACGTTAGATCAGGCGCTCAAGGCGTACACGCTCGATTCGGCGTATGTGCTGGACCTGGAGAAGAAAATCGGCTCTCTCGAAGTGGGCAAGCTCGCCGACATCGTTGTGCTGGAGAAAGACCTGTACAAGATTCCTCCGGCCGACATCAGCACAACGAAGGTGAAACTAACGATGATGAACGGCAAGGTGACGTACAAGGCTCAATAGACTCCCGCTGGACTATGGGCTGAACCCACAGAGCCGAGCGGATGGTTCCAGTCACGGCCATCCGAACGGTTCCGTCGGGTGCCGAGCAGGGCTTCTGAATTCTGTTGAGTTATCGCGAGGCACCACACCTAATTCGTCGGAGGGGCGATGTGTTGTTCTTGCGTCGCACTAATGCTAAGTTCCGTCCACCTGTCCGAATTCCCATCACCATTCGGCTGAATCCGGGACAGACCTTTCAGTTGCGCGATTATTCGGACCACACGCAATTGATCCCTGTAGTGGGACCCGCACCTCGAAACAAGCGAAGCGGAAACAGAGTTGCGCCGATTGCGGCTCGACCCAAATGAAGCCCCCAATTTTGTCGCCTAAGCCAAGCACCTCACCAATCGACAGTCTTGCCGAGTCCTCACACAGATGTGATTTGGGTCTTGTGCGGCACTGCTATTCCCTCCGATGGCGACAGCAGCTGAGATTTCCACTCGATTGAACACCAATCAAACAGGGCGAAGTTTGCCATCCGTGCCGAGTATTGATGGATCTATTGCTAATGAACTCGAGGGCGCTTTAAGGGCGCAATAAGAATTCCTGAAAATGTCTTATCGTTCTTTTTCAGTACCTTAGTATTCCCCATGGCTCCTCGTAAGTCCTTGAAACTACAGTCCTTGGTATTTTCGATCCCCACCGCCCCTACCAAACCTCCATCGATTCAACGACTTACGCGGCACAATTTCTCCCAATCGGTACATTTGTACCGATTGAATGCCGTGCAGCCCTGTCTATTGCCTTTCGATAAGCGTCGGGAATCAAATGCGCGTACGTCGTCGTGGTGCGAAGATCAGCGTGGCGCATTCTGCGATTGCAGGACTTTCATCGATTCGGTTTCCGCAACAGTGTCCACCCGGGATTTCCGCGATCGCGAAATAATGTTGTTCGACACCTCAAGAAAGCGCTTCGGAAGCTCGGAATCCCAGCAGCGAACACGGGAAGGCACGCTTTTCACTGCCTTGCAACGTTCTGGCTGTTGAAGGTTGCATGCTCCCTTTAATCCTTGTTGCTCGCCGGGTCGGCAATCTTGGCTTGAGATGCGCGGCGCGGTTACTCATCACAAGCACGTCGGCTCTCGGGGTTCTTTGGATTCCAGTTCTATTCGGCAAGTTGCAGGCTGAGGGCGATTCGCACTCCGTTCACCAGGACCTGGCCCTTGTCGATCAGTTCCTGGTTCGTGACTTCAGAATTCACAAACTTCTGTGCGAGATTCTTGGGCACCAGGAACTCAATCGCTTCCGAGCGGTTTCCACCAGATGCGGAACTCATGGTGTTGAGGACAGAAAAATCGTAGTAATCGATGGGCATATCGTTCGGAATGTCGTCGAGAATGTCTTTCATCTTAGGGGCGAGGAACAGATCGAAGGTCTGCGCAGCGCGCTTGTAGATCGATGTTTTGTCGGAATCAAAGCGGTTCGAGTTCTTCATGGTCATCTGCAAAACCATCTGCTTGCTGACGATCACGAAGGCGGGTGGATCGTAGTCGACAAATCCGAATTTGACCTGCCCGGCCTTCGACAGCGCTTCCAGCTGAGTCTCGTATTGGGCTTGCAGCTTTTCCACGTCCGCCGCAGTGGCGGCAGGTTTCGATTGCGAGAGATCGATTTTTGGACCGCTTGCGGCATCCGTCGGAAGAGTGCCCAAAGCAGATGAAGGCATCAAGCTAGGATTGCTGCGGATCAACCGGCCGGCGGACGAGGAAGCACTTGGGACTGGCGCGGCCTCGGGCTTGGCGGCACGCAAGCGCGCCTGGTTATCGATAACCAGCGGATCGCGATCGGTAAGCGAGAGACCATACTCCTGGCCCCCGAGATAAATCATCGAGCGATTGAGGATGTCCTGCCGGGAATTGTCGTCCTTTTGCAGCACAAACTGATAGGCGTCCTTGCGGTCCATCACCACGACCAGGATGTCTTTTCCCTCATAGTCGTGGTTTTTCGCAATGTCTCGCACATGGAACGCGATCTCAACGCCGATGGCATCGAACTCCGCATCCGGAGGGATATTCTCCGTGATGATGCTAAAGATGGGAATGAACACGTTGCGAAAGGCATCGGCCGCGCGTTCGTTGCGCGTGAATTTGCTGGAGTCATAGGCAGCGTTGTAATTTCCCGTCGCTTTCAAAATGATGCGGTCTTTGAAATAGCGGAATTCCAGGCCGCGGGTGTCGGCTTCAATTTGTTGACTTGGGTCAAGACCCACAGCCCGGTTCAGGCTGAAAGGGAAGGGAAACTGGGTGCGGCTGATCTGTTGATTGATGGTTTTCAGTTCGAGGAAATACTGCTTTTCGAGAATCTTCAGTCTGGGATCGAGAATCTCATTGGGACTAACCTGGGCCAACACCGTCGCGGCAAAGCACAAGCTTAGAACCGCAATGCACGCCCATCTAGGCACAATGGTACGGGCATGCGGGCGCGGTGGGTTCATACATCTAACTGTAACACTCACTTCGTTGTGTATTGTGATCCAGGACGCCCCGGCTTCTGATAAGCGGGTTGGGCGATGCTCCGAGTGAACGCAATCACTGCTTGGATATCCCCTGGACTGAGCGTCTTTCCATAAGGAGGCATCATGGCCGATTTGCCCAGAGCACTCCCTCCCAGGGTGATGATGTTCTGCATGAACTCGTCGCTCTCCCCGTTCAGCTTGTCGCCGTCATTCATCAGCGGCGGATTCGGAGTTACGTTACTGCGATTCGAGGGCCCGGCCGGACTGGCGTCCGCATGGCACCACACGCAGTACTGATAGAAGACGCGTTTGCCTTGTGCTTCCTGGTAACCGAGCTTCACGAGCTTCGTGCTGTCATTCCAGTCCGGCTCGGTATCGTATACCCCAAAGGCCGCGTCGGGACTGATCGCGGGCAGATGCCTCCGGCAACCGGAGAGCGCCAATGCGCACAGAATGCTGCACACGAACATCGCGATCATCAGCAGTTTGCCTCTCATCGGCCCGCTCCCTGCGACATGTGGTGGAAATTCGCGGTGGTCTTCGTTGCTTGCGGCTTGATCCCCGCCTTCAGCGTCATCAGATATGCGGTTAACGCGCGGATTTCCTCGTCGGTGAAAATGCGCCGAGGTTCGATCGTGTCGGGTTGCAGGGCCTGCGGATTGCGCAGCCACGCTTCAATCCATGCAGGTGTAAGCCAATTCCCGGCGTTGTTGAGGTTCGGTCCGACGTAGCCGCCGCCGCTCCCGATGGTGTGGCAGGATTGGCACTGATACTTCACCTCGTACAGTTCCTTGCCCATCGCAACCATCGCCGGCGTGAACTGCTTGGCCTCCACGCTTTCGGGATTCACGCCCGTTTTCTGTACCGCCATCGCCAGATAATCCGCAACGGTGGCGGCATCCTTGTCCGACATGTTGAACTGCGGCATACGCAGAATGAGCGCGGGGCGAATCGTTTGCGGATTCCTCAGGAAATCCGCGATCCATTTCTTCTGCGCCCGGCTGCCCTCATACGAAAGATCTGGCGCCAGGGTACCGCCCACGCCGTTGAAGCGATGGCACGCATAGCATTTGTAGCGCTCGTACACTTCCGCAAAAGCCCCGACCGGCTGGAAGGAACCTTCTTTTCTGGACACGATCAGATGTTGCAGTGCGCTGGTCTTTGCCGGTCCCGTCTGGCTGAGCAGCGCCGTGGTCACTGCGTCAAGGTCGGCTTGATTCCAACTGTATTGCGGCATGCGCGCGGCGGGGTTCACCGCAACCGGGTCCTGCAGCTTGGCCTGAGTGTATGAAACCAGATTGTGGTCGATCTTCGCCTTTCCGAATTCCAATTCGGAGGCGTTCTTGGCGCCCAGTGCCGTTAAGTCAGGACCGAAGTCCTTCTGCACTCCAATCCCTTTCAATACGTGACAGCTGGAGCAACCCTTCTCCGTGAACAATCTCTTCCCGGCTGCCACTTCTTCATCGGTAGGCTCGCCGAGTTGCGGCACGTTGGTCAGCAGGTCGGAGTCCGTCAGCTTGTTCATCACGTACTGAGAAACTTTGTATAGGTCGTCATCACTCCAGCCGTAGCGCGGCATGTTGGTGTGCGGCAAATACGACTGTGGATTGCGCAACCACGCGACCAACCACTCTTCGTTGACCTTGCTGCCCACCTTGGTCAGTTCCGGTCCAATGTTCCCGCCAATTAACTTGGTTTCTCCGGCCCGGGTGACGGCCAGCGGATGGCACGTGGTGCACATCATCTGGCGGAAACGAACTTCTCCATCGGAGAGCAGGTCGGGTTTCTTGCTGAGTGCCGCGACCACGGAGGGATTGATCTTGGTGGTCTCGAGCGGCATGGCCCTCTGCACGCTAAGAAACGCGGACAGCGCCTTGATCTCGTCATCCTTCAGGCGAAACTTCGGCATGCGCGATTCATCGCCGCTCTCGTACCCGTTGACGGTCACGTTGCCGTCCTTGTCGAGAACATTGCGCGGTTCTTTCAGCCACTTGTAGATCCACTCGCGCTTCACCTTGTAGCCGATGGAAGAGAGTTCGGGACCCAGCATCGGCTGATCCACGTCGTTCAACTTGTGGCAGCCCTGGCAATTCAGGCGCGACAGCAATTCCCGACCACGAGCCAGTTGCGGGGTCTCTTTCAAATCCTGCTGATGGCACGAACCGCAGGAAGCCTGCAGGAAGTGCGCCGGAAGGATTGGCTGCTCCCACGCCAGCGTGGTTTCGTGAGCCTCGGCAACTTCTGTCGCCGGCCCCTGCCCGCGGTGGCAGACGGTGCAGCCCCAATCGCGAACATTATGCGGAATCGGCGGATGCGCGCGAAACGGTTGCGGAACGCTCGCATCATTCAAAGTGGACTGGGTTATGCCCGAGTGGCAGGTTGTGCAGCGATCGGTGACATTCATCGCCGGCAGCCACACTTGGTCGATGTTCGGGTTGTAATCCGCCAACAATTTCTTGGTATCGGGACGCCCTTGGGCAAATTTCACGTACCAGCGCTTGTAGAACTTCCACTCCGCGCGAAAGTCCTTGAGCGGCGAGATCGCCAGCACCAACAAGCACACCACGGTAGTGACCGCGAAGGCGAGCCGCATCCTCTCCGATAGTTTTCCCCGCTCCTCAGCCGGCATGTGTCCCCCAGGGCCAAACCCAAGACCAGCCTGGGCCGCGGAAGAATGTACCCACCACCGTCAGGCAAACCGCTGTCGATATAAACCAGGTCATAATCCACCAGGAAAGCGGCTTACTGCGCAGATTGGCCATGAATCCCGTCGTCGCTTTCGTCTGATAGGAAAGCAGCAGAAGCGCTACTACGATTACCGTCGGAACGATGATCGTCCAGGCGTCGACGACCGCCAGCACAACCAGGAGCACGCCCACTACGGCCAGCACCATTCCCAGACGCTTCGGAGCGTTCTGGCTCCACAGTGGCTTGCCTTCAACGTTTACCGGGAAGTAGGGAATTACTACCAGCGCCAGCAACACCAGTGTCGGGATCAGAATGCCTGCAACGAAGGGCGGAAAGAAGTGCAGCAACTCCTGCAAGCCCAGGAAGTACCACGGCGCCTTCGCCGGGTTCGGCGTAAGCAGCGGATTGGCGAGCTGTTCCAGCGGTGCGTCCCAGAACAGCGCGATCAGCACCATGCCGATGATCAGCACTTCGAACACAATCGCTTCGCGCACCAGAAGGTGCGGATACGCCATGAGCTTTGGCTCGCGATCGTCCTTCACCTTCGCCGAGGTGTTGCGCGTGATGAAAACGATCCGGCGCGGTTCTTTCTTTACGTCGGAGACAAATCCCGACGCGATTTTAGTTTTTTCCATCATCGTCTTTCGACCGTACCGTCAGTCCGCCGTCCTTTTGTACCCGCCAGAAGTGCACAGCGAGGAAAAGGAAAGCAAACAGCGGAAGAATGACTACATGAAGCACATAAAAACGAAGCAGGGCGTTTTCCCCAACGATGTTTCCGCCCAATGCCACGAACCGCACTTTATTCCCGACAATCGGCATGGCCGAGATGATGTTGGTGCCTACCGTCACCGCCCAGAACGCCAGTTGATCCCAGGGCAACAGGTAACCCGTGTAGCTGAGGAACAAGGTGATCAGCAGCAGCACCACTCCGACGACCCAATTGAACTCGTGAGGGGGCTTGTAGCCGCCGCGATAAAAAACGTGGAACATATGCGCAAATACCAGCAGCACCATCAGGTGCGCTCCGATGCGATGCATGTTCCGCAAAAAGACCCCGTTCGAAACCACAAACCGCAGGTCTTTCATGTCCGTGTAGGCCTTGGGAGCGGCGGGGTGGTAATAGAACATCAGCAAAATCCCGGTAACCACCAGGAGCAGGAACAACAAGAGCGACAGAGAACCCAGATAGTACGCGGCTCTTACCCGCAGCGACTTTTCCCGCACCTTGACCGGCATCCAGTGCAGGAACAAATTGCCAAACACCGCAAGACTGCGGTTGCGATTCGTCAGCGCCGGACCGCGGCGGAAAATCGACTTCCACACTTGGGTCTGCCGCAGGCTTTCCAGAATATTGGTGACAGAAGTGGCCATAGCTCCCCTCAAACCCTCAAAAGCTGATCGGCTTTAATCACCTGCAACTTGTCAACCTGCAGGTCGCCGTCGGCAGTGAGCGTGATCGAGTAATGCGGCAGCGGGCGCGGCGCAGGCCCTTCGATCTTTTTACCATCTGGCTGGAATTTGCTGCCGTGGCACGGGCAGGCAATCATGTTGGCGTCGGGCTTCCACTGCGTTACGCATCCCAGGTGTGTGCAGACCGCGGAAACCGCGTAAAAACCGCCGTTGGCCCGCACAATGTACACCTGCTGGTCTTGCAGATACGTAACCGAGTTCTCCGGATACAGATCGGGATTGCCCGCGCGGAAGGTCGTTGCGGGCTCAAATAAAACATTGGGTGAGAAATATTGATATGTCAGCGCCGCGGCCCCGAGTCCCGCGATTCCCAACGCTCCAATCGTTACTTCATTTAGAAAATCACGCCGCGAGACTGCGGGCTTCTGACCTTCCGAATTCTTGGCCGGATCGTGTGTGTCGCTCATCGCTGCACTGCCATCTCCTCCTGGATTTTGACGCCAGGTCCCTTTTCAAAAACTTCGAAGGCTTCCATGGATATCGTGTGGGCCGGGCAGCGCTCGGCGCACAACCCACAGCGAATGCAGATGGTCTCGTCCTTGACCATTACCGAGCCCGCGATCTGGTTCAGTTCGTCGGGAGCAATGTGCTGGAGGTCCAATGAGCGCAAATCGCGCTCTTTGCTCAGCCGCTCTTTTTCTTCGTCGGTGAATGCGAAGTCTTTCAGCGGCACAAGCGAAAGGCAATCCTCCGGACAAACATCGACGCAGCCGCCGCAGAGGATGCACTCGGTCCCGTCCGCTTCATTGCCTTCAAAAATCGTGTTGATCCAGCAGCGCAGGCACCGCGTGGCTTCCATGCGCGCTTGTTCTTCGGTGTATCCGGTTTCCACTTCGGCCACGCCCGTTCGGCGCTCGATGGGCAAGGCGGGAATGGTCAGGCGCGAATACTCGTCGTAGTGTTCCGCCATCTGGTGATGGTCGAGCACCGTGATTTCCACATACTTTTCTTTGGGTTGCCACTCCGATCCGCGCAGGTATTTGTCGATCTCCGAAGCCGCCTTCTTGCCGTCGGCCACCGCATTGATGATCAGGCGCGGCCCGAACGCGATGTCGCCTGCCGCGAAAATACCCGGCTGGGTGGTCATCAGTGTGTCGGGATTGATCTTGAGAGTGCCCTGGCGGGTTGTCTCGATGCCATCTTCCGGTTTCAGGAAGGAGAGGTCCGACGATTGGCCGATCGCCAGGATGACCGTGTCGCAGGGAATCACAAATTCCGTGCCATTCTCAAACTTGGGACTGAAGCGCTTGTTCTCGTCGAAAACCGACAGGCATTTGACGACTTCCAGACCCGTCAGCCTTCCACCCGCGCCAACAAACTGCTTGGGCCCAAGCGAAGGACGCAGGTTCATGCCTTCCAGCAAGCCCTCGTCAATTTCTTCCTCGGAAGCCGGCATCTCCGCACGCGACTCCAGGCAAACAAGCTGGACTTCCCGGGCACCCATGCGCAGGGCAGCGCGGGAAACGTCCATGAACTCCTTCATGGCTACATCCATTTCGCTGGACGTCAATTCGTTCGGCAGATTGCCAGTCGCGCTCTTTTGCTGCTCGCGCATCGCCGAGCGGGCCACGTCAATCGCGACGTTTCCGCCGCCAATCACGACGACCTTCTTCCCCACTTCGAAGCGGTAACCAAGGTTGACGTTCAGCAGGAAATCGATTCCTTTAACCACGCCATCCAGTTCGTTCCCGGGAAGGTTCAGTTCACGGCTGCGATGCAAGCCAAACGCCATCAGCACCGCGCCATAGCCTTCGCGGCGCAGGTCTTCCAAACTGAAGTCGCGGCCCAGGCGCATGTTGAGCTTCAACATCGGACCGAGATCAAGGATTTCTCTGATCTGTGCTTGCAAAACGTCGCGCGGCAAGCGGTATTCTGGGATGCCGAGATGCATCATGCCGCCGGGCACAGCAGCAGCCTCGAAAACTGTCACTTCATAGCCAAGCAGGGCCAGATCGTGAGCCGCGGACATTCCCGCAGGTCCTGAGCCAATGACCGCAACTTTTTCGGGATGCTGAATCTTCTGCTTCCCACCGAAAACATCGATGGGATTGCGGGATTCCGGCCCGTAGCGTTCGGTGACGAAACGCTTCAGCGCGCGAATCGAAATCGGCAAGTCGAATTGCCCCGGCGGCATGCCGGTTCACACGGATGGCCGCACACGCGGCCACAGATCGAGGCAAAAGGATTGGGGGTCCGGGCGTAGCGGTATGCTTCTTCGTAACGTCCTTGCGCAATCAGTGAAACGTAGCGGCCCGCCTGGGTGTGCACGGGACACGCCTGCATGCAAGGAAAGTTCGACTCTAGCCATTCGAGATCAACGAGTTTGGTTCTCGTGGTCACCGCTACGCTCCGGCCCCGGTATGCTTACTTCTTTACCGTCAGATCGGCGGTGGCACCGCTGGCCGTTACTTCGACAGCCTGCGTGGTGACCTTGCCGTCTTCACTCCAGGTCTTCAGGGTGTACTTGCCCGGCGGCACATTCTTGATTTCGTAGTTGCCGCTCTTGTCGGTGACCGCGAAATAAGGCGTCGGCACAACGACGACATACCCGTTCATTTCCGGATGCACGTTGCAGAGCAGGCCGGCCACTCCGACGTCGTTGAACTGAAACCCTTTTTTCTCGCCCTTCGGCCAGGTGCCCAGGTTGTGTGCCAGCTTCTTGTTGCCGCTGATGCTTGGCCAATACACGTTATGGCCGACCGGATCGCTGTTCAGAAAGTCGACAGTGGTGCCGACTTGCACGACGGTGACGTGTGGGCTGAAGGTCATCTTCGTCTGGTCCACCACTGGCTTGGTGGTTGGAGCGTCGAACTTCTTGTCCGGAATTGCATCGACGTACACAGCGATGTTGTCCGAGTTCTTCAGGCCTTGTACGCTGACCTTCCCCTTGATGTCTCCCGCGAGGCTCGCGCCCGCCAGGAGCAGGACTCCACCCGCGACTACTGCTGCTTTTTTTGCAAACGTACGTAGACTCATAGTTCCTCTTTCGTTTCTGTTTATTTCTACGACCGAAAAACTGGGCCCCGGGCTTGGCTAAAATGCGTAGTCGATGCCCGTCATGAAGGAGTTCGGGCGGTATTTGTATGGTCCGGCGCCGCTTAGCAGGAAGTATTGCGAGTTATATTGATACTGATACTCGCCAACGATCTTGATGTTGGCGCGAATCAGGATCTGGTAGCCCGGACTGATGCGGTTTCGCGTTGCTCCTGCGGGCGGCCCCACTGGTCCCGCCCCATTGAAGTAGTCCGATTGCGAGTTCACGAAATCATAACGAAGGGTCGGGATCAGCCATGGATAGATGAACCAGTTCACGGCAACGAATCCCCCCGAATATGTCACGGGAGTGGTACCGGTAAGCGTTTGCGCTGTCCCGTTTGCCAGGTGGTTGTTATCGTGCCCGAACATTCCCATGCCGTAGATTTCCAGCTTGTCGCGGAAGCGATAGCGCACGTATCCGCCGGCGCGGTAGAAGGGCTCGTTGATCGTACCGGGGTTGTATCCCGATGTCGGGAACAATAAACCGTCCTGGTTGATCTGGTTTTTGCCGTAGTAGTAGAAGCCCCCAACCCGAAGCGACGTGTGATTGTGTGGACCGGTGGCTCCTGCGGCCATTACCCCGTTGCGGCTCTCCGGGTCCTTTTCCAGATTGAACTGGTAGAAGACGTTCGCGTAGATATCCTTCGAATTGCGGGCGCCCGCGCTGGAAGTGCCATAGGTCGAGTTTGTTCCATCCACGAAAGCGACCGACCAATTGAAATTTCCGTTGTTGGGATAGCCGCCAAATTCGATGCCTCGTTGCGGCGCGCCTAGAACGAACTGATTATTCGTGGTTTGACACGGCACCGGCTGCGGTGACGCCACACAATTCTGTTGGGCGATGGCAGGCTCTTGGTAGATGTCGAACGGCGTCAAATAGGGCGTGCGCGCGTTGGTGAATGGCAGATCCACTTCAAATTGCCCAAACCGCACGTTCAGCGCATTCAGTGGCAAATGGAAGTAGTGCCCCAGGTCGTTGTACTTCAGGTAAGCGTCCCCCAGCCCACCCCCTTGACCGGTTCCTCCGGCAGAAATGTCATCGTCTATCCAAAACGAGAGATTGGGGCCGAAACTCCCGGCACTGATGATCGTAAACGTGTTGGGCACGAACAGATCGGTACGTTCCAGATAGCCGGCTTGCTGAGTAACCGATTGCGGGCGTTGGGCATTCCATTGGAGATTGCCCTCGTAACGGAACGCAATTGGAATCGTCCCCGGAATTTCGCCCGGGTACACGGCCTCCGGAAAGGCTTCTTTCTGAGCCTTGGACCCCAGCATGACTGGGTCCTGTTTGACGAACGTCTCGTCGTCCTTCGGGAATTTGAAGCCGTTCTTTTTGAACGCCCATCCGAAGTCATTCAGTTCGGGATACATGTTGTGGCAGGTAGTGCACGACGTCCCATACTTTCGTGAAAACGCCGGAATCGCTTGGCCCGAAGGCACAGCCAGCAGAGAGAGAAGCGCCACAAGGGCGGCGGTAACCAGCGCCGTTGCAAGCCGGATCGTGTAGCGGTTTTTATCCACGATAACCAACCTTTGACCGATGAGGTCGAATTGTGATGAAAGTCCGTCTGTAGCGTGAGAATGTTCGGCTATTTTCGAACGTTCGTTACGTCCGTACGGTGACTGTGGTCACATGCCTCTATGACGGGGGTCACATTTTCCGCTATCCGCCCCACCCGGTCTGGCCACAAAGGCACCAACCGCTCACCTGCCGCGGTGAATTTATTGCCTCTTAGCCCTTGTATTTGATGGAGTTAGTCTTTTGTTCGAATCGTGACGGCCGCTCCACCTGTGATCGTCAAAGTTCTCTGCGCGGTTTCAATTCACTCGTGTCAACTGATTTGAGACCGAACTGGACGTGACGGACCACGGCGCGAGCGTAACGTCGGGCAGATAGACTGTTGCCGGAGCGGGCAGGGCCAGCCCTTGGGGTATGTCTTCAGGATGAAGAAAACCTCAGCAAAGGGTGAATTGCGCGGATTGTCCATCGCGCCAATCGGCGAGGATTGTGTTGGTTCTCTCGCGCAGATGGCGGCCGATCCTTATTTTACGGGTGTTGGCGGTGTGAGATATGCCCAGCGCTCGACAAGTTGTCGATGGGCAATTCGCCAGATCACGATTCCGGAAAATTGGTATTTGGTGCCCGTGCTGGCTTCTGTACCGGTCCACTGATTTCGAACGACTACACGATCGTCTTCCGCGATCACGTCCAGAATTGTCACGTGGATGTCTGGAAATTTTTTCTGCGCGCCAGCGACATACTGTATCGCTCCTTCCGGACCCGGCGGGGTGCCGGGCGGAACGTCGGTGCCGTGATCGACGAACTCCGCAGCAAAGTTGACCTTGCCGATTGCGAAATTCTTATGGTTCACGAATTCTTCAAAGTGGTTGCGGACGAATGACTTTGCCTCTTCGTGGGAAAAACCGGTCTTGGGATTCGTCAGGTCGCTCATCGGGTCGTGCTCCTACTCTAAATTTTGGCCGCCTCAGGTTGAAAGCGGGATTTGTTTTCCAATAGGAATTGCTCGAGTTTGATGGATGGGCGCCCAAGCAGATCGGGAAGCACGTCGGTCACCTCAGCGCATTCGCCGCTACGGTAGTACTGTTGCAGTTCGAGGAGAGCAGTCACCTGCCACTCGGGAAGTCCAGCGCCGACAAGCGCATCGTGGAATGCGGTGTCCGAAAGATTCACGTACTCGATCGCATGACCAACAATGCGCGAAAGATGCTCCGCTATAAGAGCATTGCTTAAGGCCTCCGGGCCATTCAATTCGTAGATCTGGGCATTGTGAGGATTGGGATCGGCGAGGATGCGGGCGGCCGCAAGCGCCACATCCCTCACATCAAGAATGCTGATCTTAGCGCCACCGGTAGCGCCGTAAAAAGCGTTGTTGGATCGAATAGTTGGCGAATTGTACGCGACAATGTTCTGGAAAAAACCGTTTGGGCGGAGAATCGAATAGCCGATTCTGGTTCTGCAAAGTTTTTCTTCTACCTGCCTATGCCAACTGGGGAAGGATTTGTCGTACTTACCCGCCCCGAGCGCGGAATTCAGGACGATGTGTTTCACTCCGGAGGCCGCTGCACCTTCGATTGCATTGCATTCGAGTTCAACAAGTTGCGGAACCGGGGAGCAAACAAGAAAGAGCGCGTCGACACCCGCGAATGCAGTCTTGAGACTTTCCTGTTTCGCAAAATCGCCCAGAACCGTCAATGTGCCGGTAGGCGCTCTACGCGCATCTTCCTGATTGCGATACATGGCCCGCGCGGGGTGACCGGCCTTTTTAAGCTCCAGGAGAACTGCGCCCCCGACCGTTCCGGAAGCTCCCGTGACAAGAATCATTTTGGCTCCCTAGGATCGGCGCGCCGTGATACTCGGAATCTCAACGTGCGAGCGAAGCCGTCTACGCATCGTATGTTATAAATTCGACAGGCCGAGCGGAAGTACGCACTTTTTGGTAACTAACCCTATCATGGATGAAAAACGATGAAAGACCACCATGGTTGTCCTGTGCAGGCTTCGATCAATGTGCTTTCTGGGAAGTGGAAGGTGCAGATTCTTTGGCACCTCTCCTTTCGTCCGCTGCGGTTTGCCGAATTGCATCGCAAGCTCAAGCCGATTTCTGAAAAAGTGCTGACGCAACAGTTGCGCGAATTGAGTTCCGATGGAGTCGTCAATCGCAGTCTCGTTCGCACGGTCCCGCCTCAGACGACGTACGCGCTTACTGAGGCCGGCAGCAAATTGGTGCCCATGATGGAATCGCTATGCGACTGGGCGTGTGACCACTTCAACATGAGACCCAATCTGCCTCGCGCTCCTGGCCAGAAACCCTGAGGGATACCCTGTCGGGCATTTAAGAATGCGTTGAGATGCCGCCGGACGTTAGGTCGATCGTTGCAGATGACCTCGGCGGAATTCGTCTCCACTACACTCTTTACGTTTCGGAAGGATTTTCTTAGAAAGCTCGTCTCGTTTGTTACAGACGCGTTCGCGGTTAGTGAATTACTGTCGCACCAACCTGATGTTTGCATCACCCCTCCGGACCGTCGCACACCGCTAGCGTGCGACAGGTCCGATGAGGACTCTGCGGCTTTTATTACCCCACCCCGGGTAAGGGCAGGGTCCTTTAAATTTCGGCACGACGCCCGCGGCGCCACACGCGCCTGTGAAGTTCAATCGACGGAATCGATGAAACGGCTACCCACGGCTCTTTCCCTCATTTTCGTCTGCTTTCTCCACTGTCCTCCAAATGTCGCTGCCGAATCGGGGCACAAATCCGTGCCGATTGTGCTCTCGGCAGACGATGTCATTCCGACCGGCAACGAGTGGATCGCGCTGCCTGCGATTCGTGCTTCCGACGCTGCGCTTGTAAATTTCAATGTGTTGTCCATGCGTGATCGCGGACTTCTTCAAGTTGTCGGAGAGCAGGGCACACCCGCCCTGGAGCCTTATTTCACCGTTTCTGGGAAACGTGTTTCGCTCAAGAATCTGAAGTGGCAACTCATCGAATATTGGATTCCACAGGCAACCTTTGTCGTGGATGGCTTGCAAGGCACGATCACCTACTGTGCTCCACCGGGATTCCGCGGCGCCTTCCTCAGCCTCACCTTGACCAACACTCGCGGCCTCCCCGTTTCGGTCAGTCTCGGCGTGCATGCCTCCTTCGGTTCGCTACAACGGGTTACCTACACCCCGGTGGAATTGAAGGGGGATCGCTCTATTGCTCCGGCCGCTTGGGAGAAGGCCGCCCAGGTTTTTTCCTTCGTCACCCACGACACGCATTTTGCGTGGTCTCTCGAAGCGCCAGGCTCCGAAATCAAGGTGACTGGATCGCCGGTCAGCGTTGCTCCGGCTATGGATGCGGAGCGCACGGCAACTCTTGCTGCCAATTCGTCGCTCGAAGCTCATTTTGTAATCGGCGTGGGGCTTGAAGAGTACAGCGCCTCTCAATCCGCCGCCGCGTTGACAGAAACGATTGACCGGAGCGGTGTCGACGCACTCGTCGAACAGTCCGCTGCTTGGTGCAAAGCCCGCACACGCACCACCGGCCAGCCCGATCTCGATCGAATCATGAATCGCAATCTGCTCTTTACCGCCATGTTTGCCTGGGGGAAAACCATCGACACCGAGCAACTGGTCGGTGTCACTTCGCGAAGTCCTCGTTACTATGTGTCCGTCGCTTACTGGGATCGTGACGCCATGCTTTGGAGTTTTCCCGGCTTGCTGGATATCGATACCGACCTGGCCGCTCAAGCTGTGGATTACGCGCTAACCACGCAGCTTCGAAACGTTGGAACTCACAGTCGTTTCATTGACGGCGTCGTCCTGGAAGACGGTTTCGAACTCGATGAGAGCGTTGCGCCCATCGTCGCACTCCATCAATTTGTGCAAAAAACCGGAGACGAGCAGTTCCTTTCCAAGCATCGCGACGCTCTTCGCTACATCAAAAAACAACTCCTGCTCCACTTCGATACGCATTCTGGGCTCTATTCCACCTTGCAGGATGCCCAAGACCAATACCGCAAACAAGGGTTCTCCACCTACGATAACGTTCTGGTCTGGAGAGCCTGGAAGGACTACGCTGATCTGTCCCAGCGGCTTAACGATTCCGCGGAAGCCAACGACGCAATCAATCGCGCCGAATCCTTGCATCAGGCAATCTTAAAGACCTGCGTCTCGCCCAATGCTCCAGGCGCAACTGGCACCATTTTTGTCAGTGCCACCGATGGCCAGAACCCGATTTTGGCGGATGTCCCTCCGGGTTCGCTGATGAAGCTCCCCGCACTCGGTTTTATTTCCGAGGATGACCCGCTGTTTATCCGCACCTACGATTGGTTGCACTCCAAGAACTATCCGTATTCCTACTCCGATCAACCCTATGGTCTCCCTGGCAGCTACCGAGTGGCCTTCACCACGAGTTTCAGCGTCGCCGACCATCTCGGCCTCAAACGGGGAAGATCACAAGCCCTGAAGATTCTTCAGTACGCGAAGTGGGACGGCGGAATCATTTCCGAAGGTATCGATCCGGCGACGGGCCTGATGGATCAAGCCGGCGGTGCCTTCGCCACTGCAGCCGGTTATGTCGGCCACATGATCTGTCAATTCAATTGCCAGTAATTCTTGCTTGGGGTGGCCGGGGCGGAACGCGTCCGCACTTCGCATTTTGCGTCTGGAATCACTTGTAGCCCTCTACTGCTGCGTGCCCTGGACCCGGATCATCGCCACTCCGTGCGATGGCACGGTCGCCGAATACCCGCCCTTCAAAACTCCCAACTCGCGGTGCGCCCAGAGGTCCCGGACCTTCGCTTCTCCGCCGAACTTCTTGTCCAAGTCGTTCCAGCGAACGGTCATTTCTACGGCTGCGCCGCTTCGATTGAACAGTACGACAGCCTCACTCCCGTCGCCCAACTGCCGCGCCCAAACTTCCCGATCCCCGTCTTTCTTGAGCAAGGTTCCTTGCATCCCTTCCGCATCCTGGTCCACAGCGATCACTTCTTTGTTCAGAAGAATATCCGCGATCTCTGGCGTCATCGAACGCAAATCATTTCCCGCAATCAACGGCGCAGCCAGAATTGCCCACAGACTGAAATGCGCGCGCGATTCCTCCACCGAAAGCCCCGGCCTGCCAACTTGCAGCATGTCCGGGTCGTTCCAGTGCGCCGGGCCCGGAAAACTTCTGCAGCGGCGGTTGCGCATCAAGGATCAAGGTCCACCCACGTGGATAGCCGCCCAACTTGTTCATGGTTTCGCGCCCGCAGTCCCAGCAATTCTTATTGTCGCCGGTGGTGCGCCACAAGTTCGCGACTTCGGCGCCCCATAGCCACGGTTTGTTGTCGCCCCACTCGCACATGCTGAACACCATGGGCCGTCCCGTGGCCTGAATGGCTTTGCTCATCGTGGTGTAAGCCGTCTTAGCGTCTAATCCTTCCGATTTGCACCAATCTTCCTTAACGTAATCCACGTTCCATTCCGCGAACGTTGCGGCGTCCAGTGCTTCATATCCCTTGCTGCCCGGTCCTCCGCCACCACAGTCCTCGCTGCCGGCGTCCGTGTAAATGCCTAATTTCAACCCTCGCGCGTGAACATAGTCCGCCAGCGCCCTCATCCCGGAAGGGAACTTTCGCGGGTCGGCCATCAGTTTGCCGTCACTCGCGCGCTCGTGGTTCTTCCATCCGGCATCCACGATCACATACTGGTAGCCCGCATCCCTCATTCCAGACTTTACTAGCGCATCAGCCATCGACCGGATCAGCTTTTCGTTGATATTCAATTCGAAGTTGTTCCAGGAATTCCAGCCCATCGGCGGTGTGCGCGCCAGTCCGTTGTCCAACGCACTCAGATCTACCGCAAGCGCAATCAGAATCACAACTACCGCACCTGCACACGTGAAACGCCCCGCTCTCATAGATCTCCTGATCGTCCGTACGCGGTTGTCCAAAAAACCACCAAATGTTTGCAGTGCCGAACTAGCAGGCAGGATGCTGTACCGCTGACCCGCGTGTCTGTGACAATCCAAAATTGGATTCGCACAAAAGGGCCATGATCTTTACCAAATGTAACTGCCGGGCCGTGAGGCCCGCGCTGTCCCGTCAGGGACGTGCCGCCTGGCCTGCCTTTGCAAATGCTTGATAGCCGATGGTGTCGTTACCCTCCTGAATCCGGTAAAACTGATCGGCGCGCAAATCCACAAACGTTTGCTTCCCTCCGCTGGGCCATGTAATTTCCAATTTATCGATTTTCGTTCCTGAACCCAGTCCAAACGAAGCCCGCAAATCGCTTTGTGACAGGTAACTTCCTCCGCCCGCAATTTCTCGAATCTGCGTCAGGCCTCCAGCCGTCAGCTTCAGCCTTGCACCCATCGCGTCGCGATTGCTTTTCGTGCCCACCAGTTGAAACGACACGTAGTGATTCCCGTTCCCTCCGTTGTGCATCAGGATCGGCGGATCACCGTTGTTCGCGATCACCGCGTCCACAAATCCATCATTGTCGAAGTCCGCAAACGCCACACCCCTTCCCGTGTGCGGAACGCTGAAGGCATCGCCAGATATTCTCGTCACATCGACAAACTTCCCGTGGCCATCGTTATGCAGCAGCGTATTGATCTGCCTGTAGTGCGTTTCGGAAGATACTTGTTCCACCTCCGGATACACATGCCCGTTGGCAATGAACAAGTCCAACCATCCATCGTTGTCATAATCAAAGAATCCGCCGCCGAAACTCAGTACCCCTCGGGTGGGCGCCGTAATCCCGGCGCGGTCGCTTTCCTCATCGAACAATCCCTGCCCGTCATTCTTCCAGAGGTGATCCGAGCTTCCCTGAAAATCGGAAATATACAGATCGAGCCATCCGTCGTTGTTGTAATCGCCCAGGGAAATGCACATCGCCGCCATCGTATTGCCCGATCCCGTGTAGGCCATTCCAGATAGAATGGCCTGCTCTTTGAACGTTCCGTCGTGTTCGTTGTGATACAGGTAGGCTTTCAATCCATCGTTGGCCACGAACAGGTCCGGCCATCCATCATTGTCGAAGTCGGCGGCCCCCACCGCCAGATTCTTGCCATTCGGCTGATAAATGTTCGCTGCCTTCGTTACATTCGTAAATGTGCCGTCGCCGTTGTTGTGGTACAGGATGTTGGCGCTGCCCTCGTAGGCGCTCGGCGGGCAACTGCTGGTCACGCCGCTGAGGCTGCAATAGCGGCGAGCCCCTGGCCCAAAGGCGACGTATCCGCCCACGTATAAGTCCAGTTTCCCGTCTCGGTCGTAATCAAAAAATGTTGCGCCGGAGTGAAAATACGTTCCGAAGTCCATGCCCGCCACTCCAGCCTTGTCGGTCACGTCCGTAAATGTCCCGTCGCCATTATTGTGATACAGCACATTTCTTCCATACTGCGTCACAAACAAATCGGGATGACCGTCATTATCGTAATCACCCCACACACAGCCCAGTCCGAATCCCGTTCCCGGCACTCCGGCCTTGTCGGTGACGTCCGTAAACGTGCCGTCATGGTTGTTGCGGTACAGCGCATTCTGCACCTTGATACCGCGGTCATACAGATCGCGGGCGTTCACAAAGTAAATATCGGTCCAGCCGTCTCCGTCGAAATCCGCGACGCACACCCCAGGGCCAAATTCCTCGAGGTTGATGGAAATGCCCTTGTTGCCCTTGAAGTGTTTGAATTGGATTCCCGCTGCGCTGGTTACGTTGGTAAACTGCACGGCTTGTCCTGTCCGGGCTTGCGGCATGGCGAGACTGATGGCGATCAAGCTCAGGGCCGCAAGCACCGCCCAGCGGATATTATTTGCGGAGATCAAATCTGTCTCGAATCACGGTCAAGTTTTCCGAATGCAACCTTCGCGACATCATAAGGTGCTACAACCTTAATTTAAGAAAAGAATCCTACGGGCGCCCATTTTTTTCTCATAAGCAATTTCAACTTCTTATAGATTCGGCTCTTGTTTCATCCTAATGTACCGTTAGCCCGAGGGCTCTTACGGATCATGAACGGCAATCGCCAGCGTTTGCATCGCCTTGTCGGTTTTCTGGTCGCTTTCGCCGGTTGCGCTGTGGCCTCCTGCCGGACCGCTTCAGCGCAGATCGTCTCGGGCTCTCCTGCCGAGGGCATTTACAACATCAAGGATTTCGGTGCCGTCGCCGACAGCCAAACGGACAATACCGCCGCCATTCAAAAGGCCATCGATGCCGCTGCGCCCAAAGGTGGAGTCGTCCTCGTGCCGGTGGGCCGCTGGCTGTGCCGGGGTCATCTGGAAATCAAGGCCGGCGTCCACGTTACTGGGCTGAATCTGTCGCCCATGTCTTGGGAACCTGCAACTGGTTCCATCCTGATGCCGACAGAAGGGCGGGGCAGGGAAGACGCGCCCGCGTTCATCGAGATGCGCAGCTCCACTGCGCTCGTCGGACTTACGATCTATTATCCCGAGCAAAAGGTCGAGGACATCCAGCCTTACCCGTGGACGATCCAGATTCGCGGCAATCCCGCGATCAGCAAGGATGTCTCCTTCGACTCCACGATTTCCGACATCACCTTAATCAATAGTTACAACGGAATCCGCACCGGCCCTACGGAGAACGGCCGCCACCGCATTATCCGCATCAACGGCTGCGTGCTCCGCCGCGGTATCTTCGTGGACTGGACCGGCGACATCGGCCGCCTGCAAGACGTCCAGTTTCACTCGCATTTCTGGGCGAGCCCCGCATTCCACGGCAATTGGGACAAAGTCTTTGCGTTCATGCAGGCGAATCTCGAGGCCTTCATTTTCGGTCGTACGGACTGGGAATACGTAACCAACACCTTTGTGTTTCCCGCCAGCGTCGGCTATCGCTTCATCGAAACGCCAAACGGTTCCTGCAACGGGCAATTTTCGGGAATTGGCGCCGATGCCACCGCCGTCGCCGTTCTTGTGGAACACATCCAGCCCCAAGGCTTGCTGATCACCAACGGGGAATTCGACAGCCATCGCGTGGGCCGCAGCACCCAGGTGATCGTCGAATCCGGCGCGCAAGGTAACGTCCGCTTCGTCAATTGTGGATTCTGGGGGCCGGTGGAACACAATGTAGTTCTACAGGGTCGCGCTTTCGTATCCTTCAGCGATTGCTACTTTTCCAACGACTCGGACGCGACCTCCTATTCCATCGAAGTCGAGTCCGGAAGAATCCAGGTTCAGAACAGCTCGTTCGGCGGCTTCGAACCATCGCGCCAGCCCGGGTACTCGTCCGGCAAGGAACCGCCTCGGATGCTGCAGCCACCCTGCATTCATCTCGGTCCGCAGGTGCAGAGTGCGATCATTCGCGGGAACAACGGCGCGTACGGTGTTGATGTAAAGAATGAGATTGGGGCGCGCGCCATCATTGAAGGCAACGAACCGTTCTCGGGGCCGCAGCGCACACGTTGATGGCATCCAGCATCCTCAATTCCACGCAAAACCGATCTCCTGTGAATACTCCCGCGCTTTTGTACATGGTCTATTTCATCTATTTTTTCTGTGGACTCACCCAATGCTTTGAAAGCGTCTTCTTGCCCGAATTTAAAGAGCATTTTCATCTCAATTACCAGCAGCAGATGTACACGGTGTTCGCCAAAAACATTCCGTTTCTCGGTGCCGTGTTGATCGGCGGATCGCTGGCACGCATTGGCTATCGTACCTATCTCACGATCTCCATGGTCCTTTACGCTGTGGGCACCGCAATGCTCGTTCCCGGCCTGCTCACCAAACGCTACGAAATTATTTTGCTCGGCTTCTTTTTGATTGGTTGCGGATTCACGGCGCAAATGGTTGCTGGCAATCCCTTGCTCAGTCTCCTCGGCCCTCCGAAGGATGCCTCCAGTCGGCAAAACCTCGGCAACGCCCTCGGGGCGGTTGCCCAAATCATCGCCCCGGCAACTATCTCGCTGATCGTTCCCGCCACCGCTCTGTCGGTGTCCGCCAAATTGCCGTACATGCAAACCCTGTTTCTGATTCTCGCTGCGATTCTCGCCATCACGGCCCTGGTCGTATTTTTCGGGGGGAGCGAACCGCCGACTCTGTCATCAGTTGCAGAAAGTCAGGGCACCACCACCTCAAACGCCAAACTTTTGCAGCGCCCTCGCATCATCGCTGGTTTCGTTGTGATTTTTCTTTGTCTCGGCGTGGAGGCCGCCCTGTTCGGATTCTTCCGTAATTATCTGGAAGACCCCTCTGTCGCCGGTTTGTCCTCCACGCGATCCCAGGGCTTGTTCACTGTATATTTCGCGCTGTTTGCCCTGGGTCGGTTGATCGCTTCGCGTGTTCAGAAACGCTTCGCCGCTGCCCGCCAAATGGCCGTTCATCTGATCGCCGCAATGGTCTGTTTGATCCTGGTCACAATGACCCACGGAAGCTTCGCTGTCGCCTCGATATTGCTGCTCGGTTTTTCGGTCTCGATCTTCTTTCCAACCCTCTACGCCCTCGCGATTGAAGGCGCAGGCGAACTCACGGCTCGGGCGTCCGGCCTTCTTACTCTCGGATTTTTGGGCTGTGCCATCGTCCCCATTTTGCAGGGGCGCCTAGCGGACACCTTCGGTCTCGCCCACTCCTACTATCTCGGTGTCGGAGTCTATTTGATTGCCTTGGTTTACGTGCTCTGGATCGCTTCCACCAAAAAATCCGTCTGAACCAGCACCGTTTCCCTGTCCCCTGGGCCTTTGGCCCTTAAATTCGGCGGAATCTGACGTTTCGATTGCGGCACTATTGGATCATTCCACAAGAAAATCAGACTGATTTGTGAGAAATCTGCAGCTTTTCTGCGGATTATTTCGCTTCTGGGGCCTCGCCGCGAGGATTTTGTCAGATATTCGATTCCCAATCGTTACAGACGAGGTAATTGGAAAACATTACCATCGCTGCAAATTGGGGTAAAAGTTCTTGCGTTTTACCAAACTGCAATTCCATTTCGAAAAAGCTCGCGGCCACTTTCTTGGGTGCGAAAGTCGCCGCGAAGGAGTCTTATGAAATCGAAGCTGCTTGTCCTGCTCGCGCTTTCCCTGCTCGTGATTGTCCCTTGGACTGTTGCTCAGACCGGCAAAGGATCCATCTCCGGAAGAGTCTCGGATCCGTCCGGGGCCGTCGTCCCGGGCGCTGTGGTCACGATTACGAACAAGGCGACTTCCGTCGCCGTTACAGTAAAAACAAACAACGACGGCTACTATGAGGCGAATCAACTGACGCCCGGTACGTACAACGTTGACGTCAAGGCTCCGAACTTCAAGACCGCGGTCCGTAATGACATTGTGCTGCAGGTCGAAGATCGCCTCACCTTTGACTATCGCCTCGAAGTCGGCCAGATCAACGATACGATCACGGTTACGACCGAAGCTCCGCAGTTGCGCACCGCCGACGCTGAAACCGGTGAAGTCATCGACGAGCGCATGATCGATAACCTGCCGTCGAACAACACCGTATTTGGACGCGATCCCCTCCTGCTGCTCACCATCTCTGGAGACGTACAGGGCAGCGGAGGCCGCGCCGGCTGGCAACTGGGCGTCAACGGCGGTGGACCGTACAGCGGCCCGAATGATACGCGCATCAACGGCGGCCGTACCAGCAGCCTTGAGTATCTCGTCGATGGCGTACCCATCAGCCAAAACTTCGGCCACGTCATCAGCAACGGCACGCCCTCCTACGACGACGTTTCCGAGTTCAAGGTGGTGACCAACGGCATTTCCGCCGAGTACGGCCGTCTGTCCGGCGGCGCCGTTTCGATCGGCACGAAATCAGGAACCAACAGCCTGCACGGCGAGGCCTTTGAGTACTACCGGTCAGATCAGTTCAACGCCAACTCCTGGCAGAACAACTGGCAGGACGTGCCCCAAGGTCATGGTCACCTCAATGATTTCGGTGGAGCGCTCGGTGGTCCGGTGGTGATTCCCAAAATTTATAACGGACACCAGAAGACCTTCTTCTTCGTCGATTACGAGGGAGTTCGCCAGAACATCATCAGTAGCCAGAACCAATCCCAAGTGCTCACTCCGCAGGAACGCAACGGAGACTTGACCGACATCGGAAACGGCACGTACGCATCCGGAACTCCGACTCCCTATCCCTACATTTACGATCCATTTGGGCCCAATACCTACCCAAATCTGGTCACGCCGACGGCTGCGCAAATAGCAGCGCAACCTTGGCTCTGTGCTTGTGCGAGTTTTCAGCGCCAGAACTTGCTGCCCGACAACGGCCGGATCATTCCCACACAGTATCTTGACCCGGTTATCCAGAAATACATCGGCCTGATGCCCCTCCCGAATCATGCTCCGGTCGTTCCCTACTCGGAAGCTGGAAACTACGTCTACCGGACTCCCGAGTCGAAATCGGACGACTCATGGTCCGTTCGCTTGGATCAGAATCTGACTTCCAAGCAGAATATTTTCTTCCGCTATAACCACGTGAAATTCAACGATCTATCTTATGGTCCGTATTCCAACACTCCCACTCCTGCGTTGCCCAATGGTTTCAATGAAACCGACCAAACCTCCATCAACGGCGCCTTTGGTATGGTCATTGGCTACAACTACGCAATCTCCAACACTTGGGCTCTTGAGATTCGCGCTGGGGGCAATTACAGTCCGTACATAACGGGATGGGTCCTTCCTACCGACTCCGCCACTCAAAACTACCTCGGTACGTTTCCTTTCACCGCGGACATCCGAGCCGGTTTGGGCAGCAAGACCAATATCCTGAGCATTGGCACTCTTGACGACGAAGCCCGAAACGTTCAAGGCTACAATTATCCTGGCGCATATCCGATCTACGGCAACGAGTACAATCGCTACAACCAGACCAACTACGACCTTTCGGTCGCACTCACGAAGATCCTCGGGCGCCACTCCATCAAGTTCGGCTATGAAGGACGCCGCTATTACGACAACTTCACCGATGAAGGACAAAATAACAACTTCAACGGCGACGGCAACGCCACACAGCAATTCGTGGCGGGTCCTGGCAGTCAGAACAACCTCAACTGGTCAAACAACAGCCAGGCTGCTGCCAACGGCACCGGCCAGTTCCTCATGGGCATCGATACCTGGATGCAGGTGCAATCGCCCAACATCCGCCACTATCGCGAAAATTACTTTGCATCCTACGTCCAGGACGACTTTAAAGTCACTCCACGATTGACTCTCAACCTCGGCCTGCGCTGGGAAACGGAAAGCCCGCTGACCGAAAAGAACAACAAACTGATCGTCTGGGACGCCAACGCCCCATCCGCCTATTCGGTTCCCGCCGGCTATAGCTGGACTCAGTCGCTCATCAACGCTGGCTTGAATCCCGCTTCGGTTGCGACTCCCGCTTGGGTTACCAAGGGTTTTCCAAACGGCGCGTTCGAAGTCGTGGGAAGCTCGCAATATCCTTCTCGGAATGCCACGCAATGGCATCCTTGGAATTTTGCTCCCCGCATAGGAGCCGCTTACCAGCTTGATCCTCTGACCGTGATTCGCGGATCCTTTGCGATTCTTTATCTGCCTACCTCAGGCGACCTGCAGGCCTACGACAATACAGTCGGCCCGACGTTCACCTCCAATTCCAGTTCCTCGTCCTTCCAGACCAGCACGCCGGTCCCCGATCCCAACAATCCAGGACTCGCCTGGTATCCGGGCACCGTCGGCGCCCCTCAGTACGGTTTGCAAACCTTGGCAACCGGCCCGATCAGGTTCCCGAGCGTGGAAACCACCTTACCAGTTACCGATGGGGCCAGCGCCAACTTCGAGAATGGCGGCCAATACTCGAGCGGCGTCGGCGCAATTTCCAATAAACTGCACATGCCCATGGAGTACGACTGGAGTCTGACTATCCAGCATCAACTGCCCTACAACATGCTGGTAGAAGCACAGTATCTGGGAAACCACAGCGGAAACCTGCTGACCAAGTACAATCCGAGTACCTTCCCGCAGTCCCTGTACACGCCAGCAAACGCGGCGATATACAACGGGCCCAACTCGACTGTTGCCAGCCCCATCAATGGGCAGGGCTCCGGCCTTGGGCCAACTCTGAACGTGGGCCTTCTGGAGACCCAATATCCCTACTTTGGATACATGGGCGTTACCGGTTCGAACCTGGGAACTTCGAACTTCAACGCTCTAAACCTCCGCTTCCAGAAGCGGTTCAGCCAGGGTCTGGAAATCCTGGTCAATTACACCCTCTCCAAGCTGCTTGACGATGTCGGCGGCCCGGATGCCGGAATCTCCGGCGGCGGCGGCCCGGTGGCTGGCTATGGTGTTGGTGGTCGCGTACCGCAAAGCGTGCTGTCCTACAGCAGTGTGTATGGGCTCGACTCCCTCGACCAGACGCACCGTATCAGCGTCTTCTACAACTATCAGTTGCCCTACGGTCGCGGCCGTCAGTGGGGCAGCAATCCCTCCGGTGTCGGCGGCGCTATACTCGACGGCGTGCTCGGCGGTTGGACCATTTCCGGTCTCACCCAATGGCACTCAGGAACTCCCATCACTTGGAGCTTCCCGTCAACGGTTGACACCTCCGTCGGCGTCTACGAACAGTACGCTTCCTTGACCCCTGGCTACTCCTACGACCAGGTCATTAACCTGTCCGGGCTCGGCAAGAACGCTTTGGTTGGCAAGGTCCCCGCAAGCGGAATCAGCCCCCTGCAGCGTGCGTTCAACATCAATGCCTTCGCTTCCGGGCAGAATGCGCCGGCATCGTTCACGTTGGGGAATATTCCTATCGTTAACGGGCAATTCCGGAACCCGCATTCGGGACAGACAAATCTGACGATACTGAAGAATTTCCCCTTATTCAGTGCCGACGGAACGCGCTACTTCCAGATCCGATTGGAGGCGCTCAACGCCTTCAACCATCCGGGGCTTGGTAACTACGATTCCACGGTTAGCGACGGAAACTTTGGTCTGATCACGGGCGTCGCGAATGGCGCGCGCCAGCTTCAGATCGCAGGCAAGATCGTCTTCTAACGCCCAAGACCAATGCCTTGTAGAATGGGGTGGACAATGTTGTCCACCCCAAACTATTTCCTGAACCGCAACATGGGAAGAATGTGCGCGTCAGCAATTCTTCAACTCTTACTGCTTGGCACCAACGCGTTAGCCTCTCCCTCGGGCCAGGCACTACCCCACACAGCGAGCACGCAAGCCACAGGATCTGCTTCTGTTACGAACCACCTCCTCAAGGGGAAGCAATATGGTCAAAACGGGGACTGGGTGAACGCCGAAAAAGAACTCCGCATCTACAAAAACGCCAATCCAGAATCGGAAGAGGCTGTGGTGCTCCACTCCGAAGCGCTCGTCGAGTTGAATCAGCCTTTTGACGCAGCTCTGGAACTTCAGTCGTTTCTCGCTCACCATCCCGATTCCGTACGCGCGCTCAAACTTCACGCCACTCTCGCTTCCCACACCCTTCTTGATGAATCGGTGGCACAAAGTGAATTGGTTCAGGTCACCAAGCTCTCCCCTACCGATGTCCAAGCCTGGAGAAATCTCGCCGAACTCTATATGGACGAAGGCAAGATGGACGCGGCCGTCGGCCCGCTCACGGAAGCCAACAAATTACGTCCTAATGATCCCGTAATTCTGGCTTCGCTCGCTTATACGACTGGCCAATCCAACCCGTCTGCGAATGTTGAGGGTATGTTCGCCAAGGCCCTTAAATTAGCCGAGAATTCCCCGAAGACCACTGCTTTGGTGCAGATGCTTTACGGGCGCCATCTGTTTGAAAGCGATCATGCGGCCGCAAGCATCTCTTCCTTCACCAAGGTGCTCACCATCAATCCCGACTATTCACCCGGCCTCTACTGGCGCGCGCGCGCCTACGAACAGTCGAAAAATCTGCCGGCTGCCGAGGCCGATGCGCTCAAGGCACTGAAGTTCTCTCCGCGCGACAATCAATCCGCTTTACTCCTCGTCTCTATCTATCGCAAACAGGGCAATCTTCCCAAAGCCCAGCAATACGCGGACCTCGTTCAGAAGCTGGCCCAAGATACCGAAAAGCAGAACGCCAATGGGCGCGCCCTCCGAGAATCCCTCGATCATGCCGAGCACTACCTCGACTCGGGTCAGTTCGCCCAGGCCACCCCTGAATACGAGTCGATCATCCAGCGCCTGCCCACTTTCTACGAAGCGTACTTCGATCTCGGAATCTGTTACGTGCAAACTGGGCGCTTCGCCGATGCCGAAACTGCGTTTCGCAAATACCTGTCGTTTCAGCCGCTCTCTCCCGATGGCCACGCTGCTCTCGGAATCCTTCTTTTGCAAATGGGGCGCGGCAAGCAAGCCGTGCCGGAGCTCGAACAGGCGGTTCAACTCGATCCCGACAATGTGGAAGCCCGCAAAGTCCTCGCCAACCAATATCTGCACGATTCGAATCCCAAGGCTGCCATCGCGCTCCTGCAATCGCAGTCTGCCGTGAAGGACAAGGACATTCAGTTACTGACCGCAGAAGCCTACCGGCAGGCCGGCCAATTCTCCGCCGCCTTGAAAGCTGCGGACCGCGCCTTGGCCATCGCTCCCGGGGACCCGCAAAGTCTTCAGCTCAAGGAAAAGATTCTCGCGCAACAGCATGAGTCTGGAGCGAAGCCGCACAGCCAACTCTGGGCGCCTCTCGCCATTCCTGCCAGTTAGCTTTACCCATCGCTCCTCCTGTGACAGGCACAAAACAGTTCATTCGAAGAGGTTCTTATGCTTCCGCCATTCGTGTTTCGTAAAGTCCGATTCTCGTTCGTTCTCGCCATCACCTTGTTAGCCGGCCATCTGACCTGCGCTCAAATGAAGGACGGCGCGGACATGCCTGGCTTTCAGGAAGCCCTCGGCCTGACATCCGCGCAAGCCGCAAAGGACTACTCCGTCGCGGAGATCTCCGTGCGCGCCGGATCGTTTGACATGGCGAATGTTCTATGGCCGGGCGAATCCATGGAGATGACCCTCCGCTTCACTAACAAACTCGACACGCCCTGGAAATCGCAAGGAAAGCTGGAAGTAATCCGTTACGGGACTCGTGTCCCCGTAGGTGACGTTTGGGTCCCTCACGTCTTCCAGATTGCCACCGAAGACGCCTCTCCTGTCTCTGTTGATGTGCCAGCCCATTCTTCGGTCGACATCACGGTTCGCCCCACGATCCCCGAAACCTTTGGTGGCTACGCCCTTATCGTGGACCTCCCCGGCCACGGACGTGCCTTTGCGGCAGCGCTGGCCCGCGTTCTGCAGCCGGCGCCCGGTCGCGTGCAGTTTCCCACCTACGCGCTCGATACCACCTGGGACGAATTCATGAACGAAGGCGTCTTCGTCCTATTCGAAAAGCTCGGCATCAAAGGCATGCGCATGGGCGCTGCCTACAATCCCTCTGGTTCCGAAGAGTTTCGCAAATCTTCGGCCATCCTTGAGCGCGATCTTACCTGGGCCCGCAAACACGACGTCACCGTCATGCTCACTCTCGGCGATGGGGACGACAAGTCCATGCAGCCGCTCCAGCGTCCCCGTCCCTGGCTTTCTCCTGAAGGCAAAATGCTCGATACCAAAGACGATCGCGCGTGGCTGCCCAAATATGACGCAGACTTCCAGAATTGGGTGCAATCCACCACTTCTCGTTACGGCTGGCCAAACGGAAACGTCAATGCCGTCGAACTCTGGAACGAACCTTGGGAGGCGATTTCCATCTCCGGCTGGGGCGCGGACATTCCACGTTACCGCGATTTGTTTACGCACATGGCGCTTGGGGTGGAAGCTGCCCGAGCCAATGCTGGCGTAAAAGTTCTTATTGGTGGCACTTGCTCTTCCACAAACGCGCGCGACAAACTATTTCCCGACGGCAGCGATCAATTTCTCAAGTGGCTCGACTTTATCAGCATCCACTACCAGGCCCTCGCTGCCGATCCATCCCTCGTGCCGGAATGGGTAAATCGCAAAAGCCCCTATGGCCCCACGCGCGTTTGGGATACCGAGAGCTGGATCGCCAACTCCGAAGACCGCATCGCCGGCGTAATTGCATCGATGCGTGCGCAGGGCCAGAGCCGCACTGCGGGTGTTTTTAACGGCAACGTCTACCACAGCAAGAACCTGAAGCTGGATGGCCGCGTCTATCCTGTCGTTCAGGCTTGGTCACCTGCGGCGGCCGTGGCTGCTACCCAAAAATTCATTGGCCAGCGCGATTTCAATCGCCTGCTCTTCCAGAACGGCTTACCCTGGATTTTTGTATTCGATGGATTGCCGCGCGCCGCTGGAAGCCCTGCTGATCCCGAGGACGGCACCGTGGTGGTTGTCGGCGATCTCAAGAAAATCTATGAACCGGAACGCACGCTGTTCCGCTCCGTCGCGATTGCCGATGATGCATCCATGACTTTTTCCGACCAAGGCGGCGTGATTCAATCATTCGACTTCTATGGCAACCGAGTGCCTTCCAATCATGGCAAGCTCACTATCCCTCTCAACGGTCTCGGCTATTTCCTTCGTACCGACGGCTCCAACGGCTCGTTCCAAAAACTTCTTCTCGAATTGCAGAACGCCCGCATCAGCGGAATCGCTCCCGTGGAAATCCTCGCTCGGGATTTTGTCGCGCCCATCGACCGCCAACCCGATCTCCGCGTAAAGCTCACCAACGTCTTGAATCGCACCGTCGAGGGCTCGCTTCAGGCGCAATCGAACGGCCTCGTTCTTGCTCCTGCCACTCTCGCCGTCTCTCTCTCCCCCCACGAATCGAGAGAGTTCCCCTTCAAAGTGGAGAAGGGAACTGCTGCTTCCAACAACACCTATCCCACCTCGGTGGTCTTCGCCGAATCCCACGGAAACTCCACGCGGTTCGAAGAAGACTTGCACGTCAACAGCATTCTTCGCCGCTCCATAAACGTTGACGGCGATCTTGCCGATTGGCAGGGCATTCCGCCACAGATCCTTCCCACTCCCGGCTCGCACGCCAGCCTCACCGAAGAAGCTTGGCTGCCCTTCAAGAGTTTCGACAAAGGCTCCGACAAAATCGCTAGCATCGTCTATCTCGCCTACGACGACACTAATTTCTATTTCGCTGCAAAAATTCTGGATTCCTCGCCCGATACCGGCATGGTCCGCTTCAGCCGGCGCGACGACGATTCTTACTTCTATCCCGATCGCTCACTTGACCCTGCCGGAAAAGAACTGCAATGGCCTCCGGAGGTGCGTCATTACTCGTACCGCCACGATTTTGATATCCCTTCCGGCACCGAAGAACACGACAATGTTCAGATCGCGTTCAACGTTCTCCAGCAGAAACCATGGCTCCCGAATCCGCCCGGTGTCATGCCCAATTTCATCACCGCTTGGGATACCGACTACGAATTCGCTCTAAACCAAGTCTCCGAGGAATACGGCGGCGGCACCGAAGTATGGAAACTTCTCGCTCCGGGAATGCCCCGCAAACATTTTTATCCCCGCCAACCCAAAGCGCCCATCGAAGGCGGTCCCGTCCCCTCCGCCAAACTCTCCATGCACCACACCGGCAACACCCGTATCGTCGAAGCCGCCATCCCCTGGTCGGAAATTCCTGAAGTACGGCAGAAACTGTTCGCTGGCGAATCCGTCAAGTTCAGTTGCCGCGTCAACGACAATAAAGGCCCGTCGCAAGAACTGGCCGCTGGCCGCAGCGTCTCGAAGGCCAACTCCGTTACCTTTCACGAAGATTGGAAAAATCACTGGTTGAATGAACTGGAATTTCGCCTGGCGCCCTGACGGCAGCTACTTCGATTCCTTCACGGTCAAAACCTGATCGATCCCAACATTGTTTAGCGTCTGCTTGATCCCGCTCGGCCATCGAATCTCCACGCTCTCGATTTTAGTCTCGCGCCCGATGCCGAAGTGTACCCGATGATCGCTGGACGACCCGTAGCCCACACTACTCGTGCATTGGTTGTATTGCACAGTCTTTCCGGCCGTCAATTTCACTTCCGCTCCCAACCCATCGCGATTGCTCTTCGTTCCAATCAGCTTCAACGTCAACCAATGATTCCCGTTGGCGGTCCGATTCATGAATATTTCGGGATGCCCATTCAAGCTCGATGTCACAATATCGATCCGCCCGTCATTATCCAGATCGCCGAATGCCGCGCCGCGGTGCGCTCCGGGCGTATTGAAATCCTTTCCCGCTTGTGCCCCCGCGTTTACAAACGTCCCGTCGTGATTGTTCCGAAAAATGCTGTTGGGCAAACGGAACGGTAGGTCATTCACCATCTCCTGGTTGTCCAGAATCGCCGCGTTCGAGGTAAACAGATCCTTCCACCCGTCATTGTCGAAATCCACGATTCCGTTTCCCCACGCGGTCAATCGGCTCGTCAACGCCTTGATCTTCGATGTGATCGTCACATCTTCAAATAGTCCGTGCCCTAAATTGTGGTACAGCGGAAATGTATCGCCGTACATCGCGGTCTGAAAGATATCCGGCAGTCCGTCATTGTCCACGTCGCGAAAATCCGCCCCCATTCCCGCGAAGCTCTTCCCATCTTGGTTGTACGCAACGCCGCTGATCACCCCAACCTCACTGAAAGTCCCATTTCCATTGTTGTGGAACAGAAAATTGCGAAACGTATCGTTGGACACAAACACGTCCATGAAACCATCTCCGTCATAGTCCGCGAACGCCACACCCATTCCCTTGCCAACGTGCGCCAGAATCCCTGACGACTCGGATACGTCCGTAAATGTCCCATCTCCATTGTTGTGAAACAGCAGATTTGGCAATCCCGCATAACTATCCGGTGCGCAGTACGTCCGTATGCCTTTAACCACGCACGATACATCCGTCTCCGGAGTCCATTTGAGGTAATTAATAATGATCAAGTCCAGCAGTCCGTCGTTGTCATAATCGAACCATCCCGCCGCCGCCGCGAATCCTTTCGCCAGTTCCGGATGCGTCTTTCGCAAGCCTGCCTTTTCGGTCACATCGGTAAATGTTCCGTCGCCATTGTTGTGGAACAACTGGTAGCCGTTCGCGCCCACCACGATCAAGTCCTCATTGCCGTCGTTGTCGTAGTCGGCCGCGGCTGCTCCTATGCTATAAAATGCTCCCCGCACTCCGGCAGCATTCGTGACGTCGGTGTACGTTCCGTTCCCATTATTCCGGTACAGCCGGTTGAAAAACTTCGGATCGGATTTGTCCATCTGCGGCAAACTGGCCCCGTTGGTGAAATACAAATCCATCAACCCGTCGTTGTTGTAGTCGAACATCGCCAGCCCGCCAGCCATCGTCTCCGCCTGGTACTTGTGGGGAGATGTGCTGTTGTCCAGGACAAACGTGATTCCGGATTTCGCAGCAATATTTTCAAAGGTGATCGGAGCGGTGTCGGCCTGCGCTGTAAATTCCGCTGAACCCAATCTCACTGGAAGGACCAAACTGGCGAGCATTGAGCAAAGCAAGATGAAATTACCGCCCCTCGCAAGGCGACTGCCATTCATCGCTGACCACCCGGCGACGCACCGCCGCTCTTGGCTTTTTGTTTTTCCGGTTCTTCCACTTTCAGAATCTGATCGGCCTTCACACTTTGCAGTTTTTGCACGATCCCGCTGGGCCACCGGATTTCCACCGTCGCGCTGGTGTCCTTGCCCAAGCCAAAGTGACACCGCCGGTCACTTGACGACATGAACCCCACGCTCGTCGTTACGTGGTTGTACAGCGTTTTTCCCGAACTCGTTGTCACCTGAATCCGTGCTCCAATCGCATCGCGATTACTCGTATGCCCGCGCAGGTCCAGCAACAACCAGTGATTCTGGCTCAATCCTCCGTTGATCAGAATGCGCGGCTTTTCCCCCAGTCCCGTTACCGCCAGGTCCATAAACCCATCGTTATTCAGATCGACGAATACCGAACCGCGATGGTATCCCAAGGGCAGAAAGTCCGGCCCCATCTGGTCGCTGACATCCTCGAACGTTTTCCCGCCAACATTACGAAACATCGTGTCGTGTTGCCGTGTGTTTTCGCGGATGTCGTCTACATCGCCATTGGCAGAGAAAAAATCCTTCCACCCGTCATTGTCGTAATCCACAAATCCCATGCTCCATCCGGAAAATGCGCGGCTCAGCGTCTCGATGTGCGTCTGTCGCGAAGCATACTCAAACGATGTGCCGCCCTCGTTCCGAAAAATTCCGAAGCTCTGCGTCGCCAGATCGTTGTACGCGATGTCCACCCACCCATCATTGTTATAGTCTTTCGCGTCGCTCCCCATCCCGGAAACCGTGGCCCCCGAATCGTTATATGCCACTCCGTATAGCAGCGCCTGTTCCTTAAACGTGCCGTTTCCCTGATTCAGGAACAGGAGATTCCGGTCGGTATCGTTGGCAACGAACACATCCATCAGCCCGTCTCCGTTATAATCCGCGATGGAAATGCCCATGCCCTTGCTCAGCGCGCTTCCGAATCCCGCTTCCTCCGTAACATCCTTGAACTTGCCCCCGCCCAGGTTGTGGTACAGCCTCGTCGGCACGCTGATGTAATTTGTCGGGCTGCAGTAGAAATCCCTCCGACTGTTCATCACGCAGCGGATGTCCGTCTGCGGTGTCCAGATCGTGTAGTTCGAAACTACTAAATCCAGCAGACCATCATTGTCATAGTCGAACCACGCCGCCGCGACACTCAGCAGATTCTGCGGTTTCTGATCCAGTCCCGATCCCGCCGTCACGTCCGTGAACGTGCCATCCCCGTTGTTGTGGTACAGCGTATTTCGTCCCGCGCTGCAAAGGAACAAGTCCTCGTTCCCGTCGTTATCGTAATCGCCCGCCGCCACTCCAAAATCGTAGCTGTCCCCCACTCCCGACAATCCGGCCTTTTCCGTGACATCCTCAAAAACTCCATTGCCCTTATTTCGCAGCAAGCAGTTGTGATACTTCGCATCCGTCCTCTGTAATTCCGGCAGCGTCGCTCCATTGGTGAAAAACAGATCCATCCATCCGTCGTTGTCAAAATCAAACGCCGCAATCCCTCCGCACATCGGTTGCGGAAAATACTTCCTCCCCGTATATCCGTTGTTCGTCACGTAGCTGAACTGAGATTTTGAGGCGATGTCTGTGAACCAAACCTGCGCTGGTTTGCCTTGTTGTGCGTGGGCATCTTTCTGTGGAAAATTCGCGAGCGCGGCCAGCGAGAGTCCCATTGCGATCAGAGGTGCCGCGTGTAGCGTTCGCCCAGGCTTCATTCGAAAAACTCATCCCTCTACCGGCGTGGGATACGGGCCGGTTGTGCAAGCAGCAGATTGGGAGTGCTAACTCAGGAAAAGTTTCCTGCGGTATTCCCGGGGAGTTACATGCACCAGGCGGCGGAACACCAGTCCAAAGTAGCTTTGGTCGCAGAATCCTACTTCTCGCCCGACCGAAAAAATTGGCTTATCGGTCGATGCCAGCAGCGCCTGCGCCTTGTGTATACGCAGGTGATTCAGATAGGTGTCAAACGACTGCCCGGTGACCTTCTTGAACGAGCGCATGAAATGAGCTTTGCTCATCCCCACAATTTCCGTCGCTTTGGCCAGCACAATCGGTTCTGCGTAATGCGTCTCGACAAAGTCGAACAGCGGCCGCATCCGCCGCAGCGCCTTCTCCCGTTTGTCGAATGCCTCTTCCAGGTATTGATCTTTCCTATAGTGATTGATCAACGATACCAGAATCATTTGCAGGCACGTGCGCGCGGCTAGACGCGACAGATTACTCGTCGCTGGCAGCATTCCGTGGATTTTCACAATCAAATCCAGAAGTTGTTTCTGCAATTTAGGGTTACTAGATACCGTGTTGGGAAAGTGCTCGTCCTGCAAAAGGAACGGCATCAAATACTCCATTTCCTCGACGCTCGTTTCCCCAGTCCGCAGGACTGTGGGCAGAAAGTACAGCACGATCACACGGAACGGCCCTTTGGAAACTTTGTACAGTCGGTGCCCGCTCGTCCCATTGATTACGATCAAATCGTTCCGCTTGGCGACGAAGCGTTTTTCTGCAATCTGGTATTGCGCTTCTCCCGAATACACATACAGCAGCTCAAAATAGTCGTGTCGCGTCAACCGAGCGCTGCGCGATTTTTGAAACGCGAAGCAACGTACATCCAGGGGAAACGATGGATCAAACGGCCAGACGTGTGCCCCGTCTTCGCGGATTTGCGGAGCCACCACCGAGTGCACGTTTTCCCACTGAAAATTGTGTGCGAGTCGCTTCTCGGAGAGGGAAGGTATCCCTGGCATGCTTTGACCCGGTCCCCGTTCTGCAGTCGTTCTATGTCGATGAGGCAGCATACTCGCTTTTAGCCACCAATTCTACGATGCGATTCCCCGTATCGATCGCTGTTTCTGAGCGATCTCACGCCACGCTCGTTTGTGCTCCAGTAATCTGTCGCAAAAATCGCAGTCCTTCAAAGGCGATCGCTTCCGGCGACGGCGCCAGATCTCGCCAGATTGCCGCGGCCGCTGCCAACTCCTTGTGCGTATACCCGAAGCTTTCAATCGTGATCCATCCGCTATAACGCATTTCTCCCAGCGCCTGGACGATGCCGCGAAAATCCACGTGCCCACTTCCGGGAATTCCTCGATCGTTTTCGCAGGCATGTACGTGCTTCAGATTCGGCCCGGCCGCCAGAAACGCCGCCGCCACATCCTTCTCTTCGATGTTCGTGTGGAAAGTATCCATCAGCACACCGACTCTGTCATGGCCAACCTGTTTGCACAGCAAGCAAGCATCGTGTGCCGTGTTCAAGAAATACGTTTCGAACCGGTTCAACGGTTCAACTGCCAGATCTACGCCGCATGCATCCAGTCTCGGTGTTAGCGAGGAGAGCATCTCCGCAACCCACTTCCACTCAGTGTCGGTCCGTCGCCGTCCCGGTAAATAGCCGATCGGCGCATAGATCGGGCCGCCCATTAACGTGCTACCCAATTCCGCGCTTACGGAAATGCAATCCAGCAGATGCTGCTTGGTCTTTTCGCGCACAGCCGCATCTTCGCTGATTGGGCTCAATCCCTGCGGCAGGATCGCGCAAACCTTGCAGTCCAGACCGTGCTCCTCCAATGCCCGTCGAATACTAGCCGTGTTCACTTTCGCCGGTTGGAAAACCGCGATTTCAAATCCGTCGAATCCTTGTTCTTTCAACTTTGGCAACAGCCAATAACTGCGCTCGTCAAACTCCGTCGTCCAAATCAGCGCATTCACAGCGATTTTCATAGCGGCCTCCACACAGCCCGGCTGCCATCCAGCGCGCAATGGTAATGCAACAGCTCAAGGATCCGGGGCTCGCTTCCATCCGCGTTCATCACCCACACTGGGCGCTTGTCCGGCTGTTTTGTCCGGTACACAAACTCCTTCGCATCCGGATATCTCCAGTAATCGTAGTCCGTCAACCGAAAGCTGATCTGCTTCATGTCCGGCGACCACGCTGCGGAGGCCGCAAACTGTCCCAACTGTGTCAGCCGCTTCAGTTCTTTGCCATCTGCGTTGCAAACGAAAAGCTCCAGTTTTCCGTCAACCGAGTCGCTGAACAGGATCCACTTTCCGTCCGGCGACCATATCGGCGCCACGGCCCCGATCGCGTTCTCGTGTTCTGCCAAACGCACTGGATCCGATCCGTCAGCGTTCATTCGAAACAGGCAGTATCCCTCCTTCACAAATTGTGTGTACGCCAGCGTTCTGCCATCCGGAGAAATCCCCGGGTCTCGCCCCGCAGCCACCACCTCGTACCCCGTCCCGTCCGCATGGATTCTGCAAATTACTGCCGAACTTTCATCGGGCGGCGCGTACCCGAAATAAACCCATGGCCCGCTCCAGGAAGGGAAGTAGCAAATTCCTCCCGCCTGCACGTTCGTCAGTCGCCGCGCATTCGAACCGTCCGCCTCCATCACATACAGGTCGTACGTCTCTTTTGCCGCCCGGTCGGAAGTGAAAACGATCTGCGCACCGTCAGGAGACCACATCGGATATCGGTTTTCTCCTTCGTGCGTCCGGGTCAGATTCCGCAGATCTCCCCAAACCAAATCGGCCAGATAAATTTCCGTTTTCCCTGTGCGCACGCTGGTAACCAGCATCTGCGTGCTCGCCGATGTTTCGCGCATCGTCTTCATTTCGTTTTCCGCCACTACGCAAACACCGGCAGCTTGACCATTTCGCCGCCTTTCATCGCGGATTCGTGTGCGCAGATCCCCGCGCACGTCCAATTCGTCGATTGGTACACGTCGGGGAACGAAGCCCGCTTCTCGACAATGCTGCTCACGAATTCATTCACCAGGTGCGGATGCGAACCTCCGTGTCCTCCGCCTTGCGTGAACGACAGGTGCGCATTCCCTGCGTCATACACGCCCTTGGTCGTGAATCGTTGTATTGCCTGCGGCAAGAGGTGCGCGAAGTCTGGTACTGGAACACGTGCCGGCGTTTCACCCGTGTGCACGATCGGTTGTTCATGTTCGATGCGTGTCCACTCAAAGGTCTGCTTGTCTCCGTACACATCGAAGCTTTCGATGTACTGCCGCGCTGTCTCAAACAGGGATCGCGTCACTTCGAACGAGAGTTCTTGCCCGCGCACCTTGAACAACGCGCTCTCCACCGCGAACGGCGAACCATACTTCGACACCAGGTTCTCCGCGATCCGCCCCGACCCATAGCACGATACGTGGTCCGCCTCGCCCTTCACCAACGCCAGACATGGGCTCACCGCGTGCGTGGCATAGTGCATCGGCGGCAATCCTTCCCAGTATCCCGGCCAGCCCGCCATTTCCTGTTGGTGGCACCCGCGCATGAACTGTACGCGCCCGAGTCTTCCGCTGTTCTTCATTTCCCTTACAAATAGAAACTCCCGCGTGTACACCGCGGTCTCCATCATCATGTAGTTCTTGCCCGATTCTTTCGCAGCCTTCACAATCTCCCGGCACTCTTCGATCGTGGTTGCCGCCGGCACGGTGCACGCCACGTGCTTGCCGGCCCGAAGCGCAGCAATACTCTGCGACGCATGCAGGTGAATCGGCGAATTAATATGGACCGCATCAACCGCCGGGTCCTGAATCAGCTTGGCGAAGTCCGTGTATCGCTTCTCGATTCCATAAAGCTCCCCGACTTCTCTCAGCGATTCCGCATTCCGCTGGCATATCGCGTACATTTCGGTATTCGGATGGTGTTGATAAATGGGAATGAACTCTTTTCCGAATCCGAGTCCAACAATCGCTATGCGTAGTTTCGTCATCTCCCGCCCCCCTGCGGCCCGTAAGGTACGACAAGCCACCCAAACAAGCCGCAAAACACTAATGAGCCCGCGGCGTCCCGACCCACGCCACCCAGTCAAGGTTGTCCGGAGTGGCTAATTCGCCCGTAAACGCTGTCGGCTTCCCCTCCCAGTTCCCGTTGCGTGGATTAAACCAGCGCACCACCGCGGCGTTTCCAAATTTGTTTGTTCGTATTCGAACCGTCTGCCCCACGGGAAAATATGCCACGCCCCATTTCTCTGTTTCCGCGAGGGCCACTGCCACAAATTCCGCAGCATTTCGTTCGCCGGGCTGCGCTTCCAGAAGCTCTTGGGCCGGTCGCAAATCCCACCATTTCAGCGTTTCGAAAAAATCCTTCAAATACCGCATATCTGTGCTTCCAGCAAACTGCAATGCATCTCTCCACCCAGGCGCCGTCCCGGAAATTTCGTGATGCAGCGGTACGCCTGGCTTGGTTTCCCAGCTCCAGATTCCATGCGCTCCATAGGCAACGCCCGCTGGCGGGGAGATCAACAGGCTCCAGTAAGCCGCGCGCCGCACCGCATGCGCGTCGAATGGCTTCTGGTGCTGGTAGCTCAGATGCCCTTCGTAGTTCGGCTCTAGGTTGATGATGGGATGAACCGGTTCGCTGTTCCAGCCTGTGCTCGCTGGGCCATTCGTTAGCCAACGAAAATCATCCTGGGAATCGCCGTGGCCGCTCTGATAACTGATCACACTGAACCATGGCTCTTTGGCGAATTCCTCGCCAACCCATTGTTGTCCGGCGGGATGCATCGTCACGATGCGATCCGAATGATCGCCAAAGACCGCGCGCCCGATCTTCCTCCAGCGCTCAGCCTGATCCCCGCGATAGTTTCCATCGCCCGCCAAAATCCAGGCCACCTGATACGCGCCAAAGCGTGCTAGCTCGTACCTGGCTAGCAACACCAGATCTTCGTCGGGTAGGGAAGTGCCCGGATTTACGCTCGCCGGAACCTTACCGGTTGGCGCGTCCCAGATCATCACGGGCGCCGCAATCATTCCGTGCTGATTGATCGCTTCGATTTTCTCGTCGATTTCCTGGAAGAACGTGGGATCGATGGCAAATCCATTATCCATGGAATACGCGCGCCGCCCTTCCGCATTCCCGGTTGCCGCGATCCACTGTGTCGTCACGAATTGAATCGCCGTGAATCCCTTGCGCTGCCGATCCTCTAGATACGTCGACCAGTCCGCACTCGACGCCTTCAGCGGACCGTTCCACGCCGTATCCGAAAGCCAGAAAAACGGCGCACCCGAAGCCTGCTCTAAATGCCGCCGGTTCGCCGATACTTGTAGCGCGCCCCTCGCGTAGAGTGGATTCTTTCCTGAATACGGCACGCACAAAAACTGGCCTTTGCTTGCTCCAGCAGTCGGCTCGAGTTTCCCTGAGGCGTGTACCTGATAACTCCACTCCCCCAATTCGTTGGGAGAGAACCGTACCTTCCACGTCATCCCTCCGTTCCAAAAACCATCCGTCACATAGGTTTTCCCAGACGGCGCGTGAAACGTGGTTTTAATCGAGAACTCGCGCAGCGGATCCTTGTAGCTCTCCGCACTGCGAAACTCCAGTTCAAAAATTGTCCATTGTGCGATCGGTGTTGCTGAGGAACTTCCGGATGCGTAGGTCATTGAAGGCATTAAAAGGAACACGCTGCACAGCAGGCTTCGAATTATCTTCGGGATCGCGCTTCTCACGCTGGTTGCGTCGCCTGTTGTCTCAGTGCTCCTGGCAATCATGAGAATGAAATGAGCCTGCCACAGCAAGATACACCAACCGCAGACACTTCAGAGCACGCGCGAAATTTGGGAATCTCGCACCAAAAAAGTTATCGAAAGCATTCAAATTATGCTTTCATTGATTCTAAAAATCTGTAACACTAAGCAACAAGTTTCTGACAAAAGCATCACCCCGAATGTTGCAAAAAGTCGCTTAAATACAGCCTGGAATGCGTTTGGCTCGATCTGGGTTTTGTTGTGATCCGATCATTCCTGGGGCTGGAATTTGCGGGGGATCGCGGCGATGAAAAACAAGCCTGCTTCCGATCAGTTCCTGGTTTCTGACTCTCAGGTCAACGCGGAGGGTATCCACGTATGGCCCTTCCAACCGGAATTCCCGATCGATGCCATTAAGCACAATCTCAGCGGGCGCCATCCCTTCCGCATGAACCGCCACGACTACGTCGAAATCGTCTACTTGAGATCCGGAGAACTTGTCTGGCAGGTGCAGGACAATTCCGTGCGCGAGCAGCGCGGCGACCTGTTCGTCATGCTCCATCCGAAATATCACCGCCTCACCGAACACTCCAGCAGGCAGGTCACGGCCGAATCTCTCTTTTTTCACCCGCAACTCCTTCGCTCGCATCCTCGTGAGGAATCGGAATGCCTGGTTCCATTTTTCTCGAAGGATGCTGAGTTCGCTCATGTTGTCCCGCGAAAGACGGACGTTCCCGCCGAGGTCCTCGACCTGATGCGTCGTATCCGCAAAGAGCTTCCGGCCACCTCGGACCGCGCGCGCCTGAGCGTAAAAACCTATGTGAAAATGATCCTGGTGAATATCCTCAATCATTGCGCGATCACGGAAGAGCCGTTCGTCCGCTCCGATCGCCGTCATCGCGAACTCGATCGCTTCAAGCCGGTCTTCGAATTCCTAGACCAAAATTACGCCGACCCCATCTCTCCCAGCGATGCTGCGGATACCCTTTCCATGAGCCCGTCCCATTTTCGACGCGCGTTCAAGCACCTGACCGGACAATCTTTCGTCCCTTACCTGAACAATTTCCGCATCGAGAAGGCCCAGCAGTTGCTCGCCAATTCGGAGATTCCGATCTCCGAAGTCGGACTCGAGGTCGGTTTCTGCGACCAGAGCTACTTTGGTCTCATCTTCCGCCGTCTTACCCGCATGACTCCCCGCCAATATCGCCAGCGCGTTTTGGCGGAAAAACAAACCCCTCGCAATTAGCTGGCAAATTAACAATTCGTGAAAACTCCTCGCTAAACCCTTCGCCTGCTGATGTTTTTCTCAGAAACCTCCCAAAAACCTTATAGAATTTCTTCCTCCCTCTCTATAGTTTTGCCCAAGAGGTTGCATCCGTTGAGTTTGTCACTCGCGGCAGAGTTGCGCGACGATCGCCGCCACTGAATAATCCCATTCGATCATCTTCAGGGGTGAATCCAAGGGGCTTTATGGCGGATAAACTGCTCTTCGCAACCATCGGTGCCGGTTTCTGGTCCGATTATCAACTCGCCGGTTGGCTCGAGGTGGGCGGCGTCGAATGTGTCGCCATCTCGAATCGCACGGTCTCAAAAGCCGAAACGCTCGCCCGGAAGTTCGGTATTGCCAGGGTTTACCAGGACCCCTTGCAAATGCTTCAGAAGGAAGCGGTGAATTTTGTGGATGTCATCACCGACGTCGAGACGCACTCTACCTTCGTGAAAATGGCCGCTGATCTCAGGATTCCCGTTGTCTGCCAGAAACCCATGGCCGCAAGCTACCCCGCAGCCCAGGATATGGTCGAGCATTGTCGCCGCGCAGGCGTCCCCTTCTTCATCAATGAAAACTGGCGCTGGCAAACTCCCATACGCGAGTTAAAGCGCCTACTGGACGGCGGAACAATCGGCGCTCCTTTTCGCGCCCGCCTTGACATGATTTCCGGCTTCCCCGTTTTCCAGAATCAACCGTTTCTGAAAACGCTGGAGAACTTCATTCTCACCGATCTCGGCAGTCACATTCTCGATGTCGCGCGATTCCTCTTCGGAGAAGCTCACTCCCTCTACTGCTGCACCAACCAGGTGCATGAAGACATCCGCGGCGAAGATGTCGCCACCGTTGTCCTGCAAATGCATTCCGGAGTCACTGTCACCGTAAATCTAGCCTACGCGGAAAATGCTCTGGAGCGCGAGTGCTTCCCGCAAACCCTCGTGTTTGTCGAAGGCAGCCAGGGGTCCGCCGAAATTGCTCCGGACTATCTCGTGAAAGTGACCACGCGTTCCGGCACCGATTCTGTCCGCCACGCGCCTCCCCAATTTTCCTGGGCCGATCCGCGTTACGCGATCGTGCATTCCAGTATCGTTCCCTGTCAGCGCAATATTCTGCAAGGTCTGCGCGGTGGCGCTGCAGAAACCACGGGCGCGGACAACTTGAAAACCGCCCGGTTGGTTTTTGCCGCCTACGAGTCTGCTGCAGGAAATCAGGTTGTTGCGATTGAAAGTTAGGTGATGGGCCTTGTTCCACGCATTAGCTCCCAACCACAAGCCATCCGCCGTGCGTTCCACGCGGGCTTGGGTGCTTTTCCGGAGGAATGTTTGAAGCTTAGCCGCAACATCCTCTTCTACGGCTCGGATCTCCCGCCCAGCGAATCGGTGTCTCTGCGCGCCGGTCCGCTCTCCATGAATTTCTGCCAGGGAGAGCTTCGGCACATCCAGTTTGCGAATTGCGAACTCATCAGCCGCATCGGCGTAGCGATTCGTTCCGCCGATTGGCGCACAATCCCCGGAGCAATCACCGCGGTCGCCAGCGAAATTTTAGAATCGTCTTTTCGAATCCTCTTCGAAAGCGTCCACCGCGAAGACCCTATCGATTTCGTATGGCGCGGGTGCCTCCATGGCGAGCCTGACGGCCGCATCCGTTTCTCAATGGATGGAGCCTCCCGCTCTTCGTTCCTGGCCAATCGCATCGGCCTATGTGTGCTTCATCCAGCAGACGAACTCGCCGGTCAACCCTGCACTATTGAGAGTACCCATGGACTTCGCCAAGAGGCCGCCTTCCCCCTGACGATTTCCCCTCATCAGCCTTTCTTGAACGTCCGCGCTCTCTCCTACCGAACCCGCAAGAATGCCAAGGTCGCCATCCGGTTCAACGGCGATATCTTCGAAACTGAGGACCAGCGCAACTGGACCGATCCTTCTTTCAAAACCTACGCCCCGCCGCTCGTCAGTCTCCAGCCTTCCGAAGTTCCCGTAGGGGCAAAAGTTTTCCAGGAAGTCGTGGTCACGCTCGATAGGGAATCATCACGTCCCGATGTCCGTTCGTCTCCGCCTCCGCCCCTTGCTCTAAACTTCGGCGCCGGTGTCAAGCCGCTTCCTCTGCTCGGCCTGACTCTCTCTGCAACGAATCCTCCGTTCTCGGCCACCGAACTCAATCGCCTGCGCGCCCTGAATCTTGCTCATCTTCGCGTGGACCTTAACTCCTTCTCCCCAACCGATTGCGCCCATTTCGATGGGGCACTTCAGGTCGCGAGACAGATTGGCGCCGCCTTGGAAGTCGCCCTCTTTTACTCACCAGCCTTAGCGGCCGATTTTCCTGCTCTTCGCGAATATCTTCTCAAGGCCAAGCCTCCCATCGCGAGATGGCTGGTAGTTGACCGCAAGTCCAACGTCTCCACCGAGAACGCCCTCCGGATTTGCCGGCAATCACTTGCGGATTGTCTTCCTTCTGTCCCCTTCGGGGGTGGCACGGACGGCTCCTTCGCGGAAATCAACCGCAATCGTGAATCCGTCCGCGGCGCTGACTTCGTCAACTTTTCCATGTCGCCGCAAGTGCACGCCTTCGACCACGAAACAATCGTCGAAAATCTTCCTATGCAGCGCGAGGTAGTTCGCGCGGCTGCCTCGCTCGCTCCCGGTTTGCCCGTCTCCGTCAGCACCGTTTCTCTTCGTCCGCGATTCCTTTTGCATGACCACCCTGTTTCGCAACCCCCCGGCAGTCTTCCATTCGAAGTCGATCCTCGCCAGCTCTCTCTCCTTGGCGGCGCATGGACCGTTGGCAGCTTGAAACATCTTTCCGAAGCTGACGTTCACAGCGTCACCTACTATGAAACTGTCGGATGGAAGGGCGTGATGGAATCCCAACAGGGCTCCGCGCTCCCCGACGTCTTTCCGTCCATCCCCGGTTCGGTTTTCCCTCTGTACCACGTCCTTGCCGATGTTGGCGAGTTAGCGGGTGGAAGCTTTCTGCCAACCAGTTCTTCGAATCCGCGCTGCTTCGAAGCTCTCGCTCTTCGCAAGGACCAGCGCATTCGAGTGCTCCTCGCGAATCTCACGCCGCAACATCAATCCATCGACATTCGCGGCGCCCCGTTCGTTGGCCCGGTCCTTTGCCGGCAGCTTCATGAAGCAACCGCGCTTTCCGCTATGACCGCTCCGGAATCGTTCCGCAATTCCGCCACGATTTTAGAATCTCGGGATCCCAAGAATTTTCAGGTCGAGTTGTCTCCATTTGACGTAATGACCCTGGACTCCGCTTAAGGCAATGGTTACGAACCTCAAACTCGACGCGCTCTTCAGCCGCTCCTTCGCGGGGACGCCATGAAGCTCGGTATCGGCACCTACGCCTTCATGTGGTCCATCGGTTTTCCCGGAGCCGAACCGCATCCTCCTATGGATGCTTTCGCACTGCTATCGCAAGCCCGGGATCTCGCTGTTCAGGTTGTACAGTTTGGTCCCAATCTGCCCCTCGACACCTTGCCGGCTTCCGAGTTGCAGCGCCTGCTCCACTTCGCCTCCGCCAACGATCTCCAGCTCGAGTGCGGCACCTTGGGAACAGAGCCAGACCATCTGCGCAAACACATTGCTCTCGCGCACAGCCTCTCCGCCACCTTGCTCCGCACCATTCCCAGCTACGAAGTACGGCAAGTCCCCTCACTCGACGATCTCAAGGCGCAACTCTCGGCAATACTTCCCGACCTCGAACGCAACAACGTCCGTCTCGCCATCGAAAACGCCAATATTCCTGCCGCTCAGCTTGCGCAACTGATCCGCAAAATCAATAGTCGCTGGATCGGCGTAACCCTCGACACCGTGAACTCGCTCGCGATCCCGGAAGGCACGCGGGAAGTCGTGGAAATTCTCGCGCCGTATGTGCTGAGCTTTCACGTAAAAGACTTTTCCATCCAGCGCCAATGGCATCGCATGGGATTTTCCGTGGAAGGACGGCCCGCCGGTCAGGGCCAGATGGATTTCCCGTGGATTGTCCAGACGCTTCGGTCGGCCGGTGCGGACCCGAACGCGATTCTCGAGCTGTGGCCGCCGCAACAAGCCAATCTCCAAGCCACTATCGAGCTGGAACACTCTTGGGCGAAGCAAAGTATTCAGTATCTTCGAACATGTTTGCCAAATTAGACTCGGTCGCTTCAAGAAAGGAATGCGGTCATGGCCCATACGGTTGCAATTATCGGTGCGGGAGGCAAGATGGGTGCCCGCGCCGCGGAAAAACTCATCTCCACCAAGAAGTATCAAGTCCACCTATGTGAGAGCGATACCCTCAAGGCAGAGGCGCTCAGATCCTCGGGTTTCCACGTAACTCCGGCCGACAAGGCCCTTGCCGAATCTGACTTTGTTGTCCTTGCCGTTCCCGACGCTTTGATCGGCAAGATCGCTCGTCAACTCACTCCTTTAATGAAGCCTTCCGCAACTCTGATCATGCTTGACGCTGCGGCCGCTTATGTGAACGATCTGCCGGATCCGCGCCAACTCACCTTCATGCTTACCCATCCGTGCCACCCGCCGTTCTTTACCGAGCAGGCCACGGTGGAGGCGCGTCACGACTATTTTGGGGGTATCGCGATTCAGGACATTCTCGTCTCCCTGGTCCACGGCTCCGAATCGCTATTCGAAACGGGAACCGAAGTCTGCAAGGACATGTTTGCGCCCGTGAAAACGGCACATCGCGTCACTCCCGAGCACGCCGCTCTGCTCGAACCCGCCATGTCTGAGATCATCGTGGCCACCGCTGCCTGCCTCATGAAAGCGTCGCTGGATGTTGCCCTGGATAAAGGTGTTCCTGCGGAAGCGGCCAAGGCCTTCATGGCCGGGCACGCTCGAATCGCTATGGCCATCGCCTTCGGCGCCGAAAAATCCCCGTTCTCCGATGCGGCCAAGATCGCGATTTCCTGGGGCACTCGTGAAGTAATTCGCCCCGACTGGAAACGCGTCTTCGAAGGCCCGGTTCTGCGTGAGGCGATTCACGCCATGCTCGAGACGGATTCTTCTCTCCAACGATCTTGATCGAGTATCCACCGTCGAAAAGGCCCGGATTGGTAAGCGCATTCCATGTTTACTGGAGCTTCCCGTGAAGCGTCGCGATTTCATTCGAACCGGTCTTCTCTCCGCCCCCGCTCTTTCCGCCGTCGCCAAAGGCACTCTCGCTCATCCGTTCGTTGCGGATTCGCAACCGCCCCTTGAAATCGACCTTGCTGCGGATGCCCCTGGTACTCCACTGATCCATTACTGGAGCAATTGCGTCGCATCAGGACGCGCCAACATCGGTCTCCGTGGCAATTGGCAGGAGCAACTCAGTCTGGTCGTGAAGCAGTGCGGCTTCCGTTATCTTCGCTTCCACGGCCTCTTTCACGACGACATGTTCGTCTACCACGAAAAAGAGGGAAAGCCCGTCTACAACTTTCAATACGTTGACGATCTTTATGACCGCATGCTCGATCGCGGAATCAAGCCGTTCGTGGAGATGACCTTCTTCCCCAAAGATATTTCTCACGACAATGGCGGTCTATGCTGGTGGAACGCCCATGCCACTCCTCCCAAGGATTTCACCCGCTGGAAAGAAGTCATCGAGCACTTCGTTCGTCACTGCCTCGATCGTTACGGTGCCAATGAGGTCCGCTCGTGGTACTTCGAAATCTGGAACGAACCGAATCTTCGCGGTTTCTGGAATGGAACTCAGCAACAGTTCTTCGAAATGTACAAGATCATTTCCCTCGCAATTAAGAACATCGATTCGAATCTTCGCATAGGCGGGCCGGCCACCAGCAGCTATCACCCCGATGAAGAGGTCTATCAGCGACTTCGCCTGAAGAAAGACATCACCGCCGCCGACTTCATCGGAGTCGTCTCCAAAGCCCCATGGATGGAAGACTTCTTTGCTTACTGCGAATCTCAAAACCTGCCGCTCGATTTCGTCTCCTCACATCCCTATCCCACCACTTACCCCATCGATTCCGCCGGCAATGAACTGGAACTCAGCCGCCCTGTTACTTCCACCTACACAGACATTCAATGGCTTCGCGGTGCCATGGCCAAAACCCGCTACAAAAATGCTGAGATTCATCTCACCGAATGGAACTCCAGCCCCTCCATTCAGGATTACACCCGCGACTACCCTCAGGAAGCTACCTTCATTGTTAAAGTGAACCTCGATTGCATTGGCCTCGCTCAGTCTCTCGCCTATTGGACCTTCAGCGACATCTTCGAAGAAGCGGGCGCCGCCGACACCGTATTCAACGGAGGCTTTGGACTGGTAAATTTCCAGAGCATCGTCAAACCTGGCTTTCACGCCTATCGTATGCTTCACAATCTGGGCGACACGCAACTCCTCCGCAAGGATGGCTGTATCGTCACTCGCCATTCCAGCAATCGCGGGCTTTCGGCGATTATCTACAACTACCCTCCTGAAGTCATCGCCGCCGTCCCCATGTCCAGAAATTCCCGCGAGATCGCGGAGAAAACGTTGGCCATCGGCAACCCTCGGAACGTACAACTTCGTTTCCAGCGGCTTAACTCCGGGCGCTTCCTACTTGATGGAAACGCTCGACGCGCACCATGCATTCGCTTTTCGCGATTGGCAGGCAATGGGCAGTCCCGAGCCTCCGACGCGTGAACAAGTCGCGGAACTTCGCCAAAAAGCTATGGCCACCGACAAACAGCACCTCCGCGTCGAACCCGACGGCACTCTTCAGTGGTCCGGAGCCCTGTCGCCTTGGGCCGTCGCTTCCATCAATCCCGAGTGACGCCAATTGGTCGGGTCGTTTTGTCAGAAACGCGGCCAACATTCTTACAGATTGCTTCGCGGCGCCTTGCTACGCTTACAGATGCCGGAGCGCGGATCTGCGATCGTCGAGGCGCTACGCACCGGCTGCTGAATGTGTTCAGCCGTGCCTGTTCCCATTGATGCCTCCCTATTCTGATCGTCGACCATTCCATGCCATAGTTTCGCGGATTGTTCCCATATCCGCGGCTAGTCTATTTCTCTCGTTCGTCGCCGCCGTGCCTACCACTTTCGCGCAAAATCCTGCCATGCCGCATTCCGCACCCTTGCAGCCCGTCGACTTCGTCAATCCGAACATCGGCGGAATCGGTCATCTGCTCACTTCGGTGAATCCCGACGTCCAGCGGCCTCACGGAGTCGTCCAGATCGCTCCCGTCGCCGCCCCGGACGTCACCGACATCTACGTAGCCAACAATATTTATGGTTTCTCCGCCGCCACCTCGATTGTCATGGCCTCTTCCGGCATCACCCAATTCGCTCCCGAAAACTATTCCTCGGAAATCGATCACGATAAGGAAACCGCCACTCCCTACTATGCGTCCTACATCCTCGACCGTTACGACATACGCGTCGAATACACCGCGGCCCTGCATTCCGCCTATTTCCACTTGACCTTCCCCGCCGGCTCTCCGGGTCAGCTGATCTTCACATCGCAAGGCTCGGTTCAATATCAAGTCCTCAACTCGTCCAGTTTTCAGGCGGTTGAAACCGTCTTAGGCGTGCACACGTATGTCTATGCTGAGCTGTCCAAACCAGCGCGAACCAGTTCCGCCTTCGAGTTCAATCGCGTCATCCCCGGCATTCCTCCCACCAGCGAAAAGGCCTCTGGCCTAGTCTTCACGGCCGGTTCCGATCGCGACGTTTGGGAAATCCGCATGGGCTTCTCGTACATTGACGCGGCTCAGGCCAAGCGCAATCTCCACGAAGAAATCCCCGCTTGGGATTTTAGCGCCGCCAAACGCGCGGCCCGCGACGATTGGAACAAGGCTCTCAGCCGCATCCTGGTCACCGGCGGCACTACCGATGAGAAAACTATTTTCTACACCGCCCTCTACCGCTCACTTCAATACATGAAGGACATCACCGAAGACGATCGCTTCTTCGGCCCTTACGATCACACCGTTCATTCCGCAAATGGGCATCATTTCTACATCGAAGACAATCTCTGGGACACTTACCGCTCTCGCCATCCTCTGCAAACCATCATCGAGCCCGAGCGCCAAAACGATCTCCTGCGCTCGTACGTCGAAATGTATGTGGAGTCCGGCTGGATGCCCCACTTTCCCTACATGCGCGGCGATCTCTCCTACATGATCGGCAACCACGCCGCCTCGCTGTTCGCCGACAGCTACTTCAAGGGCTTCCGCGACTACGATGTGGAAAAAGCCTACGAAGGCATTCGCAAGGACGCCATGGAAGCCACCATGCTCCCTGATCGTCGCGGCGGCCTCTCCGAACTTGAACGCTTCTATTTTGCCAATGGCTATTTTCCCGCGTTGCACAAGGGCGAAAAGGAATTTGTCCCGCAAGTAAACCCGGAGATGCGCCGCCAGGCCGTTTCCGTCACGCTGGAAACGTCCTACGACGACTGGAACATCTCCGAATTGGCCAAAGCCCTGGGAAAGTCCGAAGACGCTTCCTACTTTGCAAAACGCGCTCTCAATTACAGGAATGTCTTCAACCCGGAGATCGGCTACATGGCCCCGAAAACCGCCGACGGCGCCTTTATCCGGGACTTCAACCCCAAATGGAGTGGTGGCCAGGCGGGCCGCGACTACTTCACCGAATGCAACGGCTTGGTCTACACCTTCCAGGTTCAACATGACATCGGCGGCCTCATCTATTTAATGGGTGGCCGCCAAAAGTTCCTCGCGCAACTCGATTCGCTCTTCTCTCAGGGCTATGACGGCCAGCTCAAGTTTGTTTTCCTCGCGCAATTCCCGGACTCGACCGCGTTGATGGGCCAGTATCCGCAGGGCAACGAACCCGCCTTCCACATTCCCTATCTTTACAATTACGCCGGCCAGCCCTGGAAAACGCAAAAGCGCGTCCGCGACATCATGCGCGTGTGGTATGCGGCGCAACCCCTGGGCATCCCGGGCGACGATGACAACGGCGCTACCTCGTCTTGGTATGTTCTTTCGGCCCTCGGCTTCTATCCCGTCTCGCCCGGCCGCCCCATCTACGACATCGGCAGCCCGCTTTTCCGCGAATCACGCATCAACGTCGGAAACGGCAAAACGTTCACGATTCGTGCTCACAACGTATCCGCGCTCAACAAATACATTCAATCCGCCAAACTCAATGGCCAGTCCCTCGACAAGCCGTGGTTCACCCATCAGGATTTGGCCGCCGGGGGCACCCTGGATTTTGAGATGGGACCCAAGCCCAACAAGCAGTGGGGCGCTGCGGACGACAAGGCCGCTCCCTCCTTTTCGATGGACGGATCAACCACGCCCTCCGCAGCTACAGCAAGTTCTTCGAATCAATAGACTGCCAGGTTCGTATCGCAGGAGAACTCGTGAGCATTACTCGCAGGAAATTCCTTAAAGACAGCGCCGGGCTAGCCACCCTCTCCACACTCACTCCCGCACTGACCCCATCCGCCGTGCCGTCTCAATCCTCTCCCGCGAAGCCGGGCGAGTTGGGCTTCCAACGCACCGCGGATCGCATTCTGATCACCGGCACAAACGGAATTTCCGTCGAATTCGTCCTTCAGAACAACTACGTGAAGGGGATCGGCCATGTCTCGCTCCACGGCAAGCAATTGCGCAGCCCAGCCGAATGTATCTGGCCGGAAATGGCCACGCCCTACGGCGCTGAGGTCGTTGCGCTGGAACTGGACGACGTGCGTCAGGAAAACGGTGCCGTCATCGTATCCGCCAAACCCTACTATCGCGTCATCCACCGCATGGAATGGACCGAACACGCCATGCACCCGCTCATCAACACCACCTCCTGGTCCAGGGATCCTTTCCATCCTCAGGACAGCCGCTTCGAATGGATTCTGCGCCAGGTGGACGAGTCGTGCGACGCCATTCCCTACGCCGGTTTTTCTTACTCGTTTCATTACCAGTCCCCGAACTATCCGATTTACCAAATCGAAGACAAAGCCACCTGGGAACTCGGCGGCAACGTTGTCGGCAATGGATTCATCTTCCGCGGAGGCAATGAGCCTCACACTCGCTTTGCCGAAGACACGCCGCTCTACTCCGGTTGGGATTTTCCTGGCATTGCGAATCCCCATGTCTTTCAGCACAAGCCGCTGTACACCCAACTGCAGGGCTTCACCTTTCAATACGATTCTGAGTTTGTCCTCCTGACGGTTCACGAACGCCCTTCCCACGTTCGCTCTCTCTATCAGCGACTCCCCTCTCAACCGACCTTTTTACAATTCAATCAGTTTTGCTTTGACCTTGCTGGCGAACACACCACTCCCGCGCGCAAAATTCTGGCCGCACCTCGCAAACAGGGAAGTGAATCCGTCCTGATCAATCACTATTTGCGCGTCCGCGACACTTTTCAGGAACAGCATCGCAAACACTACGGCCTTGCCTACGACAAGGCTCGCCCCGCCGCGCACGCCGAAGCCAACGGCCTGGGCATCATGGATCGTTTCAACGCCGTCTTCCGCGATCTACAAAAATGGGGCATCCACCGCTGCTTCATCATGCCCATCTGGCGCAGCCCCGACACGGACATCAATCCTCTTTTCGCCAAAGAAAAAGACCGTTTCGGCGTTTTTGGCAATCTCTGTTGCCCGCTCGAACTCGAAATCGCGGATTATTACGGTGGCTGGGACGGCTTTCACAAACTGATGCAGCAAGCCAAAGCCTCCGATGTCGAAGCCTACATCTGGCATGCCTCCCACTTTTCTTCCATCACTCCGCTAACCACCAGAATTCCCGATCTCTTCTGTCGCGACGTCAACGGACAATTCAATCGCAATAACTACGGTCACGTTCTCTGGGCCGTCAATCAACGCAGCCCTCGCTATCAGGATTACCTGATGGCCTGCTATCGAAAAGCGAAAGCCTTGGGCCTGAGCGGCCTTTTCCACGACAGCCACTTCAATCTCGCCACCGACACCATCAACTTCCTGCATACCGACTACTACAAGGAAGGTCCGCCCTTCCCGAACGCCAATAAATTCTCTTACCCCTCCGATCGCCGCGGAAACGATCGCATCGAATCCATGCACGACACTTCGCTCCAACTGCAACGCCGCCTGCAAACCGAGATTGGCCTCTTCTACCAGGTCGAGTCCGAAGGGGCCCTCGGCACTCCGCAAAGCCATCCCGACTACAAATATGTCCGTGGCAACGAATTTGTCTACAGCAACATGGAAGCCGGATTGGAAACCCGGGATGTAGCGCCATTCGGCGATGACTACACCGAGACCTATTTCAGAGGCCTATCCGTTCGCCTGATCTACGCGGTCCAAATCGATCCCAACATCTACCCCGGCTCGAAATCCATTTCCGCCTGGTGGAATCCCACCACTATGGTTCCGCTGATCAAAGCCTTTCATCAGGTCGAACAACACATGGACGAAATGTGGATCCTCGAAGACAATCGCGGGGTCCTCTGGAAAGGGAAGTCCGCCGACGTGCTCTTCTCCTACAAAAATTTTGCGTTTGACGTGCAAGCCCCCACCACGGTCCACAATATCCTCACCGCCACCAAATCCACCGTCATGAAAAGCTTCCCCGTCGAAAAGTTCTCCATCTATCAACTGGAGCGCACCTGAGATCATGAACCAGCGTGTATGCCTCTCCCGCTACGCATTTCCCCTCACACTCCCACTCGGCATCACCCTCCTTCTGCTCTTGCCTTTAGTTCCTCCCGCCTATCCACAAGCCACCGTCAACTCCACCACCGTTCTCGCCCCCACTCCACCCATGGGTTGGGCCAACTGGAATCATTATTTCTGCGATTACAATGACCAGACCATCCGCGATCAGGCCGATGCGCTCGTCTCCACCGGCATGCGCGATCTCGGCTACAAATACCTCATCATCCAGGAATGCATCGCGCCCGCTCGCAACGCCGACGGCTCCCTCATCGTCGATTCCAAACGTTTCCCGCACGGCATTCGCGATCTCGCCGATTACATCCACTCTCGTGGTCTCAAGGCCGGCATCTACACCGACGTTGGCCCCTTCACCTGTTTCTCCGACATCCACTACCAGGGCAGTTACGATCACGAGCAGCAGGACGCCGCCACCTTCGCTTCCTGGGGCATCGATCTCATCGAAGAAGATTTTTGCAACAAGCCCAAGGACCACACGGGAAGGGAACTCTACCAGCGCATGGCCGCCGCGATCCGCAGCACCGGCCGCCCCATGCTTCTCTACATCTGTTCTTGGGGTGAAGAATCACCCTGGGAGTGGGCCCGCGGCGTCGGCCAGTTCTGGCGCACCACCGGCGACATCAGCATGCAGAAAAATCACGCCACCTGGGACGAGATCGTCCGCAACTTTGAATCCAACGCCCAGCACTCTTCTTTCAACGGACCCGACAGTTGGAACGATCCCGACATGCTCGAAGTCGGCAATCCCGGCATCACCCCCACCGAAGCCCGCTCGCACTTCTCCATGTGGGCCATTTCCGGCGCGCCGCTTCTTGCCGGCGCCGATCTCACGCACATGGACGCGGAAACCCTCGCCATCTTCACCAATACCGATGTCCTCGCCGTCGATCAGGATCCCCTCGGCTCAGGCCCGCTCAAAGTTCCTTCCGCCAACCAGAATATTGAGATCTGGCAGAAGCCTCTCGGCAGCAAATCCAGCAGCACCAGAGCCGTCCTCCTCCTCAATCGCGGTTCCCAGCCAACCACCGCTTCCGTCCGTTGGCAGGATGTCGGCATCCCGCCCAACTCCACCGTCCGTGATCTTTGGTCTCATCAGGATCTCGGCCCATTCCCCAGCGGCTACTCCACCCAACTCCCTCCCCACGCCTCCGTCCTCCTCAAAATCTCCTCCGCCCCCTCCCCCACCCATCCCTAAAAATCCCCTTCATTCTCCGGTAAGCTGTTCTCTTTCCTGCCTTTCCGCTAAACCCCATTCATGCCACGAATACATGCTATTCGGTGTTTTTATTAGAAAGCCAAGTCTGATATTTACAGAACTCGACTCCACCTTGCGGCACACTTTGTCGTTCCCAGAATCCATTTGCCGGAGAATCAAATGCCCAAGAAGTTCTTGATGTTCATTTGTTGCGTTGTCTTCGCATTCTCATTGTTTGCAGTGCCGACCCTCGCGCAGCCCGACCCCCCGGGCACCCCCAATTCCCAAGCCAACAACTGGGACCCGTCTGTGGTTCTGGATTCCACCACCAATTGGATTGGTAACTCCTTTTCCGGCAGAAACATGGGTGAGTACAATTCGCTGTTTCACGTTCCACTGGACATGGACGGCATTTACGTCACGCCCGACGGCAACATCTATACCAATACCACCTATGAAGAAGGCGGCCGCCCGGCTATGGCCTTCAACAAGTACGGCAACATGATCAGCCCGATGAATGCCAACTCCTCCTCCGGTCCTCAGACGTATTTCGGGCCGTACGGCGGAGTAGCAGTGGCCACCGCTGGACACTACAATTTCCTCAGCCATGCCCCGGGCGGCACAGGCATCGGCATTCGCGACACCAACACCTGGTTGATCACCAGTTACACCGTCAGCAGCCCAAACTTGAATAACAGCTACGGCGTGTGGGGACTGGCCGTTGCCAACAATAAGCTCTATGTCACCGAACAAGACAATAACCTAGTCGAGATCTTCGATATCAGCGATATCACTCGCATCACTTTGCTTTCCAGCTTTACCGTTCCCGCTCCCGTCCGTATCGCCGTCGATTCCAATGGTAACTTCTGGGTTTCCCATAAGGACAATACCTCCTATCCATTCACCATCGCCCTCGGCGGACAGGGCCTCAACTACGTTGACCAATACAACGGCAAAACCGGCGAACATATGCACACCATCACCCTCGGCCCGGACGCCCAGATTTCCGCCCTCGCCGCTAATCCTTTCGGAGCCTTGCTGATCGCCGACTCTGGCCCCGATCAAAACATCAAGATTTACGCCAATCTGGAGAAGGATCCCATTTTCGTCGGTAACTTTGGCGAGAAGGGTGGCAGCTTGGCTGGCCCCGTCCCTGGACGCACCGGACCCAACTCACCGCTTCGCTTCCGCGCCATCATGGGCATCGGCACCGACATGGAGGGCAACGTGATCGTGGCCCAGGGCGGATTTGGCCTGGATAGTGGCGTCGGCCATGGCGTGGACCTCCAGAGCTACACCTGGTGGGGCCAGTTGAACTGGGAACGCGACGGCCTCGGTTTCCGCGCTCTCGGCTCCATCGATCCCCGCTCCGAAACCGACTTTTACGACGCCTACCATCATTGGAAGATCGATTATTCCAAGCACGGGAACATCGCTACCTACGTGGGCGACACCTACCAGAAGTTCAAATACCCCGAAGATATTCGCATGTCCAGCATCCTCGGCCAGGGCGAGATCAAGTACATCCATGGCAGAAAATTCCTGGTCGCCCGCGGCGAGATCGAAACCTTTTTGGAGATCTATCGCTACGAGAAAGACAAAGACACCGAGATTCCCATCCCCTGCGTCGCCTTCGATTACGGCGCTTTCCAGGGCGGCCAGGATTTCGTGGCCCAGCCTACCGACGGTGAATGGATCTGGCGCGACGTCAACGGCGATGGCCAGATGACCAACGCCCAGGGCGTTTGGGACCCCGCGGAGTTCTCTGAACCCACCACCGAAGGGACCTTTCAAGGCAATCCGATTCCCAACGAACATCGCGACGGCGCCGACTTCTGGCTCGACGACAATGGCGACATCTGGCAAGTCAATTCCGGATTGAACGAACCGCCTTACGAACAGTCCATCCACCTCCGCCGTTACTTTTTCCAGGGATTCGATGGGTTCGGCGCACCCATCTACGATTTCAACCACATGGCCATTTACAACGTCGGCCTTAGCCAGGATCTTCCCGACATCTCCGAAATCGATCACGCTATATTCGACGTTAACGGCAGCAAGGGTGGCACTCTGTATGTCCTCGGCAGCAATGGCACCCAGGTCGTCCGTTATGACAACTGGGATCTTACGCCCATAGGCAAACCGAAAAAATCCACCTGGTCCACATTCCTCACCACGAATTCAGACGTCAATGACTACTGGAACGGAGAAGCCTTCACGCAAATCGGCGACTTTGTCTTCGTCGATTTCAATTCAGGCTATGCCCAGAGCAATGGCACTTGGGAAAATCACTACAACCAGGTGTACTCCGCGAAAACCGGCGCCTATGTTGGCCGCATCGTGGCTGGCGATGCCGTCGGCGGTATGGCCAATATCGGCGATACCGACGAATCCAAGTCCCTCTCCTCGTTCAAGCGCGAGAACGGCGAATACGTCCTTATCCGCGAAGAAGACTGGCAGGCCAAATACTTGATGTTCCGCTGGACCCCGCCTGCTCAGCTTCCTGAGCCCAAGGCGCCGGCCCCCGTTGGCGTAACCGGCGCTCCCGATGACATGGCTTTCGATCTCAACTGGACGCCGGACCCCAGCGCTATGTCCTACACCATCAGCTCTGGCCCAACCACCAAAGGCCCGTTCGTTCCTCAGAGTAGCGGAGTCTTCGGCACCAACACCTTCTCCGTTCTCGGCTTAACGAATGGCGTCACCTCGGGCTATGCACAGCTCACTGTGTTCTACCCCAATGGCGCAAGCGCCAATTCACAGCCCATCCCCATCAGCGCCGTCGCCCAGGGTAACTCCTACGGTGGCGATGACCCAACCATCGTCTTCAATAACGATCAGACCTACGGTTGCACGCCACTCTGCTTTGACGGGCTAACCATCGGCCACCTCGTCCAGGGTGCCAGCGTCACCTGGAGCGACGTTGTCGTTCAAAAAACCGGTACCTACAACTTGCGCATCTACGAAGAGAATGGCCAGTCCGCGTCCGACTGGGGCCTGCCCTCCGGTTCCATCGGTCCCACCATCAACGTCACCGTCAACGGCACCGTCGTCAACAACTCGCCGGTCGGCGGAACCACCGTCACTTCGCCCCAGATGCCCCAAACCGACAATGGCTGTTTCTGCACCCCAGCCTATGTCACCGTCCAGGTGCCTCTTGTCGCGGGAACCAACACCATCGAACTGTGGATTCCCTCCGACGCCATCGCTGGCGATCCGAACATCGACCGCATCCTGGTCCCGTTCGCGCCAGTTAACTGACCGCCGACCCTCGATAAATCCGAGGCCTCAGCGCCGTTGCAACACCCGGGATTCTGCCGTCACCTCCATCGGCAGAATCCCTTTTTTTACGCCGAGAAGAAACAGATCTGTATCAGTCCGGGCTCGCTTCGTGCCCCGCACATCCCTTCTGCTAGAAATGTGTGACGCATTTTTATAGAAACGCCCCTTCCTCCGGAATACAGTGTTACCGTTCTGCCGGATTCACCGGCTCACCACTCACTGTGCGCCCGAACGGCGAACACGCGTCTCCCATCTCCCATCGAAGCGGAGCTACCTTGAAATCATTCCAACGATTCCTTTGTCTCGCACTCCTGATTCCCGCCCCATTCCTTTGCGCTCAAAACGTAAAAATCTCCAACTTCGGCTGGACCATTACCGCCAATCCCGATCGCGCCGAGCTCACTATTTCTCACGATCGCCTCGGCCCCGTCCTCCAGGCCGTTCACCTCGAATCCAATTCTCAACTCCCACCTTCCAGCTCTCCCGCCTGGAATGCCCAAGCCCTCGACGACCACACCCTTTCCATCCTCACGCACAATCCCGCCGCCACCTGGCTCATCACTCTGTCTCCCGACCAGGTCCGCTTCTCCACCACTTCCGCGCAGGCCGCGATTCGCGCCCAGGCCCCTGCCTCTCCTCAGCGCATTGTGGCCCGCCTCGTCGATCCTGCGGGCACGCCGGTGGTCTGGTCGGGCACCGGTGAAGTCGCCGTCGCTTACGGCGGAAGCTTCACGCGCAATCCCTCCTTCCTCCCGCGTCGCAATCCCGACGTCGCTTACTTCGCCCTAGGACAGGTCTCTGCCTCCGGGCTACACAGTCTCTTCGACCGTCCCACGGACATCGCTCTCGATTTCTCCCAGGATGCGTCCCTCACCCGCAATGCCCACGACGCCACTCTCCTCGACGTCTCCATCCCGGTGCCCGGCAACACCTTGCTTCGCATCATTCCCGACTACTTCACCAAGGTCCTCGGAGTTCCTTTTTACGTTCCCTACGACGATGCCGCTTATCCCTCCGCGCCGATGGTCTGGTCCAGTTGGACCAGCTACTACGAACAGGTCAAGGAAGACGACATCGTTCAGAACGCCGACTGGCTCTCCAAATACCTCCGCCCCTACGGCTTCCAGTTCGTGCAACTCGACGACGGTTACGACCGCGGCCCACACGACGAGCACTACTGGATCACCCGCTGGAACCAGCAGAAATTTCCTCACGGCCCTAAATGGCTCGCCGACTACATCCGTTCGCAAGGTCTGCGTCCCGGAATCTGGTTGGTGCCCAATTCACAAGCCGAATTCGTCGCCCAGCATCCCGATTGGTATCTCTACTACAAGTCCGGAAAAATCGTTCTGGACTACAACACTCCCGCGCTCGATTCCTCAAACCCCGCTGTCTTGGATTTCCTCAGCCACGAATTCGCCACTCTCAAGGATTGGGGCTATGAATATTACAAATTGGACGGCGAGCACGCCCTTCCGAAATACATCCCCAATGTCGATCTGACCCGCCTCTACGACCACACCACTGATCCCGTCTCCGTCTATCGCCATCGCTTGAGCGTTATCCGCAAGTCCATCGGTCCGGACGCCTTTGTCGAAGGCGACATCGCCGGCACCCCTTTGAACGGCATCGGCTACATCAATTCCTTTTTCAATGGCGACGATCTCTACGACAACTGGCAGGGCATGTACGCTCTCTTCAGCTCCATCAACGCCAACTCTTTCTTCAATCACATTGTTGCCTACACCATGCCCGGCGAAGGCATGGCTCTCGAACCGCAGATGAGCCTCGAGGAAGGTTCCAAAAAACGCAATCCCACCGTGCTCGGCACCTTGCAGGCACGCGAATATCCGCTCACCGGTTTTGGCACCTCCACTCCCGAAGCCCGCACCGTCGTTTCCTTCGTCGCCCTTACCGGCGTTGTCTATTCCCTCGGCAGCGTCATGAGCGAATTGCCCGAAGAGCGCGTCGAACTTCTTCGCCAGACGCTCCCCACCATGCCCATCTTCCCGATCGATTTATTCAGCCGCGGCACAGACATGAGTTGGGACCGCTTCAAATCCACCACTCCCGATACCTACATTCACAATTATCCGGAGGTACTCGATCTCAAGGTGAATTCCGCGGCCGGTAACTATGACGTCGTCGCCCTCACCAACTGGCGCAGTTGGCCCGCTACACGCAACCTCTCTCTCCACGCGCAACTCGGCCTCCCCGAAAATTCCCAGTACGTCGTCTTCGATTTCTGGAACGCCAAACTTCTCGGCGTGTTCCAAGGAACTCTCGCCGTAGACGTTCCCCCGCATGACACCCGCGTCCTCGCCGTCCATCCCGTCGCTGGTAACCCGCAACTCGTCGGAATCTCCCGCCACATCACTGGCGCCTACTCCGTTCTCGGTTTGCATTGGGACGCCTCTTCCAACACATTGTCCGGCTCTTCCCAAACCGTTCCCGGCCATCCCTACCTGCTCTACATCTACGTCCCCGATAATTTCAAAATCTCCGCAGCCGCCATCGAAGACCATCCCAACCTGACCCCAACCTTCGCCCAGCAGGGCCAACTGCTCACCGTCACCCTCCCTGCCCAACCAGACCCCCTCCGCTGGAAACTCACCTTCCACTCCACTCCAAAATGACACTCGCACGGGATTTACGGGCAAGCACGTTGTCGTGCGGAAAGAGCAATAGAGCTCCCAAAGCCGTGCCCACTCTCTTTGGCGACATCAAGGTTTTTTGCATCTAGTGGATATGATCAATATCCTTCTGGCATTATTCACAATTGCACACTTCCGCAAAATGCAGCAGACACGGCAACTGGCGAAGTTCAAGTAAATCCTGTGAGAATGAGAATCACGCTCGAGAAATACGATCCATCCTGCTAACGAAACGGTGAAAGGTGCCGGGCGGCGAGAGGGTTGGAAACCGGCAGAGGTGACGAATGAAGAAAAAGCGTTTTCCGATTCGTGGTGAGCGATTTGGTTTTCTGCAGGAGAAGAAATTGAAGCGCCGCATCACGATCGATGGCATGAAGCCCAACGATCAGCGGGACGAAGCGTTTCGCCGAGTCATCGTTTCGATTCCCGTGGGAAAGGTCAGTACCTACGGACACGTCGCAGCCGCTGCCGGCTATCCGCTCTATCACCGCGCTGTCGCGCGGCTCTTGCGCGTCGACCCGCCAGATTCCTTGCCCTGGCATCGAGTGGTTGGTGCAGGCGGAGCCTTAAAGCTGAAAGGAAGCGCGGCAACCGAACAGCGTGCGCGCCTGAAGCTGGAGGGTGTGAAGTTTAGCGGCCAATCGATCGACATGGCCGCATGCGAGCACCAGTTTCGTATGTGGGAAGTCGACTAGCTCAACGAATTTTGCTGATGCCGATTACAGATAAGTCACCCGCACAGAACTTCGGCGCATTGTCGCGAGTCAGGCGGGTTTTGAACGCGCGCAAAGAGCAACTACGCACAATCCGATGATTAGCAAAAGCAGCGCACTTGGCTCGGGCGCCGAGGGGATGGCTGTGACGTCGATCTGACTCTTCGTGTAGGACACTTCCCAGAAATAGTTGCCGTCCCAGAAGCCGGCGCCGTTTGCAAATTCTCCGCTCAAGCCGGAGAAATCCATCACTTCGAAGGTTTGCCCCAACGGATTGTAGCCATTTAATAAAGAAATCTGCAGCATCGAGCCGCTATCGAGCTTTGCGCTCCCATTTACATTAAACAGCGAGTGGCCGAGAGGCCCGATGAATTCATCCAGTATGCCGGAGCTAGTCTGTTGGTAATTTCCAAGGATCGTTAGAGTTCCGGGCGCTCCATTGGGAACCAGAGTCCCTCCCATCCGGAGGTTTCCGTTGACGGTCGTTCCCGCGAACGTGCCGCCTTGGATGTCCGCGCCGGAACTATCGGCAATCGACAGTGTTCCGACGGTCGTGCTACCGGATAGCTGCGTATAACTGTTCGTGGACAGCGCAGAGGCAATAAGCGCGCCGGAATTGAGTATTGTGCCGGTGTACGTGAGCGTCCCTTGCGTGAAGTTGCCGTGATTGACAATCGAGCCACTGCCGGAGGCGGCGTCGGCAAAAAATGCGCCGTTGTTCACGATCTTGCCGCTGTAGACGGTTTCGCAGTTACCGGCGACGTTGCATCCGGCCATGCTGGGAATGGCGTAGGTGCTCGAAAACGTTCCGTTGTTGGTGAAATTTGAAAGTTTAAGGTAGCAATAACCGTTGACGTTCCCGGGGCAACCCGCGCTGATCTGCCCGTTATTAATTCCGGCAATCGCTCCGGTAGCCCCGATGTCGATAACGCCCGTCTTCGTGTTCAACAGGTTGCCGGTGGCGAAATAGATACCGGGATCGGTTTGCGAGATCGCTTGTATGTTTCCGAAGTTGATCAGTTTTCCGCCGGTATTGTCAAAGATCGTGCCGGGACCATCGCTGTTTATGGAAATCGTTCCTGCCTGCGTGTTGATCAAGGTTCCAGTGCTGTAGAACGACGCATCTGTAACCGAGATGTTTCCGCTGTTCGTAAGCGTTCCTGTGTTCGACAGGGCCCCTGAGGCGAACGTGTAGAACGACCCGTAGTTTGCAAAGCTCCCATCGCTGGTGAATAGCGAGAGATTGTAGATCGTGCCGCTGTTCTTGCTGGACCCGGCACCGGTCAGAGTTACCGATCCGGTTTGTTCTACCAGAGTGTCGGAAGAGCCCAGGGTCAGCCGATTGATGGTGGCGTTGACGTCTACCGTCACCGTGGAGTTCGCGTTGTTAATCAACACGTTGTATGCGGTAGAGGACGTGTTGTTGGGAATCGCCGGATTGGTGCTCCAATTGGCTGGATTGCTCCAATTGCCATTCCCGTCCGTCCAGGTCGCGACGGTTTGCCCGTGAACCTGACTTACGTGACAGCACAGTGCAACGATCAGGCAGGCAAGGGGATGTTTCCAACGCATAGCACGCTCCCGGGACATGGGCATACCGCGACGGCTAGGACCGAGCAAGACCAACGCCAAACTTCCTGTACGCTGCCTGGTTCACTCATCGTCGCGATCGCGCCAACAACCACAAGTGATCAGGTCTGGACGAAAGCGGCCGGTTTGTTCCTTGCGACCTTGCCGAGACAGCCGGTTGGAAGCGAAGAGACATCCACCTTTCCCAAGCGGTAGCAGGGAATTGACGCCGAACGCAAGCCATTTAGAATTTATGAATACCGTAATTCGTTGAGGAAATGTTTTGCAGTGTTTTGCCCGGCGAAGGAACTCGTTTGCCGAAGTCTGGCGGAGATAATTTGAAAACGCAGCGATTTTAACCGAACACGCACTTCGCGCTGTCCAAATATTGATCTGCACGTCGCGCATCTCCGTTTGAGATATCAAACAAGATTAATATCTCATTCAGGTATTGACAGGCGCGTTGCACTTCACTAGTATCCTCGCGATTTTGTGAGAAATCCGGTCGGGGTGTCGATAAGGGTCTCTTACAATTTCTGTGCGGATGAGACGGACGACGATTTCGCGCAGTCCCCTCAAGCAAGTCCACGGTCGTGTATAGACGTAGCGCCTCGAGGCCCCCGGCAAAAAAGGTGTGCCGGAGCGGCCAGCGTGTCGCCCAACACGTTAACGGTCTTACATTAATTCGGCTGCTCGCTTCAATTCCGGCGGTTTCGCTCATGCGGAGGAAGTCCATCATGTTGCCCAGCTCGCTCTCCTCGAATTCGTGTGCCAATTCCAGTTCTGCAGTCGTGCGAAGCGCTTGGCGCTTGCGCAGCCGCGGCGTAGCTGTGGCGTGGATCGGGGCTGTCGCGTTCTTCGCGATGTTGCTGCTCCTCAGCGTCCGCTACGGTTGGCAAACAAACGTAGTGAAGGGGACCGCGCAACAGGCCTCCGCGCCCGCGCTTCGTTTCTCCAACATCGACGCCAAGTCCGCAATCGACGCGAATCAATTCGCTCAAAATCTCCAGAACAACTTGCCCGGGGCTGCGGCCCGTGAAGCGGCAACGTTTGGCATGGCCGCTACGAAAACGACCGGGGCGGTCAACCTGGCATTCGCGCGGCTGCCGCTACGTTTCGAGGAAGTAGCTCAGAATGCCGGCGGACAAGCAGAAGAATTTACGGCGGCGGGCGGCGGCTACCGGCTGGCCCTGAAGCACACCGAAAGCCAATTGGAACTGATGCCCATCGCGCGTTCGGCCAACCCGGCGCCCTTGTCTTTGCGGATGAAGTTGCTCAATGCCAACCCGGGCGTAGCGCTAAAGGGTGAAGACCAGGTAGCCAGCCGAGTGTTTTATTTCGAGGGAAACAAACCGGCGCAGTGGAAGAAGAACATTTCCGTGTATTCGCGCGTCCGCTATCAGGACGCCTATCCCGGGATCGATGTCGTCTACTACGGCAATAACGACCAGTTGGAATACGACTTTCAAGTTGCGCCGGGCGCCGATCCGCGCGTGATTCGCCTGCAGCTCGAGTCGAAAAAGGCTCCGCACATTGATGCGGAAGGAAATCTGGTGCTCTCCGAGCGCAACGGCAAGCTGCTGCTGCAGCGTCCGCTGCTGTATCAGGTTTCGAACGGGCAGAAGACGGAAGTCGCCGGCGGCTTCACGGTTCAGGGCCATCAAATTGGGTTTGCCGTGGGATCGTACGATAAGAGCCTACCGCTGATTATCGACCCGATCTTGAATTACGCCACCTATGTGGGCCGCAGTATCAACGATAAAGTGAACGCGATCGCGGTGGGACCTGACGGCAGCACGTACGTGACAGGCGTTGCGGCGGCGGCTTCCTCGGCGGGCAAAGCGGAAGCCTTTGTTGCGCATCTTTCGGCAAACGGCAAAGTTCTGGACTACATCACCTATCTGGGCGGCGCGGACGACACGGATGCGCGCGGAATCGCGGTCGATGCCAGCGGCAATGTGTATATCACCGGTCAGACCAAGGCCATTGATTTTCCAGTACGCAACGCGATGCAGCCGACGTGCCACGTCGATGCGCAAGCCAAGTGCGCGGGCGATGCCTATTTGGTGAAGTTGGCTGCGGACGGTTCGCTGGACTTTGCGACGTATCTGGGCGGCAGCGGAGTGGATGCGGGCAACGCGATTGCGCTCGATACGGCGGGCGATATTTATGTGGCGGGCTACACGGAGTCGGCGGACTTCCCGGTGCTGCGCGCGCCTCAGGGTACGTCGAGCGGCAAGGGCGACGCGTTTGTCGCGAAGGTCTCCGGCGACGGGCTGCACATTCTTTTTGCCACGTACCTCGGTGGCACTGGGCGCGACGAAGCGCTCGGCCTGGCAGTGGACAAAGCCGGCGACATGTTTGTGGCGGGCACCACAAAGTCCGTGGACTTTCCCACGGAAAATGCGTTCCAGAAGAATTGCGCGAGTCTGTCCTCCGGCGCTTGCCTGGGTCAGGCGTTCGTTACCAAGATTGCGGCAGACGGCTCCGCGTTCAGCTATTCAACCTATCTGGGTGGCAGCGCAGCCGATAGTGCGACAGCGATTGCGGTAGATGCCTCTGGGCAGGCGTATGTGGCCGGGACGGCAAGTTCAAAGGATTTCCCGGTACTGAACGCCTATCAAAAGGTTGCGGCGGGAGGCACGAAGGCCTTTGTTGCCAAGCTGAGCGTGGATGGCGGGTCGTTGCTCTATTCCACCTACCTCGGTGGCAGTAAGACCGAGGTCGCGAACGGAATCGCGGTCGACGCGCGCGGCAGCGCCTACGTCAGCGGGCAAACCAATTCGCCCGATTTCCCGATCAGCCAGGCGGTCCAATCCGCTTGTCAGAAAACCTCCAGCGGTGCTTGCAGCGAAGACGCGTTCGTCACGGTTTTAAATCCTGGCGGTTCGACGGTTCGCTTCTCGTCGTATTTGGGCGGCAAAGGCACGGATGAGGGCCGAGGCATTGCGATCGACGGGAAGGGCTCCGCATTCGTAGGCGGCGCAACGACATCGGTGGACTTTCCCATGGCGGCTCGTCCGGCGGCGGCAGCCACGGCTACTTCCGTAAGCGGTACGGCACAGGCGACTCCGGCAAGCAGCGGCAGCGCCGCGCCATTGGGTGGCGGCGTGGTGGCCATGCTCACCGGCATGGGCGGCGATCCGCAGTTGGCGTGCTCGGGCACCATCAATTGGACCGGTACCGCGGGAGATAATTTGTGGACCACGGCTTCCAACTGGGACAAAAACGCACTGCCCGGCTCTTCGGACGATGTTTGTATCGGCACGGCGTTTGCCACTACCACGATCGTACTCAATACTTCGTTGCCCGCGGCCAATCAAACGATTGCTTCGCTGGTCAGCAACGCGAATCTCGACTTTCAAGGCGCCACGTTGATCTCCACCGGCGCCGCCACCTTCGTCAATGCGCTTTCTATGGAAAGCGGCACCTTGACTCTGAATGGCGCCAGCTCCGTCGGCACGACTCTTACCCAGAGCAGCGGCATAATTTCCGGAACCGGAGCCCTCACGATCACCGGGCTCTTCACCTGGACGGGCGGCTACCTGTGCACGACCCTGCCATGCACCTCGCAGACCGGTACGCCTGCCAACACCTATGCCAATGGCGGAATGACCCTGACCTCGGGCTATCAGTATTTGTTAGGCCGCAACCTGAACACCACCGGGACAGTGACGGCCAGCTCTGGCGGCTACTTCTATATCGGCGAAGGCGCCGCGGTTACCAACCTCGCAGCCGGAACCTGGAATTTCAGCAAGACGACCACCGTTTCGGTTTACTCCGGAGCCGCGACCTTCAATAACCAAGGCACGTTCACCAACGCCGACAACACCGAAGACACAATTACGGTTCCGTTCAACAACTCCGGATCCGTGCAAGCCGCCGCCGCGGGAACCCTGCAGTTCTCGGCCGTAGTGGACTCAACCGGATCGTGGAGCGCGGCATCCGGTTCGACGCTGTACGTGGACGCCGGCAGTGGCAACACCGCGACCTTCAGCGGGGCATTCAGCGGCGCGGGCACCGTGTATTTCGGGTACAACGGCGGCACCGACAGCATCACGGGGACGTACGGGGTGACTGGGTTGACGCAAATCAGCTCGGGAACCGCAAAATTTGTAACCGGCAAGCCTGTGACCTTGGGCGCTGTGACCATCAGCGGCGGTATTTTGGCTGGGACGGATAATCTGACCATGACCGGAGTGCTTACCTGGACCGGTGGATACCTCTGCACCACAACGCCATGCACCTCGCAGACGGGAACACCCGCAAATACCTACGCCAACGGCGGTGTGAGCATGCCGTCGGGCTATCAGTATTTGCTGGGGCGCAACTTGAACACCACCGGGACAGTTTCCGCAAGTTCCGGCGGGTATCTCTATCTTGGTTATGGCGCGACGGTGACCAATCCTGCCGCCGGCACTTGGAACTTGAGCAAGACGACGTACGTCGCCCTTTACTCCGGCACGGGTACGTTCAACAACCAGGGCACGTTCGCACTGACCGACAGCAGCCAAAGTGACGTAACCGTGACCTTCAACAACACCGGCAGCGTGCAGGCCGGAGGCGGCGGAACCTTGGAATTTAGTGCGGTGGGTAGCTCTTCGGGATCGTGGAGCGCGACATCCGGCTCCACATTGTACGTGGATGCGGGAAGCAGCAACACTGCCGCATTGAGCGGCGCATTCAGCGGCGCGGGCACGATGGTCTTCGGCAATAACGGCGGCACAGACAATATCACGGGAACTTACAACGTGACCGGTGGAACGAAGATTGCCGGTGGAACGGTGAACTTCGCCGCTCCGGTCACTCTGACCAGCGTGGGTCCCCTGACGCTGAGTAGCGGTACCACGAACTTCACGTCCGGCAAGGCCGTCACGTTCCCCTCAGTTTCGCAAACCAGCGGTACGCTCGCGGGAACCGACAACTTTACGATCACTGGGCTGTATACGTGGACGGGCGGATATCTATGCACGACGCTGCCGTGCACGTCCCAAACCGGAACTCCAGCAAACACCGCGGCCAATGGCGGCCTGAGCATTCCATCGGGATATCAGTATTTGCTAGGACGCAACTTGAACACCACCGGGACAGTTTCCGCAAGTTCCGCCGGCTACTTTTACATGGGATCCGGTGCGACCGTCACCAACCCTGTTGGCGGCACCTGGAACTTGAGCAAAGCGACGTATGTCGCCATTTACTCCGGAGCGGGCACGTTCAACAACCAAGGCACGTTCGCACTGACCGACAGCAACCAAAGTAACGTAACCGTGACCTTCAACAACACCGGCAGCGTACAGGCCGGAAGCAGCGGAACGTTGGACTTCAGCGCCGTTGGTACCTCGACAGGATCGTGGAGCGTAACCTCGGGCTCGACGTTATTCCTGGATTCCGGCAGCGGCAACACCGCCGCGCTGAGCGGCCCGATAAGCGGCGCTGGCACGGTCATCTTGGGTTACAACAGCGGCACCGACAACATCACTGGCACCTACAACGTGACTGGCGCCACGAAGATTCAGGGCGGGACGGTCAACTTCGCTGCCCCCGTAACGCTGACCAGCACGGGTCCCTTGACGGTCAGTGCTGGCGTGGCCAACTTCACCACTGGCAAAGCCATCACCTTTCCTTCGGTTACGGAGAGCGGCGGAACCCTTTCGGGCACCGACGACTTTACGATCACCGGGCTGTACACCTGGACGAGCGGCTATCTTTGCACCACGTTGCCCTGCACCTCGCAGACCGGTACGCCTGCGAACACGTATGCCAATGGCGGTTTGAGCTTTCCGTCGGGTTATCAGTATCTGCTCGGGCGCAACCTCAACACCACGGGAACGGTGGCAGCCAGTTCGGGCGGGTATTTCTACATAGGATACGGCGCAACCGTCACCAACCCCGTCGGCGGCACCTGGAACCTCAGCAAGGCCACGTCTATCGCGCTATATTCCGGGAGCGCGACCTTCAACAACCAAGGCACCCTGGCAATTACGGACGGCACTCAGTGCGGGATTGGCGGCACATTTAATAACACGGGGACCGTGAACCCCGGCGCGGGCAACCTGGTGATCAACGGCGCCTACACGCAAACAGCCGGAACAACCCTCGTCGGAAGCGGCACAGGTACCTACGGCAGCATCTTCGATCAAAACTCGCCGCTAGCCATCAATGGCGGGACGATGACCGGATCCGGAATTGTCGGCTACTTTGGCATCACCAACAATGGGGGCACGCTGGCTCCCGGCACCGCCACGACAGTGGGCGCGATTTCTTTGCCGAACGCCACTACCGGCAGCTACTCGCAAAGCGCTACCAGCTCCTACAACGTAAAACTGGCGGGCACCGCAACCGGTCAATACGACACGATTAGCGCCACCAAATCCGCCACACTGGCTGGAACGCTGAACGTCAGCCTGATCAACGGCTTTACGCCGGCGGTCGGCAACAGCTTCACGATCTTGAGCGCCGGCTCGGTTTCGGGCACGTTCACCACCACCAACCTGCCAACGCTCGGCAGCGGACTCGGCTGGAAGGTCACTTACAACGCCACTTCTGTGGTTTTGTCGGTCACTTCCGTGTCTTCGCCGGTAGCCACGTTGCCGGTAACGAGCCTCTCGTTTCCGAATACGATCGTCAACACCTCCAGCGCCGTGAATACAACCGCCACGCTGGAGAACACCGGAACTGCTGCGCTGGCCATTGCGTCGATCGTGCCGACCGGCGTCGACGCCGCAAATTACAAGTACACCACCGATCCTACGCATCCTTGCCCGATTTCGCCCTCAACGTTGGGCGCGGGCAGCAGCTGCACTCTGGACGTGACGTTCACTCCGACCAGTGCGGGTGCCCACAACAGCGCGCAGATCACCATTACCGACAACAGCGGGAACGTTACCGGATCGACGCAGACCATCAGCCTGAGCGGCACCGGCATCCAGTTGCAATCGATCGCGATCACGCCGGCTCCCACGTACAACCTGCCCCAAGGCGCTACTTTGCAATACAGCGCGCTCGGCACCTACAGCGACAGCTCGACAAAGGACCTGACCACGATTGCCACCTGGAACTCCAGCGCCGCGTTCGCCACCATTGGCGCTACCGGAATCGCTACTGGCGTTTCCCCGGGCACCACCAACATCACCGCGCAATACCAGGGAGTGACTTCCAATTCCTCCGCATTGACCGTAACCCAAGCCACGCACTTCGTGGTGATCGCTCCGGGAACCGCGACCGCTGGTACGTCGTTCAACTTCACCGTATACGCGGAAGATGCGGGCAACAACGTCGTGCCCGGCTACAGCGGTACCGTGCAATTCTCAAGTTCGGACCTGCAGGCTTCGCTGCCCGCCTCGTCGAAGCTCACCAGCGGCGTAGGCACCTTCTCCGCGACGCTTAAGACGGCCGGCTCGCAGACCATCACCGCCACCGATACGGTGACCAAGTCCATCACCGGAACCAGCAACGGGATCAGTGTGTCTAACGGGGCGCCCGCTAGCGTCATTGTCAGCAACGGATCGGGCCAGAGCGCGGTGATCAACACCGCCTTCGCTTCGGCCCTGAGTGCGTTGGTTCGCGACTCCGGGAACAACCCGTTGAGCGGAATCACGGTCACTTTCACGGCGCCTGCGTCCGGCGCATCCGGCACGTTCACCGGTGGTTTGACAACTGTGACCGCACAAACCGCCGCAAATGGCCTGGCGACCGCCCCTGCATTCACGGCGAATGCCACTCCTGGCAGCTACAACGTAACTGCCAGCGTAACCGGTGTGGCGACTCCAGCGAGTTTCAGCCTGACCAATACTCAGGCGCAACCTTCCACCATCACCGCGACCAGCGGCACGCCGCAAACCACGACGATCAGTACCGCGTTCAGCTCCGCACTGGTAGCGACGGTAAAGGACGGCAGCGGGAATCCGGTCAACAACGCATCAGTCACCTTCACCGCGCCGGGCACCGGAGCCAGCGGTACCTTCTCCAATGGTTCGACGACCATTACTGCGAATACCAACAGCAGCGGCGTCGTCAGCGAGACCTTCACGGCGAACTCCACCGCGGGCGGTCCCTACAACGTGACCGCATCGGTTACCGGAGTGGTTACGCCTGCGACCTTCGTCCTGACCAATTCTGCCGGCAAGCCTGCCAGCATCACCGCGACCAGCGGCACTCCGCAGAGCGCGCCGGTGAATACCGCCTTCGCCAGCCTGTTGACTGCCACTGTGAAAGACAGCGGCGGCAACTTGCTGAGCGGTATTACCGTGACCTTTACGGCGCCAGCCAGCGGAGCGAGCGGCACATTCTCCGGCGGACTCAGCTCGGTCACTGCGGTGACCAACGCGAGTGGCGTGGCCAGTTCAGCGACTTTTACGGCTAATGGAACGGCGGGCGGCTACACGGTAACGGCCACCGTTTCGGGTGTCGCGACTGCGGCCGACTTCAGCTTGACCAACACAGTCGGCGCTCCAAGCAGTATCACCGCGACCAGCGGAACGCCGCAAACCGTAGCGATTGACACTGCATTTGCATCGCTCGTCGCCACGGTGAAGGACAGCGGTGGTAACGCGCTGAGCGGGATCACCGTCACGTTCACAGCGCCAACGACAGGAGCCAGCGGAACATTCACGGGGGGCTTGACGACAGTCACAGCGACCACGGCAGCGAACGGCCAGGCCACCGCGCCAACATTCACGGCGAATGGCTCGACGGGCACTTACACGGTGACGGCGAGCGTGGCAGGTGTCGCAACGCCAGCCAACTTCAGCCTGACGAATACGGTTGGTAAGCCAGCCAGCATGACGGCCAACGCAGGCACCACCCCGCAATCGACGAAGATCAACACAGCGTTTACCCCACTGGGTGTGACGGTGAAGGATGCGGGAAGCAATCCGGTTTCGGGCGTGAACGTAACGTTCACCGCGCCAGGGACGGGAGCTTCAGGCGTATTCAGCAACAGCACCGCGACGATCACGGTGGCGACGAACGCCTCGGGCGTGGCGGCAGCGGCCTTCACAGCGAATGGCACGGCGGGCGGCCCGTACAACGTGACGGCATCAGCCAGCGGCCTCACGAGCGTGAGCTTCTCGTTGACCAACACGGCAGGATCGCCAGGCTCAATCACCGCGACCAGCGGGACACCGCAGAGCGTAGCGATTGATACCGCATTTGCAGCGTTGGTGGCCACGGTGAAGGACAGCGGCGGCAACGCGCTGAGCGGAATCACCGTGACCTTCACAGCGCCAGCCAGCGGAGCCAGCGGCACATTCTCCGGCGGCTTGACGACAGTCACAGCGACCACGGCAGCGAACGGCCAAGCGACCGCGCCAACATTCACCGCGAATGGCTCGACGGGCACTTACACGGTGACGGCAAGCGCGGCAGGTGTCGCGACGCCAGCCAGCTTCAGCTTGACCAACACGGTTGGTGCGCCAGCCAGCATGACGGCCAACGCAGGCACGACGCCGCAATCGACGAAGATCAACACAGCGTTTACCCCACTGGGTGTGACCGTGAAGGATGCGGGGAGCAACCCGGTTTCGGGCGTGAACGTAACGTTCACCGCGCCAGGGACGGGAGCTTCGGGCGTATTCAGCAACAGCACGGCGACGATCACGGTGGCAACGAACGCTTCGGGCGTGGCGACGGCAGCATTCACAGCGAATGGCACGGCGGGCGGCCCGTACAACGTGACGGCATCGGCGACCGGCTTGAGCAGCGTGAACTTCTCACTGACGAACACGGCGGGAGCGCCAGGATCGATCACGGCGACGAGCGGAACGCCGCAGAGCGTAGCGATCGACACTGCGTTTGCAGCATTGGTGGCCACGGTGAAGGATAGCGGTGGCAACGCGCTGAGCGGGATCACCGTGACCTTTACAGCGCCAGCCAGCGGAGCCAGCGGCACATTCTCCGGCGGCTTGACGACAGTCACAGCGACCACAGCGGCGAACGGCCAGGCGACCGCGCCAACGTTCACGGCAAACGGCACAACCGGCAGCTACACGGTGACGGCAAGCGCACCAGGTGTCGCGACACCTGCCAGCTTCAGCTTAACCAACACGGTTGGTGCGCCAGCCAGCATGACGGCGAATGCAGGCACCACGCCACAATCGACGAAGATCAATACGGCGTTTACTCCGCTGGGCGTGACCGTGAAGGATGCGGGGAGCAACCCGGTTTCGGGCGTGAACGTAACGTTCACCGCACCGGGAACGGGAGCTTCGGGCGTATTCGGCAACAGCACGGCGACGATCACGGTGGCGACGAATGCCTCGGGCGTGGCGTCAGCGCCATTCACAGCGAATGGCACGGCGGGCGGCCCGTACAACGTGACGGCATCGGCGACCGGCTTGAGCAGCGTGAACTTCTCACTGACGAACACGGCGGGAGCGCCAGGATCGATCACGGCGACGAGCGGAACGCCGCAGAGCGTAGCGATCGACACTGCGTTTGCAGCATTGGTGGCCACGGTGAAGGATAGCGGTGGCAACGCGCTGAGCGGGATCACCGTGACCTTTACAGCGCCAGCCAGCGGAGCCAGCGGAACGTTCGCGGGCGGCTTGACGACAGTAACGGCAACCACGGCAGCGAACGGCCAGGCCACCGCGCCAACGTTCACCGCGAATGGCACAACCGGCAGCTATACGGTAACGGCAAGCGCGCCTGGCGTTTCCACACCGGCCAGCTTCAGCTTGACGAATACGATTGGTAAGCCGGCCAGCATGACGACGAATGCGGGCACGACGCCGCAATCGACAAAGATCAACACGGCGTTTACCCCGCTGGGCGTGACCGTGAAGGATGCGGGAAGCAACCCGGTTTCGGGCGTGAACGTAACGTTCACCGCACCAGGGACGGGAGCCTCGGGCACGTTCAGTAACAGCACGGCGACGATCACAGTAGCGACGAATGCGTCGGGCGTAGCGTCGGCACCGTTCACAGCGAATGGCACGGCGGGCGGCCCGTACAACGTGACGGCATCGGCGACCGGCTTGAGCAGCGTCAACTTCTCGCTGACCAACACGGCAGGATCGCCAGGCTCAATCACCGCGACCAGCGGAACGCCGCAAAGCGTAGCGATTGATACTGCGTTTGCAGCATTGGTGGCCACGGTGAAAGACAGCGGTGGCAACGCGCTGAGCGGGATCACCGTGACCTTTACAGCGCCAGCCAGCGGAGCCAGCGGAACGTTCGCAGGCGGATTGACGACAGTAACGGCAACCACGGCAGCGAACGGCCAGGCCACCGCGCCAACATTCACGGCGAATGGCACAACCGGCAGCTATACGGTAACGGCAAGCGCGCCTGGCGTTTCCACACCGGCCAGCTTCAGCTTGACCAACACGCCCGCAGGCGAGCCGCAAATCACCGCGACCACCGCGGACTCTGGCACGCTCAACGGCGATTACTACGTCGATGTTCTGGTCACCAACACGGGCACCGGAGTTGCCAAGAACGTCACCATTTCAACCGTTACGCTCAAGACGCTGAGCGGCACGGGAACCGTCACCCTGATTTCCCCGGCTTTGCCCGACAACCTGGGCAACCTCAACGTCGGAGCATCGACGACTGTGCGTTTGTTCCTGAACGCGCCGGCGGGAGTGACCCGCTTCCTGATGACGGAGACCGGTTCGACGGGAGACGCTTCGGGCAGCACCTTTGCGTTCTCATCGGCGCAGGTGGTCACGCCCTGATCCAGGGGAATTCGGCTTGGGCCATAACCGAAGGGCTATTGGTACCAGGCAGGGCAGGTTCGATAAACTGATATTTGGTGTGTGAAACAGGAGATCGCTAATGCAAGCTCGTACGTTCTTCCGGCTGCTCATGATCTGCATGTGCCTGGTGGCACTTTCGGCGGTCGCTCAGGCCGACACCATCGACGGCGTAACCTTCTCCCTCGTGAACGCAAATCTCACGGGAAATCCGGGGAACACGCTTACCTGGACGTATGACGTCGTCAATAATAGCGGCGGCGCAATCCAGGGATTGTTCGTCAACTCAGGGCTGTGGACCGGCGGCACACCGAACGCGGGCGCATTCGACGGCTTCGGCGCGTCCGGCACCATCAACAACGGCGACTCGCTGGAAGGCCCGCTGTTTTCCTTCGCTGCCGATCCCGGCATTCAGAATTCGCTGAATACCGGAACGTTTTTCCTGAGCATCCTCCTGAATAACAACGTTGTGACGCTGTCAGAGAACTACTCGGCGACGATTAGTCCGGCGGCGGCTGTTCCGGAGCCCAGTTCGTTGGCATTCCTGCTGGCCGGTCTGGTATTGTGCATAGCCGTCCTGCGCAGAGCCTGACTTTCCTTCCAATCGCAGTTTCGGCGCTCGATCACGCGGTGGCAGCGGCGTGCTGGCCTTTGAAGAACGCCAGCAGGTCGGCGTTGATCTGATCCGCGTTGGTGGTCGGCATTCCGTGGGGAAAATCCTTATACGTTTTCAGCGTACCGTGCTTCAGCAGCTTCGCTGACAGTGGACCAGAATCGGCGTAAGGCACCACCTGATCATCCTCGCTGTGTATGACCAGAACCGGCAAATTGATTTTTTTCAGGTCCTCGGTGAGATCCGTCTGCGAAAACGCCACGATTCCGTCGTAGTGCGCCTTGGCTCCGCCCATCATGCCCTGTCGCCACCAATTTAAAATTGCTCCTTGAGATACTTTTGCGCCGGGGCGATTAAAACCGTAAAACGGGCCAGAAGCGAAGTCGTAATAGAATTGCGCGCGATTGCTGGCAAGTTGCGCTTGAAAATCGTCGAAGACCTGCTTCGGCAGGCCGCCCGGATTCGCAGCCGTCTTGACCATCAGCGGCGGGACCGCGCTGATCAGCGCCGCTTTTTCGGCGCGGCTCTCTCCGTGTCGCGCGAGGTAGTGCACCACTTCGCCGCCACCCGTCGAATGGCCCACATGGATGGCGTTCTTCAAGTTCAGGTGTGACGTAACCGCCGCCAGATCGTCGGCGTAGTGGTCCATGTCGTGCCCGTCGTTGGTTTGGGTGGAGCGGCCGTGGCCGCGACGATCGTGGGCGATCACGCGGTACCCGTGATTCGCAAAGAACAGCATCTGCGTGTCCCAGTCGTCCGCGGAAAGCGGCCAACCGTGCGAAAAGACGATGGGTTGTCCCGCGCCCCAGTCTTTATAGAAAATCTCGACTCCATCCTTGGTAGTGATCGTGGGCATGAGAATGATCTCCTCTGTGTAGGTAGTCAGATCGACGGCGGGAATTCTCTACCACAGGGAGTAATCTAGCCATACAGTGATTCCCCGGGTGCAGGACGCTCTGCAGGCACACAGTAATCCGTTGCATCGAGCGGGAATATTCAGGGATTCGTGCCGAGACTACGACAGATTCTTCAGATCTGTGAGGCGGAACGGAGAGCCCAGGTTCTCGCGCAATTCGATCCAGTGATTTTCTGGAATCGACAAAAAGACCTCGACAATTTTGGGATCGAACTGGGTTCCGGCGCAGCGGCGAATTTCGTCCCGCGCGTGGGACATCGGCAGCGCCCTGCGGTAAGGCCGGTCGCTGATCATGGCGTCGAGCGCATCGGCAATCGAAAAGATGCGGGCGCCCAGCGGAATCTGCTCTCCGTGAAGAGCGTTCGGATAGCCCGTACCATCAAAAAATTCCTGGTGCGCCAGAACGATGTCCGCCGCTTCCCGCAGAAACGGAATGCGCCGCAGCATGTTGTAGCCGATCTCGCAGTGGGTGCGCATGATCTGCTTTTCATCGTTGTCGAGCGGGCCCGGTTTCCGCAGGATGTTGTCGGGTATGGCCATTTTGCCGATGTCGTGGAGGAACGCAGCCCGCGCCAGCACATGCAGGTAGGCGGAGGGAACGGGCACGGCCTTGGCAATGGAAATTGTGAACGCCGTCACGCGCTGGCAGTGGCCTTCGGTTTCCGCATCCTTCAAGTCCAAGGCGCTGCCCAGCGCTTCCAGCGTGTCGTCGTAAGACTGCTCCAGTTGATCGAGCGCGCCACGGAGCTGCGCAGTCTGCTCGTTGACCAGTTGTTCGAGGCGCGTTTGATAATTGCGAATCTCAGCGACCTGGTGACGATGCAGCATGGCGCGACGCACGCCAAGAAACAGCTGATCCTTTTCAAACGGTTTCAGAATGTAGTCGTAAGCGCCGCGGCGGATGGCGGCCAGTGCCGTAGAGATGTCATGAATGGCGGTGACCATAATCACCGGCAGATCCTGATCGTATTCGCGAAGCCACTCCAGCAACTTGATGCCGTCCATTTCCGGCATGATCATGTCGCTCAGCACCAGATCCGGTGTCTGCTGCCGTACGTATTCCTGCGCCTGGCGTCCATTGCACACCGCGGTGCATTCGTAGCCCCGCGAGGCGAGCATGGTGGTGACAACTTCGCGGATCGCCTCTTCGTCGTCAACAACCAGAATGGTGCCTGTATCCACGTGCCGTATCCCCCAAGCAGACATTATATGGGAGGTCACACCTCCTTTTGGGTACCCTTGCCCAGTCAGAAAATAGCGTGTTAGCGTCAAAGCAATGGAGCGCCCAGCCTGCACTTCACGGACGCTTCCGCTGTCGTTGTCGTTCCCCTCATTCCAGAAAGCGGGATAGGAGCGGGTCCGTGTTGCCGGATCAAGGCCTTCAAGGAATTGCATTCTTCGAAGCGACAGCGTGCCTCACGCTGCTGGTCCTCTTTATTCATTTACGAAGGGATAACGCGGGTTCGTTCTACCGCTTGTGGCTGGCGGGCTGGATTTTTCTGACGGCCTCCTCGTTTTGCGAATTGGCGCAGTTTTTGGGATTCAGCCCGGACCTGCACATCGTGGTTTCGGGCGCCAACATGGCCGCGATGGTGCTCTTTCTGGCGTCCATCGTGCAACGAACCGCCGCGCACAAAAATCTGTTCTGGCCGATTGTGTGGCTGGCGGCGCTGCTGGCGCTGACCACCAGTTACTACGAAGCTAGCGTCCATAGTCCGATTCAAATCCGCTGGGAAACCACGATATTGCGCAGTTGTATCTGCCTGGGTGCGGGTTGGTTGATGTGGCGAACGGCTCGCACGGGATCGGGTCATGGCTCCAAGCTGTTGGCAGGCTCCTTCTTCCTTCTAGGACTGAACAACGCGGACCGGCCGCTGTGGATGGCCGAGGAAGTGCACCTGCTGCGCTTTGCCTTCGATCATTTTCTCGAAGCCAGTCTGGGCATTGCAATGATCGTGCTGCTGCTGGAACATGCCCGCACGCGTACCGAAGAGATCAGCGAGAAGATGCGGCAGTTCACCATGCTGACCGCTTCCAGCAGCCAGTCCGTCGCGCTGCCGGATTTGTTGCAAACGGTGTTGGCGCAGATTGCTGCGAGCCTGAATGCCTCGCACTCCAGCATCCGTTTGCTGGAAGGGAAGGATGACGGGCGGGAATTGCTGGTGCGCGCCTCGCTGGGATTTTCGGCGGATTATCTGAAGAACTACGCCAGTCTCCCGTTCTCGGATTCGTGGGTGCAAGCTACGTTTGCCTCGAAATACCGGATCACCGGGTTTGAAGATGAGAAGGACCCGAAAGCCCGCCGCAAGATGGTGGAAGCCGGCATCACCAAAATTATCGGCGTGCCGTTGCGGGGTCAGCAAGGCCCGGTGGGATTGCTGACGATCGGGGCGCTGCCCGGCCGGCACTTCCACGAAGACGAACTGGCGTTTCTGGTGAACGTCGCTAACTTCCTGGGCACCATGGTGGAGAACGTCAACCTGTTCGAACAGTTCAAGTCTGTCCAGCAGCAGTGGGCGTACACGTTCAACTCAATCGGAGACCCAATCCTGGTACACGATCCGAGCGGCCGGATCATTCGCGCCAATTTGCGATTGTCGGATCTGTTGGGAAGAGATAACGCTTCCATTCCCGGGCGGATGGTACGCGACCTGTTCAGCAATGTGGTCCTGCCCTTCGAAGTCTGCCCGTACTGCGAAGGGCTGTGCGGAGAGGCGGACTCTCCGGACCCGTGGCTGCACGGCTTCTTTCTGGCGTCCACGTCCACCTTCACCGATCCCGCGGGGAACAAACTGGGCGCCATTCACGCGCTGAAGGACATCACTGAACGCAAGCGCGCGGAAGAAAAGTATCGGACGCTGGTGGCCAGCGTTCAGGAAGGTGTTTTCATCGCCACATTGCAGGACCGCTTCCTGGACTTCAACGCCGCGTTGATGCGCATGACCGGGTACGAGAGCCGCGAAGAGTTGATGGCGCTGGATCTGGGACGCTCGCTATTTGTGAATCCGCAGGAGCGCGTTCGGGTAAAGAAACTGCTCCACGAACACGGGGCGGTGAACGACTTTGAATACGAAATTCGCCGCAAGGATGGAGAGCTGCGAGTCGTCAGCGAATCCTCCACTGCGGTGCGCGATTCTTCAGGAAACGTGATCGCCTACCAGGGATTTTTGCTGGATGTGACCGAGCGCCATCGCGCCGAGCACGAGATTCGCAGACGCAATCGAGAGCTGGTGGTGCTGAACTCGCTCGCGGAAACCCTGGTGTCCACGCTGGATTTGAATGATTCGGTGCACCGCACACTGCGCCAGATTCTGGACCTGTTCTCGTTGGACGCTGCGTCGCTCTACCTGTTTGAGCCCGATGGCATGGTGCTGACCCGGGCCGCATCGGTCGGTTACCGCTCGGAGTTTGCCAGGGATTTTCCGACCCTAACCCTGCCGCCGGAGCTGGTTCAGCAAATCCGCAGCGTGCGGGCGAACTTCCTTTCGATGCATGGATTGCCATTGCCGCCGATCGCCCGCGAAATTCAAATCAAAGAAGGTATTGAGTCCGCGTACATCGTCGTCTTGTGGTCCAAGGACAAAATCGTCGGCGCGCTCGGTGTGGGCAGTCGCTCGGTGCGAGAGTTGTCCTCGGCGGATATCAGCTTGCTCATCGCGGTGGGCAGCCAACTGGCCAATGCCGTGGAACGGAGCCAACTGTACGCGGAATCTCGCCAAGCTTACGAGAATTTGCGGCGCACCCAGGAGCAATTGCTGCACAGCGAGAAGCTTGCCGCAGTCGGTCAGCTCATTTCGGGTGTCGCTCATGAGTTGAACAACCCGCTCACTGCGATTCTGGGCTATAGCCAGTTGCTGATGGCCAGCCCGGAAGTCGGCTCGCAAGCCAGCGGCTATTCGGAGAAATTGTACAAGCAGGCGCAACGCACGCATCGCATTGTGCAGAATCTCCTGAGCTTTGCGCGCCAGCACAAGCCGGAACGCATTCCGGTTCGGCTAAACGCCATCATCGAGGACACGCTGGCGCTGCGCGATTACGATCTACGCATGCATCAGGTCCGCGTTCATCTCGAACTGGCCGACGATCTGCCCACTACGCCGGCCGATCCGCACCAGTTGCAGCAGGTCTTTTTGAATCTGATCAACAACGCGGTGGACGCGATCCTGGAATCTTCCAATGACGGAGACTTGTGGGTGCGCACGGGCGTTGCCGGTTCCCGCGTCTTCATTGAATTTACCGACAGCGGTCCCGGCGTGAAGGATGCATCCCGGGTATTCGATCCGTTCTACACCACTAAGCCGGTAGGCAAGGGCACTGGATTAGGCCTGAGCATCTGCTACGGGATTATTACTGAGCATGGCGGGTCGATTGCCGTGCTGAATTCGGAAGGCCGGGGAGCAACATTCCGCATCGAACTGCCGCTGCCTGCCGGCAAGGCGCTGCACGATGCTAGGGTGCTAAGCCCCCTCTCGACCGTTTGATCCTTCCGGCTGCTCGGGCAGCCCGAACGCCAGCTCTCCCATTTTGCTGCTGGCGGATTCCAAGCTGAAGGTTAACTGGCTGGCCATATCCGAAATGGATTCGAAACCGGCCCAGGGTGACAAACCCGCTTGCAGTTTGCAGCGCAGCAGCACACATTTCCAGGAAAACCGCGCGTTGATTTTGATGAGTTCCCACTCGTCCATCGCTTTCACTTCTGGCGAAAGCACGGCGATCATGCGGGAAGCGTCCAGCAGCAGACGGTAATCCTGTGCCAGCGCGTCGATATACCGAAGAGCGATCGCGCGCCGCTGTAACTGCATTTGCATCGCAAGGTCAGGCCGGCCCTGTGCCCGGATAAAATTGGCATCTTCGGGGTTCAGAGCCTGCTGGATTTGCGCCATATGGCAGTAGTGGCGGTCCTGCGACAGGGCGTTGAGCACCTCATCCGTCGACTGGGGCAGGGTGCGCGGAGGCCGGACTGCCCAGACCAGCAACACCACCACCAGCAGGGGAATCAGCAGGAACAGAATGGCGAACATACTCATGAGCCCTGATTCCTGACCCGCAACAGCTGCGCAAGCTGATCGTCCAGCACGCGCAAGCGCAGGTTCAATTCCGGTCCGATCCTGCGGTAGGCTTCCCCAGGAAGCGCCATCGATGGCGAAGGCGCAGCCTCCGGCGCAGGACACGTATACACTGCCCGTATCCACATCAGGAGGGTAGCCAGGAAAATCACTTCCGCGAAGTAGCTCCAGAAACTGCCGTAGCTGCTCAGGTAACGCTCCAGCAGGGAATCATTGATAACGTACATGCACGAATATAAACAGAATCCAATGAAAAGCATCCGGTCCAGCGGCGGTATTGACAGGTGATAATACCGGGCAAACACCAGCATGAGCACCACAAAAACCGCGATGGTCAGTTCCAGCCCCCGATCGAGATTGAGGATCAGATAGGTATAGACCTGACTACTGGTCAACAGCGAATACCCTACGGTGAAGCACCCTGTAATCAACAACAGCCGCTGCGCAAGACTCCAGATTCCTTTGAATTGCGACAGCGACCTGCGCCCCAATTCGTAGACTGCCAGGAAGCGCAGGCAAATCACCACCCCCTGGCTGCCCCAGATCAGCACCGCGGTCGTCAGGCTTTGGAAGCCCCATCGCGTGTACACGAACACTGCCAGTGCGCTCTGGAGGATGGTGCTGGCGATATAGATCGCCAGCAGGCGATGGGTAGCTGCCAACTTGTGGCGGATCAGGGCGGTGAGCAGAATGATCTCCGCTATCGTCGATGCGCCCCAGAGAATGTTCGCGAGGGTGAAGACGGATTGCATTACTTCTTCAAGTTAGCATTATGTAACTTCCAAGTAAATAGTGTGGTTGTCCTCCGCCCCTGGTTTGGCCTGCGGACCTCGGAGCGAGGCTAAGACACTATGATTTTCTTAGGAAGTGGCGGACGCCCCGGCATTAGGATACCATCCGCTCCAGAACGGTTTTCTTGGGAAGCGGAGGCGGTTGCGGCAGAGGAATGCCATCGGCAACCACGACCGTTTTCTTCGGCAGAGGCGGCGGCTGGGGCAACGGTATGCCATCCGCGATGGGAGTAACGTTCCACGCCGGTCCCGAACTCATAGAGTTGGGTGGCGCGGCAGCCCAAAATAAGGCAACGCTCGCGATTAAACAAACAGCAAGGATTATGTACTTTGTATTCATGGTGCCCTCCTGAGCACACCTTGCGCTCCGGAGAGAGAAACGAAGCTGCGGCACCTGAAATTTTCTGTTCGCGGAACAACGAAGGCGGGAAATGCTGAATCAACTCCGGATCAACCGGCAGGTAATTTACGATCTTACGGCGTACTATCTGGAACCGCTCAGCGGTGGGTTCGAACGTATCGCGTATCTGGCATCGTTGCGGTCCGACGGCCACTACGCCCACGAACAGTTGGAAGCCGCTTATGGACAACCAGCGGTACGCGACGCCCTGCGGAAGTGCCACGAAGAATTGCTGGAACGTTTACTGGAGTTGCCGCTTTCTCAGCAGGAGGCGGACTTGCGGGCGTTTCAGGCATCGAAGCAAAGCGCAGCGCCCTTGTTTCATCGATTGCTGCAGCACCCGGATCAATTCGCGCCCGCAGATGCTCCGGACTACCTTAAACAACTCTTCTATTCGAATCTGGCGGTGCTTCGGGAATTGCTGAGCCAGGACGCGGCCAAGCCGCACTCAAGTACGTAACCACCCCCACAACCCTGCCGACCACTTCCGCTTCATCCGGCGTACGCCAGGATTCGGGCATGCAGCGGGAAAGCACGTGCGGTTGCATCAGCAGACGGTTTTTTGTTCTGTAAAACCAGCCGCAACGATAGCCGTCATGCAATTCCACAAAGTAAATGGGCCGCTCATACTCATTGCGCCAGTTGCCGTCTTCCACCTGGCAAGCTTCGGTGTCCACCAGCACAATGCTGCCTGGGGGAAGAATCGGCGCCATGCGGTGATCATTCAGGCCCACGTGTCCGTAGCGGTACCGCATAGTCGGCGGTTGCAGCCCCGGCCACCCGCCGAGCGCCGCCGGAAGCTGTTCCAGTATCCCGGTTCGCTGCAAGCTGCCGGCGTTGTTGCCCGTCGGACTCAGCGGATCCGGTGACGCGGATTCGCTCAAGTGCGTATTCGTAGGCGGGAAGCTGGCTCCATCCTGCGGGGTGCGCCGCAGCGGAGCTTCATACCAGCCCGCGATCTCATCGGCGCTCAGGTGGTATATGGCGGCGAGCGAGTACAGCTTGTGCAGGCTCGGGACGACCTGGCGATTCTCGATATCCGCCAACCTGCTGATATGCAGGATGAAGTCGGGGCGACCGTGCCGCTGCGCAATTTGTCTGCTGGCGTGGTGCACTTCGCGATACGTCATTCCCAATCGTTCGCGTTCTTGCCGAAGCCGGAGGCCGGGTAGCATGGTTACTCCTGGGGAAGATCACTATAATTACCATAATATAACAACATGAATTATTACGAAAAAGCTATAGCTGTTACGAAAGCGGAATATCCCCGGGCTGTGGAAATCGTCGTCTGGGCAATCTGGCTTTCCGGACAGGTGTTGATTCGACAACCCACGCCCCGGACCAGCTATCTCGGACCCAACTTCTCGTGAAATCCTGTTCCTATCGGTATGGATATACCTTCGATCGAATGCAGTGAGACCGCGATTGCCGCCGCCTCGCCCGTGCTGGTGCGGCATGTCATGAGCTATCCCGCGGTTACGGTGGCGCCTTCCGCGTTGCTGTTGGACGCCGCGCTGCTGCTGCGTTCCAGTGCCTTCCGGCATTTGCCGGTGGTGGAAGACGACGTTCTGGTCGGCTTGCTGACCGATCGCGACATTCAACGCTGCGCTCCTTCGCGCCTGATTCCCATCACTGAGGAAAGCTATAACGCGGTGTTCGCCGGAACTACGGTTGCTCGCGTAATGACCCGCGACCCGCTTTCGGTGAACGCCGACACCCCGCTGGCGGAAGCCATCGCGCTGATGCAGCAGTCCCGCTACGGCTGTCTGCCCGTCCTGCATCAGAACAAACTCGCCGGAATTCTCACTCGCAGCGACCTGGTCGATACCCTGCTGCGTGTAGTCTCCGGTCAATGTGCTCATCGCTATCCGGAACTTGCCTGAGATGCCCTCCCTTAAGGCGGAGCGTCGCGCGCAATCTGCTATCCTGCTTGCCTATGCTTTGTAGACGCTGTTCTGCACAATTGTGTGCCCGCTTGCTACTGGTGTTTTGCCTGGTGCTGACCTGCACACGGGCGCAGTCTGCCGCAACGGTGCCTCCGGCCAATCCCCCCACCATCAAGAACACTCCCGAATTTCTGGCCACGGCCGATGAAGTCGTCAAACAGATGAGCGAGATCACCGGTTGGAGCCTGATGACTCCTCTGAAAAAATCCATCCGCACCCGCGAGGAGATTCGCGCGTATGTGATCCGCGAAATGGACGACGAGAAGGATGCCAAGGAACGCTATGCATCTACTCGCAGCGCCGAAGCGTTTGGGCTGATTCCCAAGGGCTTTGATCTGGACCACTTTCTGGTCGATTTGCTTACCGAGCAGATTGCCGGGCTGTACGATCCCAAGGCCCACGAATTCTATATTGCGGACTGGATTGAACCCGCGGACCAGCGCATGGTGATGGCCCACGAACTGACGCACGCGCTGGAGGACCAGCACTTCCAGATTGAGACGTGGGAGAAGGCGGCACGGCCCAACGATGACGCCGAACTGGCGCGCGAGTCGGTGCTGGAGGGCAGCGCCATGGCCGCCATGCTCGATTACATGCTGCGGGAAAAGGGGCTGAAGATCGAGGAGCTTCCCGGCTTCGATCCTTCCGTGTTCATCGGCGATCTGTCGCAAACTCCCGAAATGGCCAAAGCGCCAGTGTTCATCAAGGATTCGTTGATGTTCCCGTATTTCAGCGGCATGAACTTTTCTCTGGCCATGCTGAAGCCTGACGGATGGCCTGGATTCGCCGCGGTGTTCGCGAAGCCTCCGGCCAACACGCAACAAATCATGCATCCGGAACTCTATCGAACCGGTAAAGTTCCCGATCCGATCAAACTGGACCAGCCCGCAAATTTTCCCGGCATGCAGTGGACACTTCTGGAACAAAATTCCATGGGCGAATTCGGATGGCAGGAAGTGCTGAAACAATTTCTGGGCGAAGAACGCGCCAAGGGTCTTTCGTCGCAGTGGAATGGCGACGTCTACGCCACGTACGAAAATAAATCGAAGCACACCCTGCTGATCACCAGGCTGCGGCTCTCCGACGATCTGACGGCCGCCCGCTTCTTTGGGCAGTATTCCGTGGCCCTGGAGAAGAAGTCGCCAAAACGCTCCGCGCTCCTGCGCCGCTCCAACTATTTCAGCTTCGAAACGCTGGATGGCGTGACCGTATTGCGCTGCTTTAAGCAGGAATGCATTACGTTTGAGGGCGGCAGCCGCGCGGAGTTTCTGGATTGGTACAAACAGCTCGGCTGGCCCGCTTTGCCCGACGAACCCCAGACCGCTCCACCGGACGTGACCACCACGGAGCGGTTCTGCGGCAAGGATATCGCTGGGCTCTTCGACGCTTGCGGTTTACTGCCCGTCTACCGCGCGGCGCTGATTGCTTTGCCTTTTGCGCACAATTCCATCTAACAAGGGACGGTGCGCCGCCTTGTTGCGACGCAATTCTAGCCGGCCCACGCGTTCCCGGAAGCGCTGCTCCATCCGCGCGGCGCGGCCTGCGAGCAGCGGATCGCGCGCCAGCTCTCGCGCACGGCGAGCTGTTTCCATTCCCAGTTGAGCGAAGTGCAGCGCGCGCGTCGGATCCTTCCGCCGTGAGCCGTAGTAAATGGCCAATTGTTCGCAAGCCAGCAGGCTATCGTGCGGATCCCCACACAGTTCCTCCCACAGCGTGGCCGCTGACGCATGATCGCCGCGACGCTTTGCCAGCAGCGCCAGTTCGCGCGTCGCCTGCGGACGAATTTCGGCAGGCAGTCCCGCGTCCAACGCCTTCGAACAAAGCGAGTGCGCCCGCTCCCGCTCTCCGCGGCGATTCAGAAACCGCGACAATCCAAACAGATCCAGCGAGTCCGTTTGCGGGTCGGGAGTCGCGCCGTCTTCCAGCAGTTCGTTGATCTTGCCGAACAGCGCGGCCAACCCGCGCAAATCCATCTGGTTGTGTTTCACCACGGCGGCCAAAGGATCGACCAGCCCGCCGCGCAGAAAATCAAAATAATATTGCGGGATCAGCGACCCGTGCAGGTCGTCCTTGCGATGCCAGCCCAGCCGTTCGGCATCCAGGACGTGCCGCTCCAGTTCCACCAGGCGCACCGATCCCAGGCGCAGCTTCCACAGCGCCCGCGCGGGATGCAGCAAATCCAGATGGCCCATCAATTTCGGCACCCGTATGCAGCGGGTCATCGTGAAGCGGCTTTCCAGCAATGGCCAGTCAAAGGTTTTGCCGTTAAAGGTCACCAGCACCGGGCGCTCTTCCAATCGCCTCGCGAGTTCCTGCAGCAGCGAATGTTCCTCCGAATAATCGCGCAGGAAAAGCTGCTCGACTTGCAAGCCGCCGGCATCCCACCACGCCAGGCCGATCAGAAACGCGTAGGTGCCGGTTCCTCCGGCGAGGCCGGTCGTTTCCGTATCCAGAAATAGCCATTTTTCTGGGTTTTCCAGCATCGCCGCGATTGCGCTGCGTAGCGGCGGTGGAATCGTACAAATTCGCGGTGCGGCGTCGCGAGGTCGTTGCGCTGTGGCACAGCAGTTCCATGGTGCCTTCCGACGGCGCGCAACATTGCGGCGAAGAAAACCAGTTGCGGATGGCCAGATGCTCTCCGTATTCGTTCGCCGCGATGCCCGCGCCCAGCACGTGGCCCACAAGGTCGGAATCATCGGGCGCACGCAGTTGGCTGGGCCGCTTCGGCGTATCGGAGCGCGCCGGTTTCAGCGCTGCAAGTCTGGCGAATTTATCCAGCATGGACTCGTTCTTTATCCCTATTCCTCAAACGCAATGCTAGCCGCACAGGCGATCCAGTATGGCCAGCGCCGCTTCTTTGGCTTTGGGGGCCAGGTCTCCCGCCGGACCGACACACGACGGGCAGCCCGCTTCACACGCGCAGGCGCGGATCAGTTCGCGAGTCTGATCGAGCAGCAATTCGTGCGCGCGATACAGCGCCTCCGAAAAGCCGATGCCGCCCGGGTAAGCGTCATACAAATACAAATTGGGTTCGAAGAATTCCTTCGCGTTCGCCGCCATCGTGTCTTCCAGGCGCTCGGAAAGCGCCGAAGCATCTTCCATTCCCGGCGCTGGCGGTTTTTCGCCGATGGCCGTGCCCAGGTCGCGCCCGTCGCACATCAGGAGCAGCGTGGCCACGGATTCCAAAGCATGCAGCAAGCCGAACATGCCGGATTGCCGCTCGCTGATCGAATAGGGAAGTGATTCCAGCAGCGGGCGCTCCAGCGTGATCCAGTACGAGGTGGTGTGCATCTCGTTTTCCGGAAGCTCCAGCTTTCCCGCGCCGATGTTCTCATTGGTGAAGAATTTCAGTTTCTTGAAGCCCACAACCTGCGAGCGCACCAGCACGTCCCCGTGGGAGCAGGTGTGCGCGCCAGCGGAGGCCGCGAGCGCTGCTTCCTTTGAGGCTTCAGACGCTGCGCCATTGGCCGCATCATCGCGACGACGCGTGGCCGCAATCTCCAGCACCCGCACCTGCGTGTACTTGATGGCGTCGGTGTAGTAGTCGACATCCACTTGCTTCACATACGCTTTGCGCTCGTCAAAATCCAGATGCTCCACGTGATATTGCTGCCCGCCATGCAGGTAAATCGCTTTTTCGTGCACGGTGGTCAGCGCGCTGACAAAATCCACTTCGCCAATCACTCGCGGTTGGCCGGTAATGTCGATGATGATGAAATTGTCGCTGGTCACCGAGCGCAGGCTGATGGTATCGGCCGGATACGCTTCCTGTACCCAGTGATACTTCTCGCCGGTGCGGTGCAGGTAGCCCGCTTCCTCCAGGCGCGCGCACAAGTCCGGCAAGTCGACATCGCCGAATTTTTCCTGCGTGCCAATCGGCAGTTCGAACGCCGCGCATTTCAAATGGTTCACCAGAATTTCCAGATTGTCCGGCTGAATGTACGCGTGTTCCGGCGTGTTGCCGAAGAAGTAGTCCGGATGCCGCACAATGAATTGATCGAGCGGTGCGGACGAAGCCACCAGCACCGCGCAGGAACTCCCGCTGCGCCGTCCGGCACGCCCGGCGCGTTGCCAGGTGGACGCGATGGTTCCGGGATAGCCGGCCATCACCACGGCATCCAGCGAACCCACATCGATCCCCAATTCCATCGCCGAAGTGGTGACCACGCCGCGAATCTTGCCGTCTCGCAATCCGCGCTCAATCTCTCGCCGCTCGCTGGGCAGGTAGCCGCCGCGATAGCCGCGAATCGCGTCCGGCTTCCCCAACAACTCCGGATTCGCCTGCTGCAAATAGGTGAGCATCAGTTCGGTGTACAGCCGCGAGTTGGCGAACACCATGGTCTGCAACTGGTGCTTCAGGAACTCCTGCGCCACGCGCGAGCTTTCGTTGATGTAGCTGCGCCGTATCCCCAACGCGCGATTCACGACCGGCGGATTATAGAAGACAAAAGTTTTTTCGGCGGCGGGCGCGCCATTTTCCGACAGCACTTCGACGTCGGCTTCGATCAGGTGCGATGCCAGCTCGCCCGGATTGGCAATCGTCGCCGAACAGCATACGAACTGCGGATCGCTGCCATAAAAGCGGCAGACTCGCCGCAACCGCCGCAGCACATTGCACAGGTGGCTGCCGAACACTCCGCGATAGGTGTGCAGTTCGTCGATGACGATGAATTTCAAATTTTCAAACACTCGCGTCCACCGCGTGTGGTGCGGCAGGATGCCGGTGTGCAGCATGTCCGGATTGGTCAAGACGATGTGGCTCTTCTCGCGGATCGCTTTGCGCGCGTCGCTGGGCGTGTCGCCATCGTAGGTGAACACCCCAAACGCGTCGTCCAGCTTCTGATTCAGATCATGCAATTCCGCAAGCTGATCCTGCGCCAGCGCCTTGGTGGGGAACAGGTACAACGCCCGCGTGTCGTCATTGTCGAGAATGGCGTTCAGTACCGGCAGGTTGTAGCACAACGTCTTGCCGGAAGCGGTCGGAGTAACAATCACCACGTTTTTTCCCGCATGCACGGCCTGCGCCGCCGCTTCCTGATGCAAATAAGGCTGGCGAATGCCTTTGGTCTCATATGCAGTCCGCAGGCGGGGCTGAATCCACTCAGGAAACTCCGCGTAGCGCGCCTCGCGAGCGGGATAATGGCGCACCGCGGTCAACACCTCTCCCGTACGATCGCGAGCCGCAAGAGTGTCCAGCACCTGGTTGACCTTGGTGAGCGCAGAAGACGGCCGGGGCGCGTCAATGGAAGTCACGCGAGCCGCGCGGACGGCAAGAGAATCGGACATAGAGGCCTGCTTTCCAGTTCGCCTTTTGTTCGCTCAGGCTAGCATGGCGAGGAAAGCCGCACAACCCTGTAGTTTTTCAATGTGTGGAAAGAACTTCGCGCCAAGCAGAGGCGCGATTGCAAAATCGATCAGGCCAACCCGCCCTGGCGGGCCACGCGCAGCGCTTCAATGGCGGCGCCTCGCGCCCCCGCGGTGTCTCCATTGGGCATCACGTAGATCGGCAGCTTCAGTTGCTCATCGCGTTGCGGCGGCATGGCGGCGCGCACTTCGTTCATAAACCACGCCTGAAATTCTTTGCTGGTTTCCAGCGCCCCGCCACCGATGATCAGCGCATCGGGATCGAACGTGTTGATCATAATGTCGAAGAACAGTCCCGCGGAACGCGCCTGAACCGCGAAGATGTCCCGGCACATCCGGTCGCCGCGATCGGCCATTCCGCGCACCCGTTTGGCGGCTTCGTGGCGATCGATCTTGCCCAATTCGTGGTCCGGATACTTTGGAAGGAAATAGGGAAGCAGATTCTTCTCGATGGCCGTCAGCGAGCACAGCGACTCCAGGTCTCCCACGCGCCCGCAATTACACTGCGGATGGATCCCAGGAATAAGGGCGATGCTCTGGTAGGGCAAGCAACACGTGGCCCAATTCGCCGCCAAAGCCATTGGCGCCTTTCACCACTTCGCCGTTGACAATAACTCCACCGCCGTTGCCGGTTCCGATCACAATGCTGATGGACGTCTCTTTGCTGTTGGCGCCAAAAATCGAATAGTGGCCCCACAGCGCCGCGGCGTTCGCATCATTCAAATAGCACACCGGCTTGCCGAGTTTGCGCGCCAGCCCTTCCCGAATGTCGAAGCTGGCCCAATCGGCATGCACGAAGTTGGTCGACCCGGTGGAACTGAGTTTCCCCGCCGCGCTGGCCGGCCCAGGCGTATCCAACCCCACCGCCACGACGTCATCGAACGGCACGTTCAGCCGTTCCACGGCGATCTTCAGGCCGTCGGCGATCTGTTGCAGGCAAATCTGCGGGCCCTGCTTCGCCAGGGCGGGGTGTTCGCACAACTGTTCAATCAGGAATTGGCCGTTTTCATTCAGCAGCGTGTAATTGATTGCTGTTCCGCCAAGGTCTATGCCCGCAACGATATCCACCGGTTCCTCCGAAATGCTCCGTCTGGTTTTGGTGCAACGACTTTACGCCAACGGCCGTCGCACAGGCAACTCGGCGAAACCTCAGAACACATCAGGGAGCGACCTTGATCATCACCACCCCGTGCGGTTCCACCTTCGCAGAATACGAGCCGGTGAATGACCCCAGATCCTTGTGCTGCCACAGGTCGCGCACCTTGGCGGAGACGTGCTCCGGATAGGCGAGCTGCAGCCAGGTGACCTTGATCTCCGCCGGCGCTGCCCCGCGATTGAACAAGATGACCGCTCGGCTCCCATCGCTCAGCGGACGCGCCCAGATTTCCTGATCCTTATCCTTCCACACGCGACGGCCTTGGCGCCCCAGTGCATCCTGATCGATCGCGATCACTTCCTTGTTCTCCAGAATCTCTTTGATCTCCGGAGTCATGCTGCGCACGTCGTTTCCGGCGATCAACGGCGCCGCCAGCATCGCCCACAAACTGAAGTGCGAGCGATATTCCAGGTTGGTCATGCCGCCGTTGCCGACTTCCAACATGTCGGGGTCGTTCCAGTGGCCCGGCCCCGAAAAGGATCTCCAGCCCAACTTGCTCGTCCAGATTGGCCAGCATGCCGTTCGCGCAGCAACCGCCATCGGGAAATTTCGTCTTTTCCGACCAGGAGTCGGAAATGTCGCCCGGTGGTCCGCCACAAATTGCCGATCCCGTTGCCCCACAGCCACGGCTTATTCGAACCCCATTCGCACATGCTGAACACGATGGGGCGCCCGGTTGATAGCAACGCGTTGCTCATCGTCGTGTACGCTTCCTGCGCGTTGCGCGTGCCGGTGTTGCACCAGTCGTACTTCAGATAATCCACGCCCCATTTCGCGTACGTCAGCGCGTCCTGGAACTCGTGGCCCTGGCTGGCAGGGCGGCCCGCGCAGGTCTTGGTCCCGGCATCGGAGTAAATGCCAAACTTCAGTCCTTTGGAGTGCACGTAATCGGCAAGCGCCTTGATGCCGGAAGGGAAGGTTTGCGGATCGGCCACGATGTTGCCGTTGTCGTCCCGGCTGACTTGCCAGCAGTCATCGATCACCACGTACTGATATCCGGCGTCTTTCATGCCGTTGCTGGCGATGGCGTCGGCCACCGACTTGATCAGGTCTTCGCTGACATGGCACGCAAACTTGTTCCAGCTATTCCAGCCCATCGGCGGAGTCTGCGCCAGGCTGTTGCGTTCCATTTGCGCCTGAGCGCGCGCCGGTGGAAGCAACATGGCGGCGATCGCCACTCCCAGACACAGTTTTCCAGCCAATCGAAGGTTCATCGTTTCACTCCTATACTCTTTTCCAAGAGGTGCAGCGCCAGAGCCTGGTTCGCTTGCGTCCACGCCAGAGGTGTGTGGGCGTTGGCAACATAGCGCCCTTGCTTCAGGAAGTAAAGCTCAGGACAGCGTCCGTCCGCTGTGATTTGGCGCAACGAACGATTGAAATAATGAACCTGCTTGTGGAAGCTTTCGGAGTCCGAAGGATTGGCCAGATAGCGTTGGCCATAAATAATCGACAGCACCGGATCGAAGATGCACCACTGCGCTTCGCAATTCGGCTGGAGGAACGCATCGCGGAAATCCAGACGCTGGCTGAAGTCGACGCACATCTGCGAAGGCGCAAACCATTCATCGTAGTCCTGGCAAAAGTAGGAATCGCCTGCATAACGCTTGATGCCGACCTCGCCTTTCAGTCGCGCTTGCACCATCTTCAGGATGGCATCCTGTTTGGACTCTTCCTGGACGACCGCAAGAGGATGAATCAGGGAGAGCAGCGCAGCGTCCACCAGGCGCTCCGGCGGCGCTTCGAAGGGCAGGGTATCGTTCAGGCGCTTCAAGCCCTTGGCGATTAATTGGTCGAGCGTTTCGATGTTCAGCGAACCGTGCTCCGCCGCGGAGTTTTGCCCGCGCCGCGACGCCTGGTACTTGCGCAATTCCCGCAATCCCGCGACGACCGCGCCCACGCTGGAATTGTTGACCTTGCGGCCTTCCTCCCACGCTCCGCTGTCCTTGTCCTTCCAGTATTCGATGGCGTCGAAGTACAACGGAAAGAGTTGATAGGTATCCCAATCGTCCGCGGTCAACGGCAGCGCTCCGGCATTGGCCAGCACGAAACGGAACCACAGTACCTGGCCCAACGCGTCGTTTTGCGCGTGCGGCCATTTCTCCGTCAGTTCGCTGGAATTTTGCGCCGTGAAGCGGATGTGCGGGCGGCGGGTGGCGTCATCCTTAATAGTGTGCGCGGGATCGTCGATCACTTCGCGAAAGCGGCGGCGCTGGCTTTTCAGGAATTGCGAAAGCCCTTGCACGCAGGCGATGGCGGGCGCCTCTTGGCCGCGTAGCCAGAACGAGTGGGCCACCAGAACATTGTCGCGAATCCAGACGTTCTGATAACCGGTAACGGACTCGGGCGCTTGGCTGCTGCTGGCCGCGAATAATCCATTGGCGACGGGCTCAATGGTATGAACGTGGTGGGAATCGAGTACTTCCTTTACCTTGCCAAGCGATTCCCGCGTGTACTCCTCGGCAATCAGGTGCTGAACCAAGCTGCCTTCGAGCATGAGGTTGTCCCCAGGATGAAATTTCGTTTGTGCGCAGCGAATGCCGCGCAAAATTCTATCTCAATCTCAGATGCGTCACAGCCGGGCACAGACCGAATTGCATTGTTAACGCCAGATAATTCAGCCGAAGCTGTTGTGCTCAATTAACCAATTGCGGGCACAAAACAACCAGTCCCGGTGTCCTATTTATTGTCTACGTTCCCGGTTACCCTCGAAGAGTCGGCTCCGCCCAGTTGCCAACGGCGCGCCGTCGTTTCTGGAGCGCTGGGAATGAATCCTCTGGAAGGCGAGGTTCAACGCAGAGAACGCCGTCGGGCTCCCCGTTTCCCGTACCGGGCAAAGGTGGAGATCGAGTGGGGCTCTGCGCGGCTGACGGCTCGTACTTCGAATATCAGCGAGAACGGCATGTTCATCGAATCGGACGACGTGCTGTGGGTGGGAGCGGACTTTCGCGCTCGCCTCGCAGTGGACAAGCCCGTTTTGCTGGAATGTTCCGTCAAACGCGTCGAACCCGGCCGAGGCATGGGCGTCAGCGTTGCTGTTCCCGAAGGCTCGAGCCAGTCGTACTACCAGGAACTGCTCTCGAAACTGGCAACTGGTCGTTGAACCCGCCGTATACTACACCTGATGACACGATGCCTGGATTGCGGTTCGGAGCGAACTTCGGACCAGTGCACGATTTGTGGATTGACCTCCGCGGCTGCGGAGGTGGTGTTCCGGCGGCGACTCCTGCGGCAGATGGCCATGTTCCTCGCGGGATCGCTGGCGTTTCCCTATATCAGCCAGTTGTATCCGCCGCTGGATCTGGACGCGATGCTGGTATTCTTTGGCGTAGTTTTCTTCCTGGCGTTGGTGTTGGGGTTTTTCCTGGATAAGGGGGCGCGGCAGCACAAAGATATTGAGGTTTTGAAGCACCTGTTCAGCGGCCTGATTCCCATTCCCTTCATTTTTTGCGCGGCGTTGTTCTTGAACGGCAGGCTCGATTCGCCTTCGAAGGTCGCGTATCACAACAGCGTCGTCGATGGCCGCTACCACATGCGGGGAATTATTCGCGGGTCGCGTCGCCTGTTCGTGGATTCGTGGCGGCCGGGGAGACGCTACGAGCGGCTGGCGGTCGATTCCGACGACTACGACCGCTTTCATGATGGCGACCGCATCGTTGTGGGAGTTGAACCTGGGGTCATCGGCATTCCGTGGTTTTACGGTGTGTACCGCCAGGGCGAACCGAAGATTGAACCTTAATTCAAAAGCCGCGAGCGGAATTTAGTAGACCGGGCGGCCGGTCACGTCATTCGGAATCTGCAGTTCCAGCACATGGCCGTCTTTACCCAGGCGGAAGTGGATTAACTCCACTGGCCCCGAGTTCTTTTCCTTGAATTCCGGTGTTTCGATCGGCGTGTCCGGCCTTTCGGACAAGGACCACTCCACCGTCTCGCCAGTTCCCTGAACTTTTACGGTTTGCGGATCGATGTCGTACACTTCCTCGTCCTGCACATTGACCAGCAGGTAGCGCTTCCACAGGCGCACCAGCAGCACGCCTTTCTTCTCGCCGTGATAGATATTCCAACTGTTCGGAGCGGAATCGTTGTAACGCAGAATTCCAAATTGAATGGACTGCCAAACGCCTTTTTTCGCGCTGGATTTTCCCGATTGCCCCGAAACGACCGTGGCGGCTAGCAGGACGATCACGAAGCAGTGCGCCGCCTTGGCGCCCCAGCTTTTTAACGCCCGGAATTGCCGTTGAATCCGCATTCTTTCCAGAGCGTTCCCCATTCCCACAATCCGAATCCCACGCTGGCTTCCAGCGGATGGCCCACCTGCCGCGCCAGCATGGCCATCTGCCCGCGGTGATGCGAATCGTGGGCGATCAGGTAGCCAACGAACGCCACCACGTTGGGCTTGAAGTTCGGGACCTTACCCGCGTTTTCGTCCAGCGCCTTCTTCAGCAGGTTCTCTATGGCAATGGCGCTTTGCTTCAGTGCCGCCTGCACCTCTGCCCGGGTAGCTTTGTCCTTGTCGAGCTTGGCAGGCAGCTTGGCGGATTTATCCGCGGCGCCCAGCCACATCAGTCGCACGTTGTGCAGGTGGCAGGCGATGTCGGCAAGATCGCGTCCTTTGCCCGTAGGAGGTTCCTCGCGCCACGCTTTGTCGTTCAGATGGCTTAACAGCAACTGATTCGCTTTTTCGTTGATTGCAAACGTTTCCAGCAGAGACTGGCGAAAATCCAGCGAGGTTGCGACAGGGGCATTCGCTCCTGGCGCGGGAGCGGTTTTCATAGCGATTACCTCTAAGATAAAGAGTGTACGACAACACGGCGCGGCGTGGAATAAAGCCTAGCCCGGAAGCTGGGTCTCCTGGGACGCCACCGCCACCCAACCGCGCGGGCTGGTGACATACACAATGATCATTCGCGACTGGTGCGCGCTTTCCACGCCCCCGGAGACGAACCGAGTGCTCCACAGACTGGTCACGACCGCCGTGCTCTCGAAAATGCGGATGCGGATGTCGGTCGCGATCACGTTGATATACCGGACGCGAGAGGTCTCGATCAGCGAGGCGAAGCCGGTCTTGTCGGTGACCTGCCCGGAAGGCTCGATGCCCACGAAATCGTCGCTATACACGCGGCGAAAGAAGCTTCCGTTATGCAATTGGACGGCGCGCGCAGTTTCGCGCTGCAGCGTCGTCAATTCTTCCTTGTCCATTTCGTGTTGCGCCGCCAGTTCCTTCATCTGAGCCGCGGTTGGAGTCTGCGCCGTCGCCCCCGCCGCCACGGCCAGCAACACGCCCATACCCGTCAGCAGTTTGAGTTTCATCCCCCACCTCACGAACTTCCCAATTATAGGAGAGGGCTGGTACGCCTCTGGCACCCACGCGATGGCCCGTCGCGTAAGGGTTCATAGCGGCCGGCAGCATCCGGTAAGGAGGCGACATGCGGTAAAACGCTATACTAAGAGGCAATGAGGACTCGAAGGCTCTCTGCTCGCATCTGGCGCGTGGTGTCGCGGGTATACCCGCGCTGCGGCATGATCACCCAGGCAATTGCCTACAACCTGTTCCTGGCCTTCTTTCCCACGCTCTTGTTCGCGGTGGGCATTGCCTCCGCGTGGTTGGGTAACCGTGCCACTGCCGGAGACGTCATTCGAGAGTTCACCGAGTTTCTGCCGCCGGGCAGCCAAACGATTGTCATCGATTTCCTGAACCGGCGCGGTGTGGACATCTGGAAGTACGCGTTGGTGGGTTCCGCCGGCACGCTCTTGGGCGGTTCGCAGGTGATGAAGTTGCTGATGGAAGGCATCCACCTGATCTATGGCGACGAAGAACGCATCGGATATGTACATCGCCAATTGCGCGGCTTGCTTTTGCTGCTGATTACCATGGCTCCGATTTTGCTGGCGGGTACGCTTGGCGTCTTTGGGCGGCAATTGCGGCAGTGGGCGACGCACGAGCTTGGTCGCGGCATGCCGATTCATTTCCTGTGGTTGATCCTGTTTCCGGTGGCCGCGATGACCCTGGCGATGCTGGCGTTAACGGTCATTTACTATGTGGCGCGGCCTAAAGAGCTGCACCTGATTGATGTCTTGCCCGGAGCCGCCGCGGCCACCCTCATGTGGTGGGTGGTCAACGTGGTGTTTGGATTCTACATGAGGCGCGTGCCGTATAGCCTGGTTTATGGAGGCTTGGCGGCGGTAATTGGCCTGCTGATCTGGATGCAGATCTCCGCCGTGGTGGTCTTTCTGGGAGCATCGTGGAACGCCGAACTGGCATCTGAACGCGAGGGTGGCTAGCGAACCGCGGAGGCACGGGAATGCGCACCATCGAAGTGCAATGCTACGCGGGCCACAAAGCCGATGAGCGTCCCCTGCGGCTGAAGCTGCACGATCAGTTTGTGGAGATCGTCGCAATCGAAGATCGCTGGTACTCGCCTGGTCTGCAGTTCTTTCGTGTGCGCGTGCCGAATGGCGATCGCTACATTCTTTGCCAACAGGAAGCGCAAGACGTCTGGACCCTTGAAGCGTTCCGCGCCGCAGCGTTCAACTGAGACTTGGTGGTAAATTGACATGGTTCTACCCGGGCGTATAGTCGAAGGTAACAAGGCCCCTCTTTGCTTACGGGCGGGATTCCAGGTGCGCAATTGTCGAGTTTGTGTCCCGAAGGGAACGTGAACCTCGCGTGAGCACTCTTTTCCATTACCGCCCGCATCACCTCTGGCTCAGCGCTTTGCTAGCCATGGTATTGGCCGCAGTGCCCGTATTTGCTCAACAGCCTCCCGATAGCGGCTCGACGCCGTCAATTACCCCTCCAACCAGCACGCCTCCGCAAACGGCTGCGCCCCAGTCCGAAGCCAAACCGGAGGCCAAGCCCGACACCAAATCCGAAGTTGCGATCTCGGATACCGGCACGACTTTCAAACTGCGCGTCAACCTCGTGCAGGTTCACGTCATCGTGCGCAATGCCCAGGGCAAGACCATCCCCGATCTCCACAAAGAGGACTTCCAACTTCTCGACCAAGGCAAACCGCAGCAAATCTCCACCTTCGCCACGGAGACGCGGGAATCCCGCCTGCAAAAAGCGGAGGCCGTGGCCAAAACTCAAATCGACCCCGATAAGCCGAACGCGCCGAACGCCCCCGCGCTGCCCGACCGCTTCGTGGGGCTGGTATTTGACGATACCCATCTCACCATGGAAGACGCGGCGTACACCCGTACACAGGTAAACAAGTTCATCGACGGAATTGCGCCCACCGATCGTGTTGGCATTTTTTCCAGTTCCGGCGAGATGACCCATCCCTTTACCAGCGATAAAGAGGCCCTGAAGCGTACTTTGTTAGGTCTGGTACCTCGCTCTCGCTTCGGGCCAGGAGCCGATACAGGTTGTCCCAGCATCAGCCATTACGAAGCCGACCAGATCATAAACTTCCGCAACGACCAGGTATTGAATGTAGTTGCGTACGACACGCTGCAGTGCGCTTTCAATGGCAACGCTGCGGAGATGTCAGCGGCCATCAGCCTGACGCAAAGCAGCGCACAAATCCGGCTGACTCAGGGCGACACCGAAGCGATGTTCGTGTTCCGTTTCCTCGAAGACGTGGTGGCGAAAATGTCCAGCATGCCCGGCGAACGCGTGATGATATTGGCGTCCCCGGGATTCTTGCTAACCACCCAGCACCTGGACATGACCGAAGTCGTCGATCGCGCCAATCGCTACAATATCGTGATCAATACGCTGGATGCGCGTGGACTCTATACTCCGGATATGGGAGACGTCTCGCAGAATACTACAACCTATGCGCAAACGGCCGGGCCCCGACAGATGTATCGCACAGATGCGCAGTTCTCGAATGCTGCGGTGTTGCGCGACTTGGCCTATGGCACCGGTGGAGTGGCGTTTGCCAATTCCAACGACCTGGCCGGCGGGTTCAATGAGTTGGGCAGCGCGCCAGAAGTTTCTTACGTCCTGGGCTTTTCCCCGGCCGCGGAGAAACAGGATGGCCGCTATCACACGCTAAAAGTCAACATGGTCGCGAAGCACACCGGCTACCAGGTTCAAGCCCGCCGCGGTTATTTTGCGCCGCGCCACGTCGACGACCCGGCGCAGCAGGCCAAAGCGGACATCCAGGAAGCCATCTTCAACCGCGACGAAATCCTGGACTTGCCTCTGGTGATCCAGACCCAATACTTCAAAACCGATGCCGGCGCCGCGCGCCTGAGCGTGGTGTCTCGCATGGATTTGAAAGGCATTCACTTCAACAAAGCCGACGGCCGCAGCAACGACAGTCTGGTGATTGCCACCATCATCTTCGATGACAACGGAAACTACGTCACGGGCGGCGAAAAGACCGTCACCATGACGCTGAGCGCTCCCACCTACGAGAAATTGATGCGTTCCGGCCTGCTGGTGAAGTCCACCTTCGAGGTGAAACCCGGCAGATACCTGGTGCGCCAAGTGGTGCGCGACTCGGTAGGCGCGCAAATGGCTGCGCGCAACGGTGCGGTAGAAATTCCGTATTAGTTGGCCGAACGCTTTGACCGCGCGAAGGTTCGCTATCGCGCTCCAGGCGATGGGTATAAAATTTTGGATCGGTCTGATTTGGAGGTCGTTATGCCGTTCATACCTCGTTCTTCTCTGGTTCCAACTCTTTCGGGTGTTCTCCTCGCAACTGCGCTAAGCGTGGGAGCACTTGCGGCGTGGCCACAGGACGCGGCCAAACCTCCCTCGGCGGATCAGGCCAATCCACCGAATCCGGTGATTAAGACGGAGTCCCGCTTGGTACTGGTCGATGTGGTGGTGACGGACAAAAAAGGGAATTACGTCAAAGACCTGCGTCAGGACGAGTTCAAGGTTTACGAAGACAATAAAGAACAGACCATCACCAGCTTCACCTCGGGCGCCGACCCCGCTTCGCAGCCCGGGGGCCAGCGCCATTACATCGTCCTGTTCTTCGACAATTCTTCCATGCAGACGCCCGATCAGATTCAGGCCCGCGCCGCTGCCGCGAAATTTATAGAGGGCAGCGCCTCCGACGACCGCGCAATCGCCGTGGCCGAATATGGCGGCAGCCTGAGCATCCGCCAGAATTTCACTTCGAATACCGCGTTGCTGAAGGCCGCGGTTTCCGGCGTCAAAATGCCCAACATGGAATCCAATGCGCCGTCGACGCCATCCATTGTGGCTTCCACGACTCCGGTGACCGTAGGCGGCGGCATAGGAGGCGCTGAGGCCGATCTGGCGGCGCGCTCGATGCTGCTCTCCATTCGCAGTCTGGCGAAAAACCTGCGCTCCGTGCCTGGACGCAAGATGCTGATCGTCTTTTCGGCTGGCTTTCCGCTGGACCCGGAACGCATGTCCGAATTGACCGCGACGATTGACGCCTGCAATAAGGCGAACGTCGCCGTCTACACTCTGGACGTGCGCGGACTTACTGCCGGTGTTCCGGGCGCGTCGGGCCCGGGCAGCGCGCAACTCGAAACGCCTTCCTCTGGCTTCCCCTTTGAAAACATCCCGGCTATTGCTCCGGTGCAAGCAGCAATCGCGAACGATGGGCCCACGCTAGTTCTGGCGCACCTGATGCTGGAACCGCAGAAGCCCGGCGGTGGCGGTGGAGGCGGAGGCCAAGGCGGAGGTGCCGGTGGTGGCGCCGGTGGCGGTAGTCACGGTGGAGCGGGCGGCGGCACAGGCGGAACGGGAGGGACCGGTGGAACCGGCAGTGGCGGCGGCAAGGGCACGGAACCGGGACTGGAACAGGTACCAGTGGTGGCGGCAAAGGAACAACCACCACCAACTCTGGCTCATACAACAATCCGAACAATGGCTACAACAATTTCTCGAACAATCCCGCAAACCAGCCGCGCGCCATCATCCCTCCAATTTCCGACGTCGCTGCCAACCAGCAACTGCTGCAGGCGCTGGCGCAAGGAACGGGCGGTCTGGCCATCTTCAATACCAACGATCTGCTGGGCGGGCTCAACCGTTTCGCGAAAGATCTGAACGCGTTCTACATTCTCGGCTACGTTCCTCCTCCTTCCTCGGAGGCCGCCTGCCACACCCTGAAAGTGAAGCTTTCCCGCGGAGGCACGGAAGTTCGTTCGCGCAGCGGCTACTGCAACGCGCGGCCCGAAAATGCGTTGGAAGGCAAGCCCATCGAGAAACAGATGGAAATTCAGGCGGCCGGCGGGCAGTCTGGATCGATCCATGGGGTGATGAATGCTCCGTATTTTTACTCGTCGCCCAACGTCGCTCGCGTCAACCTGACCATGCAGATTCCCGGCGATACCTTGGCGTTCAACAAAGACAAGGGCAAGTATCACGCGACGGTGAACGTGCTGGGTCTGGCTACCAAGCCCGACGGCACCGTTGGCGCGCGATTCAGCGACACCGTAAATCTCGATCTGGAGAAGGAAGAACAAAAGCAATTCGCTAAACAGCCCTTCCGTTACGAAAACCAGTTTGACGCGGCACCCGGCACCTACAAACTGACGGTCGTGCTCACTTCAGGTGGCGATAATTTTGGGAAGTTCGAGACGCCCCTGCAGATCAACGCCTACGATGGCAGTAAACTCACCATTGGCGGAGTGATCCTATCCAACACCGTGCAGAAGGTGGACCAGATTTCCACGCAGGCGGATGCCGACCTGATCGAAGATCGCACGCCGCTCATCGTCAAAGGTCTGCAGATCATCCCATCCGCCGACGACCGGTTCCACAAGACCGACAATGTTGTCCTTTACTCCGAGTTTTACGAAGAAAAAATGAAATCCGACAATCCTCCGCAGGTGATCGGCGGTTACCGCATTTTCGATAAGTCCAACAAAGAGGTTTTCTTTTCCGGCGGCATCAGCCTGGATCCTTTCATTATCAAAGGAAACCCGGTCATTCCTGTGGGCTTCAAGGTGCAGGTCAAGGATCTCGCTCCTGGCGAATATCGCCTGGTCCTTATGGCTACCAACGATAAGAAGGAACAGCCCAAGCCGCAGGAAGCCACTTTCACCATCATCGATTAGCGCGAGCCGACATGGGAACCCACATTTCAGTGAAGGCGGCGGACGGCCACGTGTTCGACGCTTATGTTGCAGAGCCCTCGAATACCCCGAAAGCCGCGCTGGTCGTGGTGCAGGAGATTTTCGGCGTGAACGGCCACATTCGCTCCGTTGCCGACGATTACGCCAAACAGGGCTACTGGACGATAGCTCCCGCGCTGTTTGATCGCGTTGAAAAGAACGTGGAACTCACCTACGAGGGCGCCGACCGCGACAAGGGCAGGGAACTGGCCGGCAAAGTCGGCATGGAAAATAGCCTGCTCGATGTTGCCGCCGCCATCCACCGCGCCGCTGCGGCCTGTGCCCACGCTAAAGTTGGCGTGGTCGGCTTCTGCTGGGGAGGTACGCTGGCCTGGCTGGCTGCTACGCGTCTGGATGCCTCTGCCGTTGTCGGCTATTACGGAGGAACGATCGCCAGGTATGCCGACGAGGTTCCCCGTTGCCCAGTGATCCTGCACTTCGGCGAAAAAGACATCCACATTCCTGCCAGCGAAATTGACAAAATTCGCAAGGCGCATCCCAAACTGCCGATCTACATGTATGGCGACGGGCACGGCTTTAATTGCGATCAGCGGAAAGACTTCGAGCCCAAATCGGCGGCTCTGGCTCGGCAGCGTTCGCTGGACTTCCTGAACAGCGCGCTATCCAGCTAACTCTCGTTTTCCCAACTGCTTGAGGGATTTGCAGTCGTCGTAACGGCCTCATCACACCTGTCCTTGTGTTGCACAACTTTTCCAAGGCCAATGGGTTAACCTCAGATATGTACCCGCGCTCCTCGACCCTGGTTCAATTCTCGGCGCCACGCTTGCTCAAGACTCAGTTCCGGCGCGCCGTATGCGCCATACGACCCGTCGCCGCGGTTTTCCTGGCTGTCTCTTTTCTTGCCGCACAGGTCGATTTGCCAGCGTTTGCCGCCCCGGCGCCAGTTCCGGCCGTTCCTTCCCCTGCTGCTTCGAAGACTAAGCCCGACCCGGTTCTGAAGGGCTTGCCCATCACCGAACTTTCCACCGATGAGGCGATTTTTCACGCGTTAAATCGCTTGGCCTATGGACCGCGTCCGGGCGATGTGGACCTCATCCGTCAGATGGGGCTGGCCAAGTGGATCGATCAGCAACTCAATCCTGCTTCGATTGACGATTCGGCGATGGAAGCGCGTCTGGAACCGTACCCAACCCTCACAATGAGCACGCAGGAACTCCTGAAGCAGTATCCCAATCCGGTGCAGGCCGCCAAGAAAGAGGGCGTAACCCCCGAGGCATTCAAGGCCCAGCAATCGGCGCAACAGAACGCGGACGCCGCCATCACCGCGATGGCCAAAGAAATGGACAGCGGCGACAAAGATCAGCCCGCGGCTACCATGACTGCGGCGAATGACACGCCTTCCCCGATGAAGAATCCTCCAACTCGTGGAGCGGCCGCGGGTCGTAACGCCTTGAGCGTCGATCCCAATGTCGTGCCACGGGCGATTTCTGATGACAGTAAGCGTCCTGCCCGCGTGGTTGAAGAGTTGTCCATGGCCAAAATGACCCGCTCGATTTATAGCCAGAGGCAACTGCAGCAAGTGATGGACGATTTCTGGTTCAACCACTTCAACGTGTACGCCAACAAAGGTGAAGTGAAGTGGTACCTTACCTCGTACGAACGCGACGTCATTGCCCCGAACGCGCTCGGCAAATTCAAGAACCTCGTCACCGCCACGGCCAAGAGCCCGGCCATGCTGTTCTACCTCGACAACTACTTAAGCGCGGACCCGCGCGCCGCCCAGCGCCAGGCCGAACTTCGCGCCATGCATCAGATGCGCCGCGGCATTCCGCCTCAGCCGCGCCCGCAGAACGCCAAGAAGCAGGAACGCGGACTGAACGAAAACTACGGGCGCGAATTGATGGAATTGCACACCCTCGGCGTGGATGGCGGCTACACCCAAAAAGACGTCACCGAAGTGGCGCGCTGCTTCACCGGCTGGACCATCGAGAAGCCGCGTGAACTGGCCAACTTCAAATTTGACGACAAGCTGCACGATCCCGACCCCAAACTCGTGCTGGGCAAGAAGATCAAGGCCGGCGGCATGAAGGATGGCGAGCAGGTGATTGATATGCTCTCCAAGAATCCCAACACCGCCAAATTCATTTCCACCAAGCTGGCCCGCCGCTTCGTGTCCGACAATCCTCCGCCGGAACTGGTAACGCGGATGAGCAAAACCTTTTTGAAGAGCGACGGGAATATCAAGGAAGTGTTGCGTACGATGTTCTACTCGCCGGAATTCTGGTCGAAGGAAGCCTATCGCGCCAAGGTGAAAACGCCGTTCGAACTGGTGGTCACTTCAGTGCGCGCGTTGGGCACCGATGTGGATACTCCCATGCCGCTGGTCCAGTGGGTGAATCGCATTGGCGAACCGCTTTATCAATGCCAGCCCCCCACCGGTTATTCCGACAAAGCCGAAACCTGGGTGAACACCGGCGCGCTGCTCAATCGCCTGAACTTCTCGCTGGCGCTCGCGGGCAACAAAGTTCGCGGATCGCGCAGCGACGTGCCCGCCATTTTGGGCAGCGACGCTTCGATGGATCCCAAGGACGCATTGACCCGTGCCGTGCAAGTCTTGCTGGATGGCCAGGCTGCGCCCGCGACCGTTGAAACGCTGGAGAAGCAACTGGAGAATCCGCAGGTCGTTCAGGCCAAGCTCGACGATCCGATCAAGCAGGTCGATCTGGGCGTGGTTACGGGATTGGTCTTGGGCGCTCCGGAATTTCAGCGCCGTTAAGTTTACGTTTTAGAGGTGCGCGATGGGCAACACCTGCTGTGAAGGAACACGACCGGCACGCTTCTCTCGCCGCTTCTTTATGAAGCAGGGCGGGATTGCTCTGGTCGGCATGAGCACGGTTCCGGCGTTCCTGCAACGCGCGATTGCAGCCGGCCCCACCACCGGCAAAAAGCAACTGGTGGTGTTGTTCCAGCGCGGCGCCGCGGACGGCCTGAACATCGTCGTGCCCTTTGCCGAACCAAACTACTATCGCCTGCGCCCCAGCATCGCGATTCCTCAGCCCAGACGCGGAACTGGCGATACCGCGATCGACTTGAACGGTTTTTTCGCGTTGCATCCCAGCCTCGCGCCGCTCGCTCCCCTCTACCAGAAAAACGAACTGGCCATCGTGCATGCGGCTGGTTCACCGGACCCCACTCGTTCGCACTTTGACGCGCAGGATTACATGGAATCCGGCACGCCCGGCGTAAAGTCTACCGATGATGGATGGCTGGATCGCGCGCTGACCACCCTTCCCGAGCAGAACGCTTCGCCCTTTCGCGCCGTAGCCATGGGCCCCAACCTCCCGCGGATGCTGCGCGGCTCAACCGGCGCCATTGCGCTTCCCGATCTCCGGCAATTCAAGGTGCAGCCGCAATCCGCGGCCATGGCCAATGTAGTGGAAGGCGGTTTCGAAGCAATGTACGCGCAGTCCGTCGATCACGCGCTCCACGGCACCGGCGCGGAAACCTTCGAAGCCATCGACTTGCTGAAGAAAATCGACGTCGCCCAATATCCCCCGCAGAATGGCGCCGAATATCCCAAGAGCCCTCTGGGTCAGAAAATGCAGCAGGTCGGTGTGATGCTCAAGGCCAACATCGGCGTGGAGGTTCTGTTCGTCGATTGCGGCGGCTGGGACAACCACGTCAACGAAGGCGGCGCACAGGGGCAACTCTCGAACTTACTCCGCGATCTCGGTCAATCGCTTGCCGCGTTCCGCATGGACCTCGGCGATCGCATCTCCGACGTGGTCGTCGTCACCATGAGCGAATTCGGCCGCACCGCAAAAGAAAACGGCAATCGTGGCACCGACCATGGTCACGCCAACTGCATGTTCGTCATGGGCGGCGATGTGAAGGGCGGCAATGTCTACGGTAAGTGGCCCGGGTTGTCCGATCACCAGTTGAATGAGGGCCGCGATCTGGCGCTGACCACGGACTTCCGCACCGTAGTGGCGGAAATTCTCACCAAGCACATGGGCGTGCACAATCTCGCGCCCGTCTTTCCAGGCTTCCAGGCGAATCCCGGAAATTCTCTCAACCTCATCCGTTCCTGACCTGCGATTAATCGCTCAGTTCCCGTATCCAGATATTCCGGTAACGCACGGGATGCCCGTGATCCTGCAAGCCGAGCGGCTTTTTCGTTGGTCCCGCAACGTACGGCGGCCGCACATGGTGGCCGGTCGGGCCGGTTGGCGTCACGTTGTCCTGAATCAGCACGCCGTTGTGCAGCACCGTAATGTGCGCCGGGCGCGTCAACTTCCCGGCGCTATCGAAACGCGGGCCATGAAAAATGATGTCGTACGTTTGCCACTGCCCCGGCGGACGCATCGCGTTCACCATTGGCGGATACTGTCCGTAGACGGAGCCCGCTGAGCCATCCGCGTACGTCTTGTTCTGGTACGAATCCAGCACCTGAATTTCGTATTCGTCCATCAGAAAGACGCCGCTGTTGCCGCGATCCTGATCTTCACCCACCGGCGGATTCGGTTCCGCGAATTCCACGTGCAACTGGCAATCGCCAAACGCTTGCTTCGTCTTGATGCTGCCGGAGCCCTTCACCACTTCGCCGTAGGCGCCTGCCGCTTTCCACATCGCGGGGCCGCTGCCGTCATCTTTCACCCACTTCGACCAATCTTTGCCGTCAAACAGCACGATCGCATCGGAAGGAGGCGTGCCCGCCGCGTCTTGAGTGCTCGGCGTTCCGGGCGTCACGACTGGCGGCAGAGCCCGGTTCCGGTCATGAATCTCAAATGGAATGTTCGGAACTCCGGGCTGTTGCCCGTGCGAGCATCCCGCGAACAACAAACAACCTACAACTCCTGCGAACACTTTCCAGTTTGTCATCCTTCACCTCGCTGCTTCCCGCTTATTGGATTCCACTACGCGACGGTTTGCAAACAAAAATGACGGGGCGGCCCGCAGCCACCCCGTCTTCCCTGAATCTGAATTGTCCTACGCTTCGGCCTTGATGCGCATCCCGTAGAACGACCGGTACACGAACGTGAAGGACACCACGAAAAACGCCGCGGCCAGGACATGCGCCACGCGAGTGCCATGGGTATTGGTGAGCTGCACGGCCAATTCCACCGCCAGCAAGCCGAACAACGTGGTGAACTTGATGACCGGGTTCAGCGCCACGGAGGACGTGTCCTTGAACGGATCGCCAACCGTATCGCCAATCACCGTGGCATCATGCAGCGGCGTGCCCTTCTGCTTCATTTCCACTTCCACGATTTTCTTGGCGTTGTCCCAGGCGCCGCCCGCATTGGCCATGAAGATCGCCTGGTACAAACCGAAGATCGCGATGGAGAACAGATAGCCGATGAAGAAGAACGGTTCCAGGAACGCGAATGCCAGGGTGGCGAAGAACACCGCCACGAAGATATTCAGCATGCCTTTCTGCGCGTAGCGCGTGCAGATTTCCACTACTTTCTTGCTGTCTGCCACGCTGGCCTTGGTGACTCCCTCCAGCTTGATGTTGGCCTTGATGAACTCCACCGCGCGATAGGCGCCGGTGGTGACCGCCTGCGTGGAAGCGCCGGTGAACCAGTAAATCATCGCTCCGCCGGTAATCAGGCCGAGCACGAAGGGCGCATGCAGCAGCGAGAGGTGATTGACGTTGACGGTCAAGCCTTGCGTCAGGCTCATGATGATCGAGAAGATCATCGTCGTCGCGCCCACCACCGCCGTGCCGATCAGCACCGGCTTGGCCGTGGCTTTGAAGGTGTTGCCCGCGCCGTCGTTGGCTTCCAGCATCTCCTTGGCGCGCTCGAAGTTCACGTCGATGTTGTAGTCCTTCTTCAACTCGCTCTTGATATTCGGTTCCTGCTCAATCAGCGATAGCTCGTACACTGATTGCGCGTTGTCCGTTACCGGGCCGTAAGAGTCCACCGCGATCGTCACCGGACCCATGCCCAGGAATCCAAACGCCACCAAGCCGAACGCGAACACCGCTGGAGCCAGCATCACCGCGCCCAATTGCAAATTGCTGATCAGGTAGGCGACGGACATCAGAAATACCATCGCCAGTCCGATGTAGTACGCCGAGAAGTTGCCGGCTACAAATCCCGACAAAATACCCAGCGAAGCTCCGCCTTCCTGAGCCGAACTGACCACTTCCTTCACGTGCCGCGATTCCGTGGAAGTGAACACCTTCACCAGTTCCGGAATCAACGCTCCCGCCAACGTGCCGCAGGAAATGATCGTTGCCAGCTTCCACCACAGGCTGGTATCGCCGTTCAGCGCAGGCAGAATCAACGAGGAAACGATAAAGGTCAGAATGATGGACACAAACGAAGTGAGCCACACCAGCGAAGTCAGCGGCGATTCGTAGTTCATCTCGTCGGCATTGCCGTAGCGGGCCTTGGCGACGATCCCGTTCAGGAAGTAAGCGCCGGCGCTAGCGATCAGCATGACGATGCGCATCACGAAGATCCAAACCAGGAGCTGCACTTGCACCGTGCTGGCTTGGCTGGTGGCCTGCGCCAGTTGGTCGGAGGTAGCAGTTGCAAGGTTGACCCCCGCCGGCAGGAAGTGCGCCGGAAGGATGGCCAGCAGGATGAAGGTAATCAACGCGACGCCCGTCACGCCGTAAGTTTCGAAACCGTCCGCGCTGGGGCCCACGGAGTCGCCCGCGTTGTCGCCAGTGCAGTCCGCAATCACACCCGGGTTACGCGCATCGTCTTCCTTGATCTTGAAGACGATCTTCATCAAGTCGGAGCCAATGTCCGCAATCTTCGTAAAGATGCCGCCAGCGATTCGCAGTGCGGCTGCGCCGAGTGATTCGCCAATCGCGAACCCGATAAAGCACGGTCCAGCGTAATCGCCGGGTACGAACAGGAGAATAAACAGCATCATCAGCAATTCCACGCTGATCAGCATCATCCCGATGCTCATGCCCGCTTCCAGCGGCGTGTGGTAGCACGGATAGGGTTTGCCGCGCAGGCTGGCGAACGCGGTGCGCGAATTGGCGAACGTGTTTACGCGAATGCCGAACCACGCCACTCCGAAACTCCCGCCAATGCCGACCAGGCTGAAGATCAGAATGATCCCGACGCGCATGGCTTCGAAATGCAGCAGGACGCCAAAGTACAGAATGATGATGATGGCGATGAAGATTTCCAGCAGCAGCAGGAATTTCCCCTGCGTCACCAGGTACGTCTTGCAGGTCTCATAGATCAGTTCGGAAATTTCCCGCATCGAGCGATGCACCGGCATATTCTTCAGCCGCATGTAAATCGTCATGCCGAAAATCAGGCCGAAGATGCATACCAGAATTCCGTACAACAGCAGACGGTGTCCATCAATGCCGCCAAGGAATGTGACCTTCGAAAGGTCCGGCAACTTCAGATTGGCTTCGCCGCCCGCTTCTTCGGCGGCCCGGGCCATCGCCGCTCCGAATGTCAGCAACAGGGCGATTGCGCCAAAAACTCTCCTCAATACTCGACCGCCCATCGGGGCGGTCTCACACGAGACTCGCATGGATTTCCTCCAGGACCTTTTCAGTTTTCATGGGATCAGAGCGTCCAACCGCATTGCGGGTCGGGACCCCCAATTGCTTTATCACACTTCTAACAGCAAGGGTCACCTGGGGGCAAGCACCGCGGTCACCCCTCACCGTTACACAGAACATTTCCTTGCACTTGTTGTCTCTGCCGGAACGGTCCGCAGGACTCCCCTTTTTCCGGACACCAGCCGGTGGCAGTCCTCCCGCATTCCGTCTTGTTGATTCTAAGCGCTTTCCGCCTCGACGGCCGGCCGCTCAGAAACGCTGTTTTATATCACTTCATTTATACCCGGTCAAACGTTTTGCTATGGATCACCTTGCGTCATTCCGCCACGTTTCCGGACCATCTTGAAAAGCAGTGGTAAGATGATGGTCTAACGGAACTTTCGGGAACAGATTGGGGCCCTTAACCATGCATTTGTCTTCCTCCAAGGAGCAAAACCCGCTCGAATCTCGCCTCCGCCACGATTGGCGCAAGGAAGAGGTCCAGGCCATCTACGAGCAGCCGCTTACCGATTTGGTATTCCAAGCGGCCAGTATTCACCGCGCGTTTCATGCTCCAGACCGGGTCCAAACCTGCCAGCTCATTTCCATCAAGACCGGCGGGTGCCCCGAGGACTGTGCGTACTGCCCCCAGAGCGCTCATTATGACGCAGGCGTACAACGCGAAGGCTTGCTCGACCCAGCCCACGTAGTCTCCGTCGCTCGCGACGCCCGTGATCGTGGCGTCACCCGCATGTGCATGGGAGCGGCGTGGCGCGACGCCCCGCAGGGCAGGGAATTCGACAAGGTTTTGGAAATGGTACGCGGTGTTTCCGCGCTCGGAATGGAAGTCTGCTGCACCCTGGGCATGTTGACGGACGAACAAGCGGTGCGTCTGAAGGAAGCCGGGCTGACCGCATACAACCACAACCTGGATACTTCGCCGGAGTTCTATGGCTCGATCATTACCACTCGCGTGTACGAAGAACGGCTGCGCACGCTGGCCGGAGTCCGCAAAGCCGGATTGACGGTGTGCTGCGGCGGGATTTTGGGAATGGGGGAAAAGGAAGCCGACCGCGTCGGCTTGCTGCACCAACTGGCGACCCTGCAACCTCATCCAGAGAGCGTGCCCATCAACATGCTCGTGCGGCTGGAAGGTACGCCGCTGGCCTCCATGCCGGCACTGGATCCCTTGCAGATGGTCCGCGCCATTGCCACCGCGCGCATCCTCATGCCCGGCTCTCGGGTACGCCTGGCCGCTGGCCGCAAACAACTGTCGTCCGAGGCGGTCACGCTATGCTTCCTGGCTGGAGCGAATTCGATTTTCGTTGGTGAAAGGCTGCTTACAACGCCCAACCCCGCTGTGGACGATGATGAACAGTTACTGCGGAGCCTGGGCATGAAACCACTGGAGTCGCATGCCGTCTGAGGTGCTTGGCAATTGGAAGCATGATCTAAGAAAGTCGCTGAAGGCGCTCGAAGAGCGCAGCCAGTTCCGCACCCTTGCGGAAACGCAGGGCGTGAACTTCTGTTCGAACGATTATCTCGGGCTGGCCCACCATCCCGCGCTGCGCGAGACGCTCGCTCGCACCGTCAATGTGGCCAAGCGCGTCGGCGGCACCGGTTCGCGGCTGCTCTCCGGGCACACGCGCGACTGGATGCACCTCGAAGAACATTTCGCGGGGTTCGCGGGCACCGAATCGGCGCTGTACTTCACTTCCGGCTATTCCGCCAACGTTGGGCTGCTTTCTTCGCTGGTCAGCAAAGATGACGTGGTTTTTTCCGACGCGTTGAATCATGCCAGCCTGATTGATGGCATGCGCCTTTCCGGTGCGCGCAAGGTGATCTATCCACATCTGGATTTGCAGGTGCTCGAAGCGGCTTTGCGCGAGGAAACCGGTGCGCCATGGCGAAAAGTGATCGTTACCGAGTCGGTTTTCAGCATGGACGGCGACGTCGCGCCGATCCGCAAGATGGCCGACCTGGCCGAAAAATATGGCGCCGCGCTGATCGTGGACGAGGCGCACGCAACCGGCGTTTTCGGGCCGCACGGCAGCGGCATCTGCGCCGAGGCGGAAGTCGTACCCAGCATGCTGGCCGTCATTCACACCTGCGGGAAAGCTCTCGGTTGCGCGGGTGCGTTTGTTTGCGGCCCCAATGTCCTGAAAGAATTTCTGATCAACAACGCCCGCACCTTCATTTTCAGTACGGCGCTGCCGCCCTATTTCGCGCAGCAGATCAACACCGCCTTGAATCTTTCGCTGGAAATGGAGGAAGAGCGCCGCACCCTGCTGGAAAATTCGCGCAGCCTGATCAAAGCGTTGCAGTCCGCGGGCTTCAATACCTCCGGAAGCGACAGCCAGATCGTGCCTATCGTCATTGGCGGCAATGAAGAGGCGCTCGACGCGGCGCACTCTCTGCAGCGCGAGGGATTTCGCCATTCGCGCGATCCGGCCGCCCACCGTGCCGGAAAATCAGGCGCGACTGCGGCTTTCCCTGACCGCGCGCATTCCCCAGGCGGAGTTGTCGCGACTGGTCGACTGTCTGTGCGCCTGGCGAAAAACCAAAAATCTGGGCGCGCTTCACAAACGAGCATGAGACGCCACTTCTTCATTACCGGCACGGACACTGGGGTGGGCAAAACCACGCTGTCGGCTCTGTTGTGCGCGGCGCTCGACGCGGTGTACTGGAAACCCATTCAGACCGGCACGCTGGAAGGCACCGACCGCGTCACGGTCATGCGCCTCGCGGGAATCGGCACCGACCGCACGTTGGACGAGGTCTACAAATTTGTTCCGCCCGTTTCTCCGGACCTGGCGGCGCGCTGGGCCGGCGTGGAGATCGATCTCAATCGCATCAGTCTCCCCACCAGCCTCATGAATGACTGGCTGATTGCCGAAGGCGCCGGCGGCGTCCTGGTGCCCATCAACTCCAAGCAATTCATGCTCGATCTGATGGTGAAGTTCAAAATTCCCGTGATTCTGGCGGCGCGCAGCGGCCTCGGCACCATCAATCACACGCTGCTGACTCTGGCCGCGCTGCATGCCGCGGAACTGCCGGTGCACGGCGTCGTTCTGATCGGCGATCAGAATCGCGAGAACCGCGAAACCATTGAGAAGTTCGGCCACGTTCGAGTAATCGGCGAAATTCCCCGACTCCCCAATCTCCATCGCACCGCGCTCATGCAGGTCTTCCTGAACCACTTTGATCGGTCCGCATTTGCGCAATGAGTTCCGCACTGAAAATCTGGCATCCCTTCACCAATGAATCTCTGGATCCTCCCCCGATTCGTGTGCGCAAAGCGGAGGGCGTTCTGCTGCACACCCAGGACGGACGTCAGATCATTGATGCGATTTCATCGTGGTGGGTGAATCTGCACGGGCACGCCAATCCGCGCATTGGCCAGGCGATCACCGACCAGGCCGCCAAGTTGGAACATGTCATTCTTGCGGGCTTCACGCACGATGCCGCCCAGAAACTTGCCGAAGGCCTGCGCGAATGGGTGCCCGCCAACCTCACCCGCATGTTTTTCTCCGACGACGGCTCAACCGCGGTGGAAGTTGCGTTGAAGCTGGCCGTGCAGTATTTCCAGAATCTGGGTAAGAGCGAAAAGACGGAAATTGTCGCGCTGGCACACGGCTATCATGGCGATACCGCGGGGGCCATGTCGGTCAGCGACGAGTCGCCGTTTACCGCGCCATTCGTATCGATGCGCTATCCCGTGCATCGCGTGCATTCCGCGTACTGCTACCGCTGCCCGGTCGGCTTGCGCCGCGAAACCTGCCACATCGAATGCCTGCAACAGTTCGAAGACCTTTTGAATACGCGCGCGCCGCGCATCGCCGCCATCATCGTGGAGCCGCTGCTGCAGGGCGCCGGCGGGATGATTGTCCATCCCGTGGAGTTTCTGCAGAAAATTCGAGAGCTCTGCACTCGCTACGATGTCCTGCTGATTGCCGACGAAGTGCTCACCGGATTTGGACGCACCGGCCCCATGTTTGCCTGCGGATTGGCCAATGTTGCTGCCGGACCTGATGTGCGTTTCCAAGGGGATTACCGGCGGATTTATGACCATGGGCGTGACGCTGTGCACCGACCGCATTGCTTCCGCGTTCCAATCCGAAAATCGTTTGCACACCTTTTATCACGGACATTCGTACACCGGAAACGCGCTGGCCTGTGCCGCGGCCAACGCCAACCTCCAGATCTTTCGCGACGAACCGGTTTTCGACCGCATCAATGGCATCGCCGCCATACACGCCGAACGGCTTGCGCTGCTTCGCGAGCGCCCGCAGGTCGGCGACACGCGCCAGATCGGCACGATCGGCGCTATCGAACTGCGCGCGGACGACGCAGGCTATCTCTCCGCCCTGCGTCCCAGACTGTACAACTTTTTCCTGGATCGTGGCGTGCTCCTGCGGCCGCTGGGCAACGTGGTGTACGTGCTGCCGCCGTACGTTATCGCGCCGCAGCAACTGCATCGTGTCTACGACGTAATTGAGGAAGCCATCGAGACTCTGCTGTAGCTCCCGCGCTGCCGTTGGCGCATCGCCGCTGCTGCACTGTCCAGGAATTTCCGGGAGAAGCGCTTTGCCCCATTCCATCGAAGTGTGGAGACAGAAAATCGTGCTCTTCGCGGGCGCTCTTGGCGCTCCCGGGCTCTTCCTGATTTCGTTCCTGGATTCCTCCGTATTGACGTTTCCGGTCATCAACGACCTGCTGCTGGTCGAATTGAGCATGCAACACCATGCGCGTATGCCGCTCTACGCGATGATGGCGGTGATTGGCTCGACTCTCGGATGCGTGCTCCTGTACTTCATCGCCAAAAAGGGCGGCGAAGCGTTTTTCTGGAAGAAGGCCGGCAACCGGGCACACGCCATTCGCCACTGGGTGGAGCGCAACGGGTTTGGCGGCATGCTGCTGGCCGCGCTGTTGCCGCCGCCGACGCCCTTCAAGATTTTCGTGTTTGCCGCGGGCGTATTCGAAGTGCCGCTGTGGAGCTTTGTTTCTGCGATCGGCTTGGCGCGCCTGATTCGCTACTTCGGCATTGGCTATCTGGCGATTCGTTACGGAGACCAGGCGCTGCCGTTTCTGGCGCATCACAAGCTGGAAACTTTGGTGGGTGTTGTGGTGTTTGCCCTGGCCAGTTACTTGGTGTCGCGCTTGATTCTTCGGCAGAAGCCCGAGCCAGCCGCCTGATTCAGCGCGTGTGTACCTGGTCTGACCACACCAATTCCTGATTACGGACCGCCCCGGCAGCGTCCAGATCGACTTTCGCGGCAACGCGGTGCCAAGCCTCGTGTTCCGCATCATCCCGCATCGCGCGAACGACGACCTCGCGCCCTGTTTCCGTTTTCTCCACGGTGGCGTGCGGGAAACGAGTCACCTGCACGAATTGCTCGACAACTTGCGTTTTACTCGCTGCGTTCAGCGCCGGAGACGGCTCCGGCTTGTACTGACATGCGGCTGCTTCTGCGTTAAAACTGGACGACGCGGCGGGCACTTCCGCGACGCATAGCATCGATTGCGTTTCCACCACGCCGTGCCAGCGCAGCGGCGAAAGCGGGTCGGCAAAGGAGGCTACGCGCCTCGGCGACTCGCCTTTGTAGGAACTGGAATCCAGCAACGCCATGCTTTCCATGTGCAGCGCATAGCGGACGCCCGCATAGGCCACCACCAGCGCGAACGCGGCCAGCGCGGCGTTGCGCCCCCGCGGACTTTTATCCTTCACGCCGATTTCCGAGCTCACCAGCCGGAACAGTTCTGGAATCGCCAGCGCCGCAATCAGAATGATCAACAGCAGCACATCCGTGCCGGCGAAGAGGTCGGCCGCAAAGCGCAATTTCGTCAGCGGCCAGAACAGCGTGATTCCATCGGATTGCCCCAGGTCCAGCAGGAAATGGGCGATGACCGCGATCGCGCAGGCCAGCCACATCGTTTTCCCGGCAATCGCTTGTTTCTTGTCCAGCCAACGCGTCACCACCACGCCCACCAGCACCGCCACCACCAGCCCAACCAGCGAATGCGTATACGTGCGATGCCATGCCAGGTAAGCGCGCGGGCCCAACAGGGAACTGAGCCCATCGATATCTGGAACCGCGCTGGCCACGATCATTCCTGCCGCCAGCCGCCAACCACCACGCGGAAAGAACGCACGCTGCAAGGTAAGCGAGGCAAGCGCGTAAAGGAGAATGTCCACTGGTCAGCGGCCTGTTGTTTCTTTGTTCGGTATTTCCGAGGACTTGCCATCGCGCGGCACCAGCAGCTTCAGCGCGCGCGGGGCAATGGAAAATTCCACCGGCAGCCGCGCAAACGGCTCGCCGTCCAGTTGTGCATAGACGGGCTTGCCGTCCAGCGGTTCGCAAAGCACCGTATCCGCTTTCCAGAAATGCACGTCATCGACATTGCGCAGTTTGCCCATCCACAACGTGGGCAGATAGCTCAGATAGCGGAAGCCGCTCTTGGTGGTCAACGCCATGGTTTCGAATTGATCTTCGAACAGGTCGGCCTGGTCCGTAATCTTGAACGGTCCGCCGTAATTTTTCGTGCGCCCCACGATGACCAGCGTCGCTTCCACCTGTCGATCGCCGCTGCGTACGCGGAATCGGGGAAACGTATAGCGCAACACTTCGCGCGCGCCCTGCCACCAGTACGCCAGGATGCCGACCCGCGCCTTCAATCCCAAATCCACCGAATACACGATCATGCCGTCCGGCCCGGCCCCCGCCACGCTCAGAAAATAACGCTTCTTCTCCGGTTGCTCCAACGGCGTCGCCACACCCAGCGCAATTTCGCGAAGGTCCGCGTTGGGCAGGCGCTTCGCCGCGCGCAAAATGTCCCAGGGAAGATTCAGTTCCTTGGCCAGAATATTGGCCGTGCCGCCGGGCAGCAGCGCCAGCGGAACGCGATGCCCATTTTGCAGATCAGCAAGACCATTCACCACTTCGTTCAACGTGCCGTCGCCGCCGCAGGCAATGACCAGTTCACGGCCCTGACGCGCCGCTTGCTGGGCAATTTCGGTGGCGTGTCCCGGCCCGGTCGTCTCCGCTAGGTCCGCTTGAATCCCGCCTGCGGAAAGCACCCGGCGCGCTTCGTCGAGTATGCGCCGGCGCGACTTCCCGCCGTTTCCGGCGTTCGGGTTGTGGATCAACAGAGCGTTTTGAAACCGTGTTTCCATAACTGTTTCGAACAAAAGTGCCCCAACCATTCTAATGGAAACGCGCAATTCTCGCGAAGCATGCCCACTGTATTTTTCGCGCTGATTTCCCCACCAGACGGGCTGCCCCGTTCAAGGAACTTTGCACGATTACGGCGGGTTCGCGCTAGAATCACGCGACTGCCCAATAGCCTCCGGAATAGAGGGTAACTCCCATGCCGCTCCGTTCGGTTCTTGTAAGCGCGCTCTTGCTGGCGACCGGCCTTGCGCCGGCGAAGGCCATTCCGCCCGTGCCCGCTGCCCAGGGTGTTTCGGTGTCCCCGGAAGCCGCGAAGCTCAATACCCAAGGGCTCGCACACCTTAACAAGAAAGAGTACGACGCCGCCATTCCGCTGTTCCGCAAAGCGCTCGAGCTTCAGCCCGACTATCCCGACGCGCTCAACAACCTCGGCAAAGCTCTCGACGCCACCGGCAAAGACGACGAAGCCGTGGCGGACTTCGATCGCGCTCTGAAGCTTGGCGCCTGAAAAGGCGGTGCTGCACAGCAACAAAGGGCTGGCGCTCTACCACGAGCAGAAATATGCCGAAGCCGCCGCTTCCTTTCGCGAGGCGATCGCCATCCACGAGAATTTTCCCGAGGCCTACAACGGTTTGGGCGCCGCGCTTCTCGCCGAAGGCAAAAACGACGAAGCCATCGCCGCGCTTCGCAAATCCATCCAGTACAATCCGAAAAATGCCGATGCCTTGAACAACCTGGGCACCGCGCTGCTGCACCAGCAGAAAGCCGCCGAAGCCCTGCCGTATCTTGAGAAAGCGCACAAGCTCCGTCCGGACTCCGCGGAAATTCTGGAAAGCTATTCGCATGCCTTGCAGGAAACCGGCCACCCCGACAAGGCCATCCACATGTATCAGGCGCTGGTCGACAAGCAGCCGGAAAATATCGCAGCCTGGAATCAACTGGCTCACCTGCAATACACCGCGAAACAATATCCGCAGGCCGCAGAGAGCTATCGCAAGAGCCTGGCTCATAAGCCCGATCAGGCCGACGCGCAACTCGGCTTGGGGCTGGCGCTTCTCGGCGAAGGCCACACGGATGACGCGATCGCCGCGTTTGAAAAGAGCGTCGCGCTCAATCCCAACGATTTTTATTCCCGCTTCAATCTCGCGAATGCGTACTACCAGAAAAAGGACTACGCCAAGGCTGCGGAGAATTTCCAGAAAGCTCTGGACGCCAAGCCGGATTCAGTCGAATCGCTTTCCGGCCTGGCCGGCAGCCAGTTGGCTTTGAACAAATACGCCGACGCCGTTGCCAATTACAAGAAGTTGGTCGCGCTAACCCCGGAAGATCCGAATGCCCGGTTCAATCTGGGCACCGCTTTGTTCAACCAGGGCCAATTCGCCGACGCGGCCGCCAGCTATCGCGAAGCGGTCCGCCTCGCTCCCACTATGGCGCACGCTCACTACAACCTCGGCCAGTGCCTATTGCGGTTGAATGACAAGCAATCCGCGCAAGCCGAGTTCGCCGCGGCGCAAAAGCTGGACCCCAGCCTCAAACCGCCACAATAGCTGTCGCAGAAATTGCCGGCAGGATCGGCCTCACTTATCGTGCGAAACGCGCGCGATCAATTCCGGCAGCACATCCTTCGTCAGATGATCCAGCAGTTGCGCGATGGTCTGGAATTTCTTGTGGCAGCGCGGGCAGCCCGTTACTGTGACCCCCTTCGCCCCAGGTTCATCCCGAAATGTAGAGAGTGTGTGGTGTTGCAGTTCTATTTGCAGCAGTTGCAGCAGTTCTCGCCAGGTCATGTTCCCCTCGTGTGAGGGAAACGGGTAGCGCCAGTGTAACGCAAAGTTTTTGATCGCGCAGACTACTTCAGCAGCGGCGCGAGAACCCGGAACACTGTCGCCCCCAGAATCGCCGCGCCCGGAATGGTTAGAACCCAGGCCCACACGATATTTCGGGTTACGCCCCAGCGTACCGCGCTCAGCCTTCGCGAGGCCCCCACTCCAACAATCGCGCCGGTAATCGTGTGCGTTGTGCTCACCGGTATGCCGAAATGCGCGGTTCCCAGCAGGGTTACTGCTCCGGCGGTCTCCGCCGCGAACCCGCCAAATGGTGTCAGCTTGGTGATGCGCTGCCCCATGGTCTTGATAATGCGCCACCCGCCGGCCATCGTCCCGCCGGCCATTGCCAGGTGGCAGCAGAGTATCACCCAGTAGGGTACCTTGTAGTCCCTCATCATCCCTGCCGCCACCAACGCGGCCGTGATGATACCCATTCCTTTTTGAGCATCGTTCGTCCCGTGCCCCAAACTGTATGCTGCTGCGGAAAACAATTGCAGCCGCCGGAACCAGCGATCGACGCGCCGCGGCCGCTGGTTGCGAACGATCCAGGTCGTCACGATGCTGACCACCAGCCCGACAATAAATCCGATCAGCGGCGACAACACGATAAATGCCATGGGCAGCGTCCAGCCCGACGGTATCAGCGTCTTCCATCCCGCATACGCCACAGCCGCCCCGCCGTAACTCCCCATCAGCGCGTGTGACGAACTGGTCGGCAAGCCCATCGTCAGCGTAATCAGGTTCCACGTGATTGCGCCCAGCAGTCCCGCCAAAAGCACCCGCGTATCCACCATCTCCAGATGCACCAGGCCCTTGCCCATCGTCCCCGCGACCGCCGTGCCGAATACGAACGCCGCCACGAAGTTCCAGAACGCCGCCCACAGCACCGCACGGAACGGAGTCAGCACCCGCGTGGATACGATGGTCGCTATCGAATTCGCGGCGTCATGCCAGCCATTGGAAAACTCAAACGCCAGCGTCAAAAACACGGTCGTCATTGCCAGATAAAATGGGCTCATCGTCGCAACCCTAAAGGCTTGCTTTGCACCCGCAGCGCTTTGATCGCTGCCGCACTCCAGTTCGTTTGTGCCGGAAAGGGAAGTGGCAAACGAGGCCTCAGGCGTTCTTCACAATGACGCTCTCTACCACGTTGGACACGTCCTCGCATTTGTCGACAGCGGTTTCCATCACTTCGAAGATCTCTTTCCACTTGATGATCTGTACGGGATCCTTTTCTTCTTCAAACAACTGCGCGATCAGCGTGCGGCAGATCCGGTCGCTCTCGTTTTCCAGGCGGTTGATTTCAATCACTCGCTGCAGCGCCTTGTCCGGCGCCGCGATGCTGTGTATGCACGCGGACAGCTCCATCGTCGCCAGCGTCAACACCTTCGACAATTCCACCGTTCCGGCCCGCACGGCGCTGATGCGATACAGCACAAAACGGCTGGCCGCGGCGTCGATCAGGTCAATCACGTCGTCCATCGTGCTGCCCAGTTCGTGAATGTCTTCGCGATCGAAGGGTGTGATAAACGTCTGATTTAGCTTGCGGAAAATCTGGTGAGTGATTTCGTCTCCGGCGTGTTCCACTGCTTTGATGGCCTGCACCTGCTCTGCAACGCCCGTATAGTGCTCCAGCATCGTGGTGAAGCGAGCTGCGCCTGAAACGATATTCTCCGCCTGCTTTTGGAAGAGAACAAAAAAATCCGCTTCCTGCGGCATGAACCGCTGTAAAAATCCTGACATAGAACTCGCTCCCCCCTGAGGAGCGCGAGTGTGGCACTGGCAGTCTAGTGGAAATGCGCCTTGCCGTGCAATGCTGCGCAACCCAAAAGAATTCGGCCAGTGCAGGCTTGACCTTTATATCGGTAAGTGATAGCTTACGGTTAGTGGATACTTACATACAGTCCGGCCTCTCCGCTCTCGGCGATCCTTCCCGCCTGGCTATCTTTTCCCTGATCGGCCAGCATCCCCGCGCCGTCAACGATTTGGCCGCTCGCGTCCCCATCTCCCGCCCCGCGGTCTCTCAGCATCTGCGCGTGCTCAAGGATGCGCGACTGGTCCGAGATCGCCGCGACGGCACTCGCCGCATCTACGAACTGAATCCCGATGGCATTGCCGCCCTGCGCGACCACTTCGCGGAGTTGTGGGACCAGGCTTTGAACTCTTTCAAGAAGTTCGCTGAAGCCGAATATCAAAAGGAGAAGCAGCATGAATCCCGAAAGCGCCACGGAAACCGCAGTAAAACGAACGCTCCACCTAAACGTGCCCATTGAAAAGGCCTTTCAGGTGTTTACGCAGAGGATGGGTGCGTGGTGGCCGGCTACCCATCACGTCGGCAAAACGCCCTTCAAAGACATCTTGATGGACCCGCGCGCCGCCGGCCGCTGGTACGAGATCAATGCGGATGGCGTGGAGTGCATTTGGGGCACGGTTGTGGCCTGGGAGCCGCCGAAAAAAGTCGTGCTGTCCTGGCACTTGCAGCCTGACTGGACATTCAGCGCGGACCTGGCGCGCGCCAGCGAAGTGGCTCTGGAATTTTTCGCCGAAGGCGCAGAGAAAACGCGCGTCGAATTCGAACACCGTCACTTGGAACGCCACGGTGCGGGTTGGGAAAAGATGCGCGCCCAAGTAAGTTCCGAAGGCGGCTGGAACGGAATTCTGGCGCTCTACGTTGCCGCGGCAAATCAGGGACCGGAGGCGAAATGACCAAGCGAGCGTCCTGGTACATTTTTCTGGTGGTCAGCCTCCTCATCGGCCTGGGCGCGGTCGGGCATACGCTTGCCGCGCAAAAAGTCCATGCAGCCATCGATCGATTTCCCATCGACTCCGCCATTTACCAGACTCTTTTTCTGGTCTGGTACATGGCCAGCGGCACCATGATCGCCTACGGCGTGATTCTTGTATGGGTGGCCTTTCGCCTCGCCGCCGGAGACACCAGCGCGCTGTTTATCGCCTACGTGCTGTCCGCGCAGTACATTGTTTTCGGTGTTTGCGCGCTGATTTACCGGCACGGGGATCCGTTCTGGGCGCTCTTTGTGGTGCTGGGAGCGCTCTTGCTAGGCTCGTCGCTGGTGCTGCGATCCGGCGCCGCGCCCATGAGAGCGGGCGCTTCGCGGCTTGCCTAGGAGTGATTTCGTTTCTTATCAAACTGCGCTCAACCCACTTTGACCGCTTCGCCCTCCTCGCGCGTCCTATAGCTGAGGAGACTTGCCATGAGCAGAGTGGGAATTTGGGCGATGCTGGACAGCAAACCGGGCAAAGAACGCGACGTCGAGGACTTCTTGAAGTCCGCTCGTACCTTCGCCGAAGACGAGAAAGGCACACGCGCCTGGTTTGCCGTGAAATTGACGGAGGGCCGCTACGCCATTTTCGATACCTTCGACGATGAACCCGGCCGCGAAGCGCACTTGAAAGGCGAAATTGCAAAAGCCCTGCGCACGCGTGGGCCCGAACTCCTGGGCAAAAGCCCGGAAATCATCAAGGTTGAAGTGATCGCGGAAAAGGGCCAGGCTGCCGGGAACGACGCCAAGCCAGAACCGCCTCAACAGGATCAAAGGCCGGCGCACGAAAACGTGCAAGGGAAGGCTCAGGGTCTGTACAGCGCAACTTTCGCCGAGACAGCCCTGTACTTATCGGCCGAATCTCCCAGTGTGTTCCACCACCGTCCTCCAGCATCGCCAGGAGTGGCATCCAGTGAGTCTCGGATTCTGCCTGCCCACTGGATTGAGCTACTTTTGGCGGCAGTGTCCCGCAATTCGGTTTTTCAAATAATCGGGAGGAATGAATGAAGAAGCGATTGTCGTTTCTTGTCGCCGTGACCTTGTTAGGCAACGTACTCCGCTTTCGCCCAAAAACCCGAAGAGCATCCGTCGGCAGCACCTCCGCCGTCCCATCCGCAGGGCACCCCTCCGAAGGCCAATGGCGGACATATCCCGCCTCCGCCGACCAAGCGCGAAACGCCGCTCCACAGCAAGAGACCCGGCCGCCGCAAAATCACGAGAACCAGCAGACTCCTCCGCCCAATCACCCCACCGATCGTCCGCAGGAGCGGCCGCCGCAACAGACTACCAACCGGCCTCCCGCAAACGGGCAGCAAGTGGAAAACGTTCGCCCCCACGTAGAAAACAACCAGTGGATTGGACACGACCAGAATGACGCGCGTTATCACATGGACCACCCCTATCAACACGGGCACTTTGAGCACTTCGGGCCGCAATACCGCTACAGCGTCCAGCGCATCGACCGCGATCATCACCGCTTCTGGTTTCCGGGTGGCTTCTACTGGCAGATTGCCGCTTGGGATTGGACCATCGCTTCGTCCTGGTGCTGGACCTGCGGCGACACCTTCGTGGTTTACGACGATCCCGATCATCCGGGATGGTATCTGGTCTACGACACGCAGACCGGTGAATACGTCCACGCCGAATACATGGGCGGGTAACTCACAAACCGTTTCTCCTTCCGCAAAAAAGAAAGGGCGGCCGAATTTCGACCGCCCTTCCTGGATTGAGATTCTGGGCTTGGCTGGTAAAGCTTAGTACATGCCGCCCATGCCGCCCGGGCCGCCAGGACCGCCGGCTCCCGCTGCAGCCTTCTTGTCGTCTTCCTTGATTTCCGCCACCAACGCTTCGGTGGTCAGCATCAAGCCCGCGATGGACGCGGCGTTCTGCAACGCCAGACGGGTCACCTTGGCAGGGTCGATCACGCCGGCCTTCACCAGGTCCACATATTCGCCGGTGTCCGCGTTGAAGCCGAAGTGGTCGTCCTTGGAATCGCGAATCTTGCCGATCACCACCGCGCCTTCAAATCCGGCGTTGTGCGCGATCTGACGGCACGGCTCTTCGAGCGCGCGCTTCACGATGCCTACTCCCACCAGTTCGTCGCCTTCGGCCTTGATCTTGTCCAGAGCGCCCAGTGCGCGAAGCAGCGCTGCGCCGCCTCCGGGCACGATGCCTTCCTCAACCGCCGCGCGGGTGGCGTGCATGGCGTCCTCAACGCGAGCCTTCTTCTCCTTCAGCTCGGTTTCGGTTGCCGCGCCCACCTTGATCACCGCGACGCCGCCGACGAGCTTCGCCAGGCGTTCCTGGAGCTTCTCGCGGTCGTAGTCGGAAGTGGTGTTGTCGATCTGCTGACGGATCTGCTTCACGCGGCCTTCGATTTCGCCGGGCTTGCCCGATCCTTCCACGATCGTGGTGTTGTCCTTGTCGATCGTGATCTTCTTGGCTTTGCCGAGATCCTCGATCTTCACGTTCTCCAGCTTGATGCCCAGGTCTTCCGTGATGGCCTTGCCGCCGGTCAGAACCGCGATATCTTCCAGCATGGCCTTGCGGCGATCGCCAAAGCCCGGGGCCTTGACGGCGGTGCACTGCAACGTGCCGCGCAGCTTGTTGACCACCAGGGTGGCCAGCGCTTCGCCTTCCACGTCCTCAGCAACGATCACCAGGGGCTTGCCCAGCTTGGCGATCTGCTCCAGCAACGGAAGCAGGTCCTTCATCGAGCTGATCTTCTTCTCGTGGATCAGGATCAGCGCGTTCTCCAGCACGCATTCCATGCGCTCCGGATCGGTGATGAAGTAGGGCGAGAGGTAGCCGCGGTCGAACTGCATGCCTTCCACGACTTCCAGCGTGGTTTCCATGGTCTTCGATTCTTCCACGGTGATCACGCCGTCCTTGCCGACCTTCTTCATCGCTTCGGCGATGATGCCGCCGATCTGCTTGTCGTTATTGGCGGAAATGGTTCCCACCTGGGCGATCATGTCGCCCTTCACGTCTTTGTGCAGCTTCTTGATTTCTTCCACGGCCACTTCCACCGCGCGATCGATGCCGCGCTTCAGAGCGGTCGGGCTGGCTCCTGCCGCCACCGTCTTCACGCCTTCGCGGAAGATGGCCTGCGCCAGAACGGTCGCGGTCGTGGTTCCGTCGCCGGCCACATCGCTGGTCTTGCTGGCCACTTCGCGAACCATCTGCGCGCCCATGTTTTCGAGCGGATTGCTCAGCTCGATTTCCTTGGCCACCGTCACGCCGTCCTTGGTAATGATCGGTGCGCCAAACTTCTTCTCGATCACCGCATTGCGGCCCTTGGGGCCGAGGGTGATCTTAACCGCATCCGCGAGGGCATTCACGCCGCGTAGAATTGCCTGGCGGGAATTTTCTCCGGTAACAATCTGCTTTGCCATTGCTGACATCCTCCTGGTAAGTTCCGTTCTGCTACTTGGATTTCGAATACTGCCTGATTCCACAGACTACAAATGTTCTTCGAGTGGCTCCCGCCGCTGAAACAAACTTCTTGCGTTCCGAGGCAGGGAACCGCGGTGTTACTTCTTGGCGGCCTTGGCGGCGCCGCCGAGCTTCGCGAGGATTTCTTCTTCGCGGAGGATCAGCAACTCTTCGCCATCGATCTTGATTTCGCTGCCGCTGTACTTGCCGAACAGCACGCGATCGCCAACGTTGACGTCCAGAGGCACACGCTCGCCCTTCTCGCGCTTGCCCGCACCGACGGCAATCACTTCGCCTTCCTGCGGTTTCTCTTTAGCGGAGTCGGGGATGATGATGCCGCCCTTGACGGTTTCTTTCTCTTCAATGCGCTTCACGATCACTCGATCATGCAGCGGGGTGAGATTCACTGACATCTTTGAACGACCTCCATAGAATTGAACTGGGGTATAGCGGGGAACTTGGTGGAGGAGATGCACGATTTAGCACTCCTCGCTGCCGAGTGCTAATATAACAGCTCTGCTTCTGCTGTCAAGCGATTTTTCCGAAATGTGAGCGAATCCCACTCATATTTGCTCGCCTGCATCCTCTTATCTAACAAACATTCGTTTCAATAACTTGTGCATCGGGGCTGATTCCCACTCCTCCTCTTCCCCCTAAAATCCTCCCTGTACTCTCCACTTTGACCCTCCTAGCACGTCGACTTCTATCGCGCCTCCCGGAATTCCCCCACACGATAAGTTCTTGACGCTTTCCCGTTCTCAGGCTTTCATACCAAGTGATGAACGACCTCCACGCCGATCTGGGCCCCCGTTCCCAGAGCCCTTCTTCCAACACCCCCATCTATTTTGAATTTAAGGACGTCTGCAAAGCCTTCGACGATCGTCCGGTGCTGAAGGACGTAAGCTTTCAGGTCCGCCGGGGGGAAACCTGCGTGATCATGGGCCGCAGCGGAGTCGGCAAATCAGTGTCCCTGAAGCACATCATGGGTTTCCTGAAGGCGGACTCCGGCCGCGTGATCATCGATGGCGTGGACGTCACCGACTTTGACGAAAAACAGTTCGAACCGATCCGCCGTAAGGTCACCATGGTCTTTCAGTCCGGCGCCTTGTTCGATTCCCTGACCATCGCGGAAAACATTGCCTTCCCGATGGAAGACATCGACGGTCTTTCCGAGGAAGATATCGCGGCCTACGTGCAGAAATTCGCCAAGATGCTGGAAGTGGAGGAAGTCCTCGATAAATTGCCCAGCGAACTCTCCACCGGCAACAAGCGCGCCGTCTCCATTGCCCGCGCCCTGGCGCAAAATCCGGAGGCGATTCTGTACGACGAGCCCACCACCATGGTCGATCCGATCATGGCCGGGCACATGGGCGATCTGATCCTGCGCCTGAAAGAACGCTTTCACAAAACTTCGATCGTGGTCACCCACGACACCCACCTGGCCAAGCGTTTGGCGGATACCGTCGTATTCCTGCAGGATGGCCGCGCCGAGGTCTTTTCCTCGTGGGCCGATTTCGAAAACTCCAAGGATCCTTTCCTTTACAATTTCCGCATGCAGGATCAACTTATTCCTGACCTGGACGTGACCCTGTGACCAGCGCCGCGCCGGTTGCCGCCGATCCCAAATCACAACTGCGGAAAACGATGGGCTTCTGGGACGTGTTGCTGTTCAACATCGCCACCGTCCTCGGCCCGCGATGGATCGCCGCCGCCGGCCACAACGGCACCTCGTCGATCAGTTTGTGGGTGATTGCTGCACTCTTCTTCTTCGTGCCGGGCGCCATGGTCATCAACGAACTTTCCTCGCGATTCCCGGATGAAGGCGGTTTGTACGTCTGGGCCAAAGAAGCCTTTGGCGACTTCCACGGTTTCGTAGCCGGATGGACCTACTGGATCTATACCGTCTTCTATTTCCCAGGATTGCTGTTGGCCAGCGCCTCCATGAGCGCGTATGTGATCGGAGAGAAAGGCGCGGCACTCTCGCAGGACCGCACCTTTTTACTGACGGTATCTCTCCTGCTTCTCCTGGTGGCCGTGCTGCTGAACATCATCGGCCTGAACATCGGCAAGTGGCTGCAAAACGCCGGCGGCGTCGGTACCTATCTGCCGCTGCTGATGCTGGTCGGCGTCGCCATCCTTGTTTATTTCCGGCACGGCGCGGTCACTCAGTTCACCTGGGCCAATATGAAGCCCACCTGGAATTGGGATACCGTGAATTTCTGGTCGCAAATTGCGTTCGCCTTCACCGGTCTCGAACTCGTCTCCTCCATGAGCGAAGAAGTTCGCGATCCTCGCCGCACCTTGCCGCGCGCCGTGCTGGGCGCGGGAGCGATGATCGCCTTTATGTACATTGCGGGGACGTTTGCCATTCTCACCCTGGCGCCCGCGGCCGACCTCGATCCGAAGAGCGGTGTGTTCCACGCCATCACCTTGGGTTCGATGTTGCTGCGTGTCGGCTTCCTGGGAATTCTGGCGGCGCTGCTGGTCACCGTAGGAAATGCCGGCGGAGTCGGGAGCACCGTTGCCGGGATCGCGCGCGTGCCCTTTGTCGTGGGCATTGACCGCTATCTGCCACAGGCGTTCGGAAAAATCCATCCCAAGTGGAAGACGCCGTACATCTCCATCCTCGTCCAGGCCGGACTTTCCGGCGCCGTCCTGTTGATCAGCCAGGCCAACCAATCCACGCGAGACGCTTACCAGCAGCTGATCGATGCCGCGATCATTCTCTACTTCATTCCGTTTCTGTACATGTTTGCCGGCGTGATCCGCCTGGCGTATCGCAAAGATCGTGCCACCAACGAACACGCCGTGCTGGTTCCCGGCGGTCTTCCGGGCGTCTGGCTGATGGGCGGACTGGGCTTCATCGTGGTGTTGATCGGGATTTTTGTTTCGGCGGTCCCGCCCGGTGATGCTGCGGACAAGCTGGCGTTCGAAATCAAGTTGGGCATTTGGACCATCATCCCGATCATCATCGGGCTGGCGTTGTACTGGCGCGGCAGGCGCGCGAAGCAAGCGGCTTGATCAGAATCCCTGGGCAATCAACTCGTTCACGCTGAGGCTGGACGCGGGTTTCGCGGCATTGCGCGCTTCCAGATAGCGCTCCACATATTTGCCCAGTACGTCGCCCTCCAGATTGACCGCGTCGCCGATCTTCTTGTCCCGCACATTGGTGTGCTCATACGTAAAGGGAATAATGGCGATCTCCGCGATCCGTCCGTTCCAGCGAGCTACCGTCAGGCTGATCCCATCGATCGCGATCGACCCCTGCGGCACGATGTAGCGCGCGAAATTCTCCGGCACCTCGACGCCATACCACCAGTTCTCGCCTTCCGGCTCCAGCCGCGCAACCCGGCCTGTCGTGTCGATATGCCCCAGCACAAATGCCCGCCAAACTCTTTCCCCGCCGTCATCGGCTGTTCGAGATTTACACGAAGTCCCGGCTTCCACTCATTCATCGCAGTCTTGCGAATTGTCTCTGCGGAAAGGTCGGCGGAGAAGTGCTGCTCGTCGCGCTCCACCACGGTCAAGCAGCAACCGTTTACCGCGATGCTGTTGGCCACCGCCAGATGCGGCGCCACGCTCGGCGCAGTGGACAGTCAGGCGTCCGCCATCCGCATGTAATTGCAGCGATTCAATCGTTCCTACGTGCTCGATAATTCCCGTAAACATCGCTCCGCGCCTTTCTGTACCGTCAGTACCGCCAGCATACCGTGATTCCCGCCGTAAGTCCTTGACGCCTGCGGCACGGAGAGTAAGATACTGGGAATCGGCCACGCTCCTGGTCGTTTTAAGGGCACAGGGGTGTGGCGTGTTCGAACCCAAACTCAACGATCCCAATCCCGACGCAAATAAGACGTATCCGCAAAAAGTGACTTGCGAGCAGCGTCATCGCGAGGCCAGCGTGGTGTTTGCGCATTGGCCGCATAGCGACGAGGGCTGGAGCGATTGGCGCGTGATTGACTGCTCGTTGCTCCCGGCGGGCGCGTTGCACTGCGGTATGGATTGCCTGTCGCAGGCGCGTCTGGACGATTCCAAGTAACGTCTAAGAGTTTGCCGCGCAATACGGACTTGGGCATTCAGGGTGGCGCTCGGCCGACGGCGGCAGGTTGGGAACTCAGGAAGTACTCGACGGAGGATTGGCTATGTCCGACCCGGACGTGATGGATCGAATCCTGCAGGCCTGTTCTTTCCGCTTCCGCGATGTGGTGTGCCCGAATAAAGCCAAGCTCGCGAACATCACCGCGGCCAAGTTTCAGGCCGATGACGCGGACTGGACCGTGATGGAATGCTCCTTGCAGCCCGATGGCGAGATCCAGTGCGCGATGACTTGTCTGCTCCGCGAGTTTGATCCTACCCGCTAGCCACTCCTCGCAGTCGCTCCGCAGTCACTCACGAAAACTACAGTCGATGGCGGTATATCCGCGCTGATGCGCTTTTGTGCAGTCGCTCACGCGCCCGCATGCGCGGGTTGCGCCACTTCCTGCAGCGCTTTTCCAAAAATCTCCATCGCCTGATCGATTTGCTGCCGCGTGATCACCAGCGGCGGTTGGAAGCGGATCACGTTGCCGCCTCCGCCCACTCCAATCAACATCCCGTTCCGGAAGCAAGCCTCGCGGATGGCCTCGGCCTCGGCAATCGCGGGCGTCTTCTCCGCATCCTTCACCAGTTCGACGCCGATCATCAATCCCGCGCCGCGCACTTCTCCGATCAGCGGATTGTTCTTCTGCAATTCGCGCAACTTCGACACCGCGTAGGCGCCGGTTTCCGCCGACATCTTCGGCAAATTCACCTGCTCCATAAACTCGATATTCGCCAGCGCCGCCGCGCAGGAAACCGGATTACCCCCAAACGTGGACAGGTGATCGCCCGGTTTATACGCGTCGGCAATTTCCGGCCGCGCCGTAAACGCGCTCAGTGGGAATCCGTCCGCGATGCCCTTGGCGGTCACGATAATGTCCGGTTCCACGCCGTAGTATTCGATCGCAAACATTTTGCCGGTGCGCGCAAATCCGCACTGCACTTCGTCGGCGATGAACAAAATGCCGTAGTGATCCAGCACCTTCTTCACTTCCTTGAAATAATTCAGCGGCGGCACGATGATCCCGCCCTCGCCCATCACCGGCTCGGCAATGAATGCCGCCACGTCATTCGACGTCGCGTACTTCACAATTTCGTCGATCTGCCTGGCGCATTGTCGCCCGCATTCCTCGGGATCGTTGGGCCACAGCGAGCGGTACACATAAGGCGCCGGTGCGAACGACACTCCCGTTCCATATGGGCCGCCCTTCTTCTTGCGCGCCCAATTTCCAGTGATGCTCAGCGCCCCGAAGCTGCGCCCGTGAAAGCTCGACATCAGCGAAATAAATTCGTGCTTGCCGGTGTACAGCCGCGCCAGTTTCAGCGCGCCTTCAATCGCCTCCGCGCCACCGTTACCGAAAAATGTTTTGGTCAGGCCCTTCGGGGTGATCTGCGCCATCTTTTCCGCAAGATCCGCCACTGGCTTCACGTGATACAGATACGACGAGCAGTGCACCAGCTTATCGATCTGCTTTTTCGCTGCTGCCGCTACCTGCGGGTTGACGTGCCCCGCATTCACCACCGAAATGCCCGCAAAGCAATCCAGGTATTCGCGCCCGTTTTCGTCGGTCACGATTGCACCGCTGCCATGGTCGATCACGATCGGCGCCACGGACTTCACGAATCCCGTCATCACGTAATCTTTGTATTTCTGAATCGTGTCGGACATCGCTGGTAGCTTTCAGGCCAAAGGCCCGGTCAGATTTTGCTGCGGAGAGATGCTGAGATTATACCTTTGCGCGGTATTTTCGCGAAGCACGCTGACTGCTGCGAACATACTCCAGCGCGATATCCGCACCAAAGCTTTGTGTGTTCCGCAGATGGAAGGGAAACGCGTCAGCGTTACGCACACCGGCGATAAAAGGAGTGTCCGAACTGCCCGCCAGCTTCGGCGCGTAAAACAGCACCACTTTGTCGACGATTCCCGCCGCCAGCGCACCGCCATTCAGGTGCGGCCCGGCCTCCAGGATGACGCTCAGAATCTCGCGGCGACCGAGCTCCTTCAGCACCGCGCGCAGATCGATGCGCCCGCGCTGCCGTTTTGCGCGCACCACCTCCACGCCAGCTTTCCGCAAAGCGCGCGCTTTCGGTGATTCCAGCGAAACCGCCGTGAATACCAGCACGTCATTCTCCGCGCTTTGTACCACATGCGATTTCAGCGGGATCCGCAGCTTCGAATCCAGGATCACGCGCAACAGCTTGCGCCTCCGGGGCTTACCGCTGCGATCGGTCAAATACGGATTATCGACAAGCACCGTGCCGATTCCCGTTAGCAGCGCGTCGGAGGCATGACGCATGTTTTGCACCTCGCGCCGCGCTTCTTCGTCGGTAATCCACTCGCGCGTCTTCTTCTTGCCGTCTGTACGCAGCGCCAATTGCCCATCCAGCGTCAATGCCGACTTCAGCGTGACAAACGGCTCGCGGGTCGTGATCCATTTGGAAAACCCTTCATTCAGCCGCTGTGCTTCCTCTTCCTGCACTCCGACATCAACCGCAATGCCCGCCCTTCGCAAATGTGCGAAGCCTCCGCCGGCAGTCTTGGGATTCGGGTCTTCCATCGCGGCCACCACGCGCGCAATTCCAGCGTCAAGGATTGCTTCGCTGCACGGCCCCGTGCGTCCGTGGTGATTGCAGGGTTCCAGCGTCACATACAGCGTCGCGCCTTTCGCTCGTTCCCCCGCCTGCTTCAACGCCACAATTTCCGCGTGATCGCGTTGCTCGTACTGGTGGAAACCTTCCCCGATCACCGCGCCGTTGTTCACCACGACGCAGCCTACCGTGGGATTCGGGCTGGCCAGGCCAACGCCTTGGCGCGCCAGTTCCAGCGCCCGTTTCATGAATTGCAGGTCGTGTTCGTTCACGGCTTAGTTGAACAGAGAATCCGCGTAGGTTTGCGCGTCGAACGGCACCAGATCATTGATCTGTTCGCCGGTGCCCACGAAGCGTATCGGCAGTCCAAGTTCGCGCGAGATCGCCACCACAATGCCGCCCTTCGCGGTGCCGTCCAGCTTGGTCAGGATAATTCCCGTCACGCCCACGGTCGAAGTGAATTCGCGCGCCTGCGCCAATCCGTTTTGCCCGGTGGTGGCGTCCAGCACGAGTAATACGTCATGCGGCGCCCCGGGAATTACCTTTGCGGCGGTGCGCTTCATTTTATCCAGCTCGGCCATCAAATTCGATTTTGTATGCAAGCCGGCCCGCGGTATCCACAATCACCGCGTCGGTGCCGCGCGTCTTTGCTGCGGTCATCGCGTCAAACACCACCGCCGCCGGGTCGGCGCCGGACTTCTGCTTGATGACCTCCACGCCGTTGCGCTGCGCCCAGATCTCCAGTTGCTCGATCGCCGCCGCGCGAAACGTATCCGCCGCGCACAGCACCACGCTGCGCCCATCCTTGCGCAAACGATTCGCCAGCTTCCCGATGCTGGTCGTCTTTCCCGCGCCATTCACGCCTACGATGAAAATCACGCGCGGATCGTTGCCGTTCGCCGGGCCGGCCAGCCGAGGCGTGTTGCCGTACACATTCAGCGCGCGAAACACATGCGCCTTGATCTCTTTTTTCAACTGCTCGCCATTGTTCAGCGCGTTGCGCGACATCTGTTCCCGCACCGAATCCAGAATCTCTCGCGTGGTTTTCACGCCCAGATCCGCCGACAGCAGCGCCGTCTCCACTTCCTTCAATACCGACGGATCGATCTGCCGTCCACCCTGCGTGATGGTGTCCAGCGTGTCGGCCAGCGCGTCCTTCGTTTTGCCGACGGACTCCTTCAGGCGCTCCAGCAGTGTGGGTTCTGGTTTTCCGAACAGGGTAATCATAGGTGTCTGGCTTGCGGTTCGTGCAAGTTTCAATTGTAACAGACGGGCAGTGCCAGGCGGGTTTTCGCCCTAGACGTGAACTTCGACCGACGTGAGCCGGATTTTTCCTGCAGCTACCGCGGATTCCAGCGCGGTGACCACCGCAAGATCGAACTTCGAACCCGAAAGTGCCTTGATGCGTCCCAGCGCGTATTCCAGATCCATCGCCGATTGGTACGGCCGGTTGGTGGTCATGGCGTCCAGCGTGTCCGCAACCGCGATAATGCGCGCCATCTGCGGAATCTGCGGCCCGGAAAGTCCATACGGGTAGCCGCGCCCATCCATGTGTTCGTGGTGCAGTTCGATGCCCGGCAGCATATCTTTCAACTGCGACACGGGACGCATGATGTTGGCGCCCTTGGTCGTGTGCGTCTTCATGATTTCGAATTCTTCCGGCGTCAGCGAGCCAGGCTTCTTCAAAACGCGGTCGTCCACGCCGATTTTTCCGACGTCATGCAGCAGCGAGGCGATCCGCAACTTGTCCAGATCTTCCGCGGACAGCTTCATCTCCTGCGCGATCACCATGGAATACTTCGCCACGCGTCCGGAATGACCGCGTGTATACGGATCCTTTTCGTCGATCGCCGCCGCAAGCATGCGAATTGAGCCGATGAACAGCTCGCGATTTTCTTCGGCGGCCTCTTTCAGCTTCTCGATGTACTCCTCGATGTCGCTGGCCATCAAGTTGAAGTTTTCCGCCAGTTCGCTGATTTCCGAAGCCCCGCGCACCGGCGTGCGCTGGTGGAATTCGCCGCGGCTGATGGCGCGCGTGCTGGCCGCCAGGCTGCGAATCGGCGAACTGATGCCCACTGCAAAAAAGTAGCCGAACAGGACTGCGACCAGCACCACCACGCTGACGAAGGCCAGCGCCTGCCGGTTCAGATCCGGCACGCCCGCGTCGCTGCGCGCCTCATCCAGGCTGCGCTGCGCGATCACCGCCCAGTTCACTTCAGGGAACGTGCTGTAGGTGCCCACCATTTCGATTTTGCGATTGTTTTCCTTGGAGACGAACCGCACCGTTTCCGTGTTGCGCAATTCCTTGGGCAGCGCCTTGATCTGCTGCACCAGCGGCGATTTTTCCGTCAAGTCTTCGCCCGGCACAAAATTTTTCGCTTGTCGGATGCGCCACCAGGTGCCCGTAGTGATCCACCAGGAATACCACGCGCCCGCGCACGCTGGCATCCTGCAACCGCTGCAGAATCGGCTCCAGCGAAACCACCGCCGCCAGCATTCCCGTGAAATTATCCTGAGCGTCCTTCAGCGGCACCGCCACCACAAACGCCGGCAAATTGTTGGGCGACAGTGCCAGAGGATCGCTGCGGAACTTGATCTCCTGCTGCGTGCTGATGAACGCCCGCTGCAACGCTTTCGCTACGAATGGATCCTGCTCCGCGCGAAAATTGCCCTGCGACGCGCTGGTGCCTTTTCCGTCCCGGCCGACTGCCGTCAAATACAAAAACGTATTGCGGTTCGAATCCACAAAGTTTTCCAGTAAGCCGCGTTACTTTCGGTTCGGCCGCCGGATCCTGCACATTGTCGATCAGCCCGGTCAGCGCCAGAATTTGCCGTTCGCTGATCAGTTGCTGGGTAAGATTCGATTCGAAGAATTGCACTTCCTGCGCCAGCGACCGCGTCAGCTCCGTTTGCTGCACGCGTTCGGTGTCCACCAGTTTTTCCTGGCTAAGCTCCAGCACCTGCCGGTGATACAAGCCGATCGGCAGCGCGCTGACCAGCAGCAGCGCTCCCAGCACCAGCCAGAGGATGCGCACGCGGCCGGATCGCAGGCGCCTCAATAGAGTTAGCGGCGAGTTAGTCATCGCTTCACCTAAATTTTAGGGACTTATTTTGCTCTTGAGGGCTGGCCGGAGGGACAGGAGGCGCGGAAGTGCCACTGGAACCAGCGTACTAAGGTCAATCGCGGTGCGGTGTGCGCTCCAGTATGTCGCGGAGCGCTTCGCCGGGCTCTTTCCAACCCTTCAGGATCGCATGAACCTGTTCGGCGATCGGCGTTTCCACCCGATTCTCGTGAGCCAAAGCCAGCAGCGCCGGTGCGGTGCTCACTCCTTCCGCGATCCCAGTCATTTCCGCCAAAATGTCCTGCAACTCGCGCCCGCGCCCCAGTTCGAATCCGACATGACGGTTTCGGCTCAGGGTTCCAGTACACGTCAGCACCAGGTCGCCCAGTCCCCGCAAGGCCCGTAATGGTTTCGGGCTTGACGCCGAGCGCTGTGCCCAGGCGCCTCATCTCGTTGGCGGCGCGCGTGATGAATGCGGCCAACGCGGCCTGCCCCAGTCCCAATCCCTGGCACGCGCCGGCCCCGATGGCCATTACGTTCTTAACCGCGCCCATCAACTCCACTCCCACTGGATCGCCGCTGGTTTCCAAGCGAAAGCCGGGGCCCGTGAATTCTTCCTGAAGGTACGTCGCAATCGAAAACTCTGGCGATGCGATCACCACGTTGGTGAACTCGCCGCGTGCCGCTTCCTCCGCGAACGATGGTCCAGAGAGCACGGCTACTTGTGGATGAAATCGCTGGCTGCACGCCTGCGAAATCACCTGGCTGATGCGCAGATGCGTGGCCGGCTCCAGACCCTTCGTGGCGCTGACCAGAATGGACTCCGGCGCCAGATGAGCGATGCCTAGCGAGAACACTTCGCGAACGTGCATCGCGGGGGCAGCGCAAATCACAATGTAAGATTTGTCCAGCACCTCGCGCAGATCATTCGAAATCTCAACCTCGCGCGGGATTTCCACTCCGGGCAATCGCCGCGCATTTTGCCTCGTGGCGCGCATCGTTTCGGCCGTAGCCGCGTTGCGTACCCACAGCGCCACTTCGTGCGCACGACGGCTGTGCGCCAGCACCACCGTCAATGCGGTGCCCCAAGCCCCTCCACCCAGGACCGCTATTTTCGTCATTCAGCCTCTTCTGCAGATAGCCCAGGTTCAGCCCGTGATGCGGAAACTCTGCAAAACCGTGTATTCCGCGCCGCTCGGTTTCAGCTTGCTCTGGATCAGGTGAAACTCCGTCCCCGTGAATGCCCCAAACTCGCGTTTGCTTTCCCGCTCCACCATCGCCGCAAACGCAGCGGGCAAAACCCCATCATCGATCCGAGCCAACGTCAGGTGCGGCGAAAACGGTCGCGCCTCGCGCGCAAAGCCCACCGCATGCATCGACTGGTCGATCTTCTCCGCAAGCGCAGACAGCCCCGCGCTCGACTCCACTCCCGCCCACAATACGCGAGGACGCCGGGCATTCGGGAAAAATCCCAGTCCGCGCACTTCGATCGGAATTGGCTCGGAAACCTTCACCGCCGCCAGCGCTTCCCCAATTTCCGTTCTCTTGGCCTCCGGAGTTTCGCCCAGAAATTTCAGCGTGACATGTAAATTCGCGGTCCGCACCCATTTCAGCTTCGGCGCGCTAACCCGGCATTCGCGGATAAATTCCTCCAACTCCGAGCGAACCTCATCTGGAAGTGAAATAGCAATGAACAGGCGCATGGGATCCGCAGGGGCTACAGCTTAACGCGATGGCGTGTTGCCATTGTAGAGAAAATGTACGCGCACCATATCGAGAGCAATCTGCGTCGCGTAAAAGCGGATGGCTTCGCGGTCGCCAGGCAAATGCACCAGTCGCTCTTTCGTGCCGTTCGGTGCGGCCAGCGCCACATACACCGTGCCCACTGGTTTGTCTTCCGTGCCGCCGCCCGGCCCCGCTACGCCGGTAATTCCCACGCCGAGCATACTGCCCGTACGGCGTCGAATGCCTTGCGCAAGGGCCACCGCGACTTCGCAGCTCACCGCGCCTTTGGCAGCAATCATCTCCGGCGACGCGTCCGCCCACGCCGTCTTCAATTCATTGCTGTAGCAGACCACGCCACCCAGAAAATACGCTGAACTTCCCGGGATGCGCGTCAAGCGCTCCGCCAGCAGCCCGCCGGTGCAACTCTCCGCTGCGGAAAGCGTCGCGCGCCGGTCCAACAGCAACTCCGCCACCACCTGCTCCAGCGGCCTTCCCGAATGCGCAAAAATTCGATCGCCCAGCGCCAGTTCGAAGCTGCGCACCATCTCGTCGAGCGTCGTGTTGGCGCGCGCTTCGTCGTCGGTCCAGGAACGCAGATGAATCTGTATTTCTCCGGGAGCGGCCAGAATTGTTGTGTTCACGTCCGTGTATCGTGTGTAAATGCCGCGAATCCGCTCTTCGACGTGCGATTCGCCCAGGCCTGTGACTCGCAGTTCCCGCTTGAACATGCGGATTCCGGTCGCCCGTCGCTGCAAGCGCGGCATCACTTGCTCCAGAAACAGCGGCTTCAACTCCCGCGGAGGCCCAGGCAACAGCGCCACCATCCGCCCGCGATCCTCGATCCACAAACCCGGAGCGGTTCCACGAGGATTCTCCAGCACCTCCGCGCCCTCCGGCACCATCGCCTGCCGCAAATTGACCGCAGGCATATCTCGTTTGAAGCTGCGAAAACGCGCCTCGATCGCCCGCACCACTTCTTCATTTCGGCGAAGTTCCCGCCCCAGAAGTTCCGCAACCGTCTCCCGCGTCAGGTCATCTTCCGTCGGCCCCAGCCCTCCACTGGAAATCACCAGCGACACCCGGTTCAACGCATCGCGAAACGCTTCGGCCAGCAGTTCGCGATTGTCGCCAACAATCGTCTTACGTAGAACTTCGATGCCCAGCTTGTTCAGTTCTTCGGTCAGGAAAAGGGAATTGGTGTCCAGGCGGTCGGGCGTCAACAGTTCCGAGCCCACCGCAATGATTTCCGCTTTCATGTTGGTATTCTACCGCAGTACTCGCGGCGCTTTCCGGAAGGGACTCGGCGAACGGGACCGCTTAGCCCAGCAGTGGCAGTCCACGGACTTTCCAGTCCAGCGTGAACAGCGCGCTGTTTGCCGCCAGAATCGCCCGTCCGGAGGGCAGCAGCGTCAACCCCACCAGCGCCGGACCGCTCAACACATGCTCCGCATGGCCCTGCGGCGAGATGCGCACCACGCCCCGCCTTCCACCGTGCGACGCGACGACGTACAGATTCAAATCCTGATCAAACGCCATTCCTTGCGGCCTGCCCAGCCCTCGATAAAACACGTGCACTTCGCCGCCCTGCGTGATTCGAAACACCCGGTCGTAACTCGAAGTGGTTGGCCCGCTCACATACAACTCGCCGCTCGGGTGGAACGCCAAGTGGTACGCCGCAATTGACGGCTCCAGCGTGGCGAACACAAAAATCTCGCGCGAAGGGCTGATCTTGAAAATGGTGCCGCTGCGATCGCCCACGAACAGGTTGCCCACTTTGTCGAACGCGATCCCCGTGGCGATGCCCATTCCCTCAACGAATAATTCGGCCCGGCCATCGGGAGTAACCCGATGAATCGTTCCATCATTGCGACAGGAAACGAACAGGTTGCCGCCGCTGTCCAGCGCCAATCCGGTCGGATTGATCAGCGAAGTGACAAACGGCTTCACCGTGTAACTCGAACTGATTTTGTACAGCGATGCCGGAACACGCTGGCCCCGCGGGCCACTGAACGTCACGTAAATGTTCCCGCTGGGATCGACTGCCGGGTTCGCCACCGGGTGCAGATTGTCCGCAATCTGAAAACCGATCGACACCGGGAATGGCTGGCTTTCCTTGCCGGTCTGCACCACCCTCAGTGTGCCGCCACTCGCATTTTCCGGCACTCGCGCAATCAGTCGCGAGTTGCTGGCCAGCGCCAACGGCGCCTCGGCTTCCCCGAAAAACACTGCGGGTCGTGCCCCATGCCGCGAAGTGAAGCCCCCTCCGTGCACGGTGATTTCGCCGCCCGGGATGGCCGCGCCAGGCGCGATCCGCTCTACATGCGGTATCCCGTTCGTTTCAGCGGAGGATCCGAACCCCAATTTCATAACAGATGAAAGTGTAACGCGAGACGCATACAAATGGCAGCGTAGACCCCCGCCATCCAGTCGTCTGCCATGATTCCCCAGCCTCCCGCGAGCCTTTCCAGTCTTCTGCAGGGAAACGGTTTCAAAATATCGAAGATGCGGAACAATACGAAACCCGCCAGCAGGAATTTCCAGTTCAGGATACTCATGCCGCTGTACAAGGCGAACGCGGCCGCATCCGCCGAATGCAATAGGCTCAACGCAAACATCGGCGCAAGTGCCAAGATTAGCGTCAAGTGCACGCCGGAAACTTCGTCAATCACAACGTACTGTGGATCCTTGACGCCCGCGAATTCCGCCACGATGCCGCTGGAGCGCACTCCCAGAATCGCAATGGCCAGCCACACCGCGATGCTCGGGATCAGCAGCATCTCCGCTCCCGGCTTGCCGGTTAGCAACCGCGCTTCCACGCCCAACCCCATCCGCAATACATTCCCAATTAAAAAATACCAGGTCACCGGATGCGCCAGCACCGCCACCAGCAGGCCTGCCAGCGATCCCCATGTACCCGGCCCGGGCTTCAGGTAGCCGATGCCGAGTACTGTCGCAATTGCATACGCGAGGCGCGGTTTGTGCTCAACGTGGTCGATGTCAGTCATCTATTTCGCTCGGGACGCAGAGCAGGATGGTATCACGCCCCGCGCTTGGGTTCGTCCGGTTCGTCCAATTCCAGAATGATGGTTTTCGGGCTTTCTTCGTCGAGATCGTCTTCCGTGAAAATCGGTTCGGACACTACATATTTCTCCGAAGCCCATGCGCCCAGATCATCCATCCGGCAGCGCTCCGAGCAAAACGGAAATTCCGCATGCAACTCGGAATCGGTGGGCTTCTTACAAATAGGGCATTTGTGTTTCATCGTTCTATCCGTTGGATTACTGCTGAAATGCTGAAGCGCCTTACCCGAGTACTCGCAGCGGCGCGCCGGTCGCAATGCGCGTCACCGTTTGATGCGGTGCGGGCACGGCCGTTGTCATGTTTGTGCGCGACTCGACTCGCGGCAGAATCTCCACTACCCGCCCGATCAAATCGTACGCGTCGCTCTTGGTGATTTCGATGCGCGCCATGTCTCCGGGTTGCGCGCTCTGCAAATCCCCGTTGCCGTCCGGCACTTCCACGTCCGTCAGGTACAGTTTTCCGTCGATCTCCGGCGCCATCGATTCCAGCCGTGCTTCCCAGACCAGCGGCTGCTCCGTGGACGGCCCTTCGATCAGCGCTAATTTTGTCTGGCCGCGATAGGCGCGTAGTTTTTCGCGCGAGATCTTCTTTTGCACGCTCATCAGGCGGTCGCGGCGATCCGCAATCGTGTCCGCATCCACCTTACCGTCCAGCGGGTAACTTTCCGCGTTATCGACATCGGAGTATTCAAATGCCCCGACCCAGTCGAGCTCTGCGGCTGCCACGAATTGCAGCAATTCCTGAAAATCCGTTTCGGTTTCGCCGGGGAAGCCCACGATGAAGCTGGTACGCAGCGCCACGCCGGGAATTGTGTTGCGCATCCGTTCCAGCAATTTCAAGAACGCGTCGCCATTCGATCCCCGCTTCATGCGCGCCAGTACGTTGCGGCTGGCGTGCTGCAGCGGCATGTCGATGTACTTGGCCAGGCGCGGATGAGCGGCGATAGTGTCCAGCAACTTCTGCGTCACGCGATTCGGATACGCGTACAGGAAGCGCACCCACTGCACGCCTTCCACCCCGGCAAGGGCCTCCAACAGCTTCGCCAACCCGTCGCGCAGGCCAAGGTCCTCTCCGTACGAAGTGGTGTCTTGCCCGATCAGCGTGATTTCCCGCGCCCCACCGACGGCCAGATTTTCCGCTTCGCGCAGCACCGATTCGAAGCGCCGGCTGCGGAACTTCCCGCGCAACTCCGGAATGATGCAGAACGTGCAGGGATGATCGCAGCCCTCCGCGATCTTGATGTACGCCTGATGCTTTGGTGTGGTCAGTACCCGCGGCGTGTAGTCGTGATACAGAAATACGGGCGGCTCAGCGGCCAGAATCTTCGCGTCGCCTTCCACCGCCTCCAGGATGCGTTCCACTTCCCCTGTGCCCACCACCGCATCGACTTCCGGAACTTGCTGCAAAATCTGGTCGCGGAAACGTTCCACCAGGCAGCCCGCCACAATCAGCTTGCGCGCTGCGCCGAACTTCTTGTGCTCGGCCATTTCCAGGATCGTATCAACCGACTCCTTTTGCGCCGATTCAATGAAGCTGCACGTGTTCACCACCAGAATTTCCGCTTCGTCGGCCCGCGGCGTCAATTCATATCCGCCACGCGCAAGGATGCCCATCATCACCTCGCTGTCGACGAGGTTCTTCGGACATCCCAGAGATACAAAACCAATTTTGGTCATAAGAGCCGCTCGCGCGGTTCCCACAGTTTAACACGCGCTGGCTGGGCTGTTTTGCGGTGCCAAATCGCGAGGCGTCAGGCCTGCTTCGTTCGGGGAATCGCTCGAATCTGTTGCAGCAGGCCGCGCAGCCGCTCCGAGTCGCAGGGCGTCCCGCCAAAACGTGCTTGCGCATAAACATCCGTAAACTCGCGTACCACCGGCCGCAATTCCGCTTGCATGCCGGGCATCGCCGCGAACTCGTCCGCCGTTTGCGTCTCGCCGCGTTGAATTCCTCGCTTCGCCAGCACCCGCAATAATTCACCGTACAGCAGGGAAGCCAGTTGCGGATTGGCCCGCCGCGCGGAATTGTTCGTCACCCGCAGCTGCATGGCCATCCATCTCCACAGCGACACAATCCAGTTCATGCGCAGCACGAGCAGAAACACCACCAGCGCGATAGGGAACGCCAGCGCTCCCTTCGCATGCGTTTCTTGCATCGCTTTCAGGCGTCCCATGCTGCGATCCTGCAGCCGTCGCGACCATGCGCGAAACGCTTCATTCCAGTTACGCGAAGTGCGGTCCGCGTTCTGCGCCAGCAGCACCTGGTGCGCGAAATCGTAGTTGATCACCCACTCGTTCCAGGAAAGCTGCAGCCAATCCAGATACAGGTTCATGCGCGACAAAAATCCCGTTCCGCTGGGCGCACCCGGCGGCGTGGGGTCGAATGTCATCCACCCGTTCCCCGGAAAATACGCTTCCACCCAACTATGCGCGTCACTGGCCCGCACGATGTAGTCTCCGCCCAGGTCGTTGTATTCGCCGGGCAGAAACCCGTTCACTTCGCGCGCCGGAATTCCCAGCGTGCGCAGCATCACGGTCATCGCCGACGCAAAATACTCGCAATGCCCGGCTTTGCTTTGAAACAGGAAATGCGCCAGGGGGTCTTTGCCGCCGTCGGATAATTTCAAGGTGTAGGCAAAATTCCGCCGCAGATATGTCTCCATCAGCACCGCGCGATCGAACGGATTATTCCCCGTCGCGGTGATCTGCCGCGCCAGTTGCGGGATACGCGCATCGAGGCTCTCCGGCAGTTGCAAATAAGTTTCCGTGAAGTCGCGTGGATAGTCCGTCGCCGCGCTGCGGGCCTTCGCCGGATTGATCGCCGGCAGCAGGGAACTACCCTCGTACTCCAGTTGCCCGAAATTGTGGAATGGGTTCGAAATAGAATCCGTCGAATCGCGCCGCAGAAATCCACGGTTTCCGTACGGCCCTCCGCCCTCCGCATAAAATTGTCCGCGCAGGGCAACCAGGTTCGACGGAGCGAAAATCGCGTCACTCACCATCGGCTGCAGCAGCACCGTGTAGCGCAGGTTCACCGCGGGCGGCGCCTCAAAATTCTGCGCGTTCGCCAGATAAATCCAGCCCGACACGTCCGGCGAAACGGCCTCGGCGTTGCGGTCGTGTGAATACCAGCGGTGCCCGTCAAACGTGGTCAGCGCGATGCCCCGCCAGCGCAGCAGCGGGTACTCCACGCGTTGGCCGGTTTTCACCCGCATGACCACCGTCGAACTCTGTTTGATCTCGCCGATCTGCCCCAGTTCCACGTTGTCGGAAAAGCCGCTCATCAGCGTCGATTGCATGCCCGCGCGCGACAGATACCCCGCGCTGAATCGTGGAAATACGAAGAACAGTACGCATCCGATGGTGATGCCGCCCAGCGATACGCTCAGCACCGCCAATCCCAGCGCGCGATGGAAGCGCCGCTCCTCCCGCTGGCCCGCGTGGGCCGGAGGGAAAATGGACCCCGTGGCGCCGCGCCGCACCTCCAGCCCCACGAACGTGCCCACCGCGAATGTCAGGAACGCCACAAAAAATGCCAGAAACCAGGTGTCCACCGTGAAGACCGCGGCGGCCAGCACGCACGCGAACGACAACATGCCCAGGAACACCGCGTCGCGATCGCTGGTCGCGCTATACAACCGCACGATGGTCACAAAAATCAGAAAATGCACAGCGGCCAGCAATGCCGCATACAATCCGGGGTTCGACGTGTTGCCCACCAGGTTGCGCGACACAAACAACATGTCGATGGGAAAAATCAGCAGGTACAGCAGGACCAGTAATGTCGCCGTTTTCTGTCGCAACTCCGGCGCACGTCCGTGCCACCATCGCCAGCCCTTCCAGACCACCGCCAGCGGCGCAATCAACGTGGTGACCGGATCCAGCTTCCCGGTGACCACCAGCGTCAGAATCGACACGAATACCAGCAACAGCAGGCACGTGCGGTAGAACCGCTCCGCGGGCAACGACACTTCCGGCAATGAGACCGTGGCGGCCATGAGCCTCCAGAATAGCATTTGGCTGTCGTACCCAAGTTGGACGTCGGTACAGGCGTTTGGTGTGAGTTAGCAGTGCATTGCGGAGCGAATCGCGTGCCGTGTCAGCGGTTCGGCTGCACGAGCTACTTTGCGCGTCAGATTCGAAACCGCAAGCTCGCTTACTTCCGCAAGCGCTATCGCTTTCGAGCCGCGCACCTTCGGCAATCGCGCCACTTGCAGCGCGAACGGCAACACCACAATCCGCCGGAACGTTACCGCGTGCCGGACGCGGCGCAGCGGTTTGAGTTCGCCCGTCACGCTCTTGCCTGCAAAAAATTCCGCAGCGATCCATTTCCTCAGTTGTTTATCGACCGGCGCTTGCTTCCCTGTGCGCGTTTTCGCGGGTCTTGACCCGTGGCCCACCGCACCCTCGATTTCAATCGTCGGGAAGTGCCACATCCGCGAAATCAGATCTGCGACGTGGTGGTGCGTTCGTTGCTTCGCGCCCGGTTGCGGCGGAGGCAGCAACAGCGTCCGCCCTTGCCCGTCCAGAAACACGATGGCGGCCATCGTCACGTCCACCACATCCCGCTTCTTCCGTTTCTCCGGAATTACCTCCGTCAACCGCTGCTTTCGCGCTTCACAAAACTCCGCGACTGGGCAGAGCAGGCACTGCGGTGAACGCGGTGTACACAGCGTCGCTCCCAATTCCATCATCGCCTGGTTCCAGTCGCCCGGAGTTTCCGGATCGAGTAGCGCGTCCGCGGTCTGCTGTAATTCCCGCCAGGTTTTCGTGGTGCGTAGATCGCCGCGTATCCCCAGCAACCGCGCCAGCACTCTTGCCACGTTCCCATCCAGCACCGCCAGCCGTTCGCCGTGCGCGATGCTCAGAATCGCCGCCACCGTGTACGCGCCGATTCCCGGCAGCGCCAGCGCCTCTTCCCGTGTGCGCGGAAATTCAGCGCCATGGATCCCAACGATCTGCTGCGCCGCCTTCTGCAGATTTCGGGCACGCGAGTAATAACCCAGCCCCGACCACAGCCGCAGCACCTCTCCTTGGGGCGCAGCAGCCAAGGCCTCAATCGTCGGAAAATGTTTCAGAAATCGCTCGTAGTAGGGAATCGCCGCGGCCACTCGCGTCTGCTGCAGCATGATTTCCGAGAGCCAGATGCGATACGCGTCTTTGTTGCGGCGCCACGGCAAGTCACGCTGAAACTGCGCGAACCACTGCAACAGGTTTCTGCGAAAGCGCGCTCGATCATCTCCGGTCAGCATGAAGACCGTAGTGTCGCACAACCCGAATTGTCTGGTGAAACGCTCGGGCGAAGCAGGCTCAGCTCAGGTCATCGGCAAAAATGATGTACGAGGAATGCCACAGTGACGCCGGCACCGATCCGCGCGCCTGGCTGGTGACCACGATTTTGAAAGCATCCGAATGAGCCGCCAAATCCGTCAGCAGCTTGGGATCATTTGCGGGCTGCAGCGGCTGCACTGCCGCGAGATGCCGCAAAATCGCAAAAATATTTTCAGTAGCCGGTGCGCCCGGCACTTCGCTGTTCACGCTGCGGTATTCCAGCAAACCGCTGCGTTCCTGAAAACTCCACGCAATGGCCGCGCACATTTGCACCGCGCGTTCGAATCCGAGCTTCTCCTGCGGACTGGCAAACACCGACGCCGCCGGGCTGTGCGGATCGAACACCAGCAGCACATTGCACTCTTCTTCCATCGCAAATTCCCGCACCATCAGCGATCCCAGTCGCGCCGAAGCCTTCCAGTGCACATGCCGCGCGCTGTCGTTCGGCAGGTAATCGCGCAACGCGTACAGATCCTGCCCGCGCCCTTTCGCCAGGCTCTCCATCGCTCCTTCGATTCCCGGCATCACCTCCAGCAATTCCGATGTGGCCTCCACCGAGGGGTACACGAGCACCTCGGTCGCTAGGTCCACGCGCCGCGCCTTTTGCAGGAATCCAAACGGAAACCGCGTCACGATTCGAAAGCTCTCCGCGCGATACGCTCCTCGTTTCGGAAACAGCAGCGGCACCGATTGCGCCAGCGACTGCCTCCTCGGCAAATACGGGAAGAACACCGGTGTTTCCAGCAGCGCTTCCGTCCCGGTTTTCTTTTTCTTGCCGCCGCTCTCCACCCTCAGCGAAAACGACGGGAACCACACCTTCTGGTTTTCCAGCTCCACCGCGGCGCGCACCAGTTGGTTCGCGAAAATATGTTCCGGGGGCTGGATGCGCAGCTCCACTCCGGCCAGCGTAATCGAAGACAGAATCCCGCTCATCAAAATGCTGGCGATCAGGCTGGCCAGAATCAGGAACAACAAATTATTTCCGGTGTTCAACGCCGCCAGCGCCACCAGCAGGATCCCGCCCGCATAAATCCAGCCGGCCAGCGTCACGCGATACTCCATGCGGTAGCCAATCCAGCGCAGCGGCGTTCGCTTGGCCAGCACCGGCACCAGCGTCACTCCCACCCACGCAGCCACAAACAGCGCCAGCGTCGCCGAAGTGCTAGCCACCACCACGTTGCCCAATTGCGCGGCCGCGCCCGAATACAGCGCCAAAAGCAGCGCCACCGCCAGCGCCGCCATGGCCACAAAAAACGCGTGCACCGCGGGCCGTTCACTTTTCGGGATGGTCGGGAATCTCAGGGAGGCCATGTTCGCTCGTCAGAGCGGTACGCGAACCGACTCCACAATTTCGCGCAACACGTTTTCCGTCGTTTCTGCTTTCTTTTGCAGCGAAGCATGCCGCACGCTGCTCACCACGCGGTGCGAAAAGACCGCCACCGCCAGGCGCTTGAAATCGTCCGGCAGGCAGAACTCCCGCCCTTCCAGAAACGCCAGGGCCTGTGCCGCCCGTTGCAGCATCAGCGTGCCGCGCGGACTCACTCCCAGCGAGAGTTGGTCGCTCTGTCGTGTGCGATTCACGATATCCAGCGCATAGTCCTGCAGGCTCGCGTCCACCTTCACCTGCGTCACCTGCTCCTGCATGGCGATCACGTCGCTGACGTCCGCCACCGGCTCCAGCGCCCGCACCGGGTCCTCCGCGATGCTCGCCCGCAAAATTTCCCGTTCCGTTTCGTGCGAAGGGTAGCCCATCTTCACGCGCATCAGGAAGCGGTCCAGTTGCGATTCCGGCAACGGATACGTCCCGTGATGCTCCACCGGATTTTGCGTGGCGATCACCAGGAACGGCAGTGGCAGCGGCAAAGTGCGCCCGTCGATCGTCACCTGCGCCTCGTTCATCGCCTCCAGCAGCGCCGACTGTGTCCGCGGCGTAGTGCGGTTGATCTCATCTGCCAGCACCACATTGGCGAAAATCGGTCCCTGGCGAAACTCAAAATCGCGCGACTCGGGATTGTAGACGCTCACCCCGATCACATCGCTGGGCAGCAAATCGCTGGTGAACTGGATCCGGTGGAACGAGCAGTGAAACGATTTCGCCAGCGCGTGCGCCAGCGTGGTTTTCCCCGTTCCCGGCACATCTTCAATCAGCAGATGTCCCCGCGCCAGCAGCGTCACCAGCGCCATCTGGATCACTTCGTCCTTGCCGTAGATCACCCGCGATATCGAGCGCTGTAGCTGTGAAACCACGTGAGAGGTTGCCGTTGGCATTGGTTGAAAACCCTTGCTCTTCCTGTTACAACTAGATGATGCGGACTCGATTGCGGTTAGCCGCAATCCATCTCCTACCCGTTTCTGACGGGCGATTAGCTCAGTGGTTAGAGCGCTCGCCTCACACGCGAGAGGTCAAAGGTTCAAGTCCTTTATCGCCCACCACTTTCTCAAAATTCTCATAACTTGGCAGGGGTATTCGAGCCTAAAGCCACTTCCGTGTGTTGAACTCGCCATTCATGGCTCGGACTGGCCCTTCGTTCAGTGACGACCTTCCTTGGAAGTGCCCTATTCGTTTCGTATAGTTAGGGCATGCAAACTTTCCTACGTACTGTGGAGTTCCTTACGCTTTCGCTGTGGCTCGGCGCCGACGCTTTCCTCAGCTTTGTCGTGGCGCCCGGCGCTTTCTCAATTCTTGGCAACCGCGATGCCGCCGGGATGATGGTCGGCTACTCGCTGTCCCGCCTGCATTTCGCCGGAATCTTCCTGGGACTGCTGTTTCTCGTGGCCCGATTGCTCCGCACGCAGTCATTTGCCAGCTTCACTTCCGCCGCCGCGCTGGCCATCGTGCTGATGGTCGTGCTCACCGCCGCTTCGCAGTTCCTCGTCAGCACCCGCATGGAAGGACTGAAGCGCGAAATGGTCAGCGTGCAGAATACCCCGGAAACTGACCCGCTCCGTGTGGAGTTCAATCGCCTGCACCACATCTCCGTGCGCTACGAAGGCGCAGTGCTTCTATTAGGATTTGCTGCGATGTATTTGCTGGTTCGCGAACTGCCGGTTAAGCCCTGACCTTCGTTCGCCGCTACTTCCTTTGGCGTTTCTTCGCAGGCTTAGACTTCGCTGCACGGCGCTTCAGCGTTTTTGCTTTTGCCGCTTTTTTCCGCCGCGTCTTCCGGACCCGAATCTTGTTCGTAACCTTGTACCCCGCGCGTTCGAACGCCCGCCACATGTACCAGCTCGCCACCGTGCGGTATGGCCTCCAGGTCTCCCCGAACTTCAGCAGCTCCCGCGGCGTGGGCATGTGTGTCTTTCCATACGCCACCGACCAGCCTTTCTTCACTCCCAGATCGTGAATCGGCAAAACATCCGGCCGCCCCAGCCGGAAGATAAGAAACATCTCCACGGTCCACGCGCCGATCCCGCGCACCGAAACCAGCCGCTCCACCAGTTCTTCATCGGAGAGCCGCAGCGCCTCTTCGTGCGTCGGCACGATTCCTTCGATCGCCTTCTGCGCCAGGTCCTTCATCGCCAGGACCTTCGCGCCTGACAATCCCGCCTTGCGCAGTTTGCGCGCCGGTAGCTTCAGCATCTGCGCCGGTGTCGGGGGCCGGCCGTTGCTGCCCAGTGCCTTGATCCTGCCGAAAATCGTCGCCGCCGCCTTCCCGGAAATGCTCTGGTACGCGATCGACTCCATCAACACTTCGTACGGCGAGTCCGCGGACGCAACATCGATGACGAACGGCTCCAATTCTTCGATTAATTTCGCGAGGCACGGATCGCAGCCGGATAGGTGCCGCACCGCTTCCGCAAGGTCGAACGCCAGATTCGCCGGTGGGTTGTTGACCGTCATGGCGTCCAAAAACATAGCACGATTCTCGTGCCCGGTCGCTCCAGGCAGTTCCACCGATGTGCTAAACTTCCGAGTTTATGCAAACAGGAATTATTGGACTACCGCAAGTCGGAAAAACCACACTCTTTCGAATCCTCACCAAAGCGCAACTCGACGCCAAGGGCGGCCAAGCCACGCACGTCGGCGTTGCCAAAGTGCCCGAGCCTCGGCTCGCTCGAACTCGCCAAGCTCTACAATCCCAAAAAGATCACCTACGCCAACGTGCAGTACGTCGATCTGGGCGGCATGCAGAAAGAGCGCATGCGCGAAAGCCTGGCCTCCTTGCGCGACGTCGACGCCATCGCTCACGTCATTCGCGTTTTCGACGATCCCAGCGTCCCCCACAGCCGAAGGCTCCATCGACCCCTTGCGCGACGCCACCAATCTGGACCTAGAACTGATCCTCTCCGATCATGAGCAGGTCTCCCGCCGCCTGGAACGCGTCGATAAGGACCTCAAGAAGAAGCGCGACCCGCTCCTCGAACTGGAAAAAAACGTCCTCGAAAAGTGCAAAGCCCATCTCGAAGCCGAAAAGCCCTTGCGCGAACTTGAACTCACCGCAGAAGAGCGCAAGCCCATCGGCGGCTACATGTTTCTGTCGCAGCGCCCCATGCTCTACGTCCTGAATCTGGGCGACAACGAAGCCGGCGAACTGAACACCGCCATCGAGCGCCACAAACTCTCTGCTTTGCTGGGCCGCAAAAATACCGGCATAGTCGCCATCTGCGGACGCCTGGAAGCAGAACTCGCCGAAATGGCTGACCACGAAGCCGCTGAGCTGCTCTCCTCCTACGGCCTGAAAGAGCCCGGCCTCAATCGCCTGATTCAAGCCACCTACGATCTCATGGGCCTCATTGCCTTCTTCACCGCGGGCGAGCCGGAAGTCCGCGCCTGGACCATTCGCAAGGGCGCCACCGCCGTCAAAGCCGCCGGAGAAATTCATAGCGACATCGAAAAGGGTTTTATTCGCGCCGAAGTAGTGCGCTGCGAAGACCTGCTCGCCGCAGGCAGCATCGCCGCGGCCAAGGAAAAGGCCCAGGTGCGGCTCGAGGGCAAGGAGTACGTCGTTCAGGAAGGCGACGTGATTCTGTTCCGCCACAGCGGCTGACCGCCACGCGCCGCAAGCTTCGGCCGCCCGTCGCCCCACACCATCGATGCACAACGAACTCACATTCCGAATCGCTCTTGCCGCGGTCCTCGGTCTCGTTGCCGCCGGTGGCAATTTGCTGGGCGGATATTTCGTCGTCTACCGCAACTGGCCCCGCAAGTATCTGCAATACTTTCTGGCGCTGGGCGCGGGATACATGCTCGCCGTCGCCTTCGCTGAAGTAATCCCAGAATCGCTCCGACTCTCCGGAGAAAGCGCTCTCCTCTACGTCCTTGGCGGCTTCTTCCTGGTGCATCTCTTCGAACACACCATCGCGCCGCATTTCCACTTTGGCGAAGAGACCCACACCGAAGAGATGAGCCACCACCATGCGCGCAGCACCGCCCTGCTGGGCCTCGCGATTCACACATTTTTTGACGGTGTCGCCATCGCCTCCGGCTTCCTGGTCTCCACCTATCTCGGGCTCATCATCTTCGCCGCCGTCTTTCTCCACAAGCTTCCCGAAGGCTTTACCGTTGCTTCGTTCGTCATGGCCAGCGGCCAGGGCAAGAAGAACGCGGTGCGCGCCGCCGGCTTTCTGGGTCTGGCCACGCTGGCGGGCGTTCTGCTGACCACTCAGCTACAAGCGCAATTAAAGTACGCCCTGCCCATCTCCGGTGGAGTTACGGTGTATGTAGCGGCAACCGATCTGCTCCCCGAAGTCAACAAGGAGCCGAACTGGCGTATGGCCCTTTTGGTTTTCGTTGGAGTGGCCAGCTTGCTGATCTTAAAGGGGTTATTCAACCTTTAGGTGGCCTGGATGGCGTCGGAATTCGGCCGTCCTTCGGCCTTCCCGGGCTGCCGGCAGCGGTTCCGCGAGCATCCCAACTACGGGTACTAGCCTCAGGTTCGTATGCGCAACTTTTTGACAACAAACGTGTTCCTTAGAGTGTGGCGGCTATGGTCAGATCTGACGTTCAACTAATGTTGGACGTGAAATCGGGCGATGAAGCTTCCTTTGAGCTTCTGTTGCACCGCTATCGCCGCCCGCTGGTGAATTTCCTCTTCCGCATGGTCCGCAATCGGGAACAGGCGGAAGATCTCGCTCAGGAAGTTTTCTTGCGCGTCTATCGGGCGCGCGCCGAATACGTCCCCAGCGCAAAGTTCACCACTTGGATGTTCCGGATCGCCACCAACCTGGCGCTCAATTCCGTCCGCGACAACCGTTATCAGAAGCTGGAGCTTTCCATCGATCAGCCTCTGAACCCGGATTCCGAGGATGGCGACGACAGGCCGCTGGACGTTCCGGAGAAGCATCCGAACATCGAGCAGCATCTCGTCGAAGACGCGCGCTCCAAAATGATTCGCCACGCCATCGACAAGCTGCCCGAAAAACAACGAGCCGCGGTTCTTCTGCACAAGTACGAAGAACTCGACTACGCGGAGATTTCCAAGATTCTCAACTGTTCGGAAAGCGCGCTAAAATCGCTGCTGTTCCGGGCATACGAAACGCTTCGAGTGGAACTAGCCCCGCTCGTTGCGCACCAGGTTAAGCACTAGGGAAAGAAGGGCAGTATGAGTTGCACAAGAATGGAAAGCCGGATCCTGGAGTTTCTGGATGGCCGGCTGAAGGAAAGCGAAAGGCTTGAGGTCGAGAAGCATCTGGCGTCGTGCGCGCCGTGCTCCCTGCGCGTGCATGAATTCCGCACTGTCTCTGACCTGCTCGGCGAATTGCCCGCGATTGAGCCTTCCGAGGCCTTCGACACCCGCGTCCATGCGCTGGTCGCTGCGGAGCCCGCGCCTCGCCAGAGTTGGTGGGCCTGGCTGCACGTTTCGCCCCGCATCGCGTTTGCTGCTTCCATGCTGCTGATCGCCGCGCTCTGGCTGGGTTTCTGGCATGGCGGCCCGGCCGCTCCTCCAATCAACCTGCAGGAGGCGGATGCCCAGATGATGCAAGACCTGCCCGTGCTGGAAGATCACGATGTGCTGCAGAATTTCGAACCTTTGAAGAGTTTGCCTGCGCCTGCCTACGAGGAGAGTGACAGCAATTCGTCGCAAGCGCCGAAACAGATGTAAATGGTTTTCTGACCTGAGGAGCTGTGCGGACTGTGAACGGGAAGAACCAATTCGGCGCTGTGTTGGCCTTCGTCCTGAGCTTGCTCGTGGCGGCTTTCCCCGTCAACGCCCAGAAGCCGCATAGCAATCCCGCGCCTGCCGCTCACCCTGCGCCGTCTCATGCGGCGAAGCCCCCTGCCAATCCCAAGCCGCAGCAGCATCCGAATGCCAACGCAAATTCGAATGCCGGTAACAATCATCCGGTCACTTCCACCGATCGCCCGCCTGCGAACAACAACAATCCCAACCGGCCGCCGGTAAATTCCAATCCGGCGAATAACAATCGTCCGGCAGGCGCGAACGCCTACCAGAATAATTTTGCCAATCCCAACCGCCCCAACACCAACACGAATCTCGCTCCGCGTCAGCAGGCGGGTGGCAACTCCGCGGCTCGTCCCTGGGTGGACACTATGCGCTCGCTCACTCCCCAGCAGCGCGAACGTGTCTTGCAGAACAGCAAAGCCTTCCAGAATCTTTCGCCCGATAAACAGGCCAAAATTCGCCAGCAGTTCAACCAATGGGATCGCATGAGTCCGCAGCAGCGCGAAGACCTGCAGCAGAAGGAACGCGTCTGGAGCCAGTTGACTCCCCAACAGCAGCAGCATCTGAAGACCGACGTTATTCCCAAGTTCAACAGCATGCCTTGGGATCGCCAGCAGGTCATCAAGCAGAAACTCGGCACCCTGCAGAACATGCCGGAATCTGCGCGCAATCAGCGCCTGGCCGATCCCAATTTCACCAAAGGCATGAGCGACGACGAAAAGTCCATGCTGAACGACCTGAGCCACACCCACGTCGGCGCCCCGCCCGAACAGTAGCTTCTAGTTCCTGCGCACCAATTCGCCAGTTCGCTTGGATCCCACATCGCATGAAACCACGCGTGCGCCCGCGACGTTATACTAGGTGCAGCCGGTGACCTTCCCCCGACAGCCGCATCCAACGAGAGGGCACAGCCATTCTGGAACTTTCCACTCGCTTCCGCGCGCTGAAGCATCGCAACTTTCAGCTCTTCTTCGCAGGACAGCTCATTTCGCTGATCGGAACATGGATGCAGAACACCGCCCAGCAGTGGTTGGTGTATCGCTTGACCGGTTCCGTCGCGTTGCTCGGCGTCTTCGGATTCGCCAGCCAGTTTCCGATGCTCTGCCTAGCGTGGATGGGCGGCTATGTGGGCGATCGCTATGATCGCTGGCGCGGCGTGATTGTCACCCAGACTCTCGCCATGCTCCTCGCCTTTGTTCTCGCTGCGCTCACGCTCTTCAACGTTGTGAAGGTGTGGCAACTCATCCTAATCGCTCTCCTCGTTGGCATCGTCAACGCCTTCGACGTTCCCATCCGCCAGGCCTTCTTCGTGCAAATGGTGGGAAGGGAAGACCTGCCCAACGCCATCGCCTTGAACTCCTCCATTTTTAATGGCGCGCGCGTCGTCGGCCCCGCCATTGCGGGATTCGCCATCGTCTGGCTTGGCGAGGGTTGGTGCTTCTTTCTAAACGGTGTCAGCTTCGTGGCCGTGCTCATCGCGTTGCTGATGATGAAGATCGCGCGCACCGAGCGCAAATTTTCCGGCGAATCTCCCGTGCAAGGTTTCATCACTGGCTTCCGTTTCGCCATGGCCGATGTGCCCATTCGTTCCGCCCTCCTGATGCTCTGCCTCCTCAGCTTGTTCGGCCTGCAGCTATCCGTATTCCTGCCCATTTATGCCAAGGAGATTCTCCACGGCGGCGCGCGCGAGTTAGGTTTGCTGATGAGCGCCTCCGGCATCGGCGCCGTGCTGGGCGCTTTGCAATTCGCGGCCCGCACCCAATTCCGCGGACTGGCCCGCTGGATCGCCGCCATGAGCACTGCTTGTGCGCTCAGCCTGATCGTCATTTCGCAAGCCCGCGTCTTCTGGTTGTGCGCCGCCGTGCTCTTCGTTGTCGGCTTCGCCGCCACTTCGCAGATGGCCGCCACCAACACGATCGTTCAGGAACGCGTGCCTGACGAACTCCGCAGCCGCTTGATGGCCGTTTACGCCACCATGTTCATGGGCGTCATGCCCATCGGCGCATTAATCGCGGGCGGCGTTGCCAAGCACATTGGCGCGCCCAACACGCTTCTGATCTTCGGCATTATTTTGTTCGCCGGTTGCACTGGCATTCATTTCGTTAGTGGTGATGAGAATGAAGCGCTCTGCGCCGGCGCTCACGGTTGTCAACGAACCGCACGCCTAAAGAACCACACCGCTCTCTAATATTCGACGGCCTTCTGTTCTTGCAGCAGACTCAGATACCCGCGCACGTCTTCAGCGATGCGCGCCGGCTCCGCCTTCGGATACGACTTGTGCAGCGACTCTGCAATCTGCTGCACCGTATTCTTCCCATCGCATAGTTGCACAATTTCCAGGCTCGGTCCCCTCAGCTGCACACTGGCTTTTCGCCCACCAGCAACGCGCGAGGCTGCTGATTCTTATCATTCAGTCGCACTCCAGCCGCGAGCCGCGGCACTGCCGTCAATTCCGGTTTCATCGCCTGGCCTCACAGTTCAATCGTGAGTCCATCGTAGGCGATTTCGAAGCCCGCTTCCACCACTGCGCGATGCTCGTCGCTCTCTTCGTCCAGGATCGGGTTCGTGCTGTTCATGTGGATCAGGATTTTGCGCCCCTGCGCCTCGGCAGGGAATTGCTGCAGCAATCCTTGTGGGCCCGAAAGCGGAAGATGTCCCAGCGCTCGCGCCGTGCGCGTGTCCTGTCCGCTTTCCACCGGCTCCTGATCGCTCCAATAGGTGCCGTCGATCAGCGTCACGTTGCTGCCTGCCGCCGCTTTCGTCCACAGCGAAGTAGATCCCGAAATGCGCGGTGCGATAAACACTTTCTTGTCGTCCTGCTCCAGCCACAGCCCAACGTTCGCCTCATCCGGCGCGGCATTGCGCCGAAACTCTTCCGCGGCAAACTCCGGATAGTCGCCACCTGTCGGCACCGACCCGTAATAAAACGTCGGCGGATCCCCCGCATTCTGCGAGAGGTGGCATCCGATGCGGCCCCGCGAAGAGAGCATCTGCCATTGCACAGGTGGATTGCCCCCCTGCAGCACCTTCGAAACCCAATTCTCGCTTTTCAGCAGACGCTGCACTGCGGGAGTCGCGAAAAGGAAGAACGATTGCCGGTCGCGCAGGTGCAACAGTCCCATCGACGACGCCAGATCGCCCGCCAGCAGAAAAACTCCCGCGATGGGCGATCCCCCTTCACCGTGCGGCGCCAACTCCGGAGTGCCCACGATTTGGGTTCGCAAATCCGGCGAAGCACCCACCAGGAACCAGACTCCCTCGATGGGTGAGAACGCGATCTGCGTTTGGCTGCGTGCCTGCCCCTTCAACGTGCCGTCCCGCAGCCCGGCGCAATGGCTGCAGGCGCAATTCCACTGCGGAAAACCGCCGTCCCCGGCCGAACCAAGAATCTTCAATTTCACTCGAATTCCATCCTCGCTCGCGTTGCCGCAAACTTCAAAATCTAGCACGCCCCCCGGTTCAAAAGGAAAGTGGGCCCCGCTCAGACCGCTTTGGCACAGCACCTCCGCCCCACTTTTTCCTTGCGCAACCTGCCCCCTAGTTATAGAAATGTACACATCGCAAAACCGCTAGCTCTAGTAGCTGGCGTCCGATCTTTTCCACTTCGTTAATTTCCAACATTTTTTCAACAGAAGATACGATTACCCCTTGACAAGTCTCAAAATGAGCCTAATATGTGGCAGAAAGTGGAGGAAAGTGGCGGCAAGGGGCAAGAAGTAGAGTCGGATCCCATGGTTTTCACCCCCCGCTCCCGTTCCTTACCTCCTCAAGATCGGATTTCATGAAATTACGCGGGAATTCGCCGGCCAAAGTGGACGAGAAGGGTCGTCTGAAGATCCCCGCTGTCTTTTTAGACGCTTTGCAGGAGTACGGTAACCAGTTTTATATCACCAGCACCACCGGGGAGACCGCCCGCATTTACCCGATGAAGGTCTGGAGCGAACTGGAAGATCGGCTGGCCACCATGCCCAGCACCAACCCGCACAAGCGCAAGTTCTTGATGCGGACCAGTTATTACGGGCAAGTGGTGGAAATCGACAGCCAGGGCAGAGTTCTGGTTCCCGCGGTTTTGCGGGAAGCGGCGCAGTGCAAGGGCGAAGTGGATGTGCTCGGTGCGTTGGACCATCTGGAAGTCATGAACCACACCCGGGTGATGGACCAACTGAAGAGCGAGCCGTACACCGACGAGGACGACCTGGCGCTGGAGTCCTGGAGGCCCTGAGTTTCGGATTGCGTCGTTGGCGGGTAGCCCTTCGGGGCGGGGCAGGCAAAAAGTTTGAATGCACCACATATACCGGTGCTGCTCGATGAGGTGCTGGAATGGCTGCAGGTGAAGCCGGACGGAATCTACGTAGACGCAACGCTGGGCGCCGGCGGGCACTCAGCGGCGATCGCGCGGCGGTTGACCAGCGGAAGGCTGATCAGCCTGGACCGGGACGCACGGGCGCTGCAGATCGCTCAGGAGCGGCTTCAGGAGTTTGGGAGTTCGGTGACTTTCGTCCACTCTCCGTTCTCGAAAATTGTGGAGGCCGTGCAAGGGTTGGGGATAGCCGGGGTGGACGGGGTCTTGGCCGACTTGGGAGTTTCGAGCATGCAGCTTGATCGCCCGGAACGCGGTTTCTCGTTTCGCGAAGGCGGTCCGTTGGACATGCGCATGAGTAGTGGCGAAGTCGAGGACGATGTCCTCACCGCCGATGAGATTGTGAATCGCTGGTCGGAAAAGGAAATCGCCGACCTGCTCTATCGCGAAGCCGAAGAGCACGATTCCAGAAGAATCGCCAGGAATATCGTCAAAGCGCGGCCCATACGGGATACCGCGCACCTGGCAACGGTTGTGGCAGGCGCCCGGAAGCAATGGGGAAGGCAGAGACTGCATCCCGCAACAAAAACGTTTCTGGCGCTGCGGATAGCGGTGAATCGAGAGATGGAGGAACTCGGGCAGTTTCTTTTCCGGACCCCTGCCACTTTACTTTCCGGCGGTCGCTGGGTGGTGCTCAGTTACCACTCCCGCGAAGATCGCCTGGTGAAGCACGCGTTTCAGGAAGGCCAACGGGCCGGAACGCTGCAGGTGCTCACCAAACACGTGATTGTGCCCGCGGAAGCGGAGCAGCAAGTGAATCCTAGATCGCGAAGTGCGAAGTTGCGGTGCGCAGAAAAGGTCCAATGATGCAAGCGATGCCCGTTTTACCTCAATCTGAGCTCTACCCCCAAACTGCCGCGCCGCGCCCGGCTCTTCGCGGCGTTTCCACGGCCTCGCTCAAGGGCCACAGCGCCGCCTCGCGCAAGCTGCGCAGCAAGGGCTCGCCCGTCGAATTCCACACTGTCAAGCACATTGACAACTCCCGCCTGGTTCGCCAGGTGGAACCCGTCAAGCTCAAGAATCTGTACAAGACTGCGGGCCTCGGCACGATCCTCGCCATCTTTTGCATGTTCTACATCTACCAGCATTTTCGTTGCATCGACCTCAGCTTCCAGCTTGAGGATCTGAAAGCTCGCCAGGCTTCGGCAGCCGCGTACAACGGCCAGCTCAAGCTGGAAATTGCCACCCTCCGCGATCCCCGCCGCATTGATGTGATCGCCCGCCACCAATTGGGATTGACCCAGGCTTCGCCCGCCCAGGTCGTCGATTACACCGGCAACACTGGTTCGGAAGTCGCTGCGAGGAACGTCCGCCCCAATCGCAACCCTTACTTTTAAGGACTTTCGCGCGGACCAGTTCGCTGACGATTTTCCAGAGCCGCTAGGAGCGCGCGACTGCAGGCAACCATGGAACAGCAAAAAGTTCACGTCCGCATCTTGATCATTGCCGGCGTGGCCTTGCTGTGGATTGCCGCGGTTTCCGGACGTCTCACCTATCTGCAGTTGTTCCGTCACTCCGACTATGTTGCGCGCGGGCGCCGCCAGCAATTGCGCACCCTGGAAATCAACCCGCAGCGCGGGTCAATCTTCGATCGCAACCTGCAGCCACTGGCCATGAGCGTTCCCGTGCAGTCGGCGTTCGCCGTGCCGACCGAAGTCAAAGATCGCGAACTGGCCGCGCACCTGCTCTCCCGCGAACTGGCCCTCCCCGAAGACGCGATTCGTGAAAAGCTCGAGTCGGGCGCCACCTTCGCGTGGATTCAACGCAAACTCCCTCAGGAAAAAGTGGACGCGATCAACGCCCTCAACTTGAAAGGCATCTATTTCCAGGAAGAAAACCAGCGCTTCTATCCCAAGCGCGAAATGGCCGCCCACGTCGTTGGCTTCGTGGATGTCGACGAAAAAGGTCTCGGCGGCGTCGAGCATCAATTCGAATCGCAGGTCCGCGGCAAAGGCGAGAAGATCATCGTGCTTTCCGACGCTCGCCAGCGCTGGTTCGATGGCGGAGAAGCGCAGCGCGACCGCGGTTTCAACATCGTCCTGACCATCGACGAAAAAATCCAGTTCATCGCGGAGCGCGAACTCGCGGCCGTGATTCAACAGTTCCACGCTCCGGCCGGCACGGTGATCGTCCAGGATCCCAACACCGGCGCCATTCTCGCGCTCGCCAACTGGCCCAAGTTCAATCCCAATGCCGCTGTCGAGGTTCCCGCGGAAAATCGCATGAATCGCGCCATCAGCGCAATCTACGAGCCCGGCTCCACGTTCAAGCTGGTGACCCTGGCCGCCGCCTTCGATCAGAACCTGATTCGTGAGGACGAAGTCTTCGACTGCCAGAACGGCGCCATCGAAGTTGCCGGCCACCTCATCCACGATCACAAGAAATATGGCAACCTCACCGTTGCCCAGATTCTGGCCAATTCCAGCGACGTGGGCGCCATCAAGATCGCCCTTCGCCTGGGCTCCGCCAAATTCTACGAATACATTCGCGCGTTTGGCTTCGGCTCGTTTAGCGGCATCGATCTGCCCGGCGAAAGCCGCGGCCGGATTAGCCATCCCGAGCACTGGGGCTCTTATTCCATCGGCTCCATCTCCATGGGACAGGAAGTTGGCGTCACTCCCCTGCAAATGATCGACGCCGTCTCCGCGATCGCCAATGGGGGACTGCTGTACAAGCCTCACGTCGTGCAACAGATTCGCCGTCCTGACGATGGCTCGCTTACGCTGGTCGACGATTCGCGCAACTTCACCGAGCCTCATCGCATCATTCGTCCGGAAACCGCCGCCATGATGCGCCATCTGATGGAAGGCGTCATCCTCAATGGCACCGGCAAGAAAGCGCGCCTGGATGGCTGGACCGCCGCCGGAAAAACCGGAACCGCGCAAAAGACGGATCCCGACACCGGCCGTTATTCGCGCAGCAATGTGATCGCTTCGTTTACCGGATTCGCACCCATCAACAATCCCGCGGTTACCATTCTGGTCTCCATCGATTCTCCCGCCGGATATCCGCATGATGGCGCGACCGTCTCCGCTCCGGTGTTCAAGCGCATTGCCGAGCAGGTCTTGCCCTATCTCGACGTTCCGCGCGATGTGCCACTCAATCCGCACTTTGTGCAAGCATCCTATCAATCGGCACAAAACACCGATGACGGCTCACTGGACGATCTATCCACCGATCTTTCCCCGCTCCCGGCTTCGCGCGAATCCGCCGCTTCGCCCGTCGTTGCAGGGAACACCAACCCCGCGCCCTCGGTTCTTACCGTTGCCGTGGATGACGGCGGCGACATCGTGGTTCCCGATTTTTCCGGCAAGACCATGCGCGACGTCACCGAAACTTGTCTCCGCCTCGGCCTCAACCCGGTGCTCGTTGGCAGCAGTCTTGCATCCCAACAATCGCCGGCCCCCGGTTCCAAAGTTCGCCGTGGCTCACAAGTCACGGTCGAATTTGGCGCAATTACCCGGAGCGCCCGCAAGTGACTTTAGGACAAGGATTTTTCAGACCATGACCCAGGCAATTACCATCCCCGGCGACCTCCGAAACCGTGACGCTAAACCCGGCTGTCCCTCTCCGGGGACACTCTGTGGAGAACCAGAAACATATGGGAATGCCCCTGAATTCGCTGCTCCAGGGAGTCGCTTTGCTCTCTCCTCCGCCCTCTCGCGAACTCCTGATTTCGCAAGTTACGCATGACTCCCGCCAGGTGAAGCCTGGCGCCCTGTTCGTCGCTATTCAAGGCGTGGCCACCGATGGAAATATGTATGCTCGGGATGCCGTCGTTCGCGGCGCAAAGGCCGTTCTGAGCGCCGCGCCTGCTCCCACTGACTGGACTGGCGTTGCCGAATGGATTCAGGTGGAAGAGCCGCGCAAGGCCCTTGCCATAACCGCCGCCAATTTTTTCGGTCGTCCTGCGGAAGCACTGAAGCTGGTCGCGGTCACCGGCACCAATGGCAAGACCACGACAGCTTCGCTGATCGACGCCATCGTCAAAGCTTCCGGCGCAAAGACGGGTCTGTTTGGCACCATCGCCTATCACACGCCGGTGCGCAGCATTCCCGCTCCGCACACCACGCCCGAATCCGTCGATCTGCAGTCCTTTTTCGCGGAAGTTCGCGATGCCGGCGGTACCCACGCCATCATGGAGGCCAGTTCGCACGCTTTGGCCCTCGATCGCGTTTGGGGCTGCCACTTTGCCGCGGCGGTCTTCACCAATCTCACCCGCGACCACATCGATTTTCACAAAACCTTCGACAACTATTTCGAAGCCAAGCGCAGGCTCTTTGAGGGCACCGGTGCGGGCGCGCCAGACACCGCCGTCATCAACTCCGATGACGAGTGGGGCAAAAAGCTGCAAGGCATCGTACGCCACACGCTGACCTACGGTTTGCACAATGGCGCGGATCTCTCTGCAAAAAAATTCCAGCTGACCTTCGACGGCTTGGAGTTCACTGCCCAGACGCCCACTGGCAAAATTCAGGTCCAGTCGCATCTCGTTGGCCGCATCAACGTTTACAACATTCTGGCGGCCATCGGCGCAGCGCATCGGCCTGGGCATTCCCAACGATGTCATCGAAGCGGGCATCCGCAACCTGCAAGCGGTCTCCGGCCGTTTCGAACGCGTCGCGCAGGGCCAGCCCTTTCTCGTCGTCGTCGATTACGCGCACACCGACGACGCCCTCGAGAATCTGATTCAGACCGCGCGCGAGCTGAATTCCAAGGGCCGCATCATCACTTTATTCGGCTGCGGCGGCTCTCGCGACCGCACCAAGCGGCCCATCATGGGCGAACTCTCTGGCCGCTTGAGCGACCTCACCATCCTTACCAGCGACAATCCGCGCCAGGAAGATCCCCTGAAGATCATTAGCGACATCGTCGTCGGCATGCAGAAATCCGCCGGCAAGTATCTGATCGAGGCCGATCGCTCCAAGGCCATTCACATGGCCATTCAGGAAGCGCGCGCGGGAGACATTGTGTTGCTGGCCGGCAAGGGTCACGAGGATTATCAAGTCTTTGCCGACCGCACCATTCATTTCGACGATCGCGAAATCGCCCGTGCAGCGTTAAGCGATCAGGGTTACGGGGAGCCGCAAACGCCGCGCCAGGCTTGACGCGCGGCAGTCAGCGAACGGTTCCGCCCGTTGCGCGGAACGCCAGGGCAGCGGCGAGGGGCAGGTTTTGTTGCAGTTGGCAGTGCCTGCAAGTTAAAGGAGGGACCCTCAACCGGTGAATACGAATCGTCGCCGTGTACGTTTCGCTCGCACCCTGGAGAAAGCAAGTTCCTTGAGGCAATTATGCAGTGGACGCTTATACAAGTGGCTGAAGCGGTCGCGGGGAAGTCTGGTGGAGCTGTCAACACCCTGGCCCGGGTGGCCGGTGTGTCGATTGATTCTCGCACGCTACGTCCCGGAGAACTGTTCATCGCCATACATGGTCCGCGTCACGATGGACACGACTACGTGGCCGCCGTTCTGGAAAGCGGTGCCGTTGCGGCCGTCGTCGCGGAGCCGCTGGTCTCGCGCTATCCGGGCTGGGTTCAGGACCGCTGCATCACCGTCCCCGACACGCTCGAGGCGCTCCACAAATTGGCGCGCAGCGTCCGCCGCTCCTGGGGCCGCAAACTCTGCGGCATCACTGGCTCCGTCGGCAAAACCACTACCAAAGAGATCCTGGCGGCACTGTTGGGCGCGAAGCTACGCGTCCTGAAATCCGAAGGCAACTTCAATAACGAATACGGATTGCCGCTCACGCTGTTCCGTCTGTCCGATCAGGATGAAGCGGCCGTCCTGGAGATGGGCATGTCGTTTCCCGGAGAACTGCGCCGCTTGGCCGCCATCGCCCTGCCCGACGTGGCGATTGAGACGCGAGTCGCGCCAGCTCACCTTATGAATTTTTCTTCAGTAGATGAAATTGCGCTGGCTAAGCGCGAACTGATCGAGGGTCTGCACGGTCCTGACTCAATCGCGGTGCTGAACGCCGACGACCCGCGTGTAGCCGCAATGGCTCCCTACGCGCCCGGCCGTGTCCTCACCTACGGCATCGAAAATCCTGCCGATTTTTCCGCCGAAGACATCGAAGATCGCGGCGCGCTGGGCTCCGCCTTCACCGTGCGCCACGGCGACACGCGCTGCCGTATGGAACTTTCCCTGCCCGGCCGCCATGTGGTTGCCAATGCCCTTGCCGCAATTGCCGCCGCCAGCGTCTGGAACATTTCCCTCACCGACGCCCAAAAAGTGTTTCCTGAATTGCGTACCCCCTCCATGCGCGGAGAGTTGCTGCGCTTCACCAACGGTTTCGCCCTAATCAACGATTCCTACAACTCCAGCCCAGCCGCACTTCACGCCATGACCGCGCTCCTCGCCGCTACTCCCGGCTACCGCCGCCGCATCCTTGCAGCGGGAGAGATGCGCGAACTGGGACCTGCTTCTCCGCAACTGCACCACGAAGGTGGTGTCTTCGCTGCAAAAAATGGCCAAGTCGATTTCATAATCGGCGTTCAAGGCGACGCCAAAAGTCTCGTCGAAGGCGCGATAGCCGCCGGTTTACCCGCGGACCGTACCCGTTTCTTCGCCACTCCGCAACAAGCCGCCGAATTTTTAGCGGGATTCATCTCCCCGGGAGATTTGTTGCTCGTCAAGGGTTCGCGCAGCGTGCAGATGGAAAAAATTGTGGAAGCCCTGCTCGGTCGTTTCGAACCGGTAGCCGGCAGTCCTGGCGCAGGAGCGGCCCACTAGATGCTCTACTACCTGCTCTACCACGTGCTGCTGAAATATTTTCGCGTGCTCAACGTGTTTCGTTACATCACCGTTCGCACCGTCTACGCCAGCCTTACCGCGATGTTTCTCGCGCTGGTCTTCGGCCCGTGGTTGATTCGCAAGCTACGCGAATTGCAGATCGGCCAGTACATTCGCGAAGAAGGTCCGCAGGAGCACAAGAAAAAGGCCGGCACTCCCACCATGGGCGGCGTTCTGATCGTCCTCTCCACCGCTATTCCCACCTTGCTGTGGGCCGACCTCGAAAACACTTTTGTACTGCTGGCGTTATTCGCGTTGATCGCTTTCGCGGGTATCGGCTTCGTCGACGATTACGCCAAAGTCGCCAAGCGCCGCAATCTTGGCCTCACCTCGCGCCAGAAATTGTCGCTCCAAATTCTGGTCAGCAGCGCCGTGGGCATCACCTTGCTCGTCATGTCCACCTACAGCGCGTACTCGACGCAACTCATCGTGCCGTTCCTGAAGCGCTTTCGTCCGGATCTGGTCATTCACTCGTTGATCGACACGCCGCATCTCTGGCCTCTCGCCTTCATCCCATTTTTGGCGTTCGTGGCGCTGGTCATCACCGGCAGCTCCAACGCCGTCAATCTCACCGACGGCCTCGATGGCCTGGCCATCGGCTGCACCGTAATCGCCGCCGGTGCGCTGACCATCCTCACCTACGTCAGCAGCAATTTTCGCTGGGCCAACTATCTCGACATCCAGTACATTCCTCGCGTTGGAGAGCTCACCGTGTTCTGCGGAGCGCTCGTCGGCGCTTCCCTAGGCTTCTTGTGGTACAACGCGCATCCCGCCGAAGTCTTCATGGGCGATGTCGGCTCCCTCTCGCTCGGCGGCACTCTCGGCACCATCGCCGTCATCATCAAGCAGGAAGTCCTCCTCATTTTTGTCGGCGGCATCTTTGTGGTCGAAGCGCTTTCCGTCATTCTGCAGGTCGGTTCGTTCAAGCTGCGCGGCAAACGCATCTTCCGCATGGCGCCCATCCACCATCATTTCGAATTGCTCGGCTGGAGCGAAAGCAAAGTGATTGTCCGCTTCTGGATTGCCGCGCTGGTTTTTGCGTTATTTGCGTTAACGACATTGAAGTTGCGTTGAGGTCGAAAGCACGATGCCCGGTTCACTCGAGTTGCGAAAAAAACGCGTCCTGGTCGTTGGCCTGGCTCGCACCGGCATTTCCACCGCGCTCTTCTGCGCCGCGCACCACGCCACGGTAACGGCCACCGAAACCCGCGCCGAAGATGCCCTCGGCGAAGTGCCCGCAAAGCTGCGCGCCGCCGGTGTGCGCCTGGAACTCGGCGGTCACACTGAAAAAACATTCCTCGCTCAAGACCTGATCATTCCCAGCCCCGGCGTTCCCGCCGATGATCCCTTTCTGGTACTCGCCCGCTCCAAGCGCATCACCGTCTGGAGCGAAATCGAACTCGCCTATCGCTTCCTCGAAGGCAAACTCATCGGCATCACCGGCTCGAACGGCAAAACCACCACCACCACGCTGGTTCACCACATCCTGAAAAATGCCGGTGTCGATAGCTACCTCGCCGGCAATGTCGGCACGCCTTTGATTTCCCTGGTCGACCGCCTCCATTCGGGTTCCGTCGCCGTCGTCGAGCTCAGCAGCTTTCAACTGGAACTGATCGAACGCTTCCGCCCGAACATCGGCGTTTTTCTAAACCTCACTCCCGACCATCTCGATCGCCACAAAACACTCGAAGCCTACGGCGCCGCCAAAGCGCGCCTCTTCGAAAATCAAACGGAGCTCGACGCGGCGGTGCTGAACGGCGACGATCCTGCCCTCGCGCCGTACGTTCCCGCGAAGCCACAAGTCTTTCGCTTCAGCCGCCGCCATCCGGTGGAGCAGGGTGCGTGCATCCGCGATGGCCAGATCGTCGTCGCTCACGATGGCCGCCAGGACACCGTGATGAGCGTCGGGGATATCCCGCTCGCCGGCGCTCACAATGTGGAAAACGTGCTGGCCGCAGTTACCGCCGCGCGCCTCGCCGGCGTTGACGCCTCCACCATCGCCCAGGGTGTCCGTTCCTTTGCGGGAGTCGAGCATCGCCTGGAGTTTGTCGCCGAAGTTCGCGGCGTGCGCTACTACAACGACTCCAAAGCCACCAACGTCGATGCCACCATCAAGGCCCTCGAAGCCTTTCCCGGCCGCATCCTCATCATCCTGGGTGGCAAAGACAAAGGCAGCGACTATACCGTGCTGCGCGATCTGTTGCGCGAAAAAGCCACTTTGGCCCTGCTCATCGGCGCCGCCGCCGACAAAATCGAATCGCACATCGCCGGCAGCATCGCCATCGAACGCGCGGGAACTCTGCCGCGCGCCGTACAGATCGCCGGGCAAGTCGCGAAACCGGGCGACATCGTGCTTCTCGCTCCCGCCTGCGCCAGTTTCGATCAGTTTGAGAATTACGAGCAGCGCGGTCGCATCTTCAAGGAGTTGATTCGCTCGCTGATGTAATCGCAGATTGCAAAGAGTTTGTCTGTACGCGTTTTTTCTGTAATGAAGGAGCAGCACTTGGCCAAACGACTGGATACCGACCGCTGGCTCTTCAGCGTGACTCTCGCGCTTTGTCTCATCGGCGCGGTCATGATCTTCAGCGCCTCCGCGGTCACCGCGCAGCAGCAATACCACCACTCCTATATCTTTCTCTTGCGACAAGCGCTCGCGCTCATCTGCGGCTTGGCCGGTATGTTCGCCCTCATGCGTCTCGACTACCACAAACTCAAGGAGCCGGCCGTTGTCTACACCGCGATGTGCCTGGTCGTGGTTATGCTCATCGGTACCTTCTTCCTCGACAAATCGCACGCCACGCATCGGTGGATTAAGTTCGGCCCCTTCAACCTTCAGCCTTCGGAGCTGACCAAGCTCGCCGTAATTCTCTATCTTGCCTGGTTCCTCGACCTGAAGCGCCGCGCTGGAACCACCTTGGAATTTTCCAAGCACGATTTTCTGCACACCCTGTTGCCCGCCGTCGCTCCCATCATGGTCTGCGTGATCCTGATCGTCGCGCAGCCTGACCTCGGCACCTCCGTGGACATCGTCTTGATCATGGCCGCCATTCTGTTCGTCTCCGGCCTGTCGTGGAAATGGCTCGGCGTCGGTGTAGCCGCTGCGCTTCCCGTGTTGTTCCTGCTCATCACGCGAGTCGGCTACCGCCAGACCCGGCTCATGGCCTTCCTGCATCCCGACGTCGATCCGCAAGGCGCCGGCTTCCAACTTCTGCAATCGCTGATCGCCGTCGGCTCCGGCGGATTCACCGGCGTCGGCTTGATGGAGAGCAAGCAGAAGCTCTTCTATCTTCCCGAGGCGCATACCGACTTTATCTATGCCGTGATCTGCGAAGAACTCGGCTATCTCGGTGCCCTGGCGGTCATCTTTCTCTTCGCCGTGTTTGCCTGGCGCGGCATTCGCGCGGCGTTCAACGCGCCCGACGGCTTCGGCCGCACTCTGGCCGTGGGCATCACCGCCATGGTCGTGTTTCAGTCGATGATCAATTTCTCGGTTGTTCTGGGGATGATGCCCACCAAGGGCATCCCTCTGCCATTTGTAAGCTATGGGGGCTCCAGCTTGTTGGTCATGTTGCTGGCCACCGGCGTGCTCCTCAATGTTGCGCAGCACGCCAGTCCTGCTGCGGCGTTTCGGGAGTAGGCGGTGAAGCTGCTCATCGCGGGCGGTGGAACCGGTGGGCACGTTTTTCCCGCTATGGCCATCGCCAGGGAGTGGCTTTCTCGCGGCTCGGACCGCGAAGTGGTCCTGGTCGGCACGCAGCGCGGCATTGAAATGAAGCTGGTGCCTGCGGCGGGCTTGCCTTTGGAAACGCTGCGGGTCGCTGGTTTGAAAGGGAAGGGTGGCATGACGTTGGCGCGAAATCTCGGCATGTTGGGCAGCGGCCTTGCCGACGCGCTCGCCGTCCTCGCCCGCCATCGTCCCGCCGTCGCCTTCGGTGTCGGAGGCTACGCCGCCGGTCCCATGCTTCTGGCCGCGTCGTTGCGCCGCGTTCCCATCCTGATCTTCGAACCCAACGCCGAGCCGGGCTTGACCAACAAACTGCTGGCCCGCTTCGCGCAAAAAATTGCCACCGGCTATCCCGTGGCCATGAAGGAATGGCGTCGCAAAACCGTCGTCACCGGCTGCCCCGTTCGCGCCGAGTTCTTCGACATCCCCGCGCGCCTGCCCGCCTCGCCGTTGCGCCTGCTGGTCACCGGCGGCAGCCAGGGCGCTCTTCCCATCAACAACGCCTTTTTGGCCGCGATTCCATTGCTCGCTGCTCGAAAAAATGAGCTGCAGATTGTTCATCAAACCGGCGAGCGCGCTTATACTGAAGTACACGCCGCTTATCAAAATAGTGGTATGAACGCTGAAGTGCTTCCGTTCCTTTCGAACATGGCGGAACGATTCGCTTGGGCGGATTTGCTCGTGTGTCGAGCGGGTGCGATTACCGCCGCGGAAGTTGCCGCTGCCGGGCGCGCCGCCATCTTTATTCCATTTGGCCGCGCCACTGACAGCCACCAGTTGCGCAACGCTCAGGAAATGGTCAAGGCGGGTGCGGGTCGATTGATCACCGAACAGGACCTGACTGCGGAACGCTTGACCGCCGAAATTTTTTCGTTGCTGGATCGCCCGGCAGAGATCGCCTCTTTGGGACAACAGGCGCGCACTCTGGCACACCCCAAGGCGGCGCAGGAAATTGTGGATTTGATTGAGCAGGCCGCGCAATCGCGCGCCAGAAGGAATTGAAACGTACATGATGGTCTCGTTCCGCAATTTTCAGCGCATACACCTGGTCGGCATCGGCGGCATCGGCATGAGCGGCATCGCCGAAGTCCTGCTGACCCTCGGCTACTCGGTTTCCGGCTCCGACGTGCGGCTCTCCACCATCACCGAGCGACTGCAGGACCTCGGCGCAACCGTTTACGAAGGCCATCACACGGAAAATGTCGAGGGCGCCCATGTGGTCGTCACCTCTTCCGCCGTTCGCCCGGACAATCCTGAAGTCGTGCAAGCCCACCAGAAGAAAATCCCGGTCATCCCGCGCGCCGAAATGCTGGCAGAGTTGATGCGCTTGAAATACGGAATCGCCGTTGCCGGAGCGCACGGCAAGACCACTACCACTTCCATGGTCGCTTCCATCCTCGCCGCCGCGCACCTCGATCCCACGTTCGTCATTGGCGGCAGGGTCAATCAGGCCGGCACCACCGCTCGCGTTGGTCGTGGCGACTACTTCGTCGTCGAAGCCGACGAGAGCGACCGCTCTTTCCTGATGTTCGATCCCGTCGTCGCCGTCGTTACCACCATCGATCGCGAGCATCTCGATCAGTATTCTTCACTCGAGGACATTCAGGGCGCCTTCCTGCAATTCGTCAATCGCGTTCCTTTTTACGGCGCCGCCATTCTTTGCCTCGACGAGCCCAACGTCCAGGCGCTGATTCCCAACGTGAAGCGCCCCATCATCACCTATGGCACCTCCACGCAAGCCGACCTGGTCATCAGCCAGATCGAAGTGGTGGGACTCGGCAGCCGTTTCCGCCTCACCTACAAGGGCGACGACCTCGGCCTCTTCTATCTCCCCCATCCTCCCGGCATTCACAACGTTCGCAACGCCGCCGCCGCCGCTGCTGTGGCGCTGTACCTGAACGTCGCCAGCGACCTGATCCGCGAAGGCCTCGCCAAATTTGCCGGTGTGGGCCGCCGCTTCGACGTGAAGGGCGCGGCCAATGGCATTACCGTCATCGACGACTACGGCCACCACCCCGCCGAGATTCGCGCCACGCTGGAAGCTGCGCGCGGTTGCCAGTTCAATCGCCTGCTGGTGCTGTTCCAGCCGCACCGTTTCAGCCGCACCCAGCACCTCTGGGAGGACTTCTCCAAAGCCTTCAACCAGGCCGACATCCTCGTCCTGATCGACATCTACGCCGCCAGTGAATCGCCCATCCCCGGCATTACCAGCGAAGCTCTGGCCAAAAGCATTCAGGAAGCGGGCCACAAGAACGTCCACTATTTCAGCTCCATGCAGCAAGCCGTCGAATTTCTGCTGAAAGACGCGCGCTCCGGCGACGCGATCCTTACCGTCGGCGCCGGCAATGTCAGCCGTGCCAGCAATGAGCTAATGGTCCTGGTAGGCTCGGAGATTCAGGTTCACGATGGGTCAAGGAATGCGAATTGACGATCTTCCAATTTCGCGCGGGCCTGCAGTCCCTGGGCGTCGAGCTCCGCGATTCGGTTTCGCTTGCCGAACTGACCTACCTCGGCATTGGCGGCACTACCTCTCTGCTCCGCATCCATCGCCACGATTCCATACCCGATCTCCTGCGACTGCTCGAGCGCTACGCCATACCCTTCAAGTTTCTGGGCGGCGGCTCGAACCTGCTGGTCGTCGATGGGGAATTGCCCTTCGTGGTCCTGCAGCTCGCCAAGCCCAAAGACGACATCGTCCTGGATGGCAACATCGCCATGGTCGACGCTGCCGCCGATCTCGGCCATACCGTAACCTACTGTGCCAAACACAACCTCGGCGGGATGGAGGGCCTCATCGGCGTACCTGGTACTGTCGGCGGTGCCTTGCGCATGAATGCCGGAGCCTATGGCACCCAGATCGGCTCTTACGTCCGGGAAATAAAACTCTACCGCGCGGCCTCTCGCAGCATCGAAATCCTCAGCGGCGAAAAAATTTCCTTTGAATACCGGCACACATCGTTTGCCCCGGATGATATGATGCTCTCGGTGAAGCTCGAATTACCCTCCCAGCCGTTTGATCAAATCCTCAAAGGCATTCGTATCTGCAATGAAAAGCGCCGCCAGAGCCAGCCGCTCGGCCAGAAAAGCGCCGGATGCATTTTCAAGAACCCCGCTGGCAACTCCGCGGGAAGGATGATAGACGAACTCGGTCTGAAGGGTTTTTCGGTGGGCGATGCCCGCGTCAGCGATCGCCACGCGAATTTCTTTATCAATGCGGGTCACGCCACCGCCGCCGACATGCTTTCTTTGATTTCTGGAGTCCGCGAGCGGGTTCGCGACTCGTTTGGTGTTACCTTGGAGAACGAGGTGGTCGTTTGGAACGCCTGAAACCCATGCAGCGGAACGCTACCGCCGCCGCGCCCGCCGATCCGGACACCTTTCGCCCGGATATCGTCGCGGAAGATGAGCCGCGCTACCTGCGCCGCCAGAAGCCCGTTGAAATCCGCCGCAAGAAATTCAACAACAAGACCTGGCCCTTTTACCGCCGCGTATTTGTCTGGAGCGTGATCGGCGTTGGCACGCTGGCCGTGGCCACCTACACCACGCGCTTTGCGCTGTACTCGCCGCAGATGCTGCTGCTCAAGGCCGATCAGATCGAAATCAGCGGCAATCACATCGTCGCCAAAGAAGACATCCAGAATCTGTTCCTCCACGATCGTAACCGCAGCGTGCTTCGCGTTCCTCTGGACACTCGCCGCGGGCAGATCCAGGAAGTGCCTTGGGTCGAGGAAGCCAGCATCCAGCGCATCCTTCCCAATCGCTTGCGCGTGGAAATTACCGAACGCACGCCCATCGCCTTTTTCCGCAACGGCTCTGAGTTGACCCTGGTCGACGCCTACGGCGTTTTGCTTGATCGCCCCGATGGCGAAGATTTCCATTTCCCCATCGTCACTGGCCTCTCCGAAAGCATGACCCGTGAAGAGCGTGCCCGTCGCATGAAAACCTATCAGGAATTTCTCAAGTCCATCGATCTGGTCCGCTCCGGCGCTTCCGAAATGGTCAGCGAAATCGATCTTGGCAATCCTCGCGATCTTCAGGCCGTCCTCACCGGACTGTCTGCCCGCGACGACAAGCAAGCCGTCACCGTGCACTTCGGTCAATCCGACTTCACCGGCAAGTTCCGCACCCTCGTCGAGAACTTTGCCCAATGGCAGGCCAGTTCCGGCCGCGTGTTGTCCATCGATCTTCGATATTCGCATCAGGTCGTGGTGAACCCCGACACCAGCGTGCCTGCGGCGAAACAAAAATAGCGGTGGCGGGAGAACGACTTTGCCTAAGAAAGAAAAGTATCTGGTCGGGCTTGATATTGGCAGCACCAAGACCTGCGCGCTTCTCGCGGAGCTCGATAACAACGATCAGTTGCGCTTCCTCGCCTTGGGCGCCGCCGAATCCAAGGGCCTGCGCAAAGGCCTGATCGTCAATCTCGATTCCACCGTCAGCTCCATTCGCCGCGCCGTGGAAGAAGCCGAAAGCGTCGCCAACATTCCCGTCGAGTCCGCATTGATCGGCGTAGCTGGCGGCCACGTTCGCGGCGTCAACAGCCGCGGCGGTGTTCCGCTCGGACCGCGCCAGCGCGACATCGATCGCGAAGACGTCCGCCGCTCCATCGACGCCGCTCGCAGCGTCAATCTCCCCGACGACCGCGAAGTGCTCCACGTTCTCCCGCAGGAATTTCTCGTCGATGCCCAGGATGGCATTCGCGATCCTCTCGGCATGGTTGGCCAGCGCCTGGAAGCCAATGTGCACCTCGTCACCTCGTCCATCTCCGCCACCCAGAATCTGGTCACCGCCGCCAACAAAGCCGGCATTCTCATCAACGACACCGTCCTCGAACCACTCGCTTCCGCGGAAGCCTGCCTTACCCAGGATGAACGCGATCTCGGCTGCTGCCTCCTCGACATCGGCGGCGGCACCACCGAACTGATCGTCTACAGTGGTGGCGTTGTTCGTCACACCGGAGCCGTGGCCATCGGCGGCGATCACTTCACCAACGATCTCGCTGTGGGATTGCGCACTCCGATTCCCGAAGCCGAAAAGATCAAGCGCGCTCACGGTTGCGCCGCCGCCGGATTGCTCTCCGAAGACGGCGCCATTCAAATTGCCAGCGTTGGTGATCGCCCCCCGCGCACCGTGTTTTCCCGCAGCCTCACCGACATCATCGAACCGCGCGCCCAGGAATTGCTCGCCTTAATCGCCGACGATCTTCGCCGCGCTGGCCTCGACACGCAAATCCCCGCGGGTTTCGTGCTCGCCGGCGGCGGCTCTCGCCTGCATGGCCTGGTCGAAATGATGGAGCAGACCTACCATCTGCCGGTCCGCATCGGTGAACCCCGCGGCATTCTCGATCTTCCCGAAGCTGTCGCTCAGCCCGAATATGCGACCGTTGTCGGCTTAGTGCTGTATGCGGCCAAGGCTCGCCGCGCCGCGCCCACCAAGGCGCCCAATCTGGTTTCCAAGCTGCGCGCGATGTTTGCGGGCGCTTGAATGCGGCTCGGGCACTGGATTTCCACAGGTCTTTAAAACTCTCTGTGGCACTGGGCCTGACGCAAGTTCTATAACAGACTTTCACCAGCCGGACAGGAGAATGGTATGACGGCGAAAGATGCGGGCATTCGGATGAGCTTCAGCGAAGAGCTGCAGCCGGCTAAAATTAAGGTCATCGGTGTCGGCGGTGGCGGCTGCAACGCCGTCAATCGCATGATTCGCGCCAAAGTCGAAGGCGTCGAATTCATCACCGCCAACACGGACTTGCAGGCCCTCAAGCTCTCGCAAGCCCCCGTCAAACTCCAGCTCGGCGCGAAGCTCACCAAGGGCCTCGGCGCCGGCGCCAATCCTGAGGTTGGTCGCAAGGCTGCTCTCGAAGACACCGATAAAATTATCGAGTCGCTCGAAGGCGCGGATATGATCTTCATCACCTCCGGCCTGGGTGGCGGCACCGGAAGCGGTGCTGCGCCCGTGGTTGCTTCGCTGGCCAGCGAACTCGGCGCGCTCTCCGTCGCCGTGGTCACCAAGCCCTTCGCCTTCGAAGGCAAGCGCCGCATGGCGCAAGCCGAACAGGCCCTGCACGAACTTGTCGGCGTCGTGGACACCGTCATCGTCATTCCCAACGAGCGCCTCATGGAAACCGTCGAGCGCGGCACCAGCTTCTTCGACGCCTTCCGCATTGCCGACGACATCCTGCGCCAGGCCGTGCAAGGCATCTCCGACATCATCACCGTCCCCGGCATCATTAATCGCGACTTCGCCGACGTGAAGGCCATCATGCACGGCCAGGGTTACGCCGTTATGGGCACCGCGGTCGCCACCGGCGAAAACCGCGCCATCGAAGCCGCCACGCGCGCCATCGCCAGCCCTTTGTTGGAAGACAACTCAATCGAAGGCGCTCAAGGCATCCTCATCAATATTTCCGGCAGCTCTTCGCTCTCGCTCCACGAAGTTCACGAAGCTTCCAGCGTCATCCAGAAAGCCGCTCACGAGAACGCCAACATCATCTTCGGCGCGGTCATGGACGATTCCATGAAGGACTCCGTGAAAATCACCGTAATCGCCGCGGGTTTCAAGGATGCCGGCAAGGGCACCGTTCAGCACAAGCCAAGCTTCCTGCCCAAAACCTGGAAAGCCGGTCGCGATATCGCTCCCGCTCCCACTCAGCAGGAATTGCCCGAGCCTCCGGCCACGGTTGCTCCCCAGCAGCAGCCCAACATCGTGCACCAGTCCCCCGCACCCAAGGTCCGCGAAGTGCCGCCTGAGGTCAGCATCGACGACCTCGACGTGCCCACCTTCCTGCGCCGCCAGGCACAAAAAGCCTGACCCGCAACATCACGAATATCTGAAAAGGCGCGGGCTTTCTGCTCGCGTCTTTTTTTCTTCGCGCAAAAAAATGCGGAATCCCTCCGAAGAGAGATTCCGCATTTGAACCACTGTTTTTGTATTTCGCTTACTGCGGCTTGAACGAATTGACGAAGCTCTTCGCCACTGGAACGCCCAGCCCCGTAACGTTATCCCATCCGGGAGTAATCGTCAGGCTGCTGTCCGTGCCAAAGCTCAGATCGATCGTGGTATAGGCCGATCCGGGATAGTCCCAGAACGCGCTGTAAAACGGTTCCGGCTGTCCAATCAGGTCCGTGTCCGAATACTTCGTAGACTTCGTCGCGGAATCCCACACCGTTCCCGAAACGTTGCTCCACGAATTCTTCGGCTTGATGTCCGTAATCGTCCACTGCGACATGCTATACAGCGACACCGTTGCCAACCCTAGCGGCGCGTTCTTTCCTGCCGCTTGATTGGCGATCGCCCACAGTGCGGAGAACATTGGGCACGCCAGACTCGTTCCTCCCCACACCTGATAGCTGATCGGCGGATACTGATTCGGCGTCGTGATGGCGATAACCCCTCCGGTGTACGGATCGGCCAGCCACGAAATGTCCGGCAATTGCCGCGCCGGGCCCGGCAATGCTGCTTGCCAGGGCGGTTTTGCGAAGAAGCCGCTCGGGCCTCCTCCCGCTCCGCCAACGAAGCCAAAAATCTCCGGCGGGCTCGCCACCGAACCGGTGTCGTCCAGCAGCGTCTGGTTGTTGCCCCAGCCCGTCTGCCACTTGATGGAGTTGTCCGTGTTCAGCGCCAGCGCGATTCCGCCGACCGCTGTCGCATATGCCGAACTGGCCGGTGCGCTCACCGTTTGTACTCCGGTCGCGGCTACGAAGTCGCCGTAATCTCCCGAGGAGAAGTCCGCCGACACGCCTTGAATGGCGCCGATTTCGTTGATCAGGTCCTGTGTCGCGAGTTCGGTAGGTGATACAAACGCTTCTGGTGCCCCGTAGCTGCCGGAGATCACATTCCCGAATCCGCGGTTGATGGCATAAAATTCCGCCGCGTCGATGTCCTGGAAACTGGCCGATGGCGGCACCAGCAGGAAAATCGAGGCGCCCGGAGCGATCGCGTGGGCCCACTCCACATCGATGTTGATTTCCACGTCCGGCGCCGAGCAGTAGGACTTGGCGGGATATTCCAGCGTCGTGAAATTCGCCGACGTCAGCTTGGGCAAGCCAAACCGCGCGCTGAACGCATTCGCGTCCGCCAGAATTGTTGGCGAACCGCACCAGTCGATAATCACGATCGTCTGGCCCGTTCCGTCCAGCCCTTCTTTATACAAATCGGTCAGGTGGTACGCCGCCTGGATTTCCGTTGGCGTGTAGCCGCAGCCCGGCCCCGTATACGAGGCGTAATAATCGTTGCCGAAATATTTCGCCTTTGGATAGCCGCCCGCTGTATCCATCGTTTCGGTTTTCGTGCCGGGGAAGCAGTTCGACACAAAAAAGTCACTGGACGCCGTGTTGTCCGCGGTAAATCCGCTGGCTTGGGGACCTTTCGTGGTTCCCAGGCTGGGGGCCGCGCGGGTTTGGTTGGGATGCGTGAAGGCCGCCGAAGTCATCCCGGAAATGTGGCTCACCAGCGGAGCAACCGCGGGATCGACGAACGGATCGTGCACATTCGCCCGCACGATTTCCCCGTTCACGATGTAGTTGTTCAATTGCACGTGAAACGCGGATTCTACCGCCGACACCGTTCCCCGCGCTCGCACAAACCAGTTATTCTCTTCCGTGCTGACCACCTGCAGGTTGTGTTGCTGAAGATACTTTGCCACCATCGCCGCTTCCGCTGCGCTTGGCGCGAAACGCTTTTGCAACTCGTCGTTCTTCAAAAAGTGCCGGTAGCTTGCCGATTTCGGATCGTAAACGTCTTTCGCCAACTGGTCCAACGCCGCCTTGTTGTGCGGATTCAGCCACAAACTCACTTCGATTTCCTTCGTGGCTTCTTCGTGGTTCACGATCACCGCGGAATCCACGAAGCGTGGTGTGTTGCCTTGCACGGTTTGTGCGCTGCCAACCGGAACAAACGCACTCCATGCCAGCAACGCGCCGACCCCCAGGCTCAGGCTCAGACCGCGCCCCAGCCTGCCTGCGTACAGCGGTTTCTTGCCTTGGTTCATACGATTTCCTCTCAACGGATGTGGAACCACGGCGGTCAGTCTCGATTCCTTCGAGTACTGCCGCTGCCAGTCTCCTGAACGCTCTGGTGGCTTTACCCCGGACTCTCCGAATTCTGCGGGCGCCAGAATTCAAAAAATCTTTGCTTCTGCTGCAGCCGGAAATCTCGTTCAAGAAAAAAGTAGAGCACAGTGATGATTGCTCTCGCTGTGCTCCGTGGGAATGCCGCACATACTATGCGTAAGAGTTGTGTCTGGCAACGCTAAACTGTGGTTGGAGGAATACAATTTTGCTGTAGGGAAACCAGTTGCGCGTTCGGTAACAAGTTTGCCCACGAACGTTTTTTTGAACACCGGCGCACATTTTCCACAACGGTTGTGACTACCAGTACGCGCTGCCTCTACTCGCCGATCGAGCGCAGAACTTCCTTCATCGCCCGAATCTGCTCTTGAAACTCCCGCAGATTGCGCTCCAGATACGGCACCGCGCTTCCCAATCCGCTGTGAATTTCCCGCGCGCCCGTCTTGCGCCACACTTCTTCCACGTTCTCCTTATGAATTCCCCCGCCCGGCAGAATCGTCAGCCGTGTTCCGGCCCGCTCAACTAACCCGCGAATCTGCTCCGTGCCCTGCGCTGCGCTTTCCGCTCCTCCTGAGGTCAGAATCCGCTTCGCCCCGCAGCGAATCACCTCTTCCAATCCTTGCGCCCGGTCCGCCACTTGATCGAACGCCCGGTGAAACGTGACCGCCAGTGGGGCCGATAGCGCCGCCAGTTCACCATTGCGCTCGACATCCACTCGCGAATCCCGGCCCAATATCCCAAACACCACGCCATCCACTCCCGCCAGTTTCGCCTGCCGGATTTGCTCCTTCATTTCCGTAAACTCCTCTGGCGTGTACAGGAAATCGCCCTCCCGCGGCCGGATCATCACATGGATCGGCAGACGGCTGAGGCTCCGCACTTGCTCCATCATTCCTACATCCGGCGTGATCCCCCCCAACTCCAACCGGCTGCATAGCTCCAGACGGTCCGCGCCAGCCTCTTCCGCGGCCTGCGCCAACTCTGGAGAGTCCACCACAATTTCCAGCAATAGGGGTGTGCGAGTAGCTGTATTCATTGAGGCGCCAGTATGCCAAATGCAGCGCCCTTCCTCATCGCTATTTTGTAGGTAGTTGAAATGCCGCGCGCCAAGCGCTGGAAGCTACATCAAGCCGCTGCTGGCGAACGCCACCAACGCGCCGAAGCCTAGCGCCGTCCCCAGGATCGCTCCGGCCAGCACGTCACTCAGGAAGTGCATCCCCAACACCACGCGCGAAAAGGCGATGCTGGTTGCCAGGAAGTACATTGGCCCTTGCAGCGAAGGGTAGAAGAAGCTCACCACCAGCGCGATGGAAAACGCCGTCATCGTGTGTCCGGAAGGGAACGAAAAGCGATCTGGCGGCAGCACCTTCGCCCAGCAGTGCGGTTCCAGTTGGCACGGCCGCTCGCGACGGCTCATCCGCTTCAAGATCTTGAATACCGCCACCCCTACGATCGCCGCGCATCCCGCTGCGCCCACCGCCACAAAGCGCTGGCTTCCCCCAACCAAAAGCAAAATCCCCGCGAGCGAGTACCACAGCAGCCCGTCTCCCATGCGCGTGGCCGCCAGCATCCAGTACCGAATCCAACGCGGTGCTTCCCATCGGTTCATCCGCCGCATGACGCGGTGGTCGCGATTCTCGATGTAGCCCCACACGGTCTTCGCTACTGCCACGGGTTCACCTCAACTCGCCCAGTTGGCCTCGAACTGGGAATCCATATCCCAGAACATTCGCGGTTTTCGTGCCTCGCCGTCCAGCCTCGCCATCCACTGCTTGCAGAATCGAATTTCGTTCAGCCAGTGCCCGGCCGTTACTGCCGGTACCAGCACGGTCAGCGGCAGGATCGCCGCCATGTGCGGTTTCTCTTTTAGCAGGCTTCCCGCAAACCGGAAAATATCCGCCGTGATCTTCCGGTACCGCCCATGTTCTCCGTGCACCGTCGCGCGCCCCGCTCGCAATCCGCCCAGGAACTCTTCCACCGTCCGGCAATTGGGAACTTCGGTGTAGGTTAGCGCCACTCCCGCCAGGGTGTGCGAATCGCTGCCCGCGATGCCCACCTTATCCAGTTCCTTTGCCAACCGAACCGCTTGCGTGTTCGCTTCTTCCCACATTTGTCCGTTGCGCACTTCAAATGCTGGTACGTAGGATGCGAACCAGTCAAAGTCTTCCCGTTCCCGGTGCCCGGTCAGCCCCGAAAACACGTGGTTTACGCTGAAGAAGATCTTGCGTTCCGTCAGGAACATCATCAGCGACACAAAATCATTCCGCCGCCGTTGCAGTTCCACGTGATCCTTTTCCGTGATCCCGTACACGCCCAGGTGCGCTTCCGTGCCGCTTGGCATGCGTACCGTTACTTCCTCGCTCAAGAAAAAGTCCCGATGCTTCCGCAGAACTTCCGCGGCTTCGATCGAATCATGGTCGGTTACCGTCACAATCGACATGCCCAGCCGCTTGCAACGGTCGTAAACTTCGCCAGGTTCGTTGTAGGATTCTTTACAAATGCGGGTCAAACCGGGAGTATTGCACATGCCCGAACCTGTCGTGTGAACATGAAGGTCGCAGCGCATGACAAAATGTTGAACCTAAGATATGAACAGACCATAAAGGAGGCACGAAGTATCTGTGAAAATCGTAGTGGAACTCATTGAGCACAAATGACTTTTTCAGTTTTCCACATGGTATCGCGAGTGCTCTTATCTCCCCTTCGATTCTCGTGCCACAATGCCCCCAATGCCCTCGATTCAGGTCTTATTTCACGACGCTGGCGGCGGTCATCGCAACGCCGCTGTCGCTATTCAGACCATCTCCAATGAGCAGCAGCGCCCTTGGCAAGTCGATCTCGTCCAGTTCCAGGACCTCACCGACTCCCTCGACGTCCTCCGCAAGCTCACCGGTATCCGCATCCAGCAGCAATACAACACCTTGCTACGCAACGGCTGGACCCTCGGCGCCACGCAACTCCTGCGCGTTCTTCAATCTACGATTCGCCTCTTTCACGGGCCCGTCGTAAAGCTGCTCCAGGATCATTTCCGCAAACAGCCCGCCGACCTGCTCGTCTCCGTCATTCCCCATTTCAATCGCGAAATCGCCGAAGCCTGGCACTCCGTCTACCCGGGCCGCCCCTTCGTTACCCTGATCACCGATCTCGCCGATTTCCCTCCGCGTTTCTGGATTGAGCCCATTCCCGATCAGTACGTCATTTGCGGCACCGAAAAAGCCGTCGAGCAGGCCCGCTCCTTTGGCAAAGACGACTCCCACATCTTCGCCACTTCCGGCATGATCCTGCGCCCCGATTTCTATCAGCCCGACAGCACCGATCCCCAAGCCCTCCGCCGCGAATGGGGCTTCGACGAATCTCGCGTCACCGGCATGTTGCTGTTCGGCGGATTTGGCTCCAACGCCATGTACGGCATCGTCGAAAAACTGGAAGCCGCCAACCTGCCCTTACAGCTCATCGTGATTTGCGGCCGCAACGAGAAACTTCTGCAGCGCTTTCAGGCTCGCTCCTGGAAACTTCCCATCCACGCGCTTGGTTTTACTCGCGAAGTCCATCGTCTGATGCGCGCCGCCGATTTCCTGATCGGCAAGCCCGGACCGGGCAGCATCGCGGAAGCCATGGTCCGCCACCTTCCCGTCATTCTCGAATGCAATTCCTGGACGCTCCCGCAGGAGCGCTACAACGCTCAATGGGTCCGCGAAAAGCAGGTCGGCATCGTTCTCGACGATTTCTCCCAGATTGTGCAGGGAACGCGTGAATTGATTGAGCCCGCTCGTCTTTACGAACTAAAGCGCAACGTCGCCACGCTCAACAATCGCGCTATCTTCGAAATTCCCGAAATTTTCGCGAAATTGTTAAGGGAAGCGCCCGCTTCCACCCCGTCAGTGGCTCGCTGAGTCATTTGCTGCGCGTTCCGCTCGCGGCGCATGTGGCAGACGCGGTCCCGCGCCGGGATTTTCCGTCGGCTTGTCCAGGTTCACCCGCGGCTTCGCGCAACTCACCGCCCACCAGTGCTTGGAATACTTCTGCAGTTCGCACATCTTCTCGCAGCCCGCCTTGGTGTGCTCGTGGTCGCAGCCGCAATAGCAACGGTGCGGCTTCACCTGCTGCACACGGCTCGAGCTGTCCGCGGAAACGGTCAACGCTGCGGCCGCCACCAATACGCTGAAATCCAGAACCAGCCAGCCCGCCAGTCGCGCCGCGCGTCGCCAAGGAAAAGAAACCATGCCCGGCAGTTTCTGCCCGCAGCCCCAAAAAACCGATAGTCCAACTCGCCAATTTTCCTCTGGAACCCTGGTCCTGAGAGTACCAAACTAAGTCCCGTCGCCCCTTCGCATCCTGAAGCCCATCAGAACGATTTGTGCCATGCGCTCCGCAGGAACAAACCATCTCGACGTTACGCACTCCCAACCGGCGTACTCACAGCAGCAGACAGCGCCGCTGAGGCCGACGCCTTACGCTAGCTCTTCTGCTCGATCACCTTGATGTAATCGGAGTGCCCTATTCGGGAGAGTTGGCCCAGTTTCGTATCCAGTCAAAATTGTCTTCCGACAGAAAAATTCCGGGCTCTCGGAAGGTTATATGCGTGAACGCCTCTCGCGCCGACTTTCGATCATTGAACGCAAATGCCATTACCGCGAAACGGCTCGCGATCAAATTGTCGCTTCCATACTGATCTGTGAGGCTGGTGTAACCCTCTCGAAGTTCCGGGTAGGACGCCTTAAGAATGTCGTGAATTTCCGAGTCGCAGTAACAAGCCTTGCCACCCATGATCTGAAAATACAAAATCGCCCGATTTGGCTCCGGCAAAAGCGCAGTGGATTCTTCCACGAAGCTCTGAAACTCGCCGGGTTTGCCATACCACTCCGGTTCGATGTAATTGCTATACAGCCTGTAAAAGTGGTAGTACTCCCTTTCGTAGGCCACCGCCTGATCAAACAGTTCGCGCGTTGTGACCCTATCCCACCCTTCTGCTTGCGCCAACTCCAGCATGACGGAGTACCACTCGCGATCTCTTTCTTTCAACGACGCCGCGATCAGCAGCGACTTGTGCGCCTGAGCCGTTCGTTCGTGGAAGATTTCCCACTGCTTCTCGCTCACTTCGCTCGCCGCGCCCGTGCCGCGAATAAAAAATGCATAGTAAAGATTCGACTGGGCCAACGCAATGTGCGCGGCTGCCGACTGCGGAAATTGGGCAATCCACTGGTTCAGCAAATCCATTCGAGCGCTATAAGCGGCGGCGTCAATCGGTTTTCCTTCCGTAGCCGGATATGCGCATGCGACCATAAACTCGTAGTTTTTCCATATCCCCCCAACCAAGCGGGCTTTCTCCAGACGGTTCTGCGCGGCGATTTTTTCCAACTGCGCGAAGTCTCGTTGCATCAGCAGTGAAGTTATGCGCTGTTCGTAAGACTGTGAACTTTCCGAGGGCTTTTCCGCAGGATTCGATATTGCTAAAGGGAGGTGGCCACGGCCGTAATCACGAATCGCTTGCGTTATCTCCTCGGTCGAAGTGTCCTGAGAGGATGCCTGGGTTCGGCCACATGCGACTGCATTCATCGTGATGAAAATCAACACGAAAGCATACAAAGCTCTTCGATACCACGGGCAGATATTGTTGGTCATGCAGCAAGAGTAGCTTCCCGATTAAGTAAACAACACTGTACGGAAGGGCGGGTGGCACCAATGAGGAATTTCGGCCTTTTCACAGCAGCCGATTAGGCGAGTCCGTCGCACTCGCCTGAGTTCCGTTTTGGTTTTGCCGCCGCTTTTGAACCACTCCCTCCTGTTCCCCTCCGCCGCAACTCCTTACCAATTAGCCCTTTATCATTTTCTGCGCCGAATCACTCCTTGGCTGCTCGCGTGCTCCCCCTTCTTCCGTGGGCGCGTTTCAGTAGACGGTCTGCTCGGTTTGCAAGTGAGGGGGAAGGGGCTTGCTTGTGAGTCGTTCGGGCCGTTGCCACCTGCCTCTGAGAGGGAAGCTAGGATGGATGACCCCACGCGCCGATGTGAAAACGACATCGGCATTCTGGAACGCGCCTTCCGAGGCCCCGATCCCAAGCGGGGCCTCATTTTTTCCAAGCGCCGCCGTCGCCCGACTCCCGCAACGCTCCGCCCCGTAATCGTCAGCGTCGCGAAAGGGCAGGGAACTGCCGTCCCACAAACTCGCTCTATCGATACCCTACCCTCGCGACTCTATTTTTGCGGCGGTTCTTCCGGGAAGTACGTCTGCCGAATCTCTTTTGTCCGGCTCTGTGTCAGTTTCGTCTTGCACTGCGTGAACGCCAGCGGCGCGATCGTTCCGCCTTCAAACATCTTGTACGCCGCCTGGCACTGCGCATCGCGATACGCGACCCACGCCCGCTGCGCAGTCCGCAAGCGCGTGACGTTGTCGCCCTTCAGCTTGCCGAGCGCCTCTTGATACGTGCGGTTCAGCTCCGCGTCGGCCTTCTTCAACTCCGCGTCGTAGCACTGCGTCATGTCCGCCGTGGACACTTTGTCTTCGCACTGCCCGCGCGCCGTGCCCGCGCACGCCAGTCCGGCGAACAGCATTCCAAGCCATGCTCCGCGCCACGTCACGCTAAGTCCCCGGATTCTCTTCGTTCGCCGGTTCCCACAATTCCACGCGATTGCCCTCCGGATCCGTCACCCACCCAAATTTGCCGTAATCGTACGAATCCACCTTCGGGTCCACGTCGGCGCCGGCCGCCCGCAGCGACGCGATCAGACCGTCCAGGTCCTCCACGCGCAGGTTCATCATCGCGCCTTTGCGCGCCGCGCCAAAATAGTCGGAGCTTTCCGGGAAGAACGCCAGCACCGTCACGCTGCTCTCCTGCCCCATGGGAAAAATGATCCCGCCGTCGCTGGACTTCAATCCCAAATGCTTTTCATACCAGGCATACAGAGCCTTGGGATCCTTCGCTCGAAAAAATGCCCCGCCCAGACCGGTTACCCGCCCCATATTCGTTCCCCCTTGGTATTCGCTTCCTGCTACTGCGCCGCCGGAGTCGTCTCGCGGGTCACCACAATCCCCGCCATGCCCAGTGCGTGCGCCACCTGCGTCTCCCGCAGGCGCGACGCGTCGTACTCAAACGAAAGCCGGTGATTCTTTTCGTCCACGCACATCTTGCGCAGACCGTACAGGTTGGAAAATTCGCCAAGCTTGGCCAGTTGCTCGTCGCTCAGCGAGCCGTGCAGCGTGTAGTTCAGTTCCAGAAGTGTCATGCACGGGATTATACCAGTGGCTGCAAGTCCTTCACCTCCCGTCACCCCCGGCCCGGCAACGTTCGCGGATACCCTCCTTTCCTCGCAGTTTGACACAGCATAGGGGTAGGGGGTATAAGATAGGGGTGGAGGGTATCTTGCCTGCCGCAACCAGTTCCGCCAAAAAACAGTCTGCAGCCGTTTGCGCCTGCGATGCCCCTGGCCCGGGCGGCAAAGCCGTCCGCGTCGATCCCGTTCTCAAGGAACTCAACCGCAAGCGCCTGCGCCGCATCGAAGGCCAGATTCGCGGCCTGCAGAAGATGCTCGACGAAGACCGCTACTGCGCCGACATCATCCTGCAAATTTCTTCCGTGCAGGAAGCCCTGCGTGGCGTTGCCCGAAACCTGATGAAAAATCATCTGCACCATTGCGCCGCAAAGGCTCTCCGCAGCGGCAAACCTCAACAAACCGCGCGCATGTATGACGAATTGCTTGAATTGATCTACGCGCACTTGCGCTGAACACGCATCCGAAGGAACCCATGGCCCTTGACCCCGTTTGTGGAATGACCGTTGACCCCCAGAAGGCCCGAGCTACCGCGCAACACGCGGGCGCCACCTACTATTTCTGTTGTGAAGGCTGCGCGCGCAAATTCGTAGCCGATCCCAACAAATATCTCGACCCCTCCTCAGCCGCTCCTGCTGCTGCACGACGCGCGCAAGTTCACCCGCAATCCGACGCTGCCGCCGCGAACGTCCGTTACACCTGCCCCATGGACCCGGAAATCATCCAAAACGGCCCGGGCGTCTGCCCCAAATGCGGCATGGCCCTGGAGCCCATGGACATCGTCGCTGACGACCAGCCCGATCCCGAATACCTTTCCATGCGCACCCGCTTCTGGGTCTGCGCCGCCCTCACCGTGCCGCTGCTCTTCCTCTCCATGCTCGCTCCGTCTCTCGGTCTCCAACTCCAGCCCGCTACTCGCAACATTGTCGAACTCCTTCTCGCCACTCCCGTTGTCCTCTGGGGTGGCTGGCCCTTCTTCCAACGCTTCTTCCACTCCATCATTCATCGCAGCCCCAACATGTTCACGCTGATCGCCTCGGCACCGGCGCCGCGTACCTCTTCAGCCTCGCCGCCACGGTCGCGCCGCAACTCTTCCCCGCCTCCTTGCGCGACGAGCACGGCTCTCTGCCCGTATATTTCGAAGCCGCCGCCGTCATCACCACTCTGGTTCTTCTCGGCCAGGTCCTCGAACTGCGCGCCCGCCGACAGACCTCCGACGCCATCCGCTCGCTCCTGAAACTCGCTCCCCAAACCGCGCACCTCGCTCGCAGCAGCGGAACCGAAGAGGACATTTCCCTCGACAGGTCGCCAAGTCGGCGATCGCCTGCGCGTCCGTCCCGGCGAAAACATTCCCGTCGACGGCGGCGTCTCCGAAGGCCAGAGCGCCGTCGACGAATCCATGGTCACCGGCGAATCCCTGCCCGTCGAAAAGCGCCCCGGCGACTGCGTCACCGGCGGCACGGTCAACGGCAGCGGCAGCTTCGTGATGCGCGCCGAGCGCGTCGGCAGCGAAACCATGCTGGCGCAAATCGTCGAGCATGGTCAGCGAAGCCCAGCGCAGCCGCGCGCCGATCCAGCGCCTGGCCGATCGCGTCGCCGCCTATTTCGTTCCCGCGGTGGTCCTCGCCGCCTGCTCGCCTTCGCCGGCTGGGTCGTCTTTGGGCCGCAGCCCCGCTTCGCCTCACGCGCTGCGTCACCGCCGTCGCCGTGCTGATCATCGCCTGCCCCTGCGCGCTGGGCCTGGCCACGCCGATGTCCATCATGGTCGGCACCGGCCGCGGCGCCGCCGCCGGCGTGCTGATCCGCAACGCCGAAGCCCTGGAAAGTCTGGACAAAGTCGACACGCTGGTCATCGACAAAACCGGCACGCTCACCGAAGGCAAGCCCGCGACTCGGCGCAATCGTGCTCGCGCCCGGCCGCGCTTCACGCGAAGACATGCTGCTGCTCCTGGCCGCCAGCCTGGAACGCGGCAGCGAACATCCCCTCGGCCGCCGCCATCGTCGCCGCCGCCGAGGAACGCAATCTCGCCCATCGCGCCGGTGCCGATTTTCAATCGCACTCACCGGCGGTGGCGTCGAAGCCCGCAGTCGACGGCAAGCGCGTCGTCGCTCGGAACGCGCGCCTTCCTGCAATCGCGCATCGACACGCAACCGCTTCGAACTCCCCGCCAACGCTGCGCCGCCGCATCCACCGCCATCTTTTGCGCCGTCGACGATCGCTGGCAGGGCACTTCTCGCCTCACCGACCCGTCAAGTCCACCGCTCGCGAAGCGCTCGACGAACTGCAGCGACGAAGGCCTTCGCATCGTCATGCTCACCGGCGATCAGCCAAGCCACCGCGCAAGAAGTTGCCCAGGAACTCGGCATCACCGAATTGTTCGCGGAAGTGCTGCCCGCGCAAAAAGCCGACCGCGTCCGCGAACTGCAAGTCGCAAGGCCGCCGCGTAGCGATGGCCGGCGACGGCATCAACGACGCACCCGCACTGGCCGCCGCCGACGTCGGCATCGCCATGGGCACCGGCACCGACGTCGCCATCCAAAGCGCAGCCATCACTCTCGTTCGTGGCGATCTCCGCGGCATCGTCCGTGCCCGAAAACTTTCCGAAGCCACCCTCCGCAACATCAAACAGAATCTCGCCTTCGCCTTTCTGTACAACGCTATTGGCGTACCAATCGCCGCGGGAGTTTTCTACCCCCTCTTTCACTGGCTGCTCAGTCCGATGATCGCCAGCGCCGCCATGTCCTTCAGTTCGGTATCCGTCATCACCAACGCCTTACGCCTGCGTCGCACTACCTTGTGATCCCTCACCCTGAATCGTCTCGCTCCCCCGCGCATCTTATGGAGCGGAGGAAACCATGCCCAAAAAATCAGCCGCTCACAAAGCCAAGCCCAAGTCCCACCGCGCCCCGAAATCCAAATCCCCCTCCTCTTCTCCCAAAACGGTACCCGCTCGCTCCGTTGATTCCTCCGATCACGACTCCCGTATCCGCGAAGAATTGGTGCGCCTTCTTCACGGCGGGTCAGCACACGCCGAAGCGTCCGTAGCGCTCAAAGACGTCGCCGTTGCCCATCGCGGCAAAGCGCCCTCCAACTCTCCGCACACCCTTTGGCAGCTCCTGTTTCATTTGCGCGTCGCCCAGCGGGACATCCTTGATTTCTGCCGCAAGTCCGACTACGTCGCTCCCAAGTTTCCCGATGACTACTGGCCCGAAAGTCTGCAACCCGCTTCCCCCGCCGAATGGGATCAGTCCGTTTCCGAATTTCTCTCCGATCTCAAGACCTTTGCGGACATGATCGAAAATCCCAGCAACGATCTCCACCGCCGCATCCCCTGGGGCGATGGCCAGACCCTGCTCCGCGAAGCGCTCGTTCTCGCCGATCACAACAGTTATCACCTGGGTCAATTCGTGTTGATCCGCAAGGAACTTCAGGACTGGAAAGACTGACCACCCGGAAAGTTTTACTCGCTTGCCTCGCCTTCGACTCGCCGCAACCCGCTCAGCCCGTTGGCTTAGATCACCTTTTACCCCTCCGAACGTCTGAGTTACTGGAACATTCCGTCTCCTCTCTTCGTACTATCGATTGAAGCCGCAATTACCTGCTGTGAGGGTGGTCTATGTCCACGAATTCTAATGGGTTTGCGAACGGCAACGGCAAAGCCGCCAAGAAACGCCGCCGCCGCATCATCTTCGGCGTCATCGCGGCCCTCGTCCTAATCGGCGGTGGCTACGGCGTCTACGCCGCCCTTCGCCCCAATCACGAAATTGATCCGTCCAAGCTGGCCAGTGTCGAGCGCGGCGATCTGGCCAAAGTGGTCGTCGCCACCGGCAAGATTCAGCCGCTCTCCAAAGTCGAAGTGAAGTCCAAAGCCAGCGGCATCGTCAAACAGCTTTTCGTCGACTACGGAGATCACGTCAAGCAGGGCCAGATTCTCGCCGAACTCGACAAAATCCAACTCCAGGCCAGCGTTCGCGCCGCTCAGGCCAACTATCAGGCCGCGCAAGCTGCCCGCGATTCAGCCACTGCGGCGCTCGAACGCAACAAGGTGGACGCCGAGGGCCCCGACGTGCCGTTCCTGAAACTAAACATGGATCGCGCCCAGCAAATGTACAAAGACGGCGTCATGTCCAAATCGCTGGTTGAAGACGCCGAAAAGAATTATCAGATGGCGTTGAACAAGCAGGTCAGCGCCCAGCGCACCCTGATCGTCTCTCGCGCCGAAATCGCCAAGGCCGAAGCCCAGGTCGCGCAAGCCAAAGCCGCGCTCGATAACGCCGACGAAGACTTGCGCAATTCCACCATCGTCAGCCCCATCGATGGCCTGGTCCTTTCTCGCGACGTCAACGTCGGCGATGCGGTCAGCTCCATCCTAGTTCTCGGTTCGCAAGCCACCTTGATCTTTACCCTCGGCGACATCAGCGAAGTCTACGTCCAGGGCAAAGTCGACGAAGCTGATATCGGCAAAGTTTTCCTGAACCAGCCCGCGCGCATCGTTGTCGAATCCTTCAAGGACAAGAAATTCACCGGCAAGGTCACCAAAATTTCTCCGCTCGGCAAAGAAAAAGACAACGTCACCACCTTCGAAGTCCGCGTCTCCATCTCCAATCCCACCGGCGAGCTGAAGGCCAACATGAGCGCCAACGCCGAAGTCGTTCTGGAAGAAAAGAAAAACGTGCTCATGGTTCCCGAGTCCTCCCTGATTTACGACAAGGACCGCAACGCCTCCGTCGAACTTCCCGAACCCAAGGCGGAAAATGGCCGCAAGAAAGTTCCGGTGAAGATCGGTATCTCCAACGGCGTGAAAACCGAACTCATTTCCGGTCTCAACGAAAATCAGAAGGTGGTCCTGCAGTAACGGAGAACCGGGCCCATGACCTTTCGTGACCTATTGCGCGACACTTTGGCCACTCTTTGGGCTCATAAGCGTCGCACCCTGCTCACCATGTTCGGCATCGCCTGGGGCATCATTTCCATCACCCTGATGGTTGCTGCGGGAGAAGGCTTGGGTCGCGGTATCCAGAAGCAGCAGGAAAGTTTCGGCAAGGACGTCATGATTATTTTTGCCGGCCGCACCAGCATGCAGGCGGGCGGCACTCGGTCCGGCCGCGTCATGCACTGGATGGAAGACGACTACAAAAAAGTGGCCGCCGAGGCTCCCTCTTGCAAATACGTCATGCCCGAACTCGGCAACAACGTCAAAGTGCACAGCGCCTACAATTCCGGTGACATTGACACCGTCGGCTCGCTTCCGCCCTTCGCCATTATTCGCAGCGTCGACGTCGCCGAAGGCCGCTTCTACAACGATGAAGACAACGAGCAAGGCCGTCGCGTCGCTTTCCTCGGCAGCGATACCAACCGACAACTCTTCGCCGGACGCCAGGCCATTGGCCAGACCATCGAACTGAACGGTGTTCCCTATACCGTCATCGGCATCATGAAGACCAAGGATCAGAACTCCAGCTACGATGGCGTCGACATCCGCAAAATCTTCATTCCCTTTAATTCCATGGCCCGCGACTTCCCCAACAAGCCGCCCGCCGTCGAGCATACCGTCGATCGCATCCTCGCCGCGCCCTGGTCCCTGGCCACCCATCCTTCCTGTGTTCGCGAGATTCGCCACACCCTCGCGCGCCTCCACAATTTCGATCCGCGCGACGAAGAAGCCGCCAGCATCTGGGACACCGTCAAAAATGCTCAGGCCAACCGCATGATCTTTGTCGGCATGGAAGTGTTCATGGGCGCGGTGGGCGTCGCCACTATTTTTCTTGGCGGCTTGGGTGTGATGAACGTCATGCTCGTCTCCGTCCGCGAACGCACCCGCGAAATTGGCGTCCGCAAAGCCTTGGGCGCCACCAAGGCTTCGATCCTTCGCCAGTTTTTTCTGGAAACCATCATCGTCGTCTTTCTCAGCGGCGGCACCGGCCTGCTCATCTCCTATGGTCTCTGTGGCCTCGTGAATCTGCTGCCCAAGTTTCCCTATTTCGATGGCCTGGATGCCAGTTGGCAACTCGCCGCGCTCACCATCGCTCTCTTGAGTTTGATCGCCGTGCTCTCGGCTCTTTATCCGGCCAATCGCGCCGCTTCTGTCGATCCCATCGAAGCGCTGCGCTTTGAAGCGGGCGGCTGAAAAGTTTCGCGTCCCCATTCCGGACGCAGTGGACAAATGTATGTTGTCGGAAATCTTCAAAGAATCGTGGATCGCTCTCGGCCGCAACCGCGTCCGCAGTCTGCTGACCATGACCGGCATCTCCTGGGGCATTGTTGCCGTCACGCTCTTGCTCAGCTATGGCTCCGGTTTCCGCAGCGTCCTGCTCTACACCTTCGAAGTCTTTGGCAAAGCCGCGGTCATCTGCTGGCCGGGCACTACCAGCGAACAGGCTGGCGGCGAGCGCGCTGGCAAAGAGGTTCGCTTCGAACAGGAAGACCTCGAGTGGGTCAAGGCGCAGTCCCCGCTCATCAAGCGCGTCACTCGCGAAACCGTGCGCTGGAAAGGAATCACCCACGACGAACGCCTGTCGGACACCGCCACCCGCGGCGTTTATCCCGAATATGGCGAGATTCGCAATGAAGTTCCCAGCGAAGGCCGCTGGATCTCCGCCGATGATCTTGCGGAACGCCGCCGCGTCGTCGTTCTCGGCGCTCGCTTGCGCAAAAAACTCTTCAGCGGCATGCCCGCAGTCGGCGAGACCGTGCGCATCAACGGCGTGCGCTTCACCGTAATCGGCACCATGGACATGAAGTTCTCCGACAGTTGCTATTTCAACTGCGACGACGAATCGGCCTTCATTCCCTATACCACCGCCGGCGATATCTGGGACGCGCGCTACGCCAGCGTCCTCATCTTTGAGCCGATCGCTCCCCAATTCGAAGCGCCCGCCATGGCCCAATTCCGCACCGCGATCGCCAATCGCCAGCACTTTTCGCCCACCGACAAGCGCGCCATCACCATGTTCGGCCGCCAGGAATTCAAGCCGGTCTACGACGGCATTACTCTAGGCATTGAAGGCTTGCTCTTCATCATCGGCGCCATGACTCTCGGCATCGGTGGCGTTGGAGTGATGAACATCATGCTGGTCTCCGTTGATGAGCGCGTCAAAGAAATCGGCCTCCGCCGCGCTCTGGGCGCCAAGAAGGCTCACATTCGCTGGCAGTTTCTGCTTGAGGCTCTCGTTCTCACCATTGCCGCCGGTATCATCGGGATGATTCTTTCCTGGGCCATCACCTCCATGATCGGCACGCTTCCGTTCCTCGGACCCGCTTATGAAGATGACAGCGGCAAGGTCGACATTCACCTCCAGCTTTCCTTCATGACCATGCTGCTCTCCACTTTGATCCTCATCGTCGTCGGCGTTGTCAGCGGCTGGATTCCCGCCATGCACGCTGCCAGCCTCGATCCTGTCGAAGCCCTGCGCTACGAATAATTCGCCCCGCGCGCCCCGATAAAATCCTTTGCGTCACAAATCTGTCCGCGTTTGCTGTGATATTGTTAAAAGATATTCTTTTATCGGGAAGGGAAGTATTTGATGATCATCACCACTCGCTTGCGCTGGGCCACGCTCGTTGCCTTCACACTCTGCGCCGCCTTGCTCGCCGTTCAGTTCGTCAGCGCCCACGCCATCCTCAAGGACTCTTCTCCGGCGGCCAACAGCACCGTTGCCGGACCCAATGTGCCCATCGTTCTGAAGTTCAACGTTCGCATCGACGCCGCCCGTTCCCAGATCAAGTTGCTGCATCCCGATAAGTCCGTCACCGATCTCACCATCGATAAGCAATCTTCCCCCGACACTTTGAACACGCAAGCCAATGGACTCACTCCCGGCGCCTACAGCGTCCGCTGGCAGGTCCTCGCTCCCGACGGCCACATCACCCGCGGGGAAGTGCCCTTTACCGTGAAAGGTTCCTAGATCGCCTTATGGCTAATTTTCTTGCCATGTTTGGTTTCCTGGTCGTGGTGTTGCGCGCGGCCATTCTCTGCCTGCAATCCATCGCGGCGGGCGGAGTTTTCTTTCTTACCGTCATCACGCGCGGGGCAGAGCAGTCCAGCGACTCCTTCTCCCGCGGCGCCTGGAAGCTCATGCGCTGGTGCGGACTCGGCCTGGCCATCTGTCAGTTGCTGTTCGTCATCACCAATTCGCTGGTGCTCACCAACTCGACCGACCTGCAGTTCCGCGACGTGATTGGCGCCAACTTCGTCCTTGCCGGCTTGGTTTCCATCGCCGCTGGCCTTTCGATCTTCTTCTGGCCCACGGCGTGGCGCACCCGCAATCTCTATTTTCTCTACGTCCCCGCGCTGATCGCCATCGCCGCTTCCGTGATGACCAGCCACTCCGCTTCGCGCATGGAGGACCGCCCCTTCCTCGTCACCATGACCACCGCCCACTATCTGGCCACGGCCAGTTGGATCGGTGGTCTGCCGTATCTTTGGCTGGCCGTGAAACGCTTCACTGACAACCAGGTTCGCATGACCATCGTCGCCCGCTTTTCGCGCATGGCTCTGATCAGCGTCGCCGTTCTGCTGATCGCTGGCTTCGGCATGAGTTTCCTCTATGTCGGCTCGTGGGCAGCCGTATACGGCACCGCCTACGGCGTCATGGTTTCCACCAAGGCCATCCTCCTCGGCTGCCTCATGCTTCTTGGCGCCGCAAATTTCTTCATCGTGCGCAATATCCGCAACGATCAGGGCACCGGCATCCAAAGCCTACGCCGCTTTGCCGAAGCCGAAATCGGCATCGGCCTCACCGTGATTCTCGCTGCCGCCTCGCTCACCTCGCAGCCTCCTTCCGCCGACCTCCTTCAGGATCGCGTCACCTTCAGCGACATCGCCATCCGTTACGCTCCGCGCATGCCGCGCTTCGAAAGCCCCGATTCCCGCGAACTCTCCAAAACCACCGCGCAGATCGTCGCGCAGCAGCAAGCCGCCGGCATTAAGGTCGCTCCCGCGTATGTGCCCGGCGCAGACGGACTCTTCACCACCGGACCCGCCGATATCGCCTGGTCGGAGTACAACCACAATTGGGCGGGTATTATAGTTTTTTTGATGGGCATTCTCGCGCTGCTTTCGCGCAGCCGCTATTTCTCGTGGGCCAAGGTCTGGCCGCTGATGTTTCTCGGTCTCGCCGTTTTCCTCTTTTTGCGCGCTGATCCCGAAAACTGGCCGCTCGGCCCCAACGGCTTCTGGGAAAGCTTTAAGGTCACCGATGTTCTCCAGCACCGCTTGGCTGTGGTGTTGATCATCGTCTTCGCAATCTTCCAGTATCGCGTCGAAACCAATCGCATCAAGTCGCAAGCCCCCGCTCTGGTCTTCCCTGCAGTCTGCGCCATCGGCGGAATCGTTCTGCTGACCCACACCCACGCCTTGGCCAACGTGAAAGAGTCGATGCTCATCGAACTCAGTCACACGCCGCTGGCGATTTTCGGCATCGTCGCTGGTTGGACTCGCTGGCTGGAATTGCGCCTGCCCGAAGAAAATCCCACGCGCCGCGTGCTCGCTTGGATCTGGCCCGTGTGCTTCATCATCGTCGGGCTGATCCTCATGGACTACCACGAGGCGGACATCCGCTACTAACGCGGCCGATTGCCGTTCCTTCTTAAATTAAATTGTTTTGGGAATTTAGTTGCGCGCCAGCAGCGAATCGAAGTACGCCTGCATCTCCGGCGAAGTCCAGTCCTGTGGACCGATAATCTTCCGCGCGATCCGCCCCTGCCGGTCGATCACGTAGGTTTCCGGATACATCGAAGTGCCATAGTCCAGCGCCGATTTCTTTGAAGTATCGACCGACACCGGATAATTGATTCCGTTTTCCTTTACGTAATTCTTGACCAGCGCCTCGTCGTCATCGATGCTCACGCCCAGCACCACTCCGTTTTTCGGCGCGATGTGCTCCTGCAGCTTCACCAGCGACGGCACTTCTTCCCGGCATGGCGGGCACCACGTGCCCCAGAAGTTCAGCACCACCACTTTCCCGCGCAGGTCCGAAAGCTTGCCCGGCTTCCCGTCCACGTTGATCGGGAAGTCCTCCGCCTTTTTCCCGGCAATCGACGATTCCCCCTGCCGGTAGTGCGGTAGACTGAAAAACGCCAGTATCGCGAAGGCGAACCCCATGCTGCCCCATGCCACGAATTTACGAAGGACCGTATTCATATCGATATAATATCGTAGAGTGCGCTTGCCCGGAAGTTTGTGATCCGTGTCACGCCGTCCATGCTTCCTCTCTTAACTCCAACTCCTCCAAATGTTTCCGCGATCATTCCCGCCCGGAATGAGCAGCCCGTCATTGCTGCTTGCCTCCGCTCACTCCTGCCGCAGTCCGCGTTGCTGGAAATTTTGGTGATCGACGACCACTCCTCCGACGGCACCTCGAACGCAGTCGAAGCGCTGCTGCCCAGCGCGCCAAACCTCAAGCTTATTCATGCTTCGGACCCTCCTTCCGGCTGGGTCGGCAAGAACAACGCCGTCGCCCTCGGCGCTCGTCAGGCATGTGGCGAATGGCTGCTCTTCACCGACGCCGACACCATCCACGGCCCCAACTCCGTTCAAGCCGGATTGCAGCTCGCCGCCTCCCACCATGCCGCGCTGGTCTCCTTCTCCCCGGAGCAAATCACGAAATCCTGGTATGAGAAAGCGCTCATTCCTTTCGTCTACACTCGCCTCTCGCGCCGCTTCTCCTTCGCACATGTCAACGATCCCGCGAATCCTCAGGCCGCCGCCAACGGTCAATATCTCTTAATCCGCCGCGATGCCTACGACGCCATCGGCGGCCACGCGCGTGTGGCCGGAGATGTGCTCGAAGATGTTGCGATCGCCCGCCTCGCCAAAGCGGCCGGATTCCCAATCTGGTTCACTTCCGGCGCTGGCATCCTTCAGGTGCGTATGTATCGAAACTTTCGCTCTTTGTGGCAGGGCTGGAAGAAAAATCTCTACCGTTTAATGGGTGGCAACCTCGATGGTCTCATTCTCGAGACTTTGCAAACCCTGCTTCCGCTCATGACGCTGTTGCTCATCGCCGCCATCTTGGCCTCGATCGTCGGCGGGTCTCGCCTTACGCTTCTTGCTTTTCTCGCTGCCGTCATCGCCTGGTTCGTCCACTACGCCGTAGCACTGCGCCAGTCAGGCCAGCCTCTCCGCAACGTGGCCTATGGCCCGCTCGGGCTGATCCTCTATGTTGCCGTCCTCTGGGCCTCCTTCCGCAGCTACCAAAAGGGCTCGGTTTCCTGGAAAGGTCGGGCGTATCCTGTTAATACCTCTGACGCATCGAAGAGGTGACGGTTTATGGTCTATCTAACGCGCAAACTTGAGTTTTCCGCTTCGCACCTGTACCACAATCCGGCCTTCTCCGCCGAGGAGAACCGCCGTGTCTTTGGCAAGTGCAATAACCCCAACGGCCATGGCCACAACTACACCCTGGAGGTCACCGTTGCCGGCGAGCCCGATCCCGCTACCGGCATGGTCCTCGACCTGAAAGAGCTCAAGGAAATTCTCGAGCGCGAGATCACCCAGCGCATGGATCACCGCTTCCTGAATTACGAGGTTGCCGAACTAAAAGGACAGATTCCCACTTGCGAAAATATCGTCCGCGCCATCTGGCAGATTCTCGATCCCGCATTCACCAGCGGAAGCCTCCACAAGCGTTCGCTTGTACGAAACGCCCGATCTGTTCGCCGATTGCTATCGTAATGGAGCCGCTCACGTATGACCGCCGCGCTCAAAGTCGATCTCGGCCGCCGCTATCGGTTCGCCGCGTCGCATCGCCTGCACAGCGCGCAGCTCAGCGACCAGGAAAATTTCCGCGTCTATGGTAAATGCAATAACCCCTTCGGTCATGGGCATAACTACGTGGTGGAAGTCCTCGTTTCAGGGAACGTCGATCCCGCCACCGGCATGATCGCCAATCTTGCGGATTTGGACGCCTTCGTCGAGCAGCACGTGATCGAGCCTTTCGATCACCGCTCGCTCAACCACGACGTTCCAGCCTTCCGCGAGATCGTGCCCACTACCGAAAATGTCTGCAAGGAAATTTACCAGTCGCCTGAAGCCGTTTCCGCCGGCCACATCTCGAACGCGTCCGTGTCGAAGAGACCGGCAACAACGCCTTCGAGTACGCCGGGGAATCGGCCGCGCCTCAGGTCCTATAAAGAAGGGAACAAGGAGCCATGAAACCTACGGAAATCCTGCTGCACGAAAACAAGCTCGAAATGCCTCAGGAGAGCATCGCCGATCTCGTCCGCAAAATGATCGTGTCGCTGGGCGAAGATCCCAATCGCGAAGGCCTGCGCAAGACTCCCGAGCGTTTCGAAAAGGCCATGAAGTTTCTCACCAGCGGCTATCACCAGAATTTGGACACCGTTCTCAACGGGGCGACCTTCAGCGTTCATTACGACGAGATGGTCGTCGTCAAGGACATCGAGTTCTTCAGCCTCTGCGAACATCACCTCTTGCCCTTCTTTGGCAAGGCTCACGTCGCCTATCTTCCCAACAAGCGCGTCCTCGGCCTCAGCAAGGTCGCCCGCCTGGTCAACATGTTTGCCCGCCGCCTGCAGATTCAGGAGCGCATGACCAGCCAGATCGCCGATTCCATCTCCGAAAAAATCAGCCCCGAAGGCGTGGGCGTGATCATCGAAGCGCGCCACCTGTGCATGCAGATGCGCGGCGTCGAAAAGCAGCATGGCCAGGCCGTCACCAGCGCCATGCTCGGCTCCTTCCGCCACAACAAGCAGACCCGCGACGAGTTTCTGTCCCTCGTCCGTAACCAGAAAAGCTGATTTTTTTTGCTTCCAACTTACGAATGACCGCCCCTACCAGACGCGCCGTCCAGCTTGTTTTTCTCGCTGCGCTGCTGTGCGTTGCGCTCCTGTCGCTGTCCGCTGTTCCGCCCAGCGACGAAATACCGCGTCTCGCCAAAATTCTGGGTTGGAAAGCGGGTCAGACTGTTGCCGACATCGGAGCCGGCCAGGGCGACTACGCCTTCGCCGCCAGCGCCTATGTCGCTCCAACCGGCAAAATCTACGCCACCGAACTCGATCCCAAAAAATTGCAGCAAATCAAAGACGAAGTCGCCCGCCGCAAATTGCAAACCATGGTCGTCTTGGAAGCAGCCGAGAAAGACACCAATCTGCCCGACAATTGCTGCGATTCCATCTTCCTGCGTCGCGTCTACCACCACCTCACCGCTCCGCAGGACATCGACGCCCACCTTCTTCGCAATCTCAAGCCCGGCGGCCTGCTTGCCATCATCGACTTTCCGCCCCGCGCCTGGCTCACACTTTCCGATCCCGTCAAAGGTGTCCCCAAGAATCGCGGCGGCCATGGCATTCCCGAAAAAATCGTCATTGAGGAACTGACCGCCGCGGGCTTCACCCTCGAACACAAGTACGACAGTTGGCCCGAAGACAGCTACTGCGTAATCTTCCGCAAGCCCGCCGCCGGCCCTCATTAACTGTTCTTGGAGGTCGGACTAGTGACTTCAGGAGGGTGGGGTCCATTGACAGTTCCGTTATGCGGTCCTACACTTCGAAGTGGAATTGCCCGTTATCCGAACTGTCACCGTATGGTGGCTTGCCTGAAAGGGCTAGGATAACGGGACGCTTTATAGCGGCCAAGTTCGAACCCCAACTTCCTTCGACTCGATTAGCTTCCTAAATTCCATACGATTCAGCTTCGTAGCATCAAAGGAACGGAAGACCGCCCCCGATATCATGTCCGCTAGCTGGATTAAGTTGTTTGAGTGAGACGGCTCCATGCATACCTTCCTGATCAAAATTTTCTTATCTTCGTTTATACGTCTTCGCAGATAGTTATCTAATTCATTCCTGAAAGCGCGATCTCCGAATTGATCTATCACCACCTTGGCTTCCCATAGGCGATTTTTTGCGTCTTGTAAGACGAGGTTTGCAGCGTACTTGTAAAGCCAGTTTTTATCTTGCGAGCTTTCGTCTTGTAATCTCGATTTGTCTAGAACTGCAGAGTAATAGATGAAATCCGACCGACACACAGATCGGAGGAATATTGCTCTGTATTTGTCGCCACATCTGTTGAAATGAAACTCGAATCTCGGAGACAAGCGCAGTTCCGCCCTGACCGCGTTAATTCGTGCATCGCACTTTTCAGCTTCCTCGCTTTTCTGAAAAAGTACGGCAGTAACGCCAAACAATCGAGAAGAACCGATCTTTCCTTTCAAGCCGGAATCGCCGGATTCATCTAGGAAAACGAGCATGGCTGTGTGAGAGTGAATATATTAAGAAATTATGAATTAAATGTTAAGTAATTAAAATAGTCGCGGAATTATGAGGGAATTTCGTAAGTTAAGGAAACCCAGAACGTCTACTTCTGTCGCGCCCTAGCCCTTCTCACCCGATCCCGATTCCCGCATGTCGCGTCACTGCACCATTTCTTGACGCCGCCCTTCGTCTTATCCACGAACACCCACTTGCACTGCTCATTCGCGCAGATCTTCAGCCGCTCCTGCTTCACCGCCTGCAGCGACTCCCCAAACGATCGCGCGATCGCCGCCAACGCCGCGCTCCAACCCTTGCGCACCGGCTCCAGCTTCAGTGCTAGCCCATTTTGGTGCTCCACAAACGACGGTATTACCGCTACCTTGATCCACGGGTTAATTCTTGCGGCCTGCTGTCCGATCGGCGCAGTTCCGCCGTCCGCGGCTTCCACTGCTTCGCGCAGCAGCGCCCGCAATTCCCGCAATTCGCTCTGCGGCGCATCCTGTGCGCCGGCCGGGAGATTCCAGTGCTTCACGAACGACCGCAGCCACGCCGGATCGTCCAGCAGTTCGGTGTACTCGCCGAACCCGTCGTAGACCGCGCTATTCACCAGGTCGATCCACGGGCTTTCCTGCCCAAATCCCCGCGTGTAAAACGAGCTTGTTCCGGTTTTCATGGTAACGAGATAACTGTACTTGACGCATTACGCGTCCCGCGCTATCCTCGACACGACTTTATCATGTTTATCTCATTACATCCATCGGAGTACCGCCCATGAGTGATACCACCACTCCTCTCGCCCCTGCCGCCGTCCTCGCCCCCACCGCACCCGTTCGCGCCACCGCCCGTCGCCTCCACGTCATCCTCGCCTTCCTCGCCATCTACATCATCTGGGGTTCCACCTACCTGGCCATCCGCTACGCCGTGGAAACCATTCCCCCGCTCTACACCGCGGGCATCCGCCATTTGATTTCCGGCGCCATTCTGCTCGCCTGGGCCCTCGCCCGTGGCCAGCGCCCCACCATGGCCCAGGTCAAGGCGGGCGTGGTCATCGGTTTTTTCTTTTTCCTATTGGGACACGGTTCGCTGCACTGGGCGGAAACCGTCGTCCCCAGCGGCCTGGCCTCACTGCTCATCGCCATCGAGCCGATCTTCGTCTTCCTGCTCTCTTCCGCCGCCGCGCGTGTCTGGCGCGTCAACGGCCTGCTCGTCGCCGGTATTCTGATCGGCCTCATCGGCGTAGGCGTTCTGGTCTACGGCACCACCGGCCAGGCCACTCGTTCCTCAACCATCGGCGCGCTCGTGGTTCTCTTTGGCGCCTTTGCCTGGTCCGTTGGCATCATCTATTCGCGGCGCTCCCATCTTTCCGGCAGCCCCCTGCTGCTCTCCGCGCTTTCGCTTCTCGCCGGCTCCGCCATGCTGCTGACCACCGCCACACTCGTCGGCGAAGCCCGCGATTTCTCCCTCGCCCGCATCACTCCAAAATCCTGGCTCGCGCTCGCCTACCTCATCGTCTTTGGCTCGGTGATCGCCTTCACCGCGTACAACTGGCTTCTCGAGCACTACTCGCCCACCCTCGTCGCCACCCACACCTACGTCAACCCGCTCGTTGCCGTGCTGCTGGGATGGGCCTTCGGCGGAGAATCCATCACCCTCACGGTAGCCGTCGCCGCCGTAATGGTCGTTGGCGCGGTCGTCCTCGTCGATCGCGGCACCAATCGACTCCATCATCTCCGCTGATCCCCTCCTGGCCTCTCAAACTCATCGTTTACCTTGCCCGGCACCCTACCGGTGTGATCAACTTTCTATGCGCAACCGCCATGATCGCTCAGAATCAGAAGTTCGCCCACTACGTCATTCTCGAGAAGGTCGGCGAAGGCGGCATGGGTGTGGTCTACCGCGCCCGCGATGAAAAGTTGCAGCGCGATGTCGCCCTGAAATTCCTCGGCCCCTTGATCACCGGCAGTTCCGCTTCCCACGAAAGCGTTCTCCAGGAAGCCCGCGCCATCTCCGCGCTCAATCATCCCAACATCTGCACCGTCTACGAAGTTGGCGAAGCCGATGGCCAGCCATACATCGCCATGGAGTTTATCGAAGGCCGCCCGCTCACCGCCGATATCGTCTCCACCGGCATGTCTCTGCAGCAGGTCGAGCGCTACGGCATCCAGCTCGCTGACGCTCTTTCTCACGCTCACAGCCGTGGCATCGTCCATCGCGATCTGAAGGCCGCCAACGTCATCATCACTCCCTCCGGCCTCCTCAAGGTCCTCGATTTCGGCATCTCTCGCAGGCTCAGCTCCTCTGCTCCCGGCCGCGATGAAACCACCGTCCTCGACGCCTCCTGGGAATCTCAGCACTCCTTCACCGGCACTCTTCCCTACATCGCTCCCGAGCTTCTCAAAGGCCAGCAAGCCGACGAACGCAGCGACATCTGGTCCCTCGGCGTTATCCTCTATGAAATGCTCGCCGGACGCCGTCCCTTCCGCGGCGCCACCGCCTATGAACTCAGCGCCGCCATCCTGCGCGAAAATCCTCCGCCCATCGATCGCCAGCTTCCCGCGGTACTGCGCAGCATCGTCGATAAGTGCCTGAACAAGGACCCCGGTACCCGCTACCAGAGCGCCGGTGAAGTCAAAGCCGCACTCGAAACCGCTGGCGAAGCTTCGCGCACCGAACCCATCATCACTCCTCCTGCCGAGCCCACCAGCTTCTGGAACTGGCGCACCGTCCTGCTGCTCGCCGGAGTTGTTGCTCTCGCCATCGGCCTCGGCTACTGGGCCAGCTCCCGCAAATCGCATCGCCCCGCGCCGATGCCCGGCGCCATTCAATCCATCGCCGTGTTACCTCTCGAAAATCTCTCCGGCGATCCCAGCCAGGAGTATTTTGCCGACGGCATGACCGACGCTCTGATCACCGAGCTCTCCCAGATCAAGAAGCTGCGCGTCATCTCTCGCACCTCCGCCATGCAGTACAAGGGCACTCACAAATCCCTCCAGGAAATCGCCCAGGAACTCAACGTCGACGCCATCGTCGAAGGCACGGTCGTCCGCTCTAACAATCGCGTCCGCATCTCCGCCAATCTCGTCCAGACCAATGCCGAAGGCTCTCTATGGGCCGACAATTTCGAGCGCGACTTCACCGACGTCCTCGCCCTGCAAAGCGAAGTCGCCACTGCCATCGCCCGTGGCATTCAGGTCGAACTCACCAGCAACGAACAGAATCAACTCGCTCGCAGCCGTTCCGTCGTCCCCGATGCCTACGAAAATTACTTGAAAGGGAAGTACGAGCTCGACAAGCGCACTCCCGAAGGCATACGCCAGGCCGCCAACTACTTCGAAACCGCCGTGAACAAAGACCCCACCTTCGCCGTCGCCTGGGCCGGTCTCGCCGATACCTATCTCACCATGAGTAATTACGAATTGAAGCCTGCTCGCGAATTGATGCCCATCGCCACCCAGGCCGCCGAGAAGGCCCTCCAACTCGACGACAATCTCGCCGAAGCCCACACCTCGCTCGCCGCCATCCGCTACTATTTCCTCGAAGGCGGCGACATCGAAAATGAATTTCTCCGCGCTATCGCTCTCAACCCCGGCTACTCCACCAGCCTGCACTGGTACGCCCTCTACCTCGCCGGCACCGGACGCCACGAGGAATCCATTCGCGAAATCAAACTGGCCCGTGAAATCGATCCCAAATCCTTGATCATCAATTCCAACGTCGCCTGGTGCTACTACCTGGCCGGCGATTACGATCGCGCCGTCGACGCCGCCAAGAGCGCCATTCAGATGGATCCCAGCTTCGGCATCGCTTATGGCTATCTCGGCCAGGCCTATCTCGAAAAGAAGCAGTACGACGAGGCCATCAACGCCTTCCGCACCTTTGTCTCGCTATCCCCCGGCAACTACGCGCGTCTCGCCGAACTCACCTACGCCTACGCGATCGCCGGGAAAACCGCCCAGGCCCAGGATTTGCTCCACGACTTTCAATCCGCCAAGGATTCCAAGTACATCTCTCAATACGATTGGGCCACCGTCTACGCCGGTTTTCGCGACAAGGAAAAAACTCTCGCCGCTCTCGAGCGCTCCTACGACGATCGCAACGGCCGCGTCATCAACTTAGCCGTCCACCCTCAATTCGCCTTTTTGCGCGACGAGCCCCGCTTCCGCGATCTCGTCGCCCGCATGGGCATGTCCGCCGCCCTGCCCCAGCAATCCACCGCCGCAGCGCAATGACCCACTTCAGTTCGCTGTACACCTGCTTGAATGCGGGGCAGAATGCCTAATTGCTATTTAGGTCCACGCGTTCCGCGTTGGCCGAAACCGCCGCCACTTCCGCGTAGTTGCCTACCACTACAATCTTGTCTCCGCGAATCGCAATGGCCGCGGCATACGGGTTCTCCGGTTCCGCGGTAAAAATCTTTCCGTTATACAAAATGCGCTCGCCGCCCGTCCCCTGCGCCCAAACCGGCCCAGCACAAACTACCCCAATCCAAGCAAGCATCACAAAAAATCAAACTCCCGTCATACGCCTGAATCCTTCACGCAAACCGTCCTTTCGCGATGCCTCTCGGCAAATTGCACGCAATGCCCCGAGATTTTACACGAGTCTGCATCTTACTGCGGCAGGTCTGCTTGCGGGTCCAGTCGTGGAGGTTCTTGGGCACATCGAGAAGCGGGGCCAGTACGGACTTTACAGGTTAGCCGACTTCCCAGGCGCAACTGATACACTGAGCCCAGAAGACTGACTCTCGATTCAAATTGAGGTGCGCGTGCTTAATCTCCTGATATGGTTGTTCCTGTTTCTGCCGCTTCTATGTTTCGCATTCGCATGGAATTTGCGGAAGCAGCAGAAATTCGCACTAGCTCTGTTAACTCTAGACGGCCTGTTGTTGCTTTCTGCGACGGCCCGCTCGATGAAAAGCTGGCTCCTGGGAGCAGATTATTCTCACCGGCTCTTTACGACGGTGGAGATTAACCTGGTGTTGGTGCTACTACTCGCGGGATATTTGGCCTTCAAGAAAAACTGGATGGCGATGGCTGGTGCATTGATCTTAGCGCTCGACCTGCTCTATTTAGGTGCGGTCAACTCTGTGGTTTGATCACAAGGTGTACTGGAACGAACCTTTCCGGTTTGCCGACAAACTAGGACCTAAAGGTCTATTCCGCTAGCAAACTGCAACAAGCAATAGCAAAATCTCAGCATGGAATCCTCACCCGCCAGCACGCAAACCACTCGCAGAAAGCCCCTCAAGGTCCCCGTTATTTTCGCGCCGATTTATATCCCGCTCCTGTTCATCGCCGGGGCGGTATCAATCCCGTGGACTTACATTCAAAAATCTAAGCAGCGCCGTCAAGAACGAAGGTTCGTAGCACAGATGAAGAAAGCTGGTCGCCTCATGTATTGGGAAGAGTTTAGACAGGCGGAAGCAAACGGCACGGGGACTGCCATCGGTGAGTATCTCTCAACGAAGGGACCTTTCAGGCTATGGTGGACTCCCGATGACATTCCCGCGACGAGTCCACATAAATGGAAACGCGAACAGCACCTCGCGTGGATGGAGGCAGAATCCCTTCCGTTTTTTCAGTGGTGTTACGCACGATACACAAGTCCCCAGTCCGGTCTGGCTCAACTGGTCCCCGTTCCCGAAAAAGAGCGAGGCCAATTGAAGGCAATGCTCACCAGTAGCCGCTTCGTCTCGACTTGCTCTTTTCGCTCACTCCGTGAAGGTAGGTCCTGATTGATTGGATACGGACAAGTCAAGTACTGGGAGGAACCTTTCCGGTAAGCCGACAAACCAGGACCTAACGCTGTTCTTGGACTGATGAAGTCGTGATGTGCGGTGAGCCGCTATTCGTGAGGACTAAGCAGAGCAATTCGGCAAGCACGCACAATGCTCTAATTTTTCCAATTGTCGGATACCTCAGCGAACTGCCAGTTCATAGAGCAGGTTCACCTCATCTTCTCGCGGTTTCGTCCTGATAGTGTTCAAATGCCCGAAGACGCCTTCAACGCCGCCATTATTCGGATTGACACGTCGAAGTGCTGAGTCAATGGCAGCGGTCGTAATAGGGTCGGGCTCATAATTACCATTCACGTGAATCTGGTTCCATTTGGGCATGCCGGATTGGGAGTATTCAACAGACACAGTTTCAAGTGCTGTCAGGCTAAATTTCAATTTATCTGGAATCAGGATTGTGCCGACAGCCGGACCAGTATTTATCCGCATACTTTCGCGGTAGTCGTTTAGGTCGGTTGGCGTATCGTGAACGGCAATATATTCAATTATGTATTTTATTTTCAGGTTGCGCGCCTCGCGTGTATCCTCAGCAGTTGTCCTTGGATAATTCGAGTTCGGCGTCGGGCGCAGGGTCTCGACACGACGGACCTCCGCGTTCACTTCTTCTTCGCATGTCTTTCCCGATTGCCGTTTCTCTCGTTGATGAAACTCAGCCACATCGTGAGAAGTTGTCAGATGGCTGAGGAGCGTGAAGTTCCAAACTGGGACACCAGGTTCGGAATCAGCGGAGGTAACCTCAAATACACTTAAGTCAGCCAATAGACCGTCTTGCTTCATTCGTTGCCATTTGGGAAGTTCGCGCTGCTTCAAGCAAGCAACATATCCATCCCGCTTAGTTTTGTCGACGGCGATGACCTTGGAAACGTAGACACCGGAATCAACCTCACCGCTACCCCATGAATTGTTCTTCGGAATTGCTTGGACATAATCCCTGTAGACCTTCGCCTGGTTGACAGGTTTGCTGTAAGCTGTAAGGCCAAGACCCACCAAAATCAAAATCGGACACGATGAACGCATCATTCCTCCGAATTGCGCGAATACTATCACACCGTATTACTCCGTCCTCCTCTCTTTTGGCGCAGGCCGATTCAGAACCTTCAGCTTTAAACACCCGGTAAACGCGCTTACCGGAGATAGTAACTGTATGGACGGAGACCCCGGGTCCGGAGTTAGAGTTCAGATGGAGTGAGATTGTCTCTACTTCGCGGCAGGTCGCAGGACCCACAGCGGGAGCCCGGCCCAAAACGCCACCCACAACGGGGACAGCGGTAAAGAAACCAACGCAAGTACACAGACAACCCGAGAATGATAACAATCCCAGCCCAGACCAATGAACCGATTACAAGGGTTTCTGCAACGCCTGCCGAGAAGGCAGTGTCCGGGACGATACGAGGAAGCACACCAAGACCTATGAGCAGCGCAAGTGCAAAAGGGACTAAAGCTAGCGAATACTGATATTGCACGAAGAAACGTCTTCTGTCGTCCAACCTTTTATAATTTTCCGAATCGGCAAGGCAGGACACACCCTCGCGTAAGGGCAGAGCGTTCGGAATGTTTGAATCAGTCCTCATAGCAGTCGAGTGCTGCTGTGGCATCGTCTTAAAGCATAGTAGCGGCAAAATTTTACTTGATAAAGGTCGGGATAAGTCCTGGGAAACGCGCTAACCGGTGAAGTCGCACATCGTTCCCGCACCGCAATCCTCCAACGTTCCCTCGCAGCAGATCATGCAAAAGAGGACGGTTTCTCCCTCCCCTCTCCCCCCTATCTTGCTTGACGCCACACGTCCTTCTTCAGTAGACTCCTGCTCCTGAGCACCCCATTCGTTCGTCGAGAGAGCTGACCTATGGCAAAAAAGTCCCCCAAGAAATCCAAGAAGAAGCCCGCTAAGAAAAAGTCTCCCGCGCACAAGGGCCACGCTGTGCAAACCATCAGTTTGCAGCCCATCGAATGATCAATTGCAGGAAATCATCGATGAACTTCAGGGGCAGTATGACAATGCCACCGGCGAAGTTCAGGCCGCCCTGGGCCAGCAACTTGTCGGCCTTAAGGAAATGGTCGACATCCTCGAGCGCACCTGCAAACACTTCAGCGTCGGCATCTGATCCTCTTTGCCTCGCCTGCGGATGCCTCGCACCGCTTCATCGGGAAGTCCATCCCGGCGCAGGTCTGCCCGACTCGTTGCCCTTCGCTATCGCCGTCCCGCAACCGTAGTCTCCTATTGGTACGAAAGCATCCTCGTCTTCGAGAACTACCTCACCCGCACCCAACTCGCCGCCGATCCTCAACTCTCCGCTCTGCTCCACTTCTGTAGTTTGTCGAAAACTTTCGATGATCTGGCCCTCGCTTTTCCCAAAACTTCCGCCGCGCGAACTCCGCCGCATCGTCGCCAAACTCATTCGCTATCACCTGCTCGAAAAAGTAACCGGCGCCTCTTCGCCTGATGCAGCCGCCCTTTCCCGTTGGCGTCCCTGGAGCCCCGCCGCGGCCTTCTTCCATTTTTCTACCCGCGACCTTTACTATGCCGATTCCGCCAACGAAGACTTCCGCGGCTTGCGCGAAATCGTAGCCTCCAAGCCGCTGCCGCCCCTCCGTAAGTCCTATCCGCTGATCGCCGCGCACCACTTGCCGAAGCCTCGCCTCTCGAACTCCTTCGCTTCCGTTTGCCTGCAGCGTCGCACCTGGCGCGAGTTCTCCTCCAAACCCGTTTCGCTGCAAACTCTGTCCAACCTGCTCTCCCTCTCTTTCGGCGTGCATGGCTGGGCGCGCATCGAGGGAGTCGGGCATCTTCCGCTGACCACCTATCCTTCCGGCGGTTGTCTCCATCCGCTCGAAGCCTACGTCGCCGCCGCGCGCATCCAAGGATTGCCTCCCGCCGTCTATCATTACGACAGCGTCGCCCATCAACTCGCTCGCGTCGCTCCGCCGATCGACAAAAGGGAACTGGCCCATTTCCTCGGCAATCAACCCTGGTTCGCCGGAGCGGCCTTCGTTGTTTTCCTCACCGCCGTCTTCCCACGCTCCCAATGGAAATACCCGAATTCTCGCGCTTATCGAGTCTTGCTCGCCGAAGCCGGTCACGCCGGCCAGACCTTCTGTCTGGCGGCAACTTCGCTGGGCCTCGCTCCCTTCGGCACCATGGCCCTCGCCGACTCCGCCATCGACCGCGCGCTCGGCCTCGACGGCGTCCAGGAGTCGGTTCTCTACGCTCTCGGCGCTGGCCATCGTCCGCGCCGCCCGGCCACCGCCGACCGCCTCCGCTCTCCAAAATAAAAACCGCGCTGGCTCTCGAAGAAACCAGCGCGGCTATCCTGACGATCGATTTTGTAAGCTTTTACTTCTTGGCCACGGACACCGACGCCCGCGTCGTTTCCCAATCGATGTTCAGCATTCCGTGATCGAACGAGATGGTGAAGTTCTCCACCGGAGCAGGCAACGTCGTCACTTTCATATCAATCCGCGCAAAGTCGTTCGACGCGCCCGGATATTCCGTGCCCCATTCGCCCGTCTTCTTGCTCAGCACCAATTGCCATTTATCCGCGTTCGGCACCGTAAACAGCGTGTAGCTTCCCGCGGGCACCACTTTCCCGCCCACCACTACATCCGCGGTGTTCACAAAGGTGGTCGCTTCGTTCGCTCCCGTGCGCCACACCTGCCCGTACGGTACCAGCCCGCCATAAATTTTCCGGCCCTTCGCGCGCGGACTCGAATAATCGATCGTTACGCTCTGCCCTCCACCGAGGTCCATCGTCGCCTTGGCCGGTGGGCTGGGCCTCTTCGCCTTATCCTGTTGTGCGCACGAAATTGCGGCCATCACGCTGAAGGCCAGGCAAGCTACCACAAATATCTTCATCCTACGCATGGATCGGATCTCCTCTGGGAATCGCTAATGAATTTCTCGCTGGTTCCGTTAGCATTGAAACCCAAAAGCACCGCGCTGGCAAGCGTGATACCCATATCTACCGCATTTCCTGTAGCTGTGATACTATATACAATTGGATATGGTACTTTTTGGTATCTGCTTTGACTCGATCACCATAGGCCGCCTGCCAGCCGTCCCGGGTGAATCGCGTCTGCAACAATTGCCACCTGGGACCGCCAATCTCCCGATTGGCGTCTTCACTCTTCCAGATACGCACGACTCCCACTCCACCGACTCCCGTCTTCACCCTTGCAATACCCTGCGTTTACAGGAATTTCCGCTAACTCCTTTATTTCCCCCACATACAAGAGTTTCGCCCGTAAGTCCTTTGTTTCCCCTACTTACAGAAATAGGGGGGGGGTAGGGGAGTACATAACTAGTTAACAGTACCCTTCGAAAATGTCGGACCGCCGACATTCTTATCCTCGTTCCGCCCATATTACGCCCTCGTCCACTGTGGACTGCAGTGTCTGCCACAGGACTACCGTTACCTACAGCGAATCTCGTATTTGCTGTCCTCACTCCGTCCTCGTATAGTTTTCTCTCCTCTGAGTGCGCTCTACCCGAGTCAGCACATTCTCTGGATTCAAACAGTCTTACAAATTGAACAGGAGAATCCATGCAAAGAAGCTTTTGCCGTGCTGCAGTACTGTTTTTGGGCCTCGTTCTATCCATTTCCGCGGCTCCCGCGCTCGCGGACTCCATCACCGGCGGTGCTACCTCTGTGGCCCTCGATACGGCTACTTTGGGCATCCTTAGCGGGCAGGGTGTGTCGGTCAGCACTTTGGGCACGGCTAGCTTGTCAGGGGCTACCGTGACTTTCCCAATCACTGGCGGAACCACCAGTTGGACCGGCGACATCATCGACCACAATGGCAGCGGTTTGCAGTTTGCCGACGGCTCCAAAACCCTGGACATCGAGAACTTCGTCATCAATACCGCCACCGACCTGATTACCGGCAAGGTGGTGATCGGTTCAACGGTTCTCAACGGCGTAAGTCTGTTTGACATCGGCCCGGGCCTGCACTTGACCCTGGACGCAGCCGCTGGCGGCGCACTCGCTAGCACTTTCAACATCCCCAACTACAGCGGAGCAAGCATCGGTACCGCAACCGTCTCCCCGATCGTCGCCACCCCGGAGCCGTCCTCCCTGTTGTTACTGGCGTTTGGCATCCTGGGTGTCGCGCTGCGTGGCCGGGAAGCGCTCTTAATCTCATTTCCAACTCAGTGCTGGGGCGCGCTTCCCGCCGCGTCCCGGTGGCTGGTTGGCCAGAACCATCCAAGTTTCGATCCTCGATCCGAACCCGCGCTATTTCTGTAAATCCCAGCATTTTGGCGGTCACACAACTGAAACATTAAGTGACTCAGGCTTTACACTTAGAACAACGCTGTGCTACTTTAAGATAGTCGAAGAAAAGAGGAAAAATTTTAAGGGAAGACGGTGAGGGGCACTTGAGCGACGTAAAAGTACAGTTGATCGAACAATTCCGGACGCATGTGAAGGACACGGGATCGCCAGAAGTGCAGATCGCGCTTCTGAGTGAGCGGATCAGCTATCTGACGACGCACCTCAAGTCCCACGTTAAGGACCACGCGTCGCGTCGCGGCTTGATCATGATGGTGAACAAGCGGCGTCGTTTGCTGGACTATCTCAATCGCCGGGACCCGGATCGGTATCACCAGATTGTCGAACGCCTTAGCTTGCGCAAGTAAACAGGGATCCGCCAATGTGCGGAGTTTCTTGCGTTTCTCACGAAACAACATGTTCCCCTTGGGAATCTGTCGGCCAGCCGGTGTGCGGCTGGGCGTGAACCTATAATCCCCTGTTCGGGATACCGGCGTGCGCATTGGTGTAACTGGCAGCGGAACGCCCCTTCGCTGAAATCGAACTCTTTTCGACTACAACGCTACGCAGGAGGTCCTGCAGAGAGCCCTTCCGAAGAAGGGTTCAAGGAAAAAGCTATGTCAGAAAATAATCACGTACCCGCACCGCATCACGTATCTGTCGAAATCGGCGGCCGCAGCCTGGTTCTGGAGACCGGCAAGATCGCCAAACAAGCCAACGGTGCAATCACCGCCCGTTATGGCGATACCGTCATCCTGGTCACCGCTTGCATGGCCTACAAGCCCAATGACCGCGATTTCCTCCCGCTGACTGTCGATTACCGCGAAAACACCTACTCCGCCGGAAAGATTCCTGGCGGGTTCTTCAAGCGCGAAGGCCGTCCCACCGAAAAAGAAATTCTGGTATCCCGGCTGATTGACCGCCCCATGCGCCCCCTGTTCCCGGATTCCTGGCGCAATGAGACCCAGGTCATCGCCATGGTGCTGTCCGCCGACAGCGACAATGACCCCGACGTCATTGCCGTCACCGCTGCTTCCGCCGCCGCTTATTGCTCCGATCTGCCGTTCACCGATCCCATCGCCGCCGTTCGCGTGGGCCTCTTGGATGGGAAACTGGTTGCCAACCCCACGGTTGCCGAGCAGAAGACCAGCAAGCTCAACATCGTCATCGCCGGAACCGAAAAGGGCATCGTGATGGTCGAATCCGGCGCCTTCGAGGTTTCCGAAGAGACGATTGTCGAAGCCCTGGAATTCGGCCACGAGCAGGTTAAGAAGATCGTCGCGGTCATCAAGCAGCTTCACGATCAGCTCAAGCCCACCAAGGCGGTCGCCACTCCGCTGCCGTTCGACAAGTCCGTCTACGACAGCATCAAGAAGACCTACGGCGCCAAGCTGAAGGATGCCCTCAACACCGAAAAGCATCCCAAGAAAGAAAGCTACCACCTGGTCGACGGGCTGCTGGAAGAGATCGTCAAAGCGGTTCCTGAAGACGATGAAGAGAAACTGGCATTCAGCAAGCGCGCCTTTGAGCGCTTGCGCGAAGAGTACTTCCGCGAGGAAGTGCTGAAGGCCAAGCGCCGTCCCGATGGCCGCGCCTTCGATCAAATCCGCCACATTTCCTGCGAAGTCGGGCTGCTGCCCCGCGTGCACGGATCCGCGCTGTTCACCCGCGGCGAGACCCAAGCCTTGGCCACCCTGACTCTGGGCACCAAGGAAGACATGCAGCGATTGGACCTGCTCTTTGAACAGGACACCTTCAAGCGCTTCATGCTTCACTACAATTTCCCGCCATTCAGCGTTGGCGAAGTGAAGCCGCTGCGTGGCGCAGGCCGCCGGGAAATCGGTCACGGTGCGCTGGCAGAACGCGCGCTGGCCAACCTGCTCCCGCCCGAAGTCGAATTCCCCTACGCCATGCGCGTGGTCAGCGACATTCTGGAATCCAACGGCTCTTCTTCGATGGCCACCGTTTGCGGCGGCTCTTTGGCGTTGATGGACGCGGGCGTGCCGATGAAGGCCCCCTGCGCCGGTATCGCCATGGGCCTCGTCGTTGGTGACAACGGCACCTATTCGATCCTGACCGATATCGCCGGAGCCGAAGATCACTACGGCGACATGGACTTCAAAGTTGCCGGAACCCGCGAAGGCATCACCGCGCTGCAGATGGACATCAAGGTCACCAGCATCAGCATCAACATGATGCGCGAAGCGCTGGCCCAGGCCAAGAAGGCCCGCCTGCAGATTCTCGACACCATGGAAGCCACCCTCGGCGCACATCGCGAAACGATTTCGGCCTACGCGCCGCGCCTCTACAAGTTGAGCATCCCCACCGACAAGATCCGCGATCTGATCGGCCCGGGCGGCAAGAAGATCAAATCGATCATCGAGCAGACCGGCGTCAAGATCGACGTCATGGAAGACGGCACCGTGCACATCTTCTCGACCAGCGGCGCAGGCGGCGATCAGGCCCTGCAGATGGTTCGCGACGTCACGGCCAGCGCCGAAATCGGCAAGACCTACCTGGGTAAAGTTGTACGACTCGCCGAATTCGGCGCTTTCGTCGAACTCTTCCCGGGCACCGACGGCTTGCTGCACATCAGCGAAATTTCCGAACACCGCATCCGCGACGTCCGCGACGAACTCAAGCTGGGCGATCAGGTGCTGGTGAAAGTTCTGGCGATTGAAGGGAACAAAATCCGGCTGTCCCGCAAGGCTTTGATCAAGGAAGCGCGCGAAAAGCAGGCCAAGAAGACCGAGGGCGGCGCGCCAGCTCCGGTTTCTACCGAAGCCGAAAACGCCTAATCTACCCAAAACCCGCTGCCGCCTGGGTCATCCCGGGCGGCAGCAAATTAAAAAAGCTCCCGAACTCCGGGAGCTTTTTTTTTAATCCAAATGGTTTGCGACGGATTAGTGCGCGTGCACGCAGTGCACGGCGTCCAGCGCGCCCCACAGCGCATCCAGTGCTTCGTTCGTTGTGGCCAGAATTTCTTCGGATTCGCCGGAGGCATGTTCCTCAAGCCACCCGCGCCATGCCGCTCGGTGTTCGCGGTCGGCGACTTGGTGCACGGTGAAATACGCCAGGCTCTCCGGACGCTGGATGCCGTAAAACTTCTTCAGCCCTTCGATCTTGGTCGCGGCAATTTCCGGGACTTGCGATTCGTAGGCATACAGCGCGGCTACCGATTCCGCAACCGGACGGTCGCCCACGATCTCGCGGAACGTCTCAACCACGGCCTGGGTGCCCGGCAGGGAAGGGCAGCAAACAATGTCCTCTTCGTTGACGCCCACGGCGGCGGCAAAATCACGCCAGAGCTTCGGATGCGGCCCGGTGGGATTCTCTTCTTCGGCCAGGTTCTCCATGACGATGTCGCGCAGCGGACCTTCGGTGCGCGCCGCCAGAACGCGCAGGTGCTTGGGAAAGGCTTCGACGTGCCGGTAATACTGCGACGCGTACAATTGCAGCGATTCCTTGCTCAGTTTTCCGGCCATCCAATCCTGGTAAAACGGATGCTTTAGCAGATTTTTTTCGGCAATCGCGGCGTCAATCCGGTTCAGGAGTTCGGCGTTCGACATAATGTACCCCCCGCAGAAGCTTCTCGCCGGGTTCAGTCCCGGTAAATGGATTCGGAGAGTGTACCAGAAAACTGGTAGAACGAGGCATCCCGGAGTCACAAAAGGCCAAAAAATTTTGCAGGGTAATTGGGCAGAAAAATCCCCGGGCGCTCGGCTGGGAAGAGCGTCCGGGGACGGTCAAACCTGGAAAATCGGTTACTTGTGGTTCTTATTGGCTGTTTCGGCGGCCAATTTGAGCTCAGTGTTGACCTGGTCGAGCAGGTTCTTCGCTTTTTGTGCGTGCCCCTGCATGTCCCACTCGTTGGCTTGCTGCGCTGCCATGATTTTGTCATACGCTTGGGTGGACAGGCGCTGTGCGGCCGCCAGGTTGGGATGCTTCTGCGCGTTGACGTTATCCACCGGCTTCTGCGCAACCACCACTCCAGCAAGCAACAGGGCGACAAGCGAACCGGTCAACATCACTTTCTTCTTCATGGAATCTCCTTGGGCGTTGAGACTGAGACCGGTCCAGTGTACGCGGGAAGCCAGGTCCACCAAGCAGCGCCGCAGAGTACCGGTGCGCAAAGATAACCCGTCAGTGGTACAGGTGCCGTTTAAGGAACTTCCTGGCTGGCGGGATTTCAGGAGCTCGGCGCGTGGATTCGCTCGATGTCCGCGCCGACTGCCTGCAGTTTTTCGACGATCTGTTCGTAACCGCGGTCGATGTGATAGACGCGATCGATGATTGTTTCGCCGGACGCCACCAGCCCCGCCAGGACCAGCCCGGCGCTGGCCCGCAGATCGGAAGCCTGGACAATCGTGCCGGAAAGACTTGCCGGGCCGCGCACCACGGCGCGCCGCGCATCGATGGAGATGTTCGCGCCCATGCGGACCATCTCGCTGGCATGCAGAAAGCGATTCTCAAAAATGGTTTCGGTGATCACCGAGGCGCCTTCGGCCTGCGTAGCTACCGCCATGTACTGCGCCTGCATATCGGTAGGGAATCCAGGATATTCTTCGGTGGTCACATCGGAGCCGCACAATCTGTGGCCATTATGCACGCGCAAAGTGGTCGCATCGGGCTGCTCGACGGAAACACCTGCCGCTTCCAGCTTGGCGATCACCGCGCCCAGGTGCGCTGGGCAGCAGTCGGCAATGGTCAGGTCGCCGCGGGTGATGGCGCCCGCTGCGAGAAATGTTCCGGTCTCGATGCGGTCGGGAATCACGGCGTGAGTCGTGCCGTGAAGCGCTTCCACTCCGCGAATACGCAGCCTGGCGGTGTTGTCGCCGCGAATGTCCGCGCCCATCTTGCGCAGCAGGTGGACCAGGTCAGTGATTTCCGGCTCACGTGCGCAATTTTCCAGGACGGTTTCGCCATCGGCTAGAGCTGCGGCCATCAGAATATTTTCCGTGCCGGTCACCGTGATTTTTTCAAAGACGATGTGCGCGCCCTTCAGGCGTCCTGGAGCAGGAGCTTTGGCCTGTATATAGCCGTGCTCCGTGGTGATTTCCGCGCCCATTTTGTGCAACGCCGCAAGGTGCAAGTCCACCGGACGTGCGCCAATCGCGCAGCCGCCCGGCAACGAAACGTGGGCGACGCCGGACCGCGCCAGAGCTGGGCCGAGCGTTAGGATCGAGGCGCGCATGGTCTTGACGAGCTCGTAGGGAGCAACCGCGTGATTCAGGTCGCGTGCTTCGACGGTGTATTCGCTGGCAGGAATTTCCGTGGTGCTGACGTTCGCGGACATGAACGCCAGCAGCCTGGCCATGGTGATGATGTCGCGGACCATCGGCATGCGCTGCAGGGTCACCGGCTCGGCGGTTAGCAGCGTGGCGGCCATCGCCGGCAGAGCGGCATTTTTCGCGCCGCTGATGTGCACCGTGCCGCGCAGTGGCTTGCCGCCGCGAATCCGAAACTTATCCATCGATTCTCCGAGTGCAGTACACGGCTACGATTCTCCCAGTGCCTTGCGCAGATTGCCGCGACTGGCGCGCAACCTCCGCCGCGCTTGCGCCAACGAGATGCCGCCCTTCAGCATGATCAACGCCAGCCGCAAGTCGTGGTTGGTTTGACGCAAAGCGTGTTCGACCGAGGACGCATCGCGAGCCGTGGCGTCCTGCAGAATCCGGCGGGCGCGTTCGCGAAGCTTCGCATTTGCCAGGCCCATGTCGATCATCCAGTTGTCGTACGCTCTGCCCATGCGAACCATCGTGGCTGTGGAGAGCATGTTGAGGACCATTTTTTGCGCGGTGCCCGCTTTCAGTCGCGTGGAGCCCGCCAAAACTTCGGGGCCCACGTCTAGCGTGATCGCCAGTTGCGCCTGCCGCGAAAGCGATGAACGCTGATTCGAGGAGATGCCGATGCTCAATGCTCCGCCACGATTGGCGCACTCGACCGCCGCCAATACGTACGGCGTGGCGCCGCTGGCCGCGATGCCCACCACCACATCGCTTCTTCGCCAAGCGCAGCTTACGGAGATCGCGCGCCGCGTCCTGCCGGCGGTCCTCCGCGCCTTCGACCGGACCGGTGACTGCTTTTGCGCCGCCTGCGATCAGAGCGCGCACCAAGCCGGGCGGTGTGCCGAACGTGGGCGGACACTCCGAAGCATCGAGCACGGCGATGCGTCCGCTGGAACCCGCACCCACATAGATGAGGCGCCCGCCAATTTTCAGGCGCGCCACGATGGCGTCCACCGCGCGCGCAATTGGGCGAAGTTCGCGGGCCACGGCGCGCGCCACACGCGCATCTTCGCGATTCATCAAGCCGAACAATCTCCAGCGAACTCATGCGATCCAGATTGCGCGATGCGGGATTGCGCCGCTCCGTGCTGTGCCGCTCCTGTTGTCGTGGAGAATCCGTCGGAGGCATCACGTTTAGTATAGCTTTGCCCGCATGGCCGAAAAAGAAAATGCCGCGCATCCGGAATTAACGGCCAAGGCATTCTGTGGCCCGGAAGGCCGTGCATTTGGCCGGAATCCTCTATGATGAGAAAAGCGGGTGGCGAGCCTCTCGCGTTCAGGGGAACCCTTTTTTCATGGAAATTCTGAAGGAATTGTTTGCGCGTCATTTTGGAAGACCGGCGGAGCAGGTGCAGCCGCTGCGCGGGGATCTGAGCGCATCCGGAAGAAAACTAATTCGGCTGAGCGCCGGTACGGATCGCGCCATCGGCGTGCTGTACGGAGTCCGCGAAGAAAATGTCGCGTTCCTGGAATTCTCGCGGCACTTCCGGAAGCATGGCTTGCCGGTGCCGGCAATTTACGGCGAAGCCCTGGATCAGGATGCGTATCTCGAAGAAGATTTGGGCGACGTCACGCTGTACCAGGCGCTGTCGGAAAATCGCGCCGGCGACGAAGTGGCGCCTGAGGTTGCGGAAGCGTATCGGCAGGCCGTGGCGGTGCTGCCGCGATTCCAGGTGGAGGCTGGGCGCGATCTGAATTACGACGTCTGCTATCCGCGCGCGCGGTTTGACCGGCAATCGATTGCCTGGGACCTGAACTATTTCAAATATTACTTTTTGCGACTAGCGGGCATTCCCTTCAACGAGCAGGCGCTGGAAAACGATTTCGAGCGGCTGACGGAGTTTTTGCTGAGCGCGCCTTCTGACTATTTCCTGTACCGCGATTTTCAGTCGCGAAACATCATGCTGCGCGACGGCCAGCCGTATTTCCTGGACTACCAGGGCGGGCGACGCGGCGCTTTGCAGTACGACATCGCTTCGCTGCTGTACGACGCGAAGGCGGACCTGCCGCCGAAATTCCGGCAGGAACTGCTGGACGGATATCTGGACTCGTTATCGCGATATTTGCCGCTCAGCCGTGAAGAATTTCTGAAATATTTTTATGCGTTTGTGTATGTGCGCATTCTGCAGGCGCTGGGCGCTTACGGCTTCCGAGGATTTTACGAACGCAAGGCGCACTTCCTGCAAAGCGTGCCGTACGCGCTGAAGAATGTGCGCTGGCTGCTGCACAACGTTACGCTGCCCGTGGAACTGCCCACGTTGCTGCAGGCATTTCACAACATGCTCGGCTCGGACAAGTTGCGGGAGATTGCCGCCGAAGGGCAGAACCTGACCGTGCACATCTTCAGTTTTTCCTTTCACCACGAGATGCCGAAGGACGAGAGTGGCAACGGGGGCGGATTCGTGTTCGACGGGCGCAGCCTGCCGAATCCCGGACGCGAAGAGCGGTTCAAAACGCTGACCGGAAAAGACGGTCCAGTGATCGAATATTTGAACCAGCAGGACAGTGTGCACCAGTTTTCAGCAGCGGCGTTTTCGCTGGTGGACGCCAGCATCGCCAGTTACCAGCAGCGCGGATTCAAGAATCTGATGGTGTCCTTCGGTTGCACGGGCGGGCAGCATCGCTCTGTGTTTTTGGCAGAGCAACTGGCGCGACGTTTGCGCGCTCGCAGCGGGATTGACGTGCTGGTGCGGCACCTGGAGTTGGAGAAGATGGGCAAATGAAGGCCATGGTTCTGGCCGCGGGGCTCGGGACACGCCTGGGTGCCTTGACGCACGATCGCCCGAAAGCGTTGGTGGAACTCGAAGGCCACACGCTGCTGGAAATCGTGCTGGCGCGCCTGGGTGGATTCGGCGTCCGGGAAGTCATCGTGAACGTGCACCACTTTGCGAATCAGATCGCCGCTTACCTGCAGGCGCACGACAATTTCGGGATGAACATTGTGTTGTCGCGCGAAGACGATCTGTTGCTGGACACTGGCGGTGGCTTGAAGAAGGCGGGATGGTTTTTCGCGCAGGGTGCGGGCGTTGCGGCTGATCAGCCGTTTGTGTTGCACAACGTCGATGTGTTGAGCGACATCGATTTGTGCGCCATGGCCGAAGCGCATCAGCGAAATAAGGCGTTGGCCACGCTGGCGGTGATGGCCCGCGAAAGTTCCAGGCACTTGCTGTTTGATGACCAAGGGAAACTTTGCGGGCGACAAATCCGCGGCAGAGAGACCGAGATTTCGCGGCAGGCTGCGCCGATGACGCCTCTGGCGTTTTGCGGCGTGCATGTGATTTCCCCGCGCCTGCTTCCGATGATCACGGAGAATGGCGTATTTTCCATTATCGAGACCTATCTGCGACTGGCAGCCACAGGCGGAGCCATTCAGGCCTTTCGCGTGGACGGAAATTATTGGAGAGACCTTGGACGCCCGAGCGATCTCGAGCAAGCCGCTGCCGACGCAAAGACCCGCCGTTTACTTCCTTAAAGAAAATCGCAGGACTTCAGTGCGCAGGCGGCGTCGAGTTGGCAAAGCCGAGCGCCTTCATCACCGCGTCGTGCACCGCGGGACGAACTTCGGCGATTTTGTGATTCTCTCGCGTGGGATTGACGCGATTGGTCAGCAGGACCACAAAGAGCTGGCGATCGGGATCGATCCAGATCGTAGTGCCTGTGAAACCGGTGTGACCGTAGCTGTGTGCGGAAAAATAGTGGCCCGCGGAACTGCCTTCCGTGGGAACGACCCAGCCGAGCGTGCGCGTGTTGTGCGCGAGCGGCTGCGGCACAGTGAACTCCGCGATCGTGGAGCGCTTCAGGATGCGTTCGTGCGCATAGACTCCGCCATTCAGCAGCATCTGGCAAAACGCGGCCAGGTCCGGCGAAGTGCTGAAAACTCCAGCGTGCCCGGAAACTCCGCCGATGGCGAACGCGTTCTCGTCGTGCACTTCGCCCTGCACCAGGCGATGGCGAAGCTCGTTGTCCACCTCAGTCGGAGCGATCTCCGGCCACATGGACTTTGGGGGGCAGGTACATGCTGTGCTGCATGCCCAGCGGATCGAAAATATTTTCGTGCGCGAGCACGTTGAGCGGCTGGCCAGTCAAGCGCTGAATGATTTCGGCCATCAGGATGATGCCGAGATCGGAATAGACAACTTTGGTGCCGGGTTCGTACTCCAGCGGTTCATCAAAAATAAATTTCAGCGTGTCCGCTTTGCCCGTCGAAGTGCGCCAGTACTCCTTGAACGGTGGAAGGCCCGAAGTGTGGGTCATCAAGTTGCGCACCGTAACTTTGCGACGCCATTCGGGCTGCGGGCCGGAAAGCCACTCGGGCAAGTAGCGTGAAATCGGCGCGTCCAGGCTGAGCGGAGAAGGGAAGTCCCCTTCCACCAATTTTTCAACCAGCGTGGTGGTGACGACCACTTTGGTGAGCGAGGCGATGTCGTACATGGTGTCGGGCTGGACGGCGGGTGCAGCCGCGTCGTAGCTGAGCTTGCCGAACGCGTGCACCGAAACTTTTCCGCGAAAGCCCACTGCCAGCGTCGCGCCGGGAAACGCTTTCTGCGCGATCGCGTTCTCGATGACATGAAACACGGGTTGCAGCTGCGCTTCGCCGCGCACGTCCATCGGCTGCAGCGTCATGGGATTGGCAGGCACTTCGATGCCGAAGCCAGCCTTCAAATTGACGCCGGGAATGGTGACCGGCAGATGGCCTTGAATGGGAATCTGACCAAACAGCGCGCGCGCCACGGAAATTTGCGCGACATCGCTGATGCCAAACGCCGCGAGCCACGTTTCCGCTTGGGGAAAACGCTCGATCAAGTACGGGCTGCCAAATCCCACCGCGATCACCGGCTTGCCCGACGCGAAAACCTGATGGATCAGCGGAAGCTGGTCGGGGGGGACGTCCACATCCCCCTTGCGATCGCTGACGCGCACGAACAACGCGAGAATTGCGACGTCATACGAGTTAGGCGGCGGAAGCTTCAGCGTGTCGGCGTGAACGAAGCGCGTGTCGGCGCGCAGCGTGGTCAGCGAATCGAAGCGGGAACGCAGTTCGCGTTCCAGGTCTTCGCCGGGATATGGCTCGGGATCGGCGTACATCGCGACCAGCAGCGCGCGAGTGGGCTTGGCGCCATCGAGCGGCAAGCGATGCGCAGTATCGCGCAGCAGCGTGATGCCGCGATCGGAGATGGCTTGCGATTCGGCTTGCCACGCGGGTTCGGCGAAGTCGGTATTCAGCGCCTTCAAATCCACCAGGCGATTTTCGTGGAGTCCAAGCCGCGCCTTTGCTTCGAGAATGCGGCGAACGGAAGCGTCCAGGCGCTCGGCGGAAATGCGGCCGGAGCGGGCAGCGTCGAGCAGCGCGTCATAGGCGGCATCTGGCACGGGAGGCATCAGCAGCACATCCGCGCCAGCCAAAACAGCGCGCACCGCCGCATCGCCCGGCGCAAAGCGCACGGTGATTCCGCCCATGTCCATGGCGTCGGTGACGATCAATCCTTGAAAGCCAAGCTCGTCGCGCAATACGCCGGTAAGGATGTGCGAAGAAAGAGTGGCTGGCGTATTGGGATCGGGCTCCAGCGCGGGCACGCTCAAGTGTCCGGTCATGATGCTGCCAACACCCGCGGCGATTGCGGCGCGGAAGGGAACCAGTTCCAGTTTTTCGAGGCGTTCCCGATTCGCGGGAATGGTCGGCAGATCGATGTGCGAGTCGGCAGCGGTGTCGCCGTGACCGGGAAAGTGTTTCGCGGTGGCGATGCCTCCGTTTTCCTGCACACCGTGAACGAATTCGCTGACGTAGGCCGCGACGCGCGCGGGGTCTTCGCCGTAAGAGCGCGTGTTGATGATGGGATTGCCGGGATTGTTGTTGACGTCGGCATCCGGCGCGTAGATCCAGTGAATACCGGCGGCGCGTGCTTCGAGAGCGGTGACTCTGCCAACCGTGTAGGCGTCGTGCGGATTTCCCGCGGCGGCCAGGGCCATTGCGGTGGGAAAGGACGTGCCTTCGTCGATGCGCATGGCCGTGCCGCGTTCGAAGTCTGCGCCAATCAGCAAAGGAATCGCCGATTTTGCCTGCAACTGATTGTTGAGCGCCGCGGTCGGATACACCTGGCTTTTGACGATACCCAGCGGCGAACCGTGAGTGATGTTGATGAAGCCGCCGACGTGCAGATCGCGCACGTCATGCAGCAGTTCCGCATAGGCAGGGGAATCGGTGGAGGTGAAGCTGCCGTGATAGGTGGCGAAGAGCAACTGGCCGACCTTTTCTTCCAGCGACAAGCCCTGCAGCGTGCTGTTCACCCATTTCTGCTGATCGGCCGTCAAAGGGATTAGCGGTGAATACGAAGCGTCCGCCGATTGGCTGGACGCGCGCCTGCCTGAGGACACTGTAGATTTCCGGGCGGACCGGTGACCGCGTGCTTTAAGAGTCATAGAAAAGAGCAAGAGAGGCAGCAGAACGACGATGGCAAACCGCCTGGGCATGTCTAAGTTGTCCCCCGAACGCCGCCGTTGCTCGATTGTATATAGCACGCACACGAACGGCTCACAATCAACGTGCGCGCCAGGCGTTCCAGAATATCATTGGAGGCGAAACGGACTGGTGCGTATGGAAAACAAGAAAATAGCTCGCCGCCTCGCCGTATTGCTATTGGTGCTGGCATGCGCTGCGCCCAGCCGTGGCCTTGCGCAGCAAAAGCCAAAGGCGTCGCACAAAGGTGCGGCGCATTCCTCCTCCGGGCGCGTGCAGACCGGGCTGGACGTCCTGGAGGCGGAGAAATATTCGGTGTTGAAGGGCAAGCGCGTTGGGCTGATCACCAATCACACCGGAAGGGATTTTCAGGGACGATCGAACGTCGAACTGCTGGCGGCCGCGACCGGAGTGCAACTGGTGGCGCTTTTCAGCCCCGAACACGGAATCGCGGGACACGCGGACGAGAAGATCACTTCGTCGAAGGACCCGGCAACGGGCCTGCCGATTTACAGCCTGTATGGCGAACATCTGCGCCCGACCGACGAGATGCTGAAGGACATCAACGCGCTGGTGTTCGATGTGCAAGATGCGGGCGTGCGCTTCTACACCTACACGACCACGATGGCCTACTGCATGGAAGAGGCCGCGAAACGCGGCATCGCGTTCTATGTGCTGGACCGGCCGAATCCCCTGGGCGGCGAAATTATCGAAGGGCCGGTGCTGGATACAGAGAAAACCAGTTTCGTGGCGTATTACCCGCTGCCGGTGCGCTACGGCTTAACGATTGGCGAACTGGCGCAGTTCCTGAACACCGAGAATCACATCAACGTGGAATTGCACGTGATCCATATGAAGAACTGGCGCCGGAACGAATTTTTCGAGAGCACCGGCCTGCGCTGGATTCCTCCTTCGCCGAACCTGCGCACCATCAAGGGTTCGCTGTTGTATCCCGGTCTGGAAATTTTGCAGAGCGCGGGTGTGTCCGTGGGACGCGGAACGGAAGCACCCTTCGAAGAGTTTGGCGCGCCGTGGATCAACGGCGATGAGGTTGCCGCGGAATTGAATGCTCGCGGATTGCCGGGACTGCGCTTCGACAATCAGCCGTTTGTTCCGGTGAGCGGGTTGTACGCGGGGCAGCATTGCGGCGGCGTCGGAATTAAGGTGACGGATCGCGCGGCGGTGCGTTCGATGCGTATGGGTCTGGAGATCGCCGAGATTCTTCACAAAAAGTACGCGACGCACTTCGAGATGGAAAAGATGATTGAGTTGCTGGGCAACGATGAAACGTTGAAGCAACTGGAGGCCGGCACGCCGGCCGAAGCGATCGTGGCGGGCTGGGCCAAAGATCTGGCGGCGTACGACGCGACCCGGCGCAAGTACTTCTTGTACTGAAGCGTCGCGCCGCAAGACCACAATTTGCCGCAATCAGCTTGACCCATTGAGGGATTCCCTTTCTGCCCGGGCTACAGAACTTCCCTAGAGCCAATCCCCCGCCCGTTGTGTTAGAGTCCGCGAATGCGCATCGTATCCTTGCTGCCATCGGCCACCGAAATCCTGTTCGCCTTGGGACTGGAGGAACAGATCGTCGGCGTGAGCCACGAATGCGACCATCCGGCGCGAGCGCGCCAAAAACCTTCGGTGGTCCGTTCGCGGATTCCGGCGGGACTGTCGCCCGCCGAAATGGATCAAAAGGTGCGCGAGTTTGTGTCGCGAGGCGAAAGTTTGTACGCGGTGGATGCCGAAGCGTTAGAGCGGTTGAAGCCGGACCTGATCGTGACCCAGGACTTGTGCCACGTGTGCGCTGCTACGCCAGAGGAGTTGGGCGCGGCGCTGGCTCGCTTTGCCAATCGACCGGAAGTGCTGGCGGTAACGCCGGAAGATCTGGGCGATGTGTGGCGCGATATTTTGTGGATCGGCGAAGCGACCGGACGCCGGGAACGCGCGGAAGAATTGGTGCACCTCGCTGGGGTGCGCCTGGCGGGAATTCGCAACGCCGCACAAGCCGACGAACATCGTCCGCGCACCGTGCTGCTGGAATGGCTGGATCCCTTCTACGTGGGTGGCCACTGGGTGCCGGAGATGATTGAGCAGGCCGGAGGAGTAGATGTGCTGGGTGGCGCTCGGAAGCCATCGTTCCGCGTGACTATCGAAGATTTGGTGGAAGCTTCGCCGGAAGTCATTTTTGTTGCGCCTTGCGGGTATAACAAGGAACAGGCGCGCGAAGAATATCTCCGCACAACGTTTCCGAGCGAGTGGATGGATTTGCCCGCAGTGCAGAATGGACGCGTGTACGCGCTGGATGCCAACAGCTACGTATCGCGGCCGGGCTTGCGGCTGGTCACGGGAATTGAAGCGATGGCCAAGGCGCTGCATCCCCAAATGCAGGTGCGCGCCGGAGCGGAAGCGGCGATGGTGCAGCTGCCAATGCCCGGCAAGAGCGCGCAAGTCGCAAAGGCGTAGATTGTTTCAGGCAGCGGGTGTTGTTCCGCGCGTGGTCCAATACCGATAAAACGGCAGTCCCGCAACGATGAGCAGCAAGCCGATCGTGGAACGGCCGGGGCGTTGCATCCAGATGCTGACGGTCAACGCCAACGCGCCAAGCACGAAAATTCCCGGCACCCAGGGATAGCCCGAGCAGCGATACGGTCGCGGCATATCCGGTTCGGTTCGGCGCAATCGGAACAGCGCGACGACCGCGAGCCCATAGAAAATCCATCCCGCGAAAATAAACAGATTGGTGAGTTCCTCGAAGGTGCCGGTCAGCGCCATCACGCTGGCCAGCACGCCTTGAAAAATCAAGGCGCGCCCGGGAGTTCGATACTTCGGGTGAATGCCGTCCGCCACTTTAAAGAAAATGCCGTCGCGGGCCATGGCGTAGGGAACGCGCGCGCCGCTGAGGATCGAAGAGTTCATGGAGCCCAGCGCGGAGATGGCCATCGCCAGCGTGATCCAGAATGCGGCGCCGTGGCCGACGACGGCTTCGACCACATCGGAAGCGATGTGCGGGGAATTGGCAACCGCGGAAAAGGGCAGAACCTTCAGGCAAGCAGCGCTGAATAACAGATAGATCAGCGCCACAAAGGAAACTCCGCCCACCAGCGCGCGCGGGAAATTGCGCGAAGGATTTTTCACTTCAGAGCCGACCAGGTTCAGGTCCTCCCACCCGTCGTAAGCCCACAAGGCAGCGGCAAGCGCGGCCAGAAAAGCGCCCAGCAGTCCGGTTGAACCGGCGGCGGGCCAGAACGCATCCGGCGAGTGAGCGACGGTGGTCGGCAGCAGCAGCGCCACACCGATCACCAGCAGCACGCTGATCACTTTGATGATGGTGAGAAACACCTGAACGCCGCCGCCGAGACGCACACCCAGGTAATTGACGGCGGTCATCAGTACCAGCCACAGAACGGCGAGAGGCTGCGCCCAGGTAAACACGAAATCGTAGGGCTTGATCCAGGAAGTGAGGCCGGGGATGGCGATGTGCCAGGTGAAGAGCGGCGCCGCAACCGCAGGCAGGAAAAAACTGACGAAGCGCATCATGCCTGCGGCTATCGAAGCGGCAGAGGATGGACGGCCCACGATCGAGTGCATCCACCCAAACAGAAATCCCCAGACTGGGCCGAATCCGCGGCGCAGGTAGGCGTACTCGCCGCCCGCTTCCGGAATTGCGGCGCCCAGTTCAGCATAGGAAAGCGCGCCAAAAATGGAGAGGATGGCGCCCACGATCCACGCGGCGAATACGATGGAGACGGAGCGGCCTTCGCGAGCCATTTCCGAGGGCTTCAGGAAGATGCCGGTGCCGATCATCGTTCCGACGACGATGGCAGCGGAAGCCCACGGTCCGAGGCCACGCACCAATTCCAGGCGCTTTTCGCTCAAAACTCCTCCGAAAACAGATTGGCTGAAAAGTGTAACGTAGATCGCGGAAGAACGCGGTTCAATTTCGGGCGGCGCTGGGGAAAACGCGGCTCAGCAGCGCTCCAACAAGCCACGTGACGCATGAACCGATCAGCACGTACCAGGTGAACGCGACATTGGTGAAGCGATAGACGAGCAGCACGGCGAGCAGGCCCGTAAACATGCCGATCAGCGCGGAGCGGGCGTCGGCGCGATCGTCAAACGTGCCCAGGAAAAACAGCCCCAGCAAGCTGCCAAAGGGCAGCGACGCGACCGTCAAGCCGGCCTCCAGAACCGGTCCCCATGGAACCAATCCAAAGAGAATCAGGAGAATTCCCCAGAACAAAGTCATGCGCCGAGAGCGCCGCAGCAGAGTGGAGGGATCGGCGGGCTGGCCGCGCAACGCGAAAAAGTCCATCACGCTGCTGGCGGCCAGGGAGTTGAGCGCGCCACTGGCGTTGGACATGGCGACAGCGAGGACGGACGCGAGCAAGATACCGGCGAGCCCGACGGGCATATGCTGCACCAGAAAATTGGGGAGCACGCGATCGGTGCGTTCGCCGGGCGCCAGCAGCGGCGTGTGCTGCGCGAACACGAAGAGCAACACGCCCACCAGAAGGAACAGCGTGAATTGCACCAGCACGATGAAGCCGCTGGCGATCAATGCGCGGCGGCTGTCACGTTGCGACCGCGCGGCCAGCAGGCGCTGCACGATGGTCTGATCGGTGCCGTGACTGGCCATCGTGAGAAATGTGCCGCCGATGACGCCGGACCAGAAGGTGTACTTGGTGGCCAGGCTGCGGGTGAAATCGAGCACTTGCAATTTGTGGCCATGAATTGCAGCTACGGAAGCGACTTCGCTCCAGCCACCCGGAATGCGATGCAGCAGGAAGAAGAACGTGGCGAAGCTGCCGGCAAGATAGAGCAGGAATTGCGCGACGTCGGTCCAGATCACCGCCTTCATGCCGCCTTCGAAGGTGTACAGCACGGTTAGCGTGATCACCAGAAAGACGGCGAGCTTCTCGGAGGTCCCGAACGCCGCGCTGACCACCAGGGCGATGGCGGAAACGCGTACGCCTTCGGCCAACGTGCGCGTGATCAGGAAGGTGAGTGCCGCGACAGCACGCATGCGCGGCCCGAAACGTTTTTCAATGACCGCATAGGCGGTGACAAATTCGCCGCGGAAATACCCGGGCAGCAACACAAAGGAGATGAGAATGCGCCCGACGAGGTAGCCGAACACCAGTTGGAGGAACGTCATGTTCGAGCCGTACGCCAGCGCGGGTGTGCCGATGATGGTAAGCGTGGACGTTTCGGTGGCCACGATGGAGAAGGCCAGCGCCCACCAGGGAGCGGTGCGTCCGCCAAGAAAATAGTCGCGTGCGTTGCTCTGGCCTTTGCGGAAATGCAAGCCGAGCGCAGTGACGCCCAGAAGGTATGCGACGACGATGGCCAGGTCGAGCGGATGAATTTTCATGGACGGCGGAAGGAGGCGCTCCCCAAGCGTGAACCGAGTGGTTCGAGAATAGAGGCGGGACGGGCCAGCGTCAATACACGCGCGGGTGACGGAGTTGAATTCGCGGGACGTACCTTTTCTATAACCAAGGGAGCGCTGATTATCGCGATGTCCAGTATGCTGTGACTATGCAATTCGTTCTGGGATTTGACGGCGGCGGCACGAAAACGGAGTGCGTACTGATGAATTCGAGCTGCTCGGTGCTGGCGCAGGGCCGCGCGGGGCCATCGAATCCGCTACGCGTAGGCTTTGGTGGGGCGCTTGCGGCGGTATGCGAAGCCGGACGCCTGGCGTCGCAGCAGGGCAATGTGCCGATGGAATCCGTAGGAGCGATCTGCGCCGGGCTGGCGGGAACAGCGGCGGGCGAAGCAGCGCGCAAGATGGAGCGATTGCTGTTGGAGGAATTTCCGGCCAGCAAAGTGACCATCTGCACCGACCTGGAGCTGACCTTGGAGGCTGCAGGTGATGCCCCCGCAATTGTCCTGGTAGCGGGAACGGGTTCGGCCGCGGTAGGTCGCGATTCCGACGGACATGTGGTGCGCGTCGGCGGTCACGGGCCGCTGCTGGGGGACGAAGGTAGCTCCTACGATATCGGCAGGCGCGCGGCGATTTTCGCGCTGCGGGAACACGATCGCACCGGAAAGTCTTCGGAACTGGGCACGGCAATCCTGAAAGAAACGCGTGTGCAGAGCTGGACGGAATTTCAATCCAAGGCGCATGCGGTGCCCGACGAAGTGTTCCCCCGGATATTTTCGGTGGTGACCGAAGCGGCGGAGAAGGGAAGCGTGGAAGCGCGCGAGTTTCTGCAGATCGCCGCGGCAGAGCTCAGTTGGCTGGTGAACGACCTGGTGGAACGCCTGAATCTGAAAGAAAAGCAATTTTTGCTGGTGAAAAGCGGCGGCATGATTGGCCGGTCCGAGTATTTCGATCATCAGATGAACCAGCGGCTGGCGGAAGCGGCTCCGCTGGCGCAATTTGGGGAACTGGCGATGAGCCCGGCGCAGGCCGCAGCGCGAATCGCGCTCCGGTCGCTGGAAAACCGGGAAGTGGACCGTGCCCGAGTTTGAACAGGAGCGGGAACAGGCGCGAACCGCCAGCGGCCAGCAGCTTGTAGAGTTGCTCTACCATCCTTCCGCGGAAGTGCTGCGCGCGCTGCTGGACAATCCGGAGCTGGACGAATCGCACGTAACGTTGTTGCTGGGCCGCAAAGACCTGCCGCAGGAAATCCTGGAAGAAATCGCAGCGCGCAAGAATCTGCTGAAAACTTACGCGGCTAAAAAAGCGCTGTTGTTCCATCCTCGTGTGCCGAGGCTCGTGGGGCTGCGATTGTTGCGGGACTTGTACGTGATGGACCTCGTGCAACTGGTGCTGCAGGTTGCGACTCCGGCCGAATTGAAGCGCCAGGCCGAGGAACAAATTTTGGCGCGATTGCCGCAAATGCCCCTCGGGCAGAAAATCACGCTGGGGCGTCGCGGTCCGGCGCGGGTTGCCGGAGCGTTGCTTGCGGAGGGCCACGCTCAACTGCTGAAAGTTGCGCTGGACAATCCGTATTTGACGGAAGCGCAGGTGTTGAAGACGCTGGCGCGCGAGAAGGTGCATCTGCCGGTGGCGCAGGCCATCGCAGCGCACCGCAAGTGGTCGCAGATGTACAACGTGCGGCTGGCGCTGGTGCGCAATGCGACGACTCCGCTGGCCACGGTACTGGCGATCTTGCCGGTGCTTACCGTGAATGACTTGCGCGAACTGGCCGCACCGGGAATCGTGCCTGAAAACTTGAGGAAATATCTGCAAGCGGAAGTTGTACGTCGCATGCGGCCTGGCAAGGATTCGAAGCTCTGAACGCGCGAGTGACGCGGCCTAGTGCTTTTCCGGCCGATACAGAATCACGCGTACTTTTTCCAAGGTGACCATGCCGCCGCCGATCATTTCATCCAGGCGCGGCAGGATGCGTTCAATTTTTTCGTCAGTGTCCACCACTTCCAGCACCACGGGCAAGTCCTCGGAGAGCCGCAACAGCTTGTCGGTGTGATACACGCTGGAGGAACCGAAGCCGCCTACACCACGCAAGACGGTGACCCCGGAATAGCCCTCTTTGCGGAGCAACTGCACAATCGCCTCGTGCAACGGACGGCCGTGCCACTTATCCGATTCGCCGATGTGGACCCGCATCAACGTGCGTTCGCCTTCGAACTTTTCGTGGGTCATACGACGCTCCTAAATTCTGGCGCCCAGCCGAATTCCGGCCACCGACAACAGCAGGCCGATTATGACACTAAGCGACACGTAAGAGATGGCCCGGGTCCACTCGCCGTCCTCCAGCATTTTCGCGGTCTCCCAGCCAAAGCTGGAGAAGGTGGTGAAGCCGCCGAAAAATCCGACGGCGATCGCCACGCGCCATTCGGGAGGAACGAGTATGCGGTTCAGCATGAGCTGGCCAAGCAGGCCGAGAAAGAAGCAGCCGGAGAGATTGATCAACAGCGTGCCGTAGGGAAAGGGAGTGTTGAGCCGGGTCTGGACCAGTCCTTGAATACCGTAACGAAGCAGCGTGCCGGCCGCTCCGAACACAGCGATGAGCAAGAATCGCAAGTCGTCTCCTTGGGGCGATGCCGCTAAACAAAAAAACTCCTGGCGCCGCGAGGCATCCAGGAGTCATCAGCTGGGCGCAAGGCCGCAGCGGTTGTGGCGAACTCCATCGCCAATAAATTGTCGTTTCGAGTGTAGCTGCGAGTTTGGGCGAAGGGCAAGGTTCGGATTCAGTGCGGTTGCGAGGGCGGAGAAACGGGAGTGGTCGTCACGGGCGCCTTGGAAACAACGGTGATCTTTTCCAGATGGCCGACGTTTTCACCGACGACCAGGTCTGCCGTGATTTTGTCACCGGGCTTGAGCTGGTCGATGGGCTCGCCCTCGGCCGCTTCGTATTGCATCGTCATCGCGGACATGAAGCCGGGAATATCGCCGTGGTTGACGGTGATCAGGCGTTTGGGCGCGTCCACGGAAATAACTTCGCCTTCCAGATGATAGTGCTTGGGCGGAGCGACGGAAGACTGGGACTGACATCCGGCGATGCAAAGGAAGGTGGCTAGAAGAACGCAAACGAAGTGACGCATAGGCAATCCTCTCTAGAAATAACAATAGCGAATTCCGGAGGCAAATTGGCATCTTTAGTGCCGGTTGCGAGCGGAGAGCGGCGCTTGACTTGCCACGGCAGGGCACGCAAACTCACCTTATGGCCCACATTTATATGCGTTTTGATTTCGGTTCGGATGAAGAGAAAGCCCAGTTGGCTCGACACCGGCTGGAGACCTGGAAGCAGGCGTTCCGCCTGGATAAGAAGCTGCTGTACAAATTCGACCGGATAGGCGGCGAGGCGGCGCAAGAGCCAGAATCCAAGGAGCCGGAAAAGCCGGCAAAAGCCAAGGGAAAAGCAAAAACCGAGTCCAAGAAAGAAGCATCCAAGAGCGAGGAGACAATTCACCTGTTGTTGCGGCTGGGTTTTTCCGGGCACGAGAAGTTGACCGAGCAGCGCTGGGTGGACCGCATCCCTACGGAAGAGCCTTTTTCTTCCGCAAAGCCCGAAGTGGCCAAGGCCGGCGATCCGGAATTCGCAGCGTTGGACAAGCGCTTCGAGGAACTGGCCGCGTAAGGGCACGACGTAGGTACGAATTCACAACGGGCGGGAGCTTTTACCCGTCCGGCAGGGGTAATTCGCTATACTGAAGTTTCGAGACGCAAACACTCCCATTCCCATCGAGGATGAACTGAATGGCGGTACAAACGCGCGTCAAGACAGCTAAAGCGGAATCTTCGAAGTACGAAGGGCTGGACCGCGAGCAGCTGTTGAAATTGTACCGGGTGATGTTCCTGTCGCGGCGGCTCGATGACCGCGAAATCCAGCTAAAACGCCAGAACAAAATCTACTTTCAGATTTCGAGCGCGGGTCACGAAGCGGTGACCGCCGCGGTCGGCCTGCTGTTGCGCCCAGGAGTCGATTGGGCTTATCCGTATTACCGGGATCGCGCGCTGTGCCTGATGCTGGGCGTGACTCCCCTGGAAACTCTGCTGCAGGCGGTAGGCGGCAAGGATGACCCGGCATCGGGTGGGCGGCAGATGCCGTCGCACTGGGGCCACAATCACTGGAATATTGTGAGCAAGTCGTCGTGTACCGGAACGCAATTTGTGCAGGCGGTGGGCGCGGCGGAAGCGACTTTGTATTACGGCAATCATCCGAAAGCGCTGGAGCAGGCTCAGAAAGCGCCGCTGGGCGAGTTCGTCGGCTACCAGGCAGATGAGATTGTGTACGTATCGTCCGGCGACGGCGCCACCAGCGAAGGCGAATTCTGGGAATCGCTGAATGCGGCGTGCGCGAAGAAGTTGCCACTGTTGTACCTGATCGAAGACAACGGGTACGCCATTTCTGTGCCGATCGAAGTGCAGACGGCGGGCGGAAGCATTTCCAAGCTGGTGAAGGGATTTCCGGGATTGCACATCGCGGAGTGCGACGGCACCGATCCGCTGGAAAGCTATGCCACATGCCGCGAAGCGGTGCAGTATGTGCGCGAGCGGCGCGGGCCCGCGCTGGTACACGCGCATGTGACCCGGCCGTATTCGCATTCGCTGTCGGATGACGAAAAGCTGTACAAGAAACCGGAAGAACGGGAAGCGGAAGCGCGGCGCGATCCGCTGTCGAAGTTCTCACTGTTCCTGATTCGCGAAGGCCTAGTGGATCAAAAGGAACTGGAAGCCATCGAGGCGGAAGTGGATCGCGAAGTGCGCGATGCCGCCGATCAGGCGCTGGCCGCCGAACCGCCCGCGGTGTCCTCGATTTTGACCAACGTGTATTCGCCGGATATCGATCCGACCTCTGCGGCATTTGAAGCGGTTCCCAGCGCGCATGGCTCGCCGAAAACGATGGTGGAAATGGTGTCGGCGACGTTGATGGACGAGATGGCGCGCGACGAGCGCATTACGGTATTTGGCGAAGACGTGGCGGACGCCAGCCGTGAAGAAAACTTGCGGGAAGTAAAGGGCAAAGGCGGAGTATTCAAGGCCACGGCGGGTTTGCAGCGGAAGTATGGCTCGGATCGCGTGTTCAACACGCCGCTGGCGGAAGCGGGAATCGTGGGCCGGGCCATCGGGATGGCCACGCGCGGGCTGAAGCCGGTGGCGGAAATCCAGTTCTTCGACTACATCTGGCCGGCGATGATGCAGATTCGCGATGAACTGTGCGTAATGCGCTGGCGCTCGAACGGAAACTTCAAGAGCCCGGCGGTGCTGCGCGTTGCGGTGGGCGGATATTTGACCGGCGGAGCCGTGTACCACAGCCAGAGCGGCGAATCGATCTTTACGCACTGCCCCGGTTTGCGAGTGGTGATGCCGTCAACGGCTCTGGATGTTGCGGGCCTGTTGCGGACGGCCATCCGCTGCGACGATCCGGTAATGTTCCTGGAGCACAAACACCTGTACCGCCAGCCCTACAATCGCGGCGAGTATCCCGGTCCAGATTACACGGTGCCGTTTGGAAAAGCGCGCATGGTGAAAGAAGGCACGGACGTCAGCCTGATCACCTATGGAGCGGTGGTGCATCGCGCGGAAGTGGCCGCTGCGGCCTTGCAGCGCGAGGGAATTTCCGTGGAGATTCTGGACTTGCGCTCGCTGTCCCCGTACGACTGGGAAGCAATCAGCACGACCGTGAGAAAAACACACCGGGTGATCGTGGCGTACGAAGATATGCTGAGCTGGGGCTACGGCGCGGAAATTGCCGCCCGGATTGGCGAGGAATTGTTTGAGGAACTGGACGCGCCGGTAAAACGGGTGGCGGCGATGGACACCTTCTGCGGTTACCATCCGACTTTGGAAGACGAAATTCTGCCGCAAACCGAGAAATTGTCGCAGGCCGTGCACGCCATCCTGGGGTACTAGGCGCCTGCAACTTTCCCCTTGGCCTTTCCGTATATAGCATTAGAATGCAGATGAGTGGCGTGATCTGCGAGGAGAATTTATGTTCTGTCCAAATTGCCAGAAGGAAATCGCGGACGGGTCCAAGTTCTGTTATAGCTGCGGGGCCGCGCAGCCAGGATATGTGGGCGGGCCTGCTCCTTCGATAGCCGCACAGAAGCGGCTTACCAAGTCCGTACGGGACAAGAAGATTGCCGGTGTTTGCGGCGGTCTGGCGGAATATTTTGATATCGATCCGACCATCGTGCGCGTGCTCTGGGTGATCGCGGTGTTCTTCGGCGGGACCGGTCTGCTGCTGTACATCATCCTGGCGCTGGTGTTGCCGGTAGGTTCCCCGGCGCCGATGGTGACTGTGCCGGTCACCACAACAAGCCCGAACACGCCGATCTAAGAACGCATTTGTATTACTCGCGCTCGCGACTGGAGCGCGACGCCGAGCGGCGCTTGCGCGGAGCGTGCGATCCGCCAAAAACCGCGTGATCCATCGAAAACAGGCCAGCACCAAAAGCGGCCAGGGCGAAGCACGCGGCGGCGACCGCCAGAGGGAACTCGTACTCGTGTACGGCGATCAGCCCGTGCCCGCTGTGAACCTTCCAGATCGCCACGATCATTTCGATCATCAGCACCAGGCCGGTGGCTTGGGTAAACAAGCCAAGAACCAGCAGCAGACTGCCAAAACACTCCAGCGCACCGGATAGCGAAACGAAATAGGCGGGCAGGCCGTGTTGCACAAAAAACTCGCGAAGTTGCGGCGAGTTGTGCACCAGCTTGGGATAACCGTGATAGATGAAGATGAGCGCGAGCGTGAGACGCAGAAGCAGAAGAGCGAGCGGCTGAAAGTGATGCAGGAATTTCATGCGGGCCTCTGGGTCTTAGGGTACTGCGAGCGCCGCGTGTTGGCCAACAGAAGCGCAAGAGACGTACAAGTCTGCCTGCAAATGAGTCTGACGGAAAAATGCGGTGCGTCTTTCGCGCAGTGGCTTAGAATCGAACTTCGCGCACGGCGCAAGTCCGGTAAACTGATGCTGGACCTACTCGGGAAGACTGGAACATGACGACAGTATGAAACGCAAGTTGTTATTAGCCGTGCCGCTCCTGTGCATGGTGGCGTTGCTGGCCTGGCTGTTTCGACCCAAGAACGAAGTCATCGGCAGTGGATACGTCGGCGAACGCAGCGTGACGCTGTGGAGCAGCGCTGCGCAAGTACGCGAGCAGATCGGCGTGCTGTTGTATGGAGAGCGCGTGGAAGTGCTGGCGCGGCGCAACGACAACGTGAAGGTGCGCACGGCGGGGCACGTAGTGGGCTGGATGGATGGGCGCTACCTGATGGAGCCGGAATTGTGGCAGCGCTGCCAGAAGCTTCTGAAAGACGCATCGTCCATGCCGGTGCAGGCGCGCGGGCGCAGCAAGGTGCCTACCAACCTGCGCGTAGAGCCCGGACGGACGCAGCCTCGGCTGTATCAATTCAGCCGCAACGTAGCGGTCGAAATCGTCAGCCGCAAAGTGGAAGACTGGACGCAAGTGACGAATGAAGAGAAAGAAGCTCCCGCAGCGGAGCCGGCGGAAAGCAAAAAAGAAGATTGGTATCTGGTGCGCGGAGTGGCGACGCGTCCGCCGGGAGAAAGCGGACTCCGCAATTCCGCGGTGACCACCACGACGCAGCCGGGAGACCAGACCATCCCTATTGCCGGCTGGGCGATCGGGCGATTTATTTCGCTGGATTTGCCGGACATCGTGCGCGACGGAACCAGCGCCGCGAACATACGGCCCATCGCGTGGTTTGAACTCAACCGGGTGACCGACGAGAACGGCGAACATCCGCAATACCTGGTGGCGGGAACGCACAGTCCGGAAGGGCAGCCGTGCGATTTCACGACCCTGCGCGTGTTTACCTGGGACCACAAGAAGAGCCGCTACGAAACGGCGTTCATTGAAAACAATTTGTGCGGCGGGTTACCGATTCGCGTGGGGCAGGACAGCAAAGGCGAACCGGAGTTTCGATTTCACGACATGGACGGAACGAAGGAAGAACGCGTGTACCGCCTGATTCAAACGGTGGTGCGGCGCATACGGGAAGAAGGCGCGGCGAGCAAGACCGCGGCCGGCGCCAAGCACGGCAAACGCAAGTAATCACGATCGAATCGAAAAACAGCCTCTCAGGCTTCTCCCGATTTTTGCTGGATGCGCAATTCCACGGACGCGTTTCGTGAGGGTGATGCGTTAAACTGGTCACTGACCTGCGCCTCCGGAGCCACCAACCATGACCCTGCTCATCAACGAAAACGAAGTTCGACAAGTATTGGATATGCCCGCGGCGATTCTTGCTGTGGAAGATGTTTCCCGCAAACAGGCGGCGGGCCGGGTGATCGTCCAACCGCGGCGGAGAATCGAATTGCCGGGCGGCGGATTTTTCCATTACATGGCGGCGATGGATACCGACGCGGGATACGTCGCGATGAAGCAGTACACCTACGCGAAGGGCAAAGTTCGTTTTCTGGTGACGCTCTACGACTTGGCGACGGGCGCGCTGCTGGCGTTGATTGAAGCCGATGTGATGGGACAATTGCGCACCGGAGCGGCGTCTGGGGTGGCGACGAAATATCTTGCGCGGGAAAATGCGTCGGCGGTGGCCATTATCGGATCGGGCGGACAAGCGAAAACCCAGTTGGCGGCGATCGCCTGCGTGCGCAAGGTGGCATCGGCGCGGGTGTACGGACGCGATCCGCAGCGGCGGCTGGCCTTTTGTGAGGAGATGAACAGACGGCTGAAAATTCCGGTCAGCCCGGCGGATTCTTCCGCGGAAGCAGTGCGCGGCGCGGACATTGTAACCACCGCGACGACCTCCGCGAAGCCGGTGCTGCACGGCGTGGACCTGGCGGCGGGAATGCACGTGAATGCGATTGGCGCGAATCACGCCCATAAACGGGAATTGGACGACGAAGCGATCGCTAAGGCCGACCACATCTTCGTGGACTCGCTGGAGCAGGCGAAAATGGAGGCGGGCGATCTGATTCTGCCATTCCAGCAAGCGCCGCAACGATGGGAGTCGGTGCACCAACTGGCCGACGTGGTCGCGGGAAAGATAGCGGGGCGGCAGAAGCCGACAGACATTACATTGTTCAAGAGCGACGGAATCGCCGCCTGGGATCTGGGCGTGGCGGTTCACGTGTACAACGCAGCCCGCGAGAAAAAGTTGGGTAGGGAAGTACCGTTGTTCGAGTGATGACTCGTAGTGATACCGGCGCTGCGTCGCGATTAGGCCCAGAAAAAATGCGGATGTTCGGTTGGGCCGTCGGAATGGCCGGTGAGGTTGTGTTCGAGACCCTGACGCGAAGGTTTCACGGCGTCGCGCAGGCGATTCATCTCCGCGGAGTCGAGCTGCGAAAAGTTTTTTGCCACCGTAATATTGTGCTCCAGCATTTCCACCTTGGGCATGCCCACCACAGCCGCGCTGACCGGCAGACTTAACGAGTATTGCAGCAGGGACGTGATGTCGCTCTTGCCGGTGCCGCTGCCAAGCAGAAATTCCTGTCCGGTGACTTTCATAGCGATAACGCCCAGATTCTTTTTGCGCGCGGCGGGCAGCGCGAGTTCCTCGAAACGGCCGTTGCCAGAGGCGTTCAGCGCCATCTGCACGCAATCCAGATCGCAATACCCGATAGCCTGCGCCATTACTTCGCCGCTGGTGTGACTGGTCATGCCGATCGCGCGGGTCATTTTTTGCTCGCGGGCTTCGAGGAGAGCTTTCAGCGCACCGTCAGGCGCTTCAATGCGCGCCAGATCGTCGGCCTGCTTCAGCCCGTGGATGTGCAGCAGATCGACGTGATCGGTTTGCAGCCGCTTCAAGCTGCCTTCCAAGCGGCGCATAAAGTCGTCACGCGAACGATCGGGAATTTTGGTGGCCAGCCAGACGTCTTTGCGGCGCGTCTTCATCACTTCGCCGACGCGCGTTTCGCTTTTGCCGTCGCCGTAGGAGTAGGCGGTATCGAGATACGAGATGCCGAGATCGATGGCTTGATTGAGGACGGCCAGCGCCGCGTCTTGATTCTCATACATCAGGAAGCGACTGCCACACCCGAAGGCGAGGATGGAAACGGTGGCTCCGGTGCGGCCCAGCGTGCGCGTGGGCATTTTGGAGTCCGCCGCGCGCGCAACCGGCGCGATGCCCTGAGGGAACAGCGACAGACCGACTCCTGCGGCGGTGCCGATGCCAAGGCGTTCCAGGAAATCGCGACGCGTGACGTTTTTCATGAGGGCTCCGGGTGACAAATCTGGGAACAGAGGTTAGATGAAAATGCGGAGGGAAGCCAGAGGAGAAGAGATGTAGAGGGCGGTTGGGGAAACCGTGGAAGGGACTTGACAAGGGAGAGGGAGGGATTAGGATGGGAAGGGCCGAACGAACGCACGTTCGACCACGCCGATCATGACTCCCGGCTCCCATTCCCCCTCGCGCAACACCGAAGCAAAACTGCTCCTGATTCTTCGTGTTTCTGCCCAGACGTTTGCGGAGCGGGGCTTCGAGGGCGCATCCATTCGTGACATCAGCCGGGCCACGGGGATTTCGCTGGCCGGGCTGTACTACTACTTCGACAGCAAGCAAAAGCTGCTGTACCTCATTCAGCACAATACATTTACGTTCGTCCTGGAGAGCCTGCTAAAGAAGCTGGAAACGGTCTCTGAGCCGCAGGCAAAGTTGCGCGTGCTGGTCCGCAACCACGTGGAATACTTCCTGTCGCATCCGAGCGAGATGAAGGTGCTGTCCCACGAGGAGGAGGCGCTGGAAGACCCGTTCCGACAGGAAGTGGCGGCGATCAAGCGCAAGTATTATGGCTTGGCGCGAAAGATTTTTGAGGAAGTGGCGGCCGAGAACGGCCTGAGCGGGGTGAACGCCCGGGTGGCGGTCTTGAGCCTGTTCGGAATGATGAACTGGGTATACAAATGGCACCGGCCGGAAGTGGACCCCAGCGCCGAGGTGTTGACCGACACAATTGTGCAGATTTTCTTACACGGGATTTTGCCCTCGGACACGGTGAGACGCCCGGCCGCCCCAACGGCCGTCGCGGCAATCCCGTAAACCTGACAGCCCACCAACACAAGTTTGCAAAGCGACGGAGAGAAAACAGGAGAACGTATGGCTACTACAACTTCGATTGCGGGCAAGGAACTGGTTCGCTACCGGGTGGAAGAAGGCGTCGCGATTTTCGAGATGGACGATCCGCCGGCGAATACCTACACGTACGAAATGATGCAGCAACTGGATACGGCGATCCTGAAGGCGCGGATGGACGAGACCGCGCACGTGATCGTGATCCGTGGGGCGGGCGAGAAGTTTTTCTCGGCGGGCGCCAGCATCCCGATGCTCACCAAAGCCGATCCGCAGTTTAAGTATTACTTCTGCTTGCACGCCAACGAGACGCTCAGCCGGCTGGAACAGACGCCCAAGCTGGTGATCGCGGCGTTGAACGGTCATACCGTGGGCGGCGGCCTGGAAATCGCGCTGGCCTGCGACATTCGCATCGCGAAGAAGGAAGGCGGAAAGATCGGGCTTCCGGAGGTGAATCTGGGCGTGCTTCCGGGAACGGGCGGGACGCAGCGGTTTGCGAGGGCGGTGGGTGGCGCGAGAGCGATTGAACTGATGGCGACCGGGCGCACGTTCAGTTTTGAAGAAGCGCTGGAGATGAACCTGATTCATTACGTGTACGAGAAAGAGACGTTTTGGGAAGACGTGATGAGCTACGCGCGGCAGTTCTGCCCGCCGAACAAGGCATCGCGTGCGGTGGGGCGGATCAAGCGCGCGGTGGTGACGGGAATGGAGATTCCGTTTGCGGAAGCGTTGGGCCTGGAGCGCGAGCTGCAGCAACTGCTGTTCACCAGCGAAGACGCGAAAGAGGGACTGGCGGCCTACGTCGAAAAGCGCGCTGCAAACTTCAAAGGGAAGTAAGATGGAGTCGGCCGGAATGGAATGGTCCGGCGATTTTCAGCGAGTGGAAAAGAGGAAAACGCTCGAGGCGCAGGCCAGAGCGAAATTTCGCGAATGAAAACGTTGCCCGATTATTTGCGCAAGGGAATGAAGTTGGTGATCGTAGGCTGCAATCCGAGCGAATCTTCGGTGCGCGCCGGTCATTACTATTCGGGCCGGACGAACCAGTTCTGGCCGACTTTGTATGACAGTGGGATTGTGCCGGAACCATTTGATTATCCGGATGACCGGCGGATCATCGAATTTGGGATCGGCCTGACGGACCTGGTGAAGAAGCCGACGAAAACGGTGGAAGAGCTGAAGCGCGAGGACTACGCCGAAGGGCGAATCGTGCTTTCGCAGAAGCTGGAAGAGTACGCGCCAAAGTTTGTGGCGTTTAACGGAAAGCACGTCTACGAACAGTTTGCGCAGCGTAAATGCAATTTTGGGTTGCAGAAGGGGCTGCTGTACGGGGCGCAGGTGTTCGTGCTGCCCTCAACGCAGGGCGAAACGTCGCGCAACAAAAGCGAGCGCATGAAGCATTTCCGGAAACTGGCGCAGCTGATGCGTGGTCCGGCGAAAGCGGAAAAGACGGCGGAGACCGACGAGTAACGAAGCAATGAGCGAAGCCACACATTCTGCGGCACCGGTGCTACTGGAGACGCGCGAGGGGTCGATCGTGACCCTGACGATGAACCGTCCGGAGAAGCGGAATTCGCTGAACAATCATTTGAGTCTGGCGCTGAACGCCGCTTTTGAGCGGTTGGCGGTAGACACGAGCGTCCACGTAATCGTGTTGACCGGAGCGGGACGGGCGTTTTGTGCGGGTGGAGACTTGGCGCAGATCGGCAAGGGCCGGGAGAAAGGCGACATCACGGAACTGGCGCCGATTCTGAGAGCGGGGATGCAAGTGGTGATCCACATGCGCACCATGCCGCAACCGGTAATTGCGGCGGTGAGCGGTCCGGCGGCGGGCGCGGGGATGAACCTGGCACTGGCGGCAGACATCTGCATTGCCTCGGAAGACGCGACGTTTGGGCAGAATTTCGCCAAGGTGGGACTGTTCCCCGATTATGGTGGCACCTATTTATTGCCGCGACTGGCGGGGCCGACACGCGCGGCGGAACTTTTCTACACCGGCGACATGATCGACGCGCAAACCGCGCTGCGCATTGGCGTGGTAAATCACGTGTATCCTCTGGAGCGGATGGCCGCGGAAGTGCGCGCATTGGCCGAGAAAATCGCCAGTGGACCGCCACTGGCAATCCGCGCCGTAAAGCATACGATTTTTGGCCGCGACCGGGACGCGCTGAGCGCTGCGCTGGAGCGCGAAGTGGAACAACAGTTGAAGTGTTTTCACTCCGAAGATTGCCGGGAAGGGATTCGCGCATTCCTGGAGAAACGGCCGCCCCGCTTCGAGGGACGTTAGGCCGATTGGAAGCATCCTACAAAGAGTTTGCGGGAGAAACGCAAGGAGGCAACGCTCATGCCGGCAACACGCTTAACGACGTTCGATGATTGGGTCGATCTGTTCCGGGTTTGGCAGAAGGACATCGGAGTCGATTACCCGGAAGTCACCAATTACAAATTTGAGGCGAAATTCGGGCCGACGCGTTCGAATGAAGTGGAATTCGGGGCGTACAAGGGCCGGGCGAAGTGGGATCGCGTGGTGCAGATTCCGGATCAGCGGATGCGCGACGCGTTGTTGAATTTGATTGTGTATCAGGGCGACACGGAGTTTGCGTCGGTGGAGCAGCAAAGGCGGTTCTTTGAAACTGCGCCGAGCGAGCATGACCGGCAATCGCTGTGCCGCGTGGTTACGGAAGAGATGCGCCACGGCTGGCAGATGTGCCACCTGTTGATGAATCACTTTGGCTACAGCGGGCGCGTGGAAGCGCAGAAGATGCTGGAGCGGCGAGCGTTCGATCAGAAGCGGCTGCTGGGCGCGTTCAACCAGGACGTGAACAACTGGCTGGACTTTTTTGTGTACACGGATTTTGTGGATCGCGACGGCAAGTACCAACTGACGATGTTGAGCTATTCAGGATTTGCGCCGCTGGCGCAGTCGATGATTCCGATGCTGAAGGAAGAGTCATTTCACCTGGGTACCGGGCAAGATGGCATCAAGCGGATCGTGAAGGCTGGAGCGGTGCCGACGCGCATCATTCAGAAGTACATCAACAAGTGGATTCCGGTGAGCCTGGATTTGTTTGGCGTAGACCATTCGAGTTCTGCGCACTGGTTCTACGTGTGGGGATTGAAGGGGCGCTACGACGAGGCCAGCACACAGAGCGAAGTGCAACTGGACCGCATGAATGAACACAGCCGCGCGCTGTACCACGAGGAATGCGTGAAGCTGGTGGACATGATCAACAAGAATGTGCCGGCAGGACACCAAAAGCTGTACGTTCCGCATGTACGCTTCAACCGGTACATTGGGGAGCACGCACGGAAGCCCTACAGTGTGACGGGCGAATTGATGGACGAGCGGGAATACGCCGAATATTTAAAGGAAATGCTGCCGCAAGCCGAGGATGTGCAACTGGTCGGAGAGATCGAGGCCGCCGAAAAGCAATGGATCGCCGCGAAAGGCGCGATTCAGTAAAGCGATGGCTAAGCCGCCGGTAAGCCGCGTCGCGGTCGCGTTGGGCATCCTGGTAGTCGTGACGATGATCCTGATGATGTTCCTGATCCTGGGGAATCTGCTGCACGTTGACGAATCAACTTCCACAGAAATTCAAACTAGGCTGGAGGCCCGCGCGACGGGCTTAGGGTGAGGAGACGCTTTGAGCGAACTGGAAATACTGCCGGCGGAAGTGAAGAAGAAACTGGATGCGGGAGAGAAGTTGCTGCTGGTGGATGTGCGCGAAGGATGGGAATTCGCGCAAGGGCACATCGCCGGGTCGCTGCATATTCCGATGGGAACGATTCCGGCGAACTTGCAGAAGCTGGACGGGGATGAGGATGTGATCTGCTATTGCCACCACGGCATGCGCAGTATGGATGTCGCGAATTGGCTGCACGGGCAGGGTGTGAAAGCGAAATCGATGAGCGGAGGGATCGACCGTTGGTCGGTGGAGATCGATCCGAAGGTGCCGCGGTACTGAAGGAGTTTGTTGGGAGCGATGCGATGGCCGTGAAAACGATGTTTTATCAGAAGCCGAGCTGCACGACGTGCCGAAAAGCAAAAGCGTTTCTGATCGGCCGCAAGATTCAGTTCACTTCGAGGGATTTGGACAAAGAGCGGCTGACGGAGGAAGAGCTGGACGCATTGATCGGCAAACGGGATCACATTCCGTTCCTGAACACGCGCAACGAGCTGTATCGTCAACGCAAAATGAAGGAAAATCCACCAACGCGGAAGCAGGCGATCGAGTGGATGGCCAAGGAGCCGAACTTGATCAAGCGGCCACTGGTGGTGCGAGGGGCGAAGATTCTGTTTGGATTTGACGAAGCGGGTTACCGGGAATTGTAGAGCCGGAAAGCACGCGAGCATGGAGTTGCGATTGGAAATAAAAACCATTGCGGTGATTGGCGCGGGAACGATGGGGCGGGGAATCGCCTATGCGGCGGCGTTTGCGGAGTATCGCGTGGTGCTGGCGGACGTAAACGAAGGAGTTCTGGAACAGGCGCGCAAGTCGATTCAGGAAAGCTTCGAAGAAGGAGTGCGGCGCGGCAAGCTGGCGTATGGAGAGCGCGACGCGGCGGTGGCGCGCGTGTCGTTTTCGGCGAGCATTGAGGAGGCGGTGCGCGACGCGGAGCTGATTATTGAAGCGATCCCGGAAGATCTGCAATTGAAGAGGGAAGTGTTCGCGCGACTGGCGAGCCGGGCCAAGGATGGAGCGATTTTTGCCAGCAATACTTCGGCACTGGCGATCCATGAATTTACGGAAGCGGTGAAGGCGCCGGAGCGCTGCATCGGGATGCACTTTTTCAATCCGGTGCCGAAGATGCGGCTGGTGGAGATCGTGCGCACGACACGGACTTCGGATGAGACGGTAGCGCGCTGCGTGGGCGTGGCGCAGCGCATGCAGAAGGAAACGGTGGTGATTCGCGAGGCGCCAGGCTTCATCACCTCGCGGGTGAACGCGCTGATCGGGAACGAAGCGTTTGCGATTCTGGAAGCGGGCATTGCGACCGCCAGCGACATCGACAAGGCTGTCAAGCTGGGGCTGAATCATCCGATGGGCCCGTTTGAATTGGTGGACCTGGTGGGACTGGATGTGCGGTTGAAGGTGCTGGAGCATCTACACGAAACGCTGGGAGAGAAATACCGGCCGAGCGAGTTGCTGAAGCAATATGTGGCGGAAGGGCGGCTGGGACGCAAGACGGGCCGCGGCGTTTACGAGTATCCGAAAGCGTAGGGGAGAGACGGTTTTGAGTCCAGAGGCGAGGAAGCGATTGAGCGAGCGGGTGCGGATTCAGCAGGGCGACATCACCGACATGGATGTGGACGCGATCGTCAACGCCGCTAACAACGATTTGATTCTGGGCGCGGGAGTGGCGGGCGCAATCCTGCGCAAAGGCGGCGAGGAAATTCAGCGGGAGTGCGAGGAGATTGGGAGCATCCCGGTGGGGTACGCGGCGATCACCGGAGCCGGAAAGTTGAAAGCGCGTCATGTGATCCATGCGGCAAGCATGGGATTGGGCGGCGTGCGGACTACGGCTAAGTCGCTGCACACCTCGGCAGCGCATGCGTTGCGACTGGCGGCAGAACGCGGGCTGAAGACGGTGGCGTTTCCCGCGATTGGGACGGGCGTCTCCGGATTCCCGATGGACGAGTGCGCCACGATTTTATTGAACGAAGCCGTGCAGCACCTGCAAGGCGAAACGCCGATTGAGACGATCTACTTCGTGTTGTTCGACGAAGCTTCGCTCGCGGTATTCGAGCGTACCTGGAACGACGTGCAGAAGAGCCTGAAGGGCGAAGCGGCGGCCACGTGAATCCGCTTGCGGAGTTATTGGCGGAACGAATCCGCCGGTTTGGTCCCATCCCGTTTGCCGAATACATGCGCGAGGCGTTGTATCACCCGATTTACGGGTACTACAGCCAGCCGGAACGCGAACGATTCGCGGATTACTACACCAGCGTTGACGTGCATCCGATTTTCGGGCGGCTGCTGGTGCGGCAATTCGAGCAGATGTGGCGGCTCGCGGGGCAACCTGCGCGATGGGAACTGGTGGAAGCGGGCGCGGGAGTCGGACGACTTGCGGGGCACGTGCTGGAATTCGCAGAGAAGAAGTGGCCGGAATTTTACGAAGCGGTGCGCTATGTTGCGGTGGAACGCTCGCCGGCGCGATGCGACGCGCTGGGGGAACGGCTGAAGCGGTTTGCGGGAAAGGTTGAGCCCTCGCTGGAAATTCCGCTGCGCGTCGAATGCGGTTGCGTGTTTTCGAATGAGTTGCTGGATGCGCTGGCGGTGCATCGCGTGGTGCAGCGCGACGGAGAGCTGCAGGAAATTTTTGTGAACTGGCACGGGCAGCAGTTTGGGGAAGTGTTGCAGCCATTGTCGACGTGCGCGATCCGTGAATATTTCGAGCAGCAAGGCGTGACCCTGCAGGAGGGGCAACAAGCGGAGGCGGGGCTGGAGGCGTGCGACTGGATCCAGGAGATTGGAAAGCGGCTGGGGCGCGGATTTGTGCTAACCATCGATTACGGGCACGATGCGGCGGACCTATACGATGCCCATCACATGCTGGGCACGATGTTGGCGTATGGCAAACATCGCGCGACGGAAGAGTATTACGCCGCGCCGGGTGAGCAGGACTTGACGGCGCATGTGAATTTCACGGCTTTGCAGTTGTGGGGGAAGCGGAGCGGTCTGGAAACCGCGGGCATGACTTCGCAGACGGGATTTTTGTTGGCGCTGGGGCGAGAAAACGAGTTTGCCGATTTGTACGATGAAGGAATGAGCGAAACGGAACGGGTGCGCGCGCGGTTGCAGCTGAAGACGCTGATTTTCCCGGAAGGCATGGGCGAGCGATTTCAGGTGCTGGTGCAAGAAAAAGGCGTCAGCGGGGCAGTGCAGGGGTTGCAGGCATTTTGATCGTTGGACGCGCGCCAACTGCTGCGATCGGCGATCAGTTTGGTTTGGATTTGAAGGTGGGTTTGTCGGCGGGTTGGTTGACGTCGGCGGGCTGTTTGGCTTTTCCGGCAGCAGCGGCGGCGGAAGCTTGTTCCGCGGGAGTCAGCGTGGGCATCCCGGCTTCGGTGTAGGGTTTCTTTACGAGAATTTCGACCACTTCCTGAGCGCCGGCGGTGGTGTCGTTGGTCTGGCGGGCCTTGGCGTATTCGTTGAGGGCGCGCTCGCGCTGACCCAGTAAATCGAAAATTTTGCCCAGGTAGATGTGACTCCAGACCTCAGTCCATTTTTCGCTAGTGTCGGGCACGGTGTTCAGAGCTTCGCGGAAAGCGTTCGCGGAAGCTTGATAATTTTTCTGCGCAAAGAAGGCTTCGCCCATGCGGAAATTGGCAAGCGTACGATTGGGCTGGATGCTGAGCGCCTTCTGATACTGCTGCACGGCGTCATAGTATTTGCCGACTTCGGCGTATTCCTCGCCACGGGCGATGGCCGCGCGGCAGCGGAGATTGGGAGTGCTCTTCAGGATGTAATTGTTGGGATCGATTTTGATGCCGCCGGGCTTGGGGCGTCCAAAGGTTTCGACCATAAAGTCGGAGTCGAGGCCGGTGGCATCGATCCATTTAATTTCGGGATTGCCTTCGGTGTCGATGCGCAACTGCACCGGCATTTCAAAGGTTTCGATGGGCTGGTGAATCTTGCCGACGACGCGAAAGCCCTTGCGAGTGCGGTAGACGACGAATTCTACGGTGAACTCGGGAATGCCAGTGGAGTTGAGCCACTGCGCAAAGAAACCCGCCAGATTGGGAGCGCCTTCGTTGGGCTTGGCGGCGGCATTGGCGGTAGCGATAGCCAGATTCTCAAAATCCTGGATGGTGGCGGTCTTGCCTGCGTATTGTTTGTAGAAGGCGTGCAAGAGCGTGCGGAAGGAAACGTCGCCCATCTGGACGCGCATCATGTGAAAGAGCATGGCGCCTTTGTTCATGACGACGGAACGGTATTCGGGCGAATACGGAATGAGTCGCGCGGATTGGGCGACGGGGGCGGAATTGTCGTACATGAGAGCGCCGACGGCGAATTCATCGATGGCGCGTAGTCCTGCTTCCTTGCCAAAGGCCTGTTCGGCGTAGAGTTCTTCGGAGTAGCGGGCCAGGCCGTCGGTGATCCACACGTCGCCAGTGGATGCGGGCAGAACTTCGTTGCCCCACCATTGGGAAGCGACCAGTCGGCTGAGGGTGCGATCGCCGGTCTTGGGATCCCAGATGCGATGGCTGAGCATCAGAACGCCGGGAGCGGCGAAGTCCCGCAGGGTGCCGTCGGGCAACTGAATGACGGTAAGGTCAGGCTCGGGGAGCGAGCCGAACAAATCGGAAAAGATAATTTCCTGGTGCGCGACGATGTTGGCGAATTCCTGGGCCTTGCCGGAATTGGCGCGCGGAGCGTAGACGGCGATGTTGAAGCCTTCGGCCTGCTTCGGATTGAGCTGCAGCGGTCCCGCGACAAAGGAGCCGTTGGGCATGGCCTGCTCGCAGCGGAAGGTGTACATCAGACGAGGGCCTTCGGCGGGAGAGCGCATCGGAAGCGGCTGCGGGGCGTCAGCCTTGCCGGTTCCAGCGACGGCCATGGAGTCGGGAACGTTGAGCTTGAAGGTTCCGGTGAAGCGATTGGAAGGATAGTTGGTCAGCGGGAACCAGCGCGAGGGAAGCAGCAAGTAGGCCCAGTCCTTGGTGATGGAAGCGACGCGCGTGTTGGGCACCGGGCTGTTTTCTTCGTTGGCCAGCAAGCCTTGATAGGCGAAGGAGACGTTTACGGTTTTTCCGGCCTGAACGGGTGCGGGAAGGGTCACGGAAACAAAAAGAGGATTTTCAGTCTCCCGCTGCCATTGCAAAGGCTTGTTGTCGGGGCCTTTCACTTCTTTGACTTCGAGATTTTCGTGGAGCTCGACGCGAAGGTACTGGGAAACCTCGACCGCGCGGAATTCGACCTTGGCGATGGCGTTGATCCCTTGCGCGGCAGTATCGATGTACGCGGAGACTTCGTACTTCTGGGCCAGGAAGCTTGGCAGGTGGGGCTCTTGTTGAGCGGAAACGGGCGCAATCGCGAGCGCAATCAGGACCAGGAAGGCAGCCACTCGGCCTGCCCATTTTCTAGCGCGTCGCGTCATCTTCTTCCTTTCGGATGGATCAATGGGGAAGTATGGCCCCAGGGGACTCCCCTATAGGATAGCAATGAGCTACAAATCGTTGCCAGCGCCACGGGGGAGGAGCAGCTTCAGAATCTGGTCGGCGGCGCGATCCACGGCGCCCGGAGGGCCGAGACGGTGGCGGACTTCTGCCAAGCCGGTTTTCATGGAGGCGCGGGCGTTGGGCTCCTGAAGAAGGAGCAGAGTTTCGCGCGCCACGCGATCGGGCGTGAAATCGTCCTGAACCAGCTCCGGAACAACTTTTTTCTGGGCAATCAGATTCACCATGGCGAAGAATTGGGTGCGCACGAGGGGCTTAGCCAACGAAGCGGTGAGCGGGGAGACGCGGTAGACCACGACCATGGGCGCATCGAGCAGGGCGGCCTCAACGGTAGCCGTGCCACTGGAGACGATGGCCGCATCGGCAGCGCCGAGAGCGTTGTAGGTCTGGCCTTCGAGGACGCGCACGGTAGCGCTGGATGGCCAGCCCGACTGCAGCGTGGCGACGTCGTGAGCGTGAGCTGCGGCGACCACGAACTGAGTGGGGCGCTTGGCGTGAATTCGCGCGGCGGCTTCGTGAAGAACGGGCAAGTGGTGGGCCAATTCGCCGGCGCGGCTGCCCGGAAGAATCGTGACAATGGGGCGAGAGGGGTCGAGTTGCACGTCCTGACAGAACGCGGGGCGGGGCTTCGATGCGGCGACATTACCCACCAGCGGATGGCCGATGAATTCCGTGTCCACGCCCGCTTTGCGGAAGAACTGCTCTTCGAAGGGGAAGATGCACAGTGCTTTTGCAAAGCGCTCGCGGATCAAGCGCACGCGCCACGGACGCCACGCCCAGAATTGCGGGCAGATGTAGTAGACGTTGCGGATATCGTGCGGCTTGAGTTTGCGCGCCAGGCGAAGATGAAAGCCGGGAAAATCGGTGAGGATGGCGAGTTGTGGTTGGCGTGTTTTGGCGGCGTCGACCAGACGATCCATCGCGCGAACCAGCGAAGGCAGGTGGCCCAGGATTTCCGTGATGCCGACGACGGAAACTTCCGCGGAATCGGTGATGATTTCGACGCCCGCGGCGCGCATCAACGGGCCGCCCATGCCGAAGAGTTGCACGTCGGCGCGAGCTTGCAGAGCGGTGGCCACGCGCGAAGCGTACATGTCTCCGGAGGCTTCGCCGGCGGAAAGAAGTAGAGGGATGGGCGGCATCAGGGCGATCAGTCGTTAGCAGGCAGCGGCGTTGGAAAGACAGAGCGACCGGGAGTGGCTGGATCGGGAGGGAGCTCGCCGAGTTCCTGTTCCTTATATTGAAGCTGATAGAGGCGATAGTAGATGCCGCGCTGGGCGAGAAGTTCCTGATGAGCGCCCTGCTCGCGCAGGCGTCCCTTGTGGAAGACGAGAATGCAATCGGCGTACTGAATGGTGCTGAGGCGATGGGCGATGACCAGCGCGGTGCGACCAGCGAGGAGGCGGCTGACGGCTTCGCGGATGAGCAATTCGGTTTTGGTGTCGACGCTGGAAGTGGCTTCGTCGAGGATCAGGAAGCGTGGATTGTGCGCGAGGGCGCGGGCAAAACTGATGAGCTGGCGCTGGCCTACGGAGAACGTGGAGCCGCGTTCATTGACTTCGGTGGCCACGCCTTGAGGAAGGGCAGCCACGAAGTCGGCGAGACCGATTTCGCGCAGGGCGTTTTCCACGTCGGCGCGAGTAATGCCGGGCGTGCCGAGGCGCACGTTGGTCTCAATGGTGCCGCTGAAGAGGAAAGGATCCTGCAGCACGATACCGAACTGGCGGCGAAGGTCCTGAAGATCGAGGAGGCGAATATCGATGCCGTCGAGCAGGATCTGTCCGCGCTGAATGTCGTAAAAGCGAAGGAGCAGGGAAATGAGCGTGGTTTTGCCGGCGCCGGTGTGGCCGACGATGGCGAAGGTCTGGCCGGGGGGCACGTGGAAGCTGACGTCGCGCAGGACCCAGTCTTCATCGGCGGGTTCGGGAACGTTGCGGTAGCTGAACCAGACATTGCGGAATTCGACGTCACCGCGCGGAGTAGTGAGGCGGCGCGCGTCGGGCGGTGAAGCGACGGTGATGGGCTCGTCGAGCAGCTTGAATATGCGCTCCGAGGCGGCCATCGCGGACTGCAGGATATTAAATTTTTCGCTGAGGTCCTGAATAGGCCGGAAAAAGCGCTGGGCGTACATGGTGAAGGCGATCAGGATGCCGAGCGAAAGACCGTTGTGGAGGATGCGCAGGCCGCCGGTCCAGTAGATCAAGGCGATGGTGGCGAAGCTGAGGAACTCGACAGCGGGATAAAAGAGCGCATAAGCGAGGATGGCGTCGCGCCAGGCCAGCATGTTGGCCTTGTTGCGATTGATGAATTCCTGGCGCGCCTTCTGCTCGCGATTGAAGAGCTGCACGACGCTCATGCCCGAGATGTATTCCTGGAGGAAGGCGTTGATGCGGGCGATCGCGGTGCGGATGCGGCGATTGGCGTCGCGCACGAATTTGCGGAAGACCATGGTGACGACAAAAATAAAGGGCAGTACGGCCAGAGCGGCCAGCGCGAGTTTTACATCGATGCGGAACAGCAGGACGGCCATGACCACGAGGAGGAAGAAGTCGTTGATCATGGTGACGACGCCCGCGGCGAACAGATCGTTCAGGGCATCGACGTCGGTGGTGACGCGGGTCATCAGGCGGCCGACCGGGTTGCGATCGAAATAGGACATGGGCAGGCGCTGCAGGTAGCCGAAGATTTCTTTGCGCATGTCGTACATGGTCTGCTGGCCGACGCGCTGCATGATGCGAATCTGTACGTACTGCGCGAGAAAATCAAAGATCAGCACGCCAAGATAGATGGCGCTGACGATCAGGATGCCGTGCCAGGCAAACGCTTCGGTGACTCGGCCGGCAACACCGGGGACCAAGTAGCTGTCGATGGCGCGCTGAAATAGAGCAGGGGGCGCAAGTTCCAGAGGGGTAACCACCGCGACTAGCGCCAAGGCAAAAAAGACGCGAACGCGATACGGGCGCATGTAGGCGAGCAGACGCCGCATCAATCGCGAATCGTACGCTTTGCCGAGTACCTCTTCTTCTTGAACGGTGCTCATGCGCGTTCCAACTCTTCTTCCAGCAACTGCTTCTGGTACAAATCCGCGTAATAGCCGCGACGCCGCAGCAATTCGTCGTGCGTGCCGCGTTCGATGATGGCGCCATCCTTGAGCACAACGATCTGGTCGGCATCGCGCACGGTGGAGGTGCGATGGGCGATCAGGATGGTGGTGCGGCCCCGCATGACGCCGCGGAGGCGGTGGAGAATGCGCTCTTCGGTTTGCGTGTCGACGGCGGAGAGGGAATCGTCGAGGATCAGAATGCGCGGATCGCGGACAATGGCGCGAGCGATCGCGGAGCGTTGCTTCTGGCCGCCGGAAAGAGTGATGCCACGTTCGCCGACCATAGTTTCATACTGATTGGCGAAGTCGAGAACGTCTGCATGAAGGTTGGCAATCTCCGCGGCTTCGCGAACCTGGTCGGGTTCGAACTTGTCGAGGCCGAAGGCGATATTTTCGCCGACCGTTTCGCTGAACAGATAGGTGTCTTGAGGGACATAGCCGATTGCCCGGCGCAGGGTTTCCAGTGGCCACTCGCGGATGGGATGGCCATCGATCAGGATTTCACCCGGGGGCGTTTCCCATAGGCGGGCAATCAACGAAGCGAGGGTGGTCTTGCCGCTGCCGGTGGGGCCGATGATGGCCAAGGTGGAGCCGGCGGGAATTTTCAGGCTGATGTCGTGAAGCACGGAACGACGGGCGGGTTCAGCGCCATTGTTGGAACCGTTGTTGGAAATGGATGTGGGATAGGTGAAGTTGAGATTGCGAAATTCGATTTCGCCGTGGAGCGGCGTTCCGACTGGAACGGTGGCGTAGCGATCGTCGATTTGCGGCCTCGCGGTGAGAATGTAATTCAGGCGGCCCATGGAAGCGGCGCCGCGCTGGAAAATATTGGTGACCCAGCCGAGAGCGATCATCGGCCAAACCAGAAAGCCCAGATAGGTATTGAAAGTGATCAGCGCGCCCAAAGACATCTGGCCGTGCAGGAAGCGATAGCCACCTTGCCACAGAACGATCAGGAAGGTGGTGCCGATCATGGCCTGCAGCGAAGGCATGAACAGGCTCCAGGTGCGGATCAGGAGCATGTTCTTTTCGACGTACTCGCGATTGGGCTCGTCGAAGGAACGAAACTCCGCCTCTTCCTGGGCGTAGGCGCGAATCACACGAACGCCGGAGAGGTTTTCCTGGACCTTAGCGGACAGAGTGGCGAGCGAAGCCTGAATTTTTTCGTAGAGCTCATGTATGACTTTTCCGAAATGGCGAACGGCGATGGCCACAGCGGGAACGGGGAGCAATACCCAAAGAGTGAGGGAAGGCGAGAGGCGCACCATCAAGGCGATGGCCAGAACCATGGTGACGAGGGTGGTGCCGCTGTACATGATGCCCGGGCCAAGAACCATGCGGACGGCGTTGAGGTCGTTGGTGGCGCGGGACATGAGTTCGCCGGTGCGGTTGCGAACGTAGAATTCAGGCTCCATGAGCAAGAGGCGATCGAGCAAGTCATTGCGAATATCGAACTCAATGTCTCGAGAAATTCCGATCAGGATCCAGCGGGTAGCAAAGGACATCACGCCTTTGATGCCGATGCAGACGACAACCACCAGGCAATAGATCATCAGCGTCTGACGGCTGTGCGGCTGGTAATACGGAATGTGATCGCTGAGCCAATCGGCGCGGATCACGCTGGAGGTGTGCTCGGGATGCGAAAAAGCGCGAGGACTGCCAGCGAGGGTGTCGGTGATGATGCCGGCGGCCAGCGGCACAATGTTGCCGATAATGCCCATCAATGCGAGGGTGAGCAGTCCGAAGAAGATGGCGGACTTGTAGCGGCCCAGATACGGCACGAGACCCCGGAGATTGCTCCACGAGGTATCTTTCTTCTTTTGCGCCGCAGGTTTCTGCGGGCTCGGTGTAGCCGCCGTGCTCATCGCAGAGATGACCTCGTGGGCGCCTGGAGTGTGATCGCTTCACCGAGGAAATGCTGGTAAGAGGGGTCCATAGACTGATAACGCTTGGTTGCTGGATTCCATTTCACGGCGATGGGCAGGGTGCGCTGATTGCCGTTGGCGCCGGCCTGAACAGGAGTGAAGTACATGGTGAGGCCCTGATTGTTGGTGTCCTCGTACTGCAACTTCCAGCCAGTGACAGCTTGCAGCGGGGTGAGCGCCAAATAGCCTTTTTGATTTTTCAGATACTCATCGCAACGAAGCAATTCGATCCATTTGCCGTTGTCGTTTTCCGCCAACACGGCGCGGGTGACGACGGTGCCGGCCACGACGCTGCGCGGCGTGTTGGGTACGACATTGGCGGCCAGTAACTGCTGCTTGCCGGTCTTGGCGAGATCGCCATACTGCAAAACTTCGGCGTCGGAGCCGAGCAGCGCCTTCGCGGCGTCCTGAGCTTCCTCGGGAAACGCCGGTTCGGCCTGCTTGGCCGCTTCCGCCGCGGGCTTCGGAGCGGGTGAGTCGCAGGCAATCAACAGAAGTGCGGCAAAAGTGGCAGCAGCGGACACGGAGCGAACGCGACGCATGACTTTCCTCTCCCCTAACAACGAAATGCGCGGACCAATTGCGCGGCGCCAAGGCGGCAGGTAGCGAAGACTACAAACTCGGCGCGGCCAGAGTAATTTCAATCACGCGCCCGGGTTCGCCATGGGACTCCTTAGTACAAAGAACTTCCATGACTTGAGGCACGTCCGCTCCCGCCCAATCAAATGCGTAATACCACAATTCTAACTGCTGACCGCCCCGGCTGCTAGGGCTCTTCGAGTCGGGATCGCCGTAGAGGGGCCGCAGTTGTTTGGTGGTGGAGCCGAGAACGAGCCCACGCCCGGTCTTCCATCGTTGGACGCGTGCGGGGGTCAAATCGGCGCATGATTTTTGGGGAGGGAACGGAACCGAGGAGACTTCGCCGCCCAGAACGATGTGCTGAATGACGCCACGAGAGTCGGCTTCAAGGTGCAGTTGCGCGCCAGTGCAATCGCCGCGCACGAGGAGGGAGGAAGAATCACCTTCGGGCGAAGAGAGCCAGGGACCGGCGAAGCGCTTGCGAGCGGCGGACAGGGTGTCTTTGCCAGGGAGAATTCCGGCCAGGGTGAGTTCATTGTGGCGGACTGGTTGCGACGCTGGCGCAGAATGGTGAGCCGTTGAGGTTTGTTGTTGCGGAAAGGCAGTCGAGGCGATTGCGATGCTGCCAATCAGGCAGGCAGTGGCGATGCGTCGCAATGAACCGCGCTGGAAGCTGCCGATCGTGGGGGAGAGATTAGCTCTGCGCGAGAATGGCATCCAGCCGGGCCTCGAAATTTTCTTCACCTTCGCTGGTGAGTTCGCTGCGCTCGACGGGGAGAGCAGCTTCGACCGCTTCGACCCACGAAAAGAGCTTGCGAATATTTTCGCCGGTCTTTTGCTTGTATTCCTTGAGATTGGCGGCGGTGGACATCCAGCTGCGGAAGGTGCGCTCCAGGGGATGATCGGAGGAATCGAAGGGATTGGTGGCCAGTGCGGGCGCCAGCAGACCGCCGTGGCCGGTGAACAGATACTCGAAACCGAGATCGGCGGTGAAGTGTCCGGCGGTGGCCGCGAAGCCGTCATCAAAGAGCCTGCCGTGACAGGTCAGGCTGAGGGGCTGTGGGCCGAACTTCCATTTGAGAGTTTCCATGTCGAAATCCCAAAGGTCCCAACGCGCGCCAACGATGTAGGCGGTGTCTTCATTCAGGTGTTGCAGCGCAAGCGCTGCGACTTCGGCGGGGCCGACCTTCTGCGGGCGAAGGTCCCACTCGGTAAGCGTGGTTTCGGCGGAGTCCACCGGCTGAACGATAAGCTGGTCGAAGGTGGGATGCGCTTCGGAAAGAGGCGCGGTGGTCAAGAAACGGGCGAACTCCGCGATCATGGTCTGTTCGGAGAAGTCGCGAGTCCAAACCCGAAGATAAGCACGGTTGGCCATGGCAAGTAGAAAGTATACAGAGGCCGCGAGCGGAAGTCTTTTCCGCTCGGCTTCCGGGAATTATGGATGCGTGGGCGCCGGGTTCGACGCGGGCGGCGCGGTCATTGGCGTCGCGCTGGGATTCGCAGTGGCAGGCGCGGCGCGGCCGTTGCCGGAAGCACGCTAGCGGGCATGGGAACCAGAGCTTCTTTAACGGATGGGGAAAGCTTGTCGGCATTTTTCAAAAGCACGGCGACTTGCCACATCTTGGTGTCGCCCAGGCGATCCTTGAAGCCGGGCATGCCGGTCATGCGGATGCCGTTGGCGACTTTCCAGTAGGTCTCCCATGGCTCATCGTCGGTCACGCCCACGCCCTGAAAGAGCTGTGGCGGCTTGGGATACATGCCCTCGGCGATCATGGTTTTCGGTTCACCGGGCAGGCCGTGGCAAACGGCGCAATGCTCTTTGTACACTTTGGCGCCTTCAATAAAGTTGGGGTCGTCCGCAGGGACGGCAGGATTCGGATGCGGGAGGCGATCCATGTAGGCGTGCTGCGCCATGCGTGCGAATTTGCGTTCAAAAGGCATGTCGGGGGAAGTGACGGCGACGGGCGCCTGGCCGGTGGAGAAATAGAAATAAACGGACGCAAAAGCGATCAGCAGACCCAGCAGAATACCGAGAATAACTCCTTTAGCCATGAACTCCCCTTTCCGAAAACCGAAATGATGCAGCCGGGGCTGCGGGCGGGTGCGACGGTAGTGTAGTACGGGAGTGGGCGGACGCGCAGCCAGGTTTTTTCAGGCGCGCCGGAATCCGAGCGAAACATCGAGCCATGCGTGCGGCGCAGTAGGCTCATTTCTTAGGAGCTGCCGATGAGCCAGCCGGTGAGGAAGACCAGGACGCCGCCGACTACGACTTGAAAGGCGGCTTGCAGGAAGGGTGTGTCCATGTAGCGATGGCGGATGTAGCTGATGGCAAACAGCTCCACCATTACTACCAGAATGGCGATGGCCGTCGCCGTGTGGAAATCGGGAATGAGGTAGGGAAGCGTGTGGCCCAGGCCGCCTGCGGCAGTCATCGCGCCAGTAACCACGCCGCGAATCCAGGGAGAGCCGCGTCCGGTGAGCGAGCCGTCATCGGAGAGGGATTCGGCGAAGCCCATGGAAATGCCGGCGCCGATGCTGGCGGCGAGACCCACCAGGAAGGCGTCCCAGCTTTTATGGGTGGCGAAGGCGGCTGCGAACAGCGGAGCGAGCGTGGAAACGGAGCCGTCCATCAATCCGGCGAGGCCGGGCTGGACGAACTGAAGAACGAACAGGCGATGGTGCGATTGCTCTTCGTTTTCGCGGGCGGCTTCGGTGAGGTGTTTTTCTTCGTAGGCGCCGGCGGCGCGGGTGTGCTTGCGTTCTTCGTCGGCCAGCGTATTCAGAAGTTCGCGAATGGCCACGTCGTTGGTCATGGTCGCGGCTTTGGAGTAAAAGCGGCTGGCTTCCATTTCCATGACTTCGGCCTGGCGGCGGGCGACTTTGACGCCGAGCGGACGCATCATCCAGACCGGGCGGCGGGACAGGAAGCCACGCACATCTTCGCGGCGGATGGGGGGAATCTGGTCGCCAAAGCGTTGGTGGAAGGTGGCCAGCAGGCGGTCGCGATGGCCGGCTTCTTCGACGCGCATTTCTTCGAACATCTCGGCGGTGGCGGGATAGGTTTCGCGCAGGGCGTCGGCGAACTCGCCGTAGATGCGGCCGTCTTCCTCTTCGTTGGCGATGGCCAGGGCGAGAATCTCGCGCTGGGTCAAATCCTTGAATTTCTTGAGCATGGGTCCCTTCGGGTGCCGTTGTAACGGAAGAGAATCGCATAAACAGGGAGGTAAGTCACGCGGCAGGAGGCATGAAAACTCGTGTCACATGCCATTCGCTTGGATGGAAGATGCGAGGGTTCGATTTGGTAGAGGCGGTACCTTCGTACTACTATGGCGGTGGAACGGCGACCATTGGTGCGAGTACGGACTCGCTATAGGTTTTCCGTGCAGTGGGGCTTACTCTTCTGTTTCAAGCAATGGGTGTTTTAGGGAGAGGTGGCCGGTCATGGCATCGTCGTTCGATTCTATGGTGAAGCAAACAGGTTCGATTCCAGGAGTGCCGGGGCGCGGAAGCCAAACGGAGCGGCGCAGCAGCCGTCGCTGCAAGATTACGCAACTGATGCGTATCCGTCCGTCGGACCCCGAGCGCGACCATTTTGAAGATATTCGCGGGTCGCTGAGCGTTTCGCGGGGCGGCGTATTTTTTCAGACCAGCGAGCCGACGTATCAGGTGGGCATGCGGCTGTTCGTGACCATGCCGTACACCAAGGATGCGAGCTCGATGAACCGGGAATATCTGGCGGAAGTGGTGCGGCGCGAGGAATTGCCGAACGGGCTGATCGGGATTGGCTTCAAGATTCTGATGGAAATGGGATTCGGCGGCGCGACGTCGAACGGAACGTACTTTCAGAGAAGGTAGTGCAGTTCGGTGCGCAGCACACGCTGGTGATTGGTAGCTCCTTCCTTCATGAACATCGATATTTCTGCTTGTAAACCTTTCCGTCTTTCATTACGAACTGGATATGTTCCAGGGCGCTGACATCCTGCAAGGGGTCGCTGGAGACGGCGACAATATCAGCGAATTTGCCGGGTTTTATGGATCCGAATTCATCGCGGCGACCAAGTCAGATCGGCCGCGGAAGAAGTGGCGGACTGGATGGCCTGCATGGGAGTCATTCCGTATTTGACCATGAAGGCAAATTGTTTGGCGGCGGTTCCGTAGTTGCAGACCCCGGCGTCGGTGCCGAACGCCAGCTTGACGCCGGCATGCACGGCCTTGTTGAAATTCTGGCGCTGCAGTTCGCCGAGCGCACGATCATGCTGCAGAAAATCGGCAGGCATGGTGCCGTTTTTCCCTTGCTCCTGGATGCACTCTTCGTCGTAGATGTCCATGACGAGGTAGGTGCCGTGAGCTTTGGCCAGGGCGATGCCTTCGTCATCGATCATGGTCGCGTGTTCGACCGAAGCGACACCGGCGCGAATGGCATTCTTGATGCCTTGCGGTGAATGGGCATGCGCGGCCACGCGCAATCCGAAATTACTGGCCTCCTCAACAGCCGCTTGCAACTCCTCGAGAGTGAATTCCTGCGAATTGGGATTGCTTCCGTGGGTCAGCACTGCGCCGCTGGAGAGGACCTTGATCTGATCGGCGCCATTATGTGCCAATAATCGGACCTTTTGCCGGACTTCCCAAGGGTTGTTGGCTTCGCCGTAGTGGAAGTCCCAGGGCAACTGAATGTCGGGGGCCATGCCGGTCATTGCGCCCGCGCCGCCGGTGATCGTGACGTACGCGCCGGCAACGAACATGCGAGGGCCGACGATATCACCCCGATTGATCGCATCGCGAAGAGCCACGTCGTTCAAAGCGCGATAGACGCCCACGTCGCGGACGGTGGTGAAACCGGATTCCAGCGTGACGCGGGCGTTGGGCACTGATTCCAGAACGGTTTGCGAGGCGGACTTCTTCAACTGCAAGAGCGGGTCGCCCTCGCCAAATTTCCCGTCGGCAAGGTGGGTGTGGCAATCGATGAGGCCCGGGAGCACGGTCCTATTGGAGAGGTCAATCACCGTCGCTTGGGAGGGATGGGCAGGTCTTTTCCGACCGCTTCAATTTTCTGGTCTCGAATGATGATGATCTGATTGGTGGAGACGGTCCCTTCGTCGGTCTGAATCAGTTTCCCTGCTTTGATGACGGTGACTTGCGCTTCCACCGAAGTCGAGAACAAGAAAGCCGCCAGAACAAACCAAACAGTCCGCATGTGTTTTCCTCACGCCGGGAACGATGCAGCGAATTGTACAACGAGAGAGAGCTTCACGCCCGCAGGTGCAACGACAATCGATGTTAGGGGTTGACTGGAGACAAAAAGGGCGGTTGGCCTGTGAGCCAGCCGCCCCTTCTGCGTATGGGGTTGGGAAGAGCGTGTGAGACTAATCTTTGCCGATGCCGACCAGCGCGCGATGGCGCAGCATGCCGAAGTGACGATTGAGGGGATGCTTGCGATCGAGAAAGGTGAAGACCGGCGAGCGGCGCGGAGTGAGCTTGGCCATGGCGATGTTCAGGCGGATGTCGCGACGCGCGTACTTCATTCCAGCGAGCAGCGCTTCGCGAGCGTCTTCCTTGCGATCGGCGGCCAGGTAGACTTCCGCGAGATTCAGGTAAAGCTGAGCCTGGTTGCGCTTCATGCGGACGGCGGCGTCGCACATGCGCTCGGCGTCGGCCCATTTCTGCTGGGTGCGGGCGAGCGCCACGCCGAGATAGGACATGTAATAAGGATTGTTACGTTCCAGCTCCGCGGCGCGCTGGATATGCTGCAGGGCGCGCGAAGCATAATTGTCGCGAAGATAGCTCAAACCAGTCTTGAACTCACGGAATGCTTCCGTATCCATCATGGTGACAACCTCACGGGTAAGTTCGAGGACTACCGCCGGAAGGCAGACACTTCAGCGCACGCGAGTCGAATGTTCCCGTTGGTTTCGCGCAGCGTTTCCCGGCGAGTGAAAACGAAACAGGCCGCGAGAAACGAAAACCAGGCTGTTGCGAGAAACGGGAACAACGAGATGGACGCTGAAGGATGCATGTACCGGTAAATCTAAACTACGGAGATCGAAAGGACGAATCTACTGAACTGAGGGTCAGTCGTGGTGCAAGGACTGCAGGTTCTAGGAAAAAACGACGCGCCGCTGCGCGGGCGCTGCAGAGCGCAGCAAAACGGGCGAGATATGGATGAGCGTCAGGCGCGGGCGTGCGCTTCGGCGCCACGGCGGCGCGATTCGTAGATCGGGAAACGCGCGGCAAGCTCGGCGACCTGCTTGCGAACTTTCTGTTCGACTTCGGCGTTGCCAACATTGGAGAGAATTTCAGCGACCCACGCGCCGATGGTGGTCATTTCCGGCTCTTTCATGCCGCGCGTCGTGACCGAAGGGCTGCCGAGGCGAATGCCACCGGCTTTCATCGGGGGCAGAGGATCGAAGGGGATGGAATTCTTGTTGACGGTGATTCCGGCGCGGTCGAGGGCCTTTTCGGCGTCGCTGCCGGTGATGCCGCGAGAATGCACTTCGATCAGGAAGAGGTGATTGTCGGTGCCACCAGTGACGATGCGGAAACCTTTGGCGGCGACCGCAGCGGCCATGGCTTTGGCGTTGGCGGCGACTTGACGCTGGTATTGCTGGAAGGAAGGCTCCATGGCCTCTTGCAGGCAGACGGCTTTGGCGGCGATGGTGTGAACCAGCGGTCCACCTTGGGTGCCGGGGAAAGTGAGCTTGTCGAGTTCCTTGGCGAACGCAGTCTTGCAGAGGACGAGGCCGCCACGCGGGTCCGCGCAAGGTTTTGTGCGTGGTGGTGGAAACAAAGTCGGCGAAGGGAACGGGAGATGGGTGAACTCCGGCTGCGACCAGTCCGGCAATGTGGGCCATGTCGACGAAGAAGAGAGCGTCGACAGCTCTTGCGGACTTGGCGATACGCTCGAAATCGATGATGCGAGAGTAGGCGCTGGCTCCGGCGACGATCATGCGGGGGCGATGCTCGTGGGCCAGTTTGTCGATTTCGTCGTAGTCGATGAGCTGATCTTCCTGGCGCACGTGGTACTCGGTGAATTTGTACATGCGCCCGGAAAAATTCAGGGGATGGCCGTGGGTCAGGTGGCCGCCGTGAGCGAGCGCCATGCCCAGAACTGTGTCGCCGGGTTTGAGCACGGACATGTAGACGGCAACGTTGGCAGAAGTGCCGGAGTGGGCCTGCACGTTGGCATGCTCTGCGGAGAAGAGTTGCTTGGCGCGATCGATGGCGAGCTGCTCGACACGGTCGGCGAATTCGCAGCCGCCGTAATACCGTTTGCCGGGATAGCCTTCGGCATATTTGTTGGTGAAGATGGAGCCCATGGCTTCGAGCACGGCTTCGGAGACGAGATTTTCCGAAGGGATCAGCTCGAGCCCGGTAGCCTGGCGTTCGGCTTCATCGCGAAGCAGGGAAGCGATCTGGGGATCGACCTCGTCGAGCGGGCGGTGCATGCGGTGATTGGCTTCCGTGGTCATAGGTCTCCTCAAAAAAGTCAGTGCTGTGCAGCGCGAGGCTTGTCGCGTTCGGCGGCTTCCATTTGGGCGATCTTTTCAACGCGACGGGCATGCCGGCCGCCGAGAAAGGAAGTGTCGAGAAAGGTCTGGACCATTTGCGTGGCGAGAGAACCGTTCACGACGCGGCCACCGAGTGCGAGGACGTTGGCGTCGTTATGTTCGCGGGCCAGCCTGGCGGTTTCCAGATTGTGGGCAACAGCGGCGCGGATACCGGGAACCTTGTTGGCGGCAATGGAGATGCCGATGCCGGTGCCGCAAACGGCGACGCCGAAGACATCGCGATGAGAGGCGACATGCTCACCTACGGCCCGGCCAAAGTCGGGGTAATCGACGGACTCCTCGGACCAGGTGCCGAGGTCATCTACGGGATATCCGGCGGCTTCGAGGTATTGGCGTATGGTCTCTTTGACGGGGAATCCGGCATGATCGGAGCCGAGGGCGATGCGCGGCTTGGAGGAAATTTCCGGCATGAGGGTCAGGAAGGGATTTTAACGGAGTGCGCGAGGGACCGCAATCTGCCGGGCTACGGAATGGGGCGATTCGGGCTTATACTGTGGAGGCTGGCCCCCGATCCGGCAAAATTCAACTTGTAGAGGTTACTTTGCTATGGGCAACGTGTATGCAGACAATTCTTTAAGTATCGGGCGCACGCCGCTGGTGAGGTTGAATCGGGTGACCGACGGGGCGAAAGCTACGGTGCTGGCGAAAATCGAGGGGCGTAACCCGGCATATTCGGTGAAGTGCCGGATCGGCGCGGCGATGATTTGGGATGCGGAAAAGCGCGGCGTGTTGAAGCCGGGGATCGAGATCATCGAACCAACCAGCGGAAATACGGGAATTGCGCTGGCGTTTGTGGCGGCCGCGCGCGGTTACAAGATCACGCTGGCCATGCCGGAGACGATGTCGCTGGAACGGCGGCGAGTGCTGGCGATTCTGGGTGCGAAGCTGATTCTGACGCCGGGGCCGGAAGGCATGAAGGGCGCGATCGCCAAGGCCACGGAAATCTACAATTCGGACACGAATCATTATTTTCTGCCGCAGCAGTTCGACAATCCGGCGAATCCCGCGATTCACGAAAAGACCACGGGCCCGGAAATCTGGGACGACACGGACGGCGGGATCGACGTGCTGGTCAGCGGCGTAGGAACCGGCGGAACGATTACCGGTGTGAGCCGCTACATCAAGAACACCAAAGGAAAGAAAATTACGAGCGTCGCCGTGGAACCAACCGCGAGCCCGGTGATCACCCAGACACGCGAAGGCGAAGCGCCGAAGCCGGGTCCGCATAAGATTCAGGGCATCGGGGCAGGCTTTGTCCCGAAGAACCTGGACCTGAAGGAAGTGGATCGCGTCGAACAGGTAACCAACGAGGAATCGGTGGAGATGGCGCGGCGGCTGGCACGGGAAGAGGGAATCCTGTGCGGGATTTCCTGCGGAGCGGCGGCAGCGGCGGCGGTGCGCATCGCGAAGCTGCCGGAGTTCGCGGGCAAGACCATCGTGACCGTGCTGCCGGACGCGGGCGAACGGTACCTGTCGACGATCCTGTTTGAGGGCATCGGATAAACGCAGCGATACGGGCGCGAGGCGCGCGCACGCCACAAAACACAGTCGGGAAGTATCCGTGGGAATTGCGTTTGCGGAATTTTCCGGGATTCGGCCCGTGTGCGGGAAGTCCAGACCTTCCTGAGAAGGGAAACTCATGCAAAACGGCAACGGACAATTGAAGTGTCTGTCCACGGAATTCCGTGCTGCGTTGGACGCGCGGTTGGCGGGCGAAGCGTCTTCCAAATACCGGCTGCCGGCGAAGGACGAAGTTGCGGAGTTTCTGCGGCGTTATCGTGAAGTGCTGTTTCCGCTGTACTACGCACGTGAAGCGGCGCTCAGCGAAGCTGAGAAACGCTACTTGCAGGAGCTGGACCTGCAATTGGCGAAGCAACTGATCTATGCGATTCGCTTCGATTGCAGTTGTCGCGGCAAGGAGACGCCGGAGAATCTGACGCAACAGGCAACCGATCTGGTGGATGCGGTGCACGGTCGACTGGCGTTTCTGGCGGCGCGGCTCTCGACCGATTTGCAAGCGGCGCTGAAGAACGATCCGGCGGCTTCCGGGTTCGAAGAGATCCTTCTGAGCTATCCGGGGATCGAAGCGATTACGGTGCAGCGGTTGGCGCACGAGTTGTACGAGATGAAGGTGCCGTACCTGCCGCGGATCATGACGGAGATTGCGCACTCGCGGACGGGAATCGATATCCATCCCGGTGCCAAGATCGACGAATCGTTTTTCATCGACCACGGCACGGGGGTGGTGATCGGGGAAACGGCGACGATCGGCAAACACGTGACGCTATATCACGGAGTGACGCTGGGCGCGTTCAATCCGACGAGCCGCCGGGACGCGGACGGGGAGCTGGTGCGGGGTTTGTCGAACAAAAGGCATCCGGACCTGCACGACCACGTGACGATTTATCCGGGCGCGACGATTTTGGGCGGCGACACGCGAATCGGACACCACAGCATCATCGGCGGGAATGTGTGGCTGACGCACTCGGTGGCGCCGTACAGCCGGGTGACGGTAAAGGATCCCGAACTGCTCATCCGCAGCCACAGCAAAGGATCGGATGAGGAGTGGTTCCTGGGCAGCGCGATTTAGGTCAATAAGATGGTGTGCTCGGCAACCTACCCGCGCTTGGGCGGCCTATCGGTGAAAACACTTATTGCGACTACATGGTTTCTTGGATAGGTTAGTTACCAAACCCTGTACGAACGAGTCTTTTTGTTTCAAAAGCCCCCAGCAAGAATCGGCCAGCCCAGCAGACCGTTCGTAACTGCGAACCAGTTCCGGTAAAGAGCAACTGATGAGTGCGACGACAAGCGGAAACGTGTTCCTGGCCATCCCTTCGGTGGAGGAGTGCGAGATGTTCGAGCGCTTGCTGCGGGTGAGCGGGCGAAACGTGCAGCCCATCCGAATTCAAGACGGAAACGAACTGTTGGCGCGGATCGATGAGTGTCCGGGATGCGTGGTGCTGGATTCGGACCAGCCGGACATGAACGGGTTGGAGCTGCTGGGACGTCTGCGCAGCCGCTCGGGCGGAAGATTGCCGTGCGCAATCGTGCTGGTGACAGCCCGCGACAACAAGGAAATCGCGAGCGAAGCGCTGCGCCTAGGCGCTCAGGACTGTCTGGCCAAGAGCTACATCACCGCGCACGCGCTGACTCGATCCGTGGAACTGGCGATCACGCGTTTTGCGCTGGAAGGGGAGCGGGCCGAAGCGGAAGCGCAACAAGAAGAATTGCGGCTGGCGAAGAAACGGTTTGAACTGGCGCTGCGGGATTCGCCCATCGTGGTGTTCTGCCAGGATCTGGATCTTCGGTATACATGGATTTACAACGCGGCGCTGGGCTACCAGTCCGAGGAGGTAGTGGGTAAGACGGACGGCGAGGTATTTGAACGACCAGAAGACGCGACGGTGACCGAAGCACTGAAGCGCGCAGTGATCGAAACCGGGGTAGGGCAGCGCAAGGAATGCTCGATTTACTGGAACGGAGCTCTGCGACTCTTCGATCTGATTGTGGATCCGCTGCTGGATGCGAGTGGAAAGATTGTGGGAGTGACTTGCGCGGCGATCGACATCACCGAACGCAAGGAGTTGGAGGCCGAACTGAAGCAGGCCCGTGCGGACATGGAAGAGCGCGTGGAACAACGGACGCGACAATTGGAAGGGGCGCTGGATACGCTGGAGGCCGAAGTTGCGGTGCGCATGCGCACGGAAGAGCGACTGCGGCAATTGTCGGCGAGGCTGCTGCGCACGCAGGATGACGAGCGACGCCGAATTGCGAGGGAATTGCACGACAGCACGGGGCAAACGCTGGCGGCATTGAAGATGATGTTGTCGCGAGCGAAACGAATGGTGGGCAGCGACAACTACAAGCCGGAGATTTTCGAGGAAATGAGTGCGATGGCGGACCAGGCCATCGCGGATATTCGAACGACGTCGTACCTGCTGCATCCGCCGCTGCTGGAGGAGAGCGGATTCGCGTCGGCGGCGCGGTGGTACGTGCAGGGGTTTCAGGAGCGGAGTGGAATCCGGGTGGACATCGATGTGCCGGAGATTGATTTGCCGAAAGAGCTGGGGATCGTGTTGTTTCGAATCCTGCAAGAGGGCCTGACGAACGTGCTCAGGCATTCGGGATCGAATGCGGCGGAAATTGAAATGAAAGCGGAGGGGAATTTTCTACGGCTTTCGATCCGGGACTTTGGAAAAGGGATGCCGGCAGATAAGCTGGCGGAATTCGAGGCAGTAGGCACGGGGATGGGAATCGGGCTTTCCGGAATGCGCGAGCGGGTCCATCAGATTGATGGGAACCTGCAAATTGTTTCGGACAATTCCGGAACCTTGGTGAGCGCGGTTATCCCTCTGACGAGGAGCACAACAAAAGGCGCCGCGGTCACATAAGCACAACCGAGCGGCTAGAGCGCGATCCATCCGACGCGAATCAGGTACAGCGAAGAAACTCCTACAACCAGCCAAAGCAGAAGGCCCTGAGCGAGCGGCCTCCAGCCCACTTCGCGCAGAGTGGAACGCGAAATTCCCGTACCTATCAGGAACAGCGTGGCGGTGAGCCCGAGTTTGCCGAGATGAAACAAGGAGCTCGATGCGCGGGAGACTACGGGAACGTAGGTGTTGAGAACAGCCGCCAAACAGAAAAACAAAATGAACCAGGGAAAATAGATTTTGGAAGAACTGCGACGAATTGCCGCGGTGATTAGCGCCAGCGGCACAATCCAAAGCGCGCGAGCCAGCTTGACGGTCGCTCCGATTAGCAACGCTTGCGTGCCGTAGCGAGAAGCGGCGCCGACGACGGAACTGGTGTCGTGGATAGCCAGAGCAGACCACAGGCCGAACTGCTGTTGTGAAAGAGCGAACCAATGGCCAAGAGGCGGAAAGATCAGCAGGGCGACGGAATTGAGAACGAACACGGTGCCGAGGGAGACGGCCATTTCCTCCTGCGAAGCCTGAACGATGGGCCCGATGGCAGCGATGGCGCTTCCGCCGCAGATGGCGGTGCCGGTAGTGATCAGGTAAGAAGAATTGCCGGTAACTTTCAGAGATTTTCCAAGGAGCAGGCCCACGATCAGCGCGAAGGAGATGCCCAAGGCGGTGTAGACGAAGCCGCTGCGGCCCGCCTTCAAGACTTCGTGCAAATCCATTCCGAAGCCGAGTGCGACCACCGAGGCTTGCAAGAGAATTCTGGCAAGCGTTCTGCTTTCTACGGGAAAGGGATGAACGAAGGCCAACCCGAATGCAAGTCCGCACACCAGAGCAACCGGGGGCGAGAGGAAGCCCGAGAATGCCAGGATCAAGCCGATAAGAAAGAGATATTTGCTCACGGAACTAGTGTGAGGGGAGCACGGCGCCGGCCATTGAGTTGTTGGGAGGCGAGTGCGTAGCGGTTCAACAATTCAGCGCGGGCTTGGGCGGCGCGACTGGGATCGGGGAGATCGGGCGGCACGTTGCGGCATTGGGCGATGGCGCCTTCCAAGCTCTCGAGGAATGCGCGGCAAGGCTGGCAATCGTGGAAGTGCTTGACCAATTCGGCGCAGAGGGAGTCGTCGAGTTGCTCGTCGAGATAGTCGGAAAGCTCCAAAAACATTTTCTTGCATTGACCGTAGCGAGGGCGAACGGAGGTTGTTGGTTTTCGCGGCGACGTGGACGGGCGACGCGAAGTTTCGGTGCGGGACATCTCCTTGCGAACAAAGAGTCGCGCTCGATGGAGACGAACGCGTACCGTGCCGGGGCGCAAGCCGGTAATCTCCGCAACCTCGGGGTCGCTGAGGCCTTCCATATCGCGCAATACGAGGATGATGCGATGTTGCGGGGGCAGTTTGTGAACCGCGGAGCGCAAGCGGCTGGCTTGTTGCGTACGGATCGCCAGCGATTCGGGGCTCAGATGCCTGGGAGTGGCCAGGTTCTGAAGTTCGCGCGCGTCGGGCATCAGTTGGTCCAGAGAGAGAGCTTTTGCAGGAGCAAATTTGCTTTTCCGGCGGCTCATGAGGCAGCGCGATTTGGCGACTTTGTAGAGCCAAACAACGAGGGCGCGGGAATTTTCAAACTTGGGGAGGTTGGGAAACGATTGGACGAGAACTTCCTGCATGGTGTCTTCGGCATCTTGCCGCTGGCCGCAAACCTTCATGCTGAAGGAAAAGACGGTGTTCTGAATTAAGGAAAGAGCGGTTTCGAGAGATTCGGGGTCGCGGCGATTGAGGAGTTCGACAGCACGTTGCAGTTCGGGTCGCATTTCTGCTTCTAGGATACAGCGGCCGGGCGGCAAGGCCCAATATCAAGGAATCGAGTGAAGGAAAAAAACGTGTGCCAGCCCAAGGAGAAGCGACTGGCACACGGGACCACTCTGCACTGCAAGGTGTTTAGGAAGCGATGAACAGGGTACGGCCGCCGCGATTGACAAGCAGCAACGGATCGGCGCCGGACTTCTTCACCGCGTTCTGGAACTCAGAGACGTTGTGAACCGGCTGATGATTCACTTCCTGAATGATGTCGCCCTCGCGCAATCCGGTTTCCGCCATCTTGCTGTCGGGATCGACTCCGGCGACTACGACGCCGGTGGTGCCCGCAGGAACGCCGAGCTGCTGGGAAATGGCCGGATTCAGGTTGGAAACTTCCACGCCATCCAGCGCTTTGTTGCCACCCTCTTCCTGAGAATTGACCTTGGCGGTTTCCGTGGGCATTTCTGCGAGCTTGACGGAGAGATCGCGCTCGCTGCCGTTGCGCAAAGTCTTCAGATTGACGGTGGAGCCGGGAGTCATCATGGAGATGGTCATGCGCAGTTGGTTGCTGTCGTCGATGGGCTTGCCATTCAACTCGAGAATGATGTCACCGCGCTGGATGCCGCTCTGTTGCGCGGGGCTGCTGGAAGTGACGTCGCCGACCACGATGCCCTTGGCTTCTTTCTCACCGAAGGCCTTGGCCATGGTGGGGGTAACGTCCTGAGGCAGAATGCCGAGGTAGGCGCGAACCACTTTGCCGTTCTGCAGAATCTGGTCCATGACGGAGTGCGCCAGATTGACGGGAACCGCGAATCCGATGCCTTGGCTGCCGCCGGAACCGTGAGAAATGATGGCAGTGTTGATGCCGATCAATTCGCCGCGATCGTTGACTAACGCGCCGCCGGAATTTCCGGGATTGATCGGCGCGTCGGTCTGCAGGAAGTCTTCGTAGTCTTCAATGCCGAGGCCACCGCGGCCTTTGGCGCTGATGATGCCCTTGGTGACGGTCTGGCCGACGCCGAACGGATCGCCCACGGCAATGGCTACGTCTCCAACTTCCACCTTGGAGGAGTCACCGATGGTGAGAGGAACGAGGTTGGGAGCGTTGATTTTCAGGACGGCGACGTCGGTCTTGGGATCGGTGCCGACGATGCGTGCCTGGAACTCGCGCTTGTCAGAGAGCGTCACTTTTACATCGGTGGCGCCGTCGATCACGTGGTTGTTGGTGAGAATGTACCCTTCGGGGCTGACGATCACACCGGAGCCTAGAGCTTTCTCGCGGCGATCATGCGGGGCTTCCATGCCGTTTTGTCCGAAGAACTGACGGAACATGGGATCCATCTGAAGCTGCTCCATGTCATTGGAGGCTTTCACGATCTTTGATGAAGAGATATTCACGACGGAAGGCAGCACCGCTTTGACGACGGGAGCAAAACTGGATTTGCTCTCGCCCTCATTGGCGGGCGCCATCTTCAGAGTGGCGGGCGGATTGGCAGATTTTTCCGCCGCGGCGGTGGTGGAACCGGCGGCGGTCTTTTGAATCGTATGTGCGAAACCAACTCCAGCGACCCCCAAAACGAGACCAAGGGCCAGGGCAGCAGGTTTCGATTTCAAGAAAGTAGTGTTTGCAGTCATTCGTTCATCCTTAAAGAAGCAGTAGCGCAGAGGCGGCACCGTAGGCCGTGTGCGCGTTTTTTTGCGTCGCACCCAGTAAGACGCAGGAAGGGAGCGAAGTACTTCTCCCGACGAATGGGTATCTTTTGAGCCGGTGACTGGGTATATCGGAAGTCTTTGAGGCGCAAAGAATTAAGAGAGGCGGCGGGTCGTATGGGAGGTCATTCGTTACGATTCCTTAAGAGATGATGCCTTTGCGCACGGCGTAGAGGATTAATTCGGGGACGCCATGCAAATTCAGCTTGGCCATGATGTTGGCGCGGTGGGTTTCGACGGTGTAGACGCTGAGGTTGCAGAGTTGTGCGATTTCTTTGTTGGACTTGCCTTCGGCGACCAGTTGGAGGAGTTCGCGCTCGCGAGGCGTAAGGAGATCGTAGGGGTCTTCGGTCCCGGAGCGTTTTAGTTTGCGGACATAGTCGTCGAGAAGAACTTTGCTGACGGCGGGACTGAAGAAGGACTTGCCATCGGCGACAGCATGGACGGCGCGAATCAGGTCGACCTCGGCGGAGTCTTTCAGCAGGTAACCGCGAGCGCCGGACTTGAGTGCGCGAAGGACGTAGCTTTCGTCGGAATGCATGCTGAGCATGATGATAGCGATTTCGGGAAGTGCCTGGTGAATTTGCGAGGCGGCTTCGATGCCGTTGAGCAGAGGCATGCCGATATCCATCACCAGGACGTCCGGCTTTTGCGCGGAGACCAGAGCCACGGCGGCGCGGCCATCGGAGGCTTCTCCGATCACGGTGAGATCGGGCTGACGTTCGAGCAAGGCGCGCAGGCCGCTGCGCATGAGCTGGTGATCGTCGGCGAGCGCGATGCGAATTTTTCTCATGACGTATGGGCGATGGAATCGGGTAGCGGGATGTCCGCTTCGACGGTGGCGCCTTTCCCGGGTGCGGAATGAATGTGGAGAGTGCCACCGAGGCGCTTAACGCGCTCCTCCATTCCGAGAATGCCCATGCCGCGCGTGCGATCGGGAGAGAAGCCTTTGCCATCATCGGCGATGGTCAGATGGATGCGGGCGTTTTCCTGTTTGACGGTGACGACCGCGTGCTTCGCGGCGGCATGGCGAGCGGCGTTGGTCAGTGCTTCCTGCACCAGGCGATAGACACACACTTTGATTTCATCGGGGAGTTGCTCGGACAAAGACTGCGAGTGGACGTCAACCTCCATGTCGCCGCGACGGGAGACTTCGCGAGCCTGCCATTCGAGTGCGGGGAGCAAGCCAAGATCGTCGAGCATGGGCGGGCGAAGGAGCAGAGCCATGTCGCGAATGGATTTAACGGCATGTTCGGCGACGGATTTGATGCGCGCGATTTGATTCTGGAGGAGCTGATCGTTACCGGAAGGAACGAGTCGCGAGAGCTGGCCGAGATCGACCAGCAACGCGCCGAGCGTCTGGCCGACTTCGTCGTGGAGTTCGCGCGAAATGGAGCGGCGCTCTTCTTCCTGGGCGTCTACGATGCGAGCGGAAAGGGCTTCCAGTTCGCGGCGGCTGGCGACGAGTTGCTGGTAACGCAGGCGTCCTTTGCGCTCGAGACGCAAAACATAGAAACCGCCAAGCAGGGACATGAGCAGGCCGGCAAGCAGGGAGATGGCGATCAGGTTCATCAGGCGCGTCTGAACGGAGCGGAAATTAGCGGCCAAGGACTGCTGGGCGGCAACCAGTTCTCGTTGGTTCAAGGTGGAAATGCCGCGCGAGGCTTGGAGAATGTAGGCGCGCCGCAACATCATCTGTTCGCCGAATTGCTGCTGGCGATCTGCGGGGCGTTGGCCGGGTTGCGGTTGAATCAGGATGGCAAAGGCGGATTCCTGTTCGTTGAAGCGACTGAGAATTTCAGCGAGCAAGGCTTGTTCTTCGGGATCACCGTCCGCAGGATATTTTTGGAGGGAGTTGCGGACTTCCGCGGCGCGGGATTGCAAATCTGCGGCTGCGGTGTCCGGATTGTCGGGGGTGAATAGATAGCGCTCCATCTGGTCGTGATAGACGTGGACAGAGATGAGAATGGTAGTGAGTGCTTGTTCATGGCGGGAGTAATGGTCGTTGACAGAGCGTTCGAGGGCATCGAGTTGTCGCAGGGAACGCAACGCACTGAAACCCGCGAAGAGCATCAAGGCCAGCAAGGTGCCGAAGGCCAGGAACAGCATGAGGCGAAGAGTACGCTGGCGAGACTGCGAATCGTCTTCAGGGGCGGTTGGCATAAAAGTGAGCGCGGCCGCTCTACCTCAGCATAATGCAAGTTGCGGCAGGGCAGGAAATGGACGAGCGGGAACTGGCGCTGCGGCGGGAAGGATAAGACGACGAGGGAGTCGCGGCGCTCAGGAACGGAGGAGGTTCGAAGCCGTGCTGAACAACGCGTCCACGCCATCGCCCGTTTTGTCGACTACAGCGCGTACTCCAGCCAAGTGAGCGGCGGCAATGAGCGGTTCAGAAACATGCAGACTGAACATGACGATGGTCGTTCGAGGAGAGATCAAGGCAATCCGACGGGCGGCCTGCAGACCGTTCATGACGGGCATCAGGAAGTCGAGAATCACGAGGTCGGGAAACAATTCGGAAACTATGTCGAGCGCGACGGCCCCGTCGGCGGCTTCACCGCAAATCGCCCACGGAGTATTTTGTTCGATCCAAGAGCACAAACATTTTCGAATTACGGGGCTGTCATCGACAACCAACACCTGTACACGCACACAAGCTCCCCGCCTTTCGATGAGCTAACCGGAAGTGGGAGGATTGGGGCGCGGCTGGCGATCAAATGAAAGGACGATAATTTGAGTGTAACGAGAACGGCAAAGCGAACAATCGGCGGATCGATGTACGGGAAGAAATGACGCATGCGTGACGAGCCGAAAAGCATACGGATACGAGCGAAACGCGGGGATTCGACGGAGACAATCGGAGAGAAATTGAGTACGGACGTGATCTAGGGGGGCGATGGCTGAATCGAGACTAGAACCTCTGCCGTTACGCCAAGCTCGGATCCATGGAGATTTGGAATGCAACCTCCTTACCAGGTGGCTCGTGAATCGATGAGGAAGTTACAGAAAACACCCGATTCACGGAGGGGCTGGGCCCGCAGTATTTTGTGGATGATATCAGTCGGCGGGGGTTAAGAGCCTAGTCGGCAAAGAAAGCCCGAAACAGATCGCTCCCGTTTCGGGCTTTGTTTTTTTTGTGGTGGGTTTTCCCTCCGGGCGTGCAGGTTTCCCATACAGAAAATTGGTCGGCAAAAGGCTGAGATGTGGGGACAGGTCACATCTCCGGGTGATTTGTGGCACTGACCGATGTGTCGAGGGTCGGGATACTGCATGGCGTCGCTCGCGAAAGGACCCCTCCATGGCCACCGCACCCTCGGTCAAGCTTGAGACTCTCCGCACTTTACCAACAGACGCCGCCCGGCAAATCCAATGGCGGTTTGCTGATCGCTACGAATTGCAGATGCTGGTGCAGTCCGCGCGAGGCGTGGCGCGGGGAGTAGTGGCCAAGTTAGTGGCGCAAGGCGGCAGAAGCTCCCACGAATGGACGCCGGCCAAGGCGGAGATGCTGGAAGCATTCGACCGCGCGGGAATCACAGCGGTGTTCATGGACCCGGAGCAGGGCGGGTTCCTCAGCGGGCCACGCAACCTGGCGCTGGCGTTGGTGGCGTTTGAACTGGCGTGGGTGGATGGAGGCGCGGCGACGGCAAGCCTGGCGGGATGCCTGGCGCTGGCTCCGATTCACGAGCGGGGAACGAAGGAGCAGCAGGATCACTACATGAAGCTGGCGGCTCCGGCGCAGCCAGGGGAAGACCGCAAACCATGGCGCGGCGCGTTCTGCCTGACGGAACCGATTCCGTATGTTGGAGTCGATACCGGAATGCTGGACGGCAAGCTGCGGATTGTGGAATGGAAGGAAGGGCAAGAGCCGATCTTACAGGTGGAGAAGCGCGGGCGATTCATCACGAATATCGGATTTGCAAATTTTGTGACAGCGGCGGTGGACACGGACGATCCGCGAATCAAGGGGAGCTGCATGGTGATCCTGGAAGAAGGAGATCCGGGAACATTCGATCGCGGGACGCCCACGAAAAAGCTGGTGCATCAGTTGTCGTCGACGGGCGATCCGATCTTCAACCTGCGAATCCCGGCGAGCCGGATTGTGGGCGGGTATGAGGTGAAGGATGGGGTGATCATGCCGCGGCACAGCCACAGCGAAGTGATCGAGGCGGTGTTCCGTCGGACGCGAGTGACGGTGGGAGTGATGACGGCGGCGAAGTTGCTGTCGGCAGTGGAACCGATTATCCGATACCAGCGCGGCCGCTTCCGCGGAGCGACGACGGCGACGCCGGGATCGGTGCGGTACCAGATGGGACTGCAGGCGCGGGAAGATACGCTGCACCGGCTGGCGGATGTGTGGGCGACGGGGGAAGCAAGCGCGTCGCTGGCGTTCGCGGCTGCGCGAGCGTTTGATGAACTGGATCCATTGGAACGGGAAGCGGAAGAGATCCTGAAAGCGCAGGGCGCCGTAGGACCGAGGGCGCAGGCGAAATTGCTGCGGCAAATATCGGAAGAAGCGACCACGCTGCTGAAGTTGCCGGTGAGCGACCCGCGGAGAGAGCGGCTGCAGAGCGATCCGCTGCTGCGATTCGTGATGCTGGACTCGGTGGCGGATATTTTGTGCCCGGCGGCAAAGCTGTGGAATACCGGCTGGGGAGCGCAGATGATGCGCGAAGCGGTGAGCCTGATGGGCGGCTACGGGATCACGGAAGATTGCCCGGGCTATTTGGGAAATAAGTGGATGGACGCGCAACTGGAGGCGACGTACGAAGGGCCCGAGGCGGTGCAGCGGCGGCAACTTTCGGTGACGATGATCCATCCGGTATTCCTGGCGCAATTCCGGAACTGGATACGGGAGATGCGGACGATCGCATCGGAAAATCCAGGCACGGGCGCGTGCATGCTGGCGACGGCGATGACGATGTGGCTGTGGACGCTGGAACGGCTGCAGCATAGTACGGATGGCAACGGCGACAAGCTGTACCAGAGCGCGCGCCAGGGCGTGACGTTTCCGGTGGCGGACGCGTTGTGCTGGTTGCTGGCGGCGCGGTGCCAGATTCTGGATGTGCTGGAATTGAAAGCGCACGGAGCGGAAGATTCGTCGGTGGCGGAGGGATTGCCGGGACTGGTGAACTTCATGACCGACTTGTGCCACGTGCAAACCGCACGGGCCAGCGGGGAAGTTGCGCGAATCTGTGCGGAGTTGGTGTTCGGTTACAACCGCCATCCGGCGTGGGACGCGGAAGGCGCGCACGGCTGCTTCCTGCAGGATGAACTGGAAGCGTTGGAAGGATTCATTCCCGGCATCGCGGCGTGCACGGTGGATCTGGTCTTGAGCGACGGATCGCATCCCAAGAAGGCCGGGCCTTGCGCGAAGTGCAACGGCGCGGAAACATTTCTGACGCTGCACAACAAGCTGGACACTTGCCTGACTGGAACGCGGCTGGCGAAGGATCGCGCCGCGGAAGCAATTTCCAAACTGATGATTCCGGAAGCGCTGGATTATCCCGCATGACCTTACTGAAAACGGAGGGATCTGCCGTCGAGCGGCAGCAGATGGCGGTGGATATTGCGTGCGTCGGGTTTGGTCCGGCGATGGGCGGATTCCTGACGACGCTGTCGCGACAACTGCTGAACGCAGACGGCACGCCACGGTTCGAAAGCGAGACGTTGCCGGGCGGTCCGTTGCAGGTGATCTGCTATGAGCGAGCCGACGGGCTGGGATTTGGCGTTTCGGGAGTGGTGACGCGAGCGCGGGGAATTCGCGGAAGTTTTCCAGAACTCGATGCGGCGCAAATCCCGATGGCCGTTACGGTGGGCGACGAAAAACTGGTGTACCTGCATGGATCCGGGAAAGGCAAGCCGTCGTTCGACCCTGTTGCGGATGAAGGACGGAATGATCCGTGCACTCGGATCGTTGGCGGGATTCCAGAACGAAGCGGTGGAATTGCCGTATATCCCGAAGTTCTTGCAAAAGCATGACGGGCTGGTGCTGTCGATCGGGCAGTTCAACCAATGGGTGGGCGAGCAATTAAGTGCGACGGGGTTGGTGCAAATCTGGCCGGGCATGCCCGTAAGCGAGGCGATTCTGGAAGACGGCGCAGTGAAGGGTGTTCGACTGGCGGATCAGGGAACGGACCTGGAAGGAAAACCGGCAGAAGGGTATATGCCGGGGATGGATGTACACGCTGCGCTCACCGTGGTGGGCGATGGGCCCGTGGGCGCGGTGGGGCGGGGAATCGATGCGCAGTTGGGAATGCCCGAGGGAAACCGGATACGCGAATGGGCGCTGGGAATGAAGATGGTGGTGGAACTGCGCGAAAACTGCGGGTTGGAAGCCGGGACGGTACTGCACACGTTTGGATATCCAGAGCCGGAGATTTTTGGATTTTTGTATGTGCACCCGGGAAATCTGGCGTCGGTAGGGATTTTCGTGCCGTCGTGGTTTCGCAGCCCGGTGCGGACGGCGTATCGCTATTTGCAGCATTACATGCAGCACCCGTATTTGTGGCGCTACCTGCAGGGCGGAACGCTGAAATCGTGGGGTGCGAAATCGCTGCAGGAATCCGGGCGGCACGGGGAGCCCATTCTGGCGGGAAACGGCTACGCGCGGATTGGCGAAGGATCCGGGAGCACGAATGTGCTGGCAGGCTCCGGCGTGGACGAAGCGTGGACGACGGGCGTGCAACTGGCAGAAGCCGTGGTGGAGTTGCTCGAGAAGAAGTTGGCGTTCACGCAAGAAAATCTAGAAAAGGCATATGTGGGGAGACGGAGAAAAAGCTGGGTGGATCGCGAAGCGCTTGATCGCGAGCGACTCGCGGAACGGGTTCGATCATGGCTTGATTGCGGGATTGCTGGGCATGGCGCTGGCGGGATTCTCGAAGGGCAAGCTGAGCATTCCGGAAAGTTCCAAAAGCGGAGCGATGGCGACGCTCGAGACGGTTTACGAAGGGCGAATTCCGAGTGAGGAATTGAAGCGGATGGCGGACGAGGCGGCGCGGAAAGGATCGTCGCTGCACGATCTGGTGATGGACCGCTGCGGATGGCCGGCGATTGAGATGGATGGAAAGCTGCTGGTATCGCAACAAGACGCGCTGCTGATGGGAGGAAGCGTGCAGGCGCCGGCGGGCTACGCGAATCACGTGGTGTTTGTGCGCCCGGATGTTTGCAAGAGTTGCGAGCCAAAACTGTGCGTGGAGATGTGCTCCGGCCAGGCAATTACGCGAGGAGAAACCGGCGTTCCGGCATTCGACCGCGAGAAGTGCGTATTTTGCGGGGCGTGCTTGTGGAACTGCCTGGGAGACGGCAGCGGGAAAGGTAACGTGGAGTTTCGAGCCGGGGCGGGCGGATTGCATTCCGCTCTGAACTAGATTCTTGCCAACGATCGGAAATTCGTAGAAGAAACGGGGAATGCACTCATGAGCGCTGGATACCAAATTGTTGTCTGCGGGAGCGTCGTGCCGGACCCGCTGCAAACGCTGGAACCGATGGAGACGCCTACTGGACCGGGATTGAAGAACGAGATGCTGCTGCCCGCAGTGCTGGACCCCTGGGCCGCGCATGCGTTGTATGAAGCGGCGCATCTGGCGACGCAGGCGGCGGGAAGCAAAGTGTGGCTGATCAGCCTGGGCGCAAAAGCGAAACTGCAGCAAGTGATGATGACGATTGCCCAGAAGGTGAGCTTCGAATTGGTGGCGATCGACGGTCCGGCCAGCGGATTCGCGGACGCGCATGCGGTGTCGGCGATTCTTGCGGAAGCGATTGCCGCAATTTCCGGCACTGGATAAAACGCGGCTACTGCTGTTTGGCGGATGGGAATCGGCTTCGCGGGGCGCGGGCGTGACGCTGCAGTTGGTGGGCGAGCATCTGGGAATCGTGAATCAGTTTCAGGGAGTGGATCAACTCACGGTGCAAGCCGATGGTTCGCTGGAGATTCTGGAGCGCATCGAAGGCGGACGGCACCAAGTATCGAAATGCGCGGGACCACCGGCGTTGTTGGGCTGGGCGACGGGCAATTTGGGGGAGCCGCGCAACAATCCGCAGATCGGCATGGCGAACATGCGCACGGTGATGCCTGCTTTGCAGCGCGCGAAGGCGGCGACGCTGGCGCAAGCGGGTTTGCACTTCCAGAGCGTAACTCCACCGAAGCAGCAGCGGCAGACGCGAATTGTGAAGGACCTTTCGAGCGAACAAGTGGCGCGCGAAATCGCGGATTGGGTAGCAAAGGGTTGAAGACCAACCAAACGGGGAAAGACGATGAGCGAAAGCATTCTGTTTTTAGCGCATAGCGATGAGCAGGGACACGGTCTGCCGAAGATTGCGTTCGAAGCGCTGGGCGAGGCGTTGGAATTGGCGGGAAAGCTGGGCGCGACGCTGGAGATCGGCCTGATTGGCGGCGAAGTGCAGACAGCAGCGGACCAGTTAGCCAACGCCGGTGCGCGGAAAATTTGGGCGGCCAGCGGGGCGGACTTTGCAATGCCGCGATTTGGAAGCGATGCGGTGGCTGCGGAAGCGATTTGCCGGGCAGTGAATCCGACGCTGGTGCTGGCGCCTGGGAGTTCGCGGTTTGCGCGGGCGCTGCCCTGCCTGGCGCAGCGTTTGCATGGGCAAGTGGACACTCACATCACAGCGGTGGATACGGCGGAGGGCGGCGTGGTGGCGAGCCGGTGGTTTTACCGGCAAAGACTCGAGGGAGTGCTGAAGCGCGAGGCGCGGCCGTGGATTTTGCTGCTCGATTCGGGTTGTCATGAAGCCTGGCAAGGCGCACCGGGTTCGCCGAAGGTCGAGCAGGTCGCGGTGAGCTTGAGCGAAGAGGCCAAACGCACCACGGTGCTGGGAATTCGAGCGCCGAAGGCGGACAGCCAGACGATTCGACCCGAAGCGGAATTGTTGTTCGTCGCTGGAGCCGGTTGGACGAAGAAACAGCCGGACGGCAAGACGCACGCGGACCAGGCGGAGACGCTGATCCTGGATTTCCTGAAAGCTTCAGGTGCTTCCTTGGGAGGCAGCAAATCGCTGGTGGACCAGAGCGGTGAGAATCAAGCGGTACTGGGATTTATGACGCACATGAACCAGGTAGGGCAGACGGGCGCGACGCCGCGACACCCGAAGGGCCTGGCAACGTGTTGCCATGGAGAGGAGCCGCACGTGGTGGGGTGGCGGTTCATCAACGAGCGGCGGGCTGTTAATCTAGACCCGAATTGCGGTTGGGCGCGTGGCAAAGCGGACGTCCTCTATGTGGCGGATGCGTTTGAAGTGATGCAGAAATTGAATGCGCTACTGGCGGAAACAGCGGTGGCGGCAAAGGGCTAAGGATTCCAACGGGAGCGGACGCAAATTTGTCGCGGTACGGCCTGGGAGCCTACCGGAATACCCGCAAAGATAGAGATTTCCGGTAGCCAAGGGACAGAGATCAGCATCCAACCAACACGTTGGCAGGGTTCAGGATAGGCCGGTGCAGGGAAGCTTCCGGTGCTGCGCGAAGCGGCGGAAATAGTTCCTGCAACTTGCCCGCTTCTACTGAAACTGGAAGCTGCCGCGGAACGTCCTATGGATAAGGGAAAATGGTAGGATGCTGACGAAGAGTCAGAAGAGCGCGGGATTTGTGTGTAGAGTTTTCACAAGAGCGCGCCTCCCGCTCGGAATGCCCGCAGGGCAAGTCCCTCACCAAATTGAGGAGCGCAAGTGACGGAACAGCGAAAAGACTCGGTTGAATCGGGAACCCCCGAACCACAGAAAAAGCAGGGTACGGAGCAGCGCAGCAGCCGCTGGTGGATCTGGTTGATTGCGGCAATTTTGATCGTGTTGGCACTGGTGGCGTGGCAACGGCGGGGTTCGTCGACCTCGCAAGCGAAAACTACGGGCGATCCCACGGCGCGACCGGTGACGGTATCGACGGCGAAGGCGCAAAAGGGCGATATCGGGGTGTATTTGAGCGCGCTGGGAACGGTGACGCCGGTGTACACGGTGACGGTAACCAGCCGAGTGCAGGGCGAGATTACGCAGGTTTATTACCGCGAAGGTCAGATGGTGCAAAAGGGCGATCCCTTGGTGGAGATTGACCCGCGGCCGTACCAGGCGGCGATGACGCAGATGGAAGGACAACTGGCCCACGACCAGGCGGTACTGAATAAAGACAAGATCGATCTGGATCGCTATCAGCAGGCCTACGACCGCAACGCGATCGCGAAACAGCAACTGGACGATCAAGTACAGATCGTGGCGCAGGATCAAGGAACGGTGAAGAACGACGAAGGGCAATTGGCGAACGCCAAGGTGAACCTGGTCTACACGCACATCACGGCGCCGATTTCCGGACGCGTGGGGCTGCGGCTGGTGGATCCCGGGAACATCGTGCAGGCGAACAGCACCACGCCGCTGGTGGTGATCACGCAATTGCAGCCGATTACCGTGATTTTCAGTATTGCGGAAGATCATCTGGGTCCGGTGCAGGAACAGTTGCGCAAAGGCAAGAAATTGAGTGTGGACGCGTTTGATCGAGAAGGGAATCACAAGCTGGCGTCGGGTTCACTGCTGACGCTGGACAACGTGATCGACACGACGACCGGCACGCTGAAGTTCAAGGCAATTTTCGACAACCGGGATGGCGCGTTGTTTCCCAGCCAGTTTGTGAATGTGCGAATGCTGGTGGACACGCTGAAGAACGTGACGCTGGTTCCAACGCCCGCGATCCAGAGAAATGCGCAAGGCGCGTTTGTTTATGTGATCAAAGCGGACCAAACGGCGTCAATGCGAACCGTGACTCCAGGCACAACGGACGGGGCGATGACCGCGGTTGAGGGCGTGCAGAATCAGGAAGAAGTGGCGACGACAGGCTTCGATCGATTGCTCGATGGCGCCAAAGTTACGGTGAGAAAGCCGGGCGCAAACGGGGCGGGTCAGCCCAGTCAAGCTGGACAACCCGGGCAAGCGGGTCAGCCTGGGCAGCCGGGAACGCCGACGAACGCGCCGGCAGGCTCGCCGACCAGCGGAAATGATACATCGGGCAAAAAGGGAGGCTCGAACCAGTGAGCCCGTCACGCCCGTTTATTCTGCGGCCGGTCGCCACATCGTTGTTGATGGCGGCGATTCTGTTGGCAGGGTTCGTGGCGTACCTGCAACTGCCGGTGTCGGCGTTGCCGGAAGTGGATTACCCCACGATTCAGGTGGTGACGTTTTATCCGGGCGCGAATCCGGAAGTGATGGCGTCGGCGGTAACGGCGCCACTGGAGCGACAGTTCGGGCAGGTGCCCGGGCTGAATCAGATGACGTCCACGAGTTCGGACGGCAGCTCGATCATCGTGCTGCAATTTTCTCTGGACTTAAACATTGATGTGGCCGAGCAGGAAGTGCAGGCGGCGATCAATGCCGCGCAGACGTATCTGCCTTCCGACCTGCCGATCCCGCCGATCTACAGCAAGACAAATCCCGCCGACACGCCGATTTTGACGCTGGCGCTTACGTCGAAAACCATACCGCTGTCGCAAGTGGAGGACCTGGCGGATACGCGGTTTGCCCAGAAGATTTCGCAATTGCCGGGCGTTGGGTTGGTGAGCATCAGCGGCGGACAGAAACCGGCGGTGCGCGTCCGCGTGAATCCGACAGCGTTGTCGTCGTATGGAATCAACCTGGAAGACGTGCGCACTGCGTTGCAACAGACCAGCCTGGACCAAGCCAAGGGAAACTTCGACGGACCGGTGCAGGATTACCAGATTCAATCGAACGATCAGTTGTTGCAGGCGTCGGATTTTGAGCAGGTGATCATCGCGTATCACAACGGATCGCCGGTGAAACTGTCGGATGTGGCGACGGTGGAAAACGGCGTTGAAAATACTCGGCAAGCCGCGTGGATGAACGAAACGCCGGCGGTGATCGTCAATATTCAGAGGCAACCAGGCGCCAACATTATTCAGGTGGTGGACCGGATCAAGAAATTGCTGCCGGTGCTGAAGAGCAACTTACCGGCGGCGGTACAGATCAATGAACTGACGGATCGGACGACGACGATTCGCGCTTCGGTGAAGGATGTGGAGTTCGAATTATTGCTGACGGTCGCGCTGGTGGTGATGGTCATCTTCCTTTTTTTGCGCAACCTTTCGGCAACGATTATTCCGAGCGTGGCGGTGCCGCTGTCGATCGTGGGAACGTTCGGAGTGATGTACCTGGCGGGGTACAGCCTGAACAATTTGACGTTGATGGCGCTGACGATTTCGACGGGCTTTGTGGTGGACGACGCCATCGTGATGATCGAGAACATCATTCGATTTATCGAGGAGGGCGATCCACCCCTGCAGGCGGCGTTGAAGGGATCGGAGCAGATCGGGTTCACGATCGTATCGCTGACGATTTCGTTGATCGCGGTGCTGATCCCGTTGCTGTTCATGGGAGATATTGTGGGGCGGCTGTTCCGGGAGTTCGCGATCACGCTGAGCGTGACGATCCTGGTATCCGCGGTGGTATCGCTGACGCTGACGCCAATGATGTGCTCGCGACTGTTGAAGAGTACCCACGGCAAGAAGCAGAGCAGATTCTACGTGGCGTCGGAGAACGCGTTCGAGCGGATCATCGCGTTTTATGGCAGGACGCTGAAGTGGGTGTTAAAACACCAGACGGCAACGCTACTGGTGGCGGCGGCGACGCTGGTACTGACGGTGGTGCTGTACATCATCGTGCCGAAGGGATTTTTCCCGGTGCAGGACACCGGGATTATCCAGGGAATTTCGGAAGCGTCGCAATCGATCTCGTTCGAGGCGATGTCGCAGAGGCAGCAGGACTTGGTGCGCGTGATCCTGCAAGACCCGGGGGTGGAGAGCGTCTCGTCCTTCATAGGAATCGACGGAACAAACACGACGCTGAATAGCGGGCGCATCCAGATCAATTTGAAGGCGCTGGAAGACCGCAAGATGAATGCGTCCGACATTATCCGGCGGCTGCAACCGAATCTGGAAAAGGTGGAAGGAATCACGCTGTACATGCAGCCGGTGCAGGATTTGACGGTGGAAGATCGCGTCAGCCGGACGCAGTATCAATACACGCTGGAGGATCCGGACCAGCGCGAGTTGAATTACTGGACGGCGAAGCTGATGGCCAAGCTGCAGACGATTCCATCGTTGCGGGACGTGGCGACGGATCAGCAGACCTCGGGGCTAGCAGCGGCATTGACGATCGATCGCGTGACCGCTTCGCGGATGGGAATTACGCCGCAACAGATTGATCAGACGCTATACGACGCGTTCGGGCAACGGCAAGTGTCCACGATGTACACGCAACTGAACCAGTACCACATCATTCTGGAGACGCAGCCGGAATTTCAGAAGAATCCATCGAAGCTGCAGGACATTTATGTGCGATCGGCGCTGGCGCCCTCGGCCTTGACGACGGCGGCGGCAGGAACTCTGACAGCGACCTCCTCGACCGGGAACGCGGCTTCGACGGCCAGTCCGACGCCTACCGCATCAACGAATAACGCGGTCAGCGCGGGATCGGCGAATCCGACGCCTGTGGCGTCGATCAACGGCGGAGCAGTGCCGCTGAGCACGTTCACGCGATTCGAAATGAAGAGCAGCCCGCTCTCCGTGAATCACCAGGGACAATTTCCGGTGGTGACGATTTCGTTCAACCTGGCGCCCAATGCGTCGCTGGGAGAGGCGACCAAGGAAATCGACAAAGCGCAAAAAGAAATTGGGATGCCGCTTAGCGTACAGGGAGAGTTTCAGGGGACGGCGGCATCGTTCCAGGCTTCGTTGTCCAACGAACCGATCCTGATTCTAGCGGCGCTGGTGACGGTGTATATCGTCCTGGGCGTGCTGTATGAGAGCTATATCCACCCCATCACGATTCTATCGACGCTGCCGTCGGCGGGCGTGGGCGCGATTCTGGCGCTGCTAATTACGGGACAGGAATTGAGCGTAGTGGCATTGATCGGCATCATTTTGCTGATCGGCATTGTGAAGAAAAACGGAATTATGATGATCGACTTTGCGCTGGAGGCGGAGCGCAACCAGGGCAAGAAACCTGAGGATGCGATCTACGAGGCGTGCCTGCTGCGTTTTCGCCCGATCATGATGACGACGATGGCGGCGCTGCTGGGCGGATTACCGCTAGCGTTGGGCTCGGGGATTGGATCGGAGTTACGCCGGCCGTTGGGAATTGCGATGGTGGGCGGACTGCTGTTGAGCCAGGTGCTCACGTTGTACACCACGCCGGTGATTTACATTTTCTTCGACCGGTTGGCGCAACGGTTCAGTTCGCGGAGGGCGTCGGCGAGCGGGCCGGAAGCGGTGCACGCGGACTAAGAAATGAGCCTTTCTTCTCCATTCATCAAGAGGCCGGTGGCGACCACGCTGTTGACGGCGGCGATTGCGCTGGCGGGCGCGGTGGCATTCCGGGAATTGCCGGTGTCGCCGCTGCCGCAAATCGATTTTCCGACCATCTCGGTGGGCGCGAGCCTACCGGGAGCGAGCCCGGAAATTATGGCGTCTTCGGTGGCGACGCCGCTGGAGCGGCAGTTCGGGCGGATTGCCGGCGTTTCGGAAATGACGTCTTCCAGCTTTCTGGGTACGACAAGCATCACGCTGCAATTCGACCTGAACCGGAATATTGATGGCGCTGCGCGCGATGTGCAGGCGGCGATCAATGCGGCGCGCAGTTACCTGCCGTCGAATCTTCCCGGGAATCCGACGTATCGCAAGGTGAATCCGGCGGATGCGCCGATTATGATTCTGGCGTTGACGTCGGATGTGTACGACCGCGCGAAGATGTACGACGCGGCGTCGACGATCATGCAGCAACGGCTGTCGCAGATTCAGGGAGTCGGACAGGTATCCGTGGGAGGAAGTTCGCTGCCGGCGGTGCGGGTGGATGTAAACCCGACGCAACTGAACAACTACGGATTGGGGCTGCAGGACGTAGCGTCCATGCTGAGCCGACAAAACGCGAACAGTCCGAAGGGGCAGATCAGCGACGGAAACACCACGGCGGATATCACGACGAATGATCAACTGCTGAAAGCGGTGGACTACATGCCGCTGGTGGTGGGTTATCACAACGGCGCCGCGGTGAAGTTGTCCGATGTGGCGGCAGTGACGGACGCGAACGAGAACGTGCGGGCGGCGGGATTCATGAACGGGAAGCCCGCGGTGCTGATCATTATTTTCCGGCAGCCGGGCGCAAACATCATCGACACCGTGGATCGGATTCGCGAAGCGCTGCCTTCGTTGAAGGCGTCGATTCCCAGCGCAATCGACACTGAGGTAGTGCTGGACCGCACATTGACGATCCGGGCTTCAGTGCGCGACGTGGAACGGACGCTGGTGATCTCGATCGCGCTGGTGATCCTGGTGGTGTTTCTGTTCCTGCGCAGTGTGCGGGCGACGCTGATCCCCAGCGTGGCGGTCCCGGTATCGCTGATCGGCACGTTCGGAGTGATGTACCTGTTTCACTTCAGCATCGACAATCTTTCGATGATGGCGCTGACAATTTCGACGGGATTCGTGGTGGACGACGCGATCGTGGTGATCGAAAACGTGACGCGTTACCTGGAACAGGGGATGTCGCCGATGGAAGCGGCGCTGAAGGGGGCGTCGGAGATCGGCTTCACGGTGCTGTCGATCAGCATTTCGCTGGTGGCGGTATTCATCCCGATTTTGCTGATGGGAGGAATCGTGGGGCGGTTGTTCCGAGAGTTTGCCGTGACCCTATCGGTGGCGATCCTAGTGTCGCTGGCGATATCGCTGACGACCACGCCGATGATGTGCTCACGATTGCTGCGGCATATTCGGGAGGAGGATCACGGAAAACTGTATAAGGCGAGCGAACGGGCCTTCAATGCGGTATTGGGTGGATATGAACGGAGTCTAAGTTGGGTGTTGGAACACTCCTGGCTGACGTTGTTTGTCCTGTTTGTCACCATTGGATTCAACTTCTATCTATTTGCCATTGTGCCCAAAGGATTTTTCCCGCAGCAGGATAATGGGACAGTTTTTGGCGGCATGCAGGGGCCGCAGGATACGTCGTTCCAGGCCATGCAGGCGGCAACTGCCAAGATTGTGCAGACCGTGAAGCAGGATCCGGCAGTACAGAATGTGATGGCGTTCACGGGCGGCGGCGGCGCGACCAACAGCGGATTTATTTATCTCGGACTGAAGCCGCTGGAGCAGCGCAAAGTAAATGCCGGTCAGGTTATTGACCGGTTGCGGCCGAGATTGGGCGCGATACAAGGCGCCAACACGTTCATGCAAGCCGGGCAGGACCTTCGCATTGGCGGGCGCTCCAGCAGCGCGCAGTACCAATACACGATTCAGAGCGACAACTTGAATGATCTGGTGCAGTGGGGACCGCTGCTGCTGCAACAAATGCGGAAATTGCCGATGCTGACGGACGTGAACACGGATCAGCAGAACAGCGGGTTGCAGGCCATGCTGGTGTATGACCGACCGACGATGTCGCGACTGGGCATCACGCCGCAGATCGTGGATTCGGCGCTGTACGAAGCGTTTGGGCAGGCGCAGGTTTCGACGATGTATACGGCGATCAATCAGTACCACGTGGTGCTGGAAGTAGCGCCGAAGTACTGGCAATCGCCGACGAATCTGGATGACGTATACATCCGCGCAGCGCAGGGCCGGGTGGTGCCCCTGAGCGCGGTGGCACATTATGAGCCGACGACCGCGCCGCTGTCGGTGAATCACCAGAGCCAATACCCATCCGTGACGATCTCGTTCAACCTGGCGCCGGGAGTGGCGCTGAGTCAGGCGTCCGAAGCGATTCTGCAGATGGAGCAGAAGATAGGAATGCCGCACACGATTACTGGAATGTTTTCGGGGACACTGCAGGCGTTTCGAGCGTCGTTGTCCACGCAGCCCATGCTGATCCTTACGGCGTTGACGGCTGTGTACATTGTGCTGGGGATGCTCTACGAGAGCTTCATTCATCCAATCACGATTTTGTCGACGCTGCCTTCGGCGGGAGTTGGTGCCTTCCTGGCACTGCTACTCTTCCATCTGGATTTGAGCGTCATTGCGATCGTAGGAGTTATTTTGCTGATCGGGATCGTCAAGAAAAACGCGATTCTGATGATCGACTTCGCGTTGATGGCGGAACGCCAGGAGGACAAGAGCCCGCGCGATGCCATCTTTCAAGCGTGCATGCTGCGTTTCCGTCCGATTCTGATGACGACGATGGCAGCGCTGTTTGGCGCGTTGCCGCTGGCGCTGGGCACCGGCACAGGATCGGAATTGCGGAAGCCGCTGGGCGTGGCGATTATCGGCGGTTTGATTTTGAGCCAGTTGCTGACGCTGTACACGACGCCGGTGGTGTACTTGACGCTGGACCGGCTGCGGGTACGGTGGCTGCGCGAGCATGGAAGACAGGCCCCCCAGATCGAGGCGTTTACGGATTGATGCGTGGAAAGCCGGGGAATTTAAATTTGCAAGGAGTCTGGTCATCGCGATGAAGGCGACGAGAAGAATTTGGGTGCTGTCCGCGGCGTTGGGCGGAATGCTGGCGGTTCAAGGTTGCAACGTAGGTCCGAAATATAACCGGCCATCGGCGCCGGTGCCCGCCACGTTCAAGGAAGTGACCGCAGAAGACCTGAAGAAAATGGATGGCTGGAAAGTGGCGCAGCCGCAAGACACGACGTTGCATGGGAAATGGTGGGAGATTTTCAACGACCCGCAACTGAATGCCCTGGAAGAGCAGGTAAACATTTCGAACCAGAACGTCGCGGCCGCGTTTTCCAATTTCATGGCGGCGCGGGCGGTGGTGCGGGAGGCTCGTTCGCAGTATTACCCGACGGTGTCGGTAGGCGCGAGTGTGACCGGGCAGCACCAGCCAGTCAATTACAGCGCCTCGAATCCGGGAGTGTCCGGGCAGACATTCGCGGAATATGCCATGCCGTTTGACGCGAGTTGGACGCCGGACTTGTGGGGCAGGGTGCGCAACTCCGTGCGGGCCAACGTGGCGAACGCGCAAGCCAGCGCAGCGGATCTGGAAAACGTGAGGCTGACGGCGCAAGCGGAACTGGCCGTGGATTATTTCCAAATGCGCGGGCAGGACGCCTTGAAGCAGTTGCTGGACTCGACGGTGGTGGCCTATCAGCAATCGCTGGATTTAACGAAGGTGTTGTACGAGACGGGCATCGACTCCGATGAAGCAGTGGCGCAGGCGGAAACGCAGTTGGAAGCGACGCGCGCGGCAGACACCAACCTGGGCATTTTGCGCTCGCAGTATGAGCACGCGATCGCGTTGCTGGTGGGGCAGCCGGCGTCTTCGTTTTCCATCCATAGCGAGCCGCTGAGCACGCCGCCGCCGGCGATTCCGTTTGGAGTGCCATCCCAATTATTGGAACGGCGCCCGGACGTTGCAGCGAATGAACGGTTGATGGAGCAGGCCAACGCGCAGATCGGTGTGGCTCGCGCGGCGTATTATCCGACGGTCACGCTGAGTGCATCGGCGGGATTCCAAACGACAAGCGGGACGCGCCTGTTCACGTGGCCGAGCCGTTTGTGGTCTGCGGGACCGGCCATTTCCGAAACAATTTATGACGGTGGATTGCGGAAGGCGACGGTCGAGCAATATCGCGCGCAGTACGATACGACCGTGGCGAATTACCGGCAAACGGTGCTGACGGCGTTTCAGCAGGTGGAAGACAATCTGTCTTCGCTGCGCATCCTGTCCCAGGAAATCCAGGAGCAAGATACGGCGATCAAGTCGGCACAGCGCAGCCTGACGCTGGCAACGGACCGCTACCGTTTGGGAATCGATCCTTATCTCAACGTGATTACCGCGCAGACCACGTTGTTTGCGAACCAGCAGACGGCAGTAAGTCTGCGGATTCAGCAAATCGTAGCGAGTGTGCAATTGGTGGAGGCCATCGGCGGAGGCTGGGACGCGAATACGCTGCCGACCCGCGAGCAGATTATTTCGCGGGACAGCGGCCTGACACAGGGCAACACCGCGATACCGGCGGGACAGAACACGCCCACGCCGTCCGCAAATCCCTGAGATTTCTGTACGAGCGATCAGGAAGGATGCGGTTCGCCGGCGATGCAGCGGACAGTGTCGCGAGCGATCAGCAGTTCCTCATCGGTAGGAATCACAAACACTTTCAAGAGGGAGTCGTCGGTGGAGATTAACTGCTCCGAGCCGACGGCTTTTTCATTTTTGGCTTTGTCGATGCGGATGCCGGCCCAATCGAGGCCTTCACAGATGCGTTCGCGGATGTCCACGGCATTTTCGCCGATGCCGCCGGTGAACACGATGCCGTCGGCGCCATTCATGCAGGCGAGATATGCGCCGATATATTTTTTGGCGCGGTAACAGAACACGTCGATGGCCAGGCGGACGCGGCGGTCGTCATGTTCCTTTAGTTCCTGCTGCAGCACGCGCATGTCGTTGGTCAATCCGGAAATGCCGAGGAGGCCGGACTGAGTGTTGAGGAGCATTTCGACTTCGAGAGTAGACATGCCTTCTTTGGTGGCAATGAGATTGACGATAGCGGGATCGAGATCGCCGGAGCGCGTGCCCATGACCAGGCCTTCGAGCGGGGTCATGCCCATGGACGTGTCGATAGGAGATCCGGCACGGATAGCGGCGGCGGAGCATCCATTCCCGAGGTGCAAGGTGATGACGTTGGTCTGCTCGCGGGTGAGATTGCAGAGGACGCGGTAGCGGTACGCGACATAGCGATGCGAAGTACCGTGGAAGCCGTAACGGCGAATGTGGTGACGGCGGTAGAGATGGTAGGGCACAGCGTACAGGAAGGCTTGCTCGGGAATGGAATGGTGAAAGGCGGTGTCGAATACGGCGACTTGGGGAACGTTGGGGCCGAGGATTTTGCGAGCTGCTTGAATGCACTTGATGTTGTTGGGATTGTGCAGGGGCGCCAGGTCGATGCAGTCCTCAATACCCTGAAGCACGTCCGGGGTGATGACCGCGGATTCGGTGAAGCGCTCGCCGCCATGAACGACGCGATGGCCGACGGCGTGGATGTCCGCGGCGCTTTGCACTTGCTTAATGCCGGACTGCTCGGAGGAGATCCAGCGAATTAAATAGTCCAAAGCGCCGGGAAGATCATGAATGGGAGCGGTGAACTTCTGACGAGACATCTTCTCGGATTCGACAGTAACGATGGCCTCGCCGCCGATGCGCTCGATCAAGCCCTTGCAGACGCGCTCGTCGGAATTGTTCTTGATGTGCTCCTGGTCGGTGATGATGAGTTGGAACTTGAGGCTGGAACTGCCGGAATTGAGGACCAGAACATTCATGAGGCACTCCGCGAGAACAAATTAAAGAAAAGGGAGCAGCGTTTGAAGAACTCACTGCTCCCGGAATTCGAGGCGATGGGAATCAATAGGGCCAGGTCCAGGAAGAAACCTGTGGTTCATCGGTGCCGTGCTGGTGCGCGTAGTTGAGGCACTCGATCTGTTTGTTGCGGAATTTTTCCTTGGCATGCGCGCCAATCTTCTGAAGACGCGGAACGCGGTCGATGACGTCGATGGCCAGGCTGAAGCGGTCGATTTCGTTTTCGATGGCCAGTTCGAGCGGTGTATTGATGTTGCCCTTTTCCTTGTAGCCGCGAACATGCATGTTTTCGTGATTGGTGCGGCGATAGGCCAGGCGATGAATCAGCCAGGGATAGCCGTGGAAGTTGAAAATCACGGGGCGGTTGGTGGTGAACAGGGAATCAAAGTCGCGGTCCGAGAGGCCGTGCGGGTGATCCTTGGGCGGTTGCAATTTGAAAAGATCGACGACGTTGACGTAGCGCAGCTTGATGTCCGGGAACGCTTCGCGGAGCAGGGTAATAGCCGCGAGAGCTTCCTGCGTGGGAATGTCGCCGGCGGAGGCCATGACGGCGTCGGGTTCGCAGTTCTGATCGTTGCACGCCCAATCCCAGATGCCAATGCCCTTGGTGCAGTGCTCAATGGCGGCATCCATGTCCATGTACTGGAGGTGGTTTTGTTTATCGCAAACGATGACGTTGACGTAGTTTTCGCTGCGCAAGCAATGATCGGCGACAGAGAGCAGGGAGTTGACGTCGGGCGGAAGGTAGATGCGGGTGACCGAAGCGCTTTTGTTGACGACCAAATCGAGGAAGCCGGGGTCCTGGTGAGTGAAACCATTGTGGTCCTGACGCCAGACGGTGGAGGTGATGAGCATGTTCAGCGAAGCGATTTTCTCGCGCCACGACAAGTGATTGCAGATGGAGAGCCACTTGGCGTGCTGGTTGAACATGGAATCGATGACGTGGACGAAGGACTCGTAGGTGGAAATGAAACCGTGGCGGCCGGTGAGCAGGTATCCCTCAAGCATGCCTTCCATGGTGTGTTCGCTGAGCATTTCGATGACGCGACCGTCGATGGCCAGTTCGCCGCCGTCGGAATCTTCGGGAAAGCCCTGTTCGATCCAGAATTTCTTGCTGACCTGGTAGATCGCATCGAGCTTGTTGGAGGTGTTTTCGTCGGGACCGAAGACACGGAAGTTCTTCATGTTGAGCTTCATGATGTCGCGGAGGAACGCGCCGAGGGGACGGGTATTTTCAGCGGAAATTACGCCGGGTTTTTCGAGCTTTTGCGCGTAGTTGCGAAAATCGGGAATGCGCAATGTGCGCTTGAGGACGCCGCCGTTGGCATGAGGATTGGAACCCATGCGGCGCTGTCCGGTGGGAGCGATCTCCTTGAACTCCTTATGCAAAGTGCCGTGCTGGTCGAAGAGTTCCTCGGGTTTGTAGCTGTGCATCCACTTTTCGACCAGAGCGAGGTGCTCGGGGTTTTTCTTCACGTCGGTGATGGGAATCTGATGAGCGCGCCAGAAGCCCTCAACCTTGTGGCCATCGACGGTGGGCGGCGCAGTCCAGCCTTTGGGGCTGCGAAGAATGATTGCGGGCCAGCGAGGCCGCTCGGTAGCGCCATTCTCGCGAGCTTCCTTTTGGATTTTGCGGATTTCGAGGACGCAATGCTCGGTGGTGGCGGCCATAGCCTGGTGCATGGATTCGTGATCGGAGCCCTCGACAAAGTAGGGAGTCCAGCCATAGCCGCGGAAGAGGCTTTCGAGTTCATCGTGGGTGATGCGAGCGGGCAAGGTGGGATTGTTGATCTTGTAGCCGTTCAAATGAAGGATGGGCAGGACCGCGCCGTCGCGGGCGGGATTAATGAACTTGTTGACATGCCAGGAAGTGGCGAGCGGCCCTGTTTCCGATTCGCCATCGCCGACCACGGCGGAGACTATTAGATTGGGATTGTCGAAAGCGGCGCCACAAGCGTGAGAGAGCACGTAGCCCAGTTCGCCACCCTCGTGGATGGAGCCGGGCGTTTCCGGAGTGCAGTGGCTGCCAATGCCGCCGGGAAAAGAGAACTGCTTGAAGAATTCGCGCAGGCCTTCTTCGTCCTCGCATTTGTCGGAATAGATTTCCGAGTAGCTGCCTTCCAGATAAACCGGAGCGAGTACGCCGGGAGCGCCATGGCCGGGGCCGGCGAGGAAAATCATGTCGAGGTCGTACTTTTTGATCTGGCGCATCAAGTGGATGTAGATAAAGGAGAGGCCGGGGCTGGAACCCCAGTGGCCGAGCAGACGATTCTTGATGTGCTCGGGCTTCAGAGGCTCGCGAAGCAGGGGATTTTCCTGGAGGTAGAGCATGCCGAGGATGACGTAGTTGCAAGCACGCCAGAAGGCATCCACCTTGCGGAGTTCGTCGGCGTTCAGCGGCGTGCCTTGAACGGTGGAACGCGCGTTGCCGAATGCACTTAGAGCCTGGACTGCGGGAGCGCTAGCGGTCATAAGAGCCTCTCAGTCTGAAACGTTACCGATCGAAGCGAGTCGATGGGGAACGCAATTCGAAGCCAGAAACGTTTGAACGGCTGCATTTTCGTGACTCGTTGGAGCGACCGAAAATCCTGGGGGTTTTCGCGGGCGAAGTGCGCAGCCGAGAACGAGAAAATTGTAGCTCATAACAGGTTTCAGCGGTGTTACTCAAAATCAGGCGGACTGGAAGGCCCGGTTCACCATGGCGCGGGCCTCGGTGACGATGGAGTTCAGGTGATCCTGGCCGGTGAAACTCTCCGCGTAGATTTTGTAGATGTTCTCGGTGCCGGAAGGGCGCGCGGCAAACCAGCCACTTCTTGCAGTGACTTTCAAGCCGCCAATCGGCGCGTTGTTGCCGGGAGCGCGCGTGAGCTTGGCGGTGATGGGCTCGCCCGCGAGGGTCGAGTCCTTCACCGATTCGGGGGAAAGTTTGAGCAACTTGGCTTTTTCTTCGGGAGTGGCGGCGGTGTCGATGCGGGTGTAGAGAGGATTGCCAAATTCGGCGGTCAACGCCTGATAGTGTTCGCCGGGGTCTTTGCCGGTGCGCGCGGTGATTTCCGCGGCCAGAAGAGCCATGATCGGGCCGTCCTTGTCGGTGGTCCAGACGGCGCCGTCGCGGCGCAAGAAGCTGGCGCCGGCACTTTCTTCGCCGCCAAAGCAACAGGAGCCATCGAAGAGGCCGGGCGCAAACCATTTAAAGCCGACGGGCACTTCGAAGAGGGTGCGTTGGAGCTTGGCGACTACGCGATCGATCATGCTGCTGCTGACCAGTGTTTTGCCGACCACTGCGGCCAAGGGCCATTCGGGGCGGTGGGTCAACAGGTATCGGATGGCTACGGCCAAATAATGATTCGGATTCATGAGGCCAACGGATGGAGTGACGATGCCGTGGCGGTCGGAGTCGGGATCGTTGGCGAAGGCGACGCGGAATTGGTCCTTCAGTTTTACGAGACTGGCCATGGCGTATGGACTTGAGCAGTCCATGCGGATCTGGCCGTCGTGATCGACGGTCATGAAGGAAAAAGTGGGGTCGAGCTTGGGATTGACGACTTTGATTTCCAGTCCGTAAACCGAGTTGATTGGCTCCCAATAGGGTTCGGCTGCACCGCCCAGAGGATCGACGCCCAGAGACAGTTTGGCGGAGCGAATGGCTTCCATGTCGATGACGTTGCCCAGGTCGCGAACGTAGGGCATGACGAAATCGTCTTGTTTGGTGGTGGCAGCGGAGAAGGCCTTTTCGTAGGCGATGCGGCGAACACCGGAATTTCCAGCGCGCAGCAATTCGTTGGCGCGATTCTCGACCCATTTGGTGATGTCCGTATCGGCAGGGCCGCCGTTGGGCGGGTTGTACTTGAAGCCGCCGTCGGCGGGAGGATTATGGGACGGCGTGATCACGATGCCGTCGGAAAGACGCTCTTTGCGGCCGCGGTTGTAGACAATGATGGCGCGGGAGATGACGGGAGTTGGAGTGACTCCGTCGTTCTGCTGAATAACGGTGTCGACGCCGTTGGCCGCCAGTACTTCCAGGGCCGTGCGTTGCGCGGGGCCGGAGAGCGCATGGGTATCTTTGCCCATGAAAAGCGGGCCATCGATGGCGTGGGCGTGGCGATATTCGCAGATCGCCTGGGTGATGGCGAGGATGTGCGCTTCATTGAACGTGCCCTTCAGCGAGGAGCCGCGATGGCCGCTGGTTCCAAAACTCACTAGCTGTTGCGGGTCGTTCAGGTCCGGCTTGCGATCGTAGTAATCGCGCTCGAGTTTGCCGAGGTCCACCAGCAGATTTTTCGGGCGCAGGAAGACCGGCCAGCGGAGAAATCTGTTCGGCGGATGCGGTATTAGATTGCGCTTGAGTCTGAGCCATTCGGGGCGCCTCCTGCAGAGCCTTACTGTGATACCACTCCCGGGCTCGGAACTCCATCCCGGAAAGCAGGCAGGGTCGTTTGCAGAGTATTCATATTGGGGAAACTTGAGGATTGCGGCAAAGGGAGTATGATCGAACGTCGATGTGCCTGCATGGCGAGCACGTATCGCGATGAGACACAGCGCCGCCCGAAATTCCGCCTTGCTGCTGTTTCCTTGATGAGTAACAAGGCATCCCCTCCCGTCCAAGCAACGGGCCAATCTTCTCTCCGAGGTACTCCATGAGCGACAAAGCTATCGTCAACGGCGGACCGCAAATCGAGGACGACCGTACAGGAACCAGCGTCGAGGCCATACGGCGGGCGATCCTGGACAACTTGTATTACATCGTGGGGCGCGATACGCAACATGCGCGGCCGCTGGACTACTACCGGGCGGTGGCATATTCGGTGCGCGATCGAATCCTCGCCCGGTTCCTAAGCACTCTGCATTCGTACATGGACGACGACATTCGCGTGGTGAGTTACCTTTCCGCGGAATATCTGATGGGTCCGCAACTGGCGTGCAATTTATTGAATATTGGATTGGAAGACCAGTTTCGCCAAGCAACGAAGGAACTGGGGCTGGACCTGGACTTGTTGATCGAGCAGGAGCCGGAGCCGGGACTGGGAAATGGGGGACTGGGGCGGTTGGCGGCCTGCTACCTGGATTCGATGGCGACGATGTCGATTCCGTCGATCGGTTATGGAATCCGTTACGAGTACGGAATCTTCGACCAGAAGATCGAAGACGGCTGGCAGGTGGAGTACACGGACCACTGGCTGAAGAACGGTGATACCTGGGAGTTGCGACGAGCGGAATTTTCAACACAAGTGGGCTATCACGGACGGACGGAGAGCTGGACCGACGCGGATGGACGCTATCGGGTGCGTTGGATACCGCAAGTGATGGTGAAAGGCGTGCCGTACAACACGGCGGTGGTGGGGTATCACTCAAACGCAGCGTACATTTTGCGGTTGTGGCGCTCGGAGGCGACGGAGTCGTTTTATTTTGAGCGCTTCAACAGCGGCGATTATGCGGGCGCGGTTTCGGACAAAGTGTTCGCGGAAAATATTACGAAGGTGTTGTATCCGAATGACGAGGACTTCCGCGGAAAAGAGCTGCGGCTGCAGCAGCAATATTTTTTCACGTCGTGTTCGCTGCAAGACATGATTCGCGTGCACTTGTATGCAGGAAAGAAACTGGAGACGTTCCACGAACGCTGGGCAATCCAGTTGAACGATACGCATCCGTCGATCGGGGTGGCGGAATTGATGCGCCTGCTGATCGATGAACACAACATTGATTGGGACCCGGCGTGGAGCATCACCTCGCAAACGTTCAGCTACACGAATCATACGCTGCTGCCGGAAGCGCTGGAGCGCTGGCCGTTGCCGCTGTTCGCGTCGCTGCTGCCGCGGCACCTCGAAATTATTTACGAAATCAACGCGCGGTTTTTGGAAGAGGTGCGTCACCGCTTCCCGGGCGACGAAGCGCGAGTTGCGCGGATGAGCCTGATCGACGAATCGGGCGACAAATTTGTGCGAATGGCTCATCTGGCGTGCGTGGGCAGCAAGCGAATCAATGGCGTGGCGGAGATTCACACACAACTGCTGAAGACCGAGCTGCTGCGCGATTTCAACGAACTCTGGCCGGACAAAATCGTGAATGTGACGAACGGCGTAACGCCGCGGCGCTGGCTGGCGGTCAGCAATCCGCCGCTATCGAAGCTGATCACCAAGAAGATCGGAGATTCGTGGATTGATGAACTGGATGATTTGAAGAAGCTGGAGCCGCTGGCGGAGGATTCCGCATTCCGAGGGGAATGGCAGAAGGCGCAGCACGACTTGAAGGTGCGGCTGTCGAATTTCATTTTGAAAGAGACGTCGATCGGAACCGATCCTGACTCGATGTTCGACGCGCAGGTGAAGCGCATCCATGAGTACAAGCGGCAGCACCTGAATGTGCTGCACATCGTGACGCTGTACCAGCGACTGAAGGAAAATCCGGGGCTGGACATCACGCCGCGCACGTTTTTGTTTGGAGGGAAAGCGGCGCCGGGTTATCGGATGGCGAAACTGATCATCAAGCTGATCAATTCCGTGGCCGAGGTGGTGAATGAAGATAAGGATGTGCACGGCCGGTTGAAGGTGGTGTTCCTGCCGGGATACGACGTGACGTTCGGCCAACTGGTGTATCCAGGAGCGGATTTGAGCGAACAGATTTCGACGGCGGGAACGGAGGCCTCCGGGACCGGCAACATGAAGTTCGCGATGAATGGAGCGCTGACGATTGGGACGCTGGACGGCGCGAACGTGGAAATTCGCGAACGGGTGGGCGCAGAGAATTTCTTCCTGTTCGGCAACACGGTAGAGCAGGTGCGTGCGATCACGAAGGACGGATACAATCCGCGGCATATTTACGAGACGAATGAGACGCTGCGGAAGGCAATCGATGCGCTGTACTCCGGCGGATTTTCGCGTGGGGATCGAGAGCTGTTCCGGCCGCTGCTGGATTCGCTGGTGTACCACGATCAATATTTATTGTTCGCGGACTACGATTCGTACATACAGTGTCAGGATCACGTAGGGACGGTCTATAAAGATCAGCACCGGTGGGCCAAGATGTCGATTCTGAATACTTCGCGGATGGGATATTTCTCGTCGGATCGATCGATTGAGGAGTACTGCAACAAGGTGTGGGGCAACCACCGAGAGTTGCACAAGGCGAAGGCCGAAGCGGCGAAGTAATGCGGGTCAGCGCGAAGGCCGGCTGTTCGCGCGCTTGGATTTCTGGCCGCCGGTCTGATAATTGATGGTCTTGTGAAACAGAATGACCCCGAACGTCGGTTGGTCCTTGGTTCCCGTGATGGAAATCGGAACGACGGCGCCGGCGCCCTCTTTCTTAAAAAAGGGGTCGATGGCTTTCAGCAGGATGGACTTGGTGCCGGTGACCATCTGGGAAAGTTCGGCCTGTAGCCGAAGCTCACCGGTGAAATCGAGTTCGCCGCCGCGAATTGCGTAGGTGCCTTTTAGGGCGACCTGCGCGCCCGGAACACTGAACGTCAAACGCTGGAAGTGAATCACGCCATTTTCCAAATGGAAGTCACCTGCGAGGTCGGAAACGGAACTGCCGACACCCAGGTCTTCGGGCTTGCCCTGAGCATGGCGACTGAGAGAGCGGAGTTTTTCGCGGACCGATTCGCTGCTCCAGGTGGCGTCGTCCACGTTGAAGTGCCCGTCAAGAATCATCTTGTCGAGGGTTTTGACCTTGCCCGGCGGAATCAGCAAGTTGGCGCGCAGGCGAACCGGCCCGGAAAGCAGCGGCTTTTCCGAATTTACCGCAAGGTTCAGAAAATCTTCGATGCGCCCTTGCGGAACGTTTGCGTCGATCTTGATCAGGTGGCCGTGCTTTTCTGGTTCGCGAACTACTTTGCCATTGCAGATGATAGGGGATTTGGCGAGCGTGGCATTCACCGGATGGAGGTAGGTGTCGCCGTTGGTGCCGTCGACGGTGGCTGAAAAGTCGGTATGCAACGGAACGGGCCTGCCCGCGCGGTCGAGAGAAAAGTTGGGAGTGTCGGTCTGACCTTTGACTTCGAGTTCGTCCAGCACTCCTTGATAGTTCCCGGTGGAGGATAGAGTGCCGCCGATGCCCGGAAACGGGTTTAAGTCGGCGTTGGTGAATTGATATTGGCCAGAGACGGGGCTGTCGCCAGGGCTATCCGGGTTCCAAGGGCCAAATTTCCCACTGGAAGTAATTTCGCCGATGGGCTTGCCGTTGGTCAACTTGGCGGAAAAAGACAAGGGCTGGTCGGGAGAGACGGTGTGAAGGACAAGTTCATGAATGTCCCAATCGAGCGGAGTTTTGCCGGGATCCTTGGGGAGAATCAGAATATGCACATTGGTGCAGACGATTTTGTCTACGACAACCTTGGCCGCGGTTTGGTTGGCCTTGGAGCGCGGCGGCTGAGGCCGCTTCGGCTCGCGCGGCGGAACGCTAATGACCATGTTGTCGAGGGTGACCAGCGAAACGTGCTTGATGGGGCGGATCAGGTCCAGATAGTTCAGAGAAAAAGTGAGACTGCCGATTTGAATGAGCGGCGGCAGGTCTCGGCGGCCGTATTGGCGAAGAGTCATGCCTTTCACATCGGCGCGCAAACGGGGGAACCCGTAAATGTGGACGGATTGCAGGTCCACATCACTGTGGAAACGTTCACTTAAAATCTGAGACATGGAAGCGCGAATGCGCTCGTCGATGGCTTTCGATTGGAGCAAAAGAATTGCGAGGACGCCGAAGAACAATGCGGCGACGAGCAGCGGAACGATCCAGAAGATAGCGTGGATTCTTCGTCGAGAGGCCATTTAGAGAATTGGACGCGCGAGGAAATCGAGCAAGCGCTCGTCCCGTAATTATGCTACAGCAGAAGGACGGACAGCGGGGAGCGGGTGTGGCCGCGCCTTTTATGGAATGGGGCGACGGCCCTGGATAACGCGAATGAGGATGACGATAATCGCCAGCACCAGCAGAATGTGAATGAACCCGCCCAGCGTGTAGGAAGTGACCAAACCCAGAAGCCACAGAATCAACAGCACGATTCCGATCGTCATCAACAAATCCATACACTCTCCTTTTTAAACAACAACAGGGACAGGCCTTACCGGTGAGACTCACGGGAGGATAGATTGGGCTTGAACTACACACTATCGGCGAGATGCTGTACCGGGCCAGGAAACGGGCCTAAAAAAAAAGCCGGAACTGAAAAATCCAGTTCCGGCCAGAGATCTTATCGACTTCGATCGCTTGCGAACTAGTAACCGGCGCCACGAACCTTGGTATTGGTGGTGGTGTCGGCGTCTTTCCAGGTGCGGGTATATTCATCGATCTGTTTTTCCGCGGCTTCCTTGGTGATTCCGTAGCGCTCCTGGATTTTTCCGGCGAGTTGATCGCGCCTTCCATTGATTGCGGTCAGGTCGTCGTCCGTCAACTTGCCCCACTTTTCCTTGATTTGACCCGAGTACTGCTTCCACTTGCCTTCAACTTGATCCCAATTCATTGAAGCCTCCTTGCGGGCTGCCTGCAGTGGTTCGCGAGCAGATGCGCAAGCTATATCTGAACGCAGCGGAAAGGCGAAGACTATACAGAAGCCGCCTGAGTGGTCCATTCGATGCACTTTAGCTGGGTATTTGTGTGACAGGGAATGGTGCGGCCAAAAAGGTGACGCGCTACAGCAACGCTCGGATTCAAGGCAAATGCAGCGTGAAGGAGACTGAGTACAGCGGGGAAAGTTCTTCGCATTGGGACCGCACGGATAGTGGCTGGTTGATGGCCATGCACGGCGCAACAAAAAAGAACATTTCAAGGAATGGAGAACACTCAATGAAAGCGTTGAAAATTGCACTGGCAGGCGCGTTACTGCTTGCGCCCTGCAGTTTTGCGGGTTCGAGGGCGGACGACACGAAAGAAGTGGACCGGGTGGAGAACGCGGGGAAAGTTCTAAAAGAGATTTTAGATGTGCCGGATGATATTCCCCAGGATTTGATCGACAAGGCGCGGTGCGTGATTGTGTTGCCGTCGGTGGTAAAGGCCGCGTTTATCGCGGGAGGAAGTTATGGAAGGGGAGTTATGGTGTGCCGCACCGGCAAGGAATTCAGCGGGCCGTGGGGCGCGCCTGCTATGTACGCGCTGGAAGGTGGTAGCTTCGGATTTCAGATCGGCGGAGAAGCCACGGACTTTGTGATTCTCGTTATGAATAATCGCGGCGTCGACAGCCTGTTGCACAGCAAAGTGCAACTGGGCGGAGATGCGTCGATCGCAGCCGGCCCGAAAGGGCGAACAGCAACGGCCGACACGGATGCGTACATGAGGGCAGAGCTGCTGAGCTACTCGCGAGCGCGCGGAGTGTTCGCGGGAATTTCTTTGCAGGGCAGCACACTGCGCCCGGACGAGGACGCTAACCACAAGTTGTACAACAATGATGTGAACGCGGCGAAGATCATCACGGAACCGAGGATGCAGGCTCCCGAAGCAGCGAAGACGCTGATTTCGACGTTGCAGCACGCAAGCCCGCACCTGAAACAGTAACCTGGATGCGGACGAAGTTCGTGAAAGGGCGGGGCCGATTGGCTCCGCCTTTTTTTTGCGGGAGCAGGACTTAGTTGGAATTGGAAGCTTGCAACTCCGCCCCATGGACTGCTTCGTCGTCGGTGGTCAACATCTCCTTCGGAGGAGAGGTATCGCGCAGGATGTCCGAAAGCTTCTTAAGGGATGGATGGCTGTCCGCGATGAGCTTCACCAGGCCTGTCAGCGGGATTGCCAGCAGAACACCCATGATTCCCCACAACCATCCCCAGAACAGGACGCCGGCGGTGGCGGCCACTGGGCCGATGTTCATGCGCGAACCAACGAAATGGGGAATGATGAAATTGTTGGCGAAGAGATGAACGAAGATGATCGCCGCGACAAGAATCAGCATGTAGGAAACCGGCGAACCCTGAATGATGGCAGCAGCGAGAGGGACGAGGACGGCCAACAGCGCGCCAAGAAATGGAACCAAGTTCAGGAAGCCGCTTATCAGGCCAAGAATCCAGGCGCCGTCGAGCTTCAGCGCGTACAGCAAGGTGCCCGTCGCCGCGGACATGACCAATCCGACGAGGAAGTTGCTCAAGGCAAAGCGCTGGACCATCACGGCCAGATTCTGAGAGAAGACGAGCGGATTGTTTTTGGGGCCGAGGACCTCGGCGACCATCAAGTACCATTTTTCCTTCCGAATCAGCATGAAATACATCAGGAAGGGAACGACACCAGCGATCAGCACGATGCTGGAAACGGAACCCAAACCCCGCACGAGATAGGAAGGCCAGGTCGGAGCCTGCTGCACTTTGACCTCTTGCACGCGTTTGTTTCGCGATTGCGCGGGCTGCGGTTGCGGCGCGGCGGGATCCAGGCGTCCCGCTGTTTCTTCTACGCGCGCGATTTTTCTGGTGATGGGCGATAAGATCTCGCGAACGCGATCGGCGTACATCGGAGCGTTGTCCACAAGATCCGAGAAGCGGCCGTAGGAGGCGTACGCGAGCATGGCCAGCGCGAGCATCCCGCCGAGGATAATGAGCACAGCCGAAGCGACGCGCGGGACTCGAAAGCGCTCCAGCCTGGAGACCAGGGGATCGACAAGGATGGAAAGAAAAGTGGCCAGGATGATGGTGATGCAGAACGAACTTGCGAAGTAACAGAACGCGATGATCAGAGCGACGACTACAACCCACAAAAGGCCCGAAATGCGGCGAAGAAATCGAGATCGTGGCGTGCGGGCGGGTAGGATGGGCATCGTGGTGTGGGCGGTGGGCCTCCCGCAATGCAGCGAAAGGCCCATCGCATTTGGATTCGTTAGTAGTTGCCGCCGGCGCGCTTGGCGGCGCCCAAGTCGGTTGTGCGAACGTCTGAGCTGTCGGCGGAAGATTCACTCGTGGAGGAAATGTCTTCCGCGCCGGTGCGTTCCATCACAGCTTTGGCGCGCGAAATGTCCTCAGAGGTACGGCAATGAACGGAGAGTAGGATGCCGCCCTTCTGCAAGCGACCTTCGTAACGTTTGGCTTCGTATTCCGGGATGCCCATGCCCACGAGGGCGCCGGTGACGCCACCTACGGCTCCGCCTACGCCAACCCCGGCGAGAGCAGCCATGATCGGACCTGCGGCAATGAAGGGGCCAAGGCCCGGGATCGCCAGAGCACCAATACCCACGAGCCATCCGAGCGCTCCGCCGATGACCGCACCAGACGTGGCGCCTGCGGTGGCGCCTTCTGGAGCCTTGGTTTCTTTTTCAGTGGTTATTTGTTTTGAGCCGAGATTTTCCGGAAGGAGTACGGAGATGTCCGAACGCTCAAAACCCGCGTCGCGGAATGCGGCCACTGCTGTCTCAACGGAGTCGCGATTGGAGTAGATACCGAGTACCGATTTATTTGTCGCCATGTGAACTTTCCTCTCTTTTCCTTTTTCTTTCAGCAAACTTTATTGGTGAAGCTTGATGACGAATGATGCGCATCGCCGAGCTATTCATGTGGCCGTGCGACCTGGCCCGATCGGGAGCGAATGCGCAATCCGCAAGGAGCATGGAGCAACGAAGCTGAGGAACGAATCAGTACAACGCTGGAAGAAGCTAAATGGTGCACCTGAGAATTGATAGCTGGGGCAAAGCGAGGCGGGTAGGAATTTTTGGGAAGTTACGTGTGCGGCGGTATGGCCGAAGTTTGGCGATGCTTTTATCGTGAGCGGAGCGCTGGAGGTTCAGCTCGCGAGGAGGCGAAAATGAAATTGAAGTCGATGGGCAAGTCGCTTGGAATAGGAATTGCGACGCTAGCTTTGTTCGGCGGGGCATTTCTAATGTCGGAAGCGTCGGGACGAGCGTTGCAAGCGTCTCAGGTGGCTTACCAATCTCCGGACAACACCGCCGCAAACAAGCAAGGCGGAATGACAGCCGACCAGCAAAAGGAAACCGCGGCAGACCGCGATATGGCGAAGAAAATCCGGAAGTCCATCACCGATGACAAGTCGCTTTCGACCTACGGCCACAACGTGAAAGTGATCGTGCGTGGTGGCATGGTGACATTGAAAGGTCCGGTGAAATCGGACGACGAAAAGCAGAGCATCGCGCAGAAGGCAGCCGACGCAGTTGGTGGCACGGATAAAGTACAAAACGAATTGACAGTAGCGTCGAAGTAAAAGCCGCCAACAAGAAATCTTGGAGGAGAGAGGCGATGTGCCATGCGACATCGCCTCTTTTTCGTTTCAGGTAACGACGAATGCAAGGTTTAGGTTCTTCCTAAGGGCAAATACAGCAATTCTGGTATTCAAGGACTAAGGAGGATCAGGGTAACTAGTACCTAGTTGTTCTGTACGAGACTCAAGGTTCTAAATGGAGATAAGATGCAAGGGCGAGTAACCGCTTTGAATGAAACCAGTACACAATCCCAATCCTACGCCAGGCCAACCATGAGCAACCTGAAGATCCTTGTAGTGGATGACCACGACATTATTCGTCGCGGCCTAAAAGACCTGCTAACCGCGAAGGCGGGGTGGGAAGTCTGCGCGGAAGCGAAGACGGGCCGCGAAGCGATCACTCTGGCGGAACAGTTGAAGCCGCAGATTATCGTGATGGACATCAGTATGCCGGACCTGAACGGTCTGGAGGCGGCGCGCCGCATTCACAAGATTCTGCCCAACACGGGGATTCTCATCCTGACCATGCATTTTTCGGATCAACTGGTGCGCGACGTTGTGGAAGCCGGGGCAAGGGGATATATTCTCAAATCGGATGCCGATCGCGACCTGGTATCCGCGGTCGACTCCATTGCCAATCGCCGCAGCTTCTTCACGCCGCGGGCTTCGGAAATGCTGCTGGACGATTTCTCCCGGCAGACAGCGGGAGCGGAGCCAAAGCTTCCGGCGCGCAACCGCTTGACCACCCGCGAGCGCGAAATCGTGCAATTGCTGGCGGAAGGGAAGAGCAGCAAGGAAGTGGCGGTAGCGCTGGGAATCAGCGTAAAGACAGCAGAAACGCACCGCGCGAACATCATGCGGAAGCTGGAAATTCACTCCGTGAGCGAGTTGGTGCGTTACGCAATCAAGAACCAGATCATTGAGGCGTAAGTGAGCTCAATTCAAATTCCGGGGGAACGCAGGTTCCAGGGCAATCCGCGATCCTCCCGGCTTCCGGTCGAAGAATGTCGTGTGGCTATTCGGCCGCTCCAGGAGAAAAGCGTTCATGCCGCGAGTGCTGATTGTCGATGACCATGCGTTCATAAGGCGGGGCGTCGAAGCCATCCTGCAATGTTTTCCCGAATGGGAATTATGCGGAGAAGCAAGCAACGGAAATGATGCCATCCGCATGGCGGACGAGATTCACCCGGACGTCGTGCTGATGGATGTCACGATGCCGGGCATGAACGGAATTGATGCGACCCGAGTGATCCGGAAAGCGCACCCGGAAATGAAGGTAGTGCTGCTGACTCTGCATGAATCCCCGGAAATCCTGCGCAGCGGCTTCCGTGCCGGCGCCAACGGGTATCTGCTGAAGGCGGACGCCGAACAGGAACTGATGCGCGCACTGCGCATTGTGATCGGCGACGGCTCTTACATCAGTCCGAAGATCGATAACACCGTTGTCGCCAACGTAATTTCTGAAATTCAGACGCATTGAGTTTCGTTTACCTTCCATTAACAGGCCAGCCTTGTAATCTCTCCCGGTATCACTTTACGGGGAACACCTGATAGCCCGGCAACATGGGTGGAGTTCACACTTCCAGCGTTTCTCAATCCGAATGGAGAGTGCCATGGCACAGAAAGCGGCAACAGCAGCACCGGCGACCGGATCCGCGGAGGAAATCACACGCGAGAAGCTGATCGAGAATCTGAATGAGGACCTCGCACGGGAATACCAAGCGATCATTTCGTACGTGATCTACTCGCAGGTGCTGAAAGGCGCCCAGTACATGAATATCGCGAACGAATTGGAGAAACACGCGGGCGAAGAGTTGCAGCACGCGTTGATCATTTCGAAGCAGGTGGATTACCTCGGCGGGACGCCGACCGCACAACCCAAGCCGGTAACCGTGACGGAAGACAACGTGGAGATGCTGAAAGCGGATTTGCGCAACGAATCCGACACCATCAAGAATTACCGGGCAAGAATCCGGCAGTGCGAACAACTGGGCGAATTTGCGATGGCGGAGTTGGTGCGCGAGATCCTGGTACAGGAACAGGAACATCTGATCGACCTGGCGACTGCGCTGGGCATCGATCCGCCACGGCTGGATGAGAAGTAATTCGCGGGAAGAGGTCCGATTCAAGAATTGGAAAGGGTGAGCAATGCCGGATCAAGAGACAGTGGATCGCGCCGAGCGCGATAAAGAAGAAGGGAAATCTCCTTCGACGCAGGCGGGCGAATTCGTTCGCGAAGAGATGGATCACATTCGGGAAGGGAAGCACGGCGCGCGGTCGACGAAGCAGGCCATCGCGATTGGGTTGTCGAAAGCGCGGCGCGCGGGAGTGGACCTTCCGCCCAATCCGAGCGGCAAAGGCGGCGACTCGAAGAAATCGTCGTCGAAGTCGCGGCGCGGATCGAGCGAGTCTTCGGCGAAGAGGGCCAGGGCATCGACGAAGACGTTGAGACGCGAAGGCTCACGCGCCGCTTCGAAAAAATCGCTTTCGCGATTTGCGAAAGCGACCGCGAAAAAGCGAGGCGCCGCGGCGCGCAGTAAATCCGCGCGGAAAGCCGCGAAAACGCGGTCCCGTGGCGGCAAACGCTCCGGCCGCTAGACAAAAAGCTACAGGAACTTTGGCGCGACACTTACCTGCAAGGCCCGATTCAGGGGAAGAGGCGGCCGGTACAGAGTGAGTCGGGGAGAACCCGTGTCCGATCCAAGTGCGACGGACCGGCACAACACCGGTACTACTAAAAAGGAGAAACATGAGAACGCTCAAACTCGTGGGAGCAGTTGCTGTTCTCGCGACCTTAGGGGGAATGTCCGCCTGTTCGAACACGCCGCCCAAATCGCCGGATGTGACCGACGCGATTCGCCGGGGATTGGATCAGGCCGGATTGAAAGACGTGAACGTGAGCCAGGATCGCGACAAGGGAGTGGTAACGCTCTCCGGTAACGTGGCCTCGGATAGCGACAAATCGCAGGCGGAAACGATCGCGAAGGCGGACGCCGGTTCGCAAGTGGTAGCGAACCAAATCGCGGTGCGGCCTGCCGGAGATGAAGACACGGCTAAGAAGGTCGACTCCGACACAGACAAAGCGATTGAGAAGAACGTGGACGCGCAGTTGACAAAGCTGCATCTGAACCACGCGGTGAAAACCGATGTGAAGAACGGCGTGGTCACATTGACGGGAGACGTGAACAGTCCTTCGCAGCGGTCGACGGTGGAAAGCGCCGTGAAGAAGTTGCCAAACGTGCAGCAAGTGGTGAACGAAGTGGAAGTGAAGCACCAAAAGGCGACTTCCTCTTCAAGGTAAATACCGGGAATAATTCCGGACGTCGCTGCGAGTAAGGGCACGGTGCGCGGCGGCGTCCGGAACGGTTTGGAGATGCGGTTACGTACGGGAAACTGATTGCATTCCCGAGGGAAGGGAATAACCTGACTCCAGCCTCGGCGGAAGCGAATCGTGCCTACTGAAGAAAAGCGTTCCTCAGCAAACCCCACGGCAGGGCTGTCCTCCTTCCGAATCACGTCTCTCGCTTTATCGTTGGTGCTGCTGACTGCCGCGGGGATCCTTGCGTTTGCCACCTTGCAGCGGATGACCACGAGCCGCCAATTGGCGTTGCATAGCTATCTGGTTCGCGCGAAGTTGAAGGATCTGCAAACGCAGTTGCAGGAAACCCGAGCGGAACTGGAGATGTTCGGGCTGTCCGGCGATCAGAATCATGTGTCGGAAGCCGGCCACGAAGCGCAGCAAGAGCTTCGCGATGTTTCCGAATTGGAATCGTTAACCGCGAACAATCCCACACAGCAAAAGCGCCTGGCGGAGGTACGCGGCGACCTTCAGCAAGAAAGCGCGGAACTGGAGAACTGCGAGCATGGGACCGATTGCGGCTCGGCCCCGGCGAAAAGCGTGCTGGCCGCACGGCTTTCGCAACGCATGCAACGGATGGAAGAGCTCGTGCGCAACGTGGAGGCCGACGAAGACCAATTGTTAAACGTGAATCTGAGCGGCTGGCAGCGGCTGCTCAACCGCATGATCATCGCTCTGGGACTGACTTTTGCGCTGGCGCTTCTGTTGCTGCTGTACAACATCCACTTGCTGTTGGGAAAGCTGGATCGCGGCCGGGAGCAAGAGGAGCGCGAAAAGAGCAATGCGGAGTCCTTCCGGTTGTTGAGCGCGAGAATTCTGGAGTTGCAGGATGTGGAGCGGCGCAAGATTGCGCGCGAGTTGCATGACAGCGTGGGGCAGTTTCTGGCGGGAATGAAGCTGAATCTGGGACGGTTGCAAAGGCGGGAGATGGATGTGCGATCTCCAGACTACCTGCTGATCGCGGAGACCATGGAGCTGACGGATCGAGCCATCCTGGAAGTGAGAACGATTTCGCACCTGCTGCATCCGCCGCTGCTGGACGAATTGGGTTTCCACTCCGCGGCGCGCTGGCTGGCGGAAGGATTCTCGAAACGAAGCGGTATCGAGGTGGATCTGCAGCTTCAGGAAGTCACGGAACGTTTGCCGCGAGAGGTGGAGTTGGCGATGTTTCGGGTGTTGCAGGAATCGCTGACGAATGTGCACCGGCATGCCAAGGCGAAACATGTCGACGTGGTGCTGACCTACACGCCGGAAGTGGCCCGCCTTGCGATTCACGACGACGGTCGGGGGCTGACGCGCGAGACGCTGCAAAACTTCCGAGCCGGGCAGGCCGGGGGCATTGGGCTGGCCGGCATGCGTGAACGATTGTTTGAATTGGGCGGAACGCTGGAAGTGGAATCGAACTTGTCGGGAACCACGATCCAGGCGGTGCTGCCGATGGTGGAAAGTGAGCGAAGAGGAGAATGGCCGGGAAATTATTCGTTGTCGCCGATTCCGTAACTGAGGCGCGCCGTATAACTAGGGCACGCGAATCGTGCTGCCCTTGCGGGTATCAAAAATGAAATACTCGCCCGGATTGATCAGTACCATTTGGTGAATCTGTCTGCGAGCTTCTTCCAATCCTTCCACAGCCTTAACCCAGATGGGTTCGCCGGTAGGCAGCCGTCGAAAAATGTCGAACTTCTTATCCATGTTGAAACCCCAATGAGATTCGCGCCGAAGTAAAGGGCAGTTGGCAGACCGAATCGCAGTTCGGGCTAACCTGCTGGGAATCCTGGAGTTGGCCTGATACTAAATCATGCGGGGAACGAGAAGCCCCGTAGGAATTACAAGGCGCACAGTACAAAGTTCGCAAATAGGTACTGGAACTGGGGCGAGCGAGTGCTGCCCGTCCACAGGCCGTTCGTAGATAACTCTTCAATGAACAAGCACGCTTCAGTGAAGCGAGAGGGTGGACCGTTCCCGATAGTTCTCGGAGGCGGATGCCGATGGCCCGTCGTCGGAGTCGGCAAAAGAACGGCGCGCTCCACCGGCGCACGCGACACACACACGGGTCCAGGGAATAGCGAGCAGGCGATTCCTGGGAATTTCGATGCCACAACTGCCACATTGCCCGTAAGCGCCGCTTTGGAGAAGGCGAAGCGCGAGATCGACTTCGGCGAGCATGCGAATTTCCAGTTCCATGTTGGCGAGCGCAAGATCTTTGATGACGCTTTCGAGCGCGAGATCGCCTTCGTCTTCACCCTCGTGATCGGCGGAGATTTGCGCGCGTCGATCACGAAGGCGCTTCACCAGTTCTTCGCGCTTCGCGGTGAGTAGTTCCTGAAAATCGTCAAAATTGGGCTTGCGTGCTGCTTTTGCTTTTGCAGGCATATAGGGAACTCCGAGTTTTGGATGCTGTCAGGTTCTGGCAGAACAACGGAAGTACAGGCAAGACTGGCGGCCGAGGGTAACTTCCACGACAGTCAAACTGCAAAGGCCTGCCCGGATTACCGTGTGCAGTCACTCTCCGAATGGAGACGCGGACCGCCAGTGCCCAAGGTATAGTTGCGCCGGTGCGGCTGGTTCTCAATCCACGGAAGACTGGAGCGGGAGAGCGAATGTGCTCTACGCGAAAAAGGTTACTAAGGTTGGATCAAGAGGGAACGAGTACCGCGGCGCCATCGATGGCATCCTGCTTGACGGCACGGAGCGCCCCATTGGCGTCGTCGAGTGAAAAGACGGTGGAACGGGGCTGAATGCGAATGTCCGCGGAAAGCTTGAGGAAATCGCGGGCGTCGTCGCGGGTCATGTTGGCAACGCTGCGAATTTCGCGTTCGCCCCAGAGCAAAGAGTCGTAGTCGAATTGCGGGATGCGATCGAGATGGATGGCGTTGATGGCGACGACGCCCGCTTTGCGAAGACAGGAGAGTGCGGTGACCACCACATCACCGCTGGGCGCAAACGTGACCGCGCGGTCGAGCTCGACCGGCGGCTTTTCGGCTTCCGTGCCGACCCACTCTGCGCCGAGAGATTCCGCGAGTTTGCGATGAGACTGCCCGCGCGTGGACACGTACACCTGGCAATGCCAGGCGTGGAGCACTGCAATGGCCAGATGAGCGGAAGCGCCAAAGCCGAACAATCCGACGCGTTCGCCCGGTTGCACGCCCGCGACGCGCAAGCTGCGGAAACCGATGACGCCGGCGCAAAGAAGAGGAGCGGCGTGAAGAGCGTCGAGGGCCGGGGGTAAAGGAAAGACAAAGTCGGCGCGCGCCACCGCGAATTGCGCGTAGCCTCCCATCACGTCGTAGCCCGTAAAGACGGGCGCATCGCAAAGATTTTCTTTTGCGTTGCGACAATACCAGCAGGTGCCATCGGTTCCGCCCAGCCAGGAAACGCCGACACGCGTGCCGACGGGGAGTTCGGGAGTAGCGCCATCGACGATTTCGCCGACGATCTGGTGGCCGGGAATGATGTGGGGAAGTTTGGGAGGGAGCTCGCCTTCGACGATGTGAAGATCGGTGCGGCAGACGCCGCAGGCGAGAACGCGGAGGAGGACGTGTCCCGGGAGAACCGCAGGTTGCGCGATATCGCGGAGTTCCAGGGGATTCTGGGAAATATCGCGAGGAGCTATGAGGACAGCCGCTTTCATGCGTGACCTTCTGAAGAGAACATGTTGATTGGATGTTTCGGGAGCGCAAAGAGCAAACACGTTCAGGCCGCTGAGCGAGTGCGGGCGCGGGGCAAGAAAAAATAGAGCAGAACTCCCAAGGCAACCGGAACGGGGCCCCAGCGCAGTGCGAAGCTATCGCTGCCGACGAGAGCGATAGCGCCCATCAGCAGGGGAGCGGCTACCACGTAAAATAATCCCGCGCTGTGCCACGGTATGCGGAATGGCCTGGGCAGAGCGGGTTGAGTGCGGCGGAGTTTCCACGCGGCCAAAACAGTCAGCGCGGTAACGAGGATGCGCAACCAGACGTAAACGGTCAGCAGTTGCGCGAGAGTGCGAAACGACAGCGCGGCGTATATCGCGGAGGAGATCACGATGGCGACCCACGGCGAGCCGGTACGCGGATGTTTGGCGGCAAGCAGCGGGGGCAAGTAGCCGTCTTCGGCCATTGCGGAGGGCATGCGGGTGGCGGTCAAGACGGTAGCGTTGAGAAGCGACACGTTGCCGAGCATGGCCGCAAGAGTCATGAAGATACCGAGCCACGAGCCGCCAATGCGATACGCAGCAACGGAAAGATACGCGGTGTTCCAGTCTTTCCAGTTGCCAAGAGCCGCCAATCCAAAGAACGCGGGAAGGAAGTAGACGGCGATGGAGAGCGGAACGACGATGGCCAGCGCGCGCGGATAATTCTTGCGTGGGTTTTCGATTTCCTCCGCAACGCTCGAAAGTTGTTCGTACCCGGAGTACAGCCAGAGGGCGAGAGCGAGGCCGACTCCGAACACGCGAAATGGCGGAATGCCTGGGGGCAGCATCGGATGGAAGGGATTGTGCTTCCACTGAAAGGCGGCGAGGAGGCACAGCAAGAGAATCGGCACAAGAACGGCGAATTCGAGGATTGTGGCGAAAACGCCGACGAGGCGAATGCCGCGCACGTTGATATAGGCGATTACTGCGATAAGCGCTACGGAGACGGCGTAATGCTTCCAGCCGGTGAGCGATGGAACGTAGATGGCGACGTAATCGCTAAAAAGCACCGCGTAGCTGGCGCCAAGCAGCCAGGAAGCGGACCAGTTCCACCAACCGGCCAGAAAGCCCCAGAAATCGCCGAAACTGGCGCGCACCCAACGATAGAATCCGCCTTCCACGGGAATGGCGGTGGTCAGCTCGGCGGTCACCAAGGAGACCGGAACGCTCCAGAAAAGCGGTATCAGCAGGAGGTATAGGAGAGCTATGCCCGGGCCGCTGGTACTGATGATTTCTTCCATGCCGAAGGGTCCGCCGGTGGTGTAGGCGAACATCAGGAAGACGAAATAGAAGAGGCCTGCCTTTTTGTAGTGAGCGCCGGAAATGCAATCCTCCCAGTTGAATACGACGAGTGAAAGGTGATACAAGGGCCGAATCGCGACGGCCTATTGTGAGTCAGTCCAGCGGGTTCTGTACAGCCGCGGCGGCGGCAAAACTGTATGTAACCAACAGTTGGTTTGGGTCATCGCATGGGTTCGACAGAGCAATCGTTCGCCTGCGGAGGTTCTATGCCCAGCGTCTGCACCCACCGGGATCAAATCAAGAAAGTTTCCCCGAAAACCAAAGGATGCGAAGAGTGCCTGAAGATGGGCGACACCTGGGTGCATCTGCGGATGTGCCTATTCTGCGGGCACGTGGGTTGCTGCGACTCTTCGAAAAACAAGCATTCGACGAAGCACTTCCATGCCACCAAACATGCGATTATGCGCTCCATCGAACCAGGAGAGTCCTGGAAGTGGTGCTATATCGACGAAGTCGATCCGGACGAGGAATAAGGCAAAGTGGGCCGGTCAAGTGATCGGAGTATTGTGCGGCCCGCGGCTCTGTACTCATCATCGACGGTAGCGTGTCGGGTATAACGCAAGCAGCCCAGGCCAAATCCTAGAACTTAAGAATGCATCGGGAATATGAGTACAACCGCCATCTCGCTGGACAAAACGCACCCGCTGCAGAGCCTTGTGAAAGCGCGGGAGACGACGGATCGCTTGTTCCAGATTGTGCAGCGGTCGTGGCTGTACGAACGCCCCATCGCGGAACGGCACCGCATCGTTTTTTACATAGGGCATCTGGAGGCGTTCGACGCCAACCTGTTGCGGCGGCTGGATGGCGGTTTTGTCTCTAAGTCGCCAAAGCTCGATACATTGTTCGCGTTTGGCATTGATCCGGTGGATGGCGGATTGCCGAGCGATGTGGCTTCCGACTGGCCGAGGCTTGAGGAAGTCGAGGATTATGTGCGGGAGACGAGGGGGGCGGTGGATGAGCTTGTAACTTCGCGGCGATTTGCCGAGACGGCGACGGAAGATGGGTTTGCCTCTTCGGTGCTGCTGAATGTAGCGGTGGAACATCGCCTGATGCACGCGGAAACGCTGGCGTACATGTTTCACCAGTTGCCGTATGAAGTGAAGAGTGTTCCCGCAGATTACAACGAGGCGATCGACCCGCGACGCACAGTGAACACAAATCTGCGTGTGGATGTGCCATCGGGGATCGCGACGCTGGGAGTAGCACCGAAGTCCGGCGTTTTCGGTTGGGACAATGAGTTTCCGGCGCTGGATATGCTCGTACCGGCATTCCAGATCGATAAGTACATGGTGACCAACGGGCAGTTCCTGGAATTCATGCTGGCCGGCGGCTACACAAACGAGAAATTGTGGAAAGCCGAAGATTGGAAGTGGCAGGAAGCCGACCATATTACGAAGCCGGTGTTCTGGGTGAAGCGCGGCGAATGCTGGATGTATCGCGGCATGTTTGGCGAGTATCCGTTGCCGCTGGACGGCCCGGTGTATGTCAGCCAGGCGGAAGCGACCGCGTTTGCGAATTGGTCGAATCAAGTGTTGCCGACCGAAGAGCAGTGGCATCGTGCGGCGTACGGCACGCGTGAGGCGGGGCAACGCGCATTTCCTTGGGGAGACGGTCCGGTAGACGAAAATGCGGGGAATTTCGATTTTCGGCGGTGGGAGCCGGCGGCGGTGAACGCGGATACGAACGTAAGCGCGTTTGGCGCGGTGGGCATGTTGGGGAATGGATGGGAGTGGACTTCGACTCCCTTTGGGCCACTCCCGGGCTTTCAGCCGTTCTCGTTTTATCCCGGATATTCGGCGAACTTTTTTGACGGGAAGCACTACGTGATGAAGGGCGGCTCCGCGCGCACCGCGGCGCCGTTTTTGCGGCGCTCGTTCCGCAACTGGTTCCAGCCGCACTATCAATACGTGTACGCAGGCTTCCGCTGCGTGGCGAAGCCGGAGTAACGGAGGACTGCGATGCAAGTGCAACTGGCTCCGTACAGCAGCATCGGGGAATTCGCTGCAGACGTGCGCGAAGGATTGTCGCAGGCGCAGAAGCAACTCCCCTCCAAGTATTTTTACGATGCGTTGGGCTCGTCGTTATTTGAAGCCATCTGCCTGCTTCCGGAATATGGACTGACACGGGCGGAAGAGCGAATCTTCGCGCAGCATGCGGCCGAGATTATCGATTCGGTGCCAGGAAATGTGCTGGTGGCGGAATTGGGAAGCGGCACCGGAAAGAAAACGCGCGCATTGCTGGAGGCGCTGTGCCGGAAGCAGCCGGAGCACGACGGAAATGCCAAACACACGACGTACCGTCCCATTGAGATTTCCGCGAGCGCCCTGGAGCAATGTGCGCGCGAATTGCAGGACCTCTCGTGCGTGAATTTCTCGGGGATTCAGCGCGAATATCTGGGGGGTTTGGAGGAAGTACGGGCGCAGCGGGAACGCGGGCGGCCGTTGCTGCTGCTGTTTCTTGGCAGCACGATCGGCAACTTCGATCGGCGGGAAGGCGCTGAATTTTTGAAGCAGATTCGACACTCCCTGCGGCCGGGAGATGCGCTGCTGCTGGCAACGGACCTGGTGAAGCCAGCGGATAAACTGGTTGCCGCGTATGACGATCCGACAGGCGTGACCGCCGCGTTCAATCTCAATTTGCTTGGGCGAATCAACCGGGAACTGGGAGCGGACTTCGATCTGCGCAATTTCGAGCACCTGGCGCTGTTCAACGAGAAGACCAACAGTATTGAAATGCACCTGCGTTCCCTGGCGGACCAGCAGGTGCGCATCGAGCATGCCGGCGTAAATGTCTACTTCCGGGAGAGCGAAACGATCTGGACGGAGACTAGCCACAAATTCACGCTGGAAGAGCTTGCGTCGCTGGCGGATCAGGCGGGATTTCGGGCGAAGGCGCAATGGCTGGATCGGCAGTGGTGCTTCGCGGAAAACCTGTGGAAGGTGGAGTAGCAGGGATTTGAGTGACCGCCGTCACGCTACTCCCGTTCATTCGTCACTCACCTGAGTGATCTATCTCACTAAATTACTGATTCTAATATCTTTCCGCTATTGTCGGCGGTTAGTCCCTCCTGTGTACTGATCCCAACAGTATTTTCCTTTTTCAGCGGTTTGCACTTTCTTAGAGCGTCGAGGCGGATAAGGTTAGGACGGGCGCGATCCCGTACGGGCTATGGTTTGGGCTGGGTCTCCTACAGGTCTCCGCAAATGGACAACGGGTGCATGCCTGGCGCTGGCGCTACTTCTCTCAACAGATCTGAATGCCCAACAAAAGTCCGCAGTGGCTTCGCGCCGTCCTGACCTGCTGGTGGTGGAGACGCCACATGTGAACGGGGTGTTGGGCGCAGACCGATTCCCGCAGGGCAGCAGAATTGTTCTGCTCAGCGGCGACGGCAAAGGCCGGACCCGAACATTGACGGAGGGTTTTTTTGCGGCAGCCGACCCAGAGGTGAATTTTACCGCCGACCGATTTTTGTTTGCTGGGCAACGGACGAAGGGCGATCACTGGCAAATCTGGGAAGCAGAGCTGGACGCCAGCGGGCTGAGGCAAATCACGCGCGGCGAACTGGATCATGTGCGCCCGTCATATTTGCCGGGTGACGAAATCGCGTACACGGAGATCAGCGGTGAGAAGGGAAATCCTTCCTTCGCGATTGTGGTTGCGGGGCAGAGCGGCGCGAATGCACACGCGATTACGTTTGGACCGGGGGGTTGGTGGCTGGAAACCGTGTTGCGCGATGGGAGGATTGTGGTGTCGGCAACTTGGCCGCTCGCGAATGGACCGGCACTGACCGGAAACCGCATTTTGTACACGCTGAAGCCCGATGGCACGGCGCTAGACTCGCTGCGTTGCGAGCACGGAAGCGCGGCCGTGCGGAGCGGGGCCGCAGAACTTGCGGATGGATCAATCGTGTTCACGGAGACGAGCGGTTCGGCGAAGAGTGGGACATTGATGGTGCTGCGACAAGGCTCTGTAAGCGAGGAGAAGTGGGGAAGCGGAGGAACAGATGTGCTGGCTCCGACAGTCGTTGGCGCGAACGAACTGTTGGTGTCGCGGCGAGCGGGCACCGCGAAGTTTCAGTTATGGACGTTGACCTCAGGGCAGCAGCAGGGCCGCGAAGTTTTTGGAGAAGCGGGATTCGACGTTATTCAGACGGCGGCAGTTGAGCCACGTGAAGTGCCCAAGAAGTTCTGGAGCACCATCAGTCCGAACGCAGCTTCGGGATATTTTATTGCACTAGACAGCATGTCTTCGCTCGAAGATCCGGCACGACATAGCGCGAGCAGGATAGAGCGGGTGCGCGTGCTGATCGCGAAGCAGGACGGTGAAGAAGTGCTGGGAGAAGCGCTGGTCGAGAAAGATGGTTCGTTTTACATCGAAGTGCCTGCGAACCGGGCAGTGCGATTTGAATTGCTGGACAACGGCGGAAACATCGTGCGCGAAGAGCACGGCTGGATCTGGTCGCGACCAGGAGAACAGAGGGGTTGCGCGGGCTGCCATGCGGACAAGGCGCTGGCTCCCGAAAATCGCTGGCCGATGGCGCTACGGCGGGCAGAGAGTCCAGTGCATTTGACGAAAGGCGGAGCCACGGCTCCGGCGGCGGATGGCCATGCCCAGTAGACCAGCTCTTTGCGCGGTAGCGGCGGCGGTGATGCTGGTGGGAACCCCGGTGGTTCCGTTGTTGGATGCGCAAGCACCGGCTGCGACAAACGCAGCGGCAGCCGCTACGCATTTTCCGCAGTTTGAAGACGTCACGGAAAAATCGAAAATCAAATTCCACCATTCGTTCGGAGAGACGCAACTGAGTTCAATTCTGGAGGCGACGGGATCGGGTTGCGTTTGGTTCGATTACAACAATGATGGATTGCTGGATCTGTATGTCCTGAGCGGGCGATATATCGATGGAGTGACCGACCACAGCAAGGCCGACGGCAAAGACGCGACGAATCATCTCTACAGAAATAACGGGGATGGGACGTTCACCGACGTCACGACGCAGGCGGGGGTGGCGGGCAAGGGCTTCGCGATGGGCGTGACGGCGGGCGACTACGACAACGATGGATTTGAGGACCTGTACGTCACCAACTGGGGTTCGGCGATTTTGTATCACAACAATGGCGATGGAACGTTCACCGACGTAACGGAAAAAGCGGGTGTGCAGAACAACCACTTCGGGGTTGGCGCGGCGTTCGTTGACTATGACCGGGACGGGAAGCTGGACCTGTTCGTCGGCAATTATTTGAAGTTTGATGCGAAGGCCAAGCGGCTGTACTACACGGCTGATGCGTTCGCCGGTCCATTGGATTACGAAGGGGATGCCAATCGCCTGTTTCACAACAACGGAGACGGCACGTTTACGGATGTGTCGGAACGCGCGGGAATCGCCAACCCAGCGGGAAAAGCCATGGGCGTGGCGATCGGCGACTTCAACAATGATGGGTGGCCGGACATTTATGTGGCCAACGATCAGATGGAAAGCTATTTGTATGTCAACAATCACGACGGAACGTTCACGAACGTGGCAATCGAACAGAATGTGGCGTACGGATCGAATGGGGATACGCCTTCGGCGATGGGTCCGATTTTCGCGGACTACGACAACGATGGAATGCTGGATGTGTTTGTTTCGGACATGCGGTACCACCGGTTGTTTCGCAATTCGAAGACCGCGGGGTACTTCACGGATACAACGGCGGAATCGGGAATCGCGCGACTGGCGGGGCAGTACGTGGGATGGGGCGACGCGGTGTTCGATTTTGACAATGATGGCTGGAAAGACATTTTTGTGGTGAATGGCGGTTTGCACTGGCTGATCCCGATGGAAGACACGCTGCTGCGAAATAATGGGAATGGCACATTCACGGACGTTTCAGCGCAGGCGGGAAGCTACTTCAAGACGAAGAAAGTGGGGCGCGGCGCGTGCTTCGCGGATTTTGACAACGACGGGTACATCGACGCGTTCATCGTTGTTCTGGGCGGGCAGGGGATTCTGTTGAAGGCAGTGCCGCCGGCGCCGGCGAATCGCAATCACTGGCTGACCGTGCGCTTGGTGGGAACCAAGAGCAATCGCGATGGATTCGGCGCGCGCGTAGAAGCGACGGCCGCCGGGGTGAAACAGGTCGTGGAGAACGATCCTTCGTCGGGATACCTGTCGCAGAACGATCCGCGGCCGCATTTTGGACTTGGCGCAAACACGGTGGTGGACACGTTGACGATTCGCTGGCCGAGCGGAATCGTGCAGACGCTGGAGCACGTGAAGGCCGATCAGATTCTGACGATCACCGAGGCGGGTGAGATGGTGAATCCCCCGGTGAAGGGTGGGAAGTAGATGAGCACGCCGCTACAGATCGGCGCTCGGTGGACGATTCTTGCGGCGATGGCGGCGGCCTGGCTCTCGTGTGGGGCGGTTGAGTCGACGCATGCTGAGCAAGCTGCGACGAAGGAAGAAGCGTCGTCGTACTTAACCCCCGTGGAAGCGAAGTTCGCGGCGGATGGCACGACGCTGTACGTGGTGTGCGAAGAGTCGGACGAATTGCTGGCGGTGGACACGCGGTTTCAGAAAGTGGTGCGGCGGGTGAAGGTCGGGCACAAGCCGAAGGACGTTGCAGTTTCGCCGAATGGACGGACGCTGTACGTCTCCAACGAATGGACGGACAACGTTTCGGAAGTGGACGCGTCGACGTTTGAGGTGGTGCGCACGTTAGGTACGGGCTGGGGACCCGTCGGGCTGACGACCGATAAAACGGGAAAGACGCTGTACGTGGCGAATAGCGTGGGCAATGACGTTTCCGTGATCGATCTGGCAAGCGGCACGGAACGAAAGCGGCTGGCGTCGTGGCGCTCTCCGCACAATGTAGCTTTGTCGCGCGACGGACATTTTGTATATGTATCGAACCTGCTGGGACGGCTGGGAGCGTGGGATCAGGCGCCGATCTCCGAGTTGACCATTATCGACGCGACGTCGCAAACCGTGAGCGAGCGGCTGCAGCTACCAGGAATTATTGAGTTGCGGCATATTGCGGAAGCTCCGGCAGCGCAGGGCGGCTACCTGCTGATCCCGTTCATGAGACCGAAAAATTTGAACCCGCTGATCCAGGTATCGCAGGGCTGGATCACCACGCACGGAATTTTGATGGTGTATCCGAAGAGCGCATCGGGCGCGAGGCCGGAAACAAAGCTAGTGCTGATCGATGATCTGGATACCTATTACCCGGGCGCGAATGGAATTGCGTTCACGCCGGACGGATCGCGGGCCCTGATTACTTCGTCGGAAGTGGATACGGTGAGCGTGATTCGAACCGCGGCCCTGGTGAAACGGGCGCACGAAGTGCCCGCGGCGCAACTGGCGAACCGGTTGGACTCGGCGGCGACCTTTGTGGTGCGTCGTTTACCGACTGGCTCCGATCCCACGGCCGTGGCGATGTCGCCCAATGGAAGCACGGCGTACGTCGTGAATCGCCTCGACGACAGCCTGACGGTGGTAGATGTAACGAATGCGAAGGTGCGCGGACAGATCGAATTGGGGCCGAAGCGACAGGACACCACGCTGCGACACGGCGAGAAGATGTTTCATTCGGCGCAGTTCTGTTTTCAGAGGCAATTCGCGTGTGTAACGTGCCACCCCGACAACCATATTGATGGCGTGTCGTGGAATCTGGAGACCCCGGAATTGGGCAAGGATCGGGTGGCCAATCGCACGCTGCGCGGGATTGCGGAAACCGCTCCGTACAAGTGGAACGGCCATAATCCCGACCTGGAGACACAGTGTGGCCCGCGCATCGCGAAATTTTTGTTTCACTCCGAGGGATTCAATAAAGAGCAACTGGCCGACTTAGTGGCGTTCATCAAGTCCATTTCGTTTTCACCGAATCGACACCTGGCGGCGGACGGCCAGCTTACGATTCCGCAGGAGCGCGGCAAGAATCTATTTTTCAAAAAGAGCTGTGATACGTGTCATCCGCCCGCGACGCACTACACCGCTAGAATCAGCTCCGACGTGGGGACGGCGAATAAGTACGACACTTCGGGACTATTCGACATACCGCAACTGGAGCGGATTTACGAAAAGCCGCCGTACCTGCACAACGGCGAAGCGTTGACTCTGGAAGAAATCTGGACAGTGTACAACCCGGACGACAGGCACGGGGTAACGTCGGACATGACGAAAGAGCAGTTGAACGATCTGATCGAGTTTTTGAAGACGCTATGAGGCGCCATTCGGGAGTTTCGAACATGAGGAGCGCGCACAACCAATGGTGTATTGCCGCGCTAGCGCTGATTTTCGCGGCGGCGTTTCCATCGAGTGCCGCGGGCCAGAGCGCGTCGACGTTTACGCGATGGGAGAACTTCACGACAGCGAATGGCATGCCCGACGACAAGGTGTTTCAGGCCGCGGTTGACGGAAACCGCATATGGGCCGGCACAGAGAATGGACTGGTGCTGATCGAGAATGGCAAAGTGCAGAAGGTTTATAAAGTGGAAGACGGGCTCGCGAATCGAGTAGTGACCGGTGTAGCGATGGACGGCGCGACCGGAGACGTCTGGCTATCGACCTTCGGCGGGTTGAGCCGCTTTTCTGGCGGCGTCTTCACCAACTACACGAATTTCACGAGCGGGCTGGCGAACGACATCGTGTATGCGGTGGCAGTGCAGAATGAATTCATTTGGGCGGCCACTACGGCGGGGATCAGCCGTTTGAACACGCGGACCGGGGAATGGGCGATCTTCAGCGAGCGGAACGCACCGATGCACGAGCCTTGGGCCTACGGAATCGCAGTGGCGGAGAAGAAGGTGTACTTCGCGGTGTGGGGCGGGGGATTGCTGGAATACGACCTGGCCGGCGGATATTGGAAACCGTACAACGATCCGGATGGCGAAATGGAACTGGTGCTCTTCAAGAATCAGGGAATCATTCACGATATCGTGAGCAACGTGGCGTACAACCCGGCAACGAGCATGATTTGGGCATCCACGTATTTTGGATTGAGCGGCTACGACGGGCATGAGTGGCATAACTACCTCACCATGGACAGCGCGCTGGCATCGGACTTCATCAACGCGGTGCAGACACGCGGAGACGAAGTGTGGGCATGCACGGACAAAGGTCTGAGCATGCTAAATTTCAAAACCGGCGAATGGACCACGTACCGCCCGGCTAAAGATGGAACGGGCGGCGAGGTGGTATTCACTGGGGCGGATAACAAGGTGACGACTCGGCGAACAGCTACCGCGCTGGCGCACAACTACATCATCAATCTTACGTTTCAAGGCAACGACATCTGGGTGGCGACGGCCAAAGGCCTGAGCCATGGAATTCGTGAATCTCACAAACAAGGAAAAACCAATGAACTCAACTCAAGCCGCCGTTGAACGCGCTGCAAACTCGGAGTCCGACGCCATGAAAAAAAGAGCGATCGTGGCGCCGGAAGTTCTGAACGAAGCGTACCGCTATCCGAAGCCGTCGTCGTTTTCGCGCGGGCTGCGGCTGGACATCAAAGGGATCACCATCCTGTTGATTTCCGGCACGGCCAGTATCGATGAAAGCGGACAGACCGTGCATGAAGGAGACTTCCGGGCGCAGACGCTGCGGACCTACAAGAACATCACGGCGTTGCTGGCGGCGGAAGGCGCGACGTGGAAAGACGTGGTGCGCACGACGTGCTACCTGCGCGACATCGAGCGCGACTACGCGGCGTTCAATGAAATCCGCACGCAATTTTTTGCGGAACAGAAGCTCGATCCGCTGCCAGCGTCGACGGGCATTCAGGCGATCTTGTGCCGCCCGGACCTGCTGGTGGAAATGGAAGCGATGGTCATTTTCGATAGCGACCGCAAGTAGCTTCCGCAGGGCGCGCGCGACGCGCGGAAAAGGAAGGTTGCCATGAATATCGCCGGAGCTGCTGCCAGCGCGGACTTCAAGAAGGTGTGTCCGCTGGTTAGCCGAAGCACCAACCCCGGATATGGCGAAGGAACGACGCGGCTGGTGAGGGTGAAGAACGTAACGTTTGGAGCGGACCGGCCGGTGATTATCGCCGGTCCTTGCTCGGTGGAGAGCCGCGAACAAACACTGGAACTGGCACATGCGGTCAAGGCCAGCGGGGGAGACATGCTGCGCGGTGGAGCGTTCAAACCGCGCACGTCGCCGCACGACTTTCAAGGCTTGGGCGCAGCGGGCCTTGAGATATTGCGAGAGGCGAGCCGGGAAACGGGCTTGCCAATCGTGACCGAGGTGATGGATCCGCGATTGGTGGAAAAAGTCGGTGAATATGCGGACATGCTGCAAATCGGCTCGCGAAATATGCAGAACTACCCACTGCTGGTGGAGGTAGGGCGCTACGGCAAGCCGGTATTGCTGAAACGCGGAATGGCAGCCAGTCTGGTGGAGTGGCTGGGAGCCGCGGAATACATCGCGCAGGAAGGCAATCTGGATATCGTGCTGTGCGAACGCGGGATTAAGGCCTATCCGTCGGGCGAATATTCGCGCTTCATCCTGGACTTGAATGTAATTCCCGCGGTGCACAGCGAAACATTCCTGCCGATTATTGTGGACCCAAGCCATGCGACGGGCGTTGCGGCGATGGTAGAAACCGCCAGCCGGGCGGCGCTGGAGTCGGGCTGCCACGGATTAATCATCGAGATCGCCAGCAATAAGCCGGGTGCGTCGCGGCCAAGGTGCGACGCAGCGCAAGCGATCAGTCCGGACACGCTGGCGCGCATCACGGAGTTCGCTCATTCGCGAAATCGAGAAGTTGCGGAGAGGCACGCGCATGCGGGGTAGGATCGCGATTGCGGTGGTGGCCGGGCTGTGCGGAGTGATGGCGTGCGGCAAGGCAATGGCGCAAGCGTCGAGTCCGTCGAGTGCACCGGCAGCACCGCAAGGGAATGCCGCGCAGAAGCCGCAGCGGTACGCCAACATGCCGGATGAAGCGGTTCCTTTCGCGAAGTTTTCCAAGCCGTACAAAGAATGGTTCATCGACGAAGATACTTTGGATTATTACGGCGCCGCGCGAGAGCGTGTTGTGCCGGAAATGCTGACGTCTCCCACCGTAAACATCGGATTTCTGGGACCGATCGAAAGTGGGCCGGAAAAGCCGTATGGCGTGGCCATGCTGCATGGCGCGCAATTGGCGATCGACGAAGCCAACGCCGCAGGCGGGTTCCATGGCGGGGCAGGAGTGGGCGACAAGGCCTATTCGCTGGTGATACACAACGATTCGCCGCTGTGGGGCGCGTCGTCGGTGGAACCCGTGAAAATGATATTTGATGAGCACGTGGTGGCGGTGCTGGGCTCGATTGATGGAGCTTCGACGCACATCATGCTGCGCGTGAGTTTGAAACTGGAAGTGCCGATTATGGACACCGGCACGACCGACCCCACGGTTACCGAAACGCGAATTCCATGGATCATGCACGACTTCACAGATGACCGGCAACAGGGTTACGCGCTGGCGGGCTACATTTTCAAGGACCTGAAGCTGAAACGAATCGGGGTGATTCGAACGCAAACGCGCTATGCGCGCGTGGGTGTGGCGAAGTTTTTCGACGAAGCCAAACGCATGGGGCACGTGCCAGTGTTGGAAGTGAAGTTTGACCGCGGCGATCAGGATTTTTCCATGCAACTGCGAATGCTGAAGAATGCGCACCTGGATGCGGTGGTGATCTGGGGGGAAGCGGCCGACGCGGGTTTGATCGTGAAGCAGATGCGCGAAGCGGGAATGCAGCAACCGATCTTTGGCTCGAGCCGGGTGGCGTATCCGGAATTGTTGGAGATCGCGGGAAAATCGGCGGAAGGGATGGTCACGACGGCGCCGCTGGATTTGTCACGGGGTGACGCGCGGTGGCTCGATTTCCAGCAACGGTACCGCGCAAAGTTCGGCAGCGATCCGGATGCGTATGCGACGTACGCGTACGACGGGATGAATGTGCTGATTGAATCCATACAGAAGGCCGGGCTGAACCGCGGTCTGGTGATGGATGAGTTGCGCACCTACCGCTACAAAACCTACGACGGAGTGGCGGGCACCGCACATTTCGATGCGACCTTGAACAACATCACCCCGCCGGGGCTGGCGCGGGTGGAAAACGGGAAATTTGTGTACTGGAATCCCGCGAAGGACGGGTCGAACGAAGCGGGGAAAAACGGCGGGGCGATGTAATGCGGAAATGGTTGTGGCGAGCGAGTCGTGTGGCCGCCATGACGCTGGCATGCGTTACCTGGGGTTCGACTCTGAGCGGCCAGCAGACGGGTACTCCTCAACAACCGTACGCAAAGATGGATCGCAACGCGGTGAGCTATAACGGACCGGGGCGCGATCGAGGGTCCGACTTACATTCGAACGCAATCACGATTGGGCTGCTGCTGCCACTGGAAGGACCAGACGGCGAGGCGGGAAAGCGGCTGTTGGCAGCGGCGCAGCGCGCGGTTGCAGACGAGAACGTGGCGGAGACCTTTGAGGATGGCAAGAAGCTGGTGGTGGTTGCGGAAAACTCCGCGGCAACCTGGGGGCAAGCGTCGAGCTCAATGGTTCGGCTGATCACCCAGGAGAACAGCGTGGCACTGCTGGCCGGGCCGAACGGCAACATCGCGCATCAGGCCGAGCAGATTGCCAATAAAATTGGAATTCCGATTGTGACGCTGGCGTCGGACACGACGACCACGCAGATCAACATACCCTGGATATTTCGAATGGCGCCGAGCGACGCAGAGCAAGCAGCTTTGCTGTCTGCAACGATTTATGCGAAGAGGAGTGGCAGCGTTCTGCTGCTTGCGGAGACGGACCACGATGGCCGGGAAGGAAAAGCGGCGTTCCTGAAGGCTGCAGGAGCCAAGGGGGAGCATCCTGCGACATTGGATATCGATCCGAGCGCATTTGACGCCGAAAAGATCGAGGAGTTTGTGAGCCGGTCGAAGGCAGAGACGGTCGTAATCTGGTCGGGCCCGAAGCTGGCAGCGGAACTGGTGGAAATTATGCGAACATACCGGCCCTCGGCAGAAACGTACTTGTGCCAGAAAGCTTCGGTTGGCTGGAGTGCGACGGGAGTCGCAACGGCACCGATACATGGAGTAGCGCTGTTGGCGCCACCATCAGGAGCGCCGGTTTCGGTCGATCAACAAATGTATATCGCGGTGCGGCTGATCGCGGCGGCCGTACGGATTGCCGGGAACAACCGTGCGCGAGTGCGCGACGCGCTCTCGGAAGGCAAGTGGGTGAGCGGAGACCGCCGGGGAACGTGGTTTGATCCCGCAGGAAATCTGCAAATTTCCAGCACCGTTGTTTCCCTTGCAGAAGCCGGATCGAAGGACTAGCACGATACCTTGCTAATTATTTTGGCACTTGGCAAATCTGCTGTTCTATCGTTAACTTGAAGCTCCGCCTTGCAATCCTTGTCCGGAAGACCCGGCCATAATGTTGATTCCAATTGGAGGAATTATGAAATTGAAGTTGTCAGCGATTGTAAGTTTCGCGGCGTTTGCGGCATTGGTGGCCTTCGCGATGCCCATTGCAGCGCAAGAGGCGCATCCCCCGCACTGGAGTTACTCGGGCGAAGGCAACCCCAAGGAATGGGGCAAACTCGATTCAACTTTCTCGGCGTGCTCGATTGGAGGGCACCAGTCGCCGATCGATATTGAGACCAAGCACCTGAAGCCGACAGACCTGCCGGCGTTGGAGTTTAACTACAACGCCGCGCCGCTCAGCATTATCGACAACGGGCATACGGTGATGGTGAATTACGCGCCGGGAAGCACGTTGACGGTAGCGGGTCATGTGTACACGCTGAAGCAGTTCCACTTCCATCACCCCAGCGAAGAAAAAATCAACGGGAAAACCCATCCTATGGTCGCACACCTGGTGCACTCGGATGCTGACGGACACCTGGCTGTTGTAGCGGTGCTTTTCGAACAGGGGGCCGGGAATGCGGAGATCGACACGATCTGGGGCAATATCCCGAAGGAGAAGGAAAAGACGGTGGATAGCTCCAGCGTGATGATCAACGCGAAGGATCTACTGCCCTCGGACCACAGCTACTTCACCTTTACCGGGTCATTAACCACGCCGCCGTGTACGGAAGGTGTGACGTGGTATGTGCTGCGGACGGGGGCGCATGTGTCCAAGGCACAGATTGACGCGTTTGCTAAGCTCTACCCGCATAACGCCCGCCCAGTTCAGGCATTGAACGGAAGAGAGATTCAGGAATCGAAATAACGGCGAGGGGGGCGCACAAACCGCCCCCTCTTCGTTGCAATCCCGAAGGGCCCGGACCGACCACTCCTGCGTAAAAAGAGTATGTTGCCGTAACACAGTCCGTAGTAGTAGTCTCCCCGACATGGCCAAAAAGCCGAAGAAGAGCACGAAAGGGGCCCGCAAGACCATGCCAGCCGATCACGAAGAAAAGAACGCCATGAACGGCGAACTGCGCGAGGGCGCCAACGTCGACAAGATCCGCGACATTTTGTTTGGCGCGAACATGCGCGAGTACGAGAAGCGTTTCGCGCGACTGGAGGAGCGGCTGACCAAGTCGTCCGACGCGTTGCGCGAAGACCTGAAGAAACGGTTCGACGCGCTGGAAACGTACGTGAAGGAAGAGATCGATTCGCTGAACCAGCGGGTAAAGACGGAGAAATCCGAGCGCACCGAGGGATTGAAGGAACTGAACCGGGAGACCCGGGACGCGGACAAGGCGCTGGATAAGAAGCTCTCGCAATTGGAAGAGAACTTGTCGACGGCCCAAGGTGATCTACGAGCTCGCATCCTCGAGCAGTCCAAAACGCTCAACGGGCAAATCCAGAAATCCCGCGAGGAGCTGGAGACGGCGCTGGAGCACGAAGCGGAAACGCTACGCACCGACAAGACCGACCGGGCGATGCTCGCGGACCTGTTCACGGAACTTTCGCTGCGGTTGAAAGACGAATTGCATATACCGGAAAAATAGAGTCACGCAGCGGAGAGGTCGTATTCGCGGCTGACGCTTCCGACCCGCGGGAAGCGAGGCGCTTGAGACTTCATTTTCGCGGGTACCCATGGCAGATACACCCCAAAATCCAATACCCGGCGAGGCGGCGGATTCTTCCGCGAATGGCGCGCGCCCGCTGGAAGAACTGCGCCACTTGATTCTGGCGCCCGAGCAGGAAGCGCTGGAACGGCTGCACCAGAGGATAGACGATCCCGGTTCGCGCACGGAAGACGTCAGCACTGTGGTAGCGGAGGCGATACAGCGGAGGCGGCAACTGGGTGGAGACAACGCCCTGAGCGACGCACTGACGCCGACGATTGAGTCCGCATTGCGCGAGTCGGTGAGGAAGGATCCGGGCACGCTGGCAGACGCCTTGTTTCCTGTGATGGGTCCGGCGATCCGGCGATCGATCCTGGAAACGCTGCGATCGTTTCTCGATTCGTTCAACTCGATTCTGGACCAGAGCCTGTCGTGGCAAGGCCTGCAATGGCGACTGGAGGCGCTGCGGACGGGGCGGACGTTCACGGAAGTGGCGCTGTTGCACAGCCTGGTTTTTCGAGTAGAGCAGGTGTTCCTCATTCACAAGCAGACCGGACTTTCGTTGGGACATGCGGTGGCTCCCGCCGTAGCGATGCAGGACCCCAGCCTGGTGTCCGGAATGCTTTCGGCGATTCAGGATTTTGTGCGGGACTCGTTTCAGTCGGCGGGAGGACAGGGAATCGAGCGCATGAACGTGGGGGATCTGGATGTGTGGGTGGAGGATGGCCCGCAGGCAATTCTGGCATGCGTGATTCGAGGAGTCGCGCCGCGCGGTTTGCGAAACACGATGGCGGAGGTGCTGGAAGAGATACACCGGCAGTACTCGGTGGAACTAGGGCGATTTGACGGCGATGCGCGGGTGTTCGAAGGAGCAAACAAGGAACTGGCACGGTGCCTGGAATTTCAGCAATACCGGGATGAGGCCAAGCCGCAAAAAAGGCGGGGCTATGTGGTCGCAATTGCTTCGGTGCTTGGGCTGCTTTTGGTGGGGTTCCTGGGATGGCGCTGGTGGCAAGAACATGAATGGAATCGGTTGGTGGAGTTGGTGCGAGAGCAGCCAGGCTACGTCGTGACTTCGGCGGGGCGGGAACATGGGCACTTCGTCATGCGTGGATTGAAGGACCCGATGGCGGGAGACTCGGAAGGATTGCTGAAACAAGCGAATGTGAACCCAGGAAAGGCCGAATTTCACTGGGGATCGTATTATTCGCTGGACGACGCGATGGTGCAGAAGCGAGCGGTGCAATTGCTGAAGCCGCCGGATGGCGTTCAGTTAACGGTAAAGAACGGAGTGTTGTCGGCAACCGGGAACGCGCCAGCGAGTTGGTTGAAGGAGGCATCGTCGCGGGCGTTGCTGATACCGGGAATTCAAGCGCTGGATCCGAACGGACCTTTTTCGTCGGACGGCGCGGAGTTTCGTGATTTGACGAAGGAGTTGCAGTCCACGGTGATCCAGTTTCCGGTGGCGTCGGCGGCGCTGTCGTCCGTGAACCGGGCAAAGATCAAAGCTCTCGTGCCGCAGTTGAACCGCCTGTTCGCGTTGGCGGGAACTCTGCATCGCACCGTATTTGTAGAGGTGATCGGGCACACGGACTCCACGGGCCGTGACGGCGAAAACCAAGACCTGAGCGAGCGGCGCGCCAGGCGCGTGCACTCCGAGCTTCTGCAATCCGGAATGGCGGACGACGATCGATTGCGCGCCAAGGGAGTCGGAACGGCGGAACCGTTGCGTAACGAAGATAGCGAAGAGAACCGGCAGTTGAACCGCAGCGTGACGCTGCGGGTTGTCGAAGAGCCAAAGCAGTAAGCCTATGCTTCAGAAAAAAATCTGCATGTTGGGTTCGTTCGCGGTGGGCAAGACCAGCCTGGTGCGGCGTTTTGTGGAGAGCATTTATTTGGAGAAATATCAGACGACGATTGGAGTGAAGGTCGACAAGAAAGTGGTCCGGCAGAATGGGGACGAAGTTACGCTAATGCTGTGGGACATCTATGGCGAGGACGACTTCCAGAAAATGCGCTGGAGTTATGTTCGCGGGGCTTCGGGTTACTTGCTGGTGGCCGACGGGACACGGCGGGCAACCATTGAGAAAGCGGTGGAACTGGAAGAGCGGGTGCGAGCAGAGGTCGGGGCGCTCCCTTTCGTTTTCGTGATCAACAAGGTGGACTTGATTCGCGAGTGGGAAGTGGATGAGGAAGTGGAAGCGAAGCTGGCGGAGCGCCAGTGGGCGGTGCTGCGGTCGAGCGCGAAAACGGGGGAGAACGTCGAAGAGGCGTTCGCGCTGCTGACGCGAAAGATGGTCCAGCCATGAAGGAAGCGGGCGCACAGGCGTTGCGGTCGCTGGGATATTTTCTACTCGAATACAAGGGTGGAGGTCTGTTTCGGCGGCTAAGCGAGCCGCCGGATTGGTTCGAACAACTCTGGCCGGAAGCGGCCACGGAGGAGTCCCTAAATCTCGCCGAGCGCTTCCCATTTCTGGAGAGTTTTTTGCCGGAAGCGGAAGAATTGTGGGCCAAGGGTTCGGCTGCGGGGCAAATGATCGATTCGGGAATGTGGGTAGAGAGCAGTGTTGCGGGGAAAGAACTGGCCCTGCAGGCGTATGCATTGAAGGAGAAGAACAGGCGGCTACTGGCGCTGCACAATCCGGCGAGTCAGTACGCCATGCAGGCAAATAATCTACAACTGGCGCGCGACGCAATCCTGCGGCAAGAACGGTACCTCCGCGAGGTGCAGAAAAAAGAAATTCTGTTGCATACGATCGTTCACGACCTTTCGCAGCCGCTGGGGGCGATGCGCGGAGCGCTGGAATGCCTGGGAGGAGAGACGGGCGCAGACGCGGCGCGGAAATTCCTGGATTTGGGAAAACGGGCGGCAGAGCAGCAAGAGGAGATGATTCGAGAAATTCTGCAGGCGTTTTCGGCGGACCTGCAGGAGTCGCTGGATTCGAAGACGGCGGGACAGGCTGCGAGTTTGCGGGAGGCCGCGGATAGCGCGATCGCGACGATGACGCCAGCCTATGCCGCCAAAGGAGTGGCGCTGTCGCTGCAGGTCGCGGGGGATTTCAGGGACGCAGCGGACACGTGGAACGTGCGCGGGGAGAGTACCCGGCTGCGGCGCATCTTCAGCAACCTGCTGGAAAACGCGTTGCGCTATACGCCATCGGGGCGCGGCGTGGTGGTTGGACTGGAACAGGATGGTGAGTTTCGGAGAGCGTTTGTGGATGATGAAGGGCCGGGCTTGCCGGCCGACCTGCGGCCAGAGCGGATGTTCGCGCTGTTTTCGAAAGGGCAAGAAGGTGGCGGAAAAGCGGGACTCGGACTATATTTTTGTCGAATTACGGTGGAGCGTTGGGGAGGCAGCATCGGTTGCAATACCCGGCGCGAAGGTGGCTCGCGATTCCGGTTCCGGTTGCCAGCGGTGAATGCGAGCCAGGCAACGGCAGTCCACGGAGCAGTGAAGGAGGCAGGGCATATGCAGCAGGAGCGGCCGGCGCAAACTCCGCTGAAAATCTTGCTGGCAGATGACCAGAACGACGTGCGGACGCTGACGGAATACCAGTTGCAGCGAAGAGGTCACCAGGTGACTGCGGTGCGGGATGGCCAGAACGCGTTGAATGAAGCGAGAGCTACTGCATTTGATGTGCTACTGCTGGACGAAGAGATGCCACGACTGACCGGACCGGAGGTGGTGAAGGCGCTATTGAAAGAATGGGACGTCAATGCGCCGCGACCACGCATCGTTGCGCTTACCGGGAACAATACGCCGACGGATCGCGCGCGATTGATGGAAGCGGGATTCGATGCGGTGATCGGGAAGCCGTTTCACGCCGAGGCGTTGGAGGAGCTGTTGCACGAGGGGACTGCACTGGTGGTGGCAGCAGCGTCGGCGAACGTAGAGGCTGGAGAAGTTGGAGATGAATTGCTGCTGCGGGTGGGCGGCGACAAGAAACTGCTGACGCAGATGATACGAACCTTCCTGAAGGATACCGAGCAGCGGATGGCAGCGATGGAAGCTTGCGTGAAGCAAAAGAATGCGGTGGATCTGGCGGCTTACGCGCACGCGCTGAAGGGATCGGTCTCCATTTTTCATGCCGAGTTCGCCGCGAGGCAAGCGCAGGCGCTACAAACAGCGGCTCGCGCGGCGGACATGCCGAAAGCGGGAAGCGTTTTCCGGGAGATGAAAGAAGAGATTGCGAAGTTGCAGGAGAAATTGAGAGGATACCTACCGCAAAGCAAGACCGGTGCGGCCGGTGCAAGCCATGAGGAACATTCCGCAGCCCGAAAGAGCGGGAAGCGCCGCAAGGAGTAAAAGGTCGGTATGATCGGCAAGCGCAGGGTAAGCAAACGACGGAGCGGCGGAATGGCCCATATTCTGGTGACGGAAGACGACTCGACAACCCGACAGATGATCCGCGGGATTTTAAAGAAAAAAGGATACCGGGTATCGACGGCGCGCGACGGCGTGGCGGCCTTCCGCGCGATACAGCGAAGACAGTTTGACCTGGTGCTGCTGGATGTGTGGATGCCGAAAATGACCGGGCTGGGGCTGCTGGGCAAGCTGCACGGCAGCGAGCGTATGCCAAAAATCATCATCATGACCACGGACCAGACGTCGGATACGCTGCTTGCCAGTCTTCGGGGGCGCGTGTACCAATTCCTCATGAAGCCGTTCGATGCGGATACGCTGTTATTCACGATAGAAACGGCGCTTTCCACAAACCCTCAGACGCCACCGATTGAAGTGATCTCGGCAAAACCACACTGGGTGGAATTGCTGGTGCCCTGCGAACGGTCGGTCGTTTCCAGGGTGCAAAGTTTCCTGTCGCACATGGACAGCGATCTGTCTCCGGAAGTGATCGAGAAAGTGGGCTATGCGTTCCGGGAGTTACTGAACAATGCCATCGAGTGGGGTGGACGGCTGGATCCGAATTTGAAGGTGCGGATTTCGTACATCCGCACGAAGAAGACGCTGATCTATCGACTGGACGATCCTGGCCCAGGGTTCAACCTGGAGGAACTGAAGCACGCGGCGGTAAACAATCCGGCGGAAGATCCGGTGGCGCACATGCGGGAACGCGAAGAGAAAGGATTGCGTCCCGGAGGGCTGGGACTATGCTGCTGACCCAGCAGATGGTAGACGAATTGGTGTTCAACGAAGCGCGGAACTCGGTTGTGCTGATCAAATATTTGTAGGCGTTCGTAGAGATCCGCGAAGAGATCCTCAAGTTTTGAGTAAACCCCCACGTTTTCTTCGTTAGGTTTTCCCCTCATTCACCTGTTGGGTTTTGTCCGCGTGGCCTTACGCGGATTCCCCGATACCGGGGAAGGGGCGCGGCCAGCGACACTGTGCGTGTTTCCACAGGTTCACGACGCGATGGCCAAACTACAAAACGCAGGCAATTCCACATCTCCCAGAATTCCTTTACGACGATTCGGCAAACATGACGTGAAGGTGTCGGCGCTGGGCTTCGGCGGCCACCATCTGGGCGATGCGGCCGATCAGCAGGCGGCGATTTCGCTGGTGCATATGGCGATCGATGGCGGCGTCACGTTTTTCGACAACTGCTGGGAATACCACCGCGGCAAATCGGAAGCCTGGATGGGCGCGGCGTTGCAGGGTTGTCGCGACAAAGTGTTCCTGATGACCAAGGTGTGTACTCATGGCCGCGACGGATCGCTGGCGCTGCAGATGCTGGAGCAGTCGCTGCGGCGATTGCGAACCGACCATTTGGACCTGTGGCAGATCCATGGCGTGAGTTTCGACAATGATCCCGAATTGTTCATGCGACCCGGGGGCGCTACGGAAGCGTTACGCAAGGCCAAAGAGCAGGGCAAGGTGCGCTTCGTGGGTTTTACCGGGCATAAAGACCCTGAAATTCATCTGAAGATGCTGGAGACGAATTTTCCGTTCGACGCGGTGCAGATGCCGCTCAATCCGTTCGATTACCACTTTCACAGCTTTGAGCAGAGGGTGCTGCCGGAGCTGTCTCGCCGGGGTATTGCGCCACTGGGAATGAAGCCGATCACCGGGCATGGAGACGCAGTGACAATGGGCGCACTCAGCGCGGAAGAGCTTTTGCGGTACGCCATGAGTCTCCCGGTGACGACTACGATTACGGGAATGGAAAAGCCGGAAATTGTGCAACAAAACCTGAAGATCGCGCAAGGATTTCAGCCCTTGAGCGCTCCACAAATGGAGGCCGTTCGGGCGCGATCGAAAGAGTTCGCCGGCGACGGACGATTCGAACTGTACAAGGTGTCGCTGAAGTTCGATAACCCGGAGGCGCGGATCGCGCACGAATTTCCGCTGGATGACCAGTCTGTGGAAGTGAAGGAAATGTTGAAGAGCACGGAAAACAACGGACACCCGTATCCCAGCAAAGCCGAGCTTGGGTCGTAAAAACTCATGAGCGAACCGAACGGAATCAGCCGCCGTGATTTTATGAAAGGAGCGACGATGACCATAGGCTCCGCTTCATTGCCCGGCTCGACGCGACGTCCGCCGGAACGCAGCACGACTGGGGGAAAACCGGAAGGCGCGGAAATCCCGATGCGCGATTTGGGCAAAACCGGCGCGAAGGTGTCGGCGATTGGAATCGGCGGTTTTCACCTGGGCTCGACAAAGGATCAGAACGAGGCCAACGAAATTGTTGCGCAAGCAATCGATGCGGGTGTGAATTTTTTCGATAACGCGTGGGATTATCACGACGGAAAAAGCGAAGCGATTCTGGGCAATGCACTGAAGGGTAAGCGCGATCAAGTGTTCCTGATGACCAAGGTGTGCACGCACGGCCGCAATAAAGATGTGGCCATGCAGATGTTGGAAGAGTCGCTGCGGCGGCTGCAGACCGATCATCTGGACCTATGGCAGATCCACGAAGTGATTTATTACAACGATCCCGACCTGATTTTTCGCCCGAATGGGGCGTCGGAAGCGCTGCTAGAGGCCAAGAAGCAGGGTAAGGTGCGCTTCATTGGATTTACAGGGCACAAAGACCCGTCGATTCACCTGCGAATGCTGAGCCAGGGATTTCCATTCGACACTGTGCAGATGCCATTGAACGTGCTGGATGCTTCGTTCCGAAGTTTCGAGACGCAGGTGCTTCCGGAGGCGCGCAAACAGGGTCTCGGAATCCTGGGAATGAAGAGCCTGGGAGGTAGCGGGGAATTGATTCGGCACGGAGTGGTCACACCCGAGGAAGGCTTGCGCTATGCGATGAGCTTGCCCGTGTCCACCACGGTGAGCGGTATCGATACCCCCGCGGTGCTGGAGCAAAACCTGAAGATCGCGCGAGGATTCCAGCCGTATTCCGAAGAAGAGATGAACCAACTGCGAAGCCGCGCAAAAGAGCAGGCTGCGGACGGACGATTTGAATTGTTCAAGACCAGCAAAAAGTACGACGGGGATGTGGGCCGCCAGCAGCACGGTTACCCAGATGCGAAGAAGTTGCCTGCCTGATACGCCTTCCTTGATGGCCGGATGCAGTTTTCAGCGGATAGCCGGAGTGGCGAGGGGTCACTAAATTCAGCACAGTCAGGAAAATATTAATATTAAGGAGATCCCATGCAACGCAAGCAGTCGGATGTGCTCCCGATCATCGGAGTCCTCGGTTTTCTTTCGTTTTTTCTCGGAATCATGGTTGTCAGCAAGGCGATTTACGCGGCGCCGCCGTCTGGGTCTGATTCGCACTTTGCGATGAAGGCCGCGCAAGGCGGTATGGCGGAAGTGAAGATGGGCCAACTGGCGCAGAGCAAGGGTAACAGCGAGGGTGTGAAGGCGTTCGGCAAGATGATGGTGGACGATCACACCAAGGCCAATGAACAGTTGCAGCAGGTGGCGAGCAAGGAAAACGTCACGTTGCCCTCCGAAGTAGATCACGCGGACCAGATGAACTATCAGAGGCTTTCGCAGTTGTCGGGACCGGATTTCGACAAAATGTACATCCAACTGATGGTTAAAGACCACCAGACCGACGTGGCTGAGTTCCAGAAGGAAGCGAAGGACGGCAAGGACGAAGGAATCAAGAATTTTGCCGCGCAGACGCTTCCGACGTTGCAAGAACATTTGCAGAAGGCCCGGGAATTGGAGCGCACGATCGGAACTTCCGCAGCGAATTCCAATTCCAAGATGTAACGGAAAACGAGGAAACGAGAACATGGCGAACACTGAACAGAATCTCGCGGGGTTGAAAGTGGCAATCCTGGCTACCGACGGTGTGGAGCAAGCCGAATTGGCGGAACCGCGCAAGGCTCTGGACGCTGCGGGTGCGAAGACGACCCTGATCTCTCCAAAGGCCGGGCAGATTCAGGGAATGAAACACGCCGAGAAGTCGGAACGCTTCAACGTGGATATGGGCCTTGCGGAAGCTCACGCCGATGATTTCGACGCGCTGTTGCTGCCGGGCGGGGCCTTGAACGCCGACACGCTTCGCGTTGAGGAGAAGGCACAAGAATTTGTGCAAAAAATGAACGAAGACCAGAAACCAATCGCGGTGATCTGTCACGCACCGTGGCTGTTGGTTTCGGCCGATCTGTTGGAAGGCCGAACACTGACCAGCTATCACACCATACGAGACGACGTCATGAATGCCGGAGCGGAATGGGTGGATCGGGAAGTGGTGCGCGACGGAAATATTGTCAGCAGCCGCCAGCCCGATGACATCCCGGCATTTAATCGGGAGATGATCGCGTTGTTTAGCGAGACCAGACAGAACGGCGATGAAGCGCCGGACCGGAATCGGTTGAACGAGAACGCGGACGTAGACGAGTTGGTCGGAGACAAGACGCTGGAGGATTAAAATGGAAGCGACGAAAAATACGAAGTGCGCTCATCCCAATTGCAGTTGCGATGCGAATCCCGGCAGTAAATACTGCAGTGCGCAGTGTGAAGCGATGGAGGACACGCCGGATGTGGCCTGCCGTTGTGGGCACCCGGGCTGCAAGGGCAAGACATACTGAACTGTAAAGAAACTGACGGAATTCAAGCCGGAGTTGGTTCGCTGTCGGGAGCCGCTCCGGCTTCGTTATTGTTTGCGACGAGTTTGGCGGTGACGATGGCTTGTCCAACGTGGCGCTGCGTGTGATCGGCAATGTGGACGAGCAAGCCTCCCAGAGTGGAGGGAAGTTGCCTGGAGCCAACGGTGCGAGGAGCGTTGGGGTCTTGCGAGGCGAGAGCTACGACGCGGGTCTTGGCAGCGGCGAGTGCGGCGCGGAACTCAGACCACAAGTCTTCGCGCGTGGATGGGGCATGTTCGTTCAAAAGTGCCGCACGCTGTGATTCGGTCAGCGGCTTGCCTTCGGCGTAGGAGAGCAGGCGGTCGATGCTCCCTGCGATATGGCGAATTTGGAAGGAGAGCGGAGCAAGGCCGGCGACGCTCTGGTGCAGTTGCGATTCGGTAAGGCTGCCGGCCCATCGCTCCAAATCTTCCTGTGCGAGCTCGAGCGCGTGCAGTACGCCGCGCGCTACGGCGGGGATTTCCGTCCATGTACCGCGGAGCCAGGGTTCGAGCCTCTCCGTCGCATCGTTGCTCATCGATATTCTCCAGCCCGTGAAATTTCGAGGAGTGTCGCGTTCATTGCTACGGTCGCATCTAAAATAGCTTGATGCAAACTGGACCAAAAACGAGTGTGAAACATTCCCGAAATTGGGGCAACCGTCCTTGGACGCTACAATTTAAGGCGAAGCCGCGGCCGCTGCCAGCTACGGTAGATTTTGCAATTGTAGGCGGAGGCTTCACCGGGCTTTCGACTGCTGCGAATCTGAAGCGACTGGCGCCGGAAAAGTCCGTGGTGTTGTTCGAACGCGGGCGTTTTGGCGATGGTTCCAGCGGGCACACAGGGGGAATGGTGCTGGCCGAGTCTGCGGTGGGGGACTTGCCGGGATTGGGTGATGTGCTGGAGGGCTACCAGGAGATTCTCACCGACTTGGAGGTTGAGTCTGAGCTGACGCTTCCGGGAGTGCACGAGATCGCGCACGGACCTGCAAACAAGAAATCCACAATTCGTTGGAAAGACCCCGGAGATTTGAGTGTGGTGAACACGGTGCCTGGGGGATCGGTGAATCCGGGCAAAGTGGTCGACGGGCTTGCGGCGGCCGCGGAACGATTGGGTGTGCTGCTTTTTGAGGATTGCCCGATTGCCAGCGTGGATTTCCTGTTGGGCGGCGTCCGATTGAAGACTGCGGCGGATGCGCAAGGCTGCGAAACCGGGAAAGCGCTTTTCGCGTGCAACGCGTACTCGTCCGAATTGATTGGGCTGCAGAACCGCGTCGAAAGCCCGTTCACAATGGCGGTGCTCACGGAGGAGTTGGCAGAAGCGACCATCCAGGAAATCGGGTTGGGCGATGGGCGGCCATTTTATACGGTGGATCTGCCGTATCTTTGGGGACGTTTGCTGGGTTCGCAAATCCTATTCGGCAGCGGGTTGGTCGATCTGAAGAATTGGAGCGAACTGGATACGCTGGATATTGAGAGCGGCCGTGCCGCGGAGATTCTGGGGAAATTGCGACAGCGAATACGTGGACTGCACCCGGCGCTAAAAGACGTGCGGTTCACCCACCAGTGGGGCGGCCCGATCTGCATAGCGGAAGACTGGGCGCCGATTTTTGAATATCATGCGCAAAGCCGGGGCGCCGTGGTGTTGGGTGCGTTTTCAGGGCACGGCGTAGCGCAATCCGTGTATTTAGGAAAGTGGGCGGCGCAAGCTCTGCTGGTCCAGCGCGAGCTTCCAAACTGGCGGGACAAAAAGTAGCAGGCTAGCGGAGCGGCAGCGCGACGATCAGTTTGGCCGCCCCATTCCAGAAAATCTGCACTCCGATGCACATCAACAGAAAAGATGTCAGGCGCATAATCACGGTCATGCCCGTTTCGCCAATGAAGCGGGCCAAACGGTCCGAGAATGCATAGCAGAAGTACACGCTCAGGGCGACTATGAAGGAGCCTATGACAGCGCCAATGACGGTGTACACGAATCCGTGAGAAGTGTGCGGTTCGTTGGCGCCGAGGGTGATCGCGACAGAGATGGAGCCAGGGCCGACCGTCAAGGGCAAGGTAAGAGGGTAAAAAGCGCGGCTGAAGAGGTCGCGAATGTCGACAGCCCTGTGGACGTCCTGCCGGCTTTCTGTTTCCACGTTCGAGTTCAGCAATTTCCAACCGGCGGAGATGACCACCAATCCTCCGCCAACCTGGACCACCGGAATGGAGATGCCGAAGAAGGCCAGGATGTGGGTGCCCACAAAGTAAGAGCCGATCAGCAGGATGAGCGAATTCGCGGCAATGCGGCGGGAAAGAAGCTTGCGCTGTTCGGTGGAGTAGTAGTTGGTGAGGGACAGAAAGATGGGCGCGCCGCCCAACGGATTGACGATCGGGAAGAGCGTGGAGACCACGAGAATGATCGACTTGGCTATGGGAAACATGAATCTGCAAAAGTATAACCCGAGGTTGGCGAGGCCTGACGACGATGCGCGACGAGGCGCCAGGCACGTTCATTGACACGTTTAAAGGCGGGACTTACCATGGAAAAACTTGAATCAGCATACTTCTGCCGCCAAAGGCCAAGAATGAAAACGAGATTCACATTGCTGCAGGCTGGGTGTCTGCTGTTGGCGGCGACGTTCTGTTTTGCCGACACGACGGCCGTCACCACGGTTCCAGCGGATCCGCAACGATACATCGCGGACATCAAAGCACTGACACAGCCAAAAATGGAAGGTCGCGGCGATGGCAGCAAGGGGCTGGTGCGAGCGGAGCACCTGCTGGTCGATCGCTATAAAAGCCTTGGACTGCAGCCTGCGGGTTCGAAGGGATATCTGCAGCCGTTCACGGTGACCACGGGAGCAAAGTTGACGGGCGCAAACCATCTGACATTCGAAAACGGTTCGGCGAAAACCGAGGAAAAACTGGATCAGGACTATGTACCCTTCAGTTTTTCAGCCTCGGGCACGGCAAGCGCTTCCGTGGTTTTTGTGGGCTATGGCATCACCGCGGAGGAATTCGGCTACGACGATTACGCGGGCGTAGACGCCAAGGACAAGATTGTGGTGGCCTTGCGATTTGAGCCGACCGGATTCGCGGCAAAAAGCGGCAATCAGGGCGTCACCAATCACGGCCAAATTATCAGCAAAGCGATCAACGCCAGAAATCATGGAGCGAAAGGGCTGATTCTGGCGAATGGCAAACTGAACGACGGAGAGACGGACCAACTGACACGCTTTGGCAGCGTGAATGGTCCGGAAAATGTGGGGATTCTGTTCGCGCAGATCAAGAACGATGCTCTGGATGGATGGCTCAGAAGCGCGGGCAAATCGCTGGCCGATATCCAGCAGGGGATCAATGCGTCGAACAGGCCGGCGTCCTTTGCGTTTGCGGAGAATACGCACATTTCCCTGGCTGTGGGCGTCACCGCGACGCACGCGGTAGTAAACAACGTTCTGGCGTATCTGCCGGGGAAGACCGACGAATACGTCATACTTGGCGCGCATTACGATCATTTGGGTCGAGGCAATTTTGATTCGCTGGCGCCTTCGCAGATCGGACAGATTCATCCGGGCGCGGACGACAACGGCTCCGGCACAGCGGGTTTGCTGGAGCTGGCGCGGATGCTGGCGCCGCTAAAAGGACAGTTGCAGCGGGGCATTTTGTTTGCGTCGTTCGCGGGGGAAGAGCTGGGTCTGCTGGGCTCGGCGGAGTGGGTGAAGGAGCCCACGCGGCCCCTGGACAAGGCTGTGGCGATGCTGAACATGGATATGATCGGAAGGATCAAGGACGGCAAAGTGTACGTCGGCGGGGTTGGGACTGGTTCGACGTTCCAGACGATTCTTGCCCAGACGGAACCCGGTTCGCACCTGCAGTTCGAGCCATCGCAGGGTGGATATGCTTCGAGCGACCATACCTCGTTCGTCAGTAAGAAAATTCCGGTGCTGTTTTTCTTTTCGGGACTGCACTCGGACTATCACAAGCCTTCCGACACGTGGGAGAAGATCGATCCGGACTCCGCGGCGCGATTGCTGCAGGTAATTTCCAAAACGACGATCGATCTGGCGTCCGAACCGCAACGACCGGAGTTTGTGGTGGTGGCCGAGGCAAATCCCCACAGTGGGTCGGCGGGCGGAGGCGGCGGTTATGGACCGTACTTCGGGTCGATCCCCGATTTCGGGCAAACCGAAAATGGCGTGAAGTTTTCGGATGTGAAGCCTGGATCGCCTGCGGCCAAAGCGGGCCTGAAGGCCGGCGATGTGTTGATACAATTCGGGGACAAGTCCATCAAGAATTTGTACGATTTCACGGATGCGTTGCGCCGCAGCAAGGTGGGCGATGTAGTGCCGGTGACGGTGATGCGCGACGGCAAGGAATTGAGAGTGGACGTGAAATTGGAGCAGCGGCGGTAGTGCGAATGGCGACTGGAATTGCGCGGCGCAAGGAGCAATGGTGAAGAGAGGGCAGGCCCTGGCATGGGGAGGGACCGCACTGGTGGCGTTTTGCGGGTTGTACGGAGTTCGCTTCACACCGCTTTTTGCAGGAGCCAAGGCGGAGGAGTCGCTCTTGTTGGCGCAGGAGCAGAAACACTTGCGCAATGCGCGGCAGTTGACGTTCGGTGGACAAAACGCCGAAGCCTACTTTTCCGCAGACGACAAGGAACTGATTTTCCAGCATCAAGGCGAGGGAGTGCCTTGCGATCAAATTTATACGATGCCGGTGGATACGCCGGACGGGAAACCCGCGGTACCGCAGCTGGTGAGCACGGGTAAAGGCCGGACGACGTGCAGCTACTTCTTTCCTTCCGGCGATCGCATCCTGTTTTCTTCGACGCACGCGGCCAGCACTGAGTGCCCGCCGAAGCCAGACTATTCGCATGGATATGTCTGGCCGATCTACCCGACGTATCAGATTTATTCGGCGAAACGCGGCGGCAGCGACCTGAAGCAATTAACGCACGCAAGGGGCTACAACGCGGAAGCGACGATTACGCGTGATGGAAAACATATCGTGTTCACATCGACGCGCAACGGCGATCTGGACATCTACACGATGGAGGCGGACGGATCTGGCGTGAAGCAACTGACCAATGAACTTGGGTATGACGGCGGCCCGTTCTGGTCGTACGATGGCACGAAGATCGTGTACCGCGCGGAGCATCCGAAAACTCCGGAAGAGATCAAGGATTACAAGGAACTGTTTCAACAGGGACTGATCCGGCCCGGCAATCTGGAAATCTGGGTGATGAATGCGGACGGCACGAATAAACATCAGGTGACGCATAACGGCGCCGCGAATTTCGGTCCCTACTGGTTTCCAGACGGCAAGCGGATTATATTCGCCTCGAATCAGGCCGATCCCAAGAACGGGCGGGATTTCGACCTGTACGTGATCAACGAGGATGGCAGCGGGCAGGAACGCATCACGTGGCATCCGGACTTCGACGGCTTTCCGATGTTCACCTCGGACGGCAAACGGCTGGTGTGGGCCTCCAATCGCAACGGAAAAGCTCCGCACGAAACGAATGTGTTCCTGGCAGATTGGGCGGAATAAACAACGCTTCAGGAAAGGAACGACTTGGCGACCGTATCGCGCAGCCCTCGACACAAATCTTCCGGTTTGCAACCCGGCGAAAGGCTGCGGGTACTGATCTCTCATGCGCGCATCCAGAAGCGAATTCGCCAGATCGCCCAGGATATCCGGCGCGATTTCCCGACCGATGCGTTGCATCTGGTCGGGGTGCTGAAGGGATCCGTGCTGTTTCTGGCGGACCTGGCGCGCGCGCTGGGCGGTGAAGTTTCCTTCGATTTTATTGGGGTATCCAGCTACGGGGCGGGGACCGATTCCACCGGCGAGGTAAAACTCACGAAGGATCTGGACGTCAGTATCGAGTCGCGCACGGTGATCCTGGTCGAGGATATTCTGGATACGGGCCTGACGCTGAAGTATCTGCATCTGCTGCTTGCCGAGCGCAAGCCGAAACACCTGCGCATAGCCGTGCTGCTGGACAAGGTGGAACGGCGCATCGCGGACGTGAAAGCGGACTACGTGGGATTTCCCATTCCCAATGAGTTCGTAGTGGGCTACGGGCTGGACTATGCCGAACGTTTCCGGAATCTGGCGGCGGTGTGCGTGTTGAGGCTTCCCGAACCACGAAAATCCACACGGCGCTGAGAAACGCAGCGAGAAGCCCGCGTATCCACCTGTTATAATGGGATGAGTTCATGGCAACAGATCCCAACTTACAAACCAGTCCATCTGCAGGGACCGAAACCGAGGTTCCTGGAGAAGTGTTGGATACGCTTGCCGCGATCGGCGAAGAGGTCAATGCATCGCTGGATCTGGACGAGGTTCTGGCACATACCGCCGTTCTGATCAAACGGCACATCGATTACGAATTGTTCGGCGTGCTGCTGGTGGACGGCGACGGAACGTATCTGCGCCATCGCTTTGCGATCGGCTATCCGGCCGGACTGGCGGAGAACCTGCGCGTGCCCATCGGGCAGGGAATCACGGGAACGGCGGCGGCCACCGGGCACCCGGTACGCGTGAGTGACGTTTCCCAGGACGGCCGGTACATCAATGCGATCGACACGGTGCGTTCGGAATTAGCGGTGCCGTTGATGCTGCGCGGGCGATGCATCGGCGTGCTGGACATTCAAAGCCAGCGCCTGGATTACTTCACCAAGGATCAGCAAAATATTTTGACGATGCTGGCCAGCCGATTGGCGGTGGCCATTGAAAACGCGCGACTGTTCGAGCAGGTGCGCTCGCAAGCCGAGTCGCTGCTGGTGTTGAATGAAGTGAGCCGGGAGATCAGCTCGATTCTGGACGTGGAAGAGTTGCTGCGGCGGGCCGCCGAGTTGGTGAAGCGGGTTATCGATTACCAGATTCTGAGCATCATGCTGTACGACGAAGAGCAAAAGATTTTCCGGCATCGCGTCGATGTGAAACACGGGTTGCGCGTGCAAGGCAAGATGCGCGTTGCGGCAGCGGAAGGAATCGTGGGAGCGGCAGCGGCGCTGCGGGAACCGGTGCTGGTTCCGGATGTGACTGCCGATTCGCGATATTTGATGATCAATCCGGAGACACGATCGGAACTGGCGATTCCGATGATCCACCAGAACCGGGTGATTGGCGTGCTGGATCTGGAAAGCCCGCAACTGAATTACTTCACCAAGGATCACGTACAGACGCTGTCGATTCTGGCGGCGAATCTGGCGGTATCGCTGGAAAACGCCCGCCTGTACGAGAAAGTGGCGAAGGACGAGGCGCGGCTGGAACGCGATCTGCAAGCCGCCAAACGGATTCAGGGCGCTCTGCTGCGGCAGGTGCCGACCGAGGACTTTGGCCTGGATATGGCGGCGCGATATCTGTCGGCGCGCGAGGTGTGCGGCGATCTGTACGAATTTTTGCGGTACGGCCCGCAGCAGCTGGGCATCGCGTTAGGAGACGTCAGCGGAAAAGGCACGGCGGCGGCGCTGTATGGAGCTGTGGCGATCGGCATTATGCGCAGCCTGGCGCCACAGAAGTTGCAGCCTGCGGAAATGCTGCGGCAGATGAACCAGATTATTGGCGAACGGCGGATTGAGGGCCGGTTCATGACCGCTTGTTTCGCAACATGGCAAAAGGGCCGGCAGAAACTGCGGGTGGCCAATGCCGGGCAATCGCAGCCGTTGCTATACAAAGATGGGCGCTGCGATAAGGTTGAACTCACGGGCTTTCCGTTGGGCATCTTCGAAGAAGTGCAGTACGACGAATGGGGCGTAACGCTGGACATCGGGAATATCCTGGTGTTCCACTCCGACGGCTTGGCGGAGACCTCGAATGCGGAAGGCCAATTGTTTGGGATGGAGCGACTGCGCGTGCTGATCGAGAAAAACCACGAGCTGAACTCCAACGAATTGGCGGACCTGATCCTGCGCGAAGTGGACTGGTTCAATCAGAGCGCGCCGCTGTCTGACGACCGGACGCTTGTCGTGATGAAAGTGAAATGAACTCGCCGGGAAGCCGTAGAAGCGGCCTGAAGTTTGTCGATCCCGCAACATTCACACCACATTTCGAATGGAAGCGAACTGCGCGCGGCGGCGAAGCGGAAGTGTTCTGCGAGCAGGTGCCGCTGCGGCGGTTGGCGAAGGAGTACGGGACGCCGCTGTACGTCTACAGCAAGCAGGCCATAGTGGATTCGGTTGCGCGACTGCGCCGGGGCCTGGGAAGTTTGCCGCACCGGTTGTGCTTCGCCATGAAGGCGAATGGGAATCTCTCGATTTTGCAGTTACTGGCGCAACAGGGCTGTGGGTTCGATATCGTATCGGGCGGTGAACTGGAGCATTTGCGGCGAATTGGCGTTCCGGGAAACCGGATCGTGTTCTCAGGAGTTGGCAAGACCCGACTTGAAATTCGAGAGGCATTGCACTATCGGGCGCGCCGGGGTGACGCGCCGGGGATTTTCCAGTTCAACGTGGAGTCGGCAGAGGAATTTGAGGTGTTGGCCGAGGAAGCTTCCCGGCTACGTGGCCGGGAAAATCTGCCGGCGGCATCGGTGCGGGTGAATCCGGATGTGCGCGCGGGAGGACATCCGCATATTTCCACGGGATTGTCCGATCACAAGTTCGGACTGAGCTGGCCAGAGGCGCAGAAGCTGTATCTGCAAAAGAATAGCGGGCGGCAGGTGCATTGGCAGGGAATCAGCGCGCACATCGGCTCGCAGATTGTGGAGCTCAAGCCATTTCGCGAAGCGCTGCAACGCCTGGCGAGTTATGTGACGGTCCTGCGGAAGCACGGCGTGGATTTGCGCGTATTCGATTTTGGCGGCGGGTTGGCAGTGCGCTACACGGATGAGCAGCCCGCTTCGCAAGGGGAATATGCGCGAATGATAGCTTCGGTGGTGAAGCCGCTGGGCATGGAGTTGCTATTGGAACCGGGGCGCTCGATTATTGGGCCGGCCGGCGTGCTGCTGTCGCAGGTGGTCTATTGCAAGAACAATGGACGGAAGTCGTTCGTGATTCTGGATGCGGCGATGAACGATCTGGCCAGGCCGGTGCTGTATGACGCCCCGCACCCGGTTACGCGGATCAGCGGACGCGATGCCGGCAAGGCAGCAAAACGCGTGGATGTGGTCGGGCCGGTCTGCGAAACGGGCGACACGTTTTTGCAAGGATGGCCGCTGGGTGAATTGCCCGCAGGGGAAATCGTGTCGATTTGGGCGGCGGGCGCGTACGGCATGTGCCAGTCTTCGAACTACAATGGCCGTGGCCGCGCTGCGGAAGTGCTGGTCAATGGAAAGCAGGCGCGGTTAATCCGGCGCAGAGAAACCCACGACGATCTGCTGGCCACCGATGTATTGGGCAACCCTCGAAGGTAAACCGCTAGGCTTCGCCCCACTTCAATTTACTGCGCAGAATCTCAAAATACGTTTTGCTGGGCGTGCGGATTAATTTGAGCCGCTCGGCTGCGCGCTGAATACGCACGCGATCGCCCGATTGCAGCTGAATTGCGGTCTGGCCGTCGAGGGTGAGGAAAACGGAGTCGGAAGCTCCCGAGAGATGTAACTCCACGACAGAAGTGTTGGGCACGACGATGGGCCGATCGTTGAGTGTGTGCGGACAGATCGGAGTAATCAGGGTGGACTCGACGGCCGGATGGACGATGGGTCCGCCCGCGGACATGGAATAGGCGGTGGAGCCGGTCGGTGTGGCCACGATGAGGCCATCGGCGCGATAACGGCACACGAAACCATCGTCGATGTGCAGCTCCAATTCGATCATGCGGGCCATGGTGCCTTTGTGCACGACGGCATCATTCAACACGCGTTGCTGGCCGAGAATCTGGTTTGCGTTGATGCGCTCGACCATCAGGAGCACACGTTCATCGATTGTGGAATGGCCATTCAACGCGTCTTCCAGAGCGGGATACAGCTCCTGGACGGTGAAGCTGGTCAAGAAACCGAGGCTGCCCATGTTGATCGGCAAGACGGGAATGCCGCGAACGGCCGCTTCACGAGCCGCGGCGAGAAGCGTGCCGTCGCCGCCAAGGACGAGGAGGAGATCGGCGCGCTGAGCCACCTCGTGGCGAGACTTGGCTTCGCCGCCGCCCTTGAGGGAACTGCCGGTCTCCGCGTCATACAGGGTGGCAACTCCGCGGCGTTCGAGCCAGCGGAGGAGTTCCGGCACAACTTCAGCGAGATTCGAGCGGCGCGGCCGGGAGATGATGCCAATGGTCTTGAATGCTGGAGCGGGGGAGGCCATGAGTCAGTGCGATTTTACCGCAGCCAGTTTTTGAGCGTGAAGGAAATACTCCAGATTTCCTTCCGCGCCGGGTAATTTGCTGGGTTGCACCCCGAGGATGTGCAGGCCGAGCGCCGTGCAGGCTTCCCGAACGCGTTGCACGGCTTTTTGATGGAGGGTGGCGTCGCGCACGATCCCGCCCCGGCCGATGTCTTCGCGATCCAGTTCGAATTGAGGTTTCACCAGGATGAGGAAATCGGCTGGTTCCGTGGCGCAGGCGACAGCGCCGGGGAGGACCTTGGTCAAGGAGATAAACGAAACGTCGGCAACGACCAACGCCGCGGCTTCCGGCAGATCCGATGCGACCAGTTCCCGGGCATTTTTCTGGATGCAAATTACGCGAGGGTCGTTGCGAAGTTTCCATGCGAGTTGGTCGGTGTTCACATCCACGGCGTAAACTCGAGCGGCGCCGGATTGAAGCAGGCAATCGGTGAAGCCGCCGGTCGAAGAGCCAACGTCGAGGCAGACCTTGTCCTGAGCAGAAACGGCGAAATCCTGTAAAGCGCCCTCCAGTTTGAATCCACCGCGGCTGGCGTACTTTTGCAAACGACTGTTTACCTCGATACGAGCCCCGTCCGCGATGTTCTGGCCAGCCTTGGAGATGCGATTGCCGTCAACCTCCACCTCACCGGCGAGGATCATGGCTTGCGCCTTCTGGCGCGTTTCGGCGAGGCCGCGTTCGACCAGCAAGACGTCCAGCCGGGTGCGATTCTTCATGGAACTCACTGTATCGCAAAAGAAGCCCGGACCGATGCGAGAAGGACGAGGCTAGGCGCGGCGGACGACGAGATAATCGGCGATGGACCGCAGGCGTTCTGCGCGATCGCCGTAAGGTTTGAGTTCGTCGATGGCTTTGGTGGAAAGTTCGCGAGCGATCTGGTGGGACTTTTCCAAGCCAAACACAGCGGGATAGGTCGCTTTCTGTTGCGCGACGTCTTTGCCGGCGGTCTTGCCCAAGGCGGCCGAGGATTCCTCGACGTCCAGAATGTCGTCGGTGACCTGGAAAGCCCATCCGATGGTGTCGCCAAACCGACGGAGGCGCGCGACGTCGTCCGGCGGAGCGCCCGCAGAAAGCGCTCCTGCGGTGATGGAGGCGCGAATCAATGCGGCGGTTTTCGAGCGGTGAATGTACTCAAGCATTTCTGGAGCTACGGGCTTGCCTTCCGCTTCGATGTCGGCCACCTGGCCGCCGACCATGCCGTTCACGGTGCCAGCGGCGCTGGCAATTTCCGTAAGCATGTGCACGCGGCGATCGCCGGCTACCGGGGAGCGCCCGATGGTTTCGAATGCCAGAGTCAGCAGAGCGTCGCCGGCCAGGATAGCGATGGCTTCGCCAAACTTTTTGTGGCAGGTAGGTTTGCCGCGGCGCAGATCGTCGTTATCGAGTGCGGGCAAGTCGTCGTGAATCAGCGAATAGGTGTGGATGAACTCGATGGCGCAGGCCGGGAAGAGAGCCGCATCGACCTTGTCTTCAAAAATCCGTGCAGTCTCCAGGCACAGGAGCGGGCGCACGCGTTTGCCGCCGGCAAATACCGAATAACGCATGGCGGTATGAATGGAAGAGGGGCGCACCGACTCCGGCGGCAGGAGACGCTCAAGCTGGGCGTCGACTGCGAGGCGATCTTCTTCGAAAAAATCGGGCAGCTTCATCAGGGTGCGGAGAGTTCGCGTGATCGGGAATTTGCGGTGCGGGTCACGCGTTACCTTCGGGTTCCGGCTCGAACGGCTCGGCTACCAGCTTGCCGTCGGCCTTTTTCAGGAGAATTTCGACGCGTCCTTCGGCTTCTTCCAGTTGTTTCTGGCAGTCCTGAGAGAGACCGACGCCTTCTTCGAACAGGCGCATGGCTTCGTCGAGCGAGAGTTGCGGGCTTTCGAGCTTGCGCACGACCTCTTCGAGGCGAGCCAGGGAACGCTCAAAATCCAATTTTTTTGGGGGATCGGTTTTTTTCTGTACGGGTACGTTCACGCGTTCCGCCTGATCGATGCAGCACTCACTGACCTATCGTCATCCTGACGAAAGTGTCAAACAGCATTCTAAAGCACTGCGAAGAACAGACACAATTGCTTTGTGCGGTTTCGCGGTTTGCGTCGATCGGAATGAACGGACTCAGGGAGCCGGTTGCAATACGAGTGTGTGCTTTTTGAGCTTGCTCTCGGCGGCGTCGGAAAACGCGCCGTAGATGGGTTTGCCTTCGAACCAATAGGAAAACTGATCTTTGTAATGCTCGCTACCGGGCTGCCCGGATTGGCCCGCCGGAATCAGGAGAATCGAATCGTCCCAGTCCGCGGGATTGGCAACGAAGCGCATGGCGGGGCCATGGTGGCGGGAAGCGGCGCGAGGACTCCACTGCGTACCCGCTTGCGGCTCATTGGTAAGGCTGAGAGCTTTCTTCAGGAAACCCTCGCGGCCGAGGGGATGCAACATGTCGAGGGAGTTGAAATGCTTCCAGGGCCAGTCGTTGGGATCGCTTTTGTGGGTTGCGGTCTGGAGATCGTTCACGGCGCGATCGGCGGCGGCGATCAACAATTCGTCGTAATTCTTGTAGTTCTGCGGGAGCCAGCGGGTGGGACGATCGGTCAAAATCTTCTGCAGGAAGTTGATTCTGCGCCACCGGTATTGTTTGGTGTCGGAGCCCAAGTAAGGCTCGAGCACGAGATCCAGCGAGGCGAACAGCGAGGCGTTCAGAAACGAGACGACGGAGGAATCCGGCTCGGCGATTCCGTTCCAGTCCTTGGCTTCCTGGATGAGCTTGGCGGTGCGCTTGTCCTTGGGCGATACGGTTTTTGCGGCAGCGATCAATTGTTCGGCAATAAATGCGTGAGGGAAGCTGTACGTGTCGGTTTCCACCTTGAGCATGTCTTCGGGGCGCAGGCCTTGTTTGTCGTGGAGCAGGTCGTAAATGCGCGCAGTGCGGTACGGCTCTTCCCAGTTTTCGGTGAGAAACGGTTTGTAATCGGGTCCGGCGACGCGAGCGTTGGCGGTGACGATCAAGCCGCTGTCGGGATTGAAGGATTGCGGCATCTGATCAAAGGGAATGTAGCCGATCCATTCATAGTCGTCGGTATCGCCGGGGACGGGAACTTCGCCATGTCCTTTTTTGCGGATCGGGACTTTCGCGCCGACACAGTAGCCGATGTTGCCATCCACGTCGGCGTAGACGGCATTCTGCGCGGGACCCCAGACGTGGCTGAGCGCTTCGCGAAATTCATCCCAATTCTGGGCTTTCCCAAGCCAATTGTAGGAACTGCTCAGGCCGCCCGGCTGGAGAGCGGTCCACTTCATTGCGTAGACGGTGCCCTGATCTTCTTCGACGATGGGACCATGGCGGGTGATGCGCAGCTCCAAGTGTTCGTCGGGCGCGCCTTTGACGTGGATGACCTCGTCGTAGACTTCGGCCTGTTGCCATTTTCCGTTGACGCGATACTGATCGGGATTCTCGGGGTTCATGGTCTCGATGTAGAGATCGAGGACATCGGCGCCATTGTTGGTGAAGCCCCACGCGATGCGATCGTTGTGACCGATGATGACCATCGGCGAACCGGGAAGGGTGAAGCCTTTCACGTTCCAGCCGGGAGCGGTGAGGTGAGCTTCGTACCAGATGGGGGGAATGGTGAGCTCGAGGTGAGTGTCGTTGGCAAGCAGAGGCTTGCCGGTGGCGGTGTGCGCGCCGCTGACAACCCAATTGTTGCTGCCGAGGGTATGGCGAATGTCGCGCTCGGATTCAGTAATCCACAGCTTCACATTTTGGGCGAAGTAGCTGGTGAGGTCGGGGGATGCGGCGGCTTCCGAGGTGTGGCCTGGCGTTCGGCTAGCGGTCAGAATGTCGTCGAAATCGTCATCGTCATCCTCGTCGTCATCCGAGCCGGCTTGAGAGAGTTCGTGGGCGGCGCGATCCACCTCGGGATCGCCGACCACGAAATGGTCCATGGAGGATTCTGGGCTATAGAGGTCTTTGGCGAGTTCGGGGCCGACCTTGGCGGTAACCTTGGCGCGTTTCAGCTCTTCGTCGCGGGTGTCGGCGAGGGTGCGGTACATGTAGCCGGCGATGATCAGCGTGTCCGAAGGCTGCCACGGCTCAGCCTTGTATTTCAGGAGGGTGAACTCGACAGGCAGCCTGGCTTGATTCTGCTCGATGAAGTGGTTGACGCCGCGCGCGTAAGCTTCCATGAGAGTGCGGGTCTGCGCGTCCATTTGCTGCAATTCGCGGTCGGCGGTGCGGCTAAAATTGAGGCGCCGGAAGTCCTTGTCGATGTCCAAGGTAGCCCGGCCGAGAATCTCCGAAAGACGGCCGCGCCCGACCCTGCGCAGGAGGTCCATCTGCCACAGGCGATCCTGGGCCATGACGTAGCCCTGCGCCTCGACCAGGTCTTCGACGGAGTCGGCCCGAATATGGGGAACTCCCCAGCCATCGCGCTCCACGGTGACTTTGCCGTGAAGGCCGGCGAGCGGAAGGGTGCCGTCCAGCTGTGGCAGGGGACGATAGACCAACCACCAGGCTGCGGTGGCTACCAGGATCAGAAGGATTGCGGCCAGCCATAAGACCAGACGCAGGACGAAGCGCAAGAAGGTCACCTCGGGTTCGCCAGAAAAGTGTAGTAAAGGCGGCTGGGAGGCGCAACCGGACCGGGAGAGAGGTACGGTTGGTGCCCGCGACCCCGGGGGGGAATTGCATGGGCGTTCCCTTGCGCTGATACAATAAACGCGGGGGATTTCCGAACGTAATGTTCCTTGTCCGCCTGACCGGATTGCTCCTGCTGGTATTTTTGAACGGGTTCTTCGCGGCCGTCGAGTTTTCGTTGGTGGCGGTGCGAGTGTCGCGCGTGCGGCAACTAGTGGCTAAAGGGGATGCCCGGGCGCAGGTCGTGGAGCACCTGCTGGGGGACTTGCATCGCGTCGTATCCGGGGTGCAAGTCGGAATAACGCTAACCAGCCTGGCGCTGGGAGCATTGGGCGAGACGACGTTCGCCAGCCTGGTGCAGCAGATGCTTCCCTCACAGGGCAGCCCACACGTGTTGCTGATGGGGCATATCGTGGCGCTGACGATGGCGTTCGTGATGCTCAGCGTGCTGCACGTAACGCTGGGCGAATTGGTGCCGAAATCGATCAGCCTGGCCCGCGCAGAGCGGGTGGCACTGATGGTGGCGCGGCCATTTCAGTGGTTCCTGAATACGTTTCGATGGGCGATTGACTTGCTGGACGGAGTATCGGGCGCAATCGTAAAGGCCTTGGGGCTGACGGGACCAATGAGCCATGGACAGGCCCACTCCACCGAAGAGTTGCAAATTCAAATACAACAAGCGCGGGAACGTGGCCTGCTGGCGACGGGCGAGGAAAAGTACATTCTGAGTGCGATCGAGTTGGGCCAGTTGCAGGTGCGCGAGATTATGGTGTCGCGGCCGGACATGTACATGTTGCCGGTGGAAGCCAATCTGAACCAGGTGCTGAGCCTGTTTGCCACCACACAGCGCACGCGCATTCCGGTGTACCGGGAGAACGAAGACCATATCCTGGGTTACGTACACGTCAAAGATATGATGTGGGTGCTGCTGGATACGGAGCGGAGGCTACAGGACCATCTTCCACCGCCGGCGCAATTCGATTTGCGGCAGGTGTTGAGAGAGATCATCATTACGCCGGAAACGAAACCGGTGGGCGAACTGCTGAATGAATTGCGCACGCGGCACATCGGCATGGCCATCGTCGTGGATGAGTTCGGCAGCGTGCTGGGCCTGGTGACGATGGAAGATTTGCTGGAACAAATCGTCGGGGAGATACACGACGAATTCGACGTTGTCGAACGGCCACTGACACTTGCGGACGGCGCGGTGATTTTCGATGCCGCGCTGAATGTGCGCGATCTGGACACCCAATACAACATCGTGCTGCCCGAAGATCCGGCCTACGCGACGGCTGGCGGCTTTGTGCTGGATCAACTGGGATTCATTCCCAAAGGCGGAGAGAGCTTCGATTACAATGGCTATCGCTTCACGGTGGTGGAGATGGATGGGCGTCGCGTGGCGCGAGTAAAGATCCAATTGCTGCACACCGGCGACGGTACGGGAAAGAAAGACATCACGCAGGGCGGTGGGATAACGGCTGGAGACGGGAATTTGGCAGACTCCTTGGAAACGCGAAAGGGAACAAGCGCGAAGCCCGCTTGATGCGAAGCTAATTGCGCGACGAATGATCCGCCACGTACTGCATCGCTTTGTGTTGACGCTCCCCGCAATCTGGCTGGTGCTGACGCTGGTCTTCCTGCTGATCCACATCGTTCCCGGCGATCCCGTCGAGCAGATGCTTGGCGAGGGCGCTGCGCCCGGGCAAGCAGTGCAGTTGCGGCACGCGCTGGGGCTGGATCAGCCCATCCTCACGCAATACGGGCATTACCTCTGGCAGATTCTCCACGGCGATCTGGGGCAATCGTTGAAATTTCAGGCGCCGGTACGCTCCGTGATTTTTGAGCGATATCCGGCAACGCTGCAATTGGCGTTTCTCGCGCTGGTTGTATGCGCGGCGATTGCGATTCCCGCGGGGGTGATTTCGGCGGCAAAGCGCGGACATGCGCCGGATCGGGCGATCAGCGTGCTGACATTGCTGGGATTGGCGATGCCCAACTTTGCGCTGGGGCCGCTCCTGATGGTGCTGTTCTCCATAAAACTGGGCTGGCTGCCGGTTTCGGGACGCGGCGGGGCGCTGAACTATATTCTGCCGGCGGCGACGCTGGGAGCGGCGTTGGCGGCGATCCTGACGCGCATGGTGCGCGGCGCGATGCTTGAGGAACTCTCCGCGGATTACGTGCGAACGGCGAGAGCGAAGGGCCTATCGAACTTCGCGGTGCTGACGCGGCACGCGCTGCGCAACGCGTTGATTCCGATTATCACCATCCTGGGGCTGCAGTTCGGCACGCTGCTGGCCGGAACGATTGTCACTGAGACGATTTTTTCGTGGCCGGGGATCGGGCGGTTGACGGTGATGGCCATTTCTTCGCGCGACTATCCGCTGCTACAGGGCTGCATTCTGGTGATTGCGCTGTCGTATGTGCTGGTGAATCTGCTTACGGATGTGCTGTACGCGTATGTCGATCCGCGGGTGCGGCTGTCATGATCGACCTTAAGCCCTTACTCGATTTCCTGCGCTACAGCGTGCTGGCTCGCGTTGGATTCGCGATCGTGTGTGTACTGTTGTTGATCGCGTTGCTGGCCCCCTGGATTTCACCGGCAGATCCGGCGTCGCAGGATTTGCCGGCGCGATTGCAGGGGCCTTCGGCGAAGCACTGGATGGGTACGGACGAATTGGGCAGAGACATTTTGTCGCGGATTTTTTATGGGGCGCGCGTTTCCTTGTTTGTTTCGACCTGCGTGGTGCTGGGATGCGGCTCGATTGGGTTGTTGATCGGAGTGCTGGCCGGCTATCACGGCGGGATTTTCGATCGCATCGTGAATCTGTTCTTGATTAACGCATTCCTGTCGTTCCCGGGAGTTCTGCTGGCGATTGCGCTGGCCGCGTTCTTTGGACCAGGCATCGGAAAAGTGATTGTGGCGCTGATGATCACCGGTTGGGCAGGCTATGCGCGGTTGGCGCGGGCGCAAGTGCTGAAGGTCAAAGAACTGGAATATGTGACTGCCGCGCGATCGCTGGGAGCGTCGTCGTGGCGCATCATGGCGCGGCACGTGTTGCCGAATATCCTGCAGCCGGTCTTAATTCAGGCAACGATCGGCATGGCGGGCGCAATTCTGGCGGAGGCTACACTGAGCTTCCTGGGCCTCGGAGTTCTTGCGCCCATACCGAGCTGGGGCGCGATGTTGAACGACGCCCGCAATCACCTGTTCGATGCGCCGCACATGGTCGTGTTCCCGGCGTTGGCGGTGATACTGGCGGTGCTGTCGTTCAATTTGTTGGGAGATGCGTGGCGGGATTGGCTGGATCCTCGCACACGATCGCAAATTCTGGCGCTGGACGCGACCCAGGTCTGAAAGAAAAACAAAAAATCCGCGGCTAGTCCTTGGTCAACAGCACAGCCGTTCCGCGGCCGATGCCGAGGGTCTTGGCGGCACTGCCCTTGTTTACCGCAATTTCCAAGTAGCCTCCCGAGCCGATGTACGCAACGGGTTCGCTGCCCTGGCCGTGGGCGAATGTGGGAACGAGGCGGGTGACCGGATGGCTGCCCACTTGCAGTCGAACGTCACCCTTCTCAATGGATTCGGGGCTGAGGTCTTCCTGGCGAAAATTGGTGACCAGGTTTCCGAACGAGTCGACTTTCAGCACCACGCCCTTCAGCAGGCCGTCGGCTTCTTTTGGCCGGGGCATGGCGAATTTTTTGTAATCCGTGATCTCTTCGCCCATGCTGCCGGGTTGCCAGTTCTTGGAAAGCCAAGCGGCTACTGGCGCAAAGACGTCGCGGCCGTGAAAGGTGCGGCTGACGGGCTGCAGAAAATAGTGTTCGGAGGTCAATTGCCGCACCAGTGTGTTGGGATCTTTATCGTAGATTCCAGACAAGACGCCGTTGTCCGGAGCGATGAAATACTGATTGTTGGCGCTGACCAGCAGGGGACGGCGCTCGGTGCCGACGCCCGGATCGACCACCACGACATGAATGGTGCGGGGAGGAAAGTAGGCGAAGGCCGAGGCGATAGCCAGGGCGCCGTCGAGCAGGTCGAATGGGGCGATATGGTGGGTGATGTCGACGAGTTGTACATCGGGATTGATTCTCAAAATGACGCCCTTTACTACGCCGACCAGATGATCGTTGGTGCCGTAGTCGGTGGTTAGGGTGATGATTGGATTGGTCAAAGCGCTCTTCCTCACGTGGAGTGTGGCGTCGCGGAGTGGAGATACACTCCGCATTATTTGACGCTAACGAACCGGCTGCGGCAAAGCAAGGATGCAGCAGGAAATCGCTGCGCAAGGAGCAACGGCGGAGAGAGTACAGCAAAGAAATTTTGTCGAGTGCCGGAGCGCATTGACTGCCCTAGTTGCGTGTGTTAGAAACGCACTAAGCAATTTGCAATCGGCTGCAAGTCGCGGACGCAATCATCCTCCGCGTGTGTTGGTTTGCGCCATCGCTCTCCTTTTCGCGCAGCGACAGCAGCCCAGTGAAGACAGGATCTACGCGCTGCCCTTTGATCACCAGCGCAGCTCAAGGTCCCAAGGCCCATGGCAGAAGAGCCCAAGGCACCCCAATCGCCCGATAGCCCAAAGCCGGATACCTCCGGAACGGCTCCCGCACCGCCGAGTGCGCCGAAGAGCGCGGCTGCGCCGCCGTCCGCACCTGCTGCGAAACCTGCTCCCCCAGCGCCAAAGCCGCCGGTCGTGCTGCAAACGCCGTGGGACTCCGAGCTTGCAAGACGCTACCGGGAAAAATTCGGAGCGGCGATCCTGGATGCGTTGGAAGACCGCAAGCAGCCGTATTTAGTGATTGCTGCGGGGCAACTGGAAGAGATCGCGCGGTATTCGCGGGATGTCGAACGCTTTGATCTGCTGGAGGATTACACGGCAGTCGACTGGCCGCGCCGCGACAAGCGATTTGACCTGATCGCGATTCTGTATTCATTCCCGCATAACACGCGCTTGCGCCTGAAGATTGCGATTGGCGACGGGGAATCCGCTGCATCGCTGGCCGGAATCTGGCCGACGGCGAATTGGCTGGAGCGCGAGATTTTCGACATGTTTGGGATACGCTTTGCGGGACATCCCGATCTGAAGCGGATTCTGCTGCCCGAAGAATGGCAGGGATATCCGCTGCGCAAGGACTACGACATTTTGCAGCAGGACACCGCTTGGGTTCGCGAGAACCTGGGAATTGAGAGCGGGCAGTAGAAGCAGTTGTCCAGTTTCTGGATCACAGAAGTACTCGGGATCAGCGTGGCATGCTGTTTCCTTGTGTCACCGAAGTTTTGACAGGGTCAGGATCGATTGAACCAGAACAACATTAAGACCGATACACTTCTAGGCGCCGACGAGCTGGTCCTGAACATGGGGCCGCAGCATCCCTCGACGCATGGCGTGCTGCGGGTGAAGTTGAAGCTGGACGGCGAACGGGTCCGTGGCTCGGAGTGCATCATCGGCTACCTGCATCGCGGCGTGGAGAAGATCGCGGAACACCGCACCTACCAACAATTCGCGCCGTACGTTGACCGCATGGACTATGTGGCGGCAATCAGCAATGGGCTGGGCTACTGCGAAGCGGTTGAAAAGCTGCTCAACGTCGAAGCGCCACCCCGCGCACGGGTCATTCGCACGATCCTGACAGAATTGCAGCGCATCGCGAGCCACCTGCTGTGGCTCGGTACACACGGGTTGGACATCGGGGCACTGACTCCACTGTTCTACTGCATGCGGGAACGCGAAGAAATCCTGAAAATTTTTGAGAAATATTGCGGCGCGCGGTTGACGACGCACGCGTTTCGAATTGGCGGCTTGCAGTACGAAGCGTACGACACGTTTGAGAAGGACGTGGAGCGCTTCTGCAACGATTTTCCGCGGCGACTGCAGGAGTACGAAGACCTGCTGACCGGCAACAGCATCTGGATTGGCCGCACGAGAAATGTGGGCGTGATTTCCGCGGAGGACGCGATTGCCGTGGGAGCGACGGGGCCCATCCTCCGCGCGAGCGGCGTGAAGTTGGGATATGCGGAAGGCGCAGCCGTACGCGGCCTACGATCAATACAAGTTCGAGATTCCCGATCGGCACGAATGGCGATACCTATGACCGGTACATGGTGCGCATGGAAGAGATGCGGCAATCGCGGCTGATCTGCCTGCAGGCGATCGAGAATATTCCCGCCGGGCCGATCATGGGCAAAGTGGGCAAAGTGCTGAAGCCGCCGCCGGGCGAGATTTATCACTCGATCGAAGCACCAAAGGGAATTTTGGGGTACTACATTGTGAGCGACGGCACGACGCAGCCGTATCGCGTGCGGATCCGCCCGCCGTCACTTCGTAAATCTGCAGGCCTTCGACAAAATGGTGCGCGGCCATCTGGTGGCCGATGTGGTGGCGATCATCGGAACGCTGGATATCGTGCTGGGCGAGGTGGATCGATGAGATGGCGTGCTGCATGATGTATGGGCGTTTGTGCTGGCGTGGTGGGTGGAACTGGTTTCCGGCGTGGTGATTGTTGCCGCTGTGCCGCTGATCGCCGGTTATGTCGTGCTGGTGGAACGCAAGCTGATGGCGGACATGCAGGCGCGGCTGGGACCGATGCGCGTCGGACCACATGGCCTGCTGCAGCCAATCGCGGACGCGGTGAAGTTGCTGATCAAGGAAGACATCATTCCGGACAAATGCGGACAAAGCGATTTTCTGGTTGGCGCCGGTCATTTCCATGACGTGCGCGTTGACGGCCATGGGCGCAATCGCTTTCGGGCCGTGGTTTCACGTGGCGCGGGATATCAACATAGGAATTTTGTTTGTCCTGGGAGTAAGTTCGCTGGGACTGTTCGGAATCGTGCTGGGCGGCTGGGCTTCGAACAGCCACTACTCGATCATGGGTGCGCTGCGCAGTACCGCGCAGTTGGTGAGCTACGAAACCGCGGCGGGACTGGCGATTGTCAGCGCTCTGGTGCTGGCTGGAACGCTGAACATGCGGCTGATTGTGGAAGCGCAGGCGCAGAATCGCGTATGGTTTGTGTTTCTGGCGCCCGTGGCGTTCTTTATCTATGTGGTCGCGTCGATTGCCGAGACGAACCGCGCGCCCTTTGACTTGCCGGAAGCGGAATCGGAACTGGTCGCCGGCTACATGACGGAATACAGCGGATTTCGCTGGGCGCTGTACTTCCTGGGTGAATACGCCAACATGATTGTGGTGGGCGCCGTGGCGACGACGCTGTTTCTTGGGCGGGTGGCTGCGGCCGTTCTCCGGTGTGCGCTGGATGAACTGGCTGGACGTGCTGCCGGGACTGCTGACGGCGGCGGTGGGCGTGTACTGCATTTATCGGGCAGGGAAGCAGCCTTCGCGGGCACAAGTCGCAATTCATGTGGGCCGTAGCGATTTTGTGCTTTGTGGTGGCGCTTATCCTGGTGGCGCCGTTGTTTGTCGCACAGTTGCGGGCGGCGCAGCCCGGGCTGCACGGAGCGTTCTGGTTCCTGTTCAAGATTGCGGGATACATTTATTTGTTCATGTGGCTGCGATTCACGCTGCCGCGCTACCGATTCGACCAGTTGATGCACCTGGGGTGGTACCTGCTGATTCCGCTGGCGATCGTGAATGTGTTTTTCGTAGGCCTGGCCATGATTCTAAACAGTGAATATCACTGGTATCTGCCGATCGCGGTGATTGTGACCACAGCGCTGACACTTGTTGCAGCCCTGTTCCTGTTGCGCATTTACGATCAAAGGACTAACGCAGCATCGACAGCAGAACCGGCGCCAGCGCCGGATACGCCGGATGGGTCACTGACGGGAGGCACGCTTGCTGGATAGCCTCATCTTTTATACGTTCGCGGGAATCGCGGTGATCAGCGCGGCGTTGATGGTGACGCGCCGCAACGCGATCCACAGCGCGGTGTTCCTGATTACAACGTTGCTGGCCACGGCGGGTCTGTTTCTGCAACTACGCGCGGAGTTCCTGTTCATCGCACAGATCATTTTGTATGTCGGCGGGATCATGGTGCTGTTCATCTTCGTGATCATGCTGGTGCGACTGGACGTCGCGCTGCACCAGGTGCGATTTGGGCGCCAGCGACTGGTTTCCATTGTGGTGGCGGCGGCACTGGCGGTGCAGGTTGCGGTGATGCTGTGGTCGGCGCGCAATCTTCCCGGCGACGGGCTTTTCGTGCGTGGAGCGGCGCCGGCGGATAAGCTGCCGCCGAATTCCGAAGCGTTGGCCAAGAGTTTGTTCAGCACCTACCTGCTGCCATTTGAAATCGCCAGCGTTTTGCTGCTGGTAGCGATGGTCGGAGCGGTGGTGATGGCCAAGAAAAGGACGCCATCGGAATGATGTCCGTGAACCATTACCTGTTTTTGAGCCTCGCGCTGTTCATCATCGGCACGATTGGGGTGATCACGCGCCGCAACGTGATCGTGGTGCTGATGTCGATCGAACTGATTCTGAACGCGGTCAATCTGAACCTGGTGGCGTTTTCGCGGATTTACGGCGACGTGGCCGGGCAGGTGTTCGCGATGTTCATCATCGCCGATGCAGCGGCGGAAGCTGCGGTGGGGCTGGGCATCATCATTGCGTTCTTCCGGAACCGGGAAACGGTGCAGGCCGACGAAATGGATCTTCTGAAATGGTGAGCCGATGAGCACCGCCGGTTACTTCCTCACTCACCTGTATCTGATCCCGCTGTTTCCGCTGATTTCCGCAGCGATCATGTTGTTTGTAGGGCGCCGGTTGCCAAACCGCATTGTGAGCCTGATTTGCGTGGGCAGCGTGTTTCTTTCGTTCGTGCATGCGGCGGGAGCGGTGTGGAACCTGTTGTCGTTTCCGGCGGAGCATCGCGTCTTCCAGACAATTTTGTTCGAATGGATTACGCCGGGGCTGATGCCAGCGAACGGGGCATTGCGGCCATTCATCGCGCACTGGGGATACCTGCTGGATCCGTTGACCTGCGTGATGATTCTGGTGGTGACCGGCGTGGGCTTCCTGATCCATGTGTATTCGATCGGATACATGGGGCACGAAGGCGGCTACTACCGGTTCTTCGGGTATCTGAACCTGTTCATGTTTTCGATGCTGACGCTGGTGCTGGCCAACAATTTGTTGCTGATGTTCGTGGGATGGGAAGGCGTCGGATTGTGCAGTTATTTGCTGATCGGTTTCTACTTCCTGAGGAAGTCGGCTTCGGATGCGGGCAAAAAAGCGTTCATTGTAAACCGGGTAGGCGATACCGGTTTCCTGCTGGGAATCTTTTTGATCTCAACGACATTCGGCACGATCCGGTATACCTCGGAGGGATTGGCGGACGCGGCCGCATTTCCCGGAATTCTGCAGGTGCTGAGTGGTTTGGTGCATCACTCGGTGTTGGCGGCCGGCGCGCCGGTGCTGACAGCGATTGCATTGCTACTGTTCGTGGGCGCTACGGGCAAGTCGGCGCAAATCCCGCTGTACGTCTGGCTGCCGGATGCCATGGAAGGACCGACGCCGGTATCCGCATTGATTCACGCCGCGACGATGGTGACCGCCGGCGTGTACATGGTGGCGCGGATGAACGCGATTTATCAGTTGGCGCCGGTGGCCATGGATACGGTGGCGATCGTGGGCGCCACGCACGGCAATTTTTGCGGCATCGATGGCGCTGGTGCAGTTCGACATCAAGAAAGTGCTGGCCTATTCGACGATCAGCCAATTGGGTTACATGTTTCTGGCGCTGGGAGTCGGCGCGTTTTCGGCGGGAATTTTCCACCTGATGACCCACGCGTTCTTCAAGGCGCTGTTGTTCCTCGGGGCGGGCAGCGTGATTCACGCGCTTTCTGGCGAGCAGGACATCCGCAAGATGGGCGGTCTATGGAATTCGATCCCAGTGACGGCGAAGACATTTTTTATTGCGACGCTGGCGATTTCCGGGATGCCGCCGTTTTCCGGATTCTTCAGCAAGGATGAAATTCTGGGGCACGCCTTCCACCGCTCGCAGTTGCTGGACCGCTACCTGTTGCTGTGGCTGGTCGGGCTGATTACGGCGGGCATGACGGCGTATTACATGTTCCGGCTGTTCTTCCTGACGTTCTCGGGGAAGTCGCGCGTGGATCATGAAGTGGCGCACCACATCCATGAATCGCCAACAGACGATGACGGTGCCGCTGATGATTCTGGCGCTGCTATCAGCGATTGGTGGCTGGTTTGCGCTGCCGGTGCTGTGGGGCGAGGAAAATATTCTGGGGCGCTTCCTGGAGCCAGTGTTGCGCGGGGTGGTCACCGAAACGACGCCCGTGGAACTCGGTAAGCACACGTTGGTGAAGGAATACCTGTTGATGATGACGTCGGTGGGAGTGGCGCTGGCGGGCATCTGGCTGGCGTACAACTTCTTCATCAAGAAGCCGCAGGTGCATGAGCAAATCGTGGCGCGGTTCCCGCGGCTGTATTCGCTGCTATCGCACAAGTACTACATGGACGAGATTTACGACGCGCTGTTTGTGAATCGCATCAAGGACTTGAGCCTGGCGTTGGGACTGCTCGACGCGAAGATCATCGACGGCGTGGCGATTAATGGAACCGCGGCGCTGACGCGATTCTTCTCCAGCGTTTCCATGTTGTGGGACAAGTGGATTATCGACGGACTGGTGAACCTGGTCGGCAAGTTTACGCGTTCGTTGAGTCATCCCATTCGCATGATCCAGACCGGGCTGTTTTCATCCTACGCGCTCTGGATTTTGCTCGGCGTAGCTGTCCTGCTCGCCTACTACGGCCACCACATGCAGCTATGGGTGCGCACTTTATACGGAAAGGGCTGACCGCATGCCACACCTTTTGGACACACATCTGCTCAGCGTGATTCTGTTCACGCCGCTGGTTGGCGCTTTGTTGTTGCTGCTGATCCCGCGCGAATCTTCCATGCTGCACCGCTGGGTCGGGAATCTGTTCGGAGTGCTGGGGTTTGTCGTTTCGATTCCGCTGGTGCTGCGCTTCCCTGTGGGTTCTCCTGACTACGTATTTCGCGAAACGGCGGACTGGATTCCCAGCATCGGAGCGCACTATTCGCTGGGAATCGATGGAATCAGTTTCCTGCTGGTTATGCTCACCACTTTGTTGGGGATGATCGCGATCCTGTCCTCCTGGTCGGCGATCCAGATGCGCACCAAGGAATACTACATTCTGTTGCTGCTGCTGCAGACCGGCATGCTGGGCGTGTTTCTGTCGCTGGATTTCTTTTTGTTTTACATGTTCTGGGAAGTGATGCTGGTTCCGATGTATTTCCTGATTGGCGTGTGGGGCAGCGACCGGCGGTTGTACGCGGCAATCAAGTTTTTCTTATACACGTTGGCCGGATCGGTGATCATGCTGCTGGCGATCCTGGCGCTGTACTACAACTACGCGAAGACACTGGCGCCGGGAACGCCGGCGACGTTCGACATTCCCACCCTGCTGGGCGGCTGCGCAGTCGTTTGCGGACCCATTGAAGGTGTGGCTGTTCTGGGGATTCTTCTTCGCGTTTGCCATCAAGGTGCCGATGTTCCCGTTCCATACCTGGCTGCCGGACGCGCACACCGAAGCGCCGACGGCTGGCTCCGTGATTCTGGCCGGCGTGTTTTTGAAGATGGGAACGTACGGGTTTCTGAGGTTTTCGCTGCCGTTGTTGCCCGTTGATCCGGTGATGCGGGCGAAGATCATTCACATCCTGATCTTCCTTTCGCTGGTGGGGATTATTTACGGCGCGGTGGTCTGCCTGATGCAAAAGGATATGAAGCGGCTGATCGCGTACAGTTCGGTGAGCCACCTGGCGTTCTGCACGCTGGGAATTTTTGTGCTGACGCCGCAAGGCCTGTCCGGCAGCGTGCTGCAGCAGATCAACCACGGCATTTCGACAGGAGCGCTGTTCCTGATCGTCGGCGTTTTGTACGAGCGGCGTCACACGCGGCTGATTTCGGAATTTGGCGGGCTGGCCACGCCGATGCCGAACTTTGCGGTGATCTACCTGATTGTGAGCCTGAGTTCGCTGGGGATGCCGCTGCTGAACGGCTTCATCGGGGAATTCACGATTTTGCAGGGCACGTTCATCGTGAACAAGGCCTGGGCGGCCTGGGGCACGCTGGGCATCGTGCTGGGAGCGGCGTATTTGCTGTGGCTGTACCAGCGCACGATGTACGGACCGGTGACCCACGAAGTGAACAAGACGCTTCCGGATTTGAATTTGCGCGAGTGGGCGATCCTGCTGCCGCTGGTGGCGTTGGCCTTCTGGATCGGCATCTATCCGAAGCCGTTTTTCGCGTATATCGAGAAGCCCGTGGAAAAAATCGTGCGGCAAGTGAATCCGACATTCTACGAGCAGGCAAACCGGGCGCTTCCCGCGGGATCGGTGCCCACCGCCGCAGTGCCGGAGCAACCGGCCAACGCCGAGGTGAAATAAGCCGCCGCCATGCACGCCTTAGATCCGATACTGCAATACCTTCACGCCTTTCTCGATCTGAATAGTGCATTATGTGCATGTCTTTCTCGATCCGGTACTGGTCTATATTCACGGCGATGGCCTAACGATTTTGCCGCAGATGGAATTGCTGCTGTTCGCGCTGGGCATCCTGATCTTCGATTTTCTGCTGGGAAGCAAAGAGAAGCATTTGAACGCGTATCTGGCGCTGGTGGGCGTGGCGGCGGGAGCGCTCGGCCTGTTCATGCAAGTGAAGCGCTACAACGCGGACATGGCGGTTCCCACGCGTTCCGGAGGCTTGTTGGGCTTCCAGAACAGCATTCTGGTGGACGGCGCTTCGATCATTTTCAGCGCGCTTTTTCTGGCGGCCACCGCTCTGGTGATCCTGATTTCCATTCGCTACCTGGATCTGGAGCACGAACAGGAAGGCGAATACTACGCGCTGATGCTGCTGGCCTGCGTAGGCATGATGTTCATGGCCACCGGAATCGATCTGATCGTACTGTTCCTCGGCCTGGAAACGATGGCGCTGAGCTTCTACGTGCTGACCGGCTATTTGCGGCAGAACAAGCGCTCGAACGAAGCAGCGATGAAATACCTGCTGCTGGGCGCGTTCAGCACGGGAATTCTGACGTACGGCTTCTCGCTGCTGTACGGGTTGAGTGGTTCGACGAACTTGGGCGACATCACCGGGGCGTTGAACGGACGCAACGAGTTGATGCGCGCAATCGTAATCAGCCAGCAACCGGGGGAAGCAGGCGAGCAGATGCGGCAGTTGATCGCTGCGCGCATGCCCGCGGCCCTGCATCTCGATCCGTTCCTGATTCAGGTTCTGCCGATTCTGGCGCTGGTGCTGGTGGCTTCCGGCATGTTCTTCAAAATCGCCGCGGTGCCTTTTCACCAGTGGGCTCCGGATGTGTACGAAGGAGCGCCCACACCGATTTCCGCGTACGTAAGCGTGGCTTCGAAGACGGCCAGCTTCGCGATGCTGCTGCGGCTGTTCGGCAGCGTATTCGGGCGGACGCACGAGACGTGGTTGTACATGGTGGCGGGCGTGGCGATTGCCTCGCTGACATGGGGCAATCTGGCGGCGCTGACGCAGAATAACGTCAAACGAATGCTGGCGTATTCCTCGATTTCGCACGTCGGATACATTTTGCTGGGCATCGTGGCGTGGAACGAGCCGGGCATCGTGGGCGTGTTTTATTACCTGATTGCATACGGCTTCATGACCATCGGGGCCTTCGCGGTAATTACGGTGATGCGGCAGAAGGGCTTGATTGGCGACACGCTCGAGGATTTGGATGGGCTGTACCAGCGAAGCCCAGCGGCGGCGCTGTTGTTGCTGATCTTCATGTTGTCGTTGGCGGGGATTCCTCCGACGGCCGGGTTCATGGGGAAGTACTACATTTTTCAGGGACTGATCCAGGCGAATCATCCGATCCTGGCGGTTTTTGCGGCGCTCTACATTGTTCCGGCTTTGTATTACTATTTCCGGGTCGTGGTACATGCCTGGCTGCGAAAGCCGGGCCACGACGCCACCATTCCGTTGATGAGCAGCGCGCAAGCTGTTGCGTTGGGAGTTGCGCTGTTTGTGACGCTGGCGGCTGGACTGTATCCGGAGCCGTTCGCGCGCCTGGCGCACTATGCCATCGGACAATGACAATCGAGACGACCCGAAGCTGACGCCGGCGGGGAAGCAGGTCCAGGGCTTTTCCAAGCAGATCGCGCTGGCGACGGAGCTGCCCTTTGTGCTGGTTGCGGCGACGTGCGTTGGCGGGGGCATCGGCTACGCGCTGGACCACTGGCTGCACACCAAGCCGGTGTTCATGCTGATCCTGGGATTGCTGGGGTTCTTTGGCGGTTTGCGCGATGTGTTGAGACGGCTGCCGAACACCTAGCCGGTATTTATGGACAAAGAGTCTGCCGCGCCGGACGTTTCCCGCTACTACCAATCCGAAACGCAAATCTCGTGGCTGACCTTGATTCTGGGAGCGATCGCGGCTCTGGCGGTCTCCTATTGGTATGAAGCACGGTTTGGCGCGGGCATCCTGGTCGGCGCGGTGCTGGCGTGGCTGAATTTTCGCTGGCTGAAGCAGGGGTTGGATGCGCTGACGGAGTCGGCCACAGCACAAGCCAATCAGGCGAAACCGCATGTGCCGGTGGGGATTTATTTTCGCGCGGTGTTTCGCTATCTGTTGATAGCATTGGCTATATATGTTATTTTTGAAGTTCTGAAGGTTCCCGTTCTAAGCATGATTTTCGGATTGTGCGCCCTTGGAGCGGCCACCTTTAGCGTCAGTGTGTACGAAATCCTGCATCCCCCGGACTGATTGATGGAAGAGCACATAAGCAGGTTAACGGACTGGGTCAATCACGTTTTTGGCGTGTACGCCCTCCAGTTTTTGCACGCGATTCACCTGCAGCCAGCCGATTACGAGCGGCCGATCCCCGAATATCTGGTGATGTCGATCGTCACCCTGATCGTTGGCGTGCTGCTGGCGCTGCTGGTGCGGTCGCAACTGTCTGTGGACAAGCCCAACGGCATACAACAGGTTGCGGAGATGCTGCTGACGAATCCGCTGGGATTCGGCATCAAGGACCTGCTGGAAGAAAATGCCGGGCATCATGCCGACCAATTCATCGCGTTTACCGGCTCGGTCTCGATTTTCATTCTGCTGGCCAACCTGCTGGGACTGCTTCCGGCGTTTACTTCGCCGACAGGAAGCTACATCGTTACGCTGGGTTGCGCCATTGTGACATTTTTGTACTTCAACTGGCAGGGCATCAAGCACCATGGTCCGGTCGGGTATCTGAAGACGTTTACCGGGCCGGTGTGGTGGCTTTCCTGGCTGATTGGGCCAGTAGAAATCATCAGCGCCACGGCGCGCATTCTTTCGCTTACGGTCCGTCTATGGGCCAATATTTTCGCCAGCGACCTGATCTATATGATCTTTTTGGGACTGCTGCTGGTTCCGGCGCAATGGGGATTCGCGAAGCATCCGGCGCTGGGCGCGGCGTTCTCGATATTTCCATTGTTCATACCGGTGCTGTTCGTAGGGCTGCATATTTTCGTATCCATCATTCAGGCGTATGTGTTTACCGTGCTGCCGTCGATTTATATCGGGCAGGCTGTGGCTGACGAACACTAAAGCCGGGCGCGTTCGCTTCGCCGATACAATTTTGCCGTAACAGCGTGAGACCGGTTGCAGTGCGCAGAGCCGGGAACCACCCACTGCCGGCAATCAAGGAGAAACACCATGAAGAAGGCAGTTATGATTGCAGCGTCGCTGACCGCAGCGATGCTGGTAGCACCAGCCGCGTTTGCGCAGGAAGCCGCCGCCACCGGCAAAGGCACCCTGGCCATCGCCGCTGCATTTGGTATGGCGCTGGCCGCATTTGGCGGCGCCCTCGGTCAGAGCAAAGTGGCCGCATCGGCTTGCGAAGGCATGGCGCGCAACCCGGGAGCTTCCGGAAACATCCGCACCGCGATGATTCTGGGCCTGGTGTTCATCGAGACGCTGGCACTATTCACGCTGGCGATTATTTTCGCCAAGGTTTAATCGCAACAACAAATTCCTTCTAGAAATAGAAAAGCCCGCTGCAATCCGGCGGGCTTTTTCTTTTGGCAGAAGGCGGTCGCGTTGTTGGCCAGGAGAAATTACTTGGCGGAGAGCATCAGGTTGTTCGAAAGCACGAAGCCCAGAACATGGCCGGGCAGCAGTCCAAGGTAGAGAGTGGCGAGGACGGCAACGGCCACCACCATGGCGGAAGTGGCGCTGAGGCTTTTAGGCGCATCGGCCGGGACCGCACCTTTGTAATCGTGCATGTACATGACGACGATGATGCGCAGGTAGTAGTAAGCGCCCAGCACGCTGTTGATGGCCATCAGGATCGCCAGCCAAATCATGTTGGACTTGATTGCGGCGGTGAAGATGTACAGCTTTCCGAAGAAGCCCGCGGTGATCGGCAAGCCCAGGAACGACAGCAGGAACAGGCTGAGAGCGGCAGCCGCAAACGGCTGGCGAGTTCCCAGTCCAGCGAAGTCGTCGATATTGAGGTAGCGTTCTCCTCTGCCGCCCAGATCTGAAATGATCGTGAAGGCGCCGACCGAAACCAGAGCGTAGGTCATCAGGTAGAAGAGAACTGCGGCATATGCTCCGCTCACGGCATCGGGGTCGGAACGCACGGATGTAATCGCGGCAAGCGCTACGAAAACGTATCCGGCATGGGCGATGGAGCTGTACGCCAGCATGCGCTTGATGTTGCCCTGCACCAAGGCGCCAAGGTTTCCGGCAAACATGGTGAACACGGCAAGGATCCAAAAAGCCCAATACCAGAAGGTGGTTGCTCCGGTGACCGTAGCGAAGATACGCAGCAGCAGCGCAAACGTGGCGGCTTTCGGTCCGGCGGAGAACAGCGCCGTAACCGGTGTGGGAGCGCCTTCGTACACGTCGGGGGTCCATATCTGGAAGGGAGCGGCGGCCAGCTTGAAGGCGAGGCCCACAAGAATGAGCGTCAATCCGAGGCGGAGCAGATTGCTGCCGGAATCGGCGTTGGCCAACTGCATGAGGTTAGTAGAGCCCGCAACTCCATAGACCAGGGCAATGCCATAAAGGAAGAACGCGGTGGCGAAGGAACCCAGCAGGAAATACTTCATCGCAGCTTCACTGGACTTGATGGAGTCGCGGCGGTAACCGGCAAGAACGTAGCTGGAAATCGAGGACATTTCCAAGCCGATGAAGGCCGTCAACAACTCTTGCGCAGAGGCGAGGACTCCCATGCCCGCGGTGGCAAACAGGATCAAGGCGTAAAATTCCGCGCCATCCAGATGCTCGCGTTCGAGATAGGTGTCTGAGCCGAGAAGCACTAAAAAGGTGACCAGGCCAATGAGCCAGTGGAAGAAAATGCTGAATGTGTCGAATTGAATTAAACCGGAAAAACCGCTGCCGTAGGTGCCGAACGAAGTGCTCAGGGTGCCCAGCGCGGCGCCAATCATGGCGACGAAGGTAAGAGCCTGGCGGTTCTTGAGGAATGGTTGCAACAGCATCAGGATGACGCCGAACCCGCACCAAATCAGTTCCGGCAGAACCCGGTGGACATCCTGCCACATCTGTTGAGAGAAGGAATTCATTTACCGGGGCTCCACCCTTTCCATCGAAGCGTCTCCGTCGTGGTGCTCATGCGTTTCGGGCGCAGCGGCGCCGTCCGGGGCGGCTGCCTCATGCCACATTTCGTTGCTGCGGTTCACCTGCTGGACAATCGTTCTGGAAGCGGCCGCCGTGCGCCGGGTGAAGAACGGGGAATTGACGCCCATCCAGAGAGTGATGACCGCCATGGTGACCAGAATCCAGGTTTCGCGCGAGGAAATATCCTTGAGCTCGCGATTCTTGCCGTGCGTGATGTCACCATAAAAGACGCGCTGGTAGGCCCACAGCAAATAGCAAGCGGACAGGATCACGCCGGTGGCGGCCCAGGCGGCCCAGTTCCAATGTGCCTGATAGGTGCCCAGGAGGATCAGGAATTCGCCGACGAAACCGTTCAGCATGGGTAAGCCCATGGAAGCCAAAGCCACGAAGAGGAAGAAGGCGGCGAAGCGCGGCATGGGCGTGGCGATCCCGCCATACTCGCTGATTTCGAACGTGTGGCGGCGATCGTAGAGCATGCCGACCAGCAAGAACAAAGCGCCGGTGGCGATGCCGTGCGCGAGCATCTGGTAGACCGCGCCCTGCATGGAGATTTCCTTGAAGGCGAAGATGCCGAGGACCACGAAGCCCAAGTGGCTGACCGAGGAATAGGCCACGAGTTTTTTCAGGTTGGGCTGCACCAGCGCGACCAGCGCACCGTAAATGATGCCGATGATGGCCAGAGCCGCGACCCAAGGCGCAGCACGATGCGAAGCGTCCGGGAAGAGCGGCAGACAGAAGCGGATCATGCCGTAGGTGCCCATCTTCAGCAGCACGCCCGCCAGGATGACGGAGCCGGCGGTAGGCGCTTCGACGTGCGCGTCCGGCAACCAGGTATGCAGAGGGAAGAGCGGTACCTTGATGGCGAAGGCGAGAAAGAACGACAGGAACAGGAGCATTTCTTCGCGCTCGGTGAGCAGGTTCGGCGCGGTCTGCAAAGCCAGTTGAATCGAGGGCAGATCGAAGGAGCCGGTCTTGTTGTACAGCCAGATGATGCCGACCAGCATGAGGATCGAGCCCGCCCATGGTGTAGATGACGAACTTCACAGCGGCGTAGATGCGGCGGTCGTGTCCCCAAATGCCAATCAGGAAGGCCATGGGGATCAGCATGATTTCCCAGAACAGGAAGAACAGGAACAAGTCCAGCGACAGGAACACGCCGACCACACCGACTTCCAGGAGCAGCAGCATCACGTGAAATTCCTTGATGCGGTGATGCACCCCGTGCCACGAAGCAAGCACGCAGATCGGCGTCAAGAAGGTGGTGAGAATGACGAGGAACAGGCTGATGCCGTCAACGCCAACGTGATAGTTGATGAGGGGTGAGGGGATCCAGCGCGAGAATTCCTGAACGGGATACGGCGAATTGGTGGCGGTAAGCGGCACAACGCGTAGCAGCGCCAGCGAAAAGAGAAACTCCATCGTGGAGATGATGAAGGTCAGCCGCCGAATCCACTGTTCGTCGTCGCCCTTGAGCAGCAGCAGCGCAAACGCACCAAGAGCAGGGAAGAAGATCAACAGAGAGAGGAGATGTCCGCCAAGGTTCATTAGCGTGCGCCTCCCATCGCCGGCCGGAGAATCGGCCAGAAAATGATGGTAAACAGGATGATCGCTCCGATAACCACCCACACAGCGTAGCTGCGGGTGTTGCCAGACTGCGCCTGGCGCACGGTGTCTCCGGCGGATCTCGCGCCGTGGGCGATGCCATTCACGGTGCCGTCGATGATGCCGACGTCGACCACCTTCCAGAGCACATTGCGAGACAGCCACACGAGCGGACCAACAATCGCGGCCTGATAGAGTTCATCGACGTAATACTTGTTGTACAGCACCTTGTGCAGGCCGGTGGACGTGCCTTCCTTGGCCATCTTGTAATACATGCGATACGCAACGATGCCGCCGATAGCCGCCGCTGCGACGGCCACACCGGAAAGAATCCATTCGAGTTGATGGCTTCCGGCGGCTTCCGTCGACGCCGGCGTTTCAGCGCCAAAAACGGGAGCGAGGAAATCAGCGAAGTAGTTCTTGCCACCCCAGAACGCGGGCATGGCCAGCCATCCGCCAATCAATGAGAGAACTGCAAGTACGCCCAGCGGGCCGGTCATGCTGGCCGGCGACTCGTGCACATGCACGTGGTGTTCGTCATAGCGGCGGTTGCTGTAGAAGGTCAGGAAGATCAGCCGGAACATATAGAAGGAGGTGAGCACGGCGGCCAGCAGGCCAACGCCATACAGCACCTTGCCAATGGGTTCGGAGTTGTAGGCGCCGAAGAGAATCGCGTCCTTCGAAAAGAATCCGGCGAACGGCGGGATACCGGCAATAGCGATCGTTCCGGAAAGCATGCAAATAAAGGTGATGCGGATCTTGGAAGCGAGGCCGCCCATCTTCCACATGTCCTGCTCACCGCCCATGGCGTGAATCACGCTTCCGGCGGACAGGAACAGCAAGGCCTTGAAGAAGGCGTGGGTCATCAGGTGGAAGATGCCCGCGGTGTAAGCGCCCACTCCGCAGGCCAGGAACATGTAGCCCAGTTGGCTGACGGTGGAATAGGCGAGAACTTTCTTGATGTCCGACTGCACCAGGCCGATGGTGGCGGCGAAGAAGGCGGTTGCACAGCCGATGATGGCGACGACGTACATGGCCGTCTCGGAATGCTGATAAAGGATGTGCGAACGCGCCACGACGTAAACGCCCGCAGTGACCATGGTGGCCGCGTGAATCAAGGCGCTGACAGGCGTTGGGCCTTCCATAGCGTCGGGCAGCCAGACGTACAGGGGAATTTGCGCGGATTTGCCGGTCGCGCCCATGAAGAGCAGCAGGCACGCGATGGTCATCACGCCAAACTGACCTAAGGCTTCGTGACCGACTGCGGGATTGGCGGCAGCCGTGAACACCGATTGGAAATCGAGCGAATGGAACGTGCGGAAGATCAGAAACATTCCCAGCATGAAGCCGAAGTCACCGATGCGATTTACGATGAAGGCTTTCTTGCCCGCGTCGGAAGCGGATTTCTTCAGGAAGTAGAAGCCGATCAGCAGGTAACTGCAGAGGCCCACGCCTTCCCAGCCGACAAAGAGCAGCACGTAATTGGCGGCAAGCACCAGGATGAGCATGAAAAACATGAACAAGTTCAGGTAGGAGAAGAATCGGTAATAGCCACCTTCGTGCGCCATGTAGCCGGTGGCATAAATGTGGATCAGGAAGCCGACGCCGGTAACGACCAGCAACATGATGACGGTGAGCTGATCCATCTGCAGATCGAATCCGGCACGGAAATTGCCGGCGATAATCCAATCGAAGTATTCCTTGCGGAAGAATTGCTGGCCATTGGCGAAGAATTCGCGGACGGCTTCGAGCGCGCACAAGAAGGAAAGGCCCGTGGAGCCCAACGCGACTGTGTTCACCATGCTCTTGGGCCAGCGAGAGCCGAGCAAGCCGTTGAGGGCCGAGCCCAGAAGGGGCAGCAGAGGTATGATCCAGAGATTTTCCAGCAGCGTGTTCATTCTATGGTTGTCCGCAATCCTGTAATGTCATCCACCCCGGTCACACGCACCGAGCCAGCCTGAGGCCCGGCAACTTCACTTGCAAAGAAATTCCGGCTACCCGCCGGACCCGGTCCGACCGCTACAGCTTCAGGAGATTGACGCGCTCGACGTTGAGCGAACGGCGATTGCGCGCAGTCAAAATAATAATTCCGAGGCCCACGGCGGCTTCGGCGGCGGCCACCACGATCACGAAGAGCACGAAGACTTCGCCATCGGGCTTGCCGAAGGACTGACTAAAAGCCACAAACGCAAGATTCACGGCGTTGAGCATCAACTCGATGGCCATGAACATGGTGATGATGTTGCGCTTGAAGATGAACGCGACAATGCCGAGGCCAAACAGGATCGCGCTCAGGATCACATAGTAGTTGGTCGGGACCATGTCAGTTCTCCCGCTGGGCCAGCACAATCGCGCCCAGAATCGCTACGAGGATCAGGAAGGAGGTCAGCTCAAAGGGATACACAAACTCCTTGAACAGCAGATGAGACAGCTCCCGCGTGGAGGTCAGCCCGCCGGTCATCGGCGCAGCAGGCAGGGTGCTGTGCGCGATGGCGGCGGCGATGAATCCGGCGATCGCGACACCCAGGGGAACTCCTGCAAAGGATGCCAAGCGGGAAAAATTGGTGCGCTCTTCTTCGCCCGCGTTCAAAAGCATGATGACGAAGACAAACAGCACCATGATGGCGCCGCCGTACACGATGATCTGAACGGCAGCCACGAATTCCGCGCCCATCAGCAGATACAAGCCCGCCAGCGCCACCATCACCACGATCAGCGACAGCGCGCTATGAATCGGATGACGCTGCAGGATCAGGCTCACCGCTCCAAAGATCGCGAGCGCCGCGAGCACCAGGAAAATGATCAGAGGCGCGGACATTAGTGGATTCTCCAGAGTAAAAACGCCGCGGTCACCACAACATTGGCGATGGACACCGGCAAAAGGAATTTCCAGCCGAAACTCATGAGTTGGTCATAGCGAAAGCGGGGCAGCGTGCCGCGCATCCAGATGTAGAAGAACAGGAACGCGAAGACCTTGGAGAGGAACCAGAACGGTCCTTGAATGATCTCGTTGACGCTCGGGAACAGCGCCAGTGCGACGCCAACGGCCAAGAGGGCTGTGCCAACGCCGGGCAGCATAATGCGGCCAAAAATGTTTTCGTAACGGATGCCGTCGAAAATAACCCACAGCTCCGAAGGGAATGAGCAACACCGAAGGCAGATAGTGAGTAAACGTCCAGGAAGCAGGGAAGGGAGAGAGCCATCCACCGAAGAACAAGATCGTGGCCAGGCAGGAGACGGTGATCATCGCCGTGTACTCGCCGATGAAGAACATCGCGAACTTCATGCTGGCGTATTCGGTGTGGAAACCAGCGACCAATTCCGATTCTGCTTCGGGGAGGTCGAAAGGGCACGCGGTTGGTTTCCGCGATGGCCGCGATGAAGAAGCAGAGGAATCCGACGATCTGGGTGAAGCCGATGCCGTCCTTCGGGAAAGCCGAAAATGTTCCAGCCGAGCATTCCAAGGCTCCCGTTGGTCTGATGATCAATGATGCCGCGCAGGCTGAAGTCGCCGGCAATCAGCAGCACGCCAACCACGGAAAGGGTAAGCGCCAGTTCGTAAGAGATCATCTGCGCGGAGCTGCGCAATCCGCCGAGCAGGGAATATTTGCTGTTGGAAGCCCAACCGGCCAGAGCAACGCCGTAAACGGCCAGCGCGGTGATCGCAAACAGCACGAGCAGAGCTGATGTCGACATCGGCGACGCCCACATGGGTTTCATAGCCCCACACCGTGAAGCGCTGCGGCCCGAAGGGGATTACTGCGAGAGACGTAAGCGCCAGCATCAGCGTCAAGAATGGCGCCAGGAAGAACGCGACTTTGTCCACGCCGGATGGCATCGGGATCTTCCTTGAAGATGAACTTCAAGCCATCGGCCAAGGGCTGTAGCAATCCGTGCGGACCGACGCGGTGCGGTCCCCAGCGCGCCTGAATGTGCGCGATAACCTTGCGTTCGAGCCAGGTGAGATAGGCATCGACGGTCAGGACGATGAAAACCAGCAGGGCGACCTTGATGACCGGGACGATCAAGTACGCGTAATGGACGAGGAATTCGTTCACTGGTTGGCTTCCGCCTCCGGCAAAGATTGCATCATGGTGCAGAAGCGGCCGAGCGTGCCGCTGGTGAATAAGGTGTCGTTTGCCGGTTGAATCGAGTGTACCGGCACATCGTACGGCGCATGACCGTTCTTTGAGAAGTGAATTTTGGTTGGCTCGGCGCCACCGGTCAGCAGAGCGTGCTGCGGAACGTTGTATCCGGAAACAGAGTTCCGAATTTCTTCGAAGACCGCGGCGGGGTTCTTGTAATGGAACGCCTTGCCGACTCCCACCCGTTCCAGTTGATGCGAGACGATGCGAAGCAAATCAAAGTCCGTGCGCGCGCCCATCATTTCGCCACCCTTGCGCAGCAACTGCACTTCGCCAGAGGTATTGGTCACCGTGCCGTCTTTTTCATACGCAGCGGCGGCAGGGAAGACGATGTCGGCTTGCAGCGCGGTTTCCGTGAGAAAGAGTTCGTGAACGATCAGCAGTTGGAGTTTGTCGCGATTCGAGGAACCCTTGCCAAAGTGCTTGAACGGGTTGGCTCCGACGACGTACAGAGCTTTCAGCTTGCCGGATTGCGCAGCTTCGATCATTTGCGCAGTAGTCATTCCTGCTTTGGGAGAGAGTTTGGCGCCCCAATGGCGTTCGAGGCGATCCGCAGCGGCCTTGTCGTCGAGATAGGCATAGCCGGGCAGACGGTCGGGCAAGACGCCCATATCCGCTGCGCCGCGCGAGTTGGCGTAATCGCCGAGGGCCATATAGCGGGTCTGGCCCGGAAGGCTCGAGCCAAAATGCACCAGCTTGGCGATGCCAGCGCCGGCGATTTCGGAGCCGAACACGATCGCGACATCGGACTCCGCCGCAAGAGCTTCTTTCAATTTGCCGAGTTGCTCCGCGATGCCAGCGCCGAGTTGGCCGTCGCCAGATGCGAGCCAGCGCACCGCGTCCAATTCCGAGGCTTGAACAAACTGGGTAGCCTTGCGCTGCAGCTTAATGGACTGCGAATTGATCATGAACAGCTTCGCGTTATTCAGGCGAATGGCAGTGCGGATTTGCCAGGCCACCAGCGGGTTGCGGTTGGTAGGATCGTTGCCGATCAGCAATATGGTTTTGGACCGTGAAAGCTGATCCATGGTCAAGGACGCCTCGGCGGAACGTTCGCCCAACGCGGTTACGAGACCGGTGTAATCCGCGGTGCGGTGATGATCAATGTTATTGGTGCCGAAGGTGGCGCGGGCGAAACGCTGCAGTAGATAATTTTCTTCGTTCGAAGTGCGATTGGAACCGATCACGCCGATGCTGTCGCCACCGTAGGCAGAATGAATTTCTTTCAGGCGAGTGGCTGCGGCTTGCGCGGCTTCCTCCCACGAGACTGGGAGGAGCTTATCGCCCTTGCGGAGCAGCGGTTGCTTGATTCGCTCGGGGTGTTGCGTAAAATCGAAGCCGAAACGGCCCTTAACGCACAGAAATTCCTTGTTGATGCCGGACAGGTCGCGATTGTTGGCTCGTTGGATGACGTGATTGCGCACGCTCAGCGTGGTTTTGCAGCCATTCGAACAGTGCGTGCAGATGGTGGGGACGTATTCCATTTCCCAGGGGCGCGTTTTATAGCGATACGTGCCGCTGGTCAGCGCGCCGACGGGGCAGATGTCGATGCACATGCCGCATTCTTCGCAGTCCAGATGATCTCCGCCATTGGGGATGATGATGGAATTGGCGCCGCGCATACCAACGCCGAGCGCCTTGACGTCCATGCCTTCGTCGCAAACGCGGACGCAGCGGAAGCAGAGAATGCAGCGAGGCGCATCGTAGTAGACGAGGTCGGACCACTTTTCTTCCGGCCGATGAATTTTTTCTTCGGAGAAACGGCTGGTGTCGGCGCCGTAGCGGAAGACCATGTCCTGCAATTCGCATTCGCCGCCTTTATCGCAGACCGGGCAGTCGAGCGGATGATTGGTCAGCAAAAACTCCAGCATGTACTTGCGCGCGTTGCGAACCTGCTCACTATTGGTGCGCACGACCATGCCTTCGCTGGCGACCAGGGTGCACGCGGTTTGCAGCTTGGGCATCTTCTCGACTTCGACCAGGCACATGCGGCACGCGGCTTGCAGGGACAGGCCGGGGTAGTAGCAGAAGGAAGGAACTTCTATGCCCACGCGGCGGGTCGCTTCAATGACCAGGGTTCCGGCGGGGACCTGGACGTCGCGGTCATCGATTTTGAAGTTGATCAACTTGGTTTCAGCCATGGGTCCTTACCGCGATCCGACCAGTGCTTCGGCGGATTTATAAGCGCACTTACCGTGCAGGTGATCCTCAAATTCATTGCGGAACTTGGTGACGATGCTGATCGTGGGCATGGCGGCGGCGTCACCTAGCGGACAGAAGGTGCGGCCCAGCATGTTCTTGGAAAGTTCGCCGATCAGGTTGATGTCTTCCGGCTTGCCGTATCCAGCATGGAAGCGGTCCAGCATCTTTCGAAGCCACGCCGTACCTTCACGGCAGGGAATGCACCAGCCGCAGGATTCGTGCGCGTAAAAATGCATGATGCGGCGGGCCATATCGACCATGCAGGTATCTTCATCGATCACCACCATGCCGCCGGAGCCAAGCATAGAGCCGGCCTTGGCGATGGTGTCGTAGTCCATAGCGATGTCGATTTCGTCGGCCTTGAAGACCGGGACAGGAACTGCCGCCGGGGATTACGGCCTTCAGTTTTTTGCCGTTGCGAACGCCGCCAGCAACCTCTTCGATGAACTTTTTCATGTTCATGCCGAGGGGAATTTCGTAGATGCCGGGTTTGTTGACGTGGCCGGAGACGCAGAGCAGACGCGTGCCGCCATTTTTCGGAGTGCCGCGATTGGCGTAGGCCTCGCCGCCCTCGAGAATGATCGAGGGGACGGAGCTCAGGGTCTCCACGTTATTGATGATGGTAGGGCAGCCGTACAAACCGACGACAGCAGGGAAGGGAGGCTTGATGCGCGGGTTGCCGCGCTTGCCTTCTAGCGATTCCATTAAGGCCGATTCTTCGCCACATTCGTAAGCGCCGGCGCCGGTGTGGATAAGCAAATCGAAATCGAAGCCGGAACCGAGAATATTCTTACCGAGGTAGCCGCGCGAATAGGCTTCTTCGATGGCGGCGTCCACGATGTCCAGCACGTAGCGGTATTCTCCGCGAATGTAGATGAAGCCGTGATGCGCATTGATGGCGCGCCCGGCGATGATGATGCCCTCAATCAATTGATGAGGATCCATTTCCATCAGCGGACGATCCTTGCAGGTGCCGGGTTCGGACTCGTCGGCGTTGCAGATCACATATTTAGGCTTAGGAGAATCCTTGGGGACGAAGGACCACTTCATGCCGGTTGGGAAAGCCCGCGCCGCCACGCCCGCGCAGGTTCGACTTCTTCACTTCGTCGATGATGGCTTCGGGCGTCATCTGCTTCAGGGCCTTGTCGAGGGCCTGATAGGCGCCGTTTTGCAGGGCAACATCGATCTTGAAGGAATCTTTGATGCCGAAACGCTTGCTGATCAGAGGCGTTTCCAGTTTGTTGCGTTCGTGCAGCGCGCCGGTGATCACCGGGACAGGCGCGGGGTGCTGGCCCTTGTCCAGTTCCTCGATGATGCGATCGAAAGTACGCTGGGTAACGCTCTCGTAGAAGTCGTAATTGACCTGCATGGCCGGCGCACCGGTGCACGCGCCAATGCATTCCACTTCTTCGAGCGAGAACATGCCGTCCTGGGTAGTTTGCTTGTTGCCAATTTCCAGGCGCTTCTTGGCGTGCTCGAGCAGTTCGATTGCCGCCGCGAAGCATGCAGGCCACGTTGGTGCACACCTGAACATGGTGCTTGCCAATCGGCTTGCGGTGCAGCATGGAATAGTATTCCAGCGTTTCTTCAATCTGAACGGTGTTCAGATCGAGGCGCCCGTCCGATTTCCTGGATGATCTCGTCGGTGACATAGCCATACTCATCCTGGGCGTACATCAACATGGGAATGAGCGCGCTGCGCTTGACGGGATAGCGATTTTGCAGTTTGTCGAACTTCGCAGCGAGTTTTGGCGACAATTCCATGGTTACCTATCCACTTCCCCGAGCACGATATCGATCGTGCCGATGCTGGCGACCGTGTCCGCGATGAGCTGGCCCTTGACCATGAACGGCAAGGCTTGCAGATTCACGAACGATGGGCCGCGGAAATGCACGCGCAAAGGCTTGGGCGAGCCGTCACTGGCGATAAAGCATCCCAATTCCCCACGCGGCGATTCGACTGCCACGAATGCTTCACCCGGCGGTGGCGAGAAACCTTCGGTGAAGATTTTGAAATGGTAGATCAGCGCTTCCATTTCCGTCTTCATCTTCTCGCGTTGTGGCGGAATGATGCCGGGAGCCTCGGCCTTGATCGCGCCCTGATCCGTGATTTTGTCCATAGCCTGGCGGACGATCTTGACGCTCTCACGCATTTCAGCAACGCGCACGAGATAGCGCGCGTAACAATCGGATTCGGTGCGAATCGGCACATCGAAGTTAAATTCTTCGTACGAGGAGTACGGAAACGCTTTGCGATTGTCGTAATTCACGCCCGCGGCGCGCAGGCCCGGGCCGGTGGTGCTCAGCGCGATCAGCGTTTCGGCGGGCAGATAGCCCACACCTTTCAAGCGACCTTGCCAGATGCGATTTTCGGTAAGCAGGGCTTCGTATTCGTCGATTCGCGGCGGCATCATGTCCACGAATTTACGAACCATTTCGCGCCAGCCCGCAGGCGGATCGATGCCCACGCCACCGATGCGAATGTAGCTGGTCATCATGCGCTGACCGGCAAAACGCTCGAAGATCTTGAGGATTTCTTCACGCTCGCGGAAGCAATAGAGCATAACGGACATCGCGCCCATGTCCAACGCGTGGGTGCCCAGCCAGACCAGGTGCGAAGAGATGCGTTGCAGTTCCACCATCATTACGCGGATGTACTGCGCACGCTTCGGCACTTCCAAGCCAAGAAGTTTTTCGACGGCGAGGCAATAGACCAGGTTGTTGCCGAGAGGATTCAGGTAATCCATGCGGTCGGTCAGGGTGATGGCCTGTGAATAGGTCTTGTCTTCGCAGCTTTTTTCAATGCCGGTATGCAGGTAGCCGAGGTCGGGCACCGCGGTAACCACGTTTTCGCCGTCAAGCTCCAGCAACACGCGCAACACGCCGTGTGTGGAGGGATGCTGCGGCCCCATATTGAGGACCATGGTTTTTGCGGTACCGATTGCTGTTTCAACCGTTGTCATGGGTCACGTTTCCGCGGCGCGGCGAATTAACGCTGTCCCTCCGTGGGAAAATCCCGTCGTAACGGGGCACCCTGAAATTCATCAGGAAGAAGAATGCGTCGAAGGTCGGTGTGGCCTTCAAAGCGAATGCCAAAGAGATCGAACACTTCGCGTTCCAGCCAATTCGCACCGGGCCAGATCGGTTCGAGTGAGTCGATAACCGGATGCTGGGCGCTGACGCTGCTGCGCAGCCGCAGGCGTTGCAAGCGGGGGATGGAAACCAGCTGGTAGTTCAATTCGAAGCGCGGTTCGACTGGAAAGCGATCGACGCAGGTGACGTCGCTGAGGAGGTTGAAGGCCAGTTCCGGGCTTTCCTTCAGGAATTTGGCGGTGGCGCGAAGCAATTCGCGGGGCACCACCACGGTGACTTCGCCGCGATACTCGATGATCTCAGCGACGGATTGCGCATTCCAGTTGCGCAGCCGTTCGACCGCGGCGTTAGCATTTGCATTCGCCAGTTCGCTCACTTTACGGATGTCCTCAGGGGTTAGCGCTCTTTCTGCGATTTATGCCAGTCCAGCGCGCCCTTTTTCCAGAGATAAATGTAACCGACCAGCAGAATACCGACGTAGAACATCATTTCGATGAAGCCAAACCAGTGGGTTTGTGGATCACGGGCTAAATCCTTGAAGATGTACGCCCACGGGTATAAAAAGATGGCTTCCACGTCGAACAAAATAAAGACCATCGCAATCAGGTAAAACTTTACGGAAAACGGTTCGCGCGCATCGCCGGTAGGCGTGATTCCGCACTCATAGGGTTGCTGTTTGGCTTTGTTGGGACGCCGCCAGCCGATCACCGTGGAGATGGTCAGCAGCGCTCCCGCCAATACGCAAGCCACGAGAAAGTGTATTAATAGAGGAACATAAGCATGCAGGCCGGAGGAGCTCATGGTCGAAGGGTTATAATAACGATTCGGGAGCCACGCGGTCAAATATTAGCTGAACGTTCGCCAAACTTTTGTACGGTTCGCGCGGCGACACGGGAGAATAGGGTGCGATGGTCTTCGGGCACAACACCAACATCAAAATCGGTAACATAACTTTTCACGTGCAAACCGAAGATCGGGGAGAACCCCACGCGTTACTCGATACAACCGTGTATTTCCAGGGCCGCGTTCTGCACCGCCGTACCAACAATTATTTTGACCTGTTGCCGCTGAATGAAGATCGTGAGCAGGCTTTGAAGCTGCGCCTGGACGAGCAGCACCACTCGGTGCTGGATGAAATGAAGTCCGGCAGGCTGCAACTGGCGATTCCGAAAGCACCGGAAGTTGTGAATTCGACTCCGGCGAGTGAAACCCTGGTGCATCAGGAAACAGATACCGCGCATCCGGAGCCAGAAACGGCGCACAGTGAACCAACGGCTGCGGCGGAAGCGCTTCCGGTCGCGGCGGACGAACCACACATCGCCGCGGAGCACCTGGATCGGCCGGTTCCAGTTGAGGAAGTTCCGCCTGCGCCGGAAATTGCGGACGCGCCGCCGCCTGCGCCCGTCGTTGCTGTCGACCGGAAGCTCCACGTCGTTTTAGAGAATGCCAAAAACTGGTTAGCGGGAAAACGCGCGCATCTGCAAGTTGTGGTGCTTGCGGAAGACGATGGGGCGGTGGCCGGAGCGAATGTCGTCGTGAAAATTGCCGGGAGCGCGCTCGAAGAAATTTTTCACGGTACGACGAACGAATTCGGCAAGACGGAGATTGCCTTCGAGATGCCGAAATTGGCGAAGCCTGATGTGGCACTGGAGATTCAGGCTGAGCATCTGGGCGCGCAAGGCAGTTTGCGATATGCGATGCGGGCGAAACCCAAGGTTCCCGCGGTTTAGAGCTTCGAGCACTCCACTGATCGTCAATCCAGACGCTGTTTTATAGCCCGGTAAGCAGGTGGCCCATTTTGCGTTTCTTGGTGACCAGGTAGGCGCGCGAGATTTTAGAGACGCGCGGCTGGCAGGGCACTAATCCCGTTACGCGAATGCCGGCGGCTTCCAGTTGCTGACGTTTGTCCGGGTTATTGGACAACAGGCGAATACGGGTGGCGCCCAATTCCTTCAAAATTTTCGCGGGGAATTCGTATTCGCGCGCGTCGGCGGCGAAGCCCAGCGATTCGTTCGCTTCCACCGTGTCCATGCCCCCATCCTGCAACTGATACGCGCGCAATTTGTTCATTAAGCCGATGCCGCGGCCTTCCTGCGGCAGGTATAAGAGGATGCCGGAAGGCGCCTGGGAAATTTTCTTTAGGGACAACTCCAACTGGGCGCGACAGTCGCAGCGCAAGGAGGTCAGCACATCTCCGGTTAAACACTGCGAATGAACTCGAACCAGCGGTGCGACCCGGCCACGGAGGTTGCCACGAACCAATGCGACCGCTTCTTCCTGCGGGCCGCGTCCGGTAAAGCCATAGATGGTAAAGGCTCCAAAACGTGTGGGAAGGGCCGCGTGGGCAACCTTCCGGATGCTGCGGGACTTTGTTGATTTCTTACGTTTGGATGCTGCTTTTCGCTGGGCCATGGGAACGACCTAGTATAGCAGGCGCGTAAATGGCGTCTGAATGGTCGCGAGCGCGGTTGCGTCTCTGCTTTACTTTGCGCGGGCCTTTGGCTAGCGTGGAGCGAAAGAGGTTCGTGGCAATTTATGTCGATGCGGGAATTGTTGCTGACGCTGCTCTTGAAGGTTGGAGTAGCTTCCTCGATCGCGGCGCTGCTGGCGCGTTGGAACGCGTTGCGCCGCGTGTTGTTTACCGAAGAGCGCGATTCCGACCAGAAATTGAAGCTGATGTTGTTCCTGACACCGCCGCTGATCATCGGCGTGACCCTGCGTCTGGTGCGCCGCGAGTATGACTTCGCCGACCTGTCGCTGGAGGGCGCGTTCCTGATGGGATTGCTGGGCGGGCGCGTCGTGGGGCCGATAGGCGGGGCGATCATTACGATTCCGGCGCTGATCGCTCACGAATGGCTGGCGATGCCAGCGGCCGCTGCGGCGGGCTTGCTAGGAGGGTTGATCCGGCAGGTGATTCCGGACAAAGAAGATCTGTGGAACTTCGGCCCATTCACGTTTCTGAACATTCCTAAGGCGGGTATGCGCCTGATTCGTGATGCGCAATTGCATTGGGAAATGCTGCCGTTGGCCGCGTGCGTGGGACTGGAGTTGGGCCGCGTCGCGCTCGTACAGGCTACGAAAGCGAAATGGCTGTTTGCGATCGACCCGCACTGGAACTGGGTGCTGAGCCTGGTCGTAATCGCCACGTTGATGTCGGTGGCCGCACCACTGAAAATCTGGAACAACACGCGAATTGAGATGAACCTGGAACGCCACCAGCAGCTCCTGTTGCGCGCCAGGATGGATGCGTTATCCAGCCAGATCAATCCGCACTTTTTGTTCAATACGCTCAACACCGTGTCCGCGCTGATCCGCATCGCGCCGGACTCGGCTCGCGAAGTGGTGTTGAAGCTGAGCAACATCCTGCGGCGGCTGCTGCGCAAGCATGAGACGTTTGTTCCGCTGCGCGAAGAACTGTCGTTTATCGACGACTATTTGGACATCGAAGTGGCGCGCTTCGGCGAGGACAGCCTGGAGATCATCAAGGAAGTGGATGCGGACACTTTGGAAACATTTATCCCCAGCATGCTGTTGCAACCCATTGTGGAGAACAGCTTGAAACATGGCTTGGGGCCGAAGCTCGAGGGCGGGCGCCTGCGGTTGCGCACTTCCAATCGCGACGGGCGGCTGCAAATGGTGATCGAAGACAACGGGGTGGGAATTTCCGAAGAGAAGATGCCGCACGTCTACGTGGAAGGCATCGGCTTGAGCAACGTGCGCGAGCGCCTCCGGGTGCTGTACGGAACGGATTTCCACCTGGAGATTGAAAGCCAACCGGGGCAGGGAACCGTGATCCGGATTGATGTGCCGCAGTTGGTTCCGGTGATACCGGAAGTCAGCGTATTTTAGTATTGACGTCCAGCTCTCTCTCCTGTATCTTCAGTAATGACAGAAATGACTGATGCCCCTATACAGTTGGTCTGCGCCGAACACTCTTTTAGCCCGCGCAGAAGCTGTCGAAAGCGATGAAGTCAGCGATTTGTTCATAGCTTCCTTTCGCGAGAGTAGGGCCAGGACGATTTTTCGCTCCGCGCCAAACAAGGAGAACACATGAGCGAGCAAGCCGCACGTACCGCCCCGGCACCTCTTACGCCGGTGGCACAGAAGTTCATTCTGCATTGGGGAGAGATGGGCACGAAATGGGGCATCAATCGCACGGTGGCCCAGGTTCATGCGCTGCTGTTCCTTTCCGCCAAGCCGCTGCCCGCCGATGAAATATCGACGACGCTGGCGGTGGCGCGTTCGAACGTAAGCACCAGCTTGCGCGAACTGCAGGGGTGGGGAATTGTGCGAGTGGTGCATGTGTTGGGAGACCGGCGCGACCACTTTGAAACCACGAAGGACGTTTGGGAGATTTTCCGAACGGTGTCGGAAGAGCGCAAGCGCCGGGAGATCGATCCGACTCTGCGGGTGTTGGCCGAATGCGTGGAGGAATTGAAGGGCAATCAGCAGGGCGAGACCTACACGCGAGAGCGGCTGGAAACGATGCTGGAATTCCTGACCACGATGACCGGATTGTTTGACGAAGTGCTGCGCATGCCCATGGGCGCGCTGAAGGGTGTGGGTAAATTGCGCGGGAAAGTGATCACGCTGCTGGGCAGCGACAAGAAGAAGGCGGTCTGACGCGCCCGCGCGAGATGGACTTTGGTAAGGCATCGAGGATTTGAGGTAAGCCTATGATTTCGCTCACTGACGAATACACAGACAGCAAAGGGCGGCACGCGCGCGGCTGGCTGTTTTTCGATTCCGAATGCGGGTTCTGCACACGATTCGCGCGCTGGTTGGCGCCGGTTCTGGGACGGCGTGGTTTATCGGTGGCACCGCTGCAAGATCCTCGAGTTGGAGCGCTCCTGGGGCTTTCGCCGCAGGAACTCCTCAGCGAGATTCGTCTGCTGCTTTCCGACGGTAAATACTACGGAGGTGCGGACGCCATTGTCGCGCTGGCGCGAGAAATCTGGTGGGCCAGACCGTTGGCGTGGCTCGCGGAAATTCCGGTGGTGCTGAAGCTCCTGCGTTGGGGATACGCGATCATCGCCGCAAACCGCAGTTGCAGAAACGTCGCCGGCGGCCAGTGCCAGATTCACCGGGCGTAAACTAGCGGGCGACGGCTACTTGCTTGTTGAGGATTTCTTCGTAGTATTGCTCGTATTCGGGAATGACGTCGTTCGCGCAGTATTTCTTTTTTGCGTGGAGGCGAGCGAGTTGGCCCATTTCGCGGCCGCGATCGGCTCGAGACAGAAGGTCGATCGCGTACTTGGCGGCCTGCTGAACGTCACCCGGCTCGACCAGGTAGCCATCCACGCCGGGTTCGATCACTTCGGGCAGGCCGCCGGCATTGGTGGCAATGACGGGCACTTCGCAGGCCATGGCTTCGAGCGCGGCCAACCCGAACGACTCCAACTGAGAAGGCAGTAGAAACAGATCGGCCTGGCTGAGTTTTTGATAGACGTCGTTCTGCTTGCCCAGGAAGAGCACATCATCTTGCACGCCGCGCTCGACGGCAAGGTTCTGGGCAGGCTCGCGGTCCGGTCCGTCGCCAATCATGACCAGCTTGGCGGGCATCTTTTCCCGAACCAGGGCAAAGATCTCGACCGCATCGAGGATGCGTTTCACCGGACGAAAATTCGAGAGGTGCATAAGGATAGGCTCCCCGCCGGGCGCCCATTCTGCGCGCAATTTTTCGTTGGGGACGCGATGGTAGAAATCGCAATTCACAAAATTGGGAATTACGCGAATGGGATGCTTGATGTCGAATTCTTCCAGGGTGCGCTTCAGCAGATAGTGGGAAATCGAAGTGACGCCGTCACTTTGCTCGATGGAATAGCGAGTGATGGGCAGGAAGTTGTGATTGTTCCCCACCAAAGTAATGTCTGTGCCATGGAGCGTGGTGATGAAGGGAAGACGACGGGGAGCGGCCATCTGGCGGGCCAGCAGGGCGCTGACGGAGTGGGGGATGGCGTAGTGAACATGCAGCAGATCCAGTTTCTCCTGCTCGAAAACTTCCAACATCTTGGTGGCCAGTGAAAGCGTGTACGGAGAGTGGTCGAAGAGTGGATAGGAAACAACGGCGGCCTGATGAAAATGGATATGCGGGTCGCTCAGATTGATGCGGATCGGGGGGGCATAGGTGATGAAATGGATGTCATGGCCCCGCGCGGCAAGCTCCTGGCCCAGCTCTGTGGCGACGACACCAGAGCCTCCGTAGGTTGGGTAACAAGTGATACCGATACGCATCACGCCTCTTTGCGACTTCGGGAGCTGGCTTTCAATGCGATGACTTGCCGACGTTTCGATTCGAATGCTACATTGCGCGAGCCAACGCCAGTGGGGAGCGAACCGGCATGGCAGTTGGTTAGACGCCGGAGGCCTGCCGAACGTGACAAGGCTAGCAGGAAAATCGGCAATTGCAACGGGAAGAGCGACGGCTACCGGCAGAGCGGCAGCGCCTGCCAAGGCTCTTTCAGGTAAAGGGGTCAGGGGATGAAGCGCAAGCTGACAAAGCAAGAGAAGCGGCTGACCGCACTGGTCCGCAAGCGGCTGAAAGAGAACGAAGCGACCTCAATGCTGGGCTTCGACGTGGAAAGTGTGCATAAGGGGCGCGCGATTTTCCGGTTGGACGTGCGCCCGCAGCACCGCCAAATTCATGGCGTAGTCCACGGCGGAATATTGGCCGCTCTGGCCGACACCACGGCGGCAATTGCCGCGTACACCGCGATTCCGAGAGGTGTGGAACTGGCCACATTGGAAATGAAGATCAATTTCCTGGAGCCGGTGCCCGGCGGCAGGGTTCGAGCGGACGCAAAGGTGCTGCGAGCGGGGCGCAACTTCATTGTTACGGAATGTGAGATCTTCAATCCGAACGGATCGTTGGCGGCGAAAGCTTCACTGACCTTCTCCGCCGCCAGAGGGCACTGCCCTGCCGGACTAGCTACTCTTCATTACCCGGAGAGTCTTCGCCGTCCTTGTGAACATACTTAATAAAGCGCTTAAAGATCATCAGATTGGGAGCGCCTTGGCGAGTCAGTTTGATGCAGTCCCGATCGTACCATTCGATGGTGCCGTGAAGTTCTTCCCCGGACTCCAGGACCACCAGCATGGGGGTACGCCCCTGCATCTGCTTAATCCAATAGAAGTTTTCAGCGTGGGTGATTTCCGGGGGCGTAGGTTTCTTGCTGGGAGCGGGGCCGTTGTTGTGCTGTGGGCGGGAGGGGGGCTGATCCTTGGGTTCCGCAAAGCTAGGGCGAAACATCCGGCGATTAACCATAGCGTGACTGCTCCTTGGGGTTCTTTGGGGTTGCCTGTAACCGTTAGATGCCGATAATCGCAGTTGGGTTTAGCCTATTATCACCCTTTAGGACGTACGCCAGAACAAAAAGATTACAGGGCTAGACGCGACTAGATGGAATCCCCGAGAAACCGGGAGTGAGGGCGGCAGACATGGCGTCGAGGCCGAGTTGGCGATTCAAGTTGCGGCGCGCGCCGAGAGAAATCTCATCCACAGCCGCGATCGCACGGAACACCCATTCGGTGCTGACCGCTTTGGCGAGCGACTGGAGCTCACGTGCAAGCTGCGGATTGCGAAGCTGTGGTGAAGGAACTTCCGCGGACAGTTCCAGCAAGTCCGAGAGCAGACCATAGAAGGTGTTGAGAAGCTGTTCGAAGGAGGACTCGCGGTCTTTTCCAAGCGCGGTGGTATCAGCAAAAAGCTGGGCAAATCCCTGGCCGCGCGCGGCGCGATCGAGAATGCGCAGCGCAGTCTGACGCCTTTCCGCTTCCGCCTCAGCGTCGATTTCCAATGCGAGGCCCGGGCTACCTTCCGAGAGTTGAGCTGCGAGGCGGATGTCCTGCGCTTTTTGCTTGGAGTGCGCCTTAAGGATGCGTTCGACTTCGGGTTGGGCCAGCGGCGCGAAGTGGAATTGCATGCAACGGGACACGATGGTGGGCAGCAATGAAAACGGGCTTGGAGCCGTGAGGATAAGCGTGGCGGAGCCCGGTGGTTCCTCAAGGATTTTCAGGAAAACGGAGGCGACGTCCCATCGCATAGTGTCCGCCTGGTCCAGGATGAACACGCGACGGCGACCCATCGGTTGAAAATAGGCGGCGCGTTGTATGGCACGGAGTTGCCCGATGCGCAAAACCGGGCGAGCCACGGGGGTGTTCAGGCGCACGGGATCGGGAACAATCACCCAAACATCCGGATGCGTTTGCAGGATAAGCGGCATTCGTTCGACCGCGGCGGCATCGGCGCTTTCCCCGCGTTCGGTCAGGCCCTGTTCGACGAGTTTTTGCGGATAGGCCAATTCGGCGATGCGCAGGCAGGTAGGGCATTCTCCGCAAAAATCGTCCGTCAATCGCTCGCAATTCGCGGCTTGAGCAAACATGCGGGCCAGCGTGTATTTCCAACGCCTTTCGGGCCGGTGAACAGCAGCGCATGAGGAACGCGGCCGGCCCGTAATGCTCCGCGAAGGGCGGTAACTACCGGCTCATTTCCCAAAAATTCGCTGAATCCCATTTATCGTGTGCTCTTGTTGGCCAAAACGGTTTGAACCGCTTCGAGTGTTTCTGCGGCAATTTCTTCCGGCAAGCGCATGCTGCCTCTTCCGCGTCGAAACACTGGATCGTGGCCCAGGGGCGGGAGCGCGAGAGCATGTCGTACATAAGGGCGGCGTCCTCGAGGTGTTGCAGGCTGCGCTCCTGAATATCGAGCTTTGCGGAGGTGTAGGAGCGTTCCGCTTTTTTCGCCACCATTTTCTGCGCTTCTCTGGGAGGAACACGCATGTACAGAATCAGGTTTTCCCGCGGCAACCCGTAGATCGGTGTATTCCAGATATTCGATCCAGCGGAGCAGGTCGGAACGCTGTTCCACCGGCGCGCGTGCGACTTGATGCGCCATGTTGGAGGCGATGTAGCGGTCAGTAAGAACAATTTTGCCTTCCTGCAGAGCGGACTGGAGTTGCGACTTGGCTTCGAAGCGATCGCCGGCATAAAGAAGCGCAGAGAATCGGGGGTCCACAGATTCCAACGGCCCCAATTCGCCGTTCAGGAACTTGGTAATCATTTGGCCGAACCAGGAGTCGTATTGAGGAAAGCCGGTAAACAGAACCGAGTGACCGCTGTTGGTGAGGGAGTGTTCCAGAAGCCGGGCCTGGGTTTGTTTGCCGCTGCCGTCGATGCCCTCTAAGGCAATCAGCACACCTTGCTTGGTCATGTCACCATCCGCGGCGGAGGGGACGCCGCCCAGTTGAATGACTGCCAGTGTAACTGGAGGACATCCGGGCCGCAACGCAAAGCTCGAGCAGCGTGTTAGCATTTGATTTCGTTATGTGTGGAAAATGAGCATACGGGAAAACCTGCAGCTCGTTCAGGGACAGATCGAAGAGGCGGCTCAGCGGGCCGGCCGAAACGCCAGTGACATTTTGCTGATCGGCGTCTCGAAGACGCAGCCGGTGGAAGCGATTCGCGAAGCGTTCGAAGCGGGGCTTCGCCACTTCGGCGAAAATCGAGTGCAGGAGTGGGAAGGGAAGTCCGCGAAGCTTTCGGATGTGGGCGCTACCTGGCACCTGATCGGTCATTTGCAGAGCAATAAAGCGGCGCGTGCGGTGAAGTTATTCCAGAGCGTGGACTCGGTGGACGACGAAAGCCTGGCGCGGCGGCTGGACCGGTTCGCAGCGGACTCGGGAGGCAAGGGAAAGCTGCGCGTGCTGGTGGAAGTGCATCTGGGCGGCGAGGAATCCAAGAGTGGAGTTCCAGAAGAACAGCTTCCTTCGCTGGCAGAAAGTTTGCTGGGCTCGGAGAATTTGGAATTTGCTGGATTGATGTGCGTTCCGCCGTATCTGGAAAACTCCGATGAGGTGCGACCCTATTTTGCACGCTTGCGCCAGCTTCGCGATAAGCTGGAGGCTCAATTCCGGATCAAGTTGCCGGTGTTGTCGATGGGGATGTCGCACGACTTTGAGGCCGCGATCTTGGAAGGGGCAACGGAGGTACGCGTAGGCACGGCACTGTTTGGAGCGCGTCCGCCGCTGAAGTAAGCCAAATCCGCTTGTGGATCCACTAAGGGAAAACCTGTGAAACTTTTTCAACCGTTTCGGCTTCGCAATCTGGAGTTCAAGAACCGTATCGCGGTGTCGCCGATGTGCCAGTATTCGGCGGTGGATGGCCATCCGACGCGCTGGCATTTGGTGCATCTGGGCAGCCGCGCGATTGGTGGGGCCGCGCTGGTGTTCACGGAAGCCACTTCCGTCCAGGAGCTAGGACGCATTTCGCCGGGGGACGCCGGAATTTATTTGGATGCGCATGTCGCTTCGTGGAAGCCGATCGTTGAAACGATCAAAGAAGGCGGAGCGCGAGCGGGCATGCAATTGGCTCACGCGGGCAGAAAGGCAAGCACGAACGTGCCGTGGCTGGGCGGCAAACCTTTGAAGGCGGAGCAAGGCGCGTGGACGCCGGTCGCGCCGAGCGCGATTCCCTTTGACAAGGGATACGCGACACCCAAAGAACTGACCGTGGACGAAATCGATCAGGTGGTGCTGGACTTTCGGCGCGGGGCGGAACGTGCGCTGGCGGCTGGTTTCGAAGTCGCGGAGATTCATGCGGCGCACGGCTATTTGCTGCACGAGTTCCTCTCGCCACTAAGCAACACGCGCAAAGATTTGTATGGCGGCAGCTTCCAGAATCGCGCGCGGCTTCTGGTGCGGGTGACGCAAGCGGTGCGTGAGGTGTGGCCGGCCGACTTGCCGATTTTCGTGCGAATTTCAGCGACGGATTGGAAAGACGGCGGCTGGAATCTGGAACAGAGTGTGGAGTTGTGCAGCAGGTTCAAGGGACTCGGCGTGGATCTGGTTGACGTCTCTAGCGGTGGCCTGGTGCCTGGAGTCCACATACCAGTTGGTCCCGGTTATCAGGTGGAGTTCGCAGAAGCGATTCGTAAAGAAGTGGGCATCGCCACGGGAGCGGTCGGCATGATTACCGAGCCGGCGCAGGCGGACACGATTATTTCCAGCGAACAGGCGGATATGGTGCTGCTGGCCCGCGAACTGTTGCGCGATCCATATTGGCCGCGGCGAGCGGCGAAAGCATTGGGAGTGGAAATCCCCGCGCCTCCGCAATATCAAAGAGCGTGGTGAGGATGGCGTTCCTGGAAATTTCGGAAAATGCCAGCAGGGGAACGATCACCGTACCCGTGCGGGTGCAGCCCCGGGCGTCGAAGGACGAAGTGGTTGGTGCGCTGGAAGGCGCGCTGAAGATTCGGCTCCGCGCCCCTGCACTGGAAAACCGCGCCAACGAAGCGCTGATCGAGTTCCTGGCCGATCTTTTGAAAACGTCGAAATCGGCTGTTAGAATCCAGGGCGGCGCGCACGGCCGGAACAAACTTGTGGAGATCCGCGGAGTGACCCGGCAGCAGGTGCTCGATCTTCTGCAACAGGAAGTCTGACCAGGTGAATAAAAGACGCCAGAAGGAGCGGTGCCCATGAGCCTGAACGTGGCCGAAATTCAGCAGGATTTGCGCGCGGCAAAAATAGGTGGCTGGCTGTTCTACGATTTCCGCGGACGCGACCCGATTGCGCTGCGCATATTGGATTTGCCGCAGTTGATGCGCACGCGCCGCTGGTTCTATTTCATTCCCGCCAAAGGGACGCCCCGCAAGCTGGTGCACAAAATCGAAAGCCAGGCGCTCAGCACGCTGCCGGGAGAGACGCTGTACTACGCGGAACATCGCGAACTGGTCACGAACCTGAAGAAAATGATCGGACGTGCGCAGCCCATCGCCATGCAGTATTCCGCGAAGAATGCCATTCCCTATGTTTCCATGGTGGATGCGGGAACAATCGAGCTGGTGAAGTCCACCGGCGCAAAGGTGGTGACCTCCGCGGACCTGGTCCAGAAGTACGAAGCTTGCTGGACGCCGCAGCAACTGGAGTCGCACCTGGCGGCGGGACGCGCGATTGATGCGATTGTGAAGGGCGCGTTCGCGCATGCGGCGGAGGCTGTGCGCGCGAAGCAAGTGCTAACCGAATACGACCTGCAGCAGTGGATTCTGCGCAAGTTCGAAGAAGCGGGCATTGAAACCGAAGAAGGGCCGGACGTTGCGGTGAACGCCAACGCCAGCGATCCGCACTACGGTCCCACAAAGGAGCACGCCGCGCCGATTCGCGAGGGCGACCTGCTGTTACTCGATGTGTGGGGCAAGCAGAAGAAGGCCAACAGCGTGTACTACGACATTACTTGGGTCGGTTACCTGGGCGCGAAGGTGCCGGAAAAGTTTGCGAAGGTGTTTCGCGTGGTGCGCGAGGCGCGCGACCGCGGCGTCGAGTTGATTGTGAATCATGTGAAGGCCGGTAAACCGCTGCAAGGCTGGCAAGTGGACAAGGCCACTCGCGCGGTTGTGGAGAAAGCCGGCTACGGCAAGTACTTCTTTCACCGCACCGGCCACAATATCGGCACGGCGGTGCATGGCAACGGCGTCAATATGGATGGGCTGGAAACGCGCGACGAGCGCCACCTGATTCCGCGCACGTGTAATTCCGTGGAACCGGGAATTTATCTGCCGGAGTTCGGCATTCGCAGCGAAGTGGATGTGTACATCGACGAGAAGGAAGCGCGGGTGACCGGAGCAGTGCAGACGGAGATTCTGGCGCTTCTCGCGTAAACTGGCTCTAGTTCGAATTTATGACCGACCAACCAACTCCTCCCAACGGCGCAGCGCAACAGGAAGAAACGCCGAGCGAGATGCCGATCGCGGCACCGGCGCCGACCATCGAACCGGATGCTTCCATCGAAGAGAGAATCAGCTTCGGACGGCTTGCGTTTGCTGCGTTTGCCGGAATCGCGGGCTGGCTGGTGCCGGGATTGGGGCACGCGGTGCAGAAAATGTGGGGACGCGCGCTGATTGTGTTCTTTACGGTGGGCGTACTGGTATGGGCCGGGACGTCGATGCGCGGAAATATTTTCACGCGGGACGGGCAGGACGCGTTCGATAAACTCGGCTATCTGGCCGATATGGGCAGCGGCAGCTTCTATTTTGTGGCGCGCAAGGCGGAACGCGCCGGAGCGGACGTGTCGCACTCGCAGGGCGACTACGGCACGCGCTTTCTGGCGACGGCCGGAGTGTTGAACCTTCTGGCGGCGCTGCACGCGTATGAAGCGGCGCGCGGAAGGAAGGGCTGAGTGTTGGCGGCGCTGCTGCGTGCGCTTGACGCACTTTCAGGCGTTTTTGTTTTTCGCGGCGGTGGTGTCCGTGGCCTTCGGATTTTTGGGGCGTCGCAATCCCCGGGATCGCGTGAAGTATATTTTGGGCTCGTTGTTCTGGTTCGTGGCGCTGGGCATCGGCATCGCGTGGCTGATGTACCCGTTTTCGCGGTAAAAGCCCGCGTAACCCAATTGTGACTTGCAGCAGGATGCGCAACGAAAAGCGGCCATTTCGTTGACAGTGTTTTTCCGCAGATGCTATCTTGAAAGTACAGGCCGAGGTAGCTCAGTGGTAGAGCAGCCGATTCGTAATCGGCAGGTCGTGGGTTCAACTCCCACTCTCGGCTCCAACATCTTCTTCCGACCCGGACAGATAGGTAACAGAACGTACCGCATACATAGGTAACACTTTCGGGCCGAACGGATTGTCTAGAGGTTCAGACCCTGGTCTTTAGATCAAAGTAACTTAGATCGTAATCCATAAAGACTGACAAACCATGATATCGGTCGAAGCACTTCTGGAAGTGAGGGCCACGGCTTGGCCAGCATTAAGACCTGATTGACATTGATTTTTATTGTGGACAGGAAAACACGATCGCAATCCACAAAGGGTGACCAGATGGTGAGGCCGTGGAACGGTAAGCAATTCAGACTGCAAGTATAAGTGACGACTGAAAGACTTGATAGACTTCAGCGGGTATATCTCATCGTCGAACGCTTCATGAGGACGCCCGTGATTAAGGGACTTCTCAAAATTGAATTTGTCGAACTTGCCCTGTGCAAGAGCGAAGTTCGGCGGCAGGTTGGTGGCTTCTGCATACCGAGCGTAAGCTGCATCCATTCGAGTTGGACCGTTTTGCTGCGGATAGCCAGGCTTGAAGCGCTCGATACTGATGCCCACGGGTAACCACCACACTGCGAGCTTTATCAGGTTAAACAACGGAGTGGGCAGAAGCGAAGGGAACACCGTTTCCAGCGGATCTTGGCGGGGAGGCCGCGTTCCTGAAAAAGCCGCTCAAATACAGTAAAAGCATAGCCCTCAACGGTGGATTGCAAAGCGCCTCCAGATCAGGAGAAAGCGGACTGGCGTGAATCGGTTACGGTGAGCGGATAGCAGTATGTCTGATTCCCCAGCAAGAACTCGCCCTTGTAATCTGTGCACCACAGTTCATTGGGCTTCGCTGCCCGAGCGAGAGAGCCGTGCCTTGTGCAAGTCGACGCTGGCTGCCGCGTTGCTCGACCAGACCGTGGCGATCCAGCACGGCGTGGAAAGTGCTCTGGGCAGGGATCGCAATACCGGAGAACCTGCGCAATAGGCCTTCCTTGATTTTTCGAGCACCCCAGTTGGGGTGCTCCCGCTTACCGCTCAGAATAAAGTTCTCGACCTGAAATGGAAGTTGGTTGCCATAGCGATAGGGGCGTCGACTGCGGTCGGTCAGCCCCTGCAGCCCGCATGCCTGATAACGGTCAAAGATCTTGTAGCCGGTCTTGCGCGAGATGCCGAACTCCCTGCAAAGCTCGGCCATCGCCTCGCCGGCTAGCCGGCGAGCTACAAACTGCAGTCTTTCATCTGCCACCGAACACTCCTTCCAAGGCATCTTTCCCTCCCTTCATGGGAGGAAAGTGTTACCTATGTGTCCGGTACAATGTGTCACCTATGTCTCAGGTCGCTCAGAAAATTGTTCACGTCAGCTTGCTTACAGCGATCATTGTTTCTTGGGTTGGAACTCTGGCACAGCGAACTGCCAGAGTAGGAAGCTCCATTCGTCAGCAAGTTGTTCGTCGGCTTGATCTCTTGTTGCACCCAAAGCGCCATGTCCGCCCGCGTAATCCACCCGCAGTAATATCGGTTTGCCGCTAGAAGTAGCGGCCTGCAAGCGCGCCGTCATCTTGGCCATTTGCCAAGGATCAACACGCGGATCGTTCATCCCGGTCTCGAGCAGGACAGCCGGATAAGCAGTTCCGTCCTTGATTTGGTGGTACGCACTCATCTCATAAAGTGCCTTGAAGCCAGCTTCGGTCTTGACGCTGCCGAATTCAGGGATGTTCGTTTCCCCATTCTGTGTCTGTTCCGATCGCAACATATCAGACATACCGACCTTGTCAATGGCGGCGGCAAAGAACTCCGGCTGCGAGGTTATTGTTCGGCCGATCAGGATGCCTCCGGCGCTAATGCCTTCACCGGCGAGGCGCGCGGGTGAGGAATACTTGTTGTCGATGAGATACTGAGCACAGGCGATGAAGTCCTTCCATGTATTGGGCTTCGCGCTGCCCTTGCCCGCCAAGTGCCACTCCTCGCCGTATTCTCCGCCACCACGCACATGGCAGACCGCGTAAACGCCGCCTTTTTCGTGCCAGGCGAGGCGCATGGGCTCATAGTAGGGCTGAAATGAAAAGCCATACGAGCCATAGCCTTCAAGGAGCATGGGATTTGAACCGTCCATCTTTATGTTTTTGGGGTAGGAGATAGACAGAGGAATTTGTGTGCCATCGTAGCTGCGGACCTGTACCTCGGTTGACTCAATGTCAGGTGGTTCACCAAATGGGCCGGTGGGTTGCAGCAAAGTGTCGGTCGTCTGATTCGTGCGAGGATCATACGAATAGATCCTGAAGGCCTTGGTCCAGGATGTAACGTACAGAAATGCTCCTGGCAAACGAGGATCGGTACCGATATAAACGGAGGCGTCGAATGGTAGAACGACTGGTTGAACGACGGGATGGGGGCCATAGGTTACGCGCAATACTCGATTGACTCCACCGTCTTGTAGACTCACGTACAGCGCATCCTGGGCCGGATGGATGCTGGTTACGACGGCTTGGCCCGGAGGCACTACGACTTCCGCGTTGGCCAGATTGGGACGGCGCGCATCGGTGCGGAGTACCTGATAGCGCGGCGCATTCTTGTAAGTCAGCAAATAAAGATCATCATTGTGTAGGACAATGTCCGTAACGCCGTCCGAAAAATCGGACACTTTTCGCCATGCTGCATTGGTCTTTCCGACATCGGAGACAGACTCAATGTAATAGGCGCTATTGGGTGTAACGCTGCCGTTTAGGATGCCTAGCGCCCATCTCGAATCCGCTTGGATTTTAACGGACGCAATCAGCGCTGGGTCCACACTTATAGATGGCACCACGCCATAACCAAATACCGCTTGGTCCTTCCCGGGCTCTGTACCGAGGATGTGCAGGTAGGACCGGAATTTCTGCCTCACTTCTTCGGCGGGGGCGCCGGGCGGCAGGGTCTGGGGCCGACCATAGACAAATGATCGATCATCCGGCAACCAGTAGGGTGTCCAAGCTTCAGCTCCCACGTTAGTAATCACATCGCTCGACTCTCGTCCGGTCTCGACGTCAATTACATGAAGCTCGCCGTGGAGTTCGTCTCCGCCGGGTTCGATGTGCACGACAATGTATTTGCCATTATTTGAAGGCGTGAGGCCGTTTATTACATTCGCTCCCTTGCCCTGGTCCGCAGGGGCCAGCGTGATCTTTTCAGGATCGACCAGAAGTCGATCTTGCCCTCTGAGCCCATGACGCAGGTAGAGTTTCGGTGTGTTCTCGGCCGTTAGCATTTTCAGAACCAAGTAGGTATCCCCGGGCAGCCGTGCCACGTCTACCTGAGGCACCGACTGGTCGAGCTCCCGGATGCGCGCCAGAAGTTGCTTTCGACCGGGGATGCTGGCCAATACAGTTCGAGAGTAGTCGTTCTGAGCTTTCATCCAAGCTTGCGTGTTTGGGTCGCTCAGATTCTCCATGTAGCGGTACGGGTCTGCGACTTTCGTTCCGTAGAAGTTTTCACTGAACGGCCTGAGCGGGGCTGCTGGTGATGATGATGTTCCAGACGTGGGTTGTGAGCCGGGACTCACAGACTGTGAAAAAGTATCCACATAACCAGCAACAGCAAGGACCACCAACCAAGCGAATATAAACCGAGAAGATCCGTTTGCTCTCATCGCTACTTCCTCCTGCAGCCTTGAAGAGTACGACTTCACCGTTCCGTCGTCTCGTGTTGATTTCAGAGCTCCCTTGGCATGGCCTTTTGTGCGCCCCGCGGACTTAAACGCGGGGAACTCTCGCATGCGTCAAGACGATCGGTCAGGAACTAGATCGAAGTTTGGATGGACGGAATAGCTAGAAGAATCTACATCACATGGGTTGGAGAGTCGCGAACAAAACTTTCCTTCCTCAAGCTGCGGGAGACTCAGGTCCCCGGTACCCAAGTAGGGAACAGCCTTTCGGCTCCAGTTTCCATCATTCAATACGACAATTCAGGCGAGGCGGGTGCGGGCGTAATCGGCGTGGACGCCGCGGGAATCGAGCTTCAGGTAAGCGATCCAGTGCTCGCGGGCTTCGGCGTCGGCCTGGAGCTTGTCGCAGACCAGCGCCAGATTGTAGTGGGCGTCGGCGTACTCCGGGTCAAGGCGCGTAGCCAGGCGCAGATGTTGCCGCGCTTCCAGCAGTAATCCCATTTCTTCGAGAGTGCTTCCGAGATTGAAGAGCGCAATGGTGTGTTTGGGCTCGATGGCGATGGCTCGGCGGAAATGGTCGGCAGCGGCTTCGAGGTCGCCCTGTTCGTAGGCAATCATGCCGCGATTGACAAGCGCTTCGACGTGATCGGGCTGCAGGCGAATCACCTGATCGTAAGTTTCCGCAGCTTTGGCCCGGGAGTTGGGATCGGCGTCGTACTCGAGCGCCAGGTCGAACAGCGAGGCCACATTGCGATGCGGCATGGCCACGATGTTGTCGTAAATCTCGCGGGTCTGGAAGGTGAGGATGAATTGCCCGGTCAGAGGCTCGAGGCGCGCGTTGGCAAGTTCCACCAGGACGTCTTTGCCATTGGAGATGATGCGCAGTTCATTCAGCGGCGCCTGAATTTCGGAGAGCTTCTTGGCCAGCGATTGGAGGGAGCGGCGCAAGCGGTCGGGAGACACGCCATTTTCGAGCAGTTGCTTGGTGGTGCGCAGGCTGATCAGGTCGCGGAAGTTGTAGAAATCGTCGCCGCCGGGCTGCAGGGCGCGAACGAATTGCATTTTCTCCCACTGGCCCAGTTGTTTGTCGGAAATGCTCAGGATGCGCAGCAGATCAGCGCGAGTAAATTGTTCGCTCGTTCCCATGCACGACCAGTTTACGCTTTTTTGACGCGCTTCCGCTCTTCTCTGGCAACCGCGGGAATCGCGCGGACCGGAGGCTTCTTGGGCGCCGCGGCCGCTGCTGGGGCGGCCTTCTCGGAACTTTTCTTCTCAATGCTCTTCTTGAGCGCGTCCATCAAGTCGATTACCGGAGCGCGGGTCGGATGCACGACCGGAGCGACTTCCTGGCCCTGCTGCTTGGCGGCAATCAGCGCTTGCAGGCTGTCCTGATAGGTGTCGCGATATTTTTCCGGCTCAAATTTTGCAGCGAGTGTCTCGATCAGTTGCAACGCAAGTTTTTTCTCGGGCTCGCGAATTTCAATGTTGCTGGTGTCGCGATATTCGGCTTCGCGCACTTCGTTCTGGTAGAACATGGTGTGCAGGGTCATGCCGCCCATGGAGCCGTCGCGGTGCGGGCGAATGATGACGGTGTGTTCGCGCTGGTGCATCGTGAGCTTGGCAATTGCCGAGTAGCCGGATTCTTCCAGAGCTTTCTGGAGCAGGTGATAGGCTTTGCGGCCCTCGTCTTCCGGCGCGATGTAGTAGGAAGCGTCGAAGTACAGCGGATCGATTTCGTCGAGCTTCACAAATTCCAGGATTTCCATGGTGCGGTTGGAATCCGGCTCGATGTCGTCGAGTTCCTTCTCGTCGAAGAGCACGTACTGATCTTTATCGTACTCATAGCCCTTGATGATTTCGCTGCGCTCGACCTTGCGATCGCAGACCGGGCACCAGATCGGCATTTTGATGCGCGACTTGCAGACGCTGTGAATCTGGTTGAGCGAGATGCGTTCGCTGCGTGCGGCGGAAAAAAGCCGAATGGGAATGGACAGCAAGCCGAACGAGAAATAACCCTTCCAAACGGAAGTAGCCACAGGAGTCTCCTGGGAAGCGCAGGCTTCCAGTGTAAATTCCGCGATGAAACAGCCGAATGGGGTGTTTCCCCTATAGGCGTCTATCCCTAAACGCCGAGGCAAAGATGGTAAACCGGGAAGTGCACTGAAACAAGGCAAAATCGGGGCAGTGCCGAGAGGTGCGGCGGATCGGTAATTGTGGCGTAAGTGCTGTGATGGCTTAAAGTTATAGCCGCGGGTGCGGGCTTACCGGGCTTCCAGTTCGGCCCAGCGCTTATAGAGCGCGTCGATCTGGCGCTGGTCTTCATCGAGTTGTTGAGAAAGAGTTCGCAGCTTGAGCGAGTCGCTGAGGACCTGGGGATCGAGCAGCGAGTCGTGTTTGGCTTGCAATTGTTTTTCGGCATCGGCGATACGCGCTTCGATGGTCTCCAGTTCGCGAGCTTCCTTATAGGAAAGTTTCTTGCGCGCAACTGGAGCGTCCGTCTTGGTGGCGGCAGCGGACTTGGCGGGAACTCCGCGGGAGTCGGCAAGCTGAGCTCGTTGCCAGCTATCCCACTGCGAAAAATCAGCAAAACGTTCCGCGTGGCCAAGGCCATCGAAACCGAGTACGACGGTGGAGACGCGATCGAGCAAGTAACGATCGTGGGTGACCAGCACCAGCGCGCCGGGATACTCCAGAAGACTCTCTTCCAGAATTTCCAGCGTGGGGATGTCCAGGTCGTTGGTCGGTTCGTCGAGCAACAGGACGTCCGCGGGCTGCAGCATGAGGCGCGCGATCAACACGCGAGCGCGTTCGCCTCCGGACAAACGGCCGACCGGGGCGTTGAGGGCTTCCGCGTCGAACAGGAACCGTGCGCCCCAGGCGGCGACGTGAATGACCTGCCCGCGATAGATGACCGAATCGCTGTCCGGAGCGAGCGCTCGGCGCAGGGAAACGTCCGGATCGAGTTGTCGATTCTGATCGAAGTACACGATGCGCAGGCCATCGGCCTGACGAATTTTGCCCGACGTTGGCTTTAAATCGCCGGTCAACAAGCGCAGCAGAGTGGTCTTTCCGCTGCCGTTGGGTCCCAGCAGGCCGACGCGCATACCCGCCGTAAGTACGAAGTGCAAGTTGCGAAACAGAGAGCGGTCGCCGATGCGCGTAGCTGACATCGTCCAGGGTCAGGAGTTGCTTGGTCTGGCGCTCGGATGCGGTGAAATTGATGCGAGCCGTGTCGGTGCTGGCGCGAGCGGTGACGGCGGCCAGTTCGCCAATCATCTCGTGAGCCTTGTCGATGCGCGCTTTGGACTTGGTGGTGCGAGCTTTCGGACCGCGACGCAACCATTCGATTTCCGTGTGAACGCGATTTTCCAGGGCTTCCTGGCGGTTGCGCTGGGCGTGCAGATACAATTCCTTAGCTTCCAGAAACGCACTGTAGTTGCCGGCGACACGGAAGGCGCCGTTTTCGAAGACGCGATTCAGCTCCACGATTCCGTTGGATACGTTCTCCAGGAAATAGCGGTCGTGGCTGACGATCACGCAGGCGAAGGAAGCTCGGATGAGCACCGATTCGAGCCAATCGATGCCCGCCAGATCCAGGTGATTGGTCGGCTCATCGAGTAGCAGCACGTCCGGTTGGCGCACGAGGGCCTCGACAATGGCCAAACGCTTACGCCAGCCGCCAGAAAGGGAATTGGCCTCCACATCGAGGTCTTGGAAGCCGGCGCGGCCCACGGTTTGCGAGACCAGCGCCTGGCGCTCGCTTTCCGACATACGGGCGAGCGCGGCCGATCGCTCGACGATGGTGCGCACCGTTTCGCCAGGGGCGAACTCCGAGATTTGCAGCACGATGATCGAAGTGATGCCCTTGCGGATGGCCACTTCGCCCGCGTCGGGGAGCATCCTGCCGCTTAGAATTTCTAATAGAGTGGACTTACCGGAGCCGTTTGGGCCGATAATTCCGATTCGTTCGCCCTCGGAAACCGTGAAGGACACTTCCTGAAACAAAGGAGCGGAACCGAATTTCTTGGACAGGCGATTGGCGCTGATTAGCGGTGGCAAGCGGAACGAATCTCCTTAGCGGACTTCTTTAGGATAGCAGCAGGTGAGGGTTAGGGGCGCTTGTGTTATGGTCCCGACCTACGTACCTTTAGGTGCGCTGGTCGGCGAATTTTGGAGTTGTCATCCGATTGGGAAAATGGCATCGTCTGTGCCTCCGGGTAGGTTGCCATCATCTGATGTGAGGGAGAGCAAAGGCGCCGAACAGTGGGAGTTCAAAAGGATCGAAAGGGCCAGGGCGGGAGAAGAGGGTGAGTCAGCGCCAGGAAGCGGATCTCTTGTTGCGGTTGGAAATGCCCAGCAATCCGGAAGCATTGTGTTTGGTTCGAGCGACATTGGAACGCGCGACGGAGTTGCTGCAATTTCGGGAAGCGGAGCAGCGCTCGATTGTGCGCTCGGTTGACGAAGCGCTGGCCAACGTGATCCGCCATGCCTACCACGGGAAGCGGGGAATGCCGATTGAAGTGACGTGCCGCCGCTTGCATAGTTCGGGACATCCTACGGATAATGCGGGGATCGAAATCGTGCTGGAGGATGTCGGTCCGGAAGTGGATCCAGCAAAGCTCAAGGGGCGGGAACTAGATCAACTGCGTCCCGGGGGATTGGGCCTGCACTTCATTCAGGAGTGCATGGACAAAGTGGAATTTACCCGCAAAAACGGCAAAAACCACTTGCGGCTTGTGAAGTACTTGGTTCCGGCAGGTTCGGTCCATCCGCCGGGGGGAGAATAGTCGTGCAGATTGCCTCGAGACAGTTGGAGGAGCAGAACGTCATCCTGGATTTGTCCGGGGATATTGACCTGGCGCACTCGCCGGAGATGCGCAAGGTCTTGCTTGGCGAGATCAAGGAAAAACACACGCCCAAGTTGTATCTGAACATGAAGAACGTGCGGTACATCGATAGCTCCGGCATCGCCTCGCTGGTCGAAGCCCTGAAGGCCTCGCGGGACGCCGGCACCAAGCTGATCCTCTACAGCCTGAGCACGGGTGTGCGGGAAGTGATCCACCTTTCACGGTTGCAGAAAATCTTCGAGATTTTCGACGACGAACAGCAAGCGTTAGCGGGTTCGTAGAGACCGTGGAGAGGAACGGGAAGGCTTCGCGCACGTGTCATTTCTGAACAATCTGGGCGCAATCACCATCGATGCGCTGGCGTATCTCGGCTCGCTGGCCACGCTGGCGGGGCGCGCTGCATACTCGACGTTCATCGGCCCGTTCGTCGGGAAACCGGTGCGATTTCGGGAATCCATCGCGCAAGCCATGGAAACGGGCGTGCGCGCGCTTCCGATTTTGTCGCTCATCACGTTTTTTATCGGGCTGATCCTGGCACTGCAGAGCGCGTATGAATTGCAGCGATTCGGCGCCATGAATTTTGTGGCCAGCGCGGTCGCGATTTCCATGACCCGCGAGCTCGGCCCCCTGATCACGGCGATCGTGGTGATCGGGCGGTCGGGTTCAGCGTTCGCTGCGGAAATCGGCACCATGAAAGTGACCGAAGAGATTGACGCTCTGGAAACCATGGCGATCGATCCGGTTCATTTTCTGGTGACGCCGAAATTTGTGGCCATGGTGGTCATGCTGCCGTGTCTGACGATCTGGGCCAACACCATGGGAATCACCGGCGGATCGGTGTTCGGCGTGTTGCGGGCGGATTTCACGTGGGCGCGCTATTTTCAGTCTTCGCTGGACGCGCTGTTTCTTCGGGACGTAGTAACCGGCTTGATCAAGAGCGCAATGTTTGGGATGACCATCACGGCTGTGGGATGCCTGGAAGGGCTGAATACTGGAGGGGGCGCGGAACAGGTAGGCCGGTCAACGACGCGCGCCGTGGTAGTTTCCATTTTCCTCGTGGTACTTGTGGATTTGGTCTTCACCACACTGTTTTTCTTTTTGGGAGAGCACTAGAGTGAGCGCGGGCGACAGAACGTTGCAGGCTGAAAAGGCGCCAGCAGGGCCGATGATCTCGTTGCGCGACCTGCGCGTGGCGTATGGCGGGCGGGAAATCCTGCACGGCATCAATTTTGATGTGCAGCAGGGCGAGACGATGGTGATCCTGGGCGGATCGGGCTCTGGAAAAAGCACACTGCTGAGGACCCTGGTTGGTCTGGAGCAGCCGACCAGCGGGGAAGTCTGGATACGCGGGGAGAATTTCACGAAGATCAGCAACGCGCAGCGCGATGAGATTCGCAAGCGAATCGGGATGTCGTTCCAGGGTGGCGCGCTGTTCGGGTCGATGACCGTGGGCGAGAACGTGGCGTTGCCCTTGCGAGAGCACACCAAGCTGGAAGAATCGACGATCGAAATTATGGTGCGGCTGAAGCTCGATCAGGTTGGATTGTCCGGTTTCGAAGATTTCATGCCTTCGCAGTTGAGCGGCGGTATGAAGAAGCGCGCGGCCGTGGCCAGAGCTTTGGCGATGGATCCGGAGATACTGTTCTTCGATGAACCTTCCGCGGGACTGGATCCGATTATCGCCGCGGGGATCGATCAACTGATTCTGGATCTGAAGAAAGCATTTCACATGACGATCATCGTGGTAACCCACGAGCTGGCCAGCGCCTTTCTGATCGCCGACCGCATGGTGCTGATCAACAAGGGAGACGTTGTGGCGCTGGGAACACTCCATGAAATGCAGGAAAGCACTCATCCGAGAGTGCGCCAGTTTTTAGACCGGATTCCCGAACCTGCTGTGGCGCAGGAGATGGACTACCTCCAGATGTTGACGGAGCCCACCTCCGCTGCGGCCAAGCAGGAGCAAAGGAACGCGAAATAATATGCGAGAAAAGCGCGAGCAGGTGTTTGTGGGGCTTTTCGTGGTGGTGGCGACGTTGCTGCTGATGTTCACCATTTTCACGCTCACCGGAGCCTTCGCCGGGTCCGACCGCGTCTTCCATGTAAAGCTGACCAATGCGGCTGGTCTGGAACCCGGAGCGTCGGTGCATTACGTCGGCGGCAGCAAAATCGGCCGGGTGACGAAAATGACGATTGACCCAGCCGATCCCGCGAAGATCGACATGACGTTCTCGGTGAACAAGGAAGTTCCGGTCAAAACGGACAGTCGAGTGTCGATCATGAGCTTCAGCCCGCTCGGCGACAATCACCTGGAAATCAAAGCGGGTTCGCCGCAAGCCCCATTGGCTTCTCCGGGCTCTACGCTGCAGGCCGATCCGTACGTCGGCTTCAATGATCTGACCGCGCGCATCAACGATTTGGCTCCCCAGGCGCAACAATTGCTGAATAACCTGAATGAGCGGGTCACTCAGTTGAAGGTCACCGTCGACCGGGTGAACGATCTGCTGAACGACAAGAACCGGGCCAACATTTCAGGGAGCCTGGACGAACTGCACGGAATACTGAAAGAGAATCGTCCGCAATTGAAGTCGACACTGGCCAACGTAAATGCGGCCAGCGAAAAGATTCAGCCGCTCATCGACAAGCTGCACGTCACGCTGGACCAGGCCAACGCTTCGCTGAAGCATGTGGACGAGATGCTTGGAGAGAATCGCGAGGGCATCCACGATTCGATTCAGAAGCTCCGCGCTTCCCTAAACAATATCAACAGTCTGACCAGCAAACTCGACAACATCCTGGACGGAAACACAGAGAACATCGACGAATTGCTGAACAACCTGCGGGAAGTTTCCGAGAACTTGCGGGACTTCACGGAGACGCTGAAGCGCAGGCCGTCGTCTCTGATACGCACGAACACGGCTAAGGATCGCCGGCCCGGAGAACAGCCATGATGAACTTTAGGCGTACAAGCGCAGAAAATCACCTGGAAATGGGCAAGCAGTTTGAGCGAAGAGGCCGAACGATGCTGCTGGCGGGCTTGGTGGCCGCAGGACTTTGGCTGGCCGGTTGCGGCGCCGACCGCCCGATTAAGTATTACCAGCTAACGTACCCATCGAACACGACGGAGTCGCACGACGCCTCGACGTACAACGCCGCGTTGATCGTGCGCACGTTCATCACTTCGCAAATGTATCGCGACGATCGCATTGTGTATTCGAACGGCGCGCAGGAGATGGGGCTGTATCAATCGAACCGGTGGGCGGAAACGCCGGATACGATGTTGCAGAGCGTGCTTATCCGCAACCTGCGCTTCTCCGGGCATTACCGGAGCGTCACCGCGCCGCGCAGCGAATCGAAAGGCGATTTCGTGTTGTCGGGGCACTTGTACGACTTCAAAGAGGTGGATCTTCCCAGCGGAATTGTGGCGCGACTGAGCTTCGATATTGAGATGCGCGACATCCGGGCGATGCGAGTCGTGTGGACCCATAGCTATAATCGCGATGAACCGGTTGGCGAGAAGACCGTACCAGCGGTCGTAGCTGCGATGGATAAGAACGTGCAGCATTCCGTGGAAGAAGTGCAGGCGGGCCTCGATCAGTACTTTCGCGCCAATCCCGTCAAGCCTTAGCTAGGCCGCCCGGACCGTGGCGTAATTTGGGGGCAACATTCCTGCCGTAGCGTTACACTACGGAAAGGGAACTCCCACACCAGAATGACGCCGCCGGAAACCACCAAAATCAAACTTGGCGCTTCGACCCAGGGTGCCGCGCCAGCCTTCGACTTCCTGGACTTGCGCGCGCAGTTTGCGGGAATTCGGGAAGAGGTGATGGCCGCGGTGTCCCGGGTGATGGAGAGCCAATACTTCATCATGGGACCGGAAGTGTCGTGCCTCGAGGAAGAGCTTGCGGCCAAGCTGGGCGCGAAATATGCCATCGCTTGCGCATCCGGCACGGATGCGTTGATTCTTTCGTTGCTGGCAGCTGGGATCGGCCACGGCGATGAGGTCATCACTACGCCGTTCAGCTTCATCGCTACAGCGGGTTCAATCGCGCTGGTGGGTGCCAAACCGGTATTTGTCGATATTGAGCCGGATAGCTTCAATATCGATCCGGGCCGAATAGCCGCAGCGATCACGCCGAAGACCAAAGCGATTATGCCGGTGCACCTGTTCGGTTTGCCAGCCGACATGGAGCCGATTCTCGCGATTGCTCGCGAGCACCGGTTGGCGGTGATCGAAGATGCCGCGCAGGCTATTGGGTCCCGATATGCTGGACGACACGCCGGAACTCTGGGCGATTTTGGCTGCTTCAGCTTCTTTCCTTCGAAGAACCTGGGTGGAGCGGGTGACGGCGGACTGATCACTACAAATGACGGCGGGTTTGCCGAAAAGCTCCAGATGTTGCGAAACCACGGAAGCCGCCAGAAGTACTTCCATGACATAGTGGGTACGAATAGTCGCCTGGACGCGCTGCAAGCTGCGGTACTGCGTGTTAAGTTGAGACATTTGGATCAGTGGGCAGCGGGCCGCGCCGAACGAGCGGATCGCTACCGTAAGCTGTTCGCGGAAGCTGGCCTGCAGCAGCAAGTGACCTGCCCTGGCGCTTCGACCTCGAAGTTTCACCATGTCTATAACCAGTTCACCATTCGAGTGCAGCGCCGCGATGAGTTGCGAGAGTTTCTGAGAACCTCCGGGATTCCCAGCGAGATTTACTATCCTCTATGCCTTCACCTGCAGAAGGCGTTCCGTCACCTGGGTTACGAACTTGGAGACTTGCCGGAGTCCGAGAAGGCGAGCGGAGAAGTGGTGTCGCTGCCGGTGTACCCTGAGCTAAAGGATGAGCAACAGGATCAGGTGGTCAAAACCATCGTAGATTTTTTTGACACGCGCGGCTGAACAACTCATCTGCGAAACCTCCGCTGAGATTTGCATCAAGCGCCATGAAAATCACCACACCTTTTCAAGCCGTGTAAGCTCTGGTAAAGATTGCAGTTATTTCATGCGACGTTGCGGCGCCTTTTGAAGCCGTTGAGGATTTCATCAAACGTTGGCGACGATGAATCCCTGCTCAAATTCGTATCCGTCATCAAATCAATGATCTAACTCGATTTTCGAGGCTCCTGCGCAGTGGCCAAGCAAATGCCTTAAGGAAGGGTGAGGTTAAATTGAAGCACTGAGTGGAGGCCTTATGACAGTCCTACTGATGCTCATCCTGTTCGCCGCGTTCATCGCCGCGGATTATTTCTTGAAGAGTGGCAAGGCTTCGGCAGAAGCCACAGAGCCCGAAATTGCGCAACCGGCGATTCCGGTAATGCCGCCAGCCTTTGTTGCCGGCTTTGACCTGCCAGCGAATCGCAGCTATCACCAGGGACACACTTGGGCGCTTGCAGAAACCCCGACGATGGTGCGCGTGGGGCTGGATGATTTTGGCGCACGGCTGGCTGGCAAGATCGACAGCATCACTCTGCCGAAGAGGGGACAGTGGATCCGGCAGGGACAGAAGTTTGCGACGCTGATTCGCGACGGTCACCGGACCGACCTGGTTTCGCCAGTGGAAGGCGAAGTGACTAACATCAACGACAGTCTGGCGAGCGACGTTTCCACCACGAATCGCGACCCCTACGGCGAAGGTTGGCTGATTTCGGTACTTTCTCCTGACCAGAAGACCTGCTTCCGCAACCTGCTGAATGGCACGCTGGCCCGTAAATGGATGGCCGAAGCATCGAGCCGCTTGCAAGCGCGGATGCCGGCGTACGCCGGAGCGGTTGCACAGGATGGTGGCGTGGCCGTACATGATCTGACTCTGCAGATGCCAGCCGAGAAGTGGGAAGAGATCACCCGCGAATTTTTCATGACGTGATCACAGCTACCTCCTGATGAAGTCACGTCAAGCCAGGGTCCCGGCACCGTAAGGCCGGGACCCTGGCACTTTTTTATGGGGCTGAAAAGTAAAGAAGTTAAGCTGCTGAAATTGATTATAGCGAGGTGACTCCTGTCACCGGGGCCGGTGACCTCGGGCCTTGGTTTTCCTGTATCTATAGCGGACAATTGCCTTGGGTTTAACGTGTGGCGAGCAAGATTTCATCACCGCCAGCGTCACAGTTGCTGAGCTTCTCATCTGTAACCTTTGTGCCCACTGGGACGTTGAACCCGCTCCAATTGCTCGTTTGTACGAGTGCCACACCGAAAAGCCGACTACTCTCCGGCATCCGCAGGAATCCTTCCACCCTCGGAAGGTCGCTCCAGGGAGCAAACATGAGCAAGGGCATCCTCTACGATGCGACTTTGTGCATCGGCTGCAAGCTCTGCGAAAAAGCGTGCGCCGATCGAAATGGCCTTCCTTACAACGACACGATTGCGGCTGAGCAGAAGCAATCGGAACACAAATTCACGGTAGTACTGACCAAGGACGACAAGTTCATGCGCAGGCTATGCATGAATTGCGGGGATCCGAGTTGTGTCTCGGTATGCCCGGTAGGCGCGTTCCAGAAAACGGCCGCAGGTCCCGTCACTTATGACGCGAACCGGTGCATGGGTTGTCGCTATTGCATGTTGGCGTGTCCGTTCTTTGTGCCGAAATACGAATGGCAGAAAACGTTCCCGCTGGTTCGGAAATGCGACATGTGCTCGGACCGCGTGGCGGCGGGGAAAATGACGGCTTGCGCCGAGGCATGCCCCACCGGTGCCACCAAGTTCGGCGAGCGGGACGAGTTGATCGCCGAAGCGCAACAGCGCTTGAAAGACAATCCAGGCAACTATGTTCCACACATTTATGGTCACCACGAAGTCGGCGGTACGTCGGTGCTGCTGCTGTCGAGCGTTCCGTTCGAGGAGTTTGGCTTCCGCACCGACCAGACCAGCGAAGCGATGCCGTTGCTCACGTATCGCGTTTTGACGCACGTGCCGGACGTTGTGGCACTGGGCTCGGTGCTGCTGGGCGGAATCTGGTGGATTTCCAATAGGCGCGATGAAGTAGCGGCAGCCGAAGGCGCCCCGAACGCGCCCGCGACGGCGAAGTGAGGGAGACGACCATGGACAAAATTAAATTGCATTTTTGGAATGTGGTGCTGGTTGTGCTCCTCGTGCCGGGCGCCTATTCGCTGATTTACCGGTTGACGCATGGCCTGGGCTACTCGACCAACCTGACGGACGAGTTCCCGTGGGGCTTATGGGTGGGCTTCAAGTTGTTTTCAGTGGCGCTGGCCGGCGGTGGATTCACGCTGGCGGCGGTCGTATACATCTTCAACATCCAGCGGTACAAGCCGGTGCTGCGGGCCATGATCCTGACGGCGTTCCTGGGCTATTCGATGTTCATCGCATCGTTGATTCTGGACTTGGGCCGCCCGTTGCGGATCTGGCATCCGCTGGTGATGTGGAATCACCACTCGGTGATGTTCGAAATCGCGTGGTGCGTGATGCTTTATACCACGGTGCTGTTCCTGGAGTTTCTGCCGGTGGTGCTGGAGCGTTTCGGGCTGAAGAAGCAGATCGAAATGGATGCACGCGATTATGATTCCGCTGGTCATAGCGGGCGTGGTTCTGTCGACTCTGCACCAATCGTCGCTGGGCAGCTTGTACCTGATCGTGCCTGGAAAGCTGTACCCGCTGTGGTACTCCTCGCTGGAACCGGTTTTCTTCTTCATCTCGGCGATCTGCGCGGGACTGGCCATGACCATCTTCGAATCGTGGCACGCGGATAAGGCGTTTCACCAACGGCTTGAGCTGAGCCTGCTTACCGGGCTGGGCAGAGTGCTGGCCGTAGTGCTGACGTTCTACCTGAGCATGCGGCTGGTCGATCTGGCGCGCAGCGGAGCCATTCGCATCATTTTCTTGCCGCGATCGGAAAGCTACCTGTTTCTGCTGGAGTTCGCGTTGCTGGCGATACCGGCCGCACTGCTGTTCCGGCGCGCCGTCAACACCAACCGCACCTGGCTGTATCTATGCTCCGTGCTGACGCTGCTCGGGATTATCACCAATCGCATGAACGTGGCCATAACCGGGATGCTATCGGCCACCGGCAGCAACTACTTCCCAAAGTGGACGGAGCTTTCCATCACGTTCGGCATTTTGGCGTGCGGGTTCAGCGCGTTCGCGTTGGCGGTGAAGTACCTGCCGATCTTCCCGAACGGTCGCAGCTATCACGAGCAATCGGAAAACAAGCCGGTTGCCGTGCGAACGGTGGAGTTGTCCCATGCCGGAGACTGATGAACCTACGGGTGGAACGATTCGCTGGCAACGGATCTATGGAAGCCTGAGCTCCAAACTGCTGGTGCTGTTGTTGTCGTCCATGGCGCTGGTGTTTGGCTCCTCGGATACTTAAACATCCAACTGCACCGCAGACACCTGGAACGCGACGCGCTCGGCGACGCGGCGCGGATGAGCAGCGTCATCAAACGCAGCACCTCCTATTACATGCTGCGCAACCAGCGCGACGGCTTATATCACATCATTGCCGACATGGCGGACGAACCCGGCATGGTTCGCATCCGGATTATCAACGAACGCGGGCAGATCAGCTTTTCGTCGGACACATCGGAAATCAACAAATTTGTGGACAAGGACATGCGGGCGCACGATGCACCCGTCGCGGGCGCCAATGGCGTGGATTACGCGAACCTGCAGGAAAGTTTTCGCACGTACAAATTGCCCTCGGGCGAACGCGCGCTGGGGGTGGCAGATCCGATCGCGAATTCCGCGGCGTGCAGCAGCGCGGAATGCCATGCGCACTCGCGGAAGCGAAGAACCTGGGAATTCTGGACACGAATATTTCGCTGGCCGGCAGCGAGCAAAGCGTAGCGGAAACCAGCCGGCAGGTGCTGATCTACACGATCATCGCGGTGATCGGCGTTGCGCTGCTGTGCGCCGCGTTTGTGCGCCACATGCTGGACGGTCCGCTGACTGCGCTGACCGAGGGTACCCACCGCATCGGGTCGGGCGACCTCGGCTACCAGATCCACGTGCGGTCGCACACCGAACTTGAGGAACTGGCCACTTCGTTCAACACCATGAGTCATCAACTGCGCGAAGCGCACGAGGAGATCAACGCGTGGGCCCGGACGCTGGAGGTCCGGGTCGAGGAGAAGACGCGGGAACTGAGCAGCGCGCAGGAAGAGATGCTGCGCGTGGAGCGCATGGCGTCGATCGGCAAGCTTGCGGCGGTGGTGGCGCACGAAATCAACAATCCTTTGGCGGGAATCCTCACCTACGCGAAGCTGATGAAGAAACGGCTGTCTCGAGAGCCCAATCCCAACACCGAAAACGTGGGGATGCTCGACTTGATCGAGAGCGAAAGCCGGCGTTGCGGCGACATTGTGAAGAACCTGATGACGTTTGCGCGGCCGACGTCGATGAGCCGGGAACCGGGAAACATCAACGAAATCGTGGACCGCTGCGTGAAGCTGGTGCAACACCAACTGGCCCTAAAGAACATCGAGCTGCACCTGAATTTAACGCCGAATTTGCAAAGCATCCGCTGCGACCGCGGCCAGATTGAGCAGGTTGTGCTGGCGTTGGTCATCAACGCCATCGATGCGATGCCCAATGGCGGCAACCTGCACCTGGCCACCCGCTATGCGGAAACCGCCAAGAACGTCGAGGTGGAGGTGCGGGACGATGGCGTGGGTATGCCGCGCGACGTGCTTGCCAAGATGTTCGAACCGTTTTTTACCACCAAGGAACGCGGCCGCGGTCTGGGTCTCGGCCTGGCCATCAGCCGCAACATCATTGAGCGCCATCTGGGAAAAATTTCGGTGACTTCGGAGCCGGGCCGCGGCACTTCGTTCGTTGTGATGCTGCCGGTTCAGCCCGTCGCGAACAACGTCACCAATACAGCGAACGCGGTGGGATAAAAAGGGAGAGAGTATGGCGAACAAAGCCAATCTACTGGTCGTGGACGATGAACTGATCGTCCGAGATTCGCTGGACAAGTGGTTCCGCGAAGAAGGCTACGAAGTGGCCGTGGCGGACAGCGCGCAGGAAGCACTGGCCAAGATGGGCGCGAAGCGTTTCGATCTGGCGCTCGTGGATATCAAGATGCCGGGAACGGACGGCGTGGAACTGCAACGCCGCATGCACGAAATAGATCCGGACATGCTGGTGATAATCATGACCGGGTACGCCTCGGTGGATACCGCGGTCTCCGCGTTGAAGAACGGGGCATACGACTACGTGTCGAAGCCGTTCGATCCCGACGATATCGCCCACACGGTGCACAACGCGTTGACCCACAAGCGCATGGAGCGGGAGAACGCGCGCTTGCGGGAGACCGTGGCGTCGGTCGTTCGCCCGCAGGAGATGGTGGGGCAGAGCCCTGCGATGGTGCGAGTATTTGAGGCCATTCAAACGGTAGGTCCAACGGATGCAACCGTGCTGATTACCGGCGAAAGCGGAACGGGCAAGGAATTGTGCGCCCGAGCGATCCACGCGGCAAGCCCGCGGCACTACAATCCTTTGGTCGTGCTGCATTGTGGTGCGCTGGCGGAGTCGCTGCTGGAAAGCGAACTATTCGGCCACGAGAAAGGCGCGTTCACCGGCGCGCAGTATCGAAAAAAGGGAAGTTTTGAGGTGGCGGATGGCGGCACGGTGTTTCTTGATGAGATTGGCGATATCAGCCTGAAGACGCAAACAGATCTACTGCGTGTGTTGCAGGAGAGGGAAATCACTCGCGTCGGAAGCACGCATCCGATTCACGTCGATTTCCGATGCATCGCCGCGACTAACAAGAAGCTGGAAATGCTGGTCGAAGAAGGACGCTTCCGGCCGGACTTGTTTTATCGTTTGAATGTTTTTCAAATTGAACTGCCGTCGTTGCACCAGCGTCGCGCGGACATCCCTGCGCTCGTAGATCATTTTGTGCGGAAATTCTCGGCGTCGATGAACAAAAAGATCTCCCGGGTTTCGCCGGAAGCGATGGCGCTTGCTGGACCGCTACCACTGGCCGGGGAATGTTCGGGAACTGGAGAATGCGATAGAGCGGGCAATGGTCGTGGCCCAGGAGCCGGAATTGCGCGAGAGCGATTTTGCGCTGCGCCTGCCGGTTTCGTCGAACACCGCGCGGACCCTCGACGAGATTGAAAAGCAGCACATCCTGGCCGTGCTGGAAGAGTGCAAAGGCAACCAGACGCTGGCGGCGGAGGTCCTCGATATCGATCGGGTCACCCTGCACAACAAGCTGAAGCGCTACGGTTGGAAACGAGCCACTGCGGAAGCCCTGTGAGACGGATTCACCTAACCGCGCTGGGAGTGATCGCGCCGGACATTCTGACGGAGCTGGCGCGTGGGATTTCGTCGGAATTTCGCACGCTGTGCGAGGTTCAGCCGGCGGAAGCCGAGCCGGCGTTCGCATACAACCCAACGCGCCAGCAATATTCGTCGACCGAGATTCTGGCGTATCTGCACGGGCGTGTTACATCGGAGCAATGGCGAGTTCTGGCGGTCACGCCAGTGGATTTGTATATTCCAATCTTGACGTTCGTGTTTGGAGAAGCGCAGCTCGAGGGGCCGTGTGCGCTGGTGTCCATGCACAGGCTGCGGCAGGAATTCTATGGCCTGCCGCCGGATGGGGGAATGTTGCGGAAACGTTTGTTGAAGGAAGCGATCCATGAATTGGGCCACACGATGGCGTTGTCGCATTGCGACGATTACCAGTGCGTGATGTCGCCTTCGCACAGCGTCGAATGGATCGACTTAAAGACGTACCAGCTTTGCGGGCAATGCCGAATGGGGCTGCCGACTAACGGCGCCAGTCAAGTTCACAAATCGAACGGGTAATCGGCCGAACTAACCTTCGGCAGGAACGTGAGTCCGCGATCTCTTGCGCGGCACAAAAGTACGCACCAGAACGTACAGCGTGGGAATGAAGATCAGGTTCAGGGTGGTCGCCGCGATCATCCCGCCGAATACCGTTGTGCCGACCGAAACGCGGCCGGCCGCGCCAGCGCCCTGCGCAATAATCAGGGGCACGACTCCGAGAATGAATGCCAGTGACGTCATGAGGATCGGCCGCAGGCGGATGCGCGCCGCCTGGACCGCGGCATCAATCACGGTGAGTCCCTGCTCCTGCAACTGTTCGGCGAACTCCACGATCAAAATCGCGTTCTTGCTAGCCAAGCCAATCAGCATGACCAGACCGATCTGGCAGTACACATCGTTGGCAAGCCCGCGCAGCGCGATTGCTCCCAATGCTCCCAACACGGCGACAGGAACGCCCAGCAGCACGATGAACGGCAAAACGTAGCTCTCGTATTGCGCGGCGAGGGTGAGATAAACGAATACGAGGCCCAGGGCGAACAGCACCGCGGCTTTTCCGCCGGACTGGATTTCTTCCAGCGACAAGCCGCTCCAGTCGAAGATCATGCCTTTGGGCATCACGGACGTCGCCAGTTTCTCCATTTCGGCAAGGCCCTGGCGCGTGCTTAGGCCCGCCGCGGCCGATCCATCGATTTCCGCGGAGCGGAACAGGTTGAAATGGCTGATGACCTGCGGCGTTGCGGTTTGTTGGATGTCGACGACGTTGTCGAGCGGAATCATCTTTCCGGTGTCCGAGCGAACGTAGTAGGTACGAATATTCTTAGCTTCGGCGCGAAACTTCTGATCGGCTTGCAGGTAGACGCGGTAGGAACGATTGTTGAAATCGAAATCGTTGACATAGACGGAGCCCATGAACACCTGTAGCGCGTCGGTGATCTGCCCAAAGGGCACTTGCAGGCTCTTGGCCTTCTCGCGATTGATGTTGACGATATATTGCGGATCGTTGGCGGTGAAGCTGGTGAACAGGCCCTCGACTTTTCCGCTCTGATTGCCCTTGGCAACGATCGTGTTTGCCGTATTCGCCAGATCCTGGAGGGTGTTGCGTCCCAGATCTTCCAATTGAAAAGAGAACCCTCCGAACTGGCCAAGGCCTTGTACCGCGGGCGCATCGAACGGAATGGCTATGCCACCAGGGATGCCAAGCAGCGGCCCGCGCAACTTCTCGACGATGGCATCGCTGCGGTGCTCGGCGCCCTTACGACGGGCGAACGGCGCAAGATTCAGGAAGATGATGGCGCGGTTGGAGGCGTTACCGCTGAACCCGAATCCCACGATGGTGAACGCGCCTTCGATGTCCGGAACTTGCGCAACGGCTTTTTCCACCTGCGCGCAGACATCTTTGGTGTACTCCAGCGAAGCGCCCTGAGGAGTTTGCACGGCGACGATCAGATAGCCCTGATCATCCTGGGGAATAAATCCCTGCGGGATTTTCACGTACAGCCAGTAGGTCAAACCCAAAGTGGCGAGGAACACCAGCAGGGTTACGTATTTCCAGCGCAACACGCCGTACACGGCCTTCGAATAGAGTTCGGTGCCGAACGCGATCACCCGATTGAATGCGGTGAAGAAGAAGTTCGATGCGCGTTCGCGATGGTGGCCCAGGAAAATCGCGGAAAGCGCCGGAGTCAGCGTCAGGGCGTTGAACGCGGAGATGGCGACGGAAAACGCAATCGTCAATGCGAATTGCCGGAACAGAATGCCCGTCGTTCCGGGAAAGAGCGCGACCGGAACGAAGACGGCAACCAGCACCAGCGAAGTGGCAATGACGGCTCCGGCCACTTCTTTCATGGCCACGCTGGCGGCGTTGTGCGGTTCGGTGATTCCCTCGACGATGTGCCGCTCAACGTTCTCGATCACCACGATGGCGTCGTCCACCACCAGGCCGGTGGCCAGCGTAATACCGAATAGCGTTAGCGTGTTGATCGAAAATCCCAGCAGCTTGACGAAAATAAATGTACCGATTAGCGATACGGGAATCGTGACTGCGGGAATGAACGTGCTTCGCCAATCCTGCAGGAACAGGAAGATTACGAGGACGACCAGCAGGATGGCCTCGATCAGGGTGAACAGCACGTCGCGGATCGACTCTCCGATCACTTCTGTGGTGTCGAAGGCGACGGCGTACTTGACGCCCGGCGGAAAGTTCTTGGACAGGCGCTCCAACTCTTCTTTAACGGCCTTGTCTACATCGAGGGCATTGGCGCCGGGAAGTTGGGTGACTCCCAGGCCCACGGCGTCGTGCCCGTTGAAGCGCAACAGGGCGCTGTAATCTTCGGCGCCCAGTTCCGCACGGCCGACATCGCGAATGCGGACCAGCGTTCCGTCGGTTCCGGTCTTCAGCAGAATATTTTCGAATTCCTTGGGATCGGTGAGGCGGCCGACGGCACGCACACTGATCTGGTAGGACTGCGCGTCGTTGGCGGGCGGCTGGCCGACTTGCCCCGCAGCGACTTGAATATTCTGCTCGCTGAGGGCGTTTAACGCGGCGGTAGCGGTCAACCCACGCTGCGCCATGCGAGCGGGATCGAGCCAGAGGCGCATCGCGTATTTGCGTTCGCCAAAGATCATGGCGTCGCCGACGCCTTTAACGCGTTTGATGGCGTCGCGAACGTAGACATCCAGATAGTTGCTGAGGAACAGGCTGTCGTACTGGCCATTTTCGGAGTACACGCCGGCGCCAAGCACAAACCCAGAGGATTGCTTGGTGATGATGATGCCGGTGTTTTTGACGGCGTTGGGCAAGCGGCCGAGAGCCTGATTGACGCGGTTCTGCACGTCGACGGAAGCGAGATCAACGTCGCGCGTCACGTCGAAAGTCACGGTGATCTGGCTGCTGCCGTCATTCCCGCTGGAGGACTGGATGTACTTCATGCCGGGCACGCCGTTGATGGCTTGCTCGAGGGGAATCGTTACCGCGGATTCGACGGCTTGAGCATTCGCGCCAATGTAGCCGCTGGAGACGACGACCTGCGGAGGAGCCAAGTCCGGAAACTGGGCGATCGGCAACGACGGAATAGCGATTGCGCCGCCCAGAACAATCAGCAGGGCGCAAACGGTGGCGAACACCGGTCGCTGGATGAAGAAGTCAACAAACATACGTTCTCCGCAAAACGGAATGAAGATCGTTCCGCGATGCGATGGAAACTATTTTGAAGGCTGCACGTTCCCAGACCGGGCAGGCCCGCTCTGATCGGCCTGCTTGATCTGTTCCGCGACCGGAGCGCCGTCCTGCAGGAATTGCAGGCCGGAAACGATGAGGTGGTCGCCTGGATTCAATCCGTCGAGAACCGCATAGTCGTTCCCAACAATCTCGCCAATGCGAATCGGGCGCTGGCGCGCGACAGTGCTCGCGCCCTCCTTTACCGCCACGAACGCGAAATATCCGCCACTGATGCGCTGTACCGCTAAAACCGGAATTACCGGACCTTTGCGGGTGCCCCATTCGACGAGCGTGCGAAGCTGCTGGCCGATGCGCAAGGAGCCTTTCGGGTTCTGCACCGGGGCTTTGGCCAGAATTGTTTGCGTGTCGGTGTCCGCCTGCGGCGAAACGAAATAAATGCGGCTTTCGCCGCGCACCGCGCCAGTTTCATCCAACAGCTTTACCGGTAAACCAGTCCTCAGGTCGCCGAGGCGCGAAGATGGCACGTAGATGTAGGCCTCCAACGCGCCGGGCTCATCGACGGTGGTCAGAAGAGTAGTGACAGCGACGCGATCGCCCACGTGTACAGGAATGTCGCCCACAACGCCGGCAAACGGCGCGCGCACATTGTAGTAGTGCAATTCCACCTGTTGCGACTGCACCATTTGCTCCAGAGATTTCAGTTGCGCGACGGCAGTATCGTAGGAGGTCTGCGCATTGTCGAAGTCGGACTGGCTGATCACGCCTGCTTCGTGCAACTTTTGCGCGCGCTCCAGATTGATTTTGGCTTGCTTCAGAGCCGATTCCTGAGCAAGCCGCGAAGCTTCCTGGCTGTTCACAGCCGCTTCCTGCTTCAATGGGTCGATTTGCAACAACGGAGCGTTTGCGGAGACCTTGTCGCCCGACTTCACTAGAATGCGAGTGATCTGCCCTTCGACAAGCGGATTGATCACCGCGGAATGGCGCGACTTCAGGACGGAAAGATATTCCGTGGTATCCGGAATCGTTTGCGAGGGGACAATCTGCACCTGCACGGGCATGGCCTGAGGGGCTGTCTGCGCACCCGCATTCTCTTTCCTGGCGCAACCGGCCATGAACATCGCGGCTGCGAGCAGCGCGGAAAAAAGAACCGCAGGATTCCGGGGAAATAAACTCGCGGAAGCACTTCGCATATCGTTTTTGCAGTGCATAGGAAGATACATAGTACGACAGAGTTGCGGTGGAGCGAACCTCGAAAACGGATACAGCAACTGCCTCACGTTAGATTCGAAAGCAAGGCCAAGCGGTACTAATTCGTATTACTACCAGCTTAATACATGTCGGTGGGATCGATTTTTTTGCCGGAGAGGCCCATCTGCAGAATTTCGATGTCCTGCGGCCGGTCGAATACCTTGCCGGGGAACATGCGCTTGATGATGACGCGCGCGCCGCCAAAGGCCACGCCGAGGCCAGTGGCTACGCCCAGGAACAATCCGGTGAACAAGAAGATCTTGACCATGATCACGACGATGGGCGGGTCGGTAGCGGTGTGGCTCGATTCGTTCCAGGTAATCTGCGTTTCGTAGTTCACGTCATCGCGCAGTTTTTGTGCGAATTCTTTGGAAGTTGCGGCAAACACGATGGAGAGCAACGTGGTCTTGCGCTCAACCTTCACGCCCGCTTCCTTGGCGGCTTGCGGCAATGCTTCTTGCAGATGGTGCAAATGCTGTTCGGCCAGTTGGGGCGTTGGGTAGGAGATCAGCGCGAGCACGGCCGATTCCTTGCCCGCCGCATAATGCGCAACGGAAGCCTCAGCTTCACTCTCAAACCCCGCGACTTTTACCAGGTCCGCGTACGCGGCTTGTCCCGTCGAATCCAACGCCGCGCGAAAGGCTTCGGGTCCAGAGGCATACCGCTCCGAACCGGGGATTCGCCGCGCGACCGGCAGATAGTCCTTCAACGCCGGCAGTGGCGTCTGATCGGCTTTGGCTCGCAGCGCGGACGTCAAATCATCGACGCTGCCCATGGTGGCTTTGGGCGGCAGCGACGATTCCACGACGAGATTGCCGACCAGTTCGATGATTTGAGAAGGCCCCATGGCCGTGGCGCCGTCGTTGAGCAGTTGGGTACCAGGCGTCAGCAAATACGTAAACACTTCATAGGCGCGGCTGGGATCGGCAAGTTGGTACGCCCGCACGGTCACATCGCCATCCGGTCCGTGATAGGTGCGCTCTTCGACGGACTTGAGTCCGCTTTCCTTCAGAATGCGCTCGCCAGTGGTTCCGGGCGCCCAGCGATCGCCGAGTTCGCCCGCTTTCAGCACGTGAACAGGGGAAGCGGCAGTCCAGTGGCCCGCCTGATTCGGCAGCAGGGAGGGAGACACGGGGTTCGCGGCGAGGCCGGAGGAACCGCAGAGCGCCAATAGCGCAAAAAAGAGCAGTGACTTTTTCATTGCAACCTGTTCTTTAGATGCCAATCCCCTAGTTTTGGTTCCTGGATTCGACCGTGGGAACGACCGGCGGCTTGGAGGGTTTCCTGGCCTGCGTCACGTTCATGCTGTTTAAGCTCTGAAGATAGGCCGTCATACCTGCAAACACGCCTTCCGCGATCCGCTGGCGGTGTTCCGGTTTTTTCAAGAGTTGCTCGTCGGCGGGATTACTGAGGAACGAGATTTCCGTAAGGATCGAGGGCATATCCGCGCCGATCAGGACCACGAAGGGAGCTTTCCGGACGCCGCGGTTTTTCACCGGCTTGGCGGTCTTCTGGATACGCTTGGAGAGGGAATCCTGAATGTCTTCGGCGAGTTCCTTGGATTCGTCGATCTTCTCGGTGCGGGCGATCTGTTTCACCAGGTCTTGCAGGTCGTGAATGCTCTCCTGAGAAACCGCGTTTTCCCGCGCCGCGACTTCCATGGCTTCGGGCGAACCTTTCAAATTCAAATAGTAGGTTTCCACGCCGCGCGCGCCGTGGTCTGGGCTGGAATTGGCGTGGATGGAGACAAATAAATCCGCCTTGGTTTCGTTGGCGATGCGGGTGCGTTCTTCCAGCGGGATAAACGTGTCGTCGGAGCGGGTATATACGATATCCGTGTCGGGCAACTTGGCTTGAATCAGTTTGCCGATGCGCAACGCGATGTCCAGGCAAAGATCCTTTTCCATCAGGCCGGTAGGACCGATGGTCCCGGTGTCGTGTCCGCCGTGGCCGGCATCGATGACGATGCGGCCGATTTTCAACCCCAACGCGCGAGTCAGAGTGGATTGTCCGTCCCGAGTAGGTTGCGGGACGCTCGCCGGTTGCGGAACATCGGCTTTCGCATTCCTGGTCTTCGCCGGCATCACGTTGGATTTGGGAGCGGGAAGGGAACTGGGCGCGGTCGTTTCGGAAATGACCGCGGAAGTTACCGCAGGCGAGGTAGCGGAGTTCGCGACGGGCTGGCTGCTGGTTGTGGCGTGCGTGTCCGTGGCTGCGACTGCGGTGGGAGAGCCAGTCGTCTTCAGCTTCGCCGAATTCGCGGTTTTACTCGCTGGCGCAGGAATATCGCTTTTCGGTTCAGGCGTGGCAATCTTGGCGATTTGCGTCGGCTCGTTCCTGGGGATGGCGCCGTCACCGTACAACTCGATGACCAAGCGCCAGGGATTCGGCACCAGCGATGCGGAATAATCGCGCACGTTGGCGACGTCGAGCACCACGCGTACGACTCCCGTCTGATTCTGGGAGACCCGGACGCGGCTGAGCAGCGTTCCGGTCACCGCAATGTTGCCCCGCGCTACGCTGGAGCTGAGCCGGGCCGTGTGCAGATCGAAATAGATGCGGTCAGGATTGGCGATGCGGCCGGAGTCGTACTGCACGGAATCTTCGAGGTCGAGCAAGACCTCCGTGCTGGACGCCGTAAGGCTGGTGCGGATTTTCTGCACGCGAGGCACGCTGCCCGACTGGTTCGGTGCTCCGCCCTGTTTGGAGATGACCGGCAAGAGCGTCGACGGGGTCTCTTCGCCCACGCCAGCGGGAGAAGCAGCAGCGGGCGCGGAAGCAGGTGGAGTGGTTGCCACAGTAGAAGTCGTTTTCGCGGGCATCGTCGGCATTTTGGCGGGAGTCTTGCCCGAGTCCTGGTCGCGCATCAAAGCCAGTTCGGCATACGCTTCCTGAATCTCGCGCTTTTTGCCGGACCGCGGAAACTTGTGCTGGAATTCCTGGAAGGTCTTGGTTGCGGCGGCGGTATCTCCCAACTGATCTTTCTGGAGATTGGCGACACGCCACATGGCGTCCTGCACGTGCTTGCTGGCGGGATATTCGCGAATCAGAAACTCGTAGGAATCCACTGCCGCCTGGTAGTAGCTGCGACCGAACTTGTTGCCCATTTCCGTATTCAACTCGCCAACGGCCATCAAGGAGTCGGGCACGGCAGCAGCTCGCGGAGTAATCAGGGAAACGCGGCGATAACTGTTGACCACCTGCTTATAGTCGGCCAGCGTGCGCTTCTCGAGTGGCTTGGCGTCCAGCGCCTGTCGCTGTTCTTCGGCCCGATCGAATTGAGCACTGGCGGCGTCGCGCCGAGTCGTGGCGCTGTCCGGCGTTTGCGGGCAAGCAACAGGGGCCACAAGGCCGAGCGCAACGAGGAAGAAACCCAGCGAAGCCCCGGCGAATCTCTTGTGGAAATTTTTTGAAGGGTGCGAGCGGAGCAGGCGGGAGGGCAAAGAAAAACTCAGCTCAGTTCTCGTTCGTAAAGATGATTCGGCCAGAGGAATCGACGCTGCGGTGGATGGCATTGGTACGGACGTAGATGGTTTCCTGGCGGCCGGAGCCAGGGCGGAAGTAAGCGTTTTGGACCTTCTGGACATAATCTCTGGTCTCGCGATATAGCGGAATGCCATGAGCCCGATCCACAGCGCCTTCACCAGCATTGTACGCTGCCAAGGCCAAATCCAGATTGCCATTGTATCGTTCTAGCAACGTCTTCAGGTAGCGCACCCCGGCGTCGACGTTCTGCTTGGGATTAAATGCGTCATTGGCCCCAAAACGCGATGCCGTGGTCGGAATCAACTGCATCAAGCCAATCGCCCCTTTGCGGGAATACGCGGCGGGGTTCCAGTTGGATTCCGTCTCAATGACTGCCCGAACCAGTGCCGGGTCTACCTGATGCCGTTCCGCGGCTTCCCGGACTAACGCGTCCGCTCCGTCCCGGTCGATGCTCATGGCTGGGTGACTGCGGCCCATAAATGAGATTTCGCCGGGTAGATAAACGCGAGCAGGCGGCTTCGCGGGAGTCAGCCGAAAACTCTGCGCGGGTTCCGAGTTCACGAACAGTTTCCGGCCATCGTCATTCATGACCGACATGATCTGCGCGTTCGCCGTATTCGCGGCGGCCAGCGAGAGAAGCAAAGCCGCTGAAAAGACGGAGATTGCCAGTGTCGTGAAGCGTTCGATCGCGCTGCGAATTCGCCTTGGGGAAGGCATATAGGGACAATTTCGATTGATTTTGATGGAACCTCAGGAGCGACCCTGTGCTGGCTAGCGGCGAGACTCTGCCGCTACCCCTGACGGTTCCAGATACCGATGAAGCCCACAAGCTACACGAGAACCGCTGGCTTGCGAGCTGCATTCCGGCGCTGGGGCGATTATAGCAACGGTTCCAAGTAGTTAGGCACGGTCTGCAAGGCACTTTTTAGGGTAGCTGTGTCTTTTCCGCCAGCCTCAGCCAGGTCTGGGCGTCCGCCACCGGAACCGCCCACCAATTTGGCCAGCGCCTGTATCAGCTTGCCAGCATGGACTTTAGAGGTGAGGTCTTTCGTGACACCGGCGATCAGGGCCACCTTCTCGCCGTCCGGCATCCCCAAAACCACTACTCCGGAGCCGAGCTTCTGACGCAACGAATCCACCAGTTGCCGCAGGCCCTCACGATCCACGTTGGCGACCTCGCCGGAGACCAGTTTTACTCCTTTGATCGTCTGAGCCTGGGCAAAGAGAGTATCGAGTTGGTCCAGCGCCCCTTTGCGTTTTTGTGCCTCCAACTCTTTTTCCAGGTTGCGGACGGTGTGCGTTAGCTTTTCCACGCTTGCCAGCACCTGATCCTCGCCAACGTTCAGGCGCGAGGCCAGTTCGCGAAGGGTCTGGGCCTGCTGCTGGTAATGCTCCAGCGCGCCGATGCCGGTGACCGCTTCGATGCGGCGAACTCCGGCGGCGACGGACTCTTCGCTGACGATCTTCAGGACACCGACATCCCCGATTTGGTGAACGTGCGTGCCGCCGCAGAGTTCTTTCGAATAGAAGCCGCGAGGCGCGCGGGGATCGGGAATCGTCACGACGCGGACGTTGCTGTCGGGATACTTCTCTCCAAAAAACGCCAATGCGCCGGAGTTCAGCGCTTCTTCGAGCGGCATGATGCCGGTCTCGACGCGAGTGTTCAGGCGAATCTCGTCGTTCACCTGCTGCTCGATGTCGCGCAGTTCCTCTGTGCCAACGGGAGCAAAATGCGAGAAGTCGAAGCGCAGTCGGTCGGGGGCGTTCAGCGACCCGGCCTGCTTGACGTGCGTACCCAGGGTGTTGCGCAACGCGGCGTGGACCAGGTGAGTGCCGCTGTGGTTGCGAATGATGCGGGCACGCCGTTCGGGATCCGCAACGACCGTGAGGCGATCGCCGACATGCAGCGTTTCCTTGGCGGTGACGTGGTGCGCCACCAGGCCGGCCACGGGGTAATACGCACCGGTGACTTCGGCAAGCAACTGCCCGCCGGCGTTGTTATAGAAAGCTCCGGTATCGGACATTTGCCCGCCGGATTCGGCATAAATGGCGGTGCGATCAAGAACTACGTCACCTTGTTCGCCGGGTTTCAGCTCGTTCGTCGCGCCGCCTCTGGTGACAATGGCCTCGATACGGCAATCCTTGGCGGTGGTGGAAGTATAGAAGTCCTTTTCGGTTTTGAAGGTTTCGGCGAGTTTCGCGAAAACGGGATTGGCGGCTTCTTTCGAACCGCCCTTCCAGGAAGCGCGGCCCCGGTTGCGCTGTTCCTCCATCGCTGTGTTCGAAACTCCGCCAGATCGAACTGCAAGCCCGCGTCAGACGAGCGGCCTCATCCAATGAAATCGAGCGGCAAACCAAAGTATCGTAGAGCGCGAATGCTTGTCGCCCGGTAAGACTGTTTGCTGATAATCATGTGTTTGTGCTCGCGCGAGATTGCTCGCGATCAATTCGGTCCAGTTCTTCTTGAGTTTGATTAGGCCGACCTTCATTGTGCGAAAGTAACGCTCAGAAAGACACATTTCTCAGGAACCTTGTCATGCGCGGCAGGTATTCGACCAATTCGGGATACGCGCCGCCCATCAGATCACAACTTGGCGCACCATCGCCGAAGCAGAAACCTCTACGGGTTCGCGAGCTGAAGATCCGACGTTCGGAAGCGCACGTTGATGATCTTCCGAAGAACGTAGCCTCTCCCTTCATTACTGGGCGGACGCCATCGGAAACCAAGAATGTGGAGGACCTCGCGTGATCGGAAATAAGTGCGAAGAGACTATTTCCTCATCGGCATCACTAATATCGTCGATGCCCAGTGAGTTCGGCGGCTGCGTCCTTTAGCGGAGTGAAGAGATCAGTGTCGTAATTGGAGATGACGCCTTGCAGAACGGCGGCGAGCCGCTCCAGACCCATGCCCGTGTCTACGCAAGGCTTCGGCAACGGGGTGAGGGTTCCGACAGCGTCGCGGTTGAACTGCATGAACACCAAATTCCAGATTTCCACGTAGCGGCCGCAATCGCAGGGAAACTGGCAATCGGCGTGGCCCTGTTCGGACGCGACCGCGCCCATGTCGTAGTGCAGTTCGCTGCATGGACCGCAGGGGCCAGTGTCGCCCATGGCCCAGAAGTTATCTTTCAGGCCGGGGATGGCGAAGATGCGATTCGCCGGGACATGTTGCTCGAGCCAGAAGCCGCGCGCTTCCTCGTCGATGCCAAGCGTCGTGCCCGGGGCGACTTCCGCGCCGCCAAAGATCGTTACGTATAGCTTGTCCTTGGGGATCGCGTACCAATCGGAAGAAGTGATCAACTCCCAGGCATAAGCGATGGCTTCGCGTTTGAAGTAGTCGCCAAAGGAGAAATTGCCGAGCATCTCGAAAAATGTGTGGTGGCGCTTGGTGAAGCCGACATTCTCCAGATCGTTGTGCTTTCCGCCGGCCCGCACGCATTTTTGCGAGGTGGTAGCGCGCGTATAGTCGCGTTTCTCGATCCCCAGGAAGACGTCCTTGAACTGGTTCATGCCCGCGTTGGTGAACAGCAGGGTGGGGTCGCCATGAGGGACCAGCGAGGAACTGCGGACGCGCCGGTGCCCCTTACTCTCAAAAAATTTCAGAAAACTCTCGCGGATTTCGTTGCCGGTCACGTCAGCCTCGTGGGTTCAGAAGGAATGGTTTCATTATGACAAAGCAGGGCAGTGCCCGCCAACGCGGTTCCGCGGACTAACCGGCGTCTTCGACGTCGCTAGCTTCTACCTCGGGCACTTCTTCATGCGTGAGCCGGTGCAGCTCTTTTCGAATGAGATCGGAGGGGAAGCCTGCGCCCAGGAGCGAGCGGTAGAGCGAAGCGAGCTTTTTCTCATCGATTTCGCCGCGAAACAGGCGCAACTTGCGCTCGATGCGCTGGCGCACCAGCAACGCGGGATCGGACGTTTCCGCGGCATCCTTCAGGGCGGTGTCGATGTGGCGGTCCGGAACTCCACGCGCTCGCAGGTCGCGCGCGATGCGATGTGGCCCCTGTTTGCGAAATTCGACGCGCTGGCGGGTGAACTGCTTCGCGTAACGCGCATCGTCGATCAGGTTGGATTGCTTCAAGCGATCGAGCACCGAGTTCACCAGCGCCTCATCCGCGCAACGCCGTCCGAGCGCCCTCTTCATTTCGTGCACGGAGTGGGCGCGCCGCATGAGAATTTTGATTGCGGCGTCGTACAGTTCGGCTTCGGATTCCAGTTGGCGCGGTTTTCCGAACACAGGAGCAGCATAGGGAGCGTGGGCAGGGAAGTAAAGGATCGGACGCAAACGGACGGGAGGCAACGAGGAAAAGTGCGGGAAATGGTTGCGTGAACACTCGTCGTGTGTGCAACATCACGCAGATTAAATTGGTCCGAATTCCCCGAAGTGCCGAGTAAGTCCAGCGTCAGCAATAGAGTAGCTGCGTCTCACGATGGAACATCAATTGCTCCGTTCACTTCCGGGAGAGAACTGACCATGGCCTACGTTATTACCGACACCTGCACGAAAGACGAGCACTGTATCGAAACCTGCCCTGTGAATTGCATTCACCCCACCAAAGACGAACCGAATTTCGCGACGGCCCCGCAGCTTTATGTGAATCCGGCCGATTGCATCGATTGCGGCGCTTGCATCCCGGTGTGCCCAACGGGCTCGATCTTCACGCTGGACGAGCTTCCGGCCGACCAGCAGGCGTTTATCGAAAAGAACGCCGCGTACTACAACTAAGTTTTCTTGAAGTTTGACGGAGGCGCTCACCGCCGGCTGCAACCGGCGGTGAGCGTTTTTATTTGCAACGGTCTCGTTTGGGAAAAAACTACTTGCGAGAGAAGCGCTCAAAGTCGGCCATCTGCGAAGCCATTTCTTCGCGAGCGGCGTCGGCAGCGGAACGAATACCCTGAATGCGCAGCTTGAATTCGTCCGCGTTGGAGGCGCGCATCAATGCTTCTTCGAGAGTGATCAGTTCCTTGGTATAGAGATCGAACAGAGACTGGTCGAAGGTCTGCATGCCGTATTGCGAGGTGCCTGCGGCAATCGCGTCGTGAATCAGGCGAGTCTTGTCGGCGTTGATGATGCAATCCTTGATGTAGGCCGTGGCGATCATGACTTCCACGGCGGGCACGCGGCCCTTGTCGTCGGCGCGGCGCACTAGTCGTTGAGAGACAACCGCTTTCAGGGTGGCGGCCATCTGCAGACGAATCTGCTTCTGCTCGGGAGGAGGGAAGACCGCGATAATACGCTGAATGGTTTCGGTGGCGTCCAGGGTGTGCAAGGTGGAGAACACCAGGTGACCGGTTTCGGCGGCCAGCAAAGCGGTGGAAATGGTCTCCAGGTCGCGCATTTCGCCGACCAGAATCACGTCCGGGTCTTGACGTAAGCCGGCGCGCAGCGCGGTGGAGAAGTTCGCCGTGTCTACCTCGACTTCGCGCTGATTGATGAAGCTGCGCTTGTCGCGGTGCAGGAATTCGATGGGGTCTTCGATGGTGATGATGTGATCGGCGCGGTTGGCGTTGATGCGGTCGATCATGGCGGCGAGAGTGGTGGACTTACCGGAACCGGTCGTTCCGGTGACCAGCACGAGACCGCGCTGCTCTTCGCAAATTTTGGTGATGACTGGCGGCAGGTTCAGCTCTTCGACAGTCCGAATTTTGGTGGGGATGACGCGCAGAACCATACCAACGTTGCCGCGCTGCTGGAATACGTTCACGCGGAAACGGCCCAGGCCCGCGACGCCATAGGCCATATCCAACTCCGCGGTTTCCTTAAACTTTTGCTTTTGCCGGTTGGTCATCATGCTGAAGGCCATCGACAGCATTTCTTCCGGGGTGACACGCGGTACGTCGGTCAGCGGCGTAAGGAGTCCGTCGACGCGGAGATAGGGATGGTTGCCAACCTTGAGGTGCAAGTCGGAGGACTTATTTTCAACGGCCCGGCGCAGCAGATCGTCAATGCTCAATGCCATGAGGAAACACCCCGTGAGGTACCGGCTACCTATCCGAAGCTAGCATCCACAGGAAAGGCCAACAACTGGCGCAAGTAAAACCGTTGCGGTGTAGTTAACTGAGCATCGGTACAGGGATTGGGCTCAGCGGAAATCGTCCTTCCGGATGTACAGGAAGTCATACAAAAGCGCTCCCAGGAAGCCCCCAATCAGTGGACCAATCCAGTAAACGCCCTGATTGAGCCAATGGCTGGACGCCAATGCGGGTCCGAAGGCCCGAGCGGGGTTCAGGGCTCCGCCGCTGAAAGGTCCAGCGACCAAAATGCCCAAAGTGTAGGTCAGTCCAACCGCGAATGGGGCGGCCGAGCGGAAATGGCCGCCATGCTCATCGGCCATCGTTGCGAAGACCACCAGAACGACGAAGAAGGTGGCCGTGGCCTCTAAGACCAAAGCGCCCCAGCGCGGGAAATCCAGCATCAAGGACGGGACGCCAATGGCGATCCCTCGCCAGGTCTCGGGCGGCAACACCAGGCGCAGCAGGAATGCGGCAAAGGTGGCGCCGACGAGTTGCGCCAGCCAGTACGCCAGCGCGTCCAGAGTGTTCAAGCGCTTGGTAACCCAGAAGCCGATGGTGACCGCGGGATTAAAATGACCTCCGGAAATATGGGCCAGTCCGGCGACCATGATGGCAATCACCAGTCCGGGAGCCAAAGCGATGGCCAGAAACCCGATGCCTCCGGTGCTGCGCAACTGAAAATCGACACAAACGGCGCCAGCGCCGAAAAACACCAGCGCGAACGTCCCTAGGAACTCCGCAGTCCATTTTTGCGTGAAGTTGTACATCATGCCTCCGGGCCAAACCGGAAGGTACAACAAATGTTGCACCAAGTGTAAGCAGAAACCCGCGCGGTGCGACCAGAGGAGAACTGTTCTGTAGTTCAAGTCCGAGTTGCTAGGGGCGGTCCTATCATCGCCCGGCAGTGACCGGCGCATGCACCGGAGTGAGCCAATTGTGACGGTCGGTCTTTTTGCCGCTGGTGATGGCGAAGAACTCTTCCTGGATGCGGCGGGTGATCGGGCCGGCAACACCCTTGCCAATCGTAATCTTGTCGATCGAACGCAACGGGGTGACTTCCACGGCGGTTCCGACGAAGAAAACCTCTTCGGCGAGATACAGCATTTCGCGCGGAATCACGGTTTCCTTCACTTCGATGGAAAGGTCCTGAGCAATTTTCAAAATCGCGTCGCGCGTGATTCCCGCCAGAATGCTGGTGGCAAGAGGGGGCGTGTGCAGCACGCCGTCGTATACCAGAAATACATTCATGCCGGAGCCTTCGCTGACGTGGCCATGGGTGTCCAGCGCAATGCCTTCGGAGAAGCCGTTAACCACCGCTTCCATGCGGATCAATTGCGAATTCATGTAATTCGCAGCCGCCTTGGACATCGCCGGCAGAGTGTTCGGGGCGATGCGAGTCCAGGTGCTGACACAAACATCCACGCCCTTGGCCAGCGCTTCGGGTCCCAGATACGCTCCCCAGTTCCAGCAGGCCATGTAGCACTCGATGGGAGCACCCAGCGGGTTCACGCCGACTTCGCCGTAGCCGCGGAGGACGATCGGCTTCACGTAGCAGGAGCCCATTTTGTTCAAACGGACGAGTTCGCAGGCAACGTTGGCAAATTCCTCGGCGGTGTACGGCAGCTCCATGCGATAGATCTTTCCGGAGTTGATCAGGCGGCGCATGTGTTCCGGCAGGCGGAAGATAGCGGGACCCTGCCGCGTCTCGTAGCAGCGGATTCCTTCAAAAATGCCGGAGCCGTAGCTGACCACGTGGGAAAGGACGTGCAGTTTGGCGTCGTCCCAGTGAATGAATTTTCCGTTGTGCCAGATTTTTTCGGTGGGTTGTACCGGCATACTATCTCCTTGAGCCGCGATACGGCAAGATTGCAGATCGCACTGCCAGAATAGAAGTGTGCGCCGGACCCGTCAATGAGTTCGATACCGCAGTTGCAAGGAGCGCCGAGCCATTTTGGCGCCTCAGTTACTTTAGTTTTGTGGCGATGATGCGGGGGCGCCTTGAGGCTTTCCCTTCGTGTCGACCGACGGCGGCTCGTCCTGATGTGTAGCGGAAAGGAATGCCTGCTTGGCTTCGGAGAGAATCCTGCCGTTGTACTGTTCCCAAAATCCCAAGAGCAAAAAGGGAATGACAGTGGCGACGGCCCACAGCTTCGCGTTTCGCGGAATCTTCACTTCCGGTTCCCACCGGAATAATTGCGAGGCCACGAAAAACGACAGGCATGCCCATGCCAACAAGGAAAGGAACTGAGTCAACAGCAACGTGATCGGTTGCGAGGCAAACGTGGCTTGCTGCAGTCCGCTGACGAGATAGGTGGCAGGGAGAAACAGGGCGACGCGCTGAACGCTTTTGGAGAGAAAGGCGACCGGAAGTGTCGCGCCACTGAGGAAAATTAACGGCAGCCACAGGAGTTGGTTCAGTACCTGGGTTTCCTGCATGGTGTTGGTCACGCTGGCCACGACCAGGCCGAGCGAAGCAAACGAGATGGTCCCGACGCACACAAACAGGAACGCCGTCATTAGATTGCCGAAGTTATGAACGTGGTACACGAGTCGCGCGAGCAGGAGAATCACGGCGACGGTAGGCAGGGTCAGTACGAAGTTGGCCAGAACGCTGGAGGCCAGCATGTCGCTGGAAGTCACCGGCGCCACGTGAAAGCGCCGGAGAATCCCGCGCTCCCGGAACATCACCAGAGTCGCGCTTAGGCCCCAGAAACTGCCCATGACGTTCAGCGCCAGCACTGGCCCCACATAGAAGAGCACCATCCGGGGCTCGCCCTTGGCGAAAATACCGGCATACAGGAAGAAGAAGCCCAGCGGCATGACCACGCTGAAGAAGAAGAACATTTTGTTGCGCAGGGCCAGTTGCATGCGCACTTTGGTGAGCGTGACGAGGTTCGTCAATCGCGTAGCCTCCTGCCGGTAAGTTCGATGAAAACGTCTTCGAGAGAAGGCGTAGCGATTTCGAGGCTGACCAGTTCGTTGCCGCGCGCTTCCAGATGCTTGACCAGAGAAACGATGGCGGGCGCCGGCTTCGCACAGTGGAGGACGTACGCTCCATCGACCGCGCGAGCGTCGCTGACGCCATCCAGTCCACGCAGGGACTGGTCGTCCTCCGGTTGCGCGAGCCGTATTTCCAGCCGAGTCTTATCGGCGGAGTGCTCTTTCAGTTCGCGAGGTGTGCCGGTGGCGATGACCTTGCCATGATCGACGATGGCGACTCGATCGCACAGGCGCTCCGCTTCTTCGATGTAATGTGTGGTCAGAACAATGGTCTTTTTCTCGCGCTTCAGCTCTTCAATGATGTCGTAAATTTCGCGGCGCACCTGAGGGTCCAGTCCGGACGTGGGCTCGTCGAGGAAGAGGACCTTGGGATCGTTTACGAGAGCCATGGCCAAAGCCAGGCGTTGTTGCTGCCCACCCGAAAGCTGGCTGTAGAACGCGTTGCGCTTTTCCTCCAGACCAAAGCGACGCAGCAATTCGTCGAGAGGGCGCCCGCGGTGGTAGAAGCTGCGAAACAGTTGGATGGCCTCGCGGACACGAATCTTGTCGGGCAGGGAAGTAGCTTGAAGTGCCGCCCCGATTTCGCGCTTTAGCTCGGTAGGGTTCTTCTGAGGGTCGTATCCGCACACCGAGACATGGCCGCTGTCGGCCGTGCGCAGTCCTTCCAAAATTTCGATGGTGCTGGTCTTGCCGGCGCCGTTCGGGCCAAGCAATCCGAACACTTCGCCCTCGTTGACCGCGAAACTAACGCCGCGCACGGCTTCCACTTCCCCGTAGCGCTTGAAGAGATTTTCTACCTGCAGGACTGGAGTCGGCATAGTGGACGAACCGTAAGCATAGCGCAGTCGTGGTGGAAGCGCATCCCGACAGGGAAGGGGTAGCTGATGCAAGCCCCCGTGGGTACTACGCGCGTCGTAGTTCGGAAATTTCAGCGGATGCCCTGGGATTGACGCGAGAGCCAGCGACGCAGGGCCAAAGTGTACCTTCGCCTCAAGAGGTCGCCGCCATAGCCCTGCCTGCGGTTCTCGCCCCGCCGCGCAGATGCAGTGCTTTGGCGAGCGACCCGTAGGTAACAACCCTACCCCGCGGAATTTGTTGCAGGTTGGTAGACCGGCATCCATGTAGACATTTCGCGAAATAAGAAGGGAACGCCTCACTGCGCGAGGCTCGGTATTTCCAGATTGCGCGACCCGCAGTTTCTTTGCGTGTTGTACAGACTGAGGAGAACAGCGGTGAGAAGAATAGCTGATGAAATGCAGCAAAAAATTAGCGGGCCGCGACACAGAGTGCGGAGCCAACTGGCACTAGACTACTGGACAACGCTTACTGGTTGAAAGCATCTAACTTGACATGTAGTGGAAGTACTTTACACTACACAGTAGTTACAGGAAGGCGCGAAGCCGACGGAGCTGAGCGCCGAAAATTTGAAAGTTTTTTTGCATCGGATTAGAAGGTGATGTGATGGCGTTCATCCGGCAAAAAGGAAATTCGTTCTACCTGGTGCACAATGTGCGCCGCGCCGGAAAAGTGCGCCAGCTACATCTCGCGAAATTGGGCGAGCGCGCGCGAATCACGGATGAAGTCATCCGCCAGGTTTCCAAGAAACACCCGTTTGTTGAACTCGATTGGCGCGGACTCCGTGAACAGGTCAACGGTCAGATCGATCTGGCCGATCCGGAATCTCCCGCAGTTCAGAAACTCATCCATAGTCTCCGTAATTTGAACCTGGACCTAGCGGACCTGTTTCCGTCGGTCCTCCGAATTTCCGAATCGCCAGCGGTGGCGCGCGAATTGCTCGTGCAATTGCGTCTGCTGCACTCGACGATCCAGGTAAAGCTCGATCAGTTCACCCGCAAGGACGATCTGAAACGGCTGCACCGGGGAGGGCGGTTTGGAAGCGCGGAACCGGCATTTCGGTGACGATCAGGAGGGGTTATGGCCACGGGGGACTTTTCGTTAAATCCGAATATACGCAGCGCAGGGACCAACGAGTTTCATAAGGCTCTGCGGGCGAAGATCGTGGGGCAGGACGAGGGCATTCAAGCTCTTATCGGCTTGTACCAGGTCTTCACCGCGGGTTTGAATTCGCCCGGTCGACCGGTGGGCAACTTGTTGCTTCTGGGCCCCACTGGGTCTGGAAAGACACGAATTGTGGAAGCGGCTGCGGAAATCCTGTTCGACAATCCGCGCGCGGTCATCAAGATCGATTGCGCGGAATTTCAGCACTCACACGAAATCGCCAAGCTGATCGGCTCGCCTCCGGGGTACCTGGGCCACCGCGAAACGCATCCCCTGATCACGCAGGAAGCGCTGTCCGCGTGCCACACGGAAAAGCTCAAGCTCTCGTTCCTGCTTTTTGACGAAATAGAAAAGGCGAGCGACGCGTTGTGGCAACTGCTGCTGGGCATGCTCGACAAGGCTACGCTGACACTCGGCGACAACCGGCGGGTGGATCTCTCGCAAACCGTCATCTTTCTGACGTCCAATCTGGGCGCCACCGATATCACCGAACTCATGTCCGGTGGCTATGGTTTCATAAAGTCGGACGACAAGCCGGCTACCAACCTGGACCAACGCGTTGAACGCACCGCAGTAGAAGCGGCGCGCCGCAAATTCTCTCCGGAGTTCATGAATCGCTTGGACAAGGTGGTGGTGTTTCACCCCCTGAAACCGAGCGAACTGCAAGCCGTGTTGGACATCGAGTTGGGCCTGGTTCAGAAGCGGGTACTTGATACCGAACTCGGTAAATTCCTGTTCCGCGTGACCGCCGCCGGCCGGGAGTTCCTGTTACAGGAAGGCACCGACCAGCGCTACGGAGCACGGCATTTGAAGCGTGCTATCGAGCGCTACGTGGTTTATCCCCTGGCGAATCTCCTGGCGACCCAACAGGTGCGTGTGGGAGACCTCGTGCGCATTGATTGGGATGGCGTGCATAAGGAACTTACCTTTGTGCGCGAAAGCCAAGACACTGCGCTGCCTATCGAGCCCTCTCCGGAGATCGTGATCGCCCTGTCGCACACCTCGGACGGGCTGGGCACGACGGCTCCGGCCGATGCGGTGGCTGAGAAGAGCCTGCCGGCGGCGCTACCCATGACGACACAGGCGGTGGCGCGAAAGTCGCCGCAGAGCCGAAAGTCTACGGACCAGCGTTAATTATTTCTTACGTCCACCTGTTCGCCGGGTCAGGGCTTCGCGCGTAGTTACGCCCGTTTTTGTCAGGTAAGAAGTGACAAATTCTGTTTCACGTTCTCTCAATTTGCGTTGGCGTGAAACAGCGTCTCAAGAGATGAGACGGTTTCCAGGACTGCAACTTCTCTATCTCCCGCAGAATGCGACCGTTGCGACGCTTTGTGAGCCACGGCACAATTGGCATCCGCCATGCTCTCTTACCTCTAGCAATGTTTCTGAGACGCCGCTGTGCCTGTCACAGCGGGCAGTTGGTGAAGCGAGGGGCCTTCGCCGAGGGAAACCGATGAGAGCAGCAGTCCGACAACAACTGGATCCAACCATCCGCAGCAGCGATACGCACGACTTTCATCTGGCCTTGCGCGGCAAGATCGTGGGACAGGAAGAAGGCGTGCAAGCCCTCGTAGACCTTTACCAGGTTTTCTGCGCGGGTCTGAATTCCCCAGGGCGGCCGGTGGGCAACCTCCTGTTTCTGGGGCCCACGGGTTCCGGCAAGACCCGCATCGTGGAAGCGGCGGCCGAAATCCTGTTTGGCGATCCGCGGATGGTGATCAAGGTGGATTGCGCGGAATTTCAGCATTCTCACGAGATCGCCAAGCTGATTGGTTCGCCTCCGGGGTATCTGGGCCATCGGGAAACTCATCCGCTGATCACCCAGGAAGCGTTGGCGGCTTCGCATACGGACAAGCTCAAGCTGTCCTTCCTGCTCTTTGACGAAATTGAAAAGGCGAGCGACGCACTGTGGCAATTGCTGTTGGGCATGCTGGACAAGGCCACGCTGACGCTGGGCGACAACCGGCGCGTGGATCTCTCGCAGACCGTAATTTTCCTTACGTCCAACCTGGGCGGCGGCGAAATCACGGAATTGATGGGCGGCGGATATGGATTCATCAAATCGTCCGACAAGCCGATGAACAACTTGGACGAAAAGGTCGAACGTACGGCGGTAGAAGCAGCTCGCCGCAAGTTCTCTCCGGAGTTTATGAACCGGCTGGACAAGGTGGTGGTTTTCCATCCGCTGCAACGCAAACAACTGGAACAGGTTTTGGACATCGAGCTGACCATGGTGCAGCAGCGTGTGCTGGAAACCGCCAGGGGCCAGTTCCTGTTTCGGGTAACGCCCGAGGGGCGTGACTTCCTGTTGCAAGAAGGTACGGACCAGCGCTACGGGGCGCGGCATTTGAAGCGCGCTATTGAACGCCACGTGGTCTATCCGATGGCCAATCTGCTGGCAACCGGACAAGTACACTCCGGCGATTTGCTCTGCATCGACTGGGACGAAGACGAGCAGTGCCTGACGTTTGTGCGCGAGGGCGAAAACGTGCCCATTCCGGTGCGCCGCGTCGACCCGCTGGTCGCTCAGCGCGCTGCACAGGCGCGCGGCGGGAGAGCCGTGGAAGCTCCCGCGGGGACACTTACGCCAGAACCAGCGCCTCGCTTCGCGCGATAGAAAGTCACTCCGGTATTCGCCTAGCCCAGGTATTGGATAGCGTCTGATTTCGGACAAATGAAAAAAGGCGGCTCATTGCGAGCCGCCTTTTTCATTCTATGTGGGTGAAGGTCTAGTTCAGGGGCAGACCGGGCAGGATCTCGGTGTGCTCCATCCGCACGGCCTGCAGACATTCCGGATCAAGTCCGAGCGCCTTCAGGATCGTGGGAGCAACCTGCATGGTTTCCACCGGGCTGGTGACGGTCTTGGCCTGGAACTTGGGATTGGCAAAGAGCATCACCACGTTGGTGTCGTCGTGCGAGAAGCCGCCGTGTTCGGCGAGCTTCTTGGTGCTGCCGGAGTACGTCACGCCAATGTTGGGAGTGACGATAATATCCGGGGAGCGCGGGTCGGCAACGGGTGGAAGTCCCGGCGGGTTGAAGCTGGTGCGCAGGGACGGCCCGGAGAAGATTTCGCCGATTCCGGCGATATTGGCGGTTGCTGGCGACTGCGATTCGAGCATCGCAACCGCTTCTTCGGTGGAGCAACCCGGATTGCCATTGAGCCAAATCAGCGAGATGTCGTCCTCCGTTGGGCCAATGCCGGTTGGGTTGGATGGAGATTCAGACAGGGGCAGGCAGCCTGCGTTGTCCAGGATGGTCGCTGGCGAAGTTTGCACCGGTCCGGAGGCCGTGATGCCCGTATAGCGTGCGGAGTCGATCGGGCTCTGTCCGTGCTTTGCCGTGATCACGATCAACGTGGAGTCATACAGTCCGTTCTTCTTCAGTTCAGCCACGAACTGGCCAATGGCCTGATCGACGAAGGCGATCTCCGAAAGGAGTGGTGCGCCCGGGGTGCCGATATTGTCGAGATAGCCGCCCGTGCCCACGTTCTTTTCGATCAGCTTCTCCCCGACACTGACCGCCTGGAAGTTCATACCGAACAAGGTCGGGGTCTGAGTTTTGCGGGTGCGGTTGTGGTTGTAGCCATCGATTTCGTTCAGGATGGCGTTGACCTTCAAGGTGTCATAGCACTTGATCGCCACGAAGCTATCGGTGTACGCGCCGAGCTTGGACACATTGGGATCCGGGTTCCAGTTGGGGTCGGCAATCGGATCGCAAATGTCCATGCCGCCGGGCTTGATTCCCTTGAGTGCCACTGGAATGGAGTTAATTTCCGGTGCGTAGAAATCGTCGAGATAGATGGGACCCTTGTCGCTGGGACCGTTCACCGAGGAGTAAGCGGGATGCTTGTCGGACCATGCGGTGTAACCGCCAGCCTGGTGAACTACGCCGAAAATGGTGTTGGTGCGGACAAAGTTCCAGGGCCAAACGGGCGCACAGTTGTTCGCCGGATCGCGAGGCAGGCGATCGACGTCGATGGAATTAACGCCGCCATCTCCCGAAGGCGCCCCGCCGTTCAGAAGATTCTGGTTGATGTCGATGCCTTCCTCGTATTCGGTTGTGGTGCCGTTGTATACACCGTTTTCGCAGGTTCCGCCCGCGACACCGTTGCCGGTGGTGGTCTTCGGAGGCGCGAGGGAGCGATCGTAGGCAACGTCATAGAAAACGCCTTCGGCGCGTGGCGAGCCACCGCTGATGATCGCGGTCAGGCCCGGAAAAGAATCGGAGGGCTTGGAGGTTGAGGTTTCGAGATAGTTCACGCCATTGACGCGCAGCTTCGCCAGGTTCGGGCAATAGGGCGCACCGCCATTGACGTCCGTCAAGCCTTCCGTACAATTCAGCAGATCGACAGCGTGCATGCCGTCAATGCTGATCAACAAAACGCGCTGAATACCTTTTCCACTCCAACCCTCGTCGGTCGCACTGACGGGCGCGGGAAGCGATGCGCCGACTAGCGTGAGCGACAAGGCAGCTGCTAGAAGCTTTTCTTTCATAGCAAATCTCCTTGAGATAGCTGCTTCGAGTAAGGGAACGAGGCTTTCCCTCCGCTTGAGAGACTAGGCGAGGTTTTGTTAAAAAATGGAGAACAGAGAATTTGAAATAGTTAAAAGAAGTCGGTAGGAACAGGCGGGTGTGAAAATGTCACCCAATCGGTTGATAGAACGTAGCTTGGCTACGCCTCCACCCGCTGCGGCACAACCTCCGCGCGCTGATGGATTTCTTCTGCGCGTTGCAAGGCGTCATTGATATTCGCGCACATGTTTTCGGCGCCGAGAAAGCGCTCAAAGTCCGCCTCGCGCATCAAAGCCTCGGGTTGTGGCCTCGCGCCACACATCAAGACATGGCGGTTGTGCTCGTGCAGCAGAGTCACGAGTTCCTGAAGGGCGGCGATGCCGGTTGCGTCGATGGCGGTCATATTCCGGAGTCTCAAAATGACGATGGAGGGAAGGGAATCGAGGTTGTCGGAGATGATGGAAATTTTGTCGGTTACGCCGAACAGAAAAGGCCCGTGAATGCGAAAGACGGCAGCATACTCCGGGATGTCTTTGTCTTGAAGGATGTGGGCGCGGCCATCCTCGATGTAATCGTCGGTGACCTTGCTGACCGTGGTGGTCATAGAAATTTTACGGATGAAGGTGAATGCCGCGAGGATCATGCCCACTTCCACGGCCAAAGTTAAATCGGCGAACACGGTCAGGAAGACCGTGAGTGCCCAGACGGTGATGTCCGCTTTGCTGAGTTTGAGAATTTCCGGGATTTCTCCCCAATCGCCCATATTGTAGGCGACCATGAAAAGAATGGCGGCCAGTGCCGCCAGCGGCAGGTTCTTCACCAGCGGCGCGGCGAAGAGAATGATGGCCAGCAACGTGAGTGCGTGAATCATGCCGGCGACCGGACTTTTTGCGCCGGCGCGCACATTGGTGGCGGTGCGCGCGATCGCGCCGGTTGCCGGCAAGCCGCCAAACACCGGTGACAAGAAATTGGCGATACCTTGAGCAATCAATTCCACGTTGGGATTGTGCTTATCATGGCTCATGCGGTCGGAAACTACGGCGGACATCAGCGATTCGATGGCGCCCAGCATAGCGACGGTGACCGCCGGCGACAGAAGGTGCAACAGCAGGCTTGGTTTCAGCGCGGGGATGGACAGGTGCGGGAGTCCGGAAGGAATGCCGCCAAAACGCGTCCCAATGGTCTCCACGGAGAGATGAAAAAAGGTAACGACGGCGGTTGCGCCGAAGCACACCAGAATGGCTCCGGGAATTCTTTTGAACAGCCGCAGGCACAAGATCATCACCAGCAGAGAAGCGGAAGCCAGGATCGTCGCAACTGGGTTAAGCGTATGAAAGTTTTCCGCGATGGCGCCCATGCGATGAAAGAAATCGCCGGGCACATGCTCCATGCGCAGACCAAAGAAGTCGCGGATTTGCGTGCTGGCAATCAGAATGGCGATGCCATTGGTAAAGCCGACCACCACCGGACGCGGGAAATACTTGACCAGCGCCCCCAAACCGGTAATGCCCATAAGGATGAGGAGCACGCCCGCCAGCATGGTGCAGGTGAACAGGCCATCGATGCCGTATTTGGAGATGATGCCGAGCACCACAACCACGAACGCGCCGGTGGGCCCGCCAATTTGCGTCTTCGAACCGCCCAGCGCCGAAATCAGAAACCCAGTAACGATCGCGCAGTAGATTCCCGACTGGGGAGGAACTCCCGATGCGATGGCGAAAGCCATCGCCAGCGGCAAGGCGACCAGGCCAACGGTCACGCCGGCGATCAGATCCGCGGTAAATTTTTCAAAGTTGTAGTGGCGAAGAAGTAGGACCGACTTAGGTAACCATGCATCAACAGCCGCGTTCATTGCCCTCAAGACCTGCTTCCGTAGTTTATTTATTGTAACAGGCGGAGAGTCTTTGTTTGGGTGACGGAGTTTACGGTTGCGATTCTGTTAATCAGCGGCTTCGCTGCGACGCTCGGCGGGTTTCCAGCGCAAGACCGGCTTACGCGCGGCGCCCACTTCGTCCAATCGGCGGACGCGTGTGCTGTGCGGAGCGGTCTTGACGGTTTCGGGATTGGTTTCCGCTTCGCGGGCGATGGAGCGCATGGCATCGATGAACAGGTCGCATTCTTCCTTCGACTCAGACTCGGTCGGCTCAATCATCAATGCGCCTGGCACGATTAATGGAAACGCCGTGGTGTAGGGATGAAAGCCGTAGTCAATCAGGCGCTTGGCGATGTCCATGGTGTTGACTCCGTTTTTTTTCTGCCGGAGATCGCTGAAGACCACTTCGTGCATGGAAGGCCGGGTGTACGGCAAATCGAAATCCTGTTCCAGGCCCTTGCGAATGTAGTTGGCATTCAGCACCGCGTCTTCCGTAGCCTGCCGGATTCCCGGGCCATAGGCCAGAATGTACGCGAGCGCGCGCACCAGCACGCCGAAATTGCCGGAAAAGGCCTTCACCCGGCCGATAGATTCTTTGCGATGGGAATCCAGAGCCAGCTTGCCGTTTTCCTTCTCCACCAGCACAGGAATCGGCAGAAACGGCTCGAGGATTTTCTTCATGGCGACGGGGCCAGCGCCCGGACCGCCTCCACCATGCGGAGTGGAAAACGTCTTGTGCAAATTCAGGTGCATCACATCGACGCCAAAATCGCCGGGACGAGTGACGCCGGTCAGCGCGTTCATGTTCGCTCCGTCCATGTACAGGAGCGCGTCCTTCTCGTGCAAAATTTTGGCAATTTCGGGAATCTGCTGCTCGAAGATCCCGAGGGTGGAGGGATTGGTGAGCATCAACGCGGCGACATCGGTGGTGACCTGCTCGCGCAGTTTGTCGACGTCGATCTGTCCGTCCGCGTTGGACTTAATGTTTTCCACTTCGTAGCCGGCAATCACGGCCGTGGCTGGATTGGTGCCGTGCGCCGAATCGGGGATCAGCACTTTTTTGCGCGGATTGCCGTGCTTCTGGTGATAGGCGCGAATCAGCAGCAGGCCGGTGAGTTCGCCCTGCGCTCCCGCAGCGGGTTGCAACGTGACCGCATCCATTCCCGTGATTTCCAGCAGGCACTTTTCGAGCAGGCGCAGAATTCTCAGGCAGCCTTGCGACAAATCTTGTGGCTGATAGGGGTGTTCGCTGGCAATTCCATTGAGCCGGGCAACCAGTTCGTTGACGCGCGGGTTGTACTTCATGGTGCAGGAGCCCAGCGGATACATGCCCAGGTCAATCGCGTAATTCCAAGTGGAAAGGCGCGTGAAATGACGAAGCACTTCGATCTCGCTGACTTCGGGGAACCCTTCGACGCCATGTTGCCGGTGATGGCCGCCCAAAACGGCGGCGGCGTCGACCTTTGGAACGTCCAATTTTGGGAGATCGAACGCGCGCTTGCCCGGCGAGGACTTCTCGAACAGCAAGCCTTCGTTCTGATTCACGTGGCGCGTAGCTTTTTTGATCGTATGACTCATCGAGACGTTTTCTCCCCGCTTACAGCGGTTGTTCCAGAGCGTGGTTCAGCGCGGCGACGAAGCGGTCGATCTCCGCGCGTGTGGTGTTTTCGGTCACGCAGACGAGAGCATTTTTGCTGAGTTCCGGATACACGGTGCCGAGAGCAAAGGGACCGATGATTTTGTCTTTCAGCAGCTCCGCATTCACCATCTTCACCGAACGCGGCAGTTCCACCGTAAATTCATTGAAGAACGGCGCCGCAAACGGCCTGCGAATTCCGGGCAACTTCTCCAATTCGTTTAGCGCGTAATGCGCTTTCGAGAGATTCTGCTCGGCCATTTCCCGCACACCTTCTTTGCCAAGCAAGGAAAGGTGTACGGTCGCGGCCAACGCGCAGAGCGCCTGGTTGGTGCAAATGTTGGAGGTGGCCTTTTCGCGGCGGATGTGTTGCTCGCGCGTCGCCAGCGTCAGCACAAAGCCGCGGCGCCCCTCGAGATCGGTGGTTTGACCCACCAGGCGGCCGGGCATCTGGCGGACGAATTTGTCTTTCGAAGCGAGAACTCCGGCGAAGGGTCCGCCATAACTCGGAGCCAGTCCGAAACTCTGGCCTTCCATGGCGACGATGTCCGCGGCGCTCGGGGGTTGCAGGATGCCCAGAGAAAGAGCTTCGGTAATGACCGTGACCAGCAACGCGCCCGAGTGGTGAGCGGCGTCCGCCAGTGAGTCGACTTCTTCGATCGCGCCGAGGAAATTCGGCGACTGCACGACTACGGCGCAAACATCGTCTTTCAACGCGGCGATCAGCGCCTTGTGATCCAAGGTTCCGTTCGCGGTGTAGCCGATTTCTTCGACGTGCAACCCGGAATTCTTCGCGTAAGTCCGCAGGACGTCGCGATATTCGGGATGCAAGGTGCGTGCTACCAGCACGCGCGCGCGCCCGGTCAGACGTTCCGCCATCAAGACGGCTTCCGTCGTCGCGGTTGACCCGTCATACATCGACGCATTGGCAACTTCCTGCCCGGTCAACTGGCAGATCATGGTCTGAAATTCGAAGACAGCCTGCAGCGTGCCCTGAGTAATCTCCGCTTGATAAGGCGTATACGAAGTCAGGAACTCGCCGCGCTGCAGAATGGTGTCCGTGATGACCGAGCGTTGGTGATTGTAGACGCCGGCACCGAGAAAACTGGTGTAGCCGATCGAATTTTCCTGCGAGCGCTGCTGGAAATAATCGATCACTTCGGACTCAGACATAGGTCCGGGAAGATTCAGCGGCTCTTGCAACCGGTACTGTTCGGGAATGGTGGTAAATAGATCTTCAATCGAATGAGCCCCGATCGTTTTGAGCATTTCCTCGCGATCGCCGGGGCTTTTGGGAAGATATCGCATCAGCTTGAGGCTTCTTTCTGCTTTTCGGCAATAAAGGCTTCGTAAGCGGCGGCGTCCATCAGCGAATTTACATCCGAGGGATTGGCCAGCTTGATTTTGATCAACCATCCGGCGCCGTGCGGATCGGTATTGATCGTTTCGGGCTTGGCTTGCAGGGTGGCGTTGCCCTCAACCACCTCGCCACTTGCGGGTGCGTAGATTTCGCTAACCGCCTTCACCGATTCCACTGAGCCGAACGTCTTTCCGGCAGTGACTTGCGAGCCGGCCTTGGGTAGTTCCACGAACACGACGTCGCCCAATTCGTGCTGGGCGTAATCGGTAATCCCGATCGTGGCGGTGTCGCCCTTGGCATCGAGCCACTCGTGGTCTTTGGTATAGCGATATTGTGCGGGATAGGCCATGACGATGCTCCTTTGATGTTCGAACCGCAGATTCGTTTACGAAGCGACAACCTTCTTGGGACGTTTGTAAAATGGCGTCGGCACTACCTGCGCCTTCACTTTCTGCGAGCGAATCTCAACCCAGACCGGCGTCCCGATGGCCGAGTAGGGGGGCGGCACGTAGGCCAGAGCAATGTTCTTGCCGAGCGTGGGCGAAGGTGAGCCGCTGGTAACAACGCCGATGGAGCGTCCTTGTTCGTCGCAGCAGCAATATTCATCGCGAGCGATGCCCCGCTCCACCATTTCCAAGCCCACTAAGGTGCGAGTTACTCCCGCAGCCTTGGCGTTTTCCAGGGCACTTCGTCCAATGAAATCGCCTTTGTCCATACGGCAATAGCGATCCAGGCCCGCTTCCCAAACATTGATTTTCTCGCTGATTTCGTGGCCGTACAGAGCCATCTTGCCTTCCAGGCGCAGCGTGTTGCGCGCGCCCAGTCCGCAGGGCACCAGGCCGAATTCCTTGCCCGCTACAAGAACCTCGTTCCAGACGCGCTCGCTGGTAGCGACGTCGCTCGGTACATAGATTTCGAAACCATCTTCGCCGGTGTATCCGGTGCGCGCGATGAGAGTGTTGGGCAGACCGCAAACCGTTCCGTGCGTGAACCAATAATTCTTGATGGCATTTAAGTTCACGTCCGTCAACTTACTGAGAACATGAACCGCGTTTGGTCCCTGAATCGCCAGTTGTGTATAGGAATCGCTCTGCTCTTCCACCACGCAATCGAAATTTGCCGTGTTGCGTCGCACCCAGGAAATGTCTTTTTCGCGCGTGCCCGCATTGATCACCAGAAGGTAATCGTCTTCGCCGAGGCGGTGCACGATGACATCATCGACGAAGGTGCCTTCGGGATAGAGCATCGCGGAATAATGAGCCTGTCCGATCAGCAACTTGGAGGCGTCATTCATGGTGAGATGCTGAACGGCGGCAAGTGCTCCGCCGGGTTGACGGCCGCTGTGGATGCGGATATCGCCCATGTGGCTGACGTCAAACACGCCGACGGAACTGCGTACGGCGCGATGCTCCGCCATGATTCCGCCGCTGGAGGGATACTCGACGGGCATGTCCCAGCCGCCAAAATCAACCATTTTGGCTCCCAAACGACGATGAATCCCGTGGAGTGGGGTTTTGCGAAGAGAAGATTGGGTGGGAGACGGTGCCGATTCCATTCCGTTAGCTCGGGCTTAAAAAGAGTAACACGCGCCTACGACGGGGTCAAAAAATGCGGCGTTGTGCCGCTCCGGCGAACGGTTTGAACATTTCAACGGTCCGCAATTCGCCGGAATCGCTGCACGTGTGCCCTCGGCAAACGGCAATTGTCTCCTTCATTCGACGCTTAGTGTCCGGCCAAGCTGGCTGGCGGCGGTGGAATGGCAATGTCCACATTCGTCACCGGTCCCAGCGTGGAAAGCTGCTTGTCGAATTCTTTCGGGTTACCCACGACAAGAATCACCAACTGGTCTTTGTGAATATATTTCGCCGGAATCTTCGCAACGTCCGCAGGGGTGACTGACTCGATTCCCTTGCGGTATTTTTCCAGGAAGTCCGCGGGATAGCCGTAAAACTCGTACGCCACTCGCTCATGCAGGATTTTTCCCGGCGAATCGAAGTCAAAAACGAAGGAATTCAGTATGGTGTCCTTGGCATGTTGAATCTCTTCGTTGGAAATCGGGTCTTTTTGCAAATCGTCGATCTGACCGTAAAGCGCCTGGATCGATTCGATGGTGCTGGCGCTCTTGGTGCCCAATGCCAGGCGGGTGATTCCCGGATGATCGAACGCGGTGCCAATGCCTCCGCGCACGGAGTACGCGAGGCCTTGCAACGTGCGGATATTGCGGAACAACCGGGAAGCCATACCGCCGCCAAAGGCTTCGTTGAACACCTGAATGGCATAGAAATCTGGATTATCGCGCGTGGTTCCCAAACCCAGCATCAGAACACTACTCTGATTCACGTCTTCCTTAGAGACCAGGTAGTAGCCCGCTTTAGCGGATTCGAATTTGATATCGGGCTTTTTCCACGGAGTGCCTTTGGGCCACGATCCGAACGCCTCGCGCAACTTGGATTCCATGGCGGCGGAATCGAAATCGCCCACCATGCCCAGGATGATGTTGTTCGGCGCGACCGACGCGTGATGCCAATCGACCAAGTCCTGTCGGGTGATGGACGCCACGGACGCGTATTCCGGTTCCTGAGCGTAGGGATTCTTAGCGCCATACGCGAGTTTGGCGGCTTCCCGGCCAGTGATTTGGCCTACCTCATCGTTGCGCCGAGAAATGGAGTCGTACTCCTCGTTTTTCGCCAAATCGAGCTTGTCGGCGCGAAATTGCGGATCCCGCAGCAGTTCGCTGAACGACTTTGAATACGTCCGGGAAGTCTTCTTTCAGGCAAGAGAGGGAAATCGTGGTGGAGTCGGTGCTGCCGCTGGTCTCGACCTTGGCAGCGTGAATCTCCAGGAAGTCGTCCAACTGGTCGCCAGTCTGCGACTTCGTTCCGCCGGTGCGCCACACTTCGCTGTAGAGATCCATCAAGCCGGCTTTGGCGGCGGGTACGTCGCGTGCGCCGCCCCGAATGCGCGCGAAACCGTCAATCAAAGGCAATTCGTGATCTTCCTGCAGGAAAATAATCATGCCATTGGGAAGTTCGATCCGCTTGGGTTGCTGAGGATGAAACTCCGGCAATGGTGGAACAGGAATCTGCTGCCACGGAGCTTGCGCCTTGCGCGTTGCCGAGGGGCGCTAGCAGCAATCAGCAAACAGGGAAGGGACAGCCAGCCCAAGCGCTTCACTGGACACCTCCCACGGTGGCGCCCGCAGCAGGCGGCACGGTCTCGATGATTCCTACCGTGCGGTTGGTAGGCACGAAGGTCTGCTGAGCAACCCGACGGATATCGGCTTTGGTGACTTTGTCGATGCGATCGACACTGTGGAACAACTCGCGCCAATCATCGTAACGAGACTGGTAGGTGCCAATCTGGAAGGCTAGTCCTTCGTTGCTGTCCAGTCCGCGCAAGAGGTTCGCTTTCGCCCGGGTCTTGATCATCTTCAATTCTTCATCGGTGATGTCTTCGTTTTTCAAGCGCTCAATCTCCGCGTGGATAGCCGTGGCAACCTCGTCCGGCGTGTGGCCCGGAGTGGGCACAGCATAAAAGGCGAACAGGTGAGGATATTTGTTGCCGGGAAGCCCGGTGAAACCGGCGGCATCAGAAGCGATTTTCTTGTCGCGAACCAGGGAGCGGTACAGCCGGGAGGTTCTGCCGCTGGACATGACATCGGCGATCGCATCATAAACAGCATCGTCCTTGTCCCGGTAATCCGGGCGGTGGTAGCCCTCCAGATAAAAGGGCTGCGAAGGATCGTGGAGAACCACGCGGCGCTCGGAATTTTGCGGCGGTTCGACGGTGGTCCGCTCGTCCGGCTTCTGCTTGGACGGCAATCGACCGAAATATTTTTCGATGATGGGCAGAGCGGTCTGTGCTTTCACGTCGCCCACGACCGTCACCACCATGTTGGAAGGCACGTAATATTCGTTAAAGAAGATCTGGGCATCGGTCGCAGAAAACGTATTCAGGTCGGCCATCCAACCGATGGTTGGGCGATGATACTGATTGGCCTGGAACGCGGCGGTGACGAACTGCTCGAGCAAGCGTCCGATGGGATTGCTGTCCGTGCGCATGCGGCGCTCTTCGATAACCACGTTGCGCTCGCGGTAGAATTCGCGCATCACCGGGTGTAGAAAACGATCGGACTCCAGATAAGCCCACAATTCCAACCGGTTTTCCGGAATCGAATAGTGATAACCCGTTTCGTCATAGTCAGTGAACGCGTTCAAGCCCTCCGCGCCATTGCTTTCCAGAATCCGCGGGAATTGGTTGGGAATGACATACTGATTGGCGTCTTTTACGGCATCCTGCCAGGCCTTTTCGAGTTCCTTTACTTTGGCGTCGTCCCGATTGATGCGCTGATCGCGAGCGTAGATGTACGCGGCATAAGCCTTCTCGACTTTTTCCAGCGCAACCTTTTCCGCCGCATAGTCCTTGGTCCCGATGGTGTCGGTGCCCTTGAAGGCCATGTGTTCAAACATGTGGGCCAGTCCGGTTTGACCGGTGGGATCCTGAGCGGAGCCTGCATCGACATGAGTGAAAAACGAGAAGACGGGGACCTCCGGGCGCTCCACGATGATCACCGTGAGGCCGTTGTTCAACTTCTTGACGGTCACGTGCTTCTCAAAGGAGGCCAGATCCTGTGCGGGAGCCGCTATGCAGGCAACGAAAAACAAGGTGAGCAGACCGAGACTGCGGTAATTCATCAGACCTCCAGCGGAGTGCCGTTGCAACGATATATCGAATGTATCATTAGAATCTTCGTCGGAGCGAGGGGTGGCCGCTATTCATTCGCAACGTGGCGAAAAGAGCTTGGTTGCCGCAGCCAGCCAGCTTGGTTAGAGTTCTTCTGGAGGCGTTATGGCCGCCCATCATCAAGTGACCTGCTCGCAGTGCGATAAAGCAGAAGAATATTGCAAGTGCGACCGGTATTGCGTTATCTGCAAAGGCCTATTGAGTGTGCGTCTCGGCGTGGATGGGTTATATTATTGCCCAGACTGCCGCGAGGCTTGCGATGTTGCTCTCGCGAACGAGCGGTAGCCTGGGACCCGGATCAAAGTGGCCAACCACCCGCAACGACTAACCCTGCAAATGGATGCCGATGAACGCCTGGCCGCCGCCGCTGGAGGGGCAGCTCGCTACTTCGCCGATTCGGCCGGCATGCCCAACGAACAGATATTAAGCCTGCAGGCAGCGGTCATTCGAGCCTGCGCGCACTGCTTTACTTGCCACACGACGGCGCATTCGTGCGATGTGACGCTGCAGCGGTTCGAAAATCGTATTGAGGTGGAACTGGCGCTGCCCGGCGTGCCCAGCGCGGAGAAACAGGTCAAGCCCAATATCCCGGGCGTGGACGAGGTGCATTGCGAGTTCGCGGCTGACTCTTCCCGCATGCGGCTCGTGAAGTTTTTCGCAGCCGCTCCTTCAGAAAATTAGCGAAATAGCTGCCAGACGGCCCTACATCTTGAAGGCAAAAACATTCTTGCGAATCATCGAGGTCATCTGGTCGTCGCTGACGGTGACATGGATGACCACCCGGTCGCCGGAGGGCGAAACAGTCGCCTGATCCAACAAGGCTGCCAGTTCGGGAGTGTCTTTACTGGCTTGGTATTTTTTGTAGAGCAAACCCGCGGTCATCAATTGTGCCAAGGTGTTGGCATCGTCGACGGAGCCGCACACCGCCTGGAACTTGCTGTCGATTCCGCCGCTGGACGATGCAGAAATGATCATCGACTGCATGCGATTAATCAGCTTCGCGGCGTCTGGGAACTGTTGCACTTCCGGAGCCAGTTGGCTCATCGCCAATCGGGTGTAAGCGGGATCCAAAACCGCCCAAATCATTCCGGAACCATTGGCTTCGCTGATCAAGCTGTACATCGTGTCGTTGCGCAGCAGGCCTTCTTCAGCGCCGTAGCGAATTTCGATCAATTGCTCCAGCAAGTGCTTGTGACCGAAGGCCGCCTTGTTCGCGTCGATGAAGAAGAAGAAAAGATCGTTTGCGCCGGTGCCGGTGCCAAACGCATATAGGGTGTAACCACGCTTGGATGTGGTGGGAAGTTTCTGAGCCTTGAAATACTGTTCCGTGGACTCGGGATTGTAGTTGCCGAGGGCAATTCCGATAATCTGTTCGCTTTCCGGCGTGAAGGACGGGGTCGCAGCCGGTTTGGGCGCGGCTTGTGGGGCGCCGTTGGCGGGAGGGGGAGCGGTGGTGCTCGGAGCCGGAGTGGTTGTCGGTGGAATCCTTGCTGGTGGTGGAATCTGGCACCAGGCCCCAGGCGAGTTCATCGACTTGGGTATTCGTGTCGACGCCCGCGGCGGCCAGAAACTTCTCAAATTGACGGAAACGGTCCGGCAGCATTTGCTGCTGCAGCGCGGGATACCACTTCATCGTCCGAGCTTTTTTCAGGTCCGCATACGCAAACTCTTCCACGTTCTTCGGAAACATGCCGATGGTGTCGGCCTGCAGAGACTGAGCTTTCACAGGCTTGGCAAGAGGCGCCGCCAGCACCAACAGAGCGCACACGGCTAGAATCCGCATTCGGGGTGACTTGCACTTCATGAGCAAAAGGCTCCTTTCGGGAGGGCCGAAACTACAGTGTACGACAACGCGGGTGATCTTACCCAAGCCGCTTGCGCAGTTCGTCAACCTTCGCTCGCAGACGAGCAACGTACGCCGTATCGGCCAGGCTTTCCAGGTTGATCTCCACGTTGGCCAGGGCGCCTTTGGCGCCCGCTACAGCCATTAGACGCGCGACTTGCAGATCTGACTTCATAGATGCGCTGGCAATTGCTTCCAGTTGTACCAGGCGGTCGTGGAGGTCGGCGCTCTGCTCCGCGACGCGCAGGGGAACTTCCGCGGCGATTTTTGTGTGTTTCTGAATGGCCTCGTCGCGCTGCTGTATCTCTTCCGGGGTCCCTTTTGGTAACTGGAACGCCTTCATCACCCCATCATAGGAGGAGGCGTCCTCGTCAATGGCTGCAGCCAACGCGTCGGCGCTCAGGCGCATGGCGTCGACGTGTTCCGAGAGCTTATCGGCGTTGTGTTGCAACGACTTTTTCTTGCGCGACAGGCCAGCAACCATCTGCCCCAACGACGCAGCCAAAGCTGCCGCGTAGGCCGAGACGCTTCCTCCACCGGGAGTAGGGGCCGGCTGCGCGACGGCGTCCAGAAAGGGCCTGGCGAGATTCGTTAGCTTGCCTTCCCTTGAATCCAGAGGAGCGCCGGAGAGCACGGACTCCAGCTTGTTTTCGAATACCTGCTCCGGCGAGAATTTCTCTAATTGCAGAAAATAATCGGCGGCCATTTCGATGGCCTTCTTCGGGACCAGTCCCACGATTTCGCTGCCTACCGGAACGACACCGTAGCGCTGCGCCTCGCGCTTCACCATCTCGTACACGCGGTGCATCGGCGTGCATTCGTAATCGGTGAGGTTGATGGAAACTTGCGCGAGATTGCGGGCTTTCAACTCCACGCCCATCGACTTGACGTAACGCAATCCGCCGCTTGAGAAGCGAATGGCCTTGGCGATTTGGTTGGCGATGCTTACGTCGGGAGTGTTCAGGTTCACGTTATAGGCAATCAGGAATTTTCGCGCACCAACCACGGTTACGCCGGCGGTCGGATGGAGCTTCGGTTCGCCGATGTCCGGCTGCCTGTCGTGGTTCTTCTTCAGCTCTTCCCGTAAGCCTTCGAACTGCCCTCGGCGCACATTTTCCAGGTTCACCCGGTCGGGGCGGGTCGCGGCTGCCTCATAAAAAAAGATGGGAATGCGATACCGTTTCCAGATTTCATTTCCAACGCGCCGCGCTAGAGACACGCAATCTTCCAGGAGAACGCCCTGGACAGGAATAAACGGGACCACATCGGTTGCACCGACGCGAGGGTGGGCGCCCTTGTGCTCATTCATATCGATCAGTTCGAGAGCCTTGCCCGCGGCCAGAATCGACGCTTCCCCTACTGCTTCGGGCTCGCCGGCAATGGTAATCACGCAACGATTGTGGTCGGCATCCATCTCGCGATCGAGTACATAGACGCCGGGGACGGAGCTCATTACGTGAACGAGAGCGTCTACCTTGGCGGGGTCGCGTCCCTCGGAAAAATTGGGCACACATTCGATCAAACGCTTCATGTCTGGGCTCCGTCGGTCACGTTGGGTCAGTCGCGCAAGTAAACGACTTCTCCGCTCTTCATAGTCATCCAACAGCGATTGCTTCCAAAATGATAGGGGATTTCGCGGTAATCCTCCACGTCGAACACCGCTAAATCCGCCCGCTTGCCTGTTTCCAGGGAACCAATTTCTTTGTGCCGGCGAAGTGAGTAAGCAGCATTGATCGTGGCTGCGGTGATGGCTTCCGCCGGAGTCATTCGCAGTTGCGAACACGCCAGTGATAGCACCATGGGCATACTCACGGTGGGGCTTGTACCCGGATTGTAATCGGTCGCCAATCCGACGATCGCGCCGGCTTCAATCAGACGCCGGGCGGGGGCGTACTCTTTCCAGCCGAGATGAAAATCGCAGCCAGGAAGAAGCGTGGCAACCGTCTTGGATTGCGCGAGAGCGCGAATATCACTGGGCCGCAACTTCTCCAGATGATCGCAGCTCGCCGCGCCCAGTTGAACCGCCAGTAGCGTAGCGCCGGTGTGCGAAAGTTGTTCCGCGTGCAATCTGGGTGTCAGGCCATTTTCCTGGCCCGCGGTCAAAATGTGTTTGGATTCCGCGCGAGTGAAGGCTCCCCGGTCGCAGAACACATCGCAGAACTCCGCTAAGCGCTCGTTGACCACCTCGGGGATCATTTGCTCCAGCAACAGTCTGATGTACCGCTCGCGGCCGTCCGGCATGCCGCGAAATTCCGCTGGAATCACATGGGCGCCCAAGAAGGTAGACACAATTTCGAGCGGCTGAACTCGATTCAGCTCGCGATGCAGATGGAGAATCTTCAGCTCACTCGTGACGTCCAGTCCGTATCCACTTTTTGCTTCGACAGTGGTGGTGCCAAAGCTGGCGAATTCTTCGAGCGCCGCAACGGCGCGGCGTTTTAGCGACTCCGAGGTTGCCGCACGCAGCTTGCTTACGGAATCCAGGATGCCGCCGCCTTTACGGGCAATCTCTTCGTAACTGGCGCCCTGAATTTTCAGTTCGTACTCTTCGACGCGATCCGCCGCGAAAATCAAGTGAGTATGCGAATCGACGAAGCCGGGCAGGATAACCCGTCCGCCAACATCCAGTTTTTCCGAGCGGCGCGCATCGCGATGCCGCTCGACTTCCGATTGCGTTCCGGCTGCCGCGATCCGGCCATCGACGATGAGCAACGCCCCGTCACGTATGAGTCCAAGTTGGGAAAGGGAAGTGCCGCGGCGCGGAGCACGGCCGCGCAGCGTCAGAAGCTGAGATGCGCCAGTGATGAGGAGGCTGTCACTCAATCCACAGGTATTATGCCCAAGAGCGCGAGCGTTTGCATTTAAGCGCTGACGGATTTTCCCAGATATGCAGGCGCGAATACTTCTTTGACGAAGGTTTCAATCGAAGTGGGAGTGGTGTTGGCGGCGGAACGGGGAGCAGTTCCCACCACGATCCCGTCGTTTATGCCTTGAAACATTTCAATCATGGCGGCAGCCGTCGCAGGCGGGATGCCGGACTGCGTCAGGACCTGTTTCACTTGTTCGTAAGGAAACTGCACATAACGCAGGTCTGGCCGGTTAATGCCTTTGGCGATCGCCGCGGCCACTTCGGTCATGCTCAGGTCCCGCTCGCCGTACAGGTCCTGAGGCTGCTTGCCGTTAAAATCGAGCTTCAGCAAACGCTCCGCACCATAGGCTGCGATATCTCGCGTGGCGATTTGCGGGAAGCGCTTATCCGCGTTAATCGCGCCACCGTACACACCCATCGCTTCGATCATGCCCATCGCCGCCAGATGGTTCTCAAAAAAGTAGGCGGGACGCAGGTGCAATACGTTCAGCTTGTCGATAGCGTTTAACTTTTTCTCGAATGAGTGCAACCCGAGGATTGGCCCGGTTCCCGCCGCAGCCTGAGCGCCGGTGCTGCTCAAGTTGACCACGTAGTGCAGACCGGAATTGCGCACCGCCATAGCCAAGGCATCGCCTTGTCGCTCCTGATCGGCGCGATAGTCCGGGGACGTCATGCCGGGCGGAATCATCAGGAACGCCGCGCGCACACCGGTTAAGGCACGCGTCAGCGCCTCCGAATCGTTCACATCCGCCGCAAACGCTTCCGCGCCGAGCTGTATTAGCGGCTGCAGCCTACCTGCATTACGCGCCACGACGCGGACCTTCTCCCCTTTATCCAGCAACGCGCGGGTCAGCACCGACCCGATGTTGCCGCTTGCTCCGAGCACTGTATACATATGCAACTCCCCTCGACCAAGAATCCTGCGGTTGCCCTGCTGAGTGTGATGCCTCGTTCCGTGAGGCCGAAACCTACTGCATGGGAACTTTGACGTTGTGTTGCTTCGCGAACTCTATCGCTTCCGGATACCCGGCGTCTACGTGACGAATCACGCCCATACCCGGATCGTTTGTCAGCACTCGTTCGATGCGCGTCGCCATCTGTTTGGTTCCATCGGCGCACGTGACTTGACCGGCGTGCTGCGAATAGCCGATGCCCACGCCGCCGCCGTTGTGAATGGAGACCCAGGAAGCGCCGCTGGCGGTATTGAGCAAGGCGTTCAAGAGCGGCCAATCGGCAATAGCGTCCGAGCCATCACGCATGGCTTCGGTCTCGCGATAGGGGGAGGCGACCGATCCACAATCGAGGTGGTCGCGCCCAATGACGATCGGACCTTTCAATTCACCCTTAGCCACCAGGTCGTTGATGGCTACGCCGAACTTGTCCCGCTCACCATAGCCCAACCAGCAGATGCGCGACGGCAAGCCCTGGAATTTGACCTTCTTCTGCGCCATGGTGATCCAGCGACGCAGATGCTCATTCTGAGGGAACATTTCCAACACCAGTTGGTCGGTGCGCGCGATGTCGGAGGCTTCGCCGGAGAGGGCGGCCCAGCGGAATGGGCCTTTGCCTTCGCAAAACAGCGGCCGAATATAGGCTGGAACGAATCCGGGAAAGTCGTAAGCGTTCTTCACGCCGCCTTCAAAGGCGAATGTTCGAATATTGTTGCCGTAATCGAACGTCACTGCGCCGAGCTTCTGCAAGTCCAGCATGCCTTGGACATGCTGCGCCATGGCCGCAATGGAATGTTTGCGGTATTCCTGCGGGTCGCTTTTCCTAAGCGCCAGCGCCTGCTCCAGGGTCATCCCGTTTGGAACGTAGCCGCCGATCGGATCGTGTGCGCTGGTCTGGTCGGTCAGGATGTCGGGCACTACGCCGCGTTTGGCGAGCTCGGGAATCAGGTCCGCACAATTGCCCACCAGGCCTACAGACGTCGCTTCACCCTTGCGAACCGCGTTCTTCAGGATGCGCAGCGCCTCATCGAGAGACGTGACCATCACATCGCAATAGCCGGTCTTCACGCGGCGCTTGATGCGTTCCGGATCGACGTCAATTCCCAGGAATGCCGCGCCGTTCATTGTGGCGGCCAGTGGCTGGGCGCCGCCCATCCCGCCGATGCCACCGGTGACGACCAGCTTGCCGGCCAGCGAGCCGCCAAAATGCTGCTGCGCTGCGGCCGCAAACGTTTCATAGGTGCCCTGCAGAATCCCCTGTGTTCCGATGTAAATCCAGCTGCCCGCGGTCATCTGGCCATACATCATCAGTCCCGCACGATCGAACTCGTTGAACTTCTCCCAATTGCTCCAGTGCCCGACCAGGTTGGAATTGCAGAGCAGCACCCGCGGGGCGTAGTCATGCGTGCGAAAAATGCCGACGGGTTTACCGGACTGGATCAGCAGCGTTTCATCGGCTTCCAGCGCGCGAAGCGATTTCACGATGGCATGGAAGCAGTCCCAATTTCGCGCCGCCTTGCCGGTCCCTCCATAGACCACCAGGTCGGCCGGCTTTTCGGCCACATCCGGATCGAGGTTATTCAGCAGCATGCGCAGCGCAGCTTCCTGTTGCCAACCCTTGCACGAAATTTCGTTGCCGCGCGGCGCCCGGAAAGGCCCGCGACTGGTGGTCGGATCGTTCATCACAGGTGTGCTGGTGCTCATAGGATCTCCTGGAGCGATTTTAGCGCATTCGGTTACCGGCGGTTAGCGGAAGGCAACTTCGCCCAACGTTCCGAAGAACTGCGCATTGCGTGTGTTGTGCGACTAATGTAGATTCAAAAACCGCATGGACTACGGTTCACTTCCCGCACGACTCATCTCCGCCTTGGACCAGCACCCCTCCCCTCGGAGCCAGATGGTGAAGCGCAAGGATCGATGGGAGGAGATTTCTTCGAAAGAGTTTCTTCGGCGTGTCGCGGGCCTGTGCAGTGTGATGGCCGAATTGGGCGTTAAGCCAGGCGATCGCGTTGGGCTGTTTGCGCCTAATTGCCCGGAATGGCATACCGCGGATTTCGCTATTAATGGCTGTGGTGCAGCTTCCGTTCCAGTGTACTTCAACGAATCGCTGGAACGGATGTCGTACATTTTGAATCACTGTGGAGCGCAGGTTTTGTTCATTTGCGGCACCGCGCAATTGGAAAAGTATCTGCAGCTTCAGAGCTCGCTTCCGGGAATCCAACACGTTATTGTGGCCCAGGCGCCGGCAACCATTCCCGCCGATCTGTTGCGTTACGAAACGCTCATCGCTACGGCCGGCGACTCCGATGTTCAGGCCTACCGTACGCGAGCCACGCAGGTTCAGCCCAGCCAACTCGCCTCCATCATTTACACGTCGGGAACCACGGGAGAACCGAAAGGCGTCATGCTGACGCATACGAATTTCAGTTCCAACGTCACGGACACCGCGCGCGACGTGAAGGTTGCGCCGGGGGATGTGGCGGTATCGTTTTTGCCCCTGGCGCACGTCTACGGCCGAATGCTCGATTATTTTTATATGTTCAGCGGCTGCCCGGTGGCCTACGTGGAAGTAGTGGAAAGCGTGGCGCAAGCCTTGGTGGAAGTGAGACCAACAATCCTGGCGGCTGTGCCGCGCTTCTTTGAAAAGATTTATGCGCGCCTGATGGAACAGGGAAGCAAAACGAAGGGCGCCAAGCGCAAAATCTTCAACTTCGCCATGGCCACGGCGCGAGAGGCGGGCTCGTGGCGCAGCGGAGAAAAATCGGCCGGTTTACTGCTCAAGGTAAAGTGGGCGTTAGCCGATAAATTGGTCTACCAGAAGATTCGCGCGGGAACTGGAGGACGCCTTCGCATTGTGATGTCGGGCGGAGCTCCGTTGTCGAAGGATTTGGCCAGCTTCTTTTGGTCCGTGGGGATTCCGATCTATCAGGGCTACGGGCTGACCGAAACTTCACCAGTGCTTACGTCCAATTTTCCCGTGAATCGCATGGGAAGCTCCGGCAAGCCCATTGCGAACGTGCAGATCCGCATTGCCGACGATGGGGAGATTTTGGCCAAGGGCCCTTGCGTCATGCAGGGTTATTACAAACTCCCGGAAGCAACGCGCGAAGTCCTTTCCGACGATGGATGGTTTCACACCGGGGACATCGGCTATTTGGACAAAGACAGCTACTTGTTCATTACCGACCGCAAGAAGGACCTGCTGAAGACGGCGGCGGGGAAATTTGTAGCGCCACAGCCCATAGAAAATGCGCTGAAAACCAGCCCATACATTTTGAATGCGATGGTGGTGGGCGACCAGCGCAAGTTCATCGTCGCCTTGATTGTTCCCAATGCGGCGACAGTCAACGCCGCACTTGCCGAAGAAGGACTCTCCTTCTCCTCCGACGCGGAGATGGCCGCGCACCCGCGCACCTATGCGCTGATTGAAAGTGAAGTGGCCCGGCTGACCAAGCACCTGGCGCAATACGAAACCATCAAACGCTTTGCGCTGCTCCCCGAAGACTTTACCTTCGCCGGTGGCAGTTTGACGTTCACTATGAAACTGAAGCGGCGCGTGGTCGAAAAGCAGTTTCACGACTTGATCGACAAGCTGTATTCCGACGTTCTGGAACCGCGTCCCGTCGGTCGCGCCTGAGAATCTCGCTCATTACCTAACGATTTGCTCCCAGACGGCAACGTTCCCATTGGGCGGCTCCCGGTGTAGCATCAGGACAACCTGAGCGCGCCCACAGGTTTGACCTGCGACGGAGCCGAAACAATGCGATTGGTGTGGCGCAGTTTGCTACTGCTGATGTGTAGTACCGCGATTGCATCGCCTCTGTGCCTGGCACAAAGCAGCGCGCCGGCCGGCACTCCCGATCCGCAGAACTCCGCTCCGAATCCACCACAAACGTCGACCGGTGCTTCTCCGCAACAAGTCTCGCCGGTGGATGAGCCTGTCTTGGAACAAGCGGACGAAGAACAATTGGTCCCCTTTATGGAATCGCGCATTGTGCTCAAATACGATCACATTCGATTTGAGCCGAACGGTTCGATTAATCGTGGACGCATCTACTGGCTGCAAGCGTTTGGCGACAGACAACGCTTGGCCGCGTCCATCGAACTGCCATTTGTTGGGCTGGACACTCCAATACCCAGCGCAAACGCAACCGGTTTTGGAGATGTCAAGGTGGCTTTCCGAGGCATCCTGGGGAAGTCCGCGCTATTCGAACATGGGGCCGAAATAGAGTTCACTTTTCCAACGGCCTCCGATCGCGGACTGGGACTTAACCAGACAATTTTTCGAGGACTGTGGGGTTTCTCGCGGTCAATTACGGGAAGCACACTGCTCAGCGGCAACCTGGCCTACAACAAAGCTGTTCAGACGGATCATGGTTACACCGGGGAAAACAGTTTTGAGCCCGAGCTGATTCTCACGCAGGCCCTGTCTAAACGCATTGCGGTGTTTGCGGACTACGATCTCTATTATTCTTTCAATCAAAGCCAGCTCGGACAAACCATGAAGTTCGGTGTGGTATGGGTGTTTGGTCCCGGGCAAACGTGGGACCTTTCTCCCTACGCGCAGCTTCCGCTGAATCAGTTCACCCGCCGAACGAATCTGAATAGCGATGTGGGCATCGACTTCAGCTATCACTTCTAGGGCGATTGTCTGTATTTTTTGGGGCTTAAATCAGGCGGCCGCCGTGTTTACCGGCGTCTTCGAACAGCAGCAACATATTCGAAATGCTGAACAGTTTTTTCACTTGCTCCCGCGCGTTAATCACCTGTACTTGAGCGTTTTTCGTGCGCGCCGAAATATACAAAGTGGCGAGTGAGCCGAGACCGGAGCTGTCGATCATAGGAACCTGTGCGAGATCGATGACCATTCGGCGTCCAGGAATAATTTTCTTGCGCGCCTCTTCCCGAAAAAAAGAAGAATGTTCGCTGGTGAGCCGGCCGAAGATCGCCAGAACGATCGATTCGTGCGACTCGTGCACTTCGACACGGAAGCCTTGCGCCGCGTTCACCACACCTTCGTAGCTCATCTGTTGCCTCCGTGGATCTGGGGGAGCGTGGTCATGGTTTGTACTCTAATTTGGGGAGAAACGCCAGCAACCGTTAGAAACGAGCCAAAGCCCAGTTTCTGCTACTTCCGTCCTTGCGAAGAGCCTCGTACACTAAATCCATGCAGCGGAAGATTTTTTGGATCACCTTTGCCGTGTTGGGCCTGGTCGCCGACATGATCCTCCCGTTCGTCTGGTCGCTGGTGGCAACGATCCCCATCATCGTATTCGCGTGGTGGCTGGCTTACCGCAGCGAGTGGTTTTCCTGATTTGCGCGGCAGCGGCAGGGCGCTCTACAAGGTCCGAAACAAAAAGTGCCATAAAACATCAACCCCCGCGTGTACGAGCGCCGATGCAAAGATCGATTTAGTTCGATACCACGTCCAGCCATAGAAAATTCCAGCGATTGAGGCCAGGATGACGTACTTCCAGTTCGGGAAGTGCATGTTGGTGATGTGCGTTAGCCCGAACAGCACGGACGCGGTCCAACCGCCCGCGAAGTCGCTCTTCGATAGCTTGGACAAGAAATTCTGAAGCAATCCTCGGAAGAGCAGTTCTTCGGGCCAAGCGGTAAACAGCAGAATCGCCAGAGACACGCCGAACATCGAAGTCCAACGACTCCACTGCGGCGCAAACGCGATGAATCGCATTCGTGTGCCCAAGGGGATGGCGATCACCGCGAAACCAATCAGGCTGCCAAGAATATAGATCGTCCAGGTTTTGCCCCAGCCAATGGAGTACCCAATCCCTTTTGCGCGTCTCGTCAGCACAAACGTCGCTAACGCGACGTTGACGGCCAGTAGCACTGTCGCAACGTATGCAAGCCTGTTTCCGGGATACGGCCATAGGTAATGCGTCGGCCCGAACTTTACGAACACCCATACGGACGCGATGATAAAAAAATCTTGCCAGGTTCCCGCCGCGGCATTGCCGGCGCTGAATCCCAGCAAGATCGGGACAAAGACGAATCCGGCAATGATCAGCACGCGCAGGATGCTCACGCTGCCGGTTCCCACGGCATAGACGAGATAAAGCATGAAAATGCCCAGTCCGTGAAACAGTCCGCTCGTTGGCCCCAGCTTGCTGGTCAGATACTCGGGCACGCCGCGAGCGGCAAATGCGAGCATCGGCAACAACAGGAACGCAAATGTCGTCAGCGTCGCGGCAAGTGCCCGGCCGCCATAGCCTGACCACAAGGCGAAAGAAACACCAATGACGCAAAGCGTCGCCCAAATCCCGAATACCGTCCAAAAGCCGAGGGCCTTCATGGAGTGCGCCGTTCCTCCGATACCGTTACAGAACTCTACACATAAACCGCAGAATCGAAAAATTTAGAGGTGGGCGCAGTACACTATTTCCCAAGTGTCCTTGTGAAACGTCTCGCCTATATTGACTGGATGCGCGGTTTGGCGTGCCTGATCATGTTTCAGGCGCACTGCTACGACTCGTGGCTTCGCCCTGAATTGCAGCAGGGGCGCTTCTTCCGTTTTTCGCAACTGATCGCCACGTTGCCCGCGCCGTTATTTTTGTTCATCGCCGGCGTCTCCGTATCGTTAGCAGCGAACAGCATGCAGGGGAAGGGAATCGCTGCAAAGGCAATCGCCCGCCACACGATGATGCGTGGAATGGAAGTTTTCGGATTTGGCTTGCTGTTTCGAATCCAGGAATATGCGCTGGGGTACCGCTGGGTTCCGTGGACCGATCTTCTGCGCGTCGATATTTTGAACATGCTGGGGCTGTCGATTGCGGCTCTCGGGGTCCTGCAGTGGTTGCTGATGACCGAGGAACCGGCCGAATGGCGGCGCCCGGTGTTCCTGGCCAGCCTGGGTTGCGCGACTTTCGTGGCCTGCGCCACGCCCGCGCTATGGACCAACAGCCGTCCCCGATTTTTGCCTTGGCCGATCGAGTCCTACATCAACGGCGTGCACAATCTGAACGAACCTCAACACTGGTTGTTTCCATTTTTTCCGTGGGCGGCTTTCGCGTTCGCCGGATTGGCCGTTGGCACAGCGCTTTTTTCGAAGTGGGCGCAACACAATGAAAGGCGCTTTTTTGTGGCCTTGGCGTTTGCCGGACTATCGGCATGTCTGCTCTCGGTCGGATTCGACAGATCCCCGTTCCGGCTTTCGCCGGTTTATGACTACTGGCACACCAGCCCGAATTTCTTCCTGATGCGCTGCGGCGTGCTGCTGATCACTCTGGCATTCGCATTTATGTGGTGCCGCTTGCCGCTGATCAACAAAGTGTTCAATCCGACGGTGCAGTTGGGCAAAACCTCTTTGCTGGTGTACTGGGTGCACATCTCATTTGTCTACGGAACGTTTTCGATTTTGCCCAAGCACCAATGCGGATTTGGACGCGCCACGCTGGGGCTGGGCGTAATTTTTCTGTCGATGCTGGCGCTTTCGCTGTGGAGAACGGAGTGGAAGCAGAGGACTACGGCTTGGCGGCGGGCTGCTCAGCAGGCGCCTGCGCCTGCAACTTGATGACAATTTCGCCGGGCTTGGCTTGTCCCATCTCTTCGCGGGCGATCGTTTCAATGGTTTGCGGATCGGTCCTGAGATCCTTCACGTGCTGCTCAAGCTGGATATTCTCGTTGCCCAATCGGTCGAGATCTGCTTTGACCTTCTGAATCTCCGTCTGCTTGCGGCGCATGGCCAGGAAACCGTGCGTTCCGAAAATATCGTGGACCAGCAGAAGCACTACGCCAGCCATCAGCACATATTTCAGCTGGTGCAGCGCCCAAGCCTTAATTTTCTTTTCCCGTTCGGCGGTCATTATCATCGTTGTTTGGCCAGGGCGCACAAAGCCCCGACGCGTTTTTGCTCCACAAGGATTCTGATCGAATCGCCTTCCAACGCGCTAGGACTTTCTTCCTATGCGTGTCGAAGCGTCTAACGTTCCTGCGAGGGAGCGATTTGCTTTCTCTTCGTCGCTAAATGCCGGTAAGCGATCGCCATTTTGCTTTCAACCGCGCGTTGGTTAGGATGACGATTCCAGGAGACAAACCATGCCGACTCCCCGCAGTTTTTACGTAGTGTTGGTGACGTGCGCTTCCCTCGAAGAAGCGCGGAAGATCGCAACTGCCGTTGTCGAGGAGCGTTTGGCCGCCTGCGTGAATATCCACACCGCGCCTGTCGAGTCCATTTATCGCTGGCAAGGAAAGCTGGAGACCGCGCGCGAGTTCTTGCTGCTTATAAAAACTACCAAGCAGCAACTCTCCAGGTTGCGAGGGGAAGTACAAAAACTGCACTCGTATCAGACGCCCGAATTTCTAGTGCTGCCGGTGCACTCCGGGTCACGAGCTTATCTTGACTGGTTGGCCGCCAGCGCCAGCGAGCTTAAACGTAAAGCAAAGCCTGGTCGAGGTCCGCGATGATGTCCTCGACGTCTTCTATTCCCACGCTGAGTCGAATCAGGCTGTCCGTGATACCCACGCGATCACGCATCTCTTTGGGCATCGAGGAGTGCGTCATCTGCGCGGGCAAAGAGATCAGCGACTCTACGCCGCCGAGGCTCTCCGCCAGAGAACAAATCTTCACCTGATTCAAGAAACGCCGCGCCGCTTCCACTTCTCCGAGATCGAACGCCAGCATGGCCCCGGGACCCTTTTGTTGACGGCGCGCCAGGTCATGCTGCGGATGAGAAGCCAGACCGGGATAAAACACCTTGCGGACCTTGGGATGAGCGTCCAGATGTCGAGCGATCGCCAAGCCGTTGGCGTTGTGCTGAAGCATGCGCACGGCAAGGGTCTTGATTCCCCGGGAGGTCAGGAAACAATCCATAGGGGCCAGTCCGGAACCCGCGCTGCGCTGGATGAAATAGATCTTTTCGGCATCTTCCGGACGGGTCAGCACGACGGCGCCACCGGTCGCATCGCTGTGCCCATTGAGATATTTCGTCATGGAATGCACAACGATATGCGCGCCCAACTCAATTGGCCGTTGCAAGTAGGGGCTCAGAAACGTGTTGTCGACGACCAGCGTGGCGTGGCGCTCATTGGCCAGTTTGGCCATGGCGCCAATGTCCGACAGACGCATGGTCGGGTTCGTCGGCGTCTCGATGTAAATCATCTTCGTGTTGGGTCGCAACGCGCTCAAGACGAACGCCGGGTCAGTGGTGTCGACAAAACTGAATTCCAGCCCAAAATGCACCAGCAATTGGGTAGTCAGGCGATACACGCCGCCATAAACCGCTTCCGACAAGACCACGTGGTCCCCGGGGCGCAGGAGTCGCAGTACCGCGTCGATGCCCGCCATTCCGGAAGTAAACACGTAGGCGGCGTGGCCACCTTCCAGCTTCGCCACGGTGCGCTCCAGCGCTTTGCGGTTGGGATGATTGGTGCGCGCGTAATCGTAGCCGTTCTTGGTTTTGCCTAGCTCTTCGTAAACGTAGGTGGATGTTTGATAGATCGGCGCGGTAATCGCACCGGTGGACGGATCCGGTTCCTGTCCCACATGAATGGCATTCGTCGCAAAACCCATAAACTCTCCTTGAGCGTCGCAGCGGAAGTTGGTGCCGGCTCGCCTGGCCGTTTTCTGGAGGCGGATTGAGTGCCACAAATTCTCTCAAGATCGCGGCACCCATGCAATCCAGGCGATTGGCCGGTTTCCATGCGGCTGCCTGACCCTGGGCGCTTGCGCAGGCAGCGAATCTTGACCAGCGAGTCGTTCTCAGGCCAACATAATCCCGGAACCAACTATGCGCATTCAAAAACTATGGCGAGCCTGCTTCTTCGTCGTGATGGCGATCTCGCCGGCAACGGCAGTCGCGCAACAGTCGAACCAGCCGCCTCCCAAGAGCGACGAGCCAGCTTATCAGACTCGTTTGACGATTGAAGTTACTGGTGGGGAATCCAATAAGCCGGTGGAAAACGCCAGCGTGTACGTCAAGACACTGGAACAACATCAGATGAAAGACAAGAAAGTCGAACTGAACGTCAAAACGAATCAGAACGGCATCGCACATATTCCGAATCCGCCCACGGGACGCGTCTTGATCCAAGTCATCGCCGACGGATGGAAGACGTATGGCCAGTGGCAAGACATCACGGATACGAAATCGCCGATCAAGGTGCATCTCGACCGCCCGCCGAAGTGGTACTGAGTTTCCGCGAAAATTTTTACGCAAATCTGCAAATCGTTTTCCGTTTTTGTTCCTCGCGATGGCGCGAGCCGGCTGTGAAAACTCGTGGAACGAAACATTGGGAACACGTTTCGTGTCCGGAAAGACGCACGCGAACAAAAAAAACTCAAGCGGCATGGAAAAGTTTTGCAGAGTTGTGTCTTGGCTGCGTTGAAGCAAAGTCGTTTGCACAAAATTTGTGCAAACCGCATCATCGTATTGAATCTCGCGGAGTTACTCTGCGTTTTCCATGTGTTTCCACAAACTTATGCACAAAGTTGTGAAAAACTTAACAAAGCAGAAATCTTTCTTGATGCGGTTCGGCAAGGTTCGTGCTAAAACTCCGGCCCAAACTTTTCTCCAACTTCTTTGACCGACTGCAATCTGGTTGCTAAAGTTGTCTGGATGACTGCCTTGGGAACGGAAACGCACGAAGGGCCTTTTTCGCTCTTCCAAATGTTTTGGGGGAATTTGACCTCACGTCCACTGCGCGGCTTCTTGAGCATGGTAGCGATCGCCATTCAAGTTGTTTTGATCCTGATGATAGTTGGGATGACTTCTGGTGTGGTGGCGGAGTGGGGCAAGCGCGTCGAAGGAGTGGGCGCCGACATCCTCGTGCAGCCTCCTAACTCGTCTATTTTCTTCGCCTTCTCCAGCGCCGTGATGCCCCAGAGCCTCGGTCAGCAGATCGAGCAACTTCCCGGCGTGGACGAAGTCGCTCCGACCCTCATCGTTTCCGATCCTAAAAGCCTGATGATCATTTACGGGATCGATTACCAGCGCTTCAACGCCTTGAGCCAGGGATTTATTTTCCGTGACGGCCGGCCGTTCCAGGGGCCCGAAGAGTGCATGGCCGACGACATCATCGCGCAGACACGCCATTTGCGGGTCGGGGACACGGTGACGCTGATCAATCATCCGTTCCGGGTGTCGGGCATTGTGGCGCACGGCAAGGGAGCGCGGTTCTTTATTCCGCTGAAGAGCGGCCAGGATATCGTCGGCGCTGACAACCGGGTGTCCATGTTCTTCGTTCGAAGCAAAGGCGATACGGAAGCAACGCGCGCGGAGATTCTGAAGCTGAATCCGGAAAACCGCGTGCGCTCCATGGCCGAATACGTTTCGCTGATGAACTCCTCGAACCTTCCCGAGCTCAAGCCGTTCATCCGAACTATGGTGGGCTTGGGCATCGTCATCAGTTTCCTGGTGGTGCTGCTGAACATGCATACGATGGTTCTGGAGCGCACCCGCGAGATCGGCATCCTGAAGGCGCTGGGTTTCTCGCGTTTCGATATCATTCGCATGCTTCTGGGTGAAACGGCTGTGCTCACACTTGCGGGCTGTATCTTTGGAATCGGCATCACGTTTTTAACGCAGGCGATTCTCAAGGAAACGAATCCTGGTCTTTCGATTCTGCTGACGCCTGGATGGATTTTTGCCGCGATCGGATTAGCGTTGGTGGGAGCGGCCGCTGGAGCCACCTTCCCAGCGCTCCGCGCGTCCGGATTCGATCCTGTGGAAGCTCTGGCATACGAGTAGATTATCTTCCTCTGTTTTTGCTCCTTCGGATCGATCTTCCAAGTTGCCTCTGCACTCGCGAACTGATATGAATTCTATTCTCCGGGGCAATGCAGTTCGGGGCGGCTACGATTGACGATTTCGATGAGGAGAAACTCATGAAGCGCATATTGGTTGCAGCGGCTTTGCTGGCTTTTACTTTGACATGCGGCGCCGCCGCTCATGCCCAAATGGGCATGGATATGTTTAAGCGCCCGAGTTTCTCCAAGATATTCAATCCGGTGGTGGGCAAAGGCGCGGAATACGAGTCGACCAGCTCGGGTTCTGGAGAAAACAGGGTGCGCACCTTCCAGATGTTCGTGATCGGCACAGAAAGCGTCCAAGGCAAAGACGCCTATTGGATGGAGTTCGTGGTGGATTCGGCCAAGGGCAAGATGGTCGGCAAAAGCCTGATGACCAAGGATGACTACCAGCCGAGCAAGATGATTGTTCAGATGGCTGGCCAGCCTGCCTACGAGATGCCCGCCAACATGATGGCCATGAACCGCAGCAAGGTGGATGAGGGCTTGAATGAATGGCATTCCGTAGGAACCGAGTCGATTGCGGTGCCCGCAGGCACGTTTACCTGCGAACATTGGCACAACGACAAGCGTAATTCCGACGTGTGGATGAGCGACAAGGTCTCGCCCTTTGGCATGGTCAAGCAAACTTCCTCCGACCAATCGATGGTTTTAACCAAGGTTTTGGCGGGGGAGAAGGACCAGATCACCGGCCCAGTCCAGAAGTTCGACATGCAGCAGATGATGCAGCAGATGCAGCAACAGCACCAGCAGCAGCAACAACCGCAGCCCTGAGTGTAGTGGTTGCCGGCGATCGCTCGGCAGGCCGCTAACAGACTGCGGCCCGGCAGCATCGAATTGAGATGCAGCCTCCCCTGGCAACACGCGAAAAGCATCACCTAGCCCGGATTATCGAACGCCGGCATATCGCCGAGGACTTGTTCATCCTTCGCGTTGAGCCCGGTGCGGAGTACACATTTTTACCCGGACAATACGCGACACTCGGCGTCGAAGTGGACGGCGCACGGATTGAGCGCGCCTACTCCTTAAGTTCTTCTCCTTACGAAAATGTTCTCGAGTTCTTCGTCGAACGCGTGCCGGAGGGCCAACTATCGCCGTTACTGCACGGGATGGAGACGGATGCGCCGCTGCTGTTGCGTCGATTTGCCAAAGGGCGTTTCACCATCGATCTTCGCAGCGGACGCACTAAGCACCTGCTGTTGGCTACAGTCACGGGCGTAGCGCCCTATGTGAGCTACATCCGCACGCTGTTGGAGGACTGGCGCAATGGATCGGAGATCATGCCCGGCGAGCACCACTTTTTCTGCATTCAGGCGGCGAGTCGCTCCGTTGAGTTTGGATACCGCGAAGAACTGGAAAAGACGGCCGCGGAAGTGCCCTGGTTGAAATATGTTCCATCGGTCAGCCGGTATTGGGAAGATTTGGAATGGAAAGGCGAGCGCGGCCGCGCGGACGACCTGATTCGAAAATACGTGGATGAGTGGGGTCTGCACCCGGAAAACACGACACCCTATTTGTGTGGCCACCCGGGGATGGTGGAAAACGGGCGCGGCATACTGCTGCGTGCCGGATGGGACCGCCGCAGCATTCAGGATGAAGTATATTTTCAGCCGTCTACGCCCACGCGTTAGACGGTGGGCGCGGCGCTCTCCAACCGATCGCTGACGTCCTCAAGAATCTCCAAAGGGATTCGCACGTGCACCGTTTCATTGTCGTCCACGGCATCTATCTGAATTCTGCCGTCGATGGTTTGAATGTGGACAGATTCGTTTCCGCTGTGTACGTCCACAAAATCGGCGTTCGGATAGCGGTGCAGCTCCTTGGTCACTTCGCGCACGATGGGAAGGTAGGGTAGCACCTGAGCTGCAGGTTTCTGCAAGTGGCGGCTCGGCACCACGTGCAAGCCGACGTTCACTAAAGTGGCCGGTACCCAGACGTGGACATGCGAGCCGTCGGGACCTTTCTCGTCCACATCCACGCGGATGACACCTTCGTGGAACACATACGCTGCGCTCATCGCCACAACAGCGGTCGCGCTTAGAACTAATTTTCCAAGTAGCAGCATGACTCACCTCTTTGCATGGAACGTTCGCTGATTAGTCGGAAAGATTCTTCGAATCGATCCATACGCGGACCGTACTGTCCTCATCCTTGACGCTGACCAGTTCTGTATCGCCAGTGCCGGCAAGGGCATGCAAGACCGGCAACGATGTTGATCTCGTTGTCACCCGAAGACAGCAACGCGTCGACGACCTTCATCGGGACCTTCACTTCCACCTTCGACCCTTTGGTGGAGGCGTCTTTTCCTTGGCCTTTCTTCGCTTTCTCTGTGACATGGATGTACAGGTATCCCGCGTTCTTCGCCACTCGGACATCGTCGTCGCTGCCTTGCACGGTGACGTATTCACCGTCTCTGGAAGTCTTTACTGCCTCCAGGATGGCGCGCAGATCGACGTCGCCGGTGTGCGCGGAATCGATGCGCACCTTGCCATCATGCAATTCCTTGTTGTGGATAGCGGGCAGAACTTTTTCCGCCATTTCGATGGGCACATTTACGCGGACCGTTTCGCCCTGGTTGTCCTTGCTTTCCACGCGAACGTGGATCCACTGGTCCTTGCTGGCGGTCGGAGCCGTATTCTGCGCGAAGCCTGCGATCGGCAGTAATAACGCGGCAGCCGCGAGGATTGGGATTCTGCTTCGAGGAATGAGGTTCATGGAGGTGCTCCCTGCCTACCTATACGAGTACCCCTCGGAAAAAGTTCCAATGGACAGAACAAGCGTTGGCCAGACAAAAAAAAGCCGCACTCGCTGGGAGTGCGGCTCCTGAAATCCTTAACTGGTAAAGCTATGGGTTTGTGTCGGGACGGCGTTTTAGGGTCGGCCGGTCATCGTCCGAGTTGCTGTTTGGGTCGCTTTGAGTCTGGCCTTGGCCTTGAGTCTGCGACTGTTCGGTCTTGGTGCGTAGCGTGGGCTTGCCCGGACCATTGTCCTGCACCTTGCGGCTGAACATGATATTGCGGAGGCGGCCCTTCACCTGGTCGAACTCCGAGGTGGTCACGATGTACTCATCGCGCTCCGGCAGAATCCGGGCGATTTCCTTTTGGGCATCGGCGATGCGCTCGGGGGTTGGCGGGTGGGTCGAGAAGAACTTCGGGATGGTGCCCGGGCGGCGCTTTTCGTCGGCTTGGATGCGCTCAAAGAACGTAACGTAAGCGTTCGGGTCATAGCCCGCTTTGTACATGTATTGCAAGCCCAGAAAGTCGGCTTCGCGTTCGGCGTCGCGCGAGAATTTCAGGTAGGAGAGAGGGATCGCCAGTTGCAATGCCTGGTAAATGCCGTACCCAGCCCATCCTCCGGGCCCCAGCATGATTAGCGGAATCGTGGCCAACTGCATCATTTCGCCCTTGGTGGCCTGCTTGGTGCCGTGCCGAGCCGTCACGTGCGAAATTTCGTGGGCCATCACCCCGGCGAGTTCCGCCTCTTCCTGGGCGCGCAGGATCAAGCCGCTATTCACGTAAAAGAAGCCGCCAGGCAGAGCGAAGGCATTCACCTCATCGGAGTCGATAACCTTGATCGTAAACGGTACCTGCGCGTCCGAGTTGCGCACCAGGTTCTGGCCCACACGGTTCACGTATTCCACGACGACTGGATCATCCACCAGCTTGGAAGAGCGTTCGACTTCCTGAGCCAGCCCCTTGCCGAGCGCGATCTCTTTTTCCAGCGAGTAGAAGTTGATGCCTTTGCCGACATTGCGGTTCCCGATGGCGTCGACGTCGTCCTTGGAGTTCTTTGGCGTTACGGTTTTCTGTTGCTGAACCGGCTGATCGGAGCCTGGTTGAGTGCTTTGGGTCGTGGAATTGGAAGCCGGCTGCTGCGGAGTGGTAGTAGTGGGCGCTTGCGTTGTCGACGACGGATCCTGCGTCTTGGTCGCATTCGGATCGGGAGTCTGGGTAGGAGCCTGTGTCTGCGTTGAGGGCGGTGGAGTTTGTGTAGACGACACTGGAGTCTGCGGCGCGGGAGTCTGGGTTGACGGGGCAGGAGTTTGCGCGAGGGCTGGCCATCCTGTCAGGCAGACCGCAAGCATCAGAGCCAAAGTGGAATTGCAGGCTCGTTTCATATTCTGCCTCCCGAACCGATCAAATCTCTGAACAAGCGGAGTATAGCACTCTGTACCCGTGCGCACCCGTACTGGTTGAGATGTAAACAAGTCAGGTGGGGTTTTCCGCTAACTCGAACTTTCCGGGCGGGATGGGCTAAATCGGGCTAAATCGAGTCGTCTTCCACGGCGGGAACGTACCCTGGCAGATTCTGACCTTTTTCGGTGCGCTCGGCCTTAACCCGCTGGAGGCTTTGGTCCTCGGCGCCCGACTTGCGCAGTACAACAATCGTGCTTAGCGCTTCGGTGTACACCCGGGTCACCAAATAGGTGTCACCCGTCGATTCCTTCTTCCAAATCTGTCCAATCTGGATCTTTCTGGCGCTCATGGGATACCTTGACTCTAGATAGCCCCGGCAGACCTGTCAACACTTCCGGGACTTCGCGTTGCAACGCTGCGATGCTCAGATCGAGCGCACCTTCAGTTCCACGATATCGTCCACGGTCAACATTTCCTTCTGCAGGAATGGCTCGCCATATTGCACGCCAATCAGATCGCCATGCTTCCGGGCAAGCAGGTCCATTTTGCGGTCCAACTCGTCGATTGCGAGGTAAACCCTCTGTTTGCGCTCGCTTTTGGCCGGTTTGAACTGGGAGCGGTAGGCCAGAATGGCCTTGCGGCGGGTGGCATATTCGCGAGAGATATCGACAATGAAGGTGGGGGGCATACCTTCGAACGACGTGGCATATAAGATTTTGAACGGGCGGTAGGGTTCCTTTTCGAGCGGGAGCTGCTTCAGACCCGCCAGGAAGCAACCCTCGTAACCTAAAGTGGATGCGTGGTAGTGGTCCGGGTGCCGGGCTTCCCAGTAGGGCAGGATGACCGTGTGGGGACGAACGTCGCGAATCACCTGCGCCAGGCGCATCTTGTTTGCTCGCGTGGGCTGGACGTCGGAGTCCGGTATCTCCAGGTTGCCCCGCCAGGATACTTTCAGGATTTTGGCCGCGGCTGCCGCTTCCCTGGCTCGAGTTTCCGGCGTGCCTCGCGTGCCCATTTCCCCGGCTGTCAAATCCAGAATGCCGGTCTTATAGCCTTGGGCGGCCATTTTCAGTAGCGTCCCTCCACAGGTCAGCTCGACGTCATCGGGGTGGGCCGCAATCGCCAACACGTCCAACTTCATGGTTCGCTCCTTTTGCCGCAACGACGCCAAAATATTAACAGGGGTTGTGCTAAGTTTGGTCCGTGAAACCAGCCACCCCCGAAGTTCTGCCGCTGCAAGGTCGCGTCGCCCTCGTTACCGGAGCGGGTAAGCGTCTCGGACGCGCCATCGCCTTGCGGCTGGCTCAGGAAGGCGCCGATGTCGTCGTCCACTACGGACAATCGAAGGCCGAAGCCGAAGACGTCGTCGCGACGATCACTGAAATCGGACGGCGCGCTGTTGCTCTACAGGCCGACCTGACCGATGTCACCGCGATTCGCGCGTTGTTCCAGAAGGCCGCATCGGCGCTGAGTCGACTGGACATCCTGGTCAATTCTGCCGCGAATTTTCTGCAGACGAAATTTTCGGAAACCACCGAACAAATTTGGGATTCCTCTCTCGACACCAATCTGCGGGCGCCTTTCTTCTGTTCCCAGGCCGCAGCGCCGCTTCTTCGCAAATCCGGAAAGGGCGTCATCATTAATTTTTCGGATATTGGCGGCATTCTCGGTTGGACCGAATTTCTGCCCCACTCGGTGTCCAAGGCGGGAATCATTCTTATGACTCGGACGCTGGCGAAGGAACTGGCTCCTGAGGTGCGCGTCAACGCCATTGCACCCGGAACGATTTCGATGCCGGGTGATCCTGTGGAATGGGAAGCCGATTACATTCGCCGCGCTCCTCTGAAACGCAGCGGCCGTCCGGACGAAATAACCGACGCGGTGCTGTACTTGATCCGGGCAGAATTTGTGACCGGTCAGACGCTGATTCTCGATGGCGGTCGCAGCCTGTAGTTCGGCCCTGATCGATATCTTCGAGGTTCCCACGGGCATCCAAAACTCAGGTGGATTGAATCGGGATTTTTCATGGCGCTGTGGGTGCGAGTTGCCGTCCAGTCGGTGTATTCTTAATGATTGTGCGCGGAAGGCTGGAATGTTGCGCGATCGTTAAGTAGGGCCGACGGATTCTCAGGAGCCACCGAAGTATGGATCAAGATACAGCTCTGACAACAAAGCACGTAGAGGATGCGGGCATCCAGGAATGGTTTGAGTCCCTGGATTCGGTGCTGGAAACCAGCGGCACGGACGTTGCGCGCGAGATTCTGGAACGACTTCGTTCCTACGCCACAGTCAGCGGTATTGATCTGCCATTCACTGCCAACACGCCCTACGCCAATACCATTCCTGCGCGTCTCGAACCGCTCTTCCCCGGTGACCAGCAACTGGAACGGCGCATCAAGTCGCTGATCCGTTGGAACGCCCTGGCCATGGTCGTGCGCGCTAACCGCGTGGAACATAACATCGGCGGGCACATCTCGACATTTGCTTCGGCTGCCACTTTGTATGAGGTCGGATTCAATCACTTCTTCCGCGCCCGGAGCGACAATTTCGAAGGCGACACGGTCTATTTCCAGGGACACGCCGCCCCGGGAATCTACTCCCGCGCTTTCCTCGAGGGACGCCTCTCCCTCGAAAAGTTGGAGAACTTCCGCCGCGAACTGAAGCCCGGTGGCGGCCTCTCCTCCTATCCCCATCCCTGGCTGATGCCCGATTTTTGGGAATATCCAACAGTTTCGATGGGACTTGGTCCGCTGATGGCCATCTATCAGGCCCGCTTCAACCGTTATCTGGAAAACCGCGGACTGAAACCGGCCACAGACGCCAAGGTTTGGGCGTTTCTGGGAGACGGCGAAACCGATGAGCCGGAATCTCTCGGTGCCATCACACTTGCGGCTCGCGAGAAGCTCGACAATCTGATTTTCGTGATCAATTGCAACCTGCAGCGCCTGGATGGCCCGGTGCGCGGGAACGGGCAGATCATTCAGGAATTGGAGTCGGCGTTTCGCGGTGCGGGCTGGAACGTGATTAAGGTTCTCTGGGGAAGCGAATGGGATCCCATCCTCGAGCGCGATACGGAAGGCCTGCTGGTGAAGCGCATGGGCGAGATGGTCGATGGTGAATACCAGAAGCTGGTCGTGTCGAGCGGCGACTACATCCGCCAATTTTTCTTCGGCAGCGATCCCCGATTGCTGAAGCTGGTCGAGCCGCTTCCTGACGAGGCGTTGCGGCGCTTGCGTCTTGGCGGCCACGATCCGCGCAAAGTGTACGCTGCGTACAAAGCCGCGACGATGCACACGGGAAGACCGACCGTCATTTTGGCGCGCACGATCAAGGGCTACGGGCTTGGCGAGGCCGGCGAAGGCAAGAACGTCACGCACCAGCAAAAGAAGTTGAACGAAGATGAGTTGCGTGAATTCAGATCGCGGTTCGGAATTCCCTTGAGCGACGATGATCTGACCGAGGTTCCGTTCTACCGTCCGCCCGACGACAGCGAAGAGATTCGCTACCTGAAGGGCCGCCGCGAGGCGCTGGGGGGCTACACGCCGCAGCGGCGCGTGCGATCGAAACCGGTCGAAATTGGGCATCACGACGATTTGTTCAAGGAATTTACGGAAGGCAGCGACGGCCGCGAAGTGTCCACGACCATGGCGTTTGTGGCCATGCTGCGCAAAATGCTGAAGGATCGCGAAATCGGCAAGCTGGTAGTGCCGATTGTGCCCGACGAAGCGCGCACGTTCGGTATGGAATCCCTGTTTCGCACGGTGGGGATTTATTCCAGCGTGGGCCAGCGCTACGAACCCGTCGACGTAAATACGCTCCTGTATTACAAGGAAGCCAAGGACGGCCAGATTCTCGAAGAGGGAATTACCGAGGCCGGTTCCGTTGCTTCCTTCATTGCCGCGGGCACGGCCTACGCCGCACACGGTATCAACACGATTCCGTTCTTCATCTACTACTCCATGTTCGGATTCCAGCGCATTGCCGACTTTATCTGGGCCGCTGCCGATATGCGCACCCGGGGATTTCTGCTGGGAGGCACGGCGGGCCGCACCACGTTGTCCGGCGAAGGATTGCAGCACCAGGACGGCAATAGCCACGTGCTCGCGCTTTCTGTTCCAAACCTGGTCGCTTACGATCCCGCTTTCGCCTACGAGATCGCCGTCATTATTCAGGATGGCATTCGCCGCATGTACAAAGACGGCGAGAACATCTTTTACTACATCACCGTGATGAACGAGCCGTATGCCATGCCAGGCATGCCGCCGGGTGTGAAAGACGGCATTCTGAAAGGCATGTATCGGTTCCACACCGCTGCGAACCGCAAGGCCAAGTTGCGCGCGCAGTTGTTTGGCAGCGGGGCCATCCTGAACGAAGTGATCCGCGCTCAGGAAATTCTCGAGAAGAACTACGGCGTGGCCGCCGACGTGTGGAGCATCACCAGCTACAAGGCTTTGTACATGGACGGCATTGAAACCGAGCGCTGGAACCGGCTACATCCCGGCGAGACGCCGCGCGTGCCGTACGTGACGCAGTGCCTTGAAGGCGCACAGGGCGTGTTCGTTGCGGCGTCGGATTATCTGAAGACCCTTCCCAATATGATCAGCAAATGGATGCCGCGGCGGTTGGCGGCGCTGGGCACCGATGGCTTCGGTCGCAGCGAGAGCCGCACGTCACTTCGCGACTTTTTCGAGGTCGACTCGCGATTCATCACTCTGGCGACGTTGCACGAACTGTATCAGGACGGACAACTCGACAAGGCCGTGCTGGACAAAGCCATCACGGAACTCGGCATCAATCCGGACAAACTCAATCCGGTCACATCCTAATTGGAAAAATAGAGCTAGTCGGCTGCGGGAATGGACGGCACTTTGGCAGGCCGGTCGAAGCACAGCACGCTATTCACGAACTGGCTAAGAGTGCCTCCCAAGTGGCCAAGCACGCGCTGCCGCAACGTTGAATAATCCTGAGTGCCGCAGAACAAGTCACTGATCAGTTGGCGGAACACGGCGTTGCGCTGCAGAAATTGCACCATGCGCGTGGTGACCGCCGTCCCCAAGAACGACCCGCGATAAAAGCGGCGCACAATCCGCGCGGCGAATTCCAGTTCGACGGAAAACGAGGCACGTATCTGCGCAGGGTACCGTTCCGGGCATCCGTCGGCCAGCGCGCGGCCCAGCAACTCTCCGGAGCGCATGGCGTAGAAGAGTCCTTCCCCAGTGAGTGGGTCCACCCAGGCCGCCGCGTCTCCGCATAGCGCCCAATTTCTGCCCAGTACGGCGCGACCGGAGAGCGTACGTTCCTGCGGAGCGGGCAGAACGTGGCTGTAGAACTTGGCCTGCTCCGTAGAGATTTTTTCCGCGGTAGCAAAGGTGCTCAAATGGCTGCGCAGTTCGCTGCTGGTATGCGATTGCATGCTGCCACAAATTCCCAGTGATAGGTGATCCGCACGCGGGAAGGACCAGATATAGCCTTCAAATTCCGGCAGGAACTTAATGACGATCTGCTCGGACGTCTGCGGAACAAAGTAACCCTGAGTCATTTCCAATTCGTCTTTGGCAAGCGCGCGGATACCGGGCAGCATCTGGTTGCGCGCGCCTGCGGCCAGTACCACGAAGTCTGCCTGCCGCGTATCGCCATCAACGGTATAGCGCGGCTTTTCGCGGTCGGTATCCACCGAGAGCACGCGCGAGCGATGCACATGGCATCCGGCTTCCCGGGCACGATCCAGAAGCAAGCCATTCAAAACCGTGCGGGAATAAATCACGATCGGGTGCTGCAGATTGAGCTTGGCACGCTGATTCTCTGCGCTGATGATTTCGATGTCGCGAATCAATTTCTTGGGATGGGGATTGTCCAGCAGAAAAGGGAAGCACTGAGTGGCTTTATAGGTCAAGCCTCCGCCGCACGGCTTCTCCCATGCCAGGTGTTCGTCAAAAATATGAACGGTATTTCCAGCGCGCGCGAGTTGTTCCCCGCACATTGCGCCGGAAGGCCCGCCACCGACAATTGCGATCTCAGCCATTGTGGCAACCTACTTTTGTCTTTGTCTCCGGCGCGGAAATTCTAGGAGACGGGCACTCTATCAGGAAACGGGAAAAAGAACCAAGGCAAAACCAGTCAAAAGTATAGCACCGAAGACGGCGCTGGCTGCCGGAGAGCCGCTGATCCTGCGTACCAGTTGAGCACCTAGCCCCATGGCCAGGAAGAATAGTCCAATGTACGGCGATAACAACACGAGCAGGATTTGGCCACTGTGCGCGAAGATTACGCCAACCGCCAACGCGGACCACGTGAACACGATTACCAGCGCCGCGAATCCATAACGAGTCCACGCCGCTTCCGGCCGCACCGGTCCGAGAACGACCTCCAATGCGTACAAGAACAAGAACGCGGCCATGAAAAACAACGGGAAACGTGACCAGCGCGCGACGGTCATCCAGGCCCCGGTGATCGTCAATTGCAACCATCCGGTGATCAACAGATGGAGGATCGTGGCGGCAACCACCGCGCCTGCCAGTGCCCATTTGTCGACGCGAAACTGCCGCGATGCAGCGCGCGCGTGCAACGCAATCACCAGCACGCCCACGATCAGAAAGAAACTCGCCAGGTAATCCCCTTCAAAGATATGCACAACCCGCAATGGCATCCAAAACCTCAACACAAACACCGCTGCAATCGCTGCCAACACAAACTCCACGGTCACCTGGCGTTTCGAAATCTGCCTGTCGGTGCGCTGTTCGTTTGCCGGTTCCTTGCCCATGCATTCGTCAAGGAATGGACCGGCAAGCAGCAGAATCCCCGTCAATCCGAACAATCCACCGAGCAAATTTCCTCGCCACGGCAGTCGGCTGGCCTGCGGCAAGTGCAGCACGTTCGACACCCATTCCTGCGTGTACCGCGCAACGGTCGGTGAAAACAAAACGCTGACATGCGAATTGCCAGCCAGCGGCCGGTACACGACGCTGCTGTCTATGGCGGTCGCCGCAAGGTCCGCGGCATTGCCGCTTAAGCCTTTGGGCTCGTATTGCCCCGCCATGATCAGAGTATTCGGTCCAATGGGGGGCGGCTCTGGATACAGCAGGACTTCCTTGGTGACGCCGTGGGCGACCTTCATCGGTGCGGGGGAGAGCGCGATGACCCCTGCGGGACGGAACTTCACAGCGAGCCGCAAAGCGATGGCTGCTCCCATGGAATGGCCCGCAAGAATCGTCTTATCGGGTTCAATGAGACCGCGCGCCGCCAATCCGCGCACCAAAGAACCAGCGCACGTTTCAGCCTGAGTGGTGCTGAACGGGCCACCGGTGCTGCCGTGTCCGGGAAGGTCTGGAACAAACACTCGAGCGCCGGTTTCGGCCATCGCTCGAGCGAGATACATCATGATCGTTTTGTTCGCCGAGAGTCCGTGAAACAACACAACCGCTGCCGGTCCTTCGACATGGTTCGCCAGTTCCACCTCGATCATGTCCATCCGGCAACTCCCGGCGTCGGTGATGTAGTGGTGTTCGGAGTAACGGCGTCCCGCAAGATACGTAAGCCAGCCGCCAAGAAGCAGGAGCGAAATACCGATCAGGGCGAGCCACAGGGACCCCTTGCGGATGGTCTGCGTAGCGCTTGCGCTCTGTTGTGATTTAGTTTCCGAGTGCGTATTCGCGGGCATCTTGTCCGTTTGTAAAATCAAACCACCGTTTGGAGCGTGCTACACTGCATCTTCTGGCTGGAATTCCGATCGATCCAGGAGCCGCTTTGCATCCATCCGTACTCAGCCTTGATGAACTAATTTTGCGGTTTGGCCGGGAGAAACGCAACGGCCGCAAACTGGTATTCACCAATGGATGTTTTGATTTGCTGCATCCCGGACACATCCGCAGCCTGGAAGCCGCGCGCGCTCTGGGCGACGCGCTGGTCGTAGGCATCAATTCCGATCGCAGTGTTCGTTGCCTGAAGGGTGCAGCGCGCCCCATTCTTCCCGAGCAGGAACGAGCGGAGATTCTCGCAAGCCTCGAAGCCGTCGATGCGGTCGTGATCTTCGACGAACTTACCCCGCGTGAAACCATTGCCGCGCTGCTTCCGGACATTCTGGTGAAAGGCGGCGACTGGGCCGGCGATCAGATTGTGGGCAGGGAAGAAGTGGAAGCCGCGGGCGGTCGGGTCGAACGCATCGACGTGGTGCCCGGCTACTCAACCACGGCCATCCTTGAAAAAATCCGTTCGCTTCGCTAGCTTCCCAACTTGCCGGTTCCGTTACCCGTCCATTCGCTCCTGCAACCGCGTCACGCTACAATGATCCCGTAGCTTCATGATTCTGCCTGCGGTTCGTGAACGTCTGGAGCGTCTTCTGCGCCTCCCTGCATTGGAAGGCGCTCTGGCCGAGCTGCGCTCCAATGCCAACCTCATCGCCCTTTCCGGTCTTCAAGACGTCGCCAAAGCGGTCGTAGCTACGTACTTGACCCATGAATTGCGCCGCCCGGCGTTTTTCATCACCGATTCAAATCAGCGCGCTGAATCCCTGGCCGAATCGCTGCGCTTTTTCTCCACCATTTTCCCCGGCTCAACCGGCGGCATCGCGGTCCTCCCCGCGTTCGATACTTTGCCCTGGGATTCACAGTCTCCGCACGCGGATATCCTCGAACGCCGCGCCGCTACGCTGTTTCGATTGGCCAACGGCGAGGTCTCCCTGGTCGTAACACCGGTGGAGTCTTCGCTGTGGCGCTACCAAGACCCCTACGTCTATCTGACGCTGGCGCGCACGCTCGCGAAGGACGACGAGGTCTCGCACGAGGACCTGATCACCCATCTCGGCAGCACTGGCTATTCCCGCACGGAAATGGTCGAACTACCCGGGCAGTTTGCAGTGCGTGGCGGCATCGTGGATGTGTTTTCGCCGGAGGCGCCCCGCCCCGTGCGACTGGAGTTGCTTGGCGACACGGTCGAAAGCGTTCGTGAGTTCGACCCGCGCACGCAACGCTCGGTCTCGCCCGTCAACCGCACGACGATTTTGCCGCTCACGGAGTGGAGCGTTCCCACACCCGGAAGCCAGGCGGCGCTCGACTGGCAGCCTGCCGACTGGGCGGGTGACTCGCGGACCACCGGCAACGCATCGATTCTGGAACTGGCAGAAAGCTCCCTGAAGCCGATTACCTTCGTCGATGAGCCGCGCACGCTGCGCGAGTGCATTACGAAATACCTGGAAGCGGCAACGACGAACTACGAGCGTTACGGGCAAGCGAATGCGCCGGAGGTTTCTCACTATTTCTGGAACGAGTCGGATTGGGAGAAACTCCTCGCCAAGTCCACTCGTATTGAACTCGAGCAGCTGAATCTCGTGGAAGACGGGGCGTGGCGGTTCGAAGTGCTCTCGCGGCCGAGTACCCGCTATCACGGCGATGTCGTGGCGTGTTTGGGCGAAGTGAAGTCGCAACTTGGCGAAGGGGGTACCGTCTATCTGACCGCCGCCAGCATCGGAGAGTTGGAACGCTACGCCGATATCTGCCGTGAATATGAAGTGCCCTACGTGCTGGGAGAAACCGAGGAAGCGGCGACCGGCTTTACGGCGGAAACCGCCAGCGAAACTGCGGCCCTGGTCTTGGTGCGCGCGCCGTTCGCCTCCGGCGTCGCCTTCCCAGAAGCCAAGCTCACCTTGTTTGGGAATTCCGACCTGTTCGATGTTACCCCGGCGGTCGAACGCCCCAGCCGCAAGATTCGTACCTCCGGCTTCTTCGCGGATTTCGCGGAATTGAAGCCCGGAGATTACATCGTTCACGTGGATCATGGCATCGGGCAGTTCGAGGGACTGCGTGTCATCGAGTCGGAAGGCCGCCGCGGGGAATTCATGTTGCTGCGCTATGCGGAAGAGGCGCGCCTGTACGTTCCCCTGGAGCGCATGGACCTGGTGCAGAGTTACCGCATCGTGGAGGGTCAGCCTCCAACGCTCGATCGCCTGGGCGGGACTGCGTGGAATGCGCGTAAAACACGAGTCCGCAAATCGCTGGAAGACATGGCCGACCAGTTGCTCGCGCTGTACGCCGAGCGCAAGACCGCGCAAGGCTTTGCGCTCTCTCCCGACGGCAACTGGCAGCGCGAATTCGAAGACGCCTTCGAATTTGAGGAGACGGCCGATCAGATCACCGCGATTCGTGACATCAAGCGGGACCTGGAGAGTTCCTCTCCGATGGATCGCCTGCTGTGCGGCGATGTGGGCTACGGCAAAACAGAAGTGGCGATGCGGGCGGCATTCAAGGCAATTTCCGATAACAAGCAAGTCGCAGTGCTCACCCCAACTACGGTTTTGGCCTTCCAGCACTTTGAAACGTTCAAGAAGCGCTTCGCGGCCTTCCCCTCGCGCATCGAGATGCTTAGCCGCTTTCGTTCGCCCGCCGAGCAAAAGCAGATTCTTGCCGATTTGGAAGCGGGCAAAGTGGACATTGTCATAGGCACGCACCGGCTGCTTTCTAAGGACGTGAAATTCCAGGATCTCGGCATCCTGATTGTCGACGAGGAGCAGCGTTTCGGCGTTGCCCACAAGGAACGCATCAAGGAGATGCGCAAGAACGTCCATGCGCTGGCGCTTTCGGCGACTCCCATTCCACGCACACTGCATATGTCTCTGGTCGGATTGCGCGACATGTCCGTGATCGAAACCGCGCCACGCGACCGCCTCGCCATCCAGACGGTGGTATCTGGCTTCAACGAGGATTTGGTGCGCCGTGCGATCGAAAGCGAACTGGCTCGCGAGGGCCAGGTTTATTTCATCCACAACCGCGTGGAATCCATTTACTCGCTGGCTGGACTGGTAAACAAACTGGTTCCCAAGGCCCGCGTGGTCGTGGCTCACGGACAAATGGGCGAAAAGGAACTCGAGAAAGTCATGTTGAAGTTCGTTCGCGACGAGGCCGATGTTCTGGTGGCCACCACCATTGTCGAAAACGGTCTGGATATACCCAGGGCCAACACCATTCTCATCAATCGCGCCGATCGGCTCGGACTTAGCGAACTGTACCAATTGCGAGGCCGCGTCGGCCGGTCCTCCAGCCGGGCTTATGCCTACCTGCTGGTTCCTCCCGAACAGGTGCTTTCGGAAATTGCCCGCAAACGGCTGGCGGCGATGAAGGAGTTCAGCGAACTCGGCTCCGGCTTTCGAATTGCCGCGCTGGACCTGGAACTCCGCGGCGCCGGCAATATGCTGGGGCGGCAGCAGCACGGCCACATTGAGGCCATCGGTTTCGATATGTACGTCCAGATGCTGGAGCGTGCGGTCGCCAAACTCAAAGGCCAGGACGCGACTCCCGAGCAACGCACCACCATCAGCCTTGGTCTGGACGTGCGCATCCCTGAGGAATACATCCCCAGCGAAAATCTGCGCCTGCGCACCTACAAACGCGTTTCTTCGGTGGCTACTGAAGAGGAGCGTCAGGATGTTCGCAAGGAAGTGGAAGATCGTTTCGGGCCGCTGCCGAAGACCGTCGATACCCTGCTGGAGTTCGCGCTGCTGAAGTCCATGGCCGAACGCCTGCACATCGCCAGCGTAGAGCGGCAGGGCACGAAGCTGGCGATCCGCTTCCACCCCGAGACCCCGCTCGATCCCGCAACGCTGGTGGCCACCGTACGCTCCCGCAAGGGAATTCGTCTGGACCCCAGCGGCATCCTATGGCTCGAACTACAGAAGCACGAGTCGGTGACCAACGCGCTGCGCTTCGTGCTGCAGTCCTTGTCGCCGCCAAAGTAACGGTGCGGCGCCACTGGGATCAGGACTGCAAGTTTTGGCAGTTGACCTGAGCACGAAGGTTTTTTTACGCTCTTGGGGCGCCTATGAGGCGTCGTCAACCTACAGGGTGATAGAAAGTAAGGAGTTTGGTCATGCTTCGACGCGTTTCTGCATTCTTGCTGCTCGCTTCCCTTACCTTGATAGCAACTTCCCAGTCGATGGCGCAGGTCGCTCTGTCAGGTCGTTCGCAATATGGTGGATTGCTCCGCAATGTGAACTCGCAGAAGTGCATCGACGTGTTCGGCAGCGCCACCAATAAGAACGCAAACATCCAGCAGTACTCATGCAACGGCGGCAATAATCAACGGTGGGAGTTTATTGAGCTGGGCAACGGACAATACGCCATTCGAAACGTGAACAGCGGACTGGTCATGGACGTCGCGGGGGACAGTACAAACAATGGCGCAAACGTGCAGCAATTTCCTTGGAACGGTGGCGGCAACCAAAGGTGGATGACCCGCGGCCCAAACAACAATTTTGAGATTGTGAACGTGCGCAGCGGGAAATGCCTGGACGTTCTGGGCGGCGGCACCGGAAACAATGTCAACATTGTGCAGATGCAGTGCAACGGTAGGCGTAACCAGCGCTGGTACGCTGGATATTCGATGCCGGGCGGACCTGGCCCAGGCTATCCAGGTGGGCCCGGTGTGCCACCGCCTCCTCCACCAGGGATGGGCGGCGGCCCCTCGGGCGCGCGGCAATTCACCGGGATGATTCGCAATGTCGGTTCCAACAAGTGTGTTGACGTGTTTGGCGATAGCCGGCAACCGGGAGCGAACGTGCAGCAATTCGGATGCAATGGCGGCGCCAATCAGAAGTGGGTATTCGTGTCGGTTGGGCGTAGTGAATACGTCATCCAAAACGTAAACAGCAACCTGGTGTTGGCGGTTGCCGGCGGCGACCGGCGCAACGGCGCGAACGTGCAACAATCCGTTTGGAACAACGGACCGAACCAGAGATGGCGCGGCCAAGGTCCCAATAACAATTTTCAATTGGTGAACGTGAACAGCGGAAAGTGCCTGGACGTTCTAGGTGGTGGTAACAACAATAACGCCAACATCGTCCAAGCGGATTGCCGCGGTACCAGTAATCAACGGTGGTACATCGGCTTCGTGCAATAGCGAAATAGCATCCAACTACTCGGCCAGTCGTCCGTTGCGAGTTCGGATGCTCTTCCGCTCGCGTCTGCGCTGATGCCGTAAGTCCGCCGAAAGGCGGACTCCAGCGAATGACCTGACAATTTCAGAATAAAACACTTATGTTTTATACTCCTGACATGAGGCATGTACTGAGAATTTCCGCCCTGGCCGTAGCTCTGTTTGCGGCATGGCCTGCTATCGCGCAGAATCCGCCAGCCCAAAATCCCCCGGCCCAGGAACCCGCGCCCGCGCAAAACCCACCTACGTTGGAAAAACCGCAGATGGCGGCTCCCGAGCCCGAAGTTCCGGCAGCCAAAAAGCCCAGTTCCGTCGTCCCGAAAAAAGCCACCAATTCCGAAGGCCAAGTGGTTGAAGAGATCATCGCCCGCGTAAACAACGAGATCATTACCCGCTCCGAATTGGACAAGGCCATCGCAGGCGCGGAAGATGACGCCCGTCAGGAGTGTTCCGGGCATTGCACGCCAGATCAGCTGCAGGCTGCTGTCGAGGAACACAAGAAATATGCGCTGCGCGACTTGATCGACCAGTCCCTGTTGTCTCAGCGAGCCAAGGACATGGGAATCAACGTTGAGCCCGACGTGCTGAAGCAGTTGGACCAGATCCGCATCAGCAACAATCTCAAGGATATGGACGATCTGGAAAAAGCGGTTTCCGCGCAAGGCATCAATTGGGACGATTTCAAGAACAACATCCGGAACCGCGCGTTAACTCAAGCAGTCATCGGCCGGGAAGTCGGCTCTCACATCACCATCAGCCACGAAGAATGCCGCAAATATTACGAAGAGCATAAATCCGAGTTTGTGCGTCCGGAAACCGTTGCGCTGCGAGCCATCGAGGTCAAGACGGAAGGCAAGAAAGAGTCGGAGATTCCCGAGCTGAAAAAGAAAGCCGAAAGTTATTTGAAGCGCGTTAAAGATGGCGAGGATTTTGCGGAACTTGCCAAACACTACTCCGATGGCCCGACGGCTGCTCAGGGCGGCTGGCTCGGCGTGTACAAACGTGGTGAGCTATCGAAAGAACTGGAAGACATCGTCTTCAAAATGAAGAAGAACGATCTTACCGATGTGATCGAGACCAAGCAGGGATTTCTGATTCTTCAGGTTGTGGAGCACTACCCTGAAGGAGAGCAGCCTTACGAAAAAGTTGAACCTGAAATTCAGGATCACCTTTACAGCCAGCGCATGGAGCCCGCCCTTCGCGAATACCTGAAAACTCTGCGCGAACAGAGTTATGTCGTCATCAAGCCCGGATACCAGGAAGCGGCGGGCGGCGGCAACTCCGAGATCGAAGAAGTCAGCGCGACCGCGGAAACCACCAAGCAAAAGAAACCGCACAAGAAATACATCCTGTTTGGGCCCGAAACAGGCGGGAGTCAATGAAGACGCCGTACGTCAAAGATTTGGCCGCAGATCAGTCCATCATCACCACATTCTTCCTCGTTCACGAAAAAGAAATTCGCAACACCGCAAACGGCAAACCGTATCTGCGCCTGGAACTTGGCGATCGGAGCGGCACGGTTGAAGCCCGCATGTGGGACCAGTTCGAGGCTTTGGCGAAGGAAGTGTCTCGCGACGATTTTGTGAAGGTGCAGGCTCGCGTCGAGATTTATCGAAATCGCCCGCAATTGGCCCTGCTGCAGTTCCGAGTCGCCAAACCCGAAGAGATCGACATCTCCGACTTTCTTCCCCACACGCCGCATGACATCGAAGCGATGTTCACCCAGCTTTTGGGTTACGCGGAAGAGATCAAGAATGCTTGGCTGAAGCAACTGGTTCAGCAGGTGCTTGCCGATCCCAATGTGGTGCGTTGCTACAAGCGCGCCCCGGCGGCCAAGGTGATGCACCACGCGTATCTAGGCGGACTGCTCGAACACGTCGTAGGCTTGTGCGGGCTGGCCAAGCAGATCGCCGCGCACTATCCGGAATTGGATTTGGACCTGCTCCTCGTTGCGTCGTTGCTCCATGATGTTGGGAAGCTGGATGAGTTGTGCTACGAGCGAGCGGTTGGCTATACGACCGAAGGACAGCTGCTGGGGCACATCGTGATGGAACTGGAATCGGTCACCAAGGCCATGAACTCGATTGAAGGGTTCCCGCCAAAACTGAAAACCGTAGTGCAGCACCTGTTGATCAGTCATCACGGACAGTACGAATTCGGCTCGCCAAAACTTCCTATGATCCGCGAAGCGCTGGTGTTCCATTACATGGACGACATGGACTCGAAGCTTGCGGCGGTGCGTGCGGCTCTGGCCATTGATTCCGGGGAGCCCGACTGGTCCGGTTACTCCTCGGCGTTGGGCCGGAAGTTTCTGCGCTTAGAACAGTTCCTGAAAGCATAAATTCCCGAGATCGAGCGGGGCCGCTGCCTGGATACGCCCTGGAATCGGAACGGTTTCTCCCTACTCCGCCTCTGCTAAACTGAAACGATGCTGCGCGATTCCTATCGAGTGCGCGACCTGACGATTCGTCCCGCGACGATTTTGGCGCCTATGGCGGGCGTCACGGATACATTGTTCCGGCGGGTGATTCGTGCGCAAGGCGGTTGCGGTCTGCTGATGACGGAATTTACGTCCTCGGAAGGCATCACGCGCAGCGCGAAAAAGACTCTGCGTTACCTGTTCTTTGAAGAGAATGAGCATCCCATCGCCGCTCAATTGTTTGGTGCGAATCCAAAGGTAATGGCCGATGCTGCCCGGATGGTCGAAGACCTTGGCTACGACGCCGTGGACATCAATCTCGGCTGCCCCGCGAAGAAAGTGGTGAAGTGCGGCGGGTCCGGGTTGTTGCGCGAGTTACCGCTGCTTGCGGAGATTTTTCGCGGCGTGCGTTCCGCGGTCAAAATTCCGCTGACAATAAAGCTGCGGGCGGGCTGGGACGACAAGTCCATCGTGGCACTGGAAGTCGTCAAGATGGCCGAAGACTCGGGTGTGGAGGCTGCCGCAATTCACCCACGCACACGGATGCAGGGCTACGCGGGCAGGGCAGATTGGTCGCTGATCGCCAGAGTGAAAAGCGACGTTAAAATTCCCATTATCGGCAATGGAGACATCGAATCGCCGGAAGACGCGGAACGCATGTTTCAGGAGACCAATTGCGATGCGGTAATGATCGGCCGCGCCGCTGCCACCAATCCCTGGATTTTTTCGCAAATGGAACAGTATCGTGCAACAGGCCGGTACACTGCTCCAACTGCCGTAGACCGCCATCAGTTACTTTCTGGATACTATAGGCAAATTCTTGACGCCAATCTCCCCGATGGCGTGGGAAAAATGAAGCAGTTCGCTTGCTGGTTTACTCATGGCATACCCAACGGCAGCGAATTGCGCGGAATCGTGCACTCGGCCCGTACACCCGCGGAAGTGGTCGAAAATGTTGAAGCGTTTTTCGCGCGCAACAGGGCCGGTGAGGGGCGCCCAGCCCATGAGCCCGACCGACAACGCCATAACTCCGAGGCGATCCGAACGTAGAATCTCTGTGCGTCTGCCCTTGCGTGTTCGCGGACGCGATGCGCGCGGATTTGCCTTCGAAGAAGAAACCGCCAGTGAAAATGTTTGCCGGAACGGTGCCGCTTTTCGAACGCGCTTCGACGTGGCCATCGGTTCCAGCCTGGAAATCCGCATTCCCCGGAGTCAGTATGCCCACCGCCGTGCCGAACCGGAGTTCGAAACGTTTGGGAAAGTCGTTCACGTCAGCGAGTCGCTGAACACCGGCGAACGCCTGGTCGGCGTGCAATTTCTGGGTCCACGCTTCCAGCGCGTCTTCCGCCCTGAATCCACGTACTGATTCTTCTAGGATTCGGCCGGCGCTTCTTCGTCGGAGCCGTCGTCCAGCAATTGTTTGTATGCGTCCCGCTTGGTGATCCCGCGTTCTTTTGCCGCCAGTTTCAAGGCTTCCTTGCGATCCAGCTTGGCCTGATGCATCAATTCATCGACCCGTGCCGCCAAGGATTGCGCCGTATCGGTTTGCGCGATGCTGCCCGAGTCAGGCGGAGCGATCAGTAGTGTGATTTCACCGCGTATCGGGCGAGCCTCCAGCGATTGCACCAGTTCGAACAATCGGCCGCGACGGAACTCTTCGTGAAGCTTGGTCACTTCTCGCGCAACGCAGGCAGGTCGATCGCCGAGAATGGCCAACGCGTCGGCCAGGGTTTCGGCGATGCGATGCGGCGCTTCATACAGAATCAGCGTTCGTTGCTCGATCCGCAAATGTTCGAGGGCCCGCCGGCGCTCGCTGCTGCGGGCCGGCAAAAATCCCAGAAATACGAACTCCTCGCTTGGCAACCCTGAGGCGGAAAGGGAAGTGATCGCCGCCGATGCGCCGGGAATCGGCACCACCGGGATGCGATGGCGAATACACAGGGAAACCAATCGATGTCCTGGGTCGCTTACGAGCGGCATGCCCGCGTCGCTGACCAGCGCGATCCTGGCGCCTTGCTCCATCGCGTGCACCAACTCCGGCGCGCGGGTCAATTCGTTGTGCTCGTGATAGCTCACCAACGGGCGTCGAATTTCGAAATGATTGAGCAACTTCAGGGTGTGACGGGTATCCTCGCAGGCGATCTGGTCGACTTCTTTTAGTATCCGCAAAGCGCGCAGGGTGATGTCTTCCAGGTTTCCGATAGGGGTTGCCACCAGGTACAGCGTACCCGCGCCGTCTGCGGTCGGCGTTGCCGGCACAGACTCTGGCAATTCGGCAGCGCCTGGGGCGTCCGGAGAGTCTAGTTGAGGGTCGTTCTCGCTCATATCACCGCGTCAAGCCAGAGCACTTCTGAAAGGGTCGAGCCTTCCGAGTCTACCACGCGCTTTTGCCCGGTTACGCGCATGGTACAATTGCATGAATACTCTTCAACGTTTGCGATTTGCAGGAGGATAGTTCCGTGCCTTTGTACGAGTACGAGTGCACGAAGTGCCAGCGCCGCACCGAGAAAATTGAGCCGGTGAACGGCCCTCATATCAAGAAGTGCCCGCATTGCGGAGGAAAGCTGGAGCGCCAGATGAGCGCCCCAGCCATTCAGTTCAAAGGTTCCGGGTGGTATGTGACCGACTACGCCGGTAAGAAGCCCGGCTCGGATTCCAGTTCATCCGATAAGTCGGAGTCTAAAGACTCTGCTGCTTCGAACGAGAAGGACTCCGCCAAAGATAGTTCCAAAGACAGTGCGAAGACTGGCGGCGATTCGAAGGACAAAAAGCCGGCGACTAAGAAAAAGCCGTAGCGTTCAACTACAGTTCAAACAAGCATCTACAACTTCAGCGTCTTCAGGTACGCCCTGAAGGGCGTTCCCAACTCTTCATTCAGCAGCGCAAGCTCAACCGTGGCTTTCAAAAAGCCCAGCTTGTCGCCGGCGTCGTAGGACACACCTTCGTAGATGTACGCCCACAGCCCTTGCTCCTTGGCCAGCAGGCGCAGTGCGTCCGTGAGTTGAATTTCACCGCCTGCGCCGGGCTTGGTGCGTTCCAGGCAATCGAAAATGGCTGGGGGCAACACGTAGCGGCCCGTGATCGCCAAATTCGATGGAGCTTCGGACGGCTTCGGCTTTTCCACCAAATCCTTGATGCGCAGCAGACGCTCGCCGAACGGTGGCTGCGGCGCTGGTTCTCCGTCCACAATTCCATAAAGATGAGTGCGATCGCGCGGCACTTCTTCCACCGCGATGGCGCCCAGGCCGGTTGCTTCGTACACGTCGATCAGTTGCTTTGTGGCGGGATTCTCGCCGGGGATCAGCACGTCGCCCAGCAGCACAGCAAACGGCTCGTCGCCTACCAGGTCTTTGGCCACCAGAACGGCGTGCCCTAATCCAAGCGGCTGTTTTTGCCGGGTATAGCTCACCTGCACCATGTTGCTGATGTCTCTTACCATCTGCACCTGGTCCTGCTTGCCCTTTTCCTCCAGGTGTCGTTCCAAAACAGGGGAGAAATCAAAATGATCTTCGATCGAGTTCTTGCCTTTCCCGGTGACGATGATGATGTGCTCGATGCCCGACGCGACACATTCCTCAGCTACATACTGAATTTGGGGTTTATCGACGACCACCAGCATTTCCTTGGGTTGCGCCTTGGTGGCGGGCAAGAAACGCGTTCCTAAACCTGCGGCCGGCAATACCGCTTTGCGAACCTTCTGATGGTGCACAGTCGAAGCTTGCTTCGAATCGGAGGCCATAACGAACCAGATCTTCTTTCGTGTGAATTTGTTTTGCTCTGGCACGTTAGCTGCGCCGGCAACCGTTGTCAATCCGCCGAATTACGTAACGCTTCTAAGGAATACGTACTGCGGACAACAACAGTTATGTTTATCGAATCGGATATGGATACGGCACGATAACCGAACTGTGAATATTTGCGAGCGCGGGCGTTGACTTGTGCTGGCACTCCCTCTAAGCTGCGAAAATGCCCGATTCCGATCCGCTCATTGGCCAAACCGTCGCTCATTACAAAATCACCGAAAAACTTGGCGGTGGTGGCATGGGTGTCGTCTACAAAGCCGAAGACACCCGGCTAGGCCGCTTCGTAGCTCTCAAGTTTTTGCCGGAAAATGTCGCTCGCGATGCCCAGGCGCTGTCGCGCTTCCAGCGCGAGGCGCGTGCCGCTTCCGCGCTGAATCATCCGAATATTTGCACCATTCACGATATTGGCGAGGACCACGGGCGCGCCTTCATCGCCATGGAATTTCTGGACGGCACCACGTTGAAGCATTTCATGAATGGCCGTCCCGTCGAACTGCAGCGCCTGCTCGAGATTGGCATCGAAATCTCCGACGCTCTGGATGCGGCCCACTCGCAAGGGATCATTCATCGCGACTTGAAACCTGCCAACCTTTTTGTCACCAAGCGAGGCCATAGCAAGATTCTGGATTTTGGGCTAGCCAAACTCGTGGCGACTCGGGCCGGTGCTGTGCCGGCCATGAGCGGCGAAGGTCCTGAGGATCCGCACTCCGTCACTATGACCGATGGCGACAACCTGACTAACCCGGGCACTACCATCGGCACCGTCGCCTATATGTCGCCCGAGCAGGTTCGCGGCAAGGAGCTCGACGCCCGCAGCGATTTGTTCTCCCTGGGTACCGTGCTTTACGAAATGTCCACTGGAGTGATTCCATTCCGAGGCGAGACTTCCGGCGTTATGTTCGAGGCGATTCTCAATCGCCCTCCCGAACCTGCCAGCCGCTGGAATCCGAATCTTCCTCCCAAGCTGGAAGAAATTCTCCAAAAGACGCTAGAAAAGGACCGGGAACTCCGCTACCAGACCGCCGCCGAAATTCGCGCAGACCTGAAGCGCCTGCGTCGTGATCTCGACACCTCGGGACGCGTCTCCGCTGCTGCATCCTCACAAACCGCGGTTCCGGCCGCAGACATACCCAGCGGGCCAACCGCGCCCTATGCTCCCGCGTCATCGTCGTCGCTGACGGCCAGTTCCACAGCGATGCAGATCGCTTCGCGAAACAAGACGAGCGTTGGGTTAATTCTAGTGGCCTTGATTGGGTTGCTCGCTGCAGCGGGCTATGGGATGTACGCGTTGACGCATCGCCAATCCGCTGCTGCGCCCTTTGAAAATTTCGAGATTACCCGGATCACGCAGACCGGCAGATCGTTCATCGCGGCAATCTCTCCCGACGGAAAGTACATGCTCAACGCGCAGCGGGAGCCGAATGGCCAGCAAAGCTTATGGCTGCGGAACGTGGCGACCAACAGCAATACCCAGGTTGCGGCGCCGTCCTTCGACCGCTATGGGTATGTCACGTTTTCCCCGGACAGCAACTATCTCTACTTCGTTCGCGCCGAATCCAGTGAGCAGTACGTCAGTAGTCTCTACCGAATGCCGGTCCTGGGCGGGACCGTAGAGCGCGTCGTGCATAATATCGGCCGCAAGGTCACCTTTTCGCCGGACGGCACGCGCATCGCCTTCGGGCGCTATTCGCCGAACACAGGCGTTTCGGAGATCTACCTCGCAGGAATGGATGGCGCCGGTGAAAAACTGTTGTATACCGGCCACGCCGCCCTCGAGTCTCCTTCGTGGTCACCTGATGGCAAATCGTTAGTCGCGAGCGGTGATCTTTACGACGGACACAACCAGGGGAATCTGGTATTGCTCGATGTGCAGGTCGGCGAGCCGAAAGTGCTGATCAGCAGCGATTCGTCGCTGGACGATCCCATCTGGATGCCCAACGGCCAGAACATCCTGACGCTCAGCAGCGCTCCGGAGACGGTCTACAATGTCGCGCAAGTTTCCGCGGTTTCGTATCCGGGCGCAGTGCTTCGCCGGATCACCAAGGACACCAACACCTATCGTTCCCTGAGTATTTCCAGCGATGGCAAAACATTGGCAACATCTCTGGGTCAACCGGTAACGGCGCTGCTTGTCGCGCCATATTCCGCGAAGGGTGCGGGTAAGCCCGTCACGATTTTTGACCGGCCGCCGACGGATGATTTGTACTGGACGCCTTCGGGGCAGTTGTTGATGGATCAGGAAGGTGCTCTCTATACTTCCGAGGCCGACGGAAGCAATCGCCACGCTTTGCTGCACGACAATTTCTCCACGTCGAATTCTATATCGTGCGGCAACGGCAAGTACGTCATGTTCTCCTCTCCATTGCGGGCACCTGGCGGAAGCGTGAGCATCTGGCGCATGGATGCCGGGGGCGGAAATCTGAAGCGCATCACGGAAGGCCCGATTGATTGGCCCGCGATGTGTTCGCCGGACGGAAAGTGGATGCTGTATTCGAGCCTAAGCAACGGAAAATTTGTCCCGAAAAAGATCCTCGTCGATGGCGGGACGCCCATTCAGGTATCCGATTCGGTTCTTACGTGTGGGTGCATCAACGTCTCTCCCGACGGGACGCAAATCGCGTATCAAACGCAACCTTCCACGGGCGGCGCGGTGGTCATACAGATCCTCGACTTTGAAACCTTAAAACCGATTAAGACGCTGCAACGTGATCCACGCGCCGTGGGAGAAATTCGCTACACCGCCGATGGCAAATTCATTGGCTACCCGGTTCGCGAAAAAGGGCAGTATGCATTGTTCGTTTCGCCCATTGACGGTTCACCAGGGCACACGGTCACAGACTTCGGCTCCGACTACATCCTCGATTTCCGCTGGAACTCCGACGGAACCAAACTGGCCTACATCCGCGAGCATACCGACAGTGATGTCGTTCTGCTGCGCGATGGCGCAAAATCCAAATAAATTTCAGTTTTTGGGCGTGACAGGCGTCGCAGCCGTTGGCTTAACGGGTGCGGGCGAAGCGTTTACGGCGTGGAGAAATGCCTCTCGATTCAGATTCGTATCCTGTTCCACTAGCGCGCTGAACTCGGTACCTATTGGAATAGCCGCGTCCTTGCCCGCAGAGATGGCTACCACGGCATCCGATGACATTGCGGATGCTCCTGTCACTTCCTGGAAGCACCGGACGGGCAGCGCTTCTCGATTCGCCATTTCCACGGACTTGATGTTGAAGTCCACTTTTCCGTTGTGGCCAAAACGCTTCTTTATGTCCACGCCGGTGACCACCCCAGTGGCTTTGGCGCCCTTGGCAATGACGATCACGCCTTCCAACTCGACATTCGCCACCACTTCAAAATCCAGTGAATCGCCAACATGGGCTGTGGAGGATGACAGCGTCTGCCGCAGTCCGACGCGGATTGGAAAATCCTTGGGAAAGCCGAAGCCAATGCTGCTTGCCCGGCTCGTCTCTGGGTTGGGCGACGGCCCATTGTCGTAATGAACGCGTTCTCGCGACGGGCCGTCGCTGGCCGGAAGTCCGGTGCCGGGTCGATCCTTCAGGAGCACGACGCTACTCAGCGGTACGTAACCCACCTCACCTTTTGTCGTCCGCACTCCGTAGTAGCTGTCGTAATTGCCGCTGATTTGTACGATCTCTCCGCATTGCAAGGTCGAGCGGACGTCCAGGGTCGTAAGCGAACTGTACAGGTAGATGTAGCCATCCGTGCGCGCGCATTCAATACGGCCGGTGTTTTGTGCTTGGGACGCTCCCGGTACAGCCAAGCACCCTAAAACAACCAACCCTGAAACCCAGCGGAACCTCATGGTTCACCTGCCGAGGAATTTGGCGAATTCGCCTCACTTCCATAGCAACCTATCGCAGGGAAAGTGACAACAAGTAACGCCCAGGCACGTATAGAAACGGTTATGACGAAGATCACACCGACGATCACGCGAAGCTTGAACTTTAAGGAAGGCTACTTCTTACCAATCAGGGGTTCCGCGTACCGTATGGGAACGCCGAAGTTTGAACCGCCAAAACCGCGCACCACCGCAAACGTTACTCCAATGACGTCTCCGTCGTGATTGATCAGTGGCCCGCCAGAGCCACCCGACGTGGTTTGCGCATCATAAACAATGCGATCTGGCAAGACGTCGCCAATGTGCCCTTGCGTGACCAACGGTCGAATCAATTTGCGTTTCGCCAGTTCGTCGATTACACCCTTTGGCTCTCCGCCGGTAACTTTCACGATTTCCTGAACCGTGCTGTCGCTAGCGCGCGCCAGGATCGCGCTCAAGCCGGTCGCATAGCCGAGCGACAGCAGCGCTTGGCCGCTGATCGCGGCGTCCTTACGCGAATCCAGCTTCAGAGTATTTCGCTTCAATTGCGTCAGGTCGCCCGCGAGCAGGGCCAGATCGGCATCGTGTGAAACTTGAGCAATTTCGACCTTCACGCCGTTGCTGGATTCCGGAAAATAGGCGTCAATGCTGGCGATGGCCGGGCGCAATCCCTGCTTGGCGATGTTGGCCATCTCTTCGTTTTCCCACCAAGGTTCGGCGACGTGATGATTGGTGAGGATTTTGCCGTTGGCGACGATAAATCCGGTGCCAAAAAAATCCTGACGAACTTCAGGCGCGCGACCTTCCAGCGTGTACACGACGTTGCCGTCGCTGTCCTTGTAAGGCCCTTCGGGCCCGATACCTCCATAGCGCAGGGGCCTCCCGGAATCCTTGTCCAGAAACTCCACGGACACGTGAATCAGGCAAACGCTGGGTGCATAGGTTCGAATGACCGCTTCAGGAGATTCGCCAGTTGGCCCGCCCTTCGCCGCGGCCATTGGAGCGCTGGGTTGATCCTGCAGTGATTTTTGTTGGGCTTCCAGCGCCTGAATATCTTGCCGCGCTTTCTGGGTGTCCGCCATCAACTGCTGCTGCGTTTGTATGCCCTTCTCTAGGCGGGCGATGTAGGAGTAGGCACGGGTGGTTTCCTTCTCCGCCTTACGGGAGAACAACAGGAAGATTGCGCCCACCACCAGCGCCAGTGCGAACAGCGCGCCCACGCCGATCTTTAGGGCTCTCTCGAGACTGAACGCATCGCGGGTCATTTTTTCCGTAACGGCCAGCGATTGGAAGGCGGTTTGCGCCACCTGCCAGGATTCTTCCGAGAGCCGCACCTTTTCTTCCATCGCGATGAATTCGTGTCTGGTGCGCAATTGCGCGCGGACGCGGGCCAGCACTTCCATTGGTTCGAAGGGAGCCGTAACCGCATCGTCCACGCCCAAATCCAGGGCATGCGACCGGTTTTGACCATTGCCATCAGTGATCGAGACGACTCGAGTCTTTGACGGTGACGATCCGGTTTTGATCTCGGAGAGGGTAGTGGCGAAAAACGGGTCCGCAGGATCGGCATCCAGCAGCAACACATCGACGCTGCCAGCGCGAATTTTTCGCAACGCTTCTTCCGGCCAATCCGCCGTTTCTATGTCGACGTCGCTATCGGAGAACAGACTCCGCAGGTATTCATTGCGGGCGGGGTCATGACCAGCGATGAGAACGAAATCGCGCTTGGCGGGCAATCCAAAAGCCTCCGGCGAAATAAGATCGCGGTGCAACTTCAGAGCTTAGATGTGTACGGAACAGGGAACGTTTCAGTCGCGGCGGGCAGCCCAATTCCGTGCCACATCTTAGAGTCGAGCGCCACGATTGTCAATTTGCGGCTATTTCCCGAGCGTAATCGGGAAGAGAGTTTCCGGCGAGACCGGGGACATTGGCAGATCTTCGTAGTCATAATCTGCGTCGCCATGCCGGTGCAGGAAGGAGTGCAGCGCCATCCGTGACAGATCGAACGCGCTGTAGATGATATTTCCGCGCACCACGTCGCTTTTGTACACCAGGATTTGACCGCGGAGATAGCGCGCTACCACCGAACGCGGCCGAATCGGGATCAACGGCAGATCGCGGGTGGAAAGGACCATGCCACCGGGGCATGCCTTCAACTGCACGATGGTCAGATTTCCGTCGGTGTAGATCTCGTCGCCCGTAGCGTTCATCATCAGGTGCTGCACATCGGGCCGGCTGATCTGGTGGACCGATTCGACGCAACCGGTCAGCGAGAGGTCGCGCACCAGCATATTTACGCCATCGTCCACGTTGCGATCGATGCGATGAATGAAGCCGTGGTATTTGACGCTCAGTTCCGCGCCGGTTTCCCGTGTGTACGCGCTCAACCAAGCTTGTTCACCATTTACCGTCGTTTCTTGACTCCACAGGCGCAAGTGTTCCCGCTTACTGTAGCTGTTAAAGCTCTTCTGCCAGGTCATGTCTTGCCGCTGACCATCCAAAAACTGCATGGAGATGGGCATCGTCGGATAATTCGAATAGGTCAGGAATGCATTGAACTGCTTCAGAAAGGCGTACGGCGAATTGTGATCGGCCGCCAGCCAGCCTGCCGCTTCGAACGCTCCTGCGATTTCTTCGGGTGTTCCCAAGAACATCAGGTTCACGAGATCGGCTTCAGAGCCTTTCGACGTGGTGGTTCGTGGGGAAGTCTTCTCCAGCAACATTTCCACTTCGCCGCGCTCGTATTCGTCGAGCACGAACGAAGGTCGCACCAGATCGGGCTGATTGGCGACGTTCAACGGCTGCGTCAGGCGCAGCCGCAAATCCGTCCCGGGAGGCAGGTAGATCTCGGGTTCCGGCAAAATCGTAAGAGCTCTGTAAACGATCAGACCCATGTCTGAATAGGGATTCAAGGTCGGCATGTGGATCAACCGGCTGGTAATGCGTCCTTGCGGAGTGTTGGTTGCTCGTATGCCTCGAATGACGCCGTTCTTTACGTGCTCGCGGGCGTTATCGATCTCCACAACATCCGCCGTGATCGGCAAAACCTCCCCGTCGGCGGCCGTCAACCGATCAAAGCGGATAGTCAAGGAAGCGGTGTCGTGCCGTATGCCCATCCCCACTTTGCGAACGGCGACCACGGTGCCGTCCACTTCCAATCCTGCGGGAAATACCGGTGTTGAACTGCACTCGGGCGACTGGATTAACGCCGCGCGCACTGGGGTGCCGGCCTTCGTGCTGTAGGAAGCCACGGGGTCCAGCAGCCGAATCCAAAAGGACTTGCCGGTGTTGAGTTGATCGCACGGAGAAGCTTCGAGTGGAACTACGGTGCAGGTAGCAAAAAGTGTCAGGATAGCGACGCAGCGACAGGCCCGCAGGCCAATGTGATGGTGGGTACTCCTATCCGTCCCGTTACACTTGTAGCGCAGTACCATTCTCCTTGATCGACCTGTGGTTGAAGCCAGTCTCTCGCATCCCGGGAGAAACTGTCGAACTGGGTTGCGCCAGGGTTCCAAAGAATCCACAGCGCTTGCCACTCAACGGGCGGGGGTCTACAGAGTTTCCTGTACCTCTTACAGGATAAACGACGCGCTACAAAAACGCGAGCGCGGACTGTGGCAATTGTGTAAAAAAGAACAGACAGGTTTCTTAGGCTGTTGGTTCGCTACTGCTTGACTTCTTCCGACGAACGGATCTTCACCGTGCTGCCGTAGCGTTTGTAGTTCGTATAGCGGACCGACATGCGAATGTGCACATCTCCGGATCGAAAGTGCAAATAATCGTCGGCCTTGGTGTAGGTGGGAAACCAAAAGCCGCCGGCGATGTTCTCCCGGTAGGTGCGGAAGCGTGGAAAGACGTTTTCGTTGTTCTTGGTGATGATGTCCGGAACGGCTTTGCCATCGGTCATCACAATTTGCAGGTCCTTGTCCTCAACCCAGATGCGACCCTGGAAGTAGCGCTGGTTTTTCTCAATGGTTTTGGGGGCCACATCAAAAACATAAGTGGATAATTCATCGACTTGCTGTCTTCCCAGATAGGAGACGTTGTATTTCGGCAGTTCCGTGGTGGTCAGCACGAACGGCTGAACATTGCGCACGTCGTCCAGATCCTGCTGGCTGAGCGAGATCCGCCGCAGGGTGTCAGGGGGAGCGAAAGTGACTTTTTCAAAGCGCTTACCGTCGGGCGTAAAGACGATGTCGCTGGACATGCGGTATTCGCCGTCAGGCCGGTCATCGTCGTCGATGGTCTGAATGGAGAAGGTCTGTGAGTAGGTGTAATTGTCACGCTCGCGCTTGAACGCCGCCTCTTTCTCGGCAAACGTCTTGATGATCTCCTCTACCGGCTGAGAAGGCGGCTCGTTGGTGATTGGGTTGTCGCCAGGCGAACGCAGCCGCGCCGGCGGGGCCGCCGAATGGTAGACCTTTTGTTCGGTCGGCGGCGGAGGTGGCTGAGGAGCGGAAGAAGAAGGCTTCCTCGGGGGCGGCACGGTGGAGGGATTAATTGGGCCTGGATCCTGACCGGCGGCCAGAAGGGCGCTACTGCACGCAATCTATTCCGAACACGGCGACTCGAAAAATCAGTTTCACGGCGCAACTCCAACCAAATGAAAATTCGGGCGAATCATTGTCCGCTATGTATGAGTTTAACTTAAACCGGCAGGTTGCACGAATGGGGGCGGCTACCGCTCAATTGGGGGAAAAGGCAGACGATCCGTAATCGTAACCGGCAAACGCACGCTCACCAGGGTTCCCTTGCTGTTCGAATCGATGTGGATGGTTCCTCCAAGTTGCCGCACGCGCTCGTTCATCCCCGGCAGCCCCACTCCGCTCAATTTCCCCTGGCCGCGGAGCGCGGTTGGCTGGATGCCACGTCCGAAATCTTCGATTTGCAGCAATACTTCGCTTTCCAGACGCTGCAGGCTCACTCGCGCTGTCAGGCTTCCCGAGTGTTTATAGACGTTTGTCAGCGACTCCTGCACGATGCGGAACAGCGCCGTCTCGGTATCTGCATCCAGCCGTTCGGAATCCAACCCCTGGATCTCCAGGGACGTAACTACCTCGCTTCGCTCGTTTAGACCGGTGATGTACCACCGCAGTGCCGCATGCAGGCCCATTTCATCCAGCAGCGGAGGGTGCAGAAGGTAAGACATCGTGCGCACCTCCACGATGGCCTTATCGCACAATCCTACCGCCTCTTCGATTCGCTTATTGCGGGCCTCTTCCTGGCCCGGCTCCCGCAGTGCGACGCTGAGCAACATTTTCATGCCTGCGAGTTCCTGTCCGACGCTGTCGTGAAGTTCCCGAGCCATGCGACGACGCTCATCATCGCGAATCCGGTGCAAACGGCCGGTCAATTCGCGCAGCGAAGATTCCCGTGCTTGCAGCGTTGCATTGGCTTCCGCCAATTCGCTTCCCGTCGGCAGAGCTACGACCCGCGGAAGAACGGGAAACAGGGCCACAGCCGTGGTCACCGAGGCCAACGCCGTAAGCGCTTTAACGCCGCCCGAGAGCCAGTAGTCCGGATGCCACAAAGTCCAAATCTCCATCAGATGGCTCAGCCCGCAGAAGATGATGAAGCACCCGAATGACAAAATCATCCAATTGAATGGGATGTCTTTGCGCTTCCGCGCCAGGTAAACCAGTCCAAAGGGAATCACGGAATACGCAATGAAAATCAGGCTGTCGGAGATTACGTGCAGCATCACGAGCCTGGTATTCCAGCGGTAGCAAAAAACGTGGGGCAGAAAAGGAGTGGCTTGCGCAGCGAAAAAGCGCACTAAAATTCCAGCGTAAGGCAAAAAGTTCATGCCGAGGCGGTCTCTGTTTTGGGCTCAGTTTCCCGACGGAGCGCACACTGGAACATGTCGGAATGTTGGTACGGCCTCTTACTTTCCGGGTGGAACGGTACCAAGTCCATACATCTTCAACTGTATTGACATCGGATTTCTGTGGATTAAATCGCTTTAGTGGCCTGTTGGTTCGGGATGCTTTCGCCATTTCAAAAAAACCGCCGCGAGCGGGGGAAGTGTAAGAGCCAAAGAATGGCGCCGGCCCTGCCAGGCGTAGTCTCCGGCGCTCAGGCCGCCCATATTGCCCACGTTGGACCCACCGTAATGAGCCGCATCGGTGTTCAGAACTTCTTCATAATAGCCCTCACGCGGCACTCCCACGTGGTAGCCATAGCGCACCACCGGCGTCGCATTCAGCACTACCAGAATCAGATCATCCGGATTTTTCCCGCGCCTGACGAAGGTGTACACACTGTTGTCGGAGTCGTTCGCGTCAATCCATTCGAAGCCTTGCCAGTCAAAGTCAACTTCGTGCAACGCCGGCTCCGCGCTCACCAGCTTGTTGAGATCGGCCACCAGCTTTTGTACGCCGCGATGGGAATCGTACTGCAGCAGTCCCCAGTCCAGGCTGCGCGCTTCATTCCACTCATTCCGCTGCCCGAATTCCTGGCCCATGAACAAGAGCTTCTTGCCGGGATGCGCGTATTGGTACGCGTAGAGAAGTCGCAAATTTGCGAACTGTTGCCACATGTCGCCGGGCATTTTGTGCAGCAGGGAATTTTTCCCGTGGACTACTTCATCGTGAGAGAACGGCAGAAGAAAATTCTCCGAGAACGCATAAAGAAACGAAAATGTCAGCTTATTGTGCTCGTAACGGCGATAGATGGGATCGCTGGAGAAATATTTCAACGTATCGTTCATCCAGCCCATGTTCCATTTCAAGCTGAAACCCAAGTCCGCCAAGGTACACGGGCGGGAAACGCTGGGCCACGCGGTCGATTCTTCCGCGATCGTCAGAATGCCCGGGAAGCGTTGATGAGCGACCTCATTCATCCGCTTGATGAAGTCGATCGCTTCCAGATTTTCACGGCCGCCGAATTTATTGGGAATCCACTCGCCCTGCTTGCGCGAGTAATCGAGGTAGAGCATTGAAGCGACAGCATCCACTCGCAATCCGTCGATATGGTACTTGTCCAGCCAGAACAAAGCGTTGGAGATCAGGTAATTCTGCACTTCGTTGCGGCCGTAGTTATAAACCAGCGTGCCCCAATCGGGATGCGAACCCTGGCGCGGATCGGCGTGCTCGAAGAGATGCGTTCCGTCGTACTGCGCCAGACCGTGCGCGTCGCGCGGAAAATGCGCCGGAGTCCAATCCAGGAAGACGCCAATCCCTGCCTGATGGCAGCGATCCACAAACTCCATGAAATCCGTCGGATTGCCAAAGCGGCTGCTTGCGGCGAAGTAGCCTAACGTCTGATATCCCCACGAGCCATCGTAGGGATGTTCCATCACCGGCAGAAGTTCAATGTGGGTGTAACCAAGTTCCTTCACATAGGGAATCAGTTGATCCGCGAGTTCGCGGTAGCTCAGCCAACGGTTATTTTCATTAGGCAGGCGCCGCCACGACCCAAGATGTACTTCGTACACCGTGATCGGGCTCTCGAGCCATCGCCTCTGCGATCTCTGAGCGATCCAATCCGTGTCGCGCCACTCGTGCCTATCGAGCCTGGCAACTACCGAGCCATTATTCGGGCGCACCTCGGCTGAGAATCCGTACGGGTCGGCCTTCAATGGCAACACGTTGCTTTGTGGCCCAACGATCTCGTACTTGTAGATCGCTCCTTCGCCTACGCCCGGAATGAAAAGCTCCCAGATTCCCGACGATCCACGTGCGCGCATCTGGTGAATGCGTCCATCCCACCGGTTAAAGTCGCCAACTACGCTGACTCGACGCGCACTGGGAGCCCACGTGGCGAAGTGCACTCCCTGAATGCCATCGACCGTCCGAATATGGGCGCCGAGCTTTTCATACGTGTCATAGTGGCGGCCCTCGCCCATCAGGTACAGGTCGAACTCTGTGAGCAAAAAGGGGAACGCGTAGGTGTCGTGATACTCCCAGGAATCGCCGTATCCATTTTGCACGCGAATTCGGTACGAGGACGGCGCCGGAGCCAGTTCGCTAACCTGGGGAAGCACTGCTTCGAACAAGCCTTCCTGCCGTACCTTGTCGGCAACAATTGGATCAGCATGTCCAGCGACCAGCAATTCGGCCTGCGCCGCGCTCGGCTGAAAGAACCGGACTACCCAGCGACGGCCTTCTGGCGTTTCGAACGGATGCGGGCCAAGAACCGCGAAGGGGTCGGCCTGCCGCGCATGCAGAAGGGCAGAAACAGAAGCGCCCAGTTGTTCTATGGCTGGCGGCTTGGGAGGAACGGATTGATCGGGCACGTGGAGCATTCTAACGAAACTTGCCGCAGCAACCAATGGGGGAAGAAGCGTACGGATTCCCGCGTCAAAAAGGGTTTGGTTGATCAGCAGTTTGCATGCTGGAGTATGATGGTCGGCCGGAACGACTGGGCAAAAATTCAAAACGGTGATTGAGGGATTCCGCGCCCGAGTCGTCCCTCAACCACCGTATCTGGCGTCGACTTGCGTCGATGCCAAGTTCGTTCCGTCAGGGGGAACTGAACGTATTCAGGCTCGCAGAGTGCGCAGGTGCAGGCAATATGTAGCGATCCTCGCGCGAGCGCGATTTTGAGTTGGGGTCAACGGCAGCGATCGTTCGTTGTCTCGTGGTCAAAAGAGCAGCGGCATTCCGCGGGGGCGTTGGATGAACGCCAGGAGCGGCGTGGGTGAACGTCATAATCCGAGCACACTAAAGGTCAAAATGTTCAAAGTGATTGAATTTGCCGCAAAAATCGCCAGCCCGGAAATGCATACGCACTACTGCTTTTCGCATCGATGTTTTTCGCATTGACCTTGTCTGCCCAGGATCGCTCGCAAACCCGCTCGATGGTCGATCTCTCGCAACGGCATCGTGGCGGCCGAGTCACCCCTTGCCGCGCAAGCTGGCGTGCGCATCCTGGAGCGGGGCGGAAACGCCGTGGACGCCGCGATCGCCACCAACGCGATGATGGGCGTAGTTTCGCCCATGATGAACGGGATCGGCGGCGACCTGTTTGCCATTGTCTACGACGCCAAAGCCGACAAACTGTATGGCTTGAACGCCAGCGGTTGGGCGCCGAAGGGCCTGACGATCGAGACACTAAAGAAACTCGGCCTGAAGGAAATGCCCGAATCGGGCGTGCACTCTATTACCGTGCCCGGGGCAGTCGACGGCTGGCAAAAACTGGCAGAAAAATTTGGCCGCAAGAGATTGTCGGACGATCTGGCGTCGGCGATCCAGACCGCTCAGAACGGCTATCCGGTGACGGAATGGGTGGCGACCTATTGGGCCACCAGGATCGACTTCCTCCGCGAAGATTCCGAAGCGGCGAAGCTGTATCTTCCTCAGGATCGCGCGCCGAAAACCGGAGAAGTATTCCGCAATCCCGACCTGGCTTGGTCTTTGCAGCAGATTGCCGCGCACGGAGGCGACGGCTTCTATAAAGGCGAACTTGCGTCGCGGATGCTGGCCGCGATGAAGCGTCACAGCGGCACGATGACCGCGCAAGACCTTGCGGACTACAGCGCCGAATGGGTCGAGCCGATTTCCACCACGTATCGGGATTGGACCGTTTACGAGATGCCGCCGAATAGCTCCGGCATCGCCGCGCTTGAGATGCTCAACATTATGGAATCCTTTCCGCTTGGGCAAAAGGACTATGGGTTTGGCTCCGCACGCGCCCTTCACGCCATGATCGAAGCCAAGAAATTGGCCTATGCCGACATGGCGCGATACATCGGCGATCCCCGTGTTCAGAAGAATGTGCCGGTCTCCACACTGCTTTCGAAAGAGTGGGCAGCCGAACGAGCTAAGCGTATTGATCCGGATCATGCCAATTGCGATGTTGCGGCGGCGAGTCTGCCAGCCGGAAATGACACGACCTACCTGACGGTCGTAGACCGGGAAGGGAACATGGTGTCGATGATCCAGAGCAACTACGATCTGTTCGGCTCTGGCATTGTCGCCCCGGGCACGGGCTTTGTGCTGCACAATCGTGGCGCGTTGTTTACCTTCGACTCGACTTCGCCCAACGCCCTGGCGGGTCACAAGCGACCCCGGCACACGATCCTTCCCGCCTTCGCACAGAAGGGTGACACGCGGATGGCATTCGGAATTATGGGCGGCTGGAACCAGAGTCAGGCGCACGCGCAGTTCATGGCCAATGTCGCCGATTACAAGATGAATATCCAGGCCGCGCTGGAAGCGCCGCGATTCACGAAACGCACGTTTCCGGGCTGCGATCTGCAGATAGAGAATCGAATCTCGCAGAAGGTTCGCGATGAACTGACCGCGAAAGGGCATCAGATCCAAGTGATGGGCACCTTCTCATCGGCTATGGGTGGCGGCCAAGCTGTACTTCGCGATTTTTCCGCGGGCGTCAATTATGGCGCTTCGGATCCGCGCAAAGACGGCGCAGCGGTACCCGAACTGCCACTCGAATAATTGCAAAAGAACACCTTTTTTCAGAGGAGAGTAAACTGCCGGTACGAACTTCTCAGTACGGCAGAACCCTTCCGTTTTTCGGTCATTCCCGGAAGCAACATTCAGTGCCGCGCATCGCTGGCGCCCATAACTCCCGTGTTTCGAATGGCCGCAACGAACCTGGTTGGTCCGCAAGGTGCTCCCTATCTACCAACTCGCTCCATATCCATGGCTCGCGGGAGGGCCAATGCTGGCGAAGTATCGGGGTACGGGAAGATCAAGGTCGGTCGTTGTGGTCGCAGTGCTCGCCGTTTCGTTCGCCGTTCGTGCGAACGCGCAGATGCCGACCGATCAACTGAAGAAAGAAAGCCTGGAGGTTGCCGGGGAATATCAGTGCACAGAAAGCCGTGTGGCGGGCAAGAGCCTGCCGTGCAAAGCGGCTCCGTTATCGCTGAAGAAGGACGGCAGCTTTGAGCTGCAGGGCCGCGAAGGACAGTATCTCGTTACCGGCAGTTGGGTGGAATTGACCGGAACAGTTCTGAAGTCGCGAGCGAAAATTGAAGCAGGACACAAGATCGTTTTCCGGTTCTACAACAAAAAGGGCTTGTGCGAGATGATCTACGAGCGGCGAGTGGCCGAACTGGGCAGTACGCAGTTGAGTTAGAACCCAGTTGAGTTAGAACCCTCCGCGCATACTTCCGTTGCCCAGACTACAGCCGCTTGGCTTCCCAAATGAGTCAGCATCCTGTTGCTTCCCGGCCTCCACGGCGTGAGAATAGCGTACCCAAGCAGAGATGGAATACGTCCCACAATTGGACGCAATGGCACTGCCTGCATTAGCGCAGTTTGGTGGCGAAGCGGCGGCGAAGGCAGTTCAACGCTCCGACGACCAGGAACTGGTGCGTCTGGCGCAGGGCGACGATCATGACGCCTTTGAGTTGCTCGTCAAGCGTCACCAGGGCCGGGTTTTTGCGGTTGCGGGCGGCATCCTCAAGAACCGGGAGGACATTGAGGATGTGGCTCAGCAGGTGTTCGTGAAGGCATATTTTTCGCTGAAGCGCTTTGATCAACGCGCCGCCTTTAGCACCTGGATTTACAAGATCACCGTCAACGAATGTTGGGACTTACTCCGAAAGCGCAAGGTTCGACCGCTGGTTTACGAGACCGACCTCAACGAAGATCAGGCTCGGCAGTTTCGGGCATCCGCTCTCTCCGAATCGCAAGCTCCGGACGTCAGCGACCAGATGGCATCCAGGCAGCAGGTCAATCGGCTGCTCGCCATTCTTGACGAGCGCGATCGCGCGATGTTGGTGCTGAAGGAAGTGCAGGGATTTTCGGTCGACGAAATCGGTGAGATCCTTGGCCTCAATGGCAACACCGTCAAGGTCCGGCTATTTCGCGCGCGCCGACGGATTGCAGAGTATTTGAAATCGGAAGATCAAGAACACGGGCCGGCCCAGCACGGGAAAGGGGAACAGACACTATGATCAAACGGGGACACGATACGAGTGATAAGTGCGCCACGCTTCTGGATGCCCTCGAATCGGTTGATCCGCTGGCGGAATTCGGTGCGCCGCAGACCGCCGAGTCGTTTCGGCTGTCCTTGCTGCGGGAACTGCCGGATGACATCCGCACGCATTTGACGGTCTGCTCCACCTGCCGTGAAATAGTGGATGATTTCGCAGGCACCCGGGAAGCTTTGCAGCCGCTGGCGTTCGAAATTGCCGCGCAGCAGCCCGGTCCCTGGTTTGCCGGTAAGGTGATGAACGCGATTCGCGCTCAAGAAAACGAAATGGATTTGAAAGATGCAGTGTGGATTAGCGTGCGCCGCCTGGCGCCGCGACTGGCTGCGCTTTGTGCTGCATTGCTGCTGGTAATGGGCACCTGGATCGCCCGGGAAATCAGGATCGACCAAAGCCGCAATGCCGAGATGCGCGGCCCGGAAAGCGTGTTTGATTCAAGTTCTTTGCCTCTGAATGACGACGTTCTGGTGTACTCGCAAGAGGGAGCGCGATGAACCAGGAGACTCGGCGCCAGGCCAGTTTGTGGCTTGCGGTTGTGTTTCTGCTCGGCGGCGCGATTGGAACCGTGCTTGGGTACAGCCTGGCGCACCGTACGTATGCCGCTTCGAAGTCGATGCCAATGAGCGAGCCCGAACGACGCGCGCACCGTGTCGCCGACATGACCCAGTTTATTGGTCTGACCGCCGATCAGCAGCAGAAGACGGACTCCATTATTCACAGCGCACACGACGAAATGAGGTCGATTCACGACAAGGCCGACGCCGATACCGACGCCGTGCGCGCCCGCGCCCGCGAACAGATTCGCAGCTTCCTGACCGACGAGCAGAAACCCAAGTTTGACGAATTCATTCAAAAGTCCGATGCCGAACGCAAGAAACAGATGCAGTCACAAAAGTAGGTCGGATCGTCTGCCGATAGCCCCTCATCTGGTGTATTTCCCAAATTAAGACAAACAGCCAAGCGGAATTTGTGCTTGACCAAGTTTCGCCCCACTTGGCCTCTCTCGTGCCTATGTTCTCTATGGCCTGTCCAATCGACCACCGGCATGTGAACTTTTTTATGTTTCTGCCGATAGCATCTCCATGAGCGATCGCACTCCAGACCCACGCACCGCTGTGATGATCCTGGTTCAAGTCACGTGGAGAAATCAGGATGGTACTCCGGAGACCGCAGCGGCTCGGATGGAGAATCGGTCCGCGCAAGGTGCATGCATTCGTTTGAAACAGTCCATCCCCGTTGGCGCCGGAATTCGGGTTCGCTGGCGGTGGGAAGAGCTTACGGGCACGGTTCGTTACTGCCGCAAAGAGGATCAGCTATTTCGTGTTGGAATTCAGGTTGAAGAGCAGCGGTCGCCCGGCTCTGCTCCGAAACCGTCGAATGCGACGGAGTCTGTAGCTAAAGAGATCAATTTACCCAGCTCTGCCGCCGCCACAGCCAACGTCCCCAACTGGCAAGATCGCCTTGCCGAGCGATTAGAGCGGAGGAGCGAGGCGCGTCAGCAAGCCTCCCGGAAACCGCCTGGAGCCCAGCAGCGCTCATGGCACGAAGAATGCGGTGATTCCTTGCGAGGCTCTGCTCAAACAGGTGGTCCGACCGAGGACGCGCGGCCGTTGGAGAGGAAACGTATGGGACACAAATGGTACGAATTGCCTAAGTGGGGCACTCAAGAAGATCCGAATCGGCCAAACGGCCACACCAACGCAGACGATCTGAACATCGCGCTCGCGGAGCGTCGGAAGCCCGATTCTGCGCCGTTGGTGGCACTTTCGCGTCCGCCCGCCGAGCCCACGCCAGAAACCTCTGAGGCCTTTGAGTGTGAGTTGCTCTCCATGGAGGACGTTTATCGCGCTGCTGGCATTTTCAATCCCCGGCGGGGCTACAGCATAAATAAGATCGTCGAAATGCTGCATAGCGAGCACATGCGCGGGCTCTCCCGAGAGATGAAGCGCGCGGCCGTGCTGATGGCTCTGGATGCCGCTGAAGTATCTATCGACGAAGTTTTGCGCGACGCAAAAGTCCGGCAGGACGCAATCGATGCCTACGAATCCGAGCAGCGCCAGCAGGTGGAAGCAGAATGGGCGCGCAAAGCGGAAGAAAACACGCAGATTCAGGCGGAACTCGACCTGGTCAAGGCGCGCTACGCTGAGCGATTGCGGCGCAACCTGGATGGCATCGCTCGCGAAAAAGCGACCTTTGCAAATTGGGTGGAAATGAAGAAGCAAGAATCGCGCGATATTGCCGAGGCCGTGGAACTTTGTCTCGCGCCCGCAGCGACAGGAACGAACACTCCGATCGAGTCCGTTGCGCACCCGCTTACCGGCATCGGGAATTCCAAACCAGTTTGATTACGAACGGCAACCTGCGACGGTGTTGCGGCTAAGCTCTCGTGCGCGCCGTGGTTGCCAGAAAATCCTCGTACGGCCCTTTGTGATCCTCGACTTTCCCGTCTCTGAAGTGCCAAATGCGCGTTGCCACCTCGTCCAGCACATCCTCGTCGTGGGTCACCAGGAACACGGTGCCCTCATATTTTTGGAGAGCTATGTTCAACGCGTTGATCGATTCAAGGTCCAGGTTGTTGGTGGGTTCGTCCAGGACTAAGACGTTGGGCTTCTGAATCATGAGCCGGCAGAAAATCAGTCGCGCACACTCACCGCCGGACAGGGCGGCGGTTGGCTTCAAAGCGTCCTCGCCACTAAAGAGCATTTGCCCAAGGTAACCGCGAATCTCCTCTTGCGTCGCCTGCGGCCAGAATTGCCAGAGCCACTCCAGTGCCGTTATTCCCTTGCTTTTGTCGATCGTATAGCCAAAGTCCTGCGGGAAGTAGCCCACCGTGGTTTCGTGTCCCCAGGTAACCGTTCCGGAATCCACCGGGAAAGACCGCTCCGCGGAAGAGATGAAAGGGCCGGCGTTGTGGATCAGTGATTTCAGCATCGTGGTCTTGCCGGCGCCGTTACGCCCCGTGAACGCGATTTTTTCTCCCCGGGTGATACTGGCGGAGAAATTCTGAATCACCTTCAGATCGTCATACGACTTGCTCAGCCGCTTCACTTCCAGCGGAAGGCGGCCAGACTGTTTCTCCACTTGAAAACGGATAAAGGGACGCTGGATGTTCGAACGCGCCAGTTCCGAGGTCTGCAGCCGTTCTACTTCTTTCTTCCGGGAAGTTGCTTGCGCCGATCGCGTGCCGGCAGAAAACCGGGCGATAAAATCATTCAATTGGGCAATTTTCTTTTCGCGAACTGCGTTGTCCGCCTCCATTCGCGCACGAATCTGCGTTTTTGCCAGCACCATGTCATCATATCCGCCGGGATACATGATGATGGTCTGGTAGTCGATGTCGGCGGTGTGCGTACACACGCTGTTCAGGAAGTGTCGATCGTGCGAGATCACGATGAGCACGCCATGATACTCGCACAAGTATTCCTTCAGCCAGTGCACCGAGTCCAAGTCCAGGTTGTTGGTGGGCTCGTCGAGCAGGAGCGCAGACGGATTGCCGAAGAGTGCCTGCGCCAGAAGCACGCGCACCTTTTGTCCACCCTGCAGTTCGCCCATCTTGCGTTCGTGCAGGCTGGCGTCAATGCCCAGGCCGTCCAGCAGTACCCCAGCGTCCGCTTCCGCGGTATAGCCTTCTTCCTCGCCTACGATTCCTTCCAGTTCGCCAAGCCTCATGCCGTCGTCGTCGGTCAATTCCTCGTGAGGTTTGGCGTACAGCGCGTCGCGTTCCTCAAGCGCCTTCCATAGCGTCCCGTTGCCCATAATCACGGTGTCGATGACCCGGAACTTGTCGAACGCGAACTGATCCTGGCGCAAAATGCCCAATTTTTTGGGGCGAGTGATGTTCCCGGAAGTGGGCTCGATCTCCCCGGTCAGAATTTTCATGAAGGTTGATTTGCCCGCGCCATTCGGCCCGGAAACGGCGTAGCGGCGTCCAGCCATGAAGGTGGTGGTCACGTCCTCAAAGAGAATCCGCGAGCCGAAACGCATAGTGACGTTATTGACCGCAATCATATCCCTATTAGTTTAGCGTACGATCGCGGTTCCAAGAAATCAGGGCCCGCGCGAGTGTCCCGCAGAATTTTGAATGTAAATAAGCGGTTTTGTTGTTGGCTCCGGGGCGCAAATGGCCGGAATTCCTGCAGTTTGCATGCTTGCGGAATTCATCCGAAACGACCGAACGGTTAACTGAGCCTTCATACCCCGGGTCTGGTATTGTGCTAAGGTCGGTACGCGAAGCAGACTGACGGTGGCCGGTAATTTTGTCCCTGACCGGTTTTAGAACTGGATCGACATTTTCAAAAACTGTCCGGAGCCTAGTTTGATGAAGAAACGCTTCACGTTCATGTTGCTCTTTCTCGCCGCCCTGCTCATCGTTCCCAGCCTGACTCTCGCGGATTCGGTTACTACCACGGCAGTCTATTCTTCCGACACCGATACTACCGCCTTTAGCGCTCCCGACGCGTCCATCACTATTTCGTTCAATATTCCCGGTACCCTCGATTCGAGCCGTGCTGCCACCCTTCCCGTAACCATCGATTTTATGGGTACGTCGACGACGCGAACCGGTTCGGTCATCTTTTACCCTACCGCGCAAGGTGGTCTTTTCGATTTGATGTGGGATCGTGTCTCAAGCCCTTACAATTGGCTGATGTTCGGGCCGCAGGTTTTTGACTCCAGCAACACTCTCATCCCTGGCACCTACCCGATTAACACTTCCGCATCCGATTTCATTACCATCGACGGATCGCTGCTTATGGGCACTTTCACCAGCGGCACCGTGACGATTGGGGCGACCGAGGTACCAGAGCCGTCCGGTTTGTTGTTCCTGGCAATCGGACTTGGCGCACTGGCGCCTTTCGCGCGCCGCCTTCGCGTTGTGCGTTTCCCCAACTCCAACTGATTCAGGAAGCGGTTTACAACAAAAAAGGCGGAAGCCCAAGGGCTCCCGCCTTTTTCTTTTCCCATCAGAGGATCGTTAATTTACGTAGCCGTTAGGCTGGCCGAAGTCCTGCGTGCCCTCAAGAATGTTGAGCCCTTGCGCCAGCACATCCGTGCAGTTTTCCAGGGCCTTCCAGGCCACTTTCTCCGATTCGCGGGCAATCATCGCCATGCAGCAGTCGACGGCGTGGTCGTTTTCAAAGGTAGTGATGTCCAACATCGCCACCATCTGCTCTATCGCGCGCTCCTGCAGTTGTTCGAAAACCTGCTCAACGGCAACATCCTGAACGCACAGATCGCAAGCCATGCTCGTCAATGTTTCATCAAGCGAGCTGGCTTCAATTCGCAATTGCAATTCTTCGGTTGCGATCGCGGCGGAAGCGCTGCTGCCAGTTTCCGTTTCCACCGCCGGTATGGTTACCATCTTCATTTGCCACCTCACTCAGCACGGCCGTTCTGTATCGCAAGAGCCTAATCGCTCTCTGTTGGTTGCGACAATAGCCGCACGCGTATCAGTCAATAGTCCTCTGCACACAGCTCCAATGGCGCTCCAGCCTTCTCGGATGCGCTTCGCAACTCCAAAGATGTCGGAGCAAGAAGCCCTCCGAATTCTTGGACGCGCCGGAAGACAATAGGTGTCTTCCCGCACATTGATTGGATGCGGATATGTTTCGCAGGCGGTACAGCGAATACCGGAATGGCTCTATAACCATCCTCTAGAGGCACGCACAACAGTTCCGCATTGGCAACGCTGTTCTGCGTCCGCGACCTCGTCCGCGACTTGAGGATCAAAGCACAAATGCTCAATCGGCGCTGTGATCCAACCGTCGAACAAACGCAGCGACCCTGCGTTCCAGCGTGGCTTGCTGTTTCGCGCTGGTAAGATATCGCACAATCTGTCGACGAAGCGCTGTTGTCATTGCTTCGAACCGGGCTTTTGCATGGGGCGCGTCCCGCAGAGCCAGCACCAAAGCCCTTGGAAGCGCCGGCTCGCGTGAACTGAGGTCACGCCGCAGAACTACTCGGAGCGACATCCCGGGGAGCAACCTTTGCTTCTTCCAGACGTCGCTGTGAATGGCCATCCGGTAGAGTCCGCCGCCTCGCGAGACGAGTGTGGTCTGGACGTCTGCTCCGTTTACCGTTCCACGCACGGATACGTGCGGCCCTTTGGCTTTCAGGCTCGCGGCGATTGACGCGGGCACGTCTACGTACCGAATCAAGCCCACTCGGTACATCTCGCCGGTGAATGATTTCATGGTTCTGTTCCGTATGTCGTGTCCCTAAGGACTCGCTATTTTGTTCCAATGTGCAGCGCGACGGACCCGAACGTCATCGCAATCCATCGCACATTCGTGAATCCAACCGTGCGCATGAGCGCAGCCAGGTCTTCGGGGCGGAAAAAGCGAGCCACGGATTTTGGCAGATATTGATAGGCTGCGCCGTCGCCCGAGATTACTCCACCAATCACTGGCAGCACCTTGCCGCTGTAGAATTTGTAGAGCGCGCCCATCAATCCCGGTTCGGGCTCGGTGAATTCCAAGATGCCCAGACACCCGCCGGGCCGCAGCACACGCAGGATTTCCCGCAAACCCGATTCGTAGTTGGCGAGATTCCGGAAACCAAACGCGCTGGTCACCAGATCAAACGAGTCGCCAGCGAATGGCAGGCGCAGCGCATCCGCCTCAAAAAAGGGTATTCGCTCTGCGCCGCGTTGAAATTCGCGCTTCTCTCTTGCACGCACCAGCATGGTGTGGGAGAAGTCCGCGCCCACAATTCGTGCGCGGGCCCCTTTAGCCAGGGAAAATGCCAAATCGCCGGTTCCGCAACACAAATCCAGGACTCGAGCGTCAGGCCGCTGCAGAATTGCGCGAAACTCCGTTGCCGTCCGCGTTCTCCAGCGGCGATCCATTTGGGCCGACAACAGGTGGTTCAGGAGGTCGTACCGCGGGGCGATCCGCGTGAACATTTCGCGGACTTTTCGCGAGGCTTCTTGCTCGTTTGCAGCGCCTTCGGGTTTGGTGCCCTTGGGCAAAGCGGGCGCAGCACTCATCGGGCCAGCATTCCTTCGGGCCGCTCTTTCAACTGTTCCGCGAATCGCAGTACGCTCAGCACTTTCTTTTCCGGGATGCCGTCGTAGGACTTCGCTGTTCCAATCTTCGGCGCCAGCACAAAGCGCAAATGACCGCTGCGCGTCTTCTTGTCGGACCGCATCGCCTCTAGCAGCGTGCGAGGCTCGACTCTGGGCCATCCCGGCAGCGGGCCCATCTTGCGAATCAACCCCACAATGCGCGCGACGTCGTCTCCGCTCATTCCCGCCACTTCGTGCGCCAGCAGGGCGGCGCACATCATTCCCCAGGCAACCGCCTCGCCGTGCTGAAACTTCTTGTACTTGGTCACGGACTCCAAGGCGTGTCCGAACGTGTGCCCGAAATTCAGAATCTCGCGCAGCCCGGACTCTCGCTCATCTTTCCCCACAACCCACGCTTTGATCTCAATCGAAGTCCGAATAATTTTCAGCAGCGAAACAGGATGGCGCGCCAACACCACGTCCATATTCTGTTCCAGAAACTGAAATAATTCTGGGTCCGCGATTACGCCGTATTTGATGACTTCCGCCAGGCCGCCGCGGTATTCGCGCTCCGGCAATGTGGTGAGCGCTTCGGGGTCCACCACAACAAGGCGCGCCGGATAAAACGCCCCAACCAGATTCTTGCCTTCCGGAAGATTCACGCCGGTTTTGCCGCCGACCGAGCTATCCACTTGCGCAACAAGTGTTGTCGGGACCTGCATCAGGGCAACACCGCGCAGGTACGACGCCGCCGCATATCCGGCCACATCGCCCACCACGCCCCCACCGACCGCAATCACCAACGCCTTTCGATCAGCCCCTGCGCGTACCAACGCCCGACAAAGACCTTCTACCGTAGCTGTAGTTTTGTGCGATTCACGGTCATCCATCAAATGAACAGAAGGCCGCGCTGATTTGTCGCGACGTATTCTGCTGGCAAGTCCTGCCAGCAGCCGGCGTCCCAGCGCCTTCCAGACCCGCTCTGAAGACACGATATGCACGCTGGAAAACTCGCCGAGCGCGCTCACGTGGACTCCCAACTGAACCAGCGATCCGCTCGCGCACACCACAGAGTATTCGCCCGTGCTGGACTGAACTCGAATTACGGATTTCGCGTGTTTTCGCGTCATTGACCGGCGTATTCACTCTAACATACGGAATGTGCGGTCAACTGCGCAGTCAGGCGGCGTGAACTCGGCCATGGATGAATTCGACGATCTGTTGCGTGGAAGTTCCGGGCAGGAAGATCTCCGCGATACCCGCCTGCTTTAAAGCGGGTATATCCGCCTCTGGGATGATGCCTCCGACCAACACGGTGACTTCCGACATCCCTTTTTCCCGCAGAAGCTTCATGAGCTGCGGGCAAATTGTGTTGTGCGCGCCGGACAGAATCGACAGGCCGATCACGTCAACGTCCTCCTGAACGGCTGCCGACGCGATCATCTCCGCGGTCTGGCGCAGGCCCGTGTAGATCACTTCCATGCCGGCGTCGCGCAGTGCCCGAGCAATCACCTTGGCTCCGCGATCGTGGCCATCCAGTCCGGGCTTGGCAATCAGCACGCGTATTTTTTTCGCTGACATCGAAACCGTCTCCCGCAAACGGTGAATTGCTCCCTAGGTGATGGCTACTTCTTCGTAGGCTCCAAACACGACACGCATCGCTTCGCAAATCTCACCCAGCGTTGCATACGCTTTGACCGCTTCGAAGATGTGGGGCATCAGATTCTCGCTGCCCTGCGCCGCTTTGCGCAAAGTGTTGAGCCGCCGCTCGACCTCTTGCCCAGACCGTTGCGCGCGCAACTCTTTCAGGCGCGCTGCCTGCCGGTGACCAACGCTTTCATCGATCTGCAGGATTTCCAGCGGTTGTTCCTTGGTCACGAAGTCGTTCACACCAACAATGATCTTTTCTTTCTTGTCGACCGCCACCTGATAGCGGTAAGAAGCTTCAGCGATCTCGCGCTGCGGATAACTCTTTTCGATTGCCGCGACCATTCCGCCCATCGCGTCGATGCGCCGGATATATTCCCACGCTCCCTGTTCCACTTCATTAGTCAACGCCTCGACGAAATACGAACCGCCCAACGGATCAGCGGTGTTCGTAACTCCCGTCTCGTGCGCGATGATCTGCTGGGTCCTCAGCGCGATCGTGGCTGCGTTTTCCGTCGGCAGGGCCCAAGCCTCGTCCAGCGAATTCGTGTGCAGAGATTGCGTGCCGCCCAGCACTCCCGCCAAGGCCTGAATTGCCGTGCGCACGACGTTGTTGATAGGCTGTTGCGCGGTCAGCGAGCACCCCGCAGTTTGAGTATGGAAGCGCAGCGCCCAACTGCGCGGATTTTGCGACTTGTAGCGTTCCGTCATGGCCTTGTACCAGATGCGCCGAGCCGCTCGATACTTGGCGATTTCCTCGAAAAAGTCATTGTGGGCGTTGAAGAAGAACGATAACTGCGGCCCGAACTCGTCGACCTGCAGGCCGCGCCGCAGCGCCCATTCGACATATTCCATGCCGTCGCGCAGGGTGAATGCCAGTTCCTGGATCGCCGTCGAACCCGCTTCGCGTATGTGATAGCCGCTGATCGAAATTGGATTGAATTTCGGCGTTTGCTTCACCGCGAACTCGAAGGTGTCGATCACCAGGCGCATCGAGGGTTCGGGTGGGTAAATATACTCTTTTTGCGCGATGTATTCCTTCAGGATGTCGTTCTGAAGCGTGCCCGAAATTTTCTTCCAGTCCGCGCCTTGCTTTTCCGCCACCGCCAGATACATCGCCCAGATGACCGCAGCCGGCGAATTGATAGTCATCGAAGTGGTCACGTCCGCCAGCGGAATCTGGTCGAACAACACTTCCATGTCGGCGAGCGAGGAAATCGCCACACCGCATTTGCCCACTTCGCCTTCGGAAAGTTCGTGATCAGAGTCGTAGCCCATCAAAGTGGGTAGATCGAACGCCACCGACAATCCGGTCTGTCCTTGGGAAAGTAGATAGCGGAAGCGTTGGTTGGTATCTTCGGCGGTTCCGAATCCCGCGAACTGCCGCATGGTCCACAACCGCCCACGATGCATGGTTGCATGAATTCCACGGGTATATGGAGGCTGGCCCGGATATCCGAGGTCCCGCTCCGCGTCAAAATTTGGGAGGTCGTCCTGCGTATACAATCTGCGGATCGGGTATCCGGAAACCGTGGTGAATTCGGTTTGCCGTTCGGGGCTTTTGCGCAGAGTGGGTTCGAGGGTTTGCTTCTCCCAGTCTTGCAGGCCCGCGGACTTTTTTCCCGTAACAGTCATGGCATCAACTCCCCATCCGTTGGATGCGCTCGCAGCAATTTGCGGCAATCCGGGCATAGACCTCGGCAAGATATGCTACGAGAATCCACGTTATAGCGAAAGCCTCAATCGGCCAGGTGTTTCGGCTGTGCTCCTGCCAATCTGGCGGGTTCAAGCGAACGACTGAAGCGTTGCCCAGAACGCAGCCCAGCCATCCTTGGGCGGCCCGCACACGAAAATGTCCGGATGTTCCACCGTTTCTTCGTTGGGGGTATGCCTGTAATTCCAGGGATGCGCGGCCAGTCGGCACGAAGTGAAGTTCGTTTCCACGAAGATTCGATCGTACCCAACGATGATGACCGTCTCGGGTGGTGGGTCACCATAACCGCGTTCCCACGAGGAATTCACCGGGCTGATCGCGCGGGGCAGATGGTACGCCGGACCGAAGAGATTGATCGCTCCGACCTCTCCATAATTTCCGGCCAATATGCCGACTTTGTCGCGTTGGTTCGCGGGCAAGGCATCGCGAATTTGCGCCAGGAAGGCGACGTATTCCGGCCAGCCGATCTCTTCCGGCAGCGCCGTATCGATGGAAACCGCGAAGTTCCACCACCGCGAATTGGGCGGCGCGATCGGCAAAGCAATCGCCATCGCGCCCACAATGCTCACGTTCAGTGCCGCGTACGTAATCCCGCGTGCAGGGCGAACCCACTGCTGCCGGATTTTGGCGAACCATCGTTCGAACAAGACGGCTCCTGCCGCATATAGCATTGGATAGGCCGGCGCCAGATAATAACCACGCCCCTGCGCCGCCGTGAACAAGATCAGGGTCACGACATAGGCCCAGCCGATCGCCCGATACCGTTTTCCCTGCGCTGAACGCAAACAAAACCACAACCCGGCAACCCACAACGGAAACGCCAGCATCGTTTGTTGCAGTTGATCGGGCAGAAAATCGCGAGTCAATCCATACCACACATCGCGTTTGTGCAGGAATTTCAGGAATTCATAGGAAATGAAATGGTGGTTCGCCTGCCAAACCAGATTCGGGAGACAGATGAGCAATGCCACGCCCACGCCAATCCAAAGGTACACACTGCGGAAATATCGCCTGGCGGGAGTGACAGCCATTGCCACACCAATGCCGACTGCGAAAAACGTCATCGTGTACTTGCTCATCAGGCCCAGCCCGATCGATGAGCCGATGGCCACGCACCACCGCGGATCTTCGGTCGACAGCAACTTCACCAGGAAATACGCCGTTAGCACCCATGCGATGTAGTCGAATGAGATGTATTGCATAATCGCGCCGCCACCGAGGCAGAAGGGAACTGCGGCTAACGCGGCGATGGCTTGCGCTTCCTGTTCGCCACCCATATCACGAGCCATCAATCCTGTTAAATAGACCGCCAAGGCTTGCGCCAGCGAGGCGAACAGACGAAACCCGACCAGCGATGTGCCGAACAGCTTCAAGGCGAGCCACGCGAAAAATGGGGTGACCGGGGGGTAGACGATGTAGCCCCATGCCAGATGACGCGCATCATCCAGGAGCATCAGTTCGTCTCTGTGGAATCCGTAGCGGTTCCCGGTAAGCAGATGGATAACAATTGTTCCAAGGGCGATCAGCAGTGGCCACTTGGCAATAGAAACGCGGGAGCTTGCGACCAAATCCGGAACTCCTAAAACTTCGGGGCCGTCGATGCCGGGCTGTCCGGAGAACCGGGATCAGGCACGACCACCAGCTTCTGGAGTCCGAATCTATGAAAAAAAGTCGGCCAGTAGTCTTTGAACATGTTGGATGCGAACCTCCAACCCGTGTCGGTCGCAAATCGTTCGAAGGTTTTGCCGGCAGTCTGTTCCGAGACCGGCAGATAGGCGTTGGCAAGTCCTTCTGCCGCCAGTGTCCCCACCAGCCCGGAGTAATTCACCGTGTCATGACCACTATCCGTACGCGTAATGACCAGCCGTTTCGCAGAATATTTTACGCTACCCCAAAAGCTGGGATGACTCTGCGGGAAGAAACGAGGATCCTGATGCAGCAGCGAAGGCAACAGGAACGTGCCAAAAAAGCTGTTCGAAGAAGCGCGTGCCAGCGCCGCTCCATAGCGCTCGCCGTAGGCTCCCCAGCCCTCACCATAGGCCTCGGGATTGTCGCGGGCGGCTCCGTAGGCGGCGCTCACCCCAGCGGCCAGTAGGTATGCGGGTGAGATGCTCTGGTTGACGAATAGTTTGAATTTCTCGCCGTTTGTCAAAGGCCCCTGGCTGGTCGCAATATCCGGGAACGCGATCGATCGGTTCGTTATATAGCCGATAAACTTCTCAGTTGTCTCTTGAGCGGGATTCGCATTGTCCTGCGTTTTGGGCTGGGGATTATCCGGAAGGGAACTGCTTCCAGAACCCGCACCTTCCGGCCGCTGGGCGAACGTGGTTTTTGAGAACAACAAACACAACCCTATCGCGATCAGGGTCATACATCGTGGAAATGTCATGTTCCGTCTCCCGTAGCGATCCGCGGGTTTTAGAGCAGGCATTGTACCCGTTTTGAGAGACTTGTGTACGGTTCAGTTCAACGTGAAAGTAGGCCAGTGAGACTTAGCTGGCCAAGGGGGTTGAATTCCGTTTGAGCGCCCCATACCGATGGAGTAAACTCCCTGTCCGGGTGACAGAGCCTCCGTCCATTATCGGCGCCACCATTTCCCATTACACCGTCCTCGAGAAACTCGGTGCCGGCGGGATGGGTATCGTGTACAAAGCGCAAGACACCCGTCTGGGCCGCTTTGTCGCCTTGAAGTTCCTCCCGGAAACTATCGCGCACGATCCCCAAGCCATCGAACGCTTCCGGCGGGAAGCACGCGCCGCGTCCGCGCTCAATCATCCCAATATCTGTACGATTTTCGACGTTGGTGAACTCGAGGGCCGCCCGTTTCTCGCCATGGAACTGCTTGAGGGCCACACACTCAAGCACCGCATCGGCAAACGCTCATTCTCTATTTCGGAGCTGCTCGACATCGGATCGCAAATCGCCAGCGGCCTGGAAGCCGCGCACGCCAAGGGCATCATCCATCGGGATATTAAGCCGGGAAATATATTCCTGGTACAGCACGGCCCAGCCAAAATTCTCGATTTCGGATTGGCCAAACTTGCTGCTTATCGCCAGCCCGAAGAAGACAGCACCAGCGAAGATTCCCACCGCACTCACACCCATGTATTGGACGACGGTTTCGTAACCAGCACGGGCACATCGGTAGGCACGATTGCCTATATGTCTCCGGAGCAGGCGCGCGGAGAGAAGCTCGATGCACGCTCTGATCTTTTTTCTCTGGGCGTGGTGCTCTACGAAATGGCGACCGGAGTGCGACCCTTTTCCGGTCCTACCGTTGCTCTGACGTTCGACGAACTGCTGCACTCTATGCCGGTACCTGCGTCGCGGGTAAACCTCAACGTGCCGTCTGCTCTTGAGAATGTCCTTGCGAAAGCGCTGGAGAAAGATCCTTCGCTCCGATACCAGTCTGCGTCCGAGCTCCAAACGGATCTCCGACGTTTGAAGCGCGACACGGACGCCAGCACTTCTGGAATTCTTCCGGCTCATTCCGGAGCAACCCTCGCTGCGCGCGAACAAAAACCCCGCTCGTCGTGGCGAGCATGGTTGCCAGTTGCCGTCGTGTTGTTGGCCATTGCAGGCATGGTCGGCTTCGCACTTTCACGTCCATCTTCGATTCCACGGGTGGTGCGAACCGTACAACTGACGAACACCAATCGCCCAAAGTCCGGCGTCGTGACCGACGGCGCTCGCCTCTATTTCATTCAAGACACTTCCGTATTGATGCAAACATCGGTCACGGGCGGCGAATCGTTCCCGATTCCCACTTCGTTGGAAGACACCGGGTTTGCCAACGTCTTCGACATTTCGCAGGACGGGTCCATGCTGCTGATGAATACCGCTCACGGCACCGCGCTGGACGGGCCGCTCTGGAGCGTGCCGGTTCTTGGCGGCTCCCCTCACCGATTAGCGGCGACCGAGGGGCACTCCGGCGCGTGGTCCGCGGACGGCAAGAGCCTGATTTATGCCAAAGGCAACGAACTGTTTTTGGCACAAAGTGATGGCAGCTCAGCGAAATCGCTCTTAAACCTCTCGGGCACTCCCAATGATCTGCGTTGGTCTCCGGACGGTTCATCGATCCGTTTCACGCTGAGCGATCCGCGGACCAACAATCGCTCGATCTGGGAAGTCAGCTCATCCGGCAAAGAGGTTCATTCGTTGATACCTGGTTGGGATACCTCGCCGAACGAATGCTGCGGCAAGTGGACCCGCGATGGCCGCTATTTTCTGTTCCAGGCTCAACGTGACGAAACCGCTGATCTGTGGGCCCTTGATGAGCGTTCCGGGCTTTTTCACTCTGGCAACAAAGAGCCCATTCAACTAACCAGTGGCCCGATGAACGTCAGCAACCCAGTTCCCAGCCGGGATGGCAAGCGAATTTTCGTTCAGGGTTGGAGTCCCAGAAGTGAAGTTGTGCGCTGGGATGCCACTACCGGCCAGTTCAATCCGTACCTTGGCGGAATCTCGGCGATGGGTCTGGATTTTTCGCGCGACGGGAAATGGGTAGCGTACAACGACGGTTCCGACGGCACCATGTGGCGCATGAAGGTCGACGGCACCCAAAAACTACAATTGGTCTTCGCTCCCATGCAGGCCTACTTGCCGCGCTGGTCACCGGACGGCACGCAGATCGCCTTCTTCGCGCATCCACCCGGCGAGCCTTGGCATATCTACTCAATTCCGGCCGAAGGCGGCACGCCGGAGCTTCTCTACAAGAATGAAAGCAACCTTGCGGATCCAACCTGGTCGCCCGACGGGAAGAGCCTCGCTTTCGGCCAAAATTCGCTGAACAATCAGGGATCCGCAATTTATGTTCTCGACCTGCAGACGCGCAAAGCCACCAAGCTGCCCGGCTCGGAAGGTTTGTATTCGCCGCGCTGGTCACCGGATGGCCGTCATCTGGTAGCGATTACCCTGGATTCCCTAAAAGTGATGTTGTTTGATTTTTCGACGCAACAATGGACGACGCTCGCGGACATTTTTGTTGCTTATCCGAACTGGTCACACGATGGCCGGTTCATTTATTTTGACGGCATCCTGAACAACCAGGAAGGTTTCTATCGCGTTCCCGTAACGGGTGGAAAACCGGAGCGGCTGTTCAGCATGAAAGGCTTCCCCCAAGCCGGTGGCGCGTTTGGAATTTGGACGGGTCTCGGGCCAGACGAGTCGCCACTTCTGGCACGCGATGCGAGCATCCAGGAGATTTACGCGATCGAATGGGACAAATACTAAAATTAGTTTTTCGCTGGCATCCTGGGCCCAACTCTTAGAACCAAATAGCTAGTACTGCTGCCTCGTAACTGAATGTTTCAAAAAGAGATAGGCTGAGGTTGTCAGCACTGGCCCCTATCATTTTTGGCAAATACTTTCCAATTCATGCAGAAAACTGCCCACAGTCTTGCGCACACTCCAAGCAAAAGAGTTCTAACTTGTTGATACTGCGCGTGCGACTTTGTTCCCGTTTTGGGTCCTGAACTGCCATTTAGTTCGGAATAGCGTCCCCGCTATGACTAGAGGAGCTACCGAACCCATGAAGAAGTTTGTACTAGTAGTTTTGTTGTTAGTCGGCACGTCCGCTTATGCCGACACCCTCACGTTTACCGGCGGGACTGCGAATGGCGAGAACGGCCCTTACACCCTGTCGCTAAACAACGGTCCAGTGGCACCGATGATTTGCTATTCCGATTCGAATTACATCGAAGCCAATGAAACTTGGACGGTGCAGGGATACACCATCAACCAGGTCGCCAGCATCACTGGCCGATTTGCGGGAACCACCACCGAATACAATATTCTCGGTTTTCTCAGCGATGAGCTGTTTGCGAACCCCGGTAACGGCGATCTGCAAAACGCCGTGTGGTATGTTTTCAACACCGGTGGCGCAGATAACTCCGACTACACCAATGCGGTCAACTATGTGGAGTCCCATCCCGGGTATTCCACGACCGATATCTTCTACATTCCGACAGGTGATAATCTCCCGGTCGTGAATGGCACTACACCTCAACCCTTCGTCAGCCAGGTTCCCGAACCGTCCAGCCTCGTTTTGCTGGGCGCCGGCCTTTTCGGACTGACGCTGCTCTCGCTGAAAAAAGTCAGCGCATAACCAGAACCAATTTCTTCGCTCGGCCCGTCGCAGTGTTTCGCGGCGGGCATTTTCTTTGCGCCCGACAAATCTTGGAAACATGTTCTGCACAGGCGTCCACAAATTTCCACAGTTTCACGACTTACCGCCTCCCACGTCTTTCAGTACACTTTTCGAACCTGCTCGCTGGAGATCCCATCATGTTTGCCATCGTGTCTCGCGGAAGAAAACGCGGTATCAAGCTGGTTCCTCACCGCTTCGAAGACAATCGCTACCACGTGCAGCTCGGCCATTCCGGTCCGCACATTCCGATCACGGATTACAACGACATCCCGTCTTATCTCGCCAATGGTTATTCACTTCGCATGAGCGACCACCCGGAGAGCCATTCACCGAAGCTTGTTCGTCCGCAAGCGATCCAAGGTTGGGAAGTTCTGCAAACCCGCCGATATTAAATCCCAGCTCCGGCCCGGCAAGAGAGGCCTCTGGAGTGGATTCTTTTGGCTGGGGCGATGTCCGAGTCCACATTCAAGCAGCAGACCCCGCGATTTTCCTCAAACGCAAGGCGCGCGCCTCTCGTGTTACAATGAATGTTTTACTTACAGGGAATTTTTCGCATGTCTGAATTTCCATTGGTAGACGACGCCGTATTCGATCCCGAGGACGAATACCTTCCCCAGCCGGAGCCCGAACCGGTCCCTCCCTCCTGGATGGACGGCAGTCTTCGCATGGGCATCCACACGTCCATCTCGGGTAGCTATCTGCATGCCCTGGAATCCGCTAAGAAGCTTGGCTGCAATGCGTTACAGATCTTTTCAGCCAGTCCCCGAATGTGGCAGACCAGCCGCGTAAGCATTCCCGCGTCCGACGCTAAGGCGTTTCGCGAGCGCCGCAACGAACTCGCGCTTGGACCGTTGGTTATCCACGCAAACTACCTGATCAACCTGGCCGCCTTGCAGCCAATGCTGCAAACGCGGTCGATCCAGGCCTTTCATGAGGAATTAGTCAGGGCGACTCACCTCGGCGCGGACTACGTAGTCGTCCATCCGGGCGCCCGCGGCGAAGCAAGCATCGATCGCGCGATAGCCACTATCATTTTAAGTATTCGGCAAGCCGCGCGTCGCGTTCCGCTCGGTCATCTCCAAATCTTGATCGAAAACACCGCAGGCATGGGTTCTGCCGTCGGATCACGCCTCGAAGAAGTAGCCGCGTCTTGTGAAAGGACTTCGCGAACTGAATGTCGGTGCGTGTCTGGACACCGCTCATCTGTTTGCCGCTGGCTACGACATTCGCAGCGCCGAAGGTCTGAATCGAACGCTTGAGGATATCGACCGCATTGTCGGCTTGGCGAACGTTCCGGTGTTCCACGTGAATGACTCGAAGATACCTCTCGCCGGTCGCGTAGACCGCCACGATCACATTGGACACGGAAAAATCGGGGCGGAAGCCTTCGAACGACTCCTGCGCCACCCGCTGCTGACCGCTCCACTGCCTTCAGGACAGGGCCGGGCGTTTCTTCTGGAAACTCCGATTGATGATCCGGGCGACGACCGGCGGAACGTGGCCAAGCTGTGGGATCTGGCGGACCTTAAGGATGTCGCGCCCGCATCCGAAAAGGGTTTCTCGATGTTGACTCCCGCGATGAAGCGGATGAAGACCGCCATCGAGAAAAAAGGCAAGAAGTTCGCGAGTTCGCGCGATCTGCCCGTGCCAAAGAAATTGGCTGCGCGAAAAACTGCGAAGAAAAAGAGTTCCAAGTAACGCGGTTGCTTCGTGTGGCGATAACAGTTTGATCTTTGTGACAGGTTCCTTTTTGTTCGTTGCTCGGACGCAGTTCCTGCTGCCGCTCGGCAGCCAAGCGGAGGAAATAGGTACTCGTGGCGGACTATAACCCGCAGGCCATCGAAACGAAGTGGCAGAAGCGCTGGGAAGAGCACCACGTCTTCGAGTCCGAAGCCGACCCCGCAAAGCCCAAGTATTACGTCCTGGAAATGCTTCCGTATCCCTCCGGAACTCTGCACATGGGCCACATGCGGAACTACACGATTGGAGACGTGGTGGCCCGCGTCAAGCGGATGCGCGGTTTTAACGTGTTGCACCCGATGGGTTGGGATGCCTTCGGCTTGCCCGCGGAAAACGCCGCGATCAAGAATCAAACCCATCCCCGCACCTGGACCAACAACAACATCGAAGAGTTTCAACGCGTGTTGCGCCGTTTCGGCTTCAGCTACGACTGGCGCCGGGAAATTTCCACTTGCGAGCCGGAATATTACCGCTGGAATCAGTGGTTCTTTCTCCGCATGCTGGAATGCGGAATCGCTTATAAGAAAAAAAGCCGCGTCAACTGGTGCCCCAAGTGCCACACCGTGCTGGCGAACGAGCAGGTAGTCAACGGTGGCTTTTGTTGGCGCCACGAGGATACTCGCGTCGAGGCTCGCGATATCGAGCAGTGGTTTCTGAAAACCACCGCTTACTCCCAACAACTTCTCGACGATCTGAAATTATTGGAAGGCGGTTGGCCGGAGCGAGTGCTGGCCATGCAGTCCAACTGGATTGGGAAATCTACCGGAGCGAAAGTATTTTTCAACGTCGCCGACGTTCCCGGCGCCGGAAAGATTGAGATCTTCACCACGCGCATCGACACCATTTATGGCGCTAGCGCGATTATCCTGGCGCCGAACCATCCGCTGGTGAACACGCTGATTGCCGGAACAACTGAGCAAGCGACTTCAGCGGCTAAACTGGCCCAGATGCGGCAGACCTCCGTAAAGATGGAGGATCTGGCCACCGCCGAAAAGGACGGGTTCTTCACAGGCCGCTACGCGGTGAACCCCTTTAACTCCGAAAAACTTCCAATCTGGGTTGCCAACTTTGTGCTGCTGGAATACGGTACCGGCGCGATCATGGCTGTTCCCGCTCATGACGAACGCGACTTCGAATTCGCTACCAAGTTCGGACTGCCGATTCCGGTAGTGGTTAAGCCGCTCGATCCTGCTCATCCCAGCCACGTGCACGGTCATAAGCCGAAAGAAGCATTCACCGAGTACGGTATCAGCGTGAATTCCGGTCCCTACTCCGGGTTGGAAACCGAAGTGGCACAGGAGCGTATGGCTGAGGATGCCGACAGTCGCGGCTTCGGCAAGAAAGAAACGATTTTCCGCTTGCGTGATTGGGGTATTTCTCGCCAGCGCTATTGGGGCACTCCGAATCCCGTTGATCTATTGCCCGAACGACGGCATGGTGCCCGTGCCGGATAAAGATCTGCCGGTCACGCCTTCCCGCGAACCCGAAGCTCACCGGTGAGGCGAATCGCCTCTGGCAACCGATCCCGAGTTCTTGAACACGAAGTGCCCAAAGTGTGGCGGACCCGCGCGCCGCGAAACCGACACCATGGACACTTTCGTCGACTCGTCCTGGTATTTCTACCGCTATTGCGATCCACGCAACGATCAGGCCCCGTACGATTCAGCCAAGGTCGGCTACTGGTTTCCGATCGATCAGTATATTGGCGGCATCACCCACGCCATTCTGCACCTGCTGTATTCGCGTTTCTGGTGCAAAGTGATGCGGGACATCGGTCTGATCCACCACAGCGAACCCGCGGCTCGCCTCTTCACCCAAGGCATGGTCCTGAAGGGCGGGGAAGCCATGTCCAAGTCCAAGGGCAACGTCGTGGGCGCAATCGATATGGCCAAAAAGTTCGGTGCGGATACCGGCCGTCTGTATACGCTGTTCGCCGCTCCCCCGGAGAAAGATCTGGAGTGGAGTGAAGAAAGCATCGAAGGCGCTTGGCGTTTTCTGAACCGCGTCTACCGCCTGATCGATAAGCACGCCGCTTCAGCCCAATCCGCTTCGGCGTCCGACGCGGTTCTCTCCGACGCGGAACGCGATTTGCTCCGTAAGGCTCACCAGACGTTGCGCCGCGTCACTCAGGACTTCGAGACGCGCTGGCACTTCAATTCTGCGATCGCTCAGATTATGGAGTTGACCAACGCGATTTACGCCGCGGAACCCCTGGAAACCAGGATTCGCCCGCACGTAACCAGGGAAGTGCTCGAACTCCTGACACTCATGTTGGCGCCGATGACGCCGCACCTCGCGGAAGAACTTGTGGGAAAAGCTCGGCCACCCCGGTGGATTGTGGATCGAGCGCTGGCCCGCGTTCAATCCGGAGCTGGCTAAAGACGAAGAGGTTGAAATTGTTGTTCAGGTTCTCGGGCGCGTACGCGGACGGTTGCAATTGCCAGCCGGGGCCGCTCAGGACGATGTCCTGAGGCTTGCGCAAGCCGATCCGGGTGTGGCCGCACACCTGGCCGGAAAGAAATTGAATAAGGTGATCTACGTTCCGGATAAGTTGCTCAATCTAGTCGTGGGGTGAAGCCATGGAGAGCGCCGCGCACGTGTCCGCTTCGCGGGACTTACGGACCAGCCAAGGTCTGAAAGCTGAACTCGGGGGCGTGGTCGTTCTCGACTTCGGCGGCCAGTATACGCAACTGATTGCGCGTCGCGTGCGCGAACAGCAGGTCTTCTCGGCGATCTTGCCGTGCACCACTTCGCTGGACGAAATTTGTAAGCTGCAGCCTGCCGGAATCATTCTTAGCGGCGGACCCAGCTCCGTCTACGATAAAGACGCGCCAAAATGCGATCCCGCGATTTTAGCCGCGGGTATCCCGGTGCTAGGCATCTGTTACGGGATGCAGTGGATCGCCCGCCAACTTGGAGGGGCCGTCGAACCCGCCGAGCGTCGAGAATATGGCCCTGCTCACCTGCAGCTTGAAAAGTCCGATTCGGTGCTTTTCAAGGATTTTCCTCATTCACTCAAAATCTGGAATAGTCACGGCGACCACGTTCACGCTCTGCCGGAAGGTTTTCGCGCCACGGGCTTAACCTCCAACGCCATTGCCGCAGCGGAAGATCCGAAGCGGCAAATTTATGCGGTGCAATTTCACCCGGAAGTGAACCACACCGAACGGGGCACCGAGATCCTTCGCAATTTCCTGTTCAAGGTTTGCAAAGCGGAGCCGAAGTGGAGTGGCGCTGCCTTCGTTGAAGAAACCGTTGAATCGATCCGCAGGACCGTCGGCGAACATCAAGCTATCTGTGGCTTGAGTGGAGGGGTGGACTCAACGGTAGCCGCCGTCCTGGTGCATCGCGCGATCGACGATCGGCTGACAAACATTTTCGTGAACACCGGCCTTCTTCGAAAAGACGAATTCGAGCATACATTGGATATGTATCGTAGTCGCCTCGGCCTGCACGTGCTCGGAGTGGATGCGTCCGAGAGCTTCCTGTCGAAGCTGGACGGCGTCAGCGACCCCGAGAAGAAGCGCAAAATTATCGGAAACGAGTTCATCACTGTATTTGCGAATGAAGCCGAAAAGTTGCAGAAGAATGTTGCCCACGGCAACATCAAGTTCCTCGTACAGGGAACTCTGTATCCCGACGTGATTGAATCCGTATCCGTGAAGGGACCGTCGGCGACGATTAAGACCCACCACAACGTTGGCGGACTTCCGGAGAAGATGCCCTTCGGATTGATCGAACCGCTGCGCGACTTGTTCAAAGATGAAGTTCGAAGAATTGGACGAAATCTTGGATTACCTGAAGAGATATTAGTGAAACATCCGTTTCCGGGACCGGGGTTGGCCGTGCGCCTGCTAGGACCGGTCAGCCGAAACGACTTAGTAACTCTCCGCGAGGCGGATTCCATCGTTGTCGATGAGATTCGCCGAGCCGGTCTCTACGAAAGAGTCTGGCAGGCATTCGCGGTTCTACTCCCAGTGCGCAGTGTAGGAGTAATGGGAGACGGTCGAACGTATGGCCTGACCGTGGCGATCCGGGTGGTGCAATCGGATGACGCCATGACTGCAGACTGGGTTCGATTGCCCGGCGAAGTTCTGCAACGCATGTCCACGCGAATCGTCAACGAGGTGCCCGGCGTAACCCGGGTGGTCTATGACGTCAGCAGCAAGCCGCCAAGCACGATTGAATGGGAGTAAGCGCATGCGGGGTATTCGCCACCTGTGCTGAACCCGCTGAACGTACAGATAACAAAGAAAAACCGCTCGGATAGCGCTCCCGAGCGGCTTTCTTCAGATCCTGGGCTGCTAGAACCTGCTACCGATTGGCCATCTTCTGCGCCATGTACAGCAGCAACTTTCGGTCTTCATCGTCGGACTTGCTCAACAAGCGGCGAAGTTTGTTGAGGTAACGCGCGTCCTTGCCGGCGCTTCCCCACGCAATATCATCGGAAGACTTGCGCTTCGGAAGGTTTGGCAACTGGGGCGGTTCCTCACCGTCATAGAAGAGTTGATAGAGTGGGCATTCGAGCGCGCGCGCCAACTTCTCGAGCGTTTCAATGGCCGGAACGGTGTGGCCATTTTCTACACGAGATATGTAGCAACGCAGTAAGCCGGTGCGTTTCTCGATATCGCCCTGGGAGAGTTTCTTTTCTTCGCGCAAGGCGCGAAGACGGTCACCGATAATCATGGTTTGAGTATTCCATAAAGAGTGAAGGGTAGCAACTCTAACTTCCGTTCTAATAGTGAAACATCTGTAACGGGCGATTTTTCAGACTTCGGAGGAAGAGTCGCACGTATCTGTACCCCGAATCAACTTAAAAAAATCACATCAATGATACGTAGTTCGCAATAATACGGTGTTATTTATACTCCCGTTCAAACTTAACTCGCGTGTATAACGTACGAAACCCCAAGCGGGTAATGTTTCGCTGGGAATGGCTTCCAGGTTGCGCCAGGCTGACCGCAAAGGCACAACCCTCCTCCTCCGCACGCAACAGGCGTTTCTCCAGTAAAGCCGTTTGTACGCCGCGATTGCGGAACTCCACCAGCGTGCTCGCGCCGAAGATACCCGCCACCCGGCCCCGCAGGGATAGCGTCGCTCCGCCGGCCACCTTCTCGCCTACTTTAGCCAGGTAGCATTCCATGCCCCGCGACATCCCGAACACCTTCATAATCCGGATAATCTGGTCGGTTACCGGATAGTTTTCCGCGAAACCCTGCGCGACGGTCAGCGCCCACAGGTCCATTTCCTCGCGAGACACTCGCCAGATACGGATGCTGCTGTTGGGCGCTTGTTCCTGTCCTATCGCCCGAACCATCACGTTGGAGAACTCCGTTACTCCATATCCACGCGATCGGTACAACTCAAAAAGGGAACTGTCGGCCAGCGGGCAGGTCTCAATCCGGACCGTTTCTTTTCTGGAGAAGTAAAATTCCTCCAGTTGATCGAATTCCTTTTCGGTTACCGGTCCGTGTAGCCCCAGTGCGGATGCCTGAGTTACCGGCGAACCCGGGCCGCAATAGACGGCGTATCCACCCGCCACAGACAATACGGCGGTTTCTGACGCGGGTTCGAGCTTTTGCAAGGTTTCTGCGCCGCAGACGGCGGTTTGGGCCTCCGCCAGTTCGATCTCTCGAGCCAATTCCCGGCTCAGGAGCAGCGTTCCATGAGCCGTATGCTCAAGGCTCGAATCTCCCTCTCCTGCTTTCGTGCGCATGCCCCCACTCTACTCCAGTTTGGGCTGGCTGGGGTCCTGGGGAGGTCTCGTGGCTTCCGCATCCGTCGTATACTCGGGTGTCTGCATCTCGCGAGGTCTCCCGTGTCCGTTCTGAAATCTTCCCTGAATACGAAATCGCCAGAGTTCATCAAGAACGCCCATCGCATGACGGACTTGCTGACGTCCCTCAAGAACGAAGAGGAAACGATCCGGGAAGGTGGCGGGGCAAAGGCGATCGACTCCCAGCATAAGAAAAACCGCCTTACCGCGCGCGAGCGGGTTGCCGCGCTTATCGATCCGGGCACCCACTTTTTTGAGCTGGGAATTTACACCGCATGGCAAATGTACCAGGAGTGGGGAGGCGCTCCAGCGGCGGGAACGATCACCGGGTTGGGCCGTGTTTCCGGCCACCTGTTCATGATCATCGCCAACGACGCGACCGTGAAGGCTGGCGCGTTCTTTCCCATGACCGCCAAAAAGGTCATCCGCGCTCAAAACATCGCGTTGGACAACTGCATTCCAACGATCTATCTCGTTGATTCCGCGGGAGTCTTTTTGCCGTTGCAAGAGGACGTCTTCCCGGATACGGATGATTTCGGGCGCGTGTTTCGGAACAATGCGGTCATGAGCGCGCGGGGGATTCCGCAGATCACGGCCATTATGGGCATGTGTGTGGCCGGGGGAGCTTATCTCCCGGTTATGTGCGATCACATTCTTATGACCGAAGGTTCTGGGTTGTTCCTTGCCGGCCCCGCCTTGGTGCAGGCCGCCATCGGTCAGAAGACGTCCGCGGAAGATTTGGGCGGTGCCAAAATGCATGCGCAGATCAGCGGAACGGTGGATTTCCGGGAACCCGATGACGAACATTGCCTGAAACGCATACGCGCCATCGTCGACAAGATGGGAGCGCCGAATCCACCCGTCTTTTCCCATTCCCGCCTGGCAGAACCTCTTTTCCCCGCCGAGGACCTCTATGGAATCTTTTCGGAACAACCTGGCAAGCAGTACGACATGCGCGAGATCATTGTCCGCATTACCGACGGCAGTGCGTTCGAAGAGTACCGCGCTGAGTACGGCCAAACGCTACTGTGCGGTTATGGCCGGATCGGAGGATGGGCTGTAGGGATTGTCGCCAATCAAAAGAAACACATCTCCACGCACGCGCCACATTCCGATCAGAAGCGTGTTGAATTTGGCGGGGTTATCTATACGGAATCCGCGGAAAAGGCCGCCCGTTTTGTTATGGACTGCAATCAGAACCGCATTCCTTTGATTTTTCTGCATGACGTAAACGGCTTCATGGTGGGCAAAGACGCCGAATGGAGCGGGATTATACGAGCGGGCGCCAAGATGGTGAATGCGGTCGCCAACAGCATTGTGCCCAAAATATCCGTGATTATCGGCGGCAGCTTCGGGGCAGGGAACTACGCGATGTGCGGCAAAGCTTATGACCCGCGGTTTATGTTTGCGTGGCCCACGGCCAAATTCGCCGTAATGAGCGGCGATGCCGCGGCCAGCACTCTCGCCGAGATCAAGTTGAAGCAGTTGGAACGAGAAGGCAAAAAGGTGGACGAATCGGCCCGAAAAGAGCTTTTCGAATCGGTAAAGGCCACTTACGAGCAACAAACGGATCCGCGCTACGCCGCTGCACGACTGTGGGTGGATGCGATCATCGATCCCGCACAGACCCGCGACGCTTTGATCTGGGCGCTGAACGCCGCTTCGCTCAACACCCATGTGCCGGAATTCAAGACGGGCGTTCTGCAGACCTGATCGTCTCTTCCTATGTCCCAACGAACTAAAGCGGATCTCGCCCTGGCTTTCTGCTCGCTGATCTGGGGCCTCACGTTTGTCCTGGTGAAGAACGTCCTCGACAATTCTTCGGTCTTTCTGTTTCTCGCCATTCGCTTTTCGATTGCAGCGCTGCTGATGGCAGCGCTGAGGCCTTCCGTTCTGGCGCGCATTGACGGCTCGGAAATTTTTGCAGGAATGCGGCTGGCCTTCTTTATGTTCGCGGGGTATTGCTTCCAGACGGCCGGCCTGCAATACACGTCGGCTTCGAATTCCGCGTTCGTCACGGGCGCTAGCGTCGTGCTGGTTCCCTTGCTGCTCGCGGTCTTCTGGGGACGCCGCCTTACGTCGTGGATTTATTGGGGAGCCTTCGCCGCGCTCATTGGCCTGTATTTCCTCACGGTACCGGAAGAGGGCTTACGGTATCTGAACCGTGGTGATGTCCTCACTTTTATCGGTTCCGGATTCTACGCTGTACACATCATCCTGGTCGGCGAATTCATGGAGCATCATTCGGTCTCCGCGCTCAGCCTCATCCAAGTAGCGGGCTGTGCCGTGATGGCGTGGCCGCTGACGATCTCCGCTGCCGCAATCCACTGGCAACCCATCCGTTTCGCATGGAGTTGGCCGTTACTTGGATCGATCCTGATCTGCGCGATTTTCGCAACGGCCGTGGCCTTCACCGTGCAGCTTTGGGCCCAGCAGTACACCACCAGCGGTCACGCGGCGATCCTGTTTTCTCTCGAGCCGGTTTTTGCGGTGATCACGTCCTACGTGTTTTTGCACGAACGGCTCAACGGACGCGCGATGAAAGGAGCAGTGCTGGTTGTGGCGGGAATCCTAATCGCCGAGTTCCTGGGCGCACCCGCGGCGCCTGAATCGCCCGAACCTACCTTTGAAGGCCGCATCTACTTCAAGCCGTGGTGGAAGTCGGTTTAGGAGTAGTTCTTGACGTCCACGGTCTCGTACATCACCGCCGACGGTTGCTTGTTCTTCTCGTGCGCGGCGATCCGCTCGGCGTGCAGAAGGGAGCTGGCAATATCATCGAGACCCTTCAGCAGCACTTCCTTCCGTGACGGCGCGATCTCGAAATTATAGGTATGCCCGTGGCTGTCACGCACGGTCTGGCTTGGCAAATCGACTTCCACCGAGTACCCCGGCTCCGCCTCGGTTTGCTTGAACAAGTGATCCACGTCTTCTTCGCTCAGAATCGCTGGCAGAATCCCATTCTTGAAGCAGTTGTTGTAGAAGATGTCCGCGTAGCTGGGCGCCAGAATAGCCCGGAATCCATAATCGCCAATGGCCCACGGCGCGTGCTCGCGGCTGGACCCGCAGCCGAAATTGGCTCGCGTTAACAATACCGATGCACCCTTGTAGCGAGGCGCGTTAAGAATGAAATCCGGATTGGGCTTCTCACCCGCCAAGTAGCGCCAATCGTAAAACAGAATCCGCCCAAAGCCTTCGCGAGTAAGGGCCTTGAGGAACTGCTTTGGTACCATCTGGTCGGTATCCACATTCACGCGATCGAGAGGTAAGACTAAACCACTGTGGTTCACAAAAGGTTTCATCGGTTACTCCACGCTCGCCACGTCAAATTGACGTACATCCACAAAATGGCCCGCAATCGCCGCTGCCGCCGCCATTACCGGGCTGACCAGGTGCGTTCGGCTGTCGCGTCCTTGCCGTCCCTCGAAATTGCGGTTTGAGGTGCTGGCGCTTCTCTCGTGAGCCGGCAGGATATCCGCATTCATGCCTATGCACATGCTGCAACCCGCATCGCGCCATTCGAACCCGGCAGAGGTGAAAATCTTGTCCAGCCCTTCCTTCTCCGCCTGGGCCTTGATCCCGCGTGATCCCGGCACGACCAGCGCCTGCTTCACGCTTCCGGCCACATGCTTCCCGGCGACCAAGTGGGCTGCCGCGCGTAGATCGTCGAGCCTTGAGTTGGTACACGAGCCGATAAACACGCGGTCCACTGGAATGTCTACGATGGGCGTACCCGGCTTCAGGCCCATGTATTTCAGCGCGCTTTCCGTAGCCTTTTGATCGTTGGGATCCTTGAAATCGTGCGGATCCGGAACTCGTCCGTCCACGCTCGTGACCATGCCTGGGTTCGTGCCCCACGTTACCTGTGGAGCGATCTGCGTCGCTTGCAGTTCCACGGTCAGATCGAATTTCGCTCCCTCGTCGGATCGGAGTTGCTTCCAACCTTCCACCGCTTCTTGGAAAGCCTTGCCGCGCGGCACAAATGGCCGCCCTTCCAAATAAGCAAAGGTCGTGTCGTCCGGCGCGACCATTCCGGCCCGTGCGCCGCCCTCAATCGTCATGTTGCACACGGTCATCCGGCCTTCCATGGACAGGGAACGAATCGCTTCGCCGCCATACTCCGCGACGTGCGAAGTCCCACCGCCGATGCCGATCTTCCCGATGATGGCCAGAATGATATCTTTGGCGGCGACTCCCTTGGGCCGTTTGCCATGCACCAGAATTTGCATAGTTTTGGACTTGGCCTGGACCAAGCACTGCGTTGCCAGGACGTGCTCCACTTCGCTGGTACCGATACCGAATGCCAGCGTCCCAAATGCGCCATGCGTCGAAGTGTGCGAGTCGCCGCAAACGATGGTCTGTCCGGGCTGCGTGATACCCAGCTCCGGGCCGATGATATGCACGATGCCCTGATTCTTGCTGTGCATATCGAAGAGGCGGACCCCGGTCTCCCGGCAGTTCCGTTCCAACGCCTCAAATTGCAGGCGCGCATCGTTATCCAGTATGGGCAGCGTTCGATCGGTAGTCGATACCGAATGGTCCATTACAGCAAACGTTAAATCCGGCCGCCGTACTTTGCGGCCTTCCGCCTTCAGCCCGGCGAAGGCTTGCGGCGAGGTGCCTTCGTGAATCAGATGACGGTCGATATAGATCAGAGCAGGCTTGCCCGGCTCTTGATGGACCAGATGGTTGTCCCAGATTTTTTCGTAGAGTGTTTTTGCGGCCATGAGCTCAATTCTAGCACCAGCCCCGGCTGTCGCCATAAGTCCGCAATGTGGTTGGCTTAGCCGCGTGGGGCCGGGACCCGAATCGACCCAGAAGCGGGGCTTTACATCCGACCGAGCACTTTCCAGTGGAAATCATCTCTAGCCGTTGGTATGTTCCTTGGCAACCTCGAAGTCCACGGAGACCTGATGAATCCTCTCGCCGTAAGTGCGATTGTGTTTGCATTTGTGTTTGGTGGCGCATTACTCGGAATCTTTCTCCGGTCCATCTTGCCCGAAGATCATTTGAGTTCCGAATCCAAGAGTGTCGTAATGATGTCCATGGGCCTGGTGGCCACCATGACCGCGATTGTCCTCGGCCTGCTGATCTCCTCCGCCAAGGGTTCCTTCGACGCACTGTCCAACGAGATGACCGCGACTTCCACAAAGATCATTCTATTGGATCGCTCGCTCGCGGAATTCGGCCCGGAGACGAAGGACGCGCGAGAACTGCTCCGTGGGATTGTCGGCAATGTGATTGAGCGAATGGATGGGCAGCGAGTTTCCGATACGCGCAATCTTGCGGTTCCCGCGCACCAGATGGAATTAATCTACAAGCAGATCCAAGGACTCCAGCCAAAAGATGAGCAGCAGCGTGCGCGTCAGGCGAGTGCCTTGGGGATCCTCAGTGACATCCGGCAAACCCGCTGGTTAATGTACGAGCAGCAAGCGATCGGGATTTCTGTTCCCATGCTGGTGATTGTCGTTTCCTGGCTGGCTGCTCTGTTCATCAGCTTCGGATTGCACGCGCCATGGAACGCCACTGTGGTCGTTGCGCTGGCCATCGCTGCCTTTGCCGTATCGTGCGCGATTCTCCTGATCCTCGAATTGTATTCGCCGCAGCGCGGTTTGATCCGCATAGGCAGTTCCGTGCTTCGCGCCGCCTACGCGCAATTGGGCAACTAGAACGCCTTTTGCCGCACTATCGGTTCCCGAACTTGTAAGTAATTCCGGTACTGGTTCCGTAATCGCTGCTGGCGAAGCCCGGCGGCGGCTGGTTATCCCAGTTCCCGTAAAAGGAAATGTTCCAGGTGAATTTGCTCCAAATCTTCACGTAGTAAGCCGCATTCAAGCTGGTGTGGATGCGACCGGGCGAGGAAAGCGCGGGCAGAACGATCGCGTCAACTTCTAGATTTGTTTTGTCGAAGCGGAACAGGTTAATTCTTCCTACAATCAGGGCTGATGTGACCTGTTGATTCGTTGCGGGCTGTACCTGCTGCTGGTAATTGATATCTTGCCAGGCCAGGCCGCCTAAGAGACTGATCTGCGTGTTATTGGTGTTTTTGAGGAAGCGACCAACTCCTCCGCCCAAGGTGGTCTGGAGCTGGATGCCTTGTTCCGAACTCTGCAGGAAATCCGCTAGCCCGGCGTAATACCAGTTATTCCATCGCAGCAGACGCATCCCCGTGAGTTGACCCTCGTTCCTGGTAACCGGCGAATTGCCGCTGTTCGAAGAAAACGAGGAATTGTACGAGACACCGGCAGACCAGCGTTCCCGGGGGTATTGCGCATCTGCGCTCAGGTTATATTGCCCGGTCTGATTACCTTTGTTGTAAATAGCGTTCATGCCGACTTGTCCGTTGAAGCGGCGCCAGAAACTCAAATCGGTCTGTTCCATGTGAACGACGTCGCCCTTGTTCACTTGCACTTCGGCAGAATTTACCTCCAGAACGTCAATCTTCGTTGGCCGTTCCCCAGGCGTATTAGGCGTGGACAAACTCCCCGAATACACCAGACCATCCGTAGTCTTCACCATAAAGAGCTGTTTGCTTTCGATGTGATCGACTTTGCTCCATTGGATGGAAACGGTGCCTGACGCGTAATCGAGCTTAATGGCAAGGGTGTCCGATTGGAGGCTTTTCACCTCGCAAGTGAGGCGGTCCCCGTTACGCATGACCAGCACATCCGATTTTTGGCGAGCACACAAGGGTGTCGCAAACAGCAGTAGGAAAGACAGCGGAAGCAGCTTCCGTTTCATGTAGCCTGTTCCTCGGTTGGTGAGGGCCACACCGAACCCCCAAAGATGTATAAGACAATGTACCCTTTTAGGCTCACTCGGGAACGCAAAATGCCAGATTGTTACGACGTACACAAGTGCATCGATAAAATGGCTGCGATTGCGGTTGAAGGCTGTGCTTTTCCGAGGACTCGGTAAGGAGTGGCGTTACCTTCGGTTGCTTCTAAGCTTGTTCTGCTTTCTATTCTTCGCTTAAATGACTGGATGAGGACTCGTTGGCTCTTGTGGCTCCCACTTTTCAGCGTCTCTCTCCTCGCCTTCGTTGTGCAGTCGCGGTCGCAGAGCGCCCCGGTCGTTCGAATCGGGGCGCATGAAGCCCGCTTTGACTCGCGGGGGCATCTTCTGCCATGGACCTCATGGAATTCGGCGTTGGATTCCGAAATGCGCTTCTACCAACAGTGTCCTGCGGACCACGGCTATCCGCGCTTCGTTTCCACGACATTTCTGGATGGCAACTGGGACCCTCTGCCCGACCGCCCCGACACGATTCCATCGATGCAGAATGGCATGGGAATTCTTTCTTATCTCAAATACTACGAATTACACGGCAAACGCGATCCCGCCTACCTGAACACTGCGCGCTCGATGGGGGACTATCTCATCCGGGAAGCACTGACCCCGGATGAGGGTAAATATCCGCGGTTCACGCGTTCGACCGGTCTTCGAGGAAAATTCCCTCAGCCCCCGGACTGCGGCAGCCAAGCCGATCATCCGTATGAGATCGAACCAGACAAGGGTGGTATCGCCGGGTATGCGCTGGTCGAGTTGTCAGCCGCGACGGGTGAGAGAAAATATCTGGACCAGGGACTGCACAATGCCAGGGTACTGGCAGCAAATCAGATTACCGGCGACGCCACTCATTCACCATGGCCGTTTCGCGCTGACTTTCGCAGCGGGCAGGCACGCGGTCCGGTGTCCGGAAACATGACCTACAACTTGCGCCTTTATGACGCTCTTCTCGCACAGGGCTATAAAGAATTCGCTGGTCCGCGCGCTGCGCTATGGCAGTGGATTCGAACATTTCAAATCCCAAGCGCACTAGGGGATGGGCAGTTGTTCGCCCAATTCTTCGAAGATCATGACAATCCGGCCAATCGCACCGCCTGGGCGCCGCTTAACCTCGCTCGGTATCTGGCGGAGAAGCGAGAAGGTCTCGATTCCACATGGCAAGCGGATGCCGGCACTCTGATCGCATTTGTGCGTAGAAATTTTACGCACAAGGAGTTTGGCGTCACGGTTTGTCACGAACAGGACGAGGATAGGGAAGCGTGGGGCGGCGTTAATTCCACCTACGGGGCAGTGTTGGCCTTGTATGCAAAGGCGGTCCGCTCGCAAGAATTATCGAGCGAAGCTGAGCAGGCACTGACCTTTACGTTATATTCCATCGACAACGAAGGCCGGCCACGAGATCTGTCCAAGAGCGGAAATCTGGGTGGTTGGCAAGAGGACGCACACACCGATGTCATTCACAATTTCGTCGATGCTTTGCGTGCGTTTCCTGAGTGGGGAAACGAATAACGATGGGCGCGGAAATCAGTGCCGCGCCGGTCGGCGTGTCTAACAGAGAGTCAGCAGGCTGTCGTAAAGGCCAACGGAAGTATCTGCGGCCAACTCCGGTTGCTTCGCAAGCGACGTACTTCCGCCCACTACCAGTTCCGGCTTTCACAATAATTTCTCGTGGAGGATGCGATTTACCTGAACCGGCAACCATTTTCATCAGCGTTTCCGCGGCGATCATGCCCATTTGCCGTAGTGGCAGGCGAATGGTCGTGAGGCGGGGATTCTGGAACGCGGAGCCTTGAATATCGTCGAACCCGATCACCGACACATCGTCCGGAACCCTCATACCAGCGCCGCGAAGTGCACGAATCGCCCCAATCGTGGAAATATCGTTGAAGGCACAAATAGCTGTGAAGTGTATATTCCGTTGGAGCAGTTGTTGAGTCGCTTCGTAGCCGGCAAGCGGCAAGAGAACGTCGCCATTCAGCTCAATGGTGTTCGTCGCGTCCATTGCGATTCCCATCCGACGAGCCGTTTGCGTCAAAGCAAACCAGCGCCTCTCCGAGTACGCGCAGGAGTTTTCCGCCTTGATGAACGCGATTCTGCGATGTCCAGCGTTGTATAGATGTTCCAAGGTCAAATGCGCCGCAAGTTCGTGATCCAGCAGGACGTTCGTAACGCCGGGCAGATCCTGGCGCCCGGAAATGGTGACTGCGGGGATAGTGCAGGACTCAGGCAGGATCGTGTCGAGGGCGATGATGCCTTCCACCGACCGCTCTTGAAGGAGGGCTGGGAATTCGGCGATTTTGTGCGCGCAATTGTGATGGCTGATTACAAAACAAAAATAACCCTGTCGGAAGAGCTCATCTTCAACTCCGGACATGACCATCGCCGCGCATGGCTCGCTGATCTCCGGAACGATGACTCCGATCGTGGAACTGCGCTGCCGGCGCAACGATCTCGCGGTGAAATTTGGGCGGTAGTTAAATTCGCGAGCCGCTTGAAAAATCCGTTCCTGAGTACTGGCAGGGACGGATTTAGCTCTTGGAGAGTGGTTGATAACAAGAGAAACTGTAGCTACGGAAAGGTTCAGGTGCTGGGCGAGCGCCTTGATATTCATGGGTATGAGGTGCCGCGTCCCACGACCTGGATAGAAAGCGTAGCGGACGGCAGCGATACTGGAGAGTGTTTCATAAAGGATGTTCGCCTGGCAACGTTTTTCACTTAAGAATATCGATTATTTTGAATGGTGCGATGGTGCCTGTGCGTGGGAAGAAAACAGCGTCGAGTTATCGAAAGTTATCTGACGATTCGGCTATGAAAATATGAGTAAAGTTGCTTTGGTACGCAACGGGGCCAATGCGGGCTGAGATCGACAAGAGAGAAGCAATCACGCGAACCTGGCGTCTTATTTTCATCGCGATCATGGGTTCCTTCGCAACTTGGCTTGTTCCGGCACAAGCGCTGGCGCAATCGAGGATTCGCTTTGAAGAGATCGCGGCGAAGGCTGGGTTGAACTACGTAAGCGCCAATGCGCCCACCGACAACAAAAATCAGCCCCAGACAATGTTGGCCGGAGTAGCGCTGTTCGATTACGACGGCGACGGCTACCTGGACGTCTATCTAGTGGGGGGAGCTGCCATTCCTTCGCTGCAGAAAGAGACGCCGCAGTACTGGAATCGCTTATTTCACAACAATGGGGATGGCACGTTCACCGATGTGACCGAAAAGGCCGGCGTTGCCGGAGCAGGCTACGGCAGCGGCGTCGCGATCGGCGACTACGACAACGACGGGCGGCCCGACATCTTCCTCGCCAATGTCACCGGCAATCAACTCTTCCACAACAATGGCGATGGCACGTTTACCGACGTGACGAAAAAGGCAGGCCTTCAGGGCGCAGAGCTAAATGGCAAAAAGATGTGGTCGGTCGGCGCGGGGTGGTTCGACTACAACAATGACGGGCTTCTGGATCTTTTCGTCGTCAACTATTGCAAATGGGAGGTAAACAAAGACCCATATCTGCAAAGTGAAGGAGGGCGTGCGCGGGTTCTGCCATCCCAACCTGTACGAACCGCTGCACAACACCTTGTACCGCAACAATGGCGACGGCACATTTACCGATGTTTCTGAGGAAACGGGAATTGCGAAGTACTTTGGCAAAGGGATGAGCGTCACCTTCGCCGACTATGATGGGGACGGCTACCTGGACGCTTTCGTTGCGAATGACACCACCCGGAATTTCCTGTTTCACAATCTGGGCGGGAAACGCTTCGAAGAGGTGGGCGTCTCCGCCGGGGTGGCTTTCGCGCCCGATGGCGCCGCGCTTTCCGGCATGGGTGCGGACTTTCGCGACGTGAATAATGACGGCCTTCCCGACATCTGGTACACCGCAGTAGAGCGCGAGGAATTCCCGTTGTTCATGAATCACTCCAAGGGCAATTTTGTGGATATGACCATCGCCAGCGGCCTGGGCAGGACCGCGGACATGTCCGGATGGGGCAACGGAATATTTGACTTCGACAACGATGGCTGGAAAGACCTGTTCGTGGCGCGCTCCAACGTGATGGACAACATCAGCGAACTCAACGCTTCTCGACAGTATCCGGAACCGAATTCAATCTTTCGAAATACGGGCCAAGGTAAGTTCCAGGATGTCAGCTCTACGGCGGGAAGCGATTTTCAGCTCGCAGCGGCGCACCGGGGAGTAGCTTTCGGCGATCTCGACAACGATGGCCGCGTCGACATGGTGGTGAGTGTCCTGAACGGTCCCGTCAAATACTTCCACAACGTGACCGACGCCAGGAATCACTGGATTCTGCTGAAATTGGTCGGCACGAAGAGCAATCGCATGGGCCTGGGCGCGCAGGTTCGACTGACCTCCGAAGACGGCGCCGTGCAATGGAATGAAGCGACGACCGCGGTAGGCTATGCGTCGTCGAGCGATCCGCGCGTGCACTTTGGCCTCGGGGCCAATCAGAAGATTCGCGAAATCGAAATCCGCTGGCCCAGTGGCATCCGCCAGATTCTACAGGACGTAAAAGTGGACCAGATTCTTACTGTCGAAGAGTCACCGAAGTAGGTTTTCGAGGGTGAAATCCTCAATAGCTCGCCACAGATTCGTCGCGGTTCGGCTGGCTCAATTGTGCATAACGCTCGCGAGCCTTTTTCGCGTCCTCATCACGTCCGGCTCTCGGCGTAGGCGGACCCCAGCGCGAAGCATACCTTTGGGTCTTCCGGAAATGCTTTCTCTGCCAATTCCAGTTGTGGAATCGCTTTGTTGAACTCGTCCGTGTCCAGATACAAAAGGCCAAGCAGGTAGTGAGCAAAAGGCACCTGGGGATCGATACGTACTGCCTCTTCGGCAAAGGGAATACCCGCGGCAGAGTTCAGTTTATAGTTGGCAGCCGCGATTTCCAGGCGCGAATTAATGTCCTTGGGATTGCGCTGGATCTCCTTCTGGAATTCCTCGATGGCTTTCGGAACTTCATTGGCATCCACCAGGAATCTGCCGTAAACATAATGAATATTGGGGTAGTCAGGATACGCATTCACCAATTGCGCGTATTCTCTGCCCGCCTCATCCATCTTCTTCTGTACCGCCAGACAAGCCGCGTGTCCCGTATGCTCCATGATCACGTCGCCTTGGCTCCCCACGGCCGGCGCAGCGGTGGGAAGCAGTCGAAAGGCAGACCAACCCAGACTTCGCAAGGCTTCCTGTCCGGGAATGGAGTTGAGGCACAATCCGCCCAGCACGGTCTGCGCATTCTGAAACTTTCGCGCACGCAATAACAGAATTCCGTAGTGGTAGAGCAACACGCTGCGGAGTTGCGGGTTCGACGAGACATTCATGCGGGTGGCTTCGGCCAGGTGCTTCAGCGCGGCGTCGTCTTCACCCAATTCGAACTCGCACAGGCCCAGCATCGCGTGTACTGTGCCGTCCTTGGGCGCAAGTGGCAGAACCTGCCGGAACGCGGCGGCGGCAGACTGGTAATTGTTGCGGTCGTATTCAATGGTGCCGAGCGACCACCATCCCTCCGTCCATTTCGGTCGCAGGGCTAACGCCTTCTTGTACAGTGCAACTGCTTCATCCAGGCGATCCGCGTCCTTCGCTTCGGCCGCCCGTTTCGCCAGGGAGTCAAAGTTCTCCGTAGCCGAATTGACTTTGTGCAGAAGCAAATGGCGTCGCGATCGCGCAGGTGGCGGTTAACAGAACGGCCCAGAGCAGTCCCACAACAATTTTTCTGACGCACGTAGACGGGGAAGGGCATCATCACAATCTTATTCCAAAAAAAGAAGCTGCCAACGAGGGCTTCCCGGGGTGGGGATACTCGTTGGCAGCCACGTACTGCGCGGGGCGCGGGCGATGCGCCCCGGAATGAGTTAGAAGCTGAACCGGGCCTGCATTTCGATCGTCCTTCCGGCGAGGCCAACGGTGGCTTGCCCGAAGTGCGGATCGCCGATCTGCCGGTCGATCTGCTGCGGGTCGAGGTTCAAACTGTTGAAGATGTTGTAGAAGTTGGCGCGGAATTCAAACTGAGCATTTTCGCCCAGCACCGGCATCTTCGGAAGTCCGAACGCCTTGCTGAGGGTCATGTCCAGGTCGCGATAGTTCGGGCCAGCCTGCGAGTTCCGCTGGATGCCAGGGACTTGAGGGGCGCCCGGGCAAGTCTGCGGGAATGGCAGGGTGCAAGTGGTGAAGGTCGGCTCGGTAAAATAAAGCGTTCCGGGCGCATTTTGGGAATTACTCTTGGGGAAATTCCCGTTCTCCCCTAGGAAGGTCGAATTGCTTCCGCTGCGGCCAGCGCCGCCCAGATAGTCCGCCGGCGAAAGTTGGGTCGTGCCGCCGTTGGTGCAAGCGGCGTTGGCGTAGTTCAGGTTGCAGGTGCTGTTGTAGTACGGCGACCACGGGAATCCCGAGTGCCAGTTCCAGATTCCGCTGATTGACCAGCCACCCAGAACGTTCTTTTCCCAGCCCTGCTTGAACCAGATGCTCGGATTCCAAACGCCCCAAATCTTATAAACGTTCGTGGAGTTGAAGTCCGAAAGACCCCAGTCGTACTTGGGGTTCCACTGGTAATAGTTGTTTTCGTAGGGACCTGAAGCGTTGTCGAGCGCCTTCGAGTAGCGATAAGACGCATCCAGTTCGAAGCTCTTTGCAAATCTGTGCTGCACGGAAAGCAGCAGAGCATTGAAGTTGGAGTTCGCGTCGTAGCTATAGTAGTCGACGTTGTTGACCTGCGGGTTCAGAGCATAGCCCTCAGAGGCGTAGATCATTGCCAAGTTGGACTGACGTGTGAGGTGGTGCGACGTGCTGCCCTGATAGCCCACTGTCGCAACCCAGTTGCTCGCAAACTCATCTTGAGCAAGCAGCGAGTAGCGATAGGTCATGGGGTTATCCAGGTTTGCGGGGAACGCCGTAACCGACACCGGGGCGCCGGACACCGGGAGATTGCTGGGGTTAAACGTCACGATGGTATTGGGGTTCGCTGGATACGGACCGAACTGTTTTGGATTGGTGGGGAAGTCGTACACCACGTTCGAGCCAGTCAGGAAAGTTCCGTTGTTTGTAAAAGGAACGTTCGGCCAGCCATTCAGGGTAATTGCCTGTTCCGGGGCCGTATACCCGATGCCGAATCCACCGCGAATCACCAGGTGATTCCCGAAGGAATGGTTACCCAGGCTCCCGGGAGTCCATGCAAAGCCCAGTTGCGGCCCGAAGTTGCTCACCTGCGAGTGATACAGAGAGCCTCCGATTCGCATATACATTGCCACCAATGGATCCGGCAACTGTCCGATGACCGCCGTCGACAGTTGATTGTTGGTTTCCGTCAGCGGGCCGAAGTAATCCCAGCGGAGACCGGCCGTCAGGGTCAGGTTGGGACGCACTTTGAAGTTGTCCTGTACGAAAAGCCCGGTGAAGAACTGCCGGGTATCCTTGCGAACGCTGGTCGGAATGCCGGTCTGAGGGTTGAACGTGCCGGTTTCCGAATACGCGGCGTCGTTCATGAAATCCCAAAGGTTCTGGAAGCCCCAGTTGGGTCGTGCGGACCACGGTGCTTCTTGAACGAAGTGAAGTTCGGTCAGGTCCACGCCCATCTTGATGGTGTGGCTGCCTTCCACCTTGGTCAGGACGTCCTTTGCACCGTAGGTCCACTGGTCAAATACGCTGCCGGCAACTCCACCCAGCTGTGCATTGGTAGGGATTACGATGGATCCAATCTTGTTGCCGTTGTTGGGATCTCCAAGGTAGGCCAGTTGCGGCAAACCGAGCGGCGTTTGGGGGTTATCGTTTAGTTCGTTCCAGCGCCAGCCGGCTGCGTTGATGCGAGCTTCGTTGATCAGGGTTGATGAGAACGTATGGGTCCACAGCCCGGTCAGCGCTTCGTTGATTGCGCTGTGGTGGAAGAGGTTGGAAGGAACAAATGCGCCGTTGTAGCTCAAGGTAGTGACCGGCGTGTAGTAGATGGTGAATCCGATTAAGTCTTTGCTGGTCGCATTGAAATCCAACCGGCCCATGTACTGTTGGTTGGTCTGATTGTTCGGGCCAGTCGCCTGTACGTCATAAATGTCGGGAGTGGTCGGATCCAGGTTGTAGGCTGCGCCGGTTCCGTCTCCGCCGAGACCGGGGCTGGAACTATTCTTGAAGCTAGGATCGAACGTGCCGAGTGGAAATTGTGCAGTATTGAGTGGGCGGCCGAGATTCAATCCCTTTCCCGGAATCATGTAGCAGTTTGTTCCTTGGATTAGCCCGATAGAAGCGCAGGTTTGGTCGATCACTTGGGGATTGGTCGGAGTTTGCCCGGGGTAAGCCGCGTACCGCGAGGCCAGGCTCCCGCTCGGCGCCTCGTTCAGATATTCTGGCGTGAAAAACCAGCCGACTTGGGTTTGCGTCGAGCTGTTGCGAATGGTCTCGTATGCGAAGAAGAAGAACAGTTTATTCTTCAGGATCGGGCCGCCGACGCTGCCGCCCCATTGGTTGAAGCGGTTGGTATTGCGCTGCGGGGTGCTGGGATCGTCGTAGCTACCGTAATACTTGTTGTAGGCGTTCAGCCCCGGACGGTCAGCCTTGAAGAACAAGCTCCCGTGGAACTGATTGCTGCCACTCTGCGAAATGACCTGGATTTGTCCGCTTCCGAATCGCGCGCTCTCCGCGTCATATTCGTTGGCAACGACCTTGACTTCCTTAATCGAGTCTTCGTTCGGCGTAATGATCGCCGCCGAACCCCAGGAAACAGAGGTGATGCCGATACCATCGAGGGTGACGCCGTTGGAGTCCTGGCGCCCGCCGTTCATGGAAACCTGCGGGCGGTTTTCAGTCTGGAAAACTCCCGAACTGCCGCCAGAGCCGCCTGGACCCTGGTTACCGGGCTGCGAGTAGGTATTGCCGCCTTGGTCGCGGGAACCGTCGCCGAATGCTCCAGGCGCTAGCTGCACCAACTGGAACACGTCGCGTCCGAAGGACGGCAGCGCCTGAATCTGCTGCGATGTTACCGTACCGGAGATCGCTCCCGATTCCGTGTCGATGGCGGGAAGCTGGTCGCCGTTAACAACCACAGATTCCGTAACTCCGCCCACTTCCAACTTCACGTCCAGGGAGTTGATCTGTTCGGCGACGATGTCGAATTTGTCGAAGATTTGCTTCTTGAAGCCAGCCGCTTCTACGGTGATGGTGTAGGTTCCGGGCGCCAGGCGGCTCACCGAATAAACGCCCGCGTCATCGCTCGTGCTTGTTTGGGTCAACCCCGTATCTGTGGAGACCACGGTGACCTTGGCTCCGCTCACGGCGGCGCCTTGAGCATCCGTTACCGTACCCTTGACGCCGCCGCGGTATTGCGCGCGGGCTCCCACTGCAACGGCAAGGATTAGGGCTAAAATACAGGAAAAACGTAAGGCAAGTCTTACAGCCGTCATTTTCACTCCTCCGCTCGACAGGGATAAGCGAAGTGCACCCACTCGCTAGCAAAACGGTTTGCTAAAACTTTGGCGCAATTATATGGACCACTTTATTGCATGTCAAGAAACAGCTTTTTGCATGGAAACCAAGGGACAATCCTCACAACTCGGGATGGTAATTTAAGCTCTCGCTATGTGAACCAGACCCAGGGAACTCAAGCTAAAATCAGGGCTTTCGGACGGCGACGCGGATTTGAGTTTAAGCTTAGATTTTTCAGCGCGTTGCGGAGATATGGGTGCAGCCTCAGAAGACTGAGGCGATCGACTACGAACGCCCCGGGTAAACCACGACGCATAGCGCTCCACGTCCTTTGCGGCACCGGCTTTCCAGGCTCACTTTATTGTAATCGCGTGCCAGCTTGTGAGCTTTCAGCCGAAATGAACGCATGTCCAGGTCAATTTGGGATTGGCCGGGACGCCCACAACGCGTGAGAACGCGGACCCTACAAGGAATGCGGCACTTAGTAAGAAAAAGGGCCTCCTGGTGGAGTCCAAGAGGCCCTTACAACTTAGCGTTAATTGGTTGCGGGGGTCAGATTTGAACTGACGACCTTCGGGTTATGAGCCCGACGAGCTACCAGGCTGCTCCACCCCGCACAACCACTATAGCGGACCTGTAACATGGCGTCAAACTTCGGCGAACACGTTTAAGCAAACGATTCTGGATGTCGATAAAAACCAAGAGCGCATTTAGGTCATCTGGCAGCAACAGCGCCGACTTGAAATGCGCCTGGTGTTGCGTGGGCGGACCTCGCTACCACTCGGCATAGGGAACTCCGTTGGTCCCGACTTGTTGCGACGCGGAGTGCACATCGTCGAGACCTGGGCCAACCTGATCGGGGCTAATCACCGTGTCGCCGAAGTGGGTAACCCAATCTTTTTGGCGAGTCATTGGATCGATGGGGACCTCACGAAGGTAATGAGCTTCGACCATATCTTCCAGTGAAGTGGGCGCCTGCTGCTTATCCAAAGTGTAGTTATCGATTGCGTTACGCATGGTCTGCAGATCCTGCTTAAGGACGGCTTCTCGCGCGTGCTGGATAGATTTTTCGTACATGCCCGCAGCCATACCAATCAGGATCAGGATGATCGAGATGACGATCATCAGTTCGATCATCGTGAAGCCAGCCTGCGTGGCAGGCCCATTAAGTGGCCCATGGCTCACGAGTCGCGACCGCCGGCAACGATTTCTTGGTTCACACTTCATTTTGGTCGCTCCGTTTACCAATCCGAATATCTCGTTCCGTCCTGAGCAATGGCAGTGGAACTTGAATAGACGTCGAAAACATTCTTTCCGCCCCATGTTGTGGAGTCCGGGTCATCTCCCACGGCCCGCAGCCCCCAATCGGCCTGACCCGTCATGGGATCCACGGGAATTTTCCTCAAGAAGCGAATTTTGTGGCCCGTACCTCCGCCATTGCCCGCACCGTTGCCGCTGCTCAACGGAACTCCCTTGACCAACGCGTCCAGAGTTTGCGGGTATCCTTCGCTGCCCATCTCCACCTTAATCAGGTTGCGGTCCGCGAGGTCCTTATACCGGTCAATCGCGTGGCGTAGCTCGCGCAAGTCGCGGCGCAATTCGGCCTCTCTTTGCCGGTAGATGCTATAGCGTGCGACTGGGAAAGCAGCGGACGCCAGAATTAGCAGAATGGCACAAGAGATAATCAGTTCGAGCATGGTCATGCCCGACTGTGAACAGTGGCTATGGCGACGTTGTTTCTCGAACACGCGCACGGTGCACCTACTGTACGTGGATGGTCGCCTCGCTGGTGACCAGAGGAATGGGTTTTTGCTGAGAGTCTTTGGCATTCACTTGCACAATCGACAAGTTGCTCGTGCCGGGCGCGATGCCCTTAACCACGACGCCCAGAAGAGTGCCGCTGCCATTGACTCCAGGTGTATTGGGTTGTCGCGTAGCCGAGATAATGGCTTGCCCATGTTCTTTGTCGATTCGTTGAACAATGGCAATTTCTTGGGTTCCTCCAGAGAGGAATCCACCGTGGCGCACCTCTTCGATACTGACAACCGACTGGTTGTATTGCAGCAATAGCGGAACCGAGAAAAGATCGGTCACGTTGTCCACAACCACGCCAATCGTTGCCGTTTGACCGGGGCTCAGATTAATCGTAGCAGGCTCGAATCGCATACGCGGGCTGGAGCCAGGAGCCACGGCCGGCTTTGGAGCTGAGTTCGCTGTGGGCGGAGGCGTGGGAACAATAGGTCCGTTTGCAGTACCGGGCACCGGCACGGGGACGGGCGCAACTCCAGTACCTGGGACTTGCGGCGAATTGACCTGCGCTGGGTTGGCGTTGGGGGTTCTGGTGTCCGCTTCCTTGCGCGCACCGGGGAAGGTTTCCGTGCCGGAGTAGATGGCGCGCAGATTCTCGCGGCTCCAATCCGGCACGCGAACCACACGGGGCGTCAGTACAATGAGCACTTCGTCTTGTTGCGTCTCCGTGTTGTCGGTCGAGAACAGGTACCGCATAACCGGTATCCTGGCCACGCCCGGCCAGCCGTTTAATGTCTTCTGATCGACCCTCTGGATCAATCCGGCCAGAATGCTGACTTCACCCTCTTTCAATCGAATCTCATGCTCGACTTTTCTTTGGCTGATAATCGGCTGCGAAATGCCGCCGATGTTCGAAGTGCCGGTCACGGCGGAAACTTCCACTGCCAGCTTCATGCTAACGTCGCGATTGGCATGCACGTGCGGAGTCAGGTCGATGTTGACGCCGACGTCGATATATTGGAACTGCGTGTTCACCAAGGGGTTCACGAAGCCAGCGCCTGCTGTCGATCCAACGCCTACGCCCGCCTGAAAGCTACCGGTTGCCACCGGAACGCGATCGCCGATTTTCAGCTTGGCGGATTGGCCATCGATGGCGCGCAGTTCAGGATTTTGAATGATCTTGGTGGCTGTGTCGGTCAATAGAAAGTTGGCCGTAGCGCCGGGCAAGGTGAAGACCACATCGTTTTGATTCAAATGCGTCAGCTGCGCGAGTGTGGGTCCGGTGGTAGTCGTGGTGGTGGTTGTCGTGCTGCTGGTTGACGTTGTCGCGTTGGGATTAATCTGCACCGAAGCGCTCTGCCCGGGCAAAATACCCAAATTCTTCAGATTGTCGAGTCTGGCTTCCAGCACCTGCACCTGCACGATCACTTCGGGCTTGGCCTTATCGATGTCGCGGATAATCTTCTCGGCAAGAGCGATCTTGTCGGGACTATCGCGAATGATGATCGCGTTCTGCGCATTGACCTGCGAAATTCGCTTTAAGTCCAGCAATTGCCGCATGCCCGTGGTGATTTCGGTAAGGTCCTGAGGAATGGCGACATTGTTCAAATAAAATGTGCGGACAATCTGCTCTTCGTAATCGCGGCGCTTCTGCGCGGTGTCCGGAATAATCATGATGATGTTTTCCGTTACCGTCTTCCAGAAAGCTTTGCTTTCCAGGCATACGATGTCCAGAGATTGTTCCAGCGTTACGTTGTTCAGGTCGACGGTAATCCGCTTGGCCTGCAAATCCGGATCGAAGATTACTGTGAGGCCCGCAAGCTTCCCGATGGTGTCAAACACGAACTTCGCGTCATTGGTGCTCTTGAGGTTGATCGGCGCTCGCGACAGCGGTTTCAATTCCGGCGGGCCAGAGGCCATGATCGGCTCACCTGGCGAGATCGGCTCCGGTGTGTTCAATTCGGCAGCGGTCTTTGCCTGATCGGACAGCATTTCGATCGTTTTCTTTACTTCCTGATCGGCGGCCACACTGGAAGGATCAAGCACCTGCGCGCGCTGGAACTGAGATAGAGCGCCTTGCAGGTCGCCCTTCTCGCGGAGTTTATAGCCTTGGTGCAGGTGAACCTGGCTGGCTTGAAAACGCGATTGGTTCAACCCGATCTTGTAATTGGCGTTATGCGGGTCAGCCTGCGCGGCCTTCAGGTAGTAATCGACGGCGGCATCGTAGTCCTGCGCGTCCACCGCCTGTTTGGCGGATTTATAATCCTGGTTGCCCTTGGGGCATCCGGCTGCCAATAATCCCGCTGCAACAACCACCAGCAAACGACACCAACGACGCATGAGTACTCCGGTACTCCGAAAGGGCACAACCCCCGTCTTTACTTGCTTTTGGAGTCTAGCACCGGAGTTGCCGCAGCAGCAAGGCGGTTGCAGCCTCATGAATATCTTTTTCCAATGTTCCATGTGCTCGTCCGCCCCTATTCCATTTTTCCGTATTGCTGGGAAGTCTCACAAAGTCCCCCACTTACCGACAAAGCGCCGTTGCTTCTCTCCATTAGACGCGGCATCAGGTAAAATGAAAGATCGTGAGCAAACCGCAGAAGAGAATCGATAAGCCCAAAGATCCCAAGCGCTCTGGCGAGCAGATTGTCGCCCAGAACCGCGCCGCTTCGTACAATTACCACTTGCTGGAAAAGGCCGAGGCTGGGCTCGTGCTTCATGGCACTGAAGTCAAAGCGCTCCGCGAAGGCAAGGCCAACATTCGGGATGCCTATATCGATTTTCAACCGAGCGGAGCTTACCTGGTCAACGCACACATCGCGCAGTATATGCCCGGCGGTCCCTGGAACCACGAACCGCTTGGCAACCGCAAATTGCTGCTGCACAAGCGCGAGATTTACAAGTTCTCGGGCCGGGTAGAGTCCAAAGGATTGACCGTCATTCCTCTGCGGATTTATTTCCGTAACGGGTTCGCTAAAGTCGAAATCGCGCTGGCTCAAGGCAAGAAGTCCTGGGACCGCCGTCAAGACGAGCGGACCAAGGAAGCTCGCAGGGAAGCGGAACAAGCACTGTATCGCAATCGGAGGCGATAATACCGTCATGCAAATCCTTCTTGATACCAAGCCGTTTGTGTCCCTCGAAACCGATGCCCTGGTTTCGTATCTTTTCGACGAAGCCGATCCGCTGCAAGGATCGCTCGCCGAAATCGATAAGCTTTCCGGAGGGCTGCTCTCTCGGCTGACCAAGAGCGGCGAGACCACCGGAAAATCTCTCGAATTGACGTTGATTCACGCGCCGGCGGGTCTGAAGGCCGCGCGTCTTCTCCTGGTGGGCGCAGGAAAACGTGATCAATCCAACCCAGCAACCCTGCGAAAAGTTGCGGGAGCTGCACTTCGTTATTTGAAGACACGTTCCGTTCATAAGGTTGTCTTCCTCGTTCGCGAGGGCGACCTGACCGATGCAGCAGTGCAGTCCATTGTGGAAGGGGCGATTACCGCGGATTTTGAGACGGATAAGTACAAGACAGATAAGAAGGGCGAGAAGTTCATTGAATCGTTTACGCTCGCTGGTTTCTCCGATGCAGATAAAGCCGCAGCCGAGCAGGGAATCGCTAAAGGCCGCACCATCGCGGAAGCCCAAAATTTCGCGCGCGATCTGATCAACGAACCATCCAATAAGCTGACGCCTCGAATTCTTGCCGACAAAGCGCAAGCAATGGCCAAGGAAGCCAGGCCTGGCGGTGGATGTTCTCGACGAGCACAAGATTGCCGAATTGAAGATGGGGGCGCTTCTGAGCGTAGCGCAGGGAAGTGTCGAGCCACCCCGCGTGATCGTCATTACCTACACGCCTGCCAACGTGAAGCCCGGAGCACCGGTCATCGGCCTCGTGGGTAAAGCCGTTACCTTCGACACCGGCGGCATTTCCATTAAGCCCTCCGAAGGCATGGAAAAAATGAAGTACGACATGGCGGGCGGCGCCACCATGATCGGCGTAATGCGTGCGTTGGCTGCGCTCAAGCCCAACGTCAAAGTGGTTTGTGTGGTGCCAGCCACCGAAAACATGCCCGGCGGCAAGGCCCAGAAGCCGGGTGACATCCAAACCGCGATGTCCGGCAAGACGATTGAAGTATTGAACACTGATGCGGAAGGCCGTCTGATTCTGGCCGACGCTATTCATTACGCAAAATCGCTCGGCGTCACTCACATTGTCGATGCCGCCACTCTAACCGGAGCGATCGTGGTGGCACTGGCCAACGTCAACGTTGGTGTCTTCGGTTCCGATCAGGCTTGGACCGATAAGCTGCTGGCCAGCGCCAAAGCGACCGGCGAAAAGATGTGGCAGTTGCCCATGGATGACGAATATCGCGAGTTCATCAAGGGCAGCTTTGCGGATATTCAGAACATTGGCAGCGGAAAGGGTGGGGGCTCGATTACCGGAGCATGGTTCATCCGCGAATTCGCCGGTGACACTCCGTGGATTCACCTCGATATCGCCGGCACCGCGTGGAATGACGATTCGAAGGCCTGGCTGGCGAAAGGGCCGACAGGAGTGGCCCTGCGCACTCTGGTCCACCTGGTTTCCACTTTTTAGCCTACTGCGAGACTACATTTTGTCGGGTGTTTCGATGCCCAGCAGACGGAGCGCTTCGGTCAGACGGCGCTCCACAACATTGGTGAGTTCCAGCAAAAATGCCCGTTTTTCAGGATCTTCCTCCGACCGAATGTGATGCTTGTGGTAGAAATTGTTAAACGCCTGCGCCAACTGGAACGCATATTTCGTAACGAATGCCGGCTCTTGCGCTCCAATGGCGGCATCGACCGAGTAATCGAGCGAACCCGCCAGCAACAACACCTCCCACAAATCGGCACTATCCGCCCCGCCGAGAAATTTTCCGGCCGTTTCCGGTGTCACGGCCGCCGCAGCAGTTTCCAGTTCGGTTCCTTTGCGGCGAATCCCGCGGATGCGCACAATCGCATACTGGCAGTACGGTCCCGTTTCACCTTCCGCCTTCAGTGCGTCCTCGAAATCGAACGCAATAATTGTGTTTCGGGTGTACTTCAATAAAAAAAATCGCAGCGCGCCGACGGCCAGGGCGTTCGCGGTTCGCGCCACCTCTTCAGCACTCATTTCCGACTGCTTGAGCTGAACCCGCGCGCCAGCCGCTTCCAGCATTCGCGTAATCAGGTCGTCGGCTTTCACTCCAAAACCCTTTCGTCCGCTGACCTCGACGTAGGGGCGCTTTGCATCTTCCGGCGACAATTCGTATCCCAGTTCCGCGGCACAGCGTGGGGTCAGCGCCACGATCTGATAATCAAAGTGGATGGAATTGTCGGCAGCTTTTGCGTGGCCCAAGGCGCGCAAGCCTTCGGCGACCACTTCCTGCAGATACGACTGACGAGAATCGATGACGTTGTAAACGGCGGTGGCGTCTCCAAAGTGAGGAGCGCCCGGTTCTGTTGGGTCAGTTGTGGTCGCCCACACAGATTGCTTGCCCGGTGCATTGGGCCAGCGGCGATAGTGGAAGTCTTTGCCCAGCAATCCGAATTTCCAGAGCTGGTAGGCGATGTCCTTGCCAACGTAAGTTACCGTGCCATTGGACCGGACGATGATCTTGGCTTGTTCGTCCAAGTCGCTGGTTTCCGCTTGACCGGCCACGGAAGCTGGATCTGCCGCTGCAGCCTGCTTCGCGCCGTTTGAATCGGTCCACGGCATAATCCAGCAGCCCGCGCTTTTACCTGTCGTCGCGTATTCGATGGCCCCGCTGGCCTTCAGTTTTTCGAAAGCGGCGTCCCAAAAGTGCAAATGAAGAATTTCGCTCTCTCGCGCCAGCAATTCGTAATAAATGTCCAAGCGGGCCATCGTCCGCAAGTGACAGCCGACAACGGCGTCGGCGATTACCGCTCCCATCTCCGCAATCTCGCCCGTGCCTTCTTCGATCGACTTCAGAGTTTCGCCACGCAGCTTCGCAGCACGCGCCTTATCCTGCTCGAAATACTGCGTGGCCTTGGCGTACAGGTCCCAGCACAGATAATCGAAGCCCGACTGCCCGGCCAGTTCGCGGACCTCCGCCACGGTTTTCTGTTCCATCGAGCGAAACGCGATGATCACATCGGCGACCTGCACACCCGTGTTGTCGATGTAGTTTTGTACCGCGACGTTTCGGCCCGTGTGGCGCAGCAGCCTGACCATCGTGTCGCCCAGCACCGCGTTGCGCAGGTGGCCGATGTGCGCCGCCTTGTTGGGATTGATGCTGGTGTGTTCGACGATGACGCGTTCTCCGCCGTAACTTGTCGCGTCCAGCGAATCGGCTCCCTCGCGCGCAAGGGCCTGCCAGAACGCTGCGCGATCGAAAAACATGTTCAGATAACCGGCACCGGCGACTTCAACTCGGGCGACGCCAGCAACCTTCGGTAACTGAACGGCAATTTCCTGAGCGATCGCGCGCGGCGCTTTCTTCAGACGCTTGGCGAGTTCGAAGCACACCGGCGACGCGGCTTCGCCCATTTCCAGCTTTGGCGGTCGTTCCAGGACAATGGGGATTTCCACCCCGTACGTGGCGGTGATGTGGGCCGCCAATGCTTTGCGTAAACGCGACAAAATAGTCTGATACACGGGTTTTCAGCCTGTTCCGCGATGCCACTTGGAATTTTTCAGTATAGCAGCGACTCGCGCGATATCATGTACCCACTACCGGGAGATCACCGCAATGTTTTCACGCCTAACGCGAATTTTTGCTGCTCTCTGCTCTGGAATCGTCCTCTCGCTATTTCCCACTCTGATCTCGGCGCAGCAGCCCACCGCCCGCGAAGTGATTGCGGCGATTCAATCTCACGTCGGCGTACCTTGGCAATCCGAAACAGTGGATACGTTTAAAGCTGGCAATCCAGACACCCACGTCACCGGGATCGCCGTCACGATGATGGCAACCATGGACGTTCTGCAGCGTGCAGCCGCGCAAAATCTGAATTTGATCATCACCCACGAACCGACCTTTTATAATCACCTCGATACACCAGAAGGACTTCCCGACACCGATCCGGTCTGGACCGAAAAACGCGACTTCATTCAAAAGCACAATCTGGTGGTCTGGCGCTTCCATGATCACTGGCACATGCGCCATCCCGACGGCATCCTCGAAGGCACTGTAAAGGCGCTTGGCTGGCAGAAGTATCAAAACGCTGAGGAACCGCACCGTTTTGTGTTGCCGGAGACTACGCTGCAGAATCTCGCGTCGGAAGTGGCACAGCGCTTGAACTCCGCAACGGTCCGCGTCGTGGGAAGTCCCACGATGAAGGTGTCGCAGGTTGTTCTCAGTCCTGGCGCTGCCGGGTTTCAGCACGAGATGACGGCGTTTCGCGACCCTGCCATTCAGGTGCTGGTGCTTGGCGAGACTCGGGAATGGGAAACCGTGGAGTACGTTGACGACGCGGTCGCCCAAGGCAAGTCCAAAGCCCTGATTGTCATTGGGCACATCCCTTCCGAGCAAGCTGGAATGGAAGAGTGCACCCAGTGGCTCAAGTCGTTCGTTACGGGTGTGCCCATCCATTTTGTTCCCACGAAACAGGCCTTTTGGAGCCCGGCTGTCGTCAAATAGCGTTCTGCTGCATCTCAGTAGGATCCGAATTATAGTGTGCGCATGGTTTGACGCTGGCCAAGGCCAGCGGCTAGTATCAACGTGGTGTTTGCCCAATTATGAAAGTCGCTCATTTTGACTGTTTTAGCGGCATCAGCGGCGACATGACTCTCGGCGCTCTGGTGGACGCTGGGGTGTCCCTTGGTTGCTGAGAGACGGGCTGCGCGCTCTCGATGTTCCCGGCTGGGAAATTTCTTCAACAAAAGTTTGGAAAAATGGCATGGCCGCCACGCATGTGTCCGTGAAAACCGAGGACACCAAGACGCATCGCTCTCTGAGCACGATCGAAGCAATTCTCGCTGCGTCCAAACTCGACGCTCCCAAATCAAGGAGCGTGCAACTGCCATCTTTCTCAAGCTGGGACAAGCCGAATCCGCGGTCCACGACGTCCCCATTGAAAAGATTCATTTCCATGAAGTAGGCGCAGTGGATGCGATCATCGACATCACCGGCGCGTGTATTGGCTTCGCCGCGCTGGGCATCGATCGATTTACTTGCTCTCCTCTGAACGTCGGGGGAGGCACGGCCAAGATGGCTCACGGAGTTTTGCCAGTTCCCGCGCCCGCCACCGCACGCCTGTTAATCGGCAAACCCACATATTCGAATGGCGTACAAAAGGAACTGGTCACTCCGACGGGCGCTGCGATTGTCGCTACGTTGTGTGACACATTTGGACCCCAGCCTGCCATGTCCGCTACCGCGATCGGCTATGGCGCTGGAACTGCCGATCTCGAAGGGCAACCGAACGTCCTGCGCTTGATGATCGGCGATACCCTCGACGTGCATTCTGCGAGCGACAGGGAAGAGATTCGCGTGCTTGAAGCAAACCTCGACGACATGAATCCGCAGATCTTCGGGTATTTTCTGGAGCGCGCCTTGACTGCCGGTGCTCTGGATGTGTTTGCAACAGCCATTCACATGAAGAAGAACCGACCGGCCATGCTGGTAACCGTGCTGTGCAAGCCCGAGGACGAACCCAAGTTTCAGGAGCTGTTTTTTGCAGAGACGACCACGCTGGGAGTTCGCTCTACCGCTGCGCAGCGGCGCATCCTGCCGCGGGAGTCGGTCACCATCAGTACCAAATTCGGCGAAGCCCGCGTAAAACTGTCCCGGATTGATGGCGCTGTTCGCCACGCATCGCCAGAGTTTGACGATTGCCGTAAACTGGCAGAAGAGAAAAACGTGCCCCTGCACACGGTGATGGAAGAAGTCATGCGGGCGTGGATGGCTCGCGGCTGAAACGGCTCCCGGGAGTCGCGCAAATTCAATCAGGAAAGAATTCAGGAATCAGGGATGCCCGAGAAAAAAGAAAAATACTATCTGACGACGCCGATCTACTACACGAACGGCTTGCCGCATATTGGCCACACCTACACCACCGTTGTCGCCGATACTCTGCGCCGTTATAAAAAAATGCGCGGCTACGATGTGGTGATGACCACCGGAACCGACGAGCACGGCGTCAACGTCGAGCGCGCCGCAAAAAAAGCGGGTATCCCGGAATCCGAATTCGTGGCCAACATGGCCGCCGAGTGGAAAAAGCTCTGGGAAGAATTGGGCATTTCTGCCGACGAATTTGTGCGTACCACCGATCTTCCCCACGTGCGCACGGTGCAGTGGCTGTTCCGGTTGTGCAAAGAAAATGGCTACATCTATAAGGGACATTACACCGGGCAATACTGCATCTTTGACAATGCTTTCGTAAACGACGCCAAGCCCGGCGACAATTGTCCCGACTGCGGCCGCCCGACCGAAACACTTACCGAAGAAAATTACTTCTTTAAGCTGTCGGTGTTCGAAAAGCCCCTGCTCGATTTCTACGGCAAGAATCCCGAATTCATTCAGCCGGAAAGTCGTCGCAACGAGATTATCAGCTTCGTGCAAGGCGGTCTGAAAGACCTGAGCATCACACGCACTACGGTTCGATGGGGAATTCCCGTTCCCGGCGAAGAACCGCATGTCTTCTATGTGTGGTTCGACGCTCTTTCCGCCTACCTGAGTGCGGTCGGCGGTCCGGAATACGAGAAGCGCGGCATGTGGCCTGCCGATGTTCACCTCGTGGGGAAAGATATCATTCGCTTCCATACCGTTTACTGGCCCGCGTTCCTCATGGCTGCGATGCTGCCGCTCCCCAAGCAGGTGTGGGCGCACGGATGGTTTCTGATGGACGCCGCCAAGATGAGCAAGTCCAAAGGAAATGTGGTTCTTCCTCGGCCGATCGTGAACATGCTGGGAATGGATGGCTTGCGATATTTCCTGCTGCGCGAGGTAGTCTTTGGCCAGGATGGCAACTTCAGCTACGACGCACTCGTCGGCCGCTACAACAGCGATCTGGCCAACGGTTTGGGCAATCTCGCCAGCCGCACGGCCGCACTGATCGAAAAGAATTTTGCAGGCTCCATTCCTAAACCGGGCGCGCGCCTGCCTCAAGATGATGAACTGGCCAAACTCACCCAGAGCGCCATAGGCGAAGTCTTGGAAAGGTACGACCGTTTCGAATTCGCGCGCGCGTTGGAGTCCATCTGGGCGATCATCGCGGCGGCGGACAAATACCTGACCAGCGAAACGCCTTGGGCGCTCGGCAATTCCGAAGAGGATCAAAGCCGCAAGGGCACAATTCTCTGGACGACGGCGGAATTGCTGCGCATCGTGACCGCCCTCGTCTATCCGGTTCTGCCGGAAAGCGCGACGAAGGTGTGGACCATGCTCGGTCAAAAGACCGCCGTGGGCGCCACCGCGCTGGACGGCCTGCGTTGGGGGCAACTTGCTCCCGGCACGCAGCTTGGTAAAGTGCAAACGCTGTTCCCACGTGTTGATAAAACGGAAGCAATCGAGAGGATCGAAGCCATGGCAAACGAAGAGCTGAACCCCACTCCCGCACCGGCGGCACCCGCTGCGAGTCCGCATACAGCAACACCCAGCGCACTGCAGCAGCGCCAGCTACGCCCGAGCGCATTGGCATTGAGGATTTCACCAAGGTCGAGATGCGTGTCGGACAGATCAAGACCGCGGAACGCATTGTCGGCGCGGATAAGCTCTTGAAGCTGACAGTCGACATCGGTAGCGAAGTCCGCCAGATTTGCGCCGGCATCGCGCAGTATTACGAACCGGAAGCGCTGATTGGCCGCAAGGTAGTAGTGGTCACCAACCTTGCCCCCCGCAAACTGCGCGGTGTCGAATCCAACGGCATGATTGTGGCCGCTTCGATCGGCCCGGAAGGACGCCCCGTGCTCGCGGGCTTCCATGAAGAAGTCGAGGTTGGCGCGCGTCTGAAGTAGCCCCTCCTCCATCTCGGCATTCATCGCACCTATGGACCTGATCGATTCACACGCCCACATAGACGATCCCAAGTTTGCGGAGGATCGCGACGCGATGCTCGAGCGGGCTCGCGCTGCGGGAGTCTCCACGATCCTGGCCATTGGCAATGGCCCCGGGCCGGAGAAGCTGGACGCGGCCATCCCGTTTGCCGAAGCCCACGATTGGATCTACACGACCGTAGGTATCCATCCGCACGAAGCGAAAGACGTCACGCCCGAACATCTTGCTACTCTTGAGCAGTTGGCGCGCCACCCCAAAGTGATCGCTTGGGGCGAGATTGGCCTCGATTACTATTATGATTTCTCGCTTCCGGAAGTGCAGAAAAGGGTCTTTCTCCAGCAGATGGAGCTGGCTCGCGCTGCCCACCTTCCTATCATCATCCATTGCCGCGACGCCTGGGCCGATTGCCTGCAAATCCTGCGGGAGGTTTGGAAGCCCACCGGCTTGGGTGGCATACTGCACTGCTATTCCAGTTCGCTGGAAGACGCTCGTGCCGGTATCGAGATGGGTTTCATGATCTCCCTTGCCGGGAATTCGACCTATCCCAAGGCCCAGGCCCTGCGCGATGTGGCGAAGGATTTGCCCCTTGCGAACATTTTGATAGAAACGGACTCGCCGTATCTGGCGCCCATTCCGTTTCGCGGCAAACGAAATGAGCCGGCGCACGTTGCAGAGGTAGCGAAGGTCCTTGCGAGTGTGAGAAACTTGCAACAACAGCAGATCGCTGCGATAACGGCAGCAAATTTCCGGCGATTCTTCAGACTTGCCCAGCCGGATGTGCCTCCGGTTGCGGCGTCCCGCTGACCAGGGAAGCGGGTTCAGGAGAACGTCCATCGCGTTACTCACGGCAAAAGAAATTTTCGAACTCGTTCGCGAAGACCTGGTAAAGGTCGAACAGGAACTCTCGCGCCAGAGTGCCTCGGCATTCCAGCCGGTTTCGGAAATCACCAGTTATTTGTTAGGCGGAGGCGGGAAACGCTTGCGTCCCGCGCTTTTGCTCTTGTGCCATGGATACGCAGCCGGACGGCGAACGGATAAAAGCAGTGCGATCAAGCTTGCGGCGGTTGTTGAATTGCTCCACAGCGCCACCCTGATCCACGATGATGTGATCGACTCGGCCGATACCCGCCGCGGACGCCCGTCGGCTAACTCCCGGTGGGGAAATCACCGCAGCGTTCTGGCCGGGGATTGGCTATACATGCAGTCTTTCCAGATCGCGCTGCGAGAGCGCAATTTTCGAGTACTGGACATTCTGATTGACCTCACTCAAAAAATGGTCGAGGGCGAACTGATTCAACTGGCCAAGATTGGGCGCATTGACGTCACGGAAGCGGATGCGCTGCAATTGGCGACCTACAAGACTGCGTGCCTCTTCAGTGGCTGCGCGCGTCTCGGCGGCGTGTTGGGCGGTTTCGACGAAGCGGAAGAAAAGGTCCTGGAAGAATACGGCCGCTATGCAGGGCTCGCCTTTCAGTTGGTGGATGATCTTCTGGACTTTACCGCCTCCAGCGAGCAACTCGGCAAACCGGCGTTGAGTGATCTGAAGGAAGGCAAGGTGACCTTGCCGTTGATCTACGCCATGGAGAATGGTCATCGCGAAGCTCGCGAACTTGTCGCGCGCGTTCTGCAGGAAAAGGAATTTCATTCTGTTCAGCCGGAGACCCTGGTTGCACTGGTTCGCGATTCCGGAGCACTGGATCGCGCCCGCAATCTGGCGCATGAATACGCGTATCGCGCCAAGACCTGCATCAACGGGATTGGGGACTCGGAATACGCCCGCGCGCTGACCACCTTGCCGGACTTCATTCTCGAGCGCGAGAACTGACACGGCGGTCGCCTCCTCCCCAATGCTGCCGTTTAAGCTGGTTTATCACGAAGCCTACGACTTGCATCTGGGCGCGCATGTTTTTCCTTCGCAGAAGTATCGCTTGATTGTCGAGAAGTTGGTGGCAGATGGTATCGCCCGCTTGGACCAGGATTTCCTGCAGCCTGTAGCCGCCTCGGAGCTTGATTTGTTACGAGTCCATAGCGCAGAGTGGATCGAGAAGCTCAAGAAGGGCACGCTTACCGCCAGCGAACAAATGAAGCTGGAAGTTCCGTACTCGAAGGAACTGGTGAACGCGTTCTGGCTGGCCGCGGGCGGAACGCTGCTGGCCGGACGGCAGGCTTTGCAGGATGGGTTTTCCTGCAACATCGGAGGAGGCTTTCATCATGCCTATCCCGACCATGGGGAAGGCTTCTGCGCCATCCACGACGTAGCCGTGGCGATCCGTGCGCTTCAGGCTGAAAATGCCATTCGCAAAGCAATCGTAATCGATACCGACGTTCATCAAGGCAACGGCACCGCTGCCATTTTTGCCAAGGATCCTTCGGTTTTCACCGTCTCGATTCATCAATTGCACAACTATCCGGCGCACAAGCCGCCCTCGACCCTGGATCTCAATCTGGAGGACGGAGTCGAGGACGAAGAATATCTGGAGATTCTTATCCCCGAAGTCTGCCGAGCGTTCGATGAATTCGAACCCGATTTGATGTTCTATGTAGGAGGCGCCGATCCCTACGAGCACGACCAATTGGGCGGCCTGAAACTATCCATGAACGGTCTGAAGCAACGCGACGAACTGGTGTTCGCTGAGGCGGTCCGCCGCAACGTTCCGGTTGCGACGACTCTGGCTGGTGGGTACGCACGTCGGATCGAGGACACCGTGCAAATCCATGTCAATACAGTTTTGGCGGCTCGTGAGGCAGCGCGGAATAGAAATGCCTGATGGCTCGTTTATCGAGTTGGCTTTGGTGCGTCCCCGGAAGGAGGTTCGGCTGTCGGACTCTGCAGGATGCGAGTTAGCGCGTCGTTCAGCGTCTGGTCAATCGTCTCTGGGTCAAAACCGTCCGTGCGGTAGGCGACTTTCCCTTCGCGATCCAGAATAATTGTTGTCGGAAACGAGCCCACTCGAAAGAGCTGTTCCAAGCCATCCGCATACAGTGCCGGCGTTTTGGCCTTGTCTTCTTCCAGATAGGGCGCGACCAGGCTTTCATCGTCATCGCAATTCAGACGGTAAAAAACGACGGTTTTGTCCGTCGCATACCGTGCGGCCAGTTTTTCGAAATGTGGCTCCATAGCGTGGCAAGGGCCACACCACGTCGCCCAGAACGTCAGCACGGTTACCTTACCCTTGTTTTCGGAGAAGGGAACTGCAGTTCCCTCCGGAGCTTTGCGCAGTGTGAACTCATACGCGTGCTTTAGGCCCGCATTGCGCACGGTTTTGGCCGGTGAGCGAGCCGCATTCACCTGATCAAAGACCGTCAAAAGATAATTTCCTAGACCATCTTCGGATCCACCATGAGCCAGTCGCCAGGCATTGCCGAGTTGTTTGCGCAGCTCAGGGCGCCCACTAGGTTTATTCGAATCATCGGCTAGCGCAAACGCGCGTGCGTATTCGAGAATCGCCGTGTTCGGATCCTTGCGAAGTTCTGCCAAGTCTCCTAGCTTGGTGGCCGGCGCCGCTCCCGGCACCAGTGCGTAGCTGTCTTCGTAGTCCTTGCGAGCCGCCGTAAGATCATTCAGTTTTTGATACAACATGCCGCGAGCCATCAAGACGGAAGCCTCGTCACGCTTCTTGTCGTATTCCCATTCTTCCTGAGATTGGCGAGGCGATTTGTCGTTCGGCGAAAGACTCTTGACCTGCTCGTAGACGCGGGTGCAATACGAGACCGCGCGACGCCAACCTGCAGGATCAGTAGATCGTTCCAGGAGTTGAATGGCCAGGATGCTTATGGAAGCGTCATCCGGACGAAGCGCCACTAGTCGTTCCGCATAATCCGTGGCCTTTGGAAGGTCGTCCAGTTTCAGATTGGATTCTACCAGCGCTCGATAAATTTGAGGGCGTTGCGAGGAGTTGGGATATTTCTGCAGGAACTCTTCGAGATTGTGGGTCATCGCCGCGCGGTCATTTCCCGCAGTATCGATGGCCTTCTGTAGTTCCTGCTGTTCTGTGAGGCCATTCTCCGCGCCGGGCGCCTGTTTCGTGGCGGCTGCAGGTGGGGGCGCGGGGGGTTGCTGAGTTGCGGTTAAGGTCGCTGGCAGGAGGCCCAGAAACACGGTCGGCCAGCAGGATTTGCAGACGAGTCGCACCCTTCCATTGTAAGCGGACGCGCACCAAACGTCATTTCCACCAGCGAGACCCGCCGATGAACTAAGAAGAGCTGACCGATATTCCGCCGGAAACTGTATGTACTTCGACGCGGCCGGAGGCATCGCCCACATGAGCGCGCAACGAATGCTTGTTCTGCTCTTCGACCACCACCGGGATGCTGGTGCGGATGTCGCCGGAAGTCGATTCCGCGGAGAATAAGAAGCTGGATGCCGGAGGCACCTCAATCTCCACGGAGCCAGAAACTGCCTTGAGTTCCCAGAAGCGCTTGGCGCTGGGATTCCCAATCACAGACACGGATCCGGAAATCACATGAGCCTTCACATCGTTATTGGCGCTCTCCACTTTCACCGAACCAGAAACCGAGGAGGCCTCCACGCGGTCTCCCGGATGCACAATGCGCACCGTCCCGGAGACGGCGCTCGCTTTCACTTCACCTTTGGCGTCGGTAATGGTGATGTCGCCGGATGCATTGGAGGCGCGTGCGTAACTGCCCACGTTACGAATTTCGATGGCGCCGCTAGCCGCGGAGGCCTGAACGTCTTTCTCGATGCTATAGATGTGAATGTAGCCGGAAGCTGAGGTGATCTGTACTGGCCCACGAAGCTGGTTGGCCGTTACACCGCCCGAGGCGATGGTGGCGTCGAGTTCCGTGTCTTTCGGCACTTCAATCTTGTAATCAATGTTTATGTTCTTGACCCAGGAAGAGGTCTTACCGATGTGGATGGTATCGCCGTGCTGTTCAATTGGAGGATTCGCTACAACTTCCTCCACAGATTTCTCGCCACCACCAAACAAGGACCATCCCGGAGAGACTTTCCCGGAGATGTGCACTTGATGATCGTTGCTGACCTGCACATCAACATTGCCGGCGCCGTTGTTCAACTCGATGCGCGTAACTCCGCCGGAAACCGTAAACGTTTTCTCAAAGGTGTTTTGAGCGTGGACGGCCGTCGCTCCCAATGCCCAAGCTCCAACCAGGACCGCCGACAAACGCCGTTGCGCACGGATCATAGGTGTCTATACCTGGCGAACCAGGCCCTCCTGCATAAAGATACGCGAACTGAGGGAATTATGTTCCCGAGGGTTTGGACAATCCCTCGTTTAGCGAGCCCTGCCGGTAACCTTCCAGATCCAAGGTCACATAGCGGAAGCCTGCCGCTTTGAGGGCCTTCGCCATGGCGCTGGCCATTTCCGGTTGGAGTGCCCGGGGCAACTCTTCCGGCGCGACTTCAATGCGAGCCATATTGTCGTGCAGCCTTACCCGGAATTGCAGAAAACCGAGTTTCCGAAGGGCGGATTCGCCCTGTTCCACCAGCGAGAGACGCTCCGGAGTGACTTCCGTCCCGTATGGCAGGCGGGAGGAGAGGCATGCTGAGGCGGGGCGATTCCAGGAGGGTAGCCCGGCACGTTCCGAAAGGAACCGTATCTCCGGCTTATGAAGCTGCACTTCCAGAAGCGGCGCAAGAACCTGGTGCTCGACCGCGGCTCGATGTCCGGGACGAAAATCGAAGGTGTCGTCGGCATTGATCCCATAGGCAGTGGCGGAAAGACCACGCTCCGAGGCGACTCGCTCCAAAACGGAAAACAGCTCATCTTTGCAAAAGTAGCAACGATCCTGGTTGTTGGCTCGGTAAGCAGGGTTATCCAGTTCGCGGGTTTCTACGAACTGATGATGGATGCCCGTTGGCTTCAAAAAAATCTCGAGTTGTTCGCGGTCGTACGACGAATAGCTGGCGGAAATCGCCGTTACGGAAATTGCCTTCTCTCCGAGCGCTTGGTGTGCCGCCCAAGCCAGATAAGCGGAGTCCGTGCCACCCGACAAAGCAACCAACAGATTTGGAAGTCGTCGCAGGTTAGCGAGGAGTTGATCTTCCTTGGCAGGCGCATCAGCCGCCGGGGCGTTCCCGGCAATTTGGATAAAGGAGCCCATGGCAGGATGAGTATAGCGCAATCCGCCCGGGCGCCCGGGTCAGGCAAAGCGTGTAAACGAGGGGGCTACTTAAAGTCCAAGAGTACATCCACGGTTCCCGCAGCCGGGTCCGTCTGCAGCCAATGGCCGACCGTGTCGTAATGCACCGGCAAGTCCTTGAAGATGCTCACTCGAGTCGTCTGCAAACGTGTCAGCAGCGTATCGAAGACGGTCTTGTCAAATACTTGCCCCGGCTGAATCGGCCAAGCGTCTCGCACCATCTTTTCCCCGGCCAGCGACATACCTGTCAGGGTCATGGCTTGAAAATGGTATTGCGGACCTTCGGTGATCGCCACTTGATAGGAGACTTTGTGGTTCTTGTCGTCGAACGAAGCTACTGGGTCCACTTTCACGTCGATATAGCCCAGATGGCCGTACACGTCGCGCACCTTATCCCATCCGCCCTCGACCTGCATTCCATTTGCGGTCTCGCCAGGCTTCACTAAGACAGCAGCGCGAAGTGCAGCAGCCTCGACCTTCGTGTTGCCGCTGAAGGTCACGTCCCCCAGTTGATAGACTGCGCCGGGCTTGCATGGCACAAACACCGGTATCTGCTCCGGCAGTTTCTGGTTCGGGTTGCCGGAAAGGCGCACCTCCGGCGGTCCAATCGTCGCCCGCAAAAATCCTTGCTGCTGGTAGATCGGACGTATTGATTCCGCAAGAAAAATGTCGATCGCCATACGCGAGTACGGTTTGCCAAGTATGTTGGGCAGATGTTGCTGGAAAGCGCGATCGTTGGTCAGATTCGGATCGCTGAATTCAATTGAGGCGATGGTCGGAGCAATGCCTTCCGCGTGAAACTGTAGCAGGGAACCGTCGCCCAACGGGTTCTGCACAACATCGTGTCCGATGGTGGCGGCGGTTCCGTGAGCGGTCAGAAATGCTGCGAGCGAATTCCCCGCGATGTCCACTACCGCGCCCGCTTCCGGCAAGGTACCGTCAAAAAAAGGCAAGTCGCGACGAATGGCTTCGGTGAGTTCCGTGTCGGAAAACCAAGGAAAGTTATCGTAAGAAACAGCAAGTCTCGGATTTTCGACAACGTGAAAGTTCACCGTCAAGGCATCGTTGTGAGTCGAAAAATTGTAAGTGACCTTCTGGAAAAGGCCTGAGCGAACCAGAATATCCGCTCCGGATTGCAGATCCTGTTTGGTGACTTGTGTTCCCGCAGACAGTCCCGAAAGTTGCACGATCTGAGCTTCGGTGAGGGTCGACTGACCGTCGGAGTGGATACTTTGCAGAGCGGCGGTCTGGCTATATGCGGAGCGAGTGAAAAGTAGCAGGGCGACGAGCAAAACAAATCGGACTCGCATGCCGACAGTGTAACGCAAACCGTGGAAAGGTGTGTTTGTCTACTCGACAGTGACGGACTTCGCCAGGTTCCTCGGTTGATCCACGTCGCATCCGCGCCGTACCGCGATGTGGTAGGCGATCAGTTGCAGCGGCACGATCTCTAGCATTGGCGAGAGCAAATCCGGAGCGGTCGGTAGTTCGATGCAGTGGTCGGAGGCCTCGCGGGCCATCCGGTCGCCCTCGGTCACCACGGCGATCACGATGCCGTCACGGGCTTTCACTTCTTTGATGTTCGAGACGCTCTTTTCGTAGAGCGTCAGCGAAGCGGGGTCTTCTTCGTCTCTGGTGGCCAGCACGACGACCGGCAGATTCTCGTCGATCAACGCATTCGGCCCGTGCTTCATTTCGCCGGATGGGTATCCCTCTGCATGAATATAGGAAATTTCCTTCAGCTTGAGCGCGCCTTCCAGTGCGATGGGATAGTGAATCCCTCTTCCCAGATACAGAAAATCCGTTTGCCGGAAGAACAGGCGCGAAAGATTCTCGTAGAGCCCGGTCTGGTCCGCCTGCAGGATCGTTTCCATCTTGTGCGGAATGCGTGTGAATTCCAGCATCAGCTTCCGCGCGGCTTCCGGCGCCAGCGCTCCTCGAACTTGGCCAAGGTGCGATGCCAGGAGCAATAATGCCGCCAATTGCGCTGTGAACGCCTTGGTGGACGCCACCCCGATTTCCGGACCCGCGTGCGTGAGGATCGTGCCCGCCGCTTCCCGGGTAATCATCGAGCCCTTGACGTTGCAAATCGCCAGCGATGGCGAGCCCTTTCGCTTTGCCTCTCGCTGCGCTGCCAGAGTATCCGCCGTTTCGCCGGACTGGCTAATGCACACCGTAAGCGTCTTACCGTCCAGGATCGGGTCCCGGTAACGGAATTCGCTGCCGTAATCGACTTCCACCGGGATTCGCGCCAGCTTTTCGATCATGAACTTCCCGGCCAGCCCTGCGTGCCAGCTCGTGCCGCAGGCCACGATGCGCACACTCGAAAATTCCTGGAGTTGCCGGTCGGTCAGCGCAATTTCATCGATAAATACTTTTCCGGTGTCTTGCGAAATGCGACCCAGAAGCGTATCCCGAACGGCGCGCGGCTGTTCGAAAATCTCCTTCTGCATGAAATGTTTGTAGCCGCCCTTTTCCGCCATGATCGGGTCCCAGCTGACATGCTGCGCCGGGCGTTCCACGGTTCGGCCTTCCAGGTCCGTGACTCTCACACCCTTGCGGGTTAGGACTGCGATGTCGCCGTCCTGCAGAAAGAACATCTCTCGGGTGTGCTCCAGAAGCGCGGGAATATCGCTGGCCACAAAATATTCGCCATCGCCCAACCCGATTACCGAGGGCGGTCCCATACGCGCTGCGATCAGGGTCTGCGGATCCTTGGCGGAAAGGAAAACCAATGCGTAGATGCCGCGCAAATCCTTCAACGTCCGGCGCACCGCCTCTTCAAACGGCAAAGTGGCAGAATATTTCTCCACAAGATGCGCGATCACTTCCGTATCCGTTTCGGTGACGAATTTGTGACCCTCGCGGACCAGAAGTTCCTTCAACTCGAAATAATTTTCAATGATGCCGTTGTGAACCACCACGTACTGTCCGGTGCAGTCGCGATGCGGGTGCGCGTTTTCTTCGGTCGGCCTGCCATGAGTTGCCCAGCGCGTGTGCCCAATGCCATAGGTGCCTTCAATTGGCGAAGCAGCGATCGCTTCTTCCAGATTGCGCAGCTTGCCTGCTGCCCGGCGCATGTGGAGCTTGCCGTTGCCATCCACAACCGCGATTCCGGCGGAATCGTAGCCCCGGTATTCCAACTTGCGCAGGCCTTCGATAATGACCGGTAGGACCCTTTTATCCCCTAAATAGCCAACAATTCCGCACATGGCCAACTCTCCTTCAAAAACGTAACTTCAGGGTAACACGCCGAAAGCGGTGCGCAGATTACGTAGGCATTACGTTGTTCCGTAGCGCCCTTTCCTCAATTATCTGAGCGGCTCAATTCGAACGTATTCAGTTTGTGCGTGGCATCAAAATAAAATGTGACGCGCGCTTTCCCAACACCTGCGGGTGTGGGAGTTTCCGGACCCGGTTCCGCGACCAGAACTCCGGGGCGCTCATAGTGACGAACCGCGTAATGATTGCCGGCGAGGTAGGCCTCGACGCTTGCTTGGGTCGAGCCCGTGGGCAGATCGCGTTGCAGTTGCTGTTGATAGGTGACAAGAGCAGGGTCGGCTTGAATGGATTTGTGGCTGCACGCGCAAAGCAGGAGAGAGATGACCACGGCGGCTGTGATTGCCTGCGTCTCTCGCAAGAGCATGGAGGGGACGAACCTCAGTCCACGATTTCGAAGCGGTATTCTTCGATGACCGGATTGGTCAGGACTTCTTTGGTGATGCGTTCCACTTGCTTCTGCGCTTCTTCGCGGTTCCATCCGTCTAAATTCAGCACAAAGAATTTGCCCTGCCGCACATCGCTGACCTGAGCGTAACCGAGCCCGGCAAGTGCGTGATGAATGGTCTGCCCTTGCGGATCCAGCACCGTGCGTTTTGGCATTACCCAGACGTGAGCTTTCATAAATGAAAGTATAACATCCGCGCACAATGTCTATGGATGCGGAGTCAGAAAAGGGAACCGCGAGAGTCGTTCGGCTTCCGACAAAAAGGAATACTCGAATCCGTTATGTACCAAACCCCGAAGTTCGTTCTCGCTCAAACCCATGGATGCAGCCTGTTCATACTCACTGCTTAGCGTGGTGTGAAACATCGAAGGGTCGTCGGTCGACAGCACAACAGGTATGCCGTGCCGGACAAGCGTTGGCAACGGGTGTTGCCGGAGAGCCGCTCGGTCCCCGTTGAGACGCGCCAGTGCTCCGGTACATAAATTGCTCACCGGGCACACCTCCAATGAAATACGCCTGTCGGTCAGTAGATCCATCAGCGACGGATCTTGCACCGCGGCGATCCCGTGGCCGATGCGTTCCGCGCCCAGGATTTCAATGGCTTCCCGCACCTTTTCGGGCCCACCAATTTCGCCGGCGTGAATCAATCGGTGCAAGCCGGATTCAGCCGCGGTTTCGTACACTTTGCGGAACTCCACAGTGGGCACGCTGAGTTCGTCGCCTCCGATCCCGAATGCCACAATTCGATCGCAATTCGCCCGCCGCGCTGCCGACACCACTTCCATAGCCGCGTGGGGGCCAAACTGGCGCACCGCATCGAAAATCCAGTTCAAGTACAGCCCTTTGGCCTCGAAGGGAATCGTCGCTTCGCGCAGCGCAGCAAAGTTCGCCAAAGGGTCCTGCCGTCTGAGGATCATAATTCCCACCGATAGCGTCACTTCGGCATAAACGACATTCTGTCGCAGCAGTTGTTCCGCGAAGTCGGATGCAATCAGCGCAAAATCCTGTGGATGGCGGAGGAACGAGGTAACCCACTTGAACGCCTCAATAAATTCGGCGAAATTCTTGTAGGCGTATCGCTGGCGCACTTCTTCTTCGGTAACGGACACCCCGTGCCGCGCGGCAAGTTGCACAGCTACGGGTGGGCGGATCGATCCCTCCAGGTGAACGTGCAACTCCGCTTTCGGAAGCTTAGCGATGGATTCCGGCAGATGGCCCATTGGGAAGTTAGCGAGGAAGTTGCGGCTTTCCTGCATTGATCCATGCCGTTTCCCAGTAAGAACCGACGTCGGTGGCGGCTTCGGAAAGCTGCTTGATTAAATTCGGTGCGGTCAGATTATAGAAATGATCGTAATACTCGTCGGTATACGAACTCTGGCCCTGCCGTGCTACATGATCGGCAATCAGGATCGCCTCTACCTGGCTATGGGCGGACAGGCACATGTCAAACGCGTGGTCGGTCGGATCGTGAACGTAGGAAGCATCGTGGGGATTTAGCGGAAAAAAAGATCCATATCTGTCGATCAGCATGGTGTTGAACCGTTCGTTTACTCCACTCTGGTGACTGAGCTTTCCGTCGAAGTTTTCGGTGGTGTTGAACGGATCGTGCGCCTCCGCCACATAATTCGCCAGAAAGGCCGCATCACGTTTGGCCTCCTCCCATCGGCCCTGCTTGAAGTCTTCCGTCAACTTCGCGCTGTAGACGCCGATCTGCCAGGGTAGCAGTCCGCTGCTATCGATTTTGGATTTGCCGTATTTGGTGACTGCGGTTTTGTAGTCGCGCGGCAGCGCCTCGAACGGGAACTTGCCGTACTTATCCAATTCGATGAAGTGGTTGTTTCGTTCGTTCGGATTTTTGTCCAGCTCGTTCAGAGGGTCGTTGACGTGCTGAATCAGGTAATTCCGGTTGGCGTCAAAGAAAGGTCGAATGTCGAAGGGCAGCGTATCGACCGCGCGGTTTACGATAAGCCTCTGTGCGTTATAACCCCACGCCAGGGTGCGATATACGGGCCACAGGAGCAGCGCAATAGCAAGGACCATCCATGGTGCCAGCCATAACACCCGAAGACGGAATCGCCGGAGCATGGGCCTCACTTGCCTGCGTTAGCTAGCCTTAGCGTACTCTTTCTGCGCCCGTAAAAGTAATAGATTACCAGTCCAATTGCCAGCCAGGCAAAGAAGCGCAGCCAATTCATGATCGGCAATCCTGCCATCAGCAACAAGCAAGTCAAGATGGTGACCACAGGGGCGATCGGCCCTCCCGGCGCTCGAAACGCTCGCGGACGGTTTGGCTCGCGATAACGAAGGATCAGAACGCCGCCTCCAACTAATGCAAATGCAAACAACGTGCCGATATTCGAGAGGTCCGCAAGGGTTCCGATGTCCAGCAGTCCCGCAGGAATTCCAACCACAAAACCGGCTAGCCACGTCGAAAAATCCGGCGTGTGAAAACGCGGATGCACTCGGCCAAAGATCCGCGGCAGCAGTCCATCGCGAGACATCGCAAACCACACGCGGGCTTGTCCCAACTGAAAGACCAGGAGCGAAGAAATCATGCCCATCAGCGCCCCAAACAGCACGATCAGGCGCACCCCGCCAAAGTGCAGCTTCTTCATGGTGTTCACCACTGGCGCGGCGTCGTCCATCAATGTCTGCCAGGGCACCAATCCCGTAAGGACCACGACCACTGCGATGTACAGAATGGTGCATACCACCAGCGTTGCAATGATTCCTCGCGGCAGGTCGCGCTGCGGATTCTTGCATTCCTCCGCCGCCGTCGACACAGAGTCGAAGCCGATATAGGTGAAGAACACGATCGAACCGCCGGTTAAAATGCCGGGCCAACCATTGGGAGCGAACGGGTGCCAGTTCGCCGGATGAATAAAACGGGAAGCAAACCCCACAAACACCAAAATCGCCACGATCTTCAGCAGGACCATGATGTTGTTGGTCTCCGCGGATTCTTTGATCCCGCGCACCAGAACAACCGTCAGCAGCATGACGATGACGAAGGCCGGCCAGTTGAATCCAAAATGCCAGCCGGGTCCGTAAATTGAGTTGCCCTGAAAATCTTGCAAGCCGGTAGGTAAATACGCGGGCGAAATCCATTTCGGATCGGGATGCCAGCCGAAATAGTCCAGTAAATCGACAATATGCGCCGAAAATCCGACGCTCACCGCCATGTTCGAAACCGCGTACTCCAGGATCAAATCCCAGCCAATGATCCACGCAATCAATTCGCCCATGGTGGCGTATGTGTAGGTGTACGCGCTTCCCGCAATCGGAATCATTGCCGCCAATTCGGCGTAACACACCGACGCGAATCCGCATACGATCGCGACTAAAACAAACGACAGGGCGATGGCCGGCCCGGCGCCCGGTCGTCCATACGATGTCGATCGGGTGAGCAGATATTGCAGGAGCGGCGCATTGAGGATCGACGATACTTCCAGTTTTTGCCCGGCGATCGCCGTCCCGACCACGGTGAAAATACCGGACCCGATGACGGCCCCAATACCAAGAGACGTAAGGCTGAGCCAGCCCAGCGATTTCTTCAGCCGGATTTCCGCGTTTTCCGAATCTGCCAACAGCTGATCAATGCTCTTGCAACGTAAGAGTTGTGAACCCACCCATCGTCTCCGATCGACCCTGGTAAGCGGATAGACATTCCCAGCCGAACTGGCGTTCGGCAAGAACGGGGTTCACTTTATCGCGATCTAACCGCCTCGTGCAACTTATGGCCGCACAGAGAGTTGCCGGGCATTTCCCGGCATGTCAGACCGAGCTTGCTGGTTTGCCTTTTACAGTTGCTGAAGTTGCGCGTAGCGCTCGATGAACTTCTTTGTGCCACGGCCCGGGAAGCTGACGGACAACCGGCGGTCGTCATCTTCACCTTCCACGCCCACGACAGTGCCGACTCCGTACTCCGGATGGCGGACTTTTTGACCGAGCAATGGATCGGCGTTGCCACCTTTTTTCATGGCGCGTCCGAACGATGGTGTAGAGGATGCCGGCCGTCGCGCTGGCGTTTTTGTTGCGGGACTCTGCACACCGCGCACGCGTCGCAGAAACTCGTCAGCCGAATACGAATATTCCGGGTCGGGCTCGTACCGTCGCGTTTGCCCCAGTTCGGCCATGCTGCCGCGCGCAGTTTCCACTAACTCCGCCGGGAATTTCGGCAAGGAAACGCGAGGGCAGGGAAGCGCGCATCTGTTGCTCATTGCCGAACACGCGCCGATAGAGCGCGCGCGTCAGCGTCAGCGTATTGCGCGCGCGGGTCATGCCCACATACACCAGTCGCCGCTCTTCCTCGATTCCTTTTTCTTCATTGATCGATCGACTGTGCGGGCAGATGCCATCTTCCAGTCCCGTCAGAAACACGTGATCAAACTCAAGTCCTTTGGTGCTGTGCAGCGTAATCAGGGTCACTCCGGGCTTACCTTCGAACGAATCTGCGTCGCTCACCAGAGACGCCGCATCTAGAAAGTCCGTAAACGATTCTCCGGCTTCCAGAGATTCCGCTACCGCGCGCGCCAGTTCTTCCAGGTTCTCGATGCGTGCTACATCTTCCGGAGTGTTGCGGTCGCGCAACATGGTCATGTAGCCGGTTTCTTCGAGCAAGAAATTTATGAATTCCGCGGGTTCCTTCGAGGCGTATCCATTTTTCAGCCTCAGTATAATCTCGCGGAAAGCGCGCAAAGGCGCGGTGGCGCGCGTCGCGGCAGGGTTGGTCATCAGCGATTCGATGGCATCCCAGAACGACAGCCCTTCCCGCTGCGTTATTTCTCGCAGCGAATCCACCGTGGTCTTCCCAATTCCACGGGCCGGCACGTTTAACACCCGCAGCAGCGACACATCGTCTTCCGGGTGCAGCGCAAGCCGCACATACGCCAGTGCGTCCTTGATTTCCGCGCGGCTATAGAAGCTGAACCCACCAACCAGACGATAGCGAATGCCGCGGCGGCGGAACACTTCTTCGAACGATCGCGATTGAAAGTTGGTCCGGTATTCCACCGCGCAGGTTTGATCGGAATCTTCGTTCAGAATCCGCTCTAACTCACCGGCCACGAATTCCGCTTCCGCCTGGGAATCCCGCGCTTCGAAATACTTCAGGTTCCCGCCCTCGGATTTCTCGGCCTTCAGCGTTTTGCCGAGCCGGTCCGGATTATTCGCGACCACCGCACCCGCGGCGTCCAGTATCTTCTGCGTGGAGCGGTAATTCCGCTCAAGCCGAATCACTTTGGCGTTCGGAAAATCCTGCGAAAAACTGAGCAGGATCGAGACGTCCGCGCCGCGCCAGCGGTAGATCGATTGGTCCTCGTCCCCCACCACGCAGACATTCTTGCGTTCGTTGGTCAAAAGTCGCAGCAGGTCATATTGAACGCGGTTGGTGTCCTGATACTCATCCACATGCAAATATTGGAAACGGGCTTGCCACCGTTCGCGGACGTTTGCGGAATCTCGCAACAGTCGCGCGGTACGCAGCAACAAATCGTCGAAATCCAGCGCTTTGCTCTGCTTCAGCAATACTTCGTACGCTGCATAGATGTCTGCTACTTTACGCGTGTCCGGACCAAACGCCTCGGCCCGCACTTGTTCCGGAGATTGCGCATGGTTCTTGGCGTAGCTGATCCGGCTCAGAACATTGCGCGGAGTCAACGCGTCGTCATCGATACGCAACTTCGCCATCGACAGTTTCACGGCAGCCAGTTGGTCGTCGTCATCGTAAATTGCGAAATCCTTGGGCAATCCGGCATGGGACGCTTCCCGGCGCAACAAACGGGCGCACAGCGAATGGAACGTGGACAGCCACGGCCGGTCTGGCGGGATTCCGGCGCGCAGCAGTAAGTCCGCCACGCGATGCTGCATTTCTTCAGCGGCTTTGTTGGTGAAGGTGACCGCCAGAATTGCATCGGCGGGAACCCCTTTCGAAATGAGGTTCGCCATTCGAAAGGTGATGGCGCGAGTCTTGCCGGTTCCCGCTCCTGCAAGGATCAACACCGGTCCTTCGGTGGTTTCAGCCGCAAGTCGTTGCTCGGGATTCAGTTCGTTCAGGAATGTTTGCATGGGTCCGTGGGCGTTTTGTCTCGATCAATGTTAGCCGACGGGAAGAGTAGCGGCAAATCGCCGAAAAAATTGTTAAATTCGCGGGACAATTCCGCGATTTAACAATGCGCTCGAATTCGTGTGCTTAATTTCCCTGCGCGCTGTGGCCCAGATCGATGTCGAAATAAAGAAGCGGACGATTCGAGCTCATCAATGTGATGTTAGGAATGTATAGTTTGGAATTCTGCAGATAATCGGGCTGGCCGCGCAAATCGAAGTATAGCAGGCCGTCCAGAGAACTCTTTGCCGCAACAACGGGCGAGGGAATCCCCGCATTTTGCACCTGATTCTTGAACTCTTCCCAGTTCTTATCGCGCGTTGGGTTCGGCTTGCCTACGGGCATGGGCAGGGGATTGCGCCTCTGCGTGGGATCCTTCGTGCCTTTCAGGAGCACGGAGTCCGCGACTTCATCGGCGGTCAGGGGAGTCAGTTCCTGCCGCGTGTCGTCCTCGAGCTGCAGCATCAGTCGAATGTTCTTTACATCGACTTTGGCGCTCTCGTCGCTGGCGTTGCGAAAGCTGACGTGCAGCGCAATGATGCCGCCAGTAAACGGTGATTTCTTGGGAAACTTGGCTTTGTACGCCGCTGCGGTGATCCACGGCTCCACGGTTATCGTGATTCCATCGTGCGATTCAACGGTCGATCCGCGAACGGTGGACGGCAGTTGTGCAGACAAAAGAGCGGCCGTGGTCGATGCGCAGAACAGGAGTGCGGCAACTAGGATTCGCATGCGGTTATAATAGACTGTTTACGACCTGACACCTTCGATTCGTGGATCACAGCCGGAGTTGCCCTGCAACCGTGGGCAAAGGCAAGGTTCGCGATTTCAGATTAAGACCGGAGTGAACGTTCGTGTTTTTCGTTTACAGCCTGCTAATGGCGTTGGCCGTTGCGATTACCTCGCCCTATTGGATTGTGCAAGGCCTTCGACGCGGCAAAAACCTCTCCAATTTGGGGGAGCGCCTCGGATTTTCTCTTCCGGACTTACGTGCGGTGAACTCCGCGCCCGAACGCGCCATATGGATTCACGCCGTCTCGGTTGGTGAAGCTATTTCCGGTATCCCTTTGGCCAAACGCCTGAAACAGGATTATCCACGCAGGCCACTCGTCATTTCCACCACCACAACAACCGGTTTCGCTCTCGCCAAAGAACGCATGCCATTTGCGGATGCCATCATCTACTTTCCATTCGACTGGGCTTTTTGCGTGCGTCGCGTTATGGACGCGGTTCGACCCGGAATGGTCATCATTCTGGAGACTGAGATCTGGCCCAATTTTCTGCGAGAAGCGCGCAAGCGGTCCGTTCCCGTTCTCTTCGTCAGCGGCCGAATTTCGGATCGTTCCTACCAGCGCTACCAGAAAGCATTTTCGTGGTTTGGCTTTTATCTGAAGCCATTGATCCGCGCTGCCGTTAACGACGCCACCGCGTTTCTTATGCAGACTCCCCGAGACGCGGAGCGTGTGATTGCCTTGGGAGCACCGCGCGAACGCGTAAGCGTTAGCGGCAACCTGAAATACGATATGGATTTGCCGTCGGCCACCAGTTTGTCTCAGTGGCTCGGACAGGAATGCAAACGCGGCAACCGATGGCCCATCATCGTCGCCGGGAGCGTAGTGGCCACAGAAGAGCCCCTGGCATTGATTGCTTTTGGAGTGGTTCAAGGCGACTTTCCCAAGGCCTTGCTGGTCCTCGCACCGAGAAAACCCGAGCGTTTCGGGCCGGCTGCCGAGTTCATTTCCGAATCCCATCGCAAGTTCGTCCGGCGCTCGGAGCTTCAGGTTCCGGGGCCCGGCACAAATGGCGCGGGCACTCGCACAGACATTCCAGAAGACTGCAGCGTGCTACTGCTCGACAGTATCGGCGAACTCGCATCCTTGTACCCATTAGCCGACGGAGTGTTCGTTGGCGGTTCGCTCGTTCCTTCTGGTGGACACAACATTCTAGAACCGGCGGCATTTGGCAAAATTCCGGTGTTTGGCGATTCCATGGAAAACTTTTCTGAAATTGCCAAACGATTTGTCGAAGCTGGCGCGGCCATTCAGGTTGGAAGCCCGGAAGATGCGGGAGTTGAGTGGATTCGCCTGTTGAAAGATCCTGCGACCTCCAGGCAAATGGGCGACGCCGCGCGAAACCTGGTGGAAAACAGCCGTGGCAGTCTGGATCGCGTTTTGACGGAAGTTCGCCGCCATCTGGACGGCCCTTCGAAATGAATCTGTCTCCGTTCTTCAGACTTCTGCTGTGGCCGTGGTCGCTGCTCTATGCGGCCGTTGTGCACTTGCGGACTTGGATGTACGCGCGAGGGATTCTGCGTTCGAAAAAATTGCAGTCGCCCGTGGTGAGCGTCGGGAATCTGACTGTCGGCGGCACCGGCAAGACGCCCATGGTGATTTGGCTGGCGGAACGCTTTCTTGCCGAAGGGAAACGCGTCGGCGTCCTGAGCCGCGGATATCGTGGCAGCGCGGAATCCAGCGACGAAATCGAATTGATCCGAAACAGGTTGCAGAATCGCGCGCTCTTCGGAATCGGCCCGGATCGCTACCAAAATGGGCTTCGGCTGCAACAGCAGGGCGTTGACATCTTTTTGTTGGACGATGGATACCAGCACCTGCAACTGGCCCGCGACGTCAATATTTTGCTGATGGACGCGTCCCGCCCGCTCGGCAAAGAACATCTTTTGCCGGCGGGCAGGTTGCGCGAACCGGTCGCGGCCATGAATCGCGCTGATATCCTGGTGATCACTCGCGCCAACACCGTGCCGGGCACTGCTCAGGCAATTCAGGGATTGCGGGGATATCCAGTATTCGCTGCGAATACAAAATTGCTTGGCTTTCACCCGTTGAACGACAGCGAGCTTCAGCAAAGTCCCGGCCCTGGCCCGTTCTTTGTCTTCTGCGGCATCGGCAACCCGGGCGCATTTCAACTGGACTTGGAGCGCTGGGGAATTGAGATCGCCGGTAAACGGTCGTTTGCCGACCACCATCGGTATACACAGGCTGAGGTGGGCGAATTGGAAATAGCCGCAGACGATTGTGGTGCGGCCGCCTTTTTAACAACGGAAAAAGACGCCCAAAACTTCGGCGCCATTTCCGATTGGGCCAAGCCCGTGTTCGTCGCCGTCATCGAACTCGAGATGACCGAAGCCTCACAGTTTCTGGAGACCATTAAGGAGCGGCTTCCGCAGCCAGTTCCGGCATGAAACTCCTCGTGCGTGCCACAAATTGGGTCGGTGATGCAATTCTGGCACTTCCCGCGCTGCGAGCAGTTCGCGGCAAATTTCCCGATGCGCACATCGCGATCCTCGCCCGTCCCTACGTTGCGGAGATTTATCGCTATCAGGGAATCAGCGATGAGCTGATCGCCTATGATTCGAAGGGCGAACATCGAGGTTGGCGTGGCCGCGAGAACCTGATCGACGGACTTCGCGCTCGCCATTTCGACGCAGCGCTGCTGCTGCAGAATGCATTCGACGCTGCTTGGCTGACGTGGCGCGCGGGAATTCCGGAACGGTTGGGATATGCTCGAGACGGCCGCAGCCTGTTGTTGACGAAAGCAGTGCCTGTTCCCAAGCACGGCGAAACGCCACCGCATGAAATGTTTTACTACCTGGAGCTGCTTCGCCGAATTGAATGGATCGATCGGCTGCCTGAGATCGAACACATCGCCTTAAGTGTGACTTCAGAGCAACGGACGCGCGCAGAATCGATTCTGCAGCAGGCAGGTGCGCGGTCCGGCATCCGTCGCGTCGCAGTTGGAGCCGGCGCTTCCTATGGTTCGGCAAAGTGCTGGCCGCCGGAACGGTTCGCGCAGACCTTGAACTTGTATACTGCTGGCAAGGATTTGGACGTTGTGCTCTTGGGGACGCCGGGTGAGGTTGCGGTATCCGAGGCCATTGCCCGGGGGTTGCAGCGGTCGCCCGTTGATTTGACCGGTAAGACGGCGATCGCCGATTTGCCCGGAATTCTCGCGCAATGCCACTTGTTTATCGGAAATGATTCGGGCGCGATGCACGTGGCCGGAGCGGTGGGCTTGCCGGTGGTGGCGATTTTTGGCCCCACGGATCCTTGTGGCACGGCTCCAGTGACCGTGCGGCGCGCGATTGTGCAGCAGAAGCCGTACTGCAGTCCATGCTTCCTGCGGCGTTGTCCCACAGACCATCGCTGCATGAACGCGGTAACCCCGGAAATGGTCCATCTTGCGGCAAGGGAATTGACATGAGCAGGCTCAAAAAGGCAAGAGATCTCGTTGAGGCGGTGGACCTGCGTTCACTGACCGAAATTGTCGATCGCTTTTCCACCAGGAAGGTCCTCGTATTGGGAGATTTCGTCGCGGATTCCTTCCAATCTGGCGACATTTCGCGCGTATCTCGCGAAGCTCCAGTGCTGATCTTGAGGCATCGCAGCACGCAGATCACTCCCGGTGGCGGAGCGAATGCCGCCAACAACTTTGCGAGCTTGGGTTCGCACGTTGTGCCGATCTCTGCTGTGGGTGACGACGAGCCCGGTCAGCAACTCCTCGAAATCTTTCGCGCCAAGAAAGTAGATACCTCCGCCATCGTTCAAGTGCCCGGCTGGACCACGCCTACCAAGACGCGATTCTTTGCCGGTTGGACACACACCGTCGCGCAGCAGGTTCTCCGCGTCGATTACGAACCGCAATCCGTAATCCCGGAAAGAAGCCGCAAGGAGCTCCGAAAGCTGTTGACGGAGAAAGTAAAAAATGTGGACGCGGTGGCCATCTCGGACTACGGTTTCCAGATTGCCCAGCCGGAGGATGTGCGAACCGCGCGCAAAATAGCCAGGAAAAATTTGATCCTGACCCTTGATTCCCGCTATCGGCTTGGTGCTTTCGCCGGATGCGGAATTTCCGCAGCCACGCCGAATGAAGCGGAAATCGAGGCCTGGCACCACACCGTGATTGGCCGCGACCTGCAAGCGCTGGAGCGCTGTGGAGAGCGCACGATCCAGGAACTCAAGCTTGAATCTTCCTTACTCATAACGCGCGGCCGGGACGGAATGTCGCTTTTTGAACGACAACAGAAACCTGTTCACTTGCCGGTTCACGGCGGTCAAGACGCGGTCGACGTGACCGGAGCTGGCGACACGGTTTTGGCCACCTACACGCTTGCGCTGGCCTGCGGCGCGCGTCCTCTGGATGCAGCGCACCTTGCCAACATTGCCGCTGGGTTGGTGGTCATGAAGCGGGGCACGGCGACGGTCTCGCAACAGGAATTGCTGGACGCCATACATCGGGCCGCGTCTTCGAACAACGCGGACAACTCGTAGGGGAATTGTGCGAAACGCGGAATCAAAACTGGTTGCGGAATCGCGCGCAGCCGAAGCGGCTGCTCATGCGACAAGCCAAGGCAAACGCGTCGTGTTTGCAAACGGCTGCTTCGACATTCTCCATGTAGGCCACGTGCGTTATCTCGAGGGCGCCAAACGGGAAGGTGACCTGCTGATCGTTGCCGTCAACTCCGATTTGAGTGTGCAGCGACTGAAAGGCGATGGCCGGCCCATTCTCGACGAACAAGCCCGCGCCCGTCTCGTCGCCGCTTTGCGAGCCGTCGATTTGGTTCTGATCTTCCCGGATCCCAACGTGGAACGTCTTTTGCATCTGCTTCGCCCGCAGGTCCACGCCAAGGGCACGGACTATACCGAGGATTCTGTCCCGGAGCGCGCCGTTGCGGACCGCCTGGGAATTCGTGTCGCCATTGTTGGCGATGCAAAAGATCATTCCACTCGCGGGTTGTTGGAATCCATTCGCAAGGAAACGCATGGCTGAACAACGCTTCGCGGTCGTCCGCCTCGGCTCGCTCGGCGACATTGTCCACACTTTCCCCGCGGTTGCCGGCTTGCGGAAATCCTTCCCGCAGGCAGAGATTCTATGGCTCACGCATCCTCGCTGGAAAGATTTGGTGGCCTGCAGCGGCCTGCCCACAGAAATTCTTCCGGTAGATTCACGGGATTTAGCGTCGGTCCGGCAGGCCGTTGCGGCCATGCGCAAACGTAAGTTTGAAGCGGCGATCGATTACCAGGGACTGTGGAAGTCCGCCCTGCTTCCAGCGTTGGGTGGCATTGCGCGGCGCATCGGTTTCGCGAATGAGACGATTCGGGAATACGGCGTTCCCGTTCTGTACACCGATCGCGTTCATTGCCATACCACTCATATTGCGGACCAGAATGGCGAATTGACGCTTCAGGCGGGTGCGACTTGCGCAGTTGCGCCGGTCAGTCTACAAGTTCCTGAGAAAGAAGAAGAGCGCCTGCGAGTTGCCCTAGAACAACAGAATGCGCCACCCTATGTCGTGCTTAGTCCGGGGGGTGGCTGGCGCTCCAAGTGTTGGCCTGCCAAGCGGTTCGGTGCGCTTGCCCAGAAAATCGCCAAGTGCCTTGGATTGCGCTGCGTCGTAAACTATGGCCCCGGCGATACCGGTTTGTTCAACGAAGTTTTCGTTGCCAGCGGAGACGTCCGATTGATTCCACACAATGGGAATCTGAGGTCCCTCATGGCTTTACTGAAGAACGCAGCTTGTGTGGTTGGCGGCGACACCGGGCCGCTCCATCTTGCTGTTGCTCTCGGCGCTCCGGTGGTGGCCCTCTTTGGTCCTACCGATCCACTGCGCAACGGGCCTTACCCCCAGGGCACCGTGTTGCGCTCCGCCTCCGCGGTTACCTCCTACCATCGAATGGATGAGACCGATACTTCTCTGCTCGACTTGAGCGTCGATCAGGTGTTCGAGGCCGTAAAAATGGAATTGCGAGCGCACGCATGACCGCGTCTGAGTTTATGGCGCGTTGGCGCGTACGGCTTGGCTACGTGGTTGGCGCGCTCGTCCTGTACTTCTCGCGGCCCGTTTGGCACTCCATTCTCCTGGGGGCTGCGATCGGCTTGATGGGCCTGCTTCTGCGCGCTTACGCTGCCGGACACCTGTGCAAACAGGCGGTCCTCACGACTTCCGGCCCATATGCCTACACGCGGAATCCGCTGTACCTGGGCAGCAGTATTATGGCGGTCGGCGCGGCGGTTGCCATGCGCTCGTGGATCAGTGCGTTGTTGCTGATCATATATTTTTCGGTCGTGTATGGGTTCGTCATGAAGCGCGAAGAAGACGAGTTACGTTTGCAGCATCCCGACGCATTCGACGCTTATTCCCGATCCGTGCCTCTGTTTTTGCCACGGCTGACGCCTGCCGTTCAGCCGGGCGGGTCGCCTGCCAGCTTTTCCTGGAAACAATTTTGCAAGAATCACGAGCAGGAAGCCGCCCTGGGATTTGTGTTATTGCTCGTTGTGTTGGTCATCGTGTGGCGCATGCACACGGCATAGGCTCGCCATAAGCGCGGTGAGTTAGTTGACCGGCCCCGGGGGGCAAGGCCGGAAACACGATAGCTCGAGGTTGTGCCCGTCCGTCAAGATACGCACCGCTCCATCCTGATCGGTCCGTAGGACTCGCAAAGAGTATTGTTTCAGCCGATCGAGCAACTCTGGGCTCGGATGCCCATACGGATTCTGGTCGCCCGACGATATGATCGCCACCTTGGGTGCAACCGCTTCCAGGAATTGCGGCATAGAAGAGTTCTTGCTCCCGTGGTGCGCGATTTTCAACACGTCGGAGTGCAACTCATCGTTGGTGTCTTCCGACAGCATTGTGTACTCCACCTGTTTTTCCGCGTCTCCAGGCAATAACACGGAGCGGTCTCCATAACTCAACCGAACTACTAAAGAGTCGTTGTTTTTGGCTATTGGCGCACCAGTGTCTGGCAAAACGTCAGGCCACAAAAACTGTACTTGCACTCCGTCCCATTGAAATGGTTCCCCGTGCTGACGGTGCTCCACAGGAATATTCAGCGAAGCCGCGAGAGTCTTGAGATGTTCCAAGGCAGGGGCAGACGTTTCCCGGCTGATCCACACGCGCCCCACGGTAAAGTTCTGCAGAATGGCGCTGGTTCCTCCAATGTGATCCTGGTGAGCATGAGTTACCGCAACCACGTCGATCTTCTTAAACCCGCGAGACCATAAGTACGGTGAGACCGCTTCTTCGCCCGGATCAACTCCCTGATGCTCTTCACGGCCGCGAAATCCTTCGAACGCGCCGCCGGCGTCGATCAGCAGCGTGCTGCCTCGCGGAGAAACGACAAAAATCGAGTCTCCTTGCGCGACATCCAGCACCGTTACATCCAACTCGTTCTTTAGCGTCTGTGGAGCAAACGGGTTCGTCAGGATGGCAAGCCCGGCAAACACCAGTAGCCCAATTGCAGTTTTGCGCATCCATCCGCCGCGAATCTCCGGATAACGAGCCAAAATCGCCAACGCCAGCAACGACAAAACAAAGACTAGGAACGCCCAGCGATTCGGCCCCGGAATCCGGTAATTGCTTGTCGGCAAATTCGCGAACCAGGCGACACAATCGTTTTGCAATCCTACAAGCAGTTTCAGAAAAGCGGCGAACGGCTTTCCGCACGGCAAATACAGCAATGAAATCCCCAAGCCTGTCAAACCTGCGGGCACGATCAGCCCCGTCAGTGGCACTGCGGCAAGATTTGCAAAGGGTCCGGTCAGCGATACACGGTGGAAATCGCGGACCATCAGCGGCAGCATGGCCAGATGCAATACAAATGAAACTGCAAACATTTCCACGGCCCACAACGAATAACGAACGGTTCGAATCGCTATAAACTCCGCTACTGTAAGGCCGCGACCCGAGATGTGCGACGCAAACACGGCCATCGCCGACCGCACATCCAGACGAAATTGCACAAGTGCCGGTTCGAATCGGCGGTCCAGGGTGATATCGCGCCACGCCTTTAAAGCGCGGACGTATTTTTGCGGATGGCGCTCCACCCACGGTGCAGCCAGCGCAGAGATGCTGAATATCGCCACGAATGACAGTTGAAAACTGCTGTCGGCCAGATTGGCCGGATTGGTGACCAGCAGGATCAATGCTGCTACCGCCGCGGAATTGAGCAGGTCTACTCTTCGATAGAAACACGAGGCAATCACCACAACTGCTGCCATCAGGCTGGCGCGCAAAACAGGTGTGCGCTGTTCCACAACCGCGACATATGCGGCGAGGGCGCAGAACACCAGAAGCGCCGACGCCGTTCGTGGCAGTCGCAAGCGGTTTCCCACCCACGCCACGAAAAACGCCAATGCGCCCACATGCAGTCCTGCGACGACCAGCACGTGGTACACGCCCGTTTTTTGGTAGTTCAGCGATTCGGCTCGGTCCAGAAACGTGCGATCGCCCAGAAGCATCGCGCGCAGGACGCTGGAGGTTTCAGGGGATGCGGGAAATAGCTAGCGTCAACCGGGTCCGCAGCAGTCCACGGAAGTGCGCGAAACGGGTTGCCACGCTGCCAACGATGGCTTCCTTGTTTCTCCAGGAGCGATGTTGCGCGCAGAGTTGCCAGCAAGTGGATGTTTTGTTTGGCTAGAAATTCTCGTCGATCAAAGGCGCCGGGATCGCTGAACCGCAGCGGAAGACGCGCTTGCGCGAGCACGGAAATTCGATCGCCGGCGTGAATCCCGGGCAAATCAGGGTCGTTCTCGGAGGGCGTGAAGCCCACGCGCATTCCGCCGGCCAACGGTAATGTCTGTCCCTCAAAGTCGACTGCGTCCAAGCCCATGTCGAACGCCCAGCCCCAGGGCAATTTTGCGGGCTCGTCTCGCAGTCGCCCATACCAGCGTAAAGGTGTTGTCAGTTCGACTTGGCCAGAATCGATTCGCGTCAGGATGTGTCGTGCAGGTAGCGGCCGTGTGGAAATCGATAGTGCCATGAAGCCTAGCATCATCCACGTTAGCAAGCACAGAGCTGCCGCAAACGGGAGTCGCTTCGTCAGGATGGTGGCCAAACTCAACAGAAAAACTGCGAGGCTCAACGCGAGCGAGCAAAACAGAAACGGCTTTGTGGGTGCTGCGAACCTTGGTCCGATAACGAGGCCGAGCAAAATGCCGCCCGCAAACGCAAGGGCAAGCGCTACGGCCGGCAACTTCATGGAATTCTTCGCAACCTCACGAGCGTTTCGATGTGGTAAGTCTGCGGAAACAAATCAAAAAGATCGACGCTGGCCAGTTCATACCGTTGGCTCGTGGAAATGCCAGCGGCTTTGCGCTCGGAACCTACAAGAACGGCCAAGTCGCGAGCCAACGTGCTGGGATCGCAGGACAAGTACACGATTTCAGGCGCCCCGAGATTTGCCAGAGCCGCCGCTGTTTCTGTGCCAAGCCCCGCCCGGGGAGGATCCAGAACGACCAGGTCTGGCCGCTCCTGATCTTTCTTCAAAAACTCTTCAGTGTGTTCATTGTGAATCACCAACTCCGTATGGGCCGCGTCCGCGTTCACTCGCAGATCGTTGGTTGCCGCCAAATTTGCATCCACGCACACGACTTTCCCGAACGCCTTCGCCAACGGTAGCGTAAAGAATCCTACGCCCGCGTACAGGTCCAGAACCGAATTGCCTTTGCTGTTGCCCACCACCGTAGTCAGCAGATCCTCAATCAGAAAGCGATTCACCTGGAAGAAGGACAAATGGCCCACGCGGAACGTGAATCCGCCAGCCTCATGCTGCAGATGTCCCGGGCCGCTCAGTTCAAATCGATTCTTGCTCTGGTCCAGCAGCAACAGGCTCTCCAGTCCGGGCAGCGCCTTTCGGAATGTTTCCTCCAGGCTTTTAACGGGTACGGAAAAACGTTCGAACGCGATGTTCAGTGCCAGCTTGGTGTCCGATGAATCGACGAACGCCTCGACTTCTAAAACTCCCGGAGGAAGGGAATTCGACCTTGCCATCGATTGCAACTGCTCGAATGATCGCAGCAGCAACGGTGACAGCACCGGGCAGGTATCGATCGGCAGGATATGCGCGCTTTCCGGCAGAAAGTAACCGAACGCCCGCGGAAGCGCATCGCGGAACGCCCATTGCGCTCGATTGCGATATCCGTACGGCTCGGCGCTATGAACGGTGATCTCTCCCGCCCACGTTACGCCACCCAATCGGGAAAGCGTCTCGCGCAGGATCTCTTTCTTGTACTCGGCCTGCTTGCCGTACTCGATGTGTTGATAGTGGCATCCGCCGCAAACTGTGAAGTGCGGACACTTCGCAGCGACTCGCTCCGGCGAAGTCTGGGCAACTTTCACCAGATTCGCGTGCACCAGCTTTTTCTTCCGTGATTTAACTGCCGCTTCAATCTGCTCGCCGGCGATCACGTAGGGTACGAATACGGTGTTGCCCTCGGCGTGTCCCAAGCCGTCACCTCCGTACACAAGCTTCTCAATTGATAACTGTAACTCTTCCGACATAGTTGTAAAGTCCCTTTTCTGGTAGTGAGATCCAGCCGAGCCGTTTACGTCATGTAAAAGAGGCTAAGCCGCGGCAGGCGGTATTCATCCAGCAGTCGCTTCTGCATATACTGCTTTTCGACCAGCGCCAATTGCTCCGCTTTCATTTTGCGCCGATATGTGGAAAGTTGCGAGTCTACTTCCCGGCGAATCTTCAGCAGAACCTCTTCGGGTGCCTGGCTCAGCAGCGTGGCATGCAGTTTCTCGTCCAGCACGCTCAACCGGCGCTCGAGATCTTCAACGTCCAGCGTTCCCGGAGTATCCAGCAGCGTCAGCGCGGATTCCATCGATCGACCGGTTCCAAGAATGGCCGCTGCGGCCTGCGGTTGCCCGGAACGGCAGCGTTCGGCTGCCGCTTCCAACAACGACTTGTTCTTTTCCAGGTATGCGCGCAATTCCTGGCGGTCAAAAGGTTCCTTTGCCGCGGTTTTCGACGACGACGCGCCCGCCGATGCTTCCTGCGCTTGTTCCGCCGCCTCCAAAACAGCGTCCGTACAATACGCGAGACTCTTTAGCGGTCGGTTTGCGCCTCTTCGCGAGCGTCCGTAACTTTCGAACGCGCTATCGATACCCTTCAATACGGCTTCCAGGGGCACTCCCGCCTTCTGCCAGGTCTCCATGATCGCCCAATCCAGGGGAGACACCAGCAAATGCGCTCCGCGCTTCTTCCAAAAGTATTCTTCGATTTCCGTGAAGTAGTTAAAGTAGTTCCAGTTGTCCATGGACGGGCCAGGCCGCAAATGCGGTTCCGTTCTGTTGAAAATGTGCGTGAAACTGCCGGATGATAATTCTTATTTCTTCGCGCCCGCGGGTCCTCGATGCGCGTCCGCGTGCTGATTCTTTTCCCAGATGATGCGCAATCCCTTTAACGTCAGGAATTCATCGACATGTTTGATGTGCTTCGATCCGCGCGCAACCAGATGCGCCTGTCCTCCCGTCGCAATCACCGTCGCATCCGCTTTCAGCTCCGCCTTGATGCGCGTCAGCATGCCATCGGTCATGTCCACCGCGCCATAATACAAGCCGGCTTGCATGTGAGTGATCGTGTTCGTGCCAATCACCCGCCCCGGATCCTTGATTTCTACACGCGGCAGGCGCGCCGTGCGCGTGAACAGGGCTTCCGAAGAAATCCCAAGCCCCGGCGCGATGACTCCTCCCAGGTACTCGCATTTTGCTGAAATCACATCGAATGTAATCGCGGTGCCAAAATCCACCACGATGCATGGGCCGCCGTAATCGTGAAACGCAGCCACTCCATTGACGATTCGGTCCGCGCCGACCTCCAGTGGGTTGTCCACAAGAACTGCCATCCCGGTTTTTACGCCGACTTCCACGAACATCGCTTTCCGACCCAGATAAATCCGCGCCATCTCCGCCAGCGTCCAATTTACCGGCGGCACAACCGAGCTGACCATCACCCCCGTGATGTCCTCTGCATTCAGATCGGCGAGCGAAAACAGGCTCCGCGTCAGCACGCCGTACTCATCCACTGTTTGCGAATGCTCGGTAGTCAAACGCCAATTGGCGATCAATTCGTTGCCGCGAAACACGCCCAGCACGGTGTTGGAGTTCCCGACATCAATCGTCAGCAGCATGATTCGATTTTCCCCATCAAACTCTCAGCGTACTTCCGAAACATCTCCCGCAATGATCGTGCTCTCTTTCCCGTCGTCTCTCTTTACCAGCAGCAGGCCTTCGGGACTCAATCCGCACGTCGTTCCCAAATATACCTCGCGGCCAGTATCCACGCGCACTCGCCTTCCCGAAGCAAATGTGGACACCTGCTCGAAGCGCTTCACCACGAATGGCGCGCCCTCTCGCAGGAAGCGATTGTAATCGGACTCGAATTGCCGCAGCAAACGCACCAGCAGTTCGAGTCGCGATTGCTGCTTGTCGCTCTCTTTGCGCAGCGAAGTGGCGATCGCAGAAAGCTCCGCCGGAAACTTCTCCTGGTTCACATTGATGCCAATGCCCACAATAACGAACCGCACTTGACTTGGTTCCGCGTGCATCTCAGTCAGGATGCCGCCCAGCTTCTTTCCTCCCAGCAAAAGGTCGTTGGGCCATTTCAACTCGGTGTTCAGGCCAGTCTGCGCCAGCACCGCTTCGTGCACCGACAATCCGGCCAGCATGGTCAGCAACGGCGCCTGCACCGGCGACAGCTTGGGGCGGAGGATAAGCGTAATGTAAATGCCGGTGCCGCGTTCTGAATGCCAACTTCTCCCGGATCGGCCCCGTCCCGCGGACTGCTCCTCGGCCAGCACCACCGTCCCTTCCGCCTCGCCCGCGTACGCCAGCTCCATCGCCACGCGATTCGTCGAGTCGGTTTTGAAAAAATGGTAGATGTGCTTGCCAAAGATGCCGCCTTTTGCCCGCTTGCGAAGCAAATCGGGTACCAGCACGTCCGGCACATGCTCGAGGAAGTATCCCGTTGCCGGATGGCCCTTCACGCGCACGCCCAGCTCGCGCAGTCGCTGCACCCAGCGCCACACCGTGGAGCGCGACACGCCTATTTCGCGCCCGATGCGCGCGCCACTGATCACGATCGTGGCGTTTTCCAGTAGCAGGGTAAGAAGTGTGGCGAGACGTTTGTCCGTTGTGCCTGAAAGTGTGGGTGTCTGCGGCATCAGCATGCGCCAGTAGGCGTGGGCATAGCTTACTTTTCCTGGATGCTGTCTACAAGCAGGCTCAGGTCCGCGTTGGGTGCTGAATGGGTTAACGACCCCGATGAGAGATAATCCGCACCGCTCAGCGCATAGGCGCGGGCATTGGCGAGCGTGATGCCACCGGAAATCTCCACGATGCAGTCCGGCCGCAACGAACGCACGATCTCCACGCAGTGCGTGGCCTCGGCAGGCGTCATGTTGTCCAGCAGCACGCTCTCTGCCCCTGCGGAAAGCGCTTCGCGAAGCTCCCGCTCGCCTCGCACTTCGATCTGTACGGTCATCGCATGTTGCTGATTCGAGGGGGCCGCGCCGACCGCTTCGTACGCTGTCATGGCCGCAATTCCGACTTTGCTGGACGCGTAGGAGTGTGCCTGATCCAGCGCAGCCTTGATTCCGCCGGCCAGCGCGATGTGATTTTCTTTCAACAGAATGGCGTCGAACAGCCCAACACGATGATTCGTTCCGCCGCCCATCAGGACCGCGTATTTTTCTAAAAGCCTTAGACCCGGGGTCGTTTTTCGGGTGTCCCGTATTTTTGCGCGCGTGCCCTCTAGCGCCTGCACGAACTTGCTGGTGAGTGTGGCGATGCCGCTAAGGCGCCCCAGGAAGTTGAGGGCGGTACGTTCACCCGTCAGGATCGCGGCGGCGCTTCCGTTCAGATGCAGCAACTCTGCGCGTTCCGCGACCGCCTGCCCATCCTTGGCGTCCAGGCGAATCTCCATCTGTGGATCGAGGCGCAGAAACACTTGTTTGGCCAGCGGCAACCCTGCGCATACCAGCGATTGCCGCGCAATAATTCGGGCTTGCCCCTTTGCGGTTGGCGGAATTGTGGCTTCGACGGTGACATCACCGGAGCCCACGTCTTCTGCAAGCGCCGCGGTAATCAGTTCGCGAATATAAGTGGAATGCCAGTTCATATATTTAAGGGACGAATCCCCGCGCTAGCCTACGCTTGGGAAGAGAGCTGCGTCTGCCGTTCCGTCAGCTTGCCGAGTTCAACCTTCTGCGAAGCCAACGTCTCTTCCATCTGTCTGATGATGTTTTCCGGCGCTTTGCCTCGGAACGTCTCATTGCCCAGTTGCTTTTCCTTGGACGCGATCGCTTTTTGTAAACCCTCAATCTCTTTCTTCAGCCGGCCCAACTCCGCCGCGACATCGACGGTTTCTTCCGTGTAAGGAATCCGCACGTCGAACGAAGCGGTTGAGCGCACGCCGCCACCAACCTCGGGTGCCTTGCTGTCGAGCACCTGCAGTTCTGTCAACAGGCCCAACCGCACGATGCCCTCGCGATTGGCCTCAATTGCGGCGCGCAATTTTCCATCTACGCTATAGAACTCGGCATTCACTCGTTTTTTATCAAGTTTCATCTCCGAACGAATGGTCCGCAACGCCTGGATTACTTCCTGCACCAGCCCAAACTCGTGCAGCGCTGCGTCATCGCTCCAAGCCGCGTTCGCTTCGGGATATTTTTCCAGCGCAATCGACTTCGCGCCCGGACGCTGTGGTAGTTGATGCCACAATTCTTCCGTCAGGAACGGCATGAACGGGTGCAACAGGCGCAACGCAGCGTCAAATCCGGCAAACAAATTCCGCCAGGTAACCATCGCCCGGTCACGGTCCGCGTTCGAAAGATCCGGTTTAACCCACTCGATATACCAGTCGCAAAAATCGCCCCAGAAAAACTGGTACACAGACTGAGCCGCTTCGTGGAAGCGATAGCCCTCAAGCGCGCTGTCCACGGTCTGGATCGTTTCGCGAAGCCGGGCGAACAACCACCGATCGATCAGTGGGATCGCGCTTTCGTGAGCATACGGCGCCTGTTCGCGCACTTCAGGGCCGGCAATTTCCTCGAGCGTGATTCCTGTTTCTTCGAACTTATCCAGGTTCACGAACAGAAACCGCGCCGCATTCCAGATTTTGTTCGCGAAGCTCCGTGCGCCCAGCAATCGGTCATCCGAAAGAACAATGTCCGTTCCCGGCGCGGCCATGGAAGCCAGGCAAAAACGCATCGCGTCCGTGCCGTATTGTTGGTTCAACGCCACTGGGTCCAGGCCCGTCCCCTTGGACTTGGACATTTTTTCCCCGCTGGCCGTTCGCACCAGCGAATGCAGGTAGACCGCGTGGAAGGGAACTGCCCCGGTGAAGTGCAGCCCCATCATGATCATCCGTGCCACCCAGAAAAACAGAATGTCGTATCCGGTGATCAGCAGACTGGTCGGGTAGTATGTCTGGAAATCCGGCGTCTTTTCCGGCCAGCCCAGCGTTGAGAACGGCCAAAGCGCTGAACTGAACCAGGTATCCAGCACGTCCGGGTCTTGCTTCAGGTCCCCGGAGCCACATTTCACGCACCACGTTGGATCCTCGCGCGAGACGATGATCTCCTTGCAATTCTGGCAATGCCACGCTGGAATGCGATGTCCCCACCAGAGCTGTCGCGAAATCGTCCAGTCGCGGATGTTGCGCATCCAATTGAAGTATTCCTGCCGGCGATTCTCGGGAATAATTTTGATCTCGCCGCGTTCCACAACCTCGATTGCCGGTTCCGCCAGCGTCTTCATTTCGCAGAACCACTGGGTGGAGGCCCGCGGTTCCACGATGGTCTTGCTTCGTTCGCACAGACCGATGGCGTTCACGTGGTCCGTGATCTTTTCCAGCAACCCTTGCGCCTGGAGGTCCGCAACGATCTTCTTCCGGGCATCGAAGCGATCCAATCCCGCGTATTCTCCCGCGTTCGCATTCATCCGCGCTTCATCGGTCATCACGTCGATTTGCGGCAGTCCATGGCGCTTGCCAGCCTCGAAGTCGTTGGGATCGTGAGCTGGGGTGATCTTCACCGCCCCTGTTCCGAATTCGCGGTCCACCATCTCGTCCGCGATAATCGGAATTTCGCGATGAACCAGGGGAGCCGCACCTTGCGCCCGATCAGATGCTTATAGCGTTCATCTTCGGGGTGCACCGCAACGGCGGTATCTCCGAGCATGGTCTCCGGCCGAGTGGTTGCAACAACCAAAAATTCATGCGCGTGCGAGCCCACCACTGGATATTTGATATGCCATAGGTTTCCCTGGCGCTCTTCGTGCACCACCTCCAGATCGCTCAGCACCGTCATGCACACCGGACACCAGTTCACCAGCCGATTTTCCCGGTAGATCAACCCCTCTTCGTACAGGCGCACAAAAACTTCGCGCACCACGCGCGACAATTCCGGCGACAGCGTGAATCGCTCTCGCGACCAATCGCACGATTCGCCGATCTGCTTCATTTGCCGCTGAATCGTGCCGCCGCTCTCCTCCTTCCATTGCCAGACGCGATTGATGAATTCCTCGCGGCCTAAATCTCGGTAGTTGATTCCTTTGTCGGCAAGTTGCCGAACCACCACTCGCTGCGTGGAGATTCCCGCGTGATCAGTTCCCGGCAGGTATAGCGTGTTGTAACCCCGCATGCGGTGCCAACGCGTCAGAATGTCGATTTCGGTGTGGTCCAGCATGTGCCCGATGTGCAGCATGCCCGTAACGTTAGGGGGAGGAATGACGATGGAAAATACCGGTCCCGGAGCGTGCGCGTCCGCCTTAAAGAGTTCTTCCTTCACCCAATAATCGGCCCATTGCGGCTCGATCCGCTGGGGTTCGTACGTCTTGGCGATTTCGCGGGACATCCGGTGGCTTTCTCCTTGGGAAGCTGCGCGTGTGCAAGTGCTCTCAGCGGGCGCAGGGTAATCTTTGAATATACGTGTTGGCAAATCGCGGCGTCAATCTCGCCCTTTGGGTAACTCGTAATCCTGGGTTGCGCACAATTCCTTTGCCGCAAAGTGTGTTATACGTCTAAGGAACTGGGACCGCCGCATCGGTCTCGTCCAATACAAGATCGTTGTTGTGAAGTAGGCCGAGCGTGGCAAACGCGTGCCCGCAAGACGCGCGCTCTTTGAGCAGTGGGCCAAGGAGGGACAGTGAAGAAGCAGATCGCCCCAAAGAAAGCATCGATAAGCGCGGCCGTTACTCGTCGCAAATTTCTGCAGCAGACCGCCGTCGCGGCCGCCGGCTTTACCATCATTCCGCGCCGGGTACTTGGTGGCGTCGGATATGTGCCGCCCAGCGACAAAGTGAACATCGCTTTTGTGGGAGTGGGCGCCCAGGGTCTACGCGTAATGCTTGAATTTCTGCGTGAACCCGACGTCCAGGGCGTCGCGGTTTGCGACTGCCAGGCAAGCGCAGCGAACTACCCGCAGTGGGAGAAACACGAATTTGCCAAGGAAGTGAGCAAACTGCTGGGTGTCAGCAGCGGCTGGGACTGGCTGAGCCCTGACACGCCGATCGAGCTGACCCCCACGCTCCATGTTACCGCCGGTGTAGCGGGCCGTGAGCCATGTCAGAAAATCGTCAATGGGCTGTATGCCAACCAGCAGCGTTCTGGGGAGTATAAGGGCTGCACCGCGTGGGCCGATTTTCGCGAGATGCTGGACAAGGACTCCAACATCGACGCCGTAGTTGTGTGTACTACCGACAATCTTCACGCCGCCGTTTCCGCGGCTGCCATGCGCAAACGCAAGCATGTCTTCTGCCAGAAGCCACTGACGCACACGATCTATGAGGCTCGCCGCTTGGCGGAAATTGCCAAAGAAACCGGAGTAGCCACGCAAATTGCGGTTGCCAATCAGGCCTCGGAGGCGACTCGGCAACTGTGCGAATGGATTTGGGGCGGAGCGATCGGCCAGGTTCACGAGGTGCAAAACTGGTCCAGCCGTCCCTTCTGGCCGCAAGGCATTGACCGCCCCACGCAATCAGAAAGCGTTCCTCAGGGATTGGATTGGAATCTGTGGCTCGGCCCGGCGCCCGACCGCCCGTATAACAACGTCTATCTTCCGTTCGTTTGGCGCGGGTGGTACGACTTCGGCTGCGGCTCCCTCGGCGACATGGGTTCTTACAGCTTCGACACGATGTTCCGCGTGCTTAAGCTCGAAGCCCCCATCAGCGTCGAAGCCAGTTCCACGAAGCGCTTTCCCGAAACTTATCCGCTGTCAACCAGCGTTCAGTACAAGTTTGCCGCGCGCGGCGATATGCCAGCCTTGAAACTTGATTGGTACGACGGCGGACGCAAGCCGCCACGACCCAAAGAATTGGAGAAAGGGCATCCGCTGCGGGGCGACGGCGAAGACGGCGACGAGGGGCTCCTGTTCATCGGCGACAAAGGGAAAATCCTCTGCGCCTTCAACGGCGGCAATCCCAAACTCATTCCGCAATCCAAGATGGACAAATTCACCCAGCCACCGAAGACCCTTCCTCGGTCCCCTGGCAATCTGCGCGAGTGGATCAACGCCTGCAAGGGAAGCAAGGACAAGCCCGGCGGCAATTTCGAATTTTCCGGCATGGTTACCGAAACGCTTCTGCTCGGCAATCTCGCCACTCGAGTCGGCGAAAAACTCGAATGGGATCGTCCCAGTCTCAAGGTCACCAACTATCCCTCTGCGCAAGAAATTCGTGAAGCCCGAACGCCGAGCTGGATGGGAGCTGTAATGAATCGGCTTACCGGAAACAAGTTTCGTAAGTTTGGTGCGCAATTTAATTGAGAGTCGCTGATGCGGTGCTGCTTGCCGATAAGCGCGAGGAGCCACGATGTCCAAAATATCGAGAAGGGAATTTGCAAAGGCCGCGGCTGTCCAGTCCGCCGCAGTCGGTTTGTTGGGAGTTGCTGCGATGGAATTGCGCGCCGATCCACTTGGCCTGCCATTGGGCTGTCAAACCTGGCCGGTCCGCTCCATGATCGCCAAAGATTTTCCCGGCACCCTCAAGACGCTTGCGAACACCGGCTTTCAGGCCATCGAAATGTGCTCGCCAGTCGGCTATTCGGATTCCGGTTTCGGAGGTCTTACCAAATTCTCCGGCGCACAGTTAAAAAAGATCATCAACAACGCCGGTCTTACCTGCGTCAGTTCTCATTTCGGCATTGAAGAATTGCGGAAGGACCAGGCCGGTCGCATCGCCTGGGCGAAAGATTTGGGCCTGACTCAAATGCTGGTACCAAGTCTTAGCGGCCCCCAAAAGCCCACGATGGATGTCGTCAAGCGCGCTGCCGACGAGTACAACAAGATGGGGGAGAAAGCCGCCGCTGCGGGCATCCAGCAGGGTCTCCATAACGAGGACTTCGAGTGCTCTACCGTAGACGGTCAACGCACCTACGACCTGCTTTTCAAGTTGCTGGATCCCAGGTTGGTCAAATTTCAATTCCAGGTTTCCAACATCGAATTCGGGTTTGACGCCGCTGAATACTTCAACAAGTATCCGGGTCGTTTCATCTCCATGCATGTTCAGGGCTGGGACGCCAAAACCAAGAAGATCGTCGCGGTGGGCCAAGGCACTCTGGACTGGAAGAAGATCTTCACGGCCGCAAAAACAGGTGGCATCAAGAACTACTTCGTCGAGATGGATCTGCCGCTCATGAACGCCAGCGTGCCGTACCTGCACAGCCTGCAGGTTTAGCTCGATCCTTGCCGACGTCCACAAATTGCTGCCGCACACCGGGTTCTAGGGCCGGTTGTTGTAAAATGTTGTCGGTCACCGTGACGCAGCAAGTCACAAAACTACGGAGCGTTCCATGAAGAAAGTTCTTTCTATCGCTGCGGTTATTGCTCTAGGCGCCAGTATTACGCCTGCCGCCACACCGCAATCCGGCAAGGTCACCTCGATGACCTCGGTTTCCTGCGGCACCAAGAAACAGGGTAAAAAGGAATCGACGGACCTGATGTGCCAGCAATACACCGTGCGCACCAATACTTCGGAGTACCAGGTTCGCCAGCAAAAGCCGTCGAATAGCCAGATAATTCCAGCCGATACCCCGATCACCTACACCATCGACAAAGACAAAATGAAGCTGAAGGTCAACGGCAAGACCTACACGTTCCTGATTGTCGGGAATACCGCGCTCGGAGCGGGAACAAACTAACTCCGCCTGATTTTTTTTACAGAATCTTTTTGCGCGTCAGTTCATCGTGGATGAGCGCCTCGACGACCGGCTTCAGAATTTCCTTCGTCAACCTCTGAAGGACATCGGGGTTCAGTTTCTGCAGAACGCGATTCACGAGTTCATCGGTTTCCGCTGCGTCTACATGCGCCATTGCAGGCGCTTCAGGTTCCACCGGCGCCGTTGCGGATTCCTCCGCATCGTGTGCGACGGCGGGAATCTCGTTGCTCGCTTCGACGGGCGGTAGGTCCTGCGCCAGAGTCGATTCGATGCTTTCCACTAAGGCCGAAATCGTCGCAGGTTCCGAAATCTCAGCATCGGCGACGAGCGGCTCTTCCTCAGATTGCAAAGGCTCGCCGGCGTATGCGGACGCTGCTTCGGCAGGCTGTTCGTAAGGCTCCACTTCCTGCGTCTCATTGAGAGAAGTTTCCGCGACGTAGTGCGGTTCGGCGGCGGTCTCAACCTCCGCGGCCGCTTGTTGCGCAAACTCGTGAATATCAGCTTCAGCCTCAACGGGAGACTGCACATACGCGGAAACTTCCGAAGAAGAGGCTTCCGCCGCAGTGAATTCTTCGACAGGAACAGGCGCCGTAACCGCGGCACTCTCTTGCTCGGTGACATCGGCGGTTGTCTGCTCCTCCACAGCTTCCTCCACCGTCTCCTGCACGTGGGGCGTTTCGGCAAGTTCCAGCGGCGCTGGCGCTTCTTCAACCGCCGCTACTGGCTTGAGCTCCGGTTCAGGTGCAATCGGGGCATCCCACGTTGACGCCAGCGCGCTGGCCTTCTTGGCTTCTGTCTCCCAAGGCGAGGAGGAAATCGAGAACCAACTGGATGGCGCGGGAGCCTCAAGAGCCGCGGGTTCGGCAACCGTTGCTTCCGACTTTACTTCGGCCACAGCCGCATCCAAAGAAGGCGCAACTACAACTGGACTCTCCGTGGCAACTGAGGTCGCCGGAATGGCCTCGCTAGCAGGCTCCGGCAACGTCGCTAATTTATCTTCCACTCCGGCTGCCATTGCCGCAGCCCACGCATCGCCAGAGAACGGCGCTGGTGCTTCTGAAACCTTTGGCTCCAATGTGGATACCGCCACGCTGGTCGCCTCCGCGGCTTCTGCCGCTGGAGCCTCGATCACCGCCGACGGAGTCCATCGCGCATTCCGGGATGCTGCCGCAGGCGAATTGCCATGGAACGCCGCCTCTCGCCAGTCAGGAACCTTGCTGGGCGCTACGGCGACATCCTCGTCCGCGTCTTCCAAGGCGGTGCCGGGACGCCATCCACCCTTGGACTCAACTTGCTCCTCTTCTTCCCCGTGAGTCGCAGACCAAGTTTTGGTGCTTCCAATTTCTGTGGGCGGCTTGGACGGCATAAACTGCGCTTCGTCTTCCGTTTCTAACAAACTGCCGAAGGCTAAGGGTTCCGAACCCGCCGCGATCTTTACGGCTTCGACGGTGTGCGTCAGCGGAAAATCTTCGGCTTCCGCAGGTACGGTCGGCGCCGGGGCTGGTTTCTCTGCGGAAAGGGCAGCCAATTTCGAAGCGGCCGGACTCAGGATGTCCGCGGCGCTCCGCTTGGCAGGTTCCGCGACTTTTTCCGCTGGCGCATGGCCTAGCGATACCCCTGCGCGGGCCAAGGCGGACTTCACCATGGAAATCAGCGGATCGGGCGGCACAAATGGCTTCTTCAGGACTCCGTCTGCGCCCACGCGCTGCGCTTCCTGCTCATCCAAAGGATCGAAAGCGCCCACTAGAAGAATCACAGGAATATGGGCGAGGGCAGGGTCTTCTTTTACATATCGGCAAACTTCATAGCCGTTTCGAACCGGCATGAAAACGTCTGCCAGAACCAGATCTGGCTTGATGTCGGACACTTTGCGCACGGCCGCTTCTCCATTGCCGACCGCGACGACGTCGATGCCCTGGTCTTTCAATGCCAGGCCCACCATTTTCTGGATGTTACTGTTGTCGTCCGCAACGAGGATTTTGGCCACCGCACGTCCTCCACATACCAAACTGCACAAGCAGGAGATTCAAATCGTATTGGAGCATCCGGAATGTACGCCGTCAATTGCGATGGCGGAAAGTGTGTCGGAAGTAGACATGCTGAGTAGCGAAAACACTACCTGTCCTAACGGACGGGCAAAAAAACGGCGGCGCTCGAAAAATAAGCGCCGCCGTAAAATTATTCTGAATCTCTAGCCCGCGAATCCAATTACCAGGGAATTAGCTTCTTAAGGCCCTTCTTTTTACTGCTCGACTCTTTCTGATTGGTGTTGGATTGATCGGTGCTCGAGTTCGTCGACGTTGCGGAACTATCGGTGGAGGCCGGGGCTGGCGCGACCGAATCTCCGCTGGCCGCTGCCGCGTCCGGTTTTGCTTCCGTTGCGGCAGCCGGAGCCGGGGCGTTGGGATCAGCACTTGCCGGAGCGGTTGACGAACTGGAGGTCGAGCTATCTGTCGCGGGCGCCGGTGTTTCATTCGCGGGAGGCGTATTTACGTCCTCCGTGGTTCCGGTCGGCTTCGGGTCTCCCGCGCCCACCGTAGCGACGATTCCGCTGGTTGCCGCTCCTGTGGTACCTGCGGGGTGCGAGCCGCTCCCATTCAGGATTTCGGTCATGGTCAACTCGTCGCTCTCCGGTTCCATTTGGGGCGTGCCGCTGATTGCTGCTTGGTGCACGTCCGGACCTGGATGAAGGACTTCCTTGCCGCGGTGGAAGATGTTTTCTTTCGGTCGCGGGGCATTTTGCTGTGCCGTCATCCACTCCACGGCCTTCGGATCAGGCTGCGGAATGGGCATGTTGAAGGCGCGCAATTTGGCTTTCGAGTCCGCTACATACTTCGATAGCGGATAATTGCGGATGATCTGCGCGTAATAGGATCCCGCGATGTCTTTACGTTCGCTCTTTTCGAACACGTCGCCAATCATCCAGAGCGCTGTATCGGCTTTGCTGTATAGCGGATATCGCTTCACCAGGGGAATCAGGCGGCCCGCCGCAGCGCGCCGGTCCTGCTTAATATAGTAGTAGTCCGCGATCCGAAACTGGCCCTCTGCCAAATCCTCCTGGACCTCGCGCAGCCGTTGTTGCGCTTCCGGTGCCAGCGGATCCTTCGGGTACTTTTCCAGGAACGTCTGGAATTCCGCTTCGGCTTCTCGCGCGTGCGTGCTGTCCCTATCCGCCTTTGGCATTTCGTTGTAATTGCACATCGCCACTTGCATCTGGGCGTACGCGGCTTCCGGCATGAATGGGAAGAACACGATAAAGTCTTTATAACCGGCAATAGCCTGCGCTGTGTTCGAGCTGCCGCCCTCTTTAAAATACGAGTCCGCAATCGCCAGCTTGGCCTTCGCCAGATACTCGCTGTCCGGGTAGGTATTGATCAGGGTCTGCAGTCCGAGCCGGCCGACCTCGTATCTGCCATGCTTGATGTCTTCCAGCGCCTTGTCGTAGAGGACCTTATCGGGTTCGGCGGTGTTGGTCGCATCGGTGGACTGATCCACCTTCTTTTTCTTGAATATGATCTGCGCCGAACTGGGGCAGGCTGAAATCGTCAGGAACACCACAACAAGCATCAGAAGCGGAATTCGCCTCACTACTCACCTCACAAGTCGTTCTGCTGGTCCGCAAGCTCTGCTGGAAGGGCGTGGTTCCCCTGGAACCACCGCTTCGGACCTCCCCAGTATAACCTGAACGAAAGGCCAGTCTCTTCCAGAAGTTGCCCGCTCGGCCAGGGGACACGCTTTCGGCAGTGTGATGCCGGTTCTTACGAGCAGGGTTTCCTCGTTTATCCACTGACCATGCCGAGGTCGGTGGAGCGTCCGAATTCGGATTGCTGATTATTCGGTACGCCCAGAGTACCTTTTTGTCCTCTGACTGTAGCGACTTCTTGCTACTCTCATTTAAAATGGAGGAGCCTCTGCCAGGGAGTGGAGGCATGTTCATGGAAAAACGAAAATTTTTGTTTGCGTCGCTCTCCGGTTTGATTGGTGACATTGCCTGGCAAGTTCTCAAAGAAGGCCACGACGTCCGCTACTTCATCGACAACGAAAAAGAACGGGACATTGCCGATGGTTTTGTCCCGAAATCTACGGACTGGGAAAAAGATTCGAAATGGGCCGATATCGTGGTTTTCGACGATACTCTCGGGCAAGGAGCCAAGGCTCAGGCGCTGCGCGCTGCTGGTAAACCCGTCATCGGTGGCACCCCGTACACCGACAATCTCGAAGATGACCGCTCCTTCGGACAGGAAGAGCTGAAAAAGGCCGGCGTTACCATCATCCCCTACCAGGAATTCGATTCCTTCGATCCCGCCATTGAATTCGTTCGAAAGAATCCCGATCGCTACGTCATCAAACCCAGCGGCGAAGCGCAAAACGTCAAGCGCCGCCTGTTTGTCGGTGAAGAGGAAGACGGTAACGACGTCATCGGCATGCTGGAGGCCTACAAGCGCGCATTTTCCGAGGAAATCAAGATTTTTCAGTTGCAGCGCCGCGTCTCGGGCGTGGAAGTGGCCGTCGGCGGTTTTTTCAATGGCAAAAAATTCGTAACCCCCATCAACATCAATTTCGAGCACAAAAAGCTGTTCCCCGGGGAAGTGGGCCCGCCGACCGGCGAAATGGGTACGGCCATGTTTTGGAGCGAGCCGTGCGCCCTGTTCAACCGCACTCTCCTCAAGATGGAAGCAAAACTGGCTGAGGAGGGCTACGTCGGCTACATCGACGTCAATTGCATCGTCAACAACAACGGAATTTACCCGCTGGAGTTTACCTCCCGCTTCGGCTATCCGACGATCAGCATCCAGCAGGAAGGAATGCTCACGCCGATCAGCGACTTTTTCTGGGAGTTGGCAAATGGCCTCGACCCGAAATGGAGAACCCGCAGTGGCTTCCAGATTGGCGTCCGCATCGTCGTTCCTCCATTTCCGTTCGACGACGAGGAAACTTTTAATTCGTTCTCCAAAAACGCGGCGATCGTCTTCAAGCGGCCGATGAACGAAGGCATTCACATCGAAGATGTAAAGGAACTGAATGGTCAGTGGCTGGTCGCCGGAACGTCCGGCGTCGTTTTGATTGTGGTTGGCACTGGCCAGACCATGAAGCAGACCCAGGCGCAGGTCTACTCGCGAATCAAGAATATCCTGATCCCGAACATGTATTACCGGACGGACATCGGCGATCGTTGGGTGGAAGATTCTGACAAACTGCACAACTGGGGCTACCTGCGCTAGTTGGCGCGCTTAGATAACCAGGCACCTCTCGAACTACCGCTGAAACCCTGAACACAGGAACTACTTCGCAAAGTATCCGGTTTTTGTCCGTATGCGAATGTCCGGTCGCGTGGAACGCACCACTATTTTCCGAAAACTCGTGTCTTTGGATGTATTCGACGGGTAGTAGCCCAGCTCGTACGAAGTTCGAAGCTCCTCGGCTATCTGCCGGAAGTAATCGTGCGGATCGGTGACTTCCGCGTCGATGTGCAATCCGCCTGTTTCGATCGCCAACCGGTCCATCACACTGATGCCGTACTTGTTGCGGGCGTTCAGTTGACCGTGCTTGGTTTCTGTGTAGCGCAGCGAGTAAATCACCACGTTGGCCGCCTGAGCCGCTTCCAGCGCGGTCATCATGTTGTGCGAACTGGAATTGTCTTCGCCGTCGCTGAACATCAGAATCGCCTGTCTTCCGCCAGCCTGCGATAGCTTTTCCGTGACGCTGTAATAGATTGAATCGTAAAAGGCGGTCCCCAGTTCGCGCTCCTCCACCGGCCCCAGTTCGGGAAAATGGGCTTTGCCTTTGCCAAACTGCCGGTAATTATCCAGAATTTGTGCGGCAGAATTTGTATAGTCGCTCACCAGCCGGATGTGATTCGCGAAGCACACCAGAAAAACGCGATCCTTAGGTCCGAGAACCTCGTTCAGAAACACTTCCAGGTCCTTCTCATGTTGCTTGCCAAAATGATCCTGGCTTCCGCTGACGTCCACGATAAGCGCCAGTGTCAAAGGGACATCGGAGCTCTTCGCGAAGAACTCGATCTTTTGCGGATTACCGTCCTCGAATACCTGGACGTTGTCGCGCGTCAGGTCGCCAACCAATGCACCACGACTATCGTGCGCGGAAAACGCCACGTTCACCAGGTTCACGTCGACTTGGATTGGCTTTTGGGCCAGCGCAGCTACGGGCGACAAGAGCACAGCAGACAGAAACCACAGACACGAGCGCATGACCACCCCCACATCTTTGTACGCACGCCCTGAGAGAATTGTTCCGAGAGGTTTCAGTCAGCCAGCCCAGCTATTCCGTCGTAATACCGAGCTCTTTCCTCAACTGCTGCTGCAGTCCCCAGTAATATCCGTTCCGGAATAGCGAAACGTTGCCGTTCTCGTCGATCACGAACAGGGCTGGGATAGGCCCGATTCCATAACGAAAAGCGATCCGTCCGCCCTCGTCCCAAATTACCGGAAATGCCAGACGATTCTGGGTTACAAAACGCTGCGCCGCCTCATGCGAGTCGTCGATGCTGATGGCCAGCACTTCGAAAGGCGCTCCCTTGCCATGATATTTATCGTAAAAATCGCGCAGTTCGGGCATTTCTTCCTGGCAGGGGCCGCACCAACTGGCCCAGAAGCTCACGACGACTTTCTGTCCACGATATTTGGCCAGAGTTACGGATTCGCCCGACAACGTTGTGAAGCGGAAATCTGGCGCGGGTTGATTTATTAGAGTCTCCGCTGCGCGATTGCGGGAGATCCCTCCGAATACAAAGCTGAGAATGCCGGTCGAGGAGACGCCGAACAACACCAGCAAAATGAGTGGTCCGAGGTATTTACGCGCAGCCGGAAGGGAGGACATAGCAAGGAAAGTATAGCGTGACCGGCGCGTGCTGGTGTCCCCATCTCGCCGTCTAGTTGGAGACGGTCAGCTCGATTTCAGTCAAAGCGTTGATCCGCGTTCCACTCGCGGGCGTCTGGTCCACCACCGAGCCCGAGGGCCACTGCGGCGCGTCGACATGATGCATCTTGGTTTTCAGGTGTGCCTGATCCATGCGGCTCTGCGCGGCCAATTCGCTGGATCCGATCAAGTACGGCATAACGTAGGATGGCTCGCGTGCCGGCGCCGCAACCAATACATCAACGCGTGGCGTGGCTGCGTTTTTGCCTTGCTTCGGGCTTTGCAGTATCACTGTGTCCGCTGGAGAGTCCGGCAAAGTGACGTTGGAGATTTCCCCCACCTGCAGCCCATTTCGCAATAGTTCGATTCGCGAAACGCGCAGGGAATTGCCTTCCAGAGGAGGAATCTCCAACTGCCGCTGTCCCAGGCTGAGCACCACGTGCGCCTGCTGCGACACCTTCATCAGCATTCCCGCCGACGGCGTTTGCCGCACCACCTGGTTGATAGGCTGGTCACTGTAAACCCGGTCGGCAACCCGCAGGATCAGGCCTTTCGACCGCAGCGCCTGGCTGGCCTCGCCCACGCTCTTGCCCACCAGATTGGGCATCGTCGTTTCGCGTCCGTGGATCGCGATGCGCATCGCTGTGATCGCGCTCAGAAACGCCGCGGATGCCAGGATGAACACCAGAAAGCACACCCGGATCAACCATTCGAGCCGCTCGCGAATTGTCATTACAGGTTCACCAAGAGCATCTCAACAGACTCTGCCCCTTTTGCAAAGTGGGTGTCGTCACTTGGTCAATGCGGGTGCCGGATACTCCGGAAGTTTTTCCTTGCTGGTGTCCGCTCGTTTTACTTCCAATTCATCGAAGAGCAGCGAAGGGCAGATCATTGTTGTCGGAATGCCATTGACACGGTTGCTGACCAGTGGGTCATTTCCGGCGGCGCTTAGGTCGTTGCGCAGAGCGCGAACGTCGAGTTCGTTGAAAACTGCTCCGCGGACCAAGTTCTTCGTGGCCGTCATTTACGTAAACACGGTACAGCAATCGCGGCGCGGCGGCCGCCCCCAGCGTGTCGACCCGGTAGGCATACGGTTTCGACTGATCCGCTGCCATCTCCGTGGCCTTTTTCTTTAGCTCCGCCGGAGACATCGGCTCGGAAGTTTTCAGGATGAGCGTGGCCGTGCTTGGCATCGGCGGGTTGCCCGGACCGGAGCGGCCATGCCCGTTCGAAACCGCAAAATCGCGAATCGGCTGCCGCGACAACAAGTAGTTGGTTAGCGTTCCCGCGTCAACTATGGTTACCTCTTGCGCCTTCACTCCTTCGCTGTCGACGTCATAGTGTCCCAGCAAGAGCTTGCCCTGAAACTCGCGCAGCGTAGGGTCATCGATGATCGAAATAAACTTTGGCAGGATACGCGTCTTGTAACTGGTTGCAAACGATCCCGTCGTTCGATTGGGCTTTCCCAGCGGTGGCTTGCGCCCCACTACGTTGCCGGCGATCAGCGTCGCCAGAACGTCATCCGCCGCGTCTGGCGCGAATAGCACCGGGCCACGATAGGACTCTTCGACGATCGGCGCTTCACGTAGGGCCTTCAGCGTATCCAGCATCGTTTTGGTTTCTTGAACCAGCGCTTGCGGTTTTGGCAGATCTTCCGCGCGTTCTTCGGTCCAGAACGGATTGCGATTCAGGCGCATGCCGTCGGCCGCTTGCGTCGATCCATTCACCGCTACGCTGGCATACGTGGCGCCGTTTCTCGTGACGGTGCCTTCCGAATTTACGAAATACTCGTTGGTCGCGTTGAAACGGGCCGACGCGCTAAGGTACTGAATGTCGGGATACTCGCGAAACAGGTTGGTCATTTGTTGCAACGTCTGATCCCACGCAGGGCCATCGACCTTTAGCTGGACGGTCGGTTCCACCGATGTCACCACCGGCGCCTTCGCGAAGTCGTTGACGGGGTCAGGGTCTGCCGAATACTGCTTCAGCGCAGACAATTTTTCCGCGTACGCGTCTGCAGCAGCCTTGTACACATCGTCGGTCAGCAGCCAGATTTCGCGTCGCAGCGCCACCGGATCGTTGTCGATGGACAAAATGGAAGCCCGCCCTACGCCCTGGTTGTAGTAGCTGTCCTGCTTGTAATCGCCGATGCGCACCACGACGCGCAGCACGCGGATATGATTCCGCTGATCCTCCCGCAATGCCCCAAACGCGGCCTCGGCATCAAATTCATCGACGTCGTGCACCCGATACTCGATGTAGTACGGCGCCTGCACCCCATCCATTTTGAGCTTGGCCTTCGACCGGTCCAGTTCGGTGAGCAGCGTTTCCAGCAGGACATCGCCCTTTGCTGCTGCTTGCGCATTCACTGCGGCATTGCTGTCCTTCCCACCGCGGGCTTTGTCCTTAGCGCTGGTCAGGGCCGGTCCGACGCCCATGCTCAAAACAATCAGTGCACAGCTCAAACTCGTGCGAATCGCTTGTAGACGCGTCATGGCTTGGCACCCGTCTTTGGAGTTGCGGGCTGTTGCGGCGCGCTGTTCTCGAGGCCCGGTGGTGGCAGAATCGGTGGCCGTTCCCGGCCGTGAGCCTGTTTCTGCACTTCCATTTCCGTGAACAGCATTGCCGGCGCAATCGCCGAGACTGGAACGCTTCCGCTCTCCGCTCCGCATACGCCATTGAACACGTGCTGCTTATCCCCGGTCGTGACAATGCGCGTCAACGCTGCCAGTGGCGTTCCTACGATGTCCACTCCGCGCACCAACTCATTGGGCCGGCCGTCGGCGTATACCTTGTAGACGATCACCGGCAACACCTGAAACGCTTGCGGCGTGTTGCGCGTCGTTAACGTAAACCCGCCCTGAATATCATCGAAGTACAAGCCGTAAGGCTTGCCCTGCTTCTTCACTTCCTCGCGCAGTTTGTCTTCCATCTGCGCTTCGGGAACGGTCTTTGACGACGACACGATCAGGTTGCCTTGACGGCCCGTCGGCATCAGACCGGGCTGGTTCCTGCCGTGCCCGTTCGACACCGAAAAGCCCTTGATCGGCATCCGCGACATCAGGAAGTTTTTCAGCACTCCGTTTTCAATCACAACCACTCGCTGCGCAGGCACTCCCTCATTGTCGTATTCGTAGCTGCCTGCCAGCTTCACGCCGTTCAGTTCCTTCAAAGTAGGGTCGTCGGTCACGCTCAGGAATGTCGGCAACACTTCCTGGCCCACTTTTTTTGTGAACGTCTGTCCCTCATCTTCATCGCGCTGGCGATGGCCCTCAAGCCGATGTCCCAGCACCTCGTGAAAGAACACTGCCGACGCGCGACCGCTCAGGAGCGCGGGGCCGTCGTACGGTTCGGCCACCGGGGCGTTCCGCAAATCTTTCAAATCCGTAGCCATCTTCTGGACTTTGGCCAGCAGTTCGGCTTCCTTCGGTAAACCGTTGGCCGCCGGCGCTTGGAATGTCTCGACTCGCAGCAGGTCCATACCATCGTCAGCGCGCGTCTGCGCTTCCATTACCAATCGCGCCGTGGCCCCCGGAGTGGCCAGCGAAGAGCCTTCGCTGGTTACCATGCGCGCATTCGCCACCGAAATTTGCAGAAAAACTGTCGCGCTGTACACATCCGGATATTTCGCAAACGCCCCGGACACCCGGCGGATTTCTCCTTCCCAGGCAGCCCGGTCAAACGGAGGCTTGGTCAATTTTTCGCCGGCGTGCACAATCGGCACTTCCTTCGAAAAATCCGGTGACTTATCCTCTTCTTCCGCGCGCACCGCGGTATTGGTCTTCACATTCAGATACGCCGGAGCGGCCCGCTTATAACCGCGATCCGTCAACTCCCAAAGCACTCGCGCTGTCGCGTCCGGATCGTCGCCCAGCGGCAGCGTTCCGGACGTCATCCCGCTTGACCGGCTCTGTCCGTGAGTATTATCCAGTTCGTAGCTGCCGACGCGCATGGTGACATCCGCGCTTCGTCGCTTGATGTCGGAATCGTTCAGCAAGCCGCCATAGGAGCCCGCAATGACGATGATGTCCTGATCGTTCACCGTGTAGCTCATGAAATACGGAGGGGGATCTGTCTTCGCGAGATCGGTTTTCGCGCGATTGAGCTCTTTCTGCATCGTGTTCAGCACTGGATCGGGCGCCTTGCTCGAGGTCGCGTCGCTCGCTGCCAGCATCATCGGGAAAGCCGCTAGCTGTACCGCCAGAACGCAGCGTCCAAATAGACTCGAACCTCGCCGCGCTGTGGCCAAACACGATCCTGCATTTCGTAAAGAAAGCCTATCCATGGGAATTGACTCCGAACCTGGCGCGAAGATGGGATGAGAACGGCAACTGGCCGAGTATGCCTGAGGGGACATCCAGGCGCAAATCAGCTTTTGCCAAACCGTTCGTGCTGCCGCAAACGCGCTCCGTTTGCAAATTCCGTAGCCGTCACTTGTTTGCGTCCTTCCAATTTGACGTGCGAAATCTCCAATAGGCTGCTTTCGCCGCAAGCTACACGGAAAATCCCGCTGCCAGCGAGAATCGTGCCGGGCGCCTCGGCTGTCCGTTCATTGGACACCGGCTTGCCCAGCAAATGGCAGGTTTGCCCACGAAATTCAGTGTACGCGCCGGGCCACGGGGCGAAGCCTCGCATGCGGTTGTAGATACGCTGCGCCGCCGAAGTCCAGTCGATTCGCCCATCTTCGCGTTTCAAGATCGGCGCCAACGAAGCCTGCGAATGGTCCTGCGGACGCGGTTCTATAGTCCCGGCGGTAAGCCCCCGCAAGGTTTCCAACATCAAGGCCGCACCCGCTTCGGCTAGCCGTGCCATTAGGTCGGGAGCCGTCTCGTCCGGCCCAATCGCTAATTCCTGCTGCAGCAGCATATCTCCGGTATCCATGCCCGCGTCGATACGCATGGTGGTGTTACCCGTTCTGGTTTCGCCATTGGCGATGGCCCAATTGATTGGCGCGGCTCCCCGGTATTTCGGCAGCAGGGAAGCGTGCAGATTGATCCAGCCCAGACGGGGAAGTGGCAGCAGTCGCGCAGGAATGATCTGGCCGTAGGCAATGATTACGATAACATCCGGTGCAATTGCGCGCAGTTCCTGTTCCGCCTGCTGGTCGCGGATTTTTGCCGACTGGTGGACCGCGATGTTCACAGCAAGAGCTACTTCTTTCACGGCGGAAAAGGCCAGTTCCTGACCTCGGCCCTTAGGTCGATCCGGCTGCGTGAATACGGCCGCCACTTCGAATTGGGAATCGCGCAGTAGCGACTGAAGAGCGGGGACCGCAAACTGAGGAGTACCACAAAATACAAGCCGCAGCGGTGTCATCTCGATTGCCGCCCGCGCCGGCGAATTACCACTCGCCCTCTTTGCGAAGTTTTTTAATTTTGCGTCGAATCAGGTCGCGCTTCAGCATGCTGAGGTGCTGCAAAAACAGGATGCCGTGCAGATGGTCAATCTCGTGGCAGAAGGCCCGCGCCAGCAGGTTTTCCCCGCGGACTTCGAACGGTTCTCCCTTGGCGTTCAGCGCCTTCACAGTAACAAACTGAGGCCGCACTACGTAGCCGCGAAATCCGGGAATGGAGAGGCAGCCCTCTTCTTCGCGGGCTTCTCCTTCCGAGTGAATGATTTCTGGGTTCACCAGTACGATCTTGGCTTCGGGATTCTTGCCGCTCGTCACGTCCACAACCGCCAGCCGGATGCTCTTTCCGATTTGCGGAGCAGCCAGCCCGATTCCTTGCGCCGCGTACATCGAAGCAAACATATCCTCCGCCAATTCCGCAAGTTCCTCATCGAAACGAGTGACTACCGCGCCGGGTTTTTCTAAGACCGGATCGCCATATTTCACGATGGGATAAATTTTGCGCGGGGGCGCGGCGGTAGCGCTTGCCTGGGACGTCGCGGCGGCTAAGGGTTCAGAACTCGGCGATTTGTCGGCCATAGCTTTCGAAATTCCGCCGCATTTCGGCGAGCGAATCTCCTCCAAATTTTTGCAGAAAAGCGCCTGCTAACACAAGTGCAACCATCGCCTCACCCACAACTCCGGCTGCCGGAACGACACACCAATCCGACCGCTCGTAAGCGGCTTCGATGGGTTCTTTCGTAACCATGTCCGCCGTTTTCAGCGCCTTACGCAACGTGGAGATCGGTTTCAAGAATCCCCGCAACACCACGTCTTCGCCATTGGTTATGCCACCTTCCAAGCCCCCGGCGCGATTCGTCGCCCGGTGAAAACTCCGCGAAGTCCTATCGTAGGAGATTTCATCCTGCACCTCGCTGCCGTACGAGCCGGCAGCCAGAACGCCCACCCCAATCTCCACGGCTTTCACGGCCTGGATACTCATGAGCGCCTGCGCCAACCGGCCATCCAGCTTTTCATCCCACTGGGCGTGGGAGCCGAGTCCGACCGGAACCTGGCGCGCCACAACTTCGAAGACGCCGCCGACCGTATCGCCCGCTTTTAAGGCGCCATCCACTTCCGCCTTCATCTTTTGCTCGATGCCCGCATCCACGCAGCGTAACGGCGAATTGAGATTTGCACAGACCGCCAGGATTTCCGGCCAGTTGGCTCGCCGCTCCAACTTCACGTGGCCAACCTGAATTGAGTGGCTGGCGATTTCCGTTCCAAACTGCCGCAATAGCAGTTTCGCAAAAGCTCCTGCCGCCACCCGTGCCGCTGTTTCCCTGGCCGATGCCCGCTCCAGCACGTACCGCGCATCGTGAAAATCGAATTTCTGCGAACCAGCCAAATCCGCGTGCCCCGGTCGAGGCGCTGTCAATTTCCGCGAAGCCGCTTCAGGATCCGCCGATGCCTCTACCGGCAGAATCTTTTCCCAAGTGGCCCAGTCCCGGTTCTCGATTCGCAACGCGATCGGAGCCCCAATCGTTTTGCCATGGCGCACTCCCGCGAAGATTTCCGCTCGGTCGGTCTCAATCTTTTGCCGCCCGCCGCGACCGTATCCAAGTTGTCTCCGATGCAGTTCGTTTTGCACGAAGTCGAGATCTATCGGCATTCCAGCCGGCAAGCCGGAGAGGAAAGCGAGCAGTGCCTGTCCGTGGGATTCGCCAGCAGTATAGAAGCGCAACATGCACATTCAGTGTATCGGCGCTCCCGCCTCCAGTCCAGCAAGCCGGCCAGTGAAAGTTCCATTTCTTGTGGTAACCGCCAGCGTCTCCCATAATCAGGCCCGCGAACTCTGCGTTGACTTCGCCCTCTGCGCTACCTACGATGAGCCTGAAATTGGCGCGATCTCCTGTGAAGGACATCCATATGCGAATCATTCACCGAATCCTCGGAATCCTCGCCTGCCTGGCGTTTCTCACCTCTTGTTCAGCGAATGCTCAGACCGGAAAGGTGGAGCGCACTCAGGTTCACGGAAAAGCCCTGGAGGGCAATCTCGAGGGAGATTCCCCGGACGTGTTTGTGTCCGTATATCTGCCCGAGAGCTATTCCAGCCAGACTTCTCGGCGCTATCCCGTTGTCTATTTCCTGCACGGCTTTACCGACAGTGACGAAAAGTGGATGGGTCAAACAAAGCATTGGATCCACCTGCCGGCGATCCTTGATCGGGAATTTGCGGCGCCAGACGCTCGCGAGTTCATCGTCGTGATGCCCAACGGTTTCACTCGATACGGCGGGAGCATGTACTCCAATTCCGTAACTACCGGAAATTGGGAAGACTACATCGTTTCCGAGTTGGTGCCCTACATCGATCAGCACTACCGCACCATTGCGCGAGTCGAGAGCCGTGGCTTAGCAGGGCACTCCATGGGTGGCTATGGAGCGATGCGTTTAGGCCTGCGTCATCCCGAAACTTTTTCCAGTTTCTACGTTCTAAGCGGTTGCTGCATGGCGCATCCGGCCGATGGAGTCTTGAAGCTGGGGGTCAAGTCCGAAGATGTGAAGTCGCCCGACGATGTTCGCTCCGCAAGCTTTCAAACACAGGCCCTTTACGCATCTGCGGCGGCATGGTCGCCGGATCCGGACAAGCCTCCTTTTTACTCGGATTTGCCCATCCACGCGGGGAAGATTGACGAAACCGTATTGGACCGGTGGAACGCCAATGCTCCGCTGGTGATTCTCGATCAGTACGTCGCGAATCTGCGCAAGATGAAAGCGATCGCGCTAGATGCGGGCGACAAGGACGATACCATCACAGAAAACACCCGTGCTCTCGATCAGCGCCTCACGCTATACAAAATTCCCCACGAGTTTGCCATCTACGATGGGAACCACGTCAATCACATTGCCGATCGTATTCGCGAAAAGGTCGTGCCGTTTTTCGAGAAGAACCTGTCCTTTGAACCCGCGAAATGAGTTTGCTCCACTTGTTTTTTAAGGGAATAGCTGTCTTGACGCTTCTAGCTTGGGCAGTTACGCTTTTCATGCCGTTCACTCGAGACCATTGTGGCCAACGCTTCGCCCCCTGTTGTTCGTGATCCGAACCACTCCTCAGCCACGCCTTCCGTCCTGGAAGTGGTCCAGTCCATTGCCAAGCGCAGCATCCTGAAAGTTCAGGAGTACGCCCAGTTGTCGGCTCGCGGTCTATCCAATCTGGCCACCAATCCGCGCTACATGCAGGATGTCCTCGCTCAAATGGACGATATTGGTGTGGGCTCCTTACCGATCGTGCTGCTATCCGGTTTTTTCATCGGGGCGGTGATGGTGTTGCAGACTGGCGAACAGTTTCAGCGATTCGGGCAATCGTCGCTTACAGGCGATGTCGTTTCGCTGGCATTGGTCCGCGAGCTTGGGCCATCGATCACCGGATTGCTGGTGGCGGGCAGATGCTCCTCGGGCATCGCATCGGAACTGGGCTCCATGATTGTTACGGAACAGGTGGATGCGATGCGGGCCATGGGCACTGACCCCACGCGGAAACTGGTAACTCCCAGAATTCTGGCATCTTTGCTTACCGTTCCGCTGCTGACCACAATTTCCGTGTTCGTTGGCTTAGTCGGAGGTATGGTGGCCAGCGTGTTTTCGCTGCGACTGAACGCCGTCACCTTCTGGCAGCGCGCTGTGGCGATCCTGCAGTTCTCCGATATCATGCAGGGCTTCAGCAAATCGGTGGTATTTGGATTTATTCTGGCGTCCGTCGGATGCTACCAGGGGATGAAGGTGCGTGGCGGCACACAGGGCGTGGGCAGGGCGACCACCCATGCCGTAGTTGCGTCTTCAGTTTTGATTATTGTTGCCGATACCTTTCTCACCAAGCTGGCCCTATTTCTGGCAGGAAAGGTTTTCTGACCGCATGAGTTCAACGATCACACCGCAGAATCCGCTGCCTGCGTCAAAATCCGCGGCGGTAATTTCCTTTCGTGACGTCCACCTGGGCTTTGCCGAAGGCGATGTCCTCAACGGGCTTTCCTTTGCCGCCAAAACGCGGGAGACCATAATTCTGTTGGGCGAAACCGGCACCGGTAAAACCCTCACGCTGAAACTTGCCGCGGGATTAATGCGGCCGGACCAGGGAGAAGTCGAACTGCTGGGCGAACCCGTCTCCGCGATGACCGAAAAGGACCTTCTGGCGTTCCGCCAAAAGGTCGGATTTGTCTTTCAGGAAGGCGCGCTGTTCGATTCGCTGACCGTTGGCGAGAATGTTGCCTACCGTCTCGTTGAGGACAAGGTTCCCGACGAAGAGATTCTCCCTCGCGTTCAGGAAATCCTGCGCTTTGTGGAATTGGAAGACACGATTGATCTGTATCCCTCGGAACTGTCTGGCGGCATGCGCAGGCGAGTCTCCATCGCTCGTGCCTTGGTGAATCGTCCTCCCATCGTTTTGTACGATTCGCCAACAGCGGGTCTCGATCCGATCACTTCTCAGACCATCATCACTCTCATTCTTCGCTTGCGGGATGTGTATGGGGTTACCGCGCTGCTGGCAACGCATCGTTTGCAGGATGGTTTCGCGCTTGCCAATTTCCGGTTCGATCCGAAAACGAAAAAAGTGGATCGCGACACCAAACACGAACTCGACCAAACCGCGATCACCCGATTTCTGGTGCTGAAAGCCGGCAAAATTTATTTCGAAGGCACTCCTGATGAACTGCTGGATACCAAGGACCCTTATCTCCAACGATTTTTGATTTGAATCTTGTATAGTGGTGCAGACGCGGCGCTCGTGCAGCGCGGAGGACTCCCGGGATGGCGCAAGGCAAGCAGTTGACATGGGCTGAACTGCGGGTCGGGCTATTTGTTCTGATCGGCTTGACGGTGCTTGCTGTCGGCATCTTCTACGTGACTGGCGCGGGATTTCTTGGTCCCAAATACAAACTTGAAACGTATCTTCCCGAGGTTTCCGGCCTGGCCCCTGGCGCTCCTGTGCGATTGGACGGCGTCGAAGTAGGCAACGTCGATCTGATCCGCCTGGTCCCTCGCGAGGCCGGCAAACCACCCGATCCTCAGCACAACATTCAGGTGCAAATGCGCCTCGACAAGAAATTTCAGCCCGACATCATGACCGATTCCACCGCTTCGCTGGTCACGGAGGGCTTGCTCGGCAATCGCTACGTGAACATCAAGCGAGGCTATACCGGCACGCCATTGCGCGATGGTCAGGCGGTTCCCGGCGCGCAAGAGAAGAGCATGACCGAGGTGATGGAAACCAGCGCCGACGTTCTCAGCAACCTGAAGACGCTTAGCGTGAACATTCAGCAAATTGTGGCCGATGTGCAGGCGGGCAAGGGCACTCTGGGCAAGTTGATCGTTGACGAACAAGCCTACAACCGCTTGAACAGCATTCTCGGCAAGGGCGACCAGATCGTCAGCAGCGTGCAGGCCGGGAAGGGAACCGCGGGCAAAATCCTGATGACCGACGAACTCTACACCAAGGTGAATAAGGGCGTAGACCAGGTCAATGGCATGCTCGCTAACGTTCACGACCAGAAGGGCACGATCGGCAAGTTGCTCTACGACCCCACGCTTTACGATCAGGCTAAGAAAGCCCTGCAGAATGGCAACGCGATTATGGATGACGTAAATGCGGGGAAGGGCACGCTTGGCAAATTGGTCAAGGACGAAACCCTGTACAACAATCTGCGCGACGCCAGCCACAACATCGATACCGCTACCGCCAAACTCAATAAAAACGACAATACCGCAGGGAAAATTTTCAGTGATCCGCAACTTTACGACAATTTGACCGGACTCACGTCGGACATGAAGACGTTGATCCAGGACTTCCGCAAGAACCCCAAGAAATACTTGACGATTAAGCTGTCATTCTTCTGATTTATTGCAGGAGTCAGTCTTAGTTGCCGACATGAGTAATGCACCGCGCGCCGCAATTTTGTGCAGTTCCCTGCGTTTGTGAATAGCAGATTGCTGTGCTGTAATGAAGTTGTAACCATGACAGATTACGCTCAATCTTCGGAAACAATCCCTGTTCGCGATTCCATGGACAACGCTGAAGCTACCAGATCGATTCGTTCAGACGCTTCCAAGACCACTCTTCCGCAGCCCGGAAGACCGGTACCCAGCCGCGCTTATCCTGGCGCCCTGATCGTTGTCGAAGGCACAGATGGCTCGGGCAAGAGCACTCAACTCTATTTGCTGAAGCGCTGGCTGGAAATTGGTGGTTATCGGCTCCACTTCACGGAGTGGAACTCCTCGCCTCTGGTGAAGTCCGCCACTCGACGGGGCAAACAAAAGCGCCTGTTGACCCCCACCACCTTCTCTTTACTGCACGCCTCGGATTTCGCCGACCGCTGTGAGCGCCAAATTATGCCCTTGCTGCAGGGCGATTATCTGGTTCTTGCGGACCGCTACATCTACACGGCTTTTGCGCGCGACGCGGCGCGGGGCTGCTCTCACCGTTGGCTGCGAAACCTCTACCGCTTCGCTCCCGTTCCCGACATCACGTTCTACTTCCGCGCGCCGCTGGATGTCGCGGTACACCGCATTCTCAGCGGCCGTCCCAAGCTGAAGTATTACGAAGCGGGCATGGACTTGGGCTTGTCCTACGATCGCGCGGAAAGCTTTAAGCTGTTTCAGGCGCGCATTCTGGGCGAGTACGACAAGATGGTGGACACCGACAATTTCGTAGTCCTGGACGGCACCCTGCCCGTCAACAAGCTCCAAAAACAGATGCGCGACATCGTTGCCGCCAAGATCGACCTCAAGCGCTTTGCGCCGCGCTCTCAGGACGGGGAATAGCATGGCCGATATCGAAAAGGAAAAGCTCATCCCCGTCATTACCCCGGAGACCACTCCTCCTGCAAAAGTCTCCATCCCGGAAGGAGAGTACTCCCAATCCTTCTTTGGCGAGACACTCGTTGGCCTCGACCCCAGCGAACTCAATGGCACGCTGGTCGTCATCGAAGGCATGGATGGCTCCGGCCGCTCTACGCAGATTGCTCTTCTCCAGGAATGGCTCGAATCCGAAGGTTTTTCCGTGCAAACTAGCGGCTTGCGGCGATCCAACCTCGTCGGTCGGGATATCGATGAGTTGCTGGCAAAAAATGCCGTCACCCGCCTGACGCTCGCCCTCATGTATGCCACCGATTTCTTCGATCAACTTGAGCACCGCATCGTTCCCGCGCTTCGTTCTGGCGCGGTTGTGCTTGCCGATCGCTTTGTGTTCACGCTGATCGCTCGCAGCGTCGTGCGCGGCATCAATCGCGATTATCTTGCCGGCCTCTATGCCATGGCCCTCCGGCCCCATCTCACCTTCTGGTTGAACGTTCGTCCAGAGACCGCCTTCGCTCGAGAATTCAAGAAAGCGCAAGCCATCAGCTATTGGGAAGCAGGCCGTGATATGTCTCTTTCTCACGACCTGTACTGGTCTTTCGTTCGCTACCAGACCATGATCAAGCGCGAATTTGAAGTAATGGCAAAAAAGAGCAGCTTCATCGAACTGGATGGCGAAACGAGCGTCTCGAACGTCAATAAACAGCTCCGCCAGCGCATTGCCGAACACCTCGGCATCCGCGCCTCGAAGTACACACCCTCGACCGCACTCGCGCACCTCTGGCGCTGAGATCTTGAATGCCTGAGCCGGTCCATATCGCCGCAATCGACGCCGGCTCGAATGCAGTTCGCTTATCCATCGTTCGCGCCTATTCCGCGCTCGATATAGAGCCGCTCATCACCGAACGCTACCCCCTGCGACTGGGCGAAGGCGTTTTTGTCCGCCACCGCTTCAGCGAAGAAATTCTGAAGAAGGGTGTCAAAGCCTTTCGCCACCTGCGCGAAATCATGGACGAGTTCGCAGTCACGAAGTACCGGGCGGTGGCCACCAGCGCCACCCGCGAAGCTTCCAACGGGAAGCAACTGGTGGCTGCCGTAAAACGCGCCGCCCAAATTCATCTGGAGATCATTACCGCCAAAGAAGAGTCGCGACTGGGTAGGGAAGCGGTCCTCGCGGCGATGGGTCCGGAGAGGCAGCCACGCTGTATTGTGGATCTCGGCGGCGGCAGCCTGGAAATCAGTCTGCTCCGCGATCACACCATGGAACAGGGCGCTCAGCTGGCCATCGGCACTGTGCGCTTAATGAGCACGCTGAACGTCCATGGCATCATTCGTCCCGCGCAAGGCGAAGAGGTCCGCCGTTATGTGCGCTCTTTGTTGGAAGCGCGCCTTCCCGCGCGCCCGAATGTCGGCGACGAAGTCTCCGTGGCTCTGGGCGGAAATGCGGAAACTCTTGCAAACATCGCCCCCGGCCCGCGTCAGGATGGCTTGCCCACCCTGGAAATCAGCCTTCTCCGCGAACGGATGCAGGAAATTCTGCAACGCGATCTTCGCGATCGCATGAAGGCCTACGGCGTTCGCCGCGATCGCGCCGACGTGATGGGAATTGCCGCCATCATCTTCGTGGTTCTCGGACGCTATCTGAATATTCGGCGGTTTGTGATTCCCAGTGTAGGCATTCGCGAAGGCCTGCTGCAGGAAATTGCTCGCGACGCCTTTTCACGCAAGGAACCGCATCGCTATCCCTCGGAATCACGGCAAATGCTTGCCGCGACTCGCGCGTTCGGTCGCCGCCTGGAATACGACCAGCAACATGCCGAGCATGTCCGCGAGATGAGCGTGATGCTGTTCGATCAGCTTCAGGCCATTCACCACCTTCCCGCTCAAGCCCGCGTCCAACTAGAGGCCGCTGCGTTGTTGCACGATGTGGGTCATCGCGTCAGTCATCGCGGCCACCACAAGCACGGCGAATACCTGGCCTTGAACGGTGATATCCCCGGCCTCGACGGGCGGGATCGCCACATCGTTGGCGCTGTGGTGCGCTATCACAACCGCAAGTCCACGCCCGCCGCACATCATCCCGCTTACTCTGCGATAACCAGCGCGGACAAGCGCGTCGTTCGCCGGCTCGCGGCGATCCTGCGCATTGCCGAAGGGCTGGACCATTCCCATCGCCAGCGTATACAGAGTGTCGACGCTTCCTTTCAGCGAAGCGCCGTATCGCTGAAACTGGATGCCCGAGGCGATGCTACGGAGGACCTGCGCGACGCCGAGCGCAGCGCGGAACTCTTCGAAAAGGAATTTCGCGTGAAAGTCTATTTCCGGCAGCCGGAAACATGAATCGCATCTTGACGCGCTGAGCTTACTGATTCACAACTGCCGACCGCTTTTAACATTGCTCAGGTCCCTGGTTTTCTATGATGGCCCAAGGAGGATCGTCTTCCATGGAGTTGTACATTGTCCGCCACGGCATCGCAATCGACCGTGAAGACCCCAAGTGTCCTCCGGACCCGGAGCGCTATCTCACGGGAGAGGGCATCGAAAAGACCAAGCAGGCGGCGAAGGGCTTCGCTGAAATTGGCTCCGTCCCGGATGTCATGCTTTCCAGCCCGTTCACCCGGGCGTTTCAGACCGCGGAGATTTTTGCCAACGTTCTTGGCTACGCGAAGCAGAAAATTCGCAAGACCGATCTTCTCCTGCCGGGCGCTGATCCCGCCCAGCTATTTCGGGACTTGGCGAAAGATAAAGAGAGCTCCGCCGTATACGTGTTTGGTCACGCGCCGCACGTCGATGAATTGATCTCCATGGCTGTCAACTCGCGTCATCAGATCACCTGCATGAAAAAAGCAGGTGTGGCTCTGGTCGAATTGAAGAGACTGAATCCGGTCAGCGGCGAATTGATCTGGCTGGCCACCGCTAAACTGCTTCGCAAAGCAGGGAAGTAACCTCGAGAAAAATCAATCGGAAGCGGCCGCGGAACTCACGGTTTGCGGTGGCTCGTTCTTCGCCGGTAGTTGCAAAATCTTTCCCGGCACCGCGATTGGCTTCAACAAAATGGGGCAATCCACGATCGTTTCCAGCAGGTGCTTTGCCGCGCCGAGGGTCGCGGCGTTCGCTTCGGAATCGACAAGTCCCGGCACGTACACAATCAGCGCGTCCACGGACTTCTCAACGCGCATCCATGCCGGTGACGCGACCCCGCACTTGCGTAGCCCCCGCGCCAAACGCAACACGCCCGCTCCGACGCGCACCCTTTGCTGGTCCAATTCATTCAGTGCTGCATACGCCTTCTGCTTCGCCTTCGGTTCGGCGCCCCGGTGATAGCGCACCATCAGTCCCAGTAGCGACCAGTCGTCGGGAGCCCAACCCGCCGGCGGCGCCATCTTTTTCAAAAAGGACCGCGCTGCTTTTTGTGGAGACTTGGAGTCCAGTCCGGCGCCAATCCCGTGCATCCGCGCTGCGACGCGCACGATCCTGCGCAACTCCCGATTCGAAAAAATCGGAGCGGCCTTCGACTTCGCCATTCCGTCGTACAGCTTCATCGCCAATCCCGCAACGCGAGAGGACCGCTGGATGTTGTCGTCCAACGCTCGCGCCGTGATCTTCACCCGCGCCAGAACCGCGGCGTCCAGACGGCGGTCCTGTGGCAATTGTTGCCGCCATGTGCTCCACAGGCTCGTCTTGCCCAAAGTCTGTTGCTGGTAAGAATCCAGTCGCGTGTTGCGCTCTGTGGTAATTCGTTGTGCCCAACTCTCCCGTACTTCCTGGAACTCGGTGGACGTCTGCTCCGCGATCGTCGTGCTCAGAACATCCAGATCGTGCACTTCGCCAAGGATGTCTTGCAATTTCTTCAGATCGCCGCCCCAGTTTTCGTAACATTGCGGCAGGTAAATCTCTACCGTGTAGCGGAATTTCTTGATGCCGATGCGCAGCGCGTGCCACGCTTCTGGCTTGCCGCTCCGCACTGCCTTATTGTGAAGTTCCCGCGCAGCCTCCAACCGTTCCACCGCCAGGCATTCCGCCGCCGGACTATTCAGTGGCAACAAACGAGCGCGCCGGCGCAGCGTGCGGTCCAGTTTCTTCCACGTTTTTTGATCGAATTTCGCCGCTACTTTCAGGGCGTCGACGCGCAGTTCGGCTTCTTTCTTGGCGAAGAACTCCAGCAATTGCTGACGAATCAGATCCGTGTCCGCCGCGAGCTGCTTCGTCCAGTCCTCCAGGACCTGCGTGTCGCGAAGCTCGCCCAACTCACGAAATAGTTTCCGCGGCACCTTGCGCATCTCGGCCCACGCGGGATCGGGATCCACTTCCTGGACCACTTCCGCCGCTGAGCGGCAGCGCCGTATTGCGACACGCAAGTCGTGCACGGCATCCGTGTCCGGCGCGCTCTGCACATTCTCGAGCTCGCTCAGAACCCGCTGCATCCAATATGAAAGGTCGCGGCGCTCCGCCTTGGAGCCCGCCAGTGCTGCACTTGTTCCCATTGTTATCGGCCGAACCGCTTGCGCGCGGTCCCCTGTGGCCTGTCTATAGCGTAGCTCTCGGACGCAGCCGCGTCCAGTACAGCGCGCTAGGCCACAATTCCGGCAGCATGCGCCCTAGTACAAATACCGCTAGTACGCACGCGCAGGAGCAAATCAGAAACACTTTTCCTGGGTCAGGATGCCCCAGTTGCAGCATGGCGTACTGCGCGATGGGCTGCAGCGCAATGCCCCCAAACGACAGCAGATTCGACGCGCCAATTACCCGACCGCGGAATTCCGGCAGTGGGCGATTCTGAATCAGCGCATTCACTGGCACCAGGAAAAATCCGGCCGAAGCCCCCAGTCCCGCCAGGAGCAGCATCGCTTGAACATACGAGAGTCCCGGTATCGAAAGTCCCGCCGTGAGCAACACAATGCCGCACATCCCCGGCAGGATCATTCCCATCTCAATCTTCTTGCCGGAAGCATATCCGGCCATAAAGCTGCCCACTCCAATACCCAGGCTCAGAGCCGCCAACAGGTAGCTGCTGTGCGCCTCATCCACGTGCAGAATATCCGTGGCGTACAGCACAATATTCAGCAGCAGAATCGCGCCCAGGAACCAGAAGAAGGTGTTTGCGATCACCGCGACCCACAGAACCGCGTCTTCGCGCATCCTGCCAATTTCTTCGTGCAGTTGCCGCACCCAGTTCCATTCGAATTTCCTGTGCGGATCCGCCGCTGGTACTCGGGAGATGCCCAAACTCGTTAGAAATCCCAGCGTCGACAGCGTGAGCAAAAAAAATCCCGACCAGACCTGATGCCCGCGGTTATGGTGCGCCATAAAACCACCCGCCAGCGTGCCGGAAATCGCCGCCAGCAGCGTCCAGAGCTCCATCACCCCGTTGCCCCAGCTTAGCTTGCTGGTGGGCAGCAATTCCGGCAGCAACCCGTATTTGGACGGCCCAAAAATCGCCCCCTGTACGCACGCGAAAAACAACGCCACTGCGGCTAGGTCCAGACGCTCCCGCCACAGCGCGTAGGTAGCCAACGCCATCACGAGCAGTTCCGAAGCCTTTACCCAGATCGTGACCTTGCGTTTGCTGAAGCGGTCCGCGAAATACCCGCCCGGAATCGAAAACACCACGAAGGGAATCGCAAACACCAGGGGCACCACCAGGACGAACAGCAGGTCGCGATTCTCCCGCGACATCGCCATGTCCAGCACCAAAAAGCTCACCAGCCATTTCAGCGCATTGTCGCTGAACGCATTCTGGAATTGCGTCGCTATCAGCGACCAAAATCCCAGCAGCCCGGCTCGCGGGTCGTTTACCGCAGGATTTTGGCTGACCTGTTCGGACATGAAGTATATGGGCTAGCGCAGTCTACCGTGCTTCCCTAGTCCCAACAAGTTCAGAGCGATCCGGCTCGCACGTTTTGACATCCCGCCCATTGCTGGCGCCTTGCGACCGATCCCGCACTCCCCACTCACCGGTTCGTCGGCGTCTGCTTTACCACCGCGACTTGGCATGTTATTTTCATTACAGTCCTCCCGGAGTGGCGGAACTGGCAGACGCAGCAGACTCAAAATCTGCCGGGGATCACTCCCCGTGTGGGTTCGACTCCCTCCTCCGGGACCATTCAGTTGCCCCAGGTTCCATCGAAAGTTAACTGCTCATCCCAGGAGCGCGTCGATGTGCCTCTTTAAGTTCTCTTTCCGATTCGCTATTCCAGCAATTCTCCTTCTACTCATTTCCGGCAACTCCGAAGTGGCGCGGGCGCAGGAATTATCCAAGCAGGATCGTGAACGCGCCAATGACATGCTGAAGGTCGTCGGCGACGAGGTTCGCAAGCACTACTACGACCCTACGCTTCACAATCTCGATTGGAATTCAATCCTGGCCGCAACGAAGCAGAAGATTGATAGCTCCAAATCCATGGGCATGTGTCTCTCACACATTGCGGCGGCGCTGGACGCGCTGAACGATTCCCATACCTTCTTTATTCCGCCGCAACACGCCGCTCGACCCGAATATGGGCTGCAATACCAGTTCTTCGGAGATAAGTGCATGGTGACTGGAGTGCGCCCGCAGAGCGACGCAGAAGCCAAAGGTATCAAGCCGGGTGACCAGATACTTGCCATTAACAACTACGCCCTGAACCGGGAAACAGTCCACAAGATGCAATACGCCTATTCCGTATTGAGGCCGCAACCGTCGCTGAAACTGGTGCTGCAAGATCCTGCCGGAGCTCAACGAACCGTCGAGTCCGCCACTAAGTTCATTCAAGGCAAACGGGTGATGGATCTGACCGGCGGCGGAGGAGGGAACGATATCTGGGACATTATCCGCCAATCGGAAACCGACGAGCATCTTCTGCGGGCCCGTTATGTGGATGTCGGAGAATCTCTGCTGATTCTTAAGGTCCCGGAGTTCTTCTTCACTCAGGTCGAAGTAGACAAGATGATTGAGAAAGCGCGCCAGCACCAGAACCTCATCGTCGACTTGCGCGGCAACCCCGGCGGTAGCGTGGAGACGCTCAAGCTTTTGGTGGGAGGATTGTTCGACAAAGAAGTAAAGATCGCGGACCGTGTAGGAAGGAAAGAGACCAAACCGGAAGTGGCCAAGCCCGCCCACAATCCGTTTACCGGAAAAGTGGTCGTCTTGGTGGATTCAAAATCTGCGTCCGCGGCAGAGTTGTTTGCCAGAGTGATACAACTGGAAAAGCGAGGCGTTATATTGGGGGATCGTTCCGCCGGCGCGGTTATGGAAGCGCGGCACTTCAATGAGCAAATGGGCGCCGACACGGTCGTCTTCTACGGCGTTTCCGTCACGGAATGGGACCTGATCATGAAGGACGGGAAAAGTCTGGAGCGCAGCGGAGTGGTTCCGGATGAAGTGGTTCTACCTGGCGCTGCGGATTTGGCCAGTGGGCGCGACCCCGTTTTGGCGCGCGCGGCTGAGCTACTGGGTTCGAAGATCACACCCGAAGCCGCGGGCAAGATGTTCCCGTACGAGTGGCCTCCGGAATAGTAAGAATTATTACTGCCGCGCTGAATGCGACTTGGATTACGGCAGCTTGTACTCGAAATCGTAGCTGTGCTTTCCATCCGCAATGATAATCGTGAATGTGCCGGAAATACCTTTCAGTTCTCCTGTGCCTGATCCCGGCGACACCTTTACGACCATGTTCGGTCCGCTGGCGTCCATCGTCGCGAAATGCTGCAGGACGAAACTGCCGCTCTTTCCCCCGAGCTTACCGCTCACCGACTCAATGGCCACATAACCGGCCGCACCCGACTTGAAATCACCCGCGGAGAACATCTGTCCCGAGGAAGTGCCTTCCAGATCGCCGTGAAAGGTCTTGGCCATGGACATGGCGGATACGCCTTCCAGGCCGGTAGCAGGCATCGGTTGCATCTTAACTTCGAATGTACCGCGTGCGTGATGAGTCACGATTTGCTCCTTGGAAGCGGCGGACGGTGTGGCTGAATTTTGCGAAAATGCGACAGCAGGAATGCTCAAAATCAGTGCGTAACCTGCAAAATGCAGCGACGTTCTGGCGCGTTTCATGCCAGGTACTTTAATGCCTCTTAGCCCCGGTCGCAATTCCGGTTCTTCCGGGGTTACGCTGCGGGAAACTTCCCGTAATTTTGCGGAGAAATCCGTGGAAGCAATGGACTCCACCGGTCTTCGGTAGGAACATCAGTGGACATTCTCCCGGAATCACTTGAATCCCATGTCGAAGACAAACCTCGATCGCTTGGTCGCTGACCGCGCCCTGTCCCCCGGCGCGGTACATCCACACGCGGCGCACTCCGGATTCGGCGCAGTCCTTCACGACCGCCTCGGTAACTGCCGGCGACGTCATCAGCAACGCTGTGTCTACTGGTGGCTGAATATCCTGCACGCGCGCGAAACACTTCCGCCCCAGAACTTCCGGTGCATTGGGATTCACGGGAATCACCTCGTAGCCCCGCTGCGAAAGTTCGTTGAACAGGGTGGCGCTGAAGTCCTTAGGTTCTCGCGAAATCCCGATCATTGCGACGCGCTTCTGGGCTAGAAACTCCTCGATCGATTCGAGGGACGTTCTTTGCCTGGACATGAAATCCTCCGGAGATTCGCCAGCAGTTAAAGCAGCCTGACCAAGGGATGCTTAATTTCTGCTCCGTCATCCCGGCTTGTCAGTGACTTAGAACACCATCGCTGCACTCACCGCTTGCCGGCGCTTTCTTCTTCGTATTCCATCAGCGCCAGCAACGCTCCCCAGTGATAGAACCTGTCGCTGGAGGTCACGTCATCGCCCTGCGCGGTGATCGAGTTGTAGTTCTCATGGACGTGGTGCTTCGCCGTCCATTCCTGTTCGAACAGGTGCATCGATTTGCGCGCCAGTTCCTTCCGCACTTCCGGCTGGTCGTAGTTTCGTAATCCCAGGTACACCAAATAGTTCATCGGCCCCCAAACCCGTCCTCGCCAGTAATTCTGATCGCCGAATGCCGGATCATTCCTGGGAGTTGCCGGAATCACCCATTCTCCCCAGAACTCCGCCGGATTCAGCAGGTGTTCACGGATCATCCGCTCCGCTTGTTGGGTCGTCGCGGCCTTCGCCAGCAGCGGATAGAAATTCGTCGGCGACGTCCGCGGATTGAGTGTTCCCGTGCGCAAATCCTTATTCAGGAACATTCCCGTTTTCTCGTCCCACAATGTGGCCAGCGAACTCCGATACAAATTCGCCCGCTTTTCCAACTCAGCCTTCTCGGTAGTTTTCCCAAGTACGCCGGCAATCTGCGCCAGCGCGTCACAGTCCGCCACGTACTCGCTCATCAATCCTACATCCGCCATCTGCAACTTCTGGGTTTTCTCGTCGAAAACCGCGGCGTCGTACATCGGGCTGTTGTCCAGACCCGATTCGAAGATCGCACCCTGCCGCGTGCCCCGGGAATTGTCGCTCAGGTTTTCCGGCGCATTCTTGCCGTCGCTACCCAGCACAAGATATTCCCCAACGCGACGGTGTGCGTCCCACCACCGGTTCCATCGCAATAACGGAACAAACGTGTCCTCCAGGAACCAACGATCGTGAAATTTTTCGTACAATCCCAGAACCGTAATCGCCCCCACCGCGGGTTCCGAACGATCGAAACTCTTCCAACCTCCCGATCTCGCGTAATTGGGCACGAAGCCTTCGGGAGTTTCTTCTCGAAGAATCTCGACCGCATTCGCGAAGGCCAAGTCGCGGTCCCCAATTCCCGCCAGCGTCGCCGCGAAAAACGTATCCCAATCGAAAAGGACATAGCCGCCCCAGTCCACGCTCCACACCCGGCTTACCGGAGAAATCACTCTTTGCCCTTCCGGATCGAAAATAGTGTCCCAGCCCAACGTGCTCTGAATCGCATCCACCGCAGTAGGGCTAACGGTTCCCAGCGAGTGCTCATAAGCTATTTGTTGTTCTTCGATTGCTTTCTGAATTTCCGCAAGCGTTCGCGGTTTTCCAGTGCTAACGCCAGCCGGTTTGCTGAGGTCCTCCGAGCAATACGGCCCGGCCACAGGAACATTAATGAATGATGCCGGGGTTCCCGTGCAGAAGACCTTCACCATTCCGCCAGGCCCTTGAGCCTGCAGCCCATCCGCGGTTTTTTCCACGGTTCCCGGTCGATTCCACAAATAGCCGCCAGAAAACACCGCAGTCGCGGGCAGCGGTCCCTGTTTTTTTTCAGATGGGGTAACCAGAATGACGAGGTCTTCGCCGGCGTAGGCGCTTTGTACGCGAACCTCCGTCCCTTGCCACGTCAGCTTCAAGTCGGTGTAGCTTCCATCCCAAGCGTGCTGCCCGGGGACTACCTGCTCCTCGTTTGATCCCATACGCCCGATCAACGCGTCCTGAAGGAAGCGCTCGCCATTCAGCATTGTCTGGTGGTAAAGGCCCAGTCGAATCGCTAGGCCGTCCGGGAGCCAAACGTGGGAAGTGACGCTGTGCACATCCCAGGTGTTCCATCCCTTGGCCAACCGTTTCTGCACCGCGTCGTACTCCGCTGAACGCGCCGGCGCTTGCCCCAACGCCTTCCGAGCACCAGCAGAGCAAAGAATCAAACCTAGCCATACTACGGCTTGGGAACTCTTTCGCATCGGTTTCCTTCCTTCAAATCCTCTAGTTGCAAAAAGTCAGCGGCAGGCTCTGGACGACCATAAAATCTTGCCGACAGTTTCGCACACTCCGTCTCGCACATGCGCTATTTCCGAATCCCAAAACGGGAATGGTAGCTGACCAAAGTCGTTCCTTCTTTGCTACTCAGTACTTTTGGTCTCTTGACGCCGTCGCGGCCACCGCGTACACAAGTAACAACTCTCGATGAACTCCTTATCTTCGAACCTCTCGCCCATGAGCAACCGGCGCCGCAGTCAGCGCGTGCTCCTGCGCATTCCGGTGGTGGTGATCGCGCACGGGCCGGATAAAAAGCCCACAATCGAACAAACACATACCTTGGTCGTCAGCGCGCACGGAGGCTTGTTGCATCTTTCTCTGAAGGTCAAACTCGCCCAGATCGTTGGCCTCCGCAATCCGGAAACCGCGGAAGAACAGGCCTGCCGCGTGGCCTTCGTGAACGATGGTCCCGACGGGAAAACGGAAGTCGGCGTAGAATTCCTGCAGGCAGCCCCCAATTTCTGGCGCGTGCAGTTTCCGCCTTCAGATTGGGCTCCGCTCGATCCGGAATTAACAGCCGACAAATTCTAGCTGCCGCGGCGGTTGTGGTACGATTGAATCGGTTTAAATAACCCTGAAAACGTGATTTGCCGGGAGTCCCTATGAAGCTCCGCTCGTTCATTTCTCGCGGCTTTGCTGTGTGCATGCTTATTGCCTCTTCCTTCGTCGCGCGCGCTGCTTTCGCGAGCGATAATCCTTCCGCCCGCGAAGATCGCATCTCCCTCCACGGAGATTGGCAGATGCAGTCTTCCTGCGTTGACAAATCTACGGCTGACGCAATTTCTACTCCAGGCTATGCCGCTAAGGATTGGCACAATGTTCCGGTACCCGGCACCGTCGTTGGAGCATTGGTAACGGACCACACGCTTCCCGACCCCACCTTCGGAATGAACCTTAAGAAATTTCCAGGAATCGTTTTAGGAGGAGAAGCGCCCTTCTCCAACGTCGACATGCCCGCAGACAGCCCCTTCCGTTGCTCGTACTGGTTCCGTACGGAATTCGCGACCCCGGCGAATCGCAACGAGAAGCTTGCCTGGCTGCACTTCCTGGGAATCAACTATCGCGCCAACATCTGGCTGAACGGCAAAAAGATTGCCGATGCGAACGACGTCGCCGGAGCGTACCGTTCTTACGAATTTCGGGTGAACAACCTCCTGCGCCCCGACGGCAAAAACGCCTTAGCTGTTGAAGTGTTTGCTCCCGGCCAAGACGATCTCGGCCTGACTTGGGTGGACTGGAACCCCACTCCTCCCGATAAGGACATGGGCATTTGGCGCGAAGTCTTTCTGACCGAATCCGGTGATGTGACGCTGCGCGCGCCCTTCGTTCAATCGAAACTCGATCCGCAATACCAAAACGCCGACTTGACCCTCACTGCGGATGTTCGCAACTCCTCCGATCATTCGGTTCAGGCCGTGGTGCATGCCGACCTCGAGCACGTTCATCTCGAGCAAACCATTCAGCTCGCCCCGAATGAATCGAAGCCCGTGCGCTTTGCCCCGGATCAGTTCCCGCAACTGAAGCTCGCCCACCCTCGCCTGTGGTGGCCATACACTTTGGGCGAACCGACGCTCTATTCCGCGAAGTTCCGCGTCGAGGTCGACCACAAAGTTTCCGACGCCGCCACATTGGCGTTTGGAATCCGCGAAGTCACTTCCGAGCTGACCGACAAGAATCATCGCGTATTCAAAATCAATGGCAAAAGGATTCTTATTCGCGGCGCTGCCTGGGCCCCCGATCTGTTGCTGCGATGGGATTCACGGCGCGTGGACGCCGATCTGGCGTATGTCCGCCACATGGGTCTGAATACCATTCGCCTGGAAGGGAAGACCGATCGCGACGAATTCTTCGAGAAAACCGACCGCCTTGGCATTCTGGTGATGCCCGGTTGGATCTGCTGCGACATGTGGGAGCATTGGGACCGCTGGACCCCCGAAACGAAAAAGATCGCCGCCGCTTCCATGACCGATCAGGCCACCCGCCTGCGCAATCATCCCAGTGTGTTTGTCTGGTTATACGGCAGCGACAATCCGCCGCCCGCCGAAATTGAAAACATGTATCTAGGCATCTTGAAGGATTTGAATTGGCCTAACCCCACGGTCTCTTCCGCTTCGGAAACCCCGACCACGGTGACTGGAAAATCAGGCGTGAAGATGACCGGCCCCTACGAATACGTCGCGCCAATGTACTGGCTAGCCGACACCGAAGCCGGCGGCGCCTACGGTTACAACACGGAAACCAGTCCAGGTCCTGCGATTCCCACAAAAGAAAGCCTCGCCAAATTCATTCCCAAGGAACATCTCTGGCCGATCGACGATTACTGGAATTTCCACGCGGGCGGCGAACGTTTTACAACCGTTAACGTGTTTACGGACGCGCTGAACAAGCGTTACGGCGCAGCCACCTCGCTCGATGACTACGAACGCAAAGCGCAAGCCATGGCTTACGAGAACGAGCGCGCCATGTTCGAAGCTTACGGGCGCAACAAATACGTTTCTACCGGCGTCATTCAATGGATGCTCAACAATGCCTGGCCTTCCTTAATTTGGCATCTGTATGACTACTACCTGGTTCCCGGCGGTGGTTACTTCGGCACGAAGAAAGCGCTCGAGCCAGTTCATGTGCAGTACAGCTATGACGATCAGTCGATTTGCGTCGTGAACAGCACCTATCTGCAGTTCAGCGGACTGAAAGTCGCTGCGAAACTTTACAACGTGGATGGAAAAGAAGTGGCTTCGCAGGATGCCTCGACCGATTTGGCCCCGGACGCTGTTGTCCGTGCCCTGACGCTCAATCGTCCTGCGGACCTTTCGACCGCATATTTCTTGAAGCTGCAACTTCACGACGCGACCGGCAAACTTCTTAGCGACAATTTCTACTGGCTCTCCACCAAAGCAGACACCATGGATTGGGCCAACCGCAAGGACACCGCGTACACACCGCAGAAAGAGTTTGGCGACTTAACGGCACTGAACTCCTTGTCCACGGTTTCCCTGGCCGCGCGCGCCCGCGCGCACCGTGACGACCGCAGAGGCACCATTCTCGTCACTCTCAAGAATCCGAGCACTGCCGTCGCATTCCAGGTGCGTCTCCGCTTGACCAAGGGCAAAGGTGGCGACGATCTGGTGCCCATTTTCTGGGACGACAATTATTTCTCCTTGCTGCCCGGGGAAGAACGAACCGTCGGTGTCAGCTACGCGACTCCCGATCTCGGCGAGACACTGCCGTTTCTGGAGATCAGCGGCTTCAACGTAACGCCCTTGTCTCTGAACTTGGCTCAATAGTCTCGTACGCCGACCGTACCGCTGATATAGTGGGCGGCGTCTCTCGGGGATTTGTATGAACGCACTGCTCGCTATTGTGCTGGTCGCGGCACAGGCAACACTGCCGACCGCCAAAATCGAAGCTCGCATTGCCGCCTCCCATGCGGAAGTGGCCGTCGCCTATCGCACACTCGACGGCTCCAGCGAATGGTTTTATCAAGGCGACCAATCCTTCCATGCCGCCAGCACGATGAAGATTCCAGTGATGATGGAGTTGTACCGCCAGCAGACAGAAGGGAAGTTGCATCTGACCGACCCGCTTGTCGTCCGCAACGAGTTTCATTCCATTGTGGACGGCTCCCCGTACCACTTGAATCCGGCGGACGACTCTGAGACCGACCTCTACAAGGCCGAGGGACAGACCCGCACGCTTCAGCAGCTTTGCGAACTGATGATTACTGTCAGCAGCAATCTCGCCACGAATCTATTGATCGAGCGCCTGGGTGTGGACAACATTCGCGCGTACGTGAATCTCCTTCACGCCGACGGGATGCATGTCCTGCGCGGGGTCGAGGACCAGAAGGCTTTCGACAAGGGGCTGAACAATACCACTACCGCCCGAGCTCTGGAAATCCTGCTGTCGGTCATCGCCGGTGGAGACTCCGTCAATCCAGCCGACTCCAAGGCTATGATTGCGATTCTCGAACGTCAGCAGTTCAACGAAGGTATCCCGGCGGGCTTGCCGCCCGGCACTCGCGTGGCTCACAAAACGGGCGAGATTACCGGTATCCATCACGACGCCGCCATCGTTTACGCTTCCAAACCCTTTGTGCTGGTGATTCTGGTTCGAGGATTAACCGACCCCAAGGAAAGTTCCGCCCTGATTTCCGAGATCACCCGGATGATCTATGAGGCCTCTCAACCGTCGTCCCATTGAGCCGCAACCGTCAAAATCTCCGTAAAATTACCGTTAACCTTTTCGCTACCCGTGCCCTGCGATTCCCCCTTGCCACCTCTACTGTTAGCCACTAAGCTAACACTTCCATTGGAGGAACTCGTGCCTAAAGAGAAACCGCAGGTCAACATCGGCGAAGTCATCAAAACCTACCGCAGTCAACGCGGTCTTTCTCAGGGAGACATTGAGCGTCGCACCGGACTGTTGCGTTGCTATCTCTCCCGCGTCGAAAACGGTCACACCGTCCCTTCGCTGGAAACCCTGGCGAAAATTGCGGAAGCCATGGAAATTTCCCTCGCCGACTTTTTCCCCGGCACGGAAACCTCGCACGATAAAGAAACCCAGAAAATGCTTGGAGAGCTTTCTCAGGACGAAATCCGCTTCCTGGCGGAAATCAAGAAGTACAGCACCACGCTATCTGAGGGTGACAAGCGCCTGGTGCTCGCCATGATTCGCAAAATGGCCACTCTGCTCCCGGCCCAGGCGGCCGCTAAGAAGCCCATTATCCGCCGCGCAACCCTGTAACTTTCAACGATCGGATTGCAATTCCTAGGTGGACGGCCGAAGCAGGCGCATTGCTTCGCTCAACCCGCCCGCTTTATTCGCGTTTTCGTCCTCTTCACCGTTTTCTTCCACATCGCCTTCGCCAGGCGCCAAAAACAGGTTGGTTTCCACCGCATGCTGTTTGGTGTACAGGTCGTAGTATCGCCCGCGATTCGCGTACAGCGATGCATGCGTCCCGCGTTCCAGGATGCGGCCATCCTGCACCACCAGAATTTGCTCCGCTCGCCGTATGGTGGACAGGCGGTGCGCGATGACGAATGTAGTGCGCCCCCGCATCAGGTAGCGCAAGCCTTCCTGAATTAGAGCTTCCGACTCCGAGTCGAGGCTGGACGTCGCCTCATCCAGAATCAGGATGCGCGGGTCCGCCAGAATGGCCCGGGCAATCGACACCCGCTGTTTCTGGCCTCCAGACAATCTCACTCCGCGCTCGCCCACCACCGTGTCGTATTTCAGTGCGAAATGTTCCGCGAATTCGTCCACGCGGGCGATCCGGCACGCTGCCAGTATTTCCTCTTCCGTTGCTTGCGGACGCGCGTACGACACATTCTCGCGAATGGTGCCGTCGAACAAAAATGTCTCCTGCAGCACCACGCCGAGTTGCGTGCGATAGGATCCCAGTTTTACCGTCGCCAGGTCGATGCCATCGACCAGCACTCGCCCCTGCGCCGGAACGTAGAATGCGGAGAGTAGTCCGATAATCGTCGACTTGCCGGACCCCGACGGCCCCACCAGCGCCGTCACCGTGCCCGGTTCGGCATCGAAAGAAATTCCATGCAGCACTTCTTTGTTCGCTTCGTAGGAGAAGTGCACGTCTTCAAAGCGCACTTGCCCTTCAACGCGGGATAGATTCACGGTGCGCTTCGGATCCTGATCCTCAATCGTTTCGTTCAGAATTTCGCGCGTGCGTTCCAATCCCGTAATAGCCTCGGTGATTTGCGTTCCAATCGCCACGATCTGGAATACGGGCGCGACCAGCAGGCCCAGAAAAAAGACGTACATGATGAACGTGCCCTGCGTCATTGTTCCCGCAAGGATCTGCTTCGCTCCCAAATACATGATCACCGAACTGACCACGCCGGTCAGCGCCGCGCCCGACAGGCTCATCAGCGAAGTCGCCGTCAGGGTTTTTAGCACGTTGTCGAGAAGCCGCTGAACTCCTCCCGCAAATACCTGTTCCTCGCGATCTTCGGCATGGTAGCCCTTCACGACCCGCACGCCGCCCAGCGACTCCGTCAGCCTGCCGGTAACCTCCGCGTTAATTTTGGGGCGCGCCCGAAAGATCGGCCGAATCGTCGCGAATGCTTTGTTCAGCCCATAGGCGAACACCAGCAGAACCGTAGTGGCCAGGACCGTCATTATCGAGCTGATGCGCAACAGCACCACCAGCGCAATCGCCGCGGTCATCAACCCGCCCGCAAATTCCACCAGGCCGGTGCCGATCAGGTTGCGGACGCCTTCGACATCGCTCATGATTCGCGATACCAACGCGCCCGTCTTATTCGTGTCGTAGAAACTTATGGGAAGCCGCCCAATATGCGCCTGCACCTGTTTGCGCAGGTCCGTGATCATCCTCTGGGCCGATTTCGAAAGCAGTTGAGTCAGGGTGAACGACGAAATGCCCTGCAGAATTGTGGCGCCAATGACCGCGCCCACAATCGGCAGCAGCAATTGAACCTGCCGCTTCCCGATCACATCGTCGATCAAATATTTCGTTGATCCCGGCAAGACGAATCCAGCCACCCGGTTGATGGCCATCAACAGAAACCCCAGCAGCAACGCTCCGCGTCTTGGCCGGATCAGCGTCCAAATTTCGGGCAGCGACTTCCAGTCAATCTTCTTTTTCGTCTTTTTTGCGTCTACGGCGCCTGCGATCGGCTCGACCCGGGTAGCCATCGTGTGTTGGGAACTCCTTTCGCTTGTTATTCGATGCGCCGCACTGCAGGAGTTGGCACAAACCTAATTGCGACGGGAGCGCTGGCGATAGGCCTCGTAGAAAAGCACAGCTGCGGCTGCTGCGGCATTCAAGCTCTCGACCCGCGTCGCCATGGGAATGTGGATGCGTTCGTCGGCGCCCTGCACCACATCTTCCGGCAAGCCCGCGCCTTCATTCCCAACCAGCAGCGCTGTCGGCTCGCACCAATCTATCTCCCAAGGACAAAGAGGCTGCGTCGCTCCGGCTACCTCATCATGAACGCTGGACGCCACGGACCGCACACCATTGACTTTTAGCTGGGTCAGCAAAATTGCCAGGGACATTCCCGCCAGCACCGGAAGATGCAGCGCCGCGCCTGCCGAGGCCCGCAGAGCCTTGGGGGAAAACGGATTAGCCGTGCCGCTCTGACCGGTGGCCGAAGTCACCGCCGCCGTAGCCGCAAACGCCGCCGCAGTTCGCAAAATCGTCCCAACATTGCCGGGATCCTGCACCCCGGCCAGCACCACAATCAGCGGTGAACATGCGCTCGCAGGCGTCGCGAAGATATCTTCCAACACCGTTGTTCTTGGCTGCACAAGAGCCGCCACGCCTTGTGGATGCTCGGTGTCCGCGATTCCTTCGAACAGCCGGTCTGTCGTCTTCAACACCGGGAACGCCACTTTTTCCGGGCTGATCAGTGGCGCCAGTCGCTCCCGATGGCGCTCGCCGCTCTCACTGAACAGCACCGCCTCTATTCTGCAAGTCGAAGCCAGCGCTTCGTCCACCAATCGCACGCCTTCCACACCGATGCTGCCCCGCTCCGTGGCCAGTCCGCCCCGCAGCGCCATGCGGAACTCCTTCAGCCAGCGATTCTCCCGACTGGTGATGACACTCGGGTCCGCTGACGCTCCGGCGCTGCGATCCAGTTGTTTGCGCGTTGTCGCCAATGCTTCCTCTCCGATTGCTCAGGCGAGGGTAACAAACTTGCCCCAAGGACGCTATTGCCCCATTAGGTCGAACCGGAGCCAATAGGCTTTCTGCTATGTCCTGTTCCATTGCGGGACCGTTCCGGGGTGTGATAGTTTCCCCTTCAGCGGCCGGGGGCTTGTGGCTGCGATACATTCACAGGATCATTTCTTGTCAGCCGAAGTTGTAAAGGTAAGTGCGGAAAATCCAGACCTGCGACTCATTCGGTATGCGGGAGGGTGGCTAAATCGCGGAGCAGTCATCGCCGTTCCGACCGATACTCTCTACGCCCTCGCGGCCGATCCGGTTAATCTCGCTGCGGTCGACGCCATTTTCCGAGTCAAGGGCCGTCCCGAGAGCAAAGCCCTGCCCATTCTGATTAACTCCGTCGAGCAAGCCGAAATTCTCTCGCGCGATTTGCCCGAAAATTTCTACCGACTGGCCGAAGCTTTCTGGCCGGGTCCGCTAACCATCGTGGTCGACGCCTCCACGCGGCTGCCCCTGAAAGTCACTGGGAACACCAAACGGGTTGCGCTGCGCTGGCCCAACAGCGCCATCGTCTCCCAGTTGATTCGCGAAATCGGCGTGCCGCTTACCGGCACCAGCGCCAATCTTTCCGGCTCACCCACCTGTGCAAGCGGGGAAGAGGTCTTCCGGCAACTTGGCGATCGCGTGCCGCTGATTCTCGACGCGGGGGAAACCGCCATTTTGATGCCCTCGACCATTGTGGAACTTCGTGGCGATTTGTGGTGTGTAGGCCGAGAAGGCGTAATCGCCTCGGACGATATTCACAGCGTTCTGGACGGCGACAACGGCGTTCCGGCCTGACGTGCCCGCTAATCGCTGCTGCACTTTCAGATTCAATTCGCTAGAAATTCGTAATCGCCCGTTGGCGTCAATTGGACCGTCAGATCCTTGTTGTGAACCGAAACGACGCCCACATACCACAGGGGAATGTACGGTAAGTCGATGGCCAGAATTTTCTGTGCCTCGCTGCACAAGACCCGGCGTTTTGCAGGATCGGATTCGACGCGGATTTGATCCGTCAGGCTGTCAATTTGGGTATTTCGGTAGTGACCCCGATTCGCTCCATCCGGCGGCATCCGTTTTGACGAAAACACAAATTCAAATACGTCCGGGTCGTTATTCGCCCCAACCCAGTTCGAATAGCTCAACTGGAAATTACCTTTGGCTAGATCCGAAAACAGCGTCGCGATCTCCTGCGGTCGTACTTCCAACGCAATGCCCACTCGTTTCCACTGATCCTGCAGCGCGGCGCCGATCAATCGCGCCTGTTCCTGCGTGCTGACCTTCAGCAGCAGATGCAAACGCGTGCCGTCCGGTTTGCGTGGATAGCCTGCCGCATCCAGAAGTTGCTCCGCGCGCGCGGGATCGTAGCCATACTTCTGCACGTCGGGTTCAAATGCCCAATGTTCCGGAGGTAGGATGCCGCTCGCGATTTGCGCCTGCCCGTGCAACAAGTACTTGATCAGCGTGTCACGATCCGTGGCGTACGCGAGCGCTTGGCGAACCTCTCGATGCGCAAGAATCGGATCCTCGAGGTTCAACCCCAGATATGCGAAATTCGTACCGCTCCGTTCGGTCACCGCGAGCGCTGGCTGTCGCGACAATACCGGAATCATGTCTGGCGAAAGGGAACTGACTTCCACATCCGCTGATCCTTTTCGAAGTTCCAGTGCGCGCACGATCGCGTCAGGCACAATGCGAAAAACAATCCGTTGCGTTTCCGCCGTACGCTTATCATCCGAAACGCGGTTCACCGTGCTGCGCTCCAGGACCACCGAGTCGTCCTGCTGTTGGCTCACAAACCGGAAGGGTCCACTGCCAACCAGATGCTTCGAAAAGTCCGCGCCCGCGTTCGCTGGGACGATTCCGATTGCCGGCCGCGCCAGATTCCAAACGAACGAGGCGTACGGCTCTTTCAAACGAAACACGACGGTTGCGGGATCGGGGGCCTCAATGGCGGTCACCATCCGGAATGCGCCGCGCTTTGGCGATTTATTCGCCGGGTCCAGCATGAACTCGAACGTTGCTTTCACATCCGCTGAGGTGACCGGCTTTCCGTCGTGAAACAGGACGTTCTTGCGCAAATGGAAGATATACGTCAGGGGATCGGGATTCTCCCACGACTCCGCTAAATCCCCGGTCAGATTCATGTTCTCGTCGCGTTTCGCCAGCCCGCTGAAGATCAGGGCAATGATTCTCTGGGATTGCGCATCCGTAGCCATCCGCGGATCGAGGTTCGCTGGATTCGAGTCGATGACGAAGACCACTTCCCCCGAAGGCCGTTGCCGCGCTGTGCATCCTCCCAGCAAGACGACCAGCGCAACCAGAGCGAGACATATCGAAGTCCTAAAGCTCATCGTTGGCCCATCGTGCGTGGTGGATTGGCGAAAGAAATCTTTCCCAGAATCACCGGTCGGCTCGCGCCCGTTGCCTTTGGAAGATTTCCCGGCCTTCGATGCCACGTTTCGTATGCGAGCAACGCGAATGCATATGCCTCTTTACCGTCCACCGGTACGCCCAACTGGTCTGAAGTCATCACTTTGATTGGCCGTAACGCCGCCTGCAGTTGCGCCAGGATCAAGGGATTATGTGCGCCTCCGCCGGAAACAATCACTTCATCGACAGCCACCTTTGGCAACACAAACCGGTTCAGCGCATCCACGACCGACAACGCGGCAAAAATTGTCGCTGCTCGAATCAAATCTTCGGGTGTGGATCGGTATCGCTTTCCGGCTTGCAGCAACTTTTGGACGTACTCACGACCGTAGTATTCACGCCCAGTAGATTTTGGAGGCCGCACCCGCAGATAGGGATCCTGCTTCATATATTCGAGTAGCTGAGTAGTTTCGCGGCCACGGCTCGCCAATCTCGCGTTTCGATCAAACCGCACTTTACCACCGGAAAAATGTGCTATCAGCGCATCAATCACCATATTGGCCGGACCGGTATCGAACGCAAACACATCGGATGGCTTGGCGGATCGCGGCAACACCGTGATGTTTCCAATTCCTCCCAGGTTCAGCGCCACGCGACCTTTCTTGGCGTGCCGGAACAGCAAGTAATCTACGTACGGCACCAGCGGTGCGCCTTGCCCTCCCGCCGCCATATCCGCAGGGCGAAAATCTCCAATCGTCGTTATGCCCGTGACACCAGCGATCACCGCAGGCTCTCCAATTTGGAAGGTCGAGGAGACTCTCCCTCCAAGATAGCTTTCCGGCGATCCCCGGTGAAAAATAGTCTGCCCATGACTGCCGATCAGATCGATACCGCGAAATCGGCACGCGAAACTCGCGGCACGCCTGTCGAATTGCCTCGGCAAAAACCTCGTCCCAGCCGAAAATTCAACTGGCTGATCACGCCGGCCGGAACAGCGGCGCCTTCCGCGATCCGTAACACCTCCGCACGAACCGCCCTGGGCATGGCAATGGTTGTGTGCTTCAGAACTCGCGCTCGCAGTCGCGGAGGTGCCCCCTCCACTCGCGCCAGCGCCACGTCAATTCCGTCTGCCGACGTGCCGCTCATCAATCCCAGAATCAGCATCCGTTTTGCCTCACGTCTGGTTCTAACACACTAACAACCGGCTTCCATTTTAGTGTAAGCTGTTTGTTGCGGAAGGCGCGATCGCGCCGTCGCGCTGCGATCACGAAGTGATTTGTTTCTTCAGTTTCGCAAGCAGGTTCAAGGCCTCCAGACGGTTTCAGATCATCCAAATTCGCATCCGTAGGTGCTCCAGAACTTCGCGGTCCAATGCCGTAAATAGGACGTCCTGATGCCCGTTCTTATGTCCCGCCTCGTTAGCCCCGGGCGACAAGCGTTTCCGTCAACTCATGCTCGCTTTGCTCGTGCCGCTTTAGCACCTCGCGTGCTCGCTCGATGACCGTGCGCGGCAGTCCCGCCAGTCTGGCCACTTCAATCCCGTAGCTCTTGCTCGCGCTGCCGGGTTCGACGCGCCTCAGAAACACAATCTCATTCGGAGTCTCTTTTACCGATACATGCACATTTTTAACAGCCGGCAGCAGTTCGGCCAGCTCCGTCAACTCATGATAATGCGTCGCGAACAACGTCCGCGCGCGCGTGGTTTTTTGCAGATGCTCGACCACCGCCCAGGCGATCGACAACCCGTCAAACGTGGATGTTCCGCGGCCCACTTCGTCCAGCAGCACCAGACTCGATGGGGTTCCGTGATGCAAAATGGCGGCCACTTCGCTCATCTCCACCAGAAATGTGGAGCGTCCGCGCGCCAGATTGTCGCTCGCCCCAATTCGCGTAAAAATGCGATCGGTAATCGGCAGTCGCGCCTGGCGCGCCGGAACAAAGCAGCCCATCTGCGCCATCAGAACGATGAGCGCGGCCTGCCGCAGATAGGTTGATTTCCCTCCCATGTTCGGTCCGGTAATCAGCAGAAGCTGTTGTCGCCCTGGCTCAAAATACAAATCGTTCGGCACGAACCGCTCGCCCTTCTGTCGCAGCAGTTCCTCGATCACCGGATGGCGGCCGCCCACAATCAACAATTCGCCCGTGGAATTAAATTCCGGGCGCACATAGTTACGATCTGCTGCCAGCTTCGCAAACGCCGCCAATACATCCAACTGCGCAATCGCCCCGGCGGTTTGACGAAGTCGCGACGCCTGGGCCGCGATCCCCGACCGCAATTCCACAAAAAGCCCGCGCTCAATTTCTGCGATGCGCTCGTCGGCCGCCAGAATCTTGCGCTCATACTCCTTCAGTTCCGCCGACGTGTAGCGCTCGGCATTCACCAGCGTCTGCTTCCGCTCGAAATCGGCGGGAGCATTATGAAGATTGGCCTTGGAAATTTCGATGTAGTACCCAAATACCTGGTTGAAGCGAATTTTTAGTGAGTTGATTCCGGTCCGTTTGCGTTCGCGCTCTTCCATCGCCGCGATGGTTTGCTTGCTGTGCTGCGATAGCGACCGAAACTCGTCCAGCTCGGCATGATATCCGGCGCGAATGATTCCAGGCTCGGTCGCCAGCGCAGGTGGCTCGTCGGACAACGCCTTTTCCAGGCGTTCCCGCACATCAGTCAGATCATCGATCTCCCCGTGCAGCCGCCGCAGCAGTTCGCTTCCCCCTGTAGCAGGGGGCGTCACGAAATTTTTCAGCAGGGGCAACTGCGCCAGCGATCTTCGTAGCGCCACCAGTTCGCGAGGCGATGCCAATCCCAGCGTGATCCGGCTCGTCAGCCGCTCCAGATCCTGAATCCCACGCAACTCCTTGCGAATTTCTCCGCGCACCACGGTTTGTTGCAGAAGCTGCGCCACTGCTCCCAATCGCCCTTCGATCTCATCCACATCGATCAGCGGCCGCAAAATCCAGGAACGCAACAATCGGGCGCCCATCCCGGTTACGGTCACATCCAGCGCCGCAACCAGCGTGGTCGGCCCGCTCGACTTCGTCTCTTCGGTGAAGATCGGAGCGAGCAACTCCAGATTGCGCACTGACACCGGGTCCAGCGTTAGTGAATCCCGTTGCCGGTAAAACCGCATACGATCCAGGTGCCGCAATGCTTCGACGCTCGGGGCATCGTCGCCTCGCGCCGCGTTCTCCCGCAAATAGTGCACGATTGCGCCTGCCGCGCACATCGCCTGCGGATGGCCGTCCAGTCCGAAGCCAGTCAGTTCCGCCACGCCAAATTGTTCGCGAAGAATCCGCTCTGTGTAATCGCACTGGAAAATCCACTCGTCCAGCCGCGATTCGACTCCGCCCGTGCCGTCCAGCAAGGAATTCTTGGAAGTCTCAAAAAGCTGGGCGGGGCGGGGAAGCAGCGTCTCCCTCGGACGGAACAGTTGCAGTTCGTCCCGAAGATTATCTTCCGCGCGTTGGCCATCGAATTCCGTGACCAGGAATTCTCCCGTCGAAAGGTCCACGAACGCCACGCCAATCACGCCTTTCGCCGCGTTCTGGGCCACCGCCGCCAGATAATTGTTTTCTTTCGAATCGAGGACTGCCACATCAGTTGCCGTCCCAGGTGTGATCACCCGGGAAACTTCGCGCCGCACCAGTTTCTTGCCTGGGCTCGGTTGTTCCATCTGCTCGCAAATCGCTACCTTAAAACCGCCACGAATGAGCCGGGCGATGTAGCCATCCGCAGCGTGATACGGAACGCCGCACATCGGGATCGGCTGGCCTTTTTCCCGGTTGCGCGACGTCAGTGTGATTTGCAGTTCTCGCGACGCGATCATCGCGTCTTCGTAGAACAATTCGTAGAAGTCGCCCAACCGGAACAGCAGCAGTGCGTGCGGGTAGCGGGCCTTCACGTTGTTGTACTGCTGCATTAATGGAGTGGACGCTTCGCTCATCGATCCGTGATTTTTCGACCTGACTTCGGGTGGTAAATACTCTCAGGAGCAGCAGCCTGTTTCAACTGCGAATTCCCAATTCCCACAACAAAAAAGCGTAATCGAACGCAATCTCTCGCAGGTAATCGTACCTGCCGCTCGCTCCGCCGTGACCTGCTCCCATGTTTGTTTTCAGCAACAACCCGTGGTTATCCTGCTTCAGCGTACGCAGCTTGGCCACATACTTTGCCGGTTCCCAATACATCACCTGGCTGTCATTTAATCCGGTTTTCACCAGCATCGTGGGGTACGACTTGGCAGCGAGATTGGTATACGGGCAGTATTGCCGCATGTAAAAGTAATCTTCCTCAAGCTGCGGATTGCCCCACTCCTCGTATTCGCCCACAGTCAGTGGCAGTGTCGGGTCCAGCATGGTGTTCAGCACGTCCACGAACGGCACGTGACTGACCACCACGCGAAACAGATCTGGACGCATATTCGTGACCGCGCCCATCAGCAACCCGCCCGCGCTGCCACCCTCGATCACCAGATTCTCTTTCGAGGTGTAGCCCTCCGCAATCAGATGCTCCGCGGCATCGATGAAGTCGGTAAACGTATTCATCTTCTGGCGCATTCGCCCGGCGTCATGCCAGGGCTTGCCCAGTTCGCCGCCTCCTCGAATGTGCGCGATCACGTAAATCACGCCGCGGTCCAGCAAGCTGAAGCGGTTTGAATTGAATGAAACCGGGATCGACAGCCCATAGCTGCCGTATCCGTACAGCAGCAATGGTGCGCTTCCGTCGCGCGGCGTTTCGTGCCTGTAAACCACCGACAGCGGTACGCGGGTGCCATCGCGCGCTACTACATGGAGCCGCTCCGTCCCATATTCGGTCGGATCGTACCCGCCCAGCACGGGTTGCTGTTTGCGCAAGATCCGTTCGCCGGTGATCACGTTGTAGTCATACACCGACCGAGGCGTAATAAACGACTCGTACTGAAAGCGAACGGAATCGGTGTCGAATTCCGGATTCAAACTTATTGCCGCGTTGTATGCCGGTTCTGCAAAGTCGATTCGGTACGAGGCTTCCAGCGCCGACGTTGCTGGCCGAGACAGGTCAATGATCCGCAAGTACGGCAGGCCATCTTCTCGCTCGCTGATCACCAGGTGCGACCGAAACGCCGACACCCCTCCGAGCATCACGTCGGGCCTGTGGGGAATTACCTCATGCCAATGTGCTCGTCCGGGATTGTTTGTCGGCGCAGTCATCAATCGAAAGGTCCGAGCCCCGTGATTGCTGCGGATGAAAAAAACGCCCCCAGCCGGGTCCTTCGAATTGCCCGGGTGATGCTCGAGGTAATATTCGTGCTCGTCTTCGCGCTCTGCGACCAGTTGGAATTCGCCTTGCGGCCGGTCTGCCCTTAGATACCTAGACTCGCTGGTCGTGTGGCTATTGGTGACCAGGATCAGATATGCTCCGCTGCGCGTTCTTTCAATATCGATGCGGAACCGCTCGTCTTTCTCTTCATGTACCAGAGCGTCTGGTTGATCGGAATCGAATTCGTGTCGATAGAGCCGATGCGACCGCTTGGTCACCTCGTCCTCAACCACGTAAAACAGCGTTCGATTGTCGGAACTCCACGCAGCGCTGGTCACCCGTTCGATCTGGAACGGTAGGGTCTCCGAAGTTCGCAGGTCTTTGACCTTCAATGTGTATTGGCGGAAACCGGTCGTATCCACGGCGTACGCCAGCAGCATGTTGCTATCTGCTATCTCGAGGATGCCGAGACCCAGAAAACTGTGTCCTTCGGCCAGCTTATTCAAATCCAGCAGTATCTCCTCGCGCGCATCTGGGTCGCTGGCGCGCCGGCAATAGATCGGGTACTGCTTACCCTCTTCCGTTCGCGAATAGTAGGAATAGCCTCGTAGTTGGTAGGGCACGCTCAAATCGGTTTGCAGAATCCGCCCCAGCATCTCCTGGTACAGCTGGTTCTGAAACGCGGTGGTTTCCGCCATACACGCGTCGGTGTACGCGTTCTCCTCGGTCAAATACGCTCTCACCCGGGGATCTTCCTTGTCCCTCAACCACGCGTAGTCGTCCTCCCTCCGATCGCCATGGATCACGTGCTCGACCGGTTGACGCATAGCCACCGGTGGCCGCGGAGCCGGTAACTTGTTGTTTTCTGGAGGAAAAGCAGCCGCCGCGGATGTAAAGTCTGTCGTCATATTCATTTATCGTGTGAGTCCGAGGTAGGTTTCGGACGCCGATTCTGCAGGAAAAACCTTTCGCCGTTATACTAGCCGAAGTTGGAGATTGCGGAAAGTCGGCCGCTCGGAGTGGTACTTCCCGCCCGGTCAGCCTCCGCGTCAACTCATCGATATGCCTGCCGAAACCGAAATCAAGCTTGCCATCCACGATTTGAAGGCGCTTCGCACAAAGCTCTCCCAGTTGAAGGTGAGACCCGCCTTTCCCGGGATTGGCGCCGTGCACGAGGTCAACCGGCTTTTCGACACCCCGCAGCAAAACCTGATGGAGCGCGGTCAACTTCTGAGGATTCGTACCGAAACGCCACAAAAACGTGCATCCCGCGGACGGTCGGTTTCCCGGGCGATCCTGACCTTCAAGAGCCCGCCCGCCGGTTCCCAGAAGACCGATGATCGCGTGTACAAGGTCCGGGAAGAGACAGAACTCACCATCTCCGACAGTCCAGCGCTCCAAAAAATATTCGAAGGCCTCGGCATGCGGCAGTGGTTCCAATATGAAAAATACCGGACCACCTTCCGGTTTCCTGGTCAACAGCGATGGGCCAAGGACCTCTTGATCGAGGTGGACGAAACCCCCATCGGCACCTTCGTCGAACTGGAAGGCCCCGAAGCTGCTATCGATCAGGCTGCGAATCGTCTGGGCTTCTCGCCTGCTGACTACATCCAGAAGAACTACTACGTCCTGTATGTGGACTGGTGCCGCGCTCACGGCGTCACCCCATCGAACATGGTGTTTTCGGCCAAGCGGAAGTCCGCACGGCACTCTCGCCGTTAGCGCAACGCTCGACACATTTTTGTCCCGATTTGTCGCTTTTTTCTTGACTAAATTTCCGACGCGGCTTATCACTGGTTTCGGAGTGAAATTCTCTACGATGAGCGCATCCAGTTCCGTCGATCCTCACCTTAGTTGCTTCCGGGTGAGTCTGGGCCAACGGTGCGTGATCCCGTCGAGTTTTCCGGGATCCGTCAGCGACCTGCGCGTTTTGCGTCAGCCTCGCCTCGCGGATCACGCAAAATCCGCCGGCACCGTAGAGGCGCCACCGGGCAAATAGCCACAGAATTTGCCGATTTTGCCCGTGGCCGACCGTTCGGACGCGGGTTTTTCTTTTTCAAAGCTTTAACTCTCGTTCGCGACTCCGCCGCCTGCAGGGTTTGCCACGTCCCGGCTCTCCCTGTCCGACTCATTTGTAGAAAGTGTGATCGTTATGCTGTTTGCCACCGAACTAATGGGCGCATCGGCCTACGATGCCCAAAATAACTTCGTCGGCCGCGTTCGCGAGTTCTTCATCGAACCGGCCGATCAGCCCAACCGTGTCTCGCACTTCCTCATTTCCCGGGGGCGCTTTCAGCCGTTGGTGGCCCGTTACGATCAGGTTGGAAAGGTTGCTCCGGGGAGGCTGGAGCTGACGGTTTCTGAGCGGGCCTTGGAAGCGTACCAACCAAACGAAGGCTGGCTGGCAGTTCAGAAGGACCTCCTCGATCAACAGATCATCGACACCTCAGGTCGCAAGGTAGTTCGCGTCAACGATGTCGATCTGTCCGAGCAGCGCACCAACGGCAACGTGGAACTCCGCATCTCCCAGGTGGACATTGGCCTGCCCGGAGCGCTGCGTCGCCTGTTGCAGGGAGTTGCTCCCTCGAGCTTGGTGCGCAGGCTACAAAGCAGGCTTCCCCAGCGCGCAATCCGCTGGGAATTTGTCAACTTGATCGAACCTGACCCACTGCGCCGGGTAAAGCTGCGGATCACTCACGAAAAACTTGAAGATCTGCACCCCGCCGATCTTGCCGAGATGATGGAAGAACTCTCCGCCGCCGAGCGACAGGGCATTATCGCTTCCCTGGACGAGGAAACTGCCGCCGGAGTCCTGGCGGAGTTGGACGAGCGCCTTACCACCCAGATCGTCGAGAAACTCGACCCTGAAAAGGCCGCCGACATCATTGAAGAAATGGCGCCCGACGCTGCCGCCGACTTGCTCGCCGATTTGCCCAAGGAAACCTCCGAAGGACTCCTGGAAGAAATGCCCAACCAGGAGGCGCGCGAAGTCCGCGAACTGTTGGCCTTCGACCCTTCCACCGCAGGCGGCATGATGAACACCGACTTCGTGTTTGTCTCCGATCAAAGCGGGCGCGAAGAAATCCTGGACTGGATGCGCAAGCAGGACCTCAACCTGGAACAACTCGATACCATCGTGCTGATCGATCGCGACGCCCGTTACAGCGGGACCGTTCCAGTGGCGCGCCTGCTGCTGGCTTCTCCCGAGCAGCGCCTCTTTGAACTCAAGACCGAGCCGCTGATCAGCGTGACCCCTGACGCCAGCGAAAAAGACGTCTTCGAGTTATTCGACAAATACAACCTTCGTATGTTGACGGTGATCGACGAAATGAATCGCCCGATCGGCACCGTTACCGTGGACGACGTCGTTTCGCGCCTGGTAAGTAGTTAACCCGGCACTAAATTTACGGAGCTGTTTCGGATTCCATGAATCTTGCGGACATCAACAATTTTATCGACGGGCTCCGTGGCCGCACCCTGGAGTTCTTCTCTCGCGGCAAAGCGTGGCGCCGCAGGATCGCGCTGTTCCTCGCGGTCGTCGGCCCCGGAATCATCACGTCCAATGTGGACAACGACGCCGGCGGAATTGCCACCTACACGCAGGCAGGCAGTTCCTATGGTTACGCGCTGCTATGGTCACTGATTCCCATGACGATTGCTCTCTACGTCACCGAAGAGATGTGCGCTCGCATGGGCGTGATGACCGGCAAGGGTCTCTCCGATTTGATCCGGGAAGAATTCGGCCTTCGCCCCACATTCTTCGTCATGGTTACCGGTTTTCTGGTGGATTTGGGCAACGTCGTCGCCGAATTCGCCGGGGTCGCCGCAGCCATGCAGATCTTCGGCATCAGCAAATACATCGCCGTGCCCATCGCGGCTCTGCTGGTCTGGATTCTCGTATTGAAGGGCAGCTACCGGCAGGTCGAAATCATCTTCATGATCGCCTGCACGTTCTATCTTTCCTACATGTTCTCCGCGTTATTGGCGCGTCCCGATTGGCTGCTGGCCGCCCGCATGACCATCGTGCCCAATCTTCGATTGGACACCTCTTACCTGATCACCTTGACCGCTCTGGTCGGCACCACTATCGCGCCCTGGCAGTTCTTTTATCTGCAGGCCGGATTCGTCGAGAAAAAGGTTGGCCCGCGTCAATATCCGCAAGCTCGGCTGGACGTCCTGTTCGGAAGCATTAGTTGCATGGTGATCGTATTCTTCATCATCATCTGCACCGCGGCGACTCTGCATTCCAGTGGACTGACCAACATCACCGACGCCGCCGAAGCCGCCAAAGCGCTCATTCCACTTGCCGGTAAATGGGCCGGTCTGACCTTCGCTTTCGGCTTGCTGAACGCTTCGCTATTCGCGGCCACAATCTTGCCTCTGTCCACCGCGCATGTGATCTGTGAAGGCCTTGGCTTCGAAGCCGGCCTCGACCATAAATTTCGCGAAGCCCCGGCCTTCTATTGGCTGTACACGATCCTGATCGTTGTTGGAGCAGGCATCGTTCTGATTCCGAACGCTCCGCTGTGGAAAATCTTCATCTTCTCCCAAGTAGGCAACGGCGTATGGCTCCCGATCGTACTGATTTTCATGCTACTGCTTATCAATCGTAAGGACTTGATGGGCGAGCACACCAATACAGTCCTCTTCAACGTGATCGCCTGGACCACCGCGGTCCTCATGATCATCTTGACCTTCGTTCTCGTCGGCCAGGCCTTTTACCAGGCATTCCACCCATCGAGCGCGTGATCGCTCCTCAAATGTCGCTCTCGGGTATTGGCAGATGAACACCACCCGATTGCGCGACCTCGCCGGTGTGTGTTAACTTTGCGGCATAAAGAGGATTTGGAAAAGATCCATCGTGTCGCGTACTTCTGAACAACCGCTCCTCCACGAACTCGGCCCCGTTACCGCCGAAGAAGCCCGTTTGCTGGAAAAACTCGACTTGGCCCGTTTACCTCGTCACATCGCCGTGATCATGGATGGCAACGGCCGCTGGGCCAAGAAGCGTATGCTGCCGCGCATTGCGGGCCACAGCGCGGGAACCCAATCGGCGCGCATCACGATTGAAACCTGTGCCCGGCTACACATCGAAGCTCTTACGCTCTACGCCTTCTCCGTGGAGAATTGGCGCCGTCCCAAAGCCGAAATCGAATTCTTGATGCAACTCCTCCGCGAATACCTGCGCAGGGAAATGCCCTTGCTTCAGCGCAACAACATTCGCATCCGTTTCCTCGGCCGTCCCGACGAACTTCCCGAAGCCGTACAACGCGACACTCGCGAAGCCACCGAAGCGACCGCCAAGAATAGTGGGATGATCCTGAACGTGGCCTTGAATTACGGCGGCCGGGCTGAAATTGTGGACGCCATGAACGCGATTATTGCCGCAAATGGCCGTCACTCAACACACGAGCCAATCACCGAAGAGCAGATCTCCCGCCATCTCTACACTTCCGATCTGCCCGATCCCGATCTGCTTATTCGCACCAGCGGCGAAATGCGCATCAGCAATTTCCTGCTCTGGCAAATAGCCTATGCGGAAATTTTTGTCACGGAAACACTATGGCCCGACTTTAATCGTGCCTGCCTCCTGGATGCCCTGGTCGACTTCCAGAAGCGCGAACGCCGTTACGGCGGTATCGAAGCCGCCGATTCCTCTGCGCCCGCTCGAGCCGCTCGCTAGTTTGCAGCACCACTGCGAATCGCCTGTATAATTAAGTACGCATTTCTGCCGCAGAATCTCACTTCGTTTCGAAAGGCTCGTTTCAAATGACCTGGACGCGCGTGGCCACTGCCGCCGTTTTAATGCCGATTGTCATCGCGCTGATTCTGCTGGGCACCAACACCGTCGTGGCCACGAGCGTCGCGATCTTGTCCGTGGTTCTACTGTGGGAATACTTCGGACTCGGCGATGCCATCGGGCACCGCGCTTATCGTTTTTGGACCTCGTTCTGCGCTCTCCTTCTCGTCGCGGGGCAGTGGCGGCTGGGCCAGCCCTTCCGTTCATTGGAGACCTCCGCCGGTTTCTCCGGTGTCAATCCGGCTCATGTAATTCCCGACTATCACGGCCTGACCATCGCGCTTACCTCGCCGTTTCTCTTGTTCTTCGTTTTTATGCTCGGCATTATGGCGCGCACTCTTTGGACCCGCCGCCCAATCGTCGAAGCGCTGCCCGCCGCGGGCATCAGTTCCAGCGCCCTGCTCCTCGTGGCCTTTCCATTGTCTTTCGCGGTTCGCCTTCACAGTCTTCCCGAAGTAGGCCCAAAGCTCCTTCTGTTCGCCTGCGTAATCACTTGGACAGCGGACACTGCGGCGTATTTCGTCGGCCGGGCCATCGGCAGGCATCCGCTCGCCCCACACCTTTCGCCCAAGAAAACCTGGGAAGGCTCCATCGGCAGCCTGTTTGGTTCGCTACTGGTTGGCTACGCGTTCAGCTACTGGATTCCGATACCGCTCGTCCACCTGCTGGTGATGGCCGCATTGGGCAACATCGCGGGTCAAATGGGCGATCTGCTCGAATCGGCCTACAAACGCTCCGCTGGCGTTAAGGACTCCAGCGGCCTGCTGCCCGGCCATGGTGGCTTCTTGGACCGCATGGATGCCCTCATCCTCTGTATCCCGGTCGTCTGGTATTATTTAGTATTGGTGAACCCTCCGCTTTCGCGGTAATGAGTCCGGTTCTTAGCCAACGCACCGACAAAGGAACGCTTGAAACATCTCTCCATCCTCGGTTGTACGGGGTCTATCGGACGGCAAACGCTCTCCATTGTCGAGGCGCTGCCCGATCGCTTCAGCGTCGTCGCACTCGCCGCAGGTTTCAACCTGGATCAATTGATCCCGCAAATCCATCGTCATCACCCGGAGCTCGTCTCCGTTGCCACTCCCGAACTTGCCGCGGAATTGGCTCGCCGCCTCGGAGAGCAGGGAATTACCCTTCCCGAAATTCATCACGGACGCGAAGGCATGCACACGGTCGGCACCCACTCCCACGCGGACATCGTTGTATCCGCGGCGGTAGGCGTCGTGGGATTGGAAGCCACGTACGACGCAATCAAGCTCGGCAAAACCATCGCTCTTTCCAACAAGGAAGTCCTGGTTGCGGCTGGTGAACTCGTTATGGCCGCAGTCCGCGAGGCCGGCAAGGAACTCTTGCCCGTGGATAGCGAGCACAATGCTGTTCATCAGTGCCTCCGCGTCGGCACGCATCCAGAGGTTCGCCGCATCGTCCTTACCGCTTCGGGCGGCCCCTTCCGCAAGACTCCCATCGCTCAATTGGCCCACGTCTCGACGGACCAGGCGCTGGACCATCCCAACTGGCGGATGGGCAACCGCATCACCATCGATTCCGCCACCATGATGAATAAGGGTTTTGAAATCATAGAAGCCAAATGGCTATTCGATCTGCGTCCCGATCAGATCGACGTCGTCATTCACCCGCAGTCCACCATTCACTCCATGGTCGAATACGTCGACGGTTCCGTTTTGGCGCAACTCGGCCCGACCGACATGCGCATGCCCATCCAATACGCGTTAACCTATCCGGAAAGAGTGGCATCTAAGCAAGTTGAGCTCGATTGGAGCAAGCTGCGAAGATTAGACTTCCAGCGGCCCTCGACGCGCAGGTTCCCGTGCCTTCGCTTGGCTCGGGAAGCGATGAAGAAGGGTGGAGCTTGGCCCTGCGCCTTAAACGCTGCGGACGAAGTCGCCGTCGAAGCGTTCTTGGGACACCGGTTGCCATTCTTGGGAATTTCTGAGGTCGTGGAAGCGGTGCTAAGTCGTACACCTCGCGTGAAGTTCGAGAAAATGGACGATGTGCTGGCCGCTGACGCAGAAGCCCGCCGCATGGCGCGTGAAGAAGTAGAGAAGTTGGCCGCCAGAACGGTAGCCGCGAGTTAATTTTGAGTTATCCAGAGAATTGGGAAGCAATGCAGTGAAACGGAGTGCAGAGCGAGCATGAATACAGTAATCGGCATGGTTTTGGCGCTGGGCGTCATCATCCTGGTACACGAATGGGGACACTTCATCATCGCCCGCCTGTTCAAAGTCCGCGTGGACGTGTTCTCCATTGGATTCGGCCCACGCCTATTCGGCAAAAAGTGGGGCGAGACCGACTGGCGCCTCAGCGCGCTTCCTCTTGGCGGCTATGTGCGCATGGCTGGCCAGGACCTTTCCGAGATCGATTCCGGTGAGGCCCCTCCTACCGGTGCTCCCGACGAACTGATGAGCAAGAAGCGCTGGCAACGTGCCCTGATTTGTTTCGCCGGTCCCGCGGTGAATCTGATTTTCCCGATTCTTCTGCTGGGGGGGTACTACCTGATCGTCGGTGAGCCGCACCCTTCGTATTACGACCAGGCTCCTGTCGTGAATGCTCTTCCTTCTGTTTCAGGTACAGCCACGACATTTGAGCAGGGCGACAAGATCGTCAGCGTGGACGGCCATCCAACGACAACTTGGGAGCAAGTGCTCAAAGCCCTGCCTACTCCGAGCGCGGCTCCTGCGGTTTCGAAGATGGAAGTCCAAAACAACGGCGCTTCCCGCACCGTCGATGTCACCATCAAGAAAGACCGTTACGACCATCCGCTCGGTTATCTTCCTCTCGCTCCCGTGGTCGGTCAGATCATCCCCGGCAAGCCCGCCGCTCGCGCTGGAGTCCACACCGGCGACCTGATTCGTACGGTTGATGGCCAACCCGTGCAGTATTGGGATCAGTTTGTGGACTTGGTTCGCTCTTCCGGCGGAAAGCCCCTCGCGATTCAGGTCCTCCGCAACGACAAGTTGACGGACCTGACCGTCACTCCCAAGCAGGGTGCTTCCGATGCTTCGGAGAAGAACTATCAAATCGGCATCGGCCCAGAAGTCAAATTCAACTATCGCTCGGTCAAGCCCGGAGAAGCGATTAAGACCGCCTTCACCCAAACCGGCGATATGATCGGCGAGACGGTTGGCGTAATCGGCAAGCTCTTCAGTGGCAGCGTTTCTGTCAAGGAATTGCAAAGCGTCGTTGGCATTTCGCGTGCCGCCGGAGAAGCCGTGGCAATGGGTTCGCTCGCCATTGTCACCTTCATGGCTCTGATCAGCGTCAACCTTGGGATCCTGAACCTGCTGCCGATTCCGATTCTCGACGGCGGCCAGATTTTCCTCCTGGCTCTGGAAGGTCTGCGGCGGCGCGATTTCAGCTTGCGCTTCAAGGAGCGCTTCATCCAGGTCGGGCTGGTGTTTCTCTTGGTCTTATTTGCGTATGTGATGTATAACGACGTGGTTCGCCAGTTCCCGATTCACTCGTGAGCGCGGACCGTCCCCGTTCGCGGCGAATGCGTCGCATGTCTGCTAGATTGTCAGAGTAAGGATTTTCGCTCATGTCCAGTGTGCCAGCGCATCGCGTATCCAGTGGAGAGCGCCTCAACTCCGCTGAAACTGTTGGACATCTCCAGCAAACGCTCCGCCAGCGTGGTATTCGGCTTACCCGCCAGCGCCGGGCCATACTGAAAGTCATGGACGACGCCGAGCAGCATCTCGATGTCGATCAGATTCTGGAACGGGCCCAGAAACTGGACCGCGACGTCCATCTCGTCACCGTCTACCGCACCATTGACCTGCTGAAGAAACAGGGACTGATCGACGAGCTTGATCTTTTGCATTTGCGGGGAGACCGACACTATTACGAAACCCACGGCCCGCGCGACCATATCCACGTGGCTTGCCTTCGCTGTGGCAAGGTCCGCGAGTTCGAATCGCGCCTTTATGAACAGCTCAAGGAACAGATTGCTCACGACTGCAATCTTCAGGTGACCGTCTCTCGCACTGAGGTTGGCGGCATTTGCAACGAATGCCTGGCGGCCCAGGCGCAAAAGGCCACTCGCTAACCATCCCGTCTGTTAGAAAAGTTTTACCGCGAGCCGTTGCGGTTGTGATCCCGCTTGAATCATCGTAATCAAGCTGTCGGTACGCGTCCGCAACACCGCCACATCCCCGGAATTTTCGTTCGCGACCAGCAGCATCGTCGGGTGCGCTCCGCTCACCGTTGGATCGAATCGCATAGCCCCCGGCGCAGCTCCGGTATTCACCGGTCGCCCCACCCTTCGGTTCAATATGTCCACCGGGAAAACGCGATTTGCCGCCCGGTCGGCCACGTACATGACTTCCGAATCATTGGTCAGGATCGCTGTCGTTGGAGCGGACCCGATCATCAGCGAGTCACCTAATTCATGCGTCCAGGTATTTACCACCTGCAGCACGTGCGCTTCCGGGCTCAGCACGTACAGCTCTCCGCCATCCGGTTTCAATACCATTTGCGAGGGTTTCCCGGCCAGAGCCAGATTCGTCAGCAACACCCCGCGCTCGATATCCACGACGGACAAGCGGTTCTCCGTCGCGCTGATCACAAACGCGACCGACCCATTCGGCAGCGCTACTACATCGGACGGATTTGCGACGACTTTCACAGCCACGCGCTGTTGCAGATTTGTGGCTTCGTGAATCCCCAGAGTGCTGTCCCCGCGATTTACCACCAGAATCGTCTTGTTGTCGGCTGTCAACCGCGCGCGAATCGGTTGCGCACCGGTCTTCCCCCGCCCGATGATCGATCGCGAAGCGCAGTCGATCGCAATCAGTTGGTCCGACCCGGCCGCGGTGGTGAACACCCGCTTGCCGTCCGCGGAAAAGTCGATCGAATACGGCATCGCTCCAACGGGAATGCGCGCAGCAATTTGATTGGATACGGCATCCAGAATCCACAGGTAGCCGCCGCCGGTGCTTACGCCCCACACTTCATCGCGTTTGGGATGTTCCAGAATGTCGCCTGCCCCTGGGCCGGCAAATACTCGCGCGATCGCCCGCAACTCCACGATGTCCAACACCGTCACGTTCCCGTCGGTGGCGCTGCTGATATATCCGTGGAGGTGCAGCCCAGGTCGCAGGAAACTGGGGCGATGATCCTTCAGAATCACCACGATTCCGAAGATCACCAGCACGATACTCAGGAAATAAATGCGGAAGTTTTTTTCGCGAGGCATGGCGCGTTCGAGAAATTGTACAGGAGGAAGGCGACTTCTCGCTTAATTTACGTCGCGATGCAGGACAGCCGCGATCTGCCGCACTTCCTGCATCAGTTCCGCATACTCAGACGGAACGATCGATTGGATCCCGTCCGATAGCGCCTTGTCGGGCTGATAATGCACTTCGACCAGCAATCCATCCGCACCCACCGCGACCGCCGCACGCGACAGCGGCAATACCTTGTGGCGTTTTCCCGTTCCATGGCTCGGATCGACCAGAATAGGCAGGTGACTGCGCTTCTTTACCGCGGGCACTACCGCGAGATCGAGCGTGTTCCGTGAAAAGTCCGAAAAGGTCCGGACTCCCCGCTCGCACAGCATCACGTTGTAGTTACCTTCGCTCAGCACATATTCTGCGGCCATCAGGAACTCATCCAAGGTCGCGCTCATTCCGCGCTTCAGAAGCACCGGCTTCTTCGCGCGTCCCGCGCGCTTCAATAGCGAAAAATTCTGCATGTTTCGCGCGCCAATCTGGATCACGTCGGCCCATTCTTCCACCAAATCCAGCGACTCATTGTCGATCGCTTCCGTCACAATCCCCATCCCAAATTGCTTGCGAACTTGATCCAGAATTTTCAGCCCTTCTAAGCCAAGCCCTTGAAAGCTGTAGGGAGAAGTTCGCGGTTTATAGGCGCCGCCCCGGAACAGCCGTACTCCCGTGGGCTTAAGCAATGCCGCGGTCGCCAGGCATTGTTCCGCGGTTTCCACCGCACAGGGGCCCGCGATCATTGCCAGATGCGTGCCGCCGATCAGCACATCTCCCGAAGGCGTCGGCACCTTCACGACAGTCGGGTCTTGCTTCACGTCCAGCGACACCAGCTTGTACGGCTTGGTTACCGGTATGCACTCCACTACCCCGGGCATCGACTCGAGTGTCCCGAGGTCCACCGGTCCCTGATTGCCCGTAATTCCAATCGCCGTGCGGCCCGCTCCAGGCATCGGATGCGCCTTAAATCCCAACGCCTCAATGCGCGCACAGACCTCTCGAACCTGCTCTTCCGTAGCTTGCGACTGCATTACAACCAGCATGTTTTCCTCAATGGACGCAGGATTTCAGTTTACTGGATGCACGGGTATGCGGCAAATCAGCCGATTCTGCGCAGTACCCAAGGCACCGGTGACGAGCGTTCTTGCCAGAATCCCATCGAAGTGGTACACCGAATCTGAAATCGCCCGCTCCGATTCCCGGTTCACGGCTCCCCGCAGACCCGAACCCGAGAGGATCCTCATGACCACTCACATCAAACCCTTGTCCGCAAACGATCGTGCGCGCTGGCTTCTCGGCCCGGAAGCGCACTGCTCCATGATTCCTATCGGCAACGGCGCCCCTTGGCGACTGATCCTACTCGGAGCGCCTGGTGTCGGCAAGGGCACGCAAGCCCAACTGCTCAACGAACGCCTGCACGCCTGCCACCTATCGACAGGAGACGTCTTTCGCGCCGCCAAAGCCCGCATGGACTGTCAACCCTCGCCGGCCATGAAAACCGCTCTCGACTTTATGCGCCAGGGCGCCTTGGTGCCGGATGCCACCGTGTGGGAGATGGTCCGCGAGCGCGTCGGCTGCCTGCGCTGCAGTGGCGGGTTTGTCCTCGACGGATTTCCGCGCACCCTGTGCCAGGCCCAGGCCCTCGATGAGTTGCTCACCAATGAAAAACTGCCCCTAAACGCGGTGATCGACTATGAATTGCCGCTCCCCGAAATCGTCTCTCGCCTCAGCGGACGACGTACCTGCGAGACCTGTAAGTCCGTCTACCACGTCACGCAGCAGCCACCGCGCGTTGCGGGAATTTGCGATCTCTGTAGTGGTAAGCTCTTCCAACGCGAAGACGATCGCCCCGAATCCATCACCGTGCGCATGGACGCCTACCAGCGCAGTACTGCCCCCCTCATTGAGTTCTACAGCAAGCGCGGCCAGCTACTTCAGATTCGAGCCGAAGGAACACCGGAGCAGATCCTCGAACGAACTCTGATGTCGCTTGCCGAACGAGTGATCCAAAAGAACTCTTCTTTGGCCTGATCCCCCGGAAGAGAATTCACGTTCACTTGGTAACCAGTACTCGCTGCCGCCCGTCTCATCTGGCAACTGGGTATTCGAAATATTTTGAATTCGAGGGTTAAGATAACTTCCGCTTCACTCAGATTCGGAGGCCCTCATGCGCTACCGCGAACAGTACTTCGTTACTCGTCATCAATTGCTATGCTTCTGGCTCCTTTCGCCCACTGCGCAGACTGCGACGCCCCATCCTGCTCTGCTGGTCTTAAACAAATCGGAAAATGCCTTGGCCATCGTTGATCCATCTACGCTGAAGGTCGTCGCTAAGGTTCCCACCGGAAACACTCCGCACGAAGTCGCCGCCTCCGATGATGGAAAACTTGCGTTTGTCACCAACTACGGGCCTCATCAGGATGGTACTTCTCTTTCGGTCATCGATCTCGTCAATCAGAAAGAACTTCATCGCGTGGATATCACGCCGTTGCGCGGTCCTCACGGAATCGTGTTCTTCGATGGCAAAGCTTGGTTCACCGCCGAAGGCAGCAAGGTCATTGGCCGCTACGATCCCGCTTCGAACAAGGTCGACTGGATTCTCGGCATCGGCCAGAACCGTACCCACATGCTGGTTATCGCTCCAAATGGCCACACCATCTACACCACCAACGTCGCCAGCGATTCCGTCACTATCGTGGAAACGTCCAACGACGGATCCGGCTGGAGCAACACGGTCATTCCAGTTGGCAAAGGCCCCGAAGGCGTCGACCTGTCACCCGACGGCAAGGAACTGTGGGTGGCTAACTCGCACGACGGCACGCTCTCCATCATCGAAACCGCCAGCAAGAAAGTCATTCAAACCCTCGATGTCAAAACCAAATTCTCGAACCGCGTCAAGTTCACCGTGGACGGCAAGCTCATCCTGATCACCGACATGGGCGCCGGCGATCTTCTTGTGATCGACGCTGCTTCACGCAAGGAAGTAAAGCGCCTCCATCTCGGGAAAAGCGTGGAAGGCGTCTTTGTCGCACCCGACGGCCAGCGCGCCTTTGTCGCCGAAACCGGTGACAACAAGTTGGCGATTCTTGACCTGAAAACATTAACCGCCGACACAACATTCACTACGGGCAACGAACCCGACGGCATGGCTTGGGCCAGGTAACGATTCATCTAAATCCCTCGACATTCAGCCTTTCCTGGATCGGCACGCCTTTTCTCTCCCTTCGCTGACCCTTCGGCCGGTGCAACTTCCGTTGCGCTTCCGGGTTATACCCCCCAAGCCACAGCGGCTGCTTGTTAGCCTGAGATGGGCGCGCTGTTTCGTATTCCAGGAGAGAAGCGCATGCTACAAACACGAAAGTTCGTCTATGCCATTTCGCTTTTGTTCATCTGCTTGGCCATCCCGGCTTCAAATCCCGCTCAGATTGCGGTGGGCATCTCGGTCCACATCGGCCCTCCGGCGCTACCGGTGTACGCTCAACCGATCTGCCCGGGTCCCGGCTATATCTGGACTCCCGGCTACTGGGCTTGGGGATCTGAGCGGCTACTTCTGGGTCCCTGGCACCTGGGTGATCGCGCCTGCCGTCGGCATGCTCTGGACTCCGGGCTATTGGGGTTGGGGCGGGGGAGCCTACTACTGGCACGCCGGCTACTGGGGTCCACATGTCGGCTTTTATGGAGGCATTAATTACGGCTTTCGGCTACGGTGGGGTCGGTTTCGTCGGCGGCGCTTGGCGCGGAGGAGCTTTCGCGTACAACACCGCGGTCACGAACGTGAATACCACTGTCGTTCACAACACGTACGTGAACAACACCGTTGTCAACAACACCACCGTGAACAATACGACGGTCAACAACGTCAGCTATAACGGCGGCACTGGCGGCACTACCGCGCAACCCACCGCCGCCGAACGCCAGGCGGAACAGGAAAAGCACATTGCCGCGACACCGAGCAAACCCAGCACGAACAAGCCGCTCGCAGCGATCGCAGCATGCTTGTTTCGCAGAACCACGGCCAGCCGGCTGTCGCTGCGACCCCCAAACCGGGCCAGTTTCATGGCGCCGGCGTAGTCGCCGCGCGTCCCGCGGCAGTCAGCGCCGCGAACAATTCGAATCACCCTATGAATGCGGCCAACCCCAACGAGCAGACAGATCGTCCGCCCAGCGCTCGCACCACCGGAACCAGCCAATCCCACTCCGAATGCGAAGCCGGCCACGACTACTTCAAGCAACAACAGCAATCGGCCGCCCAGCGCGAATTCATCCACGTCTACGAGCCATCCCAGCAATTCCAGCAACGGCTCCAGTTCGAAGCCGGCGAACCAGCACCCGACATCCAGTCATCCGCCGTCTCACCCGCAGAGCCATCCTTCAGAGCCCCATCCGTCCGGGCACTCCGGTGGCTTTGGCCGCTAGATAGAATCTCGTCCTCCGAACCCAAATGCCCTCGCTTCGGCGGGGGCATTTTCTTTTTCGCGCCTCCCATCGCACACCCTTCGTCAGGCTTCCACCCGATTCGTTCTCCCGCCCTACGGCGTACTATGGATGCATGGATACCATTGATCCGATTTCCGAGCAACAACGTCTAGCCGCTCGCTACGCGGATATGAGCGATCTTGAGTTAGCTGGCGTTGGCGACAACCCCGCCAATCTGACCGAATCTGCCCGAGAAGCCTTGCAGCAGGAAGTGCGCAAACGCGGTTTGCCGTGGCCTCCGGATGCGCATTCGGATGCGGGGGACGTCGAGCGTTCCGAGGCAGCGGACGAAAAATCGCTGGCTGAGGAAGACCTGCTGGTATCCGTTCGCACCTACACCGACAAGCTGGCCGCAAACCGTGCGCTCCGCTCCTTGCAGAATACAGATACCGAAGCGTATCTCTACGCCGCAGGCGCACCAGGCGACGACTCTCACCAGACCCATGCCGTTCCTGCCCAGCCTTTAATTCACCTGCTGGTGCGCGCCAAGCACCTCACCGACGCCAGCCAATTGCTCCTCCAGGAAGCTGCGCTTGAGAAGGCGGAGCGCACTATGCCTCCTGAGGATATTGGATTGGAGAGTGAGCCTGTGGTTCTCCGCCAATACCGCGATATGCCCGCCGCGTTCGTGGATAAAAGCGTTCTGGACGCCGCCGGCATCCGCTCCTTCCTGCAGGATGCCAACGTCGTCCGCATGGACTGGCTGTGGTCCAACGCCATGGGTGGCATCAAACTGGTGGTCGGCCAAGCCGATGCTGAAAAGGCAAATCTCATGCTGAATGCGCAACCCGCGACCCTTCCCGAAGAATCCGCCAGTTCGTGATTTTCGGCGCTCTTGGTTTTTCAGAACCTTCTTTCGAACATTTCGAAATTCCCGCCGCACCCCTCCTCCAAGTTGCCTCGTGCTAGAGTGGCAGTAGAAAACACTCCAGCTTTGATATTTCCAGGAGGCAAGCGGTGGCGTATCGCGATTTGCGGGAATTTGTCCGGGAACTCGAAAAACAAGGCGAGCTGAAGCGCATCCGCGCGGAAATCGATCCCGTCCTCGAAGTGTCCGAGGTTGTGCAACGCGCTCAGGCGCAGCCCGGAGCCAAAGGCGCCCCCGGCGGCCCGGCCCTGCTGTTCGAAAAGCTGAAGGGCTCGCGCCACTCCCTGCTGATCAACGCCTTCGGCAGCATCCGTCGCATGGAACTGGCGCTTGATGTGGACAACCTCGACGAAGTCGCTGCGCGCATTCGCGGCTTCCTCGACATGCAGACCCCGCAAGGCCTGTTCGACAAAATCCGAATGCTTCCGAAACTCGCCGAGTTGGGTTCATTTTTTCCGAAGCAGGTGAAGGATGGGCCCTGCAAGGAAGTCATCCGGAAGGGAACTGACGTCAATCTCTTCGACTTCCCAATCTTAAAGTGCTGGCCCCAAGACGGTGGCCGCTTCATCACCTTTCCGCTCGTGTTCACTCGCAACCCAGAAACCGGTAAACGCAATGTCGGCATGTATCGCATGCAAATCTATGACGAACGCACCACCGGAATGCACTGGCAAACCCAAAAACACGGCGCCGAACATTTCCGCCGCGCTCGCGCGCAGTCTCCCGACGGACGTATTCCGGTCAGTGTCGCTATCGGCTCGGATCCCGCTACCACGCTCGGCGGCATTCTGCCGATTCCGCCCGACCTCGACGAAATGATGTTCAGCGGCTTTCTGAAGAAAGATCCGGTGGAACTCGTGAAGTGCGAGACCAACGAACTCGAAGTACCCGCCAACGCCGAAATCGTTCTCGAAGGCTACGTCAGCTTGAACGAAATGCGCACCGAAGGGCCCTTTGGCGATCACACTGGTTACTATTCTCTCGAAGGCGAATATCCCGTTTTCCACGTCGAGTGCGTCACCCATCGCAAGGACCCGATCTACCTGGCAACCGTCGTAGGACGCCCTCCTCAGGAAGATTTCTACATGGGCTACGCCATTGAACGCGTTTTCCTTCCGCTAATGAAGATGCAGCATCCCGAAATTGTCGACGTCTCCATGCCCGCCGAAGGCATCGTTCATAATTTAATGATCGTGGCCATCCGCAAATCGTTCCCGGGCCACGCGCGTAAAGTCATGAATGCGATCTGGTCCCTTGGCCAAGCCATGTTTACCAAGGTGATTGTGGTCGTCGATCACGACGTGAACGTGCACGACTATAAAGAAGTGGTCTGGAAGGCGCTTTGCGCCCTCGACCCTGAGCGCGACACACAATTCGTTCTTGGTCCGGTCGACACACTCGATCATGCTGCCCGAATGCAGGATTTTGGCTCCAAGATGGGCATCGACGCCACCCGCAAGTGGCCCACGGAAGGATTCACGCGCCCCTGGCCCGACGAAATCCTGATGGACGAAAAAACCAAGGCTCGAGTCGAGAGTATTTGGAAGACTCTGGGAATCTGAACAGACGAGACAAATCGCCGGCTTATTTCTGCAACGCGGCGAACGCCATGCCGTCCACGCCTTTCGTTAACCGGATCGGCTCTTCCAATTCCCACGTCTTCAGGTTCAGCACTTCGATCGTGCCGGCTTGTGGGCAACTTGCATACGCGTGCGATCCGTCCGGCGAAACGATCGTTGCTCCGGTGCCTTCCGGAATCGCGTAGGTATGCACGGTTTTTCCTGAAGTCGTGTCCACTACCAACAATTTTCCCGAGCTTGCGTTGGCAACCAGCCATTTCCCGTCCGGCGTAGGTGCGGACGAATAGACACCGGCCGGCAAATCCCACCATTTGGCAACCGCATTTGTCGACGTGTCGATCACCGCGATTCGCGGCTGATCTTGATCATGCGTATACACCCAGCGCCCATCCGGCGAAATGGATATGCGCTGGATCATCTTGGCCACCGGAATCGTTGTGATGAGCGTGTGCTTTCGCACATCCACCACGCTGACGCTCCCGGCAAACACGTTGGAGGTGTAAATCCGCGAGCCGTCCGGAGTAATGACAAACATATGCGAATCGGTTTGCCCGGTCGGCAATGCCCCCACGACTTGCATGGTTCGCGGATCGATAACGTCCACCGCTTTGGCCAATTCGGCCGAAACATACAGCATTCCGCCCGGCCCGACTTTTGCGCAATGTGGCCGCACCGGTTTGCCGAGATCGATTACGTGGATCGTGCGTCCAGAGGTCACGTCCACCACAAAAACGGTGCTGCCGTCGGTGCCCGGCCTGCCGATTCCCGCATTGCCGTAGATCGGAACGTACGCCAGCTTCCCGTCCGGCGACGCAATCACTTCGTGGCCGTTGATATCGACTCCAACTGTTGCCAGCGTTTTTCTGGTGGAGGGATTGATCACCAAGAGGGTGTGATCGGATTGATTTGCCACTAGCAGATTTTGAGCCAACGCCATGGAAGAAAAAATCAGCATACTGACGAACAGCAGAAAGCTTCGCATTTTGAGAGCTCCGGCTTGCGCGAGTTGCGGTAAGCAGCGGGAAGAGTACAACTTCATCGGACGGTTCGTCCACACGGCTACAGGATCGCCGCTTATTGCAGTAGTTGCCGCTTGCGACCCGCGACAGCGACTATCGCCAACAGCACTGTCAGAACCAGATAAAACACCGGGTATCGCGTGGTTGCGGTCGCCGCTGCTGAGCCCATGAAATCCAACGCGGGTGTCGCGTGCAGCGGGCCAACGTACCAGAGAATCGTAAACAGAATCTCAAACGGTTTTCCTGTGCCGCTCCAGACACCGAGGGCCAGCGCCGCAGTGGGAATGAAAATCGCGCCAACCCCCCAAGCGAACAAACCACGCAGGTCTGCATCAATGAGCAAGCGCAGCGCAAAACCGCCGCCAGTCAACACGCTTATGGCCACACCCGCCAACCAAATGGCGGGAAGTTGCCGTGCAATCGGATGAGGCGACGAGAACAGGATCTGATCGGTGCGATAACGCGCCTCGCGAATGCCCATCGAAGACCACAACAACACCGGCCAGATCCACGCACACGCTAAAGCGATGCCGCGTCCGTCGCGTGTGGGAACTGCCGCGGACGCTGCGAACAATCCGGCGGCAACTGCATACCACCACCACTTCTGACCTTTCAACATCAGCTTGATTTCAGCCACCAAAACAGCAGGAAAGCGATTTCGTGCGGCGTTCGCTGTGATTGGCGACAAAACGATTGGCGCGGTCCCGATGACCGCTGGACTGACTCCGGCCGGGATTGCTCCAGCAAGCGCCACGGGCGGCGTTTTTCGCAGACGGCGCGTGCTCGCGGTATCGAAGCGATCAAAAATCAGCGCTGCGAACAGGATCAAGCCCAGCGCCACTCCTACAACAACCAACCTTGCAAGCAGTAGCTCTCCCGTCCACGAAACGCCATCCCATTGGAATGTGCCTATGATCGGCTGGACCATGCCCGCATTCAGCTCGAAGGAGCTGTTGCCTTCCGTGACATGCCCCGCCGCGCGTGTGCTCTGCTGAATGATGGCAATTCCCCCTAAATCGACGTGTTGGTTGCCGGAAGCCGCCGGAACGGCAAGCATCGCCGTCCACAAGAAGAAGTACGCGACGTTTCCAAATCCTCCTTTGAGGAAGGGAACAGTCTCGAACGTCACTGCCAACGCCGCGGTGACCGCCATTGCCGGCAGGGCAAGGAACAAAAATGGAGAGAGCAGCCGCCAAAGCCGGATGTGCGTGTCCTCGCCCAACAGCAACTGCATCGCGATTGCCGCGATCGCCAAGATCGCGATCATCAGCGCCAGCACAACGAAATTGCTCAAGCTCTTCCCGAGCACGTACTTAAATTTCGAAATTGGCGTCGCCGCCAGAATCTGGCCTACGCCGGTGTCCCGATCCCGCTGGATCGCGTTCTTCACGAAGTAGAACCCGGCTAACGTAAGGAAAGTGCTGCCCACCAAGGCCAGTAAGCTCCCTACCCACGCGGAATTGTAAATCCCGCGCATGTGGTTTACGGCAAGCGTGATCCGTCCCACGGCTGCCAGGTATCCCAGATACACCGCCAGGCCCATGGTGATCAGGAAGCTGTACCGCCGCACTCGTTCCAGCAGATCCGCCCAGACCAACGCGGGCAGTACGCGCGCGGAACTCATGCGCTCCTCGGGACTGCGCCGGCTCGTTGCGCCGCGACGTGAGCAAGGTACGCGTCTTCCAGCGATGGCTCCAGTGGCGCCGCTTCGGGCGTTGGTGGTGCGCTCGCCACCACGCGCGCATGAATGCCATCGCTGCGATGCGCGGTGCTGCTGATTAAATGGCGCTGTTGCAGGGCAGAGAACTGCGTGCTCGGCACAACCACTTCCCACACTTTGCCTTTTACAGCGCCAAGCAGTCGTTCCGGCGAATCGTGCGCCAGTAATTCTCCATGCGCCAGAATCGCAATGTCCGTGGCGATCGCCTCCACATCGGAAACGATGTGCGTGGACAGAATCACGATCCGTTCGCCCGCCAACTCCGAGAGCAAATTGCGGAAGCGCACACGTTCTTCGGGATCCAGTCCCGCCGTGGGTTCATCGACAATCAGCAGCTTCGGATCGTTCAGCAGAGCCTGCGCAATTCCCACGCGTTGCCGCATTCCGCCCGAAAATCCGCCCAGCGGCCGGTTGCGCGCGTCCGTCAGATTCACGATCGCCAGCAATTCATCGACGCGTTTGTTCGCGCTCGCGGAGTCGAGCCCCTTCACCGCCGCTAGGTAACGCAGGAATTCCACGGGCGAGAGATTTGGATACACGCCGAAATCCTGCGGCAAATAGCCAAGCACGGCGCGCAGGGGATCCGGCGTCGATAAAATATCCAAATCATTCCAGCGAACGCTGCCGCTCGACGGCCGTGTCACAGTCGCCAAAATCCGCATCAGCGTCGACTTACCGGCCCCATTCGGGCCAAGCAGTCCTAGCACTCCGGCTTCAAGCTGCAACGTCACATTTCTTAAGCCCCAAACCTGGGACGAATATTGTTTGCTGAGTGCATCGATTCGAAGTTGCAAGAAGGCCCCTCTCCAGGCGTTGCGAACTCGCTCACACGCCGCCTATGTTACGAGCAAACTCCGCAAAAGGTTGCCGGATTTCCGCCGCAACCGATGTGACAAATAACGAGATGAAAAGAAAGGCAGATATCGCCCGACCGCGCAGAGATGGAGCAGCGTGCGAATAAACGATAACCGGTCCCCGGGACAGTGCCCATTCCAGCGAAAAACACAATAGGTAGTCACAGAAAAACTACTGGGACTCTATATGTTGTGGTACCTGCCTGCAATACCAGGTCAATTGCCTAAAATAACCGGCATTGTTAGGACAACTCGCGTACGGAACTGCTTGACCATCCGCCAGCCGCAATGCCATAACGTGTGCAAGGCCAAACCTCGGCGATTTACCTGATTGTGGTTGGGGTTATGGCGGTTGGCGTGACTGGCGGAGTGGCTTTCCTCGTGAGCGAATCGCGCGAAGTGATGAATGTTCGGCAGGCTTCCCAGTACCTCGGGATCAGCCCGGACACTCTTTATCGCTACATCACGGAAGGTGAGATTCCCGCATTCAAGCTGGGCAACCGTTGGAAGCTTCGGAAAACAATCCTGGATCGTTGGATGGAACGCAAGATGAGCCAGGCAGTGGCAAGGCGTCGATAGCAGGCTGGCTCCGACGAGAGGGAAAGAGGCCGCGATATGTGGTTACCTGGGGGCAAAAAAACTAAGCAATTGGTGGGACTGGATATCGGTTCCAGCTCCATCAAGGCAGTCGAGCTGAAATCCACCAAGGCCGGCTACGAGCTAGTCAGCTTCGGGATGGAATCGCTCGCGCAGGACACCGTCGTTGATGGCGCCATTATGGACGCGCCGCAAGTCGCGAACGCCATCACGAAGATCTTCGACACGGAGCACATCAAAACCAAGAGTGTCGCTACTTCGGTGTCGGGCCACTCCGTGATTGTGAAGCGGGTTCCACTTCCTCTGATGACCGAAGAGGAACTCTACGATCGCATTCCTTCCGAGGCCAGCCAGCACATCCCCTTCGACATCGCCGACGTCAACCTCAGTTACCAATTGCTGGAGGCGATGGACGCGCAGATGGACGTGCTCCTGGTCGCCGTAAAGAAAGACAAGATTCTGAATCATACCAACGTGCTGGCACAGGCTGGAAAAACGCCGGTCATCGTTGATATCGATGCGTTCGGTTTGCAGAACTGCTTCGAAGTGAACTACGAGCCGGACGCCGGCCAGACCGTCGCGCTGCTCAATATCGGCGCCAGCGTGATGAACATCAACATCGTGCGTGGCGGCATTCCGCTGTTCACTCGCGACGTCAGCGTGGGCGGCAATCAATACACTGACGCTCTTCAGAAAGAGCTCGACCTTAGCTTCGATGATGCGGAGCGCTTAAAAAAGGGCGACACTCTGCCCAGCGTTACCGATGAACAGAAGGGCCAGATCCTTCGCAGCGTCTCCGACATTCTGACCCTCGAAATCCAGAAGACCTTCGACTTCTTCCGCGCGACCGCCAGCGGTGAAAACATCCAGCGCATCATGGTCGCCGGTGGTACGGCTCGCGTTCCCGGTCTGGTCGACCTCCTTCGTGAAGAATTCGCGATGCCCGTCGAGGAATTGAATCCTTTCCGCAAGGTCCTGCTCAATCCTGCGAAACACAGTGAGGACCAGATCCGCGATTTGGCACCGAAACTGGTTGTAGCCGTGGGACTGGCCCTGAGGAGCTTTGACTAGCCATGATCCGCATTAACCTTTTAGGACAAGCGCGGCCCAAAGCCGCCCGACGCCCGGCGGACACCGGCGCGGCTCTGCCGCTGGTCTTTATCGGCGCAGGGTTCCTTCTCGGCTTGTTGTTCCTCTTTTACTTCTACCATTCATGGCAGACCCAACTGGCCGAGGAAAACAATCGCATCAAGACCCTTCAGGCTCAGAAGACGGAATTGGAAAGTATCAAGCAGCAGGTCGAAGCCTTTGAAAAGCAGCGCCAGGTTCTCCAGCAGCGCGTCGGCACGATCGAGCAGTTGCAGCACGACCGCACCGGGGGCCAGGAACTGCTCGACGAGGTGGCCAACACCGTCTCGCGTGCCGAAAATCTCTGGCTCACTTCGATGACCAAGAAGGGCTCCACGGTGACTTTCGATGGAGCGTCTTCTTCGATCAACTCCGTAGCCAACTTCATCACTGCTTTGAAGCGTTCCGGCTACTTCCAGAAGATCGAAATCAAGGACACCAAGCAGGACGACAAGCGACAGGATGTGCAGACCTTCCTGTTCACCATCTCCGCGGAAATTGCTCCTTCGGGTCCGATGGCCAACCAGCCAGGACAGACTCCGCAGACCAAGACTACCAGTGCGCCCGCAACTGCGGCGCCCAATCCCAACGTGCCGGCGAAGAAAGGATAGGGGCAGATCATGGCGAATCCTTTCCAAAATATGTCGGTGGTGATGCAGGCGCTGGTCGCGCTCGCGATTGCCGTCATCCTGGTTCTTGCTGGGCTGTACGCGCCGTTCTCTCCCGTCGCTCAAGCGCGAGCCTCTTACGATCAAGCCGTCAAAGATCGCGCCCGGCTCAATCAGGAAGTTCAGCAACTTTCCGTCTACAAGCAGCGCTACGGTGAACTGAAACAGCAGATGGACGCGCTGAATAAGCAGCTCGACACCTTGAAGACCATCGTCCCGGAAGACAAGGAAGTGGATGAATTCATCCGTCAGGTTCAGGGCGCAGCCACGGCAGCTAACGTCAGCTTGCGCGCGCTCACCTCGGGCAAGATTGAAACCAAGGAATACCACTTCGAGATGCCCTTCGAGGCTCAGGCCGATGGGCCCTACTTCAATGTCCTCGACTTCTTCACCCGCCTCAGCAGGCTGTCTCGCATCATCAACGTGGGCGATCTGACCTTCGACGATCCAACCGGGCAGGGCAAGGGCGCCAAGTACCCTATCCGTCCCGGAACGACCGTCAGCGGCGTGTTTACGATCACGACTTACTTTACCAAGCCGGCGGACACGGCTCCGGTCGCTGCAACACCAGCTAAGCCGGGCGCCAATCCTGCTCCACCGGTGCAGAAACCATGAGCGGGAATGAGCGAGCCATGCGTCTAGCAAAACTATTGGTGATTGGGAGTCTGTTGGCGGTCGTCGGAAGCGGCCGCGCACAGACGCCTCCTCCGGCTTCGGCCAGCAAGACGGCCAAGCCCGCGGCGAAGACTGCCCCGAAAAAGTCGACCAAGTCTGCCGCCAAGCCCGACGCGCCCGCAGATGAGAAAGTGGCGCGACGCGATCCCTTCGAGTCCTTGACCAGCCGGAACGACGCTGCCGCCAAGAGCGCCGCCAACCTCCCGCCGGGTAAAGCCGGATTGCAGGTCAGTTCATTGCGCCTGGACGGTATCGTTCGCTCTCCGAACGGAATGATTGCAGTGGTCACCAATCCGCAATCCAGAACCTATTTTCTTCGCGAAGGCGATCAGCTCTACGACGGACGAGTGGAAAAGATCGGCATGGATAACGTGTCCTTCCATGAACTCGGCAAGGACGCTTTTGGAAAGCCAGTGGAACGGCAAGTGAACAAGAGAATTTACTCCAGTGCAGGAGAACAGCAATGAAGACGAACCGGCCGGCCTTTCGATTTGGCTGCCTGATCCTTGCGGGCGCGCTATTGAGCGGGGGCTCAAGCGTTGCTCGTGCCCAGGAGTCCGCTGGCGCAACCGCGACATCCGCGGTCATTTCCAGCGTGGCGATCACTCAGGCGCCTCAACGTGCTGCCATTCGCGTCGAGGGCGCAGGAAAGCTGGACGTGCGCGCGGCTCGCATGCAGAATCCGGAGCGTCTGGTCCTGGATTTTGCGGGCGCCCGCATGGAAGTCCAGAAGAACCTCATCGCCGGCGTCTCCGCACCCGTGCGCAGCGTCCGAATGGGCCAGTTTCGCCCGGACGTCGCTCGCGTTGTGATCGATCTCACGACGGCCGCGCCGTACCAGATCGCCCACGAAGGCGAAGCGGTGGTCGTGTACTTCGTGACCGGTGATCAGCCGGCCGACGCCACTCCAGCAGCGGTCAACTCCGCTTCTGCGGATCGCTCCAAGGACGTTTCCTATTCCTCCGGCGCGCCCCGCACGACGGGACAAAATTCCAAGACCGGCGTCGCTGCGCCGCGGTTCCCGCTTCCTCAGGAAATGACGCATCCCGCGCTGGTTCTGGCATCGATGCGCGAGACGAACGAACCCAGCCGCCCGGAATCGGCGCAACAAGCCGCCCAGCAAGCCGTGACTCAGGCCAACGCTGCTGCGTCTACTCTTGCTCTGGCTCAGACGCCGGCTACCAGCGCCACGATGTCTTCGCAGGCCCCCGGCCGCTACACCGGTGAGCCTATTTCCGTGAACTTAAAGGATGTCGACCTGAAAGACTTCTTCCGCCTGATCCACGAAATCAGCGGACTGAACGTTGTTCTGGATCCCAACGTGAAGGGCAGCCTGACCATCGTGCTCGACGAAGTTCCCTGGGATCAGGCCCTCGACATCGTGCTCCAGAACAACGGTCTGGACAAACAGCTCAACGGGAACGTGCTGCGCATCGCCACCCGCGACACCCTGAAGAAGGAAGCCGAAACCGCTCGTGATCTTTCCAAGGCTCAGGCCGAAGCGGTTGCTCCGGTTACCATCACGCGCGTGCTCAGCTACGCCAAGGCCGCCAGCCTCCGCGAAACCTTGAAGAAGTTTCTCTCGGTCCGCGGCGACATCCTGGCTGATGATCGTTCCAACCAATTGATCATCCGCGACATTCCTTCGGTCATTCCGACCATCGACAACTTGATTCGCCAGCTCGATCGTAAATCGCAACAGGTCGAAATCGAGGCTCGCGTCATCTCGGCGTCCCGTTCCTTCTCCCAGGACATCGGTATTCAGTGGGGATTTGCCGGCAGCACCACCAGCGGTCGCAGCATTTACGGCGGCAACCCCAACGTTGGCGTCAGCCCGATACAAACCGGCTCCGGATTGCCCCAGCCTCCCCTGGTTACCACTCCGACCAGCAGTTCGGGTGGTTCCTCGACGGCTGGTCTTCCTTACAACGTGAATCTCGGTGCAGGCGTACCGACCAGCGGCTTCGGCTTCATTCAGCGTTCTCCCAACTTCGCCGTCGACATCTTCATCTCTGCGGCAGAAGCCAAGGGCGTCGGCAAGTTGCTCTCCAAGCCGAAGGTCATCACCCAGAACAACGAAAAGGCGACCGTCAAGCAAGGTACCAAGGTCCCCATCCAGACCACCATCAACAACACCATCTCGGTTCAGTACATCGACGCGGTTCTGAAACTGGAAGTCACTCCGCAGATTACCGCGGAAGGCACGGTGTTCATGGACGTGCTGGTGGAAAATACCCAGATCGATAACGGTATTCCTCGCGTTCAAGGTATTCCCGCGTTGGATACTCAGTCTGCGGAAACCAAGGTCTTGGTTGCCGACGGCGGCACCGTTGTGATCGGCGGTATCATCGTCACCCAGCAGGAGACGGACATCACCGAAGTGCCCATCGTCGGCAGCTTGCCGTTAATCGGGCATCTCTTCCGCCGCACCAACGTCAGCGTTTCGTCTCAGGAATTGCTCTTCTTCCTGACGCCGCGCATCATCCCGGGATAATTTAGCGAAGCTCGATCGCCTCGCTTCCTTCGAATCTAAAGTAGAATCGAGGAGACTACGGTCTCCTCGATTTTTTTATGAAAGCCAATTTCTCTCAACGACGATCTGCTGTTTCCCGCGAACTGCGCGCCCGCAAACTGGATTGTTTGCTGGTCACCCATCCTTCCAATTGCTATTACCTGACCGGTTTTACCGGCGACTCGGGTGCCCTCATCCTGTCTTCGTCTGGTGCGATTCTGATCACCGACGGCAGATTCACCATCCAAGCCTCCGACGAAGCACGCGGTGTGCGCGTAATTCAGCAGAAGGGATCGCTATTCACTGCGGTCGGCGAATACTTGCGGGCCAAACGGTTTCACTCGTACGGGACTGATTTCGACCACCTCACCGTTTCCCAGGCGGAAGCTCTCCGCAAGGCCACAGGTTCGTCTTGCAAGCCTCAGGATGCCTCCGGCCTCGTTGAGCTTCTCCGTAGCCGCAAGGATTCTGCCGAACTTAGCGCCATGCGCAAGGCAGCCCTGCTCGCCAGTAAGGTCATGGAAGCAGCCATCCGCAGAATTCGCCCCGGCGTCCGTGAAAACGAGCTGGCCGCCGAAATTGAATATCAAATGCGCCGCCTGGGCGCCTCCGGACCCTCCTTCGAAACCATCGTCGCCTCCGGTTGGCGCAGTGCGCTTCCGCACGCCCGGCCCACCTCCAAACCCCTGAGGAAAAATGAGTTGGTCGTGTTAGACCTGGGTGTTATACTCGGCCACTATTGCAGCGATATGACGCGCACGGTGTACCTCGGTAAAGCTCCGCGGCGCGTCAGGCAATGGTACGACGCAGTGAACGAAGCCCGCTCGGCGGCAATCGATTCGGTTCAGGCGGGCGTAACCTGTGGCGAAGTGGATGCCGCAGCCCGGCTAGTCCTGAGTCAGCGTGGCTTTGAATCCCTCTTTGTGCACAGTACGGGTCACGGCGTCGGCCTCGAGGTCCACGAAGCTCCTCGAGTGGCGAAGGGCCAGTCGATTCGACTCGAAGCTGGAAATGTGATTACCATAGAACCAGGCATTTACGTGGCAGGGACCGGCGGTATTCGCATTGAAGATGATGTGGTGGTGCTGCCCCGGGGACGTGAAGTCATCACCCGCGTCAAGCGGGATCTCATCGAGATTTGAAAAAGGGCATGAAACGCAAAAAGCCGACGAAAGCGAGTGGCGCCCCGTCGTTCGCCACGGAATTAGCGCAAATGGAAGACCTCCTTCGGTTTATGAAGGAGCACAATCTGGAAGAATTCGAATACTCTCGGGGCGATTTAAGGATTCGACTCAAGAAGCCAAGCTCCAACCCAGCTCCGGTATTCCGCACCGCTCCTGAAATCATCGTGCCATCTCCTGTCGCGGAGGCAGGCCCCAGCGGTCAAACTCCGGGTGCTGTTTCTGACGACACCACCGGAGAAGACCTGTTCCTGGTCAAATCTCCGATCGTCGGCACCTATTACGCCTCTCCCAGCCCCGGCACCGAGGCGTTTGTCACCGTCGGCACCCACGTGGCGCTCGGCCAGACCTTGTGTATCGTAGAAGCCATGAAACTCATGAACGAAATCGAGTCCGAAGTGAGCGGGGAAGTGCTCCGTATTTTTGCCGAGAACGGTCAACCGGTCGAATACGGTCAACCCCTTTTCGGGATTCGACCGAGCCGGAAGAGATAGGCGGCTCGCCTGCCTATGTTCCAGAAGATTCTTGTCGCCAATCGCGGGGAAATCGCCCTGCGAGTCATCTGCGCATGCAAAGAGCTGGGCATTCCCACCGTTGCCGTCTATTCGGAAGCCGACCGCAACTCCCTGCATGTCCGTTTCGCCGATGAAGCGGTGTGCATCGGTCCTCCGCGTAGTTCCGAAAGCTACCTGAATATTCCGCAGGTCATCAGCGCCGCCGAAATTACCAACGTGGACGCAATTCACCCCGGCTATGGCTTTCTCTCCGAAAACGCCAACTTCGCAAAGGTCTGCGAAGCCTCCGAAATCACCTTTATCGGTCCGAAGCCTGAAGTAATTGAAATGATGGGCGAAAAGGACCGCGCGCGCCGCGAAATGAAGAGCGCCGGCTTGCCCACGATTCCCGGCAGCGAAGGCGTTGTCTCCGGCGAAGAGCAGTTGGCCAGGGAAGCGGAACGCGTCGGTTTTCCCCTCATCCTGAAAGCGGCTGCCGGCGGTGGCGGTCGCGGAATGCGCGTAGTCCGTACCCGGGAAGAATTGCTCGCCATGTACCAGACCGCTCGCAGCGAAGCGCAACAAGCGTTCGCCAATCCCGATGTGTACATGGAAAAGTTTCTCGAGCATCCCCGCCACATCGAAGTTCAGGTTCTTGGCGACCAGCACGGCAAAATCATCCATCTGGGTGAGCGCGAATGCTCCATCCAGCGCCGCCATCAAAAATTGATCGAGGAATCGCCTTCTCCGGTAATTGACGCCAAACGCCGCAAGGACTTGGGCGCAAAGGTTGTCAAAGCCCTCGAGGCCATCGGCTACACCAATGCCGGCACCGTCGAATTCCTCATGGATACCGACGGCTCCATCTACTTCATCGAAATGAACACCCGCATCCAAGTCGAGCATCCCGTCACCGAGTTCGTCACTGGCGTCGATCTTGTCAAAGCTCAGATCCGTATCGCTGCCGGTGAAAAACTCGAAGCCGCCGTCGGCGAAATGAACTTCTCGGGTCACTCCATCGAATGTCGCATCAACGCTGAAGACCCGGAAACCTTTGTTCCCTCCGCCGGACGCATCACTACCTTTCAATCGCCTGGCGGCACGGGCGTTCGCGTGGATTCGGCCGCCTATTCCGGAGCCGTTATTCCACCGTATTACGATTCGCTGATCGCCAAGCTCGTGGTCAAAGGACGCGATCGCACGGAAGCCATTCAACGCATGAAACGCGCTCTGGAAATGTTCGTGATCGAAGGCATCAAGACCTCGATTCCGTTGCAGCGGCGTATTCTCGAGCATCCAGACTTTGCGGCTGGTAATTTTGATACGCATTTTATAGAAAAGTTGGTGCGCACCAACGGTAAGTAGAGTGGGTCACGTATCCGCACTCGAATCCTGCAGGGGAACAGGGCGTAACGCATGACGGAGTACCAGACAGCCAATCGTCGGGCGGCGCAATCCGCTGGTCAGCATCAGTTTGTTAAGGCCATCGGCCTGTTTGACGGCACCATGATCGTCGTTGGCTCGATGATCGGTTCCGGCATCTTTATCGTCGCCGCCGATATCTCCCGGCAAACTGGCTCGGCGGGCGGTTTGCTGCTCACCTGGATCCTTACCGGTTTACTCACCATAGCCGCGGCTCTTTCTTTCGGTGAACTTGCCGCTCTGTTTCCTCACGCCGGTGGCCAATACATCTATCTGCGCGAGGCGTTCTCGCCTCTGTTGGGATTTCTTTATGGCTGGACTCTCTTTCTGATCATTCAGACCGGAACCATCGCGGCGGTGGCCATAGGCTTCGCTCGCTTCCTCGGCGTTTTGTACCCCTCGATCTCTCCAACCACTTGGATTATTCCGCCGATTAATCTCGGATCGTACTTCGCCATCAGCTTTTCCGTGCAACAGATGGTTGCCGCCCTGATGATCGTTTTTCTCACTTTTTTGAATACCCGGGGCGTTCAATTGGGCAAGTGGATTCAGAATATTTTCACTTCGGCAAAGATCCTGTCCCTGCTCGGACTGATCCTGCTGTGCGTGTTCGTCGCCCGCAACGCGGGCGCGGTTGCCGACAATTTCTCCCATCTTTGGGCCGTGCGTGGCGCGCAGCCCATCGAGCCGGGCGCCGGCTTCCTGAAAGGCATCGTTCCCACCGTGAGCGCCTCCGGCGGCTGGTATGGTCTTCTGTTGGCCCTGGCGGTTGCGCAGGTTGGCTCGCTCTTCTCCGCAGATGCCTGGAACAACATCGGGTTCACCGCTGCCGAAGTGAAAAATCCCAAGCGCGACGTCGCCCTTTCCATGGCCTTCGGCACCATCATCGTTATCACCTTGTACGTGCTCGCCAACCTTGCTTATCTCTGCGCGCTTCCCCTCGACCAGATTCAGAACGCTCGTGACGACCGCGTGGCCACCGCCGCCCTCTCCGCGGTCTTCGGAGCAAAGGGCGCCGTCATGATGGCCGTCGCCATCATCATTTCCACCTTCGGCTGCAACAATGGTCTGATTCTCGCGGGCTCTCGCGTGGCCTATGCCATGGCCAAGGACGGTCTCTTCTTTCGCGCAACCGGACGTTTGAATGCACGCGGCGTTCCCGGAGTCGCTCTCGTCTACCAGGGCATTTGGATCATCGTTCTGATTCTGCTTCGTACTCGCAAGGCTGACGGCACCTACGGCAATCTCTACAGCAATCTCCTCGACTACGTCGTCTTCGCCGTCTTGCTTTTCTACGTTCTTACCATCGCCGGTATCTTTGTTCTTCGCCGCAAACGTCCCGAAGCCGATCGTCCTTACAAGGCATTTGGGTATCCTCTCGTTCCGCTCTTGTATATAGTGGCTGCTACCGGAATCATGGGCGTCCTGTTGCTCTACCGCACGCAAACCGCGGGTATCGGTATGGGAATCGTGTTGCTTGGTGTGCCGGTGTATTGGCTGTGGTCACGGCAAAGCGATAAGAACAAGATCGCGCAGTAGCTCGGAATGCTGAACATCGCTAGGGACAAGGAGGAGTTGCATGGGCAACCCCTTATTTGCGAAAAAGCCGCTTAGCCTGTTGATGGCCGAGGCCCAGGAGACCGGCGAGCACAGCCTCAAGCGCACCCTCGGACCGTTTCAATTGACGGCCCTGGGCGTTGGCGCTGTGATCGGCGCGGGCATTTTCGTGCTGGCCGGGCTCGGAGCCCACTATGCCGGCCCAGGTCTAATGCTCTCGTTTGTACTCAGCGGTCTGGGTTGCGCTTTCGCCGGACTCTGCTACGCCGAATTTGCCGCCATGATACCGCTGGCCGGCAGTGCCTACACCTACGCATACGCCACTCTTGGCGAACTGTTCGCCTGGATCATTGGTTGGGATTTGACTCTGGAATACGCCATGGGCGCCAGCACTGTTTCTTCCGGTTGGTCGAACCACTTCATTGAATTGCTCAACGTCTTCCACATCAAGATGCCCCTCTGGCTGGCTTACGACCACTGGACCGCTCTCGACACCGCTCAAAAAATAGTCGCTCGCGACATGACCCAGTCGCAATATCGTGATCTGGTTCCCGGCACTCAAGCCTTTCTGGATCGCGTTAGCGCGATTCTTGCTACCCATTCCCCCGAACTGGTTCAACGGGCCCATGATCTTGTCAATGCTCCCAGAATTTTCGGGGTGGAAATTGGCTTCAACCTTCCCGCGTTCCTGATCGCCCTGGTCATTACCGCCATCCTCACCATCGGTATTAAGGAAAGCGCGCGCTTCAACGCGACGATCGTGGTCATCAAGGTCGCCGTCGTCCTCTTCGTCATCGGACTCGGCTTTCGCTATATCAACTTTTCCAACTGGGGTTCGGACTGGCACTCCTTCGCTCCCATGGGTTTCAGCGGTATCGGCGCTGGCGCCGCGTACATCTTCTTTGCATATATCGGTTTTGACGCAGTCTCGACCACCGCGCAGGAAGCCAAGAACCCGCAGCGCGATCTCCCCATTGGCATCATCGCTTCACTGCTCGTTTGCACGGTCCTCTACATTCTCGTCGCCGGCGTGCTGACTGGCATGGTGCGCTGGCAAGACGTCAACGTGGAAGCGCCCATCGCCCGGGCCTTTCTGGACCGCGGACTCACCACCGCTTCCCACATCATTACGTTGGGAGCGCTGGCTGGACTCACCAGCGTCATGCTGGTCATGCTTCTCGGCCAGACCCGCGTTCTCTACTCCATGGCCAATGACGGCTTGTTGCCAAAGAAGTTCTTCGCCGCCGTACACCCCCGGTTCCGCACTCCTTACAAGAACACGATTCTTGTCGGACTGCTCGCCGCGATCGTCGGCAGCGTGACCCCCATCGACGACATCGGCAAGATGGTGAACATTGGCACGCTCCTGGCTTTTATTATCGTTTGCATCGCGATCATGATTCTCCGCAATACCAACCCCGACCAGCCACGACCGTTTCGAACGCCGCTGGTCCCGTTCGTGCCGATCATGGGTATCCTCTTCAACGGCTACATGATGTACAAACTGGGTTGGGTCAATTGGGCGCGCCTCATCATCTGGCTCATCATTGGCCTCGTGGTGTACTTCTCCTACGGCCGTCATCACAGCCGCATCAGCAATCCGCAGTTGCGGGAAGATAAGTCCTGAAGCGCGCGTAGTTTCGTTACCACTGTCGACGAATACCTGTTCCGGATCACTCGTCCATTCGGACTGAATCGGGTAATCTGGTTTCTCAAGTGCCGCGCTTATGACTGTCAACGGGAATCGCAACCTCGCAATTTTGGAAAAGTCTCTCGCCCCTCGATTGGGTTGCGCTGGCCGTTGCCACGCTCGGGATCATTGCTTGGAGCGTGCCAAGCGCGCTGCGCACAGTACCCGGCCGGGGATTTGTGGAATACCTGGCGGTCATCGCGATTCTCTATTTGCTGTACCGTTTCTGGCGGGTCTGGCGCAACGAACTGCTCTGGAGCCTGCGCAACCGACTGGTGGTCGCTTACGTTTTCATTGCCGTCGTGCCCATTATCTTGCTGCTGGTCCTCGCGGTTTTGGCCGCGCAAATTCTTTACTCGCAGTTGGGTGCGTATTTGCTCTACGAAGACATTCAGCGGCGCGTTGAAATTCTGCGCGCGTCCGCGGCTCATGTGGCGGCCGCCGAAGAATCCCTCCCAGGCACCCTCCAGGAAAACGCGCTACGGGAATCCCTTCAAAAACAAGTGCGCCTCGCTCACGATCAGGAGCTTCCCGGTTTGATCATCAATTTCGATGTGGACCCTCGATATCTGCGCGAACTTGCCGGCCCTCGCAACGAGTCCTTCGCGGGCCTGGTACAAAATGGTGCGAACCTGCGCCTCGTAAGCTTGGAAGAAACAGACGGTCCCCGGGGCAAGCGTATCGTCGAATTGAGTGTCCCGGTTACCTCGGAGTTCCTGGAAAGCGTGGCTTCCGACCTCGGCCCCATCGACATAACTCTCTCCCAGCGGGTCGTCGGCGATTCGGCCAAGAGCGCCGTCCGCATTGGTAGCAACGACTACAAAGCCGTTGGCCGCATCGTTACCCACAAGCGCTATTTACCCCCTCCGGAGTGGTGGATGGACTCCACTGTGGAAGGATTCTCCAAATTTGAAGCCACCTATATCGGCAATGGTCAGGTCGAACCGCATCATCCCGTATTTGCCTTTTTCTCCGCGCGCAATTCGCAACTGACCCACCGCATCTTCGCTTCCGTGGGCGAATTCAGCGACGCCCGCCTGTTCGAACTCGAAATGGCCTCGGTAATTTTTCTGCTGTTGGAAATTGTGGCTCTCATCATCGGCGTGGTTCTGACCCGCGCCATCACCCGCACCGTTTCCGATTTGTATCGAGCCACTCAGTTTGTCCAGGAAGGGAACTTCTCGCACCGGGTGCGCGTCGAGCGCAAGGACCAGCTCGGCGTCTTGGGAGAGTCCTTCAACAGCATGACCGGTTCCATCAGCCGCCTCATCACCGAGCAAAAACAGTTGCAGCGCCTCGAAAACGAAATCTTCATCGCGCGCGAAGTTCAGGACCAGTTATTTCCCCGCAACCTGCCGCACGTGGAAGGCGTTGAGGTCGAAGCGATTTGTCGCGCCGCCCGCAGCGTCAGCGGCGACTACTACGATTTCATTCAGCTTGATCCCACTCACGTCGCATTTGCCATCGCCGACATCTCTGGGAAGGGAATCTCCGCCGCACTGCTGATGGCCAGCTTGCAAGCGGCTCTGCGCAGCCAATTGCTGACCCCCGGCAGCGAAAATATGAGCACCGCCGAATTGGTCTCTCGCCTGAACAAACACCTGGTCCGTAATACCGGCGACGATCGCTTTGCCACCTTCTTTGTGGCCATTTATGACACCGTTTCCCGCCGCCTCCGCTACACCAACGCAGGCCACTTGCCCGGTTTCTGCATTTCCGATGGCGGCAGCGATCGCCTCACGGAGGGCGGCATCGTCCTTGGTGTTATGGAGGACTACCCCTTCGAAGAGGGCTACATCACCGTTCCGCCAGACTCCATCTTGATCGGTTACAGCGACGGCCTCATCGAGCCCGAAAACGCCTATGGAGAACAGTTCGGCATTCCCCGTCTGGAAGTTGCGGCTCAACGGGTTCGCCAACTCTCCCCGCGCAAGATCGCGGAAGCTCTAATGACCGCCACCGAGGAGTGGTCCGGAAGTTCTGAACAAGCCGACGATATGACCGTCATCGTCGCCAAGCTTCGCTGAGCCAGAATGCCAACAACTATGATTTATCCCCCATCCGCACCTCTTCGTACTGGTTCGCGGTACAGTATCGGTAAGGATTGCGGCTGGGCTATACTGCACCTTTTGACGAGGACGGAATGTCGCTGACGAACAGGGTGGCGCTGGTTACCGGTGGCAGCAGGGGTATTGGAAAAGGCATCTCAACACGCTTGGCCCGAGAGGGCGCTCGCGTTGCAATCGCCTATCGCACCAACAAGGGCGCTGCGCAATTAGCGCTGCGGCAGATGCAGGCGATGGGCGCGGATTGCGTAGCCGTCGAAACCGACATCACCGAATCCGGCCGCGCGGAGCAACTGATCAACACAGTCATCGACCGTTTTGGGCGCCTCGATATTCTCGTGAACAACGTCGGAGACTTCCGTTGGGGCACGTTGTCGGAATCGTCAATCGGCGACTGGAAAGCCGTGTTCGAATCCAACATCATGACTGTCGTACACATGAGCCGCGCCGCTCTCCCACAGATGCGTAAGGGCCGTTGGGGTCGTATCATCAATCTCGGCGCGGTTGGCGCGGAGCGCGCTTTTGGCCAAGCCAAAATTTCAGCCTATGCGGCGGCCAAGGCGGCCGTTGTTGCTCTGTCACGATCCCTGGCGCTCGAGGAAGCCAAGAGCGGCATTACCGTGAACGTTGTGAATCCCTCCAGCATGGACGAGAAGGACCTGTCTCTCGAAGAAGCGCGTCGCCTGCGTGATGCCCGTTTTCCAATCGGACGCCCGCCCACGATCGAGGATGTCGCTGCCGCCGTCGCATTCTTCGCTTCGGAAGACGCGGAGTACGTTACCGGTCAGGTCCTCAACGTTAGCGGCGGCTGGATGCTATAGAGTTTCTCGCGGACTCACCCGTTTCCCGGACTGTTTATACTATTCCCAGAGGTCCGCTCGCCCACATGAAAGCACTCACCGCATCCGAAATGCGCGAAGTTGATCGACTCACCACCGAACGCTTCGGGGTACCCGGCGTCGCGCTGATGGAATCCGCCGGTAGATCCGTCGCAGAGGCCTTCCTCCAACAATATGGCCGCAATAGCACCTCGCCGCCGTGTCGAGTTGTCGTTCTTTGCGGCAAAGGCAATAACGGCGGCGATGGCTTCGTCGCAGCCCGGCACTTGAAGGAGGAAGCCGACGAGGTCCTGGTCTACCTCTTTGCGGAATCCGAAAAAGAACTTCACGGCGACGCCTTGGCAAATTACAAACGCTGGCGCGGATTGGGTGGCGAACTCTTCACCATCGCAAGCGAAGCCGATTGGGAAAAAGCCTGGCCCGCCATCACCTCGTCGGAAGTAATTCTCGACGCGCTGTTAGGCACCGGTATTCGCGGCGCTGCCACTGGTCCGGTGCGGCAAGCCATCGAGGATATCAACCGCTTGTCCCGCAAGGCTACTGCGCCGCGTCCTGCCTGGATTGTCGCCGTCGACACGCCCTCCGGCCTGCCTTCGGGCGGCGAAGCCGCCGAAGGACCTGTGCTTCAGGCACATCTGACCATTACCTTTACCGCGCCCAAAATCGGGCAACTGATTTCCCCACATTCCTCCAGTTGCGGGCAGTTGCTTGTTAAGCAGATCGGTACCCCGCCGGCTCTGGTCGAAGAAGTCGGCAAGGGCACTTTGCGTTGGGCTGGGCCTGAAGAATTTGAGTCGCTCCCGCTGATTCGCGTTACCGACGGCCACAAAGGTTTGTATGGGCACGTCCTCGTAGTCGCCGGCTCGCTCGGCAAGAGCGGCGCAGCGGTGATGGCTTCTCTGGCCGCCCTGCGCGGTGGCGCCGGTTTGGTCACCGTCGCAACTGCTGCTCCCGCCCTTCCGCTCGTAGCCGCCAGCCATCCCGAACTTATGAGCGAGCCGCTGCCTTCCACCGATTCGGGAGCAATCTCCATGGACGCCGTCCGCTTTGGGAAATTTGCGGAAGCGTTGAAGGGCAAGACCGTTCTCGCCATCGGACCGGGTCTGGGTACCGAACCCGAAACTCACGAGTTCATTCGCACCGTTGTCGCTCAATCGCAAATTCCAGTTGTGCTCGATGCTGATGGCCTGAACGCTTTCGCGGATTCTGGCGATGCTCTGGCCAAACGCGCATCTCCGCAACTCGTCGTCACCCCGCATCCCGGAGAAATGGGCCGCTTGCTCGGCATCTCCACCAGCGAAGTTCAGAAGGATCGTGTCAGACTCGCCACAGATTCTGCGCGTCGCTGGAATGCTCACGTCGTGCTGAAAGGCTCGCACACGGTGGTCGCTGCGCCCGATGGCTCTGTCTTCATCAACACCACCGGCAACCCCGGGCTTGCCAAGGGCGGCTCTGGCGACGTCCTCACAGGCACGATTGCGGCGATGCTGGGACAATTCGCCGCAACCGATTTTCATCGAGCCGTGGTTCTCGGCGTCTATCTTCACGGCTTGGCTGCGGACTTAGTGACTCAACAGAGCGAAGCGTCCGGCATCCTGGCCACCGAGGTGGCTCACGCGCTTCCGTATGCCCGTCGCCGTTTGCTTGAGGAGTTGCAGTCGCGTGCCTGAAGAGGTGATCACCCGTTCGGCGGAGGAAACCATCGCCTGGGGCCGCGAATTCGCTAAGCGCCTCAAAGTGCCTGCTCTCGTGCTGCTGTCCGGCGAGCTCGGCAGCGGCAAAACAACTCTCACCAAGGGTATCGTCGCCGGTCTCGCAGGCATCTCCGAGGACGAAGTCACCAGCCCCACCTTCACCCTGCTCCATCAATACGCCGCAGCCTTCCGCATCGTTCACGGCGATCTCTATCGCATTGAAAGTTTCGCCGACTTTGAAACGCTTGGCATGGAAGACCTCTTCGCCCAGCCAGGCATCGTCATTCTGGAATGGTCCGAAAAATTCCCCCTGAAAACGGAATGGCCGCAGCTTCGAGTCCATCTCGAACACTGCGGCCACGATCTTCGCAAGATTACCGTTTCCTGATGCCCATTTAAGCCCAACTCCAGGGCGTACACCAACTGCCCTTTGTGCCGCTTACTCTCTGACAACCCTGTACTTTGACTTCCTTGCCGTCCTCACCCTCCATTGCTACGTTCGTAAGAGACGACCAGGCGACCTCATGACCTACGAACCGGACAATGCCGGTGTCACCACCCAGAACCCCGTCGAGTTGAAGAGCTACCGCGTCATTCTTCCCCTCGGATCCCTTTCTATTGGCGTAGACAACGTTCACTATGACGTTTTTCTCAGTCCCGGCTTTGTTCAGGCCACTCGCGATTACCTGTTCGATCTTCTTCGCCAGAATGTCAGCGCCACGTACTTCTCTGGCATGGATTTCCGCAGTGCCAAGCCGCCCGACTCCACCACGTTTCGTAAACTGCTTGCCGAAGTGCTGCAGAGTTCGTTGACCCGCGCCAAGTACCAGAAGAACATTGAAATCGATCTTCTGTTCCGTGTCGCCATCCTGAAGTTCCTGACCACCGAGCTTCTGACCCAATTCGCCAACGTCATTCTGGACGGCAAGGAATACATTCGAAAGCGCGGCGAGTATTTCGAACGCTCGCAACAGGCCCACGTCATCAAGGCGCGGCTCACCGAAATGCAATCCGGCCGCCGCGACGTCATTCGACTGGTCGGCCAGTTGGTTGCCCAGATCCTTTGCGATATCGAAGACGGCCAAATCTCCAAAACCCGCAAAGCCCTCTTTGGCGAGGATTTCTCTGCCTTCTACGAACTACTGAAGAACCGCCTCATTTTTCTCGATGGTCGCCGCGACGATCTCTATTTTCTCGAACACTACGTGCTCCTCGGAAATTACGCCCGCGATACCGACCGCTTCGAAACGATGGACGCGCTTTTCCAGGATTTTCTGGGCGAAGCCGGCGTCAGCATTTCCAAGAACCAGCCGTCCTCTGAGGAGTCCCAAGCATTCAAGGCCCTCTTTGCCGAAGCCGATTACGTGAAAAGCGAAATCGCGTCGCTCGAGGAGCAGCGCGACGCTCTTCAAAAACGCATTGATTCCGCCGGGGGTCTGTTCAACAAGCTGTTGAACTCCGATGATGCCGTCGAAGCCCGCGCCACCATGTCTCAGGTTGATGCTCGCCTGAAAGTTCTCCAGCAAAAATTGACCGAGTACGCTCCTCAGCTCGAAACGGCGCGGCAACAAGCTAACTTCGTCAGCGCTGATTACCAGGGTCTGCTGGGCGACTATTTAAACGAGCCCGAAAACGCGCGTCTCCTGCTCGATGCCTCCAGCGCCGCCAGTGAGGCCGACCGCGCTCGTCGCTCGCGACTGCTTGCACAACTCACCCAGCGCCTGGAAGAGCGCGAGGTGATGTCCCACATCCTGGCCAGCTACGAAATTCGCCCCATCGTTTCCGACTACTGCCCGCCCGTTCATCTCCAGCAATTGCGCAAAGCGCTCATCCACAAAGACGAAGCCAAGCGCGTCGAGGAAATCCTCAAGCAGGTCTCCTCCAAGCGCCTCACCATGAAGCCGCTTGAGGAGCTTTCCCGGCGCATGCGTCGCTATTCTCGCGAAGAATTGCAAGCCACCACCCTACGCTTCGCTCAGGACTTCCTTCGCTTGCGCCGCGACGTGCGCGATGCTGAGCACCTTTCCAACTGCATGGAGCGCATCAACCTGATCACCGCCGAGAAAATTCGTGAACTCTCGCGCATGAATAACCGGCTGTATGAGTGCCTGCTGAAGGAAGAAGCGCGCCCCGAACACGACCAAGTCGTCTCCCACGTCATTATTAAGGCCGACGTCCGCGGCTCCACCAAGATGACCCAGGACCTGCTCGCTCGCGGGCTCAGTCCTGCCTCCCACTTCAGCCTTAATCTCCACGAGCCCGTCAAGAAACTCCTCGAACGCTACTCCGCTCGCAAGGTGTTCATAGAAGGCGACGCCATCGTTCTGGCCATCTTCGAAACGGAAGGGAATCAGTCCTACGCGCATTCCGTGGCCAAGGCCTGCGTCCTTTCCCGCCAGATCTTGAATGTCTGCAACTCCTACAACGATCACGCCGCTTCCAGCCAGTTGCCACCACTGGAAATTGGCATCGGTGTCGCGTATCAAGGTTCCGCGCCTACCTATTGGACCGATGGCGAATCCAAGATCATGATCTCCAAGGCGCTGAATCTCTCCGATCGTCTTTCCGGTTGCGCCAAGCTCGCCAAGCGCATGCTCGCCGGCCAGGAATCGTCCTTCTCCGTTTACCAGTTCCTCACCGCGCTCAAAGGCGCTTCCGCCGAAGAACTCGACGAATTCCTGGTTCGCTACAACATGAATGGCATCGAGCTGAACGAAGAAGCCTTCGAAAAATTGCGCGAGGAAATTTCCTTGGAACGCATCGACACTCCCGTCGACACCCCGTGGGGTAGGGAAGAGGGCGAGCTTTACGCGGGAGAAGTGCCCATGGGCGAGTCCGTCGAATTTCTAGTGCTCCGCCGCGCCACCGCGCGCCAACTGCTTCCCGACGGCACCGTCGGCGGCAACGTCGAGCATTCCTACTACGAAGTTTGCAACAGCCCCGCCGTCTACGAACTCGCCGCCCACCACAAACGCGCCCGCTCCGCTTCGTTTGAACCTGTTCGCGTCTGACTCGTATACTTGTCCGGGGGCGAATGGGGTCCGGTGACCTTCCCGGCCTTCAAAGCCGGCGATTCGGCCCTTCGCGGGTCGAATGGTGAATTCGACTTTCACACGCCCCCGCCACAAATTTTAAAACTTCATGTGATTTGAGAACTCTTCTCGCGTGGAGCACCCCGCCAGATACTGTTTTGGAATTCATTGTGCCGGGAAGTGTCGCCGTTTTTTCCGACAAGTGATAGAGTGTCTGCACTTAACGCCTGCTGCAACAGGAGGGCTTGTATGGCCGAATGGGAATGGCGCCCACTCACGCTCGGCGAGATTCTGGATCGTACCTTTACCCTGTACCGTAAGAATTTTCTGCTGTTCCTCGGCATTACTGCTATCCCGCAACTCCTGACCCTTGGCGTCAATATTCTCCAGGTGATGACCACGAAATTTCCGGCCGCGGTTTCCCAGCAGCACGAATTCCAGATGCGCACCGCTCGCAGTGGAATGCTAGCCTTCGGTCTCATCGGCGGACTGGTGTTCCTGGTGGTCTTCGTCCTGGTTTATCTCATGACCCAGGGCGCTACCATTTATGCGGTGTCCGATTTATATCTCGGGCGTCCCGCCACCATTGGCGGTTCCCTGAAAAAAATGTGGGGGCATCTCGCGGATCTGTTCGGAGTGACCCTGCTCAACGGACTCGCCGTTCTCGCGGCAACCGTCTTCTTTATTATCCCGGGAATCTATGTCGCTTGCCGCTTGCTCATCTGTGTGCCCGTCGCTTTGCTCGAGGAAGCTGGCGCACGCTCCTCGCTCGAGCGTAGTTGGGAGCTGACCCGGGGCAACGCGGGCCGCTCATTCCTGATCTATGTACTCTACTTCGCCATGTTTTATGGCATTTCCCTGGTCTTCGTGCTGCCTTCCACCATGATGCTGGCCTTTGCCGCCAAAGATCCTTCCATGCGCATGCTTTCCTTGGTGCTCATGCAAGTGGGCAGCTTTGCCGCAACCGTGCTGGTTGGACCATTCCTGCTGATCGCCACAGCCGTCTTCTACTATGACCTGCGCGTGACCAAGGAAGCCTTCGATCTCCAGATGCTGCTGAATCCGGGCGAGATTTCCCCCGTGCCCGCAGGCTCCAGCGTTCCGAAAATGTTTGGATAATGACTCGCCGCGCCATCGTCAGGCTCCTCGCGATTGCGGCCTTACTTTGGGCCTGCTGCGCTCAGCTGCCCGCGTTCGCCGCGCAGACAACCATCATCGTCACTGCCGATGCGCCACCAACCCCGCCCGCTCTAACCACGGGTGGCACTCGCACGCTCAGCGCTTCCGCATTCCTTGAGGAATTGTCGCCAATTTCGAAAAAACTCGACGACTGGGCTGATGAAGACCCGGAACCAAAACCGAACGAAGTTTCCGAGTTGCGTGCCCGGCTACCGAAAATGTGGCAAATCGAAACCGCGGACGGCTCCTTCCTCATTTCTGCCGCGCCACTCGATCAAGCTCTGCAGCGGGCAAAGTTTGACGATGCCAGTGCCTGGGCCGAGACTGTGACCAGCCTGCTGCAAAGCTACCTCAAGCCCGCCCCCACGGGCGCCACCGATCCCCGTTCTCAGTTACAGAGCATTCTGGCATCCTCCGAATTCTCCGCGGTGCACCCGAAAAGTGCTTGGGACCTATTTCGAGAACGCGTATCCGCTTGGCTGCAGCGTTTGTTCGGCGGCCTGTTCGCCGGACTCGACCGCCACCCGCTCGTAGGCAACATTGTTTTCTGGGGCATATTGTTGCTCGTGGTCAGCCTGATCGCTCGACTGCTGTTCCAATTTCTGATCAGCCGTGACCGCATGGAGGCGCTGCCTGGTCAGGAAATCGGCACTGCCAGCCGTACATGGCAGGAGTGGATCCGCCTTGCTCGCGAAGCAGCGGAGCGTCAACAGTATCGCGAGGCGGTGCATGCTTCCTATTGGGCGGGCATCGCGCGTCTGGAAGACATCGCCGTACTCCCAAAGGACTGCGCCCATACTCCCCGCGAATATCTCCGTGCGGTCGCTCGCATGTCTCAAAATGAACTTTCCGCGCGCCCAACGCATTATCTCGAGCCACTCACGGGTCTGACTGCCCGACTCGAACGCGTGTGGTACGCCAATCGCGGCGCGCAGGCCCGCGACTTTCAGGATGCGCTCGCTCAATTGAAGGACCTCGGATGCCCTCTGGACTAAGTTCCTCCGACAAAACGATCGTGCTTGCCGGCGGAGTCTTAATGCTTCTGATGGCCGCCTTCCTCGGCGTATCGTCGCCGACGGGCGAGCAATTTCAGTCTCCGTTTCCTTCCACCTACTCTACGCAGTCCGGCGGCGCCGCCGCTGCATACCGGTTGCTCCTCGCACAGCACTATCCCGTCCGTCGCTGGGAAAGCCCGCCCACTGAACTCCTGAAAGAAAAAGAGGTGAATCTGCTGATCCTTGCGGAACCCTTTCAGGCGCCAACAGACAAAGAGCGCCGCGCGCTCTCCGACTTTGTGGCAGCCGGGGGGCACGTGCTGTTCACCGGAGGGAAGCTGAAGGACTATTTCGCCGATGCCGACCTTTCTCCGCTGCCGCCTGATCCGAAATTCGTAACGTACAGCCCAACTGTACCCAGCGGCCTGATGCATGGCGCGGCGCGCGTGACTCTGCAGCCACAAGCTACCTGGACGAAACTGCAGACCACTCAGCTTCCGCTTTTCGGTTCAGGCGAAGCCGCCGGCGTACTTGTTTGGAGCTTCGGCTCCGGGCGCATCCTGTGGTGGGCCGGTTCTACGCCACTCACCAATTCCGGCATCACTCGCGACGATAACTTGTATTTCTTCCTCAATTCCTGCCAGGACTGGGACGATCCCAAGACCTACCATATTCTTTGGGACGAATATTTCCACGGGCAGCGCAGTTCCTTGTGGAGCTATGTGGCCAAGACTCCCGTGGCCTGGAGCGTTCTGCAACTCGCTCTTCTTGTTCTCGCCGCATTGTTTACCTTTTCCCGTCGCAGTGGTCCTACCTTCGTGCCGGTCGACGACTCCCGCCTGTGGCCTTTGGAATTCGTCAATACTCTCGGCGGCCTTTACGAACGCGCCAAGGCGTGTTCCCTGGCCGTTTCCATCTCCTACCAGAGACTGCGCAATCTCTTGGCCCGTCAACTTGCGTTGCCCACCAGTGTGCCGGACTCGGAACTCGCCGATGCCGCTGAGCAGCGTCTGGGTTGGAAAGATTCTGGCCTAGGCCGGCTTCTGGGCCGTGCCGCTACCGCTCAGAAGGAAGAGCGCTATCCGGAGTCGGAAGCGCTCCGCATCGTCCGGGAACTGGATGGCTTCGCCAAACGTTTTGAAGTCCGCGCTTCCAATCAAAAGGGGAAATAGTCCACCGTGCAACAACTCAATGCATTGGCTACCACCGTTCGCAGCGAACTCGGCAAAGTCATCGTCGGGCAAAAAGAAGTCGTAGATCAACTGTTGGTCGTCCTGTTGTGTGGGGGACATGCTGTGCTCGAAGGCGTGCCCGGGCTCGCGAAAACGCTGCTCGTGAAGAGCCTCGCCATGATTTGCGGTTTGCAATTCCAGCGCGTTCAGTGCACCGCGGACCTCATGCCTGCCGATGTCACCGGCACCAACGTCTTCAATCTGAAGGAAAGCAATTTCACCCTTCACCGCGGGCCCGTTTTCACTGACCTGCTTCTGGTCGACGAGATCAATCGCACCTCTCCGCGCACGCAGGCCGCCCTTCTCGAAGCCATGGAAGAACGGCAAGTCACCATCGATGGCACGCGCTATGCCCTCTCCCCAAACTTCACCGTGTTGGCGACACAGAATCCCATCGAGTTCGAAGGCACTTACCCCTTGCCCGAAGCTCAGCTCGACCGCTTCCTTCTGAAGATTCGAATCAGTTATCCATCTGCCGCCGACGAAGTGGAAATCGTCACCCAGCATGAACGCGGTTTCCGTCCGCAACGCCTCGACCTCGCCGGCCTGCAGCCCTTCCCGGCAGGCATGCTGGAAGCCGCGCGCCAGGAACTGGATTCGGTGCGCGTCGAACCGGCCCTGCGCAACTACATCATTTCGCTGGTGCGCCGGACGCGCGACTGGCCGGCGATTTCTTTGGGCGGAAGCCCCCGCGCCGCCATCGGCATTTTGACTGTCTCCCGCGCGCTCGCCGGCATGGACGGCCGCGACTACCTGCTTCCCGATGATGTGAAAGCCGCTGCACTGCCCGTCCTGCGCCATCGCATTTTGCTGAAGCCGGAAGCCGACCTGGAAGGCTTCACCGCCGATCAGATCGTCAAGCAGGTGATGGATTCGGTGGAAGTGCCGAAGTAAATCGGAACTCTGAATATGCAGGTTTCCACACCACTCATTCCCGCAGAGATTACCGCACGCGGCACACCATGGTCGCGAATTCCTTTCGCCTTTGCACCGCGTTTTTTCGTCATTGTGCTCTTGGGATTGCTGTTTCTTGTTCCCGCGTGGCGATCCCCGCGCTTTATCGCCGCAATGTTTCTGTGGGATGCATTCGCGCTGGTCATTTGGGCTGTGGACCTGGCGCGGCTCCCGAAAGTGTCACAGTTGGAAGGTACACGTTTGTGGGAACACCCACCTGCTCTGGCCACGCGCCGCGATGTGAAAATCCGAGTTCGCAATTCAGGCCGCGTTGCAATTCGCTGTCAGGCCACCGATGAAACTCCTTCCGCTTTGCGCGACGAACCCCCGACGCTTTCTCTCGTCGTTGCGCCACAGCGAGACGCAGAGACAAGCTATACCATTCTGCCGCGCGATCGCGGCGACGCGCAGCTAGCCAGATTGTTCGTGAGATATCGCAGCCAATGGGGATTTGCGGAACGCTGGTGCGCGATTGACCTTGCTCAGACTGTCCGCGTCTTGCCCGATTTGGAGCAGGCCCGCCAACAGGCCCTGTACCTCATTCGCAGTCGCCAGGTCGAAATGGAAAAGCGGCGGCGCAAGCAGCGCGGGCAGGGCAGGGAATTCGAGAGCCTCCGCGAATATCGCCAGGGCGACGAATTTCGCGATATTTGCTGGACCGCCACCGCGCGCCGCAACCAGTTGACCACTAGAACCTTTGAAGTCGAGCGCAGCCAGGCGGTCTGGATCGTCTTGGACGCCGGCCGCCTCTTGCGCGCCAAAGTGCAGCGGGATGAAGATGTCGTTCGGCTTGCAAAGCTCGATTACGCCGTGAACGCCGCCTTGTCCCTCGCTCAGGTCGCCACCCAGTGTGGCGATCGTGTGGGCCTGCTGGCTTACGGTCGCAACATCCAACAGAACGTTCCCGTCGGCCGCGGCGCACCGCACCTCCGCACCATTGTTGACGCCCTATCCCAGGTTCGCGGGGAGCCTGGCGAAGCCGATCACTCACGCGCCACCAAAGTGCTGCTTACGGAGCAAAGCCGGCGCAGCCTGGTCGTTTGGGTCACGGATTTTGCGGAGACTCCCACTACTCCCGAGGTGATCGAGTACGCCGCGCGCATGACGCAACGCCACTTGGTAATCTTCGCGGCCATGAGCCAGCCCGATCTGACCGCCCTCGCACGAACGCCACCCGTGACCATCACCGACATGTACCGCCACGCCGCCGCTCTTGAGATTGTGAACCGCCGTGATCTCTTGATGCGCGGATTGCGGCAGCGTGGAGTGTTTGCGTTTGAGCTGCTGCCAGGCTTGTTGGCAAGTTCGCTGGTAAATCGATATCTGGAGATCAAGGAGCGGATGTTGCTCTAATCATGCCGGGACTCGCAGCCGTCTTACCCTTCCTGCTGCTGTTCAGATACAACAACAGTCCGGTAAACAGCACTCCCGCCACAGCAAATTTCGATGCCACCGGCGCGCTGGTTGGCGAAAAGAAACCCTCCAGCAACCCCGCGATAATCAGCAGCGGAATCACCCCCAGCACCAGTTTTGACGCCCGGCCTCCCGCTCTCGCCAGCGATACCTTGCGCGGCAGCATGCCAGGGAATAACAGCCCCCGCGCGATTTCCAGGCCCGCGCCACCGGCGATGAAAATGGCAGGCAGTTCCAAAACACCGTGTGGCGCGACGAAACTCCACAACTGCAGCGCCATTCCTGCGCGCAACGTGCTGGCGCCGATCACTCCCAGCAGCAGCCCGTTCATCAGCATCATCCACACCGTGCCAATTCCTCCCGTGATTCCCATGGCGAACGCGGCAAACGACACCGACAAATTGTTGGTCATGATTCCCGACGAAGCCAACGGCTTCACCGCTACCACTGAGTCGGTCCACATCTTGCGCTGCTCGATCGTTTCCATCATGCCTGGTCCCAGCATTCGATACGCAAACCCGGGGTCATGCCAGGTGACCGCCCAGGCCACTAGCCCGCCAAACAGAAAGATCGTGGTCGCCAGAGCAATTTGCGGCAGTGCCTCGCGGAATAGGCGCGGGTACGTCTCGCTGTAGAAGCGCACCAGCGCGCTCATCTGGGGCCGATGCCCCAGGTACAGCAGATTATGGCAGCGCCCCAGGAGTTGGTTCAGATAAACGGTCAGTTGACGGCTTGTGGCATCCTCGCGAACTGCGGCCAGATCCGAGGCCGTCTGGCGGTACAATACCCCTAGCTCCCGCAGTTCCGAATGGGTCAGCGACGACAGTCCTTTGCCCGAGCGTTCCACCAGGATTTCCAGGCGCGCCCAGTGCGGTTTTCGTTTTTCAAGCCAACGGTTGGAGACCATACCTTGTCTACGCCCAACAGACCCGCGTCCTTTACCTCCGGCGCCGACCAGCTTACCATCGAAACTCCGGAACAAACCGCGCTCGATTTTGCAATTGCCGGAATCGGCAGCCGCTTCCTGGCCCTGTTGATGGACACCCTCATTCAATCGGGCGTCGGATTGATAGCCGGCATTTGCTTGTCGATCGTGGCTGCGGCGGCTAACCAGGCCCATCCTGGCCTCGGCGTCTGGGTCGCGGCCATCGTTGTCCTTTTTTATTTCCTGCTGTACTTCGGTTATTTCGCCTACTTTGAAATCTTCTGGAACGGGCAGACGCCCGGAAAACGAAAAGTCGGCATCCGCGTAATCAAAGATGACGGCCGTCCGCTGACTCCCTCCGAATCCATCGGACGCAACCTCCTCAGAATCGTGGACTGGTTGCCATTCATGTATGGTGTAGGCGTTCTCTGTGCGTTCTTCTCTAAAGGAAACAAGCGGCTCGGCGATCTCGTGGTCGGCTCCCTGGTCGTGCGCGAAACCTCTTTGGCTGAACTGAAGCCCATCTGGCAGACAGCCCCGAATCCGGAAAGCCGCTTGCCCGCTGGCTCAGGTCCACTCGGTGCGATCAATCTGAGCCCGCAGGAGATTGCCCTCATCGAGTCCTACCTCTCGCGTCGTTCAACCCTCGACTACCATTTGCGCAGCAAGATGGCCTATGAAGTGTTCCAGCGCGTAAAAGATAAGGTGACGATCCCCGAGGGCACTCCCTTGTCGCCCGAGAGCCTCTTGGAGGCGATCAGCCTGGAACGACGGAATACCGCGCAATACTCGTAAGCGCACTATATGGATCCCACTAATTCCTGTAGGTTCAGTGTCTTCGAATTCACGTCAGACCGCGAACGTTGAGACGGGCTTGGGGGCCCAGGGCGGCTCTTGCGAACCGCCCCGACACTCTTGTGCTTACCTCAGTTGCTGGGGCCCTTGGACGCGGCTTCCGCCTCGGCCATCCGCTTCCCCATTTCCGCCTTGATCGCGTCGAGGTTAAAGCTAGCGCCGCGTTGCATCGGTGGGAAATCGAGGAAGGTTTGGATTTCCTTGCCCATTACCTGCTGGACGAACACAAAGCGCCAGAATTGATACTTGAACCAATCGAAGTACTGTTGCGCTCCATCCTTCGTGCCATTGTTCGGCCAGCCGGTGCGCTCAAAGGGATCGAGCCGCAGGTTGGTAATGTACGGAACGTCAGGATGCGTCTTCTCGCCCAGCCAGCCTGCTGGCTGATCGATGAACCGGAATTTGTAGTCGTCGATGCGCACTGCACCGACCGTGCTTTCCCCGAGGTAGAAGATTTCGTGACGCGCCGACGGCCCTTTGCCGGTGATCGCGGCCATCTGGTTATAGCCGTCCAGATGGTTCTTGTACGTGCGATCGCCAATCGTTTTGCCCTTCAGCAGTTCTTCGGTGATGTTCGGATTTCCCGCTGCCGCCACGAACGTCGGCAGCCAGTCCATCCCTGAGAAAATTCCGTTCTGCACGGAATCCGCCGGAACGTGGCCCGGCCAACGCAACAAGCAAGGCACCCGGAAGCCGCCTTCCAGCACGGTTCCCTTGGATTGCGCGAACGGTGTCTGCCCGCCATCGGGCCAGGTAAACAATTCGGTTCCGTTGTCGGTGGTGAACACTACAATCGTGTTTTGATCTTCGCCCATGTCATGCAGCTTCTGCATCACGATGCCGACGTCGTCGTCGAGCTGAGCCATGCCCGCTTCTTCCTCCGACCACCCGTTCTCCGCGTTGCGCAGCGCCTCATACTTCGGTGACAGGTGCGTCACGATGTGCATGCGCGTCGGATTGATCCACACAAAGAACGGCTTGTTGTCCGCCTTCGCCTTGTCCATGAACTTGATCGACAGGTCGCGGATTTCATCGTCCACGGTCTCCATCCGTTTTGGATAAAGAGTGCCCGCATCTTCGATCCTCTGTTTTCCGATCTTTCCCCAACGAGGCATGTCGGTTGGATCGTCTTTATCGGTCGCCCAGCAATGAACCATGTTGCGCGGTCCTACGACATTCAGCAGGTTCTGCGGATAGTTGGGATGCGCCGGATCTTCCATCGCGTCCAGGTGATAGAGATAGCCAAAGTATTCGTCGAAGCCATGAACGCAGGGCAGGAACTCATTCTTGTCTCCCAAATGGTTCTTGCCGAACTGACCTGTCGCGTAGCCCATCGACTTGAGCACGGTTGCGATGGTTACGGCTTCCGCCGGCAATCCGACCGATGCGCCCGCCTGGCCCACCGTCGTCATGCCCGTGCGAATCGGCAGTTCACCGGTGATGAAGTTCGCACGGCCCGCCGTGCAACTGGCCTCGGCGTAGTAGTCGGTGAACAACATGCCTTCCTTGGCAAGCTTGTCTAGGTTCGGTGTTTTCCCGGCCATCAATCCCCGGTGGTATGCGCCGATGTTCCACATACCGATGTCGTCGCCCATAATCACAACAATGTTCGGTTTCTTTTCCTGCGCGTCAGCGATGGGTGCAACCGCCACAACGACAGCGGCTATCATCGCCAAAGCCAGGCATATCTTTCCTGACCATCTCATGTATTTCCTCCTTTTTTCGTCTCTTCGAAACTCCCGTAAGGTCGTGCGCCAGTCAACGCCACTGAGTGTTTGGAGCGGTGCACACCCATGAGCGGTGCTTCCATTCACAGGCTCAAGTTGTCCGACGCGGTCCCGTCTGCAAACCGGCATGAAAAAAGTCCGAGGCGCAGACCGAGAGGCCCTTTTCCTAGCACGGACTCTGAAATTGCAGTCGCTGGCTGTAAACTTCCGGATGTACTGTGGTGGCGAGCGGCCGCGGAAGAACGGGCAGCGCCCCCGTCACGCACAGCACTATACTCCGAATGCTGCCCGTAGCCCCACAAATTTGCGCCCTTCGGCGATTCTCTTCACGGGAAAACGAATTTGACCTGCTCGAATCCCAAATTTGGCCTCCAAACCGCCCCCTAGCTCATATTGAACCGTAGCCCAAGGCCGCAGGCATTTTGTAATCCGCGTCTCCTTTGCTATCGTTTCCTGCTGACCGAAAATCACCCATAAGGACGCCCATGCGCATCAGGAAGCTGTTTCCCTCGTTTCTGCTCTTTCCCATTGCTATTTCTCTGTCCCTCTTTGCCGCCGATACCGACAAAAAACCGGCCGCTCCCAAGGAAGCTCCCAAACCGTCCTACGAATTGCCCCAACCTCAAACCGAAACGATTGACTACACCATGTACGGCCGGATTCGCACCGAAGCCCTGGCTCACTCCCACGTTATGGAATACGCTTCCGCGCTCATGGACGGCATCGGCCCGCGCCTCACTGGCTCTCCCAATGTAAAAAAGGCCAACGACTGGACCATGGCCCAATTCACGGCCATGGGCTGCTCAAACGCTCACCTCGAAGACTGGGGCGAATTCGGCATTGGCTGGGAGCAATTGAACACCTGGGTGCGCATGACCGCTCCGGACAACGCCGTGTTCATTGCGCAGGCGGCGCCCTGGTCTCCTTCAACCAAAGGCGCGGTGACTGGCGCCGCGATTTGGCTCGCACCGAAGGACGAAAATGATCTCGCGAAATACAAAGGAAAACTGTCCGGCAAGGTTGTCTTCCTTGGCGACATGCGCGAAGTGAAACCGGTCGATAAGCCGCTCTTCACCCGCTACGACGAGGCCGATCTGAAGAAACTTCAGGATTTTCCGCTTAACCGCCCGCGCCCGCGATCCTCAGGCGCTCCAGCAGATGGTCCAGCGCGTCGCATTTCGCGAAAAGCTCGGCCAATTCCTGGCCGACGAAGGAGTCGCGGCCGTAATCGTCCCCAGTCGCGACGGTTCCGACAGCGGCGGTTCTGGCGGCACCATCTTTGATGACAGCAGCCTGGATTTCTCGCGCCGCGCCTATGTCGCCGACAGCGTCAACGCCGTGCCCGTCGCCGTAACCGCAATCGAGAATTACGGCCGCGTGTACCGCCTGCTCAAAGCCAATGTTCCGGTTTCCGTCCAAGTTGACATCGAAACCCGCACCACCGGCGACCACGAACACGCCTTCAACACCATCGCTGAAATTCCCGGCACCGACCCGCTTCTTAAGGACGAAATCGTCATGGTCGGAGGCCACTTGGATTCCTGGGCCGCGGGCACAGGCGCAACCGATAACGGCGCTGGCACCGTCATCGCCATGGAAGTGATGCGCATCCTGAATACGCTCCAGGTCAAGCCCCGCCGCACCATTCGCGTCGCGATGTGGACCGGCGAAGAGGAAGGTCTCTTGGGTTCCGTCGCCTACGTTGCCCAACACTTTGGAGTTGTGCCCCGATCCACGGATCCTGATCAGCTAAAGTTGTATTCCTTCATGCGCAAAATTAATGGCCCGGTTCAGGTCAAGCCCGACCAAGCCAAAGTCTCCGCCTACTTCAACGTGGACAATGGCACCGGTCGCATTCGCGGCATCTACCTGCAGGAGAATGGCGCGGTCGGCCCCATCTTCAAACAGTGGATCGAGCCATTACAGGACGTTGGCGTTGCTACGATGACTCTGCGGAACACCGGCGGCACCGACCATCTCAGCTTCGACGCAGTCGGTATCCCTGGATTCCAGTTTATTCAGGATCCGATGGACTATGAAACGCGCACCCATCATTCCAATATGGATACAGTGGAACGGCTCCAGCCTCAGGATCTTGCTCAGGCCGCCATGGTGGAAGCCATCTTCGTCTACAACGCCGCGATGCGCGATCAGATGCTCCCACGCAAAGCGTTCCCGCATCCGGAACTTGAACAACAGCTCCAAGAGCCGCTGAAAAACGTTATGCCTGGCTCGGAAGTGAAAACCCCGGCCAACTGACTTTCGTCGGGAGCGTTTTCGAAATGCCGCGTGGGTTTACCGTTCCAGCGAGTACCCGTGTGCGCGTACCACTTCCACAGCTTCGCTTCGGCTGCCCGCATCGACTTGCTTGAATATGCGGTGGATGTGATTGCGAACCGTGAATTCGGAAAGATTCAGTTGCGACGCAATTTCTTTATTCGTCAAGCCCTTCGCCACTAACGAAACCAGTTGCTGCTGACGAATCGTCAGGTCCGGCCGCGTTTCCGAGCGTCCAATCGTTTCCGCTCGCCTTGCGGCTTCCGCTGTCACCCGGAACAGACCCATGCAGAGCTTCGCCGGGCACACCGCCTCGTTCCTTGCGGCAGATCGTACCGCCGACACCACGTCGCATGCCGAGGCGTCCTTCAACAAATATCCGGTTACTCCGCTTCGTACGGCCGCCAGAAATTCCTCTGGATCATCCTCCATGCCGATCAGCAGAACCTTCATCGGCAGGGAATCGAAGCAATCTTCCGGGTCGAGTAGATCAATCTCCTCCGGCGCAAATGTGTCCATGACCAGCACATCGCAAGGACTGGGCAAATCTCTGCGGCTCGGAGTGTCCTCCAAGCTGGATTCCCCGACAACTTGCAAGTCGCTTTTCTTGCGGAACAGGCGCAACAACGCCTCCCGAAATAGGCGATTGCTTATGGACAGGTACACGCGAATCGGCGATTCGAAGATGATTTCGGTGAAGGATACCTTTGGCGTACTAATGACCCCTCCTTGCGCGAATAAACTCCTTCGAAACGGGGGTGGAGGGCCGTCCCGAAGGCAATGGTAGATGAGACGTTCGGAACGTGTCAAGTCAAGTAAGTATTAAATGTTTAGTATTTTTTGAATGGACAGCATGCATTTTTCCGCAGAAAGTCCTTTAGGGAAAAGTACTTAGACCTCTGGGCAGACAAGGGGCAGGGAAATGTTCTTCCATTGTAACATTCCGTTAACTACTTCAATAACATGTCTAGTCCCCGGAAGGGGCACCGGTACGAAATTGGTATCCCGGTAGGCTTCGACTGGTATGGGTCGTACTAATGGTGTTAGGACTCTTTCAGTAAGTCTTTGATTATCTCAGAATTCCGTTGTTTTCCACATACTTAGGTCGAGGGAGTGGTCCATGCACAAGCCAATTCGCGTGTTGGTTGCCAATCGCCCTCGCCTTATGCGCGAGCTGATCCTGACAACGTTTCTGGACCAACCGGACATCGAAGTCGTTGGGGAAGTGGCGAACGAAGCCGACATTGCCCTGACGGTTTCGCAGACCCGTCCGGATGTCTTGGTCATCGCGCAAGACAGTACCGGTAAACGGCCCAGCGTCTGCGATGTAGTGCTCGCCCAGAATCCCGATCTGCGCATTATTGCTGTTGCGCCAGACCGCAACTACACCGTCCATTACTGGGTTTCTTTGGATATACATTCCAACGACGTGGAGGCCTCGGAAGAAGGTATCCTTGGTGTTTTACGTGCCGGACGAACTCCGGCTCAAAACTAACCATCGATGTTCTTTTGAGGAGTCAGGAAATGAATTTGAATCGAGTTTGGTTGGCATTGGTCGTCATGACTCTCCTCGGCGCCGTCGCTGGCGCGCAGGATCCTCAGGATCCGCAGAGTCGGCCCCAAGGCGCGTCAACTTCTTATGAGCGCTCCAATCCAAACTACTCGTCGCCTCGTCGGCCGTCGGACTCCTCCGAGCTCGAGAAGGAAAATCTGGCCCGAGTGGCCGCGTCCACCTCGCAGATCATGACCGTGCTCGCCCGAGACCCCGGCTTGGTCGTTGAGCTGAAGCGCTTAATCGCCAAAGAGGCTTCCGATAACGGACAAGTGGTCCAGGACGCTGACCTGACGGAACAGGCCATTCAAGACCGCCTCAATCACGACATCCAGTTCCGCGGAGTGGCGACTCGACTCCTGCAACGCTATGGCTATCTGATGCCGGCCGTGAACCCCGACTCCGCGATGGGCAAAGAGCAGGAATTGATTCTCAAGGAACGCGCCCGACGCCTGGTTCAGATCGAGTCGGAAGAAGATGCCCAGACCACGCCCCGTTATTCCGGCAACCAATCCCAATTGCAGAACGCAAACGACTGCTCCACTTCGCAAGACCCCGCTGTGCTGCAGCGCTGCGCACAGAATCGCCAACTGCGAAATCGCTCGGGCGTGCCCCCCTCAACATCGCCCCAGACACCCTCTCCTCAGGATCAGCCCGATATGTTGCAGCAGCCACGAGGCTCACAGTTGATCCAAACCACGAACAACATGACAGATTCCGGAGGACTGTCTCCCAATCTTCAGAATCGTCCGGGCTCCGGTCAGGATACGTTCTCCACTACGCCTGGTACGGACGGCGGATTGAATGAAAACGACCTGCCGTCTCGCAATTCATCAACTCTTCGCGGCGGAAATCTGCAGGATTACGCATCGAATTTCGGATTCGGCGGTGTCAACCCTTCCACATCCACCGGCCTTTCGAATCAGCCGATGTATCCGCGCCGGAATCGCCCGTTCTACGAATACGACCGCGAGGTGGAGACTACGGCCGAGTTTGCCCCTCTCACGATGGTTCACAAGGCGAACCCATTCTCAGACGTGCCTTCTTTGTACGAGATGTACATGCAGCAGGCGCCGCAACGCAAACTACAGCGCTTCGGACTCGACGTATTTCGCAATGACGATTCGAGCCTCGCCGAGGCTGTCCCCATGGATTTACCCGTCGGGCCGGATTACGTAGTGGGTCCCGGCGATTCTCTCTCGGTCGACATCTGGGGCGGGGTTTCGCAGCGGTTGATTCGCGTTGTCGATCGTGAAGGCCGCATCACTCTGCCGGAAGCAGGGCCACTGCTCGTCAGCGGCAAGACCCTCGCTGACGTCCAATTGGCCGTTCAGAAATCATTGCGTACGGAATTTCGCGATGTTTCTGCGGACGTTTCTCTCGCCAAACTGCGAACCGTGCGTGTCTACGTCGTCGGCGATGTGCTGGAGCCTGGCGCCTACGACATCAGTTCGCTGTCCACTCCCTTGAACGCAATTTTTGCCGCGGGCGGCGTCACCGAGCGTGGCTCTCTGCGAAAGCTCAAGCATTACCGTGGCAAGAAACTTGTCCAGGAAGTCGATGCCTACGACCTGCTTCTCAATGGCGTGCAGAACTCTCTTCAAAATCTCGAAAATGGCGACTCACTCTTGGTGCCCTCCGTTGGCCCGCAAGTCACCATCGACGGCATGGTTCGTCGCCCGTCGATCTATGAGCTGAATGGCGAAAAGAATCTGGCGGAAGCGCTCGACCTCGCCGGCGGAATTCTTCCGGCTGGCACGCTGAGCCACATCGAAGTGCAGAAACTCGATCCCCACGAGAAACGCACCATGGTCAGCTTCGACGTTGCTCCCACAGATAGCGTCGATTCCATCATGGCCAAGCTTCGCACCTTCCCCATCGAAGACGCGGATCAAATTCATGTGTTTCCGATCGCGCCCGGCAATATGGACGCCATCTACCTGCAAGGCCACGTTATTCGGCCCGGGAAATACACCTACGTCAAAGGCATGAAAGTTACCGACATCGTCGGGTCCTACAAAGATATTCTTCCGGAGCCTGCGGGGAATTACGCAGAGATTATTCGAATCAATCAGCCCGACAATCATCCAAGTGTGGAGAGCTTCAACCTGGCGGATGCCTTGGAGCATCCCGAAAACGCTCCGGTCCTGCAGCCCTTGGACACGGTTCGAGTCTTCGGGCGCTACGACTTTCAATCCGCACCCGCGATTTGGGTCGGTGGGGAAGTTCGTCAGCCGGGGAAATACAACACATCCGGCCAAGTTCATTTGCGGGATGCCATCTACCTTGCTGGTGGATTGGCGCCTGATGCGGGATTGGCAAACGCGCAGGTTTTCCGGACGCAGAGCGATGGGACGATGAAGATTTTGAGTATCGACTTAAAAGAAGCCATCGACGGTAATCCTGTGGACAACGTTTTGTTGCTCCCACGCGACCGTTTGCTCATCCACAAGTCTGCTGCCAAAGTCGATCCCGCTACCGTCTACATCACCGGTGAAGTCGCCAAGCCCGGCCGCTATCCACTCACCACGAATATGCACGTGCAGGATTTGGTCCGCGTCGCAGGCGGATTGAAGCGCGCAGCCTATACAGAAACAGCTGATCTCACTCGTTTCCCCGAAAACCAGACCGGTGTAATCGCTGGAGAGCACTTTACGGTCAACCTAGCTGGTGCGCTCGCGGGCGAATCCGAAGCCAACCTGGCGGTTCGCGACGGCGACGTCTTGGCGATCCAACCCATTCCCAATTGGAACGACATTGCTGCTTCCATTACCGTGCGCGGGGAAGTACAGCATCCCGGCACCTACGGTATCAAGCCTGGCGAACACCTGAGCTCGATTCTGGAGCGTAGCGGCGGCCTCACCCCACAAGGATCCTCCTATGGAGCGGTTCTGATGCGTCGCGATGTCCGCGAAATCCAGATGAAGGAACACCAGGAACTCATCGTTCGTCTCAAGGCGGAAGAAACTCAGCTGCGAGCCCTTCCCGAAGGCGATCAGGACCAAAAGTCCGCCAAAATCAATGCACTCGCACGGACGGAAACCACATTGCAGCAGTTGCAGGCCAACGACCCCATTGGACGCGTCGTCGTCCATATTCCATCCGACATTAACCAACTGAAAGGTTCGCCCTCCGACGTCGCTGTGCGAGAGGGCGACATCCTCCTGATCCCCAAGAAAATGGACTACGTGATGGTGAATGGCCAGGTTTTCAACCCCACCGCCGTCAGTTATCTGCCCGGGCGTTCGGCGAAATGGTATCTCAGCCAGGCAGGAGGCTTGACCCCAGCCGCCGACAAGAAAGCCGTATTCGTGATTCGCGCGGACGGTTCGGTAATTTCCGCGCAAAACAATTCTTCTTCCTGGTTCATGGGCGATCCGTTGAGCGCCAGCCTCAGACCAGGAGATTCCGTCGTAGTCCCGGAAAAAGCTCCTAAGGTGGGAGGCATCAATCTGACGAATGCGTTGCAAATCGCTCAATTGGCTGCTTCGATAGGGGTAGCAATAGCGTATATTCATCCATAGTGAACCTACGGCATGCCGATGAAAGGACTGTTTCTGATGGCTGGGTGGTTGGCGGTGAGTACGGTTTGTGGCAGCGAGATTCTTGGGGCTCAAGCACCCAGCGCCCCCGCTCCGGCTACCTCCGCCGCCCCAACCTCGATACCGGACACGCCTCCGCCCAAAAAGCTCAACACCGATTTGTCCGCATACGGCGGGTTTTCGAATCCTTCCGATTCCTCTTTGGCCCACCCCAAAGTACTCGCCAAGCAATTTCTAGACGACCAGAAACAGATCTGGACCAGTCCCGCCAAGCTTCGCTACACCGATCTGGGCTGGATCATCCCGTATGGCGGATTTACTTCCATGTTGTTCTTCACCGACTTCGATGCCAGTAACTCCATCAGCAAAGCGCCGAACACGGTCAATAAATACAATACAATCTCCAACGCCTCCGTGGCCGCGCTACTCGGTGGAGCTGGCGCGATGTGGGCGCTGAGTTATCCCAAGCAGAATCCGCACTGGCGCGAAACCGGTTTTCTTGCGGGAGAGGCTGCGCTCAACAGCCTCATCGTCGTCGAGGCCCTGAAATATCCCCTGGGACGCGAACGCCCCAATCAGGGCAATGGCATGGGTCCGTTCTTCAGTGGCGGCGTTTCGTTTCCATCCGAGCATGCTACCGCGGCCTTCGCGGTTGCCGGAGTGATCGCTCACGAATATCCGGGCCCGCTCACCAAGATTGGCGTTTATGCGTTAGCCACTTTGGTGGACTACTCACGCTTCCGAGCGCGTCAGCATTTTCCTTCGGACATCTTTGTCGGCGACGTGATCGGCAGCATGGTCGCGCAGAACATCTACAGTCGCCGTCACGATCCCGAACTTGGCGGCGAGGAATGGATCTCCGCCTCTCGCTACGTCCGCGAGCACTGGAAGCCCGAACCCGACAGCATGGGCTCCCCGTATGTGCCGCTGAATTCTTGGGTGTATCAAGCCATCGACCGGCTGGTTTCTGCTGGATTGGTCCATTCCAGTTTCCTGGACATGCGACCCTGGACGCGTCTGACCTGCTCGATTCTTATGAATGAGGGTGCCGCGACCTTTCAAGAAAAAGGCGGAGACTCCCAGGAAATATCGCAAATCCTCTCCGACCTGCGCACTGAATTTGCTCCTGAACTGCGCGCGTTCGAAACCGGCGTCAACGACGTCGCCCGTGTGGACGGCATGTACACCCGAATCACGGGCATCAGCGGTCCTCCGTTGAACGATTCGTACCACTTCGGACAGACCCTCTATAACGACGAAGGGCGTCCCTATCAGGAGGGGGTCAGCAACATAACCGGCATTTCCACTTACGCCACCTCCGACCGTTTCGCTATCGGTTTTTCCGGTGAATATCAGCATTCCCCCTACGCACCACCGCTTCCACTGGCTGCCCGTCAAGCCATCGCCAACGCCGACGACATACCTTTACCCGGGCCCACTCCGTATTACCAGATCAACCGCTTCGAGATGATCAACGGTTATGTCAGCACCACCATCGCCCGGTGGGATTTCTCGTTTGGCAGACAGGACCTGTGGTGGGGCCCGCAATTCAGCAGTTCCTACCTCTTCAGCAATAACGCGCTACCTATCTATATGTTTCGCGCCAGCCGCGTCATGCCCTTTTATCTTCCTTGGATCTTCAAGTATCTCGGGCCTATGCAGGTAGATGCGTTTGTGGGCCAGTTGGCAGAGAACCAATATCCACCGCGCCCCGCGTTCCACGGAGAGAAAATCGCCTTTAAGCCTACAGAAAACGTGACCGTGGCCTTCAGCCGAACGGTCGAATTTGGTGGCGTGGGCCGCCCCATGACGCTTGGCGCCATCTGGGAAAGCTATGTCGCGTTCAGTTCTTCGTACAACTATCCCGCGTACAAAAATCCGGGACATCGCGTCAGCGGTTTCGATTTTAGCTATCGGGTGCCGTTCCTCCGAAATTGGTTGACCGTCTACGCCGACTCCATGGCCAGCGATGATCCGTCGCCCGTCGATGCCCCGCGCCGCGCCGCCATCAATCCCGGCCTCTACCTTGCTAAATTCCCCGGCCTGAACAAGCTGACGTTGCGCGCCGAAGGTATTTACACGGATTCGACTACCAGCCGTAGCAACGGCGGACAATTCAATTATCACGAAACCTTCTACCGGGACGCCTACAACAACTACAACCAGCTGATGGGCAGTTGGATCGGCAGGGAAGCCGTAGGCGAGACAGGCCAAATTACCTACTGGTTTACTCCCAAAACGAACTTTCAGCTGAATTACCGCCACCAGCGCGTTTCCAGCGACTTTTTGCCGGGCGCGGTGACCATCAACGATGCCTCTGCCAATTTGAGTTTATGGGCCAATAAACATTGGAACTTCACTTCGCTCCTGCAATGGGAACAGTGGCGCGCGCCTCTATTGGCGCAAGGTTTGCAAAAGAACTGGACATCGTCGGTCGGAGTTTTGTTTTCGCCAGATGGCTGGGTGAAGAATCCATGATCGACAGAGGAAATTGTTGACGCACAAGATCTACAAACCCGATCCGGAATTGGCGCGGGACCCCTTTTCTCAAGAAATCCTGCTCGAAGAGGTCCAACGTCAACAGTCGCGCGTCAAAATGGCGGAACGCGTGCGCATTCTCCTGCACGAGCGTAGCTTTCTTCTGCGCACCGCTGGTTTAGGTCTACTCCTCGGTCTGATTCTCGCGTTTGTTATACCGGTTCGATACACATCAACTTCCCGCTTAATGCCTCCCGACAATCAGTCTTCATCGATGTTGACCATGGCTGCTGCGGCCATGTCTGGCAAAGCGGGTGGGCTGACGGAAATGGCTGGTGATCTTCTCGGTGTGCACAGCACCAGCGACCTGTTCGTGGGCATTGTCGGCAGCCGTACGGCGCAGGATCGACTCATTGAGCAGTTCAAGCTTCAAAAGCTCTACGGTGTCCGAAAGATGGAGGATGCCCGCAAAAAATTGGCGGCACGCACCGGCGTTGGCGTGGACCGCAAGACTCAGATCATTACGATTTCGGTTACGGATCATTCCCCGCAGCTGGCAGCCCAGATGAATGCGGCGTACATCGACGAGCTGAACCACTTGGTATCCGATCTCAGCACGTCTTCCGCGCGCCGCGAGCGCGAATTTTTGGAAGAACGCCTCAAGTCAGTTCGCGTCGAACTGAATGACGCCGAGCGGCAGTTCAGCGAATTTGCCAGCAAGAACAGCACGATTGACATCAAGGAGCAGGCCCGCGCCATGGTCGAAGGCGCCGCGGCGCTGCAAGGCCAGCTGATCTCCGCGGAATCAGAATACGAAGGGCTCCGTCAGATTTACTCCGACGACAACGTTCGGGTGCGTTCCGTGCGCGCCCGTATCGAGGAGTTGCGCCGCCAACTCGAGAAAATCGGCGGCAAGGGCGAAGCCTTTTCTCTCCAGGATCAGAACGGCGCGCCCGCTGTCTCGCCCAACAGCGAACTCTATCCGTCCATCCGCAAGCTGCCCCTTCTGGGAGTACAGTACGCCGACCTGTATCGCAACGCCAAGGTGCAGGAAGTCGTCTTCGAAGCACTCACCCAGCAGTACGAGCTCGCAAAAGTCCAGGAAGCCAAAGAGATTCCGACCGTCAAGGTTCTCGACGCTCCGAACATTCCCGAGACCAAAGACTTTCCTCCGCGGATTCCGATCATTCTGTTCGGCGGGATGTTGGGTCTTGTGGCCGGAATCATCTTCGTACTTGCCAGCAGAACCTGGCAGGCTACCGATCCCAATGAACTGGGCAAAGCGCTGGCCACAGAGATTTGGATCGATCTCAGGCAGCACGGGCTGCTGAATCGGGTCAACGGAGCGAATGGTCTGAATTCAGGCGCTCCGAATGAAAACCACCCTGTCGACGACGATCAGGCCAACTCCCATCACGACCAGGCCAACGGGAACGGGGTCAACGGACATGGCCCTCGCAAACGAATTTTGCAGTTGCTGGATTTCCGTGGCGGGCACGTAACTGTGTCTGCCATCAATTTCCGGGATGAGCAGGAGCGTAAGTAACGCCCGGATCGTTGTAAGTATAAGTATGCGTTAAGGTTAGGTCACAAGCGCCCCGTAAGTGACGGGGCGAAGCCGTGGGCACCCATGGAAAATGCTGCCATCCACAATACCGCCTTCGTGGCCCCGCTTGGCTCCCCTGCCGAGCACCCTGCGACTCTGCCAAATGCCGAGCGTTGGTATGCCGTACAGACCTGCGCGCGCCACGAAAAACGCATTCTCGAGCAGTTGGAGTTACGCCGCGTGGAGAGTTTCCTGCCTCTCTACAAAAAGCAGAGCCGCTGGAAAGATCGTCGCGTCACCCTGGAATTGCCGCTGTTTCCCGGGTACATCTTCGTCCGCTTTCACTTGAGTGAGCGCCTCCGCGTTCTCCAGGTTCCCAGCATCGTTCGCTTGGTCGGCTTCGCTGGGGTTGCAACGCCGTTGCCGGATTCCGACATCGAGCACCTGCGGCAGGGTTTGGAAGCGGGCATTCACGCTGTGCCCCATCCGTATCTGGAGAATGGCCGCCGGGTTCGCATCGTTTCCGGACCAATGGCGGGCATGGTGGGAATTCTTCTCCGTCGCAAAAAACGTGACCGATTCGTAGTGTCGCTCGACCTCATCATGCGTTCCTTGTCCGTCGAACTCAGCGGCTGGGACGTGGCGGCCGCCAGTTAATGGTATGAGACTCAAAATAACATGTGGGTCTTCCTTTGCTTCGTAACGGCATGTATAACGTCGCTGGTGCCACCATCAGGGGCGTGACTAACCTGGCCACCGTACCCTTCTTGGTGCGTTTTCTCGGCATCCGTGAGTACGGACTTTGGTCGCTTGCATTTGCGATTCTGGCGCTCGTGACGATGAGCGAGACCGGCATATCTGTAACGGCTGCGGTTTTTTTGTCGAAAGACCTCGCTTCTGGAAATCAACGGGACTTCGCCAGAACCTTAACCGTTGTACTTTTGGGTGGCGCGGGGGTTTCCGCAGTTTTCGGTGTGCTGCTTTGGTTCTCAGGCCCTTGGGCAATTCAGTGGTTTCCCGATTTTACGCGCGCTGAGCGCTTGCAGGCCGCAGGTGCCATACAAATTGCTGGCATCGCTGCCGCGGTTCTGATCGTGCAACGGACACTGATCGGAGTCGAGCAGGCGTTTGAACGCTACGCAACCATAAACTTCGTGGACCTTCTGCAGGCTCTTTTCATAAATATCGGAATGGTGCTCATCGCGCGGTCCGGCGGCCGGTCCGTAGCCCTCATGAAATGGCACTCTGGTGTTTTTGCCTTTTTTGTCTTCGTGCACGTAATAATGGTTTGGCGCCTTCTGCCCGACAAAGCTCTCCGGTTTGACTGGACCCGCGCCAGATTCCGACAAGTTCTGCGGCATAGCGTGGCAACTTGGATAGCGACCTTGGGGAGCGCAGCGTTTGGGCAATGTGATCGTTTGATTGTGGGAGGGTTACTCGGGCCGTCGGTTCTCGGCATCTACGCAGCGATCACCAATGTTACTTCAAAGATCAATTCGTTTTCCGCCTCCGCGGTGCAGCCTCTTGTTCCTGCCTTGAGCCGCGACGTCGAGCCTGTCACCGTCGCCGTGAGCCGCATCCGGCAGGCCGTCGCTCTCAACTCGTTGATTGCGACCGGTGGTGGAATTTGCCTTTGTGTTATGGCCGGTTTGGTTCTTCGGATTCTCGCCCCCGGCGCCGCCACTCCAGAAAATGTCCTCGGATTGCAGGTTGCCGCGCTTATCTATTCGTTGTACTCGCTCAATGCGCCCGGCTTTTATGTCCTGTTTGCTCTCGGCGACGCCGGCATCAACGCTTTGGTGACTTTGCTGAGCGGCGTCGCTTCCTTGGCCTTGATTTTTTGGGGCGCTAAACAGTTCGGACTCCTGGGCGCTATCAGCGGAAATGCCGGATACCTCGGAACGCTTTTACTGATCGGCTTTGCTTTGGAAAAAAAACGAATCCGGCTGCAGGATTATTTAGGATGGATTGCGGTCCCGGTGCTCTGTTTGTTCGCAGCGTTCGCGGTTGGCCTTTTTTTCGGAGACTATCCGTGGTGGCGTTTCAGCGTTCTAGTGGCGCTCTGCCTTTTTCTAATTTACATGTTCTTCCGCAAGTACGCGCAGACCAATTGGTCCAACATTGCTTCAGCCGTCCCGGAAGCTTAGTGAATGCCGGCTTCCTGCTGCGGCCAGCGTCTTTGGGTACAAACCGCGAAAGATTAGTCTTTCAGACAGGGATGCCCGGTTGTAGTTTTGGGGGAATTCGCCGTTGGCGGTTCCATCTATCATAAAGAAGAACATAAGAAAAACGCTTCGCCGCACTGGAGTGGACATCGTGCGTTGGAGCCCGGACGCTTCGTGGGAAGCGGCCCTGGCCAAGATGCTTGCTTATCACTACGTGGATACGGTTCTGGATATCGGTGCGAATCAGGGACAATACGGCTCAACGCTCCGCGAACTCGGGTACCGGGGCCGTATCATTTCCTTCGAGCCGCTCCTAGCAGCACACCGGAAGCTGCAGTCTGTCGCTGCTAACGACACCCTGTGGGTCGTCGCACCGAGAATGGCCATTGGCGCCGACGAAGGTGTAGTGCGGATGCACGTCGCGTCTAATTTGGCGTCTAGTTCCGTCTTGCCTTTGCTTCAGGCTCATTTGCAAGCTGCTCCCGATGTGACCTATATCGGGGAAGAAGTCGCGCCGGTTTTTCGCCTGGACCAGGCTGCTGCACCGTATCTCGCGGCTGCCAAGCACATTTTCCTCAAAATTGACGTGCAAGGTTACGAACTTCCGGTCTTACAGAGCACCGGAGATTTACTTTCACGCATTTCTGGAATTCAGGTCGAACTCTCGTTCGTTCCGCTCTATGGTGGTCAAGCCCTTTTTTCAGAACTGCTGGCGTGGGTTGAAAACCGTGGATTCCATCCCTGGGGCTTCGTTCCAGGATTGACCAACAACGCCACTGGTCGGTCGTTGCAGACCGATGGAATCTTCTTTCGAGATTGATGAGTAGAGAACTCACGAGTTATGGCAATTGCGAGCAGAAGCTGTCCACTGCGAAGCTTGGCGTAGTCGTTCCCACACTGAACAGTTCCCGAACGCTGGACTGGACCTTGTGCGCGCTACTCAACCTGCGGGATGTCTGTGTTTCGGTACTGGTCGCCGACAGTGGATCCAACGACGGCACTTTGGCCATCTGCAAACGATGGAATGTGCCGACAATCTATGTTCCTCCGGGGAATATGTATCGTGCGATCAATGCCGGCCTGCGGATGCTGGAAACGGAATGGCTGACTTATCTCAACTCCGATGATTTGGTTTACCCCGACGGTTATTCCAGACTTCTGGCCCTCGGGGAAAACAAGCGAGCCGACGTGGTCTATGGAAAATGTGATTTTGTGGACCGGGAAGGCAGGTTTCTCTACCAAATTACCTTCCCACCGCCATCGCGACTGAAAGGCATGTATCGCTGTGGCCGCGTGGGGTTCAATCAAACTGCTGCCGTCTTCCGACGGCATGTTTTCAGGGAATTGGACGGATTCAATGAAACGTATCGCTTAATTTCGGATTATGAGTTTTTCCTTCGGGCACATGAGGGTGGCTTTGTGCACGCTCAGGCAGACGGTCCATCTGTGGGCGCGTTCCGTCTTCATTCTGCTCAATTAAGCGAAACAGAAGCTCAGAATATGAAATCGGAAATGAACAGCTTTCGATCGAGCAATAACCTGGCTGCATCACTCTTCGACCGCCTCGATGTTCTCTACTGGCGAACGCAGAATGCCGCTACCTATCTGTGGCGCCTTACGGGTATCCGGCCGTAGGTTCAACTTTCCAAAATGGAAATAACTCCAGTCACCTTCCTTTTGCTTCCGCTAGGAATTCTCTCATTCCTGTTTGCTCCCCGCTTGCTCTATTGGTGTGCCATTTTCTTTTTGCCCTTCTCGGCCACGGCCGTGTTCAACTTTAACCGTGCCAGCGGTGCGACGGGATTGCAGGTAGGGATGTTTTTTGGACTTTTGTGGATGCTGAAGGAGGGAATCAGCCTGTACGAAAAGCCGGGATTGGCGCGTGCGCCTGAGTTTCGCGCATCGATGACCTCTCTTAAATGGTTTTTCTTGGCCCTATTGCTCTCCCTCATCATGCCGCTCTATCTTGCCGGCCGCCTCGATGTCGAGTGCCCCGATCCCGGTTGCACCGAAGGCGGCCCGTTGAGCTTGACCTTTCGGCACATCACTCAGGTTCTTTATGTGGCGTACGGCTTGGGCTTTGCTGCGTTAATCGCGCTGAAGAATTCCGACATCCGACAATTTCGGAAGAGCATCGGCATTTATTTGTCTTCTTGCATCTTTGTGTCTCTTTGGGGATTCGTGCAGTGGTATTGCTATAGCGCCGGGCTGTCCTATCCCGCATTCCTTTTCAATAACAACACGAATATTTCTGCTCAGGGATATTTGGAAGAACTTCGGGATCTAGGCTTGACCCGAATTTCCTCAGTAACCGTCGAGCCGTCGATACTCTCGCAGGTCGGAATCATTGCCGTGGTCTTTGCTGGATTTGCCGTTTTTGGCAATCGTATTGTAATTTCGAAGTTCTGGGACAAAGCCGCACTCGTTACCGTCACGTCCGTTCTCTTATTATCCACCTCTTCAACCGCATATGCTGGATTGGCAATTCTTCTGCCGGTTTCATTGTTCGGACTCTGGTATCTGGGGCGATTGCGGCTCTTCCCGGTAATACTCGTCGCCGCGCTAATCGTCTTGTCATATCTGGCGTATCAATCCTCGGACACGATTCAAGTGATTGCGGATCGTATGATCTTTTCCAAGCTCGAAAAGTCATCCGGTCTCGGCCGACTGTATTCCTTATATTTGGGTTCGAAATACTTTTCTATGTATCCCGTTCTCGGAATCGGCTGGGGGAGTTCGGTCTCCTACGACGTTGTTCTGAAGCTGTTATCGAACACGGGAATTGTTGGCCTCATTGCGTTTGGCTGGTTCTTGAAAACCCTCTACTCCCATCTACGGGCGTGCATGACTCGTCCGTCTCCGCTGGCTGTCCCATCGGAGCGCACCTTTTGGGCATGTACCCTCTTGGTAGCCACATTTTTGTTGTTAGCAACCAACGAAATTTCAGGATTTTCCTTCGTTTTTGGCCATACTTGGTTCGTTTTTGGCATGGCGCTGGCGATCCCACTATTTCAACGGGCTGCCGCATTCTCCCGCGCTGCGGCCATTCTCGCCTCCGGCTCCAATCCATCCTTCTCGCCGTCGCGCACGATCCCGGACGCTGCATTACCGACATGAGAGTGCTTCATGATCACCAGAACCTTGGCGGAGTTCGGCAACCTGCAAGGGAAGATCCGGGAAATTGCCAAACTCAACGTTGACCTTACCGGTTGTCTCCCCACCTCGTTGGGCGGGACGCAATCACGAACTCCAGCAGGTTCGCCCCGATGGGTATGAACTGCTTATACGGAATTGCGTATTCAGTTCTACCACGTCCGTGCAGCTGGGGAATCATCTCCACTTTTACCCCGGGTATTTCCCGCCTAATCCGTGACGGTAAATGGGATTTGGTCCACGTCGATGAAGAACCTTTCAATTTGGCGACTTTTCACGCCTTACGAGTCATGCCGGCGATATCGGGTTCCGGCTATTTTCACCACCTGGCAGAACCTGATGAAGAATTACCCGCCACCCTTTGATCACTTCGAAAAATACGTATTCCAGCATGCCAGTGGTGCCATTGCCGGCAATGGAGATGGGCGCGGAGAATTTGCGTCGCCGCGGTTTCAACAAACCGCTCGTCCATGTCCCTCAACTTGGTGTTGACCCGCATCAATTTCGCCCTTACCGTGTCGATGAACTTGCGAGAGAGACTTGCACCGGCAGGAGCCTTTCTTGTTGGCTTCGTTGGCAGAATGGAACTTCCAAAAAGGGAGTGGACACTCTCGTTCGTGGGTTTGCATTACTTCCGAAAACCGCGTTGCTTGTTATGGTTGGCCAAGGATCGTATCTGCGCACAACTGCGCTACTTGATCGAGAGTTTAGGAATCGCAGACCGGGTACGGCTGGAGCCTTGGATCAACTCAAAAGCAGTTCCGGAATACATGAACGCTTTTGATGCCCTGGTTTTGCCTTCCCGGCACTATGCCCAATTGGAAAGAGCAGTTTGGAAGGGTTCTCGTGGAGGCCATGTCTTGCGAGACTTGCGTGGTGGGTTCCGACTCCGGAGAGATTCCAAAGGTGATCGGCAACGCTGGCCTTGTCTTTCCTGAAGGTCAAGAGCGGGAGCTGGCACGCTGCCTTCGAGAACTGATGGACAATCCGGCCATGCGGGAACTTCTCGGGCGACGAGGTAGGGACAGAGTGCTTCACGGATTTACGTACGCCACGATCGCGAGTCAAACCGTGAACTTTTATCGCCAGATTTTCGACACTCCTGCGGTTTCGCGTACTCAAGAAATAGGACACCAGGTAACTCTGGGTGGATAGCAGGGTGCGAACCCGCGAGAAGGGCCAGGACTCCCAATCTCAGCACGCCCAAGGCACTTTATAACCGTTCGATCTGCCGAGCACGGTTTTTCATTGAATAACATTGTGTTGGGCTCCTTCGGGACAATCTGAATCGCAGCATTCTGAGGACCTCGGCTCAAACCCGCTTGCGTGTGATCGGGCCGTTTGGTGTCACGGTGCTTACGGTCCGCTGGCCATGGCCATTTCAGAAATCTGTTTTGCAGTCGCTTCTATGTTCGATTCAAAACGCTTAACTGCAGTCAAAATTCGGGGCAACGCAACTTTACACCGCTTCGATCGCTACCTGGGCATTCCCCTGGTTGCGTTCTTAGGCTCAACTCGGCTCAGACGCAAAATTCCTTCCTGCATTCGGCGTATCGGACTTCTAAAGTCCGGCGCCATTGGAGACACTGTTCTTCTTTCCGCCGTCATTCTGGATTTTCAACAAGCATATCCCGATGCGGAAATCGTGCTCTTCTGCGGCGAAACCAACTACGAGATCGCCCAAATGCTGTCCGGCGTTGATCGCGTCGTACAGGTTCCTCTGGGCAACTTGGGTCGCGCCTTGAGTGCGATTCGATCTGTGCCCGTCGATGTTCTGCTCGATTTTGGTCAATGGTCGCGTCTCGAAGCGCTTTTCGCCTGTGCCAGCCGGAATCGGTATTCGGTGGGATTCAAAACTCCTGGGCAAAGCCGCCACTTCTGTTTCGATCTTGCGGTTGAGCACTCGCGGGAGGTTCACGAAATGGAAAACTACCGCTCCATCGTGCGCGCAATTGGGATTCCGGCCGATCATCAGCCGTCTATCGTGTTGCAGAAGGCTCCCCGTTTGCTTGCCACCGAATACGCAGTCTGTCATCTCTGGCCCGGTGGAACTCGTAGTGAATTGAAGGAGTGGCCCTCAAGCCACTGGAATCGTCTGTTCGCTCACTTCCTCGGCCAAGGACTGGATGTCGTTCTGACCGGCGCGCCATCGGACTTCTCGCGCAATCAGGAGCTGATCGCGGCGTTTCCGGCGTCCCGGCAAATTGACTTTCACAATATCGCGGGCCAACCCCTGCGCCGATCCGCCGAATGGCTGGTCCACGCGGAAATCGTTGTCAGCGTGAACACCGGGCTCATGCATTTGGCGGCGGCGCTTGGTGTCCCGGTCATCGGACTGCACGGCCCGACATCTGCCAAGCGATGGGGACCTGTTGGTGAATCCGCTATCGCGATTTCATCACGGCTTCCGGGTTCGGGATACCTTCATCTCGGCTCCGAGTACCCGGCGGCACCCCCACCCTGCATGGACCATGTCCTGTTCGAGGACGTCCAAAACGCTTGCGATTCACTACTAATGCGCACCCAGTCCTCAACACAGAATGTTGGCTACTGAGACCGCGCCGTCAGGCTCATCCACAGGATAACTCCACGTTGGGTACTTCACTCCACCTTGCTGGGCGAGGGAGGCACGCATGATTCTACGATTGAGGATGTATCAGTTACTGCTCAAATTTTCGACATATGTGCTCGCCCCTCTCGCCTATTTCATCGGCTGGTATATCTGGGCGGTGATTGCATCCGTAGCCGGACGTCCCGTTCAATTTTCATTGCAGGGGCATCAGACCATTGTGTTCTTCGGGATTTTTGTCTGGGCCTTCTTCGCGGAACATTATAAGGTCACCAGCTTCGACGAACTTTTCCGGGAACGTACCGGGGCTCGCGCGGCTTCCTCTGCCGGTTTGGCTACGTTTCTGGCCTGCCTGACCTGCTTGTATTTCATTCGCAACAGTGTGTTTCCTAGGGGATTGTTGGTCATCACCATTCTCGTTCTGATGACCCTGACGTTAATCCTCCACGCTCTTTTCCGAATTGCTTTCCGCAGCCAAGCTCATTTTGCGACCCCTGTGCGCGTACTCATGATCGGTTCGGACCAATTCGCTGCGGACACCGCCAAACGTTTGCAGCGCATTTCCTTCGCACCGTTGCATGTGGTGGGTCATGTCCGCCTGCCTGGTCAGGCGGTTGAAGTTCCTGGCGCGCGGATTTACGAATTCGAGCAACTACTGCTGAAGCAGGCGCTCGAGGGCATCGACGAGATGGTCGTTGCCGCTCGACCCGAGCACTTTTCTCAGATCCCCAAGATCATTGAGGTTTGCAATCAGCTGTGTATGCCGACCAAAGCCGTTCTCGATCTCGGCGAGGGCGTGGTGGTTCGCGAGAAGCTCTTCCAGTTGGGTAATCTTCAAATGCTCGACCTGATGTCCACACCCACGGAGTCACTCGATTACGCTCTCGTGAAGCGGGCCTTCGACGTCTGCTTCTCGCTTTTCGTTCTGCTGGTGACTTCGCCGTTATTCGCCATTAGCGCGATCTTGATCAAGCTTACCTCCAAGGGACCGGTGTTCTTTGTCCAGGAGCGTATCGGCCTAAGCGGAAAGCCATTTCAAATGTACAAATTCCGCACGATGAGAGAAGCACCTGCTTCGACTTGCGATACCGAATGGACCACTTCCAACGGCGGCCGCAAAACGGCCGTAGGGAGTTTCTTGCGAAAGACCAGCCTGGACGAACTTCCGCAATTCATCAACGTTCTAAGGGGAGATATGAGCGTGGTCGGTCCTCGTCCAGAACGCCCTCATTTTGTTTCCAAATTTCTTACCGAGATTTCCAAGTACAACCAGCGCCATGCTCTTCGCGTTGGCATTACCGGGTGGGCTCAAGTAAACGGCTGGCGCGGGGATACCTCTATTGAAAAGAGGATCGAATACGATTTGTATTACCTGCAAAACTGGAGCTTCTTGTTCGACCTGAGAATCATTGCCATGACCGTCGTTTCCGGTCTCATCCACCGCAACGCCTACTGACCTAAAGTGCATTATCTAAACTGCGCGCAGAAGTCTGCGCGCAGCGTCTTCAGCCTGGGTTTATCGATCCAGGCTTTTTTGTTGGCCGAATGTTACAGTCTGAATGTAGACATGCGTTTGCCCGCGTTGTTTAATGACAGAAGTCTTTAAAACGGGGGGCTTCCTGTGAGCGAAAACACTCATCTCATCGTTGTCACCGGTGCGGGTGGCTTCATCGGAGGCAGCCTCGTCTCCGCTCTCCGCTCCCGCGGGCACAAATCCATCCGCGCGGTGGATATCAAGCCGCTCACCGAGTGGTATCAGCGCTTTGACGACGTCGAGAATCTCTGCCTGGACCTGAACCTCCGCGAGAACTGCGACACGGCCGCCAAGGGCGCTCACGAGATCTACAACCTCGCCGCCAATATGGGTGGCATGGGCTTCATCGAGAACAACAAAGCACTGTGCATGCTCTCGGTCCTCATCAACACGCACATGCTGCAGGCGGCCCAAAAATTCGCCGTGCCTCGCTACTTTTACTCTTCTTCGGCGTGCGTCTATAACGCGGATAAGCAGAAAACTTTCGAAGCCCCTTCCCTCAAGGAAGCGGATGCTTATCCCGCCATGGCCGAAGACGGTTACGGTTGGGAGAAATTATTCTCCGAGCGCATGTGCCGCCATTTCCGCGAAGATTACGGCCTCCGCACGCGCATGGCCCGCTTCCACAACGTCTACGGCCCATGGGGCACCTGGTACGGTGGACGCGAAAAAGCTCCCGCCGCCATTTGTCGCAAAGTCATCGAAGCCAAACTGAGCGGCAAACACGAAATCGAAATCTGGGGCAGCGGCAATCAGACCCGCAGCTTCATGTACATCGACGACTGCTTGAAGGGCATCGATCTGATCATGAATTCCGACGTGCTCGATCCCATCAATTTGGGCTCCAGCGAAGCCGTCACCATCAATCAGTTGGTCGACCTCGCCGAGGAGATCGCCGGCATCAAGCTGAAGCGCAAATACGATCTCAGTGCGCCGAAGGGCGTTAATGGCCGGAATAGCGACAATACCCTCATACAGCAATTGCTGCATTGGGAGCCCAACACGCCTCTCCGCGTCGGCCTCGAGAAGACCTATCGCTGGATCTACGACCAATACCAGGCCCGCGAACGCGGTGAAGCGGGTGTCGTGCGCGAATATCAGGGCGCAGCGCACTGACCAACTCTTTTCCCCCTATCCCCCGGGTCACCTCAAAGCACGTTCCTACTGCCAGTTCGAATCTTGCCGTCTGTCTTTCCATAAACTTTTTTTGAACGCAGTGTAACTGGTCGCCAACTTTCTGACGTCTAAGAACTTGACGGGGATTCGGCGCTGATTCACTGTAATTCACTACGGTCTTTGCGGCATATCCAACAAACGCCGAAGCAGGGTATTTCCAGGAACTTCAAGGTGCGGAGCACGGAAGCAAAACCATGAGAGCAACACGGAGATTGCGATCGACAGTTTACACTTGGATGGTAGTCGCGGTTGCGACGGCCTTACTTCTATCCGTCTCGGCCACTTCGGCGCAGCAGGCCGCCCCGGAAGTCAAATCCGTCTCCATTGTGGGCACCGTCAAGTCCATCAGCTCCGATGCGCTGTCCATCGCCAATGATCAGGGCGTCGAGTCCAAAGTTCAGCTCCCGTCTGGCATTCGCGTCTACCGCGTAGCCCCTGGCGCCAAAGACCTGAAAGACGCCACTCCCATCGCGCTCTCCGATATTCAGGAAGGCGATCGCATCCTCGTTAAGGCCAAGCCGGGCGATTCCGGCGGAGCGTTGCAAGCCACACTTGTGGTTGCGATGAAGAAAAGCGAAATTGCCGACAAGAAAGCTCATGACCAGGAAGAATGGCAACGCCACGGTATCGGCGGCCTCGTGAAAAAAGTCGATTCCGCTTCCGACACGATTACCATCGGCACGATGTCCGCAGCCGGAGCCAAAGACGTAGCCGTCACGGTCTCCAAGTCCACAATTCTTCGCCGGTACGCTCCCGGTTCCGTGAAGTTTGACGATGCCAAGCCGTCCTCCATCAATGAAATCAATCCCGGCGACCAGCTTCGTGCCCGCGGCGCCCGCAACGAAGACGGCACTTCGTTCGCCGCTGCCGAAATCGTTACTGGTTCGTTTCGCAACCTCTCCGGCACCATCTCGTCAGTCGATGCCGCCGCCGGCACCTTGACCCTGTCGGATATCATCAGCAAATCTACCGTCACCGTGCGCGTCAAACCCGATACTCAATTGCGAAAGCTTCCGGCGCAGATGGCGCAGATGATTGCCATGCGTCTGAAAGGAGCTCAGGCCGGCTCATCTCCTGCGCCCGGTGCTTCCGGCGCGCCGTCACCAACCTCTGCTTCCGCTCCGTCGATCGCTCCCGGTGGCGCGCCTGGCGGCTCTCCGCGACCGAATGCCGGTGGTTCAGGTGCTGGCGCCGGCCGTGGCGATATGCAAGCCATGCTCAGCCGTCTGCCCACTTCCTCGCTCTCTGATTTTTCGAAGGGCGACGTGGTGATGATTGTGGCGACCGGCGCCACTGGCGAGCCCAATCCGTCCGCAATCACGATACTCGGCGGAGTCGAACCAATTCTGCAGGCGTCCCCTCAGGGACAATCAGCCTCCATTTTGACTCCGTGGAGTCTGAACAGCGGCGGTGGCGGCGATACCGGCAATTGATGATTCTGCGCCTCCAAACTCTAACGCAAGGAACCTACAGCGGAACCATGAAACCCAGCTCTCTTCGATTGCAACATTCTCTTTGTGCCTTCCTCTTTGGCGCCATTCTCTTCGCTATCGCCAGTCCTGCCGCTGCGCAATCCTCCACCGGCACGGTTCGCGGACAAATCCTGGACCCCTCGGGCGCGGGAATCGTCGGCGCCACGGTATTGCTGACCAACGATGCGGGCGAGTCGAAAGGTGCGATCTCCTCGAAAGACGGATCGTTCGAAGTGCCCGGCCTGGCCGCAGGTCACTACAAAATTCAGATCACCGCACCCGGATTTGCTCTGTTCGAAAAAACCGACATCTCGGTTACCGCCGGGCAGGTTACGCGCGTAAATGCTTCTATGACCATTTTGGCCCAGCAGGAAAAGGTGGTTGTCAACGACACCACCGAACAGATTGACGTAAACCCCTCCAACAACTCCAACGCCATCGTCATGCAGGGAAAGGACCTCGACGCGCTCTCCGACGACCCCGACGAACTTTCTTCCGAACTTACCGCGCTGGCTGGTCCTTCCGCCGGTCCCAACGGCGGGCAGATTTACATCGACGGCTTCACCGGCGGCCAATTGCCGCCCAAGGCCTCCATACGGGAAATCCGCATTAACCAGAATCCGTTTTCTTCTGAGTACGATAAGTTAGGCTACGGCCGCGTTGAAATTTTTACCAAGCCCGGCACTGACAAGCTCCACGGGCAACTCCTGGTCAGCGGCAACGCTTCGGCCTTCAACTCGCGCAACCCGTTCGAAGTTATTCCCGCCGGCGAATCGGCTCCCACCTATCACACCACCTATTACAGCGGAAACATCGGCGGAGCGCTCTCCAAGAAAGCTTCATTCTTCTTCAACCTCGAGCAGCGCGATATTCAGAATCTGGGCATCGTCAGCGCCACCATCTTGGTTCTTCCCACCACGACCAATCCGACTTGCAGCAATGCCGTGGTAACTCCGGCCCCCGTCCTCAACATCGTTCCGTGCAGCGAGGCGGTTGCCAATCCCGAAACGCGCACCAACCTCAGCCCCCGTTTGGATTACCAGATCACTCCCAATAACACACTGACCGCGCGCTACCAATATTTTCGCAACAATGAGACCAACGGCTCGGTTGGCCAGTTCACCCTCGGCGCTCTCGGCACTCAGGAACTCAATGTGGAGCAAACCGTTCAAATCAGCGACACCCAAGTGATCGGCGCCCACGTAATCAATGAGAGCCGTTTCCAGTATGTCCACGAATCCGATGACACCAAGCCCTTGAGCCCGGGCACCACCGTCACCGTGGCTGGCGCTTTCAGCGGCAACGGTTATGGCGGATTCAACCAGAACGATCTTCAGAGCCGTTACGAATACCAGAACACCACGTACATGAATTACGGAAAAAATTCCTGGAAATTCGGCGCTCGCGTCCGCGACACGGACGACAACAATACCAATCTGCAGAATTACAATGGCCAGTTTCTCTTCAACAACATCAAACTCTATCAGGCGTTTCTCGAAGGTCTCGGCGGAGCGCCCTCCTACTACACGCAAACCGCGGGTCAATCCAATTTCCACGTGAACTATATCGATTTCGAGCCTTTTGTTCAGGATGACTGGCGCGTTCGCCAGAACATCACGATCAGCGCGGGGCTGCGCTTTGAAACACAAAATGATCTGGCCAATAAGGCGGATTTCGCTCCTCGACTCGGAGTCGCCTGGGGGATCGGCGGCAGTGCCAAGAAACCTCCAAAAACCGTCCTTCGCGCCGGCTTTGGCTTGTTCTACGACCGCTTCTTATACACCCAGATTCTCGAGCAGGAAAAATACGGCGGATTGAACCTGCAGAACTATCAAGTGCAGTTCCAGGTCGCCAATCCGGATTTCTATTTGAATGACGTGCCGCTGATGGCTGGCCAGCTTCCTCCCGCCACCACCCCGACGATCTATCAGACCAACAACAATCTGCACGCACCCTACACGATTCAGACCGGCGTCACCGTCGAACGCCAGCTCACCAAAACCGCCAATATTGCGGTCACCTATTTGAATTCGCGCGGTGTCCACCAGTTTTACACCAACAATCTCAATCCTTACGATCCGCTGACCGATTCGCGCCCCAACGGTTTAAACGAAAACATCTTTCAATATCAGTCCGAAGGCACGTTCAAACAGAATCAGCTCATCATCAACGGCAGCATTCGCATGGGCACACGCCTCTCGCTCTTCGGCTACTACACTCTGAACTACTCCGACAGCGATACGTCAGGCGCCAACAGCTTCCCCTCAAATCCCTATGATTTGCAGCAGGATTGGGGGCGTTCGGCCTACGACATTCGCAATCGCCTCTTCATGGGCGGCACTATCGGCATGCCCAAGGGATTTCGCCTCAGCCCGTTCCTGGTCGCCAGTTCTGGCTCCCCGTTCAACATCACTACCGGCACCGATCCGTATCAAGGCAATCTCTATAACGTTCGCCCCACGTACGGCAGTTGTCCTCCAGGAATCGCCACCAGCTATGGTTGTTTCATCATTCCGCCAGCTGCGGCTGTTCCCGGTTACACTCCCATTCCCATCAACCTTGGCACCGGCACCAGCCGCTTTGCTCTGAATCTCCGGCTCAGCAAGACTTTTGGTTTTGGTCCATCTCTTGAAAACGCCAATACCGGCTTGGGTGGCCCCAGCGGCGGCACATTCGGACGCGGTCCCGGAGGCGGCGGTCGCGGGGGCGGCCCTCCAGGCCGAGGTTTCGATGCGGGCGCAACCAACAAGCGCTACTCGCTGACCTTCGCCGTTAGCGCGCGCAACGTGTTCAACAACGTCAATCTCGGTCCGTTTATTGGCAACTTGCAATCGCCTCAATTCGGGGAAGCCAACTCACTTGCTGGCGGTCCGTTCAACAACGCCACGGCCAACCGCCGCATCGACCTTCAAGTCACCTTCGGCTTCTGACGCACGCCTCCGCGCTGCGCTTGGCGGCACGTGGGTCACGCTTTGTCGTTCATTTTGGTTCCTGTGCGCCGCTTCTGATATCTTTCTGTGAACTGATATCTTTGCGGCTCCAGGAGCTTTTCAATGACGGATCGACGCGATCTCGGCATGGATCGCAACATCACCCGGCGCGATTTCCTCAATGGTGTTCGCATCGCCGTCGGCGCCTCGCTTCTTCCATCCGCCGGTACTTTATCCCCGCTGTTCGCTCAAGAAGCCGCCTATGCGCCCGAAAAGCAGCAGGGCTACTATCCACCTGCGAAAACCGGCATGCGCGGGGCACACGATGGCTCTTGGGAAGTGGCCCACAGTGCTGTCGCTGGGAAGACTTGGCCGGACCCTGCACGACTTTCCGAAGAATACGATCTGATCGTGGTAGGAGCGGGAATCAGTGGCCTCAGTGCCGCCTACTTCTATCGGCAAGCTGCCGGACCTGACGCCAAAATCCTCATCCTCGACAATCACGACGATTTTGGCGGCCACGCCAAGCGCAATGAGTTTCGCCCCGTTTCCGGTGGACTGTTGATCGGCTACGGCGGCACGCAGACCATTACCTCACCAAACCTGTACAGTGCGCAGGCGAAACAGCTTTTCGCAGACCTTGGCATCCAGGTCCACAAATTCGAGACCTCTTACGACCGGAAATTCTATTCCTCGCGCAATCTCAAGGGCTCCACATTTTTCGACAAGGAAACTTTTGGATCGGACCGTCTGGTTCGAGGATTCTCATTGGAAAATATCAATACGGAAATCCTCGCGCAAACTCCTTTGGCCCCCAATGTCCAGCGCGACCTGCTCCGCCTCTGTACGGAAAAAAAAGACTATCTCGCCGGAAAGTCAGCGGAAGAGAAGAAGTCCTACCTCGCCAGGACCAGCTATCGCAATTACCTGCTGAATGATGTGCAGGTCGATCCCGGTGTCATTCCTCTGTTTCAGACCTCAACGTACGGCCTCTACGGCGTCGGCATCGATGCCGTACCCGCGGGCGACATGGCTGGCCTCGGCATGTTGCCCGGTTTCGCCGGTCTCGGAATTCAGGATGTGGACGGCCCTGGCATCGGTCTCGAAGTCACTCGCCGCGACGATGAACCCTACATCTACCACTTTCCGGACGGTATCGGCTCCGTTCCGCGACTCCTCGTCCGTGCTCTGATTCCCGCAACCGCTTCCGGCCACACCATGGAAGACGTCGTCCTCGCGAAATTCGACTATTCCAAGCTCGATACTCCCAGTGCCGCCACTCAGATTCGCCTCAACTCCACGGTCATTCACGCAAAAAACTCGGGGCAGGGAAGCGCTGCTGCTGTCGAAGTTACGTTCGTTCGCGGTGGGCAGGCCTATGTCTGCCGCGGCAAGCACGCCATCATGGCCTGCTGGAACTCGTTCATTCCGTACCTTTGTCCAGAAATGTCCGATGCACAGAAGCGAGGCCTTGCCTACAACGTCAAAGTCCCCCTGGTCTACACCAACGTGCAAATCCGCAATTGGACTTCCTTTTCCAAGCTCGGAATTCATGCCGCTCATTGTCCGGGCTCTTTTTTCAATAACGTCGACATGGATTTCCCCGTGAGCATCGGCGGCTACGAATTCACCCACGATCCCGAGCAACCGTGCGTGATCCATCTCCAGATGGTGCCTGTTGGAGCCGGGCAGACTGCCCGAGAGCAACAGCGCTCCGGCCGCGCCATCCTTCTGGGCATGGAATTTGCCACCTTTGAACACGCCATTCGCGACCAGATGTCGCGCATCCTGGCCGCGGGAGGCTTCGACCCGGCCCGCGATATCGAAGCCATCACTGTTAACCGTTGGCCACACGGCTATGCCTACGAATACAATTCGTTGTTCGACCCTGTGTGGAAACCGGGCGAAGCTCCCAATGAAATCGGGCGCAAGCCGTTCGGCAGAATTCACATCGCCAACTCCGATGCGGGTGCCTTTGCCTACACCAACGAAGCGATCGATCAGGGCTATCGCGCGGCCGATGAAATTACGGCTGGAAACGGTTGAGGATCGGCGTATGGCTAAAAAACGGAAGGACAAACTCGATAAAGCGGTGGAGGCCCGCAGAGCCGCCCGTAACTCCGGGCTGAAAACGGCGCCGACTCGCGTTGTGCCGGACAAGCGTCGCAAGCCGCCGAAGCACAAGTCTCCGGCCTTGCCCAACTTGGATGACCTTTAAGTGGGTCCAGGCCGACCGGCCTAGTTCTTGCTTCCACAACCAGGCTTGTATTCGGGAACAATCTCGTCTTTACGGAAGAGCATCCCCGGTGCTTCTTTTGCGACTTCCGCCGCTTTCCGGCTGATCGATTCCAGATCGGACTTCGAAAACCCGATGCACGCTACCTCTACCGTTCGGTTTGGACGGATCAGGAACACGCTCGGCACGTTCGTCAGGCCATACGCATTCGAAACCGCATAGGGATGACTGTCCAGCAGCACGGGGAACGTCACTCCTTGGTCTTTGTTGAAACTCGCTGTGGCCGATTTCCCGTCCTGCGAAACGCCTACAACCGTAACTGTTTTTGCGAATCGTTCGTGGATCCGCTGCAAGAACGGAAATGTGAACTGGCACACAGGGCACGACACTTTGAAAAAGGCCGCTACCACCGGACCTTTCTTCAGTAACGAATCCAAGGTCACTGTCTTTCCATCCATTGACGGCAACTCAAAGCCCGGTGCCGCCCCACCGACGTCCAGCGTCTTCAAGCGCTCCTCCAGCCCCATCGCAACTTTAAACTTTTTATAGAGGCTCACCGAAACATCATAACGCAAAACTTTCCCACCTCGTTTCCCTGGTCTGAAACGCAACAAGGCTCACACGGCATTCGCCGCGTAAGCCTTGTTCTTCTTGATTCGAAAACCGACGGTTAGTTGGTGGACGCTGTGGCCGTACCGGTCAGCTCCAGATTGTACTTTTTGCCCGCTGGGTAGATTCGAACGAGCTGCTTTTCGCCGTTCGAGTCCTTGTGAGTCTCGAAAGACTCGATCGCATTGGCATTGTTCGAAGGAACAACCGTTGCCGGAACCGTGATCGTCTCGTTCCCCTTCTTCAGGGTTACTTGAACGTTGTTCGATTCCCCGGTCCACTGCACCTTGTACTTCCCCGGCTGCAGTTCCTTCCCTTGCACGGTTGTCTTCTCCGCCAGGTTCAGGCTTCCTTTCTCCTGAGCGAAAGCGCCGCATGCCAGCAGCAGCACTCCCAGAGTGGTAAGCAGAATCCTCGACAACTTCATAGCGATAGCTCCTTTTGTGGGTCTCTGGCTGCCCGACGTCCCACTTCTGAACCGGGCTCGGCAGAGAACTGTTAGTCTCACCTATATAGACGCTCGCAAGGTCTGCAAAGTTTCGTTACAAACGTGAAATCGCCAGTGAAAAATCGAATTAGTAGCTGCTGGATATTTCATGTTACGGCCATGTTTCATTGCGGTTGCTTGCAACTCCGGCCGCCTGTTGTGATCGTCGTACTTGACTCAACTGGGATTACTCCTGTTTATTGCGCCACTTCTCAATCGCTTCTCTCTGTGCAAAAAAAAATCACCCGGCCGAAGTCGGGTGATTGCTTGCTCTGCACTAGATTGTGTTTCGTTAGTCGCCGCTCGGCGCTGGATGCAGTTCCAGTTCGAATTTCTTGCCACCAGGATAGATCGCGGACAATATTCGCGTTCCGTTTGCCTCGGTATGCTCAGAATAAGCATCCGCAGTATTCGTCACCTTCGACTCCACGATCGTCGCCGGAACCGTTACGGTAGCCTTGCCATTCGTGATCGTCACCTTCACGTTCGGTCCGTCGCCGTCCCATTCCACCTTATATTTTCCCGGTTGCAACTCTGTACCCTGCAGCGCGACCCGGTCTTCCAGATGCAAAGACATCCGTTCCGCCGCGTACGCTCCGATCGCCAACAGTGGCACTCCCACGGCCGCGATCATGATTCTCGACAACTTCATTTGTTCCTCCTTCTCTTTCTTCGCTCCCAACCTCATCCTCGACCGCGATTGAAAGCCGTTTTTGATCTCGTAAATTGGACGCGTCGCCCGACGGACGGGTTTCGTACTTGGGGCGGAACGCGGGAATAAACCAGAGAATTAATGGAAGGACTGTAGAGACAAAAGGTGCCGGGAACTGTTTCCCATTTTGTCGGGAATGAATACTTTGTGGTGCGATACGCGGGTTGCCGTTCCCAAGCTCCGCGGCCGCCCGTCTTCTAGTGGATTGTCCGCGTCTTTCTCTGCATGTAATCCATCAGCAGATATTGGCCAAGATTGTACGGCGTCGTGAAATACGCCTTCCCCTTGCACATTTCCGTAATCTTCTGCACGAAATTCACCAGCGAATAATCGCTCGCCAGCATGAACGTGTTGATCATGATTCCCGCCCGCTTGCATTTATTCACTTCCTGCAGCGTTTCGCCCACCACGAACGGGTCCAGTCCAAACGCGTTTTTATAAATGCGCCCATCTTCCAGCGTTAGGGCCGATGGCTTTCCGTCGGTGATCATCACTACTTGCTTCATGTCCTTGCGTTGCCGCATCAGGATGCGCTGCGCCACTCGCAAACCTTCGCGTGTGTTCGTGTAATACGGCCCCACCTGAACTCGCGCCAATTGTCCCAATGGCACTTCTTCCGCCGAATCGTGAAACAAAACCAGATTCAGCGTGTCGCCGGGATATTGGGTTCGAATCAAATGCGACAGCGCCAGCGCCACGCGTTTTGCCGGCGTGAAGCGATCCTCACCGTACAAAATCATGCTGTGGCTGCAGTCGAGCAGTAGCACCGTCGCGCAGGAACTCTGATATTCGCACTGATGCACCATCAGGTCCCGATACTCCATATCCAGCGGAACCTTCGCGCCCTGCCGCCGGATCGCATTGGACAGCGTCTGGCTGATGTCCAGGTTCATCGTGTCCCCGAACTCATAGGGACGTGAAACTCCCCCCGACTCCACTCCCGTTGCAAGTTCCCGGGTTGAGTGCCTCCCAAAACTGCTCCGGCCCAGCGAACCCAGCAAATCCTGCAGTGTCTTGAACCCTAGAAAATCCACCGTCTTGTCGGTGATTTCGAAACGCGCGTCTTCCAAACGCTCTTGTGGTTGCTCAATCTGTCCCATGCTTCCGCCCTGGTGCGGAGGCGTAATTTGCGGCGGCTGCTGCGGGTTGATAAACCCCTCTTGCGACATCCGCTCGATCAGCTTATCGATCATCTCGCGCACTTCTTTATTATTCAGCGCTCCCGGATCCTCCAGCATGCGTCGCAGCTCTTCACTCATCGCGTTTTCTGGAAACAGGTCGCCTTCCTGCAATGCGCGAAGAATCGCGTCTCTCAGCGCCTCCATGGACTTCGCCGAATCGAACTCCGACATCCCATAAAACTGCGATTCGAACCCGCTCTGCAGAAAAAAATCTCCCAGGCGTTTCATCAGTTCGTCCAGGTCGATCGCATCGGTCGGCTCGCCCGTGTACTTGTTGTATTTCGTAATCTTCATCGCGTGCATTAGTCCAATCTGGCTGGCTATTCGATCCGAATGAAAGTTGATCTAGTTGTAGTTGCGCCGCGGAGGTCTATTCGGATTTTCTCGCGGCTCGGCCGGGCGCTGCTGCCGTTCTCCGTAAAAGCCGCGTTCTTCGCTCCGGCCGATTCGGCGGTGAGCCCACAGCCCTTCCAGAATCATTTCCGCCGCGGCGCTTGCGTGCGCCTCATCCTGCTTGTTTGTCACGCCCAGTTTTCCAATGTGATCGAAAATTGCCGGAATCGTCGCCAACTGCGCGTACCGCTCGCGCGTACCGAGAACGTCCGGCAGCTTCAGCTCGCCGCCTTGTTCGAACCATTGCACAACCGGCTGGAAGCTCGTTTCCTGGAAGTGCTTGCTGTAGACACGCCCGACTGCGGTGCGAATCAATTCCCGGGCAATGGTCTCCGCACCTTTCAACTCGCCCTCGTACTCCAGTTCCAGCTTGCCGGTGATGGCCGGCATCGCCGCGTACAGGTCTGCCACCCGCGCCACCACGCACTTCTCGCCAATTCGTGCGCCCCGCTGCTCCGCGCTGCTCACCAAACTCTCCAGTACGGTTATCGGTAGACGCTGGCTGACGCCCGATCGTTTGTCGACTCGTTTGTCATCTCGCGCCTGAAACGCGATTTCTTCCACCACCTCGCGCAAATAATCGGGGACTTCAACCTGGAATCCGTCCGCGCGCTTCGTCCACGCTTCCTGCGCCGTGATGCGAATTCCTTCCTGCACCGTGGAGGGATAGTGCGTACGAATCTCCGCTCCGATTCGATCCTTCAAGGGAGTGATGATCTTGCCGCGCGCCGTGTAATCCTCGGGGTTCGCGGTAAACACCAGCAGCACATCCAGCGGCAGCCGCAGAGGGTAACCCTTAATCTGAATGTCGCCCTCTTGCATGATGTTGAAGAGCCCAACCTGAATCTTGCCAGCCAGGTCCGGCAGTTCGTTAATCGCGAAAATCCCGCGATTGGCGCGGGGCAGCAACCCGTAGTGGATTGTCAGTTCATCCGACAAATCTCGTCCGCCTCGCGCCGCTCGAATCGGATCCACGTCGCCGATGATGTCCGCAATCGTCACGTCGGGTGTCGCCAGCTTCTCGATGTACCGTTGCTCGCTCGGGAACCACGCAATGGGCAGATTGTCACCTTCCGCCGCCGCGCGATCCCGGCAGGATCGGCAAATCGGCCGCAGTGGATGATCATTAATCTCGCAACCGGCAATCACCGGCACTTCCGGATCCAGCAACTGGATCAGCCCGCGCAGGATCCGGCTCTTGGCCTGCCCGCGTAGTCCCAGAAGGATAAAATTGTGGCGAGACAACAACGCATTTACGATCTGTGGAATGACGCTGTCCTCGTACCCGTGCACGCCGGGGAACAGCGATTCACCGCGTTCGATCATCCGCAACAAATTCCTGCGAATTTCGTTCTTTACCGATGGCGAGTTCGCCTGCGCGTCAAAATCCGGAATGCGCTTCCACTCGCCCAGCGTTGCCGGCCGGCTCCGGCCAGAAAACGCGCTATTCGTCGATGCCATTTGCCCTCGCTTGACTTTGACCCTTCGGATTCTCGCTCGCTGCGTTAGCGGAATCTCTCGCCGCATTCCGGCGAGTCAGTTCACCTTGCTGCCATTGCCTTCCGCTCGACTCCGCAGCGCTTCTATCTTCTGTAGATGCGGGGCCCACTCCCTTAGGTACGCGAGCAGCCGTTCCTGTCTCTGTTGCTCGCTGCGCAGTTCCAGAATCTGCTGTTTCCAGAGCAAATCGAGGGGGAGCGACGAAGCTACTGCGTACGAAATCACTTCCGGCTCGCACTCTTCAAACTTCTTTGGCAGCGTTGAATACAGCAGCGTGTGACAGGTTTCGTAGATTTCCATCAACTGCTTGGGGGTGGAAGCCCCGGCGGGCGGTCCCTCCTGCTCGTCAAGGTAGTCGATCGCACCTTCCAACAAGGGGTCGTCGTCGTAAAGCTCCAGCACCCGAAACGGCTCCCGTCCCACCGACAGGATATCCATTCGTCCGTCCTCGTACCGTTTAACTACGTCCAGAACCTCCGCCGTGCAGCCCACACGCACCACGCCATTTTGCATTGCCAACAACATCCCAAACGGCGCCTGATGTTCCAGGCATTGGCGCACCATGCCCTGATATCGCGGTTCGAAAATGTGCAAGGGCAACAATTCGCCGGGGAATAGCACAAGATTCAGCGGAAATAGCGGGATGCGATCCGGTCTCATGTGCGCCGCGCTCCCGGCATCGCAGTGTGCTGCCCTGCGCAAGCAGTGCGTTCTGTTTTGACGATCAAGGCGTTCTCGCGTTTCTGACAACAACCTCGACGAACTACGGGACGGTCCGGTATTCGCGTAAGGCGAACGCGGTCCGCAACACGGGCGCTTATGGTGGTAAGGATTCTACAAGGAGTGTCGGCAAAAACAAATTAGGAGAAAATCCTACGATGGGAGAGGCATACGGCAACCCGGCCCTCAGCAGCATTGCGGGACTTAGCCCAGTTCGGCTAGGTGTCCTTCCATCTCGCTCCGCGCGTGCGCATTGCTGACTCGCTCCGCAGCCGCAATGCCGCGCTTCAAAATCGCCTTGGCCTCCTCCACGCGTTCTTTCTGAGTCAGCAACTGCGCGTACATCTGATACGCGGGCACATAATCCCCATTGTGCTCGATCAGATGCCGGAAGTGCGCGTCGGCCGCGTCGCTGTCGCCCGCGCGCATACACTCCAGCGCGATTCCGTATCGCGTAAACGCATCGTCAGGATTCTGCTTCAGAAATTCCTCAAGCTTTTCGCGTCGGGATTTCGGTTGGTCGCTCATGTTGGTTCTCGTATTATACGAGGAAGGACGGAGTTGGCCATAAGGCCAAGGAGCGTAATGAAAAAGACAGTCCGCATCCCTCAGCAGCCCGCCGCACCCCTGCCCAAACCGAAGCCCGTAAGCGCTTCCGCATCGGAAATGGCCGAAGTCGTTCTACCCGCGGAAACCAATGCGCTCGGCAAACTGTTAGGCGGTCACGTCATGCATATGGTGGACATTGTTGCCGCCATGGCTGCCAGCCGTCATTCCAACAGCTACGTCGTCACCGCTTCCGTCGATTACATCGATTTTCGCAACGCCGTAAATCTCGGCGAAATCGTGATGCTGAAGTCTCACGTCAATCGTGTGTTTCACACTTCGCTGGAAGTCGGTGTGGAAGTATTTTCAGAAAATTTATTGACTGGCGAGCGCAAGCACACCACTTCCGCCTACGTCACCTTCGTGGCCATCGATGAGCACACCCGTCAGCCCAAACAAGTTCCACCGCTGCTGGTGCGCACTCCTGAAGAAAGACGGCGCTGGAGGGAAGCTGCGATGCGCCGTAAGATTCGTCTCGCGCATCGCGAATCCAAGCGCCATTAATTCGCGAAGCTGATTCTCACTTCATTCGCTAGTTTGAACGCGTGTTCCACACACGTGCCGATTGCCGGACCATTCAGATAGCTTCCTGCAAAATACAGTCCCGGAAATCCTTGACGGGCGCGATTCAGCGCCGCCAGCTTTGCGCCGTGCCCCACGTTATATTGCGGTATCGCCCGCGGCCACACGGTTACATTGCGAAATACCGGCTGCTCCCTTATTTCCAGAAGCGGCGAAATCTCTCGATGCACCAGCGATACCAGCTCATCTGGAGTTTTTCCGAGGGCTTCCGGATGCAGCGCTCCGCCCACGAAGCTGGTCATCAGCGCATGTCCCTCCGGCGCACGTCCCGGGAATAACGACGAATTCCACACCGCCCCCAGAACCGATAACCCTGTGGATCGCGGCACCAGGAATCCGAATCCATTCAACGCGTTCCCCACATCGGATTTCCGATAACCCAGAGAAACCACCGCAATCCCCGCATAGCTGATCCCGCACAGAATCTCTTCGAACGCCGGGTTTACTCCCGCCAGCATTCTTCCCGCCGAATCGGTCGGCGTCGCGACAATCAGCCGCTCGCACTCCACCGTGTCGTTGCCGCCCGGCCTCCGCAGCAGCACTCGAAATCTCGGCGCCTTCGGCTCCGGGCTCGGTGGCAGCGCTTCGATCGTCACCACTTCCACCCGCCAGTGCAGTCGCTCACCTAAATTTTCTGCCAGCGCGCGAATCAGCGATTCGTTTCCGCCTTTGAACGTTTGTAGTGTTGGCCGTTCATACGGCGTTCCATTCTTTTCGCGTTCCGCCTTGCGCGCTTTCATTACTTTCATCAACCCGCGGATCACGCTGCCACCGGCGCTCTCTGCCTCGTGCACGATGGGGAACGCCGACCGCATGCTCAGCTTTTCCGGATCACCGGCATAAATGCCCGATACAAACGGTCCCACCAAACGGTCCAGCAGCGTCGGCGAAAATTTTCTGCGCACAAAGTCCGCCACCGACTCATCCGCTTCGGGCGGCGACGCTTTACTTACGAAGATCTCCTAGAATGGCCGTTCGCGTTCCACCCGCAAAAAATGGGGACAACACGATGCCCGGTCCCATCGGAACAGCCTGCAGCTTCCCGTTAATGACTACGTAGCGCGGCGCTTTCGAATCCGCCAGCAATCGTTCGTCCATCAGATTCAGGTCTTCGCACAGCTTGGTGATCTGCGCGTTCCCGCTGAAGCTCTGCGGCCCGCACTCCAGCAGGTATCCGTCTTTCTTCTGGGTCTGGATCACGCCGCCCGGACGCGATCCGCTGTCCACCGTAATCGCCGCGATTCCGAATTTCTTCAGCGAATACGCAGTCGCCAGACCGGAAATCCCGGCTCCGATCACGAGTACTTGGACCTGGGTCGTCATTTGAGGGATTTGTGATGTCGCCTTTAAGTGGTTCCCGCGGATACCTGAGGAGTCGCTGGCCCGGCTAAAGCGTCTTCGAAAACAACGGCTTCGAACCGAGTTGCTGCTTCTCGAGGTACGGGTCAAACACCATGGCCAGATTGCGGATGAAGATGCGTCCCAGCCATGCTGTGCGGATTTCCTTGTCGTTCACCACAACAAGGCCGTCTGCTTCGGGAGCCTTAAGGCGTTCCAGTTCTGGAGCGAAATATTCATCAAATTCGATTCCAAATTGCCGGGAAATTTCATCCTTAACGATTACCGTGTGACACAGCAGCCTGCTGATCACTTCCCGCCGGATCAAGTCATCCTGCGACAGTTGATAGCCGCGCATGGTCGCGACGCCGCGGTCATTTATCGCCTTTTCCCACGAAGGGATATCCCGGAAATTCTGTGCGTACGTGTCCTGGATCCCGCTGATCGCCGTGATGCCCATCCCGTACAGATCCGCTCCGGCCTTCGTTGTGTAGCCTTGGAAGTTGCGGTGCAACGTGCGATTACGCTGAGAAACCGCCAATTCATCATTCGCCTTTGCGAAATGATCCATGCCAATGTACAGGTAACCCGCCTCCAGAAACTTCAGCAGCCCGCTCCGGAATATGTCGAACTTCTTCATGCCCTCAGGCAAGTGGGACACAAACGAGCCCTGCTGCTTCTTCAACCACGGCACGTGCGCATAGCTGAACATCGCGATGCGGTCCGGGGACAGCCCGGCAATCTGCTCGACCGTGTGTGCGAAACTCTCCGCGGTCTGGTATGGCAGTCCATAAATCAAATCCACGTTGATGCTGTCGAATCCCAATTCCCGGGCGTTCGCGATCAAATCGCGGGTCATTTCGTAGGGCTGAATCCGGTGCACGGCCTTCTGGGTTTCCGGCTTGAAGTCCTGGATTCCCATGCTCAGGCGATTGAAGCCCATGCGCCGCACCGTTTCCAGGTGCTCTCGCGTGGTGACTCGCGGATCGACCTCAATTCCAATCTCCGCGTCCGGCGCAAATTGAAACCGTTCTTTGGTGAACGTGAACAAATCTTCGATCTGTTCCGGCGTCAAATACGTGGGCGTCCCGCCGCCCCAATGAAATTGTGCGACCTGTCGATCACGCGAAACACCGCTGGCGATCCGCTCGGTCTCTTTCTTCAGCACCGCAAGATAAGGCGGCGCAACGCTCTTATCCTTACGAATAATTACGTTGCAGGCGCAAAACAGACACAGGCTTTCGCAGAAGGGAAGATGCATGTACAGCGAAACCGGCGAGCGCAGTGCATTCGCCTTTTCCATCGCCGCTTCGAACTCTTTCGGTCCAAACGAATCGGTCCATACCGGCGCCGTCGGGTAGCTCGTGTACCGCGGTCCTGGCCGGTTATACCGGTTGACGAACTCTTCGCCTACCGACAATTCCTTGTGCATCTCGTGAATGCTTGGGTTCATGAGTGGCACGTGTGCGATTCCCCCTGACTCGCTTACCGGCTGGACGCCATCGGCGCCTTAATCTCTTGCGAAATCGCTTCTTGGCCGGTCTTGATAAACAGCTGCGCGTTTTCCACGGGCGTATGTTGCAGAATACCGTGACCCAGATTCAGCACATGTCCAACGCCGCCCAATTCTTTGGCGATCTCCAGCGTCTTCTCACGAATTTTTTCCGGTGACGACAGCAGGATCGCCGGATCCAGATTCCCTTGCAATCCCACGTTCGGCCCCGCTAGTTTGCGCACTTCCCGCAGCGGCGTCCGCCAGTCCACGCTCAGCGCATTCGCTCCGGCCTTTACCACTGCGGGCAGCAAATGATGCGACGCCTTCGTGTAGTAAATCACCGGTGCCGCTCCGCCCACTCCCGCGATCACTTCCTGCACCGCGGGCAACACAAATTCCGTGTAGTCCTGCAGATCGAGCTCGCCGCACCACGTATCAAATACCTGCACTGCTGTCGCGCCCGCAGCGATTTGTGCTTTCAGGTAGGGAATCGTTGCTTTACCGATTTTATGCAGCAGCGCCCGGAAGGTCTTCGGCTCCTGATACAAGAAGCTCTTTACTGCCGCGAATCCGTCCTTAATTTTACCTTCCACCATGTAACAGGCCAACGTCCATGGCGATGCCGCGAACCCCAGCACCGGCATTTCCGGCCCCACGAACTTGACTGTGCGCCGTAGCGCCTCCATCAAAAACCCGGTCTCCTGCTCGGGATCAAAAACCTGCAGTTTCTCAACGTCCGCCATAGTCCGGACTGGCGCCGGCAGGTTCGGACCCGCGTCCCCCAATTCCAGTGGCAAGCCCATCGCTTCCGCGGGAATCAGGATGTCCGAGAAAATGATGATCGCATCCACGCCCAATCGCCGACTGGGCTGCAGCGAAACCTCAACCGCCAGATCCGGCGTCTTGCAAACTTCCAGAAACGAGTGGCGCGCCCGCAGTTCGCGATATTCCGGCAAATACCGCCCCGCCTGCCGCATCATCCACACCGGAAGGCGCGGTACCTGCTCGCCGCGGCAAGCGCGTAGAAACAGTTCTTTCCGATTAAGCGAAGGTCCCTGGAGGCTCATAAGGTAGGCCAAGAATAGCAAAAACCGTGATTTCTTGCCTGTGACGCGCGGCATTGTTCAAAATGCCTTAGAACGCTTCACTCTATGTAGTGCTTCAGGCCCGGTTTCACTCGCCTACAGCATTCAGGGGAGTACGATATACTGAACCTAATGTGCGACTTACTCGCTCGCGAACGCCTGTTCAGAGCTGCTTTTTGGCCCTCGCGTGAGATGACCCGATGACCGTTACCTTTGTTCTGCTCACCGTGCTGGCCTATTCCACCAGCCTCGCCCTGTACATCGCCTACCTCAAGACCGGCAAGGAAGTCTCCGGCCGCATCGCGACCGTGCTCCTGTTCTGCGGCCTTGGCTGCCATTATCTGGCCCTTTTGCTGCGTGCCAAGGGCGCCCACACCGTGCCGTATCACGATCTGCAGGGTTCCATGTCGCTCTTTGGCTGGCTACTGGCCGTCACGTATCTCTGCCTGGAGATTTACCATCGCCAGCGCACCGTGGGCCCCTTCGTCATGCCCGTAATTCTGGTCTTTTTCCTGGCCGCATACGCCATGCCCATTCATTCTTCCTCTCCGTTCCATCCCAAAGGCGTCGTCTTTGCCCTCCATATCACTTTGAGCATTCTGGCCTACGCCGCGTTCGGCCTGTCCTGCATTCTCAGCGTTATGTACCTTGGTGAAGAGCGCCTCCTGCGCTCTCGCAAACTTTCCGATGCCCTCTGGCGCTTACCTCCTCTCGATCTTCTCGAGCGCATGAGCCATACGAGCGTGCTGGTCGGACTGATTACCATCGCTTTTGGCACTGCCATGGGCTTCATCGCGGTGGATCGCATGACCGGTTCGTACTGGCATTACGATCCCAAGTACATTTGGACGCTCATCGTCCTGTTCCTCTACATCGTCTACTTCCGCTTGGCGCGCACTGCCGCTTGGCGCGGCGCCCGGGCGTCCATGTTCTGTGTATTCAATTTTATTCTGGTAGTGCTGAGTTTCACGATCGTGAATCTCTACTTTTCGCCGAGTCATCGCTACTTTTAGGAGCGCACAGGTCTCAGCATGGAAATTGTTCTTGTAGGCCTGAATTTCCGCACAGCGCCTGTAGAGGTGCGGGAAAAAGTGTCTTTTTCGGCCGCCCAGGCTCTGAATGCTGCCGAGGAACTGCGCAACAAGGGCATTCTTGACGAAACTCTTGTGCTCTCCACCTGCAATCGCAGCGAGGTCTACGGCGTGCAACCACTTGCCAATCGCGAGTCTGCCGCAAGGCTTTCTTCATTCCTTAGCAACTTTCACGCGTTGCACCCCGATCAGTTGTATCCCTCGCTCTACCACCATTACGACCATGATGCTGTCCGACATCTCTTCCGCGTCTCGGCTGGTCTTGAATCCATGCTTCTTGGTGAAGCGGAAATCCTTGGCCAGGTTCGCGAAGCCTATTTGCGTGCTCATGAAGGACACGCCACCGGCCCGGTACTCAATCGTCTCTTTCAGGCCGCTCTGGAAGTAGGGAAGCGGGTTCGTGCGGAAACGGAGCTGGGCACCCGCCCAATGGGTGTGGCGTCCGCTGGCATGAAACTTGCCGAGCGCATCTTCGGCAAACTCAGCGAGCGCACCGCTCTGGTTCTCGGCGCCGGCACCATCAGCGAACAAGTCATCTCCCAGTTGCGCGACCGCGGCATCAAGCGCCTCTACCTCAGCAATCGCTCCCGCGATAAAGCCGAGGAGTTCGCCAATCAATACAAGGGCCAGGTCATTGAATGGGGCGAGTGGGATGCGGCTCTGAAGTTGCCGGACGTTATCGTCACCGCCGTCGGTGTCCAGGATACTTTGTTGACTCGCGCCATGATCGAGCGCGCCATGGATCTTCGCGGCAATCGGGCCCTCTTCCTGATGGATTTGGGCTTACCCCGCAATATCGATCCATCCTGCTCTGAGCTGTATAACGTCTACCTCTACACCATGGAAGATCTCAGCGAGATCGTCGATCAAAACCGCAACGCTCGCCAGAGCGAAGTTCCCAAGGCCGAATCCCTGGTTGAAGAACACGTCGGCAAGTTCATCTCCTGGCAAGCCAGCGTGGAGCTGATCGGAGTGCTGGAAAATCTGCGTGGTAGCCTCAAGCACCGCCGCGCCGCCTTCCTCCAGGAAAAACTCAGCGGCGCCAACCATTTCAGTCCCGCCGATCGCGAAACCATCGGCGAATTGATGGATCAGATGCTCGAACAATTGCTCCTGGCTCCCGCCGAGAAATTGCGCGCCGAAAAAGAATTTCGCAAAAAAATTCAGAGCGTCGAAACCCTGCGCGACATCTACCTTTCCGACCGGGAGAAATCGTGAAGCCTCTTCGCATTGGTACTCGCGGCAGCATCCTGGCCCGTTGGCAAGCCGAATTCGTTCGCAAGCAACTCTTCCAGCTTGCCGGCGTCGAGCCCGAAATCGTCATCATCAAGACTTCCGGCGACCAGAATCAGCACGATGCCCTCACCGAAATGGGCGGCAAGGGGATCTTCATCAAGGAACTGGAAGAAGCGCTGCTCGCGGAAACCGTCGATCTTGCTGTCCACAGCGTCAAAGATATTCCCACCGAGACCCCCGGTCGCCTCTTTTTCCCCGCAGTCTGCCGTCGCGACGATGTTCGCGATTGCCTGATCTCCAATTCCGGTGCCACCCTCGCCCAACTCAAGCAGGGCGCTCGCGTTGGCACCGGCAGCCTGCGCCGTCAAGCCCAACTTCTCCATTTCCGCCCCGATTTCGATATTCGCGAGCTTCGCGGCAACGTCGATACTCGCCTTCGCAAAGTCGAGAGCGGCCAGTACGACGCAATCATTCTTTCCAAGGCAGGCCTCGACCGGCTCGGCTGGGCTCACAAAATCACGGAGCCTCTCTCCACCGAAATTTCTCTGCCCGCTGTTGGTCAGGGAGCGATCGCCGTGCAATCTCGTGTCGCCGACACCCAGGCTGCGGAAATTCTTTCGAAGCTCGATGATCCCGAAACCCGCACGGCGATCATGGCCGAGCGCGCGCTGCTTTCCACCATGCAGGGTGGTTGCTCGGTTCCCTTGGGCGCCTGGGCTCGCGTCGAGCGCAATGAATTGGTCATGGAAGCCGTCGTGTGTTCGGTCGATGGCGTTCGCTATGTCCGCCGCCAGGCTACTGCGTCTCCCGATCAGGCGGTCGAACTCGGCCAACGCGTTGCTCAGTTGCTCATAGAGTCAGGCGCTCGCGAAATTCTCGACGAGGTGCAGCGCGCCCGTGGCTGAACCCCTCGACAACGTTCTCCGTGGCAAGCGCGTGGCGGTCACCCGCGCCGCCGAACAATCTGGTCCGCTTGCCGACGCGCTGCGGCAGGCCGGGGCCATCCCGATTTTCATTCCGATGATCGCCTTCGCACCGCCGCTCGACACGTCCGCGCTCGACAATGCTCTGCGGAACCTCCATAAATTTGATTGGGTCTTTTTCACCAGCCAGAACGCCGTCCGCGCGGTCCACGAGCGTGCCTCCGAACTTCACCTTTCGATGGCGGAGTCGCTCTCTCACGCTCGCGTCACTGCGGTTGGCCCCGCCACTGCCGATGCTGCCGTTGCGGCAGGTCTTCCCGTCGCTCACATCGCGGAGAAACATCAGGGCTCTTCCTTAGCCACAGAACTCGCGTCGCAACTGAACGGCGCACATATTCTTCTTCCGCGCAGTGATCGCGCCAACCCCGATCTCCCGAATCTCCTCCGTCATTCCGGCGCGACTGTTACAGAAGTCGTCGCCTACCGTACGCTCCCGCCCTCTGCAGACGAATCTCTGCAACTCAAAGCCGCTCTCAGCAAACCGCTCGACGCGATCCTCTTCTTCAGCCCTTCCTCCGTGCACCATTTCATCGATTTAGCCGGTTCCGACGCGGTTCACAAGCTCGCCGCTTCAGCTCACATCATTTCCATCGGCCCTGTGACCCAGCATGCCCTCCAGGTGGCCGGTATTCACAGCGCGTCGTCCTCCGAAGCGACGATCCCCGCCGTTCTCTCCGTCCTGGCCAACGCCTTTTCGCAGTCTCCTCAAAACCGCTCTGCAGGAGTGCATACTCTATGAGTTTTCCCGTTGACCGTCCCCGCCGCCTGCGCCGATCGGAAGCTCTTCGCGGCCTCGTGCGCGAAACTCGTCTCTCCACCGCGGGTTTTATCTATCCGATGTTCGTTTGCCCGGGCAAGCACGTGCGCAAGGAAGTCAGTTCGATGCCGGGCATCTACCAGCAATCCGTCGATCAGCTTGTCGAAGAAGCGCGCGAGGTCGAATCCCTCGGCATTCCCGGGATCATTCTCTTCGGTCTCCCCGAGCACAAAGATCCGCGCGGCGCCAGTTCCATCGCTGCCGACGGCGTTGTCCAGCAGGCCATCGCCGCCATCCGCAAAGCCAACCTCAATCTCCTGGTCATGACCGACGTTTGCCTGTGCGAGTACACCGATCACGGCCATTGCGGTGTGATTGAATCCGGTCAGGTAGCCAACGATCCGACCATCGCCATTCTTGCCGACCAGGCCCTCTCCCATGCTCGCGCCGGTGCGGACATCGTTGCTCCCTCCGACATGATGGACGGCCGCGTCGGTGCCATTCGCCAGAAACTCGATCAGCACGGTTTCTCGGAAATTCCCATCGTCTCGTACGCCGCAAAATACTGTTCTGGCTTCTACGGCCCGTTCCGCGAGGCCGCGCAATCCGCTCCGCAGTTCGGTGATCGTCGCAGCTACCAAATGGATCCGGCCAATGCCCGCGAAGCGTTGCGCGAAGTCGCGCTCGATCTTCAAGAAGGCGCCGATGCCGTGATGGTCAAACCCGCGCTGCCATACCTGGACATTATTCGCCAGGTTCGCGACACCTTCGACGTTCCCGTAGCTGCCTACAACGTCAGCGGCGAATATTCGATGGTGAAGGCCGCCGCTCGCAACGACTGGATCGAAGAGAAGCGTGTCGTGCTGGAAATTCTCACCGGAATTCAGCGCGCAGGCGCCAGCATTATCCTGACCTATCACGCCAAAGATGTGGCGCGTTGGCTAAAATCTTAAGAAGAGGTTCGACCCATGAGTGCCATCCAATCACCCGTCAAACCCAACCGTAAGCGTTCCAAAGAGATCTTCGAACGCGCCGAGCAGGTTCTCGTCGGTGGCGTCAACAGCCCCGTCCGCGCCTTTCGCTCCGTCGGCGGCGATCCGCTGATCATCGAGCGCGGCAGCGGCCAGCACCTTTACGATGCCGATGGCTTCGAGTTGCTCGATTACGTCTGCTCGTGGGGCGCGATGCTCCTGGGCCACGCGCATCCTTCCGTCAGCGCCGCCATCGGCGAACAGGCCCGCAAGGGCACCAGCTTCGGCGTCACCACGGAACTCGAACTGGAACTCGCCTCCTTGATCCGGAAAGCGGTTCCATTTCTCGAAAAAATTCGCTTCGTCTCCAGCGGCACCGAAGCCACCATGAGCGCCGTTCGACTGGCCCGCGGCGTTACCAAGCGCGACTACATCTTGAAATTCGAGGGCTGCTACCACGGCCACGCCGACAGTTTTCTCTCGCAAGCCGGTTCCGGTCTTGCCACTCTCGGCATCGCCGAATGCCCCGGCGTTCCGCAGGCACTCGCTGCCCTCACGCTCAACGTTCCCTACAACGATCTCGAAGCTGTCGAGCGCGTGTTCGCCCAGCACCCCAACCAGATTGCTTGCATCATCGTCGAACCTGTCGCCGCGAACATGGGCGTCGTCCTTCCCAAAGATGGTTTCCTGCGCGGCTTGCGCGAAATCACTCGCAAACATGGCGCTCTCCTGATCATGGACGAGGTTATCACCGGATTCCGCCTTCATAACGGTGTCGCCCAACAAGTGTTCGGCGTGCAAGGTGATCTCACCACGATGGGCAAGATCATTGGCGGTGGTGTTCCCGTGGCTGCTTACGGCGGCTCTGCGGAACTCATGAATCACGTCGCGCCGCTCGGTCCGGTCTACCAGGCGGGCACCCTCGCGGGAAATCCGCTGGCCATGAGCGCCGGCATCGCCACCCTGAATCAGCTAAGCCGCCCGGGTCTCTACGAGGGCATCGAGGCGCACGCCAAATCTCTCGTTACCGGCCTCCGTAAAGCGCTTGCCGACGCTGGCATCGCTGCTCAGGTCAATACGATTGGCTCTCTCTCCACCATCTTCTTCACTCCGCAACCGGTTGAAAACTACGCCGGAGCCAAATCCTCAAACACCAGTCTGTATGCCCGTTACTTCCGCGGGATGCTGGAGCGCGGTATTTTCCTCGCTCCTTCTCAGTTCGAAGCCGCTTTCGTTTCCGCCTCGCACACCGCGGCCGATATTCAGCGTACAATAGGTTCCGCGCGCGAGGCGCTTCATGCCATCGCAAGCCAGCCCACCGCCTAAAACTTCTTCGGAGAGATCGAATGGAGAACGAAGTCCTCGAAGCACACGAACATGCCGAGCATGGCGGCCATCCGCTGACCATGCCCGTCACCGTTACCTTGGCGATCTTGGCAGTCCTCATCGCCGTTGCCACCCTCTTGGCCCAGCGCAGTTCCAAGGAAGAACTCCTTCTGCAAACTCAGGAAACCGACCAGTGGGCCTTTTTTCAGGCGAAAAACAGCGGAATGCACGGCATGCAGAACGGCGCGGACATTCTCGGGGTGCTCACCCCTGTCGATAAAGATAAGGCCGCAGAACTGCGCGAAAAATATCTGAAGGAAGCCGAACGCTACAAAGACGAGAAGGCGGAAGCTCAGAAGGAAGCGGAAAAGCTCAAGGACGAGCGCCAGATTGTCGCCCGTCGCGGAGATCGTTTCGAAGCCGGCGAAGTTTTCCTGGAGATCGGCTTGATCCTCTCCTCCTTGACGCTCCTCACCAAAAACCGGTTGTTTTGGATGGCGGGCATTGTCTCTGCCATCGTTGGTGTGGGTGTGGCCATCAGCGGTTTTCTGCTCCACTGATCACGCATCATCCTCTCAGTTTCGCAAAGCCCCTGTCCTCGCGGACAGTCACGCTTTCGCTACTTCCGGACAGTTCCGCCCACCCTTTGCCGGTTCTCTCCGTTATTATTTCCCCATGTAGGTGGTTCTCGCTCCTAGCGCGTTGCTTCATCCAAAGTTGCTTTCGGAGGCTTCCCAGCAGTCCACGGGATTGGTTAGTTGGTCCGTGGCTGAAGCAATCTCAATGCTCCCCAATTCAGAGACTGCCCAATCTCTGCTTACTCCGGCTCAGGCCGCTCTGGCCCTGGATTCCTGTCGCGAACTCATTGCGATCCTCGGTTCGGACGGAACAATCCTCAATTCCACTCCCAACTTCGAAGATACTCTCGCCTACCGTGCCGATGACCCCGGTCAGGGCATTTATTCACTGGTTCATTCTTTCGAATCCGATCGTCTCCATCAGACACTTGCCGAACTTCTTCGCTGGCCAAAGGGCCGCTACAACACTCGTTGCCGCTTGCTCTGCCGCGATGGATCGTGGCGCTGGTTTGACCTCTCTCTGACCAATCATCTGGAAACTCCCGGTGTCGAAGGCTTCCTCCTCCACGGCCTCGACGTCACCAACCAGCAGCGCATGGAAGCGGAACGTCAGGTCATCGCCGACATTGTCCATGCCTTGAACACCACCTCCAATCTCGATCAGTTGCTTCGCCACATTCACGGCGCGCTGAAACGCGTGATCGCCGCCGACAACTGTTTCGTCGCTTTGCACGCACCGTCCAGCGACACCTTCGAGTTTCCTTTCTTCGCCGATGAGTTCGACTCCGCTCCCGCTCCGCAAAAAGTTGGCCGCAGTTGTACCGCCTTCGTCTTTCGCAGCGGCCAGGCTCGGCTGATTCCTCAATTCGAATTTGATCGCTTGGTGGAAGCCGGCGAAGTGGAGCTTGTCGGCTCTCCCTCGCCTGCGTGGCTCGGCGTCCCTCTCAAAACTCCCAACGCCACCATCGGCGTGCTGGTCGTCCAGCATTACCGCAACGCAATGGCATACGATCAACGCGATTTGGAATTTATGGATTCGGTGGGCGGCCATATCGCCCTGGCCATTGAGCGCCGCCGCGCCGAAGAAGAACTCCGCCGCAATGAATCCATGTTGCGCCTCCTCTTCGAGCACAACCCGGTTCCCACCTGGCTGTATGACAACGACACGCTGCGCTTTCTTCGCGTCAACGCCGCTGCCGTTAAACTCTACGGGTTTTCGCAAGAGGAATTCGAGAACATCGACATCCTCGCCATCCGTCCACCCAGCGAACGGGAAAAGGCCCGCGAATTTGTCAAAACCATGCGTGGTGAACCGGAGCAGTCCGGCATCTGGCTCCATCAAACTCGCGATGGTCGCGTCTTCGAAGCTGAAATCATTTCCCATCAACTGACCTACGCCGGTCGCAGCGTGCGCCTGGTCGTTGCTCAGGACGTCAGCGAACGCAAGAATCTCGAAAGCCAGTTGCGCCAGGCGCAGAAAATGGAAGCGGTTGGCCGTCTCGCCGGTGGAGTCGCTCACGACTTCAACAACCTGCTCATGGTCATCAAGGGCCATACGGAGCTCTTGCTCAACGTTTTGCCGCCTTCCGATCACGTGGCCCGCAAGATTCAGCAAATCGACCGGTCTGCCGATCGTGCAGCCGCGCTCACCCGCCAGTTACTGGCCTTCAGTCGCATGCAGGTGCTGCAACCGCAGGCCATCAAGCTCAATAGCATCGTCGAGGAGCTTGGCAAGCTGCTTCCTCGCCTCATCGGCGAAGACATCGAACTCGTCATTCGTTCGGTTCCCGAACTGGGCACCATTCGCGCCGACGCCAGTCAGATGGAGCAGGTCATCATGAACCTGGTCGTCAACGCTCGCGACGCTATGCCCAACGGCGGCAAACTCCTGATCGAAACCTCAAACGTCGACCTTGACCGCAACTACACCTCCACGCACACCCTGATGGAGCCCGGACCCTACGTCCAGCTCTCCGTCAGCGACAATGGCATCGGCATGAACGCCGAAACTCAGGCCCACATCTTCGAACCCTTCTTCACCACCAAGGAAAAAGGGAAGGGAACCGGCCTCGGGTTGGCTACCGTCTACGGCATCATCAAGCAGAGCGGCGGTTTTATTTGGGTCTACAGCGAAGTCGACAAGGGAACTACCTTCAAAATCTATCTCCCCAGGGTCGATCAAGCAGAAGATCATCTCGGTGTCGCGAAACCGGTCCAGGATATTCCCACGGGCCATGAAACCGTCCTGCTTACCGAAGACGAAACTGACGTCCGCCAGATTGCTCGCCAATTCCTGGAATCCGGTGGCTATAACGTGATCGAAGCCAAAGACGGCGCCGATGCTCTCCGCCTGGCCGCGGAAAACGAAGGAAAAATCGATGTCCTCGTCACTGACATCGTTATGCCGGGAATGTCCGGTCAGGAACTTGCCACTCGCGTTCAGAAACAGGATCCCAACCTTTGCGTCGTGTTCATGTCCGGCTATAGCGAGCACGCCGCAACCGAAATGGCGCATGCCGATCCTACGGTTCGACTGCTGACGAAGCCGTTCAGTCGCGCTGTAATTCTTAGAGCGATCCGTGAAGTCCTCAACCAGAAGCACAGTGAGTAGCGTGCTTCGATTCGAACGTGGGAATCGTCTCAGCCGATGCTTTGGGTCATAAACTTCGTTGGATGTTTCTTGTGAAATTCCGTGTGTCCCTGATACGTACGTCCAGCTTGTAGAACACTTGCGTCATCTCCCGCGCGACCCACAAACTGTATTCCCAGCGGCAGATTTTCTTCTGTAAACCCGCAAGGCACGGAAATCGCCGGCAACCCGCACAAATTCCCGATTCCTCCCAGCGGATCCGCAAACGATAGCCCCGTCAGCAGGTTCATCGTCAGCGGAGTCGCTCCGACCGGTTGCGTCGCGGCCACCAGCACATCGTATTGTTCAAACAAGTCCCGCATCTTCTCCTGCAGGATCTCGCGAATTCGCAACGCCGAAGTGTAATCCGCTCCCGAAATCGCCTGGTTTACGTATCCGCCCACTTTTCCCATCGGGATCGCTCAATTCCAGTGTTTTTCCGGAATCGATCAAATCCGCGAACGCGGAAGCTACCTCGCATTGCATCACCACATTGGCCGCGTCTTCCCATGGGCCTTCCGGCAGCGCCACTTCCTTCATCCCCGGAAACAATTTATGTAGACGTCGCTTTGCGTTGCCTCAAGCGTTTTTCCTACTTTCGCATCCACATCTTTCCATGCATTCGTCAGCCATCCCACTTTCAGTGCTTTGCTGTGCAGTTCCGCCGACGGCGAAAACGTAAACGCGGCCTTGTCGATCGGCAGTGTGTCCCGGTCGTTCCAGTCGTGCCCTGCGATTGCTGCGAAAATTCGCGTACAATCTTCCGCCGATCGTGCCATCGGTCCGATTTTATCCATGGAATATGACAGGGCCATCGCCCCGTAGCGGCTCACGCGCCCGAACGTCGGCCGAAACCCGCTGATTCCGCAGAAAGCCGATGGGCACAGAATCGATCCCCAGGTTTCCGTGCCGATCGCGAATCCTGCCAGTCCTGCCGCAACGATCGCTCCTGAGCCCGACGACGATCCGCACGTCCAACACGTCCGTGTTCCAGGGATTTTTCGTCTCTCCCTGCAACGACGCCGACGCGTACATATACCCCATGCCGCCCGCCAGCTCGATCATTGCCGCTTTGCCGATCAGGATCGCTCCCGCGTGATTCAAATGCTCAATCACCGTGGCGTTGTAGTCGAAAACCTGATTCGCGAACGGTTTCGCGCCCCAGGTTGTTGGCACTCCCTTTACCGCCAGCAGATCCTTCGCCGCATAGGGTATTCCGTGCAGCGCCCCTCGATAATGTCCCCGCCGTATCTCCTTTTCCGCGTCGCGTGCCTGTTCCATCGCGGAGTCCGGCATCAATCGCGCATACGCATTCAGCTCCGCTCCGATTTTTTCGCTTCGCGCCAGATAGCTTTCGGTCAATTCCACGGGAGAAATCTGCTTGGATTCTATCTTCTTGGCGAGTTCGCTTACGGATTGGAACAGCAGGGAAGTCGAGAGCATAAAAGTCGCGTCAGTCTTTCTTCGAGCTGGCCGCTTGCGGCGTTTTCTCTCGCTCCACGATCGGCTTCAGGAATAGGGCCGGCACATCACCGTTTCGCAAAGTGAATGCGCGCACTCGGTCCAGCGAAGGTTGTGCATACGTACTCAGCGTCCGAATCCACTTTTTTTGCTCGTCATTCAATTGCGATCCGTGCCGGCTCAAGATCAGGTTGTACCGGGCCTCCGCTTCCGCGGCCCCTTGCGCCGTAAGTTGCGGCGGATTGTCGGGCAATTGTGGGTCATCTGCTCCGCCGGTTCGCGCGGTCATCCATACACTTGCAGGCAAAAACGGTACAGCCGACAGCGCAACCGCGCTGCCAGCGAACTGCTCTTCTGGAAAGGCGTCTTTCGCTCTCGATTTCCCCACGTTCTGCTCCACAACCGTCCCTTACGACATATTGAAAAGGTACAGCAGCAATCGGGTGATGAACAGGTCTGCGACCAGCACGATCACCGAAGATTCCACGAACGCCGCAATCGTCGCTCGCCCCACGCCTTCCGTGCCGCCCTTAACTCGAAACCCCTGATAGCATCCAACCGTGGCCACGATGAACCCGAACACCAGCGGCTTCGTGAACCCGATCACCAGATCGCCTACTCGCCAGCGCATTAATCGCATGCGTCCAGAATTGTTCAGCGTCCAGGTGTAGCGTGAAGCTTGCCACCACAAATCCACCCACCAGTCCCGCGCAATCTCCCAGAGCCACCAGCATGGCAGCACCAGAATCGTCGCCAGCACTCGCGGCGTCATCAGCTTTCGAATCGGGTCCACGCCAAATCCCCGCATCGCGTCGACCTGCTCCGTAACCACCATCGATCCCAACTCCGAAGCCATTCCGGTCGCGTTTCGCCCGGCCACCAGCAACGCCGTAAACAGCGGCCCCAATTCCCGCAACAACGCCAACGAAACCGCATCGCCCGTAAGTACGGTTTCTCCGAATCGCCGGAATTGCGAAGCCGCATTCAGCACGATCACCCCGCCCACGCAAACCAGCGCAGTCAGCACGATCCGCAGCGAGCCCACGCCCACCACGTCCATCTGTTGAATCAGATCTTTGAAATTGCGCTTGTCGAAGATGCTCCGAATCGCGTGCGCCGCCATCACCGAGTAGTCCTGCACCAAGTAGGTAAAGGACTTCAGCGAATTATTCAGCGAGGTCTGAACCGAGGTCGTTGTCGAATCCACAGGTATTCTCCGATGCCAAATTGGGGCGCTACAGCGTTCTCAAGAACATACACTACTCCGAGTGAAAGTCTCTCGCATTTTATCCCCCTGCTACACCTTCGCTATACCCGAACTCATTCGAAAAAAGTGCGCTCCGTCGGTATAATCCCAGAGTCACAATTTCGGGAGAAGCCATGACCTCGAATTCCAGGTTTGCTATCGTCGCTGCCTTTGCTCTCGTTACCTTTTGCACCTGGGCCGCTCTCGACCACCGCTCCGCTCAAGCCGGCGCTCCCGCCGTCGCCTGACCAGCCGCCACTCCGCCGCCCAAAAATTTAAGAATATTCAGGTCCTCAAGGACATTCCCGCCGATCAACTCATACCCGCCATGCAGTTCATCACGCGTCCCTTGGCGTCGATTGCGAGTACTGCCACGTCGAGCACGCCATGGACAAGGACGATAAGAAAACCAAGCTCGCGGCCCGCAAAATGATCACCATGATGTTCGCCATCAACAACGGCCATTTCGATGGCGAGCGCGAAGTCACCTGCTACACCTGCCACCACGGTGTTGCTCACCACTCGCAACGCCGGTCATCACTCCCGATGTCGCTCTGGCCGCACCCGGTCACGATCATCCCGAACAACGACGAAGCCGCCGCGAAGTCCCTACCCACCGCTGCCCAAATCTTCGAAAAATACCTGGCTGCCGTTGGCGGCGCCGACGCGCTCCAGAAGATTCACTCTCGCATTCAAAAGGGCACTCTTGACGCTTTTGGCTCAAAATTCCCATCGAAATTGTTTCCGAAGCGCCGGACAAGCGTGTTTCCACTTCTCAGCCGCCCTCCGGGACCCAGTGTTACCGCCTTCAATGGCGAAACCGGCTGGCTCTCCATGCCCAACGGCTTTCACCAGATGTCTCCCGCCGAACAGGAAGCCGCTCGTATCGATGCGCAATTCAATCCAGCTCTCCGCTTCCCGCAGCTTTACCCGGAGTACCGTGTACGTCTCGGTGAGCCGATCGACGGCAAGCCGACGTACGTGGTCACAGCTCGTGCCGATGGCAATCGCCCCGGTCTTCGCCTCTATTTCGATCAGGACAGCGGGCTGCTTCTACGCCAAATCCGTCTGGCCGAAACTCCCTTGGGTCGCAACCCCACCGAAGTGGACTATGCCGATTACCGCAGTACGGATGGCGTGAAGATTCCGTATCGCTGGACTCTATCTCGCCCGAACGGTCGTTTTACGATTCAAGTGGACGACGTAAAGCAGAATGTCCCGGTCGATGAAAAGTTATTCGTTATGCCGGCCGCCAAAGAAACGCCCCACTGACGATTTCCGACAAAAGGGTTGCCATGTCCGCATCTGGCCCAGCCAACAAAAGCGAATTGTCCCCGGGAGAAGTGGCCTCGCTCGCTTCAATCCTCGACTATCAGCCCGGAGCGGTCATCAGCCGCGTTTTACTCAAGCGGCCCTCCGCCTCCATCACTCTTTTTGCATTTGATCAGGACCAAGGATTGAGCGAGCACACCTCCACATCGGACGCACTCGTTCAGATTCTCGAAGGAACGGCTGTCGTCACTCTGGATAACAAGGTATTCGGTTTGGACGCGGGACAATCGATCCTTCTGCCCGCCAATCAGCCGCACTCCGTCCACGCACAAACGCCTTTCAAAATGCTCTTGACGATGATGCGCCCTTAGCAGGACCGAGCCACACCCTATTGCAAGACGCGCAGCAAGATTCCGTCGTTGGCGTCCAGCTTCATCCCATGCTTTTCGAATCGCAGTGTAATCGTGCCCTTCGGCTCCGCCAGCCCGTTGTGCGTGATCTTCATGCCCTTCAAATCAAACGGGCCGCATGCCGCCGCCGAAAATACCCACATCGCCTGCAGCGATTTGTCGCCGTGCAATTCGCCTTCGCACGGGCTTCCCGGGTCCGCACGCGCTTCCACCAGCACGCCCCCGATCACGCCTTTCCCCACCTTCTGCTTCAATACATTCCGAACTTCTCCGCCATCTCCGTAGCGGATATCTCCCCCAATTTGCGTGGTCGCTGCCCAGCCCGCGGGCGTCCCGCTATCCGCTCCGCCAAACCCAATTTGCGCGTCGTGAACGGCTTGCCACGACGCGATCGCGCGCAGGCTGGTCACCATCGGGTACGTCTGCTTTTCATATTCGAATTTATCGAACTTGATGGACAGCACCACCGCTTCTTCGCCGTCCTTCGAAACGCTCACCACCTGGCCGCTTAGCACCGATTTTCTCTTCAGTTTTGTATGCTTTCCGAGGGGCACATCCTGCGCCACATACGCTTCGATCGCGTCACCTGGCTTTGCCTCCTCAGGGTCGATGGTCCGATCCAGCCGTGCCGGGATAATTGTCCCAGGCATGATTGGGCTAGCTGGTCCCGCTGCGGAATCCGCGCAAAGTACACCCACACCCGCCAGCAGCAACCCTACCACCGCTTCCACTCTAAGAATTCGTCTCACCGGTAAAGCCTCCGTTTGCCAATCTCTTTGTCCCGACAATGGTCGTTCAGCCTGACTGAAAACTACATTTTCAACACCGATCGATACCGCGCCTTCGCCGTCAGCATCCGCTCAAACGCCTCTCCCACGCGCTCCAGCGGAAACTCTTCCACCATCGGCATCACTCCGGTCAACACGCTGAACCGCAGAGTGTCCTGTTGGCTGCCTCCCACCCATCCACTGATCGAGCGCGAGCCGCCCAGCAGAACAAACGGATTGATCGTCAGCGGTTCGTGCGGCGCTCCCACCATCACCAGGTGTCCTCCAGGTGCAAGCCCGCCGACCACCGCCGCAATCGCGTCCGCATGCGGCGCCGTGCAGAGGATTGCCTTCGCTCCCCCGAGTTTCTGCAGTTCCTCTGCAACTTTCCCTTCGCCCGCATCAATGTACGCATGCGCGCCGAGCTTGCGCGCATCGGCTTCCTTGTCTTTCCCACGCGAAATCGCGATCGTGCGGTATCCCAACCGTTTCGCGTACTGAACGGCCAAGTGCCCCAGTCCCCCTATGCCTTGTATTGCAACGATATCTCCCCCCTTTGCCCCGCTCTTCTGAAGTCCGCCCCACACCGTAACCCCCGCGCACAACAACGGCGCAGCTTCGGTTGAACTATATTCCTCCGGCATCGCCACGATCGCTTCCGCGTGTGCCAACATGTACTCCGCGTACCCGCCATCCAGCGAGAGTCCCGTGATCAGCGCGTTCGGGCAATTGGCGATATCTCCATTTCGGCAAGCCGCACACTTCATACAGTGGCCACCGTGCCAGCCCACACCCACTCGCTGTCCGACTTTCCAAACCGTCTCGTCTGCTCCCATCGCCACCACTTTGCCTACCACTTCGTGGCCGGGCGTGATCGGGTACTTTACCCGGAACGGGCCGCCGCCCTGTTTCGCGAGTACGTCTCCGTGGCAGATGCCACAGGCCTCGACCTTGATCAACACCTCGCCGGCTTTGGGTTCCGGGATCGGCTTCTCCACCAACTCAAAATCGCCGCCCGCCCGGGCGATCTGAACCGCTCTCATCGTTGCCATGTGCATTGCTCCAAACGAGGACCCTGCGTCGCGCCATCGTGCGGCTCAATTCTACAGCAGCATTTTACGATCGGCGATAAACGCTTCCGCGGACCGCTCTAGCAGGCCGGTCAATGAAATTGTTGTGATGATTCTTGTTCGGTTGGTTCTTCTACTCGATTTGTGTCAGCGCGCGGATTTGCAGTTCGAGTGCCTGGTTGTACTGCTTCTCGATCTGTAGTTCGGTCTGCAGCTTCTTAATCAGCAGTTCCAGGTGTGAAATCTCCACGCGCAACCGATGCGTGTCGCTTGCTGGATTCGATGGACGCTGCGACGCTGGCGCAACAGGATTGCTGACGCCGCTGCTCGCAGGCGCCGGCGAAAACGCTTCTGCCAACGCTCGTGGCCACACACTGTCCGCCGCGGCAGCCACGGGCGCTACTGGTGTCGGCACCGGAACGGGCGCAGGCCTCGGCGTCACGGCCGGGGCTGCTGGAGTAAACAGCGAACTCAGCGAATTTCCCGCCGTGGAATGCATCGGACTCGTCGTTGCCGGCTTCTTATGACCCAGCAGCGTTTTTACCCGACCAATCAGTTCCTGTGGCTGAAATGGCTTGCGCACCAACTCGTCGGCCTTCACCGCTACTGCCCGGTCGGCCACATTCTTGTTCACCACTCCCGACATCAGGATCACCGGCGTCTTGCTGAATTGCGGATTCTGCTTGATTTGTGAGCACACCGAATAGCCGTCTTGGTCCGGCATGATTACGTCCGTAATCACGACGTCTGGCGGATGTTCCGAAAACTGTCCCAGCGCGGAGGCCGCGTCCGCGCACGTGATCACTTGAATACTTTCCCGCCGAAACGCGATCTTAATCACTTCGCGCATGGTTGCGGAGTCGTCTATGAAATACACGACCGGGTTCTGTCGCTCTTCCGCATCCACCATCGGTGTTATTGCCACCGTTTCGCTCATTGGCCCTCCCTGTCCGCGATGTCTGCCAGCTCCGGCGCGCTCTCCTCTTCCAATCCCTCTCCCCCCGCCGCTACGTCCCGTACCCCTTCGTCGTACTCACGCATGGCGTCGAGCATCAAATCGGTAACCGATCGCAGTACGGTCTTCTGCGCCGATGTCGCTCCGTAGACAAACTTGTACACACCGGTTCCGCACTGCACGCAACTCTTCAAGATGTGCAGTACCGCTTCGTCGCCGAACAGCGCTCCGCATTCCGCGTGCGTGATGTTTCCGGCGTCGTAAAATAGCACCGCGTCTGTTTCTCCTGCGTTAATCGTCAGCGCGCCGGTCTGGTGCGCCTGGCTCAACATCTGCATCACTCCGGTCAAGTCGTGATGGGTCAGGTTGCCGCTCAGGCTCGTGTCCGCCTGCCCGAGCATTTGCGTCGGTTGGAAGCCGTCCACTTTGCTGACGATGATGTTCTTGATGTGATTCGCGATCGTCGCCGGAGACAGGTGCCGGTCGATGTAATCCTCGCAACCCGCCTGAAACGCTTCCATCAAAGCGCGCTGACTGCCATCGCCCATCGCAATGATGGGCAGAGTCGCGCTGCGCACATCGCCGTGCACCACCTTTGCCATTTCCAGTGCGCCCATTTCGCGGATGTTTGTCGCGCACACAATCACCGACGGCGGATCGTATTCCAGTGTCGTCAACGCGAACGTCGGCTGCGTAGTCGAGCGAACCTCGAACCCCTCGCGCTTCAATGCGTCGCTCAATCGCTTCGTGAACAGCACATTGCTGTCGATCAGCAGCACTTTGGCGGGCTTGCCCGGTAGCATCACGACATCACCTCAACGGCGCCAGCCACCTTTTCATCTTGCGAGATGGAATTGCCAATTCCAGGAGTCAGTGCTTGCAGATTCAGCATCTCAATCACTTCGCCGCCGTGCGACAGCCACCCTGCTACGTGCGGAGAATCCCCCGCACTCGCTTCCGTTACGTCCGCCTGGATCAACTCGCACTCCCCGCTCACCGGAACCGCCACTGATTCCTTCGCTCCACCTTGCTGGCGATTCGCGATCAGGTAAAATCGCCGCGATCCCAACCGTTTCCCAACCAACTTTTCCGCCAGATCGCACACCGGCACCACCCGGCCGCGCCGCAAAATCACTCCATCTAGATCTGGCGTCCCGTGCGGAAAGCGATAAATCCGGCTGGGTGGAACCAGTTCCGCAACCTGGTCGGCTGCCAACGCGAATCGCCGCTCGCCCAGTCGCAGCAAGACGCACGATCGCAGGTCGCTCGAATCCAGCCCGCCCATTATGCCGTCCTCGCTTCCGCTGCCACGCTTAGCGTCCGAGCAGTCTCATCCAGAGTCGCCAATTCTTCCTTGGTCAGGAATCCGTCAGGATTCACCACCGGCAGCACGTTCTGGTCCAGCACCGTCAACCCGCGGTACCACTGCCGCTCCTGATGACAAAACGCCGACGGCACTGCCTGCAGTTGCGAAATCGTGGTCATCTTCTCAATGCCATCAATCAGCAAAGCAATCCGCGATTTCCTCAGCAAGAAAATCAGCGCCACCGGTGAAGGCTTCAGCCCGAAATGCAGCGCCACGTTTACCAGGTACACGTTCTGACCGCCGCGCCGTAGCACGTGCCGCACTTTCTTCAACGAAGTGTCGTTCAACTCCTCCGCCACACCCGCAAGGCTATCCACGCTGCGTACTTCCTGCACCGATCCCGACGAAATCGCAAACATCTGGTTGCTGCACCGGAACAGGATCATCTGCTCGGTCCGCACTTGCGGCTTACGCGTGGCTTGCACCTGCATCAACGCGCTCCCACGCCGCTCGGCCGGCACAGCGTCAAAACCCGGCGCTCGATCGCGGGATAAATGTCATCGATTCCCAAAACCTCATCCACCGTTCCGGTCTTGATCGCTTCACTGGGCATTCCAAAAATCACCGATGTCGCTTCGTCCTGCGCCAGCACATATCCACCAGCAGCCTTGATAGCTCGCGCTCCCCGCGCGCCGTCCGATCCCATGCCCGTCAGCACCGCGGCAATACTCATCGATCCCGCGAATCCCGCGATCGACTCCATCGTCACATCGATGTTCGGCAGGTATCCTTCAATCCGCCCGGTTGTCGCGTCCAGTTGCACTCGCCCGGTTGGCGTCACTCGCAAGTGCTGTCCGCCGGGGCAGATGTAGATTGTTCCCGCCTCTACCCCTTCGTTGTTTTCGGCTTCTTTCACCCGGATGCTCGTGAATTCCGCCAGTTGCGCTGCGTATTGCGTGGTGAACGCTGCAGGCATGTGCTGCACCAAAAAAACCGCTCCGGGAAACTCCCGCGTGAACCCGGGAGCCATCCGCATAATCGTCGCAGGTCCGCCCGTTGACGCCGCCAGCACGACCACCGGAAAGCGCAACTCCGCCGGCATTACCACGGCTCGTGGAGTGATTGGCCGTTGCACACCGGTAGACGCTGCCGACGCGCCGTTACCGTTCGCCGGCCGTTGCGCGCCGCTGTTCAGGCTGGAACCTACCCGCGAAGCAGTCCGCACCACGCGCACCTTTGCCGCCATGCGCACCTTGCGCACCAAATCCTCGCGAATACTTTGCATATCCAGGTCGACGCCCGCCGAAGGCTTGGTTACAAACTCAATCGCGCCCAACTCCAGAGCTTTCAATGTTGATGTTGCGCCGTCCTTCGTTTCCGAACTGACCACCACAATCGGCCTCGGATTCGTCGTCATGATATGCGCCGTCGCTTCTAGCCCGTCCATGTGCGGCATATTCAGGTCCATCGTGATGACATCTGGCTTCAGCGATTCGGAGAGCGCAATTGCTTCGCGCCCGTCCCGCGCATGCCCCACCACCTGCAGAAATTCATCGGCGTTGAAGATGGTTTCGAGGACTTTCCTCATGAACGTGGAATCGTCCACCACCAGCACGCGGAATTTCTTTTGCGCAGTCGGGGCCATCGCCGTCTATCCCACCGGCACGGTTGGACGTGCCGCCTCCGACCCGATCAGTTGCTCGACTGCGAACAGCAGTTGGTCTTCCTGCACCGGCTTGGTCAGGAACGACGATGCGCCTTCTTTCAGAGCCCGCTCGCGATGCTTGGCGCCCGCGCGAGAGGTCACCACCATCACCGGAATTCTTCGCGTGGTCGGGCTCTGCCGCAACTGCGCCATCAACTCGTAGCCCGTCATGCGCGGCATTTCCAAGTCCGTGATCACCAGGTGGCATCCCTGCGTGGACACCAGTTCCGCCGCTTCCAATCCGTCCGCGGCCAGCTTCACGCGGTAGCCGTTCTTCTCCAGCATCCGGCCCACAAACTTGCGTACGCTGATCGAGTCGTCGGCGATCACAATCACCCGTTCCTGCTCCACGCGGTCGATTGCGTTCGACGGTATCGTCCCTTGCGCGATCGCTGCCGATCCCGGTGCGAACACGCGTGCCGCGCTCGCGCTGGCCTGCACCGCGCGGCGTTCCGTCGGCTCGCTGGATACCATCCGGTTCAAATCAATCAGCAAAATCAAGCTTCCATCCGGCGCAATCGTGGTACCCGGGAACAATTTCACTCGCCGCAAGTAATGCCCAAGGTTCTTGATTACGATTTCGTCCTTGCCCAGCACCTCTTCCACGACTAGGCCGACTTGCCGGCTCCCCGCATTGGCCACCACCATCCGGAAGTACCCGTTCATCGGCTCCAGGGTCGGCAACCCCAGGTACGAGTCCAGGCGCACAACTTCCGTAACCACGTCGCGCACTTTCGTCAGCAATTTCCCGCCGACATCTTCGATTTCGTCCGCGCGGATTCGCCGGATTTCCTCCACCACCGCCAGCGGCAGCGCAAAGTGGCTCGACCCGCAGCGCACGAATAGCGCCGGCGAAATAATCAGCGTCAGCGGCACCTTCAGCGTGAACTGCGTGCCTTGCCCCCGCGTGCTCTGCACTTCAATTTCGCCGTTCAGCGCGTTCAAGTTCGAACGCACCACATCCAATCCAACCCCGCGGCCCGCCAACTCCGTCTTCACCGTTGCCGTCGAAAAGCCCGGATGGAACAGCATTTCCCGCAGATCCCTCTCGGTCAGCCGTCCCGCCGTTTCCGGTGACACCAGTCCCGACTCGATCGCGATCTGTTTCACGCGTTCGTAGTCGATCCCGCTTCCGTCGTCTTGCACCTCAATGTAAATGTGATTTCCGCGGTGATACGCGCGCAGCGTAACTTTGCCTTGTTCGGCCTTTCCTGCCGCTTGCCGCAATTCCGGCGCCTCGATGCCATGGGCCACGGAATTCCGCACCAGGTGCACCAGCGGATCCGATATCTGTTGGATGATGTTGTTGTCCAACTCCGTCTCGCTACCCGCAAAATCCAGTTCGACCAGCTTCTTTGCGGACTTCGCCGCGTCCCGCACCGTGCGCGACAACAACGAATACAACGTCCCGATCGGCACCATGCGCGCCGCGGTGATCTCGTCCTGCAGGTGGTGCGCTAGTTTCGAAAACTCGTCGATGTCCCCTTCCACTCGGCCAGTGAAATTCTCCAGTTGCGTCAGCACCTCATTGACGTCCGCTGAAATCTCCGTCATCGACCGCGACAGGATGTTGAAGTCGTCGTACCGGTCCATTTCCAGCTCGCCGAACTCATCCCACACGGTTCCTTCGCCTGCGGCCGAGCTGTTCAGCATTTGTTGCGTATTGCGGCTTGCCCACGGCGTGTTGAATTGCGTCGAACGAATGCCGGTTGAATTCGTATTTGTCCTGAAATTCGCTGACCTTCGTTCTGCAACCGTTCTTTCGAAAAACTCAATGTGTCGATCAGCTTGTCCAGCTCCGCCAACCGGCCCACCATCTTGGTCCGGTTGATCACCAGTTCGCCGACCGTATTCATCATCCGGTCCAGCCGGTTTAGTCCGATGCGCACCGACTTGGAAGCTGCGGCCGCCTTCGCCTGCGCTGCAGGGTTTGCCGCCTTCGAAGCGGGCTTCGTTGCAGAAACCGGCAAGAGTGCGACCGGGCCTGCGTCACTTACGGTTTCCGTCGCCGGGCTCGTCTCCGGAGCTTCTTCCACTTCCCGCGGCGCAAATTCCGCGATTCGTCCCAGCAGGGAATCGACACCTGCGCGCAGCTCAATCTCGTCTGCCCACTCGCGATGCAGCGTTTTCTTCAGCACGTCCACCGACGCCAGGCACAAATCCACCACCGCTGGTGACGGGTCAATCTCCCCATCCCGCAACCTCCCTATTAAGTCCTCAACTCGGTGCGCAATTCCGCCCAGCCTCTTCAGGCCCACCTGCGCCGCCGAACCCTTTACCGTGTGGATCGCCCGAAACAGCCGGTTCACATCTTCCGGATTGTTGTTGCCTTCCAGAGACAGCAGGCAATCGCTCACGATCTGCAAATGCTCTTCGGCTTCCGGTTGGAAGAACTCCAGGATTTCATCGGGAACTTCATCGTCGGTGGGCAGCGCATCAAAATACGATCCGGTCATCCCGGTCTGCGCTAGTTCAGGCGGCTCAACGTACTGTATTTCCTGCGCGGGTGCCGCAACTTCCGGCTCTCCCAGCCCGCTCGAGGTTGAGTGGTGGCGGCTCCGGCGGAAACGCGAAGCGATACCGTTCCTTGAACGCCGCGACGTCTTCAACGTTCTCCTGCCCCGTGTCGCTGATCTCGATCAAGCTGGTCTCGAGCAGGGAAATGCCGTCGGACAGAAACTCCGTCAGCGGCCCGTGCAGGTCGTCGCCCAACGGCGCGTTCAGCGCATACTGAAAAATGTGCGCCAGTTTGCCGGCAATCTCCGAAAAGCGCGGAAATCCGTAGCTCGCCGAAGTGCCCTTCAGCGTGTGCGCCGCGATGTACAACCGCTCCGTGTCTTCCTGTCGCGGCGAAACTTCCTGCAGCACACCCACATACTCCCGCAAATATTGCAGGTGCTCCGAAGCTTCCTGGAGGAACATCTCTACGGATTCGCGGTCCGGTGCATTCACGCGCGCCCCTCCGTAACCAATTCCGCCTTCTGCACCTCATTCGCCGTCGGCTTGCGGTAAAGAATGCAATCGCCCAGCACGATTGCTTGAAACTTTACCGGCATCTTGGAGATCGACTCCGAATGCCCCAGGAACAGGTAGCCCCCCGGCTCCAGCGCGTCATACATGCGCTGCACCACCGCCTGCCGCCGCTGCTCCGTGAAGTAGATCAGCACGTTCATACAGAAAATCAGGTCCATCTTTCCCAAATACACGGGCGACGCCAGATTCATCTGCGCAAACGTGATCATATTCCGCAGCCGCGGCTTCACCTGGTACCCGTGCGCACCCGGTACAAAATGATTCGCCAGTTGCTCTTCTTTCACTGCGGCAATGCTGCGGCCCGCATAAATCCCGCGTTCCGCCTGCTTCAGCGCCTGCCGGCCCACATCCGTCGCCAGAATCTCCACGTTCCAGGCTTCTGCGAACGACAGCGATTCCAGTATTGTGATTGCGATCGAGTACGGCTCTTCGCCCGTCGAGCAGCCCGCGCTCCAGACCCGCAGCGTGCGTGGGTTCGTCCAGAATTTCTTCGCGTGCAATTCCGGCAATACCCGCTTTTCGAAAGCCTCGTACACCGCCGGGTACCGGAAGAACGACGTTTCCTGCGTCAGCAGTCGTTCCAGCAGCGCCTCGTACTCCGCATTGCTCTTGCGAATTGCCCTCAGCAACTCGCTCCCGCTCGCGTAACCTTTCGAATGCAAGTGTTCTCCGACGCGCGTCGTGAAGAATCGTTCGCGCGATTCGTCGAAGTGGTTGCCTGTCCGCTCTTCGATGAACATGCGGATCTCGCTCAACTCGTGTTCGCTCAAGCCGTGCCCCGTCCCGTGGCTTCCGTGCATAACCCTCTGAGCCCGTCTCCGGCCGCTCGACCGGAACCATCACTTCTACCGCAGTGCGCCCGCGGGGACTGGATGCGCTGGAGCCTCCTCAATCGATTGCGTTGCCGCATTTTTCGATTGCGCCCGGAATTGTGCCAACGCTTCGTTCAATTGATCGGAGAGCTTCACCAGTTGGCTGACCGTCGCCACGGTTCCGCGCGTTCCTTGCGATGTCTGGCGAGTGATGTTTGAGATGATTTGCATGGCGTGCGCTACGCCTTCTGTTCCACGCACCTGCTGTTTCGAAGCCAGCGAGATTTCCTGCACCAGTTCCGCGCTCTGCCGCACCACGCTGGAGATCGCATCCAACGCGCGTCCGGCCTGATCGGCCAGCGTAGCGCCGGACTCCACTTCCTTCGTGCCTTCTTCCATCACCACAACGGCTTCGTTCGTCTCCGCCTGGATCGCCTTGATCAACGCTGCGATATCCTTCGTCGCACTCCGCGAGTGTTCCGCCAGTTTGCGAACTTCGTCCGCAACCACCGCGAATCCACGCCCCGCTTCGCCCGCTCGTGCCGCTTCGATAGCCGCGTTCAGCGCCAGCAAGTTGGTCTGTTCGGTGATGTCGTTGATCACGTTGATGATTTCCGAAATTTCCAGCGAACGATCGCCCAGCGACTTGATCTTCTTCGCCGTCGCCTGCACCGAAGACCGAATCCGCTGCATTCCGTCCAGCGTATCGCGCACCGCTCGGTTGCCCTGCTCGGCCGCATCCAAGGCGCGCCGTGCCGCTTCCGCGCTGGCTTCCGCGTTGTTGGACACCTGCTTCATCGACACCGTCAGTTCTTCCACTGCGCTCGATGTATTGGTGATTTCCTGGTCCTGTTGAGTGGCGCCCGCCTGCATTTCGTCCGCGGCCACCAGGATGTTGTTCGCGCAAGCCGTCACTTCCATCGCGGCCTTGCGCACCCGTTCCAGCACCTTCGTGAAGTTCTCGAGCATGTAGTTCACGGAGTCCGCGACATTCCCCAACGCATCGTTGGTCACCTTGCCGCGCAGCGTCAAGTCGCCTCGCGCCACCTGGTTGATCACTGCCAGCAATTCCGTAATGCTGCGCTGCAGCGATTCCGTTGCTTCCTGGTTGTTCGTGGCCTTCGACACCCGGCCCACCGCGCGGTTCAGGTTCTCCGCGATTGTCGCAAACTCGTCGTTGCTCGACACGTCCGCGCGAACCTTGGCATCTCCTGCCGCCAGACGCTCGGAAAATGCGGAGAGCTCCTGCACTGGCGCGATGATGCTGCTCGTTAGCCTCCAGGCCAGCACCAGGCTTGCGCCAATTCCAATCACCAGCGCGATCGCCAGGCCCCCACTCGCCCCGCTGGGCATCTCGCCGAAATTCAGGATGGACGCGTTGCTCGACTGGCGTCCTGCATGGAACGCCAGCGCGAGCACGGCCACCACCGCCACCATGTTCAGGATTGCCAGCGTCCAGATCGTACTGCTGAGTCGCGATTTCATTACTTCCTCCCCAAATTCCAAAACCGTCTAGATGCTCGGCCCGGGAAACACTTCCAGCAACCGTCGTAAATCAATCACCAACGCCAGCCGGTCGTCGTGGCGCAACATCCCCGTGCAGTGCGGCACGTTTTCCGGCGCCTGCTCCAGCAAATCCTCCGCGTCTCGCGCCGAGTACGTCCCCACTACTTCGTCCGCCGCAATTCCCAGCCGCACCTCGTCGTGAATTCCTTCGCCGCGATACGACGCCACCACCACGTGCTTGGGCAGCAATCCCGCTCTTCGCCCTTCCGTCAGCGCGATATCGATCAACGGCACGATCGATCCGCGCAGATTGAAAATTCCCAGCACATGCGCGGGCGCCAGCGGCAGCTTGGTTACCAGCGGCCACTCCACCACCTCTTCCACATCCAACACCGGCAGACAAAATCGCTCCCGCCCGCTGCGAAACACGCAGTACTGCGATTCCGGCTGGCCGCTCGACCATTGGCCCGAGCGCTTCCAGAAAATCGCCAACCTCTGAATCCGGCGGCAGTGGCTCCAGATGGAATTCTTCGTTCACGTCTGCTCCCAATCTCCTATGCGAAACGCCGAACAGCTCGCAGCAATTCTTCCCGCGTAAACGGCTTCGTCACGTACCCATCCGCGCCTTGCTGCTGGCCCCAATACCGGTCGCTCTCCGTGTCTTTTGACGTCACCAGAATCACCGGAATCGAGTTGAACTCCCCGCTGCCTTTCAACTCCCGGCAAACCTGAAATCCGTTGCGCTCCGGCATAACCACGTCCAGCAGAATCAGGCTCGGCCGCTCGCTGATGATCGTCTCCTCCACCCGTTTCGGGTCATTCAATCCCACCGGCCAATAACCCTCCGGTTCCAGCAAGCCCTGAATTAACTTCACTTGCGAAGGCGAATCATCGACGATCAGTACTTTTTTCTGCACTGCATTCACTCCACATACTTCTCCACGGCAGAAAAATTGCACGTCGGAGGCCAGCTTGGATGGGATTGGCGGGAAGTTTCGCGATGCGCAACTTGCAGGAAATAAACGGCTTTCAGCAGCCTCAGGAGACCTTACGCTCCGAGCTCTCGACTCGCTCCAACGCTCTCCGTCTCAGCTTGAGAAGCCGTCTCACTCTCCCGCATTTCGCTCGCTAGCGATGAGAATTTCTGCACGACTTCATTGATCCGCAGCGCCATCATGTGAATCGTCTTGATCTGCGAAAGGGATTGCCCGGAGAGTTCCCCCGGTTCCAACATCAACAATTCCGCGTTGCCTAACAGGGAAGTCAGCGCATTGTTTACGTTATGTTTCATGTCCAGCATGTAACGTCCCAGTGTGGCCAGATTCGCGCTGCGCGCCGCATGCTGCTCGGCCTGCCGCGCCATCTTCATCGCTTCACACCGACGCAGCGCCTCTCCTGCCACCAGCAGCACCACCTGCGGCCAGTCCTCACGCATAGGGACGTGCAGCACCCGGGGATACTTTTTTCTCAGTGAACTTAGTTCGGTTGCATCGGCCGGACAGCACAGTATTGCTGCAGTCTTCGAATCCACGCCCTGCAGAATGCCGCTCAATTTGTCCGGTTTCAGCGGGCCAATCACCAGCAGGTCCGCCTCCACAACCGAGTTCATCCACAAATCGCTGCGGACCACGGAAATTCCCGGCAAATTCCGCTCACCCTGCCAGCACGCGGTCAACGTCCTGGCAAATTCACGATCGTCGCTGAGAATCAATATGGTTGCGTTTCGCACGAATTTGCTAAACCTTCTCTCGACCTTACGTCCGTTGCCTCGCGGTCTACAGCTTTTCCGCTTCGTCCAATGCGGAAAGCAACCGCTTCGTGCTGATTCCCAGGTTTACTGCTGCTTCCGTGTCCTTAGCCTGTTTTGCCGCTTCCACTCGTTCCTGCAACCTGGATATTTCCACACGCGCGATCGGCAGCACCCGATCCAGGTCCGTCGCATTGCCGGTTTGCTTGGATTTTTCCGTCGCGGCCGTCACCAGTGCCCGCGCCACCACTGCGCGCCGCAGATCCTCCGCGGTCGCTCCATCTTCACTTACGAACGACGACACTTCCCACGAAGACATCAGCAACCGCGCTCCGCCGATTCGTACCGTCGTCATCGATCGTCCGCGCGATGGCGGCGCTGCAATCAACTGTTCCCAGATCTGTTCCATGCAATTTTCGAAATCCAACGCCGGTTCCGGATCGTCGAGTTCCACCTTGGGTTTCGTCTGTTCTGGAGCCTTGGCTTTCCCATCCGTCGTCGGCTTGTTGGTTTCCTCGGTCGGCGGATTTTCCACGGCAGTCTTCAGCACCGTCTGTTCGACCGACTTTCCCAAGCACCTTTTGCGTCGCTCGTTCCACGTCGGCGCGCAGCGACAGCAACTTGTCGAAGGCCTGATTCACGGAGCGTTCTGTGTATTCCTTCTGGAAAGGCTGCTTCCATTCGTCCGCGTACTGTCGCAGCCGTGCCAGCGGTTCTGTTGAACTCAATCCCGAAGACTGGCAATCGATCGTTTTTGCCCCTGCATCTATCAAATGTCCCAGGCCCGATCGAATGTAAATCAAGTCTGCATGCATCAATTCAATCAGCGTACGTCTCAACAAAAAATTGAATCGCACGAACGCGATCATCGCCGCTGGGTCGTAGAACATTCCGCCGGCGCTTTCCTTTACCCTGCGCCCCTGCTCGATAAAGTTGGTCTTCAATACGTCCCGCAGGCTTCGAAACCCGCGCAGGGAAGCGATCATCTTTTCAAGAGGTTCGCACCACGGCAACGGCGCCGTCTCCACTTCTCCCAGCACCGGTTTCATCACGTGGGCTACGTCCGTCAAGTCAATCTGCTTATGGTACGTCTTCGCCGGCGCGCACAGTGCGAAGTACTGCACCAGTAGAAAGTCGATCTTGTCGCGATCCGTAGGCGATTTCGAGTTTTTCTTCAGGTGCCGCATGATCAGCGCCCGCAAGCCGCTTTCGCTGGCGTTCAGCGTGGTCATCTGCAGCAAGTGCCGCAGTTGATGCACCAGAACCTGCTGGTCCATGCCATCCAGCCAGCCCTGTACCTTGGTGAACAGTTCCAGGTCTGCGCTCTCCGGCAACACGCGCTTATTCGGAGGGAAGGGAATGGTGATCTGCAGATGTTTCGCCAGTGCCAGATAAATCGGGAATACCGACCGGCTCTCTTCCCATTGCGCCTGGCGCGGTCCGTCCGATTTTGCCGGTGCTGGTAAGTTCAGGGTCGTAATCATTTTGTTCACGGTTCCATCATCCACTTACAGGATCCGTCCAGAAACCGGACGGCCACAGCCTTTTGCCCTTCGTGGTATTGCAGCGCTACCACCGCTGCCTCCACCCCTTCTCGCTGCCCCTCGCGCGCAATCTTCACGCGTTCGTCGAACTCCAGTGGCAATTGCGAAAGGAAAATCGCGTATTGGGGCGCCGCATACTCCACTACGGTCTTTTCTTGCACCTTGCGTTGCCCGCTGCGCAGCGACTGCACCTGCACCGCGATTCGCATCGCCGCGAGTGACGGGAAAAACTTAGCCAGTCTTTCCGTGCAGCTCGCTACCTCTGCTATCAGCGCCATTCGCGATTACCCCATCCACTCCAACGCTCACCGGGGACACACCCGGTGCGAGCCGGGAGCGAAATATCCCCAGCGATGAACTGCACGCGAATTTCCAAATCGCTTCGCTGCTTCTCGTTTGCGATGTTCTAGAAAGGGTGTGGCTTAGATATTTCCCGTGAGGCTTTCCGTGCTCTGATTCTCATCCTGACACGCCGCGTCTCATTTTCCGCTGCGACAATCGCGTGCCGGCATCTCAATTACGATCCCACCGCCGCCTTCTCTTCTTCCTTTTCCGCTTCCATCGTCGCCCCGCGTAGCGGGATGTTGTATCGCTTCAGTTTGCGGTACAGCGTCGCGCGGCTGATCCCCAGCATCTTGCCCGCCAGCACTTTGTCTCCATGCGCTTGTTCGAACACCCGCAGAATCGTCAGCCGCTCCATGTCCGCCAGCGCGCTCATGGACACCGTGCTGGTCTCCGCCATTCCGGATTCTTGCCCACTGTAATTCGATTCCGTTCGAATCGCGGGCGGCAGGTCCTGCACATCGATCGCTTGCCGGTCGCCCAGCGTAACCGCGCGCGCTACGCAGTTTTCCAGTTCCCGCACATTCCCCGGCCAGTCGTACTGCAGCAAGCTCTTCATCGCCGCTGTCGTTACATGCAAACTTGTGTTTGGGGCGTACCGGTTCAAGAAGTAGTGCACCAGTGTCGGTATGTCCGAGCGCCGCTCGCGCAATGGCGGCACCTGCACCGTCACCACGTTCAGCCGGAAGTACAGATCCTTTCGAAACGTGCCCGCGCGATACGCCGCTTCCAGATCGCGGTTGGTCGCCGCGATCACCCGCACTTCCACATTAATCCGGTTGTTGCTTCCCACAGGCCGTACTTCTTTTTCCTGCAGCACGCGAAGCAGTTTTGCCTGCATCTCCAGCGGCAATTCGCCGATTTCATCCAGGAAAATGGTGCCCCCGTTAGCAGCTTGGAACAGCCCCGCCTTCGTCTTGGTCGCTCCCGTGAACGCACCCTTCTCGTAACCAAAAAGCTCGCTTTCCATTAGGGTCGGCACCAGCGCGCCGCAATCCACCGCCACGAACGGCGTCTGCGCCAGTATTCCCCGAAAATGGATCGCCCGCGCCACCAGTTCCTTCCCAGTGCCGCTCTCGCCGGAAACCAGAACCGGCGTCCGCGTATCTTTCAATCGCGAAATCATCCGCAGCACATCTTGCATCCCCGTGGAACTGCCGATAATCCCATCCAAATTGTCTTCGGTGCTGACCCGCTCTCTCAGGAACGCATTCTCATTGACTAGGCGAACCTTTTCCGCCATCCGCTGCAACAATAGCCGCAGTTTCTCAACCCGAAATGGCTTCTCGATGTAGTCGTACGCCCCAAGTTTCATCGCATCCACCGCGGACTCGATCGACCCGTGCCCGGTCATGATCGCAATCTCGGTCCTCGGCAGAACGTTGCGAATCTGCTTCAACAATTCCACTCCGGACTGGTTCGGCAGCTTCAAATCCGTCAGCACCAGGTCGGGCGGATCGGTTTCCAGTCGTGACGCCGCCATCTCCGCGCTTTCGGCTTCATCCGAAATAAATCCCAGAGAATTGCCGATTGTCATGCACAGTTTGCGGATGCTTTGCTCGTCATCCACTACCAGCAGCTTGATTCTTAGATCGTCAGTCATGGTTTTCCGAATGTCTTCTCCACCATTGATATCAATTGCTGAACCCGAAACGGTTTCTCGATGCACGGCGTAGCGCTGCCCTTCAGCAGCATTTGCGTCTCGCTGTTCGCCGTGTCTCCGCTGATCAGAATGATTCTGCCCGCCATCTCCGGCCGGTTCTTCTGAATCCACTTGTGAACGTCGGCTCCGTTCATCACGCCCGGCATCCGAATGTCCGAGATCACCCCGGAGTACTCGCCATCCACCAGATGCTCCAGACCCTCGGCACCCGAGCGCGTTTCCACCACGGTGTAGCCATGCCGGTTCAACGCCGCACTTACGAAAGCCCGCACCGAAGCCTCGTCCTCGATCAGCAGGATCGCCTTGATTTTTTCTCCAACCGCCAAACTCATCGTCCCGCCTCTTTCGCTGCTGCGGCCGCCAGCGCAGTTTCCGTAGCCTGCGGAATTCTCACCACAAACGTGCTGCCTTGCTCATCCGCGTTATTCCAGCAAAAAATTTCGCCCCCGTGCGCCCGCACGATTCCGTAACAAATACTCAAGCCCAATCCGGTCCCCTTGCCGGCTTGTTTAGTCGTGAAAAATGGGTCGAATATCCGGTCCGGCTCGCTCAATCCCGTGCCGTTATCGATGAACGCGATTTCGATCGCATCCTCCGTCCGTCGCGTGCGGATGCGAATCTGCCCTCGAGTCCCCGCGTCTTGTATCGCGTCATATGCGTTGTTGAGAATGTTCAAAAACACTTGCTGCAGTTGCTGCCCGTCCCCCAGCGCCGCGCCGATACCCTCATCAAACTGCTCAATCACGTCCACACCGTGGCTGGAAAAGTCATAGCTACGGAGCTTGATCGTCTGTCGCAGAATCGCATTCACCTGCACCGGTTCCCGCTGCGCCGGCCTCTGCCTCGCGAAGCTCAGCAGGTCCTGCACGATTTCCTTCGTCCGCTGCGTCTCCTGCAAAATGATGCGCAAATCCTCTCTAGCGGTCTCCGGCACCTGCGGATTTTCCAGCAACAGGTCGGTAAAGCCGAGAATCGCCGCCAGCGGATTATTCACCTCGTGCGCCACTCCCGAAACCAGTCGCCCGATCGTCGCCATCTTCTCGGAGTGCGCCAGTTTCGCCTGCAACAGCGCCGCGTCCGTGATATCCGTCATCACCACCACAACACTGTTCACCTGGTTCGACTCGTCCCGCATCGGGCTCAAGCTGATCGAAAAGTGTCCCATTGACCCGTCGCTGCGCCGTACCCGCAATTCCAGGTTGTCCACCTGTTGCCCCTGCGCCGTAGTCTGCAACGCAGCCTCGAAATCGCTCCGGTGCCCCGCCTCCACCCAACTCTCCAGCCGGTGCCCGATCAATTCGTTTTCTCGATAGCCCGCTTCGTAGCACCGCCGGTTCGCGTAGCTGATCAATCCCGCCGTATCCAGCACCAGAATCATGCTCCGTGTCGTGTTCAGGATCTTCTGGTTGAAATCGCGTTCGCGCTGCAATTGCGACTGGAACATCTTCTGCTCGGTCACATCCAGCATCAGTCCGCGCACCTGCAACACCCGTCCCCGGCTGTCTCGCACCGCGCTGATGTTCTGCAGCGTGTGCAGCAGGCTGCCATCCTTCCGCCGCAATGTCTCTTCGTAATTTCTCAAAACTCCATGCTCGGCGATCGCCCGCACAAATCGCTCGCGTGCCGCCGGAGTCGGATACATATGCGGGCTCACATCCGCCCGCAGCAGTTCCTCGCGGTTCTCATAGCCCAGCATCCGCACCATCGCGTCGTTCACGTCCAGGAACCGCCCATCGGGAGTCGCGAAAAACAATCCTTCCTGAATGTTGTCGAACAATTCGCGATATCGGCGCTCCGCCTCGCGACGGTCCGTCATGTCCTTCAGCACATGGATCGTTCGCGTTTCGTCTTCATTGATTCCCGGCGTCCTCGAAGTGGACACCAGATAGGTGCGATCTTCGGATGTTGCCGTGTACTCCTCGCGCAACTCCTTTGTGTTTCGGCAGAAGGGGCAGGGAAGATGGCTTCCCGTTTCCGCGATGTGCCGCAAGCTGCGAATCGGTTGCCCCACCAGCGCCGCAGGCGCGAATCCCAGGTGGCTTGCCAACGACCGGTTGGTTCGAACGATCTTCCAGTGCGGGTCATGCACCACGATGTAGTCGCTGATCGCGTCGATGTCTTCAACCCACTGCTTCTTCGACCGTTCCAGTTGCGAGAACCGCCGCACCTTCTCCATCGACAGTGCCGCATGGCTTGCCAGCGCCGTCAGTAATTTTTCTTCGGATTTCGTGAACTGCGCGCTCTCCCGGATCAGTGCCAGTGTCCCCATCAACTCGCCATCCGTCGCGTAGATCGGATACAGCGCGCAGTACAGTTTGCCGCTCGGCAGTTCCACCACTTCTTTCGAATCGCGCTTTGTCGCGCAGTTCGCCAGCAGCCAGTTCCAATCCTCGCCGCCCGCCGGAAACTCCTGCGAATGCGAGTACATCTCCACCCGGCTGCCAAGCAGTTCCGCCACGCCCCCCCATCGGGACTTCAGCATCTCCGCCGCGCGCAACGCAAAGCCAGCCAGAAACGCCGGCAACTCGTGCGAGTTCGCCGCCTCCACCGCTAAATCCATCAATTCAGAGGAATAATCCCGAGTGTCGCTCGTCCGCAGTTTCTTTCCAGCCGTGCGAGCCGTTACCCGTTTTCGAATGTTCGTCGATTCACGCATGGGTCGAGGGTGCGTGTCTCAAATTGAAATTGCCACGCAGTTCTACGCTATTCGCCCATCTCACAATGAGTCAATCTCCGAACCTTCTCCTGATTCTCAAGCGTTACCTGTTCTTTTTCTGTCGCTCCCTCTCCACCGCGCCGCTTCGTCGCCCCGCACCTGAAAGTAGCCCGCATCCCCCAGCCTCGTCTCACGCTGAGAAGCAATCCCAACCCCTCCTGGCTCTTGAGACGCTTGTGCACTTTGCCTTTGAATTCATTCGCAGTTCCACCCAGCGCCAAATCACTTTGCTGCATGCACTTACCGGGACTACGCCTTCCATTCTCAGCTCTGGAAACACTGTCCCAAGTTGGCACCGCGCTTGCCTTTATTGCCGTGGGGTAACTCCCCGTTGAGGAGGTTGGAGTGTCTTTCCGTTCCGCCTGGAAACAAATCGGTTTGACCCTTGCCGCGTTCGTGCTCGCCTTTGCCACCTTCGCGCAGAGTCAACAGACCGTCGTCGAAGAAGGCCGTCGCAAGGCCAAGTTCAAGACCGCCCCCACCTATCCCGAACTCGCTCGTCGCATGAACATTGGTGGGAAAGTCAAAGTAGAGGTCGTCATAGCTCCGGACGGCCACGTGAAATCGGTTCGTCCTATCGGCGGTCACCCTGTTTTGGTTCAGTCCTGTCTGGAAGCCGTGAAGGACTGGCGTTTTGACACTGCATCTGAGGAAACGACGCAAATTATCGAGTTTGATTTCAAAGAACAACAGTAGCGCTCAGGGCGCTGCGTTCTGCGCTGAAAGTAGTTGGTCTTTTTGTGGGTAGTTGAAGGAAGGGACGCAATGACGATTGGAAAGCAAATCTATCGAAGTTTCCTGGGTGTCGGCATCATCCTTGCCGTCCTGCTCGCCTCGGAAGTGGTCACCATTTGGAAAGCCAGCACTGCTGGTCAGGAATCCCGCAACGCGCTGGACAGCCTGCGCACCACCGAAATGGTTCGCTACCAGATCATGCTCAATCGCCTCAATCTCAACAATTTCCTGCTGAGCGGCGATCCCCGCGACGAAGAGCGCGTCACTCGCGGCATGTCCGATCTCTCCGAATTGCTGAAGCGTGGCCAATCCCAGAATTCCAGTGAATTCCTGCACAACGCCTTGATCCAGGTGGAAAGTACCGAAGTCAATTGGGCCGATAACTTCGTCAAGCCCTTGCTCGCCAAGCGCCATCAGGTGGATTCCGGCGATGCCACCGTCTCCGATCTTCAAATCTTCTACCTGCAAAAGGACCCGGCTTCCTGGCTCACCAAGTCCTCAGAAGTTCTCGATCACGCGAATGCCGACGTCAGCAAATCGCTTCAGGACTCTCAGGCAATTTCCTCCCGCGCTTCCATGGTTACCTACGCTGTGATCATCGTCGGTTCTCTGGCGGCCTTGCTGGTCCTGATCTACACTGCTCGTCGCACCGTCCATTCCGTCACCGAACCTCTTCAGCACCTCATTACCGTCGCCCGCGAAATCGGCGACTCCGGCGACCTCGATCAGAACATCGACATCCATCGCAACGACGAGATAGGCGCCCTCGCCACCACCTTCAACAACATGGTCGCCTACCTCAAGGAGATGGCTACCGTCTCCATGGCGGTTGCCGAAGGGGATCTGACTGTCGAAGTCGCTCCGCGTTCCAAGCGCGACACGCTCGGCAACGCCTTCCTGCGCATGTCTCACGGTCTGCAGGAAATCGTGCGTTCCACCCGCGATGGCGCTTCTCAGGTTTCCGCCGGTTCGAATCAGGTTGCGGGCGCCGCCGATGAATCCGCCAAAGTCAGTGTCCAGGCTTCCTCTGCCATCGAGGAAGTCACCAGTACCATGCACGAAATGAGCATCAACGTGCAGAACGTCGTCAAGAATACCCAGGTGCAGGCATCCAGCGTTGCGGAAACCTCCGCGTCCATCGATCAGATGGTCACTTCCATTCAGCGTGTCGCCGACACCGCCAAGGTCCTTCTCGATATCGCCAACCGATCGCGCGAAGAGGTCGTCACCGGCATCGCTACGATGGAGAAGACCACTGACGGTCTGAATCGCACCAATCGCGCCATTCAGTCTTCCGCGGAAATCATCAACATTCTCGGCCATCGTGCTGACGACATTGGCAAGATCATTGAGGTTATCGACGATCTTGCCGAGCAAACCAATCTTCTTGCTCTCAACGCCGCCATCGAAGCCGCTCGCGCCGGCGAGCACGGTCTTGGGTTTCGCGGTCGTCGCCGATGAAGTCCGCAAGCTGGCCGAAAAGTCCACACAGTCCACCAAGGAAATCGCCGACCTCATCTCCAGTATTCAACGCGAAGCTCGCCAGGCCGTCGAAAACATGGAGCACAGTACCCGCATCGTGGAAGAAGGCCTAAGCCTCGGCAACGATCTCGGCACCGCGCTCCACAAGATTTCCGATGTGGTCACCGAAGTCTATAAGTTTTCCCAGGAAATCGGCGCCGCCACCAACGAGCAGTCCGTCGGTTCCTCCCAGATCGCCAAGGCCACCAACCGCCTGACCGAGATTACTCAGGAAATCAATTCTGCCGTCGAAGAACAGGCTTCCGGCGCCCAAGCCGTCGTCCGCGCCATGGATAAAATGCGCGAACTCGTTCAGCAATCCGCATCCAGTTCTACCGAGTTATCCGCGGCCGCCGAACAGATGCTCAAACTCTCTCGCAATCTCATGGACAACATGGACCGCTTCGTCGTCGAACGCGCAGGACAAGACAACATGCGCTCGCGCCGTGAATCGCACTTACGCCGGCGGCCGCCTTCTCTGGAAGTCCACGAGCACGAGTACGCCGAAACCCTGAGGTCCTGAGGAAGACCAGTGGCCATCGAGAAAGATCACCAGGTCGTTGGATTTCGAATCGGGAACGAAACGTACGGCGTGCGTATCGCCTCCGTGCGCGAAATCGTGCGCGTTCCCGGAAATCACCTCCGTGCCCAATGCTCCGGAAATCATTGAGGGCGTCATCAATCTGCGCGGCAAAATCATTCCGGTGATGGACCTTCGCAAGCGCTTCGGAAGCAAAGCCGTCGAGGCCGACAAACGCAACCGCATCCTCGTCGTTGAACTCGACAACAAGCTTCTGGGCCTGATCGTCACCTCCGCCTCCGAAGTGTTGAAAATCGCTCCCTCCGAAATTGAAGCGCCAGGCAACGTATTTGCCGACGGCGAGTCCAGCTATGTCACCGGCGTCGGCAAACTCAAGGGCCGCCTCATCATCCTCCTGGATATTGCGCGCCTGCTGCAGCAACCCGATTTCAAGAAGCTCGAGGAGGCCGCGGAGCCCGTCGCTATGACCACCTAGCTGCCCGTTTTTTTTTCGACGGGCAACGGCCGCACGATCCTATGGGAACGATTACTGCTCAAGTCACTCTAACCGAAGCCGAACTGAAGCTCCTGCAGACTCTGGTCTATCAGGAATGCGGCATGTTTTTCGATGAACGCCGCTCGCACTTCCTGAAAGACCGCCTGCAGCGCCGTCTCAAGGCCTGTGGCCTGGATTCCTTCTACTCCTACTATCGCTTGCTCACCAGCCGCGAAGGCCGCGCCGAACTAGCCCTGCTCCTCGAAAATCTGACCGTCAACGAAACCAGTTTCTTCCGCAACCGTCCGCAGCTTGATCTGTTGCAGAAATCCGTCCTCGAAGAAATTCTCCATCACAAGCAGGCCCGCCGCGATTGGACCGTCCGTGTGTGGAGTGCCGGTTGTTCTAGCGGCCAGGAAGCGTATTCCGTCGCCATTCTCATTTGCGACGCACTGGCTTACTACTATCTGCGCAATCCGCTTCCGTTCGATATGCCTTCCCCAAAGCCGCTGATTCCTCCGCCCTGGAAACTCGAAATCGTCGCTTCCGATATCAGCTACGCCAGCCTTCGTTCCGGCCAGGAAGGCCTCTACACCGAAGTGCAGATGGAGCCGGTGGATTACACCACCCGTCTCCGCTACTTCGAAAAAGCCAACGAAAAGTACGGCGTAAAGCCCCAGCTGAAGGAATTGGTTCAGTTTGACTTCCACAATCTCAAAACCGAATTCCTGCCCCGCCGCAACGACATCATTCTGTGCCGCAACGTGATGATCTATTTCGACGAAGCCGAGCAAAAGCGCCTCATCGAAAAGTTCTGGCACTGCTTAAATCCCGGTGGCTACCTCTTTGTCGGCCACGCCGAAAGTCTTTTCGGCCTTACTCAAAAATTCAAGATGATTCACGAGAACAATGGCACCGCCTACAAGCGCCTCGAGGTGAACAGTTGACCTTTATGCCTGAGGATCGCGGCGCCGAGCTTCGCGCTCTCTTCTTTGAGAGCGCCTCAGAACAGTTGCAGGTCGTCAACGAAGCCGGCCTGCAGCTCGAAAAGAATCCGGCGGACGAAGAACTCATTCGCTCCGTTCGCCGTGCCGTCCACACCCTCAAAGGCGATTCGGCTGCCTGCGGTTTTCAGAAACTCAGCGAAATCGCTCACGAACTGGAAGACGTTCTGTCGCTCCAGATCGCCCAGACCCATGGCGCCAAACTCGCCGAAGTCGTTCTCGCCGCCGTTGATACCTTCGAAGGCATGCTCAGCGCCTACGTTCGCAATGCCGAGCCGCCCTCGCCCAGTTCGCTCCGGGTCTTGATCCATGGCGTCCTGAACGCGCCCGCGCAGTCCAACTCCCCCGACGATCCCGAATCCCGCGTCATTCCTGCTCAATTTAGCTGGAGCGAATACGAACGCTTGATGCTCTCGGAAGCTGTCCTGCGCGGCGAAAACGTATTCAACATCGCCCTGCGTATTGACCCGAACAGTTCCATGCGCGCCGCCGCGTTTCAACTCGTCCGCAATGTCCTGCATTCTTGCGGCTCCCTCATTGCTCTTCATCCCGAGGACAACGCCGCTGCTGCCACCGTTGACGTTGTCGAAGCCGCGCTCTCCAGCGTGCATCCCCTGGAATACATTTCGCACCGCTGCTTAATCCCATCCGTAGTTTCCGGAGTGCGCGTCGAAATCGCCGCTCAGGCCGATTCTTCCCAACACGAACTTCTCGGCCAGATGCTCGAAGCTCAGGCGGCCAAGATCGCTTCCGTCACGGAATCGCTGGAGCCCGCTCCTGGGCGCGCGCCCGCCGCTGGAGCCCCTTCCGCGGTCAACGCCGTCGCCGAAAGCTCGCTTCGCGTGGACGCCTCGCGCATCGATGCCGTCATGAACCTCGTAGGCGAGCTCATCATTGGCAAATCCATGCTCCATCGCGCTCTCGCCGAATTTGACCTCAAATACCATCGCGATCCGGTTCGCAACAAACTTGCCGAATCGCTTGCGTTTCAATCCCGCGTTCTCGACGAACTTCACAAATGCGTCCTCAAGATTCGCATGGTTCCCGTCGAGCAGCTTTTCCGCCGCTTTCCGCGCGTAGTTCGCGACGTCGCCAAGCTCTGCGGCAAAGACGTCGCCCTGGAAGTCGCCGGCGAACACACCGACCTCGATAAATCCATACTCGACGCCCTCGCCGAGCCGCTCACTCACTTGGTCCGCAACGCCGCCGATCACGGCATCGAGCCTCCCGAGGAGCGTGTGCGCGCTGGTAAGCCTGCGCGCGGCTCCGTTTACCTGAACGCCTACCACCAGGGCACCCAGGTCGTCATCGAAGTCCGCGACGATGGCCGCGGCATCGATCTCGACGCTCATCCGCGAACTCGCCGTTTCCACCGGTATGCTCAAATCCGGCGACGAGGCTCGCCTCTCGCGATCAGGACCTCATCAATCTCATCTTCGAGCCAGGCTTTACCACCGCCTCCGCCGTCACCGAAGTTTCCGGACGCGGCATGGGCATGGACGTGGTGCGTTCCGTCCTCGACCGCCTCAAAGGCACCGTTCAAGTGTCCAGCACCAAGGGCAAAGGCACTTCGTTCTTGCTGCGCGTTCCGCTGACACTCGCCAGCATCCAAACGCTGCTCTTCCGTGTCGGCGGCCGCCTTTTTGCCGTCCCACTCTCTTCGGTCATCGAAATTGCTCGCGCCACGCCGGAACAGATCCAGCGCATCGATCAGCGCGAAGTTCTCCGCCTCCGCGATCAGATCCTCTCCATCGTGCGGCTGAATTCCATCAGTCGCATTCACGCCATTGAAGACGAACGTCCCGGCAAAAAAAACGCAATTTTGTCATCGTCATCGGTATTGCCGAGAAGCGCTTCGGCCTTCTGGTCGACAGCATGGTTGGCGAGGAAGAACTGGTCATCAAGGCTCTTCCGGGCGATCTGGTTTCCAGCGATCTTGTAAGTGGCGCATCTATTCTCGGCGACGGAACTGTTGTTCTGATCTTGAACGTACCTGCCGTCCTGTCGCGCTTGTCTCGGTCCGCCCCCTTGGGAGCTATTGCATGAAAGATCGCATTCGAGTCCTGGTCGTCGACGATTCCGCCCTGATGCGCAAGCTCATTCCCCTTGTGCTCGAGCGCGATCCCGACATTGAAGTCGTCGGAACCGCCATGGACGGCGCCTTTGCCCTAAAAAAAATCGCCGAGCTCCATCCCGACGTCATCACCCTCGATCTCGAGATGCCCCGCATGGACGGCATCGAGACGCTACGCATGATTACTCGCGGCGCTCCGGTGCCCGTCATCGTGTTCAGCACCCATTCCAAAGAAGGCGCGTATTCCACCTTTAAAGCGCTCGCTCTGGGCGCCATTGACTTCGTTCCCAAGCCACGTGGTGCCGCCGCAGGTCACCTCGAATCCGTCGCCGTGCAACTCGTTGACAAAATAAAAGTCGCCCGCCGCGCCGTTAGCCCCAAATCGCTTCCGCAAGACCTGTCCAGCGCTTCCGTCCCAAAGAAATCTTCGCTCGTTTCGCTGCCGCCGAATCGCGTCATCGCTCTCGGCATCTCCACCGGCGGTCCGAACGCGCTCCAGTTCGTCCTTTCGCAAATTTCGGCCGATTTCCCCGGCACCTTCGTCGTGGTCCAGCACATGCCCGAAGGCTTCACCGACATGTTTGCTCGCCGCCTGGATGAGTGCTGCGCCCTCAGTGTCCAGGAGGCCAAGTCCGGCGACTTGCTGCTCGCCGGTCGCGTGCTCGTCTGCCCGGGCAATCGCCACATCATGGTTCGTCGCATGCCGCGCGGAGAAATCGTTGTTCTCTCGGATGGCCCTCCCATTAACGGCCACCGTCCTTCTGCCGACGTTCTCTTTCATTCAGTCGCCCAGGAATTTGGTCCGACTGCGGTCGGCCTGCTCATGACCGGTATGGGTGAAGACGGTGCGGAAGGCCTCGGGGCCATCCGCCAGGCTGGCGGTATGACCATCGCTCAGAGCGAAGAGTCCTGCGTCGTGCCCGGCATGCCTCGCGCCGCAATCCAGAAGGGCTACGTAACGAAGGTTCTGCCCCTCGACGCTCTGGCTCAGTATTTGATGACTCATTACGGGAACGACCGCGGCTTTTCCGAAAGGCCGGATTCCGCCGGCTCCGAAAAAGCCGACAAGCCCGATCGAACAGTTTTGACGCCGCGCGTCTGACGCTCGGCGAACCAAAAGGAGAAGTCATGCAACACTTCGCGCCGCTACTTCGTAAGGACTCTCAGCCCGTGCGCTATCTCGTCGTGGACGACTCCGTGTTCGCGCGCAAGAACATCATCAAGATGATCGAGCTCTTTGGTGGGGAAGTGGCCGGCGAGGCCGGCGACGGATTAACCGCGATTGCCGAGTACAACCGCTCCACCCCGGATATCGTCCTCATGGACATCACCATGCCGCAAATGGAAGGCATCGAAGCCGTCGAGCGTATCGTTCGCCAGCATCCCGAGGCCCGCGTCGTCATGGTCTCGTCCGTCGGCTATCAGGAAAACATTCTTGCCGCGCTTCAAAAAGGCGCCAAGCATTTCGTCCAGAAACCCGTCAAGCCCGAAGTCCTCTACGAAATCTTGCGGTACGTTTTAGGAGACGATCCCAACGCGGCGGGCGCGCCCGTGGCGCTCGCGGAGGAACACCAGCAATGAGAATGGAGCTCATTCAACCGTTCATCAATGCAGCGGACGCTGTTTTTGCCGAGTCTTTGCAGGCGCCCACTAAAATTGTCGACCTCACCATGGACGAAGACACCTATCGCCGCAAAGGTGTCGCCGCGCTTATTTCCATCAAGGGCGACATTGAAGGCCGCGTCATCCTCGATCTCTCACCCGAAGTCGCCGTGCGCGTCGCCGCCATCCTCGCCGGTTCGCCGGTCAGCGAGAGCGAGCAACTCGTTCGCGAAACCGTCTGCGAACTCGCCAACATGGTCATCGGCAATTCCGTCACTCTGCTCAACGACCAGGGTTTCCGCTTTAAAGTCTTTCCGCCGGAAATTCACATGAGTGAAGAAGGTCTTGCGGGCAGCGCCGACACCGAAGCCATGGTCCTGTGCATTGAAACGCCCTGCGGGTAAGGTCTACCTCAACATCTCCATGCACTATCTCCATCGCCGCCGCCGCGAACGCGAATCCGTCGCCGCCCTCGACTAACCGTTGTGGTTAGTCAGGCGTCCGGATGTACGCCGCACCATGCCGCATTAACCCCGCGCTGGCGATGGGTTGCGACGACACGATGCGGATCGGGACGAAAATCGCCCCTGTGCCCGGGGTGTATGGCACCGCCACTTCCAGGCGCGTTCCTTCCGCATACTTATTTCGGCTTCGAAACGCGATTCCGCCCTTCGACAAGTCCTCGCACACCACAATCTCTTCTTCGAATCCGCGTCGCCGCACGCACGCCATCACCCGCGCCTTCACTCGCGTCCGGTTTCTTCGCGGAATGATCCGATCCTCTGAGGGGATCGCGCTCGCGGCCGCCGCTGGCGGCTTTACATGGGACTGCACTTCCACCCAGATCGACGGCGAATCGCAATGCTTGCAGTTTCGCGCCACGCACCTGCGAATCTCAAACGACTTCAGCTCCATCTCGTTCAGGTACACCACTTCCTGTCGCGCGCAAAAACTGCATTCCATCAGCAGACGCGCCAGCGCCTCTTCCGCTTTCTGCGGAGAAGGGAACTCAATCTCCCAGAAGTCCGATCGCGGATCCAGGATCGCCACCGCGTAAATAAACCCCTCCGGCTCGCGATCGATCTCCGCCATGACCCGCGCGCGTGTCTCGCGTATCGCGTCTCCATCCAGTTTTCGCCGCAGCGTGAATTCCTGTCCGGGGTAGAGCTTCTCCGTCAACCTCAGCACGCCGCCATTACGGCTGATCAGCAGCGTCTGTGCCGCCTCCCGCTTGGGCACACCCGCATCGTCAATCCACTGCGCCTCAACGTGCAGTTGCAGGGTGATGCGGTCGCTCAAACGCATGCGTTCGGATCTCATTGGATTGGCAAAATGTTGCTAATTCAGGCTAGCACTGCATCGGGGTTCATTTACGCGTCGCGCTGCAACTCTTGTCTTTCCCACTAATACCCATCGCGAGGGGAGTTATCCTTTGGCTCATCGCCCTTCTTTTCCAGTGTTCCTCGCCATGCCTCACGGGTGAAAATGTTTCCAGCATCCCCCGCCGTCCTGGGGGCCAGAACATGTTTGGACGGTGAGAGACGCTCCATGAACAAAGTCATTTCCATGCCTGCTCGTGCTACTGTCGGTCTATCCAAAGCGCCGTGGCTGCGCGACCGCCGCTACACCATTCGTTATCCGTTTGCCGCCGATGCCGAACTTACCGATCTCGAATCCGGACGCCAGGTCACCGGCGTAACCTCCGATATTTCGCTGGGTGGTTGCTTCGTCTGCAGCAGCAAGGCCCTGCAGCTCAACAGTCGCGCCCGCATGGTTCTGACGCGCAAGGGTCAAAGCCTGCAGGCCATCGTGATCGTACGCATCGTCAAGCAGCGTGTCGGCATGGGCATCGAATTCTTCGATCTGGACTCGCCTTACAACGAAATTCTGGCCGCTTGGATTGATTCGCTTCGCCGCGCCCGCTGATCCCGCTACACCATTTTCCTTGGATACCGAAACTCGCCCAGCAATTCTCGCGCCGCCGCGAACGAAGTGATCTTTCCACCGCGCACACGTTCCTCGATCTTCGGCAGATGTTTCGCTATCGCCGGATCGCGCCGGAACGCCGCCTCCAGTTCCGTCGCGATCATCTGCCGCATCGCCTCCAGCGATTGCTCCCGTCGTATCTCTTCTCGTAATCCTTTTTCCATCTGAAACCGCTCATGCCGCAAAATGCATTCCCAAATCTCCGCGATTCCCTCGCCCGTCAATGCGCTGCACAGTAGTACCGGCGGAGTCCATCCGCCTGCCGCGGGAGCAAACAGGTGCAGCGCGCTCTCGTAATCCGCTTTGGCCATCCGTGCCCGGTCTAGTTGCGCTCCATCCGCCTTATTGATGGCAATCGCATCCACCAGTTCCAGAATGCCTCGCTTGATTCCCTGCAGTTCGTCTCCCGCTCCCGGCAATTGCAGCAACAACACAAAATCCGTCATCGAGCGCACCGTGACTTCCGATTGCCCCACGCCCACCGTCTCGATCCAGATGTTGTTGAATCCCGCGGCCTCGCAGATCAGCATGGCCTCCCGCGTGCGTCCGGCGACTCCTCCGAGCGAACCACGCGACGGCGTCGGCCGGATAAACACATTCGACTGCATCGCCAGTCGTTCCATGCGCGTCTTGTCGCCCAGAATGCTTCCGCCAGTAACCGGACTCGACGGGTCCACGCTCAGCACGGCCAGCTTCTCATTCGGCCGCTCCAAAATGTGCATCCCCATTTTGTCCAGGAACGTGCTCTTGCCAACGCCCGGCACACCCGTCACACCCACACGCCGCGATTTCCCGGTGTGCGGCAACAGCGCATCCAGAATCTTCGCTGCCAGTAGATTGTCGGAGGGAAGATCGCTCTCGATGACCGTGATCGTGCGCGCCAGCGTCGCCAGATTGCCCGCCAGCACCCCGTCCACGTATTGTTCAGCCGCCAGACGGCGCGTGCGCAATCCCTACTCCTGCAACGCGTGCAGGATTTCCTGCGCGGAGAGCGGTATCCGTGTTCCCGGGCCAAATACCCCTGCGGCCCCTGCCTTGCGCAACGCCTCAAAATCCTGCGGAGGAATCACGCCGCCCACGACCACGAGAATATCCTGACGGCCCAGTCTCTTCAATTCCTCGATGACCTCGGGCACCAGCGTCATGTGTCCGCCGGCCAGCGTCGATATTCCCAGCACGTGTACGTCGTTCTCTACGGCCATCCGCGCCACTTCTTCCGGCGTCTGGAACAGTGGCCCCAAATCCACATCGAATCCCAAGTCGGCAAACGCCGTCGCGATCACTTTCGCGCCGCGATCGTGTCCGTCCTGGCCCATCTTCGCCACCAGGATCCGCGGTCGCCTTCCTTCCGCGTTGGCGAACGATTCGCTCAATTTCCGCGCCTTCTCAAATTCCGGATCGCGCTTGCTTTCCGCGGAGTACACTCCCGAGATCGTTTGGTTTTGCGCCTGGTATCGGCCGAATACCTTTTCCAGTGCCAGCGAAATCTCGCCCAGCGTCGCCCGCTTCCGCGCCGCATCCACGGCCAGTTCCATCAAGTTTCCTTCACCCGTTTGCGCGCAATTGGTCAGCGCCTCCAGCGCCGCATCCACCGCCCGGCCATCACGGTTGTCTTTCACGCTCTTCAATCGCGCCAGCTGCTTTTCCCGCACGGCCGCGTTATCCACCACCAGCACATCGATGTGCGCGGCGTCCTCCACCTGATATTTGTTCACCCCGACAATCGTCTCTCGTCCCGAATCGATCCTCGCCTGTCGCCGCGCCGACGCCTCTTCAATCCGCATCTTCGGCAGACCGGTTTCAATCGCCCTCGTCATCCCGCCGAGCTTTTCCACTTCTTGTATCAGCGTCCACGCCTTCGCTGCCAGCGCTGCTGTCAACGACTCCACGTAGTAGCTTCCGCCCCAAGGATCCACCACTCGCGTGATGCCGGTCTCTTCCTGGAGGTAAATCTGTGTGTTCCGCGCGATGCGCGCCGAATAATCGGTCGGCAGCGCCAGTGCTTCATCCAGGGCGTTGGTGTGCAACGACTGCGTTCCGCCCATCGCCGCTGCCATGGCCTCAATCGCCGTCCGGATCACGTTGTTAAACACGTCCTGCGCCGTCAGGCTCCATCCCGACGTCTGCGAATGCGTCCGCAGCGCCATCGACTTCGGATTCTTCGGATTAAACTGCTTCACCAGCTTCGCCCACAGCAGCCGCGCCGCCCGCATCTTGGCGATTTCCATGAAATGATTCATGCCAATCGCCCAGAAGAAGCTCAGCCGCGGCGCGAACGTGTCCACATCCATCCCAGCGTGCAATCCCGTTCGCAGATATTCCAGGCCGTCCGCCAGCGTGTACGCCAGCTCAATATCCGCCGTCGCGCCCGCTTCCTGCATGTGGTATCCCGAAATCGAGATGCAGTTGAACTTCGGCATGTTCGCCGCGCAATATCGGAAAATATCCCCAATCATGCGCATCGAATGGCTGGGCGGATAAATGTACGTATTCCGCACCATGAATTCCTTCAGGATGTCGTTCTGTATGGTTCCGGTCAGCTTCTGCGTCGCCACTCCCTGTTCTTCCGCGGCCACCACGTAAAACGCCATCACTGGCAGCACCGCGCCGTTCATCGTCATCGACACGGACATCTGGTCCAGCGGGATCTGATCGAACAGAATCTTCATATCTTCCACGCTGTCGATCGCCACCCCCGCCTTGCCCACGTCACCCTTCACTCGCGGGTGATCGGAGTCGTACCCGCGGTGTGTCGCCAGGTCGAACGCCACGCTCAATCCCTTTTGTCCCGCCGCCAGATTCCGCCGGTAAAACGCGTTCGAATCCTCTGCCGTTGAAAATCCCGCGTATTGCCGGATCGTCCAAGGCTGCAGCGCGTACATCGAGCTATACGGCCCGCGCAGATACGGTGGCAGCCCCGCCGGATAATCGAGATGCTCGATCCCTTCCAGATCTGCTGCCGTGTACAGCGGCTTTACCTCAATACCTTCCGGCGTTTTCCAGTTTTCCCGGCTCATGCCAGCGCCTCTTGCCACTTCGCCAGAAATTGCACCGCGTCCATTCCCAGGTACGCGAAATCCTTCACGCCCGCCGCCTTCAGCGCCTCAATCTGCTCTTTCGGATTTCCCGCCACGAGCACCGGAGCCTTGGTCTTTCCGCAAATGTCCTTCGCAAACTCCACATACTCCGCATCCGAACTGCACAGCACCACTGCGTCCGCCGCTTCCAGCGCGTCCGATACCTTCACTTCGAATCCCGCGCATCCGAACAGGTTCAGGCAGAAATTCGCTCGCGCCATGCGCATCTTTACGTCGCCGCGCTGCAGCAACAGCACCTTGGGCCGTTTTGCTGAAGCTTCCACTTTCCTTCGAATCGTCTCGAACGGCACCGCCATCCGCCAAGCCGTCTCGGGAAGGGAAGCATCCTTCGGCAGAACTTCCGTCAGGTCCGGATAATTGTTTACGCCCACCAGCGTGCGTTTCCGCTGCGCCACTGCTTTTTCTTTCGTGGCTCGCGACGCGCCCAACGCCGCATCCTTGCCCGTCAATCCCGCTTCGTACACCTTCCACGCTTCCGCTGCAATCGACGCCGTCAGCGCCTCGATGTAATACGATCCTCCGCCCGGGTCCGACACCTGCCCAAACTGTGACTCTTCTCGCAGAATGCGTCCCAGGCTCCGCGCCAGATGCTCTGGAAATCGCGCCGCGTCGATCACCAGATAATTGCATCCTCCGAACACCGCGCTCATCGCTTCTGTGGTGCACCGCATTAAATTCGCTGACGGGTCATACAAGCTTTTGTTGGCCATCGCCGTCCGCGACCAGATTTCCATCGGCTCCTTCGACAATTTCGCCCACAACTGCCGCGCAGCGCGCAGCTTCGCTATTTCAAAAAAATAGTTGCCACCCGTCGCGAACACGAATCGTGGCTGCTTTCCCTGCGATTCCGCCAGCGCGTAGCCGATCTCCTGCACCGCGGTCGCGCCCTGTTCGTGCAGCAGGTCCCCCCGCACCGCATCCTTGGGAATCTCCGCCGCAGTCGCGATCTGCCATTCGCCTGTGTACCGCGCCTGCCCCGTCGTGCCCGGCAAATCTTCTGCCCGGTAGAACGGCTTCACCGTAATTCCTTCGTCCGTCCGCCACAGCAATCTCTTGTCGTAATCCGCGCCCTTCAAATCCGCGCGAATCGCCTTTTCCCATTCTTCCGTGGTGACGTGCGGGAACTCTTCCCACATTAGTGTTTGCCCTCCTGCACCACTTCAATCAAATAACCGAGCGCCGTCGTCTCTGTCGTCTTCGGATGCACAAAAAACACCGTCGTTCCCCGCGAGCCCGCCCGCGGCGCCGCATCAATAATCTGAAATCCCTTTTCCTTTAAGTACGAGAACGCTTTTTGAATATCCGCTACCCGCAGCGCGATGTGTGCAAATCCGCCCCGTCCGCCGTTTTTCTCGATCTGCTTGGCTACCGGCGATTCCGCCGACAACGGCTCCAGTAATTGCACCAGGTTCGGCCCTTCCCCGATCCGCAACAATACTTCGCGCACCTGATCCTTGCCCAGCACATCTTCGCGATGAATTTCCGTGAAGCCCATCGCCTTATACGCGTTCACCTGTTTTTCCAACTCTCCCTGCTTCACCGAAATTGCCACGTGATCGAAAAACTGGAATCCCGGAATCTCTTTCGCTGCCGCTTCCATGCCTTCGTCCTTTCTCGCCGCTACGCCCAGGTCAGCACCACTTGCCCGCTCTTGACGCTGTCCCCGACCTTCACCTTCACCTCGCCTACCTTGCCGCCTACCGGTGCGGTGATTTCCGTTTCCATCTTCATCGCTTCCAACACGAACAGAATATCCCCCGGCTCGATTGTCCCACCCGGCTGGGTATTCGCCTTCACCACAATTCCCGATACCGGACTGCGGCACACCTTGCTCTCATCCGCCACCGGTTCGTTTGCGCCGCTTGCTGGCGTCCCAATCGCCGGCCCTGCCGGAATCGCCGCGGTCAGCGATTGCACCATAAACGTGGGCAGCGTTGGTGGCGGCTCCGGAGCTACTTCCACGTCCACTTCATAGGTCTTACCATCAACGGTTACCTTGAGTTTCATGCCTTCACCTTGTACGCCGAAAACCTTTGCTCCCAGGCTCGCTTACCAAGTGCTCCGCACCACTCCTACTCCGTGCGACGCTTGCACCGTTGCGCGGCCCTGTTGCGCCCACGCCGTCGTGCCCGTCAACCGAATCTGATGAATCGACGCCCGTTTGCCCAGGAACGCCGCCACCGCCGCCGTAATCGCCAGAACAATCGCCGGATCGATCTCTTCCTTCACCGCCGTCTTCTCCGGCTTTGCCTTTTCCGCCACGGCAGTCGCCGCAGCGCCGTTTGGCCCGATCGCCTGCAGCGTTTTCGCCAGTTGCGCTTCCAGCTTCTCGACTCGCTCGCGCAACTCGAGAATCTCAACTTCCATCTCCGCTTTGGTTGGTTTTGCCATGCGTTTTTCCGTTCCCACAGGCCTACAGGGGAATCAACCCGTGCTTCTTCGGCGGTCGCAACTCGCGCTTCGTGTGTAGAAACTCCAGCGCCTGCGCCAGTACCTGCCGCGTCTGGTCCGGTTCGATGATGTCATCCACCAGTCGCCGTCCCGCCGCCACGTACGGATTCGCGAACGCCTCCCGATACTTCTCGATCATTTCTTTCCGCTTCGCAGGCTTGTCCGTCGCCCCGTCGATCTCCTTCTTGAACACAATCTCCGCGGCGCCTTCCGCTCCCATCACGGCCACTTCCGCGGTTGGCCACGCATACACGCGATCCGCGCCCATGTCCTTCCCGCACATCGCCAGGTACGCTCCGCCGAACGACTTCCTCAGAATCACCGTCACCTTCGGCACCGTCGCCGCACTGTACGCGAACAACATCTTGGCGCCGTGGCGAATGATCCCGCCATGTTCCTGATCTACTCCCGGCAAAAATCCCGGCACATCCACAAACGTCACGATCGGTATGTTGAACGCGTTGCAGAAACGCACGAACCGCGACGCCTTGTCCGAAGCATTAATGTCCAGCACTCCCGAAAGCACCAGCGGTTGATTCGCCACGATCCCGATCGTCCTCCCGATCAGCCGCGCGAATCCGATCACGATATTCGGCGCATACCCGGCATGCACCTCCAGGAAATCGCCCTGGTCAATGAAGTTCACAATCACTTCGCGCACGTCGTACGGCTGCTTGCCGTCCACCGGCACGATCTCATTCAGCTTCGGATTCGGATCCACCCGTCCATCGCTCGGCAATTCCGGAGGATCCTCCGAGTTGTTTCCCGGCAGAAAACTCAGCAGTTTTTTGCAGATCAGCAGCGCGTGCTGGTCGTCCTCCGCGATGAAGTGCGTCACGCCAGACCGCACCATGTGCGCTTCCGGCCCGCCCAGCGCCTCTTGTGTGACATCTTCTCCCGTCACCTGCTTGATCACGTTCGGCCCGGTGATGAACATCTGCGACTTCCGCGTCTGAATGATGAAGTCGGTGAGCGCCGGTGAGTATGCCGCTCCTCCCGCGCACGGCCCGCAAATCAGCGAAATCTGCGGTACCAGTCCGCTGAGCATCACGTTCTGGAAAAACACGCGCCCGTATCCCGAGAGCGAATCGATCCCTTCCTGCACCCGCGCCCCGCCGGAATCATTAATGAACACAAACGGCGTCCCGGTCTTCAGCGACTGCTGCATCGAATCGGCAACCTTCAGCGAATGCACTTCGCCGGCCGAGCCGCCCGCCACCGTGAAATCCTGGCTCGCCAGATGGATCCGCCTGCCCAGCACCGTCCCCGCTCCGGTCACCACGCCATCCGCCGGGAAACTCTTCCCCTGCATATCAAACAGAGTAGACCGGTGCTCCGCGAACGCTCCGGATTCCTGAAAACTGTTTTTGTCGCAGAGTTCCGCGATCCGCTCGCGTGCTGTCAGCTTCCCGCCTTTGTGCTGCTTCTCAATCCGCTCCTTGCCGCCACCCAGTTCCACTTCTTCGCGTCGCTGCCTTAACTCCTCAATGCGTTGCTCCATCGTTTTCATGGATTCTGTCCTTTTACGCCGGTGAAACGGTTACTTCGTGCTTTTTGCCATCCAATTGCACTTCGTATTTGATCGTTTCCCGCACTGGCCCGCTCCCCGTGTCGCCGGTATGCTTCGCCTGCGCAGTGCTTGGCGCGTTTGGATCCTTCGCCACGCTCTTCGGCCCCTTCGAGCGTTCCGCGAAAAACTTCGGCGCTACCTTCGGGAACATCGCGTGCGTCAACACATCCTCGTCCGTTCCGTCGCACCCTTCATTCGCTATGGCCGCCGTCCTCAGTTGATCCCACTCTGGTTTCAGAAAATCCGCAGGTCGATCGATGATCGGCCTTTTCTTGGCCTGCTTCTCACAGGCCAGCATCACCTTTTGATCGCGCTCGCCCAGCGTCGTTCCGTAATAACCCAGCATCAGATCCGCAAATTCCGCGGTAATCACCTTGTACGGCCCCATCAGCACGTTGAACACCGCCTGCGTTCCCACGATCTGGCTCGATGGCGTCACCAGCGGCGGATATCCCGCCGTCTTCCGCACCTGTGGCACTTCCAGCAGCACTTCGCGCATCTTGTCGCCCGCTCCTTGCTGCTTGAGCTGGCTTTCCATGTTTGAAATCATGCCGCCGGGAATCTGGCTATCGAAAATATCGGTGTCCACTCCGGTGATGTTCGACAAAAACTCCGTGTACTTCGGCCGGATTTTCGCAAAGTGATCCCGAATCTTCGCTAGACGGCTCATATCCAGATGCGTTTCGTAGCCCGTCCCTTCCAGCATGTACACCAGGCTCTCCGTCGGATTGTGCCCGGGTCCCAGGCTCAGCGAACTGATCGCCGTATCCACCACATCCGCCCCGGCTTCGATCGCTTTCATCAGCGACACCAGCGTGACACCCGTTGTCGCATGCACATGCACGTGAACTCTCACGTTCTGTCCAAGTTCATCCTTCAATGCTTTCACGATGTCGTACGCCGGCTGCGGCTTCAGCAGCGCCGCCATGTCCTTGATGCACAGCGAATCGCATCCCAAATCCAGCAAATCCCGTCCCAGTTTTACGTATCCTTCCACGGTGTGCAGTGGGCTCACCGTGTAGCAGATCGTCCCCTGTGCGTGCTTTCCCGCCTTCTTGACCGCCGCAATCGCCCGCTTCACATTGCGCACATCGTTCAGCGCATCGAACACCCGGAACACGTCCATCCCGTTTTCCGCGGCTTTCATCACGAACCGGTCCACCACGGTATCCTCGTAGTGCCGATACCCCAGCAAATTCTGCCCGCGCAGCAGCATCTGCAATCTCGAGTTCGGCATCAACTTCCGAAAAACCCGCAGCCGCTCCCACGGGTCCTCGTTCAGGAATCGAATGCAGGCGTCAAACGTCGCGCCGCCCCAGCATTCCACGCTCCAAAACCCGGCTTTGTCGATGTCTTCGCAAGCCGGAATCATATCTTCCAGAGCCATACGCGTTGCCAGCAGGCTCTGGTGGGCATCTCTTAGAATGAGTTCGGTCACTTCGATGGTTCGGGGCATATCCACCATCCTTGTAAGCGAGGCCGTTGTCGGGGGTACTGCAGGTTGGTGCTGGTTGGTCGGCCTGTAGGTTCTTATCGAAAACAGTGTAGCACTCCGCCTGTTGGCGGGATGTGACGATTGCCATAATCAGATTTACATCTGTAAGCAACTGATGATTCCGTTTTTTCCATCCAGAATGAAATCTCTAACTCCAGTGTTCCCAAATGCTACGCGTCTCCTTAATTGAATCCCCCTTCCTGTCTCCTCCACTTTCTCATTTGCCCCTTCGCCCTCAATCGTCCTAAGATTCACCCTGACCCCAGGAGCGTGGAATGAAAATTCTCGCAATCGATATCGGTGGTACCCATGTGAAGGTGTTGCTGCAAGGCGAATCCACCCCTCGAAAATTCGATTCCGGGCCTGATCTCACGCCCGATCAGATGGTTAAGGGCGTCAAAGCTCTCATCAAAGACTGGAAATTTGACGTCATCTCCATGGGTTATCCCGGCCCCGTCGTCCACGGCCGCCCCGTCGTCGAGCCTTACAACATCGGCAAAGGTTGGGTCGGTTACAACTTTGAACGCGCCTTTCATTGCCCCGTAAAGGTGATCAACGATGCTGCCATGCAGGCCTTGGGTAGCTACAAGGGCACTGGCAAAATGCTCTTCCTCGGTCTTGGCACAGGTCTGGGCACTGCTCTGGTCGTCGACGGCGTCGTAGAGCCCATGGAACTTGGCCATCTCCGGTATAAGAAGGGCAGCTTTGAGGACTACCTTGGGCTTCGAGGCCTCAAAAAACGCGGCAAGAAAAAGTGGCGCAAACATGTCGAGCACGTCGTGGCCTGTCTCGTCGCCGCGCTGGAACCCGACGACGTCGTTCTCGGTGGCGGCAACGTGAAAAAACTCAAGCAGCTTCCTCCCAAGTGCCGTCAAGGCGACAACGCCAACGCCTTCATCGGTGCCTTCCGCTTGTGGGATTCCCCCGGTAAAACCAATCAGGTGACCCAGGGCAAATCCGCCGCATCAACTAGCAGGAAACGCAAAGGAGCCTGATTCATGCCCGCAACTACCAAGCGCACTCCCGCCAAGCCCGCAGCTCCCGCCAAATCCGCTTCCAAACCTCCAGCCGCCAAGCCACTCACCAAACTCAAAGCCTGGAACGACCTCAAGCTCCACTACGCCAAGCTCAAATCCGCTCATCTCCGCGAACTCTTCGACGAAGATCCCACGCGCGGCGAAAACTTCACCCTCGAAGCCGCCGGCATCTACCTCGACTACTCCAAAAATCGAATAACCGGCCGCACCTTGCAACTACTTCTCAATCTTGCCGAGCAGTCCAACCTTCGCGCGCGCATCGACGCCATGTTCCGCGGCGACAAAATCAATATCACCGAAAATCGCGCCGTCCTCCACGTCGCCCTTCGCGCGCCCAAAGGTGAATCCATCGTTCTCGATGGGAAGAACGTCGTTCCCGATGTCCACGCTGTCCTCGACAAAATGTCCACCTTCTCCGACCGCGTTCGCTCCGGTCAGTGGAAAGGCCACACCGGCAAACGCATTCGCAACGTCATCAACGTCGGTATTGGTGGCTCCGACCTGGGCCCGGTAATGGCTTACGAAGCCCTCAAATTCTATAGCGACCGCAACCTGACCTTCCGCTTCGTCTCCAACGTCGACGGCACCGATTTTGCCGAAGCGGTCATCGATCTGGACCCCGCCGAAACCCTGTTCATCATCTCCTCCAAAACGTTCACCACCCTGGAAACGATGACCAATGCCCACTCCGCACGCGATTGGGCTCTCCGCGCCTTCGGCAACGATCCCAACTCCGTCGCCAAGCACTTCGTCGCCGTTAGCACCAACGCCGCGGAAGTTTCCAAATTCGGCATCGACACCGCCAACATGTTCGGCTTCTGGGATTGGGTCGGCGGCCGTTATTCCATGGATTCCGCCATCGGCCTTTCCACCATGCTGGCCATCGGCCCGCAGAATTTCCGCGACATGCTCGCCGGCTTCCACGAAATCGACGAGCACTTCCGCACCGCGCCCTTCGATCGCAATCTTCCCGTGCTCCTCGGACTTCTCTCCCTCTGGTACAACGATTTCTTCGGTTCGCAGACCGTCGCCATTCTGCCCTACGAGCAATACCTGAAGCGCTTTCCCGCCTATCTCCAGCAACTCACCATGGAAAGCAACGGCAAGCACGTCACGCTCGATGGCCGTCAGGTCGATTACGCCACATGTCCCATCTTTTGGGGCGAGCCGGGAACCAACGGCCAGCACTCCTTCTATCAGTTGATTCACCAGGGAACCCGCCTGATCCCTTGCGACTTCATCGCCTTCAACGAAACACTTAATCCTCTCGGGGCGCACCACGACATTCTCATCGCCAACGTCTTCGCCCAGACCGAAGCGCTCGCCTTCGGCAAGACTCCCAAGCAGGTAAAAGCCGAAGGCACTCCCGACTGGCTTGTGCCCCATCGCGTCTTCGACGGCAATCGTCCGTCCAACACAATTCTGCTCGACAAACTCACGCCGGCCGCTCTCGGCAAACTCGTCGCTCTCTACGAGCACTCCGTCTTCACTCAGGGCGCCATCTGGCAGATCGATTCCTTCGACCAGTGGGGCGTCGAACTCGGCAAAGTCCTCGCGCAGCGCATCATCCCGGAATTGCAAAATTCTGCCGAGCCCAAACTCGCCCACGACAGTTCCACCAATAACTTGATTCGCCGCTATCGTGCCGCCCACAAACGCTAATCTTTACGGCGCTCGCTCGCGCTTGCTGCACTACGAAAGGACCTCTCTATGACTACTGTTCGTTCCGATGCTCTCGTCTTTTTCGGTGCTACCGGCGATCTCGCCTACAAAATGATCTTTCCCTCGTTCCAGTCCATGATTCGTCGCGGCCACCTCGAACGTCCCGGTCATCGGCGTTGCCAAAGCCGGCTGGAATCTCGATCAGCTCAAGGCCCGCGCCAAAGACAGCCTCGAAAAACATGGTGGCGTGGACAACGCGGCGTGGGAAAAGCTCTCTTCCCTCCTTCGCTATGTGGACGGCGATTACAACGATCCCGCCACCTTCGCCGCTCTTCGCAAGGAACTTGGCAACGCCGCACATCCCGCGCACTACCTGGCCATTCCTCCCGGGCTCTTTGCGGAAGTCGCTGAACAACTCGTCAAATCGGGATGCGCCAAGGGCGCCCGCGTCATCGTCGAAAAGCCCTTCGGCCACGATCTCGCCTCCGCGCAAGCCCTCAATCAGGTTCTCCATGCCTCTTTCGCAGAGCAGGATATCTTTCGCATCGATCACTATCTCGGCAAGCGCGCCGTCCACAACATGGTCGTCTTCCGCTTTGCCAACGCCTTCATGGAAGCGTTCTGGAATCGCAACTACATCGAAAGCGTTCAAGTCACCATGGCCGAAGAATTCGATATTCAGGGCCGTGGCGCCTTCTACGATCAAACCGGCGCCATCCGCGACGTAATCCAGAATCACCTCTTCCAGGTTCTCTCCAATCTCGCCATGGAGCCGCCGGTGCGCACCGATAGCGACACCATCCGTGATGAAAAGGTCAAAGTTCTGAAGGCCATGCCCGATCTCCGCGTCACCGATATGGTTCGCGGCCAGTTCGAGGGATATCTATCCGAGCCTGGCGTTCGCCCCAATTCCAACACCGAAACGTTCGCAGCCATTCGCCTCGAAATTGATTCCTGGCGCTGGAAAGACGTTCCCTTTTTCTTGAGGGCAGGGAAGTGTCTCCCCGTTACCTGCACCGAAGTCATTGCCCGCTTTCGTTTGCCGCCTACCGTCATTCGCACCGATCATCTTCGACACAACTACATGCGTTTTCGCATCAGCCCCAATGTCGATCTGGCTCTCGGCGTCACCGTCCTCGCCGAAGGCGATGAGATGAAAGGCGAGCACGCCGAAATGTTGGGCCACCACGACCCCAGTTCGCGGGACATTCCCCCGTACGAACGCATCTTGACCGACGCCATGAACGGCGATTCCACGCTTTTCGCTCGTCAGGATTATGTCGAAGAAGCTTGGCGCGTCGTGGACACCGCGCTCAGCGCCTCCACTCCCGTCTATCAATACGCCAAGGGCACTTGGGGGCCGCAGGAAGTAATAGGTCGCGTCGTCCCTCCCGGAGGTTGGCACGATCCGTTGCCCGAGACTCCAGCGGTCGCTGCAAAGGTCAGTACCTTCAAATAATCACCATTCTTCAGAGTCTGGGTTTTACTTTGAATTTACTCTCAGGAGTTCATCCATGCGCGTTGCCATCGCCACCGATCACGGCGGCTTCACCCTGAAAGAAGAGCTCCTGGCCAAGCTCCGCGAGGCTGGACACGAAGTCACCGACTTCGGTTCGCACACCGCCACTCCGGATGACGACTATCCCGATTACGTGCTTCCGCTAGCTCGCGCCGTCGCCGCCGGTCAAGTCGAGCGCGGCATCGCTATTTGCGGCAGCGGAGTCGGCGCTTCCGTGTGTGCCAACAAAGTTCGCGGAGCACGCGCAGCCCTGATCACCGATCATTTCTCCGCGCGCCAGGGCGTCGAGGACGATCACATCAACATCATTTGCATGGGAGGCCGCACCATGGGCGCCGCCGTTGCCTGGGATTTGGTGCAAACCTTTCTCGCTGCCAGCTTCAGCTCCGAAGCGCGTCACCTGCGCCGCCTCTCTAAGGTCGCCGCCGCCGAATCCGCTATGTAACGCTGTACGTTTTCCGGCGCTCGGCTTATGGCTTCGCCAGAAAATCCACCGTCAGCACCGTGATGTCGTCCTGTTGACCTTCTGCACCCGGCAATTCCGTCCACCGCGATAACTCCGCATACAAAGTGTCCGCGAAGTTCTCTGCCGCCACGCCATCATGGTTTCCAATAAATTCCAGAAACCGCTTCGTTCCAAACTCCACTTCTTTCGGATTCTTCGTCTCCGGCACCCCATCCGTGTACAAAACCAGCCGGTCGTTTTCCCCAAAGCTGATTTCCTTCGATACATACTCCGCCTCTGGAAACATGCCCAGAAACAATCCGTTCTCGGAAAGCTCGCGTCCTTTTTTCTCGCTCTTCTGCCAAAGCAAGATCGGCGGATGTCCGGCGCCCGCGTACTTCAGCGTCCTCGTTTCCATGTTCACGAACACATACGCCGCTGTCACAAAATTCCGCTCGAACTTTCCGCACAACGCCTTATTCAGCCCCAGCAGCACCTTCGTCGGGTCCTCTGCGTTGTTGGTCTGGCCGCTCAGCGCCACCTGCAGCATCGACGCGATCAGCGCCGACGGCAATCCGTGTCCGGAAACATCCGCGATCAACATTCCCACTCTGCGCTCGTCCACCACAATGAAGTCGTAAAAATCTCCCGCCACCGATGTCATCGGAATGTACTTCGCCGCTATCTTCAGCCCCGCAATCTTCGGTGTATCTTGCGGCAGAATCGATAACTGAATCTGTCGCGCCATCTCCAGTTCGAGATTAATTTCCTTAAGTTGCTTCTCGATCGTCGCGCTGGCCTCGCGCAGCGCCAGGTGCGTCTTCACCCGCGCCTTTACCACTGCTTCTGAAAAAGGCTTGTGGATGTAATCCACCGCTCCTTCTTCGAATCCTCGCGTCTCATCCTCTGTGCCCGTCTGCCCCGTCAGGAAAATCACCGGAATCTCCCGCGTCGCTGCATCGGCCTTCAATCGCCGGCAAACCTCATAGCCATCCATCTCCGGCATCAACACATCCAGCAAAATCAGATCGGGTTTTTCCTCGCCTCCGGCAATCGCCAGCGCCTTTTCTCCGCTTGTCGCCACCTTGGTCTTGTAGGTGTCTTTCAACGCCCCCGCAATCACCCCGATATTGATCGGCGTATCGTCCACGATCAGCACGGTCTTGCTTCGGTTACTCTCGGTCATTCCCCATCACCCCAGTTTTAGTGAAAGTCGTTCCGCAATGCTCTGCAGTAGTTTCAGCCCACTGACAAAATCGAAGTTGCCGATGTGCCCCGAAAGCCCCTCCAATTCGTCGCCCGTCAGCACCTTCTCCAACGTCGAACGCTTCTCCACAATAAAATCTGCTGCGTCGCCATCGTCGTGCTGCAACATCTCGTGCAACTTTTCCAGCGGTTCGCGCACGCTGCTCCCGTCCGCGCTCCCCGCCTCCGCAGCCCGTTGCGTTGGCAGTGCCGTTGTGATCGCCTCCAGCGCCGTCGTGTGCACCCTCGAAAGCTCCGTAAGCACCCCGTTCGCTTCGCTCCCGCCCTTGATCGCGGTTTCCACCTTTGCCGCGGACTCCGCCAGTTCCTGTACGCCCAGGTTCGCGGCCGCCCCCTTCATGGAGTGCGCCGCCCTCGCCGCAGCCTCCCTATCACCAGCCGCCAGCGCCTTGCGAATCTCTTCCACTCCGTTCGGCGTCTGTGCGAATTTGCGCAACAGTGCCTCATAACGCTGCCGGTTTCCTCCGGTCCTGCGCAGCGCCCCCTTCACATCCACTCCCGGGATCCGTAGTTCTTCTTCTTTTACACTGCCGCTCCCGTCCGTCACCGCTGAGATTGCCGACTTTTCTTCCACCTTCACCGTTGAAGTCGCCACCGCGCCTTGATTCCTCGGCTTCACCCATTTCCGTAGTGTCCGGAACAGTTCCTCCGGATCGATCGGCTTCGAAACGTGATCGTTCATTCCCGCCGCCAGGCACTTCTCCCGATCTGCTGCCATCACGTTCGCCGTCATCGCGATAATCGGAAGATCCTTCAGGAACGGCTTCATGCGCAGCGTTTTCGTCGCCGTGATCCCATCCATCACCGGCATCTGCATGTCCATCAGCAGCGCGTCGTAAACTCCCGTGCTGGCCATCGTAACGGCTTCCTGCCCGTTCGACGCTACATCGATCTTCATCTGCGCGTCCGCCAGCAATCCCAGCGCCACCTCTTGATTCAGTTCGTTGTCCTCGGCCAACAGGATGTGCGCCCCGTGCAACGACACAAGGTCCGCTCCCGCGGTCTTCGATTGCTCGCCAGTCTGCTCGCTGTTCTGTTTCCCGACCAACACCCCGACCACCGAATCGAACAGCATCGACGCTGTCACCGGCTTGATCAGCACGTTGTCAAACTCGCTCTGCTCCGCTTGCCGCAACACTTCTTCTCGGCCGTACGCGGTCACCATTACCAGGTGCGGTTTCATCTTCAGATTTGGCAACCGTCGTATGCGCTTGCCGGTCTCAATCCCATCCAGTTCTGGCATCTGCCAATCCAGGAACACAATCTCGTAGGGCTTGCCCTCCTCCTCGGCGTGTTGCACCATCTCGATTCCTTCCGCACCCGACGGCGCCTCGTCCACCTGGAACGTCATGCTGCTCAGCATTCCGTCCAGCACCGCCCGCGCCTGCGCATTATCGTCAATGATCAGCACCTTCCGCCCGCGCAACTCCGGCGTTGGTCCGCGGCTCTCGAGTTTCTTCCCGTTCCCTAGTCGTGCCGTGAACCAGAACGTGCTCCCTTTGCCCGGTTCGCTATCCACGCCCACATCGCCGCCCATCAACTGCGCCAGTCGCTTTGAAATCGCCAGTCCCAGTCCTGTTCCCCCGTGCTGCCTCGTCGTCGATGCGTCCGCTTGTTCAAACGCCTGGAACAGCCGGCCCATCTGCTCCTTCGTCAATCCAATGCCGGTGTCGCTCACCGCAAAGTAGACCAGTTGCCCGTCCGCGTCGCGTTCTTTCACGCGGGCCTGCACCACAATTTCTCCGGTTTCCGTAAATTTCACTGCGTTGTTGCAAAAATTGATCAGGATCTGTCCCAGCCGCAGGGGATCGCCCCGCAATTCCCTCGGCAAATCCTTGTCGATGTCGAAAATCAGTTCCAGCCCCTTGCTCGTCGCCTTTTCCGAAATCAGATTGCCGACATTCTCCAGCACCTTTTCCAGATCGAAATCGATGTGCTCGACCGACAGCTTACCCGCCTCAATCTTCGAAAAGTCCAGAATGTCGTTGATGATTCCCAGCAGGTGCTGCCCAGCCATCTGGATCTTTCGTACGTAATCTCTCTGCCGCGTGTTCAACTCGCCGTTCAGCGCCAGTTGCGACATGCCGATGATCGCGTTCATCGGCGTCCGTATTTCGTGGCTCATGTTCGCCAGGAAGTCGGCCTTGATCCGCGTCGCTTCCTCCGCCACATCCTTGGCCTGGCGCAGTTCAATTTCCGAAGCTTCCAGCGCCTTGTTCGTCGATTCCAGTTCTTCCTTGCGGGCCAGAATCATCTTTTCCGATTCCGCCAGCGCTTCTGCTTGTGCCCTGGTTCGCTCCAGCAACTCGCGCGTCGCGATATTCCCGCTCAGCACCTCGCCACTCAATGCCACCGACGGTAGCAGTGCGTCCAGGAAAGCCCTTTGCCGGTCGCTCACCGGATTCAATGGCGCCAGCTCGATTACCGCCATCACCTTCGTTTTGTCGATCACCGGTAGAAACAGCAAACTCCCCGGACTCGCCTGGGATGCGCCCGCCCACAGCCTTACGTCGCTCGTCGGCGGAATCTCCAGCGTCTTGCGCTCCACAACCGCTTGCCCCGCCAGCCCTTCGCCTGCCCTGAATTCCTCCTTGCCGGTTCCTGCTTCTCCCGCAAACGCCCCACACCGCTCGAACCGCTCCCCACTCCTGTCTGCCACGTACATCACTCCGTACAGCAGCGGCACGCACTCCGACACCCGCGACAATAGCGTCTGCGAGAATGTCCCGAAATCCTCCACCCCTTGCAGACGCACCAGCGTCCCCGCCACCTCTGCCTTCACCCATCCGTGGGTTTCCCGCTCCTGCGCCACCTTTTGCAGCTTTTGCAGCGCCCTGCCGATTTCCCCCACCTCGTTCGTCGCATCCTGGCAGGGAATTGCATTGTTCAACTGCCCCTCGGCCAATTGTTGAATGCTGTCCCGCAATCCCAGTAGCTCCCGTACAACTTGGGTCTGCACCAGGTAAAACGCCAATCCATACGAGAAGGCCAGCGCCAGCAGCACCATGGCCCATCGGATCAGCGCCGCCCGTCGTATTCGCGCCGTCAGCTCGACCGTCTGTTGACTCAATGATTCGCGAATCGACTGCGTGATGTCGTCCAGCGCTTGTCGGCCCTGTGCCAGTTCCGCGTCCACGCTGCCGCGCATCAGATTCATCGCTTTTTCGTTCTGGTTCAACAGCGTCGCCGCTCGCACCGCCTTCGAATCCGCCACCGCCTTGAAAAACAGTGCTTCCGCCGCCCGAATCTGGTCCGCTCGTTCCGGACTCCTCTGAATCGCTTCGGTGATCCACTCATGATAATCGGCGTATGTTTTGTCCAGACGCGCGTCCAGCACCTGCATTTTGTCCACGTCCAACTCGGCGATCTCTTCGTACAGGATTTGCCCATAGAGCGCCGCTTGCGCCTTGGCATCGGTCATTAATTGCAGCGTCCGCACATCCTGATCAATCAGTTGTTGGTACTGTTTCGTCGCCAGGCCGGTCTCGAAGGCTCCATAGATCGCTCCGGCAATCACCATCAACGCCAGCGGTAGCATCGCCAGCAAAAAACGCTGTCGCAGTTTCAGGTTAGTCAAAAAATTCGCCATGTCATTTATCTCTGTGCTTCGTCAACGCAACGCGACTTGCCGCACGCCCGTCCATTCGCGATTCAATCGAGCTTCCTACTGTAATCACCTTATGTATGAAACTCAACGGCACTTATACCCTACGCTTCGTTCTCGTCCAAAGGAACGCTTCACTGACCCGGAAAGGATCCCAGTCCAGTTCAGATGATCGCCCGCAAGGTTCTTATCGTAGACGATCACCCGTCGATTCGCATCGGTCTTCGTTCCATCCTCAGTTCCGATTCTCGCTGGGCGGTCTGTGGTGAAGCCGGCGATGGCCTCGAAGCAATTGAGAAAGCGCGCGCTCTTCGACCTGACGTCATCCTCATGGACATCTCCATGCCACGCATGGATGGTATCCAGGCGACGCGCATCTTGCGCAGCGAGCTCCCGGCCATTTACGTCGTTATCGTTTCTCAGAATGATCCTTCCGTTGTTCGCCGCCAGGTTGCCGAAGTCGGTGCTCAAGGCTCAGTCGCCAAATCCGACTTGGATCGCGATCTCCTCGCCACCTTGGATTCGCTTTTTCCTGCGGCCGACTCGACTTCCGAAATCGCTCTCAACCCCGACTCCTCAGCCCCGCTCTGGATGAGCGGAGGTGGCTTCATGGGCGAACAGATGCGTTCCCATGATTGGTCCACAACCCCGCTCGGTCCTCCCGAAAATTGGCCGCAGAGCCTTCGCACTTCGGTCAGCACTTGCCTCAACTGCCGTTTCCCGATTCTTCTCTGGTGGGGACCGGAACTCGTCATGCTCTACAACGACGAGTATTCCAAAATTCTCGGCGCCAAGCACCCGGCTGCCCTTGGGGTCCCCGGCCGTCAGACCTGGCCGGAAATTTGGGACACCATCGGGCCGATGCTCAACGGCGTTCTTTCCCGCGCCGAAGCCGTTCGTGCTGAAGACTTCCTCCTCCTTCTCGAGCGCCATCACTATCCCGAGGAGTGCTATTTCACATTTTCCTACAGCCCGATCAGCGATGAATCCGGCGGCGTCGGCGGCGTATTCACTCCAGTTACCGAAACCACCGAAAAAATTATCGGCGAGCGGCGCTTGCGCACCTTGCGCGATCTTGCGGCCCGCAGCGCCGAGGTCAGCATCGAAAATCGCACCGAAGACAAAACCTGGTCGCTCTGTGCAGGCATCCTCGCCGAAAATCCATCGGACGTCCCCTTCGCCGTGTTCTATCGCTGGTCTTCCGACCGCACCTGCCTGGAGCCGATCGCCTCCGCTGGTCTGGCTCACTCTCATCCCCTCGCCTCACTGTCCCTCGATGCCAATGGTCCGCACTCTGTTCTCTTCAACGTCATCTCCTCTGCGTTCGAAACGGGCCTCGCCACCGAGGTCTCTGACCTGCAAAGTTTCTGTCCTGATCTGCCCCTGGCTCCTTGGGGCGCATGCCCGGAGACGGCCTTGGCCCTTCCCATCCAGCTTCCCGGCCAGGATCTTCCCGCCGGAATTCTCTTGGCTGCCGTCAGCCCTCGCAAGCGTCTCGACTCCAACTACCGCACCTTCTACGACCTTCTCGTTCGCCAAATCGCCAATTCTCTCGCCGATGCCCGCGGCTACGAGGCCGAACGTCAGCGCTCCGAAGCTCTCGCTGAACTTGATCGCGCCAAGACCACATTCTTCGGTAACGTCAGTCATGAATTTCGCACTCCGCTGGCTCTCATGCTTGGTCCGGTGTCGGACATGCTCGCCCGCTACTCCAGCCTGCCACCTTCTCCGGATCAGGAGCAGCTGCAGCTCGTCCATCGCAACGGCCTTCGTCTCCTCAAACTGGTCAACACCCTCCTCGATTTCTCGCGCATCGAAGCCGGCCGCGTGGAAGCCTCCTACGAGCCAACCGACCTGGCTGCCTTCACCTCCGAAATCGCCGGAGTCTTTCGCTCTGCCATTGAACGTGCCGGCATGCGTTTCTCCGTCACCTGCGACCCGCTCCCGGAACCCGTGTTCATCGATCGCGATATGTGGGAGAAAATCGTCCTCAATCTCCTTTCCAACGCCTTCAAGTTCACTTTGCATGGCGAAATCTCCGTTAACCTCCGCACCGCTGGCTCTCTACGCCGAACTGGTTGTCCGCGACACGGGAGTGGGAATTCCCGAAGACGAATTGCCCAAAATATTTCAGCGCTTTCACCGCGGTCGCCCCACCAAGGCCCGCACCGTCGAGGGCACTGGCATCGGACTCGCCCTCGTCCAGGAACTCGTCAAACTCCATGGCGGTTCCATCGGTGTCGAAAGTGAAGTCGGCCGCGGCACTTCATTCTTCATCTCCATTCCATTCGGATCCGCTCACCTGCCTGCGGACCGCATTCAGTCGCCTCGCTCGCTATCCTCAACTGCTCTCGGCGCCTCCCCCTATCTTGAGGAAGCCCTGCGCTGGCTGCCGCCCGCGGACAACGTGTCGACCGCCGCTGTCGTGACTGAAGCCCAACACCGAACGGTGTCCATTCTCCCTAGCAACCAGGTTTCTCTTTCTCCCGGAAAATCCTCCGGGCGCATTCTCCTCGCTGACGACAACGCCGACATGCGCGACTATCTGCGCCGCCTCTTATCCGAGAACTACGAAGTCGAAGCCGTCGCCGACGGCCGCGCTGCTCTGGAAGCCGCTCGCCTTCGTCCACCCGACCTCGTCATCAGCGACGTCATGATGCCGGAGATGAACGGATTAGAACTTGTTCGCCAACTCCGCTCCGATCCCGCTCTGCGTACCGTACCCATCCTTCTTCTGTCCGCGCTCGCGGGCGAAGAAGCTCGCGTCGAAGCGCTGGAGCACGGTCCCGACGATTACCTCACCAAGCCCTTCGGCGCTCGCGAATTACTCGCTCGCGTGCAGACCCATCTCCGCTTGGCCGCCGCTCGCAAGCAGGCTGACGAGTCCCTCCGCCGGACCTCCGCCCGCCTCGAAGCGACCCTCGCCGCCACCGAAATTGCCACTTGGGCCTGGGACGTGCAGAGCGATCGCGTAACCGCCGATCGTAATCTCGCTCGACTCATTTCCGTTCAACTGGACGAACCCATCGGCCTGGACCGCTACATCGATGCCGTCCATCCCGAAGATCGCGCTCGCGTTCGTTCTCTGCTTCAGGAAGCCTCGCATTCTCCTACTGGCCAGTTCGAGGCGGACTTTCGGCTCCTGCAGACCGACGGCTCCAGCCTCTGGGTCGCCTCTCGCGGCAAATACGAATTCGACGAGCACGGCCAGCCGCTCCGTTTTTCCGGTGTTTCCATCGACATTACCGATCGCAAGCGTATCGAGGAGAGCTATCGCCGGCTTGCGCAATCCCTGGAAACGGAAGTACAAGTTCGTACCGCCGAACTTGAACGCCAGTCCGAGCAGTTGCGCGAACTTTCCAGTCGCCTGCTTCAGGCCCAGGACGAAGAACGCCGCCGTATCGCTCGCGAGCTCCATGACAGTGCCGGCCAAATCCTCGCTGCCCTGGCCATGAACCTCACCCGTGTCTCTATCCTCGCTCGCCAGAACAGCCCGGTCCCCATTGCCGACGCCGATTCCAACCAGCAACTCGTTCAGCAACTCAGCCAGGAAATCCGCACCATGTCCTATCTGCTGCATCCGCCGTTGCTCGATGAACTCGGCTTGGCCGAAGCCCTTCGTTGGTATATCGAAGGCATCAAGGAACGCAGCGGCCTCGACATCGAATTGACCATCGCCGACGGTTTTAGCCGTTTGCCTGGTCCGATGGAGCTCGTCATGTTCCGTCTAGTTCAGGAATCTCTAACCAATATTCATCGCCACAGTGGCAGCAAGCGCGCCTTCATTCGAATCCAGCGCCTTGGTGACACCGTCTGTTTGGAGGTCGAGGATCAGGGCAAGGGCATGAGCTCCGAGAAGCTTTCCTCGATTCAATCGCAGGGCTCCGGCGTTGGCATTCGCGGCATGCGCGAACGCGTCCGCCACTTCGGTGGTCATCTGCAAATTCACTCCCACGAAGGCGGTACCAAACTGATTTTTCAATTGCCTGTGTTAGAAGCTCCAGTGTCCGCGACCGAAGTCGCTGCCATCAACAACCGCTGATTGCTGCCGCCGCTGGTTCCCGGCCGCTAGCTCCACAACCGATCCCAGGAGCGTTCCTGGTCCCACTGCGTCGTTGGTTCGAAGTACCCCACGCCCGGCGCCAGATGCTGCTTCACCACGTCATCGTTCAGCGTCACACCCAGTCCCGGCCGATCCGGCACGTCGATAAATCCGCGGTTTATAATCGGCGTTCCCACTCCTTCTTTCACCAGCGACGACCACCACGGCACATCCAGCGAATGATTCTCCAGCGCCAGGAAGTTTTCCGTCGCTGCTGCGCAATGCACACTGGCCATGCACCCGATCGGCGTTCCCGCGTAGTGCAGCACCATCGGCACTCCGTAGCTTTCTGCCATGTCCCCGATCTTGTGCGTCTCCAGAATTCCGCCGGACGTTACCAGGTCCGGCTGGATCTTGCCCACCGCGTGATGCGAGCACAACACCTGGAAATCTTCCTTCAGGTAAATGTCCTCGCCCGTCAAAATCGGTGTCGGGCTTTGGTCTGAAATCTCCTTCAATAAATCCGTGTATTGCCACGGAATCACGTCTTCCATCCACGACAGGTTGTACTTCTCGTACGCCTTCCCCAGCCGGATGATCGACTTCACTCCCAGGTGCCCCAGGTGATCCATCGACAGCGGAATCTCCATGCCCACCGCGTCGCGGATCGCCGCCACGTATTCTTCCAGCGCCGCGATTCCTTTGTCGGTCACCTCCATGGCCAGCAGCGGATGCGGCAGTTGATTGGCTTGCCACTGTGCCACGTCCGTTGGATTGGTCACCATTCCCCCCCGGTCCGCCACCATTTCAATGCCCAGATCCATCTTCAGCCACGTTAGCCCCATCACCTCTTTACGCTCTTTCATCCGCTGCGCGTAAACCTTAGGATCCTTGGATTCTTCCGTGTCCGCATAAATTCGAATCTTGTCCCGAAACTTGCCGCCTCCCACCATCGCGTACGCCGGGGCGTTGTACACCTTCCCTGTAATGTCCCACAACGCCATTTCCACCGCGCACACTCCGCCGCCCTGCCGCGCGCCCCCGCCAAACTGTTTGATCTTTCGAAAAAGCTTGTCCAGTTGCAGCGGATTCTCCCCCACCAGTCGGCTCTTCAAGAACAACGCATACGTCGGGCTCGCTCCGTCGCGCACCTCTCCCAATCCGTAAACGCCTTGGTTCGTATCAATTCGTATGATCGAACACGGGCTGGGCCCCGGCTTCACAATCGTCGTGTACCGCAGGTCCGTAATCTTCAGCGTCGACGGGCTCGAATTCAGATTCACTCCCTTCGGCGTCACCTCCGCTTCCAGCGCTTCCGCGGCCTTCGCCGCTTTATTCACCAGCAGCGAGGCTCCCAGCGCCAGCGTGGAAGTCTTCAGTACTTGCCGCCTGCCTAGCATTGTCGCTTCGTTCGGTTTCATCACGTTGTCTCCTCGGTCCTACAATCGTCCAAACTGATTTACGGCCTGCACGATCGACTTCAGTTTCTCTATCGTTGCGTACATCGAGTGCTCTTTGAAATCCATCTCCTGCGCCATCGCCAACACTTCCGCAGCTTTGTTCTTCGGCACCACCACTACTCCATCCGAATCCGCCGCTACGATATCGCCTTCATTCACCGCCACTCCGTCACACACCACCGGTCCATTCGCGGCGGCGAACCGGTAATGTCCCACTGACGTCGACGGCACCGTCCCCAGCGCGAACACCGGGAATCGAATCTTCTGCAGGTACGCCACGTCCCGCACCCCTCCATCGATCACCGCCCCAGCGAAGTTCCGCGCCGCCATCGCCGTTCCCATCAGTCCGCCCATTCCCGCGATGTCCGCGCCATCCTCCACCACCATCACGTACACCGAATCCGCTCCCCCTTTGTCGATCGCGGTCAGCATGCCTTGCAGCGCATCTTTGTCGTGATTTTCTTCCTTCTTCAGCTTCACCGTCAGCGCCCATCCCGCAAATTTCGACGTGAAGATCGGACGCATCTTGTGAGTCATGTACATCCGCTGCCCGGTGATCTTTTCCAGCGCATCCGAAACCGACGCCACCTCCACGTGCCGGTAGCCATCGAGCAGTGCCGCATCGCTTGTTGCTTCCGGTCGCGGGTGTGCGCGCCCGATCTGGACCATTCCCCCGATTACCGCCACTATACTCACCGCCACGCCCAGACCCAACTTCATTTTTTTCGTAACGCCCGCTCCATCCCTCATCGGTCACCCTCCGCTACCGCCTGCACTTCTTCTTCTCTCAATTGCGCGTTCGGATTCACAAAGAACCACAACAGCGATCCGGCCACGCACAAAGCCGCTGCCACGCGAAACGATGCTCCCCAGCCAAAATGTTTTGCCAGAAACGGCGTCAGCGAAGCCGTCAGCGCCCCGCCCAACTGATTCCCCATGTTCATCACGCCCGACACCGATCCCGCTGAGCTGCCTCCCAGGTCCGAGCTCAGCGACCAGAACGAGCTCGACGCAAAATACAGCGCTCCGGCCCCTCCCGCCAGAATCATACTCGCAACGCGCACGTCCCGCGCATACGGCCCCACTCCCACGAACACCGCCGCCAGCAACAATCCCACGCTCGCGATCCCGCATCGCCCGATCCGCTTTCCCCACACGCGTGACAAGCGATCGCTCACCAATCCGCCTAGCGGCGACCCAATCGCCATCGCCAGGAACGGCAGCATCGCGTAACGCGAACTCGCCTTCAAATCCAATCCCCGCACCGAGCTTAGGTAAATGAAGAACCACGAAAAAAAGATGTACGCCACGTACCCATAGCAAAAATAACTCACCGTCAATGCCAACACGTTTCGGTTGCCGACGATCTTGTTCCATGCCAGCGGCATCGCCTTCCGCTCCGCGCTCTCCGGCGTCGGCAATCCGCGCTCAATCTCCGCCGTCTCCTCGGGATCGATCCACGGATGAGCTTCGGGCCGGTCTCGCGCCACGAAATACCACACCGCTCCCGCCAGCAATCCCATTCCCGCGCTGATCCAGAACGACCACCGCCACCCATAATGCGTCAGGATGTAGGTAATCAGCGGCGGAGCCAGCCCCGCGCCCGCTCCCACTCCCGCAAAAATAATTCCGTTCGCCAGTCCCCGCTCTCGCGAAGGTATCCACGCCGCCACCAAACGGTTGCTCGCCGGATACACTACCGCCTCGCCTATGCCCAGCAGAAATCGCACCGACAGCAGTACCACCAGTGCGTTCCTCCATTGCGACGGCACGCACGCCGTCAATGCCGTGAACGCCGCCCACCACACCGTGCCCCATGCCAACACTTTGCGCGGGCCGAATCGGTCTGCCAGTCGTCCGCCCGGCGCCTGGAACAACGCATACCCAAATACAAACGCGCTGAACACCCATCCCAGTTGCACGTGGTCCAGCCGGAATTCCCGCTCGATCCAGCTTCCCGCAACCGAAATATTCACCCGGTCCAGATAAGCGATCGCGCTGATCGCAAACATCCAGAAGATCAGCATCCACCGCAGGCGCTTTCCGAAAAAATGCATTCGCAACTCCAGATGCATCCTACCGCTTCAAGCCGTGTTAGAGTCTGACAAAGTGTTGTTTACTTTCCCGGGGGTTTCGATGACTGCTTATCTGAAGACTTTCGTCCGCTGCTTCGTTTTGTTGGCTCTCCCGTTATTCGCGATCCTCTTCGCATTCGCTCTTCCAAGTCAAGGTCAACTCGTCTCTTTCTCCAAGCAGGACCTGATCGATTACACCTCCGCCAATCCGTTCGATCGCCTGCCCGACGGCCGTCCCAAGGTTCCTGATGATTTGATGGCCCGCGCTCGCGAAGTTTCCTCCGAAGAAGTCTGGTCGGTTCTGCAGGCCAAGGGCTACAACAATCAATTCGCCGATGGCTACATCGTTCTGCATCCTGGCAAGCCACTCGTTGGCCGCGTGTTCACCGTTCAATTTATGCCCGTGCGTGCCGATGTCGCGGAAACCGCGGAACGCAAGGCCAAAGAACACGGCATCCCTCGCCTGATGAATCAAACCGCGATCGATATGCTCCAGCCTGGCGATGTTCTCGTCGTCGATCTCTTCGACAAGAAAGTCGGCGGCACCATCGTCGGCGACAATCTCTTCTTCTACATCAATCAGGCCACTCATGGCGGCGGTCTCATCGTCGATGGCGCCATTCGCGACCTCGACGGTCTTTCCGAAATCGATATGCCCGCCTATTTCCGCTCCACTGATCCCACTCCCATCGGCAATGTCATGCTCACCGGCATCAACGTGCCCATTCGTATCGGCGATGTCACCGTCATGCCCGGCGATCTTGCTATTGGCGATCGCGAAGGCGTCTATTTCGTCCCGCCCCAATTCGTCAAGGAAATCTGCGACCACGCCGACGAACTGCACATCCACGATGAGTGGACCAAGAAGATGTTCGCGACAGGGAAGTACAAATCCAGCGAAATCTACGGCTCGCCTTCCGATCCCAAATTGCTGAAGGAATATCAGGACTACCTGAAGAGCCGTCTCGAAGAACTGGCCAAGGAGCGCGCCGCCAAGTCCCACTAATTCGAACTGGCGTTCCTAGACCGCTTCCGGAGCGGACACGCCATGTTTCTCGATCTCCGCCATCGCCGTGTCCGTTTCTGCACCGATCAGCAGAATCAGCGTGGCTACGTAAATCCACAGCAGCAGCACAATGAATCCCGCCAGCGCTCCGTACACCTGCGGCAGCATCGCGTTATACCGCGCGTACAGGTTCACTGCGATCGAAGCCAGCACGAATGCCCCCGCCACCAGAAATGTTCCCGGCGTCATCCATTTCCACGGTCGCGGACAATTCGGCAGGAAATAATTCAGCAGGTCGATCAGCAGGCACAACAGCGCCAGCGTCATCACCCACCACGCGAAACTCCACCCGGATTTGAACAATCCGCCGATCGCCAAACGCGAAGTCACCGTTCCTTCCGCCCACCGCCCCACCGACCACAATCCGAACGTCAGAACAAAAAACAGCGCTGCCCCAATCGTCGCCGCCACGCCGATCGCCCGTTTTTTCCAGAAGCTTCGTTTATCCTGCGCTCCGTACGCCACGCTCATCGCCTCCATCAGGCTCACGAATCCCGAGCTGGCGCTCCAGATCGTTCCCACCAACCCGAACGACAGCAGCCCCCGGTGCCATTTCCCCAATCCCAAAATCGTTTCAAATAGCCCGCTTCGCGATAATCTTGGCAGATACGTGAACGACCATTCCACGAACGATCCCCAGATCGATGTGTACGGCAGCCACCCAATAATCGCCGCGATCACCAGGAAAAAAGGGAACAGCGACAGCACAAAATAAAACGACACCTGCGCCGCTAGATCCGCGCAGTCGTCCCGCATCACCCGCCGCCACGTCCGCACAAAGACCGCTTTCACGATCTCGGCCAGCGGCCTTCCCCGAGCAAACCAGTTTGTCTTGCTGTAATTTCCTTGTCCCGGCATAGACCAACCGCCTTGAGGCGCAACCTGTCGGGCAAGAATTTGTTACCGGCTAGCCCATTCCCACCTCTGTGAGTCTAGTAAGCCTGCGGCGAACCGCTATCCCAGAAAGCCTGTAACCACCATTTCCATTCGGTGATCGCGCTGCCCGGGGAAGGGAAGTTCGCTTTGTGCGAATTCCTGTTGGCACCGCTTAGTTGTCAGTCGTGTGCGCGGGCCCACAAGTTAGATCGTTTGCCGCAGCACCGCGACTTCCAGTTGCTCTTCCCGCTCCATGGGCACCATTCTTCTCACCACCACCTCGGGCACAGCCGCTCCGCTTCGTTCGACGCACACCGCCAGCAGATAGTCCGGCACCGGCATCGCCTGCCAGAAATGCCACTTCTTCGATGGCTGCCCCCCGCCCGCCTCAAACCACGCTCGAATCTTCCCCGGCTCCTCCACGTCGAACCCAAACGAATTCAGTGGGTGCGAAAATCCCATCCCGCGCGCCTTCACGTACGCCTCTTTGAGCGTCCAATATTCGAGGAAGCGCCGTAACTGCGCATCCTTTGCCTGCCGGTGCAGCGCTGCCGCTTCCTCCGTCGTGAAGTAGCGGTCCGCAATTGACAGCACCCCTTGGCGCTGCCGCACCTTCTCCACGTCGATGCCCAATTCCGCACCCCTGCGTCACTCCCAGCGCCACCATATCTTCCGAATGCGCCACACTGAACTTCAGCCCTTCTACTCCTCGCGGCCTCGTTCGCGATCTCCGGACGCCCATGCGCATTCGTCCGAAAATTCCACTCTTTCGGTCGCACGTTCGCATACCTCGACAGCACAGTTCTCACCAAGCACCGAGTCACCCGATACCGTTTCTGGTCCACCTCGAACCTATACCGTTGCTCTCGCGTCCGTTCCTCTTCGCTCAGTAACTCCCCATACCGCTCCAGCAGCGCCGCATCCTCAATCGCGCCGCTTTCCGCGAGCCACACCTCAACCCTGTCCATCATGGCTCCGCTGCAAGCTCAAAACGAATATCCCAGCGAAAACGTCATCGTCACGTCCGAGGTCCCCGGATTGAATGCATACGTCGTGAACTCCCAATTCTTGTGCATCAACCCGATCAAAAATCCCCGCTGCACATCCAAATGGGTGTTGTACACGCGTGTTCGCTGCGCCGCGCCCCCAAACCGAAACCACCCCACCGGCGAGTAGCTCAGTTCATTCCACGAATAAAAGTAGCGGTCCGCCACATCATTCGTATTGATGACGTACTCGCCCTGGCTGTATAGCTCGAGGCGCTTGTACGCCAGCGTCGCCGTATACCCTGGCGCCACGCCGGTCAAATTCCCAAACACCCCGCCCACCATCGGCGTCAGGTCCAGCGTCAATGTTTTTCCCCAGCTCAGGTTGTAGCCCATCCATAGCGACGCCGTCTGCAGCGCTTCGTAGTTGTACCGCGCCTCCAGATGCAGCGTGCTCCGGTCCGCCGTGAACGTCGGCGATGCGTACGACTGGTCGCTCGGCACATAATATCCAGCCAATGACAGGTCGTACGCCCACGCCGGCTTCTTCTCCAGGCTGTCCACACTCGGGGCCTGCGCCTGCCCAAAAGCCCTTCCCGCAAACGCGAATGCCGCACACACCAGCACCATTCCCGCCCCTCGCATTACGTTTCCCATAGGGTTCGTTTCACCAATGCGCACAGCTCCGCCGCGCCGACGCCGCGCGCCAATGTTATACATCCGACTCGTCGCATTCGCCTAAGGTTTGTCTTGCTGTGCCAGCCGTTCATACGCCTGCTGGTATGGCGCCACCGCCGGACTTAATTCATGCGCCGCACGATACTCTTTCAGCGCGCCGTCGCGATCCCCGCTGGTTTCCAGAAGTACGCCCAAGTTGTAATGGGCCAAAGAATTTTTCGGATTCAACTGCAACGCCTCGCGATACTCCGTCACCGCGGCTTCCAGGTTCCCCTGCTGTCCCAGCATCGTCCCCAGGTACACGTGAGCGACATCATTCTTTGGGTCCAACTCGACCGCCGCTCGCTCCTCCGCGATCGCTCCATTCGCATCGCCTTTCGCCGCCAGCACCAGCCCCAGTTCGCGGTGCGCGTCGCCATTCTGCGCATTCAATCTCAGCACTTCCTGCATCTCCGCCGCTTCACCCTCCAGATCGCGCTTCCTTCCCAGCGCCAGTCCCAGGCTGTAATGCACACTCTCATCCTGAGGATTCAGCCGTAGTGCGTCTCGATAAGCCGCGATCGCGCCGTCCAAATCCCCCTTTTTCCTCAGTGCTTCTCCCAAATTAAAATACGCCAGTTCGTTTTTCGGGTTGATCCGTAAGGCCTCGCGAAATTCCTCGATCGCCGCATCGGTTTCTTTCTGCCGCGCCAGTACCACCCCCAGCGCAAAATGTGCATTGCCGTCCTGCGGATTTATCTTCAGCGCTTGTTCAAACTCGCCCTTCGCTTCGCCGAATTGATTCGTGCTCGCCAACGCGAGTCCCAGCGAATAATGCAGATCCGCCGACTCCTTGTCGTATTCCAATCCCTTCCGAAACTCCGCGATGGCCCACTCCGGCTCTCCCGCCGTTAAATACGCCCTCCCCAGATTGAAGTACACTCGCAAAAACTCCGGATCAATCTCCAGAGCCTTCTCGAATTCCGGTACGGCCTCTGCCTGTTTCCCGGCCATCACCAACGCCGTGCCCAGATTGTTGTGCAGCCGCGCATCCTCGGGATTCGTCACCAGCAACGCCTTCCATCCCGCAATTGCCGCGTCAATCTGACCGCTGTTTTCCAGGGCCGTCACACGATCGATCTCGTTGTACACATCCACGGCCGGAGTCGTGATGTTCATCGCGCTCGACGGCGGAATATTCACAAACTCCGGAATGTTCACCGCGCGATTAGCCGCCGTCGCGTTATCGATCAAAATCGCCGGGCTGTCGTTTCCTTGCTCATCAATGTGCGTCAAATACATCTGCGTGTAATACGACCGGCTCTTCGACGAAAACACCATCCACCGCCCATTCGGCGAAAAGCTGTGCCACGAATTCATCAGCGGCGTGTTGCAGCGCATCTTTCGCGCCACCCCTCCACCGGCTGGCACAATATAAAGTTGGCTGTCCGGCCTCATCAGCTGTGCGTTGCGGCACTTCACCCACACGATCCAGCGTCCGTCCGGGGACACCTTTGGGAAGCTGTTGCTCATCCCGTTATGGGATGCGCCTTCAATCGCCACCGCCGTTCCGCCTTTGCCCTCATTAAATGGCACGCGGTACAAGTCGTAACGAATCTGCGGCTCCTCCGGATCATTGGCGTGCTGCGGCATTTTATTCCCCGGTGGATACGGGTCCATCGCCGTTGCCCGCACGAACACCACATATCTCCCGTCCGGACTCCACACCGCGTTCGTCTGCACGTACTGTGGATCGTCAGCTCCCGGCAGCGGGTGCTTCTTCCCGGTTGCGCGGTCGTACCACGCCACAATGCTCCGCGTCGGATAAAACACCTGCAGGAACCGGTAGTCCTTGTAATTCACCGTGAAATAGCCCGTCGACAGGTCCTTCGTCTGCCCCCGGTAATTCGTCAGCACGTATCGGCCATCCGGCGACACCTGTGACATAAATCCAATGCGCGAAGTGGCCGCCGACTCGTCCCGCAGCGAACTCCACGAAATCACGTCCTTATTGCGGATTGCCATCTCGGCCTGTACCGGAACGACCGCGTACAATCCTTTATTATTTGCCGGGCCGTCCAGGTCCATTCCCATTGTTTTGCCATCCAGCGAAAACGAATGACAATTCCCACACGTGGGCATTTCTTTCAGCACAATCCGGCTCTCCGGTTGCGATAAATCCCGCAGCCGCCACTGCACCAGGTGCAGTGCGCCTTGAGCCAATGGCTTGATAATCCCTTTCTCCGTCTCCGATGGCATCAGCGGCACGTCACGATAGAAAATCGGCGCTCCCACTGCATCGCGCGAGGTCGTAAACGTCACCTCTCCGCTGGACACTGCCGAATTTCCCGCCGCCCCCGCATACCCGCGAATCGTTACCGTTGCCGCTCCGGCCACCGTGTGCTTCTTGATTGCTTCCCACGCCTCCGCTGCGGGCTTCCAGCTATGGGCGCTGGCCATTTCCGCCGTCAGCGCCGGCATTTCATTCGTCGGAGCTACGCAGCGCGGATCGATCTCCCCGATCGCCGGATGCTTACCCTCCGACTCGAACCGTATCGCCGCTGCACCATCCGCGAACTGTATTTCGATTTGCCAGCGCACCGCCTTCTCGGTCTCGTCATGCCACAAAAACGTCGGTGCGGTAATCTCCGGCGGAAAAATCGATCCCTCCAAGGGATAATTCACCACCACACCGCCCGCCTGTGCTGCCGCCCCAGTCTCTGTGGTTGGCTTCGCCGCTCTCGCACTCGGCGGACGCCCCCCTCTCGCGGGAATTGCGGCCACGGCTACAACAATCGCGGCCAGAACCACCGCGATTCTCGTCAGCGCCAATCTCGCTCGATTTTTGCGCAAGGTCCTTCACCCTCGAATTGCACGGAACCCAGTTCCGCGCGGCTGCGATCATAACCCCTCGCCAGCCCTCTGCGCTGTGACGCGTTCCGCGCACCGGCATTCGTGTGCGCAAATACCACTTCTCCTCGCCGCCGCCCCACGTTTAAGCGAATCTCGTTTGCTCCGCGCTCTGACTGCGGATTTCTTGTGACAGGATGGCCACTTGCCGCAATCACTTTTTCAACGGAACCATTTGGGAGGGTGGGAAAAGAAAATCGTGGCACCGCATTCACGTGCTGATTTCCTGACGCACGTTCCCACGTCTCAGCGCCGCCAGTCGCGTGCCTTCCAGTTCATCCCGATAAAACAGATTGTACGTGTCAAACGGAATCAGCCGCCCATCCGGATGCACAATATGGATGCACGTCTTCTTCACCGACCGCACATCAAACGCATACGCATCCAGAAAGTGCACGATCAGCACTCGGAAAATATTCTTATAGTTGAGTTCTGTCGGAGCGGCTACGCGCGGCAAGCAGCACAACAATTCCCGCAAGCTGCTCGCCCCCGACTCCGGCGAATGATTCGTCGCAAACAGTTTGAACAGGCACTCCCGTATCCCCGGTTCTTCTTCATACACGATCGTATTGCTCGCCCCGTTGATCAGCACATCCGGTTCCACGAATCGCGTCAACGGCGCCACCTTGCTATCCACTTTCAGCGCGTATGCCATCGCCAGCGAATCCGGGTGGCATGGCACCGGAATCACATCCTCCGGCCGAAACACACTGGTTTGCTCCAGCAGTTTTCGCCGCACCTCCGTCAACGTCAGCCGGTCCGTCGCCGGATCGAACCTCTCCACGCGCCCCGCATTCTGGATCGGCTGCAGCGTCACTCCCCGCACGCATGGCTGCGTCAGCGCATACTCGACAATCTTCCCGATCTCCCCGTCGTTCAAACCCTTGCGTAACGTCACCACCAATGTGGTAGACAAATCATATTTGTTCAGCCGTTCCAGCGCCCTTTCCCGGACGCTCCGCAGGTCCCCTCCGCGCAAATCCACCAGCGCTTTCTGCTCGAACGAATCGAACTGTAGATAAATTTCAATATCCGGTGAAGTCTCCGCGATTCTCCGAACGAATCCCTCGTCCTGCGCGATTCTCACACCGTTGGTGTTCACCATCAGGTGCCGGATCGGCCGTGCCTGCGCCAGTCGCAATATCTCAAAAAAATCAGGATGAATCGTCGGCTCGCCGCCCGAAATCTGCACCACGTCCGGACGCCCCTCGTTGCGAACCACCGCATCCAGCATCTTCTCGATCAGTGCCAGCGGGCGATGCTCCTGGCGCTCCGGCCCGCTGGCCGAATAACACACCGGGCATCGCAAATTGCAGTTGTCCGTAACCTCCACCAGCGTCAGGCAGGAATGCTGTTCGTGGTCCGTGCATAGCCCGCAGTCGTACGGACAGCCCCACTTCACCGGCGTGTTGTACACCACCGGCATCTCCGGCCGTTTGATGAACACTTCCCGGCACCGCCGGTAATAGTCAATATCGTCCGCGACCAACACCCGCTCGGCGCCGTGTTCGTTGCAGCGCTTCAGCAGAAACACTTTATCGTCCTGAAAGACGATCTTTCCTTCCACCTTGCGGTAGCACTGCGAGCAGATCGTCAGCGCCACATCGTAAAAAATGTAAGGCCTAACCCTTTCCGTCATCTTCGGAGTGCTCCCCGGATAGCTCGCACAATTCCGTAGATCGCCGCAAACACCAACGTCAACAACAGCAATACTAAAGCTATCCGTCCCACTAAAAGCAAAAATCCGCTCAGTCGCTTGCTCGCATTCACCAAAACAAACCCACCGCCGCAAGTCATAAAGGAAAGTAAGAACAGCGACGCCAACGTGAACCCGATCGGTCGCCACAACGACCGCGGTTCCTCATCCAGACCTTGGTTCGGTCCGTTCGTCATTCCTCCTCCTTGCCAAAGCGAAAAAGTCACCGTCCCGCTGCCTCTCGGACTCTCCGCTCTGTTCCTGAGCCGCCTAAATGACTTCTTCTTTCCCCGCTGCGAACCGCACATCGCGATCCGTCGCAAGGCGATAGCCGCGCAGATGCAACCATCGCAGCACGTCTGTCAGGTAATACAGAATCATGGCGACGCAAGCCCACTGTATCGATGACAATCCCGCGAACACCCGCACTTCCGGCTTCAGGTAATCGCAGCACAGCCGAAACGCGCAATATCCCACCATAAAAAGTTTGAAGAGATCCCCGCGGACATGCGGCCGCCGCGACACCGAAACTATAACCATCCCCAGCAGTACCACAAACACAATTTCATACAGTTGCGTGGGATGCCGCGAAATTCCGTCGCCGAAGTTCACTCCCCACGGCAAGCCCGTCGCTGTCCCCGCGGTCTGGTCCTCCAATCCCGTCAGGAAACAACCGATCCGCCCGATCGCAATCCCCAGGCACAGCGGCAACGCAAACAAATCCCCAGTGCGCGTCTTGATCCCCAGAATTCGCTTCGCAAACTCCACCGCAAACAGTCCGCCGATCAACGCGCCGACAATCGTCTTTCCGGAAAGCAGCTCCAGCGGCTCCCGTAAATGTTCCAGAGTTTGGTTGGGATCTTCCAGTAAGAAGAGGATTCTGCTGCCCGCCACCGCCCCAATGGCCGCTGCGGCTATCACCCACCACCGCTCCGCATCCCCCAGCCGGTCGCCTTCTCTCCGCCGCAATTCCACATACAACCGAAATCCCGCCGCATACGCCAACATCTCAAACACCCAGTGCGGATGTATCTCGATAGGTCCCAGGTGAAAATAGACCGGAAAGGACATGTCCTTGCCCAAATCTACCATCGTTGCCGCTCTTACGCTGACGGCGACACCACCGGCCATCACCTATCATCTACCAATTGTCGTTTCGGGTGCCCCACCCCTCGTACTTTGAGGGTTGGTCTTGGAGTTGCCTTTATTCTAGCTATCAGCGACCAACTGTCGTTTCGAGTGCCTCACTCCTCGTACTTCGAGGGTGGGTCTTGCCTTTGCTTTAGTTATTAGCTATCAGCTATTGGCTATCAGCTATCGGCTCTCTTCCTACTTCCCCCCGCCATTCGCCTTCTCGATCGCCTGCAGCACCTTATCCATTCCCACCACTTGCCCGTTCACCGTCCCCGGTATCAGCGGATCGTAGTCCGGCACCGGAGCCTTCGTCCCCGCAATGGTCACTGCATTCACTTCCAACGTTCTTCCCAGCGCCCTTTCATAGTTCGCTTTCGCTTCCGCCAGGTTCGCCAGCGCCCGCAACTCCGTGCCCTGCGCCGTGATCAGGTCGCTCTGCGTCAGAATCACGTTGTACACCGTTGACGCGCCCAACCGATATTTCTTCTGTTCCGCGTCAAAGGTTTCCTGCTGCAGTTGCCGCGCCTTGCTCGCCGCCTGCACCTGCGCTCGTCCTTGTTCCACCGCAATCGTAGTGTTCCGCACATCCAGCAGCGCGGAGTTCTTGTACTGCTGCATCTGCGCTTCCATCTGCCGCAGCGTCAATTGCGCGTGGATGTTGTCCGCCTGCGCCGCTCGGTTCCGCAGCGGCAACTGGAAATTCAACCCCACGTTGTAGTCGGGATAATTGTTATGGAAAATCTGGCTCTGCGCCGTTCCAAATCCCGCGTACGTATGCCCCGCAATCGGCGTCGTCACCGTGGTTCCCCCCACATAAAGGTTCACCGGATTCCCGTTCGCGTCCACAATCGGCACTTGGGTGGGCTGCCCGGTAGGCGTGACCACCGACTGGCCGTATACCACTCCATTGCCCGCCAGGCCCGACGGACCAAACTGTCCCGTCAACGTCGCCAGCGGCAGCAACGCATTCTTCGTCGCCTTCACGTCCACTTCCGCGTTCTTCACGTTGTAAAACTGTTCTTGCAAATCCGGTCTCTTCGTGAACGCCAGCTTCACCGCTTCCTCAAACGTCATCGTCGTGATCGCTTCCGGCGCGTCCGGCTTGTCCGTCGGGATAATTTCCACGTTCAGCAAATTGGAAGCCAGCGGATCCTTGGAAATGTAGTTCTTCAGTACCAGCTCATCCTGCAACCGCGTGGTCTGCGCCACGATCAAATTCTGCTGGTCCGTCGCCAGTTCCGATTCCGCCCGCGTCACATCCAGCGGCGCCATCGTCCCGATTTCCAACTGCTTCTTGTTGTCCGTGTACAGCTTCTGCGCCACGGTCACCGCTTCCTGGTTTACCTGTACGTTCTGCCGCGCATACGCCAACTCCCAATACGCCGTGATCGTGTTGGTGATCGTCGTGATCGCTTGCTGCGAAAACGCCAGGTCCGAAATCTTCTTGTTGTTCTCCGCGATCAATATATTCCGGCGGTTGATAAACCGTCCCGCTCCCTGCAGCAATTGCTGCTGGAATCCCACCACCAGCTGGGAGTTCACATACGGGTTGAAAAAGTTTGCCGCATTCGACGACGACCGCGTATTGTCCCAACCCACGTTGAACGACGTTCCTGTATCAAAGCTCTGGCTGTACGTCGTGTTGTACACCGCCGTATGCGACGTCAGCGCCGACGCCGTCAGTCCCGACAGCCCAGTTCCCGAAATGTACGCGTTGTTGATCGGTGTCGTCCGGTCATCCCAATACAGCACCTGCGACAGCACCGGGTCGTAATACAAGTTCGGCACGTTCGCCGTCGATCCCGCCGACAAACTGTCCGGCGTCCCGTAGCTGTATCCTCCCGCCTTCGTCTTCAATATGCTCGCGTCCGCCATCCACGAGTTGTAGCGCGACACCACGATGTCCATGCTGTTTTCCATCGCCAGCGCGATCGCGTCCTGCAGGCTCAACTCCAGCTTGCCGTTGTGGATCAACTGCTCCAGCCTCGGCGAGTTCGCCAGCGCTCCCGGCGCGATATATTGCATCGTGTACGGATTGATCAGGTTCGGGAACGGACTGGGCGGCTTCGAATAATCGAATTGCCGCACTCCCAGCGAAATCGGCAGTCCGCCCTGCGTCGCCGTCTTCAATTCCGGTGTTGGCGATTGCACGGGTTGCGCGGATTCCGCCGGTGCCTGTGTGGTCGGCGGAGCCGTCGTCGGCGCTTGCGCCGCCGGATCCTGCGCCCACGTAGGCATCAGCGGCGCTCCGGCCAGTGTCCCCACCAACACTGCGGCTACCACTCGCTTCAGCGACACAATGCTCATGATTTCCCTCACCAAATCGATTTTTCCTACACCACCACACCAATACCCGGAACGCGCCTCCGCTCCCTCAAGTCCTATCTGTAGTAACGCGAATCGCCCTGATTTTGTTTCGTTCGTCGCGCCCTATTTTTCGTGCGTTAACCTGGAGTCGGGGGCGTTCATTCCGCTTAAGTCACTCAATTACCCGGACTTTGCAGTCTAGCAGGCGCTCGTTGCCTTGACAACGAACCACTCCACGGCTAGTCTGCTCACTTCGCCCTGATTTATTTCCGGCTAAGGTGCCGCGCCGCGATGCTCTCGAACGACGAAATTCTCGACATCTTGCACACCGCAGGCGCCATCCGTCGCGGCCACTTCGAACTCTCCAGCGGCCGTCACTCGGATACCTACGTCCAGTGCGCTCTTGTCCTGCAATACCCCCGTTTCGCCGAGAAAGCTTGGCTCCGCTCTCGCTGCTCTCTTCTCGGACGCTCGCATCGATGCAGTCGTTAGCCCCGCTCTTGGCGGTTTAATCGTTGGTCACGAGGTCGCCCGCGCCCTTCCTCAGCCCGCCGACACGTCGGCGGCGGCGTTCCGGCCATGTTTGTGGAGCGGGACGCTGGCGGCGTCATGACCTTCCGTCGCGGCTTCTCCCTCGCTCCCGATCAGCACGTCTTGATTGTCGAAGACGTCTGGACCACCGGCGGCTCTACTCAGGAAGCCATCCGCGTCGTTCAACAAGCTGGAGGCCGTGTCGTTGCCGTCGCCGCTATCATCGATCGCAGCGGCGGTTCCATCGAATTTCCGGTCGAATCCCAGTCCCTTCTCCAACTCAAAATCGACAGCTTCCTTCCCGAAGACTGTCCCCTCTGCCGCGCCGGTAGCTCCGCCATCAAGCCCGGTTCCCGCTTCGCGCGCACCGCCTCTTAGGAGACTCCTCCTCCTTGCGCTATTTCAAGCTGACAGTCGCCTACGATGGCACCGATTTTCACGGCTGGCAGATGCAGACCGATAAGCCCACCATTCAGGGCGAACTCGTCTCCATCCTGCGCCGCCTCACCCAGGAATCTATCGTCGTGCTTGGCGCTGGCCGCACCGATGCCGGAGTCCACGCCCTCGGCCAGGTCGCCAGCTTCAAAACCCAATCCTCTTTATCCGCGCTCGAATTCCAGCGCTCTCTCAACGCCCTGCTTCCTCCCACCATCCGCATCGTCGCCGCCGAAGAAACCGGCCCCGATTTTTCCGCGCGCTGGTCCGCCAAATCCAAAATCTATCGCTATCGCATCTATCGCGGACGCGTCGTCCCTCCCATGCTCCACCGCTACGTCCTTCACTATCCCTTTCCTCTCAACGAAGACGCCATGCGCGAAGCCGCCGCCCGCTTCGTCGGTCTCCACGACTTCTCCGCCTTCGCCGCTTCCACCGGCTCCGAAGAAGACGACCGCGAGCGCAACACCCTTCGCGAAATTTACGCCACCCAACTCCTCCGCACCGACGACAACGAGGAGCTTTGGTTCACCGTCCACGGCAAATCCTTCCTCCGCTACATGGTCCGCAAAATCGTCGGCTCGCTCCTCGAAGTCGGTCGAGGCCGTCTCGCCCCCTCCGACATCGACCGCCTCTTCGCCTCCCGCGACCGCTCCCAGTCCGGCCCCACCGTCCCCCCTCAAGGCCTCTTCATGGTCCGCGTCGAACACGACGAAGCCTGGAAGGGAACTGACTCCTCCGCGCCCTTCTCTCTCTGATCCTCCCGCTTACGCCTTGCAGAACCACAAAGCTCTGCAAGCACCCCGAATCGCTCGTCGCGCAGCGCAAACAAGAAAGCACTTGGCAATCTCCCTCCCCTGAAGCAGTATCATAAGAACTTCGCTCTTCGATGGACCCCAGGGAGGACTTATGTCATTTCTTGATGCGCTGGAATCCGTAAGCAGAGATGACCGCTTTAAGGCCACCGTCTACGCCATGAACACCCTGCTTGTCCAGAAAGGCGTCTACACCAACGAAGAATTTGAAAACCTGTTCGTAGAATGGGTCACCAAGGAACACCGCCGTTTGCAACGGGACTCCGCCTCCAACTCAACTTCTGACTTAAGTGCCTCGATCTAGGTCTTGCGCCGTATCCAATTCGGGTGTTCGCATTCGGGTTTTCTTCCGCAGTGTCTCCCGATATCGCACTGCTTACATTCACAGTCGCACTTCGGACTTGGTTTAACTTTCGGCCGGCTGGGTTTCCCTTTGGACATAGGAACCCTCGCTCCCCTCGTAAAACGCGGGTGCCCCAGGCACCGCATTTTGGTGCCTGGGTCTTGGGTTTGCCTTTAGCTATCGGCTATTGGCTATCGACTATCGACTGTCTTCCCCGGCAGCGCATTCCCAAACTGCACAAACCCATTCTTACCACTCCCAAACACCTGCTTCGCCTTCCTCACATCGTTATCCGCAAAAAATCCTTCGCCTTTCACATTCTCCAGCGTGACGAACGTCCCCGTCCCCGCCCTCGCCTTCGAATTCCGGATCGCCACTCCATCCCCATTCGTCAGCAAAATCGTCGCCGCACTCTCCGCTCCCGGCGATTGTCTGCCCTCAAATTGATCGACATCCAGTTCCGTAAACTCCTCCACATTCACCGCATTCGTGAAGTAGCTTCGGCATCTCCGTACCCCACTCCACCGCCACATCCTGCAAATGCAATCCATCCACATACCGCCCATAAAGTGCCGGTATGTCGTGCTTGAATATCGCGTCCTCCATCGCCGTCGCCGTCCATCGAAAATCGAAGTTTCCTCCCGCCAGCTCGCTCACTTCCTTCCGCGGCGCGCGCATCTTCATCTTCAGATGGTCCACATAAATGTTCCGGATGTCGCGCCTCCGTATCTCCGCGAAAAATAATTCCGCTCTCCGCCTCCCCAATCAGGTTCGTAAACCGCAGATCGTGTACCTCGCCCGGCGCTTTCCCCGCCTTCGGCGCTCCTATTGAAATAAAAATCGGCTCCGCCTTCCCCCACCAGTGCCCGTACAGCAACTGCGTCTCAAACGTAATGTTGCTGAACACCAGGTTCGCCGTTACCCCGTCCTGCTCAAAAATCCCGATCCCTCGATTCCCGTGGATCGACAGATTGCTGAACGTGCTGTACCGCGAATTCTGCAGCCGGATCGCCGCCGAATGCGACGTCAGCGAGCAGTTCGCCACGCTTACGTTCTCCGCGCCCCAGAACGCGAAATCGTCGTCCCCCGCCACAATGTCGCAATCCGAAAAATGCGTGTCCTTGCACGCAAAACAGTCCACTCCATCGTTGTTTGGCAGCAGCAGGCTGTTCACGATATGCAATCCGTTCACCGTGGCCCGTTCCACCGTCTGCATATGAAATGTCCAGTTCGGCGCATTCCTGTACGTGATGTCGCGAATCGCCACGTTCTTGCAGTGGTAAAAAATAATCATCGTGCCCGGCCGCCCTCCAGCCTTCCTTTCCACCGGGCCGTCCGTCGTATTTTCGATCGACTTCTCGAACGCCGCTCCCTGCCGCGTGTACTTCGCGTCGTAGTCGTGCCCGTTGTGCGCCTTCGCAAAATCGAAAAACAAGTTCGCGTTCCCGTCGATCGCTCCTTGCCCCACGATCGCGATGTTCTCCGCATTCCGCGCCACAATCATCCCCACCCGCTCGCCTTCTCCCGAGCTGTTCACGCCGTACTCGTGTCCCAGTCCGTAATCCGTTAGCTTCTTGTAATCCTCCAGTCGCGGGCTTCCCAATATCGTCGCGTTTGCCTCCACGTCCAGCGTCACATTCCCCAACAACTCAAACGTCCCCGTCACGTACGTTCCCGGCGGAAACACTACCGTTCCACTCCCTGCATCATGCGCTGCCTCAATCGCCGCGCTGATCGCCTTCGTATCCAAAGTCTTCCCGTCCCCCGTCGCCCCAAACTCCCGCACATCAAATAAACGCTTCTCCCTCAATTGACTCTGCGCGCCCATCTGCACACGACATCCACGCAATCGCCACTACCACTGCCGCCTGTAGAATTTTCACGTCGCTCCGCTCCCGTCTTGTGGATCCATTTTGAATTCGATCCTAACCCATCCAGCCATCTCGGGGACAATTCCTGGAATCTGTGAAACCTTTCGCCCGCCTTGCAATCTAACTGGCGGAGATCAATAACCATGGAATCCCCTAGAATCGGCAGAATCCTCGCCTTTGCTGTAATTGCAATCTTTCTCGCCTACACCGTCGTGCGCGCCTTTGGCTACCGTCCGCCAGCCACGCCCAACTCCGCCATGCCCGCGCCCACCGTCGACGAGCCCCTCGCCCACGCTCCCGCTTCCGAGACTGCTGTCTTTGCGGGAGGTTGTTTCTGGGGAGTCCAAGCCGTCTTCCAACACATCAAGGGCGTCACCAACACCACCGCAGGCTACAGTGGCGGTTTCGTCAAAGATCCCTCCTATGAAGCCGTCTCCACCGGCGCCACCGGTCACGCCGAAAGCGTCCAGGTTACCTACGACCCGTCGCAAATTACTTTTGGCCAGCTACTCATGGTTTATTTTTCTGTGGTCCACGATCCGACGCAGTCCAATCGACAGGGGCCAGACACCGGCTCGCAATACCGCTCCGCACTCTTCTACACCACCGACGACCAGCGTCGTATCGCCGAAGCCTATATCGCCCAACTGACCGCCGCGAAAGTCTACAATCGCCCCATTGTCACGAAAGTCGAAAAGTTCACGGCCTTTTATCCAGCCGAAGCCTACCATCAGGACTACGCTAAAAATTTCCCCAACGACGCCTACATCCAGGTCAACGACGCCCCCAAACTTCGCGCCCTCATCCAAGAATTCCCAGCCATCTGCCTTAAGAAGTAGTTGCGGCTCCCGGCCCTGCCCGACCCTTCGCGACTTTGCCTCTCGCGAAGGTCGGGTCGCTCTTCCTTTATCTATCGGCTACTCCCACAACTGTGTCTCTCGCCCTTATAGTAAGATCGCTCGCGGAGTTCCATATCCATGCCCACCCATCCGCTTCGCTTCGCCTCTGCTCTTTTTCCGTTTCTGGCTGTCTCCATCGCTCTCGCTGCCGCTCTCCCCGAATCTTTGCCCGCCCTCCGCGACGTTGCCGCCCGCCACAACATCTTCATCGGCTCCGCCGTCGACCCGGCCTTCTTCTCCGAGCCCGCCTACTCTTCCATCCTTGCCCGCGACTTCTCGCTCATCGAGCCCGAAAACGCCATGAAGTTCGAATCCATCCATCCCCGTCCGGGTTCCGCTCCTTCTTCTTTCGATTTCGGCCCCGCCGACTCCATCGTCTCTTTCGCCCAATCCCACAAACTCAAAGTCCGCGGACACTGCCTCGTCTGGCACCAGCAGATTCCCGATTGGCTCGTCGCTGCCGCCAAAAATGGCTCCGTCAACTCCGACGCTCTTCGCCAGATTCTCCAGCAACACATCGCCGTCGTGGCCGGGCGCTACTCCGGCAAACTCTATGCCTGGGACGTCGTCAACGAAGCCTTCAATGACGACGGATCCCTCCGCTCCACTCTCTGGTTCAACTCCCCCGGCATCTTACCTCCGAATGGCCCCGCCTACATCGAGCAAGCCCTCGTTTGGGCACATGCCGCCGACCCTCACGTCAAACTCTTCTACAACGATTACGGCGCCGAGCCCATCAACGCCAAGTCCGACGCCATCTTCGCCATGGCCCGCGACTTCCGCAATCGTCACGTGCCCCTCGACGGCATCGGCTTCCAGCTCCACGTCAATCTCGGCTTCGACAATCCCACTAACCTGCGATCCTTCTCCGAAAATCTCGACCGCTTCGCCAAACTCGGCCTCGAACTCCACTTCACCGAACTCGACATCGCCCTCGATTCTCCTTCCCCGGAAAATCTCGCTCGCCAGGCCGATCTCTACGGCAAAATCGCTGCCATCTGCGTGCGCAATCCCTCCTGCAAACTGTTTCAGACCTGGGGCTTCACCGACAAACATTCCTGGATTCCGGAATTCAGCAAAGGCAAACAAGGCTACGCCCTCCCCTGGGATTCCGACTTTCGTCCCAAGCCCGCCTTCTCCGCCATCCTCTCCGCCTTCGAGCACCCCTAACCGCCAGGTTTCATTCTTTTTGTTCTTTTTTGTTCTATCTTTTTTGTTCTTTTTTTTCTGCTCTCGTATCGACTCCGCTTGCTTTCGCGCCGTTCCCGTCCTTGCACAATTTCGCCATCATCCACAAATAAAAATACCCTGTCATCCTGAGCGTTAGCGAAGGATCTGCTTTGTGAATGTGCCGGCACGATCTCAACTCACCGCGCCCCTTCTTCCGACTTTTTCGTCACCCGTCCTGCTCCTCCTATAAACGCGCGGGTGCCCCACCTCGTATTGTGAGAGTGGGTCTTCGGTTTGCCTTTGCTTTTAGCTATCGGCTATTGGCTATTAGCTACCAGCTCTCTTTCCAGCTATCGGCTATTAGCTATCAACTCTCTCTTTTCACCCAATTCTCATCCGATACAACCGATACTCCTCCCCCGTCCCAAACCAGTTCTCATAGCTCTTCAGAAACTCCGCTCCAAATTTCGCGTTCAACGCCTGGCTCGCTCCGTGCCGCGCGTGTCCGTACACCCACTTGTATCCTTGCCCCGCCGCCATCCCCAGCCAGTGCGACTTCAACACCATCCCCAAATGCCTGCTCTGAAATTTCGGCAATATCGTATTCGAGTAGCAGTGCATCCCCCGCTCCCGCACCTCCGCCTTTCCCTCCAGGATCGGCTCGATGAACTCATCCCGCGGATCGAACGGCACGCCATACGTTTCCCCCGCGATCTCTCCATCCACATACATCCACACGAACAGCGCCCCCGGCATTTCCCGCAAATACTGCTTGTCTTCCAGATCCATCTGCAACTGCTCCGGGTACACCGCCTCAAACGCCATCGTCTCCGCCAGCGGCACGTCATACCGAAACCGAATCACCCCTGCGCTCACTGTTCACCTTTCCCGTCGCCTTCTACCGTGCAAATCCTCTTGCCGCGTTTCCTCTTCGCCCGTATCATCCTCCAATCTCACTCAGAGGTGATGCATGATCCGTCTCCTTCGCTGCGCCTACATACTTTCCTTGATCCTCGCCGCCGCCTCCACTCTTTCCGCGCAGGAGTGGTCTCAGCCTTGGGCCCGCGAACGCCTCGAAAAATCTCCTCGCCACCGCGAGTGGGCCACCGTAAACCATGACGGCCGCAAAGTCGAGACCTTCATCGTCTATCCCGAAGCCAAGGACAAGCGCCCCGTCGTCCTTATCATCCACGAAATCTTCGGCCTCTCCGACTGGGCTCAGGAACTCGCCGACGAAGTCGCTGCCGCCGGTTACATCGCCGTCGCTCCCGACCTCCTCTCCGGCATGGCCCCCAACGGCGGACGCACCAAGGATTTTCCCACCGGCGTCACCGAAGCCATCTCCAAGCTTCCTCCCGATCAGATCACCGCGGACCTCAACGCCGCCGCCGATTATGGCCGCGCGCTCCCCGCTTCCAATGGCGTACTCTATGTCGCTGGATTCTGCTGGGGTGGCAGTCAGACCTTCCGCTTCGCCACCAATCGTCCTTCAATCGCCGCTGCCTTCGTCTTCTACGGCACCGGACCCGACGCCGCTTCCATGGCTCGCATCACCGCTCCCGTTTACGGCTTCTACGCCGGCAACGACGCCCGCGTAGACGCCACTCTCCCCGACACCACCGCCGCCATGAAAGCCGCCGGCAAAAAATTTGAACCCGTCACCTACGAAGGCGCCGGCCACGGTTTCATGCGCGCCGGCGAAGCCCCCGACGCCACTCCCGCCAACACCAAAGCCCGCGAAGACGCCTGGTCCCGCTGGAAGCAACTCCTCAAATAACCCACGCCGCTCTTCTCTTCGGTGTGTTCGTTATCTCTAGCCCGTCCGCCTATATACGCGCGGGTGCCCCACCCTCGTATTGCGAGGGTGGGTCTTAGGTTTGCCTTTGCTTTTAGCTATCAGCTATCGCCTATCATCTGTCGTTGCTCAGGTTTCTTTTTTCCTGACCATTCCGTTCCGTGAAGGCGTGATGAGGGTGCCGCACCCTTTGTTTTCTAAGGGTGCGGATTTTCTGCACCGCCCGCACCATCCAAAATATCGCCGCTCTTCTCTTCGACTTTTTCCTTATCCGTATATGCTCCGCCTATATACTCGCGGGTGCCCCACCCTCGCATTGTGAGGGTGGGTCTCGGGTTTGCCTTTGCTTTTCGCTATCAGCTATCGCCTATCATCTGTCGCCTATCATCTGTCGTTGCGGGTTCGTTTTTTCCGCAACGTATCACGTTTTCCGCACCATATCGCACAGTCTTACCACGACCTTTCCGCAACCTCCCAAATAACCGCGCGCTGTCATCCTGAGCGCTAGCGAAGGATCTGCTTTCTAATCGTGCTAGCACAATTGCGTTCTTAGCTATCAGCTATCAGCTATCAGCTATCAACTCTCTTCAACTCCCCCAACGCATCCCGCAACGTATCAAACACCCGATCCTTCCCAATCTCTTCCGTAATGTGATGCCGGTCCAGATCCGGCTGCAGATCCGATTGCACATGCACCAGCGCCACTCCCGTCCCGCGCTTCTTCAATTCCTTCACCACCTCAATCACCGTTCGCGCCGCCGTGTAGTCCACATTCGTAATCGCTCCCGCATCCACCACCAACCACCGCAACGGCTGCGGCGCTCCGTCCACCAGCGCCCGCACCTCTTCCGAAAACCGGTTCGCATTCGCATAAAACAGCGGCGCTCCAAATCGATAGATCACAATCCCCGGCTCACTCACCGTTCCCGGCGTCGCCCGCAGCAGCTTCCACGCTCCATCCGGCTCCTGCTCCATCACCGCCGTGTTCGGCCGGTAGCCATGCCGCACAATCCGCAGCAGCGAAATCGCCATCGCCAGCACAATCCCTTGCTCCACTCCCAACGCCACCACCACCACCGCCGTGAACACCGCCAGCGCATACTCCCCCGGACTTTCTTTCCGGATCGCTCCCAGCTGCCGCAACGAAATCAATCCGATCGCAATCGTGAACACCACCGCGCCCAGCACGCATCTCGGCAGATACGTCAGCGTCCCCGTCAAGAACACCAGCACCAGCGCCACCACCGCCGCCGTGGTCACATGCGCCACCTGGTTCGTTCCGCCCAGACCGCTCCACCATCGCCGTCTGCGTCGGGCTGCCGTTCACCACAAACGTTCCGCTGAACGCCGCGCCCAGATTCGCCGCAGACAATCCCAGCAGGTCCCGGTTCTCGTCGCACGATTCGTTGTGCTTCGCCCCATACACCCGCGCCGTCGCCGCGCTCTGCGCGATGATCATCACCACGCACGAAGCCGCCACCGGCACCAGCATCTCGATCTCCCGCCAGCTCACCATCGGCAATCCCAGGTGCGGCAATCCTCCCGCCACCGGGCCCAGCACCTCCACTCCCCGCGCTTCCCACTTCCACATCCAGCTTGCCGCGATCGTTCCCACCACCGCGAACAGCGGCCCCGGCCACCTCGGCAAAAACTTCTTCAGCAGCAGCACACTCGCAATCACTCCCGCCGAAATCGCCATCGTCAACGGGTGCGCCTCCCGCAAACCCTTCACCACTTCCCACAACTGCAGCAACGACCGTCGCGAGTGCGTCTCCACTCCCAGCATCTGCCCCAGCACCGCGATCCCTACCTGAAATCCCACTCCCGTCAGAAATCCCATCAGCACCGTCTGCGACAAAAAATCCGCCAGAAATCCCAGCTTGAACAGCCGCGCCACCAGCAGCAGCGCTCCCGTCAACAGCGCCACCATGCTCGCCAGCGCCACATAGTGCGGACTCCCCGACGTGCACCCATCGACGCCAGCCCTCCCGCCAGGATCGCCGCCGTCGCCGAATCCGCCGCCACCACCAGATATCGCGACGACCCGAAAATCGCAAATCCCAACAGCGGCAGCAGCAGCGTGTACAACCCCGTGATCACCGGCGTCCCCGCGATCCGCGTGTACCCCAACGATTGCGGCACGCTCATCGCCGCCATCGTCACGCCCGCCACCACGTTCCGCCCCACCGTCCCCCACGCAAACGGGCGCATCCCCTCAAACGCGCGCACCTCTCGCCACCACCTCCGCACGTCTTTTTCCCCGCTCACTCTTTCCCCATCACTCACTTTTTCTCCGCTCCTCGCACCGCTCCTGCTTTCTCACCAAGCATAGTGCGATTCCTTCCCGCCTGACGCAATCTTCTGTTGTTGTTCTTCTACGCTTCCTGCACGCACCACTTCTCCGCGTCCGCCGCACCGAGTGGGAATCCCGCGATGACGCACTCCAAAATTTCTTTGCAAAAGGGAATTAGCCTGAGTTTGTGTTGTGGATTACGCGAATACTTCGCGCAACTTCCAGCGACGAGAAACCGTCCCGGGTGGGCCCTTTCGCAGTCTTTGCGAAAGGGTGACATCGTTTCCGTCGGCCTCTACTTTACAAACTGCACTTGCTCTTGTTTGGATATCGTCGAGTGTTGCGAATATTTCTCGTCATCCCGATACGGAAAGTCCGAGCGGTAATGGCTGCCGCGGCTCTCTTCGCGCGCCAGTGCCGACCTCGCAATCAGCAATCCCAGCGCATGCAAATTATGCAGTTCGTGCTCGCCGCGCCCGTTCTTCGCGGCCTGCAACTGCTCGCTCTTCTGCAGCGTTTCCACCGCCGCCCGTAACTGCTTTCCATCCCGCAAGATCCCCACGTTGTGCCACATCAATTCCCGCAATTTCGCGAGTGCTTCCGGTTCGATGGGCTTCGCTTTCGCCGCGCCAACCGCGCCATTCCACTTGTTTGGTGCGGGAATGCCCGGGAGTTGCGTAGCCATGTTTCTTCGAACCCGGCGCATCCTTCATCATCGCTTCGCCCGACCGCGCCCCAAACACCAGGCCCTCCAGCAGGGAATTGCTCGCCAACCGGTTCGCCCCGTGCACTCCGGTCGCTGCCGTCTCGCCCGCCGCATACAACCCCGGCAGCGATGTACGGCCCCACAAGTCCGTCTTCACTCCGCCCATCATGAAATGCGCCGCCGGGCTCACCGGGGCCATATCGCTGGCAAGGTCCAACCCATAACTCATGCACGTCGCATAGATCCTCGGGAATCGCTTCTCCAGAAATTCTTTCGACTTCGCGGTCATATCCAGGTACACGTGCTTGCTGTCCGTGCGATGCATCTCGCTGACGATGGCCCGCGCCACCACGTCCCTCGGCGCCAGTTCTTGCGCTTCGTGGTACCTCTTCATGAAGCGTTCCAGGTTCACGTTGCGCAGGATGCCGCCCTCGCCGCGCAGCGCCTCGCTCAGCAAAAAACGCGGCGCGCCCTGAATCGCCAGCGCCGTCGGATGGAACTGCACAAACTCCATGTCCGATAGCACCGCTCCCGCTTCATACGCAATCGCGAATCCGTCGCCCGTCGCCACATCCGGATTCGTAGTTTCCCGGTACAACTGGCCCAGCCCGCCGGTCGCCAGCAGCACCGCGCCTGCCTTCAGTTCGTGCAGCGACCCGTCCACCTCATCAATAAATCGCAGGCCCGTCACGCGGCCCTTATCCATCACCAGTTCGGTCGTAAACGCGTGCGGTCTCAAATGTAAATGAGGAATCTTGTGCGCCCTCGCCAGCAGCGCCCGGCTGATCTCCCGTCCCGTTGAGTCGCCATGCGCGTGCAAAATCCGCGAGCGGCTGTGGGCCGCTTCCCTGGTAAACGCGAGCTTCGTTCCCGATCGATCAAACTCCGTCCCCCATTCGATCAGTTGCGTGATGTACTTCGGGCCTTCTTCCACCAGCAGCGCCACCGATTCCGGATTGCACAGCCCGTCGCCCGCGTTGATCGTGTCCTGCTCGTGCAGTCCGATCTCATCCTCGTCGCTTAAGGCAACCGCAATCCCGCCCTGCGCCCACGCTGTCGCCGAATCGCTCAAATCCGATTTCGCCAGCACCAGCACGCTTCCCGCGTTGCTCAGCTCAATCGCCGCGCGCACTCCGGCGACGCCGGATCCCACCACCGCATAATCGACATGATACGTTTTCTGGGAATCTTTCATCGAAGCCCTGCATTCGCGATGGTAGCACAGAACAACTGGAGCCCTGCGTCCGCCCCGGGTCAACTCCGGTTGCTTCCGTCGCGCCGCTTTCTTGACTCGCCCGTTTTGCCCGCCTAACATGTTGCCCTGCCGCGAGCGCTCCCTCGCGTCCGGGTCATCCGTTTCTTAGTGCGTATCCTTATTTAGGTTTACCCAGTGCAGTACCTGAATCCACGAGGCTCCATGCGCCTGCACCCTCGAACTGTGACTCTGCTCTGCTTCCTGCTCCTTAGTTCTCTCGTCATCTCGAAAATCTATGCGGGCCAGCAGAACCCCTCGCCTGCATCTGATACCGAGAGCCTCTACCGCAAGCAATGCGCCATCTGTCACGACGCCGGCGTTCCTCGCGCGCCCAACCGCGCCGCGTTGTCCGCCATGAGTGTGGAGAACATCCGCTTCGCGCTGACCAAGGGCGCCATGAAATCGCAAGCCTCCAAACTCTCGCCCGCACAAATCGACTCCTTAAGCTCTTTCCTTTCGAAGATAGCTTCCGTTACCGAACTGCCGAACCGCTGCTCCGATGCCGCCTCCGCATGGACGGATCTCTCCGGCCTGCCGCAATGGAATGGCTGGGGTGTTTCTCCGCTGCAGCATCGCTTCCAGCCCGCGGACATGGCGCAACTTTCCGCGCAGCAAGTTCCCAATCTCAAAGTAAAGTGGGCGTTCGGTTTTCCAGGAGTGAGCCGCGCCGCTGGGCAGCCCACCGTTTTCGGTGGACGCGTCTTCGTCGGCAGCCTTGGTCGCCGCGTATATTCCTTGAACGCCGCCACCGGTTGCACCTACTGGGAATTCGACACCGAAGGTCCTGTCCGCACAGCGATCAGTATTGGCGCGCTCGGTTCTGGCTGGGCCGCCTACTTCGGCGATGGACGCGCGAATGCCTACGCCGTCGACGCTCTCACCGGCAAGCTCCTCTGGAAAACCCAACTGGAAGACTATCCCGGAGCGGTGATCACCGGCGCGCCCACTCTCGCCGCCGGCCGCTTATACGTGCCGGTCTCTTCCTTCGAAGAAGTTCTTGGCGCCGACCCTAGATACGAATGTTGCAAATTCCGCGGCAGCGTCTCCTCGCTCGACGCCGCTTCCGGCGTAATCATCTGGAAGCAGTACACCATCTCCGAAGCTCCCAAGCCCGTCCGCAAAAATCCCCAAGGCGTACAACTCTGGGGCCCTTCCGGAGCCGCGGTGTGGTCTTCGCCCACCGTCGACGTTGCGGGACACCGCGTCTACGTCACCACTGGTGACAGTTATTCCAATCCCGCCGCAACCACTTCCGACTCTTTCCTCGCCTTGGATATGGATACCGGCGCCATCGTCTGGTCCAAGCAGATGACCGCCGGAGATGCCTTTATCGTGAGCTGCTTTCGCCCCGACCGCGTGGAACGAAATTGTCCTGAAAAATATGGCGAGGATTTCGACTTCGGCTCTTCTCCCATTCTTGTGGACTTGCCGGGTGAGCACCGCGCGTTGATCGCCGGCCAGAAATCGGGCGTGGTCCACGCCCTGGATCCCGATCGCCAGGGCGCGATTCTGTGGCAGACTCGCGTCGCTGCCGGCGGCAATCTGGGCGGTGTGCAGTGGGGTTCGGCTGTCGATGGCGTCAATGTCTACGCGGCTGTTTCCGATCAGCGCGTGCAAGGCGTCGCACCCGGAACTCCCGGTTCGCAGCCTTCCTATGCCCCGGGGCAGGCTTTTCTCTTGGATTCGAAGACAGGTGGCGGCGTTTTCGCGCTCGATCTTGCGACCGGCAAAGTCGCCTGGAGCGCGCCGCCGCGTTCCTGCGGCGATCAACTGGGCTGCAGCCCAGCGCAGTCCGCCGCGGTCACCGCCATTCCCGGCGTTGTATTTTCCGGCGGCGTGAATGGTCATCTGCGCGCCTATTCTACGCAGGACGGCAAGCTGCTCTGGGATGTGGACACGAATCAGTCGTACAAAGCTGTCAACGGAGTTCCCGCAAACGGCGGCGCCATGGATGGTCCCGGCCCCGTGATTGTGGGCGGCATGCTCTTCGTTAATTCTGGTTACGGTCTCTGGGGCGGCGGCCCAGGCAACGTCTTGCTGGCATTCTCGGTTGACGGCAAATAGCCCGTGCCGGTCCTAATTCCCGCGCTTACTTCGCCTGCACGAAATGCCCGCGGCGGTTCTTCGCGTAGCACGATTCCGTCGTTTCCATGCAGAACGGCTTTTCCTTGCCGTAGCTCACCGTGTTCAATCGGTCCGCGCCGATTCCCAGGCTCACCAGGTATTGCTTGATCGCGTTTGCGCGACGGTCGCCCAGCGCCAGGTTGTACTCGGTCGATCCGCGTTCGTCGCAGTGGCCCTCAATCGTGATCCGCATCGTCGGGTATTTCTTGAAGAAGTCCGCATCCTTTTGCAGAATCGGCCGTGCATCGGGCCGCACTTCCGCGGAGTCGTAATCGAAGTACAAGTCCGCCACATCTTCCAGGAACAATTGATCGAGTGTCGAGTTCGTCGGCGGTGCCATCGTGCTTCCCGAAGTCGTCGTCGGCACTTCCACCGAGATTCGCGTCGACGCGTCAGCGTTCCCGCCCGGTCCGCTCGCCGTAATCGTATACGTCGTCGAAGCCGAAGGCGTCACTGTGGTCGAGCCTTGCGCCGTCACCGCGCCCACCTCCGGCGCGATCGACACGTTCACTGCGTCCGTCGTCGTCCAGATCAACCGCGCCGACTCGCCTTGCTTAATCGAAGACTTGTCCGCGCCCAGGGTCACCGTCGGCTTCACCGACGTCGCCGGCGGCGTATACACTCCCGTCTGCTTGGACACCGGCTTTTTCGAGCAGCCCGCGCTGAACACTGCCACTGCTACGCAGGCCACCAATGCTGCGCGATGAAGCGGGCGGATCGCACTATTCATTCCATTTCTCCTTGGGGGAACGCATACCTGTGAGCCGTTCCTCCTTCAATTATCCTGAAAAAAAATCGGGCTAAACGCAGACACCCGAAAATATGTCGTGCCACGATATATTCTACTACAACTGAACCCGATGGCCGTGTGAGCCGTATCACGCCTCGACCCATTTAACGCTGCGACCAGCTCGGCGATTCATTGTGTCCTTTGGTTGTCAACTGCCGAGCTTCCGATCCATCCGCCAGCATCACCCAGATCTGCCGCGAACCGCCGCGCGTCGATTCAAACACGATGTGCCGTCCATCCGGTGCCCAGCATGGCCGCTCATTGCGGCCCGAATCCCTCGTGATTTCGCGGATGCTGCGCGACGCCACATCCATGATGTACAGGTCGTAGTTCCCGCTCGGCCGCCTCCAACTGAACGCCAGCAATTGCCCATTCGGCGACCACGCCGGATCGATCACATACCCCATATCCGGCAAATCCAGCTTCCGCGTGTCGGTGCCGTCCGCGTTCATCAAATACAACTGCGGCACTCCGGCCCGGTCGCTCACAAACGCCACCGTTTGCCCCGTCTTCGGATTCCAGGCCGGCGACGTGTTCGCTCCATTCGAGGAATACGTCAGCCTCTTTGGACGGTTCCCGCTCGTATCCGTCACATACAGTTCCGGATTTCCCTGCATCGACGACGAAAACATCACCTGCGACCCGTCCGGAGACCACGTCGGTGACGTGTTCGTGCTTTTGTACCTGCCGAATGACACGATCCGGTTCGAATCCATCGAGTACATGCAGATCTGCGCGCTTACCACGCCATTCGCCGGCTCAAAGCACGTGAACGCAATCCGTGACGCATCCGGCGCCCACCGCGGCGTCAAAGCGATTCCGCCCATCGACGTCAGCGCGTGCTGATTGTTCCCGTCGTAATCCATCACCCACAGTTCTTTGTGCCCGCTGCGCGCGCTGATGAACGCGATCTGCGTCGAACCCAGGCTCGCCGCTCCGCCCGAAAGCTTGTTCACAATTTCATCCGCGAACTGGTGCGCAAATTTTCGCACCTGCGCGTCCGTCGCCGCTCCTCGGTACACTTTTCCAACCACCGCTTGCGTGGATGGATTCCGCACGTCGTACATCCATCCGGAAATCGACACATCCGTGCCCGTCTCTGCCAGATTCCCGAATGCCACGAAGTTTGCGTTGAGCGGGGGATCGGTCCAGTCCAGATTCCGTAGCTCTCCGGGTTGCGACGGCACCTTCGCCGGGTAAAAACTCGGGCTGACCAGTTCCACCACTCCCGAAAACGACAGGTCATCCCTCACCACGTTGGTGAACAGCGCCGCGTGCCCCTTCGATCCATCTTCGTGCGGCGCAAAGTCCGATACCGCGATCCGCGGCTTCTCCACTCCGATTCCCGTGCCCGTTCGAAACCAGCCTTGCTCCTGCGCCGCGCAGTTTGCCCAGGGCAGCATCGTCAGCACCGCCACCACCGCCGCAATTGCCAGTCGTCCGCTCCGCAATCCTTTCACTCACTCCTCCAGATCCTTGCCGTTGCCGTACGGCCCCGCTTCATCGTCTTTGTGCCAGATCAAAATCGAACGTCACATTCACCGTGCCGCGCCAGTCCGCTGGCAACGTCGGCATCTTTTCGATGCTTAACAGCGCCCTCATGGCCGAATCGTCCATCGACCGATTACCGCTGGATTGATCCATTCGAATGTCTTTAATCGTACCATCCCGCAAAATCGTGAATGTCACCACCGCATGGGCTGTTCGCGCACTGCGCACCGAAGAATCAATCGTGTTCTGCATCCAATTATCCTGAATCCGCTTGCGTACGCTTTCCACGTACCACGGATACCTCGCTGCGAACTCGCCTCCGCCTTGCCCGCTCATCGAAATTCCACTGGAACCCACCGGCCCCGGCTCCGTCCCGTATCCCGACGGCACATTCATCGTGCCGCCTTTTCCGTAGGGCACCGCGTTGTCCGGTTCCGGCGTCTTGCTCGTAAATGTTTTGGAAGCTTTGCTCGGCGGTGGCGGCGGTTTCAACTTATTGAACTTCGGCAACGGCGTCGCATTCGTTGGCAGTTCCGGAGGCTTCGGCGGCTCTTCCTTGTGCAATCCCTTCGTCGGATCCACCGTGTTGCTGTCCGTAGCCACCGTTGGCGAAGGCATCGGCAGTCCCGCGCTGCTCACTAGGTTCACCTTTACTGTCGAGTCGCCCCCGCTGCCGATTCCACCCCACGGCACCTGGGTGCGTTCCACAAAAACGCCAATCAGCATGGCCGCTGTCAATCCCGCATGGAACAACGCCGAATATCCCAGAAACGGTTTCAGCCGCGGTTCGTACGAGACATCCGGATTGGCTGCCGCATACGCCATGTCAGCGCGTCTGCCCTCGCTCCGTGATCGGCTGCGTCACGATGCTGATGTTTGGAATCCCCGATTGCCGCAGCGTATCCACCACACTCGCAAACGCCCCAAACGGCACCGTCTCGTCGCATCTCAAAAACACCGCATCCTGCGGCCGCTTCAGGCTCTTCTTGATCCGGTCCGCCAGTTGATGAATGTTCACCGGATCGTTTCCCAGATAAATCCGTTGCGACTTATCGACCGTCACCACCAGTCGCTGCTCGGTAATTTCTTTCACCGTGTGGGTCTTCGGCACATCCACTTCGATCCCCGACTGCAATATCGGCGCCGTGATCATAAAGATGATCAGCAACACCAGCACCACGTCGATAAATGGCACCATGTTGATTTCGGAAAGGGAAGTCTGCGTTGTTTTTGTTACTTGCGGCATCTAGCTTCTCCGCATCCCCTGCTTGCCATCGGTCCGCAGCGTCATTCGTGCGTACCCCACGCTCACGTGAACGTCTTCTCGATCTGCGCCGCGAATTCCGCCGCGAACGTGTCTAGCCGCAGCGCCAGGTCTCGTATGTCCTGCAAAAAGTAGTTGTACGCAATCAGTGCCGGAATCGCCGCGAACAATCCCGCCGCCGTCGTCACCAACGCCTCCGCAATACCCGGCGCCACTGCCCGCAAACTTGCGCTTCCCGACGTTCCCAATCCCGAAAACGCGTCGATAATTCCCCAGACCGTTCCGAACAATCCCACAAACGGCGCCACACCCGCCGTCGTCGCCAGCCACGACATCCCCTTCTCCACTCTTCGCACTTCTTCCGACGACGCCAGTTGCATGCTTACCGTCACGGCCTGCATGCTCTTCACCCGCTGCGGCGTCGGGCTGCCCGCACCGCTCACCTGGCTCTGCAGTTCTCGGTATCCCGCTGCGTACACGTTGGCGAACGGCGATCCCGCCGACACCAATCCCTGTGGATTCGCAATCCCCTTCGTCGCCCGGAAAATTTTCAGGAACTGCTCGCTCTCCCGGCGAATCCTTCCAAACAAATTAAATTTTTGGAATATCAACGCCCACGAGATCAGCGAGAACAGCAGCAGAATGGCTAGGACGCAACGGGCCACCCATCCGGTTTGTGCAAGAATTTCAAAAATATTGCCGATGTAGAGCGCGGTGAACAGAAAAATGACGTCAGCCCCTCAGAACGCTTGAATTTTCCACTACGAAACCAACGTAACACACGCATTCTGCACGGTCAAAAGCTTTGCAATTCACCCTGTGCACGCATTTCTTCCTAAATTCGAAGCCGCTTCCCCGCCTGTTTTGACTATCGGCTGTCTTGGCCGGCGCGATGGAACCACTCGACGATCAGCCGATTGCGGTCGTCGCGATTCTGCGGCAGCGGATGACCATCGTGCTCGTAAATGCGAAGCGCATACACCTTGCCCTTTTCCTGAAGCGCTTCTGCCATTCGCAGAGCCTGACTCACCGGAACCATCCGGTCCGTGCGGCTGTGCAGGATCAAAACCGGCACGTTGATTTGATCCGCCCAGTACACGGCTGATCGCGCTCGATACTGTTCATCGGCGCGGTGCTCATAGTCTGGCCAGATCTTCGCGAAACCGTCGGTATACTCATTCCCGCTGACGATGCCCATCTCGGGCCTGGCCTCCACCCACGCCTTCACGTCCGTCACTGCTCCAATCACCGCGGCGGCCTTCACCGGAATCCCGCGTTTGATCGCGAGATAGGTCATCGTGCCGCCCCGCGACAGGCCCAGCAGGAACAACCGCTCGGAATCCACGTAGTCGAGCGACTTCAATGCCGGCACCAGGTTGAGGACATCCTCCACTTCCACTCCGCCCCACTCGTCGCGCTTCACTGTGGCTCCCTGGTACCGGTAGTCAGACGCGATGACCACAAAACCCGCTTTGGCCAACAGGTACAGATCGGCAACGTCCAGGCACGACGTGTTGGTCATGCCGCCGCAAGGCTCTCCGTTATCCGTGATACGCCCGAGATCGCCGTTCCCTCCCCGATTGAAGATGATCGCTGGCCATCTCCGCGTGCCCGGCTTTTTGGGCTTGATGAGCAACCCGCGCACTACAAGCCCGTCGCTCGAATAGGTGATCTCCTGAAGCTCAAACTCCTGCTGCGTGCGAGCTTCTTCGTATACCGCTCGAGGAAAATATCCCTGTCCGAACTCGTCCAACGATTCATACTTCGGCAACGGCGGCCATGGCTTCGCGCTGAGAATCTTGCCGTCTGGTTGCTGCGCACGAGCGAGGGAAGGGCACGCAATCGCCGTAAACACCACAAGTACCGCCAGGACACCGGCAATCGCGGTCTTTCGCATTGGAGGTTTCACCTCATTGCGTTTCCGACCAGGCGCCAGGAGCGCGATCGGGCGGTTCACAGAGCCTGACCGACTCATTGCACTTCGCCAATGACTGCGGTGCGCACATCGGCGCCGGTTTTACCGCTCCAGGTGATCATGGCGGACTTGTCCATGCGTTGGATTCTCGGGTACCCCAGGCCCTGCTCGGTCCCCGAGTCAATCACATATTTCTGGCCGATGATATTGTCTGGCGAGATGGAGCGCGCGACCAGGCGCGTGGTTCCGTTTTCTCTCTGCAACCAAGCGGCGAGGACGGTTCCACTGTCCAACAGAGTCACAGCGACATGGCCGAGCGGCCTGCTCCCGCTCTCCTGAGTGCTTAGTGCAAGTGGCGGCTGAAAGCTACGCCCCAAGTCATCCGATCTCGCCAAGCGAATTTCCGCGCGGTCACCGGCACCTGTGAACCAGAGGACCGCGAAGTGGCTTCCGTTGAGGCTAAGAGCCGGGCCGTTGACAGGGCATCCGTTGATCTTCCACAGATCGTCATGCACGACAGATGGCGTATCCCATTTCCCGCTGGTTCTGCGGGCAATTTTGATATCCCGAATCTCCTGGGCATTGTGTCCTCGATAGGCGACCACCGCAGCTTGCGGGGTGCCGGCAAGAGCGGTTGGGCAGCACGTGCAGGTATCCGCATCGATGGTCTCTTCCTGGTGCAGATGGCCCTTGGCATCAATCACCACCGACATGAGTTGGTAGCGATGCTGTGATTTATCGGCTCGGGAATCCAGCCAGACAATCGTGGCTTCATCGGTTGCCGTAGCGGCGACAGAGTCGAAGCTGTGCTCCGAAATGCTTTCATCCGAGTGGATACGCACCGGTGCCGACCACGTCTTGCCTTGGGTGTTGGAGGCCGACGCAAATAGAAAATTGCCTTCACTCGGTTCCTTGCCTCGCACGGATTGTGACCAGACGGCGACAAGCGCTCCTCCCGAAAGCTCGACGACCGCCGGCGGCGCCGCGGAATCGGACTCGACGTTTGCAGTTTGCACGACTGTCCTTGGCGCCGACCACGCTTGCCCATCCCAGAGAGCAAATTTCAGTGACTTGGTATTGCCGGCAGGCTCAATCCAGGACAGAAGCGGCGTGCCCTTCGCGGTTAAGGTCAAACTGGGGGCTTTGCTTCCGGGAATTGCCGGGTTTTTGAACTCACGAACAGCCATATTGGCGGACACCTGCTTTCCCGTGAGATGAAGACCAGTATGAAAACCGCGAGAGTGGTTAATACGACAGTCGAGCGAAATTTCATAAATCCCCTCTTTCAAAAATTGAGCCACTGATCGAAAACCGACTTACGTTTCGCGATTCAAGGACGCTCGGCGACTACATCCGCAAACATTCTTTTAACCGCTGGATTTGTGGTCCAAGCGGCAACGTACGTGAGAAAATCGAGCGCCGCCGGCGGTGCTCTCCACGAATTGGTGGCCAATGATTCACTCGACCGTCCTTTTTTGCGTACCTTTCGAACTGGCTGCCCCATAGGGGTCGGAAAATGCTGGATTGCTCAGGAAGCGCTGATCCGTCAAAGATTGCAGAAACGCCACAAGATCTTTGACCTCGCCGTCGTTGATCGTGAAGCCCTCGATAAACTCGCTGCGAAGAGGGTTCGGTCCTTGTCCTGTGAAGCAACTATGCCCCTTCGCGGCATAGTGCTCACGAATGACCCCTTCCAAAGTAGGCAGTGAGCCGTCGTGCATGTACGGCCCCGTCACGGCCACATTGCGGAGCGTCGGCGTCCGGAAAGCTCCTTCATCTTCCGGATTGGAAGTCACATCGCGAAGACCGTGGTCCCACGGCTTATAGGCGCCATGTCCGTCCTCGTTATAGAGACCAGTGTTATGAAAACCGTGTTCCTCAAATGCTTGGCCCTCTTGCTTGTCATTGTCCGTAAAGTTGACGCCATCGTGGCAGTGGTAACACTCCATTCGTTCGCTAAAAAACAGACCTTCCCCCCTTTTGGCTGAGGCCGAAATAGCGTTCGGTTGGCCATGCTTATAGTGGTCGTAAGGGGAATCAAACGACAGCAAGGTGCGTTCAAAAGCGGCGATCGCTTGAGCGATGGTCCGCAGATCAATGCGACCGTCTTTGTCGGGAAACGCACGGGCAAACTCCCGAGGATAATTTGGATCGTGCGACAACCGGGAAAATAACTCCTCCTCGTGTCCGGTCATGCCCATTTCCAGGGGATGGTCGCCGAATAGAGGTATGAGCATCTGTTTTTCAAGAGAAGTCACCGTGGGATTCGCCCAAGTGTATGAAGGGAAAAACGCAACGTTCGTCAGCGTCATGGCATTGCGATTTCCAGGAAGTCCATTCACTCCCAGATGCGTACGCTCACCGTCCGTAAAAGCCCGAGCCGGTTGATGGCAACTGGAACAAGACATGGACTCATCGATAGACAGCCGTTTGTCGTAAAAGAGTGCGCGGCCGAGCTGCACTTTGGCATCGGACATTGGGTTGTCTTTCGGAACCAGCGGTGTCGGAGCCCACGTAGGCTTGGCCCAATGGAATACTTCAACGGATATAGGCGCGGGCCCACTGAATTGCGGCCAGGTCCGAGCCGGGACACTCAGCAACGTGAGAGCACAAGCGACCGTCGACCCACAGAAGAAAAAGGTAGCGCTCCGGTGATCCTTCCAGCGGACAATCATGGTTTAGGCTCGGCGTAGAACACAGTCTGAGGAACCGCAACGGCATCCCGAAACGGCAGCCCCAGTGCCTTCATCACCGGAATGCAATCGGGGTCATTCTCAAATGACATGCAACCCGGTGGCGTGTTCGGTTCATTCCTTGTGACATCGGATCCAGCCAGTAAATGATCGAAATCGAAGACCACAACGTCGCTGGACGCGTTAAATCGCGTTAGCGTCACCTTCACCAGATTGGGCCGCTTGCACCCAGACGCGGGCGGCGATGTTTCGCTCGCGCTGGCGCATCCGGTGCTCCCGATGTGCACGGGGAATCCGCTGGACCTGGACTTCGCATTCTCTGGTGAACTTGCTGCAACACCCGCCACGCTGACTTCCGCACGAAGGAATTTGTAGCCGCTCTGCCAGTTCCAAAACATTGCTGTCATATTCAGCGGCGAGGGTGCACCGAGCGGGTCCCCATGGTCCAATTCGAACGGGACACCCATGGTGAAGCGGAGCCCGACATAGTCCCCGGCGGGAATGGTGCCGCTCACAACTCTGTGCGTCGCAGCGTTGCCGTTGCGGCAGCCTCCGGTTCCGTCCTCGAGGTCAATCAAGGCCACGGATTTGTATTGCCACAGCCCATCTTGATCGAGTGCCAGAGGAACTGCGGCGCCGTCGGCCTTTACCAGGGCCATTTCGCTGACGAAAAAGCGAAGGTCCCGGGGCGTGACGGTGGTGTTGCCTGCTCCGACATTCGTATACGTTGAACCGCAAGCGAACACCTTCCCGCCGATCCTTCCGGCAAACGCAATGTCGACATGTTGCGCTGCTTGCGGAGCAGTCTGCCCCGCAGCGACCGACGCAAGAGCGATTGCGAACGCGCCCGAGACGAGAAAGTTGAAGCACCGCGAGCAAATGCGGCCGCGGTCCTTGGAAAATCTAACTGCAAATTTAGATCGCATTTTGATCATCCTTCCTTCCCTAGCCCCGCGTTTTCGTAGCAGCCGCCAGCGCCTCCGACTTTTTCACGAACCCGGCCAGCATCTCGATCATCGGAGCTTTCACCTCTGCCGGCGCGGTCTTCAACGAACCGGCATGGAACGGCGGTTCAGGGTCGTACTCAGCCATAAGCTGACAGCACTCGGCATAAGTCGGATCGCGAAGCTCGGCCAGCATGGTCAGTCCGAAATCGAGTCCAGCAGTAACTCCTGCTCCAGTCACGCGGTTGCGATCGCGCACCACGCGGGCGTCCGTCGGGATCGCACCGAAATTCGCGAGTACCTGGCGCACCGACCAGTGCGAAGTGGCTTTGTAGCCCTTCAACAAACCCGCTGCACCAAGGATCAGAGAACCGGAGCACACGCTGGTGACATACTTCGCTCTTGCTCCCCGGTCGGTCATGAAAGCGAGCGTCTCGGCGTCCCGGGCTGCCGCCAGTGTGCCGTCTGTGCCACCCGGCGTAAAAAGCACCGTCAGGTCGCGAGGGCAGGTCTCGAAGGTCGCTGTCGGCGTGATCGTCACGCCTGCATCGCTGGTTACCGGATTCAGCGACTTCGCCACGAGATACACCTTCGCACCCATGAGTGCGCCGAACATGGACTGCGGCCCGATCAGGTCCATCACAGTCATCCCGGGATACATCAGCATCCCGATCTGCTCGTCCCCGGTCCAGTGCACCTTCCCCCCGGACGGCATTTTGTGTTGCGGCTCCTGCGACTCCTGCGCTTCCGCGTCGGCCAGACTGGCTAGATACGGTGCCAGAGGTGCGGATAGTGCGAGCATGAGTGCTCTACGACGATTGATTTCGATCATCGGATGATCTCCTCTAAATTTAGATTTGTCGGCGAAAAGTGGACCAAGATTTGGTGCTCGGACGGTTCCTTTGCCCACGGACGGCTGCGCAGCGTCGCGGATGCCGCAAGGGTAAGAAGAACAGCGGCGACGACATTGCCGGCTTGCGGCCGACGGGACGCCGCAAGCATTCTCCCTTTGCGTTTCTTCCACCAGATGTACACGCCAGTCACCGAGATCACTGTTAGAACTAAACCGAAGAAGGCAACGAGAATGCGATACGGTAGAAAGTTGCGAATGTCGCCGTAGTGAAGACCCCAAAGCACCGTGCTCACCGTATTCCCCGCATGTTGTCCTGATGGCAGCGATACATCACGGAGCGCGCCCGTGTTGCCGTCGATCCACAGGCTGGTGTCCCAACCTTCCCCTCGAATGTCGTTACTGCCGCGGACCGCGTAGGTGTAAACGCCAAACTCGGGGATATAGGCCATCCCATACGGTCGCGTAATCGTGAAGCCGTGCTCGGCCGCGACCTTTGCCATGGCACGTTCTCCTAATGTTTGTGCTTCGCGCCAGCCGAGCTGCGGGTTGTCAAGCGGTTGCGGCAACATCGCCGAGGAAATGCTGTCCTACGTCGCTCTGATAGTCGAAGACAGCCTTTGTCACGCGATCATACACAGGCCGCAAGCTCAGCATGACGCTGGACCACGCGAAGACGAACAACAACACCCACGACCACAATCCGCCTGCGCGATGTACGTCGAAGTTGATGCGAAACGCATTTGCCCGCCATTTGATTTGCCACGCGTATTTCCAGCGCTTCCAGAAGCCGCCTTGGCCGTGCGGCAGCGTCAGATAGAACCCCACAAAGCAGTCGAGCGTCCACACCAGTGCGACAATGCCCAGGATCCACGCGCCAGTGTTCCCTAGAGCAACCGATGTATGGAGCTGGTAAATGAACGGCATGAACTTCACCCGCCAATTCGCATCTGCGCAGCAACGTCCCAACTCCTTGCCCGTGTAGGGGTCAAGAATCAGGTGATCGAAGGCGAGGTCGTACGGCTGACCTGTCGCTGGATTCTTGCGCGGGCGTATAGAAATGTTGACTTGGTATTTCCCAATCGAAAAGAAGCCGGGCTTTGCCTGTGGCACCAATGCTTCCGCCCGTTCCGCCAGAGTGGCGGGATCCAGCGGAGCCTGTCCGGATTTGACTTCGGCGTAAAACTGCGGATTCAACAGGTGATCGATCTTCGACCGGAAAGCCAATATCGTTCCCGTGAGTCCGACCAGAACGAGAAACGCCGTCATGAATAGTCCGGTCCAGCGGTGTAGCCATATGAAATAGCGGTGAATCATCGAGGTATCCTCCAATGCCGGCTCGATGTCAAAAAAACAATTTCAGAGCAAGTTGGATCGAGCGAGGCGCGCCGAATTGATACAGCGGACTGAGAGCCCCGCCTCCGCTGCTGTTACCGCCCAGGTATTGCCCCAGCGTCTGCAGCGAGTAGCCGAATTGCGCATTGGAACCAAAGCCCAGATTCAGTGCGCTATACGGTGGTGCAAAATTGGGGTGGTTCAAAACGTTAAACAGTTCCGCACGGAACTGCAGCTTCAGCGACTCGTGGATCGGAAAATCCCGATGTACTCCGAAGTCCCATTGCGATGCGGGAAAGCCTCGCAACGCGTTTCGGCCAAGGTCCCCCTGGCGCATGATGTTTCCATTCCCATCTACGGGAGGAAAACAGAAAGGACCGACACAGGACATATTCGGCCCGTCCGGGGTGTTATTGATGATCTTCCCTCCCGGGATATTGTGGCCCGTAAAGATAAAAGGGAGCTCCCTGGAGAATATCGGGCCTCACGTAAATAGGCTTTTGCGTGAACGATTGACTTTCATTGATTGTCACGTCCACCGGAGGAGACGAATACGCTTTAATGATGTCTGGAGCGACCATCCGCTCAAAATGGCTCCCACAAATCGATCCGGTTTGTACGCGGGAACGTCGTAGGTCAGCGCGGCGGAAAACTGGTCGCGAATGTCGAAGTTGGAAGGCCCACGATTATCACTGATTCCTTCTCCATTTTGCCCGAACACGGTCGAACCCGTGTCGATACTGTGCGCCAAGGTGTAGGAAGCCAGCGCCTGAAGCCCGTGAGAAATCCGCTGTTGATACTGAGCTTGGAGCGCGTTGTAGCTGGAGGAGCCACCGTTATAGAACAACCCGATTCCCCCCGGATAATTCGGTGGCGGTGAATTGTAAGGAAAAATGGTTTGCACCAGCCTTCTTCCGGCCGCTCCAACGTAAGAAATCGTCACAGTTTGCTGTTTCCCGAGTTCCTGCTGCAGGGCGACATTCCACTCCAGCGTGTAAGGCGATTTAAAGTGGGGATCGAATCCCAGCAGTAGCCCGCTGTTCGCCGAACCCGGAGGCACAATCGCCGGCGGCGCAGCGTAAACCGGTGCGAGCGGGAAGGTACCGAGCGGGGGATTAGGTGGCGGGACGTTGGCTGCCGTATAGTTAGCGTATCCGGTGTAAGGATACGCATAGGCGACCAGGTTTCCCGCTGCTCCCGCGGCCAAGTCGTTGTAAACCCCAAACCCACCTCGTAGCACCGTGGATGGCGCGCCATTCTGTTTGCGCGAGCTGATACGCAACCGCAACGCGAGGCGAAAAATTGTCATAGTTGGTTTGGTAGGCCGGAGTTCCTGCTGGCGCCAACCCGATTTGCGTTAAATCGCTCGTATTAAAATTTTGGACGGACGGAAAAGGCGGGCCGTTGAATTGTTTCCGGGGGAAATTCGACACCCCATCGCAGGCCGTACGTGATCGTTAGCCGCGGCTTGATCTGCCAGGTGTCTTGCGCAAAGAGACTAAAAGTCCGGAACAGGAAGGTTGCGGGAATGCTCTGATTGATGGAGGCAAAGCCGACACTCGCCGGCCTCGGTGGTTGGATAGTCATTGAACTGGTCATACTGGAAATACTGCGCAGGGGCAAAGCGCGGCGACAATCGACGATAGTCCAGTCCGAAGCGAGTTTGTGCGCACCCTCTCTGTATGGCCACGTTGTCCACAACGGTCGATCTGCCGCTGCAGACTCTCGTTACCCGCTCCTACATCCAGATACCCATTGCTGGTGAACCCCGCTTGAAATCCAATACTGCCGTTCTGCAGAGTGATACCCGCTCGGCAAATGGCGGCGAAGTGATCGGAACGGCCCCGCCGAAGTTGCTCGACACGGTATAGCCAGTGCTGTCCAACCGGCTGTAATTAAATCGGAAATCGTTCGTGCTGCTGGCAGAAAATGTCCAGGTCGTTCCCACAGTGAAAGTTTGAATGGTCTGGGATTGTATTCCCAGTCTGGCTGAGCGCGACTCCGTACCCTTGTCCCTGCTGCTGAATGCTGGATGGTGAATAGTTATATCTGCCAAAAAGGCTGAGTCTTGTCATTCAGCCGGTCATCGATCCGAAGACTATAGGCATCGGTTGAGCTGGGATTTGCATAGCTCGCGTTGAATTGCGCGACACCACCACCCAAGTCCGGTTGCTTAGGGTCGTAAGGATACGCATTTAGAAACTCCTGCACCGCCGGTATCGCATCCTGCCGTGCCTGAAGATCCGGAACTTCGGTCAGAGACGTTTGCGGCAGGCGGAGCCGCAGTCCCTCATACGAAAAGAAAAAGAAAGTCCGGTCTTTCAGGATCGGTCCGCCGAAGGTTCCCCCGAAATCGTTCTGTTGCTCCGGAGCCTTGGGCAGCGGAGTTGGATTTAAAGCGTTGACTCCGTTGAACCAATCATTGGCGTCCAACACTGTATTTCGCAGATAGTCAAAACGCAGAACCGTGGAACTGATTCGTGCCAGATCGTGTCACGATGGAAATCTGTCCCCCCGACGTGAGGCCAGAATCCGCAGAGGCGGTTGAAGTCTCAATCCGGAATTCCTGCAGCGCGTCCACCGAAACGAGACTGTTGGTTCCCCCCGACAAGCTCGTTGCGGCGGTTTGTCCACCAAGTCCAGCACCCGGATTACCGATGTTTGCACCAATCCCGAAATTGGCACTGACCCCATCCACGGTCCAGTAATTCGAGGTTTCGCGCTGGCCGTTTACGACAAACGTATCCGTGTTTCCCGAGCCTGGAGTGGGAATGACCCCCGGCGTCAGTTCAATCAGAGATTGAAAGCTGCGCCCGTTCAACGGCAGATTTTCGGCGAAATGGCGGTCCACGACCGTGCTCACCGCTGCGTCGGTCGTGTTCATTTCCAACGCGGATCCTTCAACCGTAACCGTTTCCGCTTGCGATCCGAGCTGCAGTACGAAATTCTGCTCTACCCTGCCTTCGACCTGGAGTGTAAGTCCTTTAGCGACGATCTCTTTAAAGCCTGCTTTGGTCACCAAGACTTGATAGTGCCCGGGAGCGAGGCTGCTGAAAAAATAGTTGCCGGCAGAATTTGTGGTGGAAATGCTGGTGTTTTCGGTTTCAATGCGCGTCGCCTTGACCTCAACTTCCGGCACTGGCCGCCCCTGGGGATCCAGAACGGTCCCACTGAGCGAAGCAGTGTCGGTCTGCGCGAACACAGATCCAGCACAAGTTAAGATCACCGCAACAAATCCCAGAAATGATCCGAACACACGAAAACGCACAACTCACCCCCTATCGCGATTTCATCGCGTCTCTAAAAGCGCCTGATTTGTTTGTCAGTTTGTGGTGTTAGTGGGAAAACTCAGGAGGACCGCGTTCGGAGAGGGAACCCAAAGCCGGAGCATACAAAGTGACGGTACGATGGAACAGCAGTGGTGCAGAAGCGAACAACGGAACTGCAAAACTTGAGTCCGGGGGCAGGGAAGCGGCGACGGAAGGAACGCCGTGCTGGCTATGGAAGGGGCAGTCGGGTGTCTGCGCGCGAAGCTGCGGCTGGCCGCTCCGGCTCCCTTCGAACCGGACCGACCCCATACTGCAATGGTGTTTTCCGTCCTTCCGGCAACAGGCGGGAACCGGGTCGCTTACCGAGCCGATTGCCAGCGGAGCGAAGGAGCCCCACCCGATCAGAGCCAGCAGAAAAGTTGCGAAAATCCTGCGCATGGTTCCGCGAATAGTAGCACACATCCCGCTGTTCGTTGAATGAAGCGATCGATTCCACTCGGTGCACGGCATTCACCCCAACGTTTCCAGTTGTCTGGTGCGCGAGGCGGCGCCCCCGCGCGTTGCTGCCTCCTCTGATGCTAAACTAGTCGCTCCATGTCCAAAGCGTTCGACATTCGGTTTGGAGCGACTCACTTCAGCGGCCACCCAAGAGCCGCTCGACTCCCAGCAGTCGGTCGCCACGCATTCCGCTGGCTCCTCCGATCGCTCCACCTTTTTCCTGGAAACCTTTGGCTGCCAGATGAACGAGCACGATTCCGAGAAGGTCGCCGGCGTCCTCCTGGCTCGCGGCTACAAGCAAGTCGACTCCCCCTCTGCCGCCTCCGTCATCCTCTACAACACCTGCAGCATCCGTGAAAAAGCCGCCCAAAAAGTGTTCTCCCGTCTCGGCGAATTCCAGGGCCCGCAAGGCGGCAAACTCATCGGCGTTCTCGGCTGTGTCGCCCAACAGGAAGGCGAGAGCATCTTCGAACGCTCACCCTGGGTTGGCCTCGTCTGCGGCTCTGCCAGCTACAGCAAGCTTCCCGAGCTTCTGGAGCAACTGGAATCCGGCAACCGCCGTGTCACCGGCCTCGACACTGACACCGATCAGACCTTCGAAACCGAGATGACCCGCCGCGACAATCCCTTTCGTGCCTACCTCACCATCATTGAAGGCTGCGACAAGGCCTGCTCCTACTGCGTTGTCCCCTTCACCCGCGGGCCCGAGCGCAGCCGCTCCAGTGCCGCCATCCTTCGCGAAGTCCGCCAGCTCACCGAGCTCGGCTACACCGAAGTCCAGCTCCTCGGCCAGACCGTCAACTCCTATCGCGATCCGTCGCCGTCGCAGCTCAAATTCTCCGACTTGCTCCTGACTATCGCCGATACTCCCGGCATGCGCCGTGTCCGTTTCACCACCTCGCACCCTCGCGATTTCGGCAAAGACATCGTTGACGCCATCTCCTCTCACCCTCATCTCTGCGACCACGTTCATCTGCCCGTGCAGTCCGGCTCGACCTCGGTCCTGCGCGCCATGCAGCGCACCTATACCCGCGAGCAATACCTCGACATCATCTCCATGATTCGCGCCTCCCGGCGCCCCATCAGCCTCACCACCGACATCATCGTCGGCTTCCCCGGCGAGACCGAATCCGACTTCGAAGCCACACTCTCTCTCATGGACCTCGTCCAGTACGACAGCGCCTTCTGCTTCAAGTACTCCCCGCGTCCCAACACTCCCGCAACTTCCATGGACGACGCCATCTCCGAAGACGAAAAGTCCCGCCGCCTCGCCATCCTGATGGATCGCCAACGCGAAATTCAGCGCGCTAGGAACGAAAAGCTCCACGGTCAAGTCTTCGAAGTATTGGTTACCGGAAAATCCCGGCGCGAAAATCAGTGGTCGGGCCACTCGTCTTCCCATCGCGTCGTGAATTTCACTTCCCGCGCGCAGCAACTTCTGGGAAACTACACGCAAGTCCGCGTGACTGGCTCGACGCCCAACAGCCTTCTCGGAGAACACCTTCTGGCGCCGGACTAACGGCCCCTCGGACCCGCAGGGAGGACGCGATGGAAGTAGAGATGAAGATACGCGGCCTGATGATGGATCCCGTCACGCAAATGCCCATCGTCGTGCTCAAGGATGTTCAGGGCAATTCCGTCCTGCCCATTTGGGTTGGCGCTTACGAAGCCAACGCCATTGCCCTCGAAATCGAAAAAGTCCAGACCCCCCGTCCTATGACCCACGACCTTCTGAAGAACGTCTTCCTCGGCCTCGACGTCTGCGTCCAGAAAATCGTCGTCAACGATCTTCGCGAAGATACTTTCTACGCCTTGATTTGGGTGGAGCGCGACGGCGAGCTCATGAGCATCGATTCTCGTCCCAGCGACGCTCTCGCTCTCGCCCTGCGCATGGATTGCCCCATCTTCGTCGATGAGACCGTTCTGAAAAACTCCAAAGTCTCCAACGCCCTCGCCGAACGCAACACCAACGACCAGCTCCGCAACTGGCTCGAAGGCCTTTCCGACGAAGATCTCGGCCGCTACAAGATGTAGCTGGCCGCGGCCGCCCGGCTTTCTCCGAGCAGCACCTGCACTTTGCGCCGCCACAACAGTAGCAGCGTCACCCCGATCAGAATCAGCGCCAGGCTCAGCCCCGTCCACAACCCGATCACTCCCCATTTTCTCGCGAAGCACAAATACAGTCCCAGCGGTAACCCGATCAGCCAGTACCCGCAAAAATGCGTGATCATTGGCGTCCGCGTGTCTCCCGTCCCCCGCAACGATCCGGTCGATACTGTCTGTATCCCATCAAATAACTGGAACGCCGAAGCCACCGCCAGCAACGCGATCGTGCTGCCAATCACCACTTCATCTCTTGTGTACATCATCGCGATCTGTCGCGGCGCCAGCAGGAACACCGCCGCCATGCACGCCATGAATGACCCGCCCAGCACAATCGCCGCGTTTCCCGCGTCCGCCGCACCTGCGGAATCTCCCCGCCCGATCGCTTGCCCCACCCGCACCGCTGCCGCCGAGGAAAGCCCCAATGGCACCATGTAGGTGAACGCAATCGTCGTCAGCGCGATCTGGTGACTCGCCAACGCCACCGCACCCAGCCTTCCGATCAGCGTCGTCGCCAGCGCAAACACGCTCACCTCTAGCGTCATCTGCAGCGCCGCCGGCAATCCCAGCGACAACAGTTGCCGGATTCGCTTCAAGTCCGGTTCCACTGGCGTTTTCAGCAACTCCGTTCGGTGCTTCCGGTCGTACCACAGCAAATATCCCACCAGCACCAAAGTCATGTACGTTCGCGAAATCGCCGTCGCGATCCCCGACCCCGTAACCCCCAGGGCAGGGAATCCGCACTTGCCCCAGATCAATACGTAGTTCACCGCCACATTCACCAGGTTCGCGGTTACCAGCGCGAACGCTACCGGTCGCACCATGTTCATTCCCTGCAGCGTCCGTCGAACCGCGAAATACATCAGCAGTGGCAGCAATCCCAGCGCCAGCGTCTTCATGTACGGCACTGCCAGCACCGTGATCTGCGGGTCGATGTGCACCCACTTCAAAAAAGGTTCGATGAACCACACTGGCAGCGACAAAAACGGAGACAACGCCAGCGCCAGGTAGATCCCATTGATCAGCGACCGGTGGCAATCTTCCCGTTTTCCCGCTCCGAACGCCTGCGACACCAGCGTGTCCAGCCCCAGTAGAATCCCTTCGCCAAAAAACGCGAACGTCAGGAACAGGTTCGAACTGATGCTCACCGCCCCAATCGCCGTCGCCGAATCCGGCAGCCGCCCGACCATCATGGTGTCCACCATCGCCATGCTGATCCAGCCGATCTCCGCCAGCACCAGCGGCAGTGCCAGCCGCAGCGTCGGGCGTAGCTCGCGTCGAAATGTGTTCAGGAACGACATGCGCAATTCCGGTGCGTGTCAGTCTAAGTCGAACCCCCAATCCCGCGCCAGCGTTCTCGCCCACGCCTCCGTGCCTTTTTCTCCACGTACTCCTTCCATCCCTTGTTTACTCATCGCTTCTTCCGCCGTCCAAGTCCCATTGACCCTCGCTGCTCTCCCTCCTATCGTGGAAGTTCCTGCAATGTGCCGCTATTTTGGCGGGAGCCGGCTTTGTCCAGTGGGGAGGTTGCTGTGCGGTCTAGTTCAGAAAACAAGGAATTCAGTCGCTCGGAAACGGTGCGCGCCGGAGTCCGCCTCAACTCCCGCGTCAACCTGAATATTTCCTGGTCCGAGAACGGCGCCAATCATACCGTTCCGGGCTATACCGTGGACGTCAGCAGCAAAGGGTGCCTGGCCATTGCCCCGCAAGGTTTCGTCGTGGGACAGAAGCTCCAGCTTCACAACCCGCTGAATGGCCATACCGCAGCCGCTACCCTGGTTTGGCGCGGGCACGAAGGACGCACCGGCTGGGAGCTTGGCCTGCAGCTGGACGAGCCGGCCTTCGATTTCTGGGGCATCGACTTTTAACCCCTCCCGCCGCCCAACCCTCTACTTTTCCACCGCTTCCCACCACTCCGACCCTTTTCCACTTGCGCTTCTCCCTCGCCCAAACGTATTGTTCTTTTATGCCCAGGGTCCTTTCTCCCGGCATATTCTTTCAGAACACACATTGTCCCCGTGTTTTGTGCGACCAGCTTCGCGCGAGCGGAGGCCGAGCGTAGATGACTGCTATTATCACCATCGCGAATCAAAAGGGCGGCGTCGGTAAGACCACCACCGCTATCAATCTCTCTGCTGCCATCGCCAATCGCGGCAGAAAAACGCTGCTCATCGATCTCGACCCGCAAGCCAACTCCACCATCGCTTTTTACGATCTCGGCGAAATTACCTGCTCCATGTTTGACGTTCTTGGCGACGCTCGTAAGCCCATGGCGGAAGCCGTGCGCCCCACCAAGGATCCCAATCTCTTTGTTGGCTCCGGCCGTCTGGCTCTCGCCAAACTCGAAACCGTTCTTGCCGGTCAGTTCGACGCTCCTTATCGTCTGAAAGACGCCCTCGCTCCCATCTTGAAGGACTACGATTACATCGTCCTCGATACTCCTCCGTCCCTCGGCATTCTTACGGTCAACGCCCTCGTCGCTTCCACGCATCTCCTTGTCCCCATCCAGGCCGCCTACTTCGCTATCGAGGGCACCGACGATCTTCTGGAAACCTACGAACGCATCCGCCAGCGTCCCAATCCCAATCTCAAGATGCTCGGAGTGGTCATCACCCTCTTCGACAAGCGCACCAACATCTCCCGCGACACCAACGGGCAGATTCGCGCCGTGTTCGGCGAAGTCATGTTCAAGACGAAAATCAGCAAGAACGTTCGCCTCGAGGAAAGTCCCGCCTACAAGGAAACCATTTTGACGTTTGCTCCCAAATCCCCGGGAGCCATCGAGTACAAAAAACTGGCTGCGGAGGTAGTACAACGTGTCGAAGAGAGTAGGGTTGCCCGTCACGCTGAAGATGCGGCATGACGCTCATTACGTAGAGTCGCTCACCAGCTACAGCGGTGCCGCGGTGGGTCGCATGATCCCGGTCGATCAGATTCGCCCCAATCCCGATCAGCCCCGCAAGGCGCTCGGCGATCTTCGCGAACTCACTGAATCTGTCCGCGAAAAGGGCGTGCTCGAACCGCTGCTGGTCCGCTTCGTGCCCGCGAAGATTGCTACCACATCATCTCCGGGGAACGCCGCTATCACGCCTCCCGCGCCGCGGGCCTTCGCGAAGTGCCGTGCATCGAGAAAATGGCCGATGACGCCGAAACTCTAGAAATCGCCCTCATCGAAAACATCCAGCGCAAAGACCTCACGCCCTTTGAAGAAGCCGACGGCCTGGAGCGCCTCTCTTCGCAATTCGAGTACACCCACGAAGATATGGCCAAGAAAATCGGCCGCTCGCGCTCTTCCGTGACCGAAACTCTTTCGCTGCGCAACATTCCGGAATCCCTGCGCAAAAAGTGCGTCGAGCATCACGTCACTTCCAAGTCTCTGCTCCTCCAGATCGCTCGCCAGCCCACCGAAAAGAAAATGAACGAGATGCTTGCCCGCATCCTCCAGGCTGGCCTCACCCGCGATGAAGCCCGCAAAGAGCGCCGCGACGATTCTCACGCCCCGCAGCGGCCCCAACCGTTCATCTTTCACTACGAGCCGGAAGACGATGCCTTCCGCTTCCGCCTCCAGTTCAAGAAGAGCCATGTCTCCCGCGACGAACTCATTCGCACCTTGCGCGACATCCTCTCGCAACTCGAAGGCTCCGCCGACTCCGAAGCCGACTCCACCGCCGCCTGACCCGGCGCCGTTCCAGTTCCACCAGTTCGCAGATGTCATTTCAATGGGCAAGATCGTTCGAGACGGCTTGGATGTGAGAAAGCCTCTGGCGCTTGCGGTTTGTGCTGCGTTTTGGTTCGCTCCCCTGCGAGCGCAAGCGCCGGGCTGGCAACCTGCACCGGGACACACGCAAATTTCGATCTGGCCGGGAGTACCTCCGGATGCCGGCGCTGCGGCTAAGCCGGAGACCGCTGCGACAGCCGAGAACTTAGTCGCTGGCAAGCCTTGGACTTACATCAGCAACGTCTCGAAGCCAACGATGACGGTTTATTCGCCAACGGGTAAAAACACCGGTGCCGCTGTCGTCGTGTTCCCAGGTGGAGGCTACCAGATTCTTGCCATCGACCTGGAAGGATCGGAGGTCTGCGACTGGCTGGTATCCAAGGGAATTACCTGCGTGCTGTTGAAATATCGTGTGCCGGATTCGGGGATGCATTGGGATGAGAAATGCCGTTGCCAGAAGAGCCCGGACGCGCCCACGGCACTCCAAGACACGCAGCGGACCATCGGTTTGGTGCGCCTGCACTCCGCAGAGTGGCACATTGACCCGAACAAGATTGGAGTGTTGGGGTTTTCGGCAGGCGGGCACTTGGTCGCCGCGATCAGTACGCACTTCGAGAAGCGTTTGTACCCGCCCGTTGACTCTGCCGATAACGAAAGCAGCCGTCCGGATTTTGCTGTGGCTCTTTATCCGGGACATTTGTGGATTGATGCAAAACGGTTTGCGTTGAACCCGGACATTCGCGTCACGCGGAATACGCCGCCCACGTTTCTGTTGCAGGCTGAGAATGACGATGTGGACAGCGTAAAAAACTCGCTGGTCTACTACGTCGCTCTAAAGAACGCTGGAGTTCCTGTGGAGATACATTTGTATGCGCTGGGTGGGCACGCATTTGGCATGCGGCGCACCAAGTTTCCTATTACAGAATGGCCGCAGTTGGTAGAGACATGGCTGCGAACCATCGGCATGATCTCCGAATAGCTGCATTCGTCACCAAGGTGACGTCCCCTGTTTCTATCCTCCGGCTTCGCCTGGTCAGTTCCGCGCAGCCATTGCATAACCTTTCCTCCCCGTTCAAAATCTAACCACCATGTCCACCTACGACCTCGTCTGCATCGGTGCCGGCCCGACCGGCCTGGCCTGCGCCATCGATGCCAAGCGCGCCGGCCTGCGCCCTCTGGTCATCGACAAAGGGTGCCTTTGCAATTCCATCTACAACTATCCCGTCAACATGATTTTCTTCACCACCCCCGAACTCCTCGAGATCGGCGGGCTTCCCCTGGTCTGCGGCGGCGAAAAGCCCACGCGTCTGGAGGCGCTGAAGTATTACCGCAAAGCGGCCGAGCACGATGGGCTGGAGCTGCGCCTGTTCGAACGCGTCCTGCGCCTCGATGGCCACGACGGGGCGTTCACGCTCGTGACGCAAACCGCGTCGGGCAGGGAAGAGCGCTACACCGCGCGCAAAGTTGTGGTCGCCACCGGCTATTACGACCTTCCGAATGAAATGGGCATTCCGGGCGAGCACCTTCCCCACGTCTCGCACTACTACACCGAGCCGCATCCCTTCTGGAACCAGGATGTCGTCGTCATCGGGGGCAAGAACTCCGCGGTCGAATCGGCTCTCGATCTTTACCGCAACGGGGCTCGCGTCACTCTTCTGGTTCGAAGCCCCGATCTGGGCACTTCTCTGAAATATTGGGTGCGGCCCGACATCGAAAATCGCATCAAGGCGGGCCAGATCAACGCTATCTTCAATACCAGCATTCGCGAGATCACCCGCGACGGCATTTTGATCGATAGCCCTTCCGGCTCGCACGAGCTGCGCGCCATGCAGATCTTCGCCCTCACCGGCTATCATCCCGACTATACGTTTATCGAATCCCTCGGCGTCGAACTCGATCCCGAAAGCCGCCGCCCGAACCTCGATCCGCAAACCCTTGAGAGCAATGTTCCAGGCATCTTTCTCGCAGGCGTCGTGATTGCCGGCCGCAACACCGGCGAAATCTTCATCGAAAACGGCCGCTTCCATGGCCGCCAGATTGTTGACGCGCTCACTGCCGGCGCTCTGCAACGCTAACGTCCTTCGCCGGCAAATCGCAAACACGTTTACCCGGCGGTAATCCGCTGCACTTATGTTTGCGTTGACTTAACCGGAAGGTATCCCTAAAATTGCGCGAGCATGGCAGAGTCTGATCCCCTCCTCGGTCAAGCCCTATCGCATTACCGCATTCTCGAACGCCTGGGCGGCGGAGGTATGGGTGTTGTCTATAAGGCGCAGGACACCCGGCTCGATCGCTTTGTGGCGCTGAAATTTCTGCCGGAATCTCTGGCGCACGACTCGCAATCGCTGGAGCGCTTTCGCCGCGAAGCCAAAGCCGCATCCTCGCTCAACCATCCCAACATCTGCACGATTCACGACATTGGCGAAGATCACGGAAAAGCCTACATCGCCATGGAGTATCTGGAGGGGCAGACTCTCAAGCACGAGATTGGCGCCCGGCCCATCGAATTGGAAAAGCTTCTGACCATCGCCATCGATGTCGCCGATGGCCTGGACGCAGCGCACCGCAAAGGCATCGTCCATCGCGACATCAAGCCCGCGAATATTTTTGTGAACGAACGGGGCCACGCCAAGGTTCTGGATTTTGGTTTGGCAAAAGTGGAAGCCGTGGGTCATGTGGCCGACGGAGCGACGGCCGTGACGGCAGGCATCGACTTCAATCAGTTGACCAGTCCGGGAAGCACGCTTGGTACGGTGGCCTACATGTCCCCGGAACAGGCGCGCGCCAAAGAACTGGACGCACGCACCGATCTATTTTCCTTTGGCGCGGTGCTGTACGAGATGGCCACCGGGCAACTGGCGTTTCCCGGCGAAAGCACCGCGGTGATTTTCAGCAGGATTCTGGAAAAGGCGCCGGTGCCACCAAGTCAGTTAAATTCCGCGCTGCCCGCCAAACTGGAAGAAATCATCCACAAGGCACTGGAGAAAGACCGCGACCTGCGCTACCAGCATGCTTCCGAGATGCGTGCGGATTTGCAGCGCTTGAAGCGCGACACGGATAGCGGGCGCAGCGCGCCAGCGGTGTCCGGTGCGGTTCAAACAGCGCAACAAGCCACGGCACAGGTCGCGGCGCCAGCACCGCCTCAGAAGAAGCTCTGGAAGATCGCAGTTCCGCTGGCGCTTCTGCTGGTGGGCGGGCTAGTGGCAGCAGGGCTTTACTATCGCGCTCACTCCACGGGCGCGCATCCGGCCGCAGTCGCCCTTACCGACAAGGACACCATTGTCGTGGCGGATTTCGACAACAAGACCGGCGATCCGGTATTCGATGACACGCTGAAGCAAGGACTTTCCGTGCAACTGCAGCAATCGCCGTTTCTGCAACTGGTTTCCGATAACAAGGTGAACCAAACGCTGAAGCTGATGGGCCGCGCCGCGGGAGATCGCTTGACGCCGGAAGTCGCCCGCGAAGTTTGCCAGCGCACCGGCAGCAAAGCGATGGTTACCGGCTCAATCGCAGGGCTGGGCAGCAACTACGTGATCGGATTGAAAGCGCTGAATTGCGAGACGGGTGACGTGCTGGCGGAAACGCAGGAGCAGGGGGCGGGCAAGGAAGGCGTCCTGAAGGCTCTGGATGCCGCCGCAGTGAGCCTGCGCGCGAAATTAGGAGAGTCGCTGGCTTCGGTGCAGAAGTATGCCACGCCGTTGCAGGACGCGACCACTACCTCGCTGGAGGCCCTGAAAGCCTACAGCCTGGGGCGCAAGACCCAGTATGCAAAAGGAGAAGATGCTGCGCTGCCATTTTACAAACGGACCGTAGAACTTGATCCGAAATTCGCGATGGCCTACCGCGATTTGGCCGTCATCTATAGCAACCTGAACCAAGTAGGACGAGCAGCGGAGTATGCACGGAAGGCCTACGAACTTCGGGAAAAGGTAAGCGAGCGCGAGCGGTTCCAAATAGAGGCAAACTATTTTGACACCGCCACCGGAGAGCTCGATAAGGCGGCGCAGTGTTACGAATTGTGGAAGCAAACCTATCCCAAAGACGCGGTCTCTTACAGAGACTTAGGTTTCATCTACGCTACGCTTGGAAATCTGGAAAAGTTTTTGGAGGAAGTCCGCGAGGCGCTCCGTCTGCAACCCGACAATGCGGTTAACTACGGTAACCTGGGGAACGCGTACACCAGCCTCAATCGACTGGACGAGGCGGAAGCAGTATTCAAAGAAGCGGAGGATCGGAAACTCGAGGGTGAGACTCTATTCGCCTACCGCTACCAATTGGCGTTTCTGAAGGACGATACGCCGAAGATGGAGCAGTGGGTGTCCGCCGCCATGGGCAAGCCAGGCATAGAAGACCTTCTGCTGGCCGAGCAAGCGGATACGGAAGGTTGGCATGGCAAATTGAAAGGCGCGCAGGAATTGACCCGACGAGCCATGGATTCCGCCGAACACAATGATGCCAAAGAGACGGCGGCGGCTTATCAGGCTGTGGCAGCATTACGCGAGTCGGAAGCGGGTAGTCGCGAGAAGGCGCGGACCGAGGCTAATGCGGCGTTGAAACTGGCCACGAACCGCGATGTGGACGCTGTGGCGGCTCTGGCGCTGGCGCGCGCAGGCGATACCACCAGCGCGGAAAAGCTGGCCGCCGAGCTCGACAAAACCTACCCGCTGGACACGCTCGTGCAGAGGTACTGGCTGCCGACCATTCGGGCTGCCGTGGCGCTGGAGCGCAAAGACCCCAACAAGGCTATCGAACTATTGAACGAGGCAAGCCCCATCGAACTCGGTCAAGCCACCAGCCAGCTCACGATATTTCTGTGCCCGGTTTACGTGCGCGGAGAAGCCTATCTGATGCTGCACGACGGCAAGGCCGCTGCAGCGGAATTCCAGAAGTTCATTGACTATCGCGGTGTGGTGGTGAACTTTCCGTGGGGCGCGTTGGCACGCTTGCACCTGGCTCGCGCGTATGCGATGCAGGGCGACACCGCCAAGGCCAAAGCCGCGTATCAGGAGTTCCTTGGTCTCTGGAAAAACGCCGATCCCGATCTTCCCGTCCTCCTCGCTGCCAAAGCCGAGTACGCCAAGCTGCCTTAGCTTCACATTTTCGTTCCGCCTCGTCCGCTCCTCGCGAACTCTGCAACCCCTCGCTCTCCCGCCCGTTGACCCACTCTCTCCCTCTGATAAACTAGAAGCCTATGGCCTCGCTGATTAAAGAAGTCGGTGCTTCGACTGCCGCTCTGGTTCAGGGTTTCGGCGTCACCCTGAAAAATATGTTCCGCAAGACCGTCACCGAGAACTATCCCGCTACGCCCGTCAACTTCCAGCCTCGCTATCGCGGCATTCACGTCCTTCATCGCGACGAAGACAATCTGGAAAAGTGTGTGGCCTGCTTCCTTTGTGCCGCCGCTTGCCCTTCCAATTGCATTTACATTGAAGCCACGGAAAACACAGCCGCTGCTCGCGTCTCCGCCGGCGATCGCTACGCCAAGGTCTACAACATCGATTATTCCCGCTGCATTTTCTGTGGCTATTGCGTCGAAGCCTGCCCCACCGACGCCATCACCCACGGCCACGGGTTCGAACTGGCTACTTACGACATCAACTCCCTGGTGTATCGCAAGGAACAAATGCTCGAGAAGCCGGTCAAGGCCGTCGTTAAGTAACGCTTCTCAAAAGAACTCCATCGAATGGGAATTCTGAGCCAGGCAAGCGCCCGGCCAGTTCGTACCAACGGAAACGAGGAACCAGCGCGCGCATGAGTCGACAGCAACAGCGTGATTTTTACGAAGTCCTGGGCGTCAGCAAAACCGCTTCGGTGGAAGAGATCAAGTCTTCCTACCGCAAAGCCGCCCTGCAATGGCATCCCGACCGCAATCCCGAAAATAAAGAAGAGGCGGAAGTCCGCTTCCGCGAATGCACCGAAGCCTACGCGGTCTTGAGCGACGCGAAGAAACGCCAGGTCTACGACACCTACGGTCACGCCGGTTTGGCTGGCGCGGGCGGGCAGTCCGGGTTTGACGGCACCATTTTCCAGGACTTCCACGACATCTTCGGGGACTTCTTCGGCTTCGAGGACCTCTTTGGCGGAGGCGGCTCGCGTCGTGGCGGCCGCACACGTCAGCAGCGCGGCTCCGATTTGCGCTACGACATGTCTCTCGGCTTTGAAGAAGCGGCGGCGGGCGTCACCACCAAAATCCGCATCCCTCGCCAGGAATATTGCGAAACCTGCAACGGCACGGGCGCGAAGAAGGGCACCGGCGTCGTCACCTGCCAGACCTGCGGCGGACGCGGCCAGATGGTCTATCAGCAGGGTTTCTTCACCATCAATCGCACTTGCCCTGCGTGCCAGGGCGCCGGACAGATCGTTAAAGAACGCTGCCTCGAATGCAAAGGCCAAGGCCGCGTCGAACGCGAGCGCACCATCGAACTGCGCATCCCTCCCGGCGTCGACACCGGACACACGGCTGCGCGTAGCAGGCGAAGGCGAGCCTGGACCGAACGGCGGGCCTGCCGGCGACCTCTATGTTGTTCTGGACGTGAAGGAGCACCGCTTCTTCGAGCGTCGTGGCGCGGACCTGTACTGCACCATTCCGCTCAGCATTGCCCAGGCCTCCCTCGGTGCGGAATTGCAAGTCTCCGGCCTTAATTCGGAAGAACGGTTGAAGATTCCCGAAGGCACCCAAAGCGGCGCCGTCTTCCGCGTCAAGGGCAAGGGCCTGCCCGATCCTCACGGCGGCGGTCGCGGCGATCTGTACTACCACGTGCGCGTCCTGACGCCCACCAAGCTGACCAAGGAACAAAAGCGCCTGATCGAGCAACTCGACGCCACTCTTAAGGTCGACAACAAACCCGCCGACCGCAATTCCTCGATCTTTGACAAGGTCAAAGATATTTTCGGTTAACTCAGCGAGCCTCGTTACCCAACACCATGCGCAGACGGTTCTTTGTCGACAGCTTTGAAGCCGGTCGCGTCGTGATGCTCGGCGAAGCCGCCCATCACGTCGGCCGCGTACTTCGCGCTCAGGTCGGCCAGCAATATGAACTATCCGACGGCGAGCACGTCTGGCTGGGAACCATCGACCGCGTCAGCAGGGAATCCGTGGAGTTCGCCCTGAATGAGGAGTTGCCGGCGTATCGGCCGGAAGTCCACACCACCTTGCTGGCCTCCATCGTGAAATTCGACGCCTTCGAGTGGGCGCTCGAAAAGGCCACGGAATTGAGCGTGGCCCGCATCGTTCCGGTCGCCGCCGAGCGCACTGAAAAAGGCTTGCTCGCCGCCGCCGCGAAGCGCGCCGATCGCTGGAGGAAGTTGCTTCTGGAAGCCTCTCAGCAATCGCGCCGCCTTCGCGTTCCGGAGCTGGTGGATGTCCAGGCGTCCGGCGACGCTTTTCAGGAGCAGCGCGAAGGCCTGCGCGTTCTACTTTCCGAGGAGCCATCCGCGCCTCCGCTGCGTCAACTCCTCCAAGGCCAGAAGTCTGCCGCGGTGGTGCTGGCCACCGGCCCCGAAGGTGGCTGGACCGAGCGCGAATTCGCCGCCGCGCGCCATGCTGGGTGGGCGGAAGCCTCGCTCGGTAAGCAGATTCTGCGCGCCGAAACGGCCATCATCGCCGGGCTCGCCTGCGTGAACTACGCCCTCGCCGCCGTGCCCGGGGAATAAATCCTGCGCTGAAAAGCAACGGTCGCTGCCTCGCCCCGAATCGAACTGAAGACCATCCTCTTTTCCTCTGCTGCATTTCGCGCGTGGGGGAAAAACGGAGCGAATGGTATAAACTGAAAGGTAGCACCAGATGGACAACCGCGAAGCGAAACCCACGGTTCCGTGCACGGGCGACACCACCAACGCCCAGCCTTCCGCTTTTCCCGAATCTTCTAGCGCACAAACGCAGCCCGCCGGGCCCGCCGATCCTCCAAATCCCTCGCAAACTGCGCACGAGTCCCGCTCCGCCTTGTTGCGACATGAGATTCGCGTCTGGACCCGCGACCTGCTGATCGCCGTGGGTCTCGCGCTCGTCATCATCGTCTTTCTCTACCAGCCCGTGAAGGTCGAAGGCACCAGCATGGCGCCCCTGCTCTCCGATCAGGAGCGCATTTTTATCAACAAGTTTGTCTACCGGTTCGAATCGATTCACCGCGGCGACGTCGTCGTTTTCTGGTATCCTCTCGACAAATCCAAGTCGTTCATCAAGCGCGTGGTAGCGCTTCCGGGGGAAACGATTGAGATCAAGCGCGGCATCGTCTATGTGAACGGCCAGGTCGTCTCGGAGCCTTACGTGCCCCCGCGTTACAGCGATCTGAGCGACTACAACCTCACCCGCGTCCCCGAGGGTGCGTACTTTGTGATGGGTGATCACCGCATCAGCTCGAACGATTCGCGCATGTTCGGCCCGGTGCCCAGACAATTTATTTACGGCCGCGCTGTTTTTGCGTATTGGCCGGTCGATCACTTCGGTTCTCTATCCGCTACCGAAGCGAGCGAGAAATGACGTCCTACGGAGGCAGCCCTGACGGAAGTTCAGCATCGACCCGCAACACTGGCGCTCGAAGACGGGCGCATCTTTAACGGCCGCGCTGCCGGCGCCATCACGCGCCGCGGCGGCGAAGTCGTTTTCAATACCAGCCTCACTGGTTATCAGGAAGTATTCACCGATCCCAGCTATTCCGGCCAGATCGTTTGCCTCACCTATCCGCACATCGGCAACGTCGGCGCCAATCTCGATGACGAAGAGGCGGGCCGCCCGTATATTGAATCGCTCGTCGTGCGCGAGTTTTCGCACGTCGCCTCCAACTGGCGCTCCTCCGAATCCGCGCAACTCTATTTGAATCGCCACCAGATCCCCGTCATCTGGGACATCGACACGCGCGCTCTCGTTCGCCACATTCGCAAAGTCGGCGCGCTGCGCGGCGTCGTGGCTACCGACGGAACTCCCGCCGAACAACTGATCGCCGAAGCCCAGGCCTTGCCCACTATGGCTGGCCTCGAATTGGCTGGCCGCGTCACAACTCCCAAAGCCTACGATTGGAATAAGGGAACCATCGAACTGGCGCGCACTTCTACTGGCGAACCGCCAACGCCGGAAGGCGAAACTCCCCGCCGCTTCAAAGTGGCCGCGTATGACTACGGCATCAAGCTCAACATCCTTCGCCTGCTCGTCGATCATGGTTGCGACGTGACGGTTATCCCTGCGGCCACCTCCGCCGAAGATGTCCTCGCCTTTAAACCCGATGGCGTCTTCCTCTCCAACGGCCCCGGCGATCCCGAGCCCATCACATACGCCATTGAAAATATCCGCAAGCTCACCGGCAAAGTCCCCATCTTTGGCATTTGTTTGGGGCATCAGTTGTGCGGCCTTGCCCTTGGCGGCAAAACCTTCAAGCTCAAATTCGGCCATCACGGTTCGAATCATCCAGTGCAGAATCTGCTCACCAAGCAAGTCGAAATCACCGCCCAGAATCACGGTTTTTGCGTCGATCCCGATTCGTTGCCCTCCAGTGACGTCGAAATCACTCACGTCAATTTGAACGACCACACCAACGAGGGCATGCGCCACCGCTCGCTTCCGCTCTTCAGCGTGCAGTATCACCCGGAAGCGTCGCCCGGTCCCCACGACTCCCAGTATTTGTTCGCAAAGTTCACCGAAATGATGCGCGAATTCCCCCGGTCCAGATAATGTCGAACTTTACCAACGGATGCGTAAGCTGCGAGTCGTTTCGCAAACCCCCTCGCATCGCGATCGCCGTTTTTACGTTCGCTTCCGTCTTTTCCGCATCTGCAACGGTTAGAGCCTGCTCGGTCGTAGTGACTATGGACTGCAAGAATTCTTCGCAGAATCCTCGAATCTTCTTTAGGTTGAATGGTCAGTCAACAATGCCAGACACCCTCACTCTCACCGATTCTGCGAAAGGTTCAACCCGGACACTGAAAGACTCTGCAATCAATCCAGATGGCTCGATTGTTTTGCCAGACCTCACGCCTGGCAGTTATGTTCTTCATGCTCAAGACGCTGCCGGAAAAGGCGACGACCTGTGCCTTCAGGTTTCAGCGGCCAAACATGACCCAAAGGATCAATTCACTCTCGCATTTCACGTTCTCCCTCCACCTCCACCCTCGCAAGAGGAACTGCTAGCGACGGCGTTAACGGCAGCGTTGTCGAATTCGCAGCGTGAGCAACTTCACAGTTTCTCGGGCATCGTCAAAGACCCCACTGGGGCTACCGCTGCCGGCGTTGAAATCCAGGTTCTTCCAGCCCGTGAATTGAAGTCATCCCCGGCCATCAAAACGGTGTCCGATGCGAACGGTTCATTTACAGTTCCGTTGTCCGACGGTTCTTACGCAGCATCATTTCGCCTGCCCGGTTTCAAAACTAAGATTGTGGCGTTCGACATCAGAAACACACTCTCAAACTCTGACTTTGTCGTTACACTGAATATTGGCTCGTGCCCCTGAAAGGATAACCATCGCCTAGATGCCCAAGAGGACGGACATCAAGAAAATCCTGATCATCGGTTCTGGCCCGATCATCATCGGCCAGGCCTGCGAATTTGACTATTCCGGCGCGCAAGCCTGCAAAGCGCTCCGCGCCGAAGGCTACGAAGTGGTGTTGGTCAATTCGAACCCCGCCACCATCATGACCGATCCGGAGTTGGCTCACCGCACCTACATCGAGCCGCTCACCAAGGAATATCTCGAGCAGATCATCGCCAAGGAAAAGCCTGACGCTCTGTTGCCCACCGTTGGCGGCCAGACCGCCCTCAACCTCGCCGTCGAACTCGCCGAAAGCGGCATCCTTGAAAAATATAAAGTGGAAATGATCGGCGCCTCTCTGCGCGCCATTAAAGTTGCCGAAGACCGCCTGTGGTTCAAGGACGCCTGTCGCAAGATCGGTCTGGAAGTCCCCGCCTCCGAACTCGTCAACAATGCGCAAGACGCCATGCGCCTCTGCGATCAGCTCGGCTTTCCTCTCGTGATCCGCCCATCCTTCACGCTCGGCGGCACCGGCGGTTCCATCGCCTACAACAAGGAAGAGTTCGCCGAATCCATTTCGCAGGCGCTCGATCTCAGTCCCGTTCACGAAGCGCTCGTCGAAGAATCGGTCCTCGGCTGGAAAGAATACGAACTCGAAGTCATGCGCGACTTCCGCGACAACTTCGTCGTCATCTGCACCATCGAAAACTTCGATCCCATGGGCGTGCACACCGGCGATTCGATCACTGTCGCCCCCGCGCAAACCCTCACCGACAAAGAGTACCAGCGCATGCGCGACGCCGCGGCCGCCATCCTCCGCGAAGTCGGCGTGGAAACCGGCGGCTCCAACGTCCAGTTCGCCGTCAATCCCGAAAACGGCCGCATGACCGTTATCGAAATGAATCCCCGCGTATCTCGCAGTTCCGCTCTGGCCAGCAAAGCCACCGGCTTTCCTATCGCCAAAATCGCCGCGCGCCTCGCCGTCGGCATGTCGCTCGACGAAATTCCCAACGACATCACCAAGAAAACGCCGGCCTCCTTCGAACCCTCCATCGACTACGTCGTCGTCAAAATTCCCAAGTGGCAGTTCGAAAAATTCCCTGGCTCTGACAGCACCCTCGGCACGCAAATGAAGTCCGTCGGCGAAGTCATGGCCATCGGCCGCACCTTCAAAGAAGCCCTGCAAAAGGGAATTCGCTCCCTCGAGCCCAGTTCCCCCTGGCGCGCTCCCGCTGAAACCCCGATTTCCTTGCTGCGCGAAAAGCTTTCCACGCCCCGGCCGGATCGCATCTACTGGATTCTGACCGCCGTCGAACGCGGCCTGCCCGCCGAAGAAATCTGCGACCTCACCAAGATCGATCCGTGGTTCATCCATCAGATCGAAGAGATCAGCGCCGCCAATCGCCGGGCCGCCGCAGTGACCGTCGAAACCGCCTCCAAAGATCTACTGCGCGAAGTGAAACGCATCGGCGCCAGCGACGAACATCTCGCTCAAATCTGGAAGACCACTCCCGCCGCCGTCCGCCTGCAACGTGCTCGCTATGGCGTCGGCCCTGTTTTCAAACGTGTCGATACCTGCGCTGCCGAATTCGAATCCTTCACCCCGTACATGTACTCCACTTACGAGGATGAAGACGAAGCCGACACCTCGCAGCGCAAAAAAATCATCATCCTCGGCAGCGGTCCCAACCGCATCGGACAGGGAATTGAGTTCGACTACTGTTGCTGCCACGCTTCCTTCGCCCTCCGCGAAGATGGCTACGAAAGCGTCATGGTCAATTGCAATCCGGAGACGGTCTCGACCGACTACGACACCTCCGACCGCCTGTACTTCGAACCGCTCACCCTTGAAGACGTCCTCGCCATCGTAGAACGCGAAAAGCCCCATGGCGTCATCGTGCAGTTCGGCGGCCAGACTCCCCTCAACCTTGCTCTCGAGCTCAAGCGCAATGGCGTGCCGATCGTCGGCACCGCCCCGGAATCCATCGACCTCGCCGAAGACCGCCGCCGTTTTGGCCGCCTCCTCGAAGAGTTGAAAATTCCTCAACCGAAAAACGCCACCGCTCTCGTTCCCGAAGAAGCGGCGCGTCTCGCTGGCGAAATTGGTCTGCCGGTTCTCGTGCGCCCCAGCTACGTTCTGGGCGGCCGCGCCATGGTCATCGCCTACGACACCAATACTGTTCAGGAATACGTCGCGCAAGCCGCCATGATGGGCTCCGCCAAACCCGTGCTGATCGACCAGTTCCTTGAAGAAGCCACGGAGGTGGACGTCGACGCTCTCTGTGACGGCACCGACGTGGTCATCGGCGGCATCATGGAGCACATCGAAGAGGCCGGCGTGCACTCCGGCGACTCTTCCTGTGTCCTTCCTACCGTCAGCTTGTCGGAGCAGGTGCTCAACACTATCCGCGACTACACCCGGCGTCTCGCCCTAGCCCTCAAAGTCGTCGGCTTGATGAACGTGCAATACGCCATTCAGCGCGACACCGTATACGTGCTCGAAGTTAACCCTCGCGCCTCGCGCACCGTGCCCTATGTCAGCAAGGCCACTGGCGTCCCTCTCGCGAAAGTCGCGGCGCGTCTGATGGTCGGCCAGAAACTTGCCGGTATGAAGTTGCCGGTCGTTCACCACAATGGCGTCGCGGAAATTGCCACTCACGACTACTACTCCGTAAAGTCTCCGGTCTTTCCGTTCAATAAATTTCGCGGTGTGGACACTATCCTTGGACCGGAAATGCGTTCCACCGGCGAAGTCATGGGCATCTCCCGCTCCTTCGGCCAGGCCTTCGCCAAGGCGCAACTCGCCGCCGGCCAGAAGTTGCCCAGCACCGGCACCGTCTTCATCAGCGTGAATGACCGCGACAAGCGCACCATCGGTGCCCTCGGCAAAGAACTCGTGGACCTCGGATTTTCCCTCGTGGCCACACGCGGCACCGCTTCGGCTTTCCACGCCGTCGGTGTTCCGTGCGCCGAAGTCTTCAAGGTCAACGAAGGCCGCCCCAACATCGTCGACCTCATCAAGACCAATAAAATTCAATTGGTCTTCAACACTCCCCTCGGCCGCGAATCTTTCTACGACGAAAAATCCATTCGCCGCGCCGCCATCCGCTACAACATTCCCTGCATCACCACGCTTTCCGCGGCCCAGGCCGCGGTTCGCGGCATTCACGCCATCGTCGGATTGCGCAGGGAGGTGAATTGCCTGCAGGATCTCCACCAGCATGGCATGACCGCCTCCAGCAATCCGGCGTCTGGCGGCTGACATGGCTCTCCAGGGCATATTTCCGGCGCTGATCACTCCGTTCGACGAGCGTGGCGAAGTTTCGATCCCCGCGATTCGCCGCAACATTCACCTCTTCAACAAAACTCAAGTCGCGGGATATCTCGCGCTCGGCTCGACCGGCGAAACCGTTCTGCTGCGGCCCAACGAGTCCATGGTGGTCCTGGAAACCGTGCGCGAAGCCGCCGCTCCCGGAAAAGTGCTCATCGCCGGTACTGGCGCCGAATCCACCGCGGAAACCATCGAGCGCACCAAACACGCCGCCGTCCTCGGCTACGATTTCGCGCTCGTCAAGACGCCCTACTACTACAAGCCCGTCTACAAATCCGAACACTATCTGCGCCACTATCGCGCGGTCGCCGACGAATCGCCCATTCCCGTGTTGCTCTACTCCGTTCCCCAGTTCACCGGAATCACTCTCGAAACGCCCGATATTCTAGCGCTCAGTGAACATCCCAACATCGTGGGCATCAAGGACAGCAGCGGGGTCATCCAGCGCGTCGCCGAAGTGGTCAGCGCGGCTCGATCCGATTTTCACATGCTCACCGGTGGCGCCGCGGTCGTGTATCCCGCCTTATCCATCGGCGCGCGCGGAGCCATCCTCGCTCTCGCCAACGCCCTTCCCGAAGCCTGCGCCGAATTGTTCTCGCTGTTCGTTCGCGGCGAGGCGGACAGAGCCCAGGCTCTGCAACTTCGCCTGGCCCGCGCTTCCAAAATCATCGTCGGCGAAAACGGTATCCCGGGTGTAAAGTACGCCATGGATTTGCGCGGCTACGTTGGCGGCGTTCCGCGCTTACCCTTGTTGCCCCCGAATCCCGAGCAAAAGAAGCGCCTGGCCGCCATCGTTGAAGAATTTGCCCCGCAACCCGCGTGACCAACCAACCGCTTGCTCCGTCTATCGTTCCGGGACACAATTCGCTGTCACCTTTCCGAGAAGGGAACATCTAAGCTCTCATGGACTGTCGCGCCCTGCTCCCGAACAGCGTGCCGCACGCGACCCGCCTTATTCGCGACTTCCACGGCGATTTCTCCAAGCTCTCCGCGTTTTACGGCCACCCTCCCGACTATTCCTCGATTTTGTCCGTCGCTCGCCAACTCCAGTTTCCGGAGGATCGCCGCCGCGCCGTCGCCTCGGTCCTTCGCGATCAGAATCGCCACTTCGGCGCATCCGCTGCCACAGACTCCAATCTGTCTCGCTTCGAACAAGGCGCAGTCGCCATCGTCAGCGGTCAGCAAGCCGGTCTGCTCGGTGGTCCTGCGTACACCTTCTATAAAGCCATGAGCGCGATCGCTACTGCGCGCCGTTTAACCAGCGACGGCATTCCTGCGGTTCCCGTTTTCTGGATCGCCACCGAAGATCACGATGTCGACGAAGTCCGCCACGCCACCTGGTTCCGCGACGGTGAATTGCGCCGATTCGAATTGGAAAAGCCTGCCGGCGAAGCGCGCCCCGTTGGACGCATCGTCCTCGGTGAAGGCATTCGCGCAATTGTCGATGCAGCCGCGGCCGACCTGCAGACCCTCGCCAGTGGAGCGGAAGTTTCCGAATTGCTCCGCGGAAGCTACATTCCCCAAGCCACTTACGGTGAAGCGTTCGCTCGGCTGCTCGCTCGCATTTTCCGCGAAGACGGGCTGATCCTCCTCGATCCGCTCGATCCGCGCTTCCACCGCATCGCCGAACCGATTCTCGTCGGCGCTCTGGAGCATCGCGACGCCCTCAACCAAGAACTACTCAATCGCGGAAAAGAACTCGAACGCGCCGGCTATGCCGCTCAGGTGAACGTCACTTCGCGCAGCACCTTGCTCTTCACCATGGAAAGCGGCGCGCGCAAGGTGATCTCCGCCGTCAACGGTAGCTTCACCGACGGCCAGGCGCCCGCCGATCGCCGCGCGTGGCGTGAGCGTATCGCCGCCGCCCCTGAAAATTTCAGCCCGAATGCGCTGCTTCGCCCGGTGATGCAGGATTACCTGCTCCCCACCGTCGCCTATTTTGGTGGACCGGCGGAAGTCGCCTACTTCGCGCAATCCCAGGTGATCTACGAACGCCTGCTCGGTCGTATGCCTGTGATTCTCCCACGTGCCGATTTCACGCTTGTCGACCCCAAGGCCGTGCGCATTCTGAAAAAGTACGGTTTGCAGGTCGAAGATGTCTGGCGCGGCCGTCAGGAATTGCAGCGCCGCATGTATGGCGTGAGCCTTCCCAAAAAATTAACTCGCAGCTTCGATGGCGCCGTCGCGCAAATCGAGAAGAGCGTTGCCAGGCTGCATTCCTCGATTGCTGCCGTCGATCCCACCGTGCAAGGCACCATCGCTCGCTCGGAAAAACGCATCAAGTATCAACTCGAAAAATTGCGTCAAAAAAGCGCGCAAGCCCTCGATCGCCACGAAAAACTGGTCGCCAAACACGAACTGTTTCTTGAAAGCCTGCTCTACCCGCAAAAAGGTTTGCAGTCCCGCGATCTGTGCTTCCTGCCATTCCTCGCCCGCCTGGGTTTTCCTGGCATGTCGGACCTGGAAACTTGCGCCGGCACCGCCGCCGGACGCCACCTCGTTGTAGAAATCCCCTGATCAACCCACAGCCATCTCAACTCAGCCGCAATCGAGCTCGCAATTTTCAGTGCGCTATTCGTTCAGACCTTTCCCCTTCAGAATCTGCGGCATGTATTTCTGGATCCGTGCTGCTCGCGTCTCCGATTGCTTGGCCTGCGAAAAGTAGAACAGGTACGCCCTTTGCCGCCCCGGCGTCAGTTCTTCGAACGCGCTCTTCAACGCCGGTATCTCGTCCAGTTTCCGCTGAAACTCTTCCGGAACCTTGTAATCCGCCGTCTTCTTTAACTTCACCTGCAACCCGGCCTGCTCCACTTCCGTTGCTTCGCGAATATACGCCTTCAAGGTTCCCGCCAGCTTGTCGATCTCTTTCGGATTCGTGAACCGGATCTGCCGACCCGACTGCACATTCTCCGTCTGCTGGATCAAAATGCCTTTGGGATCCTTCAGCAGCGCGCCTTTGAAAAACAGCAGCGCGCAGTATTCCTTGAATCCGTGGATCAACACTACATTCCTGCCATCGATCGCGTAACACGGCCAGCCCCACTTAAAGGCTTCCGCCAGTCCGCACTCCAGCGCGATTGTCCGTAATTTCTTGAATTCCGGCAGCCACTTCTTGGTTCGGTCCAGAAACGCATCCACCTTCGGATTCCGTTCGGCTTTACAGTTCGTTTTCTTTTTCATGGCGCGGTATTGTAGCCGTCTTTCCGCGTCTTTGCTATCCGCGAGATATCGCAAACGCTCCCGCCACTTTACGGTTCGTTAGTCGTTGACCGAAATCGGCATCGGATGTTGCAGCAGATCTTTCACCAACGGAAGTGGATTTTCCGGGTGTTGCAGGTTCGGAATCGTGTCCGTAGAAGCCCCGCCCGGGACCCTCGTCGTGCTGGGAAATTCGATCAGGGATTTATCGAACTCCAGAATTGCCGGTCCTATCAGCGCGCCCACCCACCCATTGTCTTGCCCTGAGTATCGCCCTGGTGAAGTCGCCGGCACATGGCCGGACCACGCCGCATTGAACACCATGTCGTATTTCTCATACGGATCCATGGTCAGGTTATAGAGCGAGCCAATCCCACCCGAGTCCCGCAGCGGGCCAAGCCACGCATCCTTCGACGTGTGCAGCGACTTCCACGCCATATGCAGCCACGGTTCCTCGGGGCCGCCATTGATGTCCACCCGAATCCCGCCATAATTTTCTCCGTTGATATATACCCAGGACATCCGCGCGGAGTGCGTCGCTTTCCCCAGGATGTACGCGCTGTTATCCATGCTGTCGAAATAAATCGGCTTGCCGTCATTTCCTTTCCACGCCCCGTGGGGAGGGGGAGTGAGCCCGCTCATCGCGGCCAGCGTTGACCAGCAATCGATGTGCGACATCATCTCGTCATAGTGCGCGCCTGCCGGAATGTGATTTGGCCACCACATGATCCCGGGAACCCGCCACCCAGCCTCGAATGGTGTCCCTTTATCGCCGCGAAACGGCGTGGTTCCCGCGTCTGGGTACGCATCCAGCCATGCTCCGTTGTCCGCCGTCACAATCACGATCGTGTTCGGCGCATCCGCTCGCACTTCCTCCATGATCCGCCCGATGTCATAGTCCATCTCCATCAGCGAATCCGAGTAATTCCCCAGGTGCGATTTGCCGCGGAACTGCGGCGCGGGATTCGTCGGATTGTGCATCTTGATGAAATTCACGTCCATGAAGAACGGCTTGCCGCTTTTGGCATGTTCCTTGATGTAGGCAATTGCGGAATCCGTCTGGCGTATATCGATTGTCGCCAGCGAGTCGAAATCGATCTTGCCCACCAGCTTCGCCTTTTGCCCCGCCACTCCTTCCCATTCCCCCAAATTCGTCACTTCAAGGAACGACTTTAGGAATTCCGGATTGAAGGTCGGGAACCACGGATGCGACCAGTTATCCGTGTCGTTGTACGCGTACGCCCCCGCATAATACGCCGCGAAGTGTTTCATCTCGTCAAATCCGTGTTCGATTGGATACGACTCCGGCGTATCGCCCAAATGCCATTTTCCCGAGAAATACGTAGCGTAGCCATTCTTCTGGAAGAACTCGGCTATTGTTGGCGTCTCTTTCCGCAGAAAGTTCCTGTCGCCCGGCCCAATCACGATCGACAGCGCGGTGCGGATGGGAATGCGTCCGGTCATGAAGGACGCCCGGCCCGCCGTGCAACTGGCCTGCCCGTACCAGTTCGTGAACATTGCGCCTTCCCGCGCCAGTCGATCGACGTTCGGCGTGGGATGTCCCAACGCCGCGCCGCCCCCATACACTCCGAAGTCGCTCCAACCGGTGTCGTCGGTCATGAGCATGATGATGTTCGGCCTTTGTGCCGGCGGAGTTTGCGCAACCACCGGAATTGCAGCCAATCCACACACAACCAGGAAAATAGTGCCAGCAAGCACCGCTGTGCAAACGCGCGTTCTGGAATCCATAGGAACCGCCTCCTCGAACTCAGGGTGATCACGCCGCTTCGATCGAAAGCAAACAGCGTGTGCGGATTGATGGGAAAAGAGCCGATTGCACGGAAACGTGCGGGCTTTGCGATAAACACACAACCACGGCGTGGCTCACCTCAACCGCGAGTCACACCCCGTACCACTCAAAAACACTCCACGAATCCACTGACCCTGTTCAGACAAACGCCAACACTACGATCCGCTGCACGAACCCTGTTCCATCCATCCGCCAATGTCTGTGATGAGAACTACCCAGTGATGTGATTGCGTGCGCGGTGCGCCGTACTTTGCGCGGGCTGGACTGCTGCGTCTTCCTGCTGTCGCGAATCGTCGCTATTATTTGCTACTGTTCGGCTTTCCGTAATTTCCGAGCGGCGAATTCTTGTCGAAGGGCGACGGTCCCAGCAAATCCATCTCGTGCTCGTGCCAGAACGCCGAGTCCGAGACCAGCTTGGGATTCGCCTCGAGTGCATGGAAGAACGCTTCCATTTTTCCTGCCGGGCAGAACGCGATCATCAGCCGCGCCGGGCCCGGCGCAACTGCCGAAAATGCGTGGGGCACCTTTCGCGGCGCCAGCACCGATTCTCCCGCGTGCAGCGTCAATTGCTGATCGCCCACCTGAAATTGCACCGCGCCATCCATCACAAAGAACCATTCCTCCTGGTTCCAATGTTGATGCAGGGCGGGGCCTCCCGGAAACAGCCGCGAATGCTCGAAAACAAATAAGCCGCCATTCGTGTCGCTGCCGCTCACCTTAAACAAAAGTGCCGGGCTGAACGCGAACGACACCGGTTTGTTGAAGCGGTCCTGCCCCGGCCCCACCACGTGCACCGCGGTCCCGGCCGCTGGTGTTTGTCCCTCCAGCGAAGCCGCGATAAACTCCGATAGTGCTGCCGCCGGAACAATCGAAGACATAGCCTGCAGAAACGATCGCCGTTGCATAAGACCTCCTTTGTACGGTTCTGAATGCTAGGCGAGCAAACTCCGCGGGTCAAGCTCTGACCCACCCCACGTTATTGAAATTGCTTCCCCTGTGGCAATCAGTTTGTTTTACACGGCCAGTCCTGCGAGCTCCTTCCGCGCCGTAAGAACCAGCTCTCTTCGAATCCATTGATGCAGCGGGTCTCGGTCAACGCGAGCCGACCATCCCATATCGATGCGCACTGGCGGAATCGCAACAGGTAGCGGCGCCAACCGCAGCCTCAGCAGACTCGCATAGCGCTGTGCCATGGAACACGGAACCGTGGCTGCCAAATCCGTATCGGCGACCAGCAGTAGAGCATACGAAAAGAAGGCCGAGTACCTCTTGATCTTTCTGCGAAGTCCGGCAGCCGCAAGGGCGCGGTCGATCGCGGACCGGCTTCCCCCTCCGGGGGATACCACAACGTGCTCCAGAGCGGCATACTCCTTTACGCTCAAGGTCTTCGCCGCAAACGGATGTCTTCGCCGCATCACCACTGCAAAGGGTTCTTCCAGCAGACGGGCCGTCCGGAGTTCATCCGCAAAATTTGCGCGTGGCGCGATCAGTAGTTCCAAATCCCCATTGCGCAAGCGCTCGCTCGCGAATCTGGAAATGGGTTCCATGACGATTTGAAGGTCGGGTGCAGCTTTAGCGATACGCCGGATCAGGGGCTCTACGACCACTGCATCAATATGGTCGGAGGTCGCAATTCGGAATGCTCCGTGTGCCTTGGCGGCCACAAACGGCGCGCTCTTGGCAAATGCCTTCTCCACAGCGGTGGCTGCCGCCTCCACGTCGGGCCTCAATTGCTCTGCGCGCTTGGTGGGCGCCATTCTGCCCCCGTTTCGCACCAGTAATTCGTCGCCAAAGTGCTCGCGCAGTCGCCGGAGCGTATTACTCGTGGCCGCTTGTGTAACTCCTAACGCTTCCGCCGCGCGCGAAACGGAATGGTGCTTCAATAGTTGATCCAGCACCCGCAAAAGGTTCAGGTCCAGGTCTTGCCGTCGCGTCACTCTCGTCATCTATTCATCCTATGAATAGTCTATATCACACCTGTTAGTTGCAGTGATGTCAGCAGCCGGTCATTATTGCTGCACGGAACATCGCCAGTCCTGCCCTCGGTGCGGCACGCGCGGCATCGGACGCTGGCCGGTGGCAGCGCCCGGCTCCTGAACGACTTCACGTCGTGCAGAAACCACTGCGCATAGGCTTCCGTGAAGTCACCGCAGATCGTCCATCGTTCCGCGGAGGGACCATGAAGGCCATCCTTTACAATCAATTCGGCTCCGTCGATGTCTTGCGCACCGGTGATATCGAAGCCCCGCAGCCACAGCCTCGTGGGGTGGTTGTCCAGGTTCGAGCCGCTTCCTTGAACGTCATTGATTCCCGCTCCCGCCGCGGAGAGATGAGTCCGTTCGTCAATAAGAAATTCCCAAAAATTCCGGGTGTCGATTTCTCCGGCGTTATCTCCGCCGTGGGCGACCAGGTCTCCGACCTGAAACCCGGAGATGAGGTTCTGGGAGCAACGGATCCGTTTAAAGGCCGCGCCCTGGCGGAGTACGTAGCCGTGCCTCGCGACGCCATTGCTCGCAAACCGGCATCCTTGCCGTGGGAGGAGGCCGCCGCTCTGCCTTTGGCTGGTGTTGCCGCATTGCTCTCGTTGCGCAACCTGGGCCGGGTGCAATCCGGTCAGAGGGTCCTCGTGCACGGAAGTTCCGGTGGATTGGGCTCATTAGCCGTGCAACTGGCGCGGCTCATGGGTGCCAGGGTGACCACCGTTAGCGGAACCTCCGGAGTTGGTTTGTCGCGCGAGTTGGGAGCGCACGAATGCGTTGATTACCAGCGCGGCGGCGCCCCGTCGGGAACATTTGACCTTGCCCTGAATTTCTCCGGCCATTTTCCCTTCCAGTTGGCCCGCCCGTTCCTCGCCGAAAACGGTCGCTTTGTCGAACCATCGCCAACCATCCCCAAATTCATCAGCAGCATGATTGCCAATCTGTTCCGTCGTCAAAAGCATCTGATGCTCACCGCGCAAGTTAAAACTCCCGATCTGGAGACTCTCTTGGCGCAAGTTACCGAAGGCCATCTTCGGGTGGTTGTCGGTAAAGTATTCCCCTTCCGTCAAGCCCAGGACGCCTTCCTTTTCTTTGAGAAGGGAAGCGTCCTCAGCAAAGTGGTTGTGAATTCTTTTTCCTGAAGTGCAACCTGCAATTGAACCGAATGCGAGCCGCAATCCAATGACTCGGCACTTCCAGACTGCAAGGCACTAGGGCTTCCGTGCCGCTGTTTTGCACCCAGCCTCCAAGCCCCTCCGGCATGAAGGCAATACCGTGATTTGAATCACTGAGCTTCTTTGCCGCCCGTGCTCAGCTATTACTCAGGCCTGCATCTGCTGCCTGAGTGCGTCCTTGCTTTGCTATTCTTCGCGAGGTGTTTGGAATGGTCGAGGATCAGTCTGTCTCGAAAAATCTGCAGTTGCTTTATGCCAGATTGCTGGACGCCGCGTCTTCGTCTCCTTATCTGCGATCGTCCTGCTGACCGTGGCCCGCCACGAGCCTTGGGCCGATGAAGCCGAAACCTGGCTGGAAGTCCGCGACATCCCCTACTTCAAATTGCTATTCAGCCAACTGCGCTACGACGGCCATCTACCTCTGTGGTACTCCGTCGTCTGGGTGCCCCAGCACCTTTTCCACATGCCGTATGCCTATTTCGTTTTCATTGGAGGAGTGTGCGCCATCGCCGGCCTCGCCGTCCTGGTGTTTCTGGCGCCGTTTCCCCGGCCGTTGCGGTACGTGATCGCGGCATCTTTCTTTTTCCTGTATCAATATGCGGTTATCGCCCGCCCTTATGTCTTGATGCCATTTCTCGGATTCCTCGCCGCGCATTTTTACCGACGGGGTTTGCCGCGCATCTACGCTTTCGCGGTCGCCATCGCCATCCTGATTCAAGACAGCACCTACGCGGCCGTCATCGGCGTCGCGTTCGCATCGTTCTACGCGCTGCAACTGATTCTGCGCTGGGGCACGCTCTCTCGCGTCGACCGCCGCCGCTTCTTCGGTGCAGCCAGCATCGTCGCAAGCTCGGTCTTCTTCGCGATTCTTGTGCTATTTCCCAAATCGGATTCCTCGCTGATGGCCCAGGCGGTCCAATCTTCCTTCTCTCGCCATCTTCAATTGGTCTTCGAAGGGCTTTCGGGCGCATTTGCTGACACCGCGATCGCGGCGATCGCCTTACTGCTCCTCGCCAGCGTCTGGGCCTTCCAGCGCCACGCGCTGCTGCTTCTGCTGGCCACCGTTGGCGGCACTTCGCTTGAATATGGATTTGTCCGCGGCTACGCCCATCATCAGGGCCTCATCACCATCGCCTTTGTCGTATTTTTGTGGGCCGCTTGGCCGGACAAGGTCGAACTCTCCGCGCTCCCTCAGTTTCCCAAGCTCTGCCACACGGTCATGTATGCCGCCCTGCTACTGACCTTCGCGTGGCACTGCTCGTGGTCGTACAGGGCTGTCCGAGGTGATTGGACTGGCCCCTATTCCGGCGCTAAAGATGCCGCGCAGTACCTCAAGCTCATCCACGCCGACGAGCGCGGTCTCGGTGGATACCTTTTCTGGTCGGTTGCCGTTCAGCCTTATTTCGACCACAACATCTTCGTCAACTACGGCCCGCCCTCGGCGCCCGCTTACTATCATTTTTCCATTGGCTTCGAAAAGCGCGTTAACACTCTGATGGCTTCGCAAGCCCTGAATGGCCCACCCTACCTGATCTTCGCCGATGAATTCCTGAATACGCGGGACGCGCTTCCCATGATCCGGTCGCTGCGATCGGTGAACTACGCCCTCGTCCACTTTTCCGACGGCACCAAATTCTTCAAAGGCCAGCCCGGCGTGCATTCCTGTTATTTTATTTTTCAGCGCATCGACTTCGCGGGTTCTGACGAAACTCGCTAGTTTCTCTATCGACGTGCCTCGTTGCGTCGCATCCCTGGGCGGCTTCCGGGTCTACAATTGGCCTAGTCCTTCGCTCCAACGATCCCGAATGGAGTCTTGCCATGAGCCCAGCCAAGTCGTTTTCCACACGCCGCGAATTCCTTCACGCCGCTTCCGTTGCTGCCACAGTTTCGGCGGCGGTTCCCACTTCCGGCGCGTTCCATGAGCTCATTTCGCTGCAATCGGGCTCCGACTCATTTGCGGCTTTGCAGAACAATCGGCGCAAACAGTTGTGGGGACTTTTGGGCGATTTGCCTTGGGATCACCAACCCGGCGCGCCACAAGTCGTCAGCAGGGAAGAGCACGACGGCTACACGCTGGAGCGCATCGTCCTCGATTTGAACGGTGTCGAACCGGTGCCCGCGCTGCTTCTCATTCCGCACAAACGACAAACGCCGGCGCCGGGATTGCTGTACATCCACTGGCACGGCGGGATGTACGACCTGGGCAAAGAGATGCTCCTGAAAGGCGTCGAGGTCGCGCCGCCCTATGCGCCGGTGTGCGCAGAGAAGGGCATCGTCACGTTGGCCATCGATAGCTGGTGCTTCGGCGAGCGTAAGCACGACCCCAACGGCCATCAGGGCGAAGAAAATACCTTCAAGTTGATGCTCTGGAACGGGCAAGTCCTCTACGGGATGATGATGTTCGATGAATTCCGCGCGATGGACTATCTCGCTTCCCGCCCCGAAGTCGATACGCACCGGCTTGGCGCGCTCGGGATGTCCATGGGCGCCACCAAAGCCTGGTGGCTCGCCGCGCTCGACCCGCGCGTCAAGCTCTGCATGGATGTCTGCTGCCTCACCGATTTCCAGGAACTGATCCTCACCCATGGCTTGCAGCTGCACAGCATTTTTTATTACGTTCCTTCGCTGCTGAAGTATTTTCAAACCGCGCAGATCAATGAACTGATCGTTCCCCGGCCCCACCTCAGCGTGAATGGGAAGCTGGATCCGCTCACTCCGCCCGCCGGCGTCGAAAAGGTCCGCGACGATTTGCTGCCCCTCTACCGCAAATACGGCGCCGAGGCAGATCTCCATATCGAACTCTTCGATTGCGCCCACCAGGAGCTGCCCGCCATGCGCAAACTCATTCTGGAATGGATGGATCGCTACCTGGTCGCGCCATCCCGAAGCTGACCCGCTTCCTGCTGCTCGGTTCGCACAAAATAGTGCGTGCCCGGGATCGCTTGCCAGCCTTCTCCCGAACTTGCGACCGCTGCGTTCCCGGTAACGACTGATTCCACGCCGTAGCTTTTCAGTAGCGCGTAGATTTCCCGCTTACGTTCTGCAGTAGCGCCAACAAACTCGGGCAGTTCCTTGTCTGGAATCTCCGCGATGATGCGCACCTTCGCTAAATGCGCCCACGCCGCGCTGCGCTCCAGGCCGAATGCTGCAACGTTTCCCTTCGGCGTAATTCCCAGTTCGTGAAGTTCCTGCGCCACCGCCCACTGCTCGTCGGGCGCGTTGCGCACCAGCGTTCGCACATCGCCCGCCGCAGCCCACGCAATCGCCAGCACCGGAGCCGCGGCAATCAACAGTTGCAGTCGCTTGGATTTTGCCGAATCAACGGAATCTGCAAATCGCAGGTTCGCCATTACGCCCAGTAACAGCACCAGCGCCCACGGCGCTACGTAGCGCACTTCCACGTGTACCAATCCATACATCGCCAGCGCCGCAAACGACGGCAGTAGCGCCCACCAAGTGCGCGGCGCCAGCCGACTCCAGCGAAACGTGTTCTTCCACAAAAACAAAAATGCCGCCAGCCACACCCACAGCGCGCCGCTTTTCGAGACGAATCGCAGGTACGCGCTGGCGCATCGCCCGATCGCCGCTGCTTGCCCCCGCAGCGAAAATCGCGGCCGTATTCCTTCGTACCAATACGATGGGTCGTACCACGGCGGGTAGCTGCCAGCCACCGGCGCAGCAAACTCAAACACCGCGGGCTGCTGGTAGATTTTTCGTGTCGGATGCGCGGGAGTTCCGCTGCCCGGCGGCTCTCCTTGCCAGTGCACCCACAGCGTTGCGCGGCCGACATACTCCGCGTAGTTGATGCGCCCGGCATCCCCGATCGTAAGGCGGCCCTTTGTCCGTGGAAAGCGCGTGTGCATACGGCAGCGCGAATAAAGCAAATATCCCCGCAGCCGCCAGCGTTCGCGTTGCCGCGGCCCGCCACGTCAACCCGGAACTTCGGCTCAACACCATGGCGCTGATCAAAAAACCGGCGCCACGAAAAGAGCGCCAGCTTTGCAAGGTAAGCGATCCCCAGCAACGCGCCCAGCAACAGGAATGCCGTCCAGGAATTTTGGCCGCGCCGGATTCGCAACAAAAGCGCCGTGGCCCAATACACGAGAGCCGCCACGCACAAATCCGGCGTCACCCACGACGGTCCCAACCAGAATTGCATGGACCACACGAACAACACACAACCCCAAATCCGAAATGCCCGATCGGAATTGCCGATAGATTGCTCTTTCGGGCGACGCCCTGCACGCCGCGTCAGGGCCAATTCTCCAGCAAGAACTGAAAGCACGCAATCATCGCAACAAACACCAGGAAATTGAACAAATGCACCGCCGCAAATTCGACGGCAGGCGAAGGCGGAAAAGCCGAAATTCCAGACTCAACAGAAACGGATACAGCGGGCTCCAATACCCATTCACCAGATGACTCAAGCCGCCGCGCGCTGCTGCCCACGCGATTTCAATGTACGAAATCCCGTCCGGCGTCATGTCGTTGCGATGCGCCCAGGTCTGCAGCAGACCAACGGCCAGCGCAGCGCACCAAAACATCAGCCGGTCCCGTTTTGACCAGGCTGGCTCAGCGGTTGCCTTGTTTGTTTGGGGAGTGGTGTTCTCTAGCTCGTTTCGCACATTGTCGATGATCGTAGCACACCGATCTCAACCATCGCCGCGCACCAGCCGGATTATGCAGGCCGAATCCCGCGCTTCGCGCATGATTTCTGGCCACGGCCTGCACTCAAATCAGCGACCCGCAAACCCGCAAGACCGCAACGTCATTGGCGACTGGGCCACAGTCAATCTCATATTTCGCTTTGTGGCCGGCGTGGGTCTGATCCTGGATATGCTCGCCGTCTGGTATGTCGTGTACGTAGTGCGGCTGATCTTCCGTTGTCGCGCCCTACCGCATCCTCAGGTTTAACCTGTACTCTGGATAGGAACCGCTTCGGACCGGCCAATGCAAACAATTCTCTGGTAAAACTCCATCCAGCGCGGTTACCATGCGGTGCGAATTGTCTGAAAAACTGTGAGGGCAAGATGAAAAAATTGGCCTTCTGTTTGCTTCTTCCTGTTCCTGGCGCCGACCCTTTTCCGCGCCACCCGCTCGCAGCAACCCCCGTCTGAGGCGCCTCCCGTCAACGTCGCCGGCAAATGGATTCTCTACTGCAACGATCCCAACGGCTCAACTTCCTCCAAATATCTGGACCTGCAGCAGGATGGCACCACCATCAAGGGCCATTTCAAAGGCCCCAACCAGTCCGGCGGTGTGGAAGGCACCATCAACGAACATCATCTCGTCGTGCGTACCAAGACCCGCAATGTCCTCGTGTTTCGCGGTCGAGTCGACGGTCCGAATGTTGACGGCGTCATCCAGGGCAACACCTACAACGGCAACTTTCACGATCGCGGCGGCAATGGCACGTTCCAGGGGCAACGCCAGGAATAGCCGATCCGAAATCCAGGGAGTATTTTCGTATGCCACAGCGCTCGTACTCGCGTAGAACCTTGCTAGCCAATCTCGCCAAAGCCGCGGCCTGTTCCGCGGTGGCCGGAGTGCCTCCTTCAAGCGCGTTTGCTCGTTCCTCTGCCGCCCAAGGTCAGCCCGGCGGCATGGCTCGCTTTATCGAACCATTCAACCGGCGCTTCCGCGTTCCCGCCATGTCCATCGCCCTCACCCGAAACGGGCGCTTTGCGTTTGATCACGCCGGCGGTATGGCCGATCGCCAGCACCTGATGCAAGCGCAGCAGGGAACTTTGTTTCGCATTGCCGATCTTTCCAAGACCATCACCGCGGTCACCATCTTCTCGCTGCTGGAAGCCGGCAAACTCCATCTCACCGATCACGTTTTCGGTTCTTCCGGAATCCTGGAAGGGAAGTATGGCAAGCCGCCCTACAAACCGTACGTCGCCGATGTCACCGTCGATCACCTGCTCACCCACACCGCGGGCGGATGGCCTGCCGACGAGACCGATCCCATGTTGCACAACAACGGCTGGGACCAGGCCAAGCTCATCACCAACACCATCGATAATCTCCCGTTGACCAATTCTCCCGGCACCAACTGGGCCTATTCCAATTTCGGATATTGCGTGCTCGGCCGCGTTATCGAACAACTCACCGGTCAGACCTATGAAGCCTACGTTCAGTCAACGATCCTTGCTCCTTGCGGGATCACCACCATGCAGATTGCCCACAACAGCGAACGGCAACGCGTCTCCGACGAGGCCGTCTACATTGGCGAATATGGCGAAGACCCCTACAAAATCAATATCAATCGCATGGACTCCACCGCCGGCTGGATCGCCTCCTCCACCGAACTTGTTCAGTTTCTCGATCACGTCGGCGGCGCTCCCGGTATCCCTTCGCTACTGAAGCCCGAAACCGTCGCGCTGATGACCACTCCGGCCCCGGCCTATCCGCAGGGCGATGCCCGTTACGCGCGCGGTTGCATGGTCGCGGCAAATGGCAGTTGGTGGCACAGTGGCAGCCTGCCCGGTTCCACCGCTCTGATGATTCGTAACCCAGACGCTTCCTGCTCCGCCGCGGTGTGCAACACACGCTCCCAGCCGCATCTGGAAATGGACAACGCACTATTCGACATGCTCCGCAACATGGAACGCGCCCTCCATTCCTGAATAGACAGGGCCATTTACATGGAATCGCGGATTCACCTGAGAAAGCCATTAAGCAAAGGTGTGGGCGGATCGATAAGTGTGCCGCGCTGCTTGGCGAGCACTCATGTTCGGACGCTCAGAAAATGCTACTGCACTGAAAAGTCGTAGATATAGGGCGCCATTGCTTCGCCTCGTTGAAGGAAGAAACCATATTCCCCTCTAGGGAGGTCCCCGGCGGGGGCGATTTTGTAAACGCCTGGTCTGACTTCCGATCGCACCAACTGAATCTGATGGGTAATTCCAATCCCACAGCTGGCCCGCCACGCCCCAGCCGCTCCGATCTCGAATTGACGGCGTTCTTTCTTTTCCTCGAGATGAACCAGGACCAAATCGCCGGCATTTATTCCATTGTCCAACTCTTGCCTCGGGGGGACAAAATAGAATTCGGCATTGTGCCGGTTACGGTCTGAGCGTGGGCACCGAGCAGTTGCTCATTAATCTTGGCGGTTTTCACATGAAAAGTTAAGTCCGAGACCAGAAGGCTGCCGCTACGTTTAAAATCCAAAATTTGACCCAGAATTTTCGTGAAACCGGCGGAGGAAGCCACATACATTCCGGGATCGGACGGTAAATCGCTTGTCGACCTGCTCTGACCTTGGTGATCCGGCTGAACTGCAGTTCGGTTCTTAGCTTCTACCGTTGGGGGAGCGGCATGCCTTCCTGCATCCAGCATGGCTGCGATCACCTTCGGCGGAGACATCCAGCCTTCTTCAGACTGACAAGGTCTGCATCATCCAGATGGAAGGCACATTTCGTTTTTAATCTTCGCGATAATGATGTCGTCGTCCAACCCGAGTTTTCGACATCTCGATCACACGATCATTAGTCATATCCGCGATGCGCGTCGATAGTGCGGTTGATGTACCCTCGCTAGCGAGCGGGGGCGATCCGGTGAGCTACCAACTGTTGGGTGCCTGGTGTCGGCTTCACGACCTTGCAGACCATTCCGTCCGCAATCGTTTCGTCGGGTCCAACAAAATTTCCTGCCGCTTCCTGCGTGCGGCAATTGGTAAGCATCTGATCCTGCGAAAAAGTGCAAACCGGGGCTATAACCGTGAAGACCACCGCCAATGACCAGGGCTGGATTCTCATCACGAACCTCCTTGCCACAAGAATATCGTGCCATTTTGGGTAACACGTTTCAGAATGGTGTTTTGATATCTTGCTGATTAGCTGGCCGTAAGGGCAGGTCAAGCGTCGGAATGCCACTCGGTGCGCTCCGAATCGATACGTCAGCCTCTTGTTATGTCCGCGGAGGGAAGACGCGCTTGTCCTGTAGATATTTATTCGGGACGTTGCGAATGGGTGGCTCTGCGGAATAACGCTTGCCATAGAGATACGCGATGTTGCTGTACACCTGCGCTTCCGGCCGATGAAATTGGAAATAGAGGCCGCATTGCGCGTACGAGATCGGCGTGACGTCGAACACCACCGTCTCCCACTCAAATCCCGCTCCCCACACCAAGCCCTTCAACCGCAAATCCAGATCAGCCCCGGCCTCTACCAGCAATTCCATCATTGGCCGGCCATGGTTCTGGTTGCTGTTCACGCAATGGAACAGCGCAGTCTGGCCGCCGATCCCATCTGAGTCCATTCCCGCCTTCGCGTTCACATCCATGCCCGCGTTGCAGCAGAACCCGGGCGCATCGCACCGAATTGTATTCGGCGCAAATGTGCAGAGCCGTCGCATCCTGCAGCGAAGTGTAGGTGCACGCCAGCGAAAACCGCCGCTGCAAATCCTCTGGCGACTCCTGCAACAGCCGCTCCAGCCTCTCGGAATCGTCCAGCAGCAGGCACTCCAGCAGCGGATCGTGCAGCGAAGCGCCCGCCTCCAGCAGTACCTTCAAGCAATCCGCAAAACGCGCGGACCGCAAATACATCTCGACCAGAATCAGGATGGGAGCCTTGCCGCCAATCGGCGCGTTGGGATCTGCGCCAGCGGCAAGCGCCGCCCGGATTTTTTCCGGAGAGTGAACTTCGAAAGCGAATAGCAGGTCGTCGCTCAGGGCCATCCCGCGATTAAAACATTCCGCCGCGCGGCGGCCAACACAAAATCCGCAGCCTCGACGTCCGACCCCCGCGCAACCGACAACCGATTCTTGCCCCTAGGTCCGGGCGCCACGCTCCCAATCCTTCTATAGGTGAGTAAGTTCTGATAGACTTCCCGCAGCTTCACCGAAGGTCAACCTTCACCAAAAAGGACGGAGCAGCGCATGAACAGGAAGTCTACAGGTCTGATCATTTCGTGTTTGATGTTTGTGGCCTTGATCGGCTGCTCGCAGCCGGAAACCAAGACGGCCAGCCAGCCCGGTGTCGAGCAAGCCGTCAACGACGCGGTTGACGCCTACATTTATGGCTACCCTCTGGTAACCATGGATATGACGCGCAAATTCATCACCAATTATTCGACTGTGCAGGGCAATCGCGGTCCCATGGGGCAAATCATCAAGCTGCGCACCTACCCCGCCGTTGACGATCACGCCGTAACCGCACCCAACGCCGACACGCTCTACACCACTGCATTTATCGATGTTTCCAAGGAGCCGTGGGTCTTCAGCATCCCGGACATGGGCGATCGCTACTACCTGATGCCCATGCTCGACGGCTGGACCGATGTGTTCCAGGTTCCCGGCAAGCGCACCACCGGCGGCAAGGCCCAGAAGTACGCCATCACTGGCCCGGGCTGGTCCGGCACTTTGCCCGCGGGAGTCACCGAATACAAGTCGCCCACCGGAATTGTCTGGATTCTGGGCCGCATTTACTGCACCGGCACGCCCGACGATTACGCCAAGGTGCACGCCCTCCAGGACAAGTTCTCCCTCGTGCCGCTCAGCTCCTACGGCAAGCCGTACACTCCGCTGCCCGGTGAAGTGGACAACAACCTCGACATGAAGACCGCCGTGCGCGATCAGGTGGATCACCTCGAGGTGAACGACTACTTCAACTACCTTGCCAAGCTGATGAAGACCAATCCTCCGACCGCGGCCGACGCTCCTATGGTCGCTACCATGGCCAAGATCGGCTTGGTTCCCGGACAGGACTTCGACCCCAGCAAACTCGGTGCGTTCGACAAGGAAGCCATCAAGACCGTTCCGAAGTTGGCGCAATTGAGAATCATGGAATATTTCAAGAAGGCCGCGGAGCCCGTCAATGGCTGGGTGGTGCTTACCAAGGACATCGGCCAGTACGGCACCGATTATCTCCAGCGCGCGCTCGTCACCGCCATCGGCCTGGGCGCCAATCGCCCCAAGGACGCCATCTATCCCACCTCGGAAAAAGATTCCGACGGCAAGGAGTATGACGGCACGAAGAACTACGTCATGCACATCGACAAGGGACAAATGCCCCCGGTCGATGGCTTCTGGTCACTCACGATGTACGACGCGCATTTCTTCTTCGTACCCAATCCTCTGAACCGCTACACGGTCAGCTCGCGCAGCAAGTTCGTACCCAACGCCGACGGTTCCGTCGATCTTCTACTTGCAGGCGGACTCTCCCGGCAAAGCCAAGGAAGCCAACTGGCTCCCCACTCCGAAGGCCAAATTCATTCCGATGCTTCGTCTCTATTGGCCCAAGGAAACGCCGCCTTCGATTCTCGACGGCAGTTGGAAGCCTCCCGCCATCAAAGTGGCGCAGTAAGTTCAGCGTTACGCATTAAAACGAAGGGCGGCTCGTATGGGAGCCGCCCTTTTTTTTGTTCTAACCTCGAAGGGAACTGTATAGAGTCGCGGAAAACATGATAATCAACGCGTAATTGCCTACAGCGGCTCGATGTGCGAAATACACAATCGCTCTTCGCCACCGATATGGCTTGACACACATCAAAGTTTAGTGAATCTTCGCCGAATGCTTCTTAATCCCCGCTTCGCCGCGGGCATTCCCATACGCAACACCGTCCTGCAGCAAATACCCGGCAACGAATTCGAACTCTTGCGCCCGCATCTGGAATTCATTCCCTTGCAGGTGGAAACGGTTCTTGAGCACGAATTTCAACCACTGCATGCCGTCTATTTCGTGAATGACGGCATCGTTGCCAAAGTCGTGGAAATGGCCGACGGACGTAGCGTGGAAGTCGGCATCGCCGGACGCGAGCAAATGGCGGGCACCCAGTTGGCCGTGGGACTGGAAACGTTGATGCACAGCCTGGTCGTCCTGGTTCCCGGCGCTGCCTTCCGCCTGCACACTGCCAAGTTACAGGAGCTCCTGCCCTCAGTTCCTCAATTGAACCGCATACTGTCTCGACGCCTCGGTATTGAATCCATCCAGTTCGCGCGCAACGCCGCTTGCCACCGCCTGCATAGCTCGAAACAACGCCTGGCGCGCTGGCTGCTGCTCACCCTGGACCGCTTGGAATCCCACTCCTTCCACATCACCCACGAATTCCTGGCCAAACTTGTCGGCACCGATCGCCCCACCATCACCCTCACCTTGGCGGAGTTCCAGCGCGCCGGCATCCTGGCCAATGTCCGAGGCATCATCGACCTTCTGGATCGGAGCCTCCTGGAAGCCCAGTCCTGCGAGTGTTACTCCGTGATGACGAAATTCTACTTGGAACTCGGGTTGGTACCGGAAAACAAGGCTTTGTAGGCTAGCCTACCGACGCGCCTACCCTCCTGCTGCGATAAGGTGGTGCGCCCGTGGCCGCCAGGAAGCCGCGGGAAATCTCGGGGCTTCGTCGCTTTGATTGAAATAGATCCGAACGGGAAAAGTTAAAGAAATGCCGCCACTGCGAACAGGTGTCTCTTGCCCGTTACTCGGCATTGATTTTAAACTGTTAAACCTCGTTCGCTAAAATACAAATGGGTAAACACAGGTTCAGGCCATGATTGCTCCTCTGGATATCTTCAAAGTGGAAGGACCCGGCCGGGTAGTGTGGATCGAGGCCGCTCACGAACTGGAAGCCGCGCGGCGGCGCGTTCGCGAGCTGATCAAGGAATCGCCTTGCGAGTACGTCATCTTCAGCCAAAAGACCGGCCACCGCATGTCGATCAAGCCCGGCGACTTGCCCTCCAACGACTAGCGCTCGCAATCGCCCGCAGGAACACCAGGTGAACGGTTTTCTCGTCAGCAACAGCCGCATCCGCAACGTTCGTTTTACCCGCCGCGCCAACTGATGCGAAACTAGGGAAGGCCTTGCGGGAGGGATCGAAGCGTATGGGCAAACCAACTCGTCGGGAGTTTTTGCAGAGTGCATCCGTTGCTGCGCTAGCCGGTACGCGTTGGCCGAGCCTGCTTGCTGATCTCACGCAAGCGCCGCTCACTGAATTCACCTACGCCGACGTCTGCGCTGCACTCACCGCTTCACGAGCGCCAACTGCAGGACACCCACGACGTGCTCATGGGCCTCTCCGACGACAGCATGCTCAAGCCGCTGCGCGCCATGTCCGGACAGCCCGCGCCCGGCGAAGAACTGGGCGGCTGGAATCTGTACGATCCGCACTACAAAGGCGGCGATACCGGCTTCGCGCCGGGCTGCACCTTTGGCCAATGGATTTCCGCGCTCGCGCGCGACTACGCCATCACCGGCGATCCCGCCACTCGCGAAAAGGTGCTGCGCCTGAATCGCCTGTACGCCAAAACCATCACTCCGCAGTTCTACCGCAACAACCGCTTTCCCGCCTATTGCTACGACAAATTTGTTTGCGGCCTGATCGATTCGCACACCTACGTGCAGGATCCCGAGGCCTTCGCCATCCTCGAACACACCACCGATGTGGCCCTGCCCGAATTGCCGAAAACCGCCATCGAGCACGGCGTCAGTTGGCGTCCCGGCACCGACGAAACCTTCACCTGGGACGAGTCCTACACCATTTCCGAAAATCTGCTGATCGCTTACAACCGCGGGGCCGGTGCGCGTTATAAGGCGCTCGGCCAGCAGTATCTCGACGATCTCTACTACAACCCGCTCGCCGAAGGCCGCAGCAATTTCGAAGGCCGCCACGCCTACAGCCACGTCAATTCACTCTGCTCCGCAATGCAGGCCTATCTGACGCTCGGCAGCCAGAAACATTTGCTGGCCGCGCAACACGGCTTCGACTTTCTGCTCGCGCAGAGCTTTGCCACCGGCGGTTGGGGTCCCGACGAAACGCTGCACGCGCCAGACAGCGACGCCGTCTACAAAAGCCTTACCAGCACGCACGCCAGCTTCGAGACGCCCTGCGGTTCCTATGCCCATTTCAAATTGACGCGATACCTGCTGCGCGTCACTCGCGATTCCCGCTATGGCGATTCCATGGAACGCGTCATGTACAACACCATCCTCGGCGCCAAGCCCTTGATGCCCGACGGCCGCACCTTTTATTACGCCGATTGCAATTTCGACGGCACAAAAGTCTATAAGAGCGCCACTTGGCCCTGCTGCTCCGGCACCATGCCGCAAATCGCCGCCGATTATCGCATCAGCGCTTATTTTCGCGGCGCGCAAAGTGTGTATGTGAACCTCTATATCCCTTCAACGCTGCACTGGGTGCAGGACGGCGCGCGATTCTCACTCGATCAGGCCGGCAACTATCCTTACGAGCCGGAAATTGCGTTCACCGTGCACGCTTCCGCGCCCAAAGAGTTCGCGCTGCAATTTCGCATTCCCGCGTGGGCCGAAGGGGCAAGCCTCTCTGTCAACGGTCGCGCGGTTTCTGAGCGTGTTTCTCCGGGAACGTTCGCTTCGCGCACGCGCCGCTGGTCCGACGGCGACCGCATCGAACTGCACCTGCCCTTGCGCACGCGTCTCGAACCGCTCGACCCGCGCCACGCCAACACCGTCGCGCTGCTCTGCGGTCCGCTCGTCTTATTCGGTATTCAGCCGGTCGGGAAGGGAATTACACGCAGCGAATTGCTCGCTGCGACAAAAAGCGGCGCGACTACCTGGCAAGCCTCCACTGGCTCCGGCTCGCAAAAATTCTTGTCCTTCACGGCCATCGCCGGCGAGCCCTACACCACCTACTTCCAGCTCTAGCTGACTTCGCGGGAATGGCCGGATATAATCGCCGCACAAAGGCGGCGAGGAATCATGGACCATCCAAAGCGGGTTGTCTATCGCGGCGTACCGATGATTGAGGGCTGGCCTGAGAAGATTCAGGCGGCGCAGAAGATTCCGAATTACACGTTGAATGGTCGCATAATCCAGCGAATCCGATACGGTGACGAACATTCGGATTGGCATGCCGATACGGTGCCTTGTCACGATTGTGCGGTTCTGAAGGGTGAGTTTCACGTCCCAAATTGCGACGTGGAAGAATGTCCGCAATGTGGAGGCCAACTGATTTCCTGCGAATGTCCGTTCGATGATCTTTCAGAAACAAGTTGAACGGGACAAGTTCAATACTGCCCCAAGGCCATCGGTTACCCGTTTTCTACTCGCGATTTGATATGCGCATAGGCCGCTTCGATCAGCCTGCTTAGTGCGTCTGCATTCACTGGCTGTCCGGCTCTCAGCTTCACATGCCGCATGAACTTCCCGTTTCCTTCCAGCAAACCCGCGGGATCCGCCAGCGCCGCGCCGTGAAAAAATCCCACGTTGACGTGGGCCTTGAACACATTCACGTACCCGAACGGCGCGTCTCCCAGACACGCCACCGGGCAGCCGTCATGCAAGACTTCGCGCACTTCGTCGCCACAGTTGCGCATCACCGCAAACCACTGCTTGGCCATCGCGCCCAGTTCGCCCGATTTGCTTTTCATCCACGCCGCGATCGCCGGGTCGCGCTCGCATCGTTCCATCGAATCGCAGAAAATCGGATTTCATGCCGCGCCTCTCAAATTCGGCGTCCATCGTAATTCAGCATCGCGTGGCGAGTACACGATTTCACCTACTTCCTTTGCCCGTTAATTTGCTACAATCCGCCGCATGAATCGAAGAGACTTGTTACTCGCCACGCCCTTCGCTGTGCTCGCTCCTGCGGGGATCGCCGAAGCGATGAACTCCACACCGTCTGCCGCTGCCGGCGAATTGTCGCCACAGCGAACACGCAGCCGTCTGGCGCCGTCACCGAATCCTCCGCGATATACGAATTGCGCATCTATTACACCGCGCCCGGTAAATTGCACGAACTGGTCGCCCGCTTTCGCGATCACACCATGAAGATCTTTGCCAACCACGGCATCAAGAGCATCGCCTACTGGACCGCGCTCGACGAACCCGCCAAGAGCAGCACTTTCTTCTATGTTCTGCAGCATCCCAGCCGCGAAGCTGCCGCCGCCAACTGGAAGGCCTTTCAGGATGATCCAGAATGGAAGAGTCGTCAAAGCGCAAACCGAAGCGAACGGCAAACTGGTCGAGAAGATCGATTCCACCTATCTTGAGTCTGACGGATTTCTCGCCGAAGCTCGGCTGAATTTGCCGCCGTCCAGGCCGCTCCTACAGTATTCATAATCGCTTGCGTCATCGCTTGCCACCACGGCGGATTGATCCGCCACGTGTACGTCGCGAAGCCCTGCAGAACGATCAACAGCGGCAGCGCATACAAGTACACTTTGTGTACCCGACCTATCCACGATCCAGTCGCGCAGCATCCCCAGCGCGATCAACCCATCCAGATCACGAAGTAAAACAAGAAGTGATTCAGCAGGTAGTCGATATCTCCCCAGCGGCGCGTCCATCAACACGCACGTTCCAATGAACACCAATCGCCGGTGATACTCCGGTTTCTTCCTCCAATAAATGGCCAGCGCGATGCACGCGCCAAAGGCGATCATGTCCGAATCGGAATGGACAGGAACTGCGTCTATATCTTTTTCGTGCAGCACGCCGGTGTCGAAGCGCCCCATCACCACGGTGATAACCAGTCCCAACACCACCATCACTGTCGCCAGCCCGGCGCCAAGCCAGCCTAGCGATCGATGCACGCGAATATTTCGCACCCGCACCAGCGCCGACTGCGCAATAAAGAACACCATCCACGGCGAAAACGCCGCTCCATGAATCCACAAAAGCAGGGTCTTGCGGCGTCGCGTGGATCAGGCTGGCATTCACGGTCCGGCTGAATCCCGCCACCACCACGCCCGTCAGCACCAGCGACATGAACAAATAAAAATATTGGCTCAAAAAAGTTCGAACTGGTGTTGTCGCGCTCGCTCGCCTGCTGACGTGTGCCGCCAATCCTGCGCTTCCGATAGCCAGGAGTCTGCCTCCGTCCAACACCGCTGATTTTAAGCTTGCCTCGTCTCACCAAGAAGGGAAGTAGGCGATTTGGAATTGCGCGACTATAGCGGCTCCGTTGGCCACTGTCAATAAGTCCTGATGGTTGCTGAAGGGATTAGGAATGACAAATCGGCGCTATTTAAGCGCAGTTTATGAGAAATCGCACTTACTTCCTCGGCAGCGCCGCGATCACTGCGTCTGCAAATTCATTCGTTGACGCGCTGCCGCCCACGTCGCGCGTCACGTGCTTTCCTTCGCGGTACACCGCCGCGAGCGCATTATCGATGCGTTCCGCCGCAGCGCGTTCGCCCAGATGCTGCAGCATCAGCACCGCGCTCATCAGCAGCGCCGTAGGATTCGCCAATCCTTTGCCCGCAATGTCCGGCGCCGTGCCGTGCACCGCCTCGAAAATCGCGCAGCTCTCTCCGATATTTCCGCTGGGCACCACGCCCAATCCGCCCACCAGCCCCGCCGCCAGGTCGCTGACGATATCGCCATACAAGTTCGGCAGCAACAGCACGTCAAACTGTCCCGGATCGATCACGATCTGCATGCAGGCGTTGTCGACAATCAGTTCCTTGTACTCGATATCCTTGTACTGCTCGGCCACCGCTCGCACCGAGTGCAGAAACAACCCATCACCCAGCTTCATGATGTTCGCTTTATGGATCGCGTGAATCTTCTTCCGCTTATTGTCCGCGCATATTCAAACGCAAACCGCGCAATCCGCGTGGAAGCCTTCTCCGTGATGATCTTCAGGCTTTCCACCACGCCGGGCACCACTTCGTGCTCCAGCCCGGAATACAAGTCCTCGGTATTCTCGCGCACGATCACCAGGTCCACATTTTCAAAGTGCGATTTCACTCCCGGCACATTCTTTACCGGCCGGAGATTTGCGTAGAGATCCAGACTCTTGCGCAGCGCCACGTTCACGCTTCGCGCTCCGCCCGCCACCTGAGTCGCCATTGGCCCCTTCAGCGCGACCTTGTTCCTTCGCACCGACGCGATCGCCGCCTCATTCAGCACGTCGCCCTTCACCGTCGAGGTGTCGGTGTTTGCGGCCCGCGCCCCCAGCTCTTCCCATTCGATCTCGACACCCGCCGCCGACAAAATGTGCCGCGTCGCGGCGGAAACCTCCGGGCCAATGCCTTCCCCGGGCAACAAAGTGACTGTATGTTTCATGAATCCAGTGTACTACGCCCGCGCGGTGCCCGTAGCCGCGGACCCGAAGTGGCCGTTCGCAGACCAATAATTTAACTTGTCCGGTTACCCGACTTATCAGGACATAGCCCACATTTCCGTGATAAATAACAAGCATGAAAACCAGCCTTCTACGCTTGTCGATGACGATCGTCGTTATTGCTGCGTCTTTCTTGTTGTCAACCTTACTTTCCGCGGGACAAGAAACTACGCCCAAAACAATCCAGGTGGGCGCCACAGATTCCTATCCGAACACAGCCGCGGCGCTACAGAGGCAGTTGAGCGAGATTCTGGCCGCCGCCAAGAACAATGACGAAGGTAAGGTATGGTCGAAGGTGACCGAAATGGAGATACCGGATTACGCCAACTGGTTCACTCGGAACTATGGACAAGAGAAGGGTCAGGAATTGGCCGCTTCGTACGACAAATCCCGGAAGATCAGTGAGCAACAGTTTGAATTGCTTTGGGTGGAACTTGCGAAGCAGGAGGGCGAGATTTCGATCGTCGAGTATGATGCTTCCAATCAGAAGTTCAACAATGTTAAGTCAGATGACACGCTGGCCAATCCTACGGAACTCTTCAAAGCCATTTGGAAGAAGACGGACACTTCTGTGGGTCCGGCAAGCCAGGCAATCGGGTACTTTTGTTTTGTGGACGGCAAGTTTCGTTTGCAAGTCTTTCCGGTCGCCGAGGTGAAAATACTTTCGCCCGTCAAAGCCGGACCGGTCGTAGCAGCAAAACTGATTGACAAAGTGAATCCGGTTTACCCAGAAGCCGCGCGCCAAGCCAGGATTCGGGGAATAGTGTCCCTCAACGTCGTTGTACATAAGGATGGAACGGTGACGGTGCAGAATGTAGGGGCTGGCCCCGCAGTTCTCGTACCTGCAGCGGTGGCAGCGGTACAACAATGGAAATACCGACCCACCACGGTCAGTGGAGAACCCGTCGAGGTGGAGGCAAAAATCTACCTAACGTTCGAGCTCAGTCAACAAAAACAATAGTCTTAATGCGTAGTCCTTGGTAAACGAGCTAACGGGACAAGTTAGCGCCCGAACTTCATAGCAGTACCCAGCTTGCCAAAACCTCCTCGGGGCACATTTAGGAGCGGCGCCGGTCTAAGAAGCGACTGGCCCAGCGGGCACGCTCAGCAGGGCCCGTGCCTCAGGACACACGACGCAAACCCCATTTCCCACTGTGCTATAATTTTGTGGTGAGACAATCTGCGGTTACTTCGCAGCGGAGGGATAGCAACCGATGATCAACCTGACCACTGTAGCAGCCTCGAAAGTCAAGGAAATCATGAATATGCAGAGCCCCGTGCCGGTGGCCCTGCGCGTCGCCGTCGTGGGTGGAGGCTGTTCGGGTTTCCAGTACCACATGGCTTTTGAAAACAAGACCAACGATACGGATGAAGTCGTCGATTTCGACGGACTGAAAGTGGCTGTCGACCAGATGAGCTCCATGTACCTCGAGGGCGTGGAGATCGATTACGTGGAAACTCTCGAAGGCGCGGGCTTCAAGTTCAACAACCCGAACGTGAAGAGCACGTGCGGCTGCGGCAGCTCATTCAGCGTATAAGTTCAGGCCGCAGGGCAGGGAATTCGAAGGGCTCCTGAAGCGATTCAGGGGCCTTTTTTGTGGCCAGAGCCAGAGCCTGAGCACGATGGATGCGCGGCTCGCGACGGCGGCGAAAGCGGCAGCCACACAGGGATGGTAAGCTAACAGGAACTACGGATATGCACCCGGCATGATCATAGCCCTCGCGCAATTTAACCCAACGGTTGGCGATTTTGAAGGCAACGCAGCGCGCATCCTGGACGCCGCCGAACGCGCCAAACAACGTGGCGCCGATTTAGTCGTATTCTCGGAACTCTGCCTCTGCGGTTATCTCCCTCTCGATCTTCTCGAACGCCCCGCCTTCATCGAACGCAATTGCGAAACGCTGTGCCAGGTCGCCGCGCAGATGCCGCTCGACGCCATCGTCGGCTACGCCGGGCGCGCCGAAAATACCCAGGGCAGGGAAGTCGCTGGCCAATAAAGCCGCCCTGATCCACGAAGGCCGCGTGGTCTTCGAGCAGAGCAAGATGCTGCTGCCCACCTACGACGTGTTCGACGAATCGCGTTATTTCCAGCCGGGCGACAAGCATTATGTCTACGGCCTCAGCCACGAACAGCTGGGCATCACCATCTGCGAAGATGTGTGGAACGACAAAACTTTCTGGGCCGATCCGCTATATCCGCGGGACCCGGTCACCGAACTGATCGCCCAGGGCACCAGCATCCTGATCAATCATCTCCGCTTCGCCCTACACCATCGACAAGCGCTGCTCTGCGCCACAAAATGCTTCGCTCCATCGCGGTGCAGCATCAGCGTCCCGATCATTTACGTCAACCAGGTTGGCGGAAACGACTCGCTTATTTTCGATGGCGCCAGTGTGGCCCTCACGCCCAGCGGGGAAATCGCCGCGCAGGCCAAAGCTTTCGAAGAAGACCTGGTGTTTCTTCGACACCGTCACCGGGCAAGGCGACCTCCACGCGCAGCCCGCGACGAAATTGCCTACGCCCATCGATGCCCTGGTCCTGGGCACCCGCGACTACGTCCGGAAATGCCGCTTCTCCAAGACCATTGTCGGCCTCAGCGGAGGCGTCGATTCCGCCGTGGTGGCCTCCATCGCCGTCGCAGCCTTGGCAAGGAAAATGTTCTGGGCGTCTCCATGCCCGGCCCGTATTCCTCCGAAGGCAGCAAGACCGACGCGCGCACGCTGGCCCAAAATCTGGGCATCGAGTTCAAAACGATTCCGATCACCGAAGTCTTCCATTCCTACGAAGCCGCGTTGCAGCCATCTTTCGGCAACCGGCCCGCCGATGCCACGGAAGAAAACATCCAGGCCAGAATTCGCGGCAACTACCTGATGGCGCTTTCGAATAAGTTCGGATCCATGGTGCTCAGCACCGGCAACAAATCGGAAAACGCGGTAGGGTATTGCACGCTGTACGGCGACATGGCCGGCGGCCTGGCGGTCATCTCCGACGTGCCCAAAACCATGGTGTACCGGCTGGCCCGCTACATCAATCGCGAAAGGGAACTGATCCCCCGCTCCACGATTGAGAAAGCACCTTCCGCCGAGCTGCGCCCCAATCAGAAGGACACGGATTCCCTACCGGAATACGATGTCCTCGATCGCATCCTGAAAGCCTACATTGAGGATGTGCAGTCTCCCGAAGACATCGCCGCGGAATTCGGCTTCGACGAAAAACTGGTGCGCGACATTGCCCTGCGCGTCGATCGCAACGAATACAAACGCAAACAGGCGGCGCCCGGATTGAAGATTACCTCGCGGGCCTTCGGATTTGGCCGATGGTATCCGATTGCCCAGCGATTTATCCCGTAACGCAGAGAGGAAGCTCGTGAAAAACACGATCATCAAATGCACACTGACCAGTTTGCTGGCCATTTCCGCGGCCACCACCTACGCTCAGCAAGCTGCGGCCCCGCCTCCCAGCACCGCCGCGCCGCAAACCCAGATGCAGAAGGACGTCGAGCGCTATCTGCGCAATAACTTCGCCCTCGGCCCGGAGATTAAGGTTGTGGTTGGTTCGCCCAAGGAGGTGGGGACCTCCGGCCTGCAACAATTTAACGTCGAGGTCATCGCTCCCGAAGGGAAGGACACCGTTAAGATGTACCTGTCTAAAGACGGCCGCTACCTGATCCGCGGCGACGTCGCCGATCTGACCAAGGACGAACTTGCCGAGACCCGTTCCAAGATCGATCTCAAGGGCGCTCCTGTCTTCGGAGACCCCAACGCGCCCATCACCATCGTTGAATTTTCCGATTTCGAGTGCCCGGTGTGCCGCAATCTCCACGACGTCCTGCGCGGATTGCTGCCCAAGTATCCCCAGGTCAAGCTGATCTTCAAAGACTACCCGCTGGCCACCATCCATCCCTGGGCCATGACCGCCGCTCTCGCCGGTCGCTGCGCCTACCAGCAGAATCCCAAGGCCTTCTGGAAGATGTACGACTCCATCTACGACCGCCAGGACCTGATCTCCGCCAGCGATGTCTATGACAAGGTCCAGGAATACGCCGCGCAGGCGGGCCTCAACGCCGACACCTTCAAGGCCTGCCTCAGCAGCGAACAGGCCAAGAGCGAAGTGGATGCCAGCATCGCCAACGGCAATCTCCTGGAGGTCCACAGCACGCCCACGGTCTTCGTCAACGGACGCCGCTTGGTCGGTGCCGACCCGCACCTGGTCCAAAGCTATATCGACTACGACCTGGCGCAACTGGCTGGCAAGTCGCCCAAGAAGTAGCTCACAAGCCGTCAGGCTGGCTGGCGCAGCAGGGAACTTCCCTACATTTGATGACTTCGGGCCCCAACGCCGGTCCCGGCGGTCCCGGCTGCCCGGGTGAAAACCGTCTCAAAGTCGCAATCAGACAGTCGGCCTATTAAGGTAGCCAAATGCGGAAAGCCCACCCGACTTGATCATGTACCTTAATAAAGAGACGCTCTGGGATAAGGGGGCACTCCCAGACGCGCACGCTGCAGTTGTTTGGATCAGCGGTTTTCTCTCAAACGCGATTTCCCTGCCAAGTTTTTTGAATCTCGCTTCGAACAATTTCCCGCGCTACCAAGATACGCAACGCCGCTCACGAAGTTACAACGCGATGCGCGGCGTCCGCACGAGGAATTCGCTAGCCAGGGAGAGGGGTCTTATCTAAAGGGGGAAGGGGCTGGGTGGAGGGGCGGGAGGGGCCGGTAAATCGTCCATATTTTCTTAGTTAACATAATATATCTTATAGGACCCAGTGTCAAGCTCTTTCTTGAGCTTTCTCTGGCTTTTTGCTCTCATCCCTCAGCCGGGCTGCCCCTTAACAAGCAGCGAGTATCCGACTGGCGCGGGGGGTGCGCCAGTCGGCCCATTTTGAAACGCAACGTCGTTCGCGCAGCGCTCAGGTCTGTCCGAATCGCGAACGCGCCCGCCGCAACCTAGTGACGGATTTTCTTTTCAAGCGGCAGATCACATCACGCGTCAGCGCTGGCTCACCCACCGCTGCGGCTCCAGGTCCAGAATCGAACAGGGAACTGTTCCCTGCCCTTTTCGCCCGGGGCTCCCTGGCTACGGCTGGGTGACGGTGATGGTCCAGTTATCGGTGGCGGTCAGGATCGACCAGTCAGCGTCGGAATGGTTAAAGCGGTTGCGCACGGCTTCCTGCTTGCTGCTGGCCGGTATGCCGGGCTGCGGCACGCTATTGCTGTGCTGGTCGCTTACGGTGACCGTATAGGTGTTCGGCACGGGTTGCTCCTTTCTGCGCAATCCTGCGCGTATCCAATCGAAAATCGCTCAAAGCGGTGCTCAAGTCCTGGCGCCCGCACGAACTGCGCCCTCAGCGGTGCGCTACCTTGACCGCTACGCCGCCGGCCGCGGCTCCAATCGCAAACCATTTCGCCGCCCGCACGACCCGCTGCAGCACGCTTCCGGACTTGGCTACCCGCAAGGCCGCGTCCCGCTCCTGCTTCCAGGCCGCGGACTTCTGCTGCTCGTCGTGTAGATCGGCCGTCGCGTTGGCTAGCTTCGCCTGGCACGCCTGGCAATCCAGCGCGTAGTCGTATAGTGGCCGCAGGGACGCCGCCGGCAACCGCAGATCGCCCGCCGCGGCCTTGTTCGTCGTCAAATCCGCCGCAATCGGCCCCGGCAGCGGCAGCACATCCGGCAGCGCCTGCAAAATCTGCTGTGGAGTCTTCACGTCTGTTTTTTGAACACTCAGTTGCCCCAGTTGGGTCTTCAGCACGGCGTCGCGAGCGCTCTGCGCAGCCGTTAACGCATCCAATCGGCCCTGAGTGCTCTGCAATTGTGCCGACAATTGCTCTTGCGCCCGTTTCTCCGATTGCCACACCACACAAATCGCCACCATCGCAATCACCAGCAACCCGTTGACAACCCACCACACGCGGGATGGCATGCCGCCTCGTATCCCTTCACAAATCCGTCTACGTGTAACGCTCCAGCCGTGCCTGCACTTCGCTGGCGTAGTCGGGATTGCCCCCGCCGTTCCAGGCTTGCAGTCCGCGTTGCACATCCCCGGCGTGGGCATCCAATTTCGTGCGCAGCACCCGGCAGCCCACCGCCAGGCCGGTCGCCGGATCGCACAACGCTGACAAAAATAGGGAATTTAACCCATACTCCCGTGCGGTTTGTCCCATGACCTGCATCAAGCCCCAGGACATTCCGCGCGCATACGCTTCGGTGGCCGAAATCTTTCGGTTGGTATAGAGCGGCGCGACATACTTCGCGAAGAACAGCGGCTCATAGCGCATTGCCCAGGGATTCCAGTTCGATTCCTGCTCCACCACCGCGCAGACCAGTGCGCCGTCGAGGCCTTCCTGTTGCGCGGCCTGCCGCGCCAGTTGCACGAGCTGTGGATCAAGAGGCATGGAGTGGATTCAGGAGCGGCGATGGCCGTTGCGTAGATCGACGTAGTTCACAATGGGCGGCGTATCCAGGCTGATTCCCTGCTGCTCCGCCATGATGTGCAGCGCCCGGTAGATGCACGGCAAATGATGCAGCGCCAGGTCGCGGATGAACACGCGCTGGATCTCGTCATCGCGCATGCGGCGATGAATCCAGCGCAGAAACACGACCAGTTGCGCGCCAAGGGAAAAGAACAGCGCGAGGAACGTCCACGGAGAGGTGAGCATGGCGATTTCGCATCAACCGCCCGTTACAGGAACAGCCCGGCAGCGGTGCCGAGCGTCCCGCCCAGGCTGCTGCCCAGCGTCGAGAAAAACCCGCCATTGTTGCGCGAAGCGTTGGCTCGTGTGGCCAGCAGGCTCGACGGAATGCCCAGCGTGCGGCTGAGCAGGCCGGTATCCACCCCATATAGTCCGGAAAGTCCCTGCAGCGCGGACATCTGCCGCTGGTATGCCGTGTTGCTGAAGTCGATCTGGTTCTGCCCGGCCACCGAAGCGGATTGCCGCCCCTGTTCCCGCGCCAGTTCGTCGGTCAGATCGCTGAAGCCCGCGGAATTGCCGGTGCGCGCCACGCGATTTTGCGCCGATTGTTGCAGGGCATCGAACGCGCCGGAAAGCGCGCCCTGCGAAGCGTTGGTGATCGCGGCCTTATCCGCGGCCGAATAGCCGGGATTGCTGAGTTGGTTCAGATAGCCCGCGGTTGCCTGGCTTCCCAGCGTCTGCTGTTGTCCCAGCAATTGGTTATTCAACGCGTTGGTCTGGTTCAGTTGCTGGTCGGTCAGATTTCGTGTGGTGGCTTGTGCGCCCCGTCCCATAAGGCCTCCTGAAGTTAGCGTGGTGGAGAAAGCGGCTTGCAGTAAGGAGTCCAGACATCGTCGCGAAGCCAGCCCAGTGCCGCCAGCCGCCGTCCGAATTTCCCGGCGATTGCCGGGGGCAGCCATGCGTGTACATCCTGCAATCCGCGCCGCCACGCTTCGCGTTCCGTGGCTTCGTGCAATTGCAGAATCGAGCGCCAGCGTTCGCGCGGCGATCCCTTTGCCGGATCGAGGAGCAAGTACGCTTCGGCCGTCAACCGCAGCAGGGCAGCGCCAGCAATTCCCTGCCCTGGCGCATCCTCGGCCAGCACCAGCTTGGTGAAAAACAGCGGATTGCGCAGGTCTGGAAACTCGTACGGAAACTTTTGTGCCGCGTGCATCCGCTGCAATTCCGCAAGATCGCCGTCCTGGTATTCGCGCACCTGCATAAAATTTGTGGAAGAGAAGTTAGCGTTCTACAACGTTGTGGGCTTCTGCACCCGCGCGCCCGTCGGTGTGCCGAAGCCGTTGCCTGAGCGGAACACTCCGTTGGCCAAATGCCCGCTGCCCGACGTCGGTAGCGGCGTGGGGCCGGACGCGCCTCCGCCAGTCACTGCGGTCGCTGGCGAACCGAAGGTTACGGGCGTGGATGCCTGCGACCCGATGTACTGCGAATACGCGCGCCAGTACAGCACCTGATTGCCCAGCTGCACGTACAAATTCCGCGACGATCCCAGGAAATAGACACGCGGCGAGCTGAACGCCGGCGTCACGTCCGACTCCGCAAAATAAAACAGCCCGGGCGCTGACGCCGAATTGTCGGTGATCGCCAGGTCGAACCAGCCGTTGGCCGCTTGCACCTTCAGCGATCCGATCGGTGACGGCGCCGGTGATGGTGTCGCGGGATCGACTCCCGCGTGGGTGCTCGCCGCGTTCACCGCACCGACAATCTTCACCAGCGTTTCGTACAAGTACGGATCGCTGGTCTTGATCGGCGCCAATTGAGAAATGGTCAGCATCGCAATCCTGGAAACTCAATTCATCCCACGCACCGGCGACCACGGTTCGACCCGGATCGACGGCGTGAATCGCTGCAGCTTGAACCACGCACCCGCTTGATTCGTGCTCACCTGAAACGCCACTCGCTCTCCGATCACATTGATCGGCAGCTCCAGATCCTCGCGGCCCGGCGAACTCAGCGGCAATGTCTGCTGCGCCTGCGCGGCGCTCATCGAATCGACCATCGCTGGACAAACCCAAATTCCCCGCACCTTCCACGAACATCGTCAAATAGCTGAACAGCTTCCGGTGCGCTCCCAGCGACAGCGCCGTCTCCACCGCGCGTTCCGGGAAAAAGTGCGTCGTGTAGTAGCTGGCAATCGCTGTTCCGTCATCCGAATATTGCGTGTCCGAAAGTTGATACACCTTGCCCGTCGATCCTCCGCCGCCTACTCCCGGCACTCCTCCGCCCATCGCCGCGACGGCCGTGCCGTTGGGCCGCTCCAGCAGCGCGCAACTGTTCGCCGCCACCATCCAGCGCGCCCACTTCCGCGAATTGTCCGTGGCCGTCTTGCGCCCCGTGTACGTGATGTTCACCGGGGGCCGCGAGGAGATGTCGTCCGCAGAGTTCAAATCGTGATAATCCAGCATCAGAATCTGATTCGGCGTGGTCGCCGAGCCGAACGGCGCGCCTACATAAATCCGCCGCTCCTTGTTGTCCACGGTCACCCACAACGTCTGGCCGTATTGCCAATTGATCTGGTTCCACGTCGGCTGAATTTCCTGAGAAATCTTCACCGGCTCTCCGCCCGAAAATAAATACAAGCCGGTGCGGTGCGCGATCACTACCCAGTCTTCGCCGATCCCCACTCCGTGCGTTGAGGGCGTCCCCACTCCACGAGACACCTCGGAGATCGACCACAGCGCCGGCTCGTTGGTGCCGTCATCCTGCGTGACGTGCAGCGAGTGTTCTTTCACAAAGTACAAACGTTCGCGCAACTTGAACGCGGCGCGAATCGCTTGGCCGTTGTTTTCCGCAATGCTCAGCAGCCCGTCGATACCGTCGAAGCTTTCCGGATCTTCCACCCGGCTGCAACGCACCAGCGACGAATTGCACGGCTGCGCCGACGGCGCGATCTCAATGCAGTCCACATAAAATTGTCCGTTCAATGTGGGCGTGCCGTCGGCGTACACGCGCAGCACCAGGTCGCTCGGAATTGTGCTCAACCCCGAGGTCAGTTGCGCGGAATATTCCACGTAGCTTGTGGTTACCTGCGATGCGCTGAGTTGCAAGCCCGTAGTGTTGATGCTGCCGATCGCGCTGTACAGGTGGATGTGCAGCGTTCCTTGCGCCAGCGTTGCATTGCGCGCGCAACGCGCTCGCACCGTATATGCCGTGTTCGCCTGGATCAGCGGCGCGCCCAGCGCATCCGCCACCGCCGTCTGCGTGATCAAGCCGCGCGTGGCCGTCGCGCCATTGCCCACGATCGAGTACGCCGCGCCCCACACCACAAAATTCTCTTCGTCGATGCCGCCCGCCGCGTAAGTCGCATCCGGAGTCCATCCCAGCGGATAGTGCGGCAGCGCCGGCCCGGTGAACCCGCCATCGAATCCCAGGTTCGCCCAGTTATCCATCTTCGCGCGCTCGCCCCACCAGAACACGCGCTGGCTGTAGTCAATCACGCCCGCGCAATCGCCCAACTCGACCAGCCGAAACAGATTGTCCACGTTGGTGGCTGCCAGCAGCGTCGCGTCCGCAAAATCCACCACCACCGACGTTGTGGTGTTGTCGCTTACGATCATGTTGCCGCTGAAGAGCGTGGAGCCTGCGCCCACATAGAAGAAGCTGTCTCCCGCGGCGCTGGTGAAGCACAAAATGCGCGCCACAATGTTGGACGGGCCCGTCGGAATATTCGTCACGACTGCGCGCTTGTTACCGCTCGCCGTCCAACTGGTCGCGGGGCTCGGCTTCGTCAAATATCCCTGGCGCGTCTGAAACAATACCGAAACCTGGTGCACCCCTTGCGCAATGTTTCCCGCCGCCGAAGCCGTTCCTCCGCCGGAATTCGCCAATCCTCCCGTGGAACCCGTATAGGTGAAGTGCACTCCGTCGGGAACCGAGCTGATCGTAAACGTGCCGTTATATCCGGCCACTCCAACTCCGGCGATCAGCACCAGTTGCCCCACCACAAATCCATGCACCGCCATGGTCTGAATCGTCACCGTGGACGACGCGACCGTCCCGCCGCCCGACGCCACCAATCCCGAAATTCCCGCAACGTACGTGAATTGCGTCGAACTCGGCGTCGCGATCACCGCGAACGTTCCGTTGTATCCGGCAACTCCGACGCCCGCGATGGTTACCGTTTGTCCGGCGGCCAGATTGTGCGCCGCGCTGGTCGTAATCGTGACCAGGTATCCGTTTTCCGTCGCACCCGTCGGACTGGCCGCAATCGCCACCGCTGCGGTTGTGCCGCTCCGCTCGGACTGCTGGCGATATTCACGGTCACGGTCTCGTCGACCACTGTCGGCCCGGCTCCCGGCCCGCTCTGGCTCACCCGATCGAAATTCGTGTCGTCGTACTGCCGCGGAAGATCGTTGCCGGTCATCCCGTCGCTGATCGCCAGGTATTCGCGGCCAAACAGCGTAGCGCTAACCGCCAGCGCTGCCGGCGCCAGCCCTGAGGCGATCTGCGTTAGCGTGCCCGGCGTCAGCTCCTTGTACACGTTGCCATTGGAATCCATGCGCCAGCGTGCGCAGCGTGCCGTTCGGCAAAATAAAGGTCTTCAGATAATTCACGCTCGGATTTCCTGCCAGCGGCCCAAACAGCGCTTGCAGCCCTGGCCGCGTGCTGACTCCGCCCGTGCCAAAAATCACGTCCTGGCAATCCGGAGACACTCCGTGCGGGAGATCGGCGGGAGATAGATCGGTAACCAGCCCGCCAAAAATTTCGATGGGCGCGTCCGATGAACCAAGTGTGGACATCAATCCGTAGCTCTCACAGTTCTGAAATCAGTTCCCTGCCCTACCGCTTCGACTTGTTCACCGGCATCGTCAGCTCGATCTCCGCTTTCGGATCGACGCTCGCCAGCCCGAACTGCGCCGCCTTTTCCCGGTTCAACACTGCGCGGCACGTCTTGCACACCGCAACGTTCGGTTTGATTTTTTCGCCGCATGCCGGGCATTCCGCGTTTGGCCGCGCCTCGTACAACCAATCTTTTTCCAAACGCAGCTCCCGCGCCGCACGCCGCTCCAGATCGGTGATGAACATCGGATTGTGCGAACGCTCCCACTCCAGATCCGCGGCCTCAACCAGCCGGCGATGAAACGCTTCCAGCTTTGCCCGCGCTTCCGCCAGTTCCGCTTCGGTAGGCTCCGGTCCCGCCGCCACGAACACGCCGTGAAAACTTCCTTCGCCAGAGTCGCCGTTGATCTCCCGCGCCAGGTCTTCCGCCACTTCCCGCGCCGTCAGCGTTACTTCCATCGTGCGGCGGTCGCCCAGATCCATCACGCTCCGGCAACCGCGAATCGGCGTGATCGCGTACGGCTGATCCCCCTCGGGAGTGCGCACGCAGATCGACCCGAAATACGATCGGTACCGCGGCGGCCAGTGCTGCCGCGAAATATTTACAAGCGAAACGGTGTCTACTGCTGAGGAAACGGGCATGAGCTCCTCCGGTTTACTTTGATTTGTGTTGGGAAATTCTTATGACGGCTGAAGACGATTCGTGCGAACTACTGCATCTTGTATTGCACGGTCACGTTGGTGTCCGCGGGTGACGTGGTGCATCCCGCCGCAGCCGTTTGCACGCTCAACGTGATCGATGCGCCCGCGGCGTAATTCTGCGTGATGGCCCCGGAATCGCTGCTGGCCGCGGCAATCGTCACGTTCACCGGACTACTGCCGTCCGTCAGACGGACAATTGCGTTCGTCGAGCACCCTGCCGGAGCGGTCTTCGCTTGCGCCTGCACGCGGGTCACAGTGATCGCCCGGTCCAGCGTCCACGTCGATCCGGTCCATGTCGATGTCAGTGCGCCAGGTAAAAAGATGTTCTGTTCGCCGCGCGGGGCGTTGCTCAACGTGTCCGCGCCCAGTCGCAACTTCAGCGCGCTTACCCCGTTTTGCCCGACCACCGATTGCCCCGCCGTCGTGTAGTTGGGCTGCGAGACTCCGCACGGATATTGCACGTTATCGACCAACGTTCCGCCGGGCGTGGTGATCGCCGGCCGCGTGCAGCTCAGCAGCACTCCATCGCGATACACGTTCAATCCCGCCGCCCCTGGTGGAAATGTGGCCGGTGCGGTAATCGTAATCGTTTGATTTCCGGATGTGGCGCTCGCCGAAATCGTTGGGCCCTGCGTTGTTTCTCCCCCGTCGTAATCGCTCGCGGTAAATCCATACAAGTGCGCGCCCACCGGCACGTTCCCGCCGGAGCTCACCACGGCGCTTTGCGCCACCGCCGGAATCGGCATTTGCACGAAGATGCGCCCGTTGCTGCCATTCAGCGCCAATTGCGAATTGGCGTAGGTGTCGATCGAATATTGGCTGTTCCGAATGTACCCGTTATTCGTGCCTAGTATCGCGCACGGCATCCCATCCACTTCAATTCCGTAGTAGTTCGTTCCCGAGGAGGTTTCCAGCAAAGGCTCGTAGGAGGAGTTGCAATTCGCGTGCAGGAAATCGCATTCCGTACGTCGTGGCATTCGACATATCGAACATCGGTGTGGCTTGTCCGCCGCCCGCGTCCGCGTTCGTGAAATTCAGAAAATCCACACCGTACAATCCACCTCCGCCCAGGTTCGCGCGCACCACCGGACCGAAGCCGCTCTCCGCCAGAACTTCGTGGAATTCCCAATGGCCGGTGTTCTGGTAGAGTCCGGAGCCGCACGAATCCAGCAGCAAGCCGCCAAAAATATAGGTTTTATCGGTGTACACAATTCCCGGCAGCGCCTGGTTGCTCTGCCCCGGCCCGCAATTCACCGTGAACAACGCCGCCGGTGGCGACGCAAAGTTCTGCGCGTTCGCGCCCCATCCGCCGCGATCCCAGAAAAATCCGAAGCCGCCCTTAGCCACATACGGCAGCGATCCATTTCCGCCATTCAAAAACACGTCGGTGTAGCGGATCGACACCGGTCCGCTCCCGATGTTATTCGCGTCCTGATAAACGCACGTCTGATACACCTGCGGGCACACCAGAATCATCGATTCCAGGCTCAAGTTAAACGAGCCGCTGTTGCTCATGTAGAAAAATGGGTACGCGTCTCCGTTGATCACCGCCGTCGGCTGCATGGAGTAAAACGGCGCGCTTTGGTTCACATTGCCCGGCGCCAGCCCCTTATGTTTGCTGATGGTCCGCGGAATGATCGTGCCATCCATATAGAGCTGTGCCGCAAAATCAAACTCGGTTTGCGATGGGCAGGAACTCTCATTGAACGTTGACGCAATCGGAAACTGCCACGTTGCGTTGGTCGGAGCCGGGATGGTGATAATCCCTCCCGTGCTGCTCCCACTCAACGGGAACGCATTGCACGCCACCTTCAGAATCGGCGCGTTGTCGTGCAGCACCTTCGCGTTCGACACCGTATTCGTCGCGGAAGCCGCCAGCGTCAGCGTCGTGCCACCGCCTCCCGCGCTGATCGTCGTCGGGAGCCAATCGTTCACCGCCGTTGTCGGCGCCGTCGACGGCACATCGCCATTGCCGATGTACGCCGGCGTCACGCTGAATCCGTAATCCAGGAACGAGCCGTCCATCCCCACCGACACGCCCACCAGGCTGTAATTCGCCGCGTTTGCGGGCAGCGTGCACGAGCCGCCCGTGCATCGATAGATATAATTTCGCAACGTGGTGTAGTTCGCCGGCGCGCTCCATTTCACGCGGACCTGACCATTCACGCGCGCCGTGCCCATGGAAATTCCGGTCGCATCGTCCGCAACTCCGTACTGCGTGTAGGTGAATTGATTTCCCGCCGGCACCGATGCGATCGTGAATGCGCCCTCATACGCATAATTCCCGGTCGTACCCGCACCCAATTCCACCTGCGATCCGCTGGTGAAGTTATGCGTCGCCGAGGTGGTGCACGTCACGATTCCCGCCGCCCTGGTGCACGAGCTGATCGTCGCCGACTGCAACCCGATCGTCGCGGGTGCCGTCGCCACCGATCCTGCCGAACTGCAGGGAGTCCGCCCCCCCGCATAATCCTCCGCAACCACGCAGTAGTAATACGTTGTGGAGCCGTTTACTCCGACCGGCGCGGCCGTCACTCCCGACGGTGTGCGCTATCGTTGGCGCAGGTCCCGCTCCCAGGATCAGGATGCCTTGACCGTTCGCAAAATCCAGCGCGTTCGCAATCGTAAGCGAGTTCGAGGCGCTCGAGATCGAGCCCGTCGTTCCCGAAGTATTGCTGTAATTTGGCCCCACGTACCCGCCGTAACGCGTGATGTAGTAGGACGGGTTCGGCCCCTTGGTTTGGAAATCCGCGTCTACCGTTTGCGGAGCGGTGAACACGTTCGGCACATTCGTTTGCGCGCCGGTGCCGCTGGCAATCGGGCCAATCTCCACGCCCGTTTCATCTTTGTAGTAAAGCCTTTTATCCGCGGTCTTGGTGTACAGATTCGACCGTGCCGGTCGGCGCGGTTCCCGGCGGGGTAACCTGGTTGGTCAGGTTCATCGTCCCGCTGCCCAAGGTTCCCAGAATCACGGTGTTCCCGTTTACCGTCAGATTGCCCGACAAATTCAGCGAGAACGAATTGATCCCGCCCGTTGCGCTCATGCTGCTGAAGGTCGGAGCCGCCGGATCGTTCGGCAGGATTACATCCGGAATCTGCTTTGTCGTGATGCCCGGCCCGGAAAATTCCAGCATGTACCGACCCGGCGCCGCATAAAAATTGTAGTTGCCCATGCCATCGGTCGTTGCCGGATTGGCCAGCGCCTGCGATCAGCAACACGTCCGAGTAAATCTGCGCCAGCGGCAGGCACGGTTGCCCGGTCGCCGGCATCGTGCACACCCGCACCGACGCGCCGGCCAGCGGCACGCCGCGCGAATTGAACACGATGTCGTCTTTGCGCGCACCCTGCCCATGCGCCGGCGCCACAATTCCCGGCAGCACGTGGAGCGCAAGTCCCATCATCAAGCTGAACAGCGCGAACACAGTTTTAGATCGTAACATTGCGGACCTTTTTTGGAAGACTCGACCTGTTCCCCTGCGATACTTACTGGAGTTTGCGCACCGTGATGGTCAGTTGCACGATGTCTCCGGTTACCCCGGCTGGATACGCCGCCGCGCTGATCTCGGTTCCAAATCCCTGGAACACTTTCAGCTTCCACGTGTTCAAAGCGCTTCCGACCACCGGCACGTAGAAGTACGTCCCGTTGCCGTTCTGGCTTTCCGCGAACGCCTGAATCACTTGCGACCCACACAACTTGTCGGCTACCTGTGTGAAGTCCAGCGTGTCTCCGCCCGTGACGTAATTTCCGGAGAACGTCAGCGTGGCTATGGCGTACACAAAATTGCTCGCGCTCCCATCCACATTGGTTGGCGGCAACGAAATCGCGATCGACATGGAAAACTCCTTGCTCTTAAAATGCTTCGCTTCGCGAAGCCCATTCCCAACTAAGCTAAGTCCCTAAAATGGCGTGTATCCGCTTCTGGCCGAAAACGGCCTGCGCCTCCGGCTGCTTTGCTGCTCCCGCCGCACTGCCGCGCTGATCAGATCTTCCTGCGCATCACTGGCTGCGTCGTCCCATTTTTCCGCCAGCGGGCTGCCTCGCGCCCAGGCTGCAGCGGCCGCCGTTCCATACGCCAACGCTTCCTGGGCATTCCGCACCAGGATCGGCGACGTCGCATCCGTGATATCGGGATAAGCCTTCAAATACCGCAAACGGATCTGCGTGTCCTGCGTCGCCCCGATGAACCACAATCCATCCGCGCGCCATTCCCAGACGCTCAGGATCACGTCCTGCACCCGCGACGGCAATCCGCCATGCCGCGTCAGGTCCACCATCTCGACGAATTCTTGCGTCGAGAGATTCGGCCGCTCCCACAATTTCGATGGCACCAGCAAATCCGTCGGCAATTGATTCGGCGGAGCCGTGGCGTCGCTGATGCTCACCTGCAGCGACGGATCCGGCGAGCTCACCGCGGTCACCACCAGCAGCGCATCATCCTGGATGAATCCGCCTCCGCCTGCATTGCCAATGGCACGCTGCAATTTGCGGTACGCCGAATTCAGATACGGTATCACCAGCGTGTCGGTGAACAGATTCCCGGCGGCATCGTTCAATAGCGAACGCACCAGCGAGGTGATCTGTCCGGCAGTGTTGTAAGCGCTCGATCCAACAACGGGCATGCGCGTGTTCCTTCCCGGCGAACTTGTTCAGGTGAACCTACTCAGATGAAGTTATTCAGGTGAATTGCTACCTACCGTCTTAGTCGCTCGGCAATGGCGATTTCTGCAGGTACGCGGCAACCCCAATGATCGCGTTGATCAGCGCCGCCGCCGCGCCGATCCGCACCGTGGCGCCGATCCCAGCCTGCAAATTGAAGTGTGTCGGATCGATTCCGACCGCGGCCAGCCCGGTCATCACGCCGCCTGCAGCTCCGCTGATCGCCGCAGCCAGCGCGCCCTTCAGCCAGATTTGGTATCCACTCATGGTGATCTCTTGGACGCTATCCGACGGTCACAAACGGTTGCTTATGAAACGCCGGCACTTGATCGTCCAGCACATCGTATGCCCAGCTTTCGTAGCTGCGTTCCTTGCGCCCTTCGCGGCGATCCATGCAGTGGCGATGTTGCGCGCGCCCGAAGCCCCGCGACCACTCCACCGCTCGCGCCACATGCTCCACAATCGCCGGCGTCAGTTGCACAAACGCTCCGTCCGGCCCTTGCAGCGTGAAGCAATGCTCATAATCCCCTCGCGCCGGGTACGGCCCCAACGCGGCCACCGACACCCCGTTGGCACGCTCCACGGTTTGCGCGTACCACGTTCGCGGGCTGCCATACGCTTCGGGCGGCACCCACCGTTCCACATGCCACCGATTCACACTCGGATATTTCGGCTCCAGCCGCAGGTCCACAACTTCTCGCAACAGATTCCCCTGCTCATCCCGATCGCAAAATGTTCCGCCAATCCATGCGAGGCGGTTCCATCCCCACACCACTCGATAGTTGGGCTCGCCATATCGGTTTGACCCGCCCGCGCGGTGCAGACGCCTCGCCACGTGCTCCGGCGTTGCGTGCGTTTCGCGAAGTATCCGAATCATAGTCAGGTAAGAGGGCGCGACATAGTCTCCGACGCCGCGCCCTGCTGTGGTTTAGTACCCGGTTGGACGTGCCAGCGTGTCGATATACGCCCCGCTGCGCGGCGAATCCGACCACACCTGGAACGCTGTATCGAAGTAGAAAATAAAGGACGCAGCCACACCGCCGCTCGCGCCATAAATCGGAAATACCGTGTTGCCGTTCACTTCGTAAAAATCGATGTCCTTCAACACGGCGCGGCCCCAATGCGCCAGGTCCAGAAAATCCACGCGCGTCTGGTCCGCGTTCACGCTGGACTTGATCGGAATGCCGCTCATCGTCTTCCGGCCGCTGAACAGCAGATCCAGATCGTTGCCGCCGCTCGAGCCGCCTTCCTTGATGATCGAGCTCACCGTGATGCCCAGGTTTTCCCAGGCATGTTCCTGCTCGACCGCCATGTACGCGATCAGCTTGCTCAGGTGGTTGATGCCCAACGCCTTGCGCACCTTATTGATCGCCAAGCGCACGTTCGCCGGCGTCAGCGCAGCGTTGCCCGCGTTCACTCGCGGCGTCTGCAACAGCGTCGGATACGTCGCGCGGTTCAGGTTCAGCCACGAGCCGGTCGTCGAGTTGTTCTGGTGATACTTCACGCCAAACAACGACACCGGCTGCGCGCCCGAAAGCCCGTCGTGCACAATCACGTCCGTGGCGATCGTCTCCGCTGGGCAGCACGTCGATCGTGATCGTCTGCGCCGTTACCGGATCGACCGCGATCACGTTGCACGTTCCGCGATTGGTTGTGAGCGTTGTGTCGTACACCTGGATCGTCTGCCCGACGTACACCAGCGCCGCGCCGCTCGGAACCGCCATCGTAAACGTTGTGCCGCTGACCGAGCTGATCGTCCCCAGCACGCCGTTCCCGGCCGTCTGCATCAGCTTGTCCAGGAAGGCGCGGAACTGCTTCATCCCGTTGACCACTTCGCGCTTGGTCGCGTTCTCAATCGCGCGATCGCGCCCTGTCGTTCCGTATTCCACCAACTTGGTGATTTCGATCGCGAACCGGAAAAAGATCGGGCGAAACTTGCGCGACGTCATACTGCGTCCCGCCTCCGCGTCCCAAATCTCCGCCGTCCGCGTTGTACGATCCGGCTTTGCCGCCCGGATTGACCTGCAACGGCAGGCGCATGTTTCGAGAGGAAATCTTCTCGATGTCGCCGCGCTGCTGAATCATGGTGAGTAGAATGTCGTCGCGCTCATAGAGCAAGGGCACCTTGTCGCGCACCTTCTCGAGCTGCAACGCGACAACATTCGCGTTTGCTTGTGCTGGCATTGTTCGTTCTCCTTGAATGCCCTGGCCGCGTGGAGCGCCAGGTGGGCGTCTTGCGAGAAGGCGCCAAGATTGTGGAAAGGTTGGTTCGAGTTGTTAAGCAGAGCCGCTTCGGTTCGCGACCGATAGCCGTTTACAGCTCAAGAATCTGTTCGTCGCTCAGTTGCCGGTAATCCAGCCGCGACGTCGTTCGCAGCCGCCCTCGTGTTTGTTGTTCCCGCGCCGTTGGTGCCGGTGCGTTTTTTCGAGCCGCCTGCGTATTCGCCACCGCTGGCGCAATCGTCCGTTTCGTTACTGCGGCCTCGTTCGCGCGATCTTCTAGGCCCGCCGCGTTTCGCGACGTCCACGTCGCCTGCGTCCATTCGCTCACTACCTGGCGCACCGCCGTCGGCACCAGTTGTTGCGCCCGGGCATCGATCAGCCGCACCACTTGCGCACGCGCCGCACCATCAAATCGACCTGCCGCCAGAATTTGCCGGACTTGCTCGCCAAGTTGCGTATCGCTCTGCAAAGCGGCATTCACGTTTTCGCGTACCGAACCTACCAGGCGCTCCCGCAACGAACTACCTTGCTCCGTGTGCGCGCTCAAATTGGGCAGCGCGTTCTGCAACGTCCGCGCGATGCTCGTACCGACCGTTTTCTCCAGGTCGGCATTCGCGCTGCGCTCGAATTCCGCGTATGCAGCCGGAACCTTCGCGCCGGCTTCCGCCGTCTTCGCGGACGTGCTTGTCGCAGTGTCGCTGGTGTTCCCCGCTACGGAAGCACGCCCTGTCTGATCCGCTTGCTGCCTGCTCTCCAGGAGCTTCACTCCCGCCTGCACCATCGCCCGGAACGCCGCCGGGTTCTGATCGAACAATCGTTGCGCAAGTTGCGTGCGCGCCGCGGACTGCGCCTCCGGAGATTCCGCCGTCGCGCCAAAATACGAAGCGTCGATTTCCTCCAGCTGCCGCGCGCGCTCGACGGCCGTTTTCGCCTCGGCCAGCCCTCCGGGATACAGTTCCTTCAACTCCCGCGCTTCTTGCGGCGACGCAAACACTTCGCGATACCCTGCCGAATCCATCTGCGCCTTCTGCAAAGACTCCCAGAACGCGCGCGCCTCTTCTCCATGCCACGGATCCTTCATCCGTTCCGCTAGCCACGCCGGTGGCTGTTCACCGCCATTCGCCGCCGCTAAATTCGTTCCGCCTTCTGTGCTGCGCGCATTGTTGGTTCGCCCGCTTCGTACCTCGCGCGCCAAATCATCCAGCGTCAGCGGCATTTCCTCCGGATCAATTCCCACAATCTGCTCGTCGCTCAGCGCGAACAGCTCACTCGGCAACGCCCGCGGCCCTGTCTCCGCCACTTCCAAGCTTCCGCTGGTGTGCGCCGCGCTCATCGGCTCGTCTCCTGGCCACCCGCTACTCCCGCCTGTGTGCTAACGCTCTGCATCGTTTGCAAGGCCTGCAGCGCCCGCAAATGCGCCTCCGCATGCGCCCGCACATTCGCAAAGCCCGCCGGATTGGTCATTCGGGCAGCCTGCCCCGCCTCGGAATTCGCCCAGCGCTTGCACTCCTCAAATTCCACGTCGTGATTGTCCAGAAGCGCATCGATCGGCACCGATGGCAGCACCACCGTGCGCTTTCCCGTCACCGCGCTTCCCTGCCCTTCGGCGCCGCTCGCTTCACCCTCGAACGGCCCCGACCCCAGTAGCACCTGAATCTCGCGCAACTGCTTCGCACGAGAATCTTCGCCGGGAATCACCAGTTCCGACAATCCCAACACATTCTTGATGTACGTAATATTCGCCGGCTCCGCCAGCGCTTCCTGGATCAGCGGATCCTTCTGCCCGAACAATTGCTGCAGCACGCCCCGCTGCTGCGACTTCAATCTCGGAAACGTTTCATCCGCCTCCGCGTGCACTCGGATATTTCCCTGCAGCTCTGCCACGCGAATCAGCCGCGTGTCCAGCGAACCATCTGGACCCAACAGCGGCACGTCCACATCCAGCGGCCGGTTCTGCCGGAAGCACTCCACCGCCAGGAACAACACGTCGCCGTAAAACTGCTTCAATCGCCGCCACACCAATCCCAACCGCCCCATCGCCTGGTCCCGCGCAATCGCGTATCCGCTCGCCGTCTTCACGTCCTCCATGTTCCCGCCGAACACCGCCGGGAATAGTCCGGTCAAAAATTGCGCGACGGGCCCAATCAAATCCTGCTGATGACGCACCAGGTCCGGAGGCACCTGCGCCGGCGCTGGTTGGAAAAATCCCGCCGCTAACGGCTGCCCCGGCCGCGCTCGCGCCGGAAAATGCGCGGCAGGCTCCGCCACCTGGTTGCTCAGCGCGTCAAAGTCCAGCACCTGCGGGTCGGCGTAGATCGGCGGTATCCCGTATTCGTATGTCTCGGCCTGCACATTGCTCAGCGTGTTGTAGCGCTCCTGCACCTGCACCAGCGAATCGCCCACGCTCGGACGGTTCTGCCCGTCGCCCGGCAACGCGTGCAGCACCCGCCAGTGATCGTCCATGTTCTCGTTGCGTGCTTCGCAATACACATCGCCCGCAAACGCCACATAACATCCGTCGGGGAACAGTTGCAGCAATTGTTGCCGCACTCGCTCATCTTCGATCGCGTGGAACGCCCACGGCCGCAGCCACGTCCGGTCAAACGTGATCAAATTCATTAACGCGTCGCCCGGATGGATCGTCGGCAGCCCTTGCTCCACGCTCAACCGCGACACCCGCGCGTACACATCCTCCGCTCCCTGCGACGGCGCCGCTTCGATCTTGCTCGCCGCGTGCGGGTACGCGCTCTTCAGCTTCGCGCGGTGTACTTCCGCCTGCCATTGCAGGTACGGAAATTCGTACATCTCGTTGGCCCACACCGGCGTGTTCAATTCCAGCCCGCCAACAATCGAAATCGTTTCTTGACCGTTCGGCACTCTCCGGACTTCAATCACCCGCGGCACCGTCACGCGTTCCGCCCGCCGCACATCGTTCTCTTCAAAACGGTGCCCACACCCCGCGCACTGGGAAGCGATCGACTCTTCCGCGCAATCCGCGGTACCATCCGCTTCTGCCGCCGGCGTAGCCGCCATCTGCTTTCCGCAATCGGGGCACACGTACACGTCTTCGCCCAGCGGAATTTCCACCGGCCCCACAATTTCCTGCGACCGGAACCCAAACCGTTCTCCATCCTGCTCGTAGCGCACGTAAGCGCCCAGCTTGCCGTCGGTCCACAAAAAATATCCGATCGAGGTCAGCAGGTGCTCGATGTGATTGTTCCGCTCCACCAACTCCGCCACATCGCTCGCCGCTCGCGCCGCCGCTATGTCGTACAAATCCTGCGACGATTGCGGATAGAAGCGTACCGAGGGCACGTCCTGCGAAAGCACGGCCACAAACGACAATCCAAAACCTTGATAAAAATTGGTCACGAACTGGTACCGCGGCATGTTCTCCAGCGCTTTGTCGTCGCTGTACTTGTCCTCGTACGGCAGATGCCAGTTCATGTCGTTCGAGTTCCACCACGCATACTGCAGCCCTTGCCAGAACAGCCGCGCTTGCCGGATTCGGCGGATTTCGTGGCGCCGCGCCACCACGCCTTCCTGGCGATACTGCAGCACCAGGTCCCGCAGCGCATTCACCAGTTGCGGATACTCGTCCTCCAGCCGCTCCATGTGCGGCCCGATCGCCGCCACATCAACCGCCTCGCCATTCGCCGTCGCACTTCCCGCAGCGGTCAAATCGTCCGCACCATCTCCGCCCACCGCCGCCTGCGCGCTCAAATTGATGTTTTCCGTATTCATGCGCTCTCTCAACGCCAACCGATCCCGCTCCTATCTTCTTATGCCAATCTCAGCGGTTTTCTTCCGGCCCGCTTCGCGTTCGCGATTCCTGCCGCGACTGAATCTGCTGCCACGACCGCCGCCGCACCGCCGGAACCGGCTGCATCTGCGAGAATCCGTCGTCCAGCGGCGGAAATCCCGCGGTCCCCAGCAACGAATTCGTCAGCGCCCGATTTTCACCGCGCAACCTCAACAGTTCCGCTTCCAGCATCCCCACGTAGCGTGTCTTGAAAAAGTCCGTCACCATACGCCGCAGCTTTTCCAACATGCTCGTCATACTTCCTCCCACACATTTCAGCAGCCCCGCCTACCGCGGGCCTCCATGCGTCGGCCTCTTTCGCGGCTGCAATTGCCGCAGCGCTTCCGCTTCCAGCCGGCTCGACTGGATTGCAATCGACGTGGGATCCTGCGCCGAAACGTACCGCGCGATCTGCTCATCCAGCGGTATTCCCGGTATAAATTGCGGCGTATTCACCAGAAGATTAGGGGGCGGGGTGTAGCCCGCCCCGGGCGCACCAGAGTGTGCCCCAACACCGGCGTATCTCGCGCCGGGAATCAATCCATATCGCGCGGCGTCCGCCGGATCGTCGCCATCCACCTTGCGGACGTCCTCAACTCGCCGCGTGTCGCGCACCAGTTGCGGCAGGCAATCGATCAGCCGCACGCAATTGTCCGCAATCACCCACGCGTCTCGTTCCAGCAACTGGTACATCAACTGCCAGCCGCCCACTCGGTCGTCATCGGCCCGTGTCGGCCTTGGCAGTCCGTGCTGCGCCAGCACTTCACCAATCTGCTCGGCGATCGTAGCGTCGCTGCGTTCGCACCGCAAACGCGTCCGGCGACAGCACGATCTCCCGTATCTGTTCCCGCTCCGTGTGTTCGACAATTGCCTGTGCCAGCATCCCCGGCGAAAGCCCGTTCTGCACAAATTCCCGATACGTACAGATTCGCGCTATGGACTCCCCGCTTTGCCCGGATTTTCCCGCCGCCGTACCTCGCAGATCTGGCGACGCCGCATGCCAGTACACGGCGCTCGGATGGTGGAATCCCCAGTCGATCGATATCCATCGATGCCACCACGGCCGAATGTCGAAGGTTTCGACCCGCCCGGTATGCCTGCCGATTTCAAACACGTCGAAAAATTGTCCCGCGAATACGTTCCAGTCCCCTTCCAGAAACGCCCGCCGCAGCGGCTCCGGCAGCGCCGCCAGCGTCTTGCGGTAACCTGCGTCCTGCGCGTAAATCGGGTTGTCTTCCAGGCGCGCTGGAATGAATTCGTAATCCGCCGGATCGTACAGCTCCGGCTTGTCCAGCCCGGGCGGTGGCGCTTTGTCGATCCACAGCGCCTTCACCCAGGCGTGTCCCACGTTCCCCGGATTCGACGCGCCCGCCATGCACGGCATCGCCGACTTGATCGGGCACCGGTTGCGCGAGGTCAGAAATTGCCACTGCTTCAGCGTGAAGTGGGTCAGCTCGTCCAGCCCGATGAACAAGTACTCCGCGCCCTGATACTGGTAAACGTCGTTTTCGTTCCGGCAGTAGCCGAACCGCGTGGTCGACCCGTTATTCCAAGTCACGATGTGCTTCGCTTCGTTGTAGCTGACGTCAGATCCGTACGTGGTATATCTCGCCGAAACTGCTGCAGCAGCGAAGACTCCAACTCCGGGAAAGTTCGCCTCAATAGCAGTCCGTTCGATCCTGGGTACGTCCGAGCTTGCATGATTGCTTCATGCAGCAGTGCCGTCGTTTTCCCAGGTCCCGCCGCTCCCCCGAACAAGCGATACTTCGCTCTCGAACGGTGGAACTCTTCCTGCCGCGGAAATGCGTTATAACTCCCGCTGCTAGACACCCCGCAGCTTTTTCCCCGCATAGAACGCCGTCACTCCGCTGATCAGCGCCAGCGCCGCCGGCCAGTGATGCAGGCTGAGCACCAGGCCCGCCACAAACGCGCCAACTCCTGCAATCTGCGCCACTTCTCCTACAAAAATCACTTTAGGATTGCTCATCACGTCCTCCTGATTCTCTCGCGCGCCTCTGCGCTTCTTCGTACTCTCTTGCTCGAATCGCTACCGCAAATTGGGATTCGTCATACATGTCACTCATCAGCCGTGTTTTCGCCGCCGTTCGCGGCGACCGCACATATGCCAACTCAAACAACTGCTCCAACAGCCGCAACGCCACCTTTTCGTCCGCCGTGCGCAATATAATTCCGCCGACCTCCGTCACGTCGACCTTCTGGTTGATGGCCGCCAGCAGATCCATCCCGTTCTGCGGCAATTCCGGCCCTGGCCCCAGCTTTTCGCGTTCTGCCAACGATCTCGGCAAGTCGCCAGGCGGCAAATCTCCGCCGCCTGGCCTGCGCCTCGATGTACTTCGGGGAGGGCCTGGCCGATGAGCGAGGCTTGCCCTTGCCGAACCAGCGTCGGATTTGCGGCACACGGTGGTTGCGTCGGAGGCCGCATTCCGTTTCGTGTGTGCTCCGCTTCCGTCGTCAGGCCCAGGTCGGGTTGCTGGCATGGGATCGTTGACCAGCGTCGCGCGGCCCCGCCCTCCCGTGCGCCGCACGGATCCCGCTCGTACGCGGCACACTCCGGACAACGGTTCCGTCATCCGGACAAATTCGCGAACGGTCAATTCCGCCCTTCTGCGTCTCGCCATGGCTCCTCCGAGCTGCGAACGGTTCACATCAGGTATTTGCGAAGGCGGTGCTCCCGCTCTTCCGCCGCCGCGTCCTCGTAATCCGTCGTGCGCGTGCCTTTGCGCGGCGAAGGTTCCCGCGTTTCGGGCTTCTCGAACAACGGCGCCTCATGGCGATCCGCCAGAACGTAGTCCAGGCATTCCGGATGCACCAGAATCCCCAGCGAAACCCCGGCAACCGCATCTTCGTGCTGCCGGCAAAGCCACGAACCGCGCAACGCCTTGCGGCGGCACGGCACCCAGCACGTGCGGCTGCCGCTGATCAACCGAAACGCTTGGCACTTTTTCATGATTTATTCCGAATGGACGATCTGTGAAGGATGGCTCTGCGCTGTAGTCTTCTGAAGAGATGCCCTGCGATAGTCGCGCCGTCTTGCTCTGCTATTGCACGGTTACGCTAAAGCTCGCAGGCGAACCCGGCAGCGTCGTTGCAGTAGCAGTAGATCCGTTTGGGTTGGACTCCGTTCCATCGGCCATTTGCGCCGTGGCCGCGAATGTGTGCACGCCCGCCTTCATGGCCAGCGGCCCGCTGGTGCCCGTAATTCCCGTTACCGCCGACGTCGCTCCCGACGGCGCCGTGACCGAGAACAGCTTCACCGGCGTCCCCCCGCCCGTAATGTCGTAAATGTTGAACTGCTTCACGCACCCCGTGGTTACTGAAGCGCTGCACGCGTTGTCTTCCGTGAAATCGTAATTCAAGGTCACCGTGACGGTGTGCTGCGCCGACAACGATGGCGCGATCAGCGGCATCAGGCACAACGCCACGCCGATGGCGCGCTATTTCTTAACGTAATTCGCGATCATTTTGGTACCTCGTGTGAAATCAAAATTCGATCACTCCAAACGCAAACGCAAACAAACTCAAACACCGCTACATTCTCGAAAACGGCTTACACCAGCAGCTTCGCGGTCAGACCAGCTCCGCCCGTCGACGAAATCAACTTGATCCGCAGAAACTTCGCCTGGACGTTGGCCACCATCCGCGCTTCCCCGGCCACCGCGCTCGACGTGTCGATTGCAAAATATTCCGCATCCACATCCGCCATCGCGCCTTGCAGCACGATGCTGATCGCGCTCGGCGCCGTGCCGAACAGCGTCTGCCAGCGGATCGCATAACCGGTGTCCGGCTGTCCCGCATAATACGGAATCGCAAACTGCGTCCCCGCGGTATTGGCGCCCGGAAATGCTCTCGTTGTTCCAGCTGTATCCTACGTCCCCCGGCGACAGCGACATCGGCGGAATGGCATTCTGATAGGCAGGCATAGGCCCTCCTGAAAATTCAAAACACGAAATTGTACTGGGAAAACAAAAAGCCCCGGCAGGCTGCCGGGGCTTGGATACACGTTTCTATGGCCCTAAGTATACTGCATAGTCATTTTATGTCAAGAGAAATGTGGGGTTGCTAGTAGGCTAGCGTGAAATGCCCGTCAGCGCCGTTGTAGTGGAAAATACACTTTGCCAAAACGGCGGTCCCGATAAGGGCTTTGAACGCACGACCACTAAGGCTTCTTGCGCAGACCCGCATCGTGTCGGATATGTGATGCAGATCGCCTGGGCGCGCCGCATAAATCCCAATGACAAACATCGTACGTCGGAACCGAGACACCTATTGCTCCAGATGAGGCGCTTATCAGTTGCGTTTGGCCCGTGGGAGTGAGGCCGAGGGCTCAAGGATTGTCGAGTCAACACCACTGATAGACGCTCCGGTGTCGATCAAAGCATTTATGGACTGGACCTCAGGAATCGTCTGACCTGCTTCGGTCAGCATCTGAATTCTTGGGCCACTTATCATGATGGCCGCACGTACTATTGGCCCATTAGTGGAAAGTTGCAAGGTGAAGTGCGGCATCGAAGATCAAATCGGTTCGTGTAAAGGCTCACTAGTTCGAGACACAAAAAACACAGGTTCAATTGCCAGAACTTGCTGTACTAAAAAGGGATCTGCTTTGAATCGCTGATATCCGGCCTTGATCGCGTCTTCATACGTGCTAAAGGTATCCACCACGTGTTCGTCGTGGATTAGCACAAATTTCCCTTCGTGCTTCGCCACGAGTTCAGAAAGGTTCTTCTTGTAAGTTTCTAGTTCTTTTTCGAGGGCCATCTTGGCACCAATTACACTACTCTCTCTATATACCTCAGATGCCACAGAGGCACGAGTGGATAGTACAAAGGCGTTGCTCGGCATGCAAGTACCAGAGCACCTTCTAACACTTTTCACGCCGCTGCCTGGAAATACTTCCGCGGTGGAAACATTTCCCGCCTCAGCAACTCCACCCCGCAGCGCCGCCGCACATCGTCCGTCCAGTTCCCCCACGTAAATTCCGTCAGCCCCATAAAGTGTCGAGCTCCGTCGTACGGCATCAGTCCCAGGTAATACAGCCGGAACAGCACCATTCGCGAGGCCCGCTCCGGATCCGCCAGTGCCGCCTGTCCCGCCAGCGCAAAGTCCGCCACCCAATCTTTCAGTTTCGGCCGTATGTCCGGCCGCCACTCGTACTTCCCGCTCACTTCCCAATTCAGCGCCGCGATCCCCCGCTTGGACTCCAGCGTCTCTCGCGCCGCCTTGTACACTTCCCAACACACATCAAACGCAAACTCCGGCTTGATCCCCATGATTCCTCCGAATCTTCCGTCGATCCAGTTGCAGCTACCAGAACGTGGGCTCGGCCCCGGCCAACGGCTGAACCTGGTATTCCCACACTCGCTCGCGACGGGAACTCTTCAGCGCCTCTTCATACACGTGGTGCCGCTTCGCAATGACATACGCGCCATAGGTCGGCTTCCTGAGATGGCGCAGTTGCGCAGAAATGCTGGCCGGCGGGTAGTGCGTCTTCCGCGCCAGTTCGTCCAGCGTCAGCCAGACATCCACTCGCGCCGCGCACAGCAGCACGTCCCGGACAATTTCCCGCTGCGTCGGCCTCGCCGCCTCCGCTCCGCGTTCACCAACCGCTGAACTCTCCATGCGCATCACGCCTCCTCGTCCTCCGCACCCGCCTTCTACTTCCGAGGCGGAATCCCGTCTGGCGACCTCCGCCGCACTGTCCCGCGCTCTCCGCCGGTACAGCCTTGGGAATCGCCCTCGTCTTGCTCTTCGTCCTCTTCCCAACACGTCCGGTCCGGGTCTTCGTAATCGCCTGCGCAGCCGCTGCAGGCCTCCAAAGCCGCCCCGGAGTTTTCCACAGATTTCCACAGACTCATAGCATTCTCATTACTCATATTCTTTGGTAAATAGAAGTATCTTGCTTTTATCCACACTCCACTGAGGGGGGAATTTCCGTGATCAAATCTCGTCCACAACCGCCTTGGGAATTTTTGGCCTCGGCTTCGCGCAACACTCTGCAGAGCTATGAGCTGTCCCGGCTGGGGCACGCCTCCAACCTGCGCAAAGAAATTCTGGAATTGCTGGATCAATACCTCGAGGAAAACACCTCGGCGCAACTCGCGCGCCTGATCCTGACGCAGGGCACTCCGGAACCGCCACCTGCGCGCGCTGAAGAAAACGCGGCTTCTCCGAACGCTGAGGCGCTTCGCGCTGCGTCCTATAATATTTTTGAAGCGGACGACGCCTCGCGACGTAATCCTCGAGTCCGCCGCTAGCGCGATCGCTCCGCAGCCTCGCGTTTCATTGGTTTTTGGGGAAGATACGGCCCGCGCAACGATTTCGGGCCAGTTGATTGGAGGTGTGCCTTCCGGAAGACTCTCACCAGCCTTCCGATCGCACCATTCACCTCCCCGTTGGGAGAGAGCGCTATGGTCTGTCCATTTGAGGTTCGGTTCCCGCTGCTGAATCGTGTTTCGCATAACCTCGGCGACGGTGTTACGTCTACGAAGCTATATATTTATTAGAGGACTCAGATCACCTCACGCGCGCACACGAGTTCCCTTCCCGGACCCATCCCGTACTCATCTTTCAATAGCTTTGGATTTTGGAATTACGATGAGTTAAGTCGTGCAGAAATATCTTCGGCCGATCTTCTCTTTTTTGTCTTTGGTTTTAGCTATTCGCTATCGGCTATAAGCTATTGGCTGCTTCAATCAATTTACGCTCGACGCTCCGGCATGCACCGCCACGCGCACCATCGCCGGCCGCAATACCCTTCCGTTATATTCGTATCCCGGCTGAAACACTTCCAGGATCGTGCCGTCGGCGTGCTCTCGCGACTCCGCGCGATCGAGCGCTTCATGGCGGTGTGGATCGAAGGCTTCGCCCACCGGCGCCGTCCGCTCTACGCCCAGCTTGGCCAGGTTCTCCATCAGCTGTTTGTAGATCAGCTCGAATCCTTTTCGATAGCCCTGGTAATTCGGATCGTCATGCGCCGCCAGTGCCCGCTCAAAGCTGTCCAGCACCGGGATCAAGCTCTCCACCACCCGCGCCGTCGCCCGCTTCTGATCCTCGGTTCGCTCTTTTTCCACGCGCTTCCGGTAGTTGTCGAAGTCTGCCTGACGCCGCAGCAGCGTCACTCGCAATTCATCCAGATCCGAGGCCAGCTTCTTCACGCTGTCGTCTTCGCGCGCCGTGTCCTCGGCCAGTTTCGTTTCCTCCATCCCCTCGGTTTCCGGCTGTCCTGCTTTTGCGTTCTCGTGCTCGCTCATGGCAAATATCCTTTTGCGTTTCATAAATTCGGCTCGACCCGTTCCCTGCGCAAGCCGCTCGTTTCCGCCCATCCTCGGGCCTAATCCGTTTTCTTTAATGCCTCGCTAAACAACTGCGCCACGTACGCCACCGCCGTGATCGCCCGTTCATAGTGCATCCGCGTTGGACCCAGCACCCCCAGCGATCCCTGTGCCTGATCCCCCATCGAGTACGCCGCGCTGATCAGCGCGAGATTCTCTCCCGCCTCGGCAATCTCTTTTACTCCGATCTGCACGCTCACCGGTTCCGGTGTATCGATGCACGCGTTCAGCACCATCACCAGCCGGTGTTTCTCTTCAATCGCCGAGAGCAATTCCCGCAACTGTCCCTGGTCCGCGAATTCCGGCGCGCCCACAATCTGCGCCGTCCCTTCCACATACACGGTCGGTGTCTGCGTCTCTCCCAGCAGTTCCGGGTCGCAGAACGTCAGCGCCCTTTTGGCGATATCGTCGTACTTTTCGCGCTCCGTCGCCAGTCGATGCAGCAAGTCTCCGCGAATCGCCTCCAGCGTCCATCCCGTGTACTGCTGGTTCAGGAACGCCGCCGTCGCGTCTAGTTCCTCCTGCGTACACAACCTCGCCGGCCGCATCACTTTGTCCCGCGTCTGGCCTCCCGGCGAAATCAACACCACCACCACGCGTCCATCCGGCAGCAGCCAGAACCGCGCGTGCTCCAGCACCGTCTGCCGCAGCGGTGGCGACACCACAATCCCCACTCCTCGCGACACTTCCGCCAGCACGTGTCCCGCACGTTCCGCGATCTCCTCCGGAGAATTCCCGCCCGCCATTTCGCGCCGGATCCAGTCGCGGTCCTCCACGTTCAGCGTGGCCTGCGTGGCAATCTCCTGCGCAAAAAACCGGTATGCCGAGGGCGTCGGCACCCGCCCCGCCGAAGTGTGCGGCTGGTACAAAAATCCGCCATCTTCCAGGTCCGCCATTACGTTCCGGATCGTCGCCGTGCTCAGCGATTCCTCAAACCTCTTCGACACCGCCCGCGAAGACACCGGTTCGCCCGTTTCTATGTACGTGCGCACGATGTCCGCCAGTATGCTGCGGTTGCGCCGTTCCTGGAGTGCCGGGTTCCTCACGCTGTAACGCCTCGCTTGTCCTTCTCAACTATTTTAGAAATCCTGTCAAATCGCGTCAAAGGGCTTACCCTGTTTCGCTCAATTGTTGTCGATCTGCGCTCTCTGCAGCTTATCTGAATAATCCACGTACACCGACTTCCATTCCGTGAAAAAGTCGATGGCCGATACGGCCGCTTCCCGGTGCCCGTTCCCGGTTTGCTTGGTTCCGCCAAACGGCAGGTGCGTCTCCGCTCCAATTGTGGGGGCATTTACGTACACAATTCCCGTGTACAAATCCCGCATAGCCGCGAATGCCCGGTTCACATTCCTGGTGTAGATCGAAGCCGACAGCCCATACTTCACACCGTTCGCCACTTCGATCCCTTCTTCCAGGCTCCCGATCGGCAGCACCGCTACGACCGGACCAAAAATCTCCTCTTGCGCGATCCTCATCCCCGCTGTGCAATCCGTGAACAGCGTCGCTTCGTGGAACCAGCCCTTGGCGTGTGCGCCCTTCTCCAGCCGGTTTCCTCCCACGGCCAGCTTTGCGCCTTCCTTCTTCCCCACCTCCACGTACGACATCACCTTCTTCAATTGTCGTTCATTGATACACGGACCCATATCCACGGAAGCATCCAGACCGTCGCCCACCACCAGTTTCTTCATGCGTTCGCTGAGGCGCTTCACAAACTCCCCGTACACGTCCTTATGTACTGCGATCCGGCTGGCCGCCGTGCATCTCTGCCCAGTCGTTCCGAACCCGCCCCACACCGTTCCGTCCAGCGCCAAGTCTAGGTTCGCATCTTCGAGGACCAGGATGATGTTCTTCCCGCCCATCTCCAGGCTGCAGTGCTTGAACTCCGGCGCGCACGCTTCGGCCACCGCTCGTCCCGTTGCCGTCGAGCCCGTAAAGCTCAGCACCGGCACATCCGGGTGTTTCGCCAGCGCGGCCCCGGCCTCTCCATACCCGCTCACCAGGTTCACCACCCCCGCCGGCACTCCCGCCTCCACCATCGTTTCCACCAGGTGATACGACGACAGTGGCGTGTCCTCCGCCGGTTTCAGCACCACCGTATTCCCGCACACCAGCGCGGGCATCATCTTCCACGAGGGTATCGCCATCGGAAAATTCCATGGCGTGATCAACCCGCAGGTCCCAATCGATTGCCGCACACTCATCGCAAACTTGTCCGGCAGTTCCGAAGGCGTCGTCTGACCGAACAGCCGCCTCCCCTCTCCCGCCATGTAGTACGTCATGTCGATGGCTTCCTGCACATCGCCGCGCGTTTCCGCCAGCACTTTGCCCATCTCGCGCGTCATGTCCCGCGAGTAGGCTTCCTTCCGTTGCACCAGCAACTCCGCCGCTTTGAATAAAATTTCCGCGCGCTTCGGCGCCGGCACCAGCCGCCATTTCTTGTACGCCTCCCGCGCGGACGCCACCGCCGCGGCAACATCCTCAGAGCCCGAAGCCGGAAACACCCCAATCACCTCATCGGTATTCGCCGGATTGCGATTCTCCAGCGTCTTCCCGCTCTTCGCCGGCACCCACTCCCCGCCTATAAAGTTCAAATAGCTCTTCCCTGCCTGCCCTGTGCCCATGTCCCCTCGCAAATCCCCACGAAGTATATCAACTTCCCGTCGCGCCTCTTCCACGCCGCCACCTTATCTGGGTATATTCTAGTTGTTCCGCAGGATGGTTCTCTGTTCGAAAGAGGATAGATGGCGCACGACTCCACGAACGACAGGCTACGCGCACACGAACTTATCGACCTCTTGACCCCCCGTCAGCTCGCAGCCGTCGTTCAACTGCTCGAAGTGATGATCGATCCCACGGCCCGCACCTTGGCGAATGCCCCCGCGAATGCGGAAGAGACGCCCCAGAAGCAAGTTCTCGCCGAGTTCGGCCTCACCCCCGACGACCTGCACCGCGCACCGCTCGATTAACGCAGCAGCCGCTTACTTTTCTTAGCATTTTCGATGAATTGCGAAGGTCGAATGATTAACCTGTCGAACTGCTCGGCCGTTCAGATGCGACCCAGCCCCAACCTATTCCGGCTCTGTCTCGTTCTTCTCTGCGTCCCGTTTCGCCGCGGCTGACAGCAGTCGGTTCGCTGCGCTATTCGGTGGAGGCGTTGGCGCTCCCAATCCCGCGGTCTCCGAACCCAATCCCAGCTTTTGCAGTGTCAGCGCGTCCAGCTTACCCGTTGGCGTCAGGTGATTCGCACTCTGGAAATTGCGCAACGCACTGGACGTCGAGTCGTCCCACGTCCCGGTCGGCACTCCCGTGTACACACCCTTCTTCGTCAACGCATCCTGAATCTCGTGAATCCGTTCGGGGGAGGGCGCGGTCTGCCCGCGCGGCCGCGAAGACTTCTTCTTCGAACTCTTCTTTCCACTGCTCTTGCTCGAGGTGCTCTTCGTAGAGCCGGAAGCGCTCTTTGTTGACGTGCTCTTATGCGTCGAACTCGTAGTGCTCGTGGTGCCCTTCGTCCCGCTCGTGCTTTTCGATTTTGTCGTGGTGCTCTTTGGAGTGGTGGCCGCGGACACCATTCCCGTCCCCGCGGCCATCACCGTCAGTATCAAACCAGCTACGACCCGTCTCGACATCTGCCTTCGTTGCGCTGGTGTAATGGGCATCTCCTGCCGTTTACTTGCCTTCCGCTGGCACCACGCCCGGCAGAAATACCGTCATGGTGCGGTCGTTGAAGCGGCGCAGCACCTTGAACACGATGTTGTCGCCCGCCTTCACCTTCCCGATCGCGCTCCGGTAATCTTCCACCGTTGGCACCGCTTGTCCGTTCACTTCCGTGATCAAATCGCCTGGCGCGAAGTTGATGTCTTCCGCGAAGCTGGCTGGATCGACTTCCTTCACCACCACGCCCTTCTGCCCCTCGATTCCGATCCGCTGTGCGCGTTCCGGCGTCAAGGCTTCCACGTGCAGCCCGAATTCCGAAGGTGCCGGCTCATCCGGAGCCCCCGTCACTTTGCCTTCCGCGTTCGGGAAGACATGCGTGCGGTCTTCCACGATCGCCGTGGTTTCCCGCTTCTGCTTTTCGCGGTAATAATCGATCTTCACCTTGCTGCCGATGGGCGCGGAGGCGATCGGGTTCACCAACTCATTCCCGCTCTTCACCGGCACGCCATTGATCGCCGTGATTACGTCGCCGCCCTTCAGTCCGGCCTTTTCCGCCGGGCTGCCCGGTTCCACGCCCTCAATCACCACACCGTATGGCGCGCCCAGCGCCTTCAGCGTGATCGCGTTGGTCCCCAGATCTTCCTGGAAGCTCACGCCGATCGACCCGCGCGTCACGCGGCCATTCTTCACAATCTGGTCGTACACGTTGATCGCGGTCGATGACGGCATCGCGAAGCCCACGCCTTCATACCCGCGCCCGCCCGTAATGATCGCCGTGTTGATTCCCACCACCTGCCCGGCCATATCCACCAGCGGTCCGCCCGAGTTGCCCGGGTTGATCGCCGCGTCCGTTTGCAGGAAGCGCTGGAACTGCCGTCCAATGCCGCCGCGGTCCTTCGCGCTGATAATTCCCGCCGTCACCGTCGCGTTCAAGCCAAACGGGCTGCCGATTGCCAGAACCCAATCGCCCACCTGCACGCCATCGGAATTGCCCAGCTTCGCAAACGGCAACTCTTTCCCCGCATCAATCTTGATGATGGCCAGGTCCGTGGCATCGTCGACGCCCACCACCTTCGCGGTGTACTTCGTCGTATCCCCCGCCAGCGTCACCTGAATCTTGGTCGCCTGATCCACTACGTGGTTATTGGTCAGGATGTAGCCGCCCTTGTCCACGATCACGCCCGAGCCCAGGCTGCGTTCCGCCTGCGGGGCCTGCTGTCCATTCGGCTGTCCATCGAAAAAGTGGAAGAAGAAATCTTCGCTGGGATCATCCGGCTGGTCGCCATTGGAACGCCGCCGCTTCATCGCCGATTTGCGGTCCATCACTTGCGTCGTGGCGATGTTCACCACTGCCGGGCCCACCCGGTTCACGATGCTCGAAAACGAACTCGACGAAGGAACCGGATCCGGCACTGTCAGCGCCGCCGCCGAACTTCCGAAGTTCAGCGCCTTCATTGCGGATACCTTCCCGTTCACCACCGTACCGATAATGATTCCCAAAAGTAGGGTAAGACTCACCAGTCCCGCCACCAGCAAATTCTTGCGGCGAGAATTCTCGACTTGATTGCGTACCTGATCCATCGGTCCTGCTCCTGTCTGTACTACCGTAGTTTCCTCTATTTTGCTGAGTATAACACTGCACCGGTAGCCAAGTTGCCCTGCGAGTTAGATGCTACCGGAGCCTAACTGGCCTCCTGGACACCCCTTCTCGCTTTCCGTCGTAACCAACAGACAGCGCTTGCGCCCAAAACGTGAGCATCCTTTATAACAGCATGGCGGACACCAGCAATGCGATCGGGAGAACGGCCTTTGTTCCCGCTTTTTTGCCCCTTGACTTCTCTTCCTCTTTCCTGCATAAAGGTTCCAGCCGCTTCGGCGGCGTTCACGTGGCGATTTAGGGCGACTTGCTCCACGTAAAAAACTGCTAAAGAGCTGGTAGTCAGTCACAGATAGAAGTTTCTGAGACCCTCCAGGCTTTTTGGCACGGAGGGCTTTTTTATTTCCCTCCGCGCTGCCCGATCTCATCCACGTCATTTCATGCGTGCCCATTCGGCGAACCCGATTGGCCACAGCGAGGTGACTTATGTCCGACGTTTTCTTTCTACGCTGCCGGGAATGTGGCAAACGCTACGCCAACATTCCGCAGTCCTTCTGTGAGGAATGCTTCTCCCCTCTCGAAGTCAGTTACGATTACGATCGCGTTCGCCAATCCGCGCGCCGCGAAGCCCTCTCCCATCGCGCCTTCAACATGTGGCGTTATTCTGAACTGCTCCCGCTGCCCGTCAACTACACGCCCTCTCTCGCCATCGGCGGCACTCCGTTGCTAAAAGCCCGCAGACTCGGCGATCGCCTGGGTGTCCGGAATCTCTATGTGAAGAATGACGCCGTCTGCTTCCCTTCGCTCTCCTTTAAAGATCGCGTCGTGGGCACCGCCCTGGCCGCCGCCAAGCGCTTCGGCTTCACCACCGTGGGCTGCTCGTCCACCGGCAATCTCGCCAACTCCGTCGCCGCACAATGCGCGCATCACGGCATCGACGCCTGCGTCTTCATCCCCGCCGACCTGGAGCCCGCCAAAATCCTGAACACCGCCGTCTACGGAGCACGCATCATCCGCATCAACGGCAACTACGATCACGTCAACCGTCTCTGCACCCAGGTTGCCGACCGCTTCCAATGGGGCCTTGTCAACGTCAACCTGCGGCCCTACTACGCGGAAGGCTCCAAGACCCACGGCTACGAAATCGCCGAACAGCTTGGCTGGGAGCTTCCCGACAACGTCGTCGTTCCCATGGCTGGCGGCTCTCTGATCGGCAAAATCGCCAAGGCCTTCTGCGAACTGGCGCACATCGGTTGGGTCGAGCCGAAGCAGGTCAAGTTCTTCGGCGCGCAAGCCACCGGTTGCTCGCCGATCGCCGACGCCGTCAAGCGCAACCTGACCCGCTACGAGCCGCAAAAGCCCAACACCATCGCGCGTTCGCTGGCCATTGGCAGTCCCGCCGACGGTCCCTTTGCGCTCCGCCTCATCCGCGACACCGGCGGCTATGCCGAAGATGTCTCCGACTCCGAAATCATCGACTCCATCAAACTCCTCGCCGAATCCGAAGGCGTGTTTGCGGAAACCGCGGGCGGCGTCACCACCGGCGTCACCAAAAAACTCATCGAGCAGGGCCGCATCCGCCCTGAAGAGACCACCGTCGTCTGCATCACCGGCAACGGCCTCAAAACCACCGACCCGCTCGTCGCCGATTTCCCTCTTACCGCCGCCATCGAGCCGCGCATCGAAGCCTTTGCCGCTCTGCTCGCCAACGGTCTCAAGGAGAGCGTCACCGTCTAACGTTTTCCGGCCTGGGAAGCGCCCCGCAACCGGCGCTTCCCGCCGCTGCTGTACACTGGTTCAATCCATCTGAGGAGTTTTTGCTATGGCCATCACAATTGAAATCCCCACCGCGTTTCGCCGCTTCACCGATGGGATTCCCAAGGTCGATTCCGGCGCCGTCACTGTCGCCGAAGCTCTCAACGACCTCACCGCCCGCTATCCCGCGCTCTCCCGCCACGTTCGCGATGAACAGGGCCAGATTCGACAGTTCCTCAACGTCTATCTCAATGAAGAAGACATCCGCTTCCTCGGTGGCGAATCCGTTTCCTTGAAAGACGGCGACCGCGTACTGATCGTTCCTTCCATCGCCGGCGGATGATGCCGTTGAAAGCCGAACGCTCACTTCATGCGCAGAAAGTCGCGGCCCAATGTCACGCTCGGAGCCGAGCGTCGAAACTTGAGATTCGCCGCATAGCTCTATAAGCTCTCGCTAATGGGCAAACAGCACAGCGCTTCACGGAGAGTTGCTCCCACCGCGTCGCCAGGTTTCTATCAGAGATTTCGCGAACACTATTTCGTTCACGGCCCCAGACTGCTGGCCGAAACAGTTATCATGCTACAAACCTTCGTGCCTCCGATTGTGGTTCTAGTTGGGACGAAGGTATTGGAGGCGTGGGGAGCCCACTCGCAGCCGTTGCACGTAGCCGAGGTGTTTGACGCTTATGTGCTTGCTTTCTTAGTAGCAATAATAGCGTTGAACTCGTTTGGTCATTTCGTCAGTTTGACGATCGCGAGTTGGCGACAATGAAACAATCGAATTCTGTCGACAGATTTATTGATTTCTTTCTCGTCGAGCAGAAACTCAAATGGAAAGTCTACGCAACAGCAATCGCGGCCGCATCCGCTTGGGCGTTTATAAGATTTCTCCTATCGCCTGCAAGCGAAGAACGAATCACCTGGGAAGCAATAATTATCCTATGTCTAACCGTATTCGCAGCGGTAGGTGTCTATGCATCAAGAGGGTCGATATTTTCTGCCACCTCGATGGGTTCTTTTAGTTTTCCCCGCCTTACCAGATTCAATCTCGCTGCGGCAGTTGCCAGCATCTTACTCATGATCACGGTTTCGATGGTCAATGTTCCGAAAATGCAAGCAATGATCGTCAACGCCAAGCTCGCGAATCTTTCCAAATTCCTTGACTCTGCCCCAGCTGCGTTTCTTCCGGAGAATCAACTCCAGAAGCGATATAAGAAGATACAGTCCATTCTGAGCGTCTCATCGGCCAGTAGGCTCCCCATTGACCCGAATATCCTCCAAAATACCGAGAGTGCTGTCGCCCAATCCTTGAGACGAGGATCTTACTCCGAGCAGACTAAGCAACTAGGGTGGGCAACTTCAATCGATTTGCGGTCGCTGGCATACGCTCGAAGAGTTCAAGAAGGAGTTATTACTCCACCACCGATAGCGATTGATCCCTCGATTCATGGGCCAGTTCAAATCACTGATAAACATGGCCTGACAATTACCAGCGCAGGGAGATCTCTACTCTATCCTGGAGAGCGTTTTGTAATCGCACACAGCAGCGTTTCATTTATCAGGATAGATTTCCAGGACATCTCGGCTGGTTCGGCCATCGAGCTCGCGGATGACGCGTCGAGTGTCACAGTAAGCGACTCGATCATGACTTTCGTAATTCAGAACCTTGATCGGATTACCTGGATCGATGTTCATTTCGAGAATTCACAACTCTCCTACACGGAAGGGGCTCGTCTGAGCTTGCGCAATGTCACTTTTCAGGACTGCGACCTCTCGCACCTCGGGACGGGCCCTGTGGCCATGCAACTCCAAAAACTCATCGAGGCCGCAGGTGGGAAACCCGTAACGTTTACCTACGACCCGCAATCGCAGCCCTGAGAGAACTGATTTTTAGTTAGAAGCGCCATTCCGGATCAGCGCGCAATAAAATTCCACGGCCTGCCCATACCCGTCAATGCTGACCCGCTCATTCGTTCCGTGAAACCGCGGCACATCGTCCGGGTGATACAGCAGCGGCACGAACCGGTATAAGTCCGGCGTCAAGCTCGCGTAGTGCTTCGCGTCCAGCGCACCCACAAACACAAACGGCGCCGTCACCGCATCCGGATACACCTGCTTGATCGTCTTCTGCATCGTCGCGAAGTTTGGCGACGTCACTGGCGATTCCGGCGTCGCCTCCGTGGGCGGCTCGCCTTCCATCGGCGCCATCTTTACCCGCGGATCGTCGATGATCTTCTGCGTCCGCTTCATCACTTCCGCAATCGTGTCTCCCGGCAGCAACCGGAAATTCACGATCGCCCGCGCCCGGCTCGGCATCACGTTATCTTTTAACCCTGCGTTGAACACGGTCACCGCCGCCGTCGTCCGGAGCGTCGCGTTCGAATCCGGCGATTCCTCCAGGAGATGCTGCACCACCGGCCCGAACAGCCACATATTCTTGTACACCGCCCGCATCGGCAGTCCCGCGCTGCCTCCCGCATATTCCAGGAACTCTCCCACCGATCCGTGTACATGCGCGGGCCACGGATGTTTTTCGATCTTGCGCACCGCGTTGGCCAGGATGCCGATGCTCGATTCCGGCGGTGGCACCGCGGAGTGCCCTCCTATCGTTTCCACCGTCAGCACCAAACTCAAATAGCCCTTCTCCGAATTCCCGACCATCGCCACCGGCGCGGTCACTCCCGGCACCAGGCCCAGCGAAATGAATCCTCCCTCATCCAGCAAAAACTCGATCTTCACGCCGCGCGACTTCAGCAACTGCGCGATCTTCTCCGCGCCTTCCAGCCCGCCGATCTCTTCATCCTGTCCAAACGCCAGATACACCGTGCGCTTCGGCTGGTAGCCCTTCGCCAGCAGCGTGTCTACCGCCTCCAGCGCCCCCACCACTGTGATCCGGTCGTCCATCGTTCCGCGGCCCCACACGTATCCGTCCGCGATCTCCCCGGAAAACGGCGCATGCGTCCACTTGCTCTCTGTTCCCGCTTCGATCGGCACCTCATCCTGATGCCCCATAATCAGCATCGGCTTCAACGAAGGGTCGCTTCCCTTCCAGGTAAACAATAAATTCTCTTGCCCGACCACTTCGTGTCCCAGCTTTTCGTACACCCGCGGGAAGGTCTTCTCCAGATACGCGTGAAATTCATCGAGCGCCGCCAGCGTCTGCTTCTGCTGCTCCGGCGTTCCTCCGCCTTCTCCGTACCAAACCGTCTGAAATGGAATCGACCCGGCCAGTCGCTGCGCCGCTTCCGCCGACTTCACGCCCTCCGGCGTGTACGCCACCGCTGCAATCTGCTTCGAGGGCAGCAGCACCGTTCGCGCTACCACCACCGCCAGCATCAACAGCAGCAGGATCCCAATCCATTTCGCCAGCCATCTCATCGCTTCTCCGCCCTTCCCGAATCTCCGTCCGCCTGTCTTCGTAGCGTGATTCTATCGCATCAACCTCTCCTCCTCGCTCTCGCCTGACAATTTTCTTGCTTCTCCCTCGGCTACCCTGCACACTAACGAAAATCTTTTTTCGAAAGGCTCTGAACCGAACCCGTTGGCTGCCGCTTCCTCCGCTTCGCTCGCTGCTGCGCAAACCTCCCTCGCCTCACCCGCCGTACGTCTTCGCAAGGAATTGGGCTTCTTCGACCTCCTGCTTGCTTCGATTCTTCTGGTGGTTATTCCCGATTTCTTCGGCACCGCCGTCAAAGCCGGCCCCGCCCATCTCGTCCTCTGGCTCTTGGCCATCGCGCTCTTCTTCATTCCCCAGGCTCTCGTCGTCTCTCATCTCAACACCCGCCTTCCTCTCGAAGGCGGTCTCTACGAATGGGCGCGCCACGCCTTCGGCAACGCCGTCGGCTTTCTCGTCGCCTGGAATCTCTGGCTTTACGTCGTTCTCTATGTCGCCTCCATCGGCCTGGTCACTGTCACCTATTTCGCCTACGCCCTTGGCCTTGATGCCGACGCCGTCGCCGCGCATAAAGTCATCGTCCTCATGGCTTCCATCTCCATCATCAGCGCACTGATGCTTGTCGCCCACTTCGGCCTCCGCGCCGGAAAATGGATCAGCAATCTCGGCAGCGCCCTGACCGTCGCCATCATCGGACTCCTCGCGCTCCTGCCGTTCTTTCTCCCGCACGCTTCCGCCTACCGCCCGCTCCATCTCTCCGCTCCGCCGCTCTCCCTCTTCAGTCTCAGCGTTTTCGCCAAAATGACCTTTGGCGCTCTCTGCGGTTTCGAATACGCCGCCATCTTTGCCGGAGAGTCCCGCAATCCCGCCCGCCACCTCTCGCGAGCCATCTTCATCGCCGCGCCCATCATCGCCTTGCTGTACGTCTTCGGCACCAGCGCGATTCTTGCCTACGTCTCTCCCGATCAGATCGACGTTATCGGCCCCATTCCCCAGGCCCTCCGTGTAGCCTTCCACAATTCTCCGCTGGCCAACTTCTTCGTTCCTTTCGCGATTCTCTGTTTGCTCTCCAACTATCTCTCCAGCTTTAGCCTGAATTTCGCCGCTAACTGCCGCTTGCCCATGTGCGCCGGTTGGGACCACCTCCTCCCCGCTTGGTTCACTCGCCTGAATGAGAAGCACCGCACTCCCATCAACTCCATTCTTTTCCTCGGCGTGATCACATTGCTCGCCAGCGTCGCCGTGCTCATCGGCGTGGGCAATCAGGAAGCCTTCGAACTCCTGCAAATCTGGGGATTCACCTGCTACGCCATCGCCTACCTCTCGCTGTTCGCTATTCCCCTGTTCCTTTCCCGCTCGCACGTCCTCGCTGCTCCGCTCTGGCTTCGCATCCTCGCCGCTTCCGGCGCGCTCATGACCCTCCTCTTCATCGCTACCTCCGTTGTCCCGATCATCCCGGTCGCCAGCAGCAGCGCTTACTCCTTGAAAACCATCGTCGTTCTCCTGGTCATCAATCTCACGGGTGCGGGCATCTACGCCCTCCGTTCCCGCCGCCAACCCATTCCGGCTCCCTCCTCAACCTCCTGATCGTCTCCTCATGTAGTTTACCTTCACGTTAAGTACAATCTTGTATACTGCACCACTCTTTTCGCAAAACTGACCCTCAGGCCAGTTCTTTGCCCCGCAACTTTTTTCCTACACTTGGGTATTACGGGCATGCAGCGATTCAATGTCGAGTGGACAAGGAGACGGTCAATGACAGCTTTCTCGAAGTGGGCAGTTCTTCCCGCGGCAATGCTTTTAGCAGGTTCCATCGCAGCTGCTCAGAGCAGCACTCCTGCTTCAGCCCCCACCCCGGCGCCCGCACCCGGCGCTCCGGCAGCAACCACGCCAGCCAACCCAACCATCGGACAGCGCAAGGAAAATCAGCAGGATCGCATCGCTCAGGGCGTCAAGAGCGGCCAGCTCACCGCCGGTGAGACCGCCAATCTGGAATCCAAGGAAGCCGCCATCAATGGCGAGACGCGCGCCGATCGCGCCGCCAACGGTGGCAAACTCACGTCCACCGAAAAGCAGCAGATCAATCAGCAGCAGAATCAGATGTCCAAGCAGATTTACAACGACAAGCACAACGCCAACACCGCCCACTACGGCAACAACCAGGTCGGTCAGCGCCGCGAAAACCAGCAGGATCGTATCGCTCAGGGCATCAAGAGCGGCCAGCTTACCGCCGGCGAAACTGCCAAGCTGGAAAATCAGCAGAAGGGTATCAACCAGCAGGTGGCCGCGGACCGCTCCGCCAATGGCGGGAAACTCACGCAGGGTGAAAAGAAGCAGGTCAACAAGGAGCAGAACAACGCTTCCAAGAATATCTACAACAAGAAGCACAACGCCAATACCCAGCCCAGCGCTCACAAGTAATTCATCAATCCAAACGAACTCTCGGCGCCCATCGCAAGGTGGGCGCCTTTTCTTTTACATCGCCTGCGCCCGTCGCAACTCTGTCGTTTCTGGCGGCAGTCCGTTCATTTCCTGCGTCAGCGGCAATACCACCGTCACCACCGTTCCCTGCTCGCTCGACTCGATCATCACGCTTCCGCCCAGGTGCCCGATGCGTTCCCGCATCCCGCGCAATCCCACTCCAGGGTTCTCGCCCGATGCAATCTTTCGGTGCACTTCCGCAGGCATTCCCTTCCCTTGATCGACCACTTGCAGCCGCACGCGTTCCGGCGCGCGCTCCAGCCGCACCGCCGCCGTTTTGCTTCCGGAATGCCGGTGAATATTCGTCAGGCATTCCTGCACCGTGCGGAACAGGCACAGCTCATATTCGTTCGGCAATCTTCCAATTTCCCCGTCCACATGCAGCGTCACGTCCACGTTGCTGCGCTCCGCGTACCCCTTGGTCAACCACCGCAGCGCCGATTCCAGCCCCACCTCATCCAGCAGCGGCGGGTGCAGCAGGTGCGACGTCGTCCGTATCTCGCGCAGCGCCTCGTCCGCCAATTCCCGTAACTCTCCCATCACCGGCAGATTTTCCGCTTCCGGCAGACTCCTTCCCAATTTCCCCACCATCATTTTCAACGCGGCCAGCGTCTGCCCCGCGCTATCGTGCAATTCCCGCGCAATTCTTCGACGTTCCTCATCCTGCACACGCATCACCCGCGCCGACAACTCCCGCAACCGTTCTTCCGTGGCCGCCCGCACCTGCACTTCCAGCCGCAGCGCCGCCATGGCATTCGCCAGTTCCCGCGTTCGTCCTTCCACCCGCGCTTCCAGTTCCTCGTGCGCCCTCTGCAATTCCTCATTCGTCCGTTTCAAGTCCGTCAAATCCACCACGAAGCACAGCGACTCCCACGGTTCCGTGCACAGCGCCACTCCTCCCACTAGAATCGGAATCCGCCGCCCATCCTTGTGGAAGTACTCCTTCTCAAAACTCGAAAAGAAGCCTTCCCTTCTTCCCTGCGCAATTGCCGCCTGATCCGCCTCCGCATATTCTGATGGCGTCATCTTCACCCAGTCCAGGCGTCCCTCTTTCAAGTCTTCCCGCGTATAGCCCACCAGCGCCAGGAACGCATCATTTGCTTCCGAGATCTGCTCGCCCTTCGCACACAAGATGGGAATGATGTTCGAATTCACCAGCCGTGCGAATCGCGCCTCGCTGTCTCGCAGCGCCTCCATCGCTCCACGGTGCTCCGTAATATCCGTATTCGTCCCGAACCACTTTTCGATGCGCCCTTGTGCATTCCGCACCGGCACTGCCCGCGACAGAAACCACCGATACTCCCCGTCGCACCGTCTCATCGGAAACGTGTCTTCCCACGCTTCGCCCTTCTCCACCGCTTCCAGAAATTTCTTCCGCACCCGCTCCCGGTGCTCCGGATGGTGCAGTTCCTCCCACTCGCCGCCCTCGTCCATTTCTTCGAGCGTTTTCCCCGCAAACTTCTGCCAACGCAGGTTCGTCCAGAACAACTTGCCCTGTTCATCCGCCATCCACGCCATCGGCGGAATGTTGTCCGCGATTGCCTGAAAGCGCTCTTTACTCTCGCGCAGTTCGCGTTCGGTCTCCTTCAAATCCGTAATGTCGATGAACGCTCCGATCGCTCCCCGCACCGCCCCCGCTTCATCGAAAAACGGCGCCGCGTTTCCCACTGCGATCGCCTTCGTTCCATCCTCGAACCGAAACTCCACCTCTTGCTTCATCACCGCTTGCCCGGACGCCACCGCCTTCTGCATCGGCATCTCTTCCGGCCGCAACGGCACGTCGCCCCCGTCGATCGGATATTGCGGCAACGCTTTCGCCAGCCCGCGCTCCACCGCGGATTGCGACACATTCGTCTGCGGCTCCACTCGCAAGAATTCGTCCGCCGCGCGATTGCCCACGATCACGTTGCATTCCGGATCACCCGCAATCCACACCATGGCCGGCAGTGCGTCCATCAGCGTCTTGAATTGCGACTCCCGACGCGACAACTCCGTTCGCGCAGTTCTCAATTCCATCTCTTGCTGCCGCGTCGAATCATCCCGGAACCCCACCACCATTCCTGTAATTTCTTCATCTCTCTTCAGCGGCGTCACGTTGTACACCACCGGGAACGTGGTCTCATCCCTCCGGTAGAACGTATCCTCGCGCTCCCGCAATTCCTGCCCCTGCTCCACGACCCCCGCCCAACTCTCCCGCATCTTGCTTCCGCTCTCTTCTCCCCGCACCACCTTCTCCAGCGGGCGTCCTTTGACTTCGCCGCTCGTCCACCCCAGCATCCGCTCCGCCGCCGGGTTCATGTACGTGGCCACGCCGTCTCGATCCAGCGTCAGAACTCCTTCGGCCATGCTGTACATCACCGAACGAAATCGCGCTTCGCTTTCCCGCAGTTCGCGCTCCAGCGCCGCGCTGCGCTCCAGAATCTCCCGGTAGCTTTGTGAACGGTTCTCCGCATCGGGCATGCGCGCATCCAGATACCAGTCTCCCTGCGCCACTCGCGTAATCGCACCCAACAACTCTTCGCTCATCGACGACTTCACCAGGTATCCGCGCGCTCCGGCCGTTATCGCCAGACGCAGCATGTCTCCCGAGTCGTGCTGCGACAGGATCAGCACTTTCGTTCCCGGCTGGCTCCGCGTGATTTCTGTGGTCGCTTCCAATCCATTCACGTGCGGCATGCTCAGATCGATCAGCACGATGTCCGGCTTCAGGTCCCGCGCCTTCGCTATCGCTTCTTTTCCGTCCGCGGCTTCTCCGCAGACCACGTATCCCGGCGTCGTGTCCAACAGCGCCTGCACGCCTCGGCGGACCACCTCGTGGTCGTCCGCAATTAAAATTCGCATTGGTTTTCCCTTGGGCACGTTGTTCTCGTAGTCCATTGCAGGTGCGCCGGCAACTTCCCGAGTTGCATTGTTTTCCGGAGCGTCCCTGAATTGTTTTCCGTAGATGTCTGCTAAACGTTTTTAGCCTAGTGCAGTTTCTGCCCTCTCGACATACCCGTCTTTCTGTACCGGCTGCCCCTCCACGTCCGCCGTCTTGCACGCCGCTTTGCCCTCAGTCACAATGCTGAGTTCCGTACATGGCTCATTTCCCTACAACTCGATTCCTTTTTGCTTTCGTATTGGCGCTCACAGGTCTCCTCGCCCCCCTCTACACCGCCGCCGATCAGGCCGTCACTCTCAGTATTCGAGAAACCTCTGGCGGTCCGCTCGAAGCCGAAGCCACTCTGCGCATCGCTTCTTCGACGCATGGTGGCGATATTCTCGTAAACACCGGTGGCGGCAACAACACTCCCGGCTCCGTGACCGTCACTCTTGCCGAAGGTGAATACGACGTCGAAGTCTCGGCCCCCAACTACAACACCACGACCGAGCACGTCACCGTCAGCATGACCAGCGGTCGCCAGGTCCTCTTCATCACCCTCACTCGCGTCGGCGCCAAGACCAGTCCTCCATTCGGCGGCACGGTTATGGCCCCTGCCGTCCAGAAGGAACTCGACAAAGCCTTGGCCGCCATGCGCCAGCAGAAATACGAGGAAGCCCGTAAACATCTCTCGAAAGTATTAAAGCTCGTTCCCTCCAATCCGGATTTTCTCTATTTACTGGCCGTCCTCGATTTTTCCACCAAAGACGTTCCGGCCGCTCGCGAGGACCTGGAGGCCGCGCTCGCCCTCAATCCCAATCACGCCCGCAGTCTCGTCATGCTCGGCCAAATTCAGCTCGAAGCTAACGAACTGCCCGGCGCCACTGCCACTCTTCTCAAGGCCGTCACCGCAGACCCTTTCAACTACCGTCCCCATTACCTGCTCGGTATCTGCTATATCAAGTCCAACGATCTCCCCAACGCTGCGTCCGAAATCAAAAAAGCCGGTGACCTCAGCAAGGAACAGGCCCCCGGCATGCGCTTCCTTCACGCTAAAATCCTCTTAGTTCAGGGTAAGGACACGGACGCGCTCGAAGAATTCCGCGCTTTTCGCAAGGAATATCCCACCGACCACAACGCCGAACCTGCTCTCAACTACATTCACGAAATCGAAACCGCTCAACGCGCCGCTACCGTCGCCAAAGTCTCCGCAGCCGATGCGGTTCCCAAGCTCCCCGCTGTCTCCGCATCTTCCGCGTTTGCCGCTGCCGCCGATCACTGGTCTCCGCCCGATCTCGACTCTTCCACCCCTCCCACCGCTGCCGACGTCGCCTGCTCGCTTCCCGACGTCCTCGCCCACACCCAAACCCGCATCATTAGGCAACTCGCCGACATGGAGAAATTCACCGCTACCGAAACCATTCAGCACCAGAGTCTCTCCACCAACGGCGTTTGGTCCGCTCCCCTCTCCAAGGAATTCAGCTACCTGATTTTCGTTCACCGCAGTCAAGCGCTTCCCTACTACTTTGTCGAGAGTCGCCACAGCATGGACTCTTCCGGCCGCTTTCCCACCAACATTGTTACCTTCGGCCTCGTTCCCCTCGGCTTCATGATCGTAAATCCCGCCTTCTCCGGAGATTTCCAGATGAAGTGTGAAGGTCTGGGCTCCTGGAAGGGCAAGCCCGCCTGGCAGATTCACTTTTCCCAGATCCCGGGAAAACCTTCTCGTGTCCGCTCATTTGTTTATCGCGGCCAGGACTACCCAGTCGCGCTAAAGGGCCGTCTCTGGATCGGCGCCAACAACTACAATCTCTTGCATATTGAGACCTCGCTCGTCGAACCCGTTCCGGCGCTCGGCCTCAACCACGAGCAACTCTTTATCGATTACGGCCCCGTTCATTTTCAGTCCTCCAAGGCCGAGCTCTGGCTCCCGTGGAAAGGCGAAATGTACTTTGAAATGCTCGGTCATCGCTATCACCACACCCACTCGTTGACCGACTACCTTCTCTTCGACGTTGACACCCACCACAAGATCAAAACTCCCGAGCTTCCCCCTCCTCCGCCCGACAATTGATCTCACGCCGGCGCCGTGTAGTGCTCCTCAATCGCCTTGATGATTCGCGCCTTGCTTTTCTCCGCGCTGAAGTTCACATCCTCTTCTACTTTGGCGATCTCCTCGGCCACGCCTTCATCCTTCACCGTCTCCCGTATCCATTTTGAGTACTCCTGCTTCTTCCGGTGGTATTCCCAGGTCTCTTCATCCACGCCCTGCGCCAATTGAATAAATGTTTTCAGATTCTGCGCTCGCAACTTCATCTTTTCGCCCGGCCCGCGGAAGTAAAAACTTTTGTCCTCGTCCAACTCGCCCGCCGCGTACTTCCTTCTGTGCCGCTTCAATTCAATCTTTGCCGGAATCAACGTAATCCGCTTCGGTTCTTCCTTCCTGCCAAACATCCACGCCACGATCTTCCCCGATCGTCCTTCTCCTCCTTGGATGTCTCGGCAACTCCAGCTTCATTCCGGACGCTTTATTGAAATCGCTCACCACTTCTTGCGGCCTCGGCCCGATCATCAACAATCCATTCACCGATTCCAGCAGCGAGTGCGAGGTGTGGTTCGGGTGCACCGTAATCAGCAGCAAATTCGTCAACTCCTTCGGAATCGTCGAGCCCGCCGACTGCGACTCTGCCGGCAACAAATGGTGCACCTCATCGATAATCAGCCAGTGTGGACGTCCTGTCCGCGCGCGCCACTCCTGAAAGGTCGGCAGCAGCGACAAAAAGAATTGCGGCCGGTCGCCCTGCGGCATTCCCAGCATGTTGATGCTCAGCGAATTCTCCGGCTTCTTCAGTACCTCCAGAATCTCCGACGGGTCTGGAACTCGCTCCGGTCCGCCTAGCGTCACGAACTGCTCCAGGTCGTCGTAATCCCCTTCCGGGTCCACCACGCACACCTGGTATCCGTGCTCCAGCAACCTTTCAATCAACGCGGACACGGTCGTCGACTTTCCTCCCCCCGACGGCCCCGCCACCAGCAATCGCGAATCGTACGCCCGCACCGTATAATCCCTCCCATCCTCCTCCTTTCCCAACAGCAGCCGGTGCCTTCCCAATTTGCTGTCCAGCGACTCCAGATCATCCTTCAGCAGCATCTCAATCAGTTCTTCCACTCCCGCTCCGTGATCCCCCTTCGTTACGTAATCCGCTCGCTCTTTCAACGACGGCAGCGCATTCGCCACCACCACATTGCATTCGCACTTCGACAGAAACGCGTGGTCGTTTTCCGCATCCCCAATTCCCACCGCGTTGTGCCGCGCGATCGACATCTCCTCCAAAGCCACCGACATGCCCGACGCTTTATTCACCGTCGAAGGCAGCACCATCACCGCATCCTTGTTAAAGATCACCTGCAGCGCCAACCCTAAATCCCGAATCACTTCCAGTACCGCGTTCTCGTTCGGCCGCCACGTTGCCACAATCCCTCGTCCCACGCTGATCGGCCCAATTCCTCGCCTCTTCAATTCCTCCACAAACTCTTTTGGCGGAGTGTCTGCCAACTCCTTGCTCTCTTTCGTCCCCGGCCGGTACAGCAACGCGCCGTTTTCCGCCACCACCCTTTCGAACAAATCCACATCCGGGAAAATCTCCAGCAACTCCCCCAGTTCTCGTCCCGTTGCCAGCACCAGCCGCCGTCCCGACTGGCACAACTTCTTCAAAGCCTCAATCGTCGACGCCGCCACTCTCCCATCCTTCGCCAGCGTCCCGTCGTAGTCGCACACCAACGCCACATATCGCATATCCACCATCCCTCGCGCGGTTTTCTGTCGCGCTTGCCCTCTTCGATTCTCCGCGACATCGCCTCCATTTCCCGTACCTTGAACTCCGTATCCATCCCCCCCTTCCCCGCCAACTACCACCGCTCTACCGCGCCCCCCGCTCTCCCCTACTCTTGCAATCCGTTCCTTCTTTCGTTAATTTCTTTGTGCATTCTCCAACCTGATTCCGAAAGAGCCGACGGTGCCCGAGCGCCTGCTTCTGTTCGTGGAAGTCCAACTCATCGTCACCATCTTTCTCGCGATACTCCTCTCGTTTCTCTACTTCCGCCTCCGTCAATCCACTCTCTTTCGGTGGTGGGCTTGGGCCTGGATATTCTTTGCCGTCTATCTCGTCGCCGCCTCCATCTCCTTACGACTCGGCCCTGCATGGACTCTCGCCAAGGCTGCCTGCGTTTTCTGTCTCCTGTTTGCCGGGTTCCTGGAGGTCAACTTTTTCCTTTTGGGGGCCTGGTGTTTCCGCTTCTCCTGGCGGCCTTCCCGAAAATGGATCGCCATTTCCTGGCTGAGCGCTTTAGCCCTCGCCGCATTCTCGCTTGCTCTCGGCTATTACTGGCGCTCGGATTTGGCCGCCAGCATGGCGATTCGCAATGCGCCCCGCACATTTCTTCTCGCCTCAGTTCTCTTCTACTCCGCCTACGTCCTGTACTTGGAAGCCCGCAGCCAGCGCTCCCTCGGCGCCGCCTTGACCGCCTGCTTTTGCTTCCTCTACGGCCTCGATCAGGCTATCTACACCGTCGATTTTGTCCGGATGTTTGCCACCGGCTACGGCTTCGCGTTCCCTTACACCTTGCGCTCCGCTGCCGCACTGGATAGTTGGTTCCGCTCCGGTCTCCTCTACCTGGACATCATCAGTACCTGTGGCATCGCCTTTGGCCTCGTCCTCCTCCTTCTCGAAGAACACTCTGTCGCCCGCCACGACCTCGCCGAAAGTGAGCGTCTCGCTTCCCAGCTTTCGGTAATCAACGCCCGCCTCCAACTGGAAGTCCAGGAACGCTTGCGCGCTGAATCAGCACTCCGCGAAAGCGAACTTCGTTACCGCGATCTCGTCGAGAGTTGCGACGACCTCCATTGCACCCACGATGTCGAGGGCCGTCTCCTCTCCATCAATCCCGCCCCCGCTCGTCGCCTCGGTTACACCGTCGAAGAACTACTCGGCATGAGCTTCGCCGACCTTCTCCCCGCTCGCTTTCGTTCGGAATTCCCTGCCTTCATTCAACGCACTCTTCAGAACGGCCAGGACAAGGGCGTCATGGCCATCTGTTCCCGTAATGGCGAAGAGCGCATCTGGCAATACACCTCCACTCTCCGCTCTCGCGAAGAATCCCCTCTCGTCATTCGCGGCACTGCCCACGACATCACCGAGCAGCACCGCGCCCTCAAGGCTCTCCGTAGCTCCGAAGCCAAATTTGCTTCCACCTTCAACGCCAGCCCTCTCGCCATCTCCATCACTTCCATCCGCACCGGACGGCTCCTGGACGTGAACGAAACTCTCATGCGTCAATTCGGTTTCACCCGCGAAGAATTGATCGGGCGAACTCCCGTGGAAGTCGGCATGTGGGCCGATCCCCGGTCCCTCCACGCCATCCTGCAGGACACCCTCGACCGCGGTGTTGTTCACGATCGCGAAGTCATGTTCAAGACCAAGTCCGGCCAGACCTACCTGGGCCGCTACTCGGTCGTCGTCATCGACTACGATGGCGAGCCTTGCGCTCTGGCCGCCGGCAACGACGTCACCCCGCTACGCACCGCCGAACGCGAGCGCCGTGAGCACGCCCTCTTCATCGACGCCCTCATCTCCAACAGTCCCATTGGCATCGTCGTCAAGGACGACCAGCATCGCGTCATGTTCTGCAATTCCAGCTTTGAACGCATGTTTCAGTTCACCCAGGCGGAGCTCGTTGGCCGCAACCCCGATGAGCTGATCTGCGGCAACAATCCCGACGAAGCCTCCCATTTCAATGAAATCAGCCGCCGTCAAGGCATCGTCCATGCCAACACCCAGCGCTGTCGCAAGGACGGCACCCTCATTGACGTCGAACTCTACGGCGTCGAACTGGTCACCGACGGCAACTTTGTCGGCGCCTTTGCCCTTTATCAGGACATCACCGACCGCCGCCGCGCTGAACAGAAACTACAGACCCTGCGCGACCGCCTCACCCGCGCTCAAGAGGACGAGCGCGCCCGCATCGCCCGCGATCTCCACGACGACACCGGACAGCGCCTCTCGCTCATCGGCATTCAACTCGACCAGCTCATCACTTCCGCACCGGCCGACATTGCTCCTCATCTCAAATCGCTCCAGCAGATTGCTCAAGAACTCACCACCGACATCCACAAACTTTCCCGCCGCCTGCATCCTTCCCAGGTCGAAGTCCTCGGCCTTCCCCGCGCCCTCGAATATTTCTGCCGCGATCTTTCCGCACAAGGCTCCCCCAAAGTTTCGTTCTTCGGCGAGCCGCTCTCCGTCACTCCTCCCCACGATTCCGCTCTGTGCCTCTATCGTGTCGCCCAGGAAGCTCTGCAGAACGCGCTCAAGCACAGCCACTCTTCCGAAGTGTTCGTCGAACTTTCGGAAACCGATGGCCAACTCCAACTCTTCATCTCCGACAACGGCATCGGCTTCGATCAAGCCGCTCTCGCCCCGCTGGGCGGTATTGGCCTGCTCAGCATGGAAGAGCGCGTCCGCAGCCTCAACGGCTCCCTCACCATCGAGTCCGCCCCTGGGCGCGGCACCTCCATCCACGCCGCCGTTCCCATTCCTCGCAGCGTCCTCGCCTCCTCGTGATCTTTGTTTATCGAATCTCTACCCGCGCAAGTCTCTTCGTTGACGCGCCTCGTCGCACACCCTAAAATCGTTCCCACATGCCCGGCATCGATCCCTTGATTGGCCAGACCATCTCCCATTACCGCATCGTCGATAAACTCGGCGGTGGTGGCATGGGCGTCGTGTACAAAGCGGAAGACACCCGCCTCGATCGCTTTGTCGCGCTGAAATTCCTGCCCACCGATCTCGCGCACGATCCGCAGGCCCTCGAGCGTTTCCGCCGCGAAGCCAAGGCCGCTTCCGCCCTCAACCATCCCAACATCTGCACCATTTACGATATCGGCGAAGACAACGGCAAAGCCTTCATCGCCATGGAATTCCTCGATGGCATCACTCTGAAGCATTCCATCTCCGGTCGTCCCCTCGATACCGAAGAGCTCCTCACCATCGCCATCGATGTTGCCGACGGCCTCGACGCCGCGCACTCCGAAGGCATCGTTCATCGCGACATCAAGCCCGCCAACCTCTTCGTCACCAAGCGAGGTCACGCCAAAATTCTCGACTTCGGCCTGGCCAAAGTGAACGCCGCCAAGTCCACCGGCAGCCGCAGCGCCGATACCCTCGCCACACTCGGCGTCGATGCCGCGCAACTCACTTCCCCCGGCAGCACGCTTGGTACCGTGGCTTACATGTCTCCCGAGCAGGTTCGCGGCAAGGAACTCGATGCCCGCTCCGACCTCTTCTCCTTCGGCGCGGTTCTCTACGAGATGTCCACCGGCACGCTTCCCTTCCGCGGCGAAACGTCCGGCCTCATCTTCAAATCCATTCTCGACGGCGCCGTCACTCCCCCGCTGCGTCTCAATCCGGAAATGCCCGCCGAACTCGACCGCATCATCAACAAGGCCCTCGAGAAAGACCGCACGCTCCGCTATCAGTCCGCCGCCGACATTCGCACCGATCTGGTCCGCCTGAAGCGCCAGCTCGACTCAGGGCTCTCGTCCTCCGCCGCTCACCTTTCCGCCAGCGCGCCTGTCCCCGTCGCCAGTTCCGCTTCCATCCCTGTCCCCGCGCCCGCCAGTTCCTCCCGCAAATACGCCATCGCCGGCGCGCTCGCTCTCCTCCTTGTCGCTGCCGCCGCCGGCATCTATTTCCTGCGTGGCAAAAACGCCGGCCAGGCTTCCAATTCCATTGCCGTACTGCCGTTCGTCAACGCCACTTCCGATCCCGCGAACGAGTACCTCAGCGACGGCCTGACCGAAAGCCTCATCGGCACTCTCTCGCAACTTCCCAACACCAAGGTGATGGCCCGCAGCTCCGTCTTTCGCTTCAAAGGCAAAGAGCAGGATCCTCAGCAAATCGGCAAAACTCTTGGCGTCTCCACCGTCCTCATGGGCCGCGTCACGCAACACGGCGACGACCTCGGCGTGCAAACCGATCTCGTCAACGCCTCCGATGGCACGGAAATCTGGGGCTCGCACTACCAGCGTTCTCTCTCAGGCATCACCCAGCTTCAGAACGACATCACCCGCGATGTCTCCTCCAAATTGCAAATTAAACTCAATGGCGCCGAACGCCAGAACCTGGGCAACGCCGGCACTTCCAATCCCGAAGCCTACCGCCTCTATCTCGAAGGCCGGCAACTCTGGTACGGACGCACTCCCGACGGCATCAAGAAGTCCATCGACCTCTTCCACCAGGCCATCGCTCTCGATCCCAACTACGCCCTCGCCTATGCCGCCCTTGCCGACGCCTACTTTGTCGCTGTCGGTTACGGTGGCATAGTGCCGCCCGCTCAAGCCGGTCCTGCCGTCGAACAGGCCAGTCTCAAAGCGATCGAACTCGATCCCAATCTCTACGAAGCGCACAGCGCTCGCGCCAATGCCCTCTGCGTGGCCAACAAATGGAGTGAAGCGGAAGTCGAATATCGCCGCGCCATCGAGCTCAATCCCAATGGCTCCACGGCTCACTACTTTTACGCCTTCATCGTCTTGATGCCCGAAAATCGTCTCAACGAAGCCATGGATCAGATCCGCATCGCTCTGTCCCTCGACCCGCTCTCGCCCATCGTCAACATCAACTACGGCGTCATCCTCGCCGCCGCGCATCGTCTCCCGGAGGCCATCGAACAGGTCAAGAAAGTCACCGAACGCGATCCCACTTTCGAGCCCGCACACTTTTATCTCGCCCAAATCTACGCCATGGCCGGTAAGTTCCCGGAAGCTCTCGCAGAACTGGAGAAAGAAGGCGGCTTCAAAGGTTCGTTCCATTTCAATACCGCCTACTCCCCGGACGCTCAGGGCTTTCTAAAAGCCTTTCAAAGCCCGATCGATCCCAAGAATCCCGCTCCTCCCGCCAACCTCGCCGTTGCTTATGCGGTGGCCGGCGATCGCAGCAAAACTCTCGACTGTCTGGAACAATCTTTCAACGAACACGACTCCGAACTCCTCGCCGTCCTTCGTTTTCCCGCGTTCGAACTCGTCCACTCCGACCCCCGCTGGGCCAGTCTGCTTGCCCACTTGAATCTGCCTCTTCAGTAGCGCCCGATTCTGTTTTAAGTCGCCGTTGCCCCTCGCCCTCGTACGAGCGTAGACTGATCTCTACGCCATGAAGCGCCTCGCCTCAATTTCGCTTCTTTTCTTCTCTCTGATTTTGTGCGCGCGGTCTTCCGCCCAGATCATGTCCGTTGAGGAAGGCAACCGCCGCGCCGCGCAGAAGCAAGCCAAAATCGACAAGACCTACAAAAAGAACGACAAAAAGCGCGCCCAGCTTCAGAAAAAATACGATAAGGCGCAACTCAAGGCGGCCCAAAAGTCCAACCGCAAACAGACTCAACAGCAACCGAACGTGCAGCCGGCCATCCATTCCTCCTCTAGTTCACATCATTAATTTCAATCCTTCAGATCTCCGCGATTCCCTTCCTTCAACACCGCATTAATTTTTCGTAATCTCTGACGCCTCCGACTACAGCAATTTCCTGAATGCTTTTTCTTCTCATCTGGTTTCTACTGTAGGCTCCGCCCTTGGAGCCCCTTTGGCCACCGCAGCGCCCGCCCCAGATCGTACCCTTGCCGGAAGTGTGCTCGTTCGCAACGAGCAGCCACCCGTCTCTCCGGCGAAGAGCCCATTCGTTCGTTTGCGCCCCTACCTTGCGGGCGCTCTCCTCTCCGCTCTACTCCTGATTCCCTGCTTCTGGCACGCTCATGTCGAAGCTGGCGACGTGGATTCTCACCTCTACAACGCTTGGCTCACACAACTCATCCAGCGCGGCCAGGCCCCCGGACTCTATATCGTCCCGATGCACCACAACATTCTTTCGGACCTCATTTTTGTCCGACTGGGCAGCGCCATCGGTTTCAACGCCACCGAAAAAATCGTGCTGTCTGCTTCCGTTCTCATTTTTTTCTGGGGAGCCTTCTCCTTCATTGCCGTCGCCACCGGCCAATTACCCTGGACGTTGACTCCCGTAATCGCCATGTTGGCCTACGGCTGGACGTTCCAGATGGGCTTCCTCAACTACTACCTCTCCATCGGTCTCAGCCTGTTTGTCCTGGCTCTGATCTGGCGTGGTCGTCCTATCGACTGGATCGTCGGCCTGCTCCTGATGCTGATCGTGCTCTCCGCTCATGCCATGGGACTGGCCTGGGTTCTCGGCGCAATTGCCTACGTCAAACTTTCCCAGCACTTTCCCCGTTTCCGCTGGCTGCTCTTTGCCGCCGCACTCGTCGCCGTCGGTCTCGGCCATATGTACATCAACCGCCACTTCGCTACGTTCGACCCCGTGCATTGGCGCGTCTATCGTTATCCCGGCTTCGATCAACTCTTCCTGTATCGCCGCCGCTATCACTTCTTCGAATGGATTCTCGTCGCGTTCTGCCTTTTCGTCCTCTTCCAAGACGTCAGCCGCCGCCGTCACGACCCAGTTCTGTGGAAATCACTCCGCCTACCCGTCGAACTCGGGCTCATCGCCGTCTTTTCCACTGCGCTGCTTTGGGACGCCATCGCCCTCCCCGGCTTCACCGCTCACTTTTCCTACATCGCTTTGCGCTTCAGCCTGATCACCGCCGTCCTCTTCTTATGCATACTCGGTTGCGTCACGTCCCCGTGCTTGGCATGGCCTTGCGCTTTCGGCGCTGCGCCGTCTTCTTCTTTTCCTGGCTCTATCAGGACACCGCCCGCATCAATCATCAGGAACATGCCGTGGAAATCGCCATCGCCTCTCTTCCTGTCGGCTCTCGCGTCGTCAAACCCGAAATGCTTCCCTTCGGTTCTCGAGTCGCGGCCGACCACACCATCGACCGCGCCTGCATCGCTCGCTGTTTCGATTTCGCCAACTATGAAGCGCCGTCCCAGGCTTTTCGCGTCCGCGCGCTCCCCGGCAATTCCTTTGTCACCGCCTCCAACGAGGACAGCATGATGATGCAGACCGGCCAGTACACCGTCCGCGAGCAAGACCTTCCTCTGTTCGAACTCTTCCAGCTGCGACCATCGCGACCCGGATAAACTTTGCGTTCGCGCTCTCTCCGCTGGCGATCGCATCTCTCGCGGCGATTAGCTCCCGATTTCTGCTGCTCTCGTCGCATCCCGACACGCCGCTTATTCGATTTTCCTGTATGATTCTCTCGACTGTTAGGAGACCACCGTGAAACTCCGCCTGTTCGCTGTGTTGTGTCTTTGCTGCGTACTTCTTCCCGTTTCTTCCGCCGCTCCCGATTCTGCCAAAGAAGCCTTTCCTCACCGTCATCTACATTCCGGTCTTCGCCACGCAGAAAATGAACGATCCCCAATGGCTCAACTCCACCTGGGCGGCCATCTCCAGCCAGGTCACCGTCGACAAGGTCTACATCGAAACCTATCGCAGCCGCGTGATCGCCGATGACGCGACGATCGACGCCGCCAAGAAATTTTTCCTCGACCACGGCGTGCAGGTCGCCGGAGGCATCTGCTACTCCGACGCCGACCACGGCCAGTTCACTTCCTTCGTCTACACGCGCCCGGCCGATCGCGACTACGTCAAGCACGTCTCCGAACTGACCGCCAAACATTTCGACGAAATCATCCTCGACGACTTTTTCTTCGCCAACACCAAGGCCGATTCCGACATCGCCGCGAAGGGCAACCTCTCCTGGACCGACTTCCGCGTGAAAACCATGGACGAAGTTTCGCGCGACCTGGTGGTGAATCCCGCGCGCGCCGTCAATCCCAAGGTCAAAATCATCATCAAGTATCCCAACTGGTACGAACACTTCCAGGCCAATGGCTACGACCTTGCCGACCAGCCCGCGATTTTCGACGGCATCTATGCCGGCACAGAAACTCGCGATCCCGTGGACACCGACCAGAATCTCCAGCCTTACGAAAGCTTCAGCATCGTTCGCTACTTCGAACACATCGCGCCCAATCGCATGGGCGGCGGCTGGGTGGATGTGTACGGCGTTCACGATGTGGATCGCTACTCCGAGCAGCTGTGGCTCACCGTTTTTGCCAAAGCGCACGAGATGACCCTGTTCAACTACATGGACCTGATTCCTCCCGCCAAGCCCGGCAATCGTCCCTGGTCTTCGTTTCCCACTGACGTCAACTGGGACAAGATCGTGAAGCGCGCCAACGGCAAGCCTACGTACGCTTCCATCGCCGGAGACGCTCTCGATCAGGTCAAGCCATTCATCGATAAACTGGGCACGCCCATCGGCATTGCCAGTTATCGCCCGCCGCACGCCACCGGCGAAGATTTCCTGCATAATTTTCTGGGCATGATCGGGATTCCCATCGATCTCTATCCCACGTTCCCAGCCAATGCCAACACAATTCTGCTCACCGAATCCGCCAAGTCCGATCCCAACGTGATTCCCAGCATGAAGGCCGCACTGCAAGCCGGTAAGACGGTGATCATCACCAGCGGACTGCTGCAGGCTCTCCAGGGACACGGCATCGACGATCTCATCGAACTGCGCACTACGGGCATGCACGCGTCCATCACCAACTTCTACGGCGCGTTCGGCTCCGGATCCGGTAACAATCTCGGCACCGCGTCCAGCCCCATACTATTTCCGGAAATTCGGTTCTATACGAACGACGCCTGGCCGGTAATTCGCGGCACCGCCAACGGCAACGGCTTTCCTATCCTGCTGATGGATGGCTACAGCAAAGGCAAATTATTTGTGCTGACGATTCCCGACAACTTCACCGATCTCTACAATCTTCCCGAGCCGGCGCTGAACGCGCTGCGCTCGTACGTGCTTGAGGCTTTCCCGGTGCGCATGAACGCGCCCGCGCGGGTCGCACTCTTTCCGTACGACAACCACACGTTTATTGTGGAATCGTTCCGAGACACGCCGTGCGAAGTGTCATTGCTGCTGCCGGAGAACGCGACGCTGACCAATCTTGTGTCGAACCAGGAAATAAAGGCGCAGGCTCCTGCTGCGGTTCCGGCTCACCTTTTTGTCCCCGCTCCTCCTCCCCACTCCACCTTCACCGTGACGCTGCAGCCGCACAGCTATCTGGTCTTCTCCACACACTAACCACGGGATCTCGGGTTTTCCTTTTTTCCCGAGCACAACCTCAAATCACCGCCCAGGGTGCCCCGGCGTTCGCGCAGCGAACCCGGGTCTTGGGTTTTCCTGCTTCTAGCTATCGACTATTAGCTATCGGCTTCCCCTGATGTACCATACTTTCTCACCACTCAAGGACAACCCATGCCCTCTCTTCGCGCTGCAACAGCACTTCTCCTCGCCACCCTCTGCGCCCTCTCTCTCCCCGCGCAATCCCCCTCTTCTCTCGACGCCCGCCGCAAAGCGCTCAACGATCTGCTCGCGGAACAATGGGAATACTCCCTGCGCACCAGTCCCCTCCGCGCCTCCTTCCTCGGCGACAAGCGCTGGAACGATCAGCTGGACGACTTCTCTCAGCAAGCCATCGATCGCGACCTCCAGGCCACTCGCGCGTTCCTCGATCGCTTCCAGGCCATCGACACCTCCGGCTTCCCCGATCAGGAAATCCTCAACAAAACTCTCATGGTTCGCGATCTCCAGCTCGCTCTCGACGGCGCCCGCTTCAAGCCCTGGGAGATGCCTGTCGATCAGGAAAACGGTATCCAGATTCAGCTTCCCGATCTTGTCAACGTGCTTTCCTTCCAGTCCGTCAAGGATTACGAAGACTACATCTCCCGCCTCCACCAGATTCCGCGCGTCTTCGATCAAGTCACCGCTCAGATGCGCAACGGCCTCCGCGATCAACTGATGCCCCCGAAATTCCTGCTCGAACACGCCGTCGATCAGTGCGACAAAATCGCCACGCAGCCCCCCGAAAAATCCTCCTTCGCTCAACCCTTCTTCCGCTTCCCCGATTCCATCTCGCCCGCCGATCAACAGCGTCTCCGCGCCGCCGGACTCGCCGCCGTGAAAGATTCCGTTCTCCCCACCTACGCCAAGTTCACTACTTTTCTTAAAAACGATTACGTTCCGCACGGACGCCCCGACCCCGGCGTCTGGTCTCTTCCCGATGGCGAAGCCCGCTACCGCTACTCCATTCGCCTGATGACCACCACCAACCGCACTCCCGAGGAAATCCACGCGCTCGGTCTCGCCCAGGTCGCCGAAATCGAAGCGCAAATGCTCGAGCTCGCCCATCAACTCGGCTACAACGATCTCGCCACTCTCAACCAGCACATCAAGTCTGATCCTCACTTCTACGCCACCTCCGGCCAGCAACTCCTCGATCTCTACGGCGGCTACGTCCGCGACATGGAGCCCGAGCTCCCCAAACTCTTCGGCCGCCTGCCCAAAGCCAAACTGGTCGCCATTCCCATGGATCCCGCGCGCTCCGCCAACGCCGTTCCCGCCGACTACACCCAAGGCACCGAAGACGCCTCGCGCCCCGGCCACATCAACGTCAACGAGTGGGATCCCCAGCACCGCCTGCTCCTCAACGTCGAAGCCATCGCCTATCACGAAGGCATTCCCGGCCATCACCTGCAACTCTCCATCGCTCAGGAACTCACCGGCCTTCCCACCTTCCGAAAATACGAAGGCTACACCGCGTTCGTGGAAGGCTGGGCGCTGTACTCCGAACGCCTCGCCAAAGAAGTCGGAAAGTATCAGGATCCTTATTCCAACTATGGTCGTCTGGAAAATGAAATGTGGCGCGCCATTCGGCTGGTCGTCGATACCGGCGTGCACTACAAGCACTGGACACGCGATCAGATGGTGGACTACTTCCGCCGTTACACCGCTATGGACGAGCCCAACATCCAGACCGAAGTCGATCGCTATATCGCCTGGCCCGGTCAAGCTCTCGCCTACAAACTCGGTCAGCTCGAAATCCTCAAGCTCCGCCAGGACGCCAAATCCGCGCTTGGCGACCGCTTCGATATCCGTTCCTTTCACGATGAAGTCCTCGGAGGCGGCGCGCTTCCCCTCGATGTCCTGGACGCCCGCGTCTCCGCCTGGATCGCCGCACAGAAGCCCTGACCTAGATCACCAAGGGAGGCCAGCACAATGCGCATCGCGACCGTGAGTCATGTGGGTTTTGCGGCCATCCTGATTGCCATTGGAATTGCTGGCCTGATCAAAGGCAATTTCACTCCCGTTTGGGATCCTATACCTCATAATTCGCACGCTCTGGCCTATCTTTGCTCCTTCATTTCTCTAATCACTGGTCTGGGCCTGCTCTGGCAGCGCACCGCCGCCGCTGCTGCCCGCTTGCTCTTCGCCAGCTTCCTGCTTTGGTTGCTGCTCCTCAGAGTGCCCAGCATCCTCCTCTCGCCCACGTTCGGAGTGTTCTGGCCCGGCTTTGAAACTGCGGCGATGTTGGCGGGTTCCTGGGTGCTCTATGCGTGCTTCGCTGTCGACTGGGACCGGCAGCGCCTGCCCTTCGCCACCGGAAAGATCGCCCTCCGCATCGCGAGAGCACTCTTGGGCGTATCGCTAATATTCTTCGGCTTCGCTCATTTCTACGATCTCAAGGACACCGTCTCGCTGGTGCCGGCCTGGTTGCCCTGGCATGTGGCTTGGGCCTATTTCACGGGCGGCGCCTTCATCGCGGCGGGCCTGGCGGTACTCATCGGCGTTTATGCACGCCTGGCGGCCACACTCGCGGCGTTGCAGATGGGCATGTTCACGCTGCTCGTGTGGGTTCCCTTCCTGGCGGCAGGCTCCAAAAACGCCTTCCAATGGAGCGAGACATTCGTCTCTGCGGCGCTTACTGCGAGCGCCTGGGTGGTTGCGGATTCCTACCGCCGCACGCCACCGTCGGCGATCGACAAGCCCTAGCACCGGCTAGCGCCAGAATGCCCTTTTGATCGGTGCTATCCTTAACAAAACAACCGAAAGCAGCCGAATTTCCATGAACCCATTCCACAAACTGATTTACAAATTACTGTTCTCACTCTCTCTGCTAGCATTCCTCTCCACGGCGGCATACGCCAACGTCCGCGTAGCGGTTTGCCAGATTCTAGTCATCGATAGCGACCGCGACGGAAATTTCCGGCGCATCGAATACGCATTGCAAACCGCGCGCGAGCAGCACGCGAATATCGCCGTATTCCCGGAGTCCTCCATCCTTGGCTGGGAAAATCCGGACGCGCACAAATCCGCGACTCCCATACCGGGCGCGGATAGCGACCGCATCGCCGCCCTCGCCAGGCAATACGGATTGATGATCGCCATTGGACTCGATGAGAAGGATGGCGACAAGCTTTACGATTCCGCGATCCTCGTCGACAGCCACGGCAAAATACTCTGGAAGCATCGCAAACTCAATGTGCTGCCCGAATTGATGGACCCGCCCTATGCCCAGGGAGACGTCCAAAGCATCAATGTGGTGGACACGGAATTTGGGCGCATCGGAGTGGTCATCTGCGCGGACACCTTCTCCGACGAATACGCCAATCGCATCCTCAGTCTGAAACCGGGCTTGATGCTGGTTCCTTATGGCTGGGCTGAGACGGTTGATAAGTGGCCCGCGCACGAACGCGACCTGGAGAAACTGGTTCTCAGCCGAGCCAAGCTTTGGAAGTGTCCAGTGGTGGGAACCAATCTGGTCGGCGAAATGACCCATGGCCCATGGGCCGGTTACACCTATGGTGGAGGCAGCGTCGTCGCCGACGGCTCCGGAAAGACACTCGCCATTCTCCGCGATCGCGACACGGACGTTCGCGTAATCGACTTGCCGGTCGGCCCATCTAAACACTGATCCGTTCTTATTTCGCTCTGCCTCATCGGCTACAGATTCCGAATAAACCTGAAACGAAGGCGTAGAACATTGGCACGGTGCATCCCCGGAGAGTGGTTGCGCCTATCTGGCAGTCACACCCACTCAAAAGGGAAAAACAATTTGGTTAGAGCCCGTCACCGATGAGGACTATCGTAGTGTGAAATAGCGCGCACGCGCTTGAGGAACATGTTCATGAAAAAACGAAAACTTGGCAGTCTCGAGGTGTCGGCTCTCGGATTAGGTTTACTTTACAACTTTGATCGCTGGCGGTTGCCACGTCTGATTCACAAGCTCTTTGCCGGGAAGGTAAGTCCGCATGATTAGGAAGAAATTTCCATCGGGAGCGGGCAGCCAGTTCCCTTCCTTCGCCGCTCCAGGCGAGTCCTTCTGCAAATAAATGTCCAGACTGCCATCCGCGTTCTCTTTCATGCCGCTTCGGTCGCCCAGGGAGTAGCGGTTTATCGGATTGTCCACCAGATTGTATTCCGGGTTGTACATAGTGATCGACCAGAAGGCGTTGACTTTCGGCTGGCCGCCCTTCGGGAAATGAATCACGTAGCGATTCGCCCCAGTCAAAAGTTTCCCATCGCCGTCGAGGGAAACATTGATATACATCGCCTCTTCCGGGTCGTTGGCAACGAACCCTGCAAGCATTTGAACGGCGCGGAATAGCCAGTCTCCACTCGGGGTGGGCCTGCCCGTCGCAGGTGGCGGATAATTCCACCCGTTCACCTGCTTTTGCAAATAGCCGCCGGCAAAGGCTCCCGCGATTATTTTCTTTCCGTCGATCGCGGCGCGCGCCAATCCCCTTTTCGTGGCCTCGTCCTGAGCAGTGACATCGAGCCCCGGTCCAATCCCAATCAGGGAAAACGTGTGCAGCAGTACCGCGTCTTTCGCAGCGGGCGGCACTTCTAGCATGGCTCGATTGGCGTTCTTCCAATCGGCAAGGGGATCCGCCTTCGGATTCAGTGGCTCCCAAATTACGGCTTCCGCAGGCGGCTTGGTTGCTGCCTTCCCCCATTGCGATAGAGGCGTAAGCTTGTACTGGTCCTGAATTGCAAACACTACTTTCAGATCCTCGCCTTCCTTGATCAAGGTGCGCCCAAGAATGGTGGCCCACGGTGTGGCCGAAGGTGGCAATGCCGTTACTCCCGATGGAAGTTTTCCTTTCCATCTGGGTCCAATGATGGCGTAGTTGCCTGCTTTGGTGCCCGTCGCACGCACTCCCACATAGGCGAAGTTGTCTCCCATAAAATCCACGATTTCCATCGGTGTAATAGCGGTCTTTTATCTCCGGGAACGGTCAGGATGACGGGTTCATCCTTAAGGTAAATCCACGCCCGGGAATACAGCGTGTCGTTATTGGGTGCCCCGCCGCTCAGATGTTTGGCGTCCTCCAGCTTGCGGATGTGTGTGAACACGTCCGCTTCGTGGTTCATATCCTCTGTCCGCAGCCAGCGGGCTTCGGGCATGTACACCCACGGAAAACAGTAGATGTATGCCTGCACTCCGAGGGTGTACGCATTCTGCTCGCGCCAACCAGGCACTGCCTGTTGAGCCGTAGCTGTAGCTTGTTCCGCCATGGTTGATTTCTCCTCTCCTGTAGGTTGCGCTCTTAGCTGAATCTCCAAAGTCGTCCAGGTGACCGCAAGCATTCCGAGAGCTGCAGCCCAACCCAACACTGTGGTCCCTGTCTTCACCAATCGAATCATCTTCACGTGTCCTTAGCGATGCCGACGTTGCGGGTTTTGGTAGCCACATCGGGAAGCGTGTATCCCTAGTCGTCACGACGCTACTACTCGTGCCTGCCTGAAAACAGTCGCAAAACCACTGGTAGGAGCATCCGAAGAATTACGGTATTTCTGACCGGGGCTGCGGTTAGTTCTGGTGAGCGAAACAGCAACCACATGTATGCGGTTAGCCCGCTTACAGCGCTTGCCAGATGTCCTGTTAGGTTGCGGGCAGACTGGAAAGCAACCGCGACATCCACAGGAACCTTGGGCTTTAGGAGTCTCCGGGTCCCAAAAATCAAGAACGGCGGGATGACAGTTCCGTTCGTTCCGCCCAGACCGAACAATACCGCGCTTTCCCGCCGTTCAAGCCTGCATCGTATAAGTCCACAAAACGGTGCGCTGTTCAATATTGCACAGTTTACAAAGAATTTATGTTGTACCTCCCGGCTTGTCGCTACAGGAAAAGTCCAGGCGAATACGTGCTTCCGGAGTGCCTGCCCGCCGCCGCATCCCCTCGCACCTCTCATTATTTTCGATACTGCTCGTCGCTCACGTGCTCCATCCATTCCACGACTTTGTCGTCTCTTTTCTCTTGAATCGCGATGTGGGTCATGGCGGTGGTTGGCGTTGCCCCATGCCAATGTTTTTCTCCCGGCGGAAACCACACCACATCTCCGGCTCGAATTTCTTCAATAGCGCCGCCCCAACGCTGTGCCCAGCCGCTGCCCGCCGTTACGATCAGGGTTTGCCCCAGAGGATGCGTATGCCACGCAGTTCGCGCACCTGGCTCAAATGTTACGCTCGCGCCAGAAACCAGTGCCGGGTCGGGCGCCTGAAACAGTGGATCGATCCGCACCGTCCCCGTGAACCAGTCCGATGGTCCCTTCGCGGAAGCCTGCGAGCCAACTCTCTTGATTTCCATGCGTCCTCCTCCCCGCGACCACCGTCACGGCTGCTCCATTCTACCCGCTCTCTTCCCGACCAACCGCCACCCCAGCGATTAGCAGCCAAACTTCAGTGAATCACCTGAATCAGCGGTTAAGGTCTGTGCAGGACTAACACATTCGAATCTGTTCCCCGTAATAGTCGTGCGAACATCAGAACCGTGAAAACCGTTTCTGAGATTGTATGTTGGGCTGCGGCTGGTGGGTTGCTGCTGTTCGTCACTTTCGTCGCGGTGACACGTGGCCTTGGCGTCGCCATTGCCATTGTGCAGTTATTTAGGGGTTCTCCGCTTCCATGGTGGATTCTGCTGCCTGCCGCAATTGCGCTTGTCGCAGGTTTGCCTATTTGCGAAGAGCTGCGTGGACTCGTCGAAGTATCCGTCCGCATTCAGGCAGCAGGTCGTGATTAGTCCTGCCGCCTGACCGAACAAGCCAATTTCTACCGCTGTAATGACATTGACGCTTGCTAGAACGCCGCCGCGCCCGCCTCGGCAACCGCGTGGTCCTGATCTCCCGATCCGCCGCTGACCCCGATCGCCCCTACCACTTTGCCTTCGCGCTTTAAAGGAATGCCTCCGGCGAAGATCATGATCTTGCCGTCGTTGGAAGCGTGGATGCCGAAAAACTGATTGCCGGATTGCGAATGCGCAGCCAGGTCCTTGGTGCTGATGTCGAAGGCCCGCGAGGTGTACGCTTTCTTCTGGGAAATGTCGATGCTGCCGATCCACGCGTTGTCCATGCGCACGTGCGCCACCAGATTTCCGCCCTCATCGGCCACCGCAATGTTCATCGGCTGACCGATCTCCGCGGCCTTCTTCTCCGCTGCCGCAATGATTCTCCGTGCATCTGCCAAGCTCACTCCAGCCATCCTGTCCTCCTTAGTTGAGTCGTGCGATTTAAGTGCGTCGCTGACTAGATAGAATGCCTTCCAACTGAAGATTCCCGCCTTTGACCAGACGCGTTGCGCTGCCATCGCCTTCAAACCTCATTGGATGGCATAACTTCCTGCTCCCCACGGCACTTCGACAGCGACGGCGCAGGCTTTTGCCTTTGCACTAAATTTCAATGTCCCCGAGGACTGCCCCTTCACGACAGGCAGGGCAACGGTTCGGTAAGTACCGTCCTCAGCCGCAGTTACCTTTTGCTGGCCTGCTTCGTTGCCCGACCGCTGATCGATCTGGAACTCCTCTTTGGATTGCAATCCGGTGACAAGCACCAGAACCACGCTGTAGTTCGGCGCCATCATGGTGGCCGAAATCCGGCAAGGTCCATTGGTGTTCTCGATGGGAAACGGAACGACTTGTCCAAACACTCGATACCGGCCGTCATTTGCAATCACAGCGAATAACTTGGGTTCACCTCGACCTGCCACCACCTTGAGGTTAATGGGGTCTTCGGCAACGTTGTGTGCAGGGTCGGCCAGCGCACTGACCACGAGTCCATCTTTATTAATAAAAGCGTCAGCTACCGCTTGCGGATTGCTGCCGGCAAGCCTCGTCCATAACGTGTATTCCACGTCTTTGGGCAGTCCAGTCACGAACATGCTGTACGAAATCACCGTCTGCCCATTCGCGCGATTTCTCCCGGTCTCTTTCAGACGCAGCGATGCTCCAACCGAATTATATTTTTCGCCCCATTCCAACTTTTCATTGGTCTGTCCCCGGCTCGCGACAGACATAACGCAACAGATAAGTAACGTGATTAGTATTCTCATGGCGTCGCAAATTATACACCTGAGTCGCGTTCCCGGCGGTGAACGCCAAATACCACATCCGCATTTCTCTCCCCCTGTGGAGCTTCCGATTCCTTAGGAGCCTTCAACAACATCGGCGCTTACTTCCAGGGCAAGCCTGCAATCGACCCTCTAATCGGAATCTTTTGATGTAAAATCCTCGTCGGTCGTCCCTAGTACGCGTTTCCCTATGGACTCATACAAGGTTCGCGCTGCAGCCCTCCTGGCGATTAGAAACAGTCTTGGAATGTTTCTTGCTGCTGTCGCAATGCTACCCGTCGTTTCCGTAATCAATCGGGTTTTCAATGGAACGTGGCAAGCGAATTGGCGGCTTACACTCGTCGTTTCAGCAATTCTGACACTGATATTCTTCGCATTCTGGTTTATTACGCAATTACTCGACGATGCGACGCAGGCGGCTCGAAAACTGAACGAGCGTCTGGTTTTTCCCGCCGTTATGTGGATGCGCGGTGTTTATCTCATGGGGATACTTCTGGGCATTACGATAAATTGGGAGGATGTACGAGAAGGTGACCGTGGTTGGATTCTCGCCACTCCCGCGTTGCTGATTCTTATTGGTTTCTTCGCATGGCCCCGAGCAATCAAAATTTCAAACGGCGAAGTTCGCCAGCGACGAATCCTCTTTGGTAACAAGAAAATACCGTTTGAAGCAATCGAACAAGTGGTGTCCGACGAGTTTCAAGGGCAGGCGGTCGTGTTCGGCAGGAATGGCGTCAATATCATTCACACCAATCTGCATGTACAACACGAGGAGTTCATAAAGAAGTTGAAAGATCTGGCACATTGCCGCGCCAGCTCTGGTGGCGACCTGGCTCCCGAATGATTGTTAACCTTCCTGCCCCTCCGCTGGATCCGTCCCCAGTCGCGCTTCCACTTCTGCGGCCTTCTCCACGGCTTGCCGCAGCGCCTTCCTCCACTCATCCATCGAGTACGCCGGATCCTTGCGCCCGCGCCGTCCCGCTTCCAAACCGAACTCCACTCCCGCTCGAAACACTTCCACAATTTCCGGATCGACCACCGCCCACGCTTCGCTCATCCGGCCTTCCTGCTTCCATTCGGCCGACAGCTTGGCCTGGGCCGCTTTCATATTCGCGAAGCTGGTCTTCTGCCACATCCCGCGCCTCCTGCCTAACCACGCTTTGTGCCAAACCTCAGCCTCGCACAACCCTCCCCATTTCTGCTCTTTCTCTTCCCGCTTTGTGCTAAAACGACACACACCCGCCCACTCCGCTCCCGGCGGCTGTGGACACCTCTCCTGTTCCTTTAATTTCGTTCCCGCAGCCGCCGCTTCTACGCCCGCTTCTTCGTTGGCGACTTTTCCAATTCCGCCTGCACCTTCTTCAGCTTCGCTTCCAGGTCCTTGTCCGGCTTGGCATCCAGCAGTTTCTGCGCCGCGTCCAGGTTGCCCTTCACCACCGTCCGCACCGTGTTCATCTTGTCCGGTTCGTTCAATCCGCCGCGCATCTCGTACATCTCGCCGGTCTGCAGGAAATCGCCGCTCAACTCGATCAGGTACACCCGCGGGTCCACCGTGACTTTCCCCGCAGTAAACGCCTGTTCACCCTTGGTCGGATCGGAGCCCACTCCCGCCAGTTGCGACAGCACCATCGCCAGCGCGTTCCGGTCTGCCTGCGCCTCGGCCGTCAATCCATCCGAGTCGCTCACGGACTGCCCCGTCTTGATCTTCACCATGCTGGGATTCGTTCCCATGAATCCCGGGAACGTCACGTCGATCGGCACCGGCGTGGCCGCCAGCTTCGCTCTCTGGTCCATCACCGATTGCATCGCGTCCATCAAGTAGCCGTGCGCCGCCGCGTAATAGTCCCCACGCATCTTGAACAACGGCCCGGTGTGCCCTTGCGATGCAGGTTCGTGCGCTCCCGCGTAATACGCCTCGGCCATCTGCTTGTTGGCGTCCGCCAGCGCCGTCACCAGCGCCGTCCGCAACACGATCGCTTCCTGCCTGGTCGTTTCGTCCGGAGTCGTCTTGATGGTTTTATCCAGATTTCGCAGTGCTGCTTTGAAATCCGATGATTTGAAGTTGTTTTTCGCGTCGGTGTAGGGATTTTCTCCACCGGAACTGGAAGGCCCGTTCGAACACCCTGTACCCATCAGGGTCCCTGCCAAAAGCACCACTGCCCACGCACTGTGTCGCATATAGCGCCTCCTCTCTGAAACAAATCCTTCAGGTTGGAGCGCACCTTGCCCGGATACTATGTCCGCGTTACCCCGCCGTCAATGACCGCCGCCACGCCCTTCCGTACCTGCAACCACCGCCTGCCACCCGGGCCGCCGCAGCCTCTCCGCCTTCGCGGCGTTATGCAAATATTTCATGTTGACCAACCCCTAACTGCGGAGCACACTTTCCCAAGCCCTCGGACCAGCCCAAGTCTTTCCCCGCGGAGGTCCTATGTCTACCGCGCGCTACGACATCTTCAAATTTTATAAAGACGGCTCCGTGCTATGGCTGGGTGTGGCCGACTCCATCGAAGACGCCCAGAAATGCGTCGCCGAACAACCTCTTACGGAAAACTCCAAAATCTGCCTGCGCGATCAACTCACCGGCGCCATGAAGACCTGGTCTCCCAGTTCTTCCTTTACCGTCGCGCAATCGAAGTAACTTTCCATTAGCCACGCCCCGACCGCGCTTCCCAATTCTTCTTCCCCCTGCCACACTGTTTCCGATGCGCTCTCTCTTCGCAACTCTCCGCTTTGCTGTTCCTTTCCCTTCCCGCACTCCCGCAGGAGCAGCCCAACCCCGGCGTCATTCACGTGGACGTCAACCTCGTGCTCCTCGACGCCACCGTCAAATCCAAGTCCGGCCAGATCCTCGCCGACCTCCAGCAGGACTCCTTCGAACTCCGCGAAGACAACGTCCCGCAAAAGATTGAAGTCTTCTCCCGCGACGAGCTTCCCCTCAACGTCGCCCTCGTCCTCGACCTCAGCGATTCCATTGGCCCCTTTCTCGAACCGCTCCGTCAAGGCCGCCAATACCGCTCTCGCCGCGCTCAAGCCCGAAGACGAAGTCGCCCTGTTCACCTTCTCCACCGAAGCCCAGCTTCGCGTTCCCTTCACCACCGATAAGTCCCGCATCTCCGAAGAGATCAAATCCTTCCAGGTAGGCGGCGCCACCAACATCAATGACGGCATCTTCGTCGCCGCCAAATACCTGCTCGCCCTTCCTCCCAAATCGCGCCGCGTCATCATCCTGATCTCCGACGACGTGGGCACCTATGCCGGTGGTCAGGGCACCCGCGACATCGTCACCGAAACCATCGCCGCCGACGCCGCCCTCTACAATCTCAAAGTCCCCGGCTACAATCCCCCGGGCACGCTTTTCGCCGCTGCCATGGAATCCGGTCTCGTGAACATTCGCAAAGTCATGGACGCCACCGGCGGCGAACTCTTCGACGTTCAGGACGTCGCCCACCTCGACGAATCCTTCGCCGCTCTCATCAAGCGCATCAAGACCCGCTACACGCTCGGCTACTACACCCACGCCACCGCCGCTGCCGGCAAGCCCCATAAACTCGATGTCCGCCTCACCCCCAACTACGGCAAAAAGGGCAAAGACTACTTCATCCTCTCCAAATCCTCCTACTACGTTCACTGATTCGCCTACTCTCACAACCCGGCGTTCCAGGGGTATACTTGCGGTATGCCAAAGGATGTAATCCACATCTCAGAAGCGGAGGCGGCTGCCACGAGCGTCGCGACTCTCCTCGCGCATGTCCGCGCGGGTGCGGAAGTCATTATCGAAGATGGTTCCCGGCCCGTGGCAGTGCTGCGTTCTGCCGAATCCCGGTCGTCCGGTCGCCCGCTCTCCGAATCCATTGCATTGGCGGAAGCTCACGCCAAAGAACTCGGCTATGAACCAACGCTCGACTCATCCTTCGCCGCCGACCTCAAAGCCATCATCAACAGCCGTAAACCCCGCAACGTTACGACATGGGAGTAATCCTGGATTCCAGTGTGCTCATCGCAGGCGAACGCCGCGGCGAAAGTGTTCGGCAGATTCTCAAGAGAGTACAGATCGCATTAGGAGAAACGGACACAGCGCTGTCCGTTGTAACTATCGTCGAACTTACCCATGGCATCTACCGGGCGAGGAGCGACTCCGACCGTGAGCAGCGTCGCGCCTTTGCCGAGGAACTTCGCCTCGTCATGGCGGTTCACCCGGTCACCATGGAAATCGCGGATATTGCTGGCCGAATTGAAGGTGAGCAGGCAAGCCGAGGCATCACCATAGCCTTTGAAGACTTACTCATCGGCGCTACGGCCCTGCACCTCGGCTATTCCGTACTCACCAGCAACGTCCGTCACTTTCAATCTATTCCCGGCCTCACCGTTTTCCCGTTCTAACCGACGTTGTCTCCCGAATCTTATTCAACCGTACGCCTCCACCTTTTTCCCGCCTGAACCCGTAGCCACCTCCCCTCGATTCCGAACCCGTTTACCGCACGAATCCTGTTTACTTCCCACCTGATGCGGTGTACGTTCGGTCACCTCCTGGGAGACCCTCGCCGCCCCCACCCTCACAGGACAACTCTCGAAAACACGCGTAGAAAGCAGGGCCCAATGTTTGCGCGCCAGAACCAGTTTCCAGTTTTGCCGCTCCACAAAACGATGCTGGCTTTTCTCCTTGCGATCGCCATCTTGGCAGTGGCTTGCGGCAGCTCCGGAGTCGAAGGCAAATACCGCGATCCCACCGGCTCCTTCAACGCCGAATTCAGGGACGGCAAGGCCTACATCGCCATGGGCTCTTACAGCGTCGATGGCACCTACAAGGTCGAAGGCAACAAGCTCATTGCCACCGGCGATTTCGGCATGATGCTCCCGCACACCATTGTGTTCACCATCATGAGTGACGGCACGCTGGATCCCCCTCGCGACACTCCGATTCCTCGGCTCGAGAAGGTCAAGAAGTAACGAGTCACAGCGCCGCTTGGCAGTTTTCGATTGCCGGTCGCTGATTCCGTGCTCGGCTTTTGGCAGTCGCGGCCGTTTTGCAAACTGCCTGCAACACTCGTTGATGGACTTCGCCGTTTCGGAGGTGCCCAGTGAAAACCAGATTCTCTCTTTTCCGGTTTGTGCCGGCAGCCGGATTTCTTTTGCTCGGGGTCTGCTCGGCCCAGGATGTTCAGAAAAACGTCATCTATGTCTGCAATGGCGAAAAACTCTTCATCGATAGCTGCAACATGCGCGACCTCTCGGACACTTCCACCTGCATGGTTGGCCATCCGGGAACCATTCTCCCCAATGGCTTGATGAAGTACACCTACGAAACCCGCGGCGCCCTGAAAAAATTGCTGCCCACCTGCAAGCAGCCGTCTGCCGCAGAGATCGCCAAGGCCCAGGCCTTTGAGAAAAAGCAGAACGACACCTACGAAGCCAACAAGAAAAAAGCGGAAGATGAGAATGACGCCATCGAAGCCCGCGCCCAGCAGGTAATCACCGGCAAAAAGCCGCAGACCCCCGAAGAGCGCGCCATTGCTCGCTGCATCACTTCTGGACGCCTTCCCGCCTCCTGCACCGGCAACGCCCTGCTCGGCGCCTTCACCCAGATGCTCACCTCGGTCTTGCCCACGGACGGCAACGCCGCGCAAGCACCTTCCGCGGGTCCCGTGATGGCTGGTGTGTACCAGGGCGCCGGAAATTGGCGCTTGGATTTTATTACCGACGGCGTGCTGGTGAACTGCTCCAACCTTTCTCCTAATCAACAATTTTACAAACTGGAATTTCGCGCCGACCATCCCACCATCGTCATCAATACCACTCCTAAACCGCTGATTCTCACGCTGCGATCCGATGGCTCCATCGTCGGTCCGGGACCATTCGTACTCGATGGCGTCATCGCCTCCGGCACGGCGGGAGGCACCACCACTCCCGGCCACACCGAAACTCAAACCTCCACATCGACCCAACGCGTGAATAGCTATGAGGTCCCGCAAACCGGTTCCGGCGGCGTCTCCAGCGTTACCTCTGCGGGCGGCGGAACCTACGATGTCACCACCACCAATACGCAAACCACTCACGTCGCCGGCACCACGACTCCCTCCTACACAACGTTTGCGCATAAGCGCGTCACTTGTCCGGCTCTCAATCTTTCCTCCAAGGGCGCCAGTGCCGGCATCGAAACCATGCAAACCGATCTGCTGAAGACCATGTTTGGCGGCAGCAAAGGCGCTCCCACTCCTGCCGGCATTCGCATGCACGGCATTTACGCCGCGCCAACCGGTTTCAGCGTCCAGTTCTTTCCGGAATCCGCCGTGCTTGGCTGCGGCCCCGATGCCGCGCGCGCCTATCCCTACTCCGTTGTCGCCGAAGGCGCCAAGGCCGTCGTGCACATCAACGCCCCGGATCGCCCGCTGGTGCTCAGCCATGCGCCCCGATGGTTCGTTGGAGCCGAATGAAACCGGAGCGTATCAGGTGCACGGACGCACCATCACCGGCCAAAATGCCGATGACGACTTCACATTTGCCCCCATGGACCGAACCTGCAACCTGGGGCCACTCACCGCCAGCAAGTCGATCCCTTCGAACGGCGGCACCGTTGCCCCCACCACTGCCAGTGCAGCGGGAGCAACGGCCACTGGCGCGCCAGCCACGATGTCCACTCCTGCCGCGCCACTCGGCAACGCCGTGTTGACCATTGCCAGTGGATTCCCATCGCAACCCGGAGCGCCCAATCCCCTCGCCGGACGTCCTTTGGTCTTGCTGCGCGACGATTACGACACCGCACTCAAGAAGGGCGGCGTCACCCTTCCACCGGGCACCACTGGCCAGAAATATTTGGCGTCGGTATGCGCCACCCGCACCCCCGAGTGCCAGAAAGCCATCGCGGCCATCCAAGCCAATGCCGTTTCCGCGGCCCGCGCTGATGCCGCTGGCAAAGGCGCTCTGCCGGGAGTCCCGCCCGGTTCCTACTACCTGATGATTTCCACGATTTACAACAAACAGATGCTTTCCTGGGGCTACAAAGTGGACCTGAAGCCCGGCTCCAATGCCATCACCCTCGATGCCACCAACGCGACCGTCGCCAAATAATTTCGATCGCCGCACACAATCTGCATCGCGACACCCAATTTAATCCACAATTCCGCGCCTCTTACTTTCACTCTGGATGTGAAATACTAACGGGAAACTTCATCCTGCTTTTTTCTGAATTGAGGTACGCGTGTTCCACAAACTCTTGTGTGTTGCGATCATGATCGCCTGCTGCGTGGCCTGCCCTCTCCCAGCAAGCGCCCAGGCCAAGCCTGCCGCCGATCTGATTATCCGCAATGCCAAAATCTGGACCGTCGATCCCGCTCTTCCTCTCGCCCAGGCCGTCGCCATTCTCGGCGAACGCATCGTCGCCGTTGGCTCCAACGAAGATGTCGCCTCCTGGCAAGGCCCCAAAACCAAAGTCATCGATGCGGGTGGCAAGCTGCTGTTGCCCGGATTCAATGACGCCCACGTCCATTTCGTTTCCGGCGGCTTCCAGTTGGATCAAGTCCAACTCAACGACGCCTCCAGCGCGCAAGAGTTCCGCGATCGCATCGCCGCCCAGGCCCGCAAAGTCCCCAAGGGCGAATGGCTGCATGGGAGGCGACTTTGACGAAACCAAGTGGACTCCCGGCACCCTCCCCTCCAAGGACCTCATCGACCCGGTTACTGCGGATGTCCCCGTGTTCGTCAATCGCTACGATGGCCACCTGGCGCTTGCCAATTCCGTTGCCTTGCGCCTCGCCGGCGTCACCAAAAATACTCCCGAAGTTCCCGGCGGCACTATCGTCCGCGACGCGCAGGGAAATCCCACCGGCATCCTCAAAGACGCCGCCATGGATCTCGTCAACCGCGTCATTCCACCGCTGACCCATGATCAGCGCCTGCGCGCCGCAAAACGCGCCTTGGCCCACGCCCGCGCCGTCGGCGTCACCAGCGTGCAGGACATGAATCCGGAAGACGCCGATGTCGCTGTCTACGCCGAACTCCTCGAAAAATCCGAACTCACCACGCGCATCTACGCCGCTCCGCTGATCACCGAAATCGATCGCCAGACCAGCATCGGTTTCCGCCACGCCTTCGGTAGCAGCTATCTTCGTCTCGGCGCACTGAAAGGCTACGCGGACGGCTCCCTCGGCTCCTCCACCGCTTATTTTTACGAACCGCTCGTCGGTCAGACCACCAACGGCCTGTTGAGCGATGAGATGCAACCCTTATCCCTGATGCGCGACCGCATCAACAAGGCCGACGCCGCCGGTTTGCAACTCTGCGTCCACGCCATCGGCGATCAGGCCATCTCCCTCATCCTCGATATGTTCGCGGACACCGCAAAAGCCCACGGTCCCGCCGACCGCCGTTTCCGCATCGAACACGCCCAGCACATGGCCGCAAAAGATTTCGACCGCTTCCACGATCTCGGCGTCATCGCCTCCGTCCAGCCGTTCCACGCCATCGACGATGGCCGCTGGGCCGAGTCTCGCCTGGGCCACGACCGCGCCACACGCACCTACGCCTTCCGAACCTTCCTCGATCATGGCGTGCCTCTCGCGCTCGGCACCGACTGGAGCGTGGCTCCCCTCAACCCCATGTTTACGGTGTACGCCGCCGTCACTCGCCAGACGCTCGACAGCAAGAATCCCAATGGCTGGTTCCCCGAGCAGAAGCTCACCCTTCCCGAAACCATCTACGCCTACACCATGGGCTCCGCCTACGCCGAGTTCCAGGAAACCCAGAAAGGTTCCATTTCACCGGGCAAACTCGCCGATCTCGTTCTTGTGAATCAGGATTTGTTTTCGATCGATCCGGCCAAAATTCGCGACGCCAAGGTCCTCATGACTCTGGTGGGCGGCAAGATCGTCTGGGATGCAGCCACCATGCCCGCCGAAACGGGCGCCGAACGCTAACTCCACGTCAGCATTCGGCAACGTTGTCTGCTTTGAGGCTTCCTGATTCTCAGATTGCCTGCCCCAAGCTTGTCTGCTCTTCAGCTATCGGCTATTGGCTATTGGCTATCAGCTATCGGCTTTCAACTATCTTCCACCCAACTCCCACGCCAAAAACTCCAGCACATACCGCTCATCCCCGCCGCCCTTCAACGCGCTGTCCGCGTCGCGCAGCGCCCGCATGCCGCGCATCAATTTCGCCCGAGGAATCTTTCGCGCACAATCCAGCGCCGCCTGTGCCTGCTCTGGTCGCATCTTCAATTGTCCAGCCGCGGCGTATGGATTCGCTGCACGCACTTCGGTCGCCTCAATGATCTTCCGGTACATCCACGCCAGCGCTCCGATCATCGCCACCGGCTCTTCCCCTTCGCGCAACAGCCGGTCAAAAAATTCCAGCGCGCCCTTCGCATTTCCCGCCGCCAGCATTCCCGTCACCTGCCAGATCGTCGCCGCCTTCTCGGAAATCACCAGGTTCGCCACATCTTCTTTCTTGATGACTTTGCGCTCCCCCACAAACGACGCCAGCTTCTCGATCTCCGTCTTCAATCGCGTCAAATTCCCAGCCACGCTTTCCGCCAGATCTTCCGCCGCGCCTTTCTCAAACGTTAAGCCCATCTCCGTCGCCAGCGACTTGGCCATCGTCGTCGCGCCCGCCACTTTTTCCTCGATCTTGTCTCCCAGCCCCACTTCCACCACCAGCATGGCCTCGGCCAGCTTTTTCCCAAGCTGCATCCGCATGTCCAGCTTCGACGCTTCCACCACCAGCACCGTGAACGGCGCCGGATTCTCCAGATACCCCAGCAGCGTTTTCACCGTCTCTTCCCGCTTCTTTTCTCCCAGCTTCTCGATCGCCTCCGCCTCTTCCAAAAACACCACCTGCTGTGGCGACAGCATCGGCAACGTCTGCGCCTGATCGATGGCCGCTTGCGTCTCCCCGCGCTCCGCGGAAAATCGCGAGAGCGCCCAGGACCGCGCCGCTTCCTCCACGTACGTCTCGATCAATGCCGCCCGGCACGCATCCCGCAGAAAGGCCTCATCCCCCAGCAGCAGGATTCCCGGCTCCTTCTTGCCCTTCCCCAATCTCGCCCGCAGCTCTTCTGTCGAAATCCTGGGCATCAGTAATTCTCCGTCACGGCCGCTACCAGGCGTTCCGCAAAGTCCCGAGCCATCCGGTCCAGCGCAGGTTGCCCTTCCTGAAAAAACTCCTCGGTGCTGGGCTTCGACAACGTTCCATCCGGATTCGTTCCGCTCGCCAGCTCATACTCATTCCGGAACAAAAAATTATTGTTGTGGTAGAGCACCTTCTGATCCAGTCGGTCCGTCAGCGTCACTTCGCACTTCATGGTGATCAGCAACGTCGTCGCTTGTGCCGTTTGCGTCGTACCCGTCGCCGGATTCGTCGTCGATTCGAACGTCAGCGGCAGCACTTCCATGCTCAACACTTTCCCCGTCAGCACCGCGTCCGCCGCGCTCGGGTCGGACACTACGTGAAATTGCGTTTTCGCCAGAAATTCGTGAATCGTCGCCGCGGTCAGTCTCTGTTCGATCCGGTAGGTCGTCGTTTTGTTTTCCAGCGCGGGCACCGCAATCACGTGAATGCTCGTAGGTAACGTCGTGCTTCGCCCCGCTACGTGATACCCGCAGCCCCACGCGCTCACCGCCACCATCGCGCTCAATGCCACCCGCGCCCCACGCCGCGCCACACCGCTCATCCTTCAATCCACTCCGCCAGCTTCACCGCGCTGTACGCCGGCACCCGCAGATTGTCTCCCGCTCCCCAGAACCACCAGGTTCGCTCTCGCGTGGTTTCCGCCCGTGGCTCGCCCAAAAACAATCCCGTCTCTCCGGCCACGCTCACGTTGCTCGGCCCCGCTTCCTCCGGCCCCACTATCGTGAATCCCGCCTCTTTGCACGCGCCCGCCAGCGCCATCGCATCCACATCTTTTTCCAGGTCCGCGCAGATCGCGAACGTCATCCCATAAAACACTGGCGCATGCACCAGATTCACTGAAATCTTTCCGCCCTCTTCGCCGTCTCCCACCGCAGCGGAAATCTCCGCGCGCAGTTCCAGAAGTTTGTTTTCCAACCGCACCCGGCTCTCGCTTCCATAACGCGGCAGCATGTTGAACGCCGCCTGCGTCCCAAATAACGGGCTCCCGATCGGCTGAAAGGACAGCAACTGCGACGTCTGCGTCTCCAGCTCTTCAATCCCGCCTCGTCCCGCTTCCGACACCGGCTCCTGGAACGTCGCGAACATCCGCCGCACTCCGTACCGCTCGCGCAGCACAAAAAACAGGCTCGCCACGCCCATCGCTCCCGCCGAAAACACGCAAAACACCTGCGGCGTTTTTGTTCACCTGTTTTCCGCTCAAGCTTTCAATCTTCGGAAACCACAGCGCCGCGTCCGGATCCCGCAACGAAGCGTGCGTCAAGTCGATCGCCGTCGCACCCGCCGCTCGCGCCGCCTTCAAACACTGCTTCCCAAAGCCCTCTGAACCGGTCAGAAACGCATACCGCGCCCCTCGAAAGGTGTCCTCATCCAGTTTTTGTATGATCGCGGCTTCCCCCGCCGCTTCGGTCACAATCCCGGCCGCTTCATCTTCATCCACCAGCCGCAGGTCCCAACCCGCAAACCGGCTCTCTTCCAGCACCGCTTTCACTTCGCTGCCCAGCAGTGTCGACGCCCCCGCCACCACCACGCGCTCTTCGTTTCGTCCCGTGGTCATCCCTTAGGCCGTCCCCGAGACAGTTCTCGTCGCCATCCGGTGCCGCAGCAGCCGCACCACGTGCAAAGACAATCCGATCAGCGCGTAGCTGCACGCGAAAATCACCAGCACATACTCCGAATATCTCCACACCACGCCCACAAACAGGCACAGCAGCACAATCGTGACCGATGGCTGCTTCCTGGCCCACGGAATATCTTTGAAACTGTAATACCTCACGGTACTCGTCATTAACGCGCCCAACCCCACCATCAACCCAAACCACGCCACCGCCCACTGCCACGTCTGGATCGGTCCCATCCAGTGATGCGAGTGCATGATCGCTGCCACCACTCCCGCCGCCGCCGGGGTCGGCATCCCCACAAAATTCTTCGATCCGCCCGGCGCCATCCCCTGCACGTTAAATCGCGCCAGCCGCCATGCCGAGCAGATCAGGAACGTCAGGCAGCACAGCCACGCCACGTCTCCCAGCCATCCATTTTCTCCGATCAAATGCAGCGCATCGTACGTCGGCAGGTTCGCCACGCTGCGGAATCCCCACGCGTACGCCATGATCGCCGGCGCAATCCCAAAACTCACCACGTCCGCAATCGAGTCGAACTGCACTCCAAATTCCGTGTTCGTGCCGGTCATCCGCGCAATTCGTCCGTCCAGCGAATCGAACAGAATCGCAATCCCGATGGCCTTCGCCGCGTGGTCAAAATCCTCCGGCCGCCCGATCAGCGACGCCACCGACGCGTAATACCCGCACAGCAAATTGGCTACGGTAAATAAGCTCGGCAGCAGGAAGATGCCCCGCCGCAACTTGGGATTCTTTACTTTCTTTCCCCGTACTGTTGGCTCTTGCTCGTAGTCACCCATACCCGTCCGCAACCCGCCTCACTCACTCAACTCGTAGTGACCCATACCTATCCGCAACCCGATCATCGCAACGCAACGCCAATAATCAATCAACTCAACTCAACCGTTATACTACTATCATTCCTCACCATCGCCACTCCGCTCCGCCCTTTCGCGCGCTTACTCCTGTTTTTTTGCCTCGCGTCAAAATCACCGCCCCGGGTGCCCCGGTTTTCGCGCAGCGAACCCGGGTCTTCGATTGTCGCCACAAGCAATACCCCCGCGATCTCCCACTACCTGCTCTTAGCTCTTAGCTATCAGCCATTAGCTATTGGCTTGCTTCACCCTCGCCAGCACGCTGCTCCCGCCCTTCACGTTCTCCCCCACCTTCACTGCCAACTCCGCACCCGCCGGTAGCCATACATCCACTCGCGACCCAAACCGCACCAGTCCCACTCTCTCCCCGCGCGCTACGGTCTCTCCCGTCTTTTTCCACGCCACCACGCGCCGCGCCACATATCCCGCAATCTGCTTGAACACAATCTCCCCGTACTCGCTCTCCAGCGTGAACACGTTCTGCTCATTCTCCGTGGAAGCCGTGGCTTCCCACGCCGCCATGAATTTCCCCGGCTTGTACTCCAGATTCTTGATGGTCCCTGCCGCCGGGGCCCGATTCACATGCACATTCCAGATCGCCAGGAAGATGCTCACGCGCTTTCCCGCCCGCCCGTTCAGTTCCTCGTTCTGGCACACCACCACGCGTCCATCCGCCGGAGACACCACCACTCCCGGCTCCATCGGCACTTTGCGATTTGGGTCTCGGAAAAAGTAGAAGACAAACAGTCCCAGCAGCACCAATGGCAGCGCGATCCATGCTCCCGTGTGCGTGCCAGTGCCCCAGGCAATCAGTCCAGCCAGCATCGGCGGCAGGCCGAAGTAATAGCCTTCCTTCACCATGTAGACCACGCCCTCCGCTTCTCCGCGATCTTCTCGCCGGAGCACGTGGTCATCTTACGACATCTGTACTGGGAGACGCGACTTCTATGCGCTGGCGCTCGCCGCGCGCGCTACAATCCGCTCCATCTCGTCTTTCACTTGGAGCTTCAACTTCTTCAATCGGATTTCTTCGATGAGGTCTTCGGAACTTAGGTAGGGTGATCGGGAGAGTTTCAGCAGTTCATTCTCGTATTGCTGGTGTTTTTCTAGCAGACGCTGATACTCCGCGTCCGCCATCACTATTACGTCCCGAGGGTTCCGCTGCAAGTCTGGCATGCGTTCCTCCTCATGTTTCAGAAATGTAAATGCCACTTCTCTGCGAGCGTACACCCGGTAAACGGCCCGTCAAGAGTATTTTGGTTCCAATCGGACGCTCCCCTGTGGATTTTCAGTCCAGCCTCCGTTCCAGCACCAGAGCGTCCTCCAGCGGCCCCTGGTAATATCCTTTTCTCCTTCCAACCTGCCGGAAACCAAGGGCTTGGTAGAAGCCCCGCGCTCCCTCATTCGACTCTCGCACTTCCAGAAATACCCGCCGCACTCCGCGCTTTCGCCACTCGCGAATCAGTTCGTCAAGTAACGCCTTGCCCACTCCAGCCCGTCTTTGCCCTGCTCGACCGCCACATTCAGCACTTCGGCTTCGTCCGCTACCATACTTCCAATTGCCGCTCCGCCCACCTCTCCATCCTTCTCCGCTACCACTGCTCTCGCGCCGCTCTCTCCCAGCGTCTGTCGAATCGACTCCTCGCTCCAGCTCGCCGCCCCGGCCGCTATCCTGAATAGCCTTTCCATCGCCGCCGCATCCCGCTCGCCCGCCTCTCGAATCCGCCAACCTTCACCCGACATGCGCCGGACCCTTCCAGAAAATCTCCGCGTCCGACCGCCGCACATAGTTTGCGTCCAGCGCCATCGCATCCGTGTATTGGCCGCGCCTGGCGCACGCATCCGCCATTTCTCCAATACGATTCGCCAGCCCGCCCGTCCACTCCGTCACCAGGTCTCCGAACCCCGCGCGCTCATTCCAGTTTTCCGCCTCTCGCAGGACCTTCGCGTCCAGCGTCACCCACTCCACGCCGTCGTCCTTTGCCTTCTCGTTTACCAGCGCTACCAGTTCCTCCGCCGTGGCCACCACCCCCGCTTCCACAATCGTCATCGCATCGCCTTCGCGCCGGTACAACGCTCCAAACACCTGCCCACGATGGGCGTCGTAACTCGCGGCCACCCACGCTCGCTCTCTTCCTGCTCGGCCCATCGCCTCCAACCGCGAAACTCCCGCCAACTTCACGCCGTACACCTCCGCCCACGCCTTCGCCGCCGTCAACCCCACGCGCACTCCCGTGAACGAGCCCGGCCCCGTCGCCACCCCCACCAACTCCACTTCCGGCCAGGCAACTCCCGCCCCGCGCAAAATTTCATCCACAGCCGGCAGCAACCAACTCGAGTACTCGCCCTCTTCGTGCCGCGCTTCTGTCCGGCACTGTCTTCCCACGTGCAGCGCCACGCTCCCTCGCGTATCGCACGTGTCCACCGCCAGCGTCACCATCTTCCGTTTTCCCCTGTCTCGATTACTGCTTGCCATTCAACAACTTGCGTCCCAATTCCGCAATGCCTAAGTACCGTTTCGGCACCCGCCTCTCCACTATTTATCGATAAAGTACCCACCCGCCCTGAGCAATTCCAGGGCCAAATTGGCCCGCCCCCGCCCCTATCTTCCTCATTCCATGGGATATACCTTGACTCTTTGCATACTTTCCCTTACCATTGTCTCATCTGCTAGGGGGAAAGCCTCAGATGATGGATTACAAGATCGGCGACAAGGTTGTGTATCCGAACCACGGCGTTGGTGTTGTAGAACAAATGAGTTACGGCGTCCTGAACGGCCGGACCGAGCGGTATTACATGATTCGCATCTTATCCAGCGGGTTACGGGTTATGGTTCCTCATACCAATGCCCTTTCCGTCGGACTCCGCTCCGTGGTCCGTTCCAATGACACCGGCAAGGTCCTCGGTTTCCTCGAGAAGGGCAAGCTCAATTCCCATCACGACTGGAAACATCGCTTCAAGGAAAACTCCGAGCGCATGCGCACCGGATCGCTCCTCGAAGTCGCAGTCGTCCTCAAGAGCCTCGTCTCTCTCAGCCGTTCCAAGCCCCTCTCCTTCCGCGAAAAGAAAATGCTCGAACGCGCCAAGTATCTCCTGGTCAGCGAAATGGCCACCGCGCGCAACCTCACCGCGGAGAACGCCGAAGGACTGGTCGTCAAGTCCCTCGCCAAGGCCAAACTGCAATTCCCCATCCTCCAGGAAAAAGTCGACTAAGCCTCTCGGCTGATTTTTCGTCGGACTCCTCCTCACCGAACTTCATCCGTTTTCCTCAGGGCAGCCGAACACGCTGCCCTGTTTCTTTTGCTTTCCCTTCCTTTTCTTTCGTGTTCGCAATTCCGATCTATAATCCACTCATGAGACTCGCACTGCCGCTCCTTTTCGTGTTCTCGTTCCTGTTCACGGACTTGGGTGAACTGTCTGCGGCAAGTCAGAGTCAAGTTACAGGTGTAATTACCGACGTGCAAGACGCAAGAGTTGCGGGAGCACGGCTTACGTTCACAAGCGGAGTTCACGAATTCACCACGCAATCCGCCGCTGACGGAACTTACTCAATTTACCTGCCGCCCGCGACTTACTTCTTGACGTTGAGAAGCCGTTATTTCTGCACCATTCGACGAGCCGCATTTGAGCTTCATAAAGGATCTCTGCTTCGTTTCAATTTCCAGATGTGGGTAAGCCCTTCGGATATGGAGCTGATTCGCTACGAGGAACTAGCGAGTGTTCCCAAAACTAAGTTGCGGCCATTGGTGCTCTTCGGCGAGAGTGAACAAAGGAATGATTCGACGCGATTCGTCGGAGCACCCACGTACAACGACGGAACAGGCCACAGCCGTAATTATCCCGTAGTCCTCACCTTCAACCTGCTCACCGTACAAGGCGACGAAATGCTCTACTACCCTTCGCAGCATCTGTTGATTGTTCGCGGAAATGTCAGGTGGCAGAACGACGACACGTCCGGGCAGGCCGACGCGGTAACAATCGATCTGAACGCACCGAATCCGACTCCCATACCCCCGAAACTATCTTAGAAAATGGTTTGCGCTGAGTATTCTTTCCCACTGCCTCGTAGCAATTAGTATCCGGGTGCCCACCCGCGGGTCTTCGATCTCTGCGCCTGGCACTACTCCCACGACATCTCTTCCGAAGCTATCGGCTATTGGCTATCGACTATCGGCTTCTCTTCCATTCCCCAGCTCGCCCGCGCATTCAACTCCAATCCCGCAAACCGTCTAGCCGCATACCCCGCGTACGCCGCCGCCGCGATCATCGCCGCATTGTCCGTGGACAATTCCCTGCTTGGGAAGAATACTGAGCGACCGCGCGCTTCCGCCGCAAACGTTTCCCGCAACTGCCGGTTCGCCGACACTCCCCCCGAGACCAGCACGGTCTGCACGTCGCACTCGTCCGCCGCCAGCAACGTCTTCTGCACCAGTTCCCGCACCACCGCGTGCTGAAATTCCCGGACCAGCCCCAGCGTCTGCTCCGAACACAGCCCGCGCAACTCCTCAAAACTCCTGCGACCTTCCCGGATCGCTTGTTCCCGGGCAGCAATCTCCGGCAAATATTCCGGATGCTCCCGCACGTGATACAGCACCGCCGTTTTAATTCCGCTGAAACTGAAGTCCAGCGCATTCCCGCGCGTCTTGATCGGCCCAAACTTCACCGGCGCCGCCACATTTCCCGCGATCCCCGCCAATTTGTCCAGCATCGGCCCGCCCGGATATCCCAGCCCCAGCAACTTCGCCACTTTGTCGTACGCTTCACCCGCCGCATCGTCGCGCGTGCCACCCAGCCTGCGATACACAAAATCCTCGCCCTCGCCGCGCCGCACTTCATACAGCACCGTGTGCCCACCCGACACGATTAAACACACCGCAGGCAACTCCGGAGCCTCCCGCCCCGTCTCGTGCGCCTCCAGAAACGTCGCGCGCACATGCCCTTCCAGATGATTCACCGCGATCAGCGGCTTGCCCAGCGCGTGCGCCAGCGTCTTCCCGTAACTCATTCCCACCAGCAGCGACCCCACCAGCCCCGGCCCTTGCGTCACTCCAATCGCGTCCAGCTCTTCCAGCTTCATCCCCGCGGCTTCCATTGCTTCGCGTACCACCGGCACGATCTGCCGTAAATGCTCCCGCGAAGCCAGTTCCGGCACCACTCCGCCATATTTTCGGTGAATATCGATCTGCGAAGCCACCACGCTCGACAAAATTCGTCGCCCGTCTTCCACCACCGCCGCGGCCGTCTCGTCGCACGACGATTCAATTCCCAGAATTTTTGCCACGCTTCGCTCCGCTTAACCCGCAACCCGCTCCGCCAGCCACTCGCCCACTTCCACCGTCTTCTTCGTTCCGCCCAGGTCCGGCGTCATCACTCCATCGCGCAGCGCCGCTTTCACCGCATCCTTAAACGCCACGGCCTCTTCCTTCCATCCCAGAAATTCCAGCATCATTCCCGAAGCCAGCACCGCACCAAACGGGTTCGCAATCCCCTTGCCCGCGATATTCGGCGCCGATCCGTGTACCGGCTCAAACAGCGACGTCTTCCCCGGATGAATGTTCCCGCTCGGCGCCAGCCCCAACCCGCCCGCCAGTTGCGCCGCCAGATCGCTGATAATGTCCCCAAACAGATTGCACGTCACAATCACATCGAACTGCCTCGGATCCCGCACCACTTCCATCGCCAGCGTATCGATATACAAGTGCCGCGACTCAATCTCCTCGTACTCCTCCCGCACTTCCCGGAACACCCGTTGCCACAAATCGTGCGCAAACGTCATCGCATTCGATTTGTCGCTCATGCACACCCGCTTCAATCCCCGCTCGCGTGCATATTCGAACGCATACCGGATAATTCGCTCCACTCCCTTGCGCGAGTTCACGTCCTCCTGCACCGCAATTTCGTCCGCCGTTCCCTTCTTGAAAAATCCTCCCATGCCCACATACAGCCCTTCCGTATTTTCCCGGAACACCATCAGCCGTATGTCATCCGTCCCGCGATCCCGCAACGGCGTGTACCGCTCGTGCAGCAACTCCGTAGGCCGCGCATTCACAAACAAATCCAGCTTGAATCGCAATCCCAGCAGAATATCCGCCGCATGCTGATTCGAAGGCACCCGCGGATCGCCCAGAGCTCCAAACAGAATCGCGTCGAACTCGTCCCGCAGCAGTTCCACCGCGCCTTCCGGCAGCGACACCTTCTCCTTCAAATATTTGTCCGCGCCCCAATCGAACTCCACAAACTCGATCGACCGCTTACGTTTCGCCGTCGCCGCGCGGATCACCTTCACCGCTTCCGGCGTCACTTCCTTGCCGATTCCGTCTCCAGGGATCACCGCGATCCGCGCCTTCTCCCCGCCATCCCGCATCGCTCGATTCGCCATCGCTGCTCGCCTACTTCCTTTCCAGATACCACACGCCGCCCAGCGCCAGTCCCGCGCCCGCCAGTTCCATCCACGATCCTCGTTCGCCCAAAAACAAAATCCCCAGCAAACTCGCTGTCGGCGGCAGCAGATAACTGAACGCCGTCAGCTTCGTCACCTCATAAAATCGCAGCAGCCAGAAGTAAAACAGATACGCCAGCACCGAACTGAACACCGCCATGAACAGCAGTCCCGCCCACCCCTGCCACGGCACTCGCTGCCAATTCTCCCAGCTCCCCAGTTTCACGGCCTGCCACACCGTCAACGGCAGCACCAGCAGCGCCCCGAACGCGAAGTTGTACGTGATCATCGTCAGCGGATCGTACCGCCCCGCCACGCGCTTCCCCAGCACTCCATACATCGCAAATCCCAGCGAACCTGTCAGCGTGATCAAGTCCCCCATCACGGTTGCCGTCCGCTGTGTCCCCGTCGCACCCGACGCCAGCACCGCCACTCCCGCCAGCGCGATCAGCATCCCTACGACTTTCCGCCACGACAACTTCTCCAGCCCAAACGCCACCGCCAGCACCATCGCATAGATCGGCGCCATCCCCACGATAATCGACGAATGTGAAATCGCCGTGTACCGCAGGCCCGTCGTGAAGCACACCTGGTTGATCGACACGCCAAACAATCCCAGGTACGCGAACGTCCACAAGTCCCCCCACGTTTGACGCTTCGGCTCTGCAGTGCCCGCGAACGCCGGCATCCGTTTTACCAGCGGATACAGCGCCACCATCACCACCGCCGCCACGGTCACTCGCAGTGTCGCCAGCGTCAGCGGCGGCAAATACCGCAGCGCCACCTTTCCCGCCAGATAATTCCCAGCCCACACTGCGGTCAAAAACGCGATGGAGGCCTTCAGCACCGCCCCGCTCGGCGCTTTTCCCCCGCCTGTAGTGGTTTGCTCTCTCGCGACTGCAGCGCCCGCCACAGTCCGCGCGCCAGTCCCGGCGATTTCCTCGCTTACCTCAGTCAATCTCGCCACTCCTTCAACGCAGCCGCTCCCGCCGCGCCGTGATGCTCTCAATCCGCTCGCGCCTCGGTTCGAATCCGATCCCCGGCTTCTCCGGAACCACAATCGTCCCCTTCGCGGTCACCGTCACTTCCGGCTCGATCACATCCTCTTCCCAATAACGTCGGCTCGCCGACACATCCCCCGGCAGCGTGAAGTTCGGCAGCGTGGACATCGCGATGTTGTGCGCTCTTCCCACTCCCGACTCCAGCATCCCTCCGCACCACACCGGCACTCCGAGCTTCTGCGCCAGTGCCTGTATCCGTCGCGCCTCGCGATGTCCGCCAACCCGCCCCAGCTTCACATTGATAATCTTGCACGCACCCAACCGGATCGCCGCCTCTGCCTGCTCATACGTGTGGATGCATTCATCCAGGCAAATCGGCGTCTGCAACTGCTTCTGCACCTCCACGTGCCCGTACAAGTCGTCCCAGCCCAGCGGCTGCTCGATCATCATCAGGTAATATGCGTCCAACTGCTTCAGCACCGGCATATCTTCCAGCCGGTACGCCGAGTTCGCATCCACCGACAGCTTGATGCGCGGAAACTCTTCCCGCACGCTTTTTACTTCAAGTAATTCTTTACCTGGCTTGATTTTGATCTTGATCCGCTGATATCCCGCCGAAAGTTCAAGTTTTACTGTAGATAGCAACTCTTCAACCGTTTCTTTAATTCCGATCGACACGCCGCAAGCGAATTTCCCGCTGCGTTCCACCCAGCAACTTCCACAGCGGCACGCCCTTCTGCTTCGCTTCCGCGTCCCAGATCGCCGTCTCCAGCGCGCCCTTGGCCATCGTGTGCCCGCGCACCCCCTCCAGCAGGCCCCACACCTCTTCGGCCGATCCAAACTCCTTCCCGCGCAGCATCGGCCACAGATAATTCTTCAGGATGTGCCAGCACGTCTCCGTGTCTTCCGGGCTATAAAACGGATTCTCCCCCGCCGTGCACTCTCCCCAACCCACCACTCCATCCACGTCCGCTTCTACCAGGATGATTCTCCGCTCCGTCACCCGGTCCATGCTGGTTTCGAACGGGTGCAGCAGCTTCAGATGAATCTCCCTCAGCGTCATCTCCCGCAGTCGCATCTCTCGCTTCTCTCCTGGAACCTCTACTGCCCATCAATTCGCGGTCCAGTCTGCTGTTGTGGATGGCGCTTCTTCCTGACCACATCTCCCGCCTCCTCGCCAAGCCTTCTGCTCCGCTTATTTCTCACCACACTTCTAAAACTCGCTCCACGGCGCCAGACAATACCCCGCTCCATCCCGCGCAAATCGCACGCCCGTTACCGCATACCCTTTGGCGAACCAGCCCTGCAACTCTTCCCGGATGCGCGTCTGCTCCGCTTCCAGCCGTTCCACATTGTCCTGCTTCCACGCGTCCAGTTCTTTCGGCAACTGCACGGTCGCCGCGCACTCTCCGGGTTGCGGCAGCAGTTCATTAACGGCGGCCACCGCCCTCTTCGAGTCCAGATGCCATTCCACCAGCAAGCGATCCGTGGGCAATCCGCGGTGCAGTGGGCTCGTTGTCACTCCGTATAAATTCGGAATGAACTTTCGCGACAATCCCCCGAGTCGGTTGAAATTAAAGTGCCCGTTCCGCACTTCCAGTGGATCGAATGTCCACTCCACTCTCCGCAACCCCCGTCGCAGCGCCTCTTCCCGCTGGTACAGCTTCAGCATGCGCCCCACTCTGCGATCCCGGTATTCCGACAGCACGCCCGTCATGTGCGAGTGCATGTACGCGGCCCCATCCCGGTACCCCACCATGCCCAGCGTGAATCCCACCATCGTCTCGCCGTCGAACGCCCCCAACACCTGTCCGCCGGTGTGCGCCGCCACAACGAACGTTACGTACGGCTCCGTCTCCAGGTCCGTCTCGCCCCACACCTCCCGTTGAATATCCACGCACCGGTGAAACTCTTCCAGCTTTTCGCACTTCCGGACCTGTATCTCCCCCGCCATCTCCGCCCCTCCCCAACAAAACTACACATTCTATCTCACAAATCTTTGCTTGTTGGTGACTCCGTTTCTGCGGCCTTCGCTTCGTCCCACAGACTCTCCATCTCTCCGCGCGGCACCTCCGCCAGCGTGGTTCCCTTTTGGCGCGCCACGCGCTCCATCTGCCGGAATCTCCGCGCAAATTTCGCGCTGGCCTTCTTCGCAGCAATCTCCGGATCCACCTTCAAAAAGCGCGCCAGGTTCACCACCGCGAACAGCAGATCTCCCAGCTCATCTTCAACGTGTTCGCTGCGCCCGCTCTGCACCGCTTGCCGCAACTCGCCAATCTCCTCCTCCACCTTCGCGAAAATCCCATCCACACTTTCCCAATCGAATCCGATGCGCGCCGCCTTCCGCGTCAATTGATACCCTTCCAGCAAAGCCGGCAGCGATTTCGGCACGCCATCCAGCACCGATTCCACCTTCTCCGCTTTCCCCGCCGCTTCCTTTTCCTTCTTCTTGATAATCTCCCAGTTCCGCAACACCTCGTCCGCGTCCTTCGCCGTCTTCGTCCCAAAGACGTGCGGGTGCCTTCGAATCATTTTCCCGTGAATCTCCCCAATCACATCCTCGATCGTGAAACGCTTCTCTTCCGCCGCAATTTGGGAGTGAAACACGATCTGCAGCAGCAGGTCGCCCATCTCTTCCGCGAACTTCTTGTCGTCCTTCTCGTCCAGCGCCTCCAGCACCTCGTACGCCTCTTCAATCAGATACGTCCGCAGCGTCTGGTGATTCTGCTCGCGATCCCACGGACATCCCCCCGGCGCGCGCAGCCGTCGCATCACCTCTACCAGTCCCACAAACGCCTCGCCCACCGGCGCCTTCACGGCGGCCCTCTCGACCGACGCCTTCGTCCGCTGCACCGGCGCTTTTTTCTTCGTGTTTCGGCTCTTCGCTCTACCGCTTTTCGATCCGCTCTTCCCTTTGCCCTTGGCCATCCGCTCTCCTCGCCTCGCCTCACCGCGCCTTCCACGCTACCATTCCCCCGCCGCCACCTGCCAGCCATCCCCACCCGCCCCCTCGCGTCCCCGTGCTAAACTACCCAAGATACACTCTAAAAAGGGATACCCCGTGGCCGACCAGAAACACGAAGAAACGACCTTCAAGGTAATCGATCGCCGCCCATTCACTTCCGCTGGCGAAATCCGCGAAGACGTCGTCGCAGAAATTGAACGCGAAACCAAGCGCGAAGAAGTGAAGCAGGAGCAACTCCAGCAAGCCGCCGCACCCCCTCCCGGCGCTCCCGCTGCACCTGCCGCCGACACGCCCAAGAAAAATCCCGCCTTCGAAAATCTCGTCCGCATGATCGGCAGCAACGCCGCCATGGTCCTCGGCGCCTACGCCGACCCGCGCACCGGCCAGCCCGTCATCGATCCCGACGCCGCTCGCGAGCTGATCGACATGCTCGACGCCCTCCACGAAAAAACCAAGGGCAATCTCGCTCCCGAAGAGGACAGCATCCTCCTCGATCTCCTCGGCAAGCTCAAAATGACCTATCTCGAAATCAATCAGGCCATGGCCGCGGAAATGGCCAAGGTCACCGCCCAAGCCAAAACCGGCCGCAAGTAACGGCACCAACCGGGCCAATCGCCGCCATCACTGGCTAGCCTCACGCGCTCGGCATCTCTCCGCGTCACTCTCGCTTCCTCCTTCGCTGTGTACAATAGTTCCATGCTCTCCGGCCCAATTCGTCTGACGGTGCTTGGTTCCGGCACCTCCATGGGCGTTCCCACGCTCGCCTGCCACTGCCCGGTGTGCGATTCCGCCGATCCTCACGACAAGCGCTTCCGTCCATCCATCCTGCTTTCCCGCGGCGGCCAGAACGTCATCATCGACACCACTCCCGACTTCCGCACCCAAGCCCTCGCCGCCCGCCTCGATCGCCTCGACGCCGTCCTTCTCACCCACGGCCACGCCGACCACATCCTCGGCTTCGACGATCTTCGCCCCTACAACATTCGCCAGCGCGCTCCCATGCCCGTCTACGGCAACGACGACACCTTCCGCATCATTCGCCGCGCCTTTTCCTACGTCTTCGACGACAGGCCCACCCTCAGCTCCGTGCCCAGCGTCTCCCTCCACCTCGTTCAAGGCCCCTTCGAACTCCTCGGCATTCCCATCATTCCCGTACCTCTCCTGCATGGCGAAATGGACGTCCTCGGCTACCGTTTCGGCCGCGCCGCCTACCTCACCGATTTCAGCCGTCTCCCCGAATCCTCCGTCCCGCTTCTTGAGGACCTCGACGACCTCATCGTCGACGCTCTCCGCGACATCCCTCATCCCATGCACCAGACCGTCGAACAGGCTCTCGCTCTTGTCGACAAGCTTCGTCCTCGTCGCGCCTGGTTCACCCACATCGCTCACGATCTTCCCCACGCCGCCACCAACGAACGACTCCGTCTCGCCGGATATCCCCACGTGCAACTTGCCTACGATGGCCTCGCGTTCGACGTGCAAACTGAATCCCCCGCCGTCGAAAAAGCTGCTCGCGCCCTCGCCGTTCAGGTTCACGTTCCCCGCGGCACTCTCTCCGCCTTCTATTCTCCTGCCGACTGGCACGCCCGCTACGCCGCCTCCCATCGCGGCAGCGTCATCGCCATAGGCAATTTCGACGGCATCCATCTTGGCCACCAGCGCGTTCTCGAATTCGCGCTCAACAAAGCCCGGGAACTCGGCGCCGTCTCCACCGCCGTCACCTTCGAGCCGCCTCCCCTCAAAATTCTCAAGCCCGACTCCGCTCCGCGGCGCATCTCCACCAATCAGCAGCGCATGGAGTGGTTTGGCGCGCTCGGCCTGGAATCCGCCGTCGTGCTTCCCTTCACCCTCGAGCTTTCGCAACTCTCTCCCGAAGAATTCCTCCAGGAAATCCTGGTCCGCCAACTGAAGGTCCGCGCCGTCGTCGTCGGCGACAATTTTCGCTTCGGCCACAAACAAGCCGGCGACGTGCAATTCCTTCGCGAATTCGGCCGCCGTCACGGCTTCGAAGTCATCGTCCACACCCCCATCACCCGCAAGGGGCAAGTCATTTCCAGCACTCTGATCCGCAAGGAACTTTCGGAAGGCCACGTCACCCGCGCCGCTCGTCTCCTCGGACGCCCCTTCGTCCTCACCGGCGAAGTTGTGAAGGGCACCGGCTCCGGCAAGCGTTTCACTTTCCCCACCCTCAATCTTCGCCCCGAGCAGGAACTCCTCCCCGCTCCCGGCGTCTACATCACCCGCACCGTCCTCGAAGGCGAGCCCAGTTCCCATCGCAGCGTCACCAACATCGGCACCCGTCCCACCTTCAACGGCTCCGCGCTGACCATCGAGACACACCTCCTCGACTATTCCGGCAACTTTGCCCCCACCCGCATCGAGATTCGTTTTTGGAAAAGACTGCGCCCTGAAAAAAAGTTCGCCGGCCCCGATCAGCTCAAAACGCAAATCGCCGCCGACATCGCCACCGCCAACAAATTCTTCGCCCGCCTACGCCGCTCCCGCTCTCTCTCCCCCCGCTGACATCCCCCGGATTGCCCGTCAGGATCGCTTCCGTACCGTAGAAGTGCTCTTTCGCTGGCCAGATAAACTCCTCACATATCTCGTTACATCCCACGCCGCGGCAACAACCCCCAGGCACAGCACCGGCCACGCGCGATGATCCACAAACATCGCGACCAATCCAACCACGATCAACAACCATCCCAGCCAGGTCATCGTCGACGGCGGCAAATTCCGGCTCTCGCGATTCTCTTTCTCAATCATCTCTGCCGTCTCCCGACCTCCTCCGCCCGGACTCGCACCGCTCACGCGCACTCCCCGCCTTGCACACCAATTCCATTCCGGCCTCCCCCAGTTTTGCACGATTCATTTGTGAGAGACACTTTGCCAGACAGGACCGCACTCTCCGCCATCGTCCGGCAATCTTAGGCCCCGCCCCAGACACAAGTCAACGAATCCGCCGCCCCTGCACCTCGCGGACGGAGCTCACTCCAATTGTCGATGTTTTCTGAAATGGATTCTTACGGATTGAACCAGAACTTAATCGTCGCCGTGACCTTCGACTCCACCGGCTTCCCGCCCTCGGTCGCCGGCAAATACTCATACTGTTTCATCGCCTCAATCGCCGCTTCCCGCAACGGCGCCGGACCAAACAGCACTTCCACCGATTTCACTTTTCCCTCGGCGTCCACCACTGCGCTCAAGCGCACATCCCCGGTGATGAAATTCCGCATCGCGTCCGGCGGATACACCGGCGCCACCTGCTTCACCAGTTTCGCTGCGATCAGCAATCCGCCCGTGCTTTGCGGTATCGTCAACGCCGCGTCTTCCGGCGTATCTCCACCCTTCTCCGCCGACGCTTGCTTCGCCCCGCCCTTTCCACCGCGCTCCGCACTTTTCTTCTTCTCGCCGCTCTTCGATTCCGTTGAGTGCTTCGCAGCAGTCTCCGCTTTTGCCGCGTCCGCCTTGTCCGTCGCCGCCGGAGCAGCTTCCGCCTTCGTCGGATTCCCCGCTGCTTCGCCGTTTGCCGCAGCGGGCGCCGGTGTTGTTGGCGCATTCGTGGCCGCGTTCGCCGCAGGTTCCCCAGCCAATGGATTCGCCGCCGCGGCCGTCCCGGCTGTTCCCGCAGTTCCTGGCACAACCGCCCCCGGAACCGCCGCCGTACCACTCGCCGCAGCTTTCGTCTTCACCGTTTCCGTCGCTGCAGGCTTCGCCGACCTCCGCGCAAACACCAACCGCCACAACTGCAACTGGTACACCGCGAATCCCAGCGCGCCAAGCAGCGTCACCGTCAATCCCGCCAGCATCCACTTCCCAATCTTTTTCCGCTTCGGAGCATAGATCGAATACGGATCGTTCTCGTCCATCGGATCGCGCGCCACTCGGCTGAAGTCCAGCGCAGGCTTCGGCAGTTCCACCTCTTCTTCGTCCGCCTTACCCGCAGTCCCACCGCCCCCCATAGGCAGCGCCATCGCCGTGGGCTTCCACGCACTCGCCGCGCTTTCCTTCTCCGCCTGTGGCTCGATCAGCGGATACTGCGGCGCAGCAGCCGCCATCGGTGTGGTTGGCACCGCATCCGCTGGATTCGCGCTTTCTGTAACCGCGGGTACCGCCGATTCCGGCGCTGGCTCCCCAATCTTTGCCAACTCAATCCGAGCCGCACTCGCGCTCTCTCGCGCCAACTCTTCCGTCCTCTTCCTTTCCGTCTCGTCTTCTTCCGCTCGCCAGGCCGCTTCCTCCGCCTCTTCCGCCTTTGGCTTGGCCATCAACACTTTCAACTGTTCCCGCAACGCGTCAACTTCACTCCGCAGCAGCCACACTTCTTCGTCGCTTGGCGGGACCGTCACCGTGCCCGCTTCCTCGGTCGGCTCCGAGCTCTCCACCGCCTCCGCCGCTTCGGCCTTGGGCATGAACGTGGACGCCGCCGGCAGCAGCGTGCCCCAGAAATTGTCCTGCTCTTCCGTGAACGTCAGCTCCACGTAGCAACTGGTCGGCCGGTCCACCCGCTTGTTAATGACCTGGCACACCACTTCTCGATTGTTTTCTTTGTTGGTGAGGAAAATCAGTTGCCCGACCGCCACCGCCGCCTGCAGCCGGATTACCGCGCCGTCCACAAACACCAGCACCGTCGCCGTATCTTCGCTGAACAGTTCGCGCTTTGCCGCGTCGCCGCCCGGACGCGTGCCCGTGGCATTCACCGCCACTTCCAGCGCTACGGGATTCGGTCGCCCGAACGCACCGGCTCCGTCATGGCTCGATGGTGTATCGCCAAGATTCACTGCGGATGACACTCAAGTATCCTCAGAACCACGCGCCCCTGCCCGAGTGGCTGTATCCTTCACACACCCGTGCATTCCCGGGGCTATTTCCTACCCATTTTTTCAGGATTCTTCACAGGCAGCCATAGTACTCGGCTGCCTTCCCGCCCCGCTTTGCCCTAAGAGTATCAGCCCGTCCGGCCATTGACTCTCTCGCCGCTTTTACGGGTTCTTCGCCGGCGCTGGCTGCTGTTGCTGTTGCTGTTGTTGCTGCGCCTTCAACGCCCCATCCAAGGCCTTCCGGAACGCCTCCACTGCCGCCACGTCCGGCGGACGCAATCCGTCCTTCCCTGTGTACGACCACAGCGGCGCCGCATCCAGCGGGTATTCCCCACCGCCCAAGTACACCTTGAACACGTCATCCTGCCCGCCCACGGCCATCCCCGGATGCGCCGGTCCGTCGTCCGCACTGGAATCCTGCGACAACGGTGGCGCTTGCCCTCGCGCTCCTCCGCCTCGCACCTGACCATCCGTCGATTCCACAAACACCGGCCGGTTATTTACTCCGCCTCCGTTGATGGTCGGCGTGGCCGCTTTCCCGGTTCCCTTCCGCACCGCTATCACCAGGTCCGCGGTCTGCGCATCCACTGCCAGCCGGTAACGTCCCCACTTCATCAGCGCCTTCTCCACTTCCTGTTGCGCATTGCGGTTTGCGTTCAGATCGTCCATCGGCGCGCCTGAATCCGGCAGTACCACCACCAAGACCGTCTTCGCGTTCAGCACCACTGCCGGAAGCGTCGCCTTCTTCTTGTCCTTGCCCGCGGCGCCGCTCGCCAGCAGCGCCGCCATTCCCGCGAACGCCATCCATCGTTGTACGTTCATACTTCCTCCCGCCCGCACACACGGCCAGCATACGCTTCGGGCCTGCCCGCAGCCAGTTTCACAATCTGATGGATTTGTATTCCCCGCTAAACCCGATCCCCGGGTGCCCAGGTACCGCTATCCGGTAGCGCTTTCTTTCCTCTTGTTCTTTCTTCTCTTCGCCTTTGGCTATCAGCTATTGGCTATTGGCTATCGGCTATCTTGTCGGCTATTCCCCGGCCCTCTGCGACTTCGCCTGCTCCGCATCCTTCGGCGCTTCGTCCACTTCCCCGCCCGGCATCCCCTCATTCGTTGCGGACACTTCCTCTTCCCGCAACTCCGCATCCGCCCCGGCGTCCTCCAGCACTTCCTCGCGGATCGCCTCCGCTGCGTTCCTCGCTCCGCCATAGGTGGCCGCGAACACCTCCGCCGACGCCTCCGGCACTGGCAAATTCTCCAGCGTATCCGCGTTTGGCGAACTCAGCTGCGCCTCATCCGTCGTGTCGCTCGATATCGCGATTCCCTCATCCGACCCCAGCGCCTCGCGTGCCAGCGTCTCAAATTCCTTCAAGCTCGGCAACTCTTCCAGGTCGCTCAGTCCAAACCGCATCAAAAATTCTTTCGACGTCTTGTACAGAATCGGACGCCCCATCACTTCCTTGCGTCCCGCCGTCGTGATCAGCTTTTTGTCGAGCAGTGTGCTCACCACGCCCGACGAATTCACGCCGCGAATTTCGGAAATTTCCGGCGCCGTCACCGGCTGCTTGTACGCGATCACCGCCAGCGTCTCCAGCGCCGGCATCGACAGCCTCAGCGGCGGCCGCAGCGATTTGATGAATCTCCGCACCACATCGTGGTGCTGCGGCTTCGTGTACATCTTGTAGCCGCCCGCCACCGCCCGCACTTCCACTCCCCGCGATTCCGCCGCATACGACGCCACCAGTTCGTCCAGCGCCGCCCGCACTTCCTGTTTGTCTTCCCCCAGCGCGATCGCCAGTTGTTCCGCCGTTGCCGGTTCATCCGCGGCGTAAATGATCGCTTCCAATGCGGCTTTGCGTTCCTCTTGAGTCATCATTCCTTCCGATTCGCCCTTCTTGTCTCTGGGGACACCAAATCATACAACACTTGCCCATACCTCCGCCCTCGCGCCTCCCCTGCTACAATATTTCCATCCATGTCCAACACTCAAAAATCCCAACGGATCCTCTCCGGCATGCGTCCCACCGGACGCCTCCACATCGGCCACTACTTCGGCGCGCTGCAGAACTGGGTCAAGCTCCAATCCGCTCCCGCCAACGATTGCTTCTTCTTCATTGCCGACTGGCACGCCCTGACCTCCGATTACGCCGACACTTCCTCCATCGCCGAAAATTCCCTGCAGATCACCATCGACTACCTCGCCTCCGGTCTCGATCCCGCGCAATCCACCATCTTTCTGCAGTCCCTCGTTCCAGACCATGCCGAACTCCATCTGCTTCTCTCCATGGTCACGCCACTCGGCTGGCTCGAGCGCATCCCCACTTACAAGGAAGCCCTCGACAACATCACCAACAAGGACCTGCATACCTACGGCTTCCTCGGCTATCCCACTCTGCAAACCGCCGACATCGTCATGTACTCCGATCCCGGCAAGCCGCTGCTCGTTCCCGTCGGCGAAGACCAGGTCTCCCACGTCGAGTTCTCCCGCGAAATCGTCCGCCGCTTCAATCTCTACTACGGATTCAACGTGGACCCGTCGCTCTACTCTCGCGAAAATCGCAAGACCGCCCGTGCCTCTCTCTTGAAGCTTCTCGGCGTCTCCTCCAACGAACCGCTCATCCCCGAATCCGTCGACGTCACTCCCGAACAAGCCGCCGTCGCCACCGGCTTCCTCCGTCAACGCGTCCTCGAAATTGGCGTCTCCAACTTCTTCGAAAAACTTCCGGCGAACCTCCACAAATTCTTTTCTTACGCCAACGTCCTCGAAGAGCCCGCCGCACTCCTCACTCCCACCCCGCGCATTCCCGGCCTTGATGGCCGCAAAATGTCCAAGTCCTACGGCAACGCCATCACGCTTTCCGAATCCGACGCCGACATCCGCTCCAAAACCAAAGTCATGGTCACCGATCCCGCTCGTAAACGTCGCACCGATCCCGGCGATCCCGACGTCTGCCCCGTCTTCGACTGGCACAAACTCTTCTCCACTCCCGAACGCGATCCCGGCCGACTCGATTGGGTTCGCTCCGGCTGCACCACCGCCGCCATCGGTTGCATCGAGTGCAAATCCGCCATGGCCGAAAATCTCATCAAGTGGATTGAACCCGTCCGCGAACGCCGCCTCCAGTACGAGCAAAATCCCAAGCAAGTCCTCGAACTCCTGGACGCTGGCAGCGCCAACGCTCGCTCCGCCGCTCACCAAACCATGACCCGCGTCCGCGACTCCGTCTTCCACTGGCCCGCCAAGCGCTCCTCCCTCTAGCCCGAGCACCCCGGGATCGCCATTCTCCTGAATGGCGCCTCTGACCGACTGATCTCCGCTTCAAACCGCACAGCGGACAATGGGCTGCGCTCGCGGTACCAGCGAACGGCCTCCAGGTATTCGGTCTCTGCTTCCGGATGGAATCTAACGGCGAGTAGGGTCATGGAGGAGGACCTGTGCCTTCCGGCGTACCTCGTCCCATGGGATGGCTTTTACCTGGCCGGAGCGCACTTGCTCGATGCGGCGCATGATTTCCTCTTGCCACGCGGCTTCCGCGTCCTCGTCGACGGTGGCATCGAGGCTATCCATGACCTTGCTCGCAAGGTCGGCTCGCTCTTCGGGGGATAGCTCCAGAACTTTCTTCAGTAATTCAGCAGCTTCTTCCTTCATGGTTTGAATATACCGCCGTATCGCCGTCCCTGGGCAAGGCCTTTTTTGTGCTCTGCGTTTTCCTCATCCTTCCCTCTCGCCCGCTCGTCAGCCCTTGCTCGCTGCTGCTACACTATCTCCCGTCCATGGCCACGCCTTACAAAATCCACATTCCCATTTTCGAGGGCCCCCTCGACCTCCTGCTCGACCTCATCAAAAAGCAGGAGATGAACATTCACGACATCGCCATCTCCAAAATCACTTCGCAATACCTCGACTACCTCCACCAGCTCGAGGTCCAGAACATCGACGTCTCCGCCGAGTTCATCTACATGGCCGCCACGCTCATCTACATCAAATCCAAAATGCTGCTTCCGCCCGATCCCCTGGCCACTCCCGAAGAGCAGGCCGCCGATCCCCGCGAAGAGCTCGTCCAGCGCCTCATCGAACACGAAAAATACAAAAACGCCGCGCAGCTCCTCTACCAGAAGCAGCAGATCGAGGAAAACGTCTGGTCCAAGCCCGACAAATCCCTCTATCAGGACGAAGGCACCGAAGCCGAACTGGTCGTCTCCCTCGTCGATCTCGTCCGCGTTTTCCAGCAGGTCCTCGAGCGCAAAAAAGAAGTCGCCCGCATCGAACTGCAGCACGAACTCTTCACCGTCGCGCAGATGATCGCCGCGCTGCGCGGACGCATCCTCTCCAGCGACACCTCCAGCGTCAACCTCGTCGAATTCTTCGAGGCTTGCCCCACCCGTCATGCCATGATCGTTGCGTTTCTAGCCGTGCTCGAGATGGTCAAGCTGCAGGCCGTCGGCCTCGCCCAGGAGCACCAGTTCGGCCCCATCCTCGTCAAAAAATCCAAAGCCTTCGACACCGTTTTCGACGAATACGGCGCCATCCGCACCATCGACTCCGACTACCAGTAGCCTCTTTAGATCAACTCCGCCTAGCTACAGTATCCTCTTTAGATCGACTCCGACTGACCATAACCTCTTGAGTCAGTCGCACAAAAAAGCGCACTGTCATCCTGAGCGCTAGCGAAGGATCTGCTTTCCAATCGGCCTGCCGGTTGTGGAATCGTGTGTACCGGAAGCGACCCACCCTTTCGCAAAAAAAAACGCGAAAGGGTGGGCCACCCAAAACGGTGTCTTGTCGCGAAAGCCTGCGCGTCCGCGCGGGCGTTGTTCCTTTCTGTCCAGGATTTCCTTGCTCGGGTTTCTCTTGCGGTTTTCCGGGGTTTAGCTATCGGCTATTGGCTATCAGCTATTGGCTCTCTGTTTTCAGCTACCACTTCTATCCTCTTCCGTGCCCAGCCTTCTGATGCTCTTCCGGCGCCGACATAATCCCCATGCGCCGCAATTCGTCGCTGTAGTACTTGCGGAACAGCACATCCCACTCTTCGCTGCCTTCCAGAATCTCTTTCTTCTGCGAAGTGATCCGCTTGCGCACTTCCACTTCCACCTTCTCTTCTTCCCGCAACACATTCGTCATCGTCTGCACCATGTGCTGACGGATCGTGTCGCGGTCCTCCACAAATTCCACTTCCTGGCTCTGCACCAGCAGTTCTGTCACCTGGTGCGAAATCCTCACTATTTTTTCCCGCGTCAATCGCATGAGCCTCTTCGCCTTCCCTTACCGCAAAATCAGCTTGCGGTCCCGCGCTATCTGGCCTTTTACCTTCTTGAACATGTCCTGGTAGGAAATTCCCGCGCGCCGCATCTCGTCCTGGTGTTGCGTCAAAATCGTCCGCGTCTCTTCATTCACCTTGTCTTCCACGGTGATCTCTTCCATCATCCGCGCCCGCACTCGCGCGATCACCCCGTCCAGATCCTTATCCTTTATCTCTACCTGCTTGCCTTCCACCAACTTCTTCACCACTTCGGCAGCCATGTAACCCACATAGTCGCGGTTCAACAGCATCTTTGGGCATTCCTCAATGTGATTTGCGAAGCTTCGAGTGTACTGTCTACACCCGAAATTCGCAACCAAACTGGTCACACCTCAATCCTGACAACAGCCACACAGATAGCTAAGCCCTTGACCATTTGTCACCGGGATCTTGTCGCTCTCCCCTCGGTTGTGCGGTTACAATGACGGCCTGAGGACCGGTTGCCATGGAAACTCACTGCTGCGAACGCATGGCCCAACAACTGAACCATCAATGCGACAAGCATCCCAATCGCAACGACTGTCCGGACGCTCTGACCGGTGCATGGAACAGCAAGTATTTCATTCTCGTCCACGATGGTGGATCATCCGGCGTCGAAATCAACTTCTGCCCTTGGTGCGGCACAAATCTCAGAACCGTGAGCCACAACTCATGAAGCGCACCTCCCGCAGCACCGAACAAGCCGATCTGATCCTCAAGCTCTACGAACTCCGCCGCGAATCCGTTATGCGCGAAGCCCGCAGCTTCGTGGGCGGCCCCTTCCTGCCCCAGTCCGACGACGACCTCGTCGCCATCGTTACCAAGGGCGGCAAGGAAACCGGCTTCGTCCTCCAGGTCTACGGCTATTGGGACATGGTCTGCGCCTTTGTCCGCCACGGCATGTTGAGCGAGCCGCTCGTCTACGACACCTGCCAGGAAATGTACTTCCAATACGCCAAAATCCAGCCGCACCTGCGCGGCTTCCGCCAAAAAATGAAGTTGCCCGAATGGATGCAAAACATGGAAAAGGTTGTGGAAGGCTCACCGAAAGGCAGAAAACGAATCGCGGCCATGCAAGCGAACCTCGCCGCTATGCGCTCTCTCAAACCTTAACTGACTGCTGCGCAGAACTGGGCACGTGGCGCTTTGCTCTGCGCCATCAGCCGCCGACGCCACGCCGCGCAACGATTCTTAACCGCTTCACCGAACTCAGCAAAGAGAGGGCGCGACCCCTGACCTCCTGCGCCCTCTCCCTGTTTTCACTACCGCTTCGACAGCAATGCGACCACGCCCAGCAGGCCAACCGCGAGCAAGCCCAGGGACGATGGTTCGGGAGTCGCCACGATCGGCGATACCGTTGCCGTGCCGATGGTTGCCCCGCTCAGGTTGGGAATGCCCAGGATGTTGTGGAGCGCGCCACCCGCTGTAGCATCCAGCGTCAACACGCCTCCCGTCCCGATGTCGAAGAGCGGCACGTTGTTCAGCGTCGTCGATCCGTAGCTCACCTTGCCGCTAAGGATGTCCGTCGCCGTATTGATCACGAAGTTTTCCAGGTCGACTGTCGTGCCTTTCGTCAGCGAGAGGCCGCTGCCATTGTGATCGATGATGTCGCCGGTCCAGCTCGTGGTGCCGCCGGTGATCGGAAACGTTACGTTCAAGCCGACCAGCGTCGCCGTCCCCAGCGTGTTGATGCTCACGCCCAGGCCGGTCAAAGCGCCAAGCGTGGTGGGATCCAACGCCACCGTCGTGCTACCGCCAGTGATGGTATCCGCATGAGCGACCGGTGCGAGAGTCGCGACCAGCGCCGCGATCATCATCGCGGCGACCAGCAGCAACTTGCCCCCGTGGCCATGCTTGTTATTTCGAATCATGTGTTCTCCCTTTCGATTCTGAGTTTTTAGACAGATTGGTCCAATCGCCAGGGGCGGGCTCCCCGGCAATTGCATCGGATGCGTGTTCAAGGCCCGAAGGTCTGCGGTACTAGTAGGTATGTTTTTAGAAAACTCTCAGCGCGGGAAACACAGTGCCACTGCGATTAACTGGGAGGAAAACTACTTTCGATTTTTTTGCTGCACGCCTAGGCAACGCCACAAGTCGGTCCAACGAAACGAGAGCACCCGGCTACGAGTCATCTGCAGTGGTCTTCCTAGTTAGCTGTATTGTTTTCATAATCAAGCTTGCCAGGGAAAGACGCAGACGGGCGGCCCTGGCGCTTCCTTCGGAGCGAGCGATTCCCTTCACGCCGTCTTCCGCAGCGCCACTTTAGGAAAGTCCACTTTCACGCCCGCTGCATTGTTGAAATAGTTTGTGACGTCTCCCGAATCCACCACCGCCGCCCTCTCGGAATTGCGCAAAGCGGGCATCATCCACGACAGCCTTCCAAGGCACCGGCCAACAGGTTCCGATGATGTGTCCACATTGTTTGCTGTAGAATAGAGTTGTCCCACACCGCGTGGGCGGTTAGCTCAGTTGGTTAGAGCGCCTGCCTTACAAGCAGGAAGTCAGAGGTTCAAGTCCTCTACCGCCCACCAAAATTCCCCAATTAAACAAAGCGACTTCGAACTTTGAGACCAGACATCTGGAATCTCCAAACACCTCAAACTTGGCACGTCTCGAATCACAGTCAACTTCTGCGAATCGTGTTTTTGCGAGCAATCGTTGCGTGCAGGCTAAAGTGTCACCCACTCTTGGAGGGAGTTGTGGTTTCTCCTGACAGAAAAAGCGTCAGCCAACCCAAGATGGCAAGGACAACACCACGAATAGAAGGAAACGCGAATGTGATGCAAATAGCCCCAAGGGCTGCCATCGCTTTGTGATTTCGCGCTAGCTTGTATCGAGCAATCTGATAGAACAATACGCCGACAACAGGCCAGAAAAGACGGTGCAGGAGCAGTGCTACTAGCGTCAGAAGGAACGCGCAGGCCGCGATAGCGGTAAACAGATTAAACGCGGCGATACCAACCAAGAATTGTGGCAATACCTTCCACCTGTATCTAATTGTCATATCCGCAGAAATGTGCAAGGGCAACCACAGAACAAGAAAAACCACCACTATATGAGCGAGTATGACCAAGCAAATCCTGAGAGGGCGGACTTCAAGAGATATCCACCGAATTGAGCGCCGGACAGCTACTAACAGACAAATATCAGTTAGCACGGCCAAGACCAGCGCGACCAAAACCGTTAATCCCTCCACCGTCACGTGATTGACCGCTCGAACGGTGCCGCAGAGAAAAAGTGCGACTGGTAACAAACTCAGAATCCGAGAGAACCGAGATGGGACTACCGATGGCAACGCCGCAAGCAAGACGAGCAGTGTTCCCACGATCATCAAGAACGTGGTTGCAAGAGAGAGATTAGCAACTAGATTAGCTGGAAGGTTCGATGGCAGAGACGGCAATGTTCGGAGTTTGTGAAGAACAAAACCAAAAAACAGCCCCACTGGTAAAAACAGACCTGCGAAAGCCAAGCAGGAGGATACTCCTAACATCTGAATTGAAAGTAGCCTCGGACCGAGAATGCGGTCGAAAGCACAAGTCACGCTCCCAGCGACTTTGTTGAAAAGAGCCGCCGCCCGGTTACCGGTGACCTTCGCCGTCCGGTCCACTGCAAGCGACAACTCTTCTATACGGTTCTGAAGTTGTCCTTCCTGAGCTTCACGCAAAAACAGAGCCACATAAAACGCCACGCCACCGGCTACGAACGCTAGTACTCTGAATGCTGTGAGTATCATTTCTTATCGATCACTCTGAGGTCAACAACGCAGATATGAAAAACAATCCTCCGAAACGGATTCTCATCGGTCCTCCGTCAGTTACTGGGGGGTACAGACCTCGCGTACTGGCATATCACAAAACGGAGTCCAGTCCGGAGTCACTTTTGTGGCCACCGCTGATCGATACGGCGTGCGAGGTCACGGCCTTGTCGCCGATTTCTTCGTGCTCTTCAGAGCGTTGCTGCACTCGGTGACTGTCTGTGCAGCGAGTTCTGCTCGCTTTTCTTCGCCCGCAACGTAGCGCAAGTACAGGGCACCAGCGTTTTCGCTGACCGTGTAAAACACATTTGATACGTTAGAAAGGTCTTTTGCCAAGTCGATATTTGCCTCTGCCTTTCGATTATCTCCCTGCATGAGGGCAACTGACGACGCATTCGAAGTGCCTACCGCGCTCAACAACGCATTGCGGCACGCATCGTCAAGCCACTCGAAGAACGCGAAACCGAGCTGCCCATTGAAAGCTTGCGGGTCTTTTCGAAACGCTGTGATCGCGACGCTGATGGCATTGAGCAATTCTCGGTCCTTTGCGATGGACTCCGCGTTGTCTTTTCCTGGCAATTTCCCCAACTTATCGAGCAGAGGTTTGTATTCATTTACTGCCCGTTCAGTCTGCGTCAGCACCAACCGAACCTCGTCATCGCTCGGGAAGCTCGCATCTTGCTTTTGGGCGAAGACGGAACTGGTGAAGCAGAAGCAAAGAACTGCCGCAGCTGACGTCCCTCGGGCTAGGCGCATCGGTCACCTCGAACAACCACGTCGGGATATATCACGTTTTGGTGTTGCTTCGAAGTGACGGTCACCACCCATTCGGGTATTTTGATGTTCTAGAAGACTGCCTACAAAGTCTGGCAACACACCTGATGAGCACCAACAGCCCGGCAATCTGCCTCACGAATGGTGGACGGATAACGCGCACATCAAGCTGCCCACCGGCAATGAGGTTGCTTCCAACAAGGTCAGCAACTTGTGCTTGACCACGGAGCGAACACCAGAAACCGATCGCGTAGCAATGCTCTCCCGAAGAGTTAATTCTGCGAACGCGACTCTTCTAACGTCAGCTTGTAAGCGACGTAATATTTGTAAATATTGCTCACGTACTGCACGGTTTCCTGTCCAACGTCCTTCGCCACTACCAACTCGACATTCCCAAACCATTGATTGGGGTCGAGCCCTTCCGCACTCGCCTGCTTTCGCAACCGCGCAATTCGATTGGGCCCGGCGTTGTACGAAGCGAACACCATCAGCGTCTTGTTCAGTGCGTCTAACTTGGGGTCATTAAAATACGTGTCCGCAATGTTGCGCAGCATCTTGGCCCCAGCCTCGATGTTGTATTGCGCCACATCCACATTGGGAATGCTGATCGGCGGCGCGGCCGCATTCTTGGGAATCACTTGCATAATCCCCACCGCGCCACTCGGGTTCCGCCGATTCTGGTCCAGTAACGATTCCTGATATCCCTGCGCGACCAGCATCAGGTAATCAAAATTGTATTCCGCCGCGTATTTCTGGAAATACCGCACATACGCCTGAAACTTGGCCATCTCTTCGGGCGACGTGGCATCCTTCACCCACTTCGTGTTTTGCGTATAACGGCGCGCCAACGTATTGCCAAACGACGTGCCCACCGCGTGGCCCTTGATGAATTCGTTCAGCAGTTCTCTCAGTTGCGGACTGTCCTTGCGAGTGGCCCACTCCAGCGCACCCTCTTCTTTCACCACGATCTCCGGATGCACCGTCAAATGAGGAAACACTTGAGCCCAGAAGTTTGCCCGCACGTTGATCGTTACCGTGGCAGGAATCAGTCCGGCGTTGACCATCTCCAGCATATCTTCATCGTTCAGATTGGGATCGGCCGCTTTCACCACAATGGGAGCTTTCCCGGCTTTTTGCAGCGATGCACTCAGTTGTTGCAGGTTCTGGTAGTAGACCGTCAAAGGGTTCGCGTAAACCTCTTTGCCACTCAAGTCTTCCAGTGTGGAAATGTGCGGCAACTTAGGTCCGGTGACGACGATCTGCTTCACATTCGGATAAATGGGCGCGGTGAACAGGGCAAGCTGCTCGCGCTCCGGCGTGGGAATTAACGGAAAGCCGATAACATCGCCCATCCCCTGCAAGAGAGCTTGTTGGAGTTGCTCGATTCTCACCGGAAGAAAGGTAACGTTGGTTTTCAGGCTGTCGGACTTGTATTTGCTATTCACGAAGCGCTGAAACTCATCGAACGCTTCGTAGTAGACGCCGTGTGGCCGCCCTTGATCGTAAAAAAAACCGGAACGGCTGGGTACCACCAGAACTCGAATCTGGTGTCTCTTCAGCATCCCGTCCAGATCGCCCACGTGCCGCTCGAAACTGATCGGCAATTCCAATGTCGCATTGGACTGCGGGGGATGTTGCTGCGACGGCGTTGCACTTGATTGCAGATCTGCCCGGTACTGCAGATTTTCTCGAGAGCCGCTGCTGACAGGGCGCGCCGAAAGCAGCGCCAGTGACGCGACTACAGAAACCGCAATGCGGCCTGCACCCATCTACTCCTCACTAGATACACAGCATCGGCACAGAATCAGCAAACCGCAAGCGTGATGAGAATCGAACCTTTTTTCTACTCCCTGCTCCGCTCGTCCATTTAAGGTTTGCGCAGACGCTTCGTTAATTATCTTCCGCAATTGCGATTGGCGCGTGCTTGGAGTATCGTCACTCACAGCATCTTTCTCCTGCCAGTTTTAACATACAACATTTTCGATGCTCTGAGATCCAATGGCTAGACAGACCTTTACTTCGTTCGAGGCTTTCTTTGACGCATTCCGCTTCGCGAATATGCGCCCGATGGTTCTTGGGCCTGCCGGCGAAAATTGGGTGCTCGCCACCCTGATCCTCGGACATCTGAACATTCAGTGGGGACACGCAGAGGCCAAGGCCGTTGTCGAGGGCGCTCCCAGGGCGGGCGGTATCTCGATCTTTCTCCCGACCCGCACGCCGGAGGCCTGGTGGTGCAATGGCCATCCGTGTGACGAATTTTCTCTGATGGTCGATGTGCCGGGCGCCGATTTCTGCTTGGCCACTACCGCCGCTCCCCGGAGCTGGTGTGGTCTCTATATTCCGAATCACGTGCTTGCGGACGCCAGCGGAGATGTGACCGCCGCTGTCGGTTCCAAGCGTGGGTTTTTTCAAGTGCCACGTCACCGCATCGCGCGGTTTCGATCCGTCGTTGGCCAACTCGAAATGATCGCTCAGAGCACGCCAGCCGTCTTGGAATCCGCGGACGGGCAGAGGGCAGCTCAGCGGAAGCTGCTTCGCGAAGTTCGTAACTTGCTGGCGCCACTGAATACCACCGAACTTCCATCCGCCCGCCCCGCGCTACCGCGAAAACAAATCATTCGCCGCGCCATGGAGTTTGTCGATCAGCACGACCCTGATTCTCTCTCCGTCGAACAGCTCGCCGCTGCGGCGGGTGTCTCTCAACGCACTCTCCGCGATGCCTTTCTCAGTTACTTCGGCGTGCCCCCAGTCCAATATTTGAACCGGCGAACCCTTCACCAGATCCGCAGCGTGCTGCAAACCGCCGACCCTGCTTCCACGACGGTCGCGGAGGTGGCCACCCGCTTTGGTGTTTGGCAGTTCGGCCGCATGGCTCAGGAGTACCGCTTCCTGTTCGGTGAACTCCCTTCGGAGACCCTTCGCCGTCGCCAATAACCCCCACGGCTGAAATCTGTTCCGTTTGCCGAATTTGAATAGACGGCCCCCCACAAATCCCATACCCTGTGCCCACCTGTTATTCACTGTCGATTCGCAGTTGAATCCATGCGAAGCGGTTCGACGGAGACTCCTTATGATCCGCCCACAGGACATTGGGTCACTTACTGACTTTAGCCGGAACACCAAATCCCACCTCAAGCGGCTGAAACGCACGGGTCGCCCCGAACTCCTTACGGTCAACGGAAAAGCCGAAGTGGTCGTTCAAAGCGCTTCCGCATATCAGCGCCTGCTCGATTCGCTGGAAAAGCTCAAACGAGATTCATCTCGATCGGATTGAAAAAAACAAAGGAGAACCTTGATGGGAAATGACGACAACACGAATGACCGGCCACAAAGCGATTTAAGCCGCCGCGAGATGTTGAAGGGCGCGATCGCTGGCGCTGCGGCCGCTGGCATCTCCGCCGTCAGCCCGACCGCAGCGGAAGCCCAGGCAAAGGCTGGCACTGAGCCGCAACCTGTGAATCCGTATGGAGGCGGGCCGAGCACCGGACTGCAATTCCCTCCTTACTACCAGCCGACACCGTCCGTTCGCAGCCGCATGAACTATTTTCCCGGCAGCGAGCCTCTTGGCAAGGATGAGATGCGCATCTCCTTTGTCGGCAGCTGCCCCTTCCCTCCCCGCCGCGATCAGGCCGGCACCTGCATCATGGTCGAACTCGGCAACGGCGATCGCTTCTTCTTTGATTTCGGTCCCGGCTGCGTCAAAAATATTCTCGCCATGGGCGTGCCGGTCGCCAGCATCAACGACATCTTCATCACCCACTTGCACGTGGACCACTACCACGATCTCTCGTATCTGCTCCCGTTTTCCGCTTGGTCCGGACGCTGGAGAATGCCCCTGCGCGTCACCGGTCCCTCTGGCCGCACGCCCGAACTGGGCACCAAGGGCATGGTTGCCGGCATGAAGCAGATGCTCAAGTGGCATCTGGAAGCCTTCGATGCCTGCCCCATCGGCGATGGCTATGAAGTCGAAGTCAATGAGTTCGACTGGAAGGACGAGAACGGCATCTGCTACGACAAAAACGGCGTCACCATTCGTCACTGGCGGCGCTCGCACGTCAAAGACGGCGCTTCCGCGTACCGCCTGGACTGGAACGGGCTTTCCTTCGTGTGGACCGGCGATGGCCGGCCTGACGACCTGACCGCCAAATACGCCAAGGGTGTGGACGTGTTCGTGACCGAGTTGCAGCCCGATCTTTCCCGCCTCAACATGCTCAAGTACGGTCTGCCGGAATTTCTGTACAACTACACCGTGGACATCCACCACACCGTCGCCTACGCCACGGGCTACCTCATCAACCAGGTGAACCCGCGCGTCGGTATGGCCACGCACCTGGCCTTTGACGATGACACGCTGAATGAACAGAGCGCCGATATCCGCGCTCACTGGAAAGGGCTATTCCTCTATGGCGCGCCCGACGTGGTAACCGTCAACGTCACCAAGGACGCCATCTGGCAACGCGATGCGGTCCTGCCGGGATTCGCCGGTCAGCCTTTGCCGCCTCCGACTCTGTTGTTCGGCGACCCGCTGCCGCTCGCTACGGGTCAAGGTGTCGTGCCACAACCAAAACTGCCGCGTGAACAGCAGCAGGAACAATTGACGCGCGATCTTGAGATTGACCCGCACAAGTACTATCCACCAAACGTCTATCGCCAGCCGCTCACCAAGCTGCCCGATCCTCAGCTCGTCGATCTCATGGAAATGGCGCGCGTGATGGGCATCGATATCAGTAAGTTCAAGAAATAAAGCTGTGCTCCAGGCGTCCCGCTGCAACGGTTGCCGCGGGACGCTCTGAGGAGTCTGGAAGACGAAGAGGAAAACTGAAACTATGGAACTCATACACGACAACGGGAACATCGTGCCCATGACGATTTTGACTGGTTTTCTCGGCGCCGGTAAAACCACGCTCCTCAATCGAATCCTCACGGGAAATCACGGCCTGCGCGTTGGCGTCCTGGTGAACGACTTCGGCTCCATCAACATTGACGCCGAACTGGTCGTCGGCGTGGACAACAATATGATCAGTCTGGCGAACGGTTGCGTGTGCTGCCAGATTCGCGACGACCTGGTCGAATCTGTGGATGCGCTGCTCGCCAGGCCGGAGGCTATCGAATACATTTTGCTCGAAGCCAGCGGTGTCGCCGACCCCAGCGGAATTTTCGCCACCTTCACCGATGCCAATCTGCGCGACCGCATCCGCCTGGACAGCGTCATCTGCGTGGTCGATGCCGATCAGGTTTTCGCTCACCCCGAGTATCCTCCGCTCATGCAGCTCAAGTTGCACCAGGTGGGGTTTGCGGACATGCTCATTCTCAATAAAGTCGATCTGGCCGGGCCCGAGCAGGTCGCGAAAGTGCGCGCCTGGCTCGATGAATATTTCGGACGCCTGCGCATCGTCGAAACCAACTTTTGCGAGGTGCCCTACGAAATTCTGTTGGGTGTTGGACGCTTCGATCCCGCACGCGCGGCCCTGAACTCCCAATCCTCCGAACAAAGTTGCAGCAACACCGACTGCCTTGACGAAAGCCACGGTCACAATCACACCGCACCGAATCACTCGAAGATTTTCAGCACCTGGAGCTACCAGACCGACCAGCCGTTGGTTCTCGAACCATTGCGGGAAATGCTGCGCAAGTTGCCGGGAAATGTCTACCGGGCCAAAGGGGTGGTCCACAGCCACGACGCGCCGCATCGCCGAACCGTGGTGCAGGTGGTTGGCAGGCGCGTGGATATTTCCCTGCAGGAGGAATGGGGCAATCGCGTTCCCCGTACTCAGATTGTCGCCATCGGCGCTCCCGGCAGCTTGGACCCCATCGTCTTGGAAAAAAGCTTCGCCTCCTGCATCTCGGCAGCAAACGTCCGCTAACAAAAAAACAATTAATCGAAATCTTGCAGCCGGCTCTTTGTCTTGAATTCGACCGCCGCTGCGCATCGACAACTACGCGTGCAACCGGTATTCCCGCCCGCGTGCTTCGATTCTCGGCGCTAAATCACGCCTGCGCCACAGGCAGCGCTGCCCCGCACCCACTGCAGAATCGCTGCCCACTCACGCACACCTTGCCGCAACCGCTGCAGAAAAACGTCCCGCCGCTTCCAACCTGCGGCACGCCAACGCTCACCGCCGGACCCGCGGCCATCGGTGCGCGCCCTCCGCTCGACGAAATCGCCAAGACCAACGCCACCACCCATCCGATCACCGTCCATCCCAGAAACAGGTTCACCAGCAGCACGGTGGTAAAGTTCTGTTTGTCGCGCGCTAAGAATGACGGCAGGAAATACAGCAGCAACGGCACCAGCAGAAACACCAGCCGCAAACCGAAAAACGGAAACAGCACCAGAGAGGAACTGAACATGGAAATTACCCTCCACTGCACAGCATCTTAACGCATCTCCACCCCCATCGGCGCCATCGCATACCTCTCCCCGTCGCCGCACATTCTTTTTCGGTCCACAAAACTGCCCTGAGCTATAATCTCGCACACGATGGCGCTCCGATCCTCCACAAAACTGGGTCCTTACGAGATTCAATCGGCGCTTGGGGCCGGCGGCATGGGCGAGGTCTATCGCGCGCGAGACACTCGCCTCGGACGTGATGTCGCCATCAAAGTCCTGCCCGAGGCTGCGGCCACCGACACGGAGCGGTTGCGTCGTTTCGAACAGGAAGCGCGGGCCATCGCGGCCCTCAATCATCCCAACATCCTCGCCATCCATGACATCGGCGTGCACACCGGTGCGCCGTTTCTCGTCAGCGAATGCCTCGAAGGACAAACTCTACGCGCCAAGCTCGAATCCGGTCCCCTGCCCGCGAAACGCGCCATCGAATACGCGCTCGCCATCGCTCAGGGCCTCGCTGCTGCGCATCACCAGGGCATCGTCCATCGCGATCTGAAACCCGAAAACATCTTCATCACCCGCGAAGGCCGCGTCAAAATCCTCGATTTCGGCCTGGCCAAGCTGGTTCGCAAGGAAATTCACGAAACCGAACTCACCTTAGGACAACCCGGACACTATCCCCGGCCTGATGATGGGCACCGTCGGCTACATGTCCCCGGAGCAGGTGCGCGGCGAACCCATCGACCCTCGTTCCGACATTTTCAGTTTCGGCGCCGTGTTCTACGAAATGCTGACCGGCGAACGCGCCTTCAAACGCGATACCTCCGCCGAAACCATGGCCGCCATCTTGCGCGAAGAGCCGCAGAAACTTTCGGACGCCCCCTGGCAAGGCCCCCGCGAACTACAACCGATTCTTGCCCGCTGCCTGGAAAAAAATCCCGCCGATCGCTTTCAGTCGGCAAGTGATTTTGCGTTTTCCCTGGCATCGCTCAACGTGGCATCTTCGGCCGTGAAGCGCCTGCCGCAGCGGTCATCACTACCCGCATGGCTCCCGTGGTCCATTCTCGCCGCGCTGCTGCTCGGCGGTTTCGCGTGGTTCCTGCTGCGCCCTCCGCCCGCGCCTGCAAATCTTCTGGAAAAAGCGCGCTTCACTCGCATCACCGACTTCGAAAGCGTGGAAGCCGCGATCTCCCCGGATGGCAAGTTCGTCGCCTTCATCTCCGATCACGATGGCCCCTATGACATTTGGCTCACTCAGGTAGGCACCGGACGCCTCATCAATTTGACTCAGGGACATGCCGGCCCCTTGCCCGGCCCACTGCGCACTGTCGGCTTTTCCGGTGACGGCTCGGAAATTTGGATTGGCGGAGGCGACGTCGGCATGCGCCTGCGCTTGCTGCCGTTGACCGGCGGCACCCCGCGCAACTTCCTTGGCGAAGAAACCGCCAACCTCGCTTGGTCGCCCGACGGCCAGCGCATCGTCTATCACACGTTCGGTGGCGGCGACCCTATGTTCGTGGCCGACCGCACCGGCGCCAACGCACATCAAATCGTTGGAAACCGTCCCGGCCTCCACAATCACTATCCCGTTTGGTCGCCCGACGGCCGTTGGATCTATTACGTCCATGGCACTTCCGCGACCAAGGAAATGGATCTCTGGCGCATTGAACCCGACGGGAGCCACGCCGAGCAACTCACTCGACTCCGCACCGACATCGCCTATCCCACCCCCGTCGGCGACCGCACCATCTTCTACGTCGCTCGCGACTCCGATGGCTCCGGTCCCTGGTTGTGGTCCTTCGATCTGAAACGCCGGGAATCCCGTCGCGCAACCATTGGCCTCGAGCAGTACACCTCGGTGCAAGCCAGCGCGGACGGCCACAAATTAGTCGCCACCATCAGCAATCCCATCGCCGGGCTCTACTCTGTCCCCATCCTCGCCGGCGTCGCCGACGAACGCGACGTCAAGCCCTTCCCCGTTCCCAGTGTCCGCGCCATGGCTCCGCGCTTTAGCGGCTCTTCCCTCTTTTATTTATCTTCTCTGGGCACCGGCGACGGTCTTTGGCGTCTTCGTGATTCCCAAGTCTCTGAAGTCTGGAAGGGTGCCGATGGCGCACTGCTGGAAACGCCCGCGGTTTCCCCGGATGGAGCACGCGTCGCCATCGTGCTCCGGCGAAATGGTAAGAGCCAACTCCACATCATCTCTTCCGACGGCGCGGAACTGCAGCCCATCGCCGACTCCATCGCCGCTCAAGGCTCCAGTTGCTGGTCCCCCGACGGCAAATGGATCGTTACCGGTGGCAGTGACGCATCCGGTCCCGGGCTTTTCAAAATTGCGTTGGACGGCGGCTCCATCGTTCGCTTGGTCGACGGCACCGCGCTCGATCCGATCTGGTCGCCCGACGGCAATCTCATCGTCTACTCCGGAACCAACGTCAGCAGCTTCGCTCCTCTTCTCGCCATACGTCCCGATGGTTCCCCCTTCGATTTGCCGCATATCGACTTGCGCCGCGCCGGCCAGCACGTGCGTTTCACGCCGGACGGCAAGAGCCTGATTTACATGCAGGGATTGCTGGCGTCGCAGGACTTCTGGCTCCTCGATCTCGCCTCCAGAAAATCCCGCCTCCTGACCAAACTGCAGAATCGCGCCACCATGTGGACCTTCGATGTCACCCCCGACGGAAAACAAATCGTCTTCGACCGGCTTCGCGAAAATTCCGACGTCGTGATGATCGACCTCCCCAAAGATTAGCCGCAACCCAGTGGTTCCTTTGCTCCTCCTGGATTGCGCGGCCTCGCCATCGACAAGCCGCCGACCCGTCACACGTTGATGCAGGACCCGAATGAACGTATCGAAGGGATCCGTCTCTCCCACCACGGTCCGATGGATCAGCACCGTCGCTTGATCATGCCGTTCGTTCTCTGTACATTTGTCACTCAATTGAACCGCACCCTGTAGCCAACCTGTCGGTGGCCTCGCATGCAACTGGAATCCTTCAAGCTCGAACGCATCATGTCGGAGTGGCAGAACGTTGTTGAGCTGGACTTGTCCTCCAGTGGCGTTGATGCGGCTTGCTTGCGCGATTTTATTTCTGCCTCCGAGTTGGAGACTCTCTGGGAGGGCACAAAGCTGCGTTTCGTGCAGACCAACGGACCGGCTGACCTTAGAGATGCCATTGTTCGAAAATATCCGGGTGCGTCGCGCGCCAACGTCCTGGTAACCAATGGATCCAGCGAAGCGCTGATGGTGCTGCTGTGGAAGCTCGGTGAGAAAGGTTCCGAACTTGTTGAGATATCCCCTACCTATTCGCTGGTGGGTGGACTTGCTCGCACCTTTGGCGTGACCGTCAAACAGGTACCGTTGCGAGAGGATGCCGGTTGGCGTCTGGATACCGAGTCCCTGGATCGCACGGTTAGCGAATCAACGCAGATCATCTACGTCTGCAACCCGAACAATCCCACTGGTTCGATCTTGAGCGAATCCGAAATGGCAGCGATTGTCGCTGCGGCCAAGCGTTGCGGAGCACTGTTAATTGCCGATGAAATTTATTTCGGCGCTGAACTGGACGGCAGGCCGACCTCGAGCTTCTGGGGACGTTATGATCGTACCGTAGTGACCTCGAGTGTCTCGAAAGCGCATGGGCTTGCCGGACTGAGGCTTGGGTGGATGGTCGGCCCCGAAGCTTTGGTGAGTGATGTCTGGCGGTATCACGATTACACCACCACAACGACCACTGCGTTGAGCGCAACGCTGGCGCGCATGGCGCTCGAACCCGAGCGCGAACGTAAACTGCTGGAGCGCGCGCTGCAGATCAGTCGGACGAACTTTGCCATTCTTGATCAGTGGATTCGGCAGCACTCCGACCTGGTCGCGTGGCACCCGACCAAAATCGGAGGCTTGGCTTTTGTTAAGGTAAACGTGCCCTTAGGCACCGAGGCGTTGGCGCTGCAATTGGCTAAGAACTCCGGTCTACTCGTTGCGCCAGGCGCGTACTTTGGAGCTGAAGGCTACGTGCGAATCGGGTACAGCGTGCCGCACCTGGAAGCAGGCCTTTCCCGATTGGCGACTGGCTTGAGCGCGCTACGCTGAACACGTCGTCGGAATCACCATAATCCTATCTCTGAGGACCCTATGAGCAAATCCCCCGCAATCGGCAACGACCTCCTGAACCGCATACGCCAGGAGTTTGATGCGTTTTCTACGGCAACCGCCGCTCGCTCCACTCGGCAGGAACGCCGCCGGGAGGCCATTCTTCACGGCGATACGCCGACCTTTATGGAAGTGGACGCCGCTCGACGTCCTCAGGAGCTTACCGGCGCCGATGCGGTCATCCTTGGCTTCCCCTTTGAGGGGCCGACCAGCATTTCTCCCAGCCGTTCCGCGCCACCGACCGTCAGCCGTCCGCCCGCTGGCTCCGTCTATTGGCGAATGGGCGCCGACGTGTCGCCCGATCACATTCGCAAGTACTCCATTTTTTATTCGAGGGAGCACAACGGTGGATATCATCCGGAGATCGACGCCGAACTGGTGTTGCACGATACCCTGAAGATTGTGGACTACGGCAACTGCACCTATCGCGCGGAAGACACCATGGCGTCCATACGTGAAGGCATCGAGCGGGTTGGTCAGATTGTCGATGCCGGCGCAATCCCGCTGGTTCTGGGCGGTGATCACACAACTCCTTACCCGGTTCTCAAGGCCATACTCGATCGCCGCAACGCGCCGGTCGGCCTCGTCGTGTTCGACGGTCACGTGGACTTTTCGGTCACCCCCGGCGAATACTGGGCGTCCAATCAATGGACGCAGCTGATGTTAGAGACAGGCAAGATTGCTCCCTCCAACATCACCATCATAGGTATCCGCTCCAGTCGCAACGCGATTGCGGAACGTCAGCTTGCGGAGCGTTTGGGCGTGAAGGTCTACACCAGCGCGGACGTCAAGCGGCTCGGCATGGCAGTCGTGATTCAAGAGGCCATTTCGCGAGCGACCCTGGGCACCCAGGGTTTGTACGTCTCCCTCGACATCGACTGCATGGAGCCGGCATTGGTGCCCTCGCAAAAGGCGCCCGAGGTGTGGGGCTTAACCATCGACGAAATTTTCTTGGCTCTTCAGGCGTTGTCGCGGCAACCCTTCCTCGGTTTCGACGTCTGCGAGCATACGCCCCACTACGATGTGAACGGTCAAGGCGCTCAATTCTGCGCGCGCACGGTGGTCGAAATGCTCGGCGGCCTCGCCTTGCGCCGCAAGCGGGAAAAATCAACGCGCTAGGATTTCCTTGGCCCCACGAAGATGAATCCGTTGCTACCGCAACTCGGTAAGCTCAGTCACCTGCAATACGCAGTCAACGGGAATTGGGAGCAGGCCGTACCACTGTACGTAACGGACGAGCCTCCCTCCGAGCCCGCGATCGCTTCCTGGCTGGGGCACTCCACGGGTTTTGCGCTGGAGGTTTTGTTCGCCAACGACGCTGGCGTATTCCATTTCCTGGGAATCCGCTGGCAAGATCTTTCGGTCCCACAGCTCTCGGCGATCCTTCGGACCTCCCACCGCGAACTGCAACGGATGACCGGCAGCGCGGACGCACCAGCAACGGTCGCAGCCTTCGAACAGGCGCTCGGCATCCGCCTTCTGGGCACGCCGCCGGCTTTTCTCGAAGTGGGTGTCAGCAATCTCTGGAAGTCGATTGGTTCTCTTGTGATCTGGCGACAGGGAGAGCCGATCCCGACCAGTAATCAACTGCTCGCCAGGATCACGGATCGAGCGCCGCACCTGCTGCTGGAGCACCCGAACCCCGTCATGTTGGAAATCGGGTACGCCAGCCCGCAGCCGCACTGGCTGGGTCTGTGCGTATCGCGGCACATCGGCTCACGCTATCAGCTTGAGCTCGACGCCATCCTGCGATTCGCAGCGTCATTCGCTACAGAGCGTCATCCCTGAATGCGAATTGTTTTCCTGGGCAGCCCTTGAGCAACGCTTGCTTCCCACGCTAAGCCTGATACTTCGTTTAAGCGACCGTGAAAAACCGCAAACCGGTCCCCTGGGAACGCCAATCTCCCGATTGGCGTCTTCACTCGAAGAAAAACGACTCGCAAGATGCATACCGTGCCAGATTCTTCTGCACTCCGTCCAGGATCGGTCGTGATAATGATATTGTCCTTATCAATGTGGAGCGTAATCGACAACGGAACAGAATCCCGAATCCACGTCGTTCCCACTAGCGCAGCTATGAACAAACCATTCTATTCCCCAAAACACCGCGCTTCCCTTCTTCGCGCCATTCGCCGCTTCGCATCTTTTCTTTTCGCCTTGGCATGCGCCTGCTTCCCCTCCTTCGCGCAGGACGCGGCCACTCCTCCCAATTGGTCAGGGCCAGGCCAACTCTTCGTTGGCACTTGCTATCAACCCATCGACCGCTCGCCGGAAGAGATCGACCACGACATCGCCATCATGAAGCACGCCGGCTTCACCGTCGTGCGCATGGGCGATTTGTCCTGGGATTCCTTCGAGCCTTCGCAGGGCCAGTTCAGCTTCGAATGGTTCGACAGCGTCATGGACAAGATGCACGCCAACGGCATCCGCGTCATCCTGGATATTCCCGGCTCGCCCGCTCCCATCTGGCTCCATCGCAAATATCCCGGCGTCGATATCGTCGGCCAGAATGGCCAACGCCTGCCGCCCGCTGAGCGTTACATGGACGACATCGCCGATCCCAACTACGTCCGCGAAGTCGCCATTCTTGCGGACACCATGACCAAGCGCTATGCGCACCATCCGGCGCTCCTCGCCGTCGGATACGACAATGAAATCGGCAACGGTTTCCTCTCGTACTCGGAAGCCGATCGCCAGCGCTTTATCACCTGGCTCCGCAACAAGTACGGAACCATCGACGCGCTCAACAAGGCCTGGGCTACGCAGCGCTGGTCGCGCCGCCTGAACAGCTTTGACGATGTCGATCTTCCCCTCGCCGACGGTCCCGGCCCCTCCGAGCGCTTCCTGGACCTCCACCGCTACTGGTCCGACGTCACCATCGCGCGCCTGCAGGAACTCGACGCCATTCGCCGCCGCAATATGCCCAACACGCCTGCCATCTCCAATCTCTGGGACACTGCCTCGCGCCGCGGCTTCGATTATCTGAGCACCTACAAATCCTACGTCTCCTATGGCGCTGAAGGCTTCTATCCGGGCGATCCGATCAGCGGCGCATTCGGCGCCATGACGGTCAAGGGTGCTCTGCCCACACCGATCTGGTTCAACGAGTTCACTGCGGGAGGCGGTGGCTTCTACGGCACTCCCGGCCGCAGCCGCATGTATGCCTACTTGGCATTGCTGATGGGCGCGCAAGGGATTCTCGCCTGGACCTTTAATAGCCACCTTGGCGGAGAGGAGCAGGCGCTCTTCGGCCTGCTCGATCATGACGGTCGTCCGTCCTGGAAGGTCGATGAGTTTGCGCGCATCGCCTCTGAGTTCCGCGAACTGCAGAAGTACGGCTTCCCTCGCTATACCCACCCGCAAGTCGCCATCGCCTACTCCTTCGATTCGTTCGTGGACTCGCATCCCAACGGTCCCTCCAACACCACGCTGCAATACTTCGCTCCTTCCTACACCGACCAGGTGCAAAGTGCCTTCGAGCCCTTCTTCCGCGCCAACCTGGACACCGCCATCATCAACATCGGCCATGAGGACCTCTCTTCCTACAAGCTGGTCGTCGTGCCCGCCGATTACGTCATGGACGAAGCCAGCGCCAAGGCCATCCGCGACTACGTTAACGCTGGCGGCACCGTTCTGATGACCGCCTTCTCCGCCAAGGTCGATGAGCACGGACAATGGTTCGATACTCCTTTGCCGGGCAGGCTCAGCGACGTCTTCGGCCTGCGCACCTCGCAGTTCTACAAACCGGATCAGGCGCCAGAGTTCACGCTTGCAGGTCAGACCGTCAAGGCCAGCATTAAGTTCTACGAGGTGCTGGAGCCCACAACCGCACAGACCGTCGCGAGTTTCTCAAATATCGAAGGCCACCCGCCCGCTCTCACCGTAAACAGCTACGGCAAAGGACACGCCTACTACCTCGCCGCCCCCGCCCAGGCTCCCATGATCACCGCCATTCTTGCCACGCTGTATCAACCCCTCGGCCTGCAACCCGGCCCCACCACACCCGAAGGCGTATTCGCCCGCGTCGTCGATGGCCGCACCCTCTACGTCAACACCACCAACACCGCGCAGAAAATCCCCCTCATCAAGCCCAATAACAAGCCCAATAATAATGTCCGCGGAATCCTCTCCAACCGCTCCTACCAGGGTGAAATCGATCTCCCTCCCTACGCCGCCGATCTCGTGCAATAAACCACTTCCGCTCCCGCCCTCTCAATCTCAGCCAGCATTCCCGATGTCCTCACCGGATCGCCAAACCATCCCGCATCAACTTGCGCCCCCTTTTTTGTGTGCTACACTTTCTATATCGCATTTGTTTCAGCGTCCCTCTGGAAACGAAAAGAATCACAGAGAATTCGGAGCACTGACAAGCTTCCGCAAGTCGCTGAAAACAAGTATGCGGGGACGTAGTTCAGTTGGTTAGAACGCTGCCCTGTCACGGCAGAGGTCGCGAGTTCGAGTCTCGTCGTCCCCGCCATTCCATAAAAGCTCGGGAAGTTACAAAACATCCCGCTGTTTCCGAGTTTCACCTCATTGAACGACAAGCCCTTGGCGCGCGCGCTCAAGAAACATCTGTGCCGAATCGGGCGATTCCATATCTAGCGGAACCCCACCGCTGCGAACAGGGACAGCGGTGTCTCGCTGCAAAGCTTCACCGTAGATAATCATTAACTCGGTCCGGTGATCGGCTGACGGTAAATGAAACATACGGACCAGAACAGCGTTATGCGGAAGCGAAAGGTGACGTTTCGCAAAAAGACGCTCCATGGCTGCACCATCTGAGGCACGATCTTCTGTTAGCACGGCCGCAAGATCAGAGAAGCTTTTCACGTCGCAATTGAATTGCAACTTGCCGATTTGCCTCGTGCGCATTGAATCGTAGTTGTAGGTCAGCTTGTTGGTCGGCAGGAAATGCTCAAATTGCATCAAATAGAAGCGCTCCACAATGTTGTCGGGGCCCAACCTCGCAAATAGGTATTGTTCTGCCTCTGCATTGGCATAAAGGTTTACTTGTTGACTGCCGATGAATCGGAACCCTTTCCGGACGCTCAGCTTTGCCCTGGGGGACTTCTCGGAAAAGATAGTTCTCCCCTTTATATGGCGCACTGCGTCAGCGCTCGTTCCGTCGTCTCCGTAAACAAATGCCGCAATCCCGAACACTATGCCCGTGGCCGCGAAAACCATGGCCCTACTCCTAAACAGGACTCGTCGTTTCGTTAAGTGCATTTCATAAGCTCCTCCCTCCTGGAAAGGTACGCTCGACAGATAGTGAAAGTTCCGCCACACTTGGAGAGTTTCCGCTCTGGGAGGTAAATCGCTGCCCCCCGAAGAGCAGGGACCGACCACAATTTCCCAATCCACAATCCAACCCACACTTCGTGTATCCTTGTGCGGCTTGCGCGGCGTTTGGCAGTCCCCGCGTTATTCTGAGTTGTTGTAAAACCGTTTAACGCAGCGCTGTCACCGCAGAGGTCGCGAGCTCGAGTCTCGTCGTCCCCGCCATCTTTTTCAATGACTTCCTTAGCTAATACAGCGCTCCATTCTATGTCGTTCTTTGTGTAACGCCCGCCACAGCCTTCGCGTCCAGGGATTCCAGTTCTGCCGAATTTGTGCCACCTCCATCAAAACCTTAGCGAGCTAATGCAGTACGCCGACAAATCATCTGGTCTGGCCAGTCTAGGCCTCTCTCTGTGCTCGGTATCACGGTTATGTTATGGGGCAATGTGCAAGCCTGAGTGCTGCCGATCCAATTGAATCCATGACACGGAGGGCCCTGTGGGCTTCTACATTCGTAAGGCGTTTAGCTTTGGACCTGTTCGTTTAAATCTCTCTAGATCCGGCCTTGGCGCATCCTTCGGTGTTAAGGGAGCGCGAATTGGTGTTGGGCCGCGAGGAACGTATATACAAGCAGGCCGGGGTGGTTTGTATTACCGGCAGACAATTATCCCGAGAAGCCAGCAGTTCCGTACTCCTCAGGCTGGCCTAACCTCAGCACCCACTACGGATGTTCAACAGATTTCCAGTTCAGCAGCACAGACCATCGTGGACAGTTCTGCGGATCAACTGCTCCAAGCGTTCAATCAGGTGGCAAGGAGAAAGGACATTTTTCCAGCATGCGTCATTGTTGGCGTTTTCTTGCTCGCACGCGCCGCGCTAGTCCCTGTTGAATGGTGGCTCTGGACATTGATCTTGGTGGCAACGGCAACGATCGCGATCATCGCACGCCATTGTGACGTTACTGACGGCACTCTCGTTTTAGAGTATTCCCTGGCAGATGACGCACGTCAGAAATTCGCTAAATTGCAAGAAGCATTCAGGCAGCTTGCCGCATGCCAGCGAATCTGGCATGTGGACGCGAGTGGGCATACAGACGACTGGAAAAGGAACGCCGGAGTAAACACTATTGCGGAAAGATCGACCATTTCAGCCACGTTCGCTCTCCCTCCCAAAATGACCTGCAACGTAGAAGTGCCGATGCTAAAAGCGAACGGGAACGCTCTGTATCTGTTCCCAGACCGACTTTTGCTTCGCGATTCCACTGGCGTTGGTGCCGTATCGTATGGAGACCTACAAGTTGCAGCCGGGCTAACAAGATTTGTCGAAAATGAATATGCGCCGCAAGATGCTGCACAAGTCGGAACCACGTGGCTGTACGTAGCTAAGAGCGGTGGCCCGGACAGAAGGTTCAGTAATAATCGGCAATTACCGATCATGTCGTATGGGACTTTTAGTTTTGCCAGCGGTTCGGGGGTGAATGAACGATTTCAGTGCTCCGTCCCGCAACGGGCCACCGAGTTGTGCACCGCCCTCGGAGCCATGGGTTCACATTCAGAGTCAGATGGAACTCTTATTTCCTTCGCGGCCCCCGAAAAGCAAGGAGCGCGGCACTTCCTTCTATGGGTTTCAATTGTTGTTATGGGTTTCGGGCTGCTGCTTCTGCCTTTCCCCAACAGTTGGCAAATCGCGGACCAGCAGAAGCAAATGACGTTAGAACAGAACCGCCAAGTTCAACAAAGAGAGCAGGTCGCTAACAAACTAGGCGCGGAACTTGATCAGCGAAACGTTCTGAACGCCGAAGTGACCGTCAACGGCACACAGCTTGTTTTACGGTTCGTAAAGACCTCTCTCAAAGCTGCTCGGCAGTATGGTTTGGTTCCAGTGGAGCGAAAACGGTTTTTTGCGAAAACAATGCCACCGAACGCTGAATTAGATTTGTGCACGGCGGGGTTTCGAGAGATTCAGATCAAGGTCGGGGACAGGCCACCTAGTACACTCTCGTTAGCCTGTTTCCCGCTATCGGTGAAAAATTAGTGGCGAGTCGAGCTTTTCAATTACGTAAGCTGAGAATTCCGAATTCCCTTCCTACGGATCGCATTGCACGGCTCTTTGCCCCTGTGGCTAGGGTGGAGCTGCATTGATTCATCGAAGCAATCGTGCCGAATCAAAATGCTGGTGATGACCGGACGCGAACCGTTTCTCGCGGCCCGAGGCCTACTTATCCTTGTACTTATCCAGGTAGCCGATACGTCGGCCGCGCGGCGCCCCTTGCGCCCTTGATCTAATTCATCGTCGGCGATCTCCTCGATTCATCACAGGAATCAGGCCGTCCCGCGCGCATTGCCGCGACAGACGTGAACGCGTCATCGCTAGAAAGCACTTCTCTGCGGAGACCGTTGCCGGTCAGTTAAAGCTGCTTCTCGACAAAACTCCACTCGAGCCTGCGAAGTAGCGCAAAGGATTGCCACTGAGGATGGAGTAACCGGCGCACGCCGCGCCATTGAAGCCACCCTTGGACACAGTCGTCGCTAAGCGGCGGGCCCGCCAGTCTACGGATGTCGCTGCCTGCGGTCGTGAGCATGTTCGGAATGGCCATTCACTTCCAGCCAAGCCAACATCGCGCGAACACTTCCGTGCGCCAGCGCAATGCTCGAATCGGCCGCGCCATAATACAGATTCAGGGTGTCCCCGTCTGCTCCCACCGTATAGCCGCACGGAAATACGACGTCTTGCACGTCCCCATGGCGTTCGTAGTCGGCTTCCGGAGCAAAGATCCACGAATCGCCGCGCACCAGGCACTTTTCCGGGTGCTCCAGATCGAATAGCGCCAACCCCAGCCGGTAAATCGAACTGGACGGCGTCCTGCGAATTCCGTGATAAATCATCAGCCAGCCCTGCGGCGTCTCGATCGGCGGCGGAGACATCCCGATACGGTTGGCATCCCACCACGCACCCCGCCGCGCTTCCAGCATCAGCTTGTGATTGCCCCAGTGCCGCAAGTCCGGTGAGTACGAAATCCAGATATGCGAGCCGAGCGGCGTCATCGGGCGGTGCACCAGCGCCCAGCGTCCATCAATTCTCCTGGGCAGCAGCGCCGCGTCTTTGTCATCCGGGGACATGATGACTCCCATCCGTTCGAAATCGCGAAAATCCTTGGTGAGCGCCAGCGAAACTCCCGGCCCACCGCGCGAATAGGAGGTGTACGCGATCGCGTATTGTTTCAGCTCCGGCACGTACGTGATGCGAGGATCCTCGATGCCCCACACCTCTTCGGGATATTTCTCCGGATCGGGAACCAACGTGGGCTCCCGGTCAATCTCCCACCCATCGACGCCATTCACTGAACGCGCCACGCACAGGTGCGAAAGTCCGCGACGATCTTCCACCCGACACAGCAGCAGAGTGGACCCGTCGGGCAGCAGCGTTGCGCCCGCGTTAAAAACGCTGTTCATCGAATACGGCCAATCCTTTCCGCTCAGAATGGGATTGCCCGGATGCCGATGGAACAGAGCCTCGTATTTCGCGTCCGTAGGATTCGCCAGGATTTTTGTGGCAGTCATGAAAGCGCCTTTTCTGTGGTGTTATGAATTAGGAATGTCGCCCGGAGGCGATTAAAGATTAAAGAATGTTTGCGGAACCGCCGCTGCCTTCCAACTTCCGCATTTCCAGCAGCGCCATCAGGAAAGACAGCGTGGACTCCGCTCCCTGGTTTTCGTTGGCGCGATCCGGATGCAGGCCATCTCGGCAGCCGCCCGTGCTGGGATCGCACAACGCGATTTGCAGGTCGTTATCGCCCAGAAACCAGTTGAACGCGCTCCATGCCTCTTTACGCCAGCGAATTTCCCCTGCTGCCCGATACGCCTGCAGCGACGCGGAAACCATCGCGCATGCCTCCACAGGTTGCTGGTCAAACCGCGCTTTTCCGGTGTTCTTCGAATAAAACCCGTGAGAGCCAATCGGCACGAAGTGTCCCTTGATTTCGCATCGCTGGATATCCGCCAGCCACTCCAAAGCTTCCAGTCCAACCGCAACCATCTCCATGTTTGCTCCACGGATTCCCGAGCGAATCAGTGCTTGTGGCATTCGCGCATTGGAATAGGAAAGCCCGTTCTCAAACCACTTCCAGTCCTCCGTGCAGTGCGCCCGGTAGGAATTAAGCAGGCGATTCGCCAGCGCGTCCGCGGCATTCAGTGCGGCGCGATCCCCGGGGAAGGACTCCAGATATTCCTCAACGCCCAACAACGCGAACGCCGCCGCGCGTGGACTCTTGAATTCCACCGACGCCGGAATCGCCAATTCAAACAAGCGGCCCGCCGCTCCTCGCAGCCCCGCATCTTTGGTTCTGCCGAGGACCGTGCCCAATCCCCACAGCGCGCGCCCGTGGCTGTCTTCCGAACCTTCCCGTTCCTGCCATTGCCGCTCATAGCTCAGCAAATTCCGGAACCGCTTCGTCGCCTGATCGAATGCCAGCCATAAAAACGCCAGGTATCGGGTGGCGAGGTCCAGCGAACCCGCTGGCGCAGTGCTTCCGGCCTCTTCCACAAGGATCGCGACGATCAGCGCCCGCGCGTTGTCATCCGTCGAGTACCCTTCCGGATAATTCGGCACCACAAAGACCGCGTGCTCCACGATTCCCGTGTGGTCGGTCATCCGCAGCAAATGATCCAGTTTTACCGGCGGAAGCAGGTCGAGGGCCTTCTCTGTGTTCTGAGCGGAAAACGTGGCACGTGGGCTGCGCAAGCGTTCATTGTACACACGTTCGAAACTCCCCATATATTGCTGCGCCACGCGATTCCACACCATGTCTCGCGCATACAGGTACGCGCGTTTGCGCATGGCATGCCGCGCCGTGCTGTTGTCCAGCAGTTCGATCACTTTCGATGCAATGGCCTGCGGGTCGTCGAACGGCACCAGGATCCCGCGCTCCTCGTCCAACAATTCCATCGCATGCAAATACGGAGTCGAAATGATCGCTTTCCCGGCGCTCAGCGCATACGAAAGCGTGCCGGAAACGACTTGCCCCTTGTGTTTGTAGGGCGTGATGTAAATGTCCGCCGCGCCTATCAACTCCACCAACTCTTGCGCGCTGACGAACAGGTTGCGGAACATCACTTGTTTCTCGACGCCCAGTTCCCTTGCCAATTTCTGTAAATACGTCCGGTAGGTGTCCTGCCCGTCGCGCCGCAGAATGTGCGGGTGCGTAATTCCGGAAACCATGTACACCGCGTTGGGATGGCTCCGCAAAATCGACGGCATGGCCTGAATCACGTTTTCGATGCCCTTGTTTGGCGACAGCAAACCAAACGTGAGCAGCACATCCTTGCCCTCGGTGCCGAACACGTCCTTGTAGAAATTCGGATCGGTAAACGGCAAGTCGGGAATCCCGTGCGGAATCAGATCGATCTTATCGGGATCCACATGAAATACTTCCTGCAGGATTTCCGAAGATTGCCGGCTCATCACAATCAAACGGTCCGATAACGCGGCAATTTCCTCCATCACCGCGCGTTGATCCGGATTGGGATCGCGCAGGACGGTATGCAACGTGGTCACGATCGGGGTGTGCAGGCGCCGCAACAGCTCCAAGATGTAGCCACCGGCTGCACCGCCATAAATTCCGTACTCGTGCTGCAGGCAAACCAGATCGATGTTGCTGAAGTTCAGGAATTCCGCGGCCTGCGCATAGGAATCCGGATCGTCCTGGGATAGCTCAAACCGGATGCGCGCCGGATAATCGTAGCCTTCTGCCGTATCGTTCACGGGCAATGCCAGCAGTTCCGTCGCGCCGTATTCCGCGTGAATTGCGTCGCACAGATCCGCTGTGAATGTGGCGATCCCGCATTTGCGCGGCAGATAATTTCCCACCACTGCAATTCTGCCGGGCAGCACCGGGCGCGGGTGGACCGGCCATAACGGCAGGAATTTGTCTTCGGCGGCAACCGGCGAATCGACGCGGATCACTTCTTCAATGCGCAGGATATCATCGGCCTTCGCATCGTCCTGGGCGCCGATAAGTATCGATCTTTTTATGGGCGTGCTCTTGGGAGATGCCATTCGCTTTGCACCTTGGCCTTGAGGCGAAGTTGTGCCCTGCGAAGCCCGGAGCGGGTTCTCTCCGTCCACGCCTCGCAGGGCCGACAGCTTAGTAGCTCCCGCTCATTCCGCCGCCGTATCCACCAGCAGCGACGGCCGCTTTGTCTTCCTTGCCTTCATCCGCGATCAGCACTTCGGTTGTCAGCATCAGGGAAACAATCGACGCGGCGTTCTGCAACGCCAGGCGCGTCACCTTTGCCGGATCGATCACTCCATCCTTCACCAGGTCCACGAACTCCGCAGTCTCCGCGTTGAAACCGAAATTGTCGTCTTTCGATTCCCGGACGCGGCCCACGATGATTGCGCCTTCGTGCCCGGCATTCAACGCGATCTGCCGCAGGGGCTCTTCCAGCGCGCGCTTTACGATGTTGACGCCGACGGCCTCATCGCCCTCGAGTTTCAGCTTTTCCAAGGCCGGTAAGCAGCGCAACAACGCGGTTCCGCCGCCTGGAACAATTCCCTCTTCCACCGCAGCGCGTGTGGCGTGCATCGCATCTTCCACTCGGGCCTTTTTTTCCTTCAATTCCGTCTCGGTGGCCGCGCCAACCTTAATGATCGCGACTCCGCCAACCAGTTTCGCCAGGCGTTCCTGCAGCTTTTCGCGGTCGTAGTCCGAGGTGGTTTCCTCGATCTGCAGGCGCAGTTGTTTGATACGCCCTTCGATCTCGCTGGCCTTTCCGGCGCCCGCGACGATCGTCGTGTTGTCCTTGTCGATGGTCACTCGTTTCGCGCTGCCCAGTTCTTCGATCTTGACGTTCTCGAGCTTCAGTCCGAGATCCTCGGTGATGGCCTTCCCTCCGGTGAGCGTGGCAATGTCTTCCAGCATCGCCTTGCGACGATCGCCGAAACCGGGCGCTTTTACCGCGGCGCACTGCAAAGTGCCGCGCAGTTTGTTCACCACCAATGTCGCTAGGGCTTCCCCCTCAAGGTCTTCCGCAATGATCAGCAGCGGCTTGCCCAGTTTGGCGGTCTGCTCCAGCAAAGGCAGCAGGTCCTTCATCGAGGTGATCTTCTTTTCATAAATCAGGATTCGCACGTCCTCCAGAACGCATTCCATTCTCTCGGGATCCGTGACGAAGTACGGCGAAAGATACCCGCGGTCGAATTGCATCCCTTCGACGATTTCCAGCGTGGTCTCCATGGTTTTCGATTCTTCCACGGTGATCACGCCGTCTTTGCCTACCTTCTTCATAGCCTCGGCAATGATATTTCCCACCTGCTTATCGGTGTTGGCGCTGATCGAGCCCACTTGCGCGATCATGTCGCCCTTCACTTCGCGAGACATCCGCTTGATTTCTGCCACCGCAACTTCTACCGCCTTATCGATGCCGCGCTTCAGCGCCATCGGGCTCGCGCCCGCCGCCACCGTCCGCACTCCCTCGCGAAAGATCGCTTGCGCCAGCACGGTTGCGGTCGTGGTGCCGTCGCCCGCTACGTCCGAGGTCTTCGACGCCACCTCGCGCACCATTTGCGCGCCCATATTCTCCAGGGGATCCGGCAGCTCGATTTCTTTTGCCACCGTCACGCCATCCTTCGTGATGATGGGTGCGCCAAACTTCTTTTCGATCACCGCGTTCCGACCCTTCGGTCCAAGGGTGATCTTCACTGCATCCGCCAGAATGTTGACACCGCGCAAAATCGCTTGACGTGACTCTGTACCAGTTACAATTTGTTTTGCCATGAGACTCCACCCTCCCGGGTGATCAATTCTTCTAACTGCCTACTTCTTGCCCGATACCGCTTTCGCAATCCCGCTGACTTTTGCCAGTATTTCTTCTTCCCTCAGAATCAGGTATTCCTGGTCGTCGATCTTGATGTCGTTGCCGGTGTATTTGCCAAACAGGATCCGGTCTCCGACCTTCACGTCGAGCGGGATTCGATGGCCCTTCTCCAACTTGCCGGCGCCGACCGCGATCACTTCCCCTTCGTGCGGTTTTTCCTTGGCACTATCGGGGATGATGATTCCACCCTTCGCGGTTTCTTGCTCTTCCAGCCTCCGGACGATAACCCGGTCATGCAGAGGAGTGATATTCACTGTCATGTTCTTGCCTCCATTTCGACGAATTGCAAAACTCCAACACTGCTCGCCTTCCGGCTTGCAGCAAAAACGCTTCTACGGACGGAAACTCTTCTGGTTCTTCTCTCGCGTCGCTTCCAGAGCGGCGGCTTCCTTCTTCTTCTGGTCCGCTTCCTTCTCGGGGCGCTGCTGTTCTTCCAACTTCACGGCTTCCGCCGTCGCGCTCTCCGCCTCGGCATTCACTTTCTTTGAGTAAATCACCAGTCCAAAATGTCCGCCAAACGAAGTGCGCACCAACCCGAACGAGTATTGCGAATTTTCCCAGGACGCCAGCGGCTCTACCTTCGTGTAGTACGACGTGTCCGAACGCGCCCTCCGTCTTGGCCTGGACGCTTGTCGGTGGACCATATTCCGCTGAGATGGACTTGACCATGTCCGGAACGGTAAGGCCTTCAGTCGAATGCCGGTCGTAACTGACCGAAATCTTGTACAGCACGCCGTTCGAAAACGAGAACAGGATCTGTTCCACAGCGTCCGGCTGGGAGGAACTTCCCGACGAACTCGGCGGCCACCAAGTCAGTTCTTGGAGCAGCATTGGTTCCGCATGGACCGTCTTCACGTCCACCAATTTTTGATCGCTCAGCTTCAGGATGTTCTGTAGGCTCGCGCCAACCGCAAACGCCCGGTACTTGGAAAGGTCCTGGGCGCGAAGCCCCGGTGCGATGGCGGCCACAGCGCCAACAAACAAAAGCGAATCACGAATCAGTTTCATTTACAGACCTCCCGCGAGCACCAAAGACCTCGGTTGGATCAGGTTGGATGGAAAAGGTATATGCCAAGGTTCCCGACGAATTGGACGGCGGACTGGCTAACGCTGACCCGCCCACACCGGTCGATGCTTCTCTGCCCATCAGCACTATAAGGAATTCTGGAGATCGGCGCTGTCCTGTATTGCACAGTTTCGCGGGCAACTCGTTGATAAGATGAATGTCGGACGCGCAAGTTGCTCCAGCCAGCGGGATTTAAACGTGAAGCGAAAAACGAAAAAGCCTGAAAACAATCACAAGCCGAATTCCTTCAATGCTCAGGCATTTCTGGACACCGCCGGAGTGTCTCGCAAAGTCAGCGAATTCCGCAGAAACGAGTCCATCTACACCCAAGGCGACTCGGCTGAAACGGTCATGTATATACAAAAGGGCGGCGTTAAACTATCGGTCGTGAATGGCTCGGGCAAGGAAGCGGTGGTGGCGATGTTTGGCCCAACCGACTTTTTCGGCGAGGGTTGCATGGCTGGCCAGACCATCCGCATGGGCACCGCCACGGCCGTCACACCCACTACCCTGCTCGTGATGCAGAAGGAAGAATTGCTGCGCGTTCTTCACTCCGAGCATGAGTTATCCGACCATTTCATCGGCTATATGTTGGCCCACAACATTCGCGTCGAGGAAGATCTCATCGATCAACTCTTCAACTCCAGCGAAAAGCGCCTGGCGCGTACCCTGCTTCTTCTCGCAAGGTACGGCAAGCAGGAGCATCCCGATCGCATTCTGCCCAAGGTATCTCAGGACACGTTGGCCAGCATGGTGGGAACCACGCGCTCCCGCGTCAATTTCTTCATGAACAAATTCCGCAAGCTCGGCTTCATCGAATACAACGGCAAAATCAAGGTCAACAAATCCCTGCTGACCGTTGTTTTGCACGAGTAACTTCACTACTTGCCGGTAACCTGAGCGGCTACCGTCAAGGCGGAAGGTCCCTGCGTCAATTCCAGAAATAGCATTCTGCTGTCCGAGTAGTAGCTCTGTCCCGTCGCGGTTTGCCCACTGAACACCGGCGCGATCCCACTCACGAAGTGTTCGCCCGCCAGTTGTGATGTCGTGGCCAGATCCGTTGCTATAAAGTCCCGCTCGGCATCGACATCCGGGTCAATTGTGTGAAACAGCCGGAACTTCCGCTTCACAAATTCAATGGCCACATCGTGCGTAGCTGCGCCTACCCACAGGGGTACGCCGTCTACCGCCCGACCCGTTTTCCAAATCCGCAAGTGGTGTCGCCGCGCAACAATCGAACTCGGATCAGGCAACGCAAACGAATAGTCCTGCGCTCTCCCGAATACGTACAGTCTGTCCATCGGCAGCTTGGCGTAGTGTTTGCGCTGCCACAGCAAATGCCAAATGATCTTGCGGCGTGGATCTTTCCACCTTCACCCAACCCGCATTTGCGAACGCCGCCTGCAAATCGTTTTCTTTCGCCGCGAAAATCAGGTTCAGCATGTCGCCTTCGCGCCCTTCACCGTTCATGACTCGTGGAGGCAACAATTTAACCACTTCGCTGAGATCGGAACCCGTTTCTGGGGCCGCCAACAAATCCTTTGCGTCCACCGAAAACCCAGTCTTCGTATACGCCGTCAATTCCGTGCCCTTCAAGACGGTGCAGTCCCGCCCAGGCGTCAGTAGGAACACCGGCGCGGCCGGAAAGTAAATGGCGGCCGTTATGGCCATTCCCACGATCATGCGCATCGTCCGCGATTTTTGTTTGAATTCCTTGCGCGCGCTCAACTGCGCCACTTCGCCAGTAGCCAGTTCCACCGTATCCAGTTGGATGATGATATTGCCACTCATCCCCAACGGCCGCTTTCCCTGCACTCGGACCACGGAGCCTTCGGCCTTGGCGCCGGCGTCAATCACCGTCAGTCCATCCGCTACGACGGCTCGCTCAACCACAAAGTGCAGACCATCGCCCTTATGCACGTGCCGAGAGGAGATCGTCTGAGCCAGTTGCAGTTTTACGGGAGTGCCCGTTTCAATGACCAACTGAGTGGAAGGCGTAGCCCCGTGTTGGGCCATTAGAACTTGCGGAGCCATCATCACCAGAAGTGTGCAGGCCGGCAGGATTTGTCGTGTCACGCGAAGCATCAGATTCGCCCTCTCTCTCAATCGAGACAATCCGCCAAGTCCCCGGCCCAAAGGCGGCGATCCAATGGTCGCGTTCGGTGCTTGCCTGTTGAGAGTTAACGCCACTTGGCGGAAAAAATCTGTTCAGAAGTGGACACATTGCAGGGGAATCGCGACGGCACTGCAGCAGCAAATACGTCCGTCTCGAATTGCGCTGTTCTGCATCGACAAGCGCTTCGACGGACTATACTCACGCCAGAGATACCACTCCCTGGTGCATTTGATTCCTAAAGACTATTACGATTCGTTTCTGGCCGATTCCGTTTGGTTCGAGCTTACACCCGGGCAGCGTCCCGAAGACGTTGAGGAAGATCCCGATGAGGATTTGATCCTCTCCATAACGCCCGATGTTCTGCGTCTACTGCAAGAGAGAGGTTTCTTTGCTGAGTGGATGACGTTTTCTGCCCGATGAACGATGCCACACCACCAGCCAAGTGCCGGGGTGATTTTCGTCATGCAAAGAACACGTTACAGCTTTGTGGATTTGAGGAGTCGGACTGGTCGGATGTTTTCCATGTGTTGATGGCACAGGGGGCGTTCTGCGACTGCGAAATCCTCTACAACGCGGATGTCGAGAGTCGCCTGAAAACCCACTACTGGCAAAGCCGTGCGCACGACACGCGCTCGGAAAAACGTCCTGCTGGTCTTTTGGGAGTGGCAACTTCGAATCCCGTCGTCCCCGCCACACCCCTAAGCCTTTCGAGCCGTTCGACGTGCGATCGTGGATTCCTTTGGGGTCTCCGGACTAACAACCATCCTCCCTGACCTGCGTTTCTTTAAGCGGATGATGCTACAATTTCTCAGCAATGCAACACGTCACGATTGCTCTTCCCGACGAACTCTCCGCAGCCCTCGCGGCTCCCGGTCAAGATCTGTCCCGTGCGGCCTTTGAGGCCCTGGCCCTGGCAGCGTACCGCGAGCGCAAGATTTCCATAGCCCAACTGCGGCACTTACTGGGGTACGAGACACGTATGGAAGTCGATGCCTTCCTAAATAGCCATGGCGTCGAACTGGAATATTCGCAGGAAGACCTTGAGCGGGATCGCGAGACCCACCGGCAACTCGGCCTGTAGATGCAAGCGATCGTAGCTGACACAAGTCCCCTGAATTACCTTGTACTTATCCACGCAGCCGATGTTCTTCCAAGTCTGTATCGGCGGGTGTTGATCCCTCCCGCCGTGCATGTCGAACTCGCACATCCAAACACGCCCGCGGCCGTGCGCGCCTGGATTTCGCAGCGTCCTCAGTGGCTGGAAATAGTTGAACTGAAACAGCCCGTCGATCCCGCTTTGGCACATCTCGACGCAGGTGAGCGCGAAGCAATATCACTTGCGTCGGAGCTTCAAGCCATCCTTTTGCTGATGGACGAACGCGACGGGGTGATCCTGGCTCGCCATCGTGGATTGAAGGTGGTTGGCACCCTTGCGGCCTTGGACCTTGCTGCTGGTCATGGGCTCATTGACTTGCAAATCATGTTCGACCGTTTACGGGCGACCACTTTTCGATCACCACTCCGACTCATGACGCGCATGCTCGAGCAGGATGCGGAACGCAAGAAACGTCGAGACGGGTAGCCTGGCGAAGGGACAAGACCAATCCGAGTACAATTAGGACACGAAAGGCCTGTCAACCAGCTGCTCTCTCACGCAGCATCCGGTGGGGCAACCGGGCGCGATGGTGCGTGAACCTGCCGTGGTCACTGATCCCGGCTGTCAGGCTTAGGCATCTGGCTTAACCTTTTTAATGCCCGCTATCAAATTTCCCCAAGCGATCCCCAAAATTGTCGCACTTTCGCCTACGTCGTCGTCAGCTTCTTTGGCTATCGTTCGCCCTGCCCACCCGCGCTGTTTTCAAAATTAACGATATTCAAATCCATCGGGAACTCGCCCTTCCGCTTGCTAGCCGTTTTCGCCAATCCGCTACTCCACTCTCCCTCCACACCCGTCGCCTTCGCGAATTGTTCCGCCGGTATCTCTCCCGCCAAAGCGAAATCATCAATCACGTAGGGCAACCCGCTCGATCCCAGGACCGACGCACCGTCCATCAAGTGAAAATGCAGGTGCGGTCCCGAAGTGTTCCCCGTGTTTCCCAATTTCGCCAACACCTGCCCGCGCTTCACATGCTCTCCCACGGCCACGCGCACCGACCCTTTCTGCAAATGCGCATAGAACGCATATGCGCCGTTCTGCAGATCCAGAACGATGTGGTTCCCATCCACATTCTGCAGCGTGATCGTCTTCGGATCGGGCAGCGTGCCCGGAATCTGGTCGTCCAGGGTGTTCAGGATAGCCACCACCGTACCGTCCGCAACCGCCAGCACGTCCGCGTCGTAATCCGGGTAACTTTCCAGCTTGGTCGGATCGCCATGCACCAGCCGTCCCGCTTCATCCAACCTCATCCAGTCAATCGCGAATCGCTGTGCGAAATGGATCCGGCCGTTCACCGGCAGTCCCGTTGACCGATGCGCTCCTCCCACTTCGCAGCATCCGTTCAGCGCGACCCATCCTTTTCCTGTCAGCGGCGGCCCAATCACGCGCAGCGCTCTGCGCACCTCGATTGGCGCCACCGTGTATTGCAACTCCACCGGGGTTCCCGGTCTGGGGCTCGGAGAACTTCCGCCCCGCAAGCTCAGCCGGTGCATCAGCCGCTCCGGCACCACGCTCCCCGCTGCCAGATCAATGTCCAGCAACGCGAGGCGCGTCCCGTTGAATTCAATCTCGCCGCTCTCGACCGGAGTATTCGCCGTAGTCCGCAGGTGCGTCAGCAGTTCTTTCCCTGCCAATACCGCCAAGGTCTTCGACGACGCGTCCACCACTTCAATCTTTTCGATCGTGGCCGGCGTCGCACTCGCGTTCGTCAGCACCAGTTCGTACACCACATGCTGCTTCCCGTCGGTTCCGGGAAACACCTGGGTACTTGAATTCAATGCCGACACCACAACCGGAGTCAGTTGATCCTCTCCGCCCGCACTCATCGCGCCGCTCAGACTCAGTGCGCATGCCAAAACGATCCATTGCTGCGCTTGCATCGTAGTCGCCTTTCTTCGCGGCCTTTACTTTCCAAGAAAGTGTTTGCGAGTGTATCAGAAATTTCCCACACCACCTCTCTCCATCGCCCGTCGCCTCTTACTTTTGTTCCCGCACGCTGCTCCTGATAAGATACCTGCGTTTTCTGGCGCCCAAGCAAATCCTGCAAGCCGGAGGCACGCGTTGAAGAGGTCGTCCGTCTTTGTCAGCCTCGCTCGTTACGCACTCTTGCTATGCGTGTCGTTCGCAGTTCAGACCTCGGCCAGGCAACCTTCCCCGCCACCCAAGACCGCACCCCACGAATCGGTCGACCTTCGCCAGCATCCCTTCGCTCGTCGCCAGCCCGTCGAAGTCACCATCGGCATTTACATCACAAACCTCGCTCTCGTAGAAGAAACTCGCGAGGAAGTCGAGACCGATGGCTACCTGACCCTGGATTGGCGCGACCCTCGTCTGGCCTTGCCCGAAGCCTTGCGCGACAAGAATCATCGCCGCACCTTTACCCCCGATCAGCTCTGGACCCCTCCCCTGGAAACCGAGAACCTCGTCTCCCATCGTGCCGGCAGCATCTCCCTCGAAGCCGACGATGACGGCAACGTCCGCTATGTGGAACGCTCCGACACGGTGATCTCCACTTCCTTTGCCCTGCGCAAATTCCCTTTTGATTCGCAGCAGATTCAGTTCCGCGTCGAACCCTTCCTGCCCGCTGCCTCCGAATTTCGTTTTGCCTCTTCCCCCTCGCCGTGGACAGGTTCCGATCTTAAGGACAAGTCCGGCCTCGCCGCGTGGCGTGTCAAGAACGTCACTTACGAAACCTCCATGCTGCCTCCATCCGGGCCCATCCCCGCCCGCTCACGCGCCACCTTTGAAATTAAAATCGAACGCCGTTCCGCCTTTTACTTCTGGAAAATTTTCTTGCCCATGATCCTCATGGCCGCCATTCCTTGGTCCGTCTTCTGGTACACCATCCGCGACTACGACGGCCAGATGAGTGTCCCCCTGGGCATCGTTATCGCCCTCGCTGCGTTCGAGTTTTCCATCGCCCGCGATCTCCCCCGGGTCGGCTACATCACCTTCCTCGACGCGGTCTTCCTTATCAGCTTCGTGTTCGTGTTCCTCGTCATCGTGGAGATCACCCTGACCTACATGCTGCACTCTCGCGGCAAAGTCTCCATCGCCAGGAAGATCCGGCTGCACGCCCGCTGGGCCTTCCCCGCCGCTTATGCCCTGCTGCTCCTCTTCCTGATCCTCGTCTTCTAGTTACAGACCGCTTGCGAGCACCAAAGCTCTCTGCCCGTAAGCTCTATAAAGAATTCTGGAGTCAGGCGGCGCGGTTCTGTATTGCACAGTTCTGTGAGCATGAGTTATCCGACCATTTCATCGGCTATATGTTGGCCCACAACATTCGCGTCGAGGAAGATCTCATCGATCAACTCTTCAACTCCAGCGAAAAGCGCCTGGCGCGTACCCTGCTTTTCTCGCAAGGTACGGCAAGCAGGAGCATCCCGAATCGCATTCTGCCCAAGGTCTCTCAGGACACGCTGGCCAGCATGGTGGGAACCACGCGCTCCCGCGTCAATTTCTTCATGAACAAATTCCGCAAGCTCGGCTTCATCGAATACAACGGCAAAATCAACATCAGCAAATCCTTGCTGACCGTCGTTTTGCACGAGTAACTTCACAGGTTCTGCCCGCAGCGATCGCCGCGCACCCCGCGAAGGCCCCTTCCCATCGTGATATACTCGACACTAGCTTCCGAATCAACTCGAGTCGTTTGCTTGGCTCAAATACCTGTTTATGGGGTTCACCAAGCGTGCCCAAGCCAGCTTCCAAAAAGAACGGCCCACCCCCGCCGAAAAAGCCACCTTTCGATCTGCATACATTCCTGGACACCGCTGGCGCCAAACGCCGCCTTCTAAAATTTCGGCGCGCGGAGAAAATCTACTCGCAAGGTGAGCCCGCCAAGTGCGTCCGCTACATCCAGGAAGGTGGCGTCCGGCTCTCCATCATCAATACAAGTGGGAAAGAAGCGGTCGTAGCCGTCCTCGGTCCTGGCGACTTTTTCGGCGAAGGATGTCTGGCCGGCCAGCCTGTTTGTATGGGAACGGCTACCGCCATCATGCCCACCGTTGTCATCTCCATCGATAAGGCCGAAATGATGCGAGTTCTTCACACCGAACACGCTTTCTCCGACCTCTTCATCACCCATATGCTGACTCGCAACATTCGCATCGAAGAGGATCTGGTCGATCAACTCTTTAATTCCAGCGAGAAGCGCCTCGCCCGAGCCCTCCTGCTCCTCGCCCGCTACGGTAAAGACGACCAGCCCCACGGCGTGATTCCCAAAATCTCCCAGGAAATGCTGGCGGAGACGATTGGCACCACCCGTTCCCGCGTCAATTTTTTCATGAATAAATTCCGGAAGCTCGGCTTCATCAAGTACAACGGCGGCCTGCAGGTCAACACTTCCCTGCTCAGTGTCGTGCTCCACGACTGACACGACTCCCCAGCATCGTCGTTAGCGTTTCATGCACGTCGCGCCCTACGCCGGTTTCAGAGATTTCCCGCATTCCAGGCAATGTCGTTTGTTCCGCGCGGTAATCAGCCCGCAGAATGGGCACATTCGTTGCGGCACGGAGACCTTTTCTCGTGGTTCCGTCCCTGGCCCTCTTTTGAACACCGCTCGGATGGCCGCAGACCAGCGGCGCGCGAGCGCAGCAAAACGAGTATATGTTTGCATAAAGACAAAACCTGGCTCGCTGGCTGATCCAGCCAAACGAACTCCGTTCCCTACACCACTACCATAGAGATAGTCTTGTAACGAGTCTGTGCAAATGAGTACACGCTGGTTGTTCCGGTGCTATTCAGGTGTCGTCTAAGAAGTGCTTCTCTACCGCACAAGAGCTTCCGTCAGGCAGGCGCCAGCAGTTCGAAGGCCTTGACGGCCTCGGCCTCGTCGTCTCGAATGTCGAACACCGTATACAATTTCGTGATTTGCATTAAGTCGTGCACCTTATTCGTCAGCTTCAGCAGCTTCAGTTCTCCATCTTGCTTTCGTACGGTCGTGAACGCGCTCACCAGGTGGCCCAATCCCGAGCTGTCGATGTAATTCACTTGCGCAAGATTCAGCAGGATCTTCTTGTGGCCCTCGCGTAAGAGCTCGCACACCAGGGAACGCAAAGCGGCGCTCTCTGCACCCAGCACAATCCGCCCACTGATCTCTACAATGGTTACGTCACCCAAGGTTCGAGTAGTCGCTTTCATGTCCATGCACAGCCTCCCTGTCGCGGAGTCATAGTGTCACGCCGCTGCGCGACCCCACTGTGCAATATTGAACACCAGCTAAACCACCTTGAGTCGAATTCAACCTCAATCGCCTAAGGTTTCAATTTCCATTCTTGCAGCTTCTTCGCAGCCGTCCCGTAAGGGCCCAGTTGATAGACGGCCGCCCCCACTGGCGAGAACGTGAACGGCTCAAACGGTTCGGCCACCATCTGATCCAGATATTCCTTGGTGGCCACTCCGGTGCTCACGTGCGGGTTGTAATTCGCACCCGTCATTTTCGGCACGAATGTCGATACGTATTGGATTAACTCCGTATCCAAGGTCGCATCGCTCATCGGCGCAGTGAATGCCTCGATCGGACCGGTTGCCACCTCGTACGGAGCCACCGCGGCAATCAAGTCCGCTTGCAACTTGATGATTTCCGGCGTCGGCTTTGCGCAAATCCCCGCGACGCCAATTGCACCCCCTGGCGCGTAATAGTATTTGAACGCTTCCAGTTTCATCTTCGTAACGTTGGCCGCGACAAGCACCTGGTGGGCAGCCGCATACACCTTCTCCAGGTCGGCCGTGCGTACAAAACGCTGGATCAGCGTAATGTGCGGACGATGCTCAGCGTCCAGTGCGAATCCTTTTGGGAACACCTTCAGCAGGCGCGCGTTGTTGGCGGCCGCATGCTGAATCATCGTGGCATCCGGCTCCAGAAGGATGTCGATGGCCGTAATCTTGTCATTGGCGCCAGCGTTCACCTGCTGCGCTTTCGTAATTCCCGCATTTACCAACATCCCGAATACCACTGCTCCACACAGGAGCAGCCGCAGTAACATCTTTTCGTTAACTTTCATCATTGCCCCCTTTCGGCGCTTGCCCTATTTCTCGAACAAAAAAATCCGCTTCCAGTCGTTCTTCATGCTGATCACGATCCAGCCGTTCTTGACCGCCAGGTCGTAATACTCCTGGGGAAACGTGCCAAATTTCGTATCCGGCAATCCCTTTGCCGGTCCATACGCATACTCGCGCGCCGCGTCGTCGTGCAGCACGAGCATCGCCAGCCTTGGACCGCTTCCCGCTTTGGTATATTCCAGCATTTGCTGATCGCCGATCGAGTTGCCGAACGCTGCATACGGCCGTCGCCCGATCATCAGGTGGATTCCCTCCGGCTTGCCGGCGTGGTCGTCGTTCAGCAATAGCTTTGGCTCCTTGGTCAAAATTGGCTTGCCATTCGCGTCGTATCCGTATTTTGTCCCGCCAATCGTGCCCACCACTTGCTCGGGCGGTATCCCGTAAACCTTTTCAGAGTACACGCGTACAAAATCCTGGCCGCCTCCCGTCACAATGTAAGTTTTGAACCCTTTGCTGCGCATATAGCGCAACAGTTCCTGCATCGGTTCGAAGGTCAACTCGGTGTACGGACGTTTCCATCGCGGGTCTTTTGCGGACTCCAACCACGCTCGCACATCCGCTTGGAATTGATCCGTGGTCATGCCAGTCAGCGTGGCCGACAGGATGACCTCCCAGTCCTTCATCGGTAGGGCCGCAATCGCCTCTCGATCCCCGGACAGCACCGTCTTGAATGGCTCCGCGTCCTTCAATTCCGGCTTTGCCGCCACCACCGCTGGTATGCGGCTCAGGCAGTACGCCACTTGGCTGTAAATCGGATGCTCCGTCCACAGAGTGCCGTCTTGATCGAACGTCGCAATACGCTCCGGTACCGGAACGAAATCGGGCGAGCCGGCTTTCGTCACCTTTTCCACAAAGGCGATGATCGCTTGCTTCGCCGGGCCATCGTTCCAGGAAGCCAGCGGATCGTTGGCAAATGCCGCGATGGGCAATAGCAGCAACCCGACCAGGATCTTCATCAGAAAGTTTTTCATGAAGTACCTCGAAGAGATGATGAGGCCATGGGACATTCCTTGTGCAGGCGCCCCACCCTCCTGCCGTGTTACTTCGCCTCGTCGTTCCACGGGGCGGCTTTACCTTATTTCTCAGCCGCCCCCGCCCTGCATTTGTCCGTTACTGCGCTAGATAGTGCGCCACCTTCTTGCCGCCTTCTTCGGTGTAGTACACCGTCACTTTCGTGCCTTTGGCCACACCCGCGCCCGTGGCCTTCCCCGCATCTTCCAGGGCGCGACCGCTCAGCTCAAACGTCTTCTCCGTTCCATCTGCGCTCTTGATCACAACCGTCTTGCTGTCTTTATCGAACTTCTCTACCGTTCCCTTGGTGGCTTTAAAGCCGTCCTTGCCGATCTTGCCGACTTCCAGCGCAGTTTCATCCGCGCCCTTTCCGGTGGTCCGCGCCACAACTTCCGTTCCTTGTTTTAACCCATCAAATCCCTCTTTCGTTCCCTTTACGGTCGCCGCGTCAGTCACTTTAATGGTGTGCTCGGTTCCATCCGCAGCCTGTACAACAATCGTCTTCGTCGCGCTGTCCACTTTCTTGATCGTCCCGTGAATAATGCTCACCAAATCCTGCGCCACACAAATCCCCGCACCGAGAATCAAGCAGATTGCCAAGTACCCCAGTCTCTTCATCGTCAATTCTCCTTTTCAGAGTTTTACCGCCGAAAAAAATCCCTTGAAATCGCACGACACCGCTTTCAACTAAAACGAAAACTGCATACCCACGAGCGGGCCCTTCTGGCTCAAATTCAGGCCGACCCGGTCGGGTGTTCCATTCACGTCTAACCGGCTTCCCAGTTGATATCCCGCGTTGGCCGTGATGTGCCTGCTAAGGGTGATCCCGAAATCGCCGGTCGCGGAGAAAAAATTCCCGTAGCCAAACAGATACATGCCATAGACATTTCCCTCAACGAATACGCGCGGAGAATCTGTCAGGTAGGAACGGAACTCCGGCCCCGCAACCGGGATTGGCGCCAGCAGCGTTTTGCTGCCGGACACTGCCGCCTGGTGCGTTCCATCTCCTGTGACCTGCGCCTCCGCGTTGATTTTTGCGTACGTATCGAACAGATCGATCTGTACCGCAATCCCAAGATGCCCGCGCTTCCGCCGTATGATGTCGTATTGATAGCCGGGCGCCACCTCAAAGTTATGAAGTTCACTGTGGACCACGGCGCCGGCAGTGATCGGCTGACCCTCCCACACGATATCCCGGCTAAGCGTCGTTGTTTTCGAACTCCAGAACGGAACCAGCACTACGTAAAAGTGATTCTTGTGCGTGAATTTCCAGTCGATCTTCCCCGCAAATGTCGAATACGAGTTGAAATTCAGGTCTTTGTGGAAATCCACCGGAACCGTATCCCCCTGCGCACGGATATCTCCCGTTGGATTCGAGTAGAACCACCCCGCGCTGAACTTGATCTTATAATTGTCAAACTCTTCCGATTGCTGCGCCTTCAGCGTGGGTACCCACACCACCAACACGAGGATCGCTAGAATCCAGCTCGGACGCGCCCCCAACCAACTCCACTTTGTATCCTGCATTTTCCCTCCATCCAGAATTCGCCCGGATGCGCAGAGAGGTCGCGCCCTGCGATCTTGAGGGACGCTATCCTACCGCGATGACGTTGCCGGGAACCGCGCTCGCCAGCGTCGCCTTCGTTTGCGACCGTTTGACCGTAGCAGCGTTGCCAAGTGAAAATAATCCAAAGCCAAGCACGCTTGCAAGCCACCTGTTGCTATGGGCTTTCTTGTTCATTTCCTCTGTTGAAATTCCTTTTCTTGTGGTGAAGCCACTATCTACGTGGGGTGATTTCGAGTCCATCACCGATTGTCTGGGTAGTTCTGACACCAAAAACGGCTCGGACGCCACCGGCTCCTGCCGAGCGACCCGAGCCGTTTACACGGACTAGGAAAAGTCCTTTTGATATTTGGATCAGCGCTTCGGTTAGATAAGTTACATCGAATGGAATCGGAGGGCGGCCCTTGCGAGCCGCCCTCCGGCTTGAGATTGACCACTTAGTTCGAACCGCCTTCTCGATTAGGGCACTCGGTTCTTATGGACTGCGTCGATCACAGGTTGCAGGTTCGAAGGCCGTGGGACGCTCCCTGCGCAGCGCCCCACCCTCTTACACCTGTCCTACCTCGAGCCTTCGCCTTCCTGCAGTTCCTTCAGGACTGCATCCATGTTGAAGCTGGCCGCTTTCTGCCGTGGCGGGTAGTCCTTGAACGTCATCAGGAAGTTGCCCACGTACGCCTGCGCAGGAACCAACAAGAATGCGTGATCCAGCAGCCAGTCGTAGTAGGTGTTCGACGTGATTTGCGCTCGCTCGTAGGGGTCCGTTCGCAGGTTTTCGATCAGCGGCACTCGCAACTGCGTGAACGGGTTCGCCCACACCAGCATCGTTCCCTCCGCCCGCTGCTCCATGAACACCAGCTTCCAGTTGTCGTAGCGCAGTCCGGTCAATTGCTGGTCATCATTTATGTATAGGAAGGATTCCCGCGGACTCTTCGTGGTTTGCCCGGTCAGGTACGGCACCAGGTTGTCGCCGTCCAGATGGACCTTGTACGTCATGTCTCCCGCTTTGTAACCCTTCAGCAGTTCATCCTTCACCTGCGGGTCGCCGGCCATCGCCACGAACGTCGGTAGCCAGTCCAGATGCGCAACGATGTCGTTCGACACGCTGCCCGGCTTGATATGACCCGGCCAACGCACCATCGCCGGCACTCGATAGGCGCCTTCCCAGTTCGAGTTCTTCTCGTTCCGGAACGGCGTCATCGCTGCGTCGGGCCACGAGTTCATGTGCGGACCGTTGTCCGTCGAATACATCACGAACGTGTTGTCTACGATCCCCAGATCATCCAGCGCCTTCAGCACCGTGCCCACATTCTTGTCGTGGTCGATCATCGCGTCGTGGTAGGGGCTCTGCCAGCGGCCCGACTGCCCAAGGCTTTCCGGCTTCGTGTGCGTGCGGAAATGCATGTGCGAGAAGTTCACCCACACAAACGCTGGTTTCCCCGCCTTGTTTTGCCGCTCGATAAAGTCCGCCGCGCGCGCGGCCACATCATCGTCAATCGTTTCCATACGCTTCTTCGTCAGCGGGCCGGTATCCTTGCAAACCTGCTTGCCGACCTTGCCGAAGCGTGGATCCACCGTCGGGTCGTCCACGTTCGACGCCTTGCAGTCCAGCACCCCTCGCGGTCCGAACTTTGCCAGAAACGCCGGGTCTTTCGGGTAGTCCGGCAGTTCCGGTTCTTCCTCCGCATTCAAGTGGTACAGATTGCCGTAAAACTCGTCGAACCCATGCACGGTGGGCAGAAATTCATTGCGGTCCCCCAAATGATTCTTCCCAAATTGCCCTGTCGCATATCCCTGCGCCTTCAGCAGTTCGGCGATCGTCGGGTCTTCCTTTTGAAGACCGATCGGTGAGCCTGGGAGTCCCACCTTGGTCAATCCGGTGCGCAAGCCCGATTGCCCCGTAATGAACGACGCTCTCCCAGCGGTGCAGCTTTGTTCGGCATAGTAATCGGTGAAGATCATGCCCTCTTTGGCCACACGATCGATATTCGGCGTGCGAAAGCCCATCAATCCCATCGAATACGCGCTGATGTCGGTCTGCCCGATGTCGTCGCCCCAGATAATCACGATGTTGGGTTTCTTCTCTTGCGCTTTCGCAGTTGGCGTTGTTGCCCCGCTAAACAGCGTGGCTACTATCGCCAAAGCAAAACTCATTCTTCCAGACCACTTCATGTGTCCCTCCGATTCCAAACTCAATTTCTTCGATTTGACCTAAGCCGCAGTCTGCTCTTCGAGGTTTATTTCAGGGCGGTTCTTGAGAGCGGATGCCCCAGCTTACACGCAAACGGCGCAAAATGCGCTTTATACCCAGCAATCCTCCTCGATCTGGACTTGCTCGGGCACCGCCGTTTCCGCAACAGCGACCTCTTCCTCCTCCACGCCGTCCGCACTCCATCTCGCGTAACCTGCCTCATCCAGACAGCGTTATCAGGTCCCTTCCTGACTCTCTCTCTTCCCTTTCTCTGCTATCCTCTCCTCGTTTCATTCCATCCTTGGAGTCTTCCATGTCTCAGCCCGCGGGCGGCATCGGCAACGTCGTTCCCAACACCGAACTCCTCGAAATGGCCATGGCCTTTTCCCGCAGCCGCGTCCTTTGCGCCGCGGCCCGCCTCGAAATTGCCGACGCTCTGGGCAACGAAACCCGCAGCCTCGCCTATCTCGCTGAACACTGCGACGCGGACCCCGACTCCCTCTATCGACTCCTCCGCACCCTCGCTGCGATCGGCGTCACCGAAGAAACCTCGCCGCAACACTTCCGCCTCACCGAGTTCGGCCAACCCCTCCGCAAAGACGCTCCCAAATCCATCTGGCCAGACGTCATCTTCTGGGCCGATCTCCTCGCCGATAGCTGGAGTTTCCTCACCGACTGTGTGCGCGCCGGCAAACCCGCTCAAGCCATTCGCGATCCCAACATTCCTTCGCGCTGGGTGCAGGACCCCAACGCCGGAGCCATTTTTCGTGCCGTCATGGGCACCGCTCCCGCCTCGGAGTACTCCCCCATCGCTCAAGCTTGGGATTTTTCCCGCTCTCGCGTTGTCGCCGATCTTGGCGGTGGTGGTGGCTCGTTGCTCCTCGCCATCCTCGAACTTTATCCGCATCTCCGCGGCATGCTCGTGGATCTCGAGCCGAGCATCCAGTCCGCGCAGCCCCGTTTCGCACGCGAAGCTGCTTCCTCGCGTTCTCAACTCGTCGTGTGCGATTTATTGCGGTCCGTGCCCCCGGGCGCCGATGTCTACGTGCTCAAGCATGTTCTCCACGGTCGCCGCGATCCGGAAGCCATCGCCATCCTCAAGAACTGCCGCGCCGTCATTCCGGGCGACGGCACATTGCTCATCATCGAATACGTTCTGCCACCGCTCGTCTCTCATCCCGACCCGCACCTCGCCTCGCGACTGCTTTCCGACCTAAACATGCTCGTCGTCACCGGTGGCCGCGAGCGCAGTGAACGCGAATGGCAGGCTCTTTTCGATGCCTCCGGCTTCACCCTCACCCGCGTCCTTCCCGTCGGTGGAGACGCCCTCATGGTCCGCAACGTCGGCATCGTCGAAGCCCACCCCGCCTGACCCTTAACACTGCCTGGAGCCAGTGACGTTAACTTTGAGGGAATGATTGTCTGGTGGCGATTACCGCGGTGGCCTTACTTGTCTCCGGGCGAATCCTCGGCGTGTGCGTTGGGATCGAAGTAGCCTTTTTCTCGTGGTCCTTCTTCCACGAAGTGAGCGCGTTGCCACCGGTAACGCACTCGGATGTATCTGTCAGAACAACAGTCCCCCGTCCTCGTATCCTCGTCGTTGAAATCCAGAATCAGCAGTCCATTCTCGATCGAGGCGCGCACCAGCCCACCATAAGCACGCGATCCGGCCCTCAGACGCCCCAGCAATTTCGGCTTCGGGCTGCTTCCCTTGTACACATACAGGTAGTCCCAATTGGACGTTCCGCCCGGTGAATAGTTCAGCGCCACCGCAGCGTCTTCCACTCCATCGCCGTCCAGATCTCCGTACACCGCGAATTGAAAATCTACCGCCGGCGACACGCCTGGTTTCTTCAGAAACCGGTGCATGCCGTCTTGCAACCGTACCGTGGTCTGGTCCGGTAAGCTCATCCAGAACCACCGAGCGTGATTGTCGTTATCTGTTTCCGGGTCATCCCACGGATAAACGAAGTTCTTGAAATCGATGTCTCTGATTTTTGCACTGGCGAAGCCATCGCGTCCGGTTAGTAGCAACACGGCCACGCAACACACGCTGGCGACAAACAACAACGAACCGCTTTTCTTAGAGAGGATCAAGGACGAAACTCAGGCCTGGACTTCAACCTGCCCTTTTTTCTACCATCCCAATCATAGAGCACCGTCAAATTCCCCGCCAACAAACCTCTCCCCTCCACCCTCGTCAAAAAAATAGTTAAGCTCCGCCTGACTCACCTGGCCGCCCAAAAACCTCGCTCGCTTTTTACTGGAAATTTCTGTTTACGAAGCCGTCACAATCCCTGCCGCTTATATCGCGCAGCTGCAGCTTTTAGCGCCGTATTTGGCCTTGGTGGATTCAACAGCGCCTCGATAAACACCCGTCGGTCCTCACCGCGAAGTGTCATAACTCCGCGGGGCACATGAATCTCAGCATTTTTCTTCGTTCGTTTCACAACCATACGCCCTAACCTCGAATCATTTTACAGCCGCCGTTCCCGCGCCCTTCTGCGCCGCTACCCACTCGTCCACTCGTTCCTTCAGCACATCCATCGGCAAGGCCCCGCCGTCCAGCAGCACATCATGGAACCCCTTCAAATCGAACTTGCTCCCCAGTTGATCCTTCGCGTTTTGCCGCAGCTTCAAGATCTCAATCTGCCCGATCTTGTATCCCAGCGCCTGCGCCGGCCACGCAATGTACCGGTCCGTTTCCGACTGCACGCTCACTTCATCTTCCGGCGAATGCTCGTGGAAAAAGTCCACCACCTGCTGCCTCGTCCAGTGCTTCGAATGCAGCCCCGTATCCACCACCAGCCGGATCGCCCGCAGCATGTCATCCTGCAAATGCCCGTAATAGCTGTACGGGTCCTGATAAAATCCCACTTCCTTCCCCAATCGCTCCGCGTACAGCGCCCAACCTTCCGTATACGCCGTGTAGTATTCGTTCTGCCGGAACGGCGGCAGACTCGGCAACTCCTGCGCGATCGCAATCTGCATGTGGTGTCCCGGCACGCCTTCGTGATACGCCGTCGTCTCAATATCCAGCAGCGATCGCTTCTCGTAGTCGTACGTATCCACCATCACGTGTCCCGGACGCGAACCATCCAGTGCCGGCGCCTGGTACGCTGCGCTCGGCGCTTCCTTTTCCCGGAACTCTTCCACCTGCATCACTTCCAGCTTCGCTTTCGGCAGCCGCCCAAACAGTTCCGGCAATTTCGCGTACATCTGGTCGATGTATTTCTTGTACAAATCCAGAATCTGCTGCCGCGAATGTGCATGCAGCTTCGGGTCTGCCGCGATTGCCGCATTGAACGTCTTCAAGTCGTGGTATCCCAACTTCTCCGCCACTTCCTTCATCCGACCTTCAATTTCTTTCACCTGCGCCAATCCCAACTGGTGTATCTCATCCGGCGTCATGTCCGTCGTCGTGCTGTCCTTCACCCGGAACGCGTAATACTCCAGGCCGTTCGGCAACGACCACACGCCCACCTCGGTTCTCCCCGCCGGCGCATACTCCGTCCGCATAAACGTTTCGAACTTCACATAAGCCGGCAGCACCGCATCTTTGATCGCCGCGATTCCCTGCTCTTTCAATCGCGTCTGATCGGCTTCCGCGATCGTCTTTGGAAACTCTTTGAACGGTTGCGCGAATGGCGAATCGGCGGGCGCTTGCGTCGCAATCGCTTTGCACTGCTCCGTCACCTTATCCAGCAGGAATCGCGGCGGCATCAATTTGTCCGCCATCCCCTTCTTCATCTGGATCGTGGTCTGGTCCAGCAACCGCGGCATCTGCTTCAATCGCGAAATATAATCCTCGTAATCCTTCACGCTGGTGAAGGCCAGGATCTGCGGCAATTGCGGCAGAAACACCTGCACTCCGTTCTGCTGGTCCACCGGCATTTCCCAAGTCTTGAACTTTGCCCCTTCCAGTTGCATTTTCAGGTCGCGCACCATCAGCCGCTTGTTCAACGCCTCTTGCGTGGGAAATCCCGTCGTGTCGATCGCTTCGAATCGCGTCAGGAACTTCTGCGTCTCCACCAGATCCTTGTCGATCGCCGCCTGCGAAAAATCATCCAGCTGATCGTTCCACCGCTTGTCCCCCAGAAACGACGCAAACAGCGGGCTGGTCTTCAACTTGTATTCCCATTGCTCCGCCAGCAAATCATTCAACGCCTTCCGCCGCTCTTCCACCGGCGCTATTCCCGGAGCAGCGCTCACCACGCCGCACACCATGGCCGCCAACGACCGCCATGCCAATCCATTTCCCTAAGGAATTCATAGGTCCCCTTATCCCTTATCCCCGCGCCTTCAGCGCCCCAAATTTTACCACGTCGCTCCCACGCCCCTCGCAACCGCTCCCTCGCCACTCTTCGCCTCTTCTGCTACCCTTGCAACCCGCCACTCATCCCATCTCTGGAGTCTCAATGCTTCGCTCACTCGCCTTATTTCTCGTCTGCCTCGTCGCTGCCACCCTGCTGCTCACCGTATCCGCGGACTCCATCTCCGACCAGGCTAAGCAACTCCACTTCTCCTCCATCGTCCTCGATACCCACGACGACACCACCCAACATTTCTTCTTCAAAAGCTACGACCTCGGCAAGCGCAACCCCAACAGCGCCGTCGATATCCCCCGCATGCGCGAAGGCGGCATGAACGGCATCTTCTTCTCCATCTGGATCGATGGCCAAATCATGGGCCCGCCCGCCATACAGAAAGCCCTCGATCAGATCGACGCCGTCCAGCAAAACGTCGCCAGATATCCCAACGACATCGTCCTCGCGCGCACTGCCGCCGACGTCCGCGAAGCTCACGCCCACAACAAAATCGCCGCGCTCATGGGCATTGAAGGCGGCCACATGCTCGGCAACGACATCCGCATGGTGCGCATCTACTCCGAACTCGGCGTGCGCTACATGACCCTCACCCACTTCTACAACGACGAGTGGGCCGATTCCTCCACCGACAAGCCTGCCCACAACGGCCTCACCGACTATGGCAAGCAAATCGTCGCCGAAATGAATCGCCAGGGCATGCTCGTCGACATCTCCCACGTCTCCGACAAAACTTTCTACGACGCGCTGGCCATCAGCAAAGCTCCCATGATCGCCTCTCACTCTTCCTGCCGCGCCCTCTGCAATCATCCCCGCAACATGACCGACGACATGATCAAGGCCCTCGCCGCCAAAGGCGGAGTCATCCAGATCAATTACGAAATGAGCTTTATCGATCAGAACTTCAAGGACGCTTCCGAAAAAGTGATGGGCAACGTCGTCGCCCAGGAAAAACAGGCGGAAAAGGATTGCAACGGCGATACCGAATGCACCTTCCTCTGGGAATCACAAATGAACGCCAAACTCATCGCCGAAGGTAAACTCCCGCACGTCTCCTGGGAACGCATCATCGACCACATCGATCACGCCGTAAAACTCGTCGGCGCCGATCACGTCGGCCTCGGCTCCGATTTCGATGGCGCCAACATGCCCGACGGCATGGAAGACTGCTCCAAGCTTCCCAAAATTACCGAAGCCCTCCTCCGCAAAGGCTACTCCCCCGAAGACATCCGCAAAATCCTCGGCGAAAACACCCTGCGCGTCCTCGCCGCCGCCGAGCAAGTCTCCCACGACCTGCAATCCCACCCCTAAATCTCATGTGCGGACGCGCCGCCGAACTTCCCCTATCGCTATCGCTGGATAAATGTTTCGTGTCGGTTTGCGCTGATTGTCGGATATTTCCATCATATAGTTCCCACGGATCATCACAGACTGGCCTTCAGGTTGAATGTCACACTCTCCCGGGCATGATCAATTGCCAGTAGCAAGCCTTCCCGAGAGGCGAGGAGGCCCCAACATGTTCCGACTTGGACGTAGTTGCAGATTGATGACGCTGGCGCTTCTTGCAGCGTGCGCGCCTGTAGTGAACTGCCAAATTCCCTCATTGGTCGAAAACGACGGCCGGCATGCCCTGTTGGTGGATGGCAAGCCGTATCTGATTCTTGGGATGCAACTGCACAATTCCAGCGCCTGGCCCGCGACTCTCGCGGGTGGGTGGCAAGCGGCTGAATTTATGCATGCGAACACCATCGAAGCCCCGGTGTATTGGGAACAATTGGAGAGCGCCCCCGGTCAATTCGATTTCACCAACGTGGACGCACTGGTGTCGGGGGCCCGGGAACATCATCTTCACCTGGTATTGCTGTGGTTTGGAACCTGGAAAAATGCGCGAGGGCACTACACGCCAGAGTGGGTCAAGCGCGACACCAAGCGGTATCCGCGTCTGATGGATGCCAACGGGCGGCTTACGGACTCTATGTCTCCGTTCGGAACGGAGACCTTGGACGCAGACCGTACAGCATTCGCCCGACTGCTGTCTCACCTGAAACAAATCGACGCCCAAGTGCACACCGTCTTAATGGTCCAGGTCGAGAACGAGCCAGGTTCTCTGGATGCGGTTCGCGACTACTCCCCGGAAGCGGAAAAGCAGTTCCGGGCAAATGTTCCGGAGACCCTGGTTCGCGCTTTGCATTTGTCGCCGGGAACCTGGAGTTCCGTTTTTGGTTCCCGGGCCCCCGAATGTTTCCAGGCCTATTACGTAGCCCGCTTCATCGATCAGGTTGCTGCTGCCGGGAAAGCACAATATGCGTTGCCCATGTACGTGAATGTGTGGATCAGGTCTCCCGACGACCTCGAACCCGAACCGCCGCGCAGCTATCCCAGCGGTGGTGCCGTCGATACCATGCTCGATTTGTGGAAAGCCACCGTTCACTCCATCGATATGATTTCGCCCGACCTTTATGCCAGCGGAGATACCACCTACCAGCGAATCATCGCTCCCTACAATCGCCCCGATAATGCGTTGTTCGTTCCTGAAAATTCCCATGATCCGCAGTTCGCTCGGTATGTGTTCAGTGTGTTGGGACAAGGCGGCATCGGTTTTTCCGTTTTTGGAACCGATAACGCGAATATCGACTCTGCGATCGATCCATTGAAGGCAACTTCCTTCGACGCCTTAGCCGGATTTGCCAAAATTTTTCTGCTTCTGGGATCCATGAATCGGCAATTGGCCGAATTGAACTTCGAGGGGAAACTGAAGACCGTCCTCGAGGGAGAACCTGCGCAGGCCCGAGTGATGAATTTTGGCAAGTGGCAGGCGGTCGCCTCGTTCGGCTACCGCGAGGAAGGGGAGCCCAACGGCATCGCGGGGCCCCACGGTGTGCTGCTTGTTGCGCAAATCGCTTCCGACGAGTTTCTGGTCACTGGATACGACGCTCACATCGAATTCCACCTTGCGCACCCCGGCGCTCAGGAGCGATGGCAGATCCTCAGGGTGGAGGACGGCGTATATAAGGATGGCGTCTGGACCGTCCGGCGGTGGCTGAACGGAGACGAATGTGATTTTGGCGTGAACTTCGGTGCCACTTCCCAAATTCTTCACTTCAAGATGGGCACCTACTAGCGGGCAATCACCACACGGGATCGCATCGGGAGCCACAAAAACAAAGGACTCTGCAGGATTCGTCCGAATTCCTGCAGAGTCCGGTCTTGCCCTTCTTGGTCGTACCGATTACATCGGCTTATTCGGTACCACGATGCGGTCGATATCCGGATCGCCCGTCGGGGCTGCCGAAGGTACGCTGAGCACGATCGTATTCGTCCCCGCGTTTAACGGTAGATTCACCGTCGTGTAGCCCGGAGTATTCCAGTCACCGGTAAACGGGAGCGGCGGCGAAACGATGGTGGTGCTTCCTGCGGTTACGTTGATTGTCGGTTCCTGCGGTAGGCCCCAATCGCCAGGCTGGTTGCCGTTGACGATATAGATGCGCACCGCATAGGTTCCCGCGGTCGCCACCGTCACGTTGGAGAACGTGATCGATACACCCTGCACCACCGCGCCCACGCGCGCTCCCCCGGAGCACAGCGTGCACGGCACAACGAACGCCGGAGATGTGAATGCAGCCGTCTCCGCTTCGTAGGTGGTGCCCGCCGCTACCGGCGTCAGGGAGAACTCCGCGGAGTTCGGGCTATTCAGCCCGGTGTCCGCTTCCGCGGAAACCACGTAGTAGTAGGTTTGCCCGTTGTTCAATCCGGTGTTCGACACGGTTGTTTGATAAACGCCCGCGTTTACCAGTGTGTATGGTCCGCCGCTGGTCGTGCTCCGGTACACGTTATAAATCAGCGCATCGGGAGCGGCCGTCCAGGAAAGCGACACGGCTTCATCATCCGGAGCGCCACTGAACGTGCTTGGCGCTTGCGGCTTCGGCGGGATCGGAAGATGCACCGGCGGTGTCCACCGATACATCAGCAACTTTGCTTGGTAGTCCTCCTCCTGGAAGAGCAGGTATTCGCCGTTTGTGCGGCGATACGCCGCGTTTGCCTGCCATTCATCGGTGTTGCCGACGTTGTCTACCCCTCCCACATTGGCGCCTGGCACGAAACGTCCCACATACGCGCCATTCTGGGCGGAAAACACCAGGTTGTAGTGAGGCACCCAGTAGTCGATGAAGAAGAACTCTCCCGCGACCGTCATCGAATTCGGCGCCCAGGTGTTATTCGGATCCGGATCGTACGGAATGTTGGTGACAAACTTTGCTTTGCGGTTGCCGCTGTCCCAGTTGTCATAGCGCGCGACCACGTTGAAGGCGCCCGCTGGACTGGAACCTCCGGCCACGATCAACGTTCCCCCATCGGTCCAAGCCGGCTCGAAAACCGCGTTGCTGATCTGATTAAGGTCCGGTATGTCCACCAGCGCATCGTAAATCTTTATATGGTCAAAATCGTAGATAGGTGCGCCGAACGAATCAAAACCCTGAAATAGGTAACGGCGCAGGTGAATCGACGATTCCACGTTCGAGTTGTAATTCACCTGCCAGACGTCTCCCTTGCTGTCGACGAAGAAGAATCCTCCGTCCCGGTGCGAATTGTTCGGAGGCTCGATGAACTCGTTCATGGTCATCTGCCCATCCCCGTTCAAGTCGCGCCAGATGAACTCTCCATCGATCGGCTCTACCGCAAAATCCTGGTAATTGCCGCTCTGGAATGAGCCATAGTCGAAGGCTACGCACGGAATCCCGATTTCACTTCCCGGTTCGAACCGGTACATTTCCATCAGCACCCCACCCTGATCGCCCACCACCAGAAATTTCTTCCCGTTTATGTACACAATCTTTCCGGTGCTTTGAATGTTGGTTACACGTACGTCCTGCGGGTAGCGGAACCGATCGTACGTGTCCGCCACATAGGTCGCCTCGTGTCCCGGCTGCGCGTTGTAGTCCATCTTGAAATGATGGTACGCGTCGTAAACATCCGTTTCGGAGTGCGGGTCAGCGGAACCCAGGCTCGCGAATTCAAGCCCCTCCACGGACCAGTTTCTCCAACCCCAGAATGAGTAGCTCTCCAGAACCACTCCATGCCCGACGCCCTTGTCCAGTCCAAAACCGCTCTGGCTGACGTACACATTGCCCCAGGCATCAGTTCCAATGCCCGTGATTCCCCGGAAGCGTCGCGGCCCAACCGCACCGCGCACCGGACCGGCGTAGTTGCCGCCCTTTTCACCGAAGGTGGTGAACAGGAATGGTTTTTCCAGAATGTTCGCATAGACCTTGATGTTCTGATCCGGCCCATCGTCCCCTACGAACAGTGCGCCCAGGCTATCAATCCAGAGCGCCCCAACTTGACCGCCGTCCGGCAGCGTGACGGTGTTCAGCCAATGCCCATCGCTGTCGAAGTGATCGATCGTGGCCAGCCCCATCTGCCCGTTGATGTCATAAACGTTTCCTGCGGGCGTTGTCGGCAGCGGCGTTTGATCCTGATGGCTGACCCACATCCCTCCGTTCCGATCCACCGCAATCCGAACTGGGTTGTTGATCGAAAAACTGGCGACCCGATCTCGTGTCGTGGTGTCGAACACTTCCACCAGGTTCTGATCGTTCTCGGTTACGTACAGTTTCCCGTTGTGCAAGGCCATCCCGTAGATCGTCATTTCCTGATACAGGGTGCTGCTGCCCGTGAACAACAGGTTCGTATTCGTCATGTCGCTCTGATTGAAGATGAATACGCCTTGCCCACCATCCAGAGGATTTGGGTCCCCAGACGGCCGCGGTCCCGTGCCTTGGGCCGCATAAATATACTTGTCATCCGCCGCAACGGCGCCACCGCCGGCGTTCCTCCAGTTGGGACTGTTGTTCTGGTTGTTCAACGGACTGATCAGCCTGCCGTCCTTGAAGATCGAAACCGGTCGCCCGCCTTCGTCCCATCCCGTGTTGGTAAATACCCGTCCATCCGGGCTGACATAGATCGATTCCATATTCAGCGGAACGTGCTTCATCGTCTGATTCGGTGGATTCGGATCGTTTCCGCCAAACGTGTTCCCGACCCAACTGGTCGTGTACTCAAACGTATCCTCAGCGTCTTTCTGTGCTTCTTTTTCCCGAGCTGACGCCACTTCGGGTGACTTGGCAGCCAGTGTTTGCTGGTTCCGGCTGGAGAATTTGTCCTTATTTTCCGCGCTGCTCTGCGCCCGCATCGCCGGTGCCGTTATCAGGCAAATGGCAGCCAGCGCCAACGCCGTTACTAAACTCTTAGTACCCACACTGCCTCCTTATATGCATATTGAAGCCGAACGAACCCCACTTTGACCGGATACTAGGTCTCCGAATTGGCGATTTCTGTAAGGATTGCAGCGGCCATTCTGAAAAAATGATGCTTGCCAACGATATTTCTTCTTCAAGACCTGATGCGCCGGAGATCGCCCCGACAGCCGTCGTGACCTTCCGGAAATTAAATTATTGTCCTGGGAAGCGCAGCCGGTTTGTCACCCACGCACTCGCTTCGAGTGCATGGTTCCCTTCGTCCGCTTGAATTTTTATAGAACTACTGTCCCCCCCGCGAATACAGTCCTTCCATGTCCTGGCGGTACTTCCTGTTTTCGTTTCTGTGCCTGTTTTTCGCCACCTCGCGGTGCCCTGCCCAGGAGCATGCTCTCGACTGTGCCCGCAACTTCGCCGCAGCCCCCGCCGACCAACTCGACCTCGCCAACTGCTATGCCCGGCAGCGTCACTGGAATGAGGCCCAAACCGCCATTGAGTCCTATCGCAGAAATCATCCCCAATCGATCCCTGCGGCCGTGCTCCAGGCCCAAATCCTCCTCGAACTCCATCTCGCTGCCGACGCCACCGACGTCATCGATCGCATGCTCCAGCTCTATCCCCGCTCCCTCCCTCTTCTTACCTTTTACGCCCAGCTCTCCGAACGCGTGGGCGCGCCCGAACGCGCCGAGCAGCTCTATCTCGAATGCACTCGCTTGGCTCCCTCCGATCTTTCCGCGTGGCTCAATCTGGGCGACTTCTACCTGCAGAACAACGGCGTGAAAGCCGCCAACGCCTTTCGCCAGGCTCTCCAACTCTCCCCCACCAGTGCGCTCGCCGCATCCGGCCTTGCCGCGGCTCTCGCTCTTTCCTCGGATCCCACACATGCGCAACTGGAGTTTCGCAAAGCCATCGACCTTAATCGCCACGCCGAACACCAGGATCCCCAGGTGGACTTCCGCTTTGCTGAATTCCTTCGCGACCAGGAAAAATACTCCGAAAGCATCGAATACTATTCCGTCGCTATCCGCCACCGCCCCGCATTTCTGGATGCTTATACCGGCCGCGCCCTATCCTACATGAAGCTCGAAAAATGGGACCTCGCGGAGCGCGATCTCCAGGTCTGTCTCCAGGACGAATCCCGCCGTCTGCCCACCCTCAGCCTGCTGCTCAAGATTTATCAGCGCCAGGGTGACTCCGCGAAAGCCCAATCCTGCGCCGCAGAAATTGAGCGCCTCTCCGCCGCCGATCTCGCCCTCAAGAATCAAGGGAACCAGATCGCGGACGCCCTTCGCAAAGCCCACCTCTTCACTACCCAGAACCAACCCGCCCAGGCCGCCGAACTCTACACTCAATTGCTCGCCGCCCATCCCGAAGTGAACGCTGCGTGGCTCGGTCTCGGCGTTGCCCATGCCGATCTCGGGCAACTCGACGATGCCGAGTCCGATTTCCGTAAGTTCCTTGCTTCCAGTCCATCGTCCCCTTCGGGCCACCTCGATCTCGGCAAGGTTCTGCTTCGAAAAAAATTGCTTCCGGAAGCCCGTTCGGAATTCCGCAGCGCCCGGCAACTGGACCCCCTCCTCGTGGACGCCCGCCTCGGCATCGCCGCCACTTTTATTGAGGACTCCAATTTCCCGCCGGCCATTGCCGAGCTTCAGGAAGCGGCCGCGCTTCCCGGTTTCAACGTGCAGATCCACCTGATGCTCGCCGAGGCCTTCTACAAAAATGCCCAGCCCCGGGAATCCCTGACCCAAGTTGATCTGGTGTTGCGTCGCGAACCGCAGAACGTTCAAGCCCAGCGCATGCGTGCCATCCTCACCTCCCAGAAGCGTTAACCCCATGAAACTAGCGCGCCGCACGCTTTCTTTTATAAGGGTGCGGAGTTTTCAACCCGATCACGGTTCTCTGAGCTCCACCCAAATTAATCCACCACCCAACCTGCATTCCGCTTTCTTGCCTTAAGCTATCGGCTATTGGCTATCAGCTATCGGCTGTTTTTTTCCTTCTCCCTCTTGCTCTTCTCTTTCCCATCCGTATACTGTCTCCACGCGACTCCTGTCGCCATCGGCCTTCTTGCCGAGAAGGAGGTGATCCAGTGAGGTACGGTTTACGTTAGATCTGTAACGGAGGCGCTTGTGGACTACCCAGGCGCCTCTGGACCTTCCCTTCCTCTCCCCACACCCCTTCCAAAAAACAAGTTGCCTTCCCAACCTTCCTCACATAAAACCTCTGTACCCATGTCCACCTCTCGGCTCGCTCCGCCCGCACGCGTTCCCTTCTCCCTTTGGATCGTTCTCTTCCTCCTCGCGCTTTCCGTCTTTATCAACTACATCGACCGCGGCAATCTCTCCATCGCCGCTCCTCTCCTCAAGGACGAACTCAACCTCTCCCCCACCAAACTCGGCGGCCTGCTCTCCGCCTTCTTCTGGACCTACGCCTGCATGCAGCTCATCTCCGGCTGGCTCGTCGATCGTGTCAACGTCAACTGGGTCATGGCCGGCGGATTCTTCCTCTGGTCGATGGCCACTGCCCTTACCGGTTTCGTCCACCTCTTCGCCACTCTCCTCGTTCTTCGTTTGCTCCTCGGCATTGGTGAATCCGTCGCCTTCCCGTCCTGCTCCAAAATCATCGCTCTCAATTTCCCGGAAGAGCATCTCGGCTTGGCCAACTCCTTCATCTCTGTCGGAATCGTCCTCGGTCCCGGATTCGGCATGCTCTTCGGCGGCACCTTGATGGATCGTTTCGGTTGGCGCCCCTTCTTCATCGTGCTCGGTTTCGCCAGTCTCCTGTGGCTCGTTCCCTGGATCCTCTTCATGCCCCGCAAACACCACGCCCACGTCCCCGATTCCGTTGGAGCGCCCCGCTTGCTCGAATTTGTTCGCTTGCGTTCCGCCTGGGGCACTTGCATCGCCCTCTTTTGCGGCAACTATGTGAACTACTTCCTCATCACCTGGCTGCCCTTCTACCTCGTAAAAGAGCGCCACTTTTCCATGACCACCATGGCCCGCATCGGCGGACTCGCCTACCTCTTAGGCGCCCTCAACGCTCTCCTCTGCGGCTGGCTCTCCGATCGCTGGATCGCCGCCGGCCACTCGCCCACCCTCGTTCGCAAATCGTTTGTCGGTGGAGGCATTGCTCTCTCCGGCATCTTCATCGGCCTCGCCATCTTCGGCGGCCCCGCATCGTGCATCGCCGCGCTGATCCTCGGCGTGTTCTTCTTCGGCGCCTCTGCCTCCAACCTCTACGCCATCACCCAAACTCTCGCCGGGCCCAAAGCTGCCGGTCGCTGGACCGGCCTCCAGAACTTCATCGGTAATCTCGCCGGAGTCGTCGCGCCCGCCGTCACGGGATTCGTCCTCGCGCGCACCGGCCAGTTCTATTGGGCCTTCGTCATCCTGACGATAATCTCCCTCGCCGGTCTCGCCACCTGGATCTTCATCGTCGGCCGCATCGAGCCCGTCATCTGGGACCACCACCTCCGCGCCACCTCTCACTCTCTTCCCGTTCCGATCCTCTCCTCCAACTCTCTCGACTCCTGACCAGCAGTTCGAAGCGCTCATGTTTTTGGGTGCCCTAGGCACCGTCTTTCGGTGCCTGGGTCTTGGGTTTGCTTTTCTCTTGCGACTGCAGATTACGAACATCCGACTCCCGTTCGTACCGCAAGCGAACTTCCGTTGATCGCTATGGTTGCGGTGTCGGACTAGTCGTCTTGGCAGCTTTGTTGCGTCTTGCCGCTTCCGCCACTCCCATCTCTGGTTGGGCGCCGGTGTCTACATACTGGCTCTGCGGCGTCTGTTGATAGGTGCCCGCATTTAGCGGCGCAGTGGCGGCCACGGCGGCTGGCGTGCTGCTTCCGGCAACCAGTTCCGCGTTCAGCGTCACCGACCCGCCTGTAAAATTCATACCTCGCGACCAGTCTTGAAAACCGTTCTTTCGGACTACAACTGTGTGCTTCCCGGCAGGAACGCTGACCGTGGAAGGCGTGTTTCCGACAAAGTTCTGGTCGAGGTAGATGTCCGCTCCTACTGGAGTCGAAGCAATCGCCACGCTTCCGGCCACCGCCCCAACGGGCTGAGGTGAAGCACCTTGTGCCTGCAAGAATTTATTTGGATCCAACTTCATATCGCCATTTACGAACGTTGGTACGTCCGTGCCCTTTGGAAAGGTAATGTCTTTGCCGTGCATCAGCAAAAAGAGCGGCGCGGCCGGCCAGAAGATCACGGCAGCCGCCACGATTCCAACGGTCATTCCTCCCGTGTGCCCTCCACCCTTACCCTCTTTCACTGCGCGCAAAGCGGCTTTCTCTCCGTCAACCAGCCTCACGCTGTCCATGACGATTTCCAACTTCCCTCCGCGGGCCATTCTTTTCTTGGGAACAGCTTCGGTCACAGTTCCCAATGCCGTGGCGCCTTTCGGGATTACCAGCACCCCATCAATGGATACGTCTTCCAGAACCTCAAATTCCACCCGATCATTCACCTGTGCGTCAGCGGACGACACCGTTTGCGAGAGCCTTAGTTTGATCGGTGTGCCATCTTCAAGAACAAATCCTGTACGCGTCGAAACCGTAGGTTGCTGGGCCCCAGCTGCAGGAAACGAGGCCGCTTGGAACAAGAGCAGAAGCGAACACAGTGTGCGACGAATGGGGTCCCGTTTCATAATTCCTCCCTTGGAGCCAGTTGTCGTGGCTGGCTACGCCATTGTGTCAAGCGCATGCGGGAGTAACTTTAGAGTACCGACGTACTACCATGCCTAACTCATAACCTGCACTTCTTTCTTCTGCCGAGCCCAGGTTCGCTCATTTGGTACCCGCCCCGTCCTTCTTATTCTTTTCCTCTCTTCTTCCCTCGATTTTTCTCGCTCTTCCCCGCAAGCAATCCGCCGCGACCTGTTATACTGGGGCCTCGCAATTTCCTAGTTATACAAACTCCAACGGAGATCCAATGAAATCCGCCTTCGCTCCCAGTGTCGCGCTGTTACTTTCGACTCTCGCTCTCGCACTTCGTCCCCGCCGCTCTTGCTCAAGCTCAAGCTACCGCCAACACCAGTGCCCAAACTCCCGACGACGATGCCGCCCAAGCCGCTGCTCTCCAAAAGGCCACGCAAAACCCGGTCGCCAGCCTCATCTCCGTACCCGTTCAGGACAACGCCAACTTTGGCGTCCAGCCCGGCTACCGCAATCAGAACGTTCTCAACATCCAGCCCGTCATCCCCGTCGGCGTCTCCAAAGACTGGAACCTCATCATCCGCTGGATCACTCCCATCATTTATCAACCCATCCCCAACACTCCCCCGGAGCTCCCGAAACCGGTCAGTACGGTCTCGGCGACATGCAGCCCACCTTCTTCCTTTCCCCCAAGAAGCCCGGCAAAATCATTTGGGGTGTCGGCCCGATCTTTCAGTTGCCCACCGCTACTGCCTATTACCTCGGTCAAGGCAAACTCGGCATCGGTCCTTCTGTCGTCGTCCTCACCCAGCCCGGCCATTGGACCCTCGGCGGTCTCGTCAACAATGTGTGGTCCGTCGCCGGCTGCGGCACGCGCCCCGCCGTCAATCAATTCCTGTTCCAATACTTCGTCAACTACAACCTGCAAAAAGGATGGTTCCTAACCTGGCAGCCCACCCTCACCGCCAACTGGGAAGCTCCCTCCGGCAACCAATGGACCGTCCCCTTCGGCGGCGGCATTGGCCGCATCATGAAGATCGGCGCGCAACCCGTCAATCTCACCGCGCAGTTCTACAGCATTCCGTACCGCCCGGCCGGCACGCCTTCCTGGTCCATGCGCTTGCAAATCGCCTTCCTCTTCCCCAAGCTGACTCCCGAACAACAAAAAATGATGCTCGAGAAAAAACTCCAGCAACTCAACTCCCAAACCCCCAAACCCTAACCAACAACGACACTCGTAAATCACTGCCTCGGGTGCCCCGGCGTTCGCGCAGCGAACCCGGGTCTTGGGGTTTCTTTTCTGAATCGCCCGACGAAAATGTGGAGTCCGCGGGTGGCGCACCCTCAACTAACGCCTCCACAAAACCCGCTAGCCACAATTCCCGCGACAAGACACCGTTCCGGGTGGCCCATCCTTCCGCGAATTTTTGCGGAAGGGTGGGTCCCTCCCGTTCAGCACAACCCATCCCGCTCGCTGCCCGGCCGTTGCTTTTTCTTGCTTCTAGCTATCAGCTATTGGCTATCAGCTATTAGCTCGGGTTTTCCTACTGCAGCGCTTCCTTAATGAACGCCTCATACCCGCGCGGCGCATGTCCCAGCACCTTCGTGATTTCATCAATCTCCGCCTGAGTCGCCAGCAACCCATGCTTCAAAAAGTACGCGAACATAATCTGCAGATCCCGCACCAGCCATTCCGGCATAAACGCCCGCATCTGCGTGGCCCACGCCTTCAGATCCTCTCCCACATACGCCACCGGCTTCCCCACAATCTTGGTCAACGCCTCCGCGATCTGCTCGCCCGTCCACGCCCGCGGACCCACTAGCGAATACGTCTTCCCCGAGTGTCCCGGCTGCGTCAACGCAATCGCCGCTGCCTCCGCGATGTCCCGCACATCCACGCGATGCATCCCAACCTTCCCCGTCGGCGCCGGATACACTCCGTTCCTGATCGCGTCCAGCACCTGTAGATCGTTCTGATAAAAATTGCTGGGCCGCAGAATCGTCCACTCCACTCCGCTCGACTTCACCACCCCTTCCACCGGAACCTTCGACGCAAAGTGCGGAATCTCGATCGCCTTATCCGCCTGATGCACGCTCAGGTACACGATCCGCTTCACGCCCGCCGCGACGACCGCATCCACCGCCTCAATTCCCTGCACCGTCTCGTCGCGAGCCACTGGCGTAATCAAAAACACTTCCTCGGCTCCCGCAAACACTCCCGGCAGCGTTTTCGGATCTTCCATGCTTCCGACGACTCCTTCCACTCCCTTCGGCAGCTTCGCGATCCGGTCCGCCGACCGGGTCATCACCTTTACCCCGGCGCCGCGCTTCAACAACTCCTGCACCGTCTGGCTTCCCACCGTTCCCGTACCGCCAACCACCACGATCTTCGACATGTCGTTCCCTCTCTTATCGGATTTCCGCTATCTCTTTTTTACCTGAAACCCTATCCTCGACAGCCCGTGTTACTGTGGATCGAAACCCAACAAAGGACCATCGCACATGTTGATCTCCCTCAACCCCATTGGATCTGTCCACTCAACCCGTCAGATTGCCAAAGACGACCACTGGGATGCCGAACAATCCTTCATCGAACTCGATCCTTCTCAGTTTGATGAAACCTCCCTTTCCGGTCTCGCTGAATTTTCTCATGTGGAAATTCTCTTCTATATGCACCAACTCGATGCGACCAAGATCGAGACCTCCGCCCGCCACCCTCGCAACAATTCCTCTTGGCCCAAGGTCGGCATCTTTGCGCAACGCGCCAAGTCTCGTCCCAATCAGATAGGCTCCACGGTCTGCAGAATTTCCAAAGTCGCCGGACGCCACTTGTTCCTCGACGGCCTGGACGCCATCGATGGCACTCCTGTCCTCGACATCAAGCCTTGGGTCGCCGAATTCGCTCCTCGCGGCCCGGTTTTTCAGCCCTCATGGATCACCGACTTAATGCAACACTATTGGGCCTAGCTCGCCTTTGCGTTTGATTTCGTACCCGGCGATTTCTTCCGACCATTCCCCTCGCTCAGAGTATACTTCCCCATCCGCCTGTTCACTTGCTGCTCCGCCCAGGTTTCACCCAGGAGACGCACCCATGCCTGCCCCGCGGATCGCGACTGTTCCGACCAACGTCCCCAAAAACGATACGCCGCAATTTCTGGAAGGCCTCACCCCAGCCGAACACAAAGCCATCCTCTCCGCCGCAAAACACCGCCGCTACGCCCCCAATTCCGTCATGATCAACCAGGGCCATCCCGCCGACTACTTCTTCATGATGACCAAAGGCCTCGCCCGTTTCTTCCTGCTCACCGACGATGGCAAGAAACTCCTGTTCCGCTGGCTCGGTCCCGGTGATGCCTTTGGCGGTCGTGCCGTTCTTTGCGTCCCCTCCTCGTACCTCTTCAGCGCGGAAACGATAACCGCCACCGAAGTCCTGGCCTGGCCTCGCTCCTCCATCCGAGCGCTCACCACCCGCTACCCGCGTCTGCTCGAAAACGCCTTGTTGATCGTCTCCGACCAGATGTCCTGGCACGTCTCCACGCACATCAATCTGGCTTGCCACTCCGCCCGTCAGCGTCTCGCCCACGTCCTCGTAACTCTCGCCCGCACCGTCGGCCAACCTGGGCCCCACGGCACCCTGCTCCAGGTCACCAACGACGACCTGGCCAACGCCGCCAACGTCACCCCCTTTACCGCCAGCCGCCTCACCAGTGAATGGTCCCGCAGCCGCGCCCTGGTCAAAAAACGCGGTCAGATTTTCCTCCGTTCTCCCGAGCGACTGTTCCTTTCCGTCACCTAACCATCTGCTTTTCAACTACTTCCGACCCCGCTTTTCCACACCCCCCGTTTTGCTCCAGCGCAATCTCTAGCTTGCTCCCACGCAACGACACCTTTCCCATCCCCTGCGACACTGTTCATGCAGCATTCACAATCGCTGCGCCGCCCGAAAGTGATGGGTTATTTAGCAGAAATGAACGACACCAAACTTCGCATCAAAAGCAGGGCCAGCACCAAGGCCCTGTCCAAGGACATCCGCGAACGTCTCGACTCCATTGATAAGGACTTGGGCCTTAAGTTCGAGACCCTCGACGGCATGTTCCTTCAAAACGACACGCATCCGGACGACTTCCACCGCCTGTACATCCAGCCCTTGCTGGAGGCCGGAGTTCCTCTGGATCAGGCCTTCGCCGTGTTGATTGACGGCGTTCTTCGCCCCAACTGATTTGACTTCCCAGAATCCGGCCGCCCGGGTTCTGGTCGCCCAAGAGCACGGTCCCAGCCTGGCAGGTCCAGGCTGGGTTCCGGGTCACCTGAACAAAATTCAACCAAGGAGCCTGTCATAAGCAGTCCATCTGTTGTACGCATTCTCGTTGTCGATGATTCCGCGCAGTGGCGCAAATTCGTCCAAGCCAAACTCGCCGAAGCCCCTGGCCTCTCTGTCGTCGGCGTCGCCGTCGATGGTCCCGAAGCCGTTGCCAAAGCCGCAGCCCTTCGTCCCGACGTCATTCTTCTGGACATCAGCCTTCCCGGCATCGACGGTATCCGCGCCGCCGGCGAAATCCGCCGCCTTGCCCCCGACTCCAGGATTCTCTTTGTGACTCTGTGGAGCGATGCCGCCATCGTTCGCGCCGCTCTCGCCACCGGCAGCCACGGCTACCTCGCGAAACTCGACGTCGATGCGCAACTTCTCCCCGCTATCGACGCCATACTCAGCGGCCAGCAATTCCTCAGTACCACTGCGAACCCGCAGGCCGTACCCGATTCGGATCCCTCGTCTCGCCCCTGCTGAGTTTCGCCGCATTCCATCCATCCGCCCATTTCCATTCGCCCTTGGCTGGTACAACTTCCGCAGGCCAAGCTCTTCCCCGCCCGACATTACCAGTACTGAGCGTTCTGATTAACTTCCAATAAAATTTCCAAACTGTTACTTCTGACAGTTCTCCCCAACCGCCTTCTTCCCTTATCCTTCCAGCCAACCTGCAACCAGGGACCCGGCCGGAACCCCTGATAACCCCGGAAGAATGCCTCCACGGCTTAATTCTTCTCATTCCGTCGGGTCCCTCTTCTATCGCCTCTTGGCTGCACGCTCTCCGCCTGCTACTCTTCTCCTGCACAAAAAAGGGTGCACCCCGTCCGCGGAAAGGGATTATCCCACCTTTGTTTTCTTCTCTCTGCTGTACCACTCTCTCCTTGCCCGATGAAGCGGACCACGGGCTGCCAAAGGAGTGAGTCATGTCTGTTCGTCAGCTTCCTGATCGTCCCAATCTCGACCATCTCAAAAACCAGGCCCGTTCTCTTCTCCGCGACGCCGCCTCCAATCATCCCGACGCCGCCGCTCGCTTCGCCTCTTTCAACATCACTTCCCAACCGAAACTCGCCGACGCTCTTCACGTCATCGCGCGCGAATACGGCTTCGACAATTGGCCCGCGCTCAAGTCTCACGTCGCTGCCGCCTCCGACGATCCCGTACCCGCTCTCTCCGCCGCTCTCCACTCCAACAGCGCCGCTCTTGTTGCTGAAGTCCTCGCTCGCCATCCTTCCCTCAAATCCACCCTCGACGAACCCCTTCCCGGTCACAGCTTCGACGCTCCCGCCCTCATGGTCGCCGTCTTACGCAACAATCGCGAAATCATCGACGTCCTCCTCGACGCGGGCGCCAACATCAACGCACGCACCAAGTGGTGGGCCGGCAGTTTCGGCGTTCTCGATTCCGCATCGCCCGAGCTCGCTCACTACCTGATCTCTCGCGGCGCCACCCTCGACATTCACTCCGCTGCTCGACTTGGCATGATCGAACGCGTCCGCGAATTCCTCGCTGCCGATCCTCAACTCGTCCATGCTCGCGGCGGCGACGGCCAGTTCCCTCTTCACTTCGCCTCCACCGTCGAAATCGCCGCCCTCCTCCTCGATGCCGGTGCCGACATCAACGCCCGCGACATCGATCACGAATCCACCGCACTTCAATACATGGCCTCCATGCGGCCTCATCGCCACGACGTCGCTCGCTATCTCCTTTCCCGCGGCGCTCAATCCGATATCTTCGCCGCCTCCGCCGTCGGCGATCTTCCCGCCGTTCAGCGCTTTCTCGATGACGATCCCGACTCCGTTCGCCTCCGCATCGCCGAAGCCTATTTTCCGAAAGAAAATCCCCGCGCCGGCGGCACCATCTACATCTACGGCTTCGGCTGGGGCACCACCCCGCACCTCATCGCCCACCAGTTCCATCACGCCGACGTCTTCCAACTCCTCATGCAGCGCAGCGCCCCCTGGCTCCGTCTCGCCCAGGCCGCCGAAATTCACGACGAATCCCTCGCCCAGCAAATTCTCCAGCAGCATCCGCAACTCATTCAAAAACTCAGCCCCCTCGCCGCCCGTCGCCTCATCGGTCCAACCTTCCGCAACAACACGCAAGCCGTCCTGATGCTCCTCGCCGCGAACTGGCCCGTCAACAGTCGCCAACGAGCAAGACCAGACTCCCCTCCACTACGCCGCATGGCACGGCAATCGCACTCTGGTCGATGCCCTCCTCGCTCGCAACGCCTCCGTCAACGTTTTCGAAACGCAGCACGGGGGCTCGCCCCTTGCTTGGGCGCTGCACGGCTCTCTCAACAGTTGGTTCCGCGATCAGGGCGACTATCCCGCCGTCGTCCGCGCTCTCCTCGCCGCCGGCGCCACTCTCCCTCAACCCGAGCAGCCGCTCCAAGCCGCCGACGACCTCCTCGAACTCCTCCACCCTCCCAACCCATAACCCTTTCGCATCGGCCTCCCAATCACACGCCCAACAAAAAAAGGCGGCCTCTTCGGCCCGCCCTTTTTTTCGAATATTGCTTCCCGATCGTGCCAGTCTCTACGGCCGCGCCTCATACACAATGTTGAATGGCGTCTCCGTCGCTCTCCGGAACCGGCTGAACCCCGCCGCCTTCACTACCTCTTTCATTCTCTTTTCCCCAGACTGCGCTCCCAGGCACAGCCCCACTTCCTGCGACCGCGAGCACGGCGTACAAAGCAGCGTTGAAAAGGAGTAGTACACCCGACCGACCGGATTCAAATTATCTTTCAACTCGTCATTCGCGTACGGCTCCACAATCATCCACGTCCCATCCGGTCGCAGCGATTCCCGCACGTGCTTCGCCGCGCCCGTCGGATCGCCCATATCGTGCAAGCAGTCGAACACCGCCACGAAATCGTAATCCTTTCCCGGAAATTCCTTGGCCTTGGCTACCTCAAACGTCACGCGATCCGCTAGCCCCTGGCGCTTCGCTGTCTCTCTCGCGCCTTCGATGGACTTGTCGTGGTAATCGAACCCGAAAAACTGCGAATTCGGAAACGCCTTCGCCATCAGCAACGTCGATGCGCCTTTCCCGCATCCCACGTCCGCTACCCGCGCGCCTTTTTCCAATTTCCCCTTGACGTCTTCCAGCGCCGGAATCCAGCTCGTCACCAGATTCGCCGCATACCCTGGCCGGAAAAATTTCTCGCAGCCATGGAACACGCCGTCGTCGTGCTCATGCCAGCCCATTCCCGCGCCCGACCGGAACGACTCCGCAATCCGCGGCACCGCCGCCAACGATCCCAGCGCCAGCTCGAACGCTCCCGGTAAATATGCCGGCGAATCTTCATTTGCCAGCGTGAACGCCTGCTCCTCCGTCAGATAAAACGTCTTGCTCTTGTCGTCGTAGCTCACGTACCCGCCAGCGGCCTGCGACGACAGCCACTCCCTCACGTACCGCTCATCCGTACCCGTTTTCGCCGCCAGTTGCGCCGAGGTCATGGGCTCAGCCGCCAGCGCCTTGTACAATCCCAATTTCTCCCCGATCACCACCATCCCGCTGTGTACCGCCGCGCCCAGGTCGCCCACAAATTTGCCGAGAAACACGTTCAGTTTGTCCAGATCCATGCTCATAATTCCCCCCATGGAATATCGGGCGCAGCGCCGTTTGAGAGTCGCTGAGCGTGGTCCCACCAACTGCCTGATCGCGAAGAGGGTTGAACTGTGGGGCCGACGGAGATGGGAGCGACCCTTTACGGAGCATCTCGCCGGAATTCGGCGAGTATCGGCCTCCGTTGTTTTAATGTCAACTACGTTCTGCGCAGCAGCGCTTACGCAATCCGGCCTACAGTTCCTGCAGCAGGCTGTCGGAAATCACCGTCCGCATCTTGTCCATGCCCTTCAACCACGTCATGTACTCCGGATTCGTCAGTTCCTTTGACGCCTCCGCCAGCGCCGCCATGTTCGGGAACTCGATGCTCACCAGCACGCTCCCCGCGTTCGGCCCCGCAAATGTCGCATGCCAGATCCTCGTAATCGCCGTAACCCCCAGCTTCTTCATGATCTCTTTGCCCTTCTCCAACTCCGCCAGATACGCCGCAACATCGTCGGTCTTCACCGTCACTACCCGCAACACCGTCGTCTTCGCCGTTGTCATCGTCGTCACTCCTCGTCAGTTTGTTCTGCTTGGATCGTCTGGCTTAGTTTGCCCTGTATGCTTTGACGCGCGTGCGAGTATAGCCTCTCCTACCCGCCTGTCAACAAATTGCCCGCTACCTCAAAACCATGCATCTTACGCACGCCGCATTGTGTTCGGGCCCCACTCAAAGTACGTACGGCACCAGCGCCGCCACTCTTTTCGCATACGCCTCGTACCTCTCCCCAAACTCTCCGCGCATCCATTCTTCTTCCAGCTTCAGTTTCTTCCACAGCGCATACCCCAACAGTGCCACCCCCGCCAGTCCCCGCCATTCTCCTCCCGCCACCGCCGATCCCAGCAGCGCCAGCAGCAGTCCCGTATAAATCGGATGCCGCACGAATCCATACGGACCGCTCGTGATCAACTCGTGATCCTTCTTCACCGTCACCGCCTGGCTCCAGTTGCTTCCCAATTGCCATCTCGCCCAGATCGAAAACAGCATTCCCGCTGCCGTCATGGCCACTCCCACCCAATACCACTCCTCTCGATCCGGCAGAAAGCGCGCATCCAATATCCCCAGCCTTCCCCCAGGCATCGCCAGCAGCACCGTTGCAACCAGCATCAATCCCAACCGCAACCGTCGCGATCCCGCCGGCTCCAGTCGCGCACTCTCCTTCACCCGCCGCGCCATCACCGCCCAGTACACGAAGAACCCCGTCCACATCGCCAAAAATAGGTGCACGATTCCCCCGCTTCCTACCGCTTATTCCACTCTACTTCTTATACGCAACCAGCCGCCCCTTGCTATCGTTGTTTCGTCCGTCATCCGCTTGTACTATCCTTGGCAGCAAAATCCCCATGATGACTCCTTTCGGCTACCGGCACCTCGACTGGCGCTACCTCCTCCTAGCCATCCTCGGCATTTTCGCACTTGCCGCTCTTCTCATCTGGGCCGCCTTCGCGCTCCTGCGCCCCACGCCTCCCCGCGTAGTCACCATGGCCACTGATCCGGAAACTAGTCTCAACAGCGATCTCGCCAAACGCTACCGCGAATACTTCGCCCGCAATGGCATCGAACTCAAACTTGTTCCCACCGCGGGCGCCGTCGAAAGCCTTGCCCTCCTCCAGGACCCCAAGTCCAACATCAGCATCGCCATTATTCCCAGCGGCGTCACCACCCACGAGAAATCCCCCAATCTCGATTCCCTGGGCACCATGTATTACGAACCACTCTGGATTTTTGTTCGCACCGGCCACACCGTCGATGAAACCTCGCAACTCAAGGGCCTGCGCATTTCCGTGGGACCCGAGGGCAGCGGCTCCCGCTTCCTCGCTCAGGAATTCTTCGCTCGCGTCGGCGTCATCGACAAAAAATCCGCCCAGCTCTTCGCCTACACTCCCGCGGAAACCATCGATAAGCTCCGCTCTGGCGACATTGACGCCGCCATCCTTCTCGACGCTTGGGAAGGCCACTCCGTCCAGCAGCTTCTCACCTCCGACGGCATCGCCCTCCAGAGCGTCCACCGCGCCGACGCCTTCGTCGCCCTCTTCGCCAACCTTCACAAATTGGTCTTACCCGCCGGCGTCGCCGACCTTGCCAGAAACATTCCTCCCAACGACGTCACCCTCATCGCTCCCAAGGCCAGTCTCTTCGTTCGCCACGATCTCCATCCCGCCATTCAATACCTGCTCCTCGAAGCCGCCGAGGAATTCCATTCCTCCCCCGGCGTCTTTCGCAAAGCCGGCGAATTTCCCGCGCGCGAATCTCTCGATCTTCCCCTCAGCAAATATGCCCGCCAATTCTATAAATCCGGCCCGCCCTTCCTGCAAACGCACTTGCCCTTTTATCTCGCCGTCATGGTCGAGCAACTTCTCGTCCTCGCCCTGCCCCTCGTCGGCGTGCTCTACCCTCTCCTGCATTTCGCCCCGGCGCTCTACAACTGGGCCGGACGCCATCGCGTCTACAGCCTTTATTCCGAACTCAAACACATCGAGGACCAGCTCGCTTCCGTTCCTCCTCGTGGCACTCAAAAAGAATTTCTCGATCGCCTCGCCGACATGGAATCCCGCGCCAGTCGCCAGTTCGTTCCCGCTTCCGTCCGCCCCCAGATGTACTGGCTCCGCCTCCACATCGTCATGGTCCGCGAAGAAGTCCTCCGCACACCCCTCGCCTAACCCAGCATTCCATCGCTGCACCGTATTGCTCTTAGTTCCTCGAGTATTGGGAGGGGGTTTGCCGGTGACCCGGACTAATCCGGATTTGGCCGTTGCATCGCAGAAAAGGCATTACACTCTGCATATGAATCGTCACGTCATAATGTTTGGTATTACGGTCGAACTACTGATTTCATTCCTGCTCTATGGACTTGCTCCGACTGACGGGTTGAGGGTTTGGTACCCAAGCGTCTGGGCATACATGGGAGAGCACGCTCTCATTTGGGGAATTTTGGTTGCTTTCTTGTTCGTCGTTCTTCGGAATACGCATGTTGGCGAAGCCTTGACCGCCCTTACCTGTCTTGTCGCTGAATTGTTTGCGACACTGTTCATTTGGTTTGTGATTCCACGCGAGGGCGAGACTTCGCGGGCATGGTACACGGGTAGATTTACCGATTATTTCAAGGCACGTCTGATCACTTGGTGCGTTTTGGCGGTATTTGCCTCACTTATTTACTGGATTCGCTACAAGCGAGCCGCCCAAAGAATCCAAGCTCATGGTTAACGCGCGCTTACCGAAAAAGCGGCCCCTAGCACGAAAACTTCATCCGAACTGCTTTTTGTAGCTTTCCACGTGATGGGGGAAGAGTTCTGCGTAGAGAGTCTTCACGATTCCGCACACATCAATCTGAATGTCCGTCGAGCCGAGTTCAGGGCTGAAATCAAGAATCTGGATGGGACCCGTGCATTCAAGTCGCGCGCCTGCAGGTGTGCTGACCGAGAGTTCCGGGATCGCTACCCAGTTGTGTCGATGCTTGATGCAGTAAGGTCGAATCGAATCGTAAGCTGCTGTTGGGAGAAATCTGCCGCTGGCAACGCCCATTGGCGGGTCGCCTGCCTCGAGGTCCGTATAACCAATAGTTTCGCTTCCGACTTTGACTTCAAATCGCATAGAGTGTGGCTGCATACTCCCAAAGAAGGTACATGCTAAACGATAATGGTCTGGCCCGGGCGAGTGATTTGGTAGGACTCATACTCCTGGCCGTCGACATTTTGCGCCGTGCTTCTCTGCGACGTTCGGCGAAGGTCCTAGCAAACGCGATTCCCGGACAGGTTTTAGTGCCAACATTTCACGTCTACCGACTAATAGATCCCCAGCGTCACGCGGAGCACCACCGGCTCTGAACCGAAGTCCAGTCCCCAGTCCGTCTCGTCCCCATTCCAGATGCGGACAGGCTTGAACACACCATCTTCGTAACTTCCCTCCTCGACACGCAGGAACTGGCGGTGCTGCCATTTACCATCGATCAGCGCCGAGGGATTTTGCTGCGTTCCCTCCACGATATGCTGGGACTTGCGTTGCTGCTCGGTGCCGGCCGGGCGGAAGTCGACACGGCAAAAATATCCGGCCACAAGAAACTCGTTGTCTTTTAGCTGCGCGACCAGTGCGCGCCCCGCCGGCTTTTGATTTCCTGCGCCACGATTGCCGCGGGTGGCTCCAAAGGAAACGATCGCGTCCCAGGATCCGAACGGCAGCGTCCGAGTCGCCTTGCCCTGCTCTTCGGCCACGGCCTGCAGCTTGCCTTCAAAATTGAGCCGGGCAATCTCCCGCTGCATTGGGCCCACCAACCGGTAATTCATTGCCCAGGGTGTCAGGAACTCCTCGGGCGGCGCGGAAGCATCCGCGTGATTCAGAGAGCGATCCGCCGCTCTGTGCGTGTAATCCAACCCGAACGGCGAGGAGCCAATGGTCTGAAGTCCCAGGGCCGAGAAGAAGAAGCGCGCTTTGTCCGCGCCACCGGTCTCTGGCACAAACAGTGCGTTGTCGTCTCGGTGATACAACTCCAGGACTTTCAGATACGCGGCGTCATCGATCTGGTAATCGTCTGGCGCCAAAATATCCAGGGCCGGCGCCGCGACTTTCCAGATATCGAGCACATTGTCCGTGGGGCCACCGCTCTCATAAGTTCCGCCATCGCTCGGCTGGCCTGGAGCGCCGGGATGGAACGGGTCGCGCAAGGCCGCATTGGCGTACATGGGCAGCGGATAAACCGCCTTTCCTGCGGCGGCGACTTGTCCGATGTACTTCGCAACCGACCAGGCTTGGAAGTATTCATCCGCATCGGGACCAAAGGCTTGCTGCCAGCTCGATGACGCTGAGGCGCTCTTGATGTTCATGGCGCGGAGGATCTCCGGCGGCACTGGCGCTTCGAAGAGCTTCTGCGCAGCTGGAGAGAAATCCCGGACGCTACCCCAGGAGCCGGCTTCATTCTCCACCTGCACCATGAGCACAGTACGCTGCGGGTCGCTTTCCTTAAGGTGTCGCATAAAAGCGGTGAAGGCCGTTTTGTCCGCCTCCAGCGACGCGGCCGAGTGCGGTGAAGGCGAGTCCACCGCCTGGCCATTCCTATCGACCATGTGCGGATACCGCACGAGGTCCACCTTCATCCATTCGGGCATGTAATGTTGGCTGCCGTTTTTCCATGTGCCGAACCAGAGCAACACGAGGTGCACGTGATGCTGACGAGCCTCAGTCAACAGCGTGTCGATCATCGTGTAGTCGTAGTGATTGGGCTGGGGTTCAAACTGCTCCCAGTAGATTGGCATTTCGACCGTATTGACGTTCAGGTACTCCATGGCGGGCCACACTTTCGGAAGCGTGGCCGGCCACGAGCTGGAGTTATGCACCTGCGCACCCAGCATCAGATAGGGCGCATCGTCCACAAATAGAGCGAAGCGTCCGTCCTTTTTCACCAGGCGGGGGATCGGACGATCCTCAACTTGGGCCTGGAGCGTAGCAACGAAGAGTGTGACCGCAAGAGCGGCTACAACAGCGCAAGTCCTTTTCATCTTTGTCACTCCTACTCGGTGTCGGGTGCCGATAAACGCGCTGAGCTGCCAAGTTCGTTCCAGCCCTAGCACATAAATCAAATTGGAAAATCAGGTCGGTATGTTTTTGCTGAAATCTTGCCGGAGCAGCAACTTCCTCACTGCAGCTTCGCGTACTCCGCCTTGGCTTCCTTCAGAAGCGGCACGTCCGGGTCGGCGCCTTTCCACAGCGCGAGGAATTCCTTATACGCAGCCAACGCCCGTGTACGCGCTGCGTCCGCGTCGGCCCCTGTCGCGGTCTTTGCTTCGAGCGCGTTCGCTCGCGCCACGCCCAGGTGCGCCACCGCGCCCGTCCAGCAGTTCCACACGATTCCGCTGTGATCCAGAATCTTCTGAAACTCGGCCGCAGCCTCTTTGCCCTGTCCTGCCGCCAGATACGCCTCGCCGCGAACGTAAGTCGGATACAGGCACGAGATATTAATGGCGAAGATGATTTGCCCATACTCGATCGGCGGCGCCGCAGGCTGCAAATCACGAAGCGCTTCCGCCTGATTCTTACGGTCCAGCGCCGCTTGCGCCCGAATCGCCGGCAGCCACAGCATTTGTACCTGCGTATCCAGCGGATAGCGCTTGTTCAGGTCTTGCGCCATCGACTCGGCGCGCGCCGCGTCGCCGGCCATGGCAAACGCCAGCGCGCTTGAAACCTCAACCGCTTGGCTGGTCGGGAAAAGCTTCAAGGCTTCGGTCGCCTCTTGTTTGGATTGCGCAGGATTGCCGAAGACGGCTTCGCGTTGTGCCCCAATCGCCTGCGAGATCGCCCCCGTTTCTTTGGTATCCGCGCGGATCGCGGACTCGATCGAGCGCTTGGTCAGTTCCCGAGCCTTCGTCAGCCGCCCCCGGTAGGCCTCTGTATCGGCAGCCAGCCAAATCCCAAAATTCTCTTCGGGCCCTTCATACCATTTCTGCTGTTCCGCCATTCCGGAATCATCCGATGACAGGAACGCCAGTGCATATAGGGCATTATGCATTATGTAGCTGTCTACGTTTCTAGCCTTCGCCTGTTGCAGGACCTCCCGCGCCTCGCTAAACCTCTGCAGCGCAATCAGGCTGTTGCCGAGGTTGGAATACGGGGCAGAGTGATCCGGTGCAAGACGCAAACTTTCCCGATACTCCGCCGAGCCCTTATCGTACAGTCCCTGCGCAGTATATATATTGCCCAAGTCCAGATGCGCTCGGTAGTCTCGTGGATAGCTCTCAACCCACTGCTGGTACGTCTGCGCTGCCTTGTCCAGTTCTCCGGTGACGGTCTCGTAGTAACCAGCGGTAATGGCCAGCTTTTCGCGCTCGCTGGCATGTTCCCGCAGCTCAAAGGCCTTGGTGTAGTAATCCCTCGCCCTGCTAAGTTCACCCAGTCCGTAGTAAGCCGTCCCAACTTCCTCGTAGCCCATGGCGAAGTTCGGATCCAGTTGAATCGCGCGTTGCTGGTAAGGAAGTTCCGCCGCCGAGCCTTTTTCGCTGAAGGTCTTAATACCCTGACTGTACGACTGCAACGCTTCCAGCGATGACGTAGTCGCCTGTTGCAGCGGAACATCCAGCTTTTGCACCGTCGCCAGCGACTCTCCCAATTCCCCGCGCAGATTCGACGCCATGCTCCCCAGAGTGTCCAGCACCTTTTCTTTGCTCGCCGCCGTGGCCTGCTCCTGCGCCATCTGCTCGCCGCTTTGGCAGTTCACCGCCTTCAGCCCCAACACGTACTGGCTGCCCAGACTCGCAATGGAACCCGCGATGTAGGCCTTGCTGCCCGCTCGCTCGCAAACCTCCCGAGCCACATCCGGCGTGAGCCTCGTGTCCGTGGGACGCGTCATCAGCTTCAGTGTTTCCGCTACTTTGTTATCCGCCAGGATGCTCAGAAACGGCGACTGGCTCAGCGACACATTCAGCGCGGTCCTCAGCGCGTCATCGAAGACCGGGTCCCCCGTCTTGTTCTCGAAGTCCGCCAGGACAATCGTGTCCTTCCCGGTCAGCTTCGATGCCTGCTTCGAGCGGTAGTACAGTCCACCGCCAACCAGCGCCGCCACTACCAAAGCAGCCGGGATCGCAATCTTCCAGATATTTCTCCGGGACGTCGTGGCCGCCGCTGCCGCCACCGTTCCGCTTGCACTCGGAATGTCCGGCGCCGCCACCTGCGCGCTGACCGATAGAGCCGAAGCGCTGCGCCCGGAGTCGGTGTCCCGCTTCAGTCGCTGCAAGTCGGCGCGCAGTTCGGCGGCGCTCTGATACCTTAAGTCGCGGTCCTTCTCCAGCGCTTTTTCAATAATCTCAGTCAGCTTGCCCGGAACGCGTGTATTCCACTTCGCTACCGGCTGCGGCGGTTTCTCCAGAATCGCGCTAAAAATAACCGCTGTGCTCTCACCCGGAAAAGCCAGTTGCCCTGTGGCCATTTCATACAGCACAGCGCCAAACGAGAACAGGTCCGTGCGCGAATCGAGTTCCTTGGCGCGCGCCTGTTCCGGGGACATATACGCCACCGTTCCCAAAGTGCTCCCCGGACTGGTCAGATGGTTGATGTCCACCCCGTACGTGGCGGTCAGCTCGACTTCTTCCCCACTGCCTGCCGCATTCAGTTTCGCCAGACCGAAATCCAGGATCTTGGCGTGCCCGCGCTCGTTCACAAAGATATTTGCCGGTTTAATGTCCCGATGGATGATGCCTTTCTTATGAGCGGCATCCAACCCATCCGCGACGTCGATGGCGATGGTCAGCAGTTGCTCCAACTCAATCTGCGACTTGGTGATCACATGCTTGAGGGTCTGCCCCTCCAGATACTCCATGGCGATGAAGGCCTTGCCGCTTTCCTCGCCGATGTCGTGAACCGTGCAGATATTCGGATGGTTCAGCGCCGAGGCTGCTTTGGCTTCTCGGCGGAAGCGTTCCAGGGTTTGCGGATCGTGGGCCAACGAGGTGGGAAGAAACTTTAGGGCAACGAATCGGTCGAGCCGGGTGTCTTGCGCCTTATAGACGACACCCATCCCGCCGCCGCCAAGGCGTTCCAGAATTCGGTAATGCGATATATTTTGACCGAGGAGGGGGTCAGTCTCCGCCATGGGCGCAGACATAATATGCGTGCCTGAGGAGTTAAGTCAAGAAATCGCCGCGCGCTGTAACCTAAAAATGACAATGCCCGGTTTGTGCAAAGCAGAAATCGCCGCGCTGTAACCGAAAAATGACAATGCCCTTTTGTGCAAAGCAGAAATTGCCGTTGAGTATTTGCAGGAATTGTACCGGTCACCCGACTTCCCGGGACTGTGAAGCCATTAATATTACTCCGCTCCAAGCTGTGGGTTTAGAATGCAAATATGCGACCACTACTACGGCCATCGTTCTTATCTTTAGCGTTTGGTCTAATAGGTTCGTTTGTGCTCGCTACGGCTATAGATCCATTCTTAAACGTACCCGCGGACTGTCGGGAATCTCTCTCCAAACGGATGAACGGCTATGTGGAAGCACAGAACGCTCGGAATTGGGAAAGACTCTACGCTTTTGTTTCTGACGTAGGCAAGGGCGGAGCGAGCCCGAAGACCTTCGTCGTCGCAATGCAGTCATCTCACGGAAAAAGTTTCGGGGTGATGCCAGATCTTCAGGAATTTAAGCCTGACCGAGCCAATAGTAACAGAGACGGTTACGATATTTATGGATGTGGGAAAGCTGAACGTGAAGGTGAACGTTACGTGGGAGTTGTAGTTGTGCACGCAGTCTTTGAGCGCAGCGATTGGTATTTCACGGGTTGGCGGTTCACCGAATTTCCCAACGAGCCTTGCAAGGCGCTCTCGAACCCAAACTGGAAACCGCAAGATGAAATGAGTTGGAACACGCCTATGGACGAGTTGCCAAATTTCATACAACAAGAGATACAACTCGAGACCCTGATCTTCGAGTGAGTTAGTGAACTCCCGAAAGTGAGTATCGTGGCTAGTTGGCGGTGATCCAGCTCGAGATTTTGCTCACCACTGTAGGTTCGACGCCGAAGTAGCCGTGCGGCGAAAGTCCCAGGCAGTTCGTCGAAAGCGCTGGAAAGCCCGCGTCATTCACAGTTTGACTGGCCTTCAGAGGCGCGGTGGTCGTGCTCAGACTCGTCAACGCCTTCAGCACCGCCGCGTCTCCCGACGCCAGCGAACTCGGACAAGTCGATGCCTTGTTGCCGAACAGCAACGTGGGCACCTTGATGCTCCCTAGGGGAGCGGACAGCAGCGAATCTGGATCTCCGCTGTCATTCACCGGTGAAACAAACACCAATCCGTCCGGCCCGGCCGGCGGCGCGTAACTACCGCCCGCAATCCACGCTCCCACCGTGCCGCGGCCGCCTCCGACCAACCACACCTCAGTATTGGCCGGCAAACCGCTGATTGCGCGGGCGTAGGCAATCACCTGCAGCACGTCCGTGATGTGATTCGGATTGCTCTGCTGACCTTTAAGGCCGCTCGGAAGCAATTGGAAGTCGCTGGCAGCATCCAGGGTGATCACTAAAAATCCCTGCGAGGCAAAGTACCACCGCGTCCGCACCACGAAGTGGGCATCCTCAAGGTCAACTGTGCCGTCGTTTGCCGGCGCGGGTGGCGATGCCAGCGGCGTAAGCTGAACCTCCCCATTGTCACCGGGAAGCATGATCAGTACTTTGGTCGTAGCGGCAACCCCGCCCGGCGGCGGGCTTACGATCAAACTCTGTGTGGCCGGCGATGGTCCGGTTATCGGAGGCCGCGCCAGGGTAAGCGTCACCACCGAATCTTCGGTAATTTGGGCGAACGAGGACGCCGCCAGAAGCAAGAGGGCGCCCAGCACAAATACCCACCGCGAGCAAATCGCGCTCTTGCAGCTCAACTGGGTCATGACGATCCTCCTTAGTGGTCGCGTCGCCGCGACGCCCGCGCGAACGATGTTGCCCTTAGTTGGCGATGATCCAAGTCGAGATCTTGGTCACCACCTCCGGTTCAATCCCGAAATACCCGTGCGGCGACAGTGCTTCGCAGTTGCTCGAAAGTGCTGGGAAGCCTGCGTCACTCACATTCTGATTGGCCTTCAGCGGGGCGACCGTCGTGCTCAGGCTGGTCAGCGCTTTCAGCACTGCGGTGTCCCCCGTCGCTAGCGCGCTTGCGCAGGTCGATGCCTTGTTGTTAAAGATCAGCGTCGGCACCGTGATACTCCCCAGTGGAGCAGCCAGCAGCGAGTCCACGTCGCTGGTGGTGTTGATGGGCGAAGTGAACACCAGCCCGTCCGGCCCAGTGGGCGGCGGGTTCGGCGGGATGACCGGAGACACACTGGGCGACCCTCCCGCCACCCACGCCCCCGCGGTTCCGCGGCTGGTCCCCACCAACCACACCTGAATATTCGCAGGCAGCCCGGGAATCGCCCGGGCCCACGCGATCACCTGGAGCACGTCCGTGACGTGCGCATAGCTGCCTTGCTGACCGACGAGACCACTCGGAAGTTGCTGGAAGTCCGTGGCCGAATCCAGGGTGATCACCACAAATCCCTGCGAGGCCAACAGCCACCGGCTTCGCACCAGGAAATTTCCAGAGTTTACGTCCAGCGTGCCGTCGCTTCCCGGAAACGTCGCCACCTGGGACGCCGGCGTGAGCTGAATGTCGCCGGTGCGCCCGGGCAGCAGGATCAGCACTTTCTTCGCAGCTGCGACTCCTCCCGGCGGTGGGCTCACGATGAAACTCTGGGTCACCGGCGACGGCCCGGTTACGGGCGGCCGGCTCACCGTAAGAGTCACCACGGAATCCTCGGAGACCTGGGCGTACGATGTGGTCGCCAGCAGCAACAAGCTTGCGAGCAGCAACAGCGAGCGCAGTTGCATGGAGCTTAAATGGGAAAGTTGCTTACAGGCACGGGTCATGATGAGTCTCCTGAGGACTTTCGCGGAGTGCCGACGGTTAGGTAGCCTAGCACCGTGGCCGTCCCGTCGTGTTACGTGTGTATGAATTCATGCCGGACGCGGAACAATGCAGTTTCCATCACTGATCCTTAATTAATGCACTCTGCCGTGTCGCGCGACCAGTTGGGCGGGCTTAATAGGTGGGCTTAATAAGAGTCAGGAATAATTTCCTGCTAGGATTGTCGTTATCGCTGCTATGGGAAAATCGGAAGGTCCGTACAAAGCAGAGTTCCCCCAAGGCCCTACTGTGCAGATTGCGCCAATTTGGTGGAGAGCGCTACGCACTATTGGAATCGCAATAATGTGGGTTGGTCTCGCGCTGCTTACTCTGTGGGCCATAGGAGCTCTTTATGTGGATCTGAGGATCCCGGCATTACGCATTCCTCTTGCTTCGATCTACGTCCTTGGAATGATCACCATCTTGTTGAAGTTGAAGCGTTCCGCTTGGGCTCCAGTCTTAATTCTCGCCGGATTTTGTAGTGTGCTCACCTGGTGGCTCACTTTGAAGCCCTCGAACAATGGCAATTGGCAGCCCGACACCGATCGTACTGCCTGGGTTGAAATGGACGGAGACCGAGTCACAATTCACAATTTGCGCAACTGCGACTATCGCACCGAAACCGACTACACGAATTGCTGGGGCGACCGAACACTCTACCTCTCACAGATCAAGGCCGCCGACCTGTTCCTGACGAACTGGGGGATTCGCTTTGTGAGCCACCCAATTATCAGTTTTCAATTCGGGGACAACGAGCACGTCGCGTTCTCGATTGAGGCCCGGTATAAAGTTGGCCAGTCGTACTCGACCATTCTCGGACTTTTTCGCCAATACGAACTGATCTTTATCACCGCTGATGAACGCGACGTGATTCGATTGCGCACCAACTACCGTAAAGGCGAAGAAGTGTACATGTATCGCTTTCAAGCAACCCCAGAGGTCGCACGAGCTATGTTCCTTACCTACGTCGCCTACCTGAACAAACTGAAAGACCACCCCGAGTGGTACAACCAGGTCACTCGGAACTGCACCACCACACTCGACAGACAGCTTGCTGCGGACACCAACAACCCGCGGCCTTGGAACTATCAAATCCTGGTGAATGGCACGCTCGATGAGATGTTATACGACCAAGGAAGACTGGTCACTGGGGAGCTTCCTTTTCCAGAGTTGAAGCAACGTGAGCATATCAACGCCGCAGCACAAGCAGCAGATCACTCTCTCGATTTCTCCGCGTTGATTCGAGCGGGTCGGATCGGATTCTGAGTCGGTGCAAATCGGCGGTTCTTGGGCGCTGCATTGTCACCGGTAGGTCCCGATGAACGCGCTTACCGGAGAAGTCGAGTCCAGGTACGGGACTTGTCCGCTTATAGGCTTGGCAGAAATCTCCAAACAGCAATTAGCACCAACATTGCCAGCAGAACAAAGAACGCACCTAGAAAACGAAAGAGCCATGTCATTATTTTCGTATTTAGCTCCCGCCTTTGAGGTGTTGGTGGCGGATTGATATGCGCGTGCGCTTCGCGAAACCTCGTTGTCCATGCGTTATAGCGTACGGAGAATTCTCTAGACCAATAGAGAAGGACTGCGCCGAGTACGGACAAACACGCCACTAGAAGCGTCAGCAAGGTGCTGTTCATTTGGTCCTATCTCTTCGGCATTTGCTTCTGGTCTCCGTATGCGTTCAATTCTAGTTTAGTTCCCCAAGCGGCCCAAGTCCTGGCTAACGCGCTTACCGGACTCGTGTCCGGTAAGCCAACTAATCACGAGTTGGTAGCTGTTTCATCGAATCCGGCTGAGGTGCGAGTCGCAGGTGTCGGCCCTGGCATGATTGTGGAGAAAAAAAGAAGGCGCCGCGGTGGTGGTGGCGGCGCCATGAAGCGGTTTGGGAGTTGCGAATGAATTATAGGGTGAGGCGCTTGCCCAAGAGGACAAGGAATACGAGGCTGGCGCCGAGCATGTAGAAGAAGGAAGCAGGCTCGGGCGTGGCGGTGAGGGATGTGTCGGTGATGGTGACGGTCTCCAACCCGCTCAGACTGGTAAAGCTTCCAACGGAGAGAAAATCACCGGCGGCGTAGGACTGCGGAGAGGCAGCACCATTGGAATACAGTCCGGTACACGCATCCTTACCCTTAATTACATCGCCGTTGGCAAATTGGCAGAACCCAGCTGCTTCGGAATTCCAACTGAAAGAAGCTAAGGTGGCGGGACCAGTGAGAAAAGAGGTGACGTAGCCGGAACTGGGCAGTGACCCCGTGACGTCGAAAGTGGCAGTTAGTGGTAGGTTCGGGTCAGAAACGGTGAACAGATAGGTATCGGCCTTGGCGGCGGAGGCGAGTAGGAACAGGACAGCAAAGAGGCCCGAAATCACGGTGGTGCGCTGGATGAACTTGAGCATGAAATCCCTTCAGAGTCAGATTCCGACGGGACTAGCCGGTCGGGGGAGAATATGTTACTCGACTGGTTAACGCAAGCAATTTGTTGCTAGTTTTTATCAGTTGGTCTTGATTAACGCGCTTACCGCCCATCTGGCTACTGGCACGAACTTGTCCGGCTCTGCAACTTCCCGGGAGTTGCATTGACGACCCACCAGTCAGTTACCGAATAACTGCAATTGCTCCCCTTCGGCAGGTCCTCGCTCCCGCAATCCTCATGGATTAAAATACGCATCCTTCGCCATCCGCACAAACGCCGCCTCTGCCGCCGCAGACGAACTGATCCGCCAGTCCGCTTCCTTATTAATGTCGAACCACACCACACACTTGATCAGCGGGTACCTCGACCGCAACGTGGGAATGATCTCGTCGATCCACTTCGCCTTGTCTCCTCCAACTTGCGCCGAGGACATCTCTCCAATCATGATCGGTTTTCTCTTGGCCGCCAGCAGCGGATAGATGTCCTGAAAAAGTTGCTGAAAACTCTGCCAGCCCCCGTTCGTCGTGCCCCAGTTATATCCATCCACGCCGGTCCAATCCACGTACGCATCGCCCGGATAATAGTCCATCGTATGTTTGTTGCCGCCATCGATGTCCGTCACGTTCGGGCACCATGCCCACACCACGTTGGTTGCGCCCGCCGCAACGAACAGCTCGTGAATGTGCCGGTACGCGGCAACATACAAGGCTGCATTGTTGCCGCTCCACGCATCGTCGCCGTTCATCTCCGCGGCGAAATCGAGGAAAAACTTCTTCCCCAGCGCCTTGGAGCCGTTCGCACGCGCCTGGATCGTGCTATCCAGGCTCCCATCCACAATCCTGGCGAAGTCAATCTTGTGCGGTTCCCAACTGATCAGCGGGATGCGTCCCGCCGCCAGGTCTGCCTTCGTGACGCTGCCGGTAAAATCGTCCGCCCATCCGTAGTACATCAGGTGCACGGGTGGCGTGCGTCCGAGCTTTGCCGTGGTCTGCTCGATGCTGCCCGCGCCGTAGAAAATTCCCAGCAACGCACCGGATGCGGGCTCCAAAATAGCCGATCCTTGCGCGGATCCCGCATGTGCCGCGCAGTTGAGCAGCCCGCTGCAGACAAAAATTACAACGCCGACTTGGGCGGCACTGCAGAGCATTCTTCTCATGGCAGCAATCCTCAAGCGAATATCAGTTCCACACTTCTGCCGCGCAACCGAATCCCGAACGGTGACCAGGTTAAGAGTATCAAACACGATCCGATCCGGGTCGCCAGCAAGAAATTCCCCACAAGCCGAAGTGCTCGGTAAACGCCGCAATCAGAAAAGTGCCTACTGGCACGAACTTGTCCGCTTTCCCGACTTCTCGGGACTTACTGGGTTCTGTGAGTATACAGACGGTAAAGTGTTTAGGAAATACTTGCTGCGCATTGCCGTCTCCGTATAGACTCACGCACGGGTCCATCTCTGACGGTGGTCGTTTTCGCTGGAAAGGTAGAAGACAATGAGGGTCAAATTACTTCTGTCTATATCGCTTTTCGCCCTGCTTCCGCCAGGCAGTAATGCACAGGCTAACCCGTCCCACCTGGGCGTAGTGGTCCAAAGCATCGAGGACAACGCCGACAAATCTTCCAGCATCGTGCATCTCGTCAACGTCTCGGACAAAGAAGTAACGGCTTTTAACATATCCGTAAATCAAACGCTTCCTGACGGGAAGTCTTTTACATCGGCCGCTAACACCTATGACCTGCTTGGGCCGTATTTATTTGACGGGAAAGGGTTCTCGCCGAACAGCACCTACGATGCGCAGGTCGGTCGTGCAGACGGCACAACGCTCGTCGTGGACGTAGTGATTTATTCTGATGGGACTGCTCAGGTTCAGAACCAAGAGAGATTTGAGGATATGATCGACAAGCGCAAAGTGCATTTTCAGGCGCTGGAAACGGTCGACGCGGCAATCGAAAAGGTGCTCGCAGACCCTGCTGCTGCACACCCTACCGCGAGCGTGGCCGCGCAACTGAAAGCTGTGCTGGAGGATGAGGAGAAAAAAGCAGACCTGGATAACAAACGCAACGTTAAAGGCAACACCTCGCTCGGCGAGTTAGAACTCGGAAACCAGATTCGCAGCCTCACCGGTTATGTAAATCGTAATGAAGAAGCTCCACTCGATGAAATGCTGCAGCATAACAAGAGCGAGATAGCAAAACTCGCGCCCCACGTGCAGGTCACAGAAATCCAGCAATGAACCTCTTGTCTGGCAGGTCCCGCGGTCATGATGGCCGCTGCCTTCCGACGCACCTCCACGCACCAGGTCCCGATTAAACGCGCTAACCCCCAAAGTGGCTACTGCGACGGACTTCTCCGCTTTCCCGACGAACCGGGATTTTCGCAAATTTCTCGCACTGCATCTGTCACAATACCTTTCAAAATGCATTCCGAAATACAAATCAGACCGTTGCGGACTGGAGGACTGGAAGTACGGGTCCGCGAACGTCGCAAGAAACTTCTTGTATTGTTTAACGCTTGCGCCGTTCTGTTTGCGCTTGCATTCTGGCTCTCTCCTTTCTTGCACGTAATCAGGGCGATTCTCCTGGGATTGCTTGTCGCTGTGCTTGTTTTTGTCTTCCTGGGATTTGGTGCGACTGAGGACCTGCTCAAGGTTACGAAAGTCGAATTCACTTCCACTGCTCGACGAAAAGTAGGGAGAGGAACAGCGCGAACAACGGTTGTCACAAATACAGCCGACGTCCGGTGGCTTGAATATCGAAACGCCGACAAATGGGGCATTTTCGGTCTCCAAACTCCAGGGCTTTACGCAGTGAAGAAGTCTAACGCTGACTGCCTGCTACCGCACTTGGACTGGGAGGAAACGAGTTTCATCATCAAACAGATTGAATCCGCGGTTCCGGGACTTGCGGAGATGTGGCGGAATAATCTCGCAGCGACCGGAAGCCCGGTGCAAAATCGCTGAAGCCTTGGGGCAAGCAACTGGCTCACTTGTTGGCCAGTACTGTGGGGCATCGTTCCGATTTCCCGACAAACCAGGAGCTAGACTGAAACACGTGTTCAGCTTGAGAGCCTGTGCCTTAGCGCAGCAATGCCCTCGAAAATCATAAAGTAAAATAGCCAGTTCACTAAGGTAGACAGCAGTTCATTGAGCCGAACATAGTTTCCGTTGGCCAGCAGTCCGGGATAACCCGCGATTGCAGCTACAACACCCTGCAGGTCGTGGGCACCATAAAAGTGGAGCGAAACTGTGATTGCCGTCGCAACAAGGACTGCTACGCCTCCGAGGAGAATGTGTTTCATGTCGTTTCAAAATATATACCGATTACGGGCGGGCGAAGTCGAAAGAAATGTGGACGACACTGTCCTAGTAGCCAGATGTCCGGTTAGCCGACTTACCAAGAGTTGACCGCACTTGAGCGATAATTTTTCAATCAAGACGATTCAGCGATATTAGTTTTCCTTCGTATGGTTCAAACTCGAAAATGTATTTGGCCTTGGTTCCGTCCAAAAAAAGTGCGTCAGCGCGAACTGTCCAATCTAGATGCTGGAACTCTACCGATACAATTTTTAGGCGACCCAGGAATCGCTGACTTTTGGCCAATGGGAGCGTACTGATAAAAGCATTCTTCTGTGCTGGTCCGAAACGCGCCCCCTGCTTAATCAGCGTGTCCACCGATTGGTCATCGGACCAATCATGACGTAACTCAACTAAATGACGCAGAGCGTCCAGTTTCATTGCCCCTTCATTGCTGGCCTGCACTTCTTGAATCCGGCTCCCGTGTTTTAATGGTGGAAGCCACACGGTGCCATCTAAAAGCACGCTCTCGGGGTCCGGTCGAGTTTTCGAAATCGGCCCGTTCGGGCCATATCGAACAACGCCGTAGTCGGGTGGTCTTTCCGGTTTAACAGTGAAATACACACCGGAAATTTCATTCCAAGAAACCTCCGCCGGATGGTGGACGGCGAGTGTCAGAGTGTTACCTTTTTTGACCAATTCCGGATAAAAGACCTCCAAAAAGTCATGCACGAACGTCAGCACTGTCGCTTGTTTAACGGGAGGATTTTCTTGCGAGAAAACTGGCGGCGCTACGGTAGCGCTCACCAAAATTGGCGACGCGGCTACGAGGACAAAATATGGCCATTCGAAAAGAGTTTTCATGAGGAAATGATAGTCCTCGGAAGTTCACGCGGCCCCAACACTAGAGCGGACGATGGCTAAAGGGACATTAGGGAATCTCAGTGTTCGGTTAACGCGGTGCATTCGACAGGTCGATGCAACACCATCTGGTCGCCTATCTCCCTGCAATCTCCGCACATAGCTTGCGACGACACCACCAATTCCGACCCCCGCTTCCCTTTAATTCTCCCGCCCCGCCGCCCCGCTCATCTTCTCCAGTTTCGCCACCTGCGCCCGTACTTCATTCGCGTCTTTCGCCTGCGGCAGCACTTCCAGATACGTCCTCATCTCCGCAATCGCCCCCGCATAATTCTTCCTCTTCGTGTACAGCTCCGCCAGCAGCAGGTGTACGTCCGGATACTTGGCCCGCACCTCCGCCCGGCGTTCCGCCTTCGCCGCGCTCTTCTCCGCCTCCGGAAACTTCCCCAGCTCATAATTCGCTACCGCGTTGTAGTAATACGCAGCCGAGCAGTTCAGCGGGTCCGAATCCACGATCATTTCCGTAAACCCCGCGCGGTTCATTGGATCTTCTTCCAAAATATGTCCGGTCAGCTTCAGCACCTGCGGCCACTCCTTCTCCGCGAACGCCAGCTTCGCCAGCGACAAATACGGCGGCAGAAACTTCTCGTCCAGCAGCGTTGCTCGGGTGAACGCCTCCCGCGCTTCGTCCGTCTCCTTATTCTTCAGCTGCACCGTCCCCAGCTGGAACCACGCCATCGTGTACCGCGGATAAATCTTCACGGCCTTCTCCAGATATTTCTCCGCATCCTCCAGCTTTTCCTTCCTCTCCGCCTCCATTCCCTTCTGATACGCCGCCCGCGCCTCGTTCGGCGCTTTATACTCCGCCGCGTTGATCGGCCCTCCGTCCACCTTCACAATGCGATCCAACGTCACTCCCCCCACATCCAGCGTTCCGCTCGACGGCGTCAGCCCCGCCAGCAGTGTCGTATTCGGCCGGAATCCCGAAGCCGTGATCCGCAACTCGCATTTCGCCAGCTCCGTCTGCGGAATCCCATTCACCGACTCCTTCGCCGCCGCTCGGTTGTATCCGCTCAAATCCGTGCTCGCGTCCGCCACCGTTTCGTTCACCGGCGACGGCCTCAGCGTAAAATCTCCCCGCGAATCCGCGTACACCTGTTCCCTCACCCGGTTGTTGCACACCCGTTGCACCGCGGTGTCGTTCGGCAACGCCGTTCCATCTCCCGCTCGAATTTTCCCGCGCAGAAACCACACCACCATCCCCGATTGCGACGTCCCCATCGCAGTCGGCAGATTCCCCGGATTCACGCCCCCTCCCGGCGCTGGACTCGGCTGTCCGGGCGGCTGCGATGGCGGTGGCGGCGATGGCGGCTTCTGCCCCCAGGCCCCCGGCGCCAACGCCATCGCCAGCACCATCGCCAGCCGGATCGCCCGCGCTGTTCCGACCCCGACGGTCGCCCCAATACTCCGGTCGTTCATCACTCCCCAACCCTTCTCAACTCTCCCGCCCTCTCAACGTTCCGATCCCCTCAACGTTCCGGTCCTCTAGAAGCCCGCGCTCCCTCATACCTCATTTCCAGTCTCATCCGTCGCTCAATTCCGGAATGCTAGCCCCCGGTTCCCCCACCGTCAACCCTCCCGTCTCCGCCCCTCCTCGCGCCAGCTTCGCCCACCAGGCTGGCGAAACTCCGCATAACCCAAGCCACTGACCTCCACCGGCTCAAATAAATGGACCTGTGCTGTGCATTCGTGAATTATCGGCCGGCGAAGAGAATGGACGAATCGGCTACCGCCCGTCCAATGGAAGGGTTCCGCCCTACACACCGTCTCGTATTCTCGTAACTCCGCACCAAGGCCCCGAGTAACGCGGTTCCCGGACAAGTGGGTACTAGCCCGGACTTTATTGACCCGGCGCTTCTCAGCGATTCCAGAGTCTGTCGAATAAGTCGGGGGAGAACCCTGGAAAGCCACTTACATGCCGAATGCCGAATATGGCGATCAATAGGAAAGTAAATCCTATGACGAGCGCTACCGCGCACGCAGCGCCGTCCGACATGTACCCTTGAGCTAAGACTCGCGGCGGCGTTAGCATCTTCTTCCAACCCAAAATCTGCATAGAAGAACCACTGGTGTCGTCAACTTCCCAGCGATTGAAGTCAGGGTCGCGAAGAGATGGGAAAAGTACTTCGAGGATTGAAACTATTCCAGCATAGAAAAATGCAATGTAAGGAAGAAGCCTAAATAAAAGAGTCAGCTTTTCCATGGGACCAAACTACCAGGGAACTCCTCAACCTCAAATCCCGATTAACGCGCTTACCGGAGACGTGTCCGGTTAGCGGTGTCGCCTCAAACGGTCGATGCAACACCATCTGATATAAAGCTTTTTTCAAAGGCGGTGCTTATGAAGCCAGGAAAACGATTTGGGCTTTCGGCGGAGCAGAAGAGCGACGTCTGGCGACGTTGGAAAGCAGGACAGACGTTGCATGAGATCGGGCGTGCTTTTGACAAACCACATACTTCTATTCGCTGTTTGGTGTCGCTTCATGGGGGGATTGTTCCGGCAATACGGCGTCGTGCGCTCCTCGCGCTCACGCTGCGTGAGCGCGAGGAAATCTCTCGCGGGCTGGCTTCCGGTTGGTCGCTCAGTGAGATTGCCAGATGTTTGCAGCGACCGGTATCGACCGTAAGCCGGGAGATCGCACGGCACGGGGGCCGTCCTGGCTATCGAGCCAGTCAAGCGGACAGCGAAGCTTGGCAGTCCGCCTTACGGCCTAAGCGCTGCCTTCTTTCCATCCACCTGAAGTTGCGGAACGTCGTTGCGAGTAAACTGATTCTGGACTGGTCGCCGCAACAGATTTCCGGATGGCTGAAAACCCAGTATCCCGATGATGAGAGCATGCGCGTGTCCCACGAAACCATTTACCGAAGCCTGTTCATTCAAGCCCGTGGAGCGCTGAAAAAGGAGCTACTGGAGCACCTGCGATCCAAGCGCCGCATCCGCCGATCGCGGCACTCTCGGATCTTTAAAGATGGTCGCGGTCAAATTCCTGAGGCCATCTCGATCCGCGAAAGACCCGCTGAAGTCGAGGACCGCGCTATTCCAGGTCACTGGGAGGGCGATCTCCTGCGCGGCTCAGGGAACAGTCACATCGCGACCTTGGTGGAACGCCATTCGCGCTTTGTCATGCTGATCAAGATACCTGGCAAAGATACGGCGCAGGTTGTGGGGGCATTGAGCAAACACGTTCGCAAACTTCCCGCCACGCTGCGGCGCTCGTTGACGTGGGATCGTGGACTGGAGATGGCCAAACACAAAGACTTTACGGTGGCCACGGATGTGAAAGTCTACTTCTGTGATCCGCAGAGCCCCTGGCAACGCGGCTCGAACGAAAACACAAACGGGCTCTTGCGACAATACTTCCCGAAGAACACAGACCTGACCGACTACTCCCAGTCGGATCTGGACAGAGTAGCGCTGCTATTAAATCAGCGCCCCAGAAAAACGTTAGCGTTTCAGACTCCGGCAAGTAAACTTCACGAAAGTGTTGCATCCACCCATTGAGACCACCCGACTAATCAGGCACTGGCGCAAACCGCCGTGCTGAAACGACCCTCATTGCTTCTTAGTGCGAGGAAGAATCGTGAAAAAGAGTTCCTGCTGAGCGGTTCTTCCCCACCATGCTTGGAGGGGAAACTTGTCGATCTCTTCTTGTGCCCACGTCTTGCACCCAGATGGGGAAAAGGAGGCAGAGTAACTTGTCCTGAGCGAATAGTTACCTGCGGGAAGCCTGCCAAACCCCACGTCAAGCCCAACGTGTTGTACGTATGAGGTACCCGGTTGCAGCAGGAGATAGTCTGTTAGAACATCTTCGGGAAGTATCTTCGTCGGTTTGTACTCGAGACAATCAAACGCAATGCCGCCAACATCCGGAGGCTTGCCTGTTAGATTCCTAAGGTCAACCGACAACCAACTACGTGTGTTTCCCATAATCGAGACGCGGTTTGGGACGAGGAACGGTTGCGAACCTACATTTGAAATCGTGACTGTCAGCTGAACTGACTCGCCGTACTGAAACTGTTTTTTTATGGGAGCAATGCGGACTTGCAGGGCTTCCTTAGGTATGGCGCTTTGTTGGCCATTTGCTGCCGATACACAAAAAAGGAAACTGATGATGCACAGAAAAGCGGTGCGTTGTCGTGCGATGCGAAGTCTCCCACTCGACTGACGATTATATTCCGAAGCGCCCAGCTTCCGATAGTGCCTGATTAACGCGCTTACCGGAAAAGTGGCTCCTGGCACGAATACTTCATCCGAACTGCGATTCCGAGTCTACTCGCCCGCTTCCCTCTTTGGCGCCGACTGCGCCCCCGGCGGTTCACGAAACGGATCCATCTCAATCGGCACGTACTCCACATCGACAATCTCCAGATGCTCCGTCTTCGCCGGCGCGCGCAGGTGCACGCTGTCCCCCGGACTGGCCTTCATCAACGCATTCGCCAGCGGCGAACGCCAGCTGATGTGCCCGCGCTCCAGGTTCACCTCATCCAGTCCAACGATTGAGACCACATGTGCCGTGCCGCCCTCATCCTTGTACGTCACCGTCGCGCCAAAAAACACCTTCTCCGCCGCTGCTCCCGCCCGCGGAGCCGCCGGATCCACCACCACCGCCGCATCAATCCGCTTTGTCAAAAACCGAATCCGCGAATCGATCTGCCCCAGCCTTCGTTTTCCGTACTGGTAGTCCGCGTTTTCACTGCGGTCTCCGTTGCTCGCCGCCCACGCCACCACCTCCACGACCGCGGGCCGCTCGCGCGTCAACAAAAATCGGTGCTCATCCCTCAACCGCTGTAATCCCGCGGGCGTAATGTAATTCTTCGGCGCCGGCCCCACGTCGTCGCGCACCGGCCCTCGCAGCGGCCGCTTCATCGGTATCTTAAAATCGCCCATTCCTCTAACCTACTCGCCTTTCACCGTTCGCTCTACCGCCCGCGCCATCTCAATCTCGAAAAGCCTCGCATCGTTCGGATACGGTTCCGTCCGCCCCGTTCGCGCAAAACCCAACCGCTCATAAAATCGCATCGCCGCCTCATTGTTGCTGGTCACCATCAGTCGCACCACTCCAGCCCCACGCTCCCGCGCCCATTCCATGATTTCTTGCACCAGCAATCGCCCAACTCCTTGCCGACGATACTCCGGCGCCGTCCACATCGACACCAACTGCACTCCTTCCGCATCCGCCCCATCCCGCAATGTCCCGGCAATTCCGCACAAAGTCTCCCCTTCCATCGCCAAATATCCGATCCCTCTCTCTCCATCCCATCGCTGCAACCGAGCAGCCCACTCCGCGTCGGTAAATCTCAACTCTCGCTCATACGTCGACCCAAATGCTTGCGGATCCTCTCGCAGCGCACGGAGCCGTATCGCCTTAAAATCCGCAATATTTTTCGTGGTGATTCTGCGAATAAGCATCGATGTTACCTAAGCAAACTCATCCTGCGCTCTCACCGATCTCTTCGCTGCCGCCTACCGGCCCTTCTTACGCCCGCGCCTTCACAATCGTGTGCGGGCTCTCCGGTATCGGGTGCGCCGTAATATCGGTGTACCCCGCCCTCCGGTGCATCTCCGACAATTCCGAAAACGTGTACGCATCTCCTGCCGCCGTCGTTGCCAGCATGATCAAGCTGAACGCCGCAGCCGCTGGTGGCGTTACCCGGTCTTCGTTGGGCATGAACTCCAGCGTCGCCACCGTTCCTCCCGGCTTCAACGCCTTCTTGATCTTCTTCAGCAGCCCCACGCAGGTCTCAAAATCGAAATGGTGCAGAAAATTCGTCAGCAGCACCACATCGTACGGCCCACCAAACTCCACATCGAACGCGCTTCCCGGCAGCATGTCATACCGCCCGCTCACTCCTGCCTTCTTCGCATTCTCGATCGCCACGCGCAGGACGGGAGCCCAGTCCAGTCCCGTGACGTGCGCGTTCGGATTCTGCTTCGCCAACTCAATCCCAAACAGCCCGTGCCCCGCCGCGATGTCCAGCACCTTCATCGGCGCCGTGCTGCCCTGCAGCACGACTTGCCCCAACGGTCCCGCCATGGGCCCCATCATCGGCGCCATCTTCTCCGCAAATTCCACCCACAAGGGATTTTCCGGCTCTACCGTCCCTTCGCCCTCCAACTCGGTCCTTCCCTTCTTCACCACTTCCGCCAGATTCTCGTACACATTCACAAACTCTTTGCGCGCCGTGAACTCCACTACCTTGGCCAAGCAACTCGGCGACGCCGGATCCAGAAATGCTGCGCTGCTCGGTGTGTGCCGGTACTTCCCGTCCACCTTCTCCAGCAGCCCGTTGATCACCAGAAAATCGCACAAAATCCGTACGCCCCGCTCCGACGCGCCCGCGTGCTTAGCGATCTCCGCCGCAGATTCGTGCCCTTCGCCAATCGCACGGAATACGCCCAGTTTCACCGCTGCCCGCAGCGCCGCCGTTTTCTGAAACGAATATAAAATGTCGAACACCAATGCCGGTCGCAGACCTTCCATCGCTCCCCCGGACTTCGCCTCTGAGTGTGCAGTCATTCGTCCTCTTCTCCGTTTGCGCAGTCTATCGCCGCTAGAACAACCGCATGAGTATAGTAATTTCCCCGCAGACCGCAACTCGCCGGCCCCTCTCCTGAACTTCTGCTCTCTTGTCTGACGGGTTACCAAAAGCCGGGTTCGTCGTCCTGCGTGACCGGCCTTAGTTCTTCGGGATTACCTCAGGCTTGGGCCATTCTTGCCCATCGATGGCGCCGCCCTACCACGTTTCGCGTCCTTACCGGCGCCTACACTTCCTCTGGCACGACCGTTAATTCTTTTCTACCCTTCGATCCTGAAGTCCTGCCGTCCCGTCGAGACGCCTCGCCTTCGGCCAGTAAATATGTAGTCTCATGTCCGCGCCGGACCAGCGGATGCTCAAAGTACGTCCAGGAAACCCTGGCAATCAGGTACGCAATCACCGCTGCAATAACATTCACCAGAGGTTTCTGCCAGGAATCCAGATGTCCCAGGCTGGCTCGTACCACTGCCTGACACGTGAAGGCTACTCCGGTGTGCACGATATAAAGACAGTAAGACACCCGCCCCAGTTCTCGCAGCCAGCTCAGTCGCGCCACTCGGGCCACAATTCCGGAAGGCTGGCTTAGCGCCATCAACAGCACCACCGCATAAAAGCACGCGATCCACGTGTACCCGATCGATTGCATCGCGTACGAGTTATAAACGGGCGAGTACTTCCACAAAGCCAGCACACCTAGGAGAAACACGCCGAAAACCCCGGATAAAACCGCCCCGTTGGCCGATAACCATGACCGGAAAAGATTGTTTCGCCAAACCAGTGCCATCAGGATCCCGACGGCCAACGCGTCGGACCGGCACGCCATCAATTCATACGCCGGTTCGAATCCTTGCGCCGGAATGTGGTACCGCACCCATAGCCGCAACAGCGGAGCCGCGCAGATCACCACACTCAGGAATCCGTACAGCCACCGCTTTGAAATCAATCGGATCACCAGCGGTGCCAGTAAATAAAACTGTTCTTCCACACACAACGACCACGTAGTTCCAAAAAACGCCTTGGCGAACGTCGAATATCCCACCATTCCGCAGTTTTGCAGGAAGATCAGCAACAGGTACAAGTGCGAGCTCGATCCGCCGTCCCCCACCTCCGAGGCATATCCGTTGAAAAAGCGGCCGGCGAAAATCAGCGCAAATACAAAGACCACGATCCAGGCGTAGTACAGCGGAATAATCCGGTAAAACCTCCGGATATAGAACGTCTTGAAGTAGTTGGGCGAGGACCGGGCATCCAGCAGGATGCCCCCGATCAAGAAGCCGGACAGAATGAAAAACAGGTCCACCCCGGTCCATCCCAACGCAATGAATCGTTCAAAATGGACGTAGGCGCTTCGGATCAAATCGGAGGGACGGTGACTTGCGGCGGGCGAGTAATAAAAATAATGTAGCACTACAACCATGGCAATGGCGGCCCCGCGGAGCCCATCCAGTTCTGGAATGCGTTTCGAAACGGGATTACCTGCCATGCCCTCTCCGCCGCTGATCGATCTATAGTGCACCACCTGTCTTGAAATTTGTAGAGTTTCAATTCGGAACGGTGCGCCTCTAATCCCTTGTACTGCACCAATTCCGATGAAAAATAGCAGGTTTCAATTTGGAATTTCGATGGTTGTTCCGCAAGGAAATTGAAATCTCAAGAGGCGGGTTCGCAGCGCAATGCTGGGAGGAACGTGCATTCCAATGGCGCGTAGAGATAATCTGAAAGATTATTGCGTTCGATGAGTAAGGTAAGTTTAGTTCATCCGAAAAATGCTCGCGTCACAGCTCAAGGTTCACCCGTCACTCGTTTATAAACGTTACATCTCCGCCAGACTCTTTCCTACATCCATCGCCCGAGGGAAATCTCTTGCACAACACTCCCATCAGCTTGAGTTTCAATGACGCTCCCGTCTTGTAAACTTCCTTTTTCTTCACCCCACAGCCAGACCCAATCCCTGCCCAACGATTCGGTTTTGGCCCCCCACGTGCCCTTAACCCAGCCGAACGAGAGTGTCTCCCGGAACCGTGTCCCCCGGAGTTCTACGTGAAACTTAGAGTTACCCTCGCTTCTCTGCTTCTCGTCACCGCACTGGGGTTTGTCCGCACAGCCTCTGCGGACACCGTCTCTTCCGGTGGTGTCTCCTACACCCTCACCAATGAAGGATCCGATTCCAGTCACCTGTACGACGTTCTTCTCACCATCAACACCTCCGGCGCACACTCCTCCGCCTCCCTCAACTCCTTCTCCCTGGCATTTCTCGGCGCACTGAATGTCGTTCTGGAATCCGCGCCCTCTGGCGCATGGACCGTTGCCGGCACCGGCTCAGCCTCCAGCAGCGGCTGCAACCTCACCTTCTTTTCCAACAGCTTCTGCATCGACGGCGGCACCATCCCCATCTCCACGCATGGTGGAGGCGCTTATTCATTCCTCTTCGATGTTCAGATGATCACCGCGAATGCGCCCATCCTCGGAGAAATCCAGGCTCTTCCCGGCACTCGCCTGTCGATCTCCAGCCTGGACCGTGTCGGCCCCATGGCCGCCACGCCAGAGCCGCCGGCCTACCTCTTTATGCTCGGCGCTGGCCTCGTCCTTATTGCCAAGCTCCTTCGCCCCCGCTAACCCATTTTCCAGATCTTTCCGCAATAGTCTCGATACTCCCGCTCACCGCCTCGCGCCTGTCTCTATTGCGAACCCTTCAATTTCGCGTATTCGGTCTTGGCCTGGTTCAACATTGGCACATCGGGGTCTGCGTCCTTCCAGATCGCGAGGAAATCCTGGTATGCCGTCTTGGCCTTCTCGGTCTCGCCGGTCTCCGCCAGCGCCCGCGCCAATCCCAGCCGCGCCCATGCGCCCACCGGCTCGTTCTGCACCATCCCCGGATGGTCGATGATTTCCTGGAACTCCACCGCCGCCTGCGCTCCTTGCCGCGCCGCAAGGCAAGACAAGCCGTGCATGTAGACCGGGTACATCTTCAGAAAACTCATGTACTGCGGAAAACCCTCCTCCACTTTTCCTACCTTCGCGAAGGCCTCCACCGCTTTTGTGCCGTTGCCCGCTCCCAGCGCAATCGCCGCGCGAACCATCGGCAGATATTGTTGCTGCATGCTCGTGTTTGCGGGAAAGCGCTCCGCCAGCGAGCCCGCGATTTTCGTCGCTTTTTCCGTTTCTCCACTTAACGCCAGCACGATGGCTCCCGTCGCCTGGGTGAAGGCGTTATCGGTCAGCTGCAACGCGCTGTCGACTTGCCTCTTTGCCTGCTCGCGGTTGCCCACCAGGGCTTCGCGCAGCGCCGCTTCCGCCGTGTAACCGCCGGCTCCATCTTTGTTCCCATCGCGTTTCAGATTCTCTATGGTTCGCCCCGCCAGTTCGCGGGCGCGTCCCATCTGCCCGCCGTACGCAGCGGTTTCCGACTCCATATACAGTATCCCGTTCTCGAACGCGCGATTGTTGATCAGCAGATTCGCTTCGCGCTCCATGGCTGCCGAGTCCCGCTCCAGAAATGCCAGTGCGTACAGGAGATTGTGATACGCCAGCGTGTCCGGATGTTTGGCCATCGCTTCCTGAAGCAGCGCTTTCGCCTCGTCGATTCGGTTGGCGTGCAAATACGAGGCGACCAGCGCTCCGTAACCCACCCCGCTTTCCGGATCCAGCTTCAGACTTCGTTGCATCGCGGCCAACATCTTTTCCGGTTCCCCCAGCAGCCCGTACACTATGGCGAGGTTATGCGGTGGCACGTCGTCTCGCGGATAGGCTTTTTCCCAGTCTTCCAGCGTTTGCCTGGCCGCTTCCGAATCCCCCGTCACATTCAACGCGTAGCTCGACTCGATGTAGTAGCGCTCCCGCTCACTGACTCGGCTCCGTAACTCGTATGCCTTCTGCGCGGCCTCCGCCGCTTTCCCCATTTGTCCGGAGTTGCGGTAGGCTGAGGCCATTTTGGCGTAGGCCGCCGCGAAATTCGGATCATGGTTAATCGCCTGGTCGTAAAACACCAGGGCATTCTTGAAGTCGAAGTCCATGTCCGCGGCCCGGCACCCCTGGCCGTACAGTTGCAAAGCTTCCAGCGATGACGTGGTCACATTCTCGGCGGGCAAATCATATTTTTGCACCGTCGCCAGCGATTCCCCCAGTTTCTTCCGCAGCCGCGTTGCTGCCTTGTTCAGCGCCTCGAGCACCTGCTTCTTGCCGCCAGCCGTTTCGTTGACCTGGGTCAGCACGCTTCCCGTGTGGCAGTCCACGCTCCTCAGTTGCAATTCGTATGGGCCCCCGAGGCCGCTGATGCTGCCCTCGATCGTCGCCTTGCTTCCCAGTCGCTTGCACGCTTCCCGCGCCAGTTGTTGCGTAAGCCGCGCTTCTTTCGGCTGCGCCATCCGCTGCAGCGTTTCGCCGATTCGGTCGTCGCCGACGATGCTCAAAAACGGAGACTGTTCCAGTTGCGACGCCAGGCCTTGTCGCAACGACCCATCAAAGATCGCTTCTCCCGTCGTGTTCGTGAATTCCGCCACCACCACCGTGTCTTTGTCCGTCAGCACCGCCGCGTGTGTCTTCGACCAGTACATGTCGGCGCCGATTCCCAGTGCCGCCGCAATTCCCGCTCCCACCAGAATCTTCTTTCGCCGGCCCCACGCCGCCGGGTTCGTCGCCGTTTCTCGAAACCGGCTCCCGATGTTGGAGATCTGCGATGACCTTTTCCGCCCCGAGCCGCTCGGATCCAATTCCTGCTTGTACGCCAGCAAGTCAGCGCGAAACTCGCTCGTCGTCCCGTAGCGCCGTGCCCGGTCTTTCTCGAGCGCCTTAGTGACGATCCGCTCCAGTTCCAGTCCGTCGTATTTCACGATCCGTCGCAGCGGCTCCGGCGCGCGATTCAGAATCGCCTCGCTCACCACTCCGGTTGTGTTGCCGTGAAACGCCTGTTGCCCCGTCGCCATTTCATACAGCACCAGCCCAAACGAAAATATGTCGGTTCGCGCGTCCAGCGGTTCTCCCCTTACCTGTTCCGGGGACATATACGCCACTGTGCCAACCATCGCGCCGGGCATCGTCAGTACGGTCTCCATCGCTCCCGCGGCGTCACCCTCCAGCAACGTCGTTCCGTCCACCAACCCCCGCGCTTGCTTCGCGAGCCCGAAATCCAGGATCTTTACCCTTCCTTGCTTGGTCACCAGAATATTCGCCGGTTTGATATCCCGGTGCACGATTCCCGCTTGATGCGCCGCTTCCAGCCCGTCGGTCGCCTGCAGGCTCAGTTCCAGGATCTCTTCCAGCGGCAGCGGCTTGCCCGCAATGTGATCCTTCAGGGTCTTCCCATCCAGGAATTCCATGGCGATAAACGCCAGGCCATCCTGCTCCCCCACGTCATAGATTGTGCAGATATTCGGATGATTCAGTACGGATGCGGCTTCCGCCTCCCGCTGAAACCTCTCGATCAACCCGGCATCCCGGCCTACATCGCTCGAAATGAATTTCAGCGCCACTGGCCGCTTCAGCCGTGTGTCCTCGGCCTTGTACACCACTCCCATACCGCCGCCGCCGAGCCGCTCCAAAACGCGATAGTGGGATATCTTTTTTCCGATGAGCCTATCAGTCGCTGACATGCTGGGCCCTCATCTTAGGTTTGCTCCCTGCGCCAAGTCAACGTCTACCGGTTGTTCGCTCGTCGGCCGGACCTTCGCCCCAACCTGTTACTTTTGCCAGCTACCCCGAGTGTACCGGGCAGAATTGGGCGTCAGTCTGCGATGAACTTCAGATACAGATGCACCGCGCACTCGCAGCGTTCCGCAAGCTGCCGTACAGTCTATTTGTCCCAGGAATGGCTCGCGGCTGGCGCACCCTAACCGTCGCACCTGCTACGCCTCAGATTGTTGGTTTGAATTCGAGGCTTTTCGGACTTCTATTGATCAGCAGCTACTTGCTATCCGCTTTCAATCCGTCGATGCGTTCTTCCAGTTCCCGGATCTCCTGCTCTTCCGCGTCCAGCTTCGCCTTCCCCGCTGCATCCTGTTGCGAAGTCGGCTTCGCATAATACGCGTCGCTGTCCAGTGCGTATTCCCGCTTCTTCCATTCCAAATCCTTTTGCGCCGCGAACAATTCCCGCAGCCCGTCCACGTTCTTTTCCGGAGCGCACGCAATCTGCGCCGCTCGCTTCAGCGAAGCCAACTTCTGCCGCAACTCCACCTCGCGTATTCGCGCTTCGCCTTCCGGCCGCGTCTGGCTCAGCGGCGCCGACTCCACGTTCAGCCCCGACCCGCCCTGCTTGAAATTGCTCTTGTCCAGATTCCCGCCCGAAATCACCGGCCCGCTCACCGCCAATTCCCGCTGCACCTGATCCAACTCTTCCTGCGTCGCCTCCAGTTCCGCGTTCACCCGCTCCGCGTCCGCGTTCCCGCAATCCGCCTCGCCCGCCACCGCTGTCTCATCCCCGCTGCCCGCAGCCGCAGCCCCGCCTGCCGCCGAAGTTCCATTCGCTCCAGCCGTCGAGCCCTCGCTCACCGCGCTTACCGGCGCCTGCACATCCTCATTCGTGTACACCTTTTTCGACCTTGCTCCGGCTGTCCGGGCCGTTCCCTGTTGCGCCATCCGCGCCGCGTCCGCCACCGTCGTTCCCGGTTGCACCTGGTCCGCCCGGCTTTGCGCCCACGCCAAGCCGCCACAAGCCCGATCGCGAGCGTCCCCGCCAATACCAATTGTTGCCCGTTCATAAGGTCTCCATAGCTTGCGGCAGCCTACTCCCCCGCCCTCTCCACCGCAATCGTTCCTACTTTACAAACAGCAGCGGCGCAAACGTGTTCAAATTCTGCCGCCACACCAGCCAACTATGCATCCCTTCCGGCTCCACCGACGTAAACTTCACGTCCTTCTGCTTCAAAAACGCCTGCAATTCGTGATCGAACTTCAGCAAATCGTCCTGGGTCCCGCAACTGATATACAGCACCTTCACTTGTCCGTTGATCTTCGCATCCAGGTTCGGAAACTCCGTCGCCAGCTCCAATCCGCCCGAGCTGAACGCCCCCACGTAGGCGAACTTCTCCGGGTGATTCAGCCCTATTTTCAAACTCTGCGCTCCGCCCATCGACAATCCCGCGATCGCCCGGTCCGACTGCTTCTCCGACACCCGGTACTCCTTTTCCACCTGCGGCATCACTTCCGTCAGCAGCGTCTCCGAGAACTCTCCGCGGTTCTTCGCTCGCAACTCCTGCGACCGCGGCCTGTCGAACAAGACATCCAGATTGCCGTAGCCCAGCGGCATCACCACAATCATTGGCTTCGCTTTTCCCGCCGCGATCAAATTGTCCAGGATCACGTTGGCCTTCCCCACTTCCGGCCATCCGTTCGCACCGTCTGAAAATCCATGCAGCAGGTACAGCACCGGATATTTTTTCTTATCGTTCGGGTTGTACCCCGCCGGGGTGTACACGTAAAAATCTCTCTGGTCTCCCACCACCTTCGACTTGAAAAAGTGGTGATGCACCGTCCCGTGCGGCACGTCCGCCACTTCCCACGGCAATCCCGCCGCTGGAACGTGCGCCATGTTCGACGTCCACACCAGGTTGTCCTTGAAGTCCACGTTCGACGGATCCAGTTGCTTCGCTCCATCCGATTCGAACGAATATCCGTAATATTCCGGCTCCAGCGGCGCCGTCGTCACCGACCACACGCCGTTCCCGTCGCTGGTCATCGCCAGCGGCTTCGGCTGCCCTTCCAGGCTGAGCACCACCACCTTCGCGCCCACGTTCTTGTACTTGAACGTCACCGTCCGGTCCGGGTGTACCTCCACCGAAGTGAAGTGCTCCTCCTGCGCCCACGCCCCTGCCGCCGCAATCGCCGCCATCGCCAGTCCACACGCCGCACGCTTCAGCCACTTCGTCCGCCCGATTCCCTGCTTCACTTCACTCGTTTGCATTTCGCCTCCGCGAATTTCCTTGCAACCCTGAATCGATCTCTACTTGCTGTCCAGCCCCGCCCTCTTCCGGCTTACTTCCTGAATCGCCGACCAGTCCCGGTCTCCCATCCCCAGCGCCAGTGCGTCTCCCATCTTATCCGCGATGATCTCCGCCAACTCCACCCGGCATCCCGCGATACGCGCCTCTTCCAATATCAGCCGCACATCCTTCGCTCCGCCCGTCATCCGAAATCCATCTTCCCCGCGCCCGTCCCGCGATTCCATCCGCTTCGCGTAGCTCTTCAACCCCGGCAGCGCAAACGCCCCTTCGAAAAATCCCGCCATAATTTCCCGCGAAGCCCCAATCTTCTCCGCGTACGTGTAATTCTCCGCCAGCGATTCGACCAGCGACGCGATAAACAAGTTCACGCACAATTTCTGTTTGTTCGCCCGGCTAGCTGCTCCCTCCATCTTGATGATCCGCGCCGTAAACGCCTTGCACACCGGCTCCACCTTCACGATCCCCGCCGCATCTCCCGCCAGAAATTCCAGCAGCGTTCCGTTCTGTGCCGCCTCCGGCCTGCCCACCACCGGCCCCGACACGTACCGGCTGCCATGTTTCGCGTGCGCCTCCGCCAGCCAGTCCGCGCATCCCGGCGAAATCGTCATCAGACACAAATGCGTCGCATCCTTGCGCATTGCCTCCAGCGCCTTGCCCTTCTCAAAAATCCCCCGCACCGACGCGTCGTCCATCAGCATCGTCATCACCACATCAGCATCCCGCACTGCATCCTCTGGGTTTTCGGCTTGTCGCGCGCCCTTCTCCACTATCCCCGCCGCCTTCTCCCGCGTGCGGTTCCACACCGTCACTTCATGCCCGGCCTCCACCAACCGCCCAGCAATCCCGGACCCCATATTCCCCAGCCCCAAAAACCCAATCTTCACGTCGCCACTCCTCCTCGTCGCATCTCTTTCCCGAATTACTTTCTCCACTACTCGTTCTATAAGATGTTCCTTCCTCAGCTTCCTGCTAACGCACACACCACCAGAGACACCGCCGCGTCGTCTGTACATTCTTCATCAACAAAGGAACACGGCGAGTCTACCAGCTTTTATTTTCTCTGCGTATTGCCGCTGGAACGAGGCGGCCACGCCTCGACTTGGCCGCCATTCCCGGCCTTCGCTCCCAGCAGAAATTCCACCGTCACCAGCGTCCCGGTCGCGTCCGAAGCCACTGCGAACGTCCCGCCCTGTTCCTTCACTCTCTGATTCATACCCGCCAGTCCAATCCCCACTCCCGTCCCATCCGACTGGAACGCTTCAAACTTCTTCTGCGGTATCCCGATCCCGTTATCCTTTATCTGCAGCCGCAGCACTCCTTCGCTCGCCGTCAACCGCACGTTCGCCTTTGTTCCCCGCGAATGTTTGTGTACGTTCGTCAACGACTCCTGCATCACCCGGAACAGCGCCAACTCCAGCCCCTTTGGCACGTCCGGCAGCGTCTCCGGCGAATCGAACGTCACCGCAATCCCCGTCCGTTCCCCATAGCTCTCAATGAACCATCGCGCCGCGGACAGCAACCCGATCTCATCCAGCAGCGGCGGATGCAGCAAATGCGATAGCGTTCGCGTCTGCGTCAACCCGTCCTGCAGCATCGCTTCCAATTCCGAAATCCGCGGATCCTTCGGATACGCCCGCGCCAACTGGTCCCCCGTCATTTTCGCTGCCGCCAGCACCTGCCCCAGGCTGTCATGCAATTCCCGCGAGAATCTCCGCCGCTCCTCGTCCTGCACCTTCATCAACGACACGCTCAGCATCCGCGCATTGTTTTCCGCGTGCTCCCGTTCCGATAATTCCGCGTTCAGCATCCGGTCGTACATCCGTAGTAGCAGCGCGGCCACCACCAGCGCCCCGAAAATCACCACTAAAATCCCTGCAAACAGACCCTCTGTAATCGTCCGCCGCTCCGCCAGCAAATTACTTTCAATCTGCTGCATCCGCCCGAACACCGTGCTCAAATCCAGCGCCGAGCCGCCCACCGCCTCGCTCAGCTTTTTCTGTTCGTCGGGATTCGGCCCAACTCGGATCGAATGCCTCAACAAATCCAACCGCGAATGCACCAGATGATCCAACTCAAAACAGTTCGCCTGCTGATCCGGATTGTCCGCCGTCAGCACATGGATATCCGCCAACTCCCGCGCCAGCGTCGAATCCGCGTCCTCAAAATCCCGCACGTATTTTTCGTCGCTGGTATCCAGGTACGCCCGACGGTCCCGCCCCGCTCGCGCCAGATTCGTCTCAATGTGTGCGGCCTTCAATTGCACCTGATACGTATGCCGCACCATTCGTTCGCTCTCAAACAACTTGTACATGGTGTAACCCGCCAGCAGACCGCTGGCGATCAGGAGGGTCAATGCAAAATACAATACGTTACGCGGCTTTACTTGCAAGCTTCACCTGTTCGAACTCAGACTAAAATTCGCACTTGGCTTTGGCTGGCAAGCCCAGTCGCCGTCCGCAACTCCGCTTTCTTAATTCTACCTCAACCCCTCGTATTCCCCGGTACCGGAACTATCCGCCAGCTCCCGGCACCCCCTCCATGGATGCCTCTCCCCGCCCCCGCTTCTCCTCTCTGACGTACCGCTCCCCTTCCTCGTTACACTCGCTCCCCCGATTCGCACACCTACCCTCTCGCCCCCTTGTCCTCCGTTCTGTCAGTCGGAAATGGGGCGATGGTTCACCCTCGGACATGCTCGGCGACACCGGCAGATCGTCTGAAAAGGTGCGTCTCCACTCTTTTGTGGGCTAAGTTCGCGTGCGGGGAAATTTCCTACGGCCGGTAGATCCAGGTCTGCGCGGTTCCCTGATCGTTGTTGGCGTATCCGCCCGCCAGCAATACGCTGCCATCACGGAGCCTGGTTTCCGTCATGTAGTGCCACTTGTCGTTCATCTGCCCCGGCACTACGAAAAATTTCCCGCTCTTCGCATCGAAGATTTCCGTGTCTTTGCTGCCACCGGCAACCAACACTTTTCCCGCCTCCAAGTGCACCGCTTCTTCCGGCAACTTGAAGCGGCTGTCATTCATCGACGACGTCGCTACGAATTTCCCGGTCTTCGGATCGTACACTTCCGCGCTGTTCAAATTCCCCTGCCAATCGCGCTCGTCGGAGCCTCCGGCAATCAGCACTCGACCATCCGCCAGCAGTCCCGCTGTATGCTTGTAGCGCGCCGTCACCAAGTTTCCGGTCTCACGAAACGTCCCTGCTCTTCGGGTCGTAGACCTCCGCGCTTGCATTCAAGCTCTCGCCTCTGCCTCCCGCGATCAGAACCTTTCCGTCGTTCAGCAAGGTCGCGGTGTGCGCCACCCGCGCATGATGCATCGCCCCGGTCGCCTCAAACGATAGCGTAGCCGCACGAAAATACTTCCGCCGATGCCAAATGCCCGTCCGGCCCGTCGTGATCTTCTCCTCCCGTTATCAGCACGTCCCCATTCGCCAGCACGGTAGCCCGCGGTTCGCCTCGCCGCACCGTCAGCTTTCCGATCACCGTAAACTTCCCGGTCCCCGGATCGTATAGTTCCGCCGAGTCCGTCGCGCCCGCTCCCACCCATCCTCCGGCGACCAACACCTTTCCCGACCTCAGCAGCACCGCGATATGTCCCACGCGTCGCTCGGCCATCTCTCCCGTAGCCTGAAACTTGCCGCTCGCCGGATCATAAATCTCCGCGGACTTGTAGAACTCCTGGTTACGACGCATGCCCCCGGCGATCAGCACCTTGCCATCTCCCAGCAGAGTGGCCGTCTGTCCCGATCGCGGTTCCAGCATCGGCGTGCCGGGTGTGACTTTTCCGACGCCCGGTACCCCGCCAGCAGTCGCGCGAAATGCTCCTGCTGCGACCGCAAAACCAATACTCAAATTAAGAGTGATACAAGCGACAACCAACACGCGCCGACAGTTCATAGCATCCTCGTTGAAAAATTAGACGTGCCCTGAGCTCCAAAAGATAGGGTTCACCCACGAACTCCATTCCTTTTCCCCTCCTCCTGCTATATATTCCCTTTAGCTTCGCTCCAACCCTTGAGGAGATCCCCATGCATTTCCGTCCAGTTCGCAAGAACGTCGTCGTTCTTTGTCTTTCGCTTGCCCCTCTTTTCTTTGCGCCCACACTCCGCGCCCAGCAAAACTCTTCCCTCCCCGATGCCGCCTTCTTCGATTCCTCCCTCCCCACCGATCAGCGCGTCCACGCCCTCATCTCCCAGATGACCCTCGAGGAAAAAGCTTCCCAGCTCGTCAATCAGGCCCGCGCCATCCCCCGCCTCAACATTCCCGCCTACGACTGGTGGAGTGAATCCCTCCACGGCGTCATGACCAATGGCACCACCGAATTCCCCGAACCCGTCGGCCTCGCCTCCACCTTCGATGTTCCTACCATCCACACCATGGCCACCGTAATCAGCACCGAAGCCCGCATCAAGCACGTCCAATTCCTCCGCGCCGGCCACTCCGACATCTTCGAAGGCCTCGACTTCTGGGCGCCCAACATCAACATCTTCCGCGATCCTCGCTGGGGCCGCGGCCAGGAAACTTACGGCGAAGACCCCTTCCTCACCGGCCGCCTCGGCGTTGCCTTCGTCACCGGCATGCAGGGCGACGATCCCCGTTACTACCGCGCCATCTCCACTCCCAAGCATTTCGCCGTGCACTCCGGCCCCGAAACCACCCGCCACAAGGCCGACGTCACCGTCAGCAAGCACGACGAACTGGACACCTACCTCCCCGCCTTCCGCGCCACCGTCACCGAAGCCCACGCCGGTTCCGTCATGTGCGCCTACAACAGCATCAATGGCGAGCCCGCCTGCGCCAACCAGTTTCTCCTCGTCGATCAACTCCGCGGCGCCTGGAAGTTCAACGGATACGTCGTCTCCGACTGTGCCGCCGTCCGCAACATTTTCGATGGCCACAAGTTCCGTCCCTCTCAGGCCGAAGCCTCCGCCATCAGCCTCCATCGCGGCATGGACAACGAGTGCATCGACTTCACCACCAAAGTCACCGACAACAACGACTACGCTCCCTACATCGAAGCCGTCAAAAAGGGCTACCTCCAGGAATCCGATATCGATCTCGCCCTCACCCGCCTCTTCACCGCTCGCATCAAACTCGGCATGTTCGATCCTCCCTCCATGGTTCCCTTCTCCACGATCGATGAATCCCTCCTCGACGGCCCCACCCATCGCACGCTCGCCCGCCAGATCGCCAACGAAGCCATGGTCCTACTCAAGAACGACGGCACTCTTCCCCTCAACATGACCTCCGGAAAAATTCTCGTCGTCGGTCCGCTCGCCAACCAGACCTCCGTCCTCCTCGGCAATTACAACGGCACTCCCACCCACACCGTCTCTGTCCTCGAAGGCATGCGCGCCGTTTTCCCTGCCGCCAACCTTCGCTACGTTCCCGGCACGCAATTCCTCACCAAGGACTTCTCGCCCGCTCCCGCCGGTCTCTTCTCCTCCAACGGCAAGCCCGGCTTCTCCGTCGCCTACTTCGCCGACAAGGACCGCCAGGCCTTCCTGGACACCGCTCCGTCCCTCAAGCCCATTGCCACCGGTTTCTCTCCAAGCGTGGGCGTCACCTCCCTCCCCGCCGCAGCCGCTTCCGAAAAATTCACCAGCGTTCGCTGGACCGCCACCGTCACTCCCTCGCAAACCGGCGATTTCTTCTTCGCCTTCCGTGGCGAAGGCGACTCGCGCATCATCCTCGATAACGTCTCGATCTCCCGGCGCTTCACCCACGAAAACGAAACCGCGTCCGGCCAGGTCCATCTCGAGAAGGGCAAAACCTACAATCTCGTCGTCGACTACGCCCGCTCCCAAGCCTCCAACGCCCCTGGTCAACTCCTCTTCGCCAGTGCCGATCGCACTCCCTCGCCCGAAGCTCTAGCCGCTGCCAAAGACTCTGACGTCATCGTCGCCGTCGTCGGCATCACCTCTGAACTCGAAGGCGAAGAAATGACCGTCACCGAACCCGGCTTCGTCGGTGGCGATCGCACCTCTCTCGATCTCCCCAAACCCGAACAGGACCTCCTCGAAAGCCTCGTTCCCGCTCACAAACCCATGGTCGTCGTCCTTCTCAACGGCAGCGCCCTCAGCGTCAACTGGGTTCACGATCACGCCAACTCCGTCCTCGAAGCCTGGTATCCCGGAGAAGAAGGTGGCGCCGCCGTTGCGCAAACCCTCGCCGGCATCAACAATCCCGCTGGCCGTCTCCCCGTCACCTTCTACAAATCCGTCAACGACCTTCCTCCCTTCGAAGACTATTCCATGGCCACGCGCACCTATCGCTATTTCCCCGGCCAGCCCCTCTATCCCTTCGGCTTCGGTCTCTCCTACTCCAAGTTCGAATACAGCAACCTCCATCTCTCCACCAACACACTCAATGCCGGCGATCCCCTATCCGTTGACTCCGACGTTAAGAACACCAGTTCCGTCGATGGCGATGAAGTCGCCGAGCTGTATCTGTCCTTCCCCAAACTTCCCGGCGCTCCTCTCCGCGCCCTTCGCGGCTTCTCGCGCGTCCACGTCAAGGCCGGCGAGACCGCCCACGTCCACTTCACGCTCAGCCCGCGCGATCTCAGCCACGTCTCCGACGCCGCCGAAATCCTCGTCTCTCCCGGCGCCTATACCCTCTCCGTCGGCGGCGGCCAGCCCAATACCTCCGCCCCCAACGTCACCGCCCCCTTCACCATCACCGGCCAATCCAAGCTTCCCGAATAACCCCCGATTTCCGGGTTTCTAAAAGCAATACAAACGCGCCTTGCGGCTTTGAGCCTGTCTCAACTACGATCTGCACATGCGTCCAGCCGTAGGTGCACTCTTACTGCTGCTTACCTGCAGAATGGCGATAACTGGTGACCGCAAGCCTGTGCCGCCCCTCCCAGATCGGCTTGTCATAGGACGAGATACGTTTTTCGATTTCGGGCCACCTTTTCATTATGTCGAGCTACTGGTGCTTAGTCCCAGTGGCGATGGCACCTCGATTGAGCGGGTGATCCTTACGGCAGGCTACCAGTGCCGGCTTGCGCCCAAGATCGACGTCGCCAAGGCGACGACCAAGCAGTCCGTAGAGGATCTTCTTGGCGGCACCAATCCTTGCGCAATTCCGGATAAGGCTCTGCAGCACGAGTTACAACGGCGAAAACACCAAGGGGTATATAGCGGCGCGAATATTTCCATGCAGTTCAAATGTGGTGAACAAACCCGCATCATTCAATCAGACATACTCGATAGAGACTGGTTCGATCCCCATGCCGGTACTCCGAAATATACTTCGTGGACCATGCAGGTTTTGGCGAAGGTTGATAACGCTCTAGGGCCTGGTGTAATGGACAAACCAATGTTCGCTGTTCCTGATCAAGCGCACGCGTCTCGCGCAACCGCCCGATTCGCCGATATTCCAGAACATTGTCGCGGGCGAATACGATCCTTTGTTCCCTGGAACTACCGACAAACCATCACAAATTTACTTGTCATCAAAAAAACCAAATTGCAACGCCGACGGTCAGCTTCATTAAAGGTATGAGGTTTCAACCCTTTGCAGGCATCGTCGAGCTTTTAGCTCCTCTCCGTCTTACGGCCTAACATCCGTCGGCGGTGGCACGTTTAACGGCATCTTCTGCTGACCCGCCGATCGCGGTTGCGCGTAATACCCTTCCTTCGTCCGCGCCTTCAAATCAGAGTTCTCCAGCTTCACTTCCACCTTGTGATACTCATCCGGCTTCGTTTCCAGCGGCGGGTTGTACGTAATCTCGTAATACGCATCCGCATCGTCCGCGCATTGCTGAATCTGCCCCGCCACATCATTGTTCATCGCCAGCGCCAGCCCTCCGCTCTGCACCGCCAGCACCTGCAGCGACAAATCCGCCAGGTACACATCCCTCGGCCGCTCCGCTCCCTTCAAATACTCTTCGTAGTAATTCGTGCGGAATAGCGATTCGTTCTGTCCCAGCGGATCGATGGCGTACACCGTCAGCCGCGCCTGCTGCAACAGCGTGTTCATCCCCACCACATTCGCAAATATCTCCTCCTGCTGCTTCGCGCCCAGTTCCACCTGCGGCCCCGTCAGCAGCGGCCAACCCGGCGATATCCACACCGCCATCTTCCGTCCCGGCGCCTTCATCTGGGTCAATGCCAACTGGCGCATCCCCTCAATCGATATCTGCAGCCGCTCCGCCGCTCCCCAATAGCGCGACGCCCGAGTGATCGACCGCAACCCGATCACTTCCTTATCCAGCATCTGGCTTAGCGCCGTTCCATCCGTCGTGAATCCCGTTCCCACCATCCGCAATCCCGTGTCCGTCAACACCGCCAGTTGCGTCGGGTGTCCCAGATGACTGTCATTCGCCTTCAGATATTTTTGAACCTGCAGCCGCGCATACTCCAGGTTTTGTATATCCATGTTTTCACGTCGTCCAGCACGATCACCATCTGCGTGGCCGCCGCGTTCTTCCCATACTCCTGGAATCTCAAAATTTTCTGCGGCTTGCTGTTGTCCAGCACCACAAAGTCGCTTTGCGGCAGATTATCCACCGGCTTCCCCTTCTTCGCCGCTACCACCACGTCCAGCGTCACCGTCCCGCTGTTCATCGCCGTGGCGCCTCCGCCTCCATCCCGATCCTGCGCCCGGCCCATCCCGGCCCAGGCCAACCAGGCCACTGCCATACCCAATACCGCAATCGCCCTCACCCCAGTCTCTCTGCTTGCCCCTTGCGTACCATCTGTTCCTAACCTCCAAATTCCGTTCTCTCATCCACCTCCTTTCTTCGCCATATCCGCTTTCTACGACTTCCCTCTGCCGTTTACCGTATCTTTGCTTTGCTCCCCTTCTGCGTACACTATCCCTAATGGGCGCTTATTCGCGGTGTTGCCAGGTAGTAACCTCCGGATACGCGAAAATAACCTGGCTGAAACACTGCCGCAATCTACGTCAAGCGACACTCGTCGAAGCCAGAGGTCAACTGTGAGAACGGTAACTTCCGAGCCAGTCCTTGTAGAAACCTCTCTCTACCGCGTAAGTCTTGCCCAATCCGAGGCTGATTTAACCGAATGCCAACGCCTCCGTTACCTAGTCTTTAACCTCGAACTCCAGGAAGGGCTCTCCACTTCCGACCGTATTGGCCTCGACATCGATCCCTTTGACACCTTTTGCGACCACCTGATGGTCCGCGATCTCGAGTCCGGCCGCCTCGTGGGCACCTATCGCCTGCAGACCGGCAAGACCGCCCAGCGCAACCTCGGCTACTACGGCAACCAGCTTTTCGATTTCTCCGTCTACGATCCCGTACCGCTCCGAAGTCCTCGAACTCGGCCGCGCCTGCGTCCACGAAGACTTCCGCAACATGATGGTCCTCCACTCCCTCTGGAAAGGCATCGCCGTCTACGCCACCCGCAAAGGTTCCCGCTACCTCCTCGGCTGCAACTCCATCTCTTCCCAGGACGAAAACTACGGCGTGGCCATGTTCGAATCCCTCAAAGCCAAATACCTCGCCCCACCCGAATTCTGCACCACGCCCCAACCCGATTGCCGCTGCATCCCCACCGGAGAGCCCGTCACCGTCTCCCGGCCTCCGCGCCTCTTCCGCGCCTATCTCGATATCTCCGCCAAAATCTGCGGCGAACCCGCCATCGACCGCGAGTTCAAAACCATCGACTTCCTCACCCTCGTCGACCTCGCCAATCTTCCCGACCGCGTCCGCGTCCGCTTCTTCTAACCAATGCTTTCAGGAAATCTCCGGAGCACTCTGGACCGCCCATCGGATGCGAATAAATCTGCAAGTGGCCGGACAGGATCCCCCGCGAATTGATGCGAAAATAAAGATATTGCCCACCGCGCTGAAGGAGTTCTCAGTGAGTGCACCTCAAACGGTGATACAGACTTCGAGCTATGCTGAGATTGATCGGCTGCAATCGGATGCGATCCGCGAGCTTGCGAGCTCGGGGGGCAGGTGTCTCTCGATACTGGAGGCAGGTTGTGGGCAACGTTGGAACCTGGATTTATCAGGAGTCGAGTTCACGCTCACCGGAGTTGATCTCGACCCTGCAGCATTGGAGATCCGCAAGAACCAGATAAAAGATTTAGACACCTCAATCGTTGGCGATTTGTGCTCGGTAGATTTACCCTCTGCCTCGTTCGATGTCGTCTATAGCGCGTTCGTACTCGAGCATGTGCCAAACGCCGAACTCGCTCTCTCGAATTTTCTCAGGTGGTTGAGGCCCGGAGGGCTCCTGATCCTTCGCCTACCCGAGCGCAACTCGGCTCGCGGATTCCTGACGCGAGTATTACCGCATCGCGCTCACGTGTTCTACTACCGTTACGCACTTGCCAAGATCGAAGCTGGCCAACCTGGGCACGCACCGTACCCTACCTACTATCATCCGCTCACGGGTCAAAAGCGGCTCAGTCAATTTCTACTGGATCGTGGCATGACAGATCTTAAGATTTATGGAGATGGTTTCATCCGCGAGGGGAAGGACGCAGTCACGCGCTCCCTAACAACTGCAGCCCAAAAGACGGTCTCGGCGTTCAGCCTCGGTATGCTGACCGCGGATTACAGAGACCTCCTATACATCGCGACAAAGAGCGATCCCGCTGCGGACCAATCGTCCGCTTGAATCTTCCGAGTGATATGTTGCGTCATGCGTATATAGAACTCTATCTTCGCTACTCAAAACCAGCGCGTGGGCGTAATCTACTTCTGACTTTCGCGGAGTAGCGTGCTTCGGCACGAATTTATGGGCGATCAGACAACTGATCGCCCTTTTTCTTTCCATTCGAAGCGCCGCACCAACCAACGCCTCCACCTGATCCACTCGCCACAACTTCAGCGACAAGACACCGTTCCGAGCTCTACTGCTTCCCACCGAACCTTGCCCCGAAAAAATCTCCCTTGTTCCACTCCGGCCGCTCATTCTGCTGCGCCAGTTCGTACCCCACCAGAAAATTCAATCCCGCCGCCTTCGCCCCGGAGTCGTAGTCGAGCGGCTGTTCCATATTGTCGAGCGGCGTGTGGTACCGGGTGACCAGCCATTTTTTCTCCAGCGCAAGTCCATCGATTTTCCCGTCCGTGCTGGTAATTCCATCCGAAATATTCACTGCCGGAACTCCTTGCAGCACGAACGAATACTGGTCGCTGCGAATGAACCCGCCCTCTTCCGGCATCGGGTCGGCAATCAGCGCGTAGCCCATCGCTCCGGCGGCGGACTCCGCATCTTTCTCGATACTCGAGTGCTCCGCTCCCATCGCCACTACGTCTTTCATCGGAAACAGCAGTCCCGGCGCTCCATCGATATTCACGTTGGCCACGATTTTCTGTATCGGCACCGTCGGGACGTGCGCGAAATAATCGGACCCCAGCAGCCCCATCTCTTCTCCGGTCACGAACACGAAGAGCACCGAACGCCGCGGCGCACGCGGCAAACTGGCATAGGCGCGCGCGATCTCCAGCAGCGTCGCAACACCCGACGCATTGTCCAGCGTGCCATGGCACACGTTGTCCCCTTCAATCGGCGGACATATCCCCAGATGGTCCACGTGCGCCGTGTACACAACGTACTGGTCGCGAAGCGTCGGATCGGAGCCCACAATCTCACCAATAATATTTGGGCTTTCATACGTAGTGAGCGTGCTCACCGCGTGAATGCGCGCGCTCCATCCCAGCGCAAATGCCTGCGGCTTGCCGGAGTGCGCCGCCGCGAAGACCTGTTGCAAAGTCTTTGGCCCGTTGCTGAACAGCACTGCCGCCCCGCTCTCGCTGAATTGCGCCAACCCTCCAAACGCGAAGCCATCGTGCGGCGTTCCCGTTTTTTCCAGCCAGTTCGTGCTGCCCATTCGAAACTGCGGCACGTCCCAGTCCCACGGCCACCGCTTCCAATCCTCTGGCAGCATCGTCGTCAGCATCCCCACCGCTCCGTGCGCCAGAGCGTTTTTCGTCTTCGCCACGTCGTCGGAGTAGTAGGCGCGCACCGTGGACGCGAAGCTCGGCGGAGCGCCATAAAACGCCAGCACCAGCTTCCCCCGCACATCGATCCCCGCATAGTCGTCGTAATTCGCTTCCGGCGCGGTCACCCCGAATCCCACGAACACAATCGGCGCCTCGAGCGTGTTCTCGGCATGCATCACATCTCCCGTCAACACGTAGTCCTTGCCGTCCACCAGCACTGGCGCTTTTTGATTCGACCCTCCGTTCCCAATCAGCACCAGCGAACTCTTCGCCGTGTCCAACACCGCCTTGCGCAGCGGCACCTGTTGGTACCACGTCCCGTTCAGGCCTCCCGGGCGCAGCCCCATCGACTCCAGTTCTGTCGCCACGTAGCGCGCCGCGATCTGATAGCCGCGCGAATCCGGTGCCCGCCCTTCCAGCAGGCTGTCCGACAGGAACCGCATGTGCGCCGCGATCGCGTCCGGGCGGATCACTTTCATCGCCGCCTCCGCTGCGGATCGGTCGCCCGCGCTAAGCTCTTGCGCGCTCGCCCCAACGCAGAAGGACGTCGCCAACACAACGGTCAATAACCAGGCTCTCATCGGTGTTTTCCTCTTCTTCCGCTAACGCTCGCGCAATTCTATACCCTCCCGCCGTCGATCACAGAAACACAATCCCCTGCTTCCAACGCTCCGTGATATGCTCTCTGCCACGCCCATCATTACGGAGAAGACTCTCAACATGAAAAACATCGCATTCTTGAAGTGCGCCGCCTCGCTCTGTGCGCTTACCCTGCTCCTCTCTGCCGGCTGCAACAAAAATGACGCCGTCAGCCAGGCGGAGAAGAAGGACGCCGTCAACGGAGTTCCCGTTCCTTCTCTCGACGAAACCAAAAACATCGCCAAGGACGGCTTGATCTTCGGCCTGCCCCTCGTCATGTACTACACCTCGACATACGAACTCTTCGTCGACTCCACCTCCTCGAACTTCTCCGCTCCCATTGGCGGACTCAAGAACGAACATCGCGTCTTCACCCCCAAGGACACCGCCGTCATCACTCCCAACAGCGACACCCCCTACTCCCTGGCCGAAGTGGATCTCCGTGCCGAACCCACCGTCATCTCCGTCCCCGCGGTCCCTAAGTCCCGCTACTACTCCGTCCAGCTCACCGACGCCAACACCTACAATTACGGCTATATCGGCACTCGCTCCACCGGCCCCGAAGCCGGCGACTACCTGATCGTCGGCCCCGACTGGAATGGCGACACTCCCCCGCACATCAAGAAAGTGTTCCATTCCACTACGCCCTTCACCGTCCATCATTTTCCGCACCCAACTCTTCAGCCCCACCGACATGCCGAATGTCGTGAAGATCCAAAACGGCTACAAGCTTCAGCCTCTTTCCTCCTTCTTGAAGCAGCCTGCGCCTCCCGCTGCCCCCAAAATCGACTTCATGAAATCCAACGCCGACATCGCCAAAAAGCAGTTCTGGGAAGTTCTCGACTTCGCTCTCCAATACATCCCGCCCAGCCCCGAGGAAGCCGGCATTCGCGCCAGGCTCGCCAGCATCGGTATCGGCCCCGGCAAGAAGTTCAACATGTCCGACCTCTCGGTCGAGCACAAAGCCGCCCTCCTCCTCGGCATGAAGGAAGGCGAGGACGCCATCGACAAGTACATCTCCAGCGGCGGAAAAGTGATCAACGGGTGGAACATTGCCTCCTTCTTCGGCGATCGCGCCTTCTATAATGGCGACTGGCTGAAGCGCGCCGCTGGCGCCAAAGGCGGCATCTTCGGCAATTCCGCCATCGAAGCCATGTACCCGCTTACTCGCGTCACCGGCACCGGCGAAACCCTCGACGGCAGCAAGCACAACTACACGCTCACCTTTGCCAAGGGCAGTCTGCCTCCCGTCAACGCCTTCTGGTCCGTCACCATGTACGACGGCAAAACTCAATTCCTGATCGAAAACCCCATCAACCGCTACCTCATCAATTCCACCATGCTTCCCAGCCTCAAGAAGAACGCCGACGGCTCCCTTACCCTCTACATCCAGAAGGATTCTCCCGGCAAAGACAAAGAGTCCAACTGGCTCCCGGCTCCCAACGGTCCCATCTATCTGGCCATGCGCCTCTACTGGCCAACGGAAACTCCGCCGTCCATCCTGCCTCCCGGCGAAGGCACCTGGCAGCCTCCCGCCGTCGTCGCCGCCAACTAGTTCGTACCACCAGCCAAAATCCTCACCCAACAAAAAGGGCGGCTCCTCAGCCGCCCTTTTTTTAGTTTATTTTCTGGCTACTGCGCCTCGCTCATCCTTACCCGCGCACCAGCAAAATCATCCAACTCCTATCCCAACAGGAGCCTCCTTATGACCTTCCCCGATCTCTCCCAATTCACCGATCTAGCTCTCTTCTCCTCCGCCTCATGCTCGCCCTCATCTTCCTCACCAGCGGTTACAACCACCTCAAAGACCCTGCCGCCCGCAGTAAGTCCATCGGCATGTCCAAATCCTTCACCATCTTTCTCGGCGCTGCTGAAGTCGCCGGCGCCCTCGGCCTCACCTTCGGCGTCCTCCCCCAACTCGCCTCCATCGGCCTGATCCTTCTCATGCTTGGCGCCATGCAAAAGAAACTGTTCGTCTGGCACACCGGCTTCTGGGGCAAGTCCGGCACCGACGGCTGGAGCTACGAACTCATGATCATCCTCATGCTCCTGGTCATCCTCACCACCTCCGGCGGAAACCTGACCCTCACGCGCCTGCTGCACGCCACCTAATCACGCTGCTTCAATCCATCGAACTGCCTGCTCCGTCGCGATCCGGGATCCCGCGACCACCACATCCGCGCCCCTCTCCAACTGTCCTTCCATCCAACTTGTTATCTCTCGCGAGCAGTGTACAATCTCGTTAACCTCGGCGATCACCGCACCAGGCCAGGTATCTCTTTCATCTTCGCTTCGAAGAAGGACGCACAGGTCCGCCCATGCCCAAACTTCGCCTTTCCGCTTTGCTAGCGCTGCTCTTCGCCGGGATTGTCACCGCTCAGTCGCCGGACCCGTCAAAGTCTTCCACTTTTAAGCCCGACTATTCTCAGGAAGCCTCGGTCGTCGAGCAGTACTCGGAGAAATACAAATTTGAAAACGACGGAACTGCCGTAAAAGAAGTGTCCGCCCGTATCCGCGTTCAATCCGACGCCGGTGTCAAGAGCGCCGGCCTGCTCGCCTTCAAATACGCAAGTGGTACAGGCCCCTTTGAAATCGAATACGTGCGCGTCCGTAAACCTGACGGAACTACCGTCGATACTCCTGCCGACAGCATTCAGGACATGCCCGTAGAGATCACCCGTCAGGCCCCCTTTTACAGTGATCTCCGCGAAAAGCATGTCGCCGTCAAAGGTCTCGCCGTCGGTGACGTCCTCGAGTATAAAACCACTGACCGCACCACCAAGCCTCTCGCTCCCGGCCAGTTCTGGCTGGCCTACTCCTTTTCGCACGACGTTATTCTCTTGCATGAGACTCTCGAGGTCAGCATTCCCGCCGGTCGCACCATCAAATGGAAGAGCCCCGATTCCAAGCCCGCAATCTCTGACTCCGGAGCCTATCGCGTCTACACCTGGTCCAGTTCCAGCCTCGAAAGAACGAAGCCCGACGAAAAACTTGAGGCCGCAAAATTGATTTACCAATCCACTCGCGGCCGCTTTCCCCCGCCCGATGTTCAGTTGACCACCTTTCAATCTTGGAACGAACTCGGCCGCTGGTACCTCGACCTTCAAAAAGATCGCGTCAAGCCCACCCCGGAAATCCAAGCCAAGGCCGCCGAACTAACCAAAAACTTGCCCGACGACGACGCCAAACTCCACGCCATCTACAACTACGTCAGCACGCAGTTCCGCTACATCGGCATCGCTTTCGGAGTCGGCCGTTATCAGCCCCACTCTGCCGCCGAAGTTCTCGCCAACCAGTACGGCGATTGCAAGGACAAGCACACTCTGCTCGCTGCGCTCTTGGCCGCTTCCGGCATCAAAGCCTATCCCGCGCTCATCAGTTCGCAATACGAACTCGATCCGGACCTGCCCTCTCCCATGCAAGTGAACCATGTCATTTCCGCAATCCCACGCGGCAACTCCATCATCTTCCTGGACACCACCACCGAAGTTGGACCGTATCCAATATCTTGCTGCGCTCTCTGCGCGACAAGCATGCCTTCTCATCAGGACGAAGAGCCCGCCGCTCTCCTCACCACGCCCCCCGACCTGCCCTATCCCGCCATCCAGAATTTCCAGATGCAAGCCGCCTCGGACGACAGCGGCACTCTCACGGGAACCGCTGAACTTTCCGCCGCGGCGACGTGGAAGTCGTTTTGCGGGCGCTTTTCGCTCCACACCCATGCCTCAATGGAAGGAGTCTGGTTCACGGTGTTTCCATGCGGCCTCGGCTTTGCTGGAGAGGTCAGCGACATCTCGGCCAGTTCGCCGGAAAAAACCGATGAACCGTTCCACCTCACCTATAAATATGTCCGCAAAGAATTTGGTGACTGGCCCAATCGCCGCATTCTCGCTCCCGAATCCGGTGATCACCCTGCCCGAATTGCCCGCTCGATTCGCTTCGCTCTGCCCACTCCTTTTCTTCTTGGCGCAACCCATCGATCTTTCCTTTCGCTCCGTCCTCGAACTTCCCAAAGACTATTCTGCCCAACTCCCGGACTCCATCCACGAGAAACACGATTTCGCGGAGTTCGATGCCATGTACTCTCGAAAGACGGCAAATCTCGTCACCGAGCGCCACTTGCGCATTCTCCTCGCCGAACTTCCCAAGTCTGACGGCCCCGCAATATTCACCAAATTCACCAAATCTGTTCAGGACGACTACTCCTCCTTCATGCAGACTACCTCCATCCCGCGTCAAGCTCCTCGTCCAAACCACCGCTCCGTACGAGCGCACATCCTTATCCCAATGCCGTCAGCGACCTTCCCGATAGTTCCAGTCCCGAGGCCCTGCAGCCTCGAATCAAGGCGCGTAGCGCATCGGTCGTCAAGGATTATCAATCCGCGACAACCTCCCTCTATCGCGCTGTCTCTGCCGACCCCAAATTCACCCGCGCATGGCTTGCTCTCGGCCAACTCTTGCTCTGGCACCAGTCAGGTGGACCCGGCATCGAGGCTTATCCAAAAAGCCATCGCCGCCGACCCGAAACACGCTCTCTCCTATAAAGCCTACGGATACAGCTTGCAAGGGCTCAGAAAATACTGCCGAAGCAATCGCCGTCATTTTGCAGCAATACCTCAAGCTCGCTCCCGACGATCCCGAAGGCTTCTATGCATTGGGAGTGGCCCAACTCAATTGAAACTCTATGACGAAGCGGCGCCCACTTTCGAATCTGCCGTTAAACTTCGGCCCGACAGCGTATGATTATCAGTCCAAGCTCGGCTATTCCTACCTTCACGTCAGGAAAGGAACAACTCGCTGCCGAGGCTTACCGGAAATTCATCGAACTCAACCCTCCTTCCGAGCTGTCTGAACCTGGACGCCTACGACCTGGCCGACTCTCCAAACGTTCCGCCGATTGCTCTCGAACTCACTCAGAAAGCCGTCAGAAACATCGAACATGCCTCAATGGATCTCGATCTTCAGGATCCTGCGCCCGGCGACGACGCGCTGATTCGCAAAATTGGCCTCTATTGGGGAACTCTTGGCTTCGTTCAACTCCGTCTTGGCAAACTCGACGATGCTCAAAAATCCCTGCTCGCTTCCTGGAAACTCATCCAAAGCGGAATCGCCGCAGCTCATCTTTGCGAACTCTACGCTGGTCAAAACAAGACTCAGCAGGCTCTTCAGATGTGTCGCTTTGCCAGAAATCGCTTGCCAGCGGAATCCGATCCGGCTTCATTACAGAGTCCCCGACCTGATTGAGAAAAATAATGCTCTCCTCGAAAAGCTCAGTCCCGGCGCCTCGAGTATGTACAACAGCAAGAATTCGCCGAAGACCTTCAACACCGAAACTATCGATCAGGTCCTCGCCATGCGCGATTTCAAGCTTCCTCCCCTCTTTTCGGGTACCGCCACGGCGGATTTCTCAGTCCTGCTGGAATTCACTCCGAATTCCCCTCAGTTCAAGACCATTGACGTCAAGTTCGACAACGGCTCGCAGAAACTGAAGACCGTCTTCTCCAAAGCGCTGGCCAATCTCGATTTCCATCTGATCTCCCCCGACAACGACCGGGTACGCGTCCTCCGTCGTGGCAAAGTCATCTGCGGCGTGGGTTGCGAGTTTATGCTCGACGATGCGAACTCCCCTGACAATTCGCACCCGATGCCCCTGAAAGTGGTCGACCACTAACCAGCCTTCGGCCACACAGCAACCACTTCTTGCCTTTCGGTTTTAGCTATCGGCTATTGGCTATCAGCTATTGGCTGTTTTTTTCTTACGAATTGTGCGCGATCTTGCGCGCCTCTTCCTCGTTCACCTTGCTCCGCAACCCCACATAGTACGGCGCCGACACCGAATAGATCCGCTCATTCCCCTTCGCCAGCAGCATCCATTCCAGCAATCGCGCCCGCTGGTTATGCAGAAACACTTCGTACCAACGGTCTTCCACCAGTTCCGGAATCACCACCACAATCTTCCGCTCCGGATGTTCCTCCGCCAGTTTCAGCACAAACTCCACAATCGGCAGCACCACAAACCGGTATGGCGAACTCACCGTCTTCAACTCCGGCGGTCGTTCCCCCACCTCTTCATACGACGCCACCACGTAGCGCTCCCAATCCTCTTTCAGCAGCGCCGAGTGCTCCGCCACTTCCACGTGCACCGCAATCACGTTCGGCGACAATCTCCGCGCGAACTCCAATCCCCGCTTGGTAATTGCGCTCCACCGATCCATTGCCACCACCGCTATCGGCGGTTTGTCCGGCGCGTACGGCTCAACCGGCACGGAGCACCTCGTGGCCATCGACACGGCGTGATAGTGATGCCGTACTTTGTAAAAAATTAAAATCATCGCGGGTATAAAAATCAGCGTGATCCATGCGCCTTCCACAAACTTCGCCAGCAGCACTACCACCACCGTCACGCCCGTGACGAACGCTCCCACCGCGTTTACCGCCGCAAAACGCCTCCACCCGCTGCACTTCTGTTTCCACCAGTGATGCACCATCCCCGCCTGCGACAGCGTGAACGCCAAAAACGCTCCCACCGCGTACAGCGGAATCAACCGGTCCGTCACTCCCTTGAAAATAAACAGCAGGAACGCGCTCATCGCGGCCAGCACCAGGATTCCGTGCCCGTACACCAGCCGCCTTCCTCTTTGCCCAAATCCGTGCGGCAAATAGTTGTTCTGCGAGATCGACCGGCACAGCCTCGGAAAATCCGCGAACGCCGTATTCGCCGAGAGCGACAGCACCAGCAAAATCGAGATGATCGATACCCAGTAAAACGCGCCCTTCCCGAACACCGCCGCGATCACCATCGACAGCACGCTCTGGTACCCCGGCGCGCCCGGGTCCGTCGCCGCAATCCCATACACCTTCACCAAAAACGAAATCCCCGCCAGCATCACCGCCAGGATCGCGATGATCACCGTCAGCGTCTTCTGCGCATTCTTCGTTCGCGGCTCTTCGAACGCCTTCACTCCGTTGCTCACCGCTTCCACGCCCGTCAACGCCGTGCATCCGCTCGCGAACACTCGCAGCAGCAGCCAGTACGTCACCGCCTGCGTCATCGGCCCCGGCGCGGGCGGCGCCACCACCGGCTGCGGATGCCCTCCGCTCATCGCATACTTGATCACTCCCGCCACGATCACGATCAGCAGCGTCCCCACGAACAAGTACGTCGGCAGCAGGAACACCGTCCCCGCGTCCTTCACTCCCCGCAGATTCACAATCGTGATGATCAGCAGGATCACCAGGCACATCGCCAGCGTATGCGGCAGCAATCGCGGCGCCGCCGATACCAGCGCACCCACTCCCGCCGATATCCCCACCGCCGCCGTCAGTATGTAGTCCGCCAGCAGCGCCGCTGCCGCCAGCAATCCCCATCCCGCCCCAGATTAAATCGCGCAACCGTGTACGATCCCCCGCCTCCCGGATATGCCGCGATCGTTTGCCGGTACGAAAAATACACGATCACCAGCAGCGCGATAATCGCCCCGCTCACCGGCACAATGTAATGAATCCCCGCCAGTCCCGCCGGTATCAGCAGGCTCAGCGCCGCCTCCGGCCCGTACGCCGCGGAGCTCAGCGCGTCCAGCCCGAAAATCGGTATCCCCGCCGCCGGCCCGATCTGCTCCGCGCGCTCTTCCGAGCTTTTCAGTGGTCTGCCAAAAATCAGGTTGTAGAGGTTCATTCTGTCCGCGGATCAACCATTCAGGAGTGTCTTCGCCAATACAATCGCCTGCGTTGCCGTTTGCGGGTCGGCCAGTTTCGCCCGCACAAAATCTTTTGTCCCGCCGCCCTTTCCCGCGAAAGTCGTCAGCACCTGCTTCGCCAGCGCGTTCAAGTCCGCGCCCGCCAGCGGATTCTGCGCCAGCACCAACTGTCCCGTGTCCGTGCTTCCCACCAGCGCCACCACTCCCTCGTGCTTCGCCAATTCCGTCGCCATCATCAGCAGCAAATCCGGATGCGCGCCCGTCAGCGTTTCCGCAATCACTCTCCGCTTCATTTCTCCGTGCGCCGCTACATCGCTCTGCACCAGCAGGCTGGCCCGCGCTTCCGCCAATTCCCCCAGCGCCGTCCGCAAGTGTTTGAAATTTGCATCCCGCTCCGCAAAAGCCTTGTCGATCGACCCCACCGCCTCTTCCGGCGCGCTGCTCAGCCGCTCCCCAATCCTTCGCAGCAGCCCGTAATCCTCGCTCGCCACCCGCTCCGCGCGACCTCCGCACACAAACTCCACCCGCCAGTCATTCCGTATCTTCGTGCATCGCCGCACCAGAATCATTCCAATCTGTCCTGTAGACCCCACGTGCGTTCCACCGCAGGGCTGCAGGTCCGCGGACTCAATCTCAATCGCCCGCAGCAACCCTTCCCGCTCCACTTCCTTCCGCGCCCCCAATCTCGCCAGCTCATCCGCCATCCCGTACCGCACGTTCACTGGCCGGTCCTCAAAAATCACTTCGTTCGCCGCCCGCTGCGCTCCCTGGCAAATCTCGTCGTTCGGCTGCGGACCGCGCACATCAATCGTGCAAATCTCTTCGCCCAGATGAAACGACACCGTCGCTAATCCAAACCGCTCCTCAAACATCGCCGACAGCAGATGTTGTCCCGTGTGCTGCTGCATGTGATCGAACCGCCGCTTCCAGTTCACTCGCCCTTCTACCGGCCCCAGCTCCACCTCGCGATCGACAATGTGCGCGATATCCTCCCCGTCGTCCCGCACGTCCAGCACATTCGCCTCGCCCAATCGCCCCAAATCGTTCGGCTGACCGCCCGATGTCGGATACAGCGCCGTCTGGTCCAGCACCACTTCCCACGCCGCCACCGTCCCGCCGGGCGTCTCCCGTGGTTCCGCCGGCACGCATCCCAGTGCCCGCGCTTCAAAGTGCTTGATATATGCGTCGTCGTAATACAGTCGTCGTGTTCCCATCGGCCCAAAAGTCTAGCACACCCCCTTTCGTCTCCCGTGAACTCCCGTTTCCCGTAAACTAAATACATGGCCATTCGCCTCATCGCTCTCGATATTGACGGCACCCTCCTCAACTCCCGCTTCTCCGTCTCCGATGCCAACCGCGCCGCCATCGCCGAAGCCCACCGCCGCGGCATCGAAGTCGCCCTCGTCACCGGCCGCCGCTACGATTTCGCCATGCCTGTCGCCCGCCAGGTGAATTCGCCTCTCACCATGATCGTCAACAATGGCGCCCTAGTCCGTTCCACCGATGGCCTCACTCACCTCCGCCATCTGCTCCCCGGTGAAACGGCTCGTCGCGTCCTCCAACGCCACTCTCCCCTGGCGCGATGCCGCCTCCGTCGTCTTCGATCGCCCTCGCGCCAACCAGGTCATCCTCCAGCACATCGATTGGTCCGACCCCACCCGCTCTCCCTACTACCTCCGCAATCGCGAATTCCTCGCCGAAGTCTCTCCCCTTGAATCCTGCCTCGACGACGACGAAGACCCCATCCAGGTCATGTTCACCGGCACCGTCCAGCCCATCCGTGAACTCGAACTCCACCTCCGCAGCCTCCCCTTCGCTGGTGACTTTACCCTCGCCCCCACCGTCTATCCCGATAAAGACTTCTCCATGATCGATATCATCCACCCCAGCGTTACCAAGGGCGCCACCCTCGCCGAATGGGCCGCCTTCCGCTCCATCCCGCCCTCCGACATCCTGGCCATTGGGGACAACCACAACGATCTGGAAATGTTAAACTTTGCGGGAGTTCCTGTAGTCATGGACAACTGCGTTCCCGAGCTCAAAACCCGCGGCTGGCACGTCACCGCCTCCAACGACGAAGACGGCGTCGCCGCCGCCATCCACCTCTTCGCGCTCAAGGAGACTCCCCAGTGCGCCTGAGGCTTCCTCTCCTTTTCTCCGCGCTGCTCGCCTTGGCCTGCGCTCCTCTTTCCCGCGCCGAATACATCGTCCTGCGCAACGGCTCCCGCCTCGTCGTCACCGGGTACGAACTTATCGGCGACAAATACCGCCTCCAGATGAAGGGCGGCGTCGCGGAAATTTCCGCCGACGAAGTCGCCTCCATCGAACCCGACGAACTCTTCGAGCCGCTTCCCGAGCCGCTTTCCGATACCACGCCCTTCCACAAACTCATCCTCACCGTCGCCGGCCGCTACGGCCTCGATCCCGACCTGCTCCACTGCGTCATCGCCGTCGAGTCCAACTTCAATCCCCGCGCCGTCTCCCGCAAAAACGCCAGTGGCCTCATGCAGCTCATCCCCTCCACCGCCAAATCCATGGGCGTCCACAACGTCTTCGATCCTTCGCAAAACGTCGATGGCGGCGCGCACTATCTCCAACTCATGCTCGCCCGCTACGACCGCAACCTCACCCTCGCGCTCGCCGCCTACAACGCCGGTCCCGAGCGCGTCGATCAATACGGCCGCAACGTCCCTCCTTATTACGAAACCCGCGCCTACGTTGACCGCATCCAACGCTTCTACGCAAAAGTCAAAGCCGAATCCCCCGAACAAAAATCCGCCCGCTGGGCCAAACTCGACTCCCTCTCCCTCCTCCCCGCCAACTCCAACTCCCTCTGCCTCCCCCGCCTTCGCGTCCAACTCTCTCCGTCCAACTACTAGCGCCGCCACAGTTTGAGCGGTCGGCGCATCCGCTCAACCACGTCTCAGCTAAATCCTGCGAGCACACAACTCCCAGCGACATCAGACACCTCTGAAGGGTGGCCTACCCTTTCCGCGCGAGTTTTTCAGCGACAAGGGTGGGTCCCTTTCACGGTAGCGCAACATCATTCATCCACATCCACTCTTGTTTTTCCGCCGCCCTCCCCCGATCCCCTGACAAATCACCGTTCCGGGTGCCCCAGCCTTCGCGCGATTATTTGCGGAAGCGTTGGCTCTTCGCTTCACAGCACTCATCCTCAATCGTCCATAATGGCTCAACACCTTCGAGGGAGGCTCAATGAGAGTTACGTGTTTGCTGTGCCTTGTCCTAATCCTGCCTCTCACACCAAATCCTCAACAAACAAGCCCGCCGCGCCAAACCACATGTGAAGCCGATGAGGACTATTCCATCGCCACCGTAAGAGCAGCATTTGACGTTTTTAAAGGTCAGGGTGTTGGCAGCCCCATCGAAGTGAGAAAATTGCCAAATCTCTTAGCTCTCGGAGATCGTGTTTCAATTGCCGCCCTGAAAATCTACTCGTTCGACGAAATCGTCCAGTCCGAAAACGCTAGCGCGTATCTCACTCTGGTTCGCAGCGCTTTCTCCTCAAAAAGCAGCGTACTGGCGAAACCAGACGTCGATCCCAAAGTAACCTTGTTCGTCCTCAACTCCCTCAAAGAAAAAGAAAGTGCGAACCCGAGCATAGAAAAGAGACTCAGTTATACAGAAAGATGCGTCAATGACTTTTCTTTCTCCCCTCAGTCCGAGCACGATTTCTTCAAAAAATCGTACGCAAAAGTCGCCTAACCCAAAGTCTCGCCTCAACCGCGTCAGATGTGCCTCTTCCGGTACGCACCACTCCTCCACATGCCTTTGTTTTTCCGCCGCGCCTCGGATCCCTCAAATTCGCCGCAACCCGGGTCTTGGTTTTTTCTCATTTTAGCTATCGGCTATTGGCTATCGGCTTCTCTCCGCCTTCCGTGCTATATTCCTCCTCCGCCCTTTTCAAAAATTCCAGGAGCCGTACCCATGTTTCGCTCTGCTTCCTTTGCGATCGCCCTGTTCGCCTGCGCCGTCTCCCTGTTCGCGGACGACGCCTCCGTCCAGTCCTACTTCACCGGCAAGGAAGTCATCGTCAAACTGGACATGCCCGGCACGCAAAAGGGCGTCGATCTCCGCTTCAACAAGCCCTCCCCCATGGACTGGAAGGAATACTCTTCTCGACTCAAACAGGCCGGCACCGCCATCCACAAAGGCGACACCGCTCGCGTCACCTCCGTCGTCGTCAAGAAAGACATGATCGAATTTCAACTCGATGGCGGCGGCTACGGCACCTTTGGCGACGACACCACCACCAAGGTCGAACCCAAGACCCTCGCCCCCAGCGATTATGAGAAAAGTCTAGAGAAACAAATCTCGGAAACTACCGACGACGACAAACGCGCCCAGCTCCAGCACGATCTCGATCGCGAACGCGCCCGCCGCGAAAAGCAGCAGGCCGCCGCCAACAGCGACGCCCAGATCGCTTCCCAACTCAAGGCCCAGCAAGTCGCCCAGAAGCGCGCACAGGGCGGTTCCCGCTTCAATCTCCGCTGGTCCGGCGCCATTCCCGCCGATCAGCTAACTCCCGAGGCCATCATGAAGCTGCTCGCCGATTACGTAGACTTCTCCGCACTCCACGCACCCGCCGCCACAGCCACCGCGGCCGCCCCCAACGCGCAGCCGGGCGCCGCTCCATCCACCACTCCACAAGCCGCTTCCTCAGACGCCGGCTCCCCCACCGCTCAACTCAAGCGCGGCATGAAATTCGACGAAGTCACCACGCTCCTCGGCCCGGGCAAACAACTCTCCGAATCCGTCGGCGACCAGGGTCTGAAAACTCAGGTCTACGAATACTTCACCTCCGACCGCCGCGCCGAAGTCACCTTCGTCGACGGCCTCGTCGTCCGCTTCTCCGTCTCCTCCCGCTAATCGTTCTCGCCTGCCGAAGATCGCAGTTCTTAGGTTCCGGGCGCGGCATCAAAACACGAGCCAGGGCTATCCACTCGGAACGTTTTTGTCTCTCCCGCCTTACCGAGCTCGATCCTCTCCGCGGTAGCTAACAATCTTTCGTTGGGCTGGAACTTACTTGCGTCCCATTCTCCCACCCTCACCAGGGTGGCGCCGTTTGGCTTGCCGTTCTCCCCATATGAGACGCTAAATACAACGGGCACCAGGGATGAGCCAAAATTCTCGACGTATGTTATGGATTGCCCTGAGTAAAAGTTCAGTGAGCAATCTACTGAGCCTTTCTGAAAATGTAACGATGCTCTATCCCCATGCCCAACTGCACCTTCCTGCCGCTTCATTTGAACCGTAATCCGTTTGAGCGGACCTCCGCCACACGCTCCGAGTGACAAGCTCACAATCACGCTGGCCGAACCCATTCTGGTCAAAAATCGCATTATGCCCCTCAACATATCAATTTATTTATCACGCACCTTCGCGATAAGCCGGCGGCTGGAGAATCTCACACTCCCCGCCCCACTACCGGAAACGTCACCTGCCGCAAGCCCGCTGCATTCCCCAGCGGAACCATCTTCACTGCCACCAGACTGCCATCGAGTTTGCTTCTCATCTTCCCCTCGAGCGCGATCATCGGCTGGTCGAACGGCCGCAGCGCATTGCCGCCGCTGCTCGGTACCGCAGAAAATCCGAATCCCGCCCACTGTTCCTCCGCAGGCAGCCCCAGCTCCGCGTTCGCTTCTGTCGGCAGTAAATACGTATCCTCGAATCCTGCGATCGGATAGGTCCGAACCGTTTCGCGTCGCGATGCAATCTCCTTCGCGAACACCAGGCTTCCGTATTGCAGAAAAACCTCTCCATTGCGGGCTTTCTCCTGGCGCACGTTCGGCGCAAACTGCGCCCGCACTTCATCGCCCGCCTGCCAGGTCTTCTTGACCATCCAGTAGTCGCCTTTGCGTTCAATCTGCGCGCCCGCGCAATGAATCACGGTTCCGCGCGACCAACCCGGATCCCGCAGATACAAAGGAAAGCTCACCGGCTTCTGCGGATTCACCACGATCTGCACTTCGCCCTCAAACGGATACTTCGTCTGCTCCTCCAGACTCACCCGCACCTGGTTGACCACCGTCGAAACCTTGCACGGCCCATATAGCAGCGCCGCCAATCCTCCCTCGCGATGCCGCATCCACATCCCGCGCACATACAGCGCCGCCACCTGCGTCGCGTTCGGATTGCAACACACCGCTGCGTCCTGATGCGTTGGCGAATATTTGTTTCGCCGCTGCTCCGTCGCTCCATCCGCAGTTCTTCCATCGCAACGGAACCGGTTGTCCGGGCTCAGGTACGAAATCGCTCGGCCGTTCGCAAGTCGCGCCCCTTGCGCTGCGTTGAACCAGACCTGCTCGATCCGGTCCCCCAGCGCCGCTCTCCCGGTCTTTTGCAGCGCGGACTCCAGCGTGAATTGAATCTCCCGCGTTGCGCAGTATTCGTACTCCGTGAGCGTGGGATCGGGAGCCAGATTCAAAATCAGCTCCTGGCTCACCGCCGAGCCACTTGCTTCCGTGTAGCGCTCCAGTTTCTCGAACGAGTTGCTGCTTGCCGTCGCGATACCCGCCCGGCCGCCCGCCATCGCCAGCCACAGCGGCACTCGCATCGTTTCATACGTGTGTACGCCGTGATCCACCCACCCCTTATCGAAATCCAGCAGCGAAGCCAGGCTGTTGTCCGACGCCTTCCTCCTCATGCTCCAGGTGTCGTACAGCCACAGCGTGAACTCCCGGTATCTGTTGTCCCCGGTCAGTTGGTAGAGCCGCTCCATCACATCGCTGATCATCAGGTCGTGATCTTCTCCCCACGCAATCTCCGCCTTCCCAGGTCCCAGATTTCTCAGCGTGCAATCCGCCGCGCGCGCCGCCGCTTGCAGCGCATCCTTTCTCCCGCTCAATTCCCCGTAGGCGATCACCCCGCGCAGCAAACACGTCTGCGTCCACAATTCCCCTTGCCGCTTGTATCGCAAATCCGGCGCGAACGCCCCCAGGTATCCGTCCGCGTCCTGCGACCCCAGAATCCGCGCCATATACGCGTCCGCGGCCTTCATGCTCTCCGGATCTTCCGACAGGTAGGCCATCATGATGTGACCCGCCCGCCAGTTCCCTTCCGTCTCTCCGTTCCACCAGTTCACGCCGTCCTGATTGCTCGTATTTTGTTTCGCCAGGCTGTTTCGGTTAGACACAAAAATGTCCGACGACGCTTCGTGGCACAACTCCCCCAACTTCCCTGCAAATCCCTCGCGCAGGTCCCGCAGCATCTGCTCTTTGATCCACCCCGCCGGCTTCACCTCTCCAAACGTCAGCCATTCAAATACCGGTTCCCTTGCGGTCGAACGAGTGGGCGCGTCAACCGCGTCCAGCACCGCTCCCTGCAGAGGCTTCGTCGCCATCCCCGCGCATCCGCCGATCAGCAACTTCATCGAATCCCGTCGATTCATCGCCTTCCTTTCCGCGCCTTTCCTCAGAGCCCTTCAGCCTACGCACCAATCGGCGATCCCTTCGAATAAATCACCGGATTCAATGGCGAATCCACAATCTCTCCGATCTGCACCCCCGGGCACCACGTCTCCATATCATTTACCTGATTCTTGTTCTTCGGCTTTGCCAGCCGCATCTTCTCGTCCATGTAAATCACCGTCATCACTTCCCTTGGACGGTCGCTGCTGTTCGCCCCGGCGCGATGAAAGGTCCACCCGCTGTGGAAACTCACATCTCCGATCTCGAAGCCACCCGTTTCGACGCGAAACTTCTCCAGCGCCTGCTTCAGCGTCATCTCGCTCTCGTCGCTGATCTCCAAATCGCGGCCCAACTGGAACCGGTGGCTCTTTTCACAGAACAGCAGCGGGCCCATTTCGCTGGGCGTCGTCTGCAGCGGCACCCACGCCGTCACCGTCGCTTCGCTGCTCAGCGGCCAATAGTATTGGTCCGCGTGCCACGGCGTAATCCCGCCTCCCGCCTCTTTGTACAACGCCTGGTCGTGATACAGCCGCACTCCCGTCACCTCCATCAACTCCGCCGCAATCCGCGCCAGTCGCTTCCCGAACACGAACTCTTTCACCGTCTCCGACTCTCGCCACAAATTCATCGCCTGCAGGAACGCCTTTCCATACGTCGTGCGCTGTTCCATGGGAATCCGGTCCAGCGCCAACTCCGCAACCCGCTTGCTGATCGCTCTTCGGTAGTGCTCGATCAGCTTCGCCGACAGCACTCCTTTCAGCTTGATGTACCCGTACTCCTTGTAAAACTCCACCTGCTCCCGCGTGATCGCATACGAAGCATCCAGCTCTTCGCGAATCTCCGCCGCACTCGCCGTTTCAATTCCCGCCATCGATCTTCTCCCTCAACATTGTTTGTCATGCGGGGCGCTCCGGTCCTTACCGGCTCGCACCAGCGGCGGCGTAACTCCCACGAGTCTTCACGTAAACCCGCGCATCCGCCTTCATCCTCGCAATGGCGGATACTACCACGGCAAGCCCGCACCTTCGACGAACAGTCTGAAAGCCGCAGGTGAGTAAGCAAAGTCGGGAAGATCGGTTCGCGCCAGTCCACGAAGCGCAATCTCCGCAGCTCGCTTTTGCCTTTAGCTATCAGCTATAGGCTATCGGCTATTAGCTTTCCTCTCCATTTCCGTAGTATACTAACTCCATAACTGGAGGCCCTCCCGTATGGGCACCGTCTCTTCTGCCGTCGTCGGTTTCTCCTGGGAAACCGCCACCGACCTCTCGCGCAAGGACAATCGCGCTCGCCTTTCCCCTTCCGCTCTCAAAGGACTCTTCCGCATCGCCGCTCACTGGAATCTTCGCGACGCCGACACCCGCATCCTCCTTGGCGGCATCTCCAGCGGCAGCTTCTACGAACTCAAAGCCGCTCCCCGCAAAACTCTCGACGAAGACCAGCTCACCCGCATCTCGCTTCTCGTCGGCATTTACAAAGCCCTCAACATCCTCTACTCCCCCAAGCTCGCCGACGCCTGGTTCTCTCTTCCCAACTCGAATCCCATGTTTGCCGGCGATTCCCCGCTCACCTACGTCAAGAAAGGCGGCATCCCCGCTCTCCTCCGCGTGCGCCAGCTCCTCGACGCCCGCCGCGGTGGCTTATGAAGCTTCCCCCGCAATCCCGCGTCGATCGACACGGCACTCACCGCCTGATTCCCTACCGCTACAGCGATCGCGCCCGGCCCATCCTCGATCGCCTCGCCGACGGCGACGACGACCTCCTCAACGATCTCACCGAACTGGAAGGCGCCACCAACGACCGCCTCCTCGGCGAATCCGGCCTGCTCCCCGGCATTAGCGCCATCGAACTCGTCTCCGGCTTCCGCTTCGCTCACATCGTCAACGCCTCCTTCACCCACGCGCGTCCCGGCGGAGGCCGCTTCAATCGCTCCGATCGCGGCGCCTGGTACGCCTCCTTCCACATCCAGACCGCCCAAGCCGAAGTCGCCTACCACCGTTCCGCTGAACTCCGCGAAATCTCCTGGACCGACCCCGAACTCTCCTCCTACATCGACTACACCGCCGACTTCCATTACGATTTCCACGACATCCGCAACCAGCGCTCCTTCGCCAATTGCCTCGATCCCATCGACTACTCCGCCTCCCAATCCCTCGGCTACCAGCTCCTCACCTCCGGCTCCGCCGGCATCGTCTATCCCAGCGTCCGCCACGAATCCGGCACCTGCCTCGCCTGCTTCCGTCCTCCGCTCGTCCTCAACGTCCGCGAAGCCTCCCAGTTCCTCTTCACCTTCCGCGACGCCAAACTCCAATCCGTCTCCCGCAAATAGCTTTTGCCCAATGCACGGCACCCGCGCTCCTCTCTTCAGGGTCGCCCGGCTGACTACGCATCCCTCCGCTTTCGGCCACGGAATATAGACAAATTTGTCCGTTTCGTTTGTCGTACTCTTAGAGACCCAAAGTGCCAACGGACTTAAACTTTCCTCAAATCGAGGACTTGTATCGTCAGTACGGTGGGCCATTGCTGCTCTTCGCGGTGAGTGTGTGTCATGAATCCAGTCGCGCTCAAGATGCGGTACATCAAGTCTTCCTCAAGCTTATGGAGACAGAAAGTCTAAACCGAGTTTCAGACCCAAAGGCCTATCTTTTTGCAAGCGTCCGCAACGCTCTCATTAATGATGAGAAGGCCCGAAAAAGAAACGTTCCAATTGAGCCCGAAAAAGTGTGGTTCAAGCCTCCAAGCCGCGACTACACAGCCGAACTCCATCTCCGGCGTGCCCTCCAAGCCTTGCCGGACGACCAGAGGCAGGTTGTTGTTCTTCACGTTTGGGGCGAGCTGACATTCTCACAAGTTGCGCTCGTCCTAGATATCAGTGCCAATACCGCCGCATCCCGGTATCGCTACGCCATCGGCAAGCTTCGCGACGCAATGTTGGTAAGGGAGAACTCCAATGATGAATCCAGATGACGAACAGTTTGAAGGCTATCTCAAGACTTTTCGTCCAGTCGATCCACCGCCCCTCCAGGGTAGGCGGAACCTCGTTAACCCTCGCCGGTCTTCCGCGATGGCCGCTGCTATCGCGGTTGGTCTCGCTGCAGCGGTCTTGCTGGCGATTCTGCTTTTTCGCATTCGTGGTCGCAGCCCATCGACCCAAGGCTCTGCTCAAATCACCGAACACGTATCCAGTTCCCATGATTCTCTTCCTGATGCGAACCTGAAGGGGCCCGAGATCGGCACTCCTGCCCTGACTAGGCTTGCATTCGACGATACGCAGGCTTTCAACAGATTGATGACCGAAAAACTGAGAACTCAACTGCCCCCGATGACAGGTGAACGAAGCACCTTGCGAGTCTTAGCCAAGGAATAAGCACCACGGAAACGAGGAACAAATGAAACTCCGATCACTAGTCGCGACCCTTGCTGTCCTCTTATGCGCTCGCCAAATCAGCGCCCAGATTCAATATCCACCGGAGACCAGAAACGCAGCGCTTCGATATTGGATGGCGTTTGCGGAAATGCAGGACGTACCGACGGATCCGGCCACCCAGGAACTCCTCGAAAAAATACTGTCTGACGAAGCCAAGTGGGACGAACAGAAAGTCGCACCTGTACTGGACGCCAACATGCCTGCAATTCAAATGATGCAACGCGCCACCAAGCTACCCGAATGCGATTGGGGCCTGGAATACAGTCGCGGAGCCAGAACCTCCATTGCATACGCACCCCGGGCGCGTGCACTGTCTCGATTGAACACTCTGGAGGGAATGCGCCAGTTGGCCGCCGGAGATTCCGCGGCGGCCGTGAATACGTGGCTCGCCGGCGTGCGTTTCTCTCAAGACCTTGCTCGCGGAGGATCTCTGATCTTTGCGGTAATGGCGAAGTCCGCGCTTCTCTCGAATATCCGCGAACTGCGGGAAGCTGTGCTAAACGGGAAACTCCCTGAAGCACAAAGAAAGCGAGTCGCAGCGGCAATTCGAGCGCTACCCGAAGACGGCTTCAACTGGGCCGCTGCATGGGGAGTTGAAGCTGCTTCTCTGCAACAGTTTCTTTTCGAACTGCGAAGTGCTCCGAGTCCCGGTGCGGTTTACGAGGCCACTATGGGCAGTCCTGCGCCGAAGAGCGATTTCCCCCCAACGGCGCAGAGCATTCACCTTTACTCAGACTATATGCTGGCAGTCCAGTCCGCGCTCCGTGAACCGCCCGGGAAGGCAAAAGCAACACTCGACTCATTGGAAGCCAAGCGCATCGCCTTAACCGAGGTCGAGCAGAAAATAACGCCTAGCCCGCAAAAATCAAACTCGAACCGTATCGAGGTCATGAATGCACGAGCAGAACTCCTGCAAGCGCTCAACCCGAAGTGACTTACTACTGGCTGAACCCAGCACCTCGATCATCTGGATGACTTCATGCCCAGGTCCTCCTCACCACGAAAATCTCGATCCCATCGGCGCTCCAAACGCCTTCCGCAGCGTCCACTTTCCCCCACGCACCCGCGCCACCAACACCGTCATCGCCACCCTTCTCTTGTTGTGCTTCGGAAGGCTCAGCGATTGCCGGTTCAGCACGCTCACTGACGCCAGCGCCGTATGCACGTGGTGCGCGCGCAAATAGCAGATCACCGCGTGATTCAGCGTGCTGTGCAGGCCTCGCCCGCGAAATGCCGGCGCCACATACGAACCGTAGCGCAGAGCCTCCCCCTCCCGGATGATCCAGTGCGTGTCATACGCCAATTCCCTCGTGCCCCTCAGCACCATCCACATGTATCCCGCCGGCTGCCCGCCAACCATCCCCACAGCCATCACCGATCCTTGCGCAAAGCGCTGATCAATCTCCGCACTCTCTAACTCCCCCATCGCAGCGATTTGCTGCCGCACGCTGGCCGTTGCTTCCTCCGCTTCGTAAAAACGCACCTCCGCCTCTTCTTTTCCATACGGCTCAGGAATGTGTTCGGAAATATCGTTCTCGAAGATGTGCCAGGCATGCCAGTACACCAGCGGCTTCATCAATTCGCGCACCGCCAGCAACGCCACGATCAAAGGACCGCGCCACGACAACGCTTCACGAACGCTGCCCGCCTGGGCTGCCTTCATCACGTTCGCCCCTGTCCCTTCTCTCTTCGCTCAGGAAACAGGAAGGATCATACCCGCAATCCCCTCTTCGCAGTCCTTAAACGCGATGAAACGCTTCCGCGCACGCCACAAGCCACTCGATTGGAACGGCTCTGCCCCAATCGACACCACGCCAAATCAATTTTTCTGGTTGTTGTACTGCGTTGCTACTGCGGCGGAGCCTGTTGCTGCTGCGTCGGTTGCTGCCAACCTGGTGTCTGTCCCGGCTGGTACGGCGTCCCTCCGCCCATCCCTTGCCCTTGATTCCCAAACGACGAATTTCCCTGACCGAACGACGAATTGCCTTGTCCCTGGTTTCCAAACGTCGAGTTCAATTGCCCCGCGGGCGTTCCAATTCCACCGCTCCCATTCGCCGGTATCGTTCCTGCCGTCTGTCCCGTAATCGTGTCCTTCGACGGGTCCCAGATAAATTCAAACGCCCGGTAATTCTTCGCCTTGTCGTACACCATGATCGACTTCTTGTTGATCTTGCTTCCTACCCCAATAATATTTCCGCCGATAATTCCCGACGTATCCGTGAATGTCGGCTCCTGCAGCACCAGGTTGCCGCTTCCGTCGTCCACCATCGTCTGCCCGTTATTGTCGGTCGCGTTATTCTGCGCATTGTTGTTGCTGTTGTTGTTCGATCCAAACGCGGAATTGGAATTGTTATTCCCAAAGCTGCTCTGTGACCCAAACCCATTATTCGAATTCGACCCGAACGCGCTCCCACTCGACCCAAACCCGCTGCTCGACCCAAACGCGCTTCCATTCGAACTCGACCCGAATGCGCTGTTCCCCGCTGCTGCCGCTGGAATTCCCACGGACCCCGCAGCGCCGCCCAAGCTCACCTGCCGGTTCTTCACGCTTCCGATCAGCATCCCGTTCGGCCCTACATAAATCAGCCGCCATTCCCCGTCCGTCGGATTCATCGGGTCCTTGAACTTCTGCCGCATAAACCGCATGCCCGTCTTCGGCTTGTACAAATCCTCCAACTGGTTCGGAAACTTGTGCTGCTTCATGTAATACATCCGGATTCCGCGCACATACTGCTTCCCGCGCCAGATCATCTCTTCTTCCTGTGTTCGCCGCACGTTGGTAATCACGTTCGGAGCCGCCGTCGCCGCCGTCAACACCAGCAGCGCCACGAAAAACAGCACGATCAGCAGCGCGTACCCTTCCTCGCCGTGTCCGCCCCTCCGGATCTGTCTTGCCTTCCTCATGCGTTGGGTGCTCCCGCCGCTGCCGTCGCATTCGGCGCGGCTTCCATCGGATTCGAACCCTTCTGGTGGGTGTTCGTATCCTCAAATTCGATGCTGTCGTTTCCGATGTGCAAGATGCGGATGTGGTTCAGCACCACTTGGCCTTCACTCACGATATGCACTTCGTCGCCTTCCTGCAAAAATGCCTGCCGCGGCCCGCTCGAAGGCGTATTCGCATACCCGAAAAACTTCATCGGCAGATTCGCCGGAGGCGGTGGTGGAGGTGGTGGCGGAGGCATCGGCCCAATCCTTCGCGACACTTCCACCTTCTTCGGCGCCACTACTGCCTGCGGTGGCGGCGCGGCACTCGCCACAAATATATTCTTCCCGTTCGACTTATATTCCGTCTTCTGCGCGTCGTTCAGTTCCTTGATCAACTCCCCGAAATCCTGCGCGTTGATCGGCGTGTATTTCGCGTCGAACGACGTCCCCGTCACGACCGGTTTCTTCCCGAAATACGCGTACCAGATCAGCGCTCCCACCACCAGCAGCGCGATCAGCACATACAGTTCCCGTTGTTGCTTCTTGTCCGCCATCAACTCTTCCGGAAATACGTCCGCAAATGCAATCCCACCTTCAACGCGTTGGCTGGCCCCTGCGACGGCCCGTTCTGGTTCGCCAGGTCCACTCCCAGCGTATCCACGATGTACACGTTCTTCGATCTCTGCAGCGCGTTCAAAAATTTCACAATCCCGTTGTAGTCCCCGCTGATCGTCGACTCAATCTCCACTTCCACCAGGTCCCGTCCCGCCAGTTCCTTCGGGTGGTAGTGCGTATCCTCGATCAGCACCTTCGTTTCTTTCGCGTACCCGCCCATTTCCGCCAGCAGCGTCGTGTAGCCCTCTTTTTCCGGTGGCAGTCCCTTCTCCACGTCGTCAAACCAAGCCACGTACTTCGGAATCTTCTCCTTGATTGCCGAAGCCCTTTTGATGTCTTCCTTCATCAAGTTGATGTGCCGCACTTCCGCCGACAGGATCGTCTGCGGCGACTGCAAATCCTCCGCCAGCCGTGATCCGTAGTACCACAGCGCTCCATCCGCCGCGAACAGCGCCAGCAGCACTCCGATGATCACCTTTTTCTGCAGCGCGTAGTCGGTCATCATACGTTCGCCCAGTATTCCGCCGTAAACTCAAACGTGATCGGATCCCCACCCGGCTGCGTCGCCAGTCTCTCGGACACCAGTTGCACTTGCGTAAAATTCTTGGATGCTTCCATCGCCTTCAACAGCTTCAATTCCGCTTCCTGGTTCGTCGCGCCCGCCACGAAGTGCACCGACACCACGCCCTTCTCCAGCTTTGGCTCGATTCGAATCACGTGCACGCCCGGCGGCATCCGCCGTTCCAGTTCCATGAACATCTCGGTCCAATTGATGCTGCGCGCCGACACTACCGACGAAATAAACGCTGCCCGCTCCTGCAATCCAACGCTCTGCGGCTGCGAGAAATAGCGGTCAAGCTCCTGCTTCTTCGCCGTCAATTGTGCAATTTCCTGTTCGTACTGCTGCCGCTTCGCCCGGAATTGCGAAGCCTCGCTTCTCAGCGAATAGTAATGCCAGCCCAGCCCGATCAGCAGCGCCGTACCCAACACGCCCAGCGCCAGCGCTCCCAACAGAAACGCCCGGTGACTCGCCACCGGTTTCGTCGATAAATTCAGCCGTACCAGCATCGCCGCAACTCGCTCCCTATTCCCTTACCGCCGGTGCAACATCCATCCTACCAATCCGTCCGACTCTTCCTGCGCCAGCGGCCGCGCATCCTCCGGAATTCTTCCTTCCGCTTGCGCCGCGCTCATCAACGATTGCACTGGGCACTTGAACTCTTCCTCCAGCGGCCCCACAAATTCTCCAAGCCGCGATCCCAGTCCCGCCACCCGCACCGCTTGAATCCCTTCCTGCCACGTATCCTGATAATACGCCGCCAGCGGGTACACTTCCTCCAGCAGCATCTGCGGCGTCAACTCCCTCGCCGTCACCGGTAGTTCCGTGCAGCGATATCCCGCCAGCACTCCCTCTCTCACAATCGCCGTCGTCAACGATGTCCCCGACACCCGCGCCAGCAGGGTCGGTTTCTTGTCGTCCAACAGCGCAATCGCCGCCAGCGTGCTGCTCATCACCACGCCCGGCTCCAGCGCCACCGTATCCACCAGCGCTTCGTATTCCTTGATAATCCGCAGCCGCGCGATCGCCGTCACCACGTCCACGCCGTCCGTCCGTGACGCCTGCTTCATGTACGACAGCAGCGTCTCTTCCACCTCAAACGGCACGCTCTTCTTCAGCTTCCATCGCAGCATCGGAATCGCTTCCGCCGACGACCTCGGAAATTCATCAAAGTGCTGCACGAACACGCGAATCACCGGGTCCGGCAGCATCAGCGCCACACTCTCTTCTTTCGCGTTCAGCCGCGCGCACACTTCATTCACCGCTGTCTTCACTGCTGCCGCATTAACTAAATTGGACTCGATCGCCGACGGCGCCAGCGCTCCTGCCGGCAGCGCCGAACTGGTGTGTTCCGCAACCGATCCGTGCCGGTGGAATCGCACTCCCGCCACCTGCTCCGCGGAAATCTCCAGCGCGATCGGTGGATGCGGTGTCCCTTCCAGCCATCTGGTCAGTTTTCTGCCCAGACCGCTGCTCAGCAGCCCGTCCGACAATGTCGCCGTCTTAGTCAACGAACGTCACCTTGTTGATTTCCTTCAACGTCGTCAGCCCCGCGCGAATCTTCCCCAAACCGCTGTCCCGCAGCGTAATCATACCTTCCTGAATCGCCGCTCGCTTGATTTCCGACGTCGGTCTCCGGTCCACAATCATCTCTCGAATGTGGTCCGTCAAGTCCAGCAATTCGCAGATCGCCGTCCGCCCGTGATAGCCCGTTCCCGAGCACTCCAGGCATCCCGCGCCTTCCGCGAACACGAAATCTTCCCACTGCCCCGGCACCAGGCCTGCCTCTTTCAATTCCGTCGCCGTGTACTTCTTCGGCCTCTTGCAGTTATCGCAGATCAACCGCACCAGCCGTTGCGCCAAGATGCAGTTCAGCGCCGACACAAAGTTATACGGCTCCACTCCCATGTTGATGAATCGCCCGATCACGTCTGTCACGTTGTTCGCGTGTACCGTCGTGAACACCAGGTGCCCCGTCAGCGCCGACTGGATCGCGATCTGCGCCGTTTCGTTATCGCGGATTTCGCCGACCATGATCTTGTCCGGGTCATGCCGCAAGATCGACCGCAACCCTCTCGCAAACGTCAACCCCTTCTTCTCGTTCACCGGGATCTGTGTAATGCCTTTCAATTGATACTCGACCGGGTCCTCAATCGTTACGATCTTGTCTTCGTCTGTCTTGATCTCATTGATCGCCGCGTACAGCGTCGTCGTCTTCCCCGATCCCGTCGGCCCTGTTACCAGCACCATCCCGTACGGCTCGCGAATATATCTCCGGAACCGCCGCGTCTCTTCCGGCGAAAATCCCACCACGTCCAGACTCAAGCTCTGGAACTTTTCCGAAAGCGTTTCCTTGTCCAATACGCGCAACACCGCGTCCTCGCCGTGGCTCGCCGGAATAATCGACACGCGCAAGTCGATGTACCGCCCCTTGTACTTCACGCGGAAGCGTCCGTCTTGCGGTACGCGTCGTTCCGCAATATCCAACTCGCTCAGCACCTTGATGCGCGAAAGTACCGTCGAGTGCCACTCCTTCGCGATCGGCGTCATCGCGTGCTGCAGCACGCCGTCAATCCGGTACTTCACCGCCACTTCTCCGTCCCGCGCCTCAATGTGTATATCGCTTGCTCGTCTCTCCAGCGCTGTGAAGATCACCGTCTCCACCAGTCGCACCACCGGGCTGACCGTCGTATCCCGCGTCAGCCGGTCTCCCGAAATCGTTTCGTCCCCGTCTTCGTCTTCCTTCGCCACCTGCAGCGTGAACGCTTCTGTCGCCTGCTCCAGCACGCGCTGCGATTGCTCCGTCCGCTTCAGCAAATCCCCAATCTGACGCGGCGTCGCCACTCGGATGGACAGTTTCTTCCCCAGTAGCAGCGGCAATTCGTCGCTCAGCAGCACTTGCCCCGGGTCGGCTACCGCGATCACCAACGTGTTGTCCTGGATCGTCAGCGGCACAAAGTTGTACCGGAACATCAGGTCCGCGGGTATCGTTCGAAACAGTTCCGGGTCGATCCGCTGTTCCATCAAATCGACGAACTTGCAGCGGTAACGCTCCGCCAGCTTCTGCGCCTGCTCGCGCTCCTGCTTCGCGTCTGTGCCGCCCGGCAGCACCGGCGCTTCATGTACTTTTGAATCCGTGGTCGCCATAAATAGTCCTGTTGTCTACTTTCCCGTGCCCGAGATGGAAAAGGAGAATATAGGCAAATAAAGTGAAATCAGGATGAACGCCACCAGCAGCCCCATGAACACCAGAATCAGCGGCTCGATCAGCGCCACCAACGCCCCCAACTTCAGGCCCACCTCTTCTTCATAGAATTCCGCCACGCTGTTCAGCATTGGCGCCAGCGCTCCGCTCGACTCCCCCACTTCAATCATGTCCAGCGCCATGTCCGGCATCACCTTGCTCGCGGACAGCGCCCCGTGCAGCGATTCTCCCTCGCGCACCATCTGCGTCGCATCCCCAACCGTTCCCCGCACCAACCGGCTCGAAATCGATTCCGACGCCGTCGCCAGCGCCGCCACCAGCGGCGTTCCTCCGGTCAGCAGCGTTGCCAGCGTCCTGCAAAATTGCGACACCTGAAACTTCAGCAGTGTCTCCCCGATCACCGGCAACTTGAACTTCATCCGGTCAAACGCGACCCCGCCTTCTTCGCTTCGCGACCACACAAAAGTTCCGAAAATCAGCAGCAACACCGTCGCGATCCCCCCGATGATGTACCACCGGTAATCCACCGTGATCGTCACCAGCAATTTCGTCGGACCCGGCAGGTCCACTCCCAAATCCTTGTACAGCATCGCGAATTTCGGCACCACCGCCGTCACCAGGTACGTCACGATGATTGACGCCACCACCACCAGCAACGTCGGATACACCAGACTCGCCAGAATCTTCTTCTGTACTCCCGTGCTTACCTTTTGATACGCGATGTAATAATCCAGCACTCCCGGCAGGTTTCCGCTCTTCTCTCCCGCCATGATCGCCGTCGCGTACACCTTCGAAAACACTCCCGCTTCGTCCACCGCTTCCGACAGCGACTTCCCTTCCCGCACTCGGTCCCGAATTTGCGTCAGCACCGGCCTCAGCTTCGGCGCCGTCGCTCGCGTCGCCAGCAAATCCAGCGCCCGCAGAATCGGCAAACCGGCTTTGATCAGTGTGTTGAACTGTTGATTCAGAATCAGGAAGTCGTTCCCGCCAATCTGCCGCTGCTTCCTTAGCCCGAAAAACCCGCTGACCAGGCTGCTCCGCGATTCCACCGAATACACATAAAGCCCGCGGTCCGACAACTTCTGTCGCGCCTCTTCCAGCGTTCCGGCCGCCTCCACATGAGAGAACACCCTCCCATTGGCGTCAGCCACTCGACAAACAAATTCGCCCATACCCGACAGTTTACCTCATTCTCCAACTCTTCTGCCTACTGCCACTTAGCCCCTCCACCTTACGAATCACGGCCCCGCTGCCCCTCCTAACGCGACGCGACTCTCGGGGTTATCCTTTCCAAGCTATCAGCTATCGGCTATCAGCTATTGGCTGTCTCTATTTAGGACGCCCCCCATCCCCACTCGATAGCAACCCATCCACAATCACCACCCCCGGCGGTGCCTCAAACTGAAACAGCCCCGCCTTCAGCTCCGGTCCAAACTCCCATTGTTGGAAGCGAAATTCCGTCTCCACGCTGCCCGCTCCATCCACCACAATCCGCGCCAACTCCCCGTCCGCCAGCACCCCAAACCGCACCTTCCCCTCTCCCTCTTCCGGCTTCCGCTCGCACGTGAACACTTGCTCCTCACCCTCCGCCCCATCCGCCTGCACCGACTTGCACACCCGCGACACCTTCATCTCTCCCGCCAGCAGCGCAAACAGGCTCCTCACATCCTCATCCTGCCGTGCCGGCATCTTCGTCGCCGTGCGGTCCGCCGGCGTATAAAACCACGCGTACTTCCCATCCACCAGAAACAGATTCTTCTCCGGACTCTCATACTCCCACCGCATTTGTCCCGGTTTGCGGAACATCGCCGTACCCGCCGCGTTCCGCACCACTTTCCCGTTCTCCCGGTACGTTTCCAGAAACGTCGCCCGCAGCGTCCGCGCCTGCCGGTACCGCGCCTCCATCTTCTTCACCAACTCCGGCACCAACCCCGTCTCCGTCGCCGCAAACGCGCCCCCAAAGCCCACCGCCGCGCATCCCACCATCGCCATCACCAACATCCACGCTCGCACTCGTCTCTTCATTCCCTCACTCTACGTTCCCTCGCCCATTATGTCATTGAGCAAAGCCCGCCCCGCCCCATCGCGCAATTCCCACGCCCTGCCCCTACACTGATTTCATGCCTGATTCTCCACCGCTACCGCACCAGAGTCCCCCTCCGCGGCCCGCCTCAACTCCGTCGCCGTTGCCTCCCTCTTTATCCTCAGCATCGCCCTCTACGCCAACTCCCTGTTCAACGCCTTCGTTTACGACGACGAGCTCCAGATCCTCGCCAATCCTTACGTCAAAAGCTGGCGCTATCTCCCGCAAATCTTCTCCACCACCGTCTGGTCCTTCATGGGCGATGCAGGCACCTCCAACTACTACCGCCCGCTCATGACCTTCACCTACTTCATCCTGTGGCAACTGTTCGGCAGCCTCCCCTTCGGCTTCCACCTCTTCAACATTCTCCTCAACGCTCTCGTCGTTGTCGCCCTCTACTACGCCACCAAATCCCTCTTCCACAACACCCCCACCGCGATCCTCGCCGCCGCCCTCTTCGCTCTTCATCCCGTCCACACAGAAACCGTCGATTGGGTCGCTGCCGTCCCTGATCTGGAAGCCACCCTGCTCTGCCTCGTTGCCTTCATCCTCTACGCCCGCAGCCCCGCGATTCGCAATCGCCTCCTCGCCGCCGTGTGCTTCTTCTTCGCCATTCTTGCCAAGGAGCCAGCCCTCCTCCTCGCTCCGCTCCTCGCCTTCTTCGAACATTTCCTCCGCCGCGACGATGCCTCCCTCTCCACTCGCATTCGCCGCTATCTCCCCTTCGCCGCCGTTGGCCTCACTTATCTCATCTTCCGTCGCGCCCGCTTTGGCAAGCTCGCTCCCGTCCTCCAACATCCCGGCGTCACCTTCCCGCAGATGATCTACTCCGCCTTTGCGCTGATCTCCACCTACACCCGCCTCCTCTTCTGGCCCGCGCGCCTCTCCGCCTTCCACGTCTTCCACAAAAGCCTCTCGCTCTTTCGAACCCGCCGTCCTCCTCGGCATCGCCATCTTTGTCGCTTGCCTGGTCTTCGTCGCTCGCACCTGGCGCTCTCGACCCGACCTCGCCTTCTCCGTCCTCTGGATCGGCTTCACCCTCGCGCCCGTTCTCAATGCTCGCTGGATGGCCGCCAACGTCCTCACTGAACGCTACCTCTATCTGCCCTCCGTGGGTTTCTGCTGGCTCCTCGCCGTGCTCTTCAAATCGCTCTGGGACCGCTACGGCTCCCAACCCACCACCGGCCCTCTCTTCCGCGCCGCCGCCGGCCTGCTCGCCGCCGCCCTTGTCTTCTCCTGCTCCTTCAAAATCTGGACCCGCAACGAAATTTGGCACGACGACCACATCCTCTACGCCACCACTCTCCAGACCGACGAAGACTCCTACGTCATGCACATGAACCTGGGCATCGACGACTACGTTGCCCACAACTACGCCGGCGCCGAAACCCATCTCCTCCGCGCACTCCAGCTCAAGCCCGACAGCGCCAACGTCCTCAACGCCCTCGCCTGCCTCTACATGGAAGAAGATCGCTTCCCCGAAGCCGCCACGCTCTTCCAGCGCGCCATTGCCGCTCGCCCCGACTGGACCGATCCTCACTACAACTACGGCCGCCTCCTCAAAAAAATGGGCCAGCCCGACGCCGCCCTCGAACAATTCCATCTCGCCGTCAAGGTCGGCTCCCTTAACGGCAACGCTCACCTCTTCCTCGCTCAGGAACTCGCCGAGCGCGGCCAATACGCCGCCGCCGAAGCCGAATATCGCCGCTCCCTCGAACTCTTCCACTCCCTCATCGCCCAGCAGAGCCTCGTCGATCTCCTCATCCAGCAAGGCCGCTACGCCGACGCCCTCCCCATGCTCCGCTCCATGGCCGACGAATATCCCTTCGACGGTCCCACCCAACTCAAATTGGCTCGTGTCTTAGAACACCAGGGAAATCTCGCGGAAGCCCGCAAGCACTACCAAACCGCCCTCGACACCGACCCCGCCAACTCCGAAGCCCAGTCCGCCCTGAAACGCCTCTCCCCCTAATTCTCGTTAATCCCTCGCCCCTCTTTGCCCTACCACCACCTCAGATCACCGCCCCGGGTGCTTGGGGTTGCCTTTCCCTTGCGCTACCAACACCTAAAATCACCGCCCCGGGTGCCCCAGCGTTCGCGCAGCGAACCTGGGTCTTGGGGTTGCCTTTCCCTTGCCCTACCACCATCTAAAATCACCGCCCCGGGTGCCCCAGCGTTCGCGCAGCGAACCTGGGTCTTGGGGCTGCCTTTCCCTTGGGCTACCAACACCTAAAATCACCGCCCCGGGTACCCCAGCGTTCGCGCAGCGAACCTAGGTCTTGGGGTTGCCTTTCCCTTGCCCTACCACCATCTAAAATCACCGCCCCGGGTGCCCCAGCGTTCGCGCAGCGAACCTGGGTCTTGGGGTTGCCTTTCCCTTGCCCTACCACCATCTAAAATCACCGCCCCGGGTGCCCCAGCGTTCGCGCAGCGAACCTGGGTCTTGGGGTTACGGTCCCTCTAGGATCGAACAAATCCGCCTTGACACGACTCCAGTCGTAGAGTATTACTCCGTACATATACGTATTGGTATTCATTACATGCCTTCGGGCTTAAAACGGTTCTACGGTCAAGGCCATCTCCACTTCATCACCTTCAGTTGTTACCACCGCCTACCCTTCCTCGACACCAACCGCGCCCGCGACGTCATCGTCTCCGAACTCTCGAAACTTCGTGCCGAAATGGCTTTTCTTCTCTTCGGCTATGTTGTTATGCCCGAGCATGTCCACCTGTTAATCAGCGAACCGCAACAACACACCCCATCCCTAATCTTGCACAACCTCAAGATCAGAGTCCGCCACGAACTCCGCAGCGATCATCCAATACAATCACCGCCTCAATTTCCCGAAGTTCGGTACGAGGCTCAACCCTTCTGGCAAGCCCGCTTTTATGATTTCAATGTGTATAGCAAACCGAAATTCAACGAGAAGCTTCATTACATGCATACCAATCCGGTCGATCGCCAACTCGTCGCCCATCCCAAGGACTGGCCATGGAGCAGTTGGTCCTTCTACGCCGGGCAATCACCCTGCGCCTTATCGATGGATGTCATGCCCTAGCACGACTCTGGGTTGCTTACCCCCTGCGCTACCCCAACCTCAATTACTGCGAACCTGTGTTTTGGGTCCTTCCTTACTCCAACCTAAAATCACCGCCCCGGGTCCAAATCACCACCCCAGGTACCCCAGCGTTCGAGCAGCGAACCTGGGTCTTGGGGTTGCCTTTCCCTCACCCTGCCACCACCTAAAATCACTGCCCCGGGTGCCCCAGCGTTCGCGCAGCGAACCTGGGTCTTGGGGTTGCCTTTCCCTCGCCCTGCCACCACCTAAAATGCCCGGGTGCCCCAGCGTTCGCGTAGCGAACCTGGGTCTTGGGGTTACGTTTCCCTCACCCTGCCACCACCTAAAATCACCGCCCCGGGCGGTGGCCCATCCTTTCGCGCCTTCTTATGTTCAGTCCCATGACCTCCCCTACGCTGTGCCTGCACCGATCCCGCTGAGATTCGCAGAGCGGAATCTTATATACACGAACGTATAGCTACGAGAAAAAGTCCCAATGGCCCTCTCCCGATGGCTCCTCCTGGCAGCATTTCTTTGCACCGATCTCTGTCTGGCCGCAGAGCCAACGTCAGTACCTTTCGAACTGGTCAACGGACTCGTCTACCTCCAGACCACCGTGAATGGTTCGGATCCTCTGCCGTTTGTCTTGGACACCGGAGCATCCTATTCCGTCATCTCGCCGGAACTAGCTAAGAAATTAAACATCGAGGCAACGAACGCCGTGCCGTCCGGCGGTCCGGGGCGTGGCGGAGATGCGATGATGAGCACCGCTCAAGGAGTGACGCTAGGTGTACCCGGAATCCTGCTCAAAAACCAGCAGGTCGCCGTCCTCTCCGTGGACTACATCCAGCGGCAGGCAGGCCATCCAACCGCAGGCATTCTCAGCGTCAACGCCTTTGCCAATCAAATTGTCCAGGTGGATTATGCCGCCCAGGTGGTTCGGTTCTTTGCGCCCGGTTCCTTCTCGCCTTCGTCAGCGGACAAAGAGATTGCCTTCACCCTTCGAGACAACGTTCCCATGATTCGAGCCGACGTTGCTCTTCCAAACCACTCCACCATCACCGGCTCTTTCGTTCTCGACAGTGGCCTGGTTGGCGCAATTGTGTTCAGCAAGCCCTTCCTGGCACGCCATCCGGAGCTGCTGCGCATTGAAAACCGCTTCGATCTGCCCGATGTAGAAGCGGTAGGCGGAACGATGAAACTCCAGGCGGCTTACCTTCCGTCGCTTCGCCTGGGACCAGTCCTAATCGAAAGCCCGCTGGCCATCTTCAGCCTGAACGGCGCCGGAGTGCTGGATGATCCTCAAGTTGACGGCATTATTGGCTGCGACGTCCTGAAGCGCTTCCGCGTAACCTACGATTACTCGCACACCCGCGTGTTCCTCGTTCAGACTCCCCCAAAAGCGCCAAGCTGAACGTGGGTCTTACATCAAACCAAACTGCCCCCTCGCCTTGCTTTTAAGCTATCGGCTATTGGCTATCAGCTATCGGCTTTCCGTCACAGCGCCGAGCTAGTCGGCGTAGGCGCCGTCCCATCCAACGTATACCGGATCACTCCCGTCTGATCCGCGAAGAATCCCCGGTTCCCCGTCATCCCCAATGCCTGGGGCGCTCCCACCACCGTAAATCCCGTGTTCGACCCCCCGCTGGCCACCGGGTTATACGTGAACTTGTACCCGCTCTTGAACGACGGGTCAGAAGCTCCTAGCACATCATCGATAATGTTTTTCCCGCCCGCGCAGATCGCTCCCGTGTTCAATTCCTGGATCGTCGCCGAATAGCCAATGTCCGGGCACGCCGCCGCATACGTCGTCTCGCCCGTGATCAGCGTCCTTACCGATTCCGCCGCCCCCGCTTCGTTCGCCGAAATCCGCGACTTCAACAGGTTCGGTATCGCAATCGCCGCGATTATCAAGATGATCGCCACTACCACCAGCAACTCGATAATCGAGAACCCGTTGGCCTCGTTCCCGAGTCGCCTTCCTGTCCACACGCCCTGGTCACGTGCTTTGCGGTTCATCGGAGTTCCCCGTCCCGTTTCGCCCGAAGCTTTCCGTCTCTTCTGGCTCGCTTTGTATGACGTTACCCACGTACTAGCTGCACGATTACTTCCAAACTCGAAATGACCCCTACCCCTTCCCTCCGCCCTTCCAACCCCTCCCCTGAACGCAAAAAGGGGGAGCCTCTCGGCTCCCCCTCTCCGCAATTCTTTCCACTCCTCGTCTTACTGCAACGGGGAGCTGGCGTTCGTCGGTGCCACACCGTTCAGGGTGTAGCGGATGACGCCCGACTGATCCGAGTAGAAGCCACGGTTACCGGTGCCGCCAACCGTCAGAGGAATCGCGGTCGCGGTGTACAGGTTGTTCACGGTCGAACCAGCGCTCGCCGCGCCGACTGCCGCAAACTGGTAGCCCGACTTCGCCTGGGTCACGCTCAACGTCTGGTCGATCAAGCAAGCCGCTGCGATCGTGGCCACTGCCGGGGGCGCGCAAGCCGCCACCGTGCCGCCGAGGTTCGTCAACGTCGCTGCATAACCGGTGTCAGGGAACGAAGCCGCATACGTCACTTCCGCGGTGTTGATCGTACGGATCGAACCGACAGCCGAAGACTCGTTGGCCGCCATGCGCGAACGCATGAGGTTCGGGATTGCGATGGCCGCGATGATCAGAATGATCGCCACGACGATCAGCAGTTCGATAAGAGAGAAACCCTTTTGCTTCTTCATGAAAGCTCCTTGAGAGAGTGTTTTATGTGCCAGAGCACGCCTACCATACTGCATCCCCGCTGCCACTCCCAGTATTCGCGGTACCCTCGTACTATATTCCCTTAACTAGCTGATTTACAAGCTTTTACTACCCCAACCATCCGCCCTTCCTGCCACCCTTCTTTCACCCCCCGCCGCCCCTACTTGCTTCTGACGTTTTTTGTCACCTTTCGCCGCCGCAAACCGTCAGTTTTCTTTTACCCCAGCGAAATCCCCTTTATCTGACCCTCCGGACGCACCTCTCCTGTCCTCCCGGCGCGCTCCTGCCCCTTCTGCCGGTCCCGTGGCCCTGCCCATCCTTATATGTTGTGCTTCTTTGCGAAGTGCCGGAACGACCGGTAGCTGATCTTCAGCAACTCCGCCGCTTGCGTGCGGTTCCCTTCCGCCTTCTCCAGCGCCGCTTCCAGATACCGCTTCTCCGTCTGCGCAATCACCGCTTCAAAATCCAATCCTTCCGACGGGATCTCCGCCTCTGCCCCGTTCGACACCACCACCGTCGCCGTTTTCCCCGCATTCGCAATGCGCTCCGGCAGCACCGCCGCCGAAATCTCCGGCCCGCTCTCCAGCGCCACCGCCCGCTCGATCGTGTTCTCCAGCTCCCGCACATTTCCCGGCCAGTCGTAGCATTCCATCCGACTCATCGCCTGCGGCGAAATCGCTTCAATCGCCTTTTCCATCGACTTCCGGAATTTCTCCAGGAAGTGCCGCGCCAGCAGCGGTATATCCTCGCGCCGTTCCCGCAGCGCCGGCACGTGCATCGGAATCACGCTCAACCGGTAAAACAAATCCTCGCGGAACTCCCCGTCCACAATCGCCTTCTCCAGGTCTTTGTTCGTCGCCGCAATCACTCGCACATCCACGTCGATCTCTTCCGTGCTTCCCAGCGGCCTGACCTTCCCCTCTTGCAGCACGCGGTACAGCTTCACCTGCATGGTCTGTTCCATGTTCCCGATCTCATCCATAAACAGCGTTCCGCCATGCGCCGCCTGGAACAGTCCCCGCCGGTTCTCATTCGCTCCTGTGAACGCGCCCTTGGTGTACCCGAACAGTTCCGATTCCAGCAGCGTCTCCGGAAACGCTCCGCAGTTGATCGTAATAAACGGCGCCGACGACCGCGAACTATTCTCGTGAATCGCCCGCGCCACCAGCTCTTTTCCCGTTCCACTTTCTCCCGTAATCAGCACGCGGCTGCTCTGCGGAGCCACCGTCTGGATCATGTCGAAGATCGCCTTCATCTTCGGACTCTGCCCGATAATGTTGTCCAGCCCCGTCAGCCGCCGCAGCTCTCTCCGTAAATATCCCGCCTCTTTCTTCCACTTCAGATTCTCGGAGACTTCCTGCACCGCCACCCGCAACTGATCCACCAGATCGTGATCCTTGATGACGTACCGGTTCGCTCCCTCGTTCGCCGCCGCAATCGCCGTCTCCAGCGTCGGCACCCCCGTGATCAGCACAAAATACGAATCCGGCGCCACTTCCTTCGTGTACCGCAGCAGCTCCACTCCGCCTTCCCCCGGCATCCGCACATCCGATATCACGATGTCATACAGCGAACTTTCCAGCTTCCGCCGCGCCGCTTCCACGCTGTGCGCCACTTCCACGCGGTGCCCTTCTTTGCGGAAGGTAATCTCCAGCAACTCGCAGATCGACTTCTCATCATCGACCACGAGAATGTGCGCCACTTCTTTCCCGGTTTCTTTCGCCGCTACTTTGGTCGCTTGCATTTCCCCTCACTCCATTCGTGGCAGTTCCACCACGAACTCCGCCCCTTTTTCTTTTTCGCTGATCACCGTAATCCGCCCGTTGTGCGCCTGCACGATCTGGTACACGATCGCCAGCCCCAGCCCCGTTCCGCCTTCGAAATTCGATTGCAACGGCTCGAAAATCTTCGTGCGCTCCTGCGCGTCCAACCCAATCCCCGTATCCCGGAAGCTGATGCGCAGCCACGGCGACACCGCCTCAATCCCCACCGTCAGCGTTCCGCCATCTGGCATGGCCCGCAGCGCGTTGTCGCACAAGTTCCAGAACACCTGCCGCATCTTGTTCGAATCCACCTTCGCCGGCGCCGGATTCCCGTTGAACGTCCGCACAATGTGGTACCGCTGCGCCACTTCCGGTTTCTGCTCCATCAGCAGCAACGTCTCATCCAGCAGCGATCGCACATCCGCTTCCTGAAACGCGTACGACTTCTCCCGCGAGTAATTCAAAAAGTCCGTAATAATGTGATTCAGCCGCTCCGACTCCCGTCCCACAATATTCACCAGGTTCTTTTCGTCGTCTCCCAGCGGCACCAATCGACCCAGTTGTTTCACCGCCCCCGCCATGGCCGTAAGCGGTTGCCGTATCTCGTGCGCAATCGCCGCCGACAATCGTCCCACCGCCGCCATCCGTTCCTTCGTCGCCACTTCCGTTTCCAGCCGCCGCAGTTCCGTCAAATCCTGGAAGTTGTAGACGTACCCGCTCTTCGCCGCGTCCCTGGTCCGCAGCGGCGATACCGATATCCCGATCACTCGGCGCTGTCCCGCCGGCGTCTGCACTTCAATTTCCCGCCGCAACGACAACTTCTCCGGCAGCGTCGACCGGTCCCCGATCCAAAAATCCTCGCTCACCGTCCGCAATTCCTTCCCCCGCAATTCCCCGAAGGACCGTCCCAGAATCTCTTCCCCCGTCTTGTTCAGCAGAATCACTCGCCCTTCCAGGTCCGTCGTTACCAACCCGCCGCGCATCGAATGAATGATGTCCGCCGTGAAGTCCTGCAACTCCAGCAACTCTTCCCGCTTCTGCTCCAGTTCGATGCTCTTCCGCCGCAGCGATTGCGACAACTGGCTCGCCAGATACGCCACCGCCAGAAATGCCATCGAGTTGCTTCGAAACCAGACGCTCAGTCCGTCCGGTGTCGGCGTCGCCACAAACGTCCGCGGTATCTTCCCGTAATACGCCAGCGCCGTCATCGCTCCAATCGACGCCAGGCAAAAAATCGCCGTCCCGAACGCCCCCGCTCTCCCCATCAAAATGCTGGCCACGATGATGATCAGCAGGTACAACGACACAAAGTAGCTGTCCTGCAGTCCCGTCGCATACACAATCCCGGTGATCATCACCACGTCGATGAACACCTGTAGCCCGCCCATCCACCCCACGTTCGGCAGCAGCCGCACCAGGATCAATTGCAGGATGCTGATCGTGATCCACAGAATTACGATAGGCAGGAAAAATCGCGGCGTCGCTGCCGCCGGTATGTACTGCGGCCACACCACTCCGACCGCCAGAATCAGCGCGATCATCAGCAATCGCACGCGCGTCAACCACTCCAGCCACTCCCCGCGGTTGCGCGTTCGTTCCATCTCTTGTCTCGGGATCCCTGCCGATCTCATCGTAAAGACAAAATGGAGGACCGGCGTCGTTCACCTGCCCTCCATTTCCAATCTGTCAATCCACGCCTCTTACGACTTGCCGCTCAGTTTTCCGATCAGGGTGAACAGCGGCAAGTACATCGAAATAACCACGCCGCCGACCACCACGCCCAAGAACACGATCATGATCGGTTCCAACGCCGTCAACAGGTCCTTCACCGCCGCGTCCACTTCGTCCTCGTAAAAATCCGCCATCTTCTGCAACATCGCGTCCATCGCGCCCGTCTGTTCGCCGACCGCGATCATCTGCGTCACCATGCCCGGAAACACATTCGATTCCTTCAATGGTTCGGTCAGCGATTTGCCTTCTTCCAGCGCTTTCCTCACCGCGAACAGCGCCCGCTCCACCACCGCGTTGCCGGACGTCTTCGCCGTAATATCCAGTCCTTCCAGGATGGGCACGCCGCTGGAGATCAGCGTTCCCAGCGTTCTCGTAAACCGCGCCACCGCGATCTTCCTCATCAGAATTCCCAGAATCGGCAGCCGCAGAATCGTCGAGTCGATCGCGAACCGTCCTTGCGACGTCCCGTACCACACCTTCAAACCAAAAATCGCCGCCACCACGCCCACCGCGATCAGCAAACCGAAGATGCTGCCCACAAAGTGGCTGGCCCCGATCACGATCTTCGTCGGCAACGGCAGGTCCACGCCCAACCCCGCGAACAACGTCGCGAAAATCGGCACCACCTTCCACAACAGCAACACGATCACGCCCACCGCGATCGACAACACGCCCACCGGATAAATCAATGCCGACTTCACCGCCGCCTTCAATTTCACGTTCTTTTCGATGTACGCCGAAAGCCGTTGCAGAATCGTGTCCAAAATACCGCCCGTCTCTCCCGCTTCCACCATGTTCGAGTACAGCGGATCGAACACCTTCGGATACTGCTTCATTGCTGCCGAAAGCGTGCTGCCGCCTTCCACCGCGCTCCGCGTCCCGGTCAGCACCTTCTGGAACGTCTTGTTCTCCTGCTGGCTCGCCAGAATTTCCAGACACTGCACCAGCGGCAAGCCCGCGTCGATCATCACCGAGAACTGCCGCGTGAAGATCGCCAACTCTTTCGACTTCACGCCCCCGCCAAATGTCGGCAGGTTGAACTCTTTGCCCTTCTCCGACATCTTCGTAGGCGTGATCTGCTGCCGCCTCAACAGGCTCTGCAGCTCCGTCTTGTTGTTCGCCGACATTTCGCCCGTGACGCTCGCACCCGCGCGATTCGTGCCCTGATATGTGAACACCGGCATGGTGATTCCTCCTCAGCCGTAATCTCTTCCTGCCTGATCCCCTGACTATCCCCGTACTCCAAATCCGTTAGTGCTTCGACGCCGGCGCAGGCGTTCCGCGGACCCGTCTTGCCCGCCGTCGGCGCCATCGCTACTCCGCGATTGATCATGTCCTGCAGCTCGTCCGGATTCGACGACCGCGACAGCGCCATATCCAGCGTGATCAGCTTCGCGAAATACGCGTTCGCCAATCCCTGGTTGAACGTCTGCATACCCGTCGTTCCCGTGCCCGTCTGCATCGCCGAATAAATCTGGTGAATCTTGTCTTCGCGTACCAGGTTGCGGATGGCCGGCGTTGGTATCAATACTTCCATCACCATCACCCGGCCCCGTCCGTCCGACCGCGGCAGCAGCGCCTGGCAAAGAATCCCTTCCATCACCATCGAAAGCTGCGCCCGAATCTGCGGCTGCTGGTGCGACGGAAACACGTCGATAATACGGTTGATCGTCGAAGCCGCCGAGTTCGTGTGCAGCGTGGCGAACGTCAAGTGGCCCGTTTCCGCAATACGCAGCGCCGATTCAATCGTTTCCAGGTCGCGCATCTCGCCGATCAGCACCACGTCCGGGTCTTCGCGCAATGCCGCGCGCAGCGAATTCGCAAACGAGTGCGTATCCGCATGCACCTCTCGCTGGTTCACCAGACACTTCTTGTGATTGTGCAAAAATTCGATCGGGTCTTCGATCGTGATCATGTGCTCTTCGCGCTCGGCGTTGATCTTGTCCAGCATCGCCGCCAGCGTCGTCGATTTCCCCGAACCCGTTGGCCCCGTCACCAGCACCAGCCCGCGCGGCTTGTCGCACAATCCCCGCACCACCGGCGGCAGTCCCAGCGCGTCGAATCCCTTGATTTCCCACGGAATGGTACGGAACACCGCTCCCACCGCGCCGCGCTGATTAAACACGTTGCCGCGGAACCGCGCCAGGTTCTTCAACCCGAACGAGAAGTCCAGCTCCAGGTTCTCTTCGAACCGATGCTTCTGCGAATCCGTCAGCACGCTGTACGCCAGCGATTTCGTGTCCGCTGCCGTCAACGGCGGCATGTCCAGCGGACGCAATCTGCCATGCACCCGCACCCGCGGCGCGCTGTTCGTCGTGATGTGCAGGTCGCTTCCGCCCATCTCGATCATCTTCTTCAGCAATTCGCTCAGTGTAATTCCGGCCATATTCCCGTCCTCTCCCTACAGCACCGTCTCCCGCAGCACTTCTTCCAATGTCGTCATCCCCAACGCCGCCTTGATCAATCCGCTTCGCCGCAACGTGATCATTCCCTGCTCAATCGCTTTCTTCTTCAACTCCAGTGCCGAAGCTCCGACCAGGATAAGCTCCCGCAACTCGTCGTTGATCTCCATCACTTCGTACAAACCCGTCCGTCCCTTGTACCCGCCCTTGTTGCACGTCGAACAGCCCTTCCCGTGATAAATCTTCGTCGTCTTCAACTCTTCCGGCGTGAATCCCGCATCGATCAACGCCTGCTGCGGAATCTCCAGCTCTTCCTTGCAGTTCACGCAAATCCGTCGCACCAACCGCTGCGCGCAAATCAGGTTCACCGACGTCGCCACCAGGAACGGCTCAATTCCCATGTTCATCAACCGGCTGATCGTCGACGGCGCATCGTTCGTGTGCAGCGTGGACAGCACCAGGTGTCCCGTCAACGCCGCCTTTACCCCGATTTCCGCCGTTTCAAAGTCGCGAATCTCTCCCACCAGAATGATGTTCGGGTCTTGCCGCAAAAACGCTCGCAGTGCCGCCGCGAAGTTCAGCCCGATCTGCTCCTTCATCTGCACCTGGTTGATTCCCGCCAACTGGAATTCCACCGGGTCTTCCGCGGTCATGATGTTCGTATCCACCTGGTTCAGCCGCGCCACCGAGGAATACAGCGTGTTCGTCTTCCCCGATCCCGTCGGCCCCGTCACCAGCACCATCCCGTACGGCTTCAAAATGTTTCTCTCGAACTTCACCAGCGATTCCGGCTCGAACCCCAGCTTGGTCATGTCCAGCCGCAGGTTCTCTTTGTCCAGCAACCGCAGCACGATCTTTTCGCCGTACAGCGTTGGCACCGTCGATACGCGAAAATCCAGCTCCTTCTTCTTTCCGTCCGCCTTGTACTTGATCATGATGCGTCCGTCTTGCGGCAACCGCTTCTCCGCAATGTCCAGCTTCGCCATGATCTTCATGCGGCTGGTGATCGCATCCCGCAATTTCATCGGCGGGCTCATCACCGTCTGCAGCACCCCGTCCACCCGGAACCGCACCCGCATCTCCGTCTCGTACGGCTCTACGTGAATATCGCTCGCCCCTCGCTTCACCGAATCCGTCAGAATCAGGTTCACCAGCTTGATGATTGGCGCTTCTTCCGCCGCCTTCTCCAGCGTCGCGGCGTCCATCTCCTGCTCATCCGCCGCCAGTTCCAGCTCCTGGTCCTCGTCCACCAGGTCCTTCATCAAGTTGCTCAGCTCTTCGTGGCTCGCGTGCCCGCCGCCGTAAAACCGCGCAATCGCCTCCACGATCGCCGATTCCGACGCCACCACCGGCTCCACATTGAAGCCGGTCATAAACTTGATGTCGTCCATCGCGAAGACGTTCGTCGGGTCCGTCATCGCGATCGTCAGCACTGACCCTACCCTCGACAGCGGCACCACCTGGTATCGCAACGCCGTGTCCTGCGGGATCAGCTTGATCACATTCGGATCAATCTCGTAATACTTCAAATTGATCGACGGAACGCCATACTGCCGCGACAGCACACCCGTGATGTCGTCGTCCGTGATGTACCCCATCTTCGTCAGGCAGCTGCCCAGTTTTCCGCCGTTCGATTTCTGAAACTCCAGCGCCTTATCCAGCTGATCCTGCGTGATCAGGCTTTCTTTGAGTAAAATCTCACCTAGACGGACCGACATCCGCGGGACTCCCTAACGTTCCCTACTCATCGCCAAACATAGCAAACGCCTCGTACCGCCGCGTTTCGTTTTTGCACCCTAGTAGTGAAATCGCTAATACCTGTACACCCGAACAGCACTCTCCCAACCGTACAGCCCTCGCGCTCATCCCTCTTCCCCTCTATCTCTTCCCGGCCCTTCCACTCCGGTTGACACTCCCTCGCTCCACCGCTACATTTCCTTTGATGTCTTCTCATCCACTTCCTTCCCTACTCACCCGTCGCCGCGCCCCACGCGCATCTCGCAAAACCTCCTCCGCGCCATCCCTCCCCCATTCTCCCGCCCTTCTTTCTTATTACCATACCCTGCTGCGCGCCTTCGGGCCTCAATCCTGGTGGCCCGGCCGCACTCGCTTCGAAGTCATTGTCGGCGCCATCCTGACCCAGAACACTTCCTGGCTCAACGTCGAGCGCGCCCTCCGCAATCTTCGCCGCAATCGCCTGCTCACCCCCGCCGCCATAGAAGCCATCCCCCTCGACGAACTCGCCAACCTCATTCGTTCTTCGGGCTATTTCCGCCAAAAGGCCCGCAAACTCAAAGCTTTTGTCACCTTTTTACGCGAGCACCACCACGGCTCCCTCAACCATCTTTTCCGCACGCCCCTGGAAACCCTTCGCCCGCAACTCCTCGCCATTCACGGCATCGGCCCGGAAACCGCCGACTGCATCCTCCTCTACGCCGGCCGCTACCCCTCCTTCGTAATAGACGCCTATACCCGCCGCATCCTCTCTCGCCATCAACTCGCTTCCGGCGCCGAATCCTACGACCACCTCCGCGATCTCTTCCATCGCAGCCTTCCCGCCGATCCTCAACTTTTCAACGAATACCACGCCCTCATCGTGCGCATCGCCAAGCACCACTGCATGGCCCGCTCTCCCATCTGCTCCACCTGTCCTCTCCGGCCCTTCCTCCTCGCTCCCATCGCAGGTGCCCGATGAGCCCTTCCTCCTCTTCCTCCGATCCCAAAATGCGCCTGCGCCTCATCTTTGGCGGCATCTTCCTCACTCTGCTCCTCGCCGCCGTCTTCACTCTGGGCTCCCTCGACGTCCCCCTCGAGCCTTCTTCCTGGCCGGAAGTCATCACCCTCTACTCCCTTTCTTCTCTCATCACCGCTGCCCTGCTGGTCTTCGGACTCATCCTCACCCGCAGCATCATTCGTCTCTGGATGGACCGCAGCAAGCAGCAGCCCGGCGCCCGCTTCCGCACCAAGATGGTTCTCGGCGCCATGGCCGTCTCGCTCCTCCCCGTCATCTTCATGTTCTTCGTCAGCTACTCGCTGCTCAATCGCACCCTCGGCCGCTGGTTCCCCCGTCCCCTCGAAATCGCCACCGAAGAAACCCAGAAGCTCCTCAACGATCTCGGCCGCAATTCCATTCCTCGTCTGCGTACCCAGGGCGAAGCCGCTCTCCACGACGTCAACCTTCCCCCGCAACTCTTCCTCGATCACGCCCTCGCTTCTGGCCTCGATGCCGTCTGGTTATTGGATGCCGATGGCCATTTCCTGCGTGGCGGCATCGTCTGCGACGATCCTCCCGACGATCGCCTCGCCCATCCCTGCAACCAGCTCGGCGTTCCCGGCAAGCTCGTCAATTCTCTTCCCTCCGGCGTCGAACTCTGGGAAGCCGACGGCCACAGCTTCTTCGCCACCCGCATTCCCGCCCCCATCGACAAAAATCAAACCGGTTCCCTCGTCATCGGCTATCGCACCGCCAACGATTTCCTGAGCCGCTGGCGCACCATTCAGACCCAGACCCGCGAGTACGAAGACGTCAAACAGAACCTCCGCGCTCTCAAGCGCCAGATGCTCCTCATCCTCTTCTTCTTCACCGTCCTCGTTCTCTCCGCCGCCACCTGGCTCGCTCTGTTCCTTTCCAAACAGGTCACCGTGCCCATTCAGGCCCTCGCCGAAGGCACCCGCGAAGTCTCCGCTGGCAACTTCGCCTATCAGGTCCCCGATCAGGTTCAGGACGAACTCGGCATGCTGGTCCGTTCCTTCAACCTCATGACCTCCCAGCTCCGCGACTCCCGCGCCCAGATCGACGAGTTCACCCGCAACCTCCAACAAGCCGTTCAGGAACTCGAGCGCCGCCGCCAGCTGATGGAAACCGTTCTCGAAAACATTCCCGCGGGCGTCATCTCCCTTGACCACTCCGGCTCCATCCTTCGCACCAATCCCGCGCTCCTTCGCATCTTTGGACGCTCCGAAAAAGAAGTCATCCCCTCCCTCGAATCTCTTGTCGGCGCCGAAGCCCACCGCACTCTCCAGCAGCTCATGCGTCGCGCTCTTCGCATGGGTCAGGTTTCTCGCGAACTCGACGTCGTCGTCTCCGGCCGCGTCCTTCATCTCGCTGCCACTGTCAGCTCCCTCGGCACGCAGCGCGCGAACACCGGCTTCGTCGTCGTGTTCGACGACCTCACCGACGTCCTCCGCGCTCAGAAAGCCGCCGCCTGGCAGGAAGTCGCCCGCCGCATCGCCCACGAAATTAAGAATCCCCTCACACCCATTCAGCTCTCCGCGCAACGCCTGCTCCGCCACATTGAGCGCCGCAAAGACGATCCCTCCGCCTCCACCGATCCCGAACTCTCCTCCATCGCCGGAGAATGCGCCGCGCTCATTCAACGCGAGGTCACCACTCTCGCCGCTCTCGTCAACGAATTCTCCCAGTTCGTCCGCTTCCCCACCGCCAAACTCACCGCCGTTGACGCCAACACCACCGTCCACCAGGCCCTCGAAGTCTTTTCCGGACGCCTCGACACCATCTCCCTCACCTCCGACCTCCAGCCCAATCTCCCCGCCGTTCGCGCCGATGGCCCGCTCCTCCGCAGCGTCATCGTCAATCTCATCGACAACGCCGCCGAAGCTCTCGAAGACGCTTCCCTCCGCAGCATCACCGTCTCCACTCGCCTTCGGCTTCCCTCCGACACCATCGAAATTTCCGTCGCCGATTCCGGGCACGGCATCTCTCCCGAAGACAAGGACAAGCTCTTCCTTCCCCACTTCTCCACCAAGGACCGCGGCACCGGCCTCGGCCTCGCCATCGCCGCTCGCATCATTGCCGAACACGGCGGCTCTCTTCGCGTGGAAGACAACCTACCCACCGGTTCTCGTTTTATAATTGAATTGCCAGTTGCAGAATCGCCCGCTGCCGCCGTGCTCACCGACCGAAACGGAGCGGATTCCGCCCCATGAACTCCAAGTACAGCATCCTCGTCGTTGACGACGAAGCCGGCATCCGCGAATCCCTCTCTTCCATCCTTCGCGACGAACACCATTCCGTCTCTTCCGTCGCTTCCGCCGAAGAAGCCCTCGATCGTCTCTCGTCCTCCGAATTCGACGTCATCCTTCTCGACGTCTGGCTTCCCGGCATGGACGGCCTCGAAGCCCTCCGCCGCATTCAATCCATCCCTCGCGCTCCCGCCGTCATCATGATTTCCGGCCACGGCACCATTGAGACCGCCGTCCGCGCCACCAAGCTCGGAGCCTTCGACTTCATCGAAAAGCCGCTCTCTCTTGAAAAAATTATGGTGTTGGTTCGCAACGCCGCGCAGCAGCGCCGCCTTCAGGATGAAAATCAATCACTGCGCACCGAACTCGGCCACCGCTACCAGGTCATTGGCAGTTCCGTGCCCATGAAAGCCCTGCGCCAGCAGATCGCCGTCACCGCTCCCACCAATGGCCGCGTTTTAATCTACGGGGAAAGCGGCACTGGCAAGGAACTCGTTGCCCGCGCTCTTCATGCCGCCAGCCTTCGCGCCAACGGCCTCTTCGTGGAAGTCAACTGCGCCGCCATTCCCGAAGACCTCATCGAATCCGAACTCTTCGGCCATCTCAAGGGCAGTTTCGCCGGCGCCCCCGAAGACAAGATCGGCAAGTTCCAGAAAGCCGATGGCGGCACGCTCTTCCTCGACGAAGTCGGCGACATGAGCCTGCGCACGCAGTCCAAAGTCCTGCGCGTCCTCGAAGAGCAGCGCTTCGAACGCATCGGCTCCAGCCATCCCACCGACGTCGATGCGCGTGTCATCGCCGCCACCAACAAAAATCTCGAACAGGAAATTTCTCGCGGAGCTTTCCGCCAGGACCTCTTTTACCGCCTCAACGTGATTCCCTTTTTCGTTCCGCCACTTCGCGATCGCAAGGAAGACATCCCCGTCCTCGCCGCCTATTTCCTGGCCGACTTCAGCACCGAATACGGCAAAAAAACGCGCGAACTCTCCGACGCCGCTCTCGAAATCCTGCTCCGCTATCCCTGGCCCGGCAACGTTCGCGAACTCAAAAATCTCGTCGAGCGCCTCGTCATCGTCTGCCCCCAGGCCCGCATCGAACCCCACCATCTCCCGCCCGAACTCTTCCGCGGCGTCGCCGAATCTCCCCAGCATCCCTACGCCACGCTCCACGAAGCCCGCAGCGCCTACGAGCGTGAATTCATCCTCCGCAAACTTCAGGAGCATCGCTGGAACATGACCCAGACCGCCACCGCCCTCGGCCTCGAACGCTCCCACCTCTACCGCAAAATGAAATCCCTGGGCATCGCCGCCCCCGAATAACCCTTCGCCCCTTCTATTTGACCGTTGTCGCCGTTACTTCCAGTCGCACCACTTTCCCGCTCACCGGATCGGTCGCGAAATTCGTCTCGATCGTTTGCCCGTCGCGCAGCACCACGTTGGTATCCGTCCGGAATTGTCGTATCGTCGGCTGGTGAAATTGCCGTTCCGCCGGGTTTCCGCTGTCCGGTGCCGCTGCAGCGGACACATCCCTCAAATCCGTATTGCTTTGTACCCACGACCGGTCCAGGTTCATCGATAGCCGGTAACGTCCGCCCGGCAATACCGTCGCTCTGCAGTCGATGCTTGTTCCCACATCAATATATTGAAATTGCACAGTCCCCTTGTCATCTCCCGTCGCCACCGGCACGCGATCCCCGATGCGCACCTTCGTCGTGTACCGCCCATCGTTCTGTTCGCTGGCCGTCACCACATTTAAGATGTACGGCAGGCTCTTGATTTTCTTTTCTCCTTCGTACTCCGCGAACACCACCTGCACCTTCAATTGCACAACCTCCGCAGGCGCGGCGATCGGCTTCGCTTCGGCCCTCTCCTGCGCCACACCGATTCCTGGCTTCAGCGCCACCATCAACAGCAACATTCCCCACCTCGACCAACGCTTCATGTTTCCTCCGGCCTGCTATCTCTCATCTGAACTTCTCAAATCCTCAATCCCTTGGTCTTTCGTCACTACCGGCGCAATCTCCAGATCGCTCGTCGCCAGCGCCTCAATCGCTTCCGGTTCGATCGTCTTCACCTGCATCACCTGCTGCGGAGTGGGATGCAGCATCGCCGCTCCAATCGCCGGCTTCCGGTACACTTCCGCCTGCAACGCCTTCAGCCCCGTTGCTTCGTCCGGCCCCACCAAGATCTCCTCTGCCGGCGGCCTGCCGGTATCTTGCCTGCTCCTTCGAATTTCGGATCGCACCTCCGGGCTACTGCCACGAGTAGCGCGCCCTTCCGCTGGCCGACTCACAACTTCCTCCATCGGAGCAATCTCTCGCGCCTCCTTCGCACCACCGTCCGCGTTCCTGTGAACACGCGGCCATAGCACCACCATCGCCAGCACCAACCCCGCCAATGCCGTGCCCAGCGCAACCCAAACATTCACCCCGCCGCGCCGTCTCTCGCGCAGTTCTTCCACTCCTTGTCGTACTCGCGCCACCAGCGAGCCGGGGACCTCAACCTTCCCCATCGACCGCAAGCCCGCATCCATCGCCTCCAGAAGCTCTTCCTCGGTTCGATAAAAACCGGCGCAATCCCCACACTCCTCCATATGCCTCAGCAGTTCTTGCGGAATTGCTCGCTCCTCTGCCGCAACCAGATCTCCGATTCGTTTCTTCGCCTGTGCACACTTCATCGCAACATCTCCGCCAGCCGTTTCCGTGCCTTAAATACCCTCGACTTCACCGTACCCACGGGAACCGCCAGCATCTTCGCCGCTTCGTCGTTCGAATGCCCCTCTACCGCCGTCAGCAGCATCGTCAATCGTTGTTCTTCAGGGAGCCTGTCGAGCGCTGTGCTCAGCCGTTTCTGGAATTCATTCGACGCCGCCACTTCTTCCGTCGATGGCTGCTGAGCTCGCAACTCCGGTTCTGCCCAGCGCGTCTCCCGCTCCATTCGCCGCTTCCGCGAACGCAACCGGTCGATTGCCAGCCGAAAACTGATCCGCACGATCCAGCCTCTAAACCGCTCCGCATCGCGCAACATCGGAAACCGCCGGTACGCCTTCAGCAGCGCTTCCTGCGCCACGTCCTCCGCTTCCGCGGTATCACGAAGCACGCCCATCGCGACGCGAAACGCCAGCGGCGCGCTCACCTCCAAAAGCTTTTCCAGTTCGAGTTCTGCCGACGACTTGCCCACCTCATTCGCCGTCGACTCCATGAGCTTTCCGGGCTGAAACAGAACCGACTCCTGCATGCTTCCTCTTGGGGGTTTTGTACCCGTGCCGCGCCTACATACACTAGACGTCGCGGCCCCCGTTTCGGTTCATTCCACCCTCCCGCGGCCTCCATCAGCTTCGCTTCGTCCGCGCATCTCTGCCGCCAGTTAGTTAACCTCACCTGTGTCTTGCGTCACTGTTGCCCCCGTCCCCCACTCGTACCCTGTCTTTGGCGCACGGCCCTTCATTTTTTCCTGTTCATGTTCTCGACACTTCACAGCGCACCGTGCGCCTCGCTGTATTCTCCAATTCTCAGCTTCGGAATCCGGGCCAGCTTGCGTCTCGACTACATCTCCTGCGTACTCACCGTTCTCTCCACCGTCCTCGTCGGACGCCGCTTCTGGCAAGGCTGGATCGTCGCCGGCGCAAACTCCGTCATTGTCTGCGTCATCGCCCTGCGCACCGCTCAATTCGGCTTTGTTCCCGCCAACCTCTTCTGTATCGCCCTCTACTCCTACAACATCTACTCCTGGCGCCGCCGCTGAGTTCCCCGCTTACCTTTCACGTCGCCGCCCCGCCAATCTCCTCAGTGCTTCTGCGTCTCATCCATCGTTCCGTCCGACCACTTCCCCACCACAATAAAAAGTACGCTCAACCCATCCGCCGCATCCTCCACCCCCATCACCGGCGATCCCTTCATTCCCGCGCCCCATTCCTCCACTTTCTTCTCCGGCATGAAAAACATCACGTGCGGATGCCAGTGCTTCGTCTCATCGCCCAGATATGATTCCTTCGCCATCATGTAACTCATCGCCCCCGCTTCCACCACCGGCACTTCTTTCGTCTCTATCGCCTTCTTCAATCCCGCAAACATCTCCTCCTTCGATTTCCCCGCCAGCACCAGTTCCGTCCTCTTCAACGTGTTCTGCATATACGTCCGCGCCGCTGCCGCGTTAAAACAGTTCGCTGACCGCACCTTCGTATTCCAGAATCCTTCGTCCTCCGGTCCCACCGCCCACGACCTCTGCACCATGCATACGAATCCGTTCTTCCCCTGCACCGCCGTCTCATATCCCTTCCGCCCCAGCACCAGCACCGTCGCATCCCCGGAAATCGACTCCGGAGCCGCGCTCTTCGCCAATGCGATCTCCGCGTTCCTCTCCATCAAATACTCCTCCACGGGCGCCATCTTTTCCGTCGTCTTCCCCTGACCGTCCGCGCGCCCCGCGCCACACAGTACCGCCAACACCGCCGCTCCGATCGCCGCACTCCACACCCTCTTCCGTGCCATAGTTTTCCTCCTCTCGTCAGTCTCGTCCCCGCATTCTTCAAACAATCAGCCGACTCCTACCCTGCTCCGCGCCTCCGCTTACCCCAAACCCCCGACCAATTCTCTCTCGACTACGATCTGCTCCTGAAATTCTTAACGCACCACGTCATTTTTTCTTCCGGCGCTTTTCTTACCCGTTTCCAGCCTCTTCCCGATGTCGCTTGCCACTTCCACACTCCACAATCGCACCGTAAAGGAGATTGTTTCTCAAACATCTTCCGGCGATCCCCGCCGTGAAGATGGGCCTCAACCAAAGGAGAACTCATGCAACGTTTGTCTGATTCGTTTTCGTTCAAGGCCACGCTGGCCGCTTCCGCTGTCGCCGTTTCCCTGCTCTTGATTCCCGCTACTCTCCGCGCCGACGACGATTGCCAGAAGCGCGTCAACAAAGCCGACAAAAATCTCCACGAAGCCGCCGCTAAACACGGATGGGACAGCCCGGAAGCCGCCAAGTACCGCGAAGAACTCAATCAAGCCCACAGCTATTGCTGGGAACACGATCACCGCTGGTGGAGCGCCGACGACCGCCGCTGGCACACCGAACATGATTGGGACACCTACGACCACGATCATCCCCCAACAACCGATCACGACCACGATCACCCGCAAAAGTAACTCCTTCGCCCAGTAAATACCTGACCGGCGTCCGCATGCTTCCCGCCACAGCATGCGGACACTCTACCAACTCCTTCCAGCGCACCAGCCCGATCTCGAATGACCGCCGGGTGCCGTACCGCCTTTAAGGATGTGGATTTTTCCATCCCCATCCACGATCGCTCCACATACACCACCTAAAGCGCGCTGTCATCCTGAACGAAGTGAAGGACCTGCTTTTTCTTCGCTCGTTGCTTTGCAGCTCCTCTTCTTCCTCTTGCTTTAGCTATCAGCTATCGGCTATTAGCTATTGGCTCTCCGCCACTCCTACAAAAATCACATGCCGAGGCCCTCTCCCCGCATGCCCCCTCACGCGCTTCATCCGCGCCGCAAACCCTCCCCGCCGCATCCTCCGCACAAACGCTTCATCCTCACGTAAAGCCCACAGCGCCAGCACTCCTCCCTCTTTCAACGCCTCCCGAATCGTCGCCACTCCGTGTTCGTCATACAGCTGCGCATTCTTCGCGTCGGTAAACGCCGCCGGCCCATTGTCCACATCCAACAGCACCGCATCGAACTCCCCCGCATGCGCCCGCAGCGACTCCGCCACATCCCGAATCTCCACCTCCACCCTCCGATCCCGCAAAGGATGCCCCGCCAACGCGCTCAACTCCCCGCGATTCCACTCCACCACTTCCTTCACCAGTTCGCTCACCACCACCGTCGCGTCCTTCGGCAACAGGTTCAGCGTCGCCCGCAGCGTGTACCCCATCCCCAATCCGCCAATCAGCACTCGTGGCCGCGATGCACTCCTCAGCCGCTCGCACGCCACCTTCGCCAACTCCTCCTCCGACCCGTGCATTCGGCTCGACATCAGCACCGGCCCGCCCGCCGTAATCAAATATTCCTCGCCCCGGCGCGCCAGCTTCAGCACCGTTCCGTCCGGCAATACCGCCTGTCCCAACGTCTCAATCGGTTTCACGCCGCAATCCTATCCCTTTTCCTCTTCCATCCCGACCTTTTCTACTGCTATAAGCTATGGACTACCAGCTCACAGTTCGAAGCTTTTGCACTCGTTCCTTCGACCGCCCCGAGGCTGCGCATGAAAAAACTACGCTTTGTTCTCTTCGTCGTAGAGAACAACGATTTTCAGGCGGAACAAACCATCGCCGCCAAGCAAGCCGCTCTCGAGTGCGACGCCGAACTCCTCGTCACTCCCACTCCCCACGATGCCGTCTCCCAGAGCCAGCAAATTCTCAACCTGCTCTACCAGCCCTCTGCCAAGCGCCCCGACGGCCTCCTCTTCGAACCCGTCGGCACCGCCCTCGCGCAAGCCGCCAAAATCGCCGCGGCCAACGGCGTCGCCTGGGTCGTCCTCAATCGCGACGTCGATTACCTCCACGAACTCCGCCGATCTTCCAAGACTCCGCTCTTCTGCATCACCACCAACCACGAAGAGGTCGGCCGCATTCAAGGCCAGCAGATTGCCAAGCTCGCTCCCAATGGCGGCGCCATCCTCTACATTCAAGGCCCTTCGGACAACTCCGCTGCCGTCCGCCGCCTCTCCGGAATGCAATCCACGCGGCCCGCCAATCTCGACGTTCGCGTTCTCAAAGGTCTGTGGACCGAAGAGAGCGCCTACAAAGCGGTCGCTTCCTGGCTAAAACTCAACGCCATCAAGGATTTTATCTTTACGCTGGTCGCCGCTCAGAACGACGCCATGGCCCTCGGCGCTCGCCACGCTTTTCAAGAACTTGCCCCGCTCGCTGATCGCCAGCGCTGGCTCAAATTACCCTTCATCGGTTGCGATGGTCTTCCCAAGACCGGCCAGGCCTACGTGCAACGCGGCACTCTCGCCGCCACCGTCGTCATTCCTCCCAACGCCGGCACCGCCATCAAAGAATTAGTCCACTCCCTGCAAACCGGCCATCCCCCCGCCGAATGCATCCTCACCACTCCCCTCTCCTTCCCCGCCCTCCCCTCCCTCAAACCCCTTTCCTAATGCCTTCACCAAACCTTATCCACATCTAATCCGACCACATCTAAATGCTCGGGTGCCCGAGGCACCATTCTTTTTTGCCTGGGTCTTGGGTTTTGTCTTTTCCGGCGATCCCCTATCGGCTTCCGTACTTCCTAATCCCGCAAAGCACCAATCCAGCAACCAGAAACCTCTTGGGTTGCGGCAACTCTGGTCGAACAGACCTTGGCAAATGGGTGGGCATCCCCGAACGTCATATGCATTCTTCCTGGAGCTACCACATCTAAATGATCGGGTGCCCCAGGCACCGTTCTTTGGTGCCTGGGTCTTGGGTTTTGCTTTTCCGAGCTATCCTCTATCGGCTTCCGCCATCCACCGCGACGCACTACTACCAGACCTACCAGACACCTCTTGGGTGGCCTACCCTTTAGCACGATTATCGCGAAAGGGTGGGCCTCTCCCGGTACGCAACATTTGGTCTTGGCGTGATTCGGTTTTCCCAGCTTTTAGCTATCAGCTATCGGCTATCAGCTATTAGCTTCTCTTCTCACACCAGCGACTGCTCCGGCCGGTAATTACGTCGCAGCGTCAACGACCCATCCTCATTCACCTTCTGCTTGCACGCCCACCGCACCGGATACCTTCTCCCCTTCAATTCCAACTCCGCCTTCAACCGCAACCCTTCCCACTTCGTCCCCACCGGCAGCGTCAACATCGCCTGATGGATCCCGCTGGTCTTCGGATATCCCGCATCCACGCATCCCGACACATGCACCTTCTGATCCTCGCTGTACACCGTCAGCCGCAGCACTCCCGGCACCGCCGCGATCCCGTCATTCTTCAATCCAATCACCAGCCCCGGCGCCCCGTCCCTCTGAAACGTCCACGCAAACGACGGCCGTATCCGGTATCCCACCCTCCGCGCGATCCACTCCACCGGTTCCGGATATTTCTCGTAGTAACTCTGTATGCTTCGCGCCGACTGGTTGTGCCAGCTCCACACCGACAAATAATTCACGCCTACATCCGCCACATGCGAAATAATCTCTTCGTTGTACGTCAACCCATCCTCGTCGATCCGCAATTCCTTCGCGTCCCCCGTCGTAAATCCCACCTCGCAGATCGCCGCCGCCCATGGTGGACGATTGCTCAACGCTTCAATCTGCGTGTTCTCGATAAAAATCGTGTCCGTCCGCAGCCAGTTCCCCGTCCGCATCGTCCGGTCCAGCAACTCCGCGTTCCCCACGTTGCTGAAATCCGGTTGCGTGTTGGTCACCAGCGGCACATTCTTCCATGCCTCCAACTGCACCTCGAACATCCGCGCCCACGTCTGCTCCGCCACCAGATCGCTCGGAAACGGATTCCCCTCATACGGCCACGTGTGTCCTTCGCCCCAGAATCCGTACATCATCGTGTCCATGAACTCCACCTGCGGATTCCCATTCAATTCCGCCGCCAGCAGTTCATTCAACTCGCGGAACGCCGCCTGGTACGCCGGATCGTCATACCGCGGCACCCGATTATCCTTTTTGTAGCGCGTCTCCGACGGATTCCCCTTCCACTCCCCCTTCAACTTTACGTACGGCACCTTCTCCAGCAGAAAGTCCGGCATCCCCGGCCCTTCCACATCCGGATTTTCCAGTTGCACGCGAAATCCAATTTCCTTCCCGTACTGCTTCGCCAGTGCAAAGCTGATCTTCCACCACTCCGGAAAATCCAGGCGCCCCGGTTGTTTCTGCACCTCTCTCCAGTTCGGCCGCAGATAAATCTTCTGCGTGAACGGCAGCTTCACCAGATCCTCGAGCGTCTTCTCCGTCGTTTGTCCCGCGATCTGCAGTGGCCCCGTGTCGTCGGACAAATACACGATCATCCCCATCCCGCGGTTACTCACAATCTCTTTCGATGGCGTCGTCACCATCGCCACGTCGCTGTCCGGCACCACCGCGCACGGCCCATACTGCGGAAACGGGCCCTGATACAGACGGTCGGGCACCGCTGGCCCCGCTCCCCAGTCATATTTATCCCAATTGTGTTCTGGTATCGTCGCCTTCGCCGCTCGCCCCAACCCCAGCGTCATCCCCGTAGCGGCCATCGACTTGAACAAGTTTCGGCGGTTCATCGTCCCTCCCCGTTCACACCAATCCCAAGGAAGGATCATACTCCGACACCGAAACTATACGAAGTAAAGAGAAGTATTTCGAAATATGCCCGGAATGGCCCGCAGAAACCGCACCAGCGCACTCGCCCTACTTACCCGCCGCCGACTCCGCCTCATCCCCCGCGCCCGTCACCGGCACGCTGCACACAATCTCCGTCCCGCCCTGGGGTTTCGAATCTATCTGGATCGTTCCTTTTACCAGCGCCACTCGCTCCTGCATACTCGCCAGTCCCAATCCCGCGGAACTCTTCGCCTCGCTCGGATCGAAGCCAACTCCCGCATCGCTCACCGACAACTGCACCGCCCCCGCAGTCCCCCGCAATTGCACCCGGAAATGCCCCACTTCGCTATGCTTTATTCCGTTCCGCAAAGCCTCCTGCGTCACCCGGTACAGGCAAATCGCAATCCCTTTCGGCAGCGTGCTCGGCGCGCCCTTCTCCTCAAACTCGATGTGTACGTTGTGTCGTTCTCCCATCTCCCGGCACAGGCCCCGCAACACTACTCCCACGGGCAATAAATCCAGCGTTCTCGGGTGCAACTGGTCCGACAGCATCCGCAAGTCCTCTAATATGCTGACCAAGTGCGTTCGCAGCTTGACCGTATGGCTACGGATTTCCGCTCGCGACTTCAGCGGCGCCGCGTCCAGCTTCGCCAGCTCCATCCCGCAGACCGACAACCGCTGGCACACATCCTCATGCAGTTCCCACGCCACATTGCTGCGCTCTTCTTCCTGCGCGTGGATCAGCCGTCCCGCAAACTTCGCCAGTTGCTCTTCCGCGTTCTTCCGCTCCGTAATATCCGCGGTCATGCCCACCAACCGCACCATATTCCCGCTTCCATCGAACGTCGCGTACCCGCTCTCCCCCAGCCACACGATGTCCCCTTCCGCTCGAAATCGCCGGTACTCCGTGCGGTACGACGGCGATTCCGGCGTCAGCGACGTCGCCAGCTTCCACAAATTCTCTCGATCCTCCGGGTGGATCTGCGCAAAGTAGTCCTCCACCACGCTCTCTCCGGCTGGCCCGCTCGTCCCCAACACCTTCTCGCATTCCGCGGACCGTAGCACCTCCCCGGTCCCCGGGTTCCACTCCCACGCGTACATCCGGCCAACTTCCGCCGCAATCCGCAGCCGCTGTTCACTGTCCCGCAGCGCCTTCTGCGAATTCATCATTCGCGTCACGTCATGCGCCATCCCTCGCACGAACGGCACCGCCACCCCATCCGTGCGCAACGTGCTCGCATATTCCCAGATCAGGTGTTCCCCGCTCCGGGCCCGCAGCTCAATGATCCCCGTCGCCACTTTGTGTTCTTTTATGTTTTCCAGGTAGGTATCGAAATCCTCGGGCTTCAGCGCCAGCAGCAACTCCCGCAGGTTGTAATTCACCAGCTCTTCCGGTGCGTATCCCAGCAGCCGCGCCGCTGCCTCATTCACCGTCAACAGCTTCCCTTCCAAATCATGCGTGCAGATCAGGTCGCGGCTGCTCTCCACCAGGTCGCGATACAGATCCTCGGTCGCGCCCGCCGCTATGCCCTCGGCTTGCATATCCGCTCCTGCTTCCCTGCCCGACAGAATATTCCTTCTGCAAAATCCTTGGACCAACCTTCGCTTTCTCTCGCGTCCTTGTCAACTCCAATTCTCCCCGCGTGCCCCTTCCACTCCCTGCCCTTCAGAATATCGTTTCTCCGAAGACCTTCGGGACTGGTCCGCCCTTCCTCCCCGCCCTGCGGTCCGCACCAAAATTGCTGGCATGCGCACCCGCTAAGTGGTACCTTTTCGCCATTGGGTGGCGGCAACCTCGAGTCGTATTTGGATGGTTGTCATTCAACACTTCACACAATTCTGTCGCGCTCGGCCCGCTGGTTGTCAGGACCTGTCGCTAATCACCATTGTGTGTTCCCGCCCACTAAATTTTCTCGGGAGGAATTTCATGTCTATTCGCAAGCTTCTGGTTGTTGCAATCGTGCTACTTACTTTCGGCGCCATCTTCGCCCAGGCCCAGATCACCGATCAGATGAAATTTAAAATGACTCAGCCCTTTACCGTCGGCAACACCACTCTGCCCGCCGGCAGTTACGTCATCAGGAACGTGTCCGGTTCCGATCACTCCATGATCGAAATCTCCGGCGGCAAGCTTTCCGTCATGGTTCAAACCGACGCCATCAATGACCCCGAAAAGGCCGGCAGCCACCTGGTCTTCAACAAGTATCACAACGTCCTCGCGCTCACTCAGGTCTTCCCGGGTAACGGCGCTCAGGGCTATCAGATCGAGCAGGGCCAACCCGAAAAGGCTGCCGCCAAGTCGGAACAGCCCACAAAACAGTCCGTTCCCGGCCGCAAGTAACCCATCTGATTCTTTTTTCTGGTGGAGAACCCGTTTTTTTACGGCGCTCTCCACCAGAAAACTCGCAGTTCCCGCCGCAATCGCCTTCAGGTAAAATCGCTTCTAAAGTTTCTGGCTCGCTCCGCCTGCGCTCCAGATTGCTAACGGGTCTCGCTTACCCCGCACTTCCGTTTTTGAAAAATATTCCGCTTCGCGCCCTCGCGCTCACTCCAGGAGAACCTCATGAAACCTAATGTGTGGATCGCTTTGTTGGCGGGATGCTTGTTGGGCACTTCTTCGCTACTCGTCGTCACCAGGCCCGCCCAAAAGCTCTCGCGCAGGAGTCTTCGTCCGCTACCCAATCTTCCGTGTTCATGAGCCAAACCACTTCCGATCAGGACATCGCGCTCATGCGCCAGGATCTCCGCGCCAAAAAACGCCAGATCATTGCCGACAATCTCCCGCTCTCCCAGTCCGAAGCCGAAAAATTCTGGCCCATCTATCAGCGCTATGCCGACGAGCTCCAGCACATCAACGACGAAAAATATGTTCTCCTCAAAAATTACGCCCAGTCCTGGGGCGACATGTCCAATCAGGATGCCCTCATCTACATCCGCCGCTGGCTCGAAGTTGACCAGAAGGCACAAGCCCTCCGCGTTCAATACGTCCCCATCGTCGCCCAGATCCTTACCGGCAAAGGCACTGCCACCTTCTTCCAGCTCGATCGCCGCGTCGCCATGTTGATCGACGTCCAGCTCTCTTCCCAAATCCCACTCCTCGACGGCAAAACTCCCATCCCCCCCGCCGCCCCCGTCGTCGCCCCAGCCAACTGATCCACCAATAGTCACTCTTAGCAACTACGTTGCAATGGTGACGACATTCTAAATCTGTCATCCTGAGCAACGCGAAGGACCTGCTTTCTTGGTGTCCTTCCACAACTGCTCTTCTCATCGCACTTCTTCACACGCCTCCACGGTTTCCAATCACCGCCCCGGGTGCCCCAGCGTTCGCGTAGCGAACCTGGGTCTTGGGTTTTCTTTTTCTTGGGTTCGATTTTTCCGAGGGTGCCGCACCTTTGTTTTATAAGGGTGCGGATTTTCCCATCCCCGCAGTTATATACTGCCCACAATTTCTTTGGCTCCATCACGAGCACACTTATGCTACTGAGACTTTATTGTCTTTCAATAATTGTTATCCTGCTCATCGGCTGTGACTCGAAACAAATGAACCGCAATCGCGAAAAAGCATTCTGGGATTGGTTTCAAGCAAATGAGGACAGACTGTATCACTTCGAGCGAGATCAAGAGGCTACGTTCGACCTGCTTCACGCGCAGCTAAGGAAAGTCGATGAGAATCTGGTTTTCGAATTCGGTCCCATCGAGAATGGTCGAAGAGAATTTGTAATCAGCGCGGACGGCATCCGGAAGGCGTTTCCCGAAGTCGAATCCCTGTATGCCGCTGCGCCTCCTCTACCGCACTGGAAAATTGTGAAATTCCGTCAGAGGCGCGAACCAGCCGGCATTGCTGTCGGCGAACTTCAGATCGACTCCGACGCCGTGGCTTTCGACCTACAGTCTCGGGGCGCCATGGTGGATGTAACGTTGTACTTGCCAGGCTATTCGCCCAGCACGCCGGAACAGTACCAAAGAATCGCTCTCCTGTTTCTTGATCAAGCTTTAGGCGAATATGATGTGGAAACAAAAGTCGGCGACATTGACCTGAAACCCCGCGACGAAGCTTCCCCTCACGCCCTCTCGCTGGCACAGTTGCCCGCAGCCTTCGACAAACTGGTTAAGCCCCACTAATCGAGCCGGAGTCCAACGCTTCTCTGTTTTGGACTTACCTTTTCCCATGGTGCCGCACCCTTTGTTTTATAAGGGTGCGGATTTGCCCATCCCCACCACACTCTCTCCGCACTTTAGCGTCCCGCACAGCGACGCAACTACTTAACGCAGTGGCGTTCTCTCGATGATCTCCCGTACGATTTCACGCGCGAATGCTTCATCTTCAGGTTGAACAATGATCTTCTTCCCATCCGACTTTTCATCGTCGCGCCGTCAAGAATGTAGTTGGCGTCCAGCGCCCGTTCAATCCCGTAAGAAAGGTCATCCACATCTTGAGACCAAACCTCGGCGGTAGCGTCTTCGCGACTACCATCTTTGAGGTAAGCATCGCGCCTTACTGTCAGTCGTCGTGGCAGGCCGGCATCCGCACAGTTCCACACTCGGGTCGAAAACTTGTCATCCTCTGTATCGGAAAGCGGGATGGCTTTCTGCGTTTCTGCGATATCCAACGACTTTCTTCGTGCGATCAAAATCCTGTCGCGCTACCGCAATCCTGTATTCGCCACCTCACTCGCATTCTGGCGTTTTTTCCCAAGGGATTTGCTCGACGTGGTAGGCGATGTCGACGTTCCTCAGACACTCGCAAACACCCACGCACTCCGATTCGTCTTCGCATTCCCACAGCAAGTGAAACGATTCGGCCGGCGATGACGCTTCTTCAGGAAGTGCGTCGACCAAATCGACGTCACAGTCGGCGCAGCGAACGAATCCAGTCCGGTACTCCACTTTGCATTCAGGGCAAAACATATAAATTGGGGCAATCCTACAGCATCCTAAGCCCGGATAGAGCTCCAGCAAACGACATTTCGCTACGGTTCGGCTGGATTTTCCGAGCTATCAGCTATCAGCTATTAGCTATTAGCTTCTTCCCCGCTACTTCCCCTCCCTCACAATCGCCTCCGCCGCATTCCCCGCCACCACCCAACTCGCCGACCCCGCCACCACCGCTTCATCCTCAAACCACAAAAATCCAAAGTCGTCGATGCACTCTGGAAAATCCGGCTTAATGATGATGTATCCCGGAATCAACGCGCCCGGTATGTACGCATTGTCCGCACGATTGTTGCTGTACGTTTTCGTCTTCGACACCGTCCCCACTCCCGCCACATACGACGTGCTCGACACCGGGTGCGTCCCCAGAATGTAGTTCACCGCGCGCATCGTATATTCTCCGTTCACCAGATCCGGATACGCCTTGTGCAGGAAATACATGCGGATCGCCATATCCACCACTTCGCCCGATCCGCCCCACCCGCCCTCGCTCGGCGGCACTCCGAAGGGCGTCTTATCCAGCCGCGCATCCAAACCCGCCATGTACGTCTTCACCGCTTCCCGCAGTTGCTCTTTCTCCGTCGCGTCCAGATACGGCAGCGCGCGCACCGCCGTCCACCCGCGCATCTCCATCTGCTCCGGGGTGATCATCTGCGGAAACAATTCCTTCATGCGCGACTTGTACGGCTCGCCTCCCTTCGTCGCGATCGTCAATTCCAGTGCCGCTGCCCACTCCAGTCCCACCCCAAATCTCCTGCGTCCCGCGCTCTCCGCCGTCGGAACTGGCGCAGGCTCCGCCGTTGCAGAGCCACCCGTTCCCCCACCCACCACGCCCTGCGACGCCGCCAGCACTCCTCCTCCCGGCGCGCCCGGCTGCGACGCTCCTCCCAATCCGCCGCCCGTCGCATTCTGCGTTGGATGAGTCTTCTCCTCATTCCACGCCTTCTCCGCTGTAGCCAGGCAGTCCTTCGCCATCGCATCGTCCCAGCCCTTCAGCACATCGCTCGCCGCAGCCAACGATGCAATCGCGCCCCACTGGAAAAACGGACTGTTCGTCGTAAAGATCCACCGGTCATCCGGCTTCCCCGAATACTCCCCCTTCACTTCATTCAACCCCAGCTTCGGATCGTAAATCCTTCCGTCCGTCTTCGAAGCCCCGTCCCCCAACTGCGTGTACTGCCGCAGATCGGGCTCGTGTGTCCCGCGGATCGCATGCCCGATGTTGTGGAACTGCGCCAGGATCAGCAGCGCCCCGTGCTTCACTTGCTGCACCGTGTCCGGCACTCCATCCGGCCGGTGCATCTCCACCGAGCGCGCCGCTTCATCCACCGTCAACTCGTCGTACTGCAGATTGAATTCGCGATACGCCAGCGCCAGGCTTTGAATCACGCTCAGTTGCGCCGGCTCCTCCAGATCGTAATCCCCCGCGTCATACCACCCGCCCACGTTCATCCCCGGGATGTGATCGCCGCCTTTCCACTTCCCATCCGTCGCCGTCGCCTGGTTCCATCCGTCAAATTGCTCTCCCACCACCGGCGCCATCACCCCATCATCCAGATGCGAAGCCCCATGCCACATCCGGTATCCTTCGCGCACCGCCACATGATCCATCTGCGCCGCCAGGTGATGATCCAGGCTGTCCTGCCAGATGTTTGCGTACGCCTGCTTCGAAATCGGGAACGGCGCCGTGCGCGTGCCCGCGTACTCGATTACATACAGCCCCGGCTCCCTGACCGTCGTAAAATCGAATTTCGAATACACGTATCGCAGCCACGGTGTTGCCGCCGTGATCGGTCCCTCGAACACTTCCTTATAACTTCCGTCTTCCATCAGCCGCAGCACCTTCGCCGTCTGCGGCGCGTTGTACTTCGGATCCAGCTCCAGCACCGCCACCTTCGTAAACTCCGGCGCATACCCCACCTGGCTGTGCGCGATCATCGGCGGCCGCGTCCAGTTCGGTATCACGTCCGGCCGGATGTGCCACACGATCGCGCCCGTCGTCTTTCCCGCAGGAATCAGCGAACGCAACACGTACCACCCGTTCTGCGCGCGGTCCCGTCCATCGAACAGCATCAGGTTCGCTGTGTCCGACACCACCTTCACTCGCGCCAGCGCGTCGTCCACACCCAGCGTGATGCTTCGCCCTTCCGCAAACGGCAGCGGCTGCGTGTATCCCTTGGCCTTATCCCAATCCTCCAGGTAGTACGCCTTCTTCGGTTCATCCTTCAACGGCAACACCTGCGTCATCGCATCATTCGGCGTCAGCGGAAAAATCCCCGCTTTGCTTCCGTCCACCACGTACGCCTTCCCCATGTAAATCGACGGTAGAAACTCCAGGTTGAATCCCGCGCGCCCCTGCAACTTCTCCGGCAGCGGCTTGTCCAGATTGATGCTCACCGCCACGCCGCCCGGCTCGGCCGCAACTTCCAGCGTGTAACTAAGGTCGAACGTCGGAAAACTCAGCTCCGCCGTCAATCGGTCCTTGGCCTTGTCCGCATGCTTCTCCTTCAACGTCGCCACCAGGTCCCACTGCTCCGGCGTCGGCATCAGCCGCACATCGCCATTCGTCGCGATCCGCTGCCCGTGCAGGATCATCTCCATCGCCGTGTTCTTCTGATCCACAAACACCGGATGGTACGTGCTGTCATACAAAAACACGCTGAATCCCTGCGTATCCAGATACCCCTTCTGATTCACCTCCATCACAAACCCGCTAGCCCCGTCCGCACCCGCGGCCAACTCAGCGCCCGTCATCCCTCCCACCAACACGACCGCCAACCCCACACAAACCGTTTTCGTCCACATCGCTGCGCTCCACCTCATTAGCATTCCCGCTCTTTCGTCCCCTCATCATATGCCATCAGCTATCGACTCAGAATTGCCTTTCCCCTGCGCAACCACAATCCCAAATCACCGCCCCGGGTGCCCCAGCGTTCGCGCAGCGAACCTGGGTCTTGGGTTTGCCTTTCTTTCAGTCCTCGCTCTCTCCATCAACCACCCATCAAATCAGCGATCGACTCAGAATTGCCTTTCCCTGCGCAACCTCATTCCCAAATCACCGCCAGGGTGCCCCAGCGTTCGCGCAGCGAACCTGGGTCTTGGGTTTGCATTTCTTCAGTCCTCGCTCTCTCCATCAACCACCCATCAAAAAAAACGCGCTGTCATCCTGAGCGCCAGCGAAGGATCTGCTTTCCGTGTGCGCTAGCAAAACCCAAATTCCCCGCGCCGGTTTTTCTTCAAGCTATCAGCTATCAGCTATCAACTGCCTTTCCCTACCTGTCCCTTCGTCCAGCGTGACCGATTCGCCGAGTACTTTCCCTCTTCCCCTCTCCTCCCCCCTCCCCCTGTGGCCTACTGAAACCCGGTCCCCAGCCGATTCGTCAGTCAACTCAACAAAGGATCACACATGCGCAAACCGCTTTCCCTCGGTGCCATCTTGATTCTCACGGCTTCCATCTCCCTCACTCTCGGCGTCCACATCACCTTCGCACAAGGCCCCGCTGGCAATGGCGCAGTCGCGGCCCAGGACCATTCCCTCAATCCTCTCAAGTGGACCCACAAAGATTCCGCTTCCACCGCCAACTCCCCCGCCACTCGCGCCGATCTCGAGAAACGTCTCACGCCCGCACTGCAATCCCAAGGTCTCCTTCCCGCGGACTCTTCCGCATCCGACGCCTGCTCTCCCTTCCCCACGCTCGACTCCTGCCTCGCCGCTCTGCACGCCAGCCACAATCTTTCTCTCAACTTCAATTGTCTTCGCGCTGACGTAACCGGAGTCCACACCAACGCCGACCTCTCCGGCTGCAAAGTTGCCGACGGCGAAAAGACGGAAAGCCTCAAGTCCGCGATCCATCACCTGAAGCCCGACGCCAACGCACACCAATCCGCCAAGGACGCCGAGCAACAAGCCAAGAGCGACCTTAACTCCGCCGGCGCTTAAACCAGCCGGTTCTCGTTTTTCTAGATTGCTTTTCTAAATTACGTTCAAGAAATGAGCGGGCCCGGCCGCCTCTCTCGCGACCGGGCCCGCCTTATCTTTACTGAGCTTCTACTTCGCGCTGCCCGCTGGTGTATACCAGATCGGCGATGTCCACGCCCTCTGCTGTACCGACGTCGGCGCCTTCGGATTTGTCGGCAAGTTGTATTTCGCCGCCCAATACGTTGACCACCGCGGTGTCGGGATTTCCAACACCCTCGCGTAATACGTCGCGCTCGCCGTCGGATCGAACTCCGTGTCCGTCCACTGCCCCAGTAATTCCGGGGCTCCAATCGTGTTGGTGAACGTCGCCGCCTTCACATCCACCGTATTTCCCACCGCCGGCAATTTCCCTTGCGCATCCAGTTTGCGGTCTCCGCCCCACACCACGTTGTATTCCTTCTCGTGGCTTTTTCCATCCTTCGTCCACACCTTCACAATTTGTATCCGGTCCAGATTCCCGCTGTTCGGGTCCATCATCGCGTGCACAATGAACGTCGGCTTTCCTCCCGCATGCGCCGGCAGATCCCCGCCCATCGGTACGCCCTTTTCATAAGCCGCCTTCAGCCAGTCGCTCTGCTTCGTCATTCCTTCCGGATAATCCCAGCTCGCGAACATCCGTACCTTCAGCCGCACTCCCGACGTCCCGAACGTCTCTTTCCTCTTGAACGCGCTGAAGATCGACGCCCTCGTATTCTCTTCCGCCCACACTCCCGTCAATCCGCTCGATCCGATCGTGATCGGCGGCTCGCCCACCACCGAATGAGTCTGCGTCAGCACCAGTTTTGGATCGGTGTCCTGGTTCCCATGCGAGCCCGGATAATTGCTGGCTTCCGTTGACGACACCCCTGAATGAAAATCCGTCCCGGCCTCAATTCCATACTTGAACGGGTTCGCACCCAGTTTCGCTTGCAGTTCCTGTCCCACCCCATACGCCTGCCGCAGGTAACTTCCCGTCGCCGACTTCGCTTCCCCCGCTCCGCTCAGCAGCGACGTAAACAACTCAAAGTTCGCGAACTCGTCGCTCGGCGACAGCGCCGGGCTCGTCTCGCTCTGTCCTTTGCCTTGTATGATTTCCGCCAACGGTTCGTTCGCCATTCGCTCCTTCGCGTATTCCGTCGTCAGCGGCTTGCCCGACAAATCCTTACGGTCAAACATCAATCCGTTGCTCACGTTTCCGTTGTGCGGCACCGCGATCACGTCTAGTCCCTTCCCGCGTTCCGCTTCCAGATACTTCCAAAGATCTTCCGGGTTCTCCGAATCAAACGAACTGAAGGGCATTCCCGGTCCCTTGTCCGCAAAAATCACGCACCGGTGCAAATTCTGCCCGCCTGGCATCGATGTCCACTCGAACCCTACAAACGTCGTGAACTTCCCCGGCTGGTTGTACTTGTCTGCAATCGCCGAATACGTCGCCCACACCGGTTTCAGTAACTTGGGGTCATTCAGTTCCGCCAGCGGCTTGTTCGTTGTTGTGGACCCGATCAGCTTCTTGAACGCTTGGCCGCTCACCGCGGGATCCGTGCTCGTCATCATCTTCTGCCAGTCCGATCCCGCAAACGGTCCATTCGGATTAATCGTTTCCCGCACCGCTCCCAGATACTCCGCGTGATCCGTCACCGCCAGAAAATCCAGCGCCACGTTCCGCTTCACCGGCTTCCCCATGTACTCCACCGTCTCGCCCTGCGCATAACGAAACGAATCTTCCGGCGTCGTCCGCGTTCCAAACGCAAACGCATCCATCGAATAACTCGTGTGCAAATGCAAATCCCCAAAGTACGCATTCTTTAGTGGATTCGCCGCCGGCCGCGCCGCCACCGCCGCTCCCTCCGGCTTCGTTTCACTCACCGGAGCAGGTGTCTTATCGCACGCCCCCATCAGCAACCCCGCCAAACACAGCGCAGCCAAACACGAAGTTTTCATTCGTTTCCCTCACCTTGGATTTCGAACGGCTATCCCACCGTTCTTTGGAAGTGATCCGCCCCACCGCGGTCCCCGTTGGAGAACAGGCCCAGCCTCTTCCCCCCGCGCTTTCGTGCCACAGAGTATAGCCTCGCTCCCTCCCTCCGTCCATTCCCTACTTCGATTCTGCTCCGAATCCTTTCCCTTCCTTGACCCTTCCTCTCTTGCGCTATACTTTGCCAAATGAATCGATTCCGTTCCTTCCCAATCTTGAATCACCACCCCTACTCTCTTTCTTACTGCCTCACGGAGGCTTCCCTGATGCATCTCTCTTCCACAACCCGCACCCTCGCCTTCATACTCACCCTCATGTCCTTCGGCCCCGCACTTCCCTCTGCTCTCGCTCAACAATCCGTCGATCTCTCCATCGACCTCTCCCACCCCGGCCCTAAAATTGATCGCAACCTATTCGGTCAGTTCGCCGAGCACCTCGGCCACGGCATCTACGACGGCATCTGGGTTGGTCCCGACTCCGCTATCCCCAACACTCGCGGCATTCGCAACGACGTCGTCTCCGCCCTCCGCGCCATCAAAGTCCCCAACGTTCGCTGGCCCGGCGGATGTTTCGCCGACGAATACCACTGGCGCGACGGCATCGGCCCTCACCGCCCCACAACTCTCAATTCCAACTGGGGTGGCGTCACCGAACCCAACACCTTCGGCACTCACGAATTTTTCGATTTTCTCTCCCAGATCGGCGCCGAAGCTTACGTCTCCGTCAACGTCGGCTCTGGCTCTCCTCGCGAAGCCGCGGAATGGTTCGAGTACCTCACCACCGCTCAGCCCACCACTCTCGCCAAAGAGCGCGCCGCCAATGGCCATCCCGCTCCCTACAAGGTCGCCTTTCTCGGCGTCGGCAACGAAAGCTGGGATTGCGGCGGTAACATGTCGGCCGGGTACTACCTCGATCAGCTCAAGCAATTCGGCCGCTTCATTCACAATTTCAATCCCGATCAGCAGGACAAGCAGCCCATGCTCAAAATCGCCGTCGGCCCTGGTGGCGACGAGCCGCGCTTCTTCGAGTGGACCGAAACCATCATGCAGGCCTACCAGCACCACTCCTGGTCCTGGCAACTCGACGGTCTCTCGCTCCACAACTACACCGTCGGCCACTTCCCTCCGCCCTTCTCCTCCGAGCATTTCGGCGAAACCGAGTACGCCCAAATTCTCAAGCTCACCCTCGCCATGGACGATCTCATCTCCAAAAATTCCGCCATCATGGATAAGTACGATCCCGAAAAAAAAGTCGCCCTCGTCGTCGACGAGTGGGGCGCCTGGTATTCGCCTCTGCCCGGCAGCAATCCCGGCTTCCTCGTTCAGCAGAATTCTCTCCGCGACGCCATCCTCGCTTCCCTCAACCTCAACATCTTTGCGCGTCACGCCGATCGCGTTCGCATGGCCAACATCGCCCAGATGGTCAACGTCCTCCAAGCCATGATCATCACCGACCAAGAAAAAATGGTTCTCACTCCCACCTACTACCTTTACAAGATGTACTTGCCCTTCCAGGATTCCACCTTTATCCCCGTCACCTTCAAGCCCGGCTCCTATTCTCACGGCGACACCACCCTTCCCCGCTTCGATGCCATCGCCGCCAAAGATTCCTCCGGCAAACTCTGGCTCGCCCTCACCAATCTCGATCCCAATCAACCCCTCCAATTCTCGACGACTCTCTCCGGCATCTCCGCCACTGCCGCCTCTGGACAAACCCTCACCGCTCCCAACGTTGACAGCGTCAACACCTTCGCTTCTCCCTCCACCGTCGTCCCCAAACCCATCTCCGCCACCCTGCAATCCGGCAAGCTCTCCGTCACTCTTCCACCCAAATCCGTCACCGTCCTCTCGCTTGAATAAGTTTCGAGCGCTCGCGCATCCAACTCACCGGGAGGCTCCTCCATGCACGGCTCCGTGAAGCGCACCACCGTCGACTTGACCGGCTATCCCGACCTCGTCGTCATCTATCTCGGCATGCGCGTCAACTTCCTCAGCGGTCTCAAGACTCTTCTCGGCTTCGGTTCACAAATCCAGGATTCCATCGCCGCTCATCCCGACGGCCTCTTGCACCATGAAAACTTCCTCATCTCTCTGTTCCCTCCCCACTTCGGTATGCGCCAGTACTGGCGCGATTACCCTTCCCTCGAAGCCTGGACCCGCTCCGATCCTCACCGCGCCTGGTGGAAACAATTTCTTCGCAACTCCGGCGGCACCGGTTTCTGGCACGAAACCTACTTCGCGCGCGGCGGATTCGAAGCCATCTACGACGACATCCCGCAACCTCTCGGATTCCTCGCCTTCGCCCCCCACCGCGATGCCAAAGGTTCCATGTTCTCCGCTCGTCAGCGCCTCGGTTTGACCGGAGCTCCGCCTCCTCCGCCTCTTTCCGAGACGGACCTCAACTCCCGCTAGGCAAACTCCTTCCCAAACAAAAAACCTCCGCGCTACTTCCGGAGGTTCCGTCTATTTATCAAGTGTGTTTGTGCTTCTTATCGGTTGGGTTTGTACTCCGATCGTCCTGCTCGTCGAATCGCTTACGTCGTTCTTCGCCGCCCGCCAGCAAGTACGCCGCATGGTAATTCCCGTAGGGCACCACGTGCGTCCCTCCGTCCACCATTTCCTGCTTCAATCGCTCGTGCAGTTCCGGCAGTTCCGACCAGTGTACCCGCGGATACTCGTGATGCTCCATGTGGAATCCGATATTGAACATCGTCATGTTGAAGAAGCCCGACGCGAACACCGTCGAGTGGCTCATCGGCCGCTCCACGCTCTTCTCCACGCATCCCGAATGCTGCACATACATTCCTGAACCCATAATGAATGTGTTCGCGATCCAGTGCGGCAAAACCCACAGCCACAACGCCATCATCGGATCGATCCAGAACGGAATCGACCACAGCGCCAGAAAAATTCCCAGTTCCCGCAGCGCCTTCCGCCGCAGATTCTTCCGCGCGCTCAAATCTCTCCACAAATGTCCCGCCAAGCCGCCACGGCCAGTGCGCGAACAGGTACAACTGAAAATTCTCAAACGATCCGTCAGCCCGCTTCTTCGGCAGCGTCCAATCATCCTTCTTCAGCAGCCGCGCATGGTGAATCGTTACGTGGCAGTACTCCCAGAAGAACGATGGCCACGCCCCCGAAAACGTCCACAATCGCCCGAACCACCGGTTCGCCGCTTGCGACACAAAGATCGGCCGGTGCGAGTGATTGTGGAAGTTCACTCCCACATCGATTCCCGTGATCCACCCGAGCATCACCGCCGACGTCACGGTGAACGCCACCCGCGTCCACGGTCCCGTAATTCCCACTAATTTTGGGTGCAGGTACAACCAGAATGCGCACGCGTATGCCGCCAGGCACATCGCATGGAATATGATGCAATGCCAGTCTTGAGGATTTGCCAGGATGCGCCGCGGATTCACCGCAGGTACATAGCCCGCCGCTGCCCTCAGATCAACCTCAGTGCCGCGGCCACGGCTACCACCGTTACGCCCAGGCTAACCCACGGCCCCCATAACAATGTTCCCGCGATCACTGCGATTGCCATCAACGGAAAGAACGATCTGCCGATTCCAGCTCTCATCCCAGAGAAAATTCCACGCCACGAACGCTCCATCTGGAGCTCGTTTCCCACTGAGATTCAGCTGTGCCGGATTCTGGGAGCAGAGGCGAACGATCAGTGCTCGGAACTACCTGCTTCCGGCCCTAATCTCGGGCCGCCGAGTTGTTCGCAGCATACCACATGCCTCTGCCTAAAGCTCTCTAATCCCTCTCCTACTCTGCGCCCGCTTCACTTCGACGCCGTCCCGTGATCGTAGCTGATCACCCGCACCAGCTTCCATTCGCTATCCTTCAGTTGCCACAACTGAATGAACTTCGCCTCACCGACTCCCCACTCTTCGTGACCTGGGTGCGTGAAGCGATGCGTCCCCATTTCCATGGCGCCGAACGTCGCCAGTCGGTGCACTTCCAGCGTGCCCGGCACCAGAACACGTTGCGTCTTCCCGCAGATATTTTTCTGAATGCTTTCGACGAACGCCTGACGTCCGACCTCAAGTCCCGTCTTGTCGTGATAGAACTCCAAATCTTCAGAAACCATACTGCCCAACGTAGTGAGGTCGCATTTGTTATAGGCCTCGAACAGTTTCTGATCCAGCGCCGCAACAGTCGCGTATAGCGTGTCGGGGACATGTGTCACCGGTTCTGTGCTATGCCACTCTTTATCCGCGCGCACTGCCGCAACCACGATGTGTGACCCCGCCTCTGACGGGATTCCCGTGGCGCTCCCCCGCAGATGATCGCCCTCCATCGTCAAATCAAATGCAACCGTAAGCTGTGGGTTCACCACCACCCGCAACGTCACGCGGTTTCCGGATATCTCCCCGGACGCGATCGGCGTTTTATCCGCGGGACTGTTGCCGGCCGTGCCCGTGATTGTTGTGCCGCTCTGTTCCAAAGAAAAGTAAGCCGAATCCGCTTCCACGCTGCCATCAGCGTGCACCACATCTAGCGCGCCAACCCAGTTGCCGCTGACCGGGACACTGGGAACTTGCCCTTTGCTCGGGACTGCAAACATCGCCAGTACTACGCCCACAACCGCATGCATTTTAATCATGGAGCCCTTTCCTGCGACCACACTTCGCCCCGCTCCCCTAAATACGCAAACTCGCCGCAAATGTTCCATAACCAACTCCCAGGCGTTTCTTCTCACCTTCACCAATCCGCGCTAATCTATTCGCCGTTGGCTCTTCCACTCTTCTCTGGAGGCATCCTCATGTCCCGCGTCAGGTCCTCGGCTCTGGTTCTTCTTGCTCTCTTCCTTGCCCCACACGCTTCCCCACTTCACGCCCAATGGGTCGCCGCTGCCCGCGCTGCCAGAAATCGTGTCCAGCACATGACCCAGAAATCCGCCGCTGGCGGCTACGACGTCGCCACCGTTCTCCTCGAAGCCGCTCCCTCCGCCGTCTACGACAAAACCCTCAAATCCCTTCAGGCTCATCCCGAAATCAAAATCACCAAGAACGACAAAACCGCCGGCCGCATTGAAATCTCCAAAGGCCAACTCCTTGCCGGCTTCCAGATCACCGCTCTCGGCGACAAGCTCACTCAACTCGTCATTGCCGCCAGTATCGTCCCCGACGCCGCCGAAGGCCCCACCTCCCTCGTCGTCGACTCCGTCCTCCGCGTCTGCAAGGAAGTCGACGTCAAGTGCACGGTGGAACAAAACTAGTCGCAATCCCTCGCAACTTTCGCTCCTCGTGGTATATTTTTTTTATTCCAACGGAGCGCTTCGCCACTGCGAAGCCGGAAAGCAGGTAATTTGAAACTCGCATCGTTCGTATTGTCCGCTGCACTTCTCCTTACCCTCGGCATGTCCAGGTCCGTCTCAGCCCAGGCGTCTTCCGCCGCCACCGCCAAGGGCGTGGATACCGTCGAAGTTCTGAAAGCTTCCGCCACAGTCCAGGCCATCGACCTGCAAACCCGCAAGGTCACTCTCCTGCTCGACAACGGCAAGAAAAAAACCTTCAAGGTCGACAAGAGCGTCCAGAATCTCGATCAGGTCAAAGTCGGCGATAAACTCAAAATCTCCTTCACCGAAGAAGTCATCGTCGTCGTCGGCAAGACCAAAGATGCTCCCGACGCAGGCGCGATCGGCGCTGTCAGCGTCGCTCCCAAAGGCGCCAAGCCCGGCATCGTCGCGGTGGACACCTACGGCATCTCCGCCAAAATCGTCGCTGTCGACACCGTCAAGCACAAGGTCACGCTCCTCGATCCCGACGGCAAGAAAGACACCGTCAAGCTCGGCAAAAACGCCGGCAGCATGGATCAGTTCAAAGTCGGCGACACCATCGGTATGGTCGTCACCGATTCCCTCGTCGTCGACGTCGTCAAGTAACCGCAACTCATCAGCATCCGCACTTACGCACCAAAAAGGGCGCCTCTCCGGTGCCCTTTTCCTTTTCGCCGAAACTTTCCCGGAACGACTATTGCGTTTGCCGTTCCGACAAAATAGCCTTATAACTTCCGGTACACTGCCGTCATTCCCACACTCATCGGAGGATCACCAATGTCAGACATGCGCGGCAAAGTCGCTCTGGTTACTGGAGCGAGCAGTGGAATTGGCTGGGCCACAGCGGAAGCCTTTGCTGCTCGAAGGGCCAAGGTCGTTCTGGCTGCCAGGCGCGAAAACGAATTGGCTGCGCTCGCGCAAGCCATCAAGGCACGCGGCGGCGACGCCAGCTTCGTCACCACAGACGTGGCCATTGCCAAGGACGTCGAACGCATGATCGCACACGCCATCGACACATATGGACGCCTCGACTATGCCGTCAACAACGCCGGATATGAGGGCCGCGTGGAGAGCATCACCACCTATCCAGAGGACAATTGGGATCAAGTCCTGGATACCAACTTGAAAGGCACCTTCCTGTGCATGCAGCATGAGGCTCGCGCCATGTTGGCCGCCAAGCGCGGCGGCGCGATTGTCAACGTCGGGTCCATCAATTCATTTCTCGGTGGCGCGCATTTGCACGCCTATTGCGCATCGAAGCATGGGCTGATCGGCCTGACCTCCAGCGTATCCGCGGAACTGGCGCCTCAAGGCATCCGCGTGAACCTGCTGTGTCCGGGAATCGTTGAAACGCCCATGCATCGACGAGGCCGCCAGCTTTTCGGCGACGCTATCTATGACAATATTTTGGCCAGCGTCCACACCAGACGCGCAGGCCGCCCGGAGGAAATCGCAAACTCTATCCTGTTTTTGTGCTCCGACGAAGCCAGCTACATCACCGGCACCACGCTCACCCCCGATGGCGGCTTCACTCTCACCGTCTGATATCAATCTTGCATCGTCGAGCGCAATACTGGTTCGTTGCTCAGACAAATTGCGGGTGCCCCGTGTACCGTTTTCCGGTACCTGGGTCCCGGGTTTTCTTAGATTTTCTTTCTTGTGGTTTTCTTTCTTGTGGTTTTGTTTCTTAGTTTTGTCTTTGAGTTCTATTTCTTAGTTTTGTTTCTTAGTTTTGTTTCTTAATTTTATTTCTTCACCCGCAACTTGTGCACTTCAGTCCCGTCAACCACAGCGCGGGTGCCGCACGCTTCGTTGTTAAGGGTGCGGGTTTTCCATCCCGAACCACGCACTCTGTGTCCAACCCTGAACCAAACCGTGCTGTCATCCTGAACGAAGTGAAGGATCTGCTTTCTGATTGCGCTAGCAATATCCAAAATCCCCGCGTTGACTTTTCTTTAAGCTATCGGTCGGGTGCCCCAGGTACCGCCTTTCGGTGCCTGGGTCTTGGGGTAGCCTTTTCTTCAGCTTCAGCTCTCATTTTTAACCTCATCCGCCCCCTGACTCTCGAGCCTCCACGGACCAAATCACCTCAACACTCTGCTCCCGCGACAGCCGTAATTCTCGTTGATCCGTCGATTTGAATTTGGCTCCTCGCAATATCGCATTTTCGAACGAACATGCCTCGAACGTGGATCCCCGCAAATCCGCCCCGCCTAGATTCGCATCCTTGAAATCGCACCGTTCGAATCGACACGCCCGAAGGTCCGCGCCTGATAAATCCGACCCACGAAAGTTACAAGCCACTACATCCGACCAGTTAAAGGTCGAAAGGTGAAGGTCTGCCCGTTGCCACGATACGTTGGTAATTTCCGAGTGGCCCACATAGAGCCCGGGCAGCGTCAAGTCGTCCAGGGCAACATCTTCCACCATCGTCCGGAATATCGTGGGCCCCATTTCCTCATCATCATGCCGAGGCGGACGGCCAACCGCCGATCGCGGTTCGCCCATGATATCCACTCGTTCCTTCATTAAGGCGAAACTCTCCTCATACGAAAGTCTCATTTAGCTCCTCGATTACATCTAATTTCCCAACCGAAATTCTCCGGATGTATCCTAAACCCTGAACCCATGTCGCAAACACATTTTTACGCTCTCAAGAATGACCTGCTCCAGATGCTTGCAACTGTCGAAGCAAAGGGTTGTTTGAAATACGTCCGCGCAGATCGATACCTTGTCCCCAGGTACGATACTTTTGCACGGGGGAGCGACATACCGAATCTCGGTATTGCTAACCGCAACTCGGCAATCATCTGCGACGACTACTTGGTTTGTGAGCCGGATCTGGAAGTAATACCAAGGACCGTTAACGCAGTCGGAAGGAGTCCGCAGTTTTCATATAGATCAGGGATGGAATTCCGACACGATCTCGTTCCTGCCAGGTGGTCGGTGGGACGATGAAATAATCCTTTATGGCAAAGTGGCGACGGCGTGGGATTCCACCGTTTCCAAACGATTGTGAATCGATTCCGATATTCGATCAAAAAACATTTCTCAAACGTACACGGAATCTACGTCGGTGATGAGGCGCTTGCCGCCCTCCGCGCCGGTAACCGATTAACTCTTGCCGTTCAAACTCCCCGCACCTTCGACCTTCAACTCGAATAATCCCGTTGTCTTGCCCTGCCACCTTGGCTATCGGTGTTATCCCAAGACATAAGTTACAGCCGAGCTTCGGGTGCCTCTCGGTCTTAGGGTTTCTTTCTTGGGGTTCTCCTTTCCTCAGCGGGTGGGCTTGTTCTCTCTTACATTTGCTTTGCAATATAAAGTCATTTGCGCTACTCTCCCCTCATGCCCCGCATACGCAAACTCCTCCTCCTCCCCTTCCTTGCTCTCGCCCTCCTCCTCCTCGCTCTCCTCATCGAGCGCAATTCCTCTCTCACCCTCCCCACTCCCTCCGGCCCCTTCTCCGTCGGCCGCTCCCTCTACGACTGGAAAGACGACTCCACCCTCGACCCGCTCGCCCCCGCTGCCACTCATCGCGAACTCCTCGTCTGGATCTGGTATCCCGCCGACCCGCTACCATCCGCTCCCCTCGACGACTACGTTCCCGCCTTCATCCGCGCCCATCCCAACCCGCTGCCCCCGCCCATCCGCCTGCTCACTCGCAATCTTTCCAAGGTTCATGCCCACAGCTTCGCCGATCCGCCCGTCTCTTCCCGCCAGCCATCCTATCCCGTCGTCCTCTTCCGCACCGGAGGCTCTCAGGAATCCTGGAACTACACCTCGCTCGCCGAAGACCTGGCCAGCCACGGCTACATCGTCGTCGGCTTCGACGCGCCCTACCGCACCTACTCCGTCGTCTTCCCCGATGGCCGCTCCTTCCAACGCACCCCCGAAAATAATCCCGAACTCTGCGCCGAAAAATCCGCCGACGAACGGGACCGCTGCGCCTCCCGCATCCTCTCCGCCTGGTCCGCCGATTCTTCTTTCCTTCTCGATCGCCTCACTCAGCTCAACGCTGCCAATCCCGCCTCCAAATTCACCGGCAAACTCGATCTCGACCACGCGGGAATCTTCGGCCATTCCTTCGGCGGAGCCACCGCCGCTCTCGTCTGCCACGACGACCCGCGTTGTCAATCCGGCGTCGATATCGACGGCGCCCCTCTCGGCCCCGTCCTCCACACCGGCATCGATCGCCCTTTCCTCTTTCTCCTCGGCGACCACACTCACGATCCGCCCTCCGAAGTTCATCAGGTCATGGGCGACATCCATTCCATCTACGATCGTCTTCCGCCACAGTCACGCGCCATCCTCCAGATCAACGGCGCCAACCATTTCCAGTTCAGCGACGATGGAGCCCTCCTCAAAAGCCACATCCTCATGTCCACCCTTCGCCTCTTCGGCCTCGTCCACCTCGACGGCCGCCGCCAGCTCGCCCTCACCTCCTACTGCCTCCGCACCTTCTTCGACGCCCACCTCAAAAACAACCCCTCCTCCCAATTCCACCTCCCCTCCCCTCAATTCCCCGAGCTCCACCCCCTCCCCTAACCTCCTAACCCAATAATTCCTCTGCTCTCGCTTCTCGTTAACGAAACCTTATCCACATCTAAACGAGCGGGTGCCCCAGGTACCGTTTTCCGGTACCTGGGTCTTGGGTTTTCTTAGAGTTTCTCTTGTGGTTTTGTTTCTGAGCTTTGTTTCTGAGTTTTCTGAGTTTTGTTTCTAGTTTTGTTTCTGAGTTCCATTTCTTAGTTCTATTTCTTAGTTTTGTTTCTCAGTTTTATCTCTTCACCCGCAACTTGTGCACTTCAGCTCCGTCACCCACAACGCGGGCGCCGCACCCTTCGTTGTTAAGGGTGCGGATTTTCCCATCCTAACCACGCACCGCTTCTATCCCAATTTAAAAAAGATCGCGCTGTCATCCTGAACGAAGTGAAGGATCTGCTTTTCAAGAGCGCAAGCAAGATCCAAATTCCCCGCGCCAGGTTGTCTTTAACCCGTCGGCTATCAACTATCAGCTCTTCCCCACCACCCGTATCCGGTGATCCCGAAACGTGTGATGCATCACCGCCGACGGTATCTCCGGCATATGGCACTTCACACACTCGCTCTGCGCCACCGGACACGCCCGCCCCGCCATCTCTGCGGTCGTCTTCGCATTCTTCGCCGTCGCATGACAGCTCAAGCACTTGCCATCGTATGCCACCGCTTCCGTTTCCAGCGGCTTGTGCGGATCGTGGCACGCTTTGCACGTCAACCGCGCATCCCCACTCTTTCCCCAGCACTTGCTCTGTTCCAGCGCGTACGGCTGCATCCGGAACGTCTGGATTCCCTGCGGCACGCTCAACACATCGCCCAACGCCCCGTGGCACGCTCCGCAAAAATCCACGGACTCTTCCGCACCTAAACTCCCCGGATTAAAAATCTTCTTGTCCCGCACCTCGTCGATCCCCGCCATCCGCGCCGCCCGCATCGTATCCACGTGCGCCTGTCCCGGTCCGTGGCACGCCTCGCACTGCACTCCCATCCTCATGTTGTTCTCTGCGAACTTCCCCGCAATCGTCGATCCCGTTGTATGACACGAAAAGCACCGCACCACTTCTTCCGCCCCCACCTCCCGCGCCGACGCTTCCGCAAATCCCATCTGCCCGCTTGGTGTAAATCCCGGGGTGACGTTCAGCGCCCCCAGCGATCCAAAATACGAAACGCGCGCCTCATACATCCGCCCATCCTTGCGGAATAAATATGTCTGCCCCACCGGCCCCGATCCAAACGCCCATTCCAGCGCCGACTTCACCGCACTAACGCCATTCGTCACCGAGTAAACGCTTTCGCCTTCCGTCTTGATTTCGTACCGCACTCCGCCCGCGCTGAACTTCATCTCCGGATGCCCGCGCAACTCCGCCGAATCCTTCGCCGCCATCCCGGTTGCTGCCATCGCCGTGCCTCGCTGCGTACTCGCAATCGCTCCATGGCACGAAGCGCACGCCTCCGTCCCCGCAAACTCCGCCGCCGACCCCGCGCTCTTCCTCGCCCAAAATCCCGCCTGGCTCCAGCGATCTTCCGTAGTCTCTTGCGCCCGCACGCAAGTCGCCCCCAGCGCCAAGCCCGCCAGCAGCGCGCCCATCGTCATCCCCACAATTCCTGTACCCCGACGCCCCATGTCCCTCGTACCCGTCGAAACTCTTCCACCTTACCAGAGCTTTTCTCTCACCGAACCTGGACTCTGGACTCTTTCCCGTCGTTGTACGATCATGCTCTCAACTTCGCTCCACTCTTTTCTTCACCTGAACGATTCCGCCGCCGGAGGCCTCATGTCGAAACACGAAGTCGACCGCCGCACGTTCCTTCGCACTTCTTCTGCCGCCTCGCTCCTCGCCGCTTCCGCCCCTCTCGTCATCGCCACTCAGAATTCATCTGAATCCGAAGCCGCATCCGCGGCCGCAACCGGACTCCCTCCTTCTCCCTCCGCCATCACCTCCGCCGACGCCTTCGCCATCCCCTCTTGTTCCTGGCATCGCCCTCTCGGCTCTCTTCCCAAACTCGAAATGCACCCCGACCACATCAAGGAAACCGGCGACCTCGTCGGCCTCAACACCGCCACTCGCACCAAAAAAGGCATCCCTCTCGGCGGCATTGGCGCCGGCAACTTCATGTACAACCTCTGCGGCTCCTTCGGTCCCTTCCAACTAAAAACTGGCCGCTACGAAGAGCGCTTCCTCGCTCAAGCCGCTTTCCACCTTCGCGAAGAAATCCCCGGCTCGCCCTCCCTCTCTCGCACTCTTGCCACCGACGACGTCCTCCCCGCATGGCCTCGCCTCAATCCCGGCGATGGCGAGTATCACGCCCTTTTCCCCAAGGGCTGGTGCACCTACAAAAAGTTCTCCTCTCACGTCACTCTCCAATTCTTCAGTCCCGTCATCAAGGACAACTATTGCGAAACCTCTTACCCCGTCGCCCTCTTCCTCTTCCATCTCCACAATCCCTCCGCCACCCGCGCCAAACTCTCCCTCATGTTCACTTTTCCCAACGCCCCTTACACCGGCCCGCAAAATACTCCCATGGCCCGCGAGCAATCCGCCGACAGCTCCAAATCCTTCCGCGACCGTCTCGGCCTCTCCAATCGCTACCAATCCCTTCCCAACAACGCCGCCGCCATCCTCATGTCCGCTCACGACCCTTCCAATTCCCCGGAAACCGAGAACTCCCAGTGGTGCATCGCCACCTCTCATCCCGCCACCTACGTCCCCGTCTGGGACGGCGATTCCGACGGCTCCTCCATCTTTCAACCCTTCGCCGCCAACGGCGCTCTCCCCAATCGCGATATCGCCTCGTCCTCCAAGACTCCTTGCGGCGCTCTCTGCGTCTCCCTCGAACTCGATCCCGGCGCATCCGTTGTCGTTCCCTTCGCCCTCGCCTGGTATTTCCCTCAAATCGAATTCGCACCCGGCACTCGCTGGGCGCGCCGCTTCACCGAATGGTTTCCTCCCGCCTCTCCCGATCCTTCCCTCCACATCGCCCAACAAGCCCTCGCCAATCGCGACTCCTGGCTCGCTCAAGTGGACGCCTGGCAGCGCCCGATCCTCACCAATCCCAACGTCCCCTCCTGGGTCAAGCAGGGCACTCTCAACGAGCTCTACTACTCCACGTTCGGCGGCTCCTTCTGGGAAAACGGCTGCCTCTCCAAGCCCAAAAGGTTCGGCAATCGTCCCGGCCAACACATCGCCTTCGTCATGGAGTGCTCAGGAATATTCCTTCGCCGAATCCTTCGACGTTCGCCACCATCCCGCACGCAGCAATCGCGATCTCTGGCCGCAAAACGAACGCGACCTCCTCCTCCTCTTCTCCGATTTTGTGATGGATTCCCCCGACGGCAGTTGCCCCCACGACGCCGGCAACGTGCACGACGATCCGCTGTTCCTCTACGACGGCTACGGCCGCTACTACAACCAGACTCCCATGGGCATCAAGGGCCGCATCACCACTCCCTGGTCCGAACTCTCTCCCAAATTCATCCAGCAGTGCTTCACCTACTGGCACAAAACCAACGACACCGATTTCCTCAATCAGGTCTGGCCCGCCATGGTTCGCACCTATCGCTACCAGATGACCACCGACACCAATGGCGACGGCCTCTCCGAAATGAAAAGTTCCGAATACAAGGACAACAAATTCTTCAACGCGGTTCTCTGGATTGGTGCTCTTGAAATGATGCAGGCCGTCGCTCAGGCCCGCAAGGAAGATGCTCTGCTCTCGGAAATCTCCGCTCTACTCGCCATCGCCCGCTCCTCCACCGAATCCCAATTCTGGAACGCGCAGTACGGCTTCTATCAATACAATCAGACCAACGACGACGTTATGGGCGACGCAATGATCGGCCAGCGTTATATCGACGTCACCGGACTCCCTCCGTCCTCAATCCCGATCGCATGGCCTCTCACTATCGTCAGGTTTTCCGCCGCGCCGTCGCTCCTCTCAAGGACTCCAACGGCGATGGCATCGGCGACGTCGGCGTCGCCAACGCGGTCCATCCCGATTCCCTTCCCGGTGTCGGCGACAGCGAATATCTCCACCAATTTGAAGTTTGGACCGGCGTCTCTTATTGCGCCGCCGCCAACATCTATACCTGCGGAAAACTCCGCGATGACGGCGCGCTCCAATCCAACGCACTCCTCGCTGTTTGGGGCGTCTATTACCAGACTTGGCTCAACGAATCCACCGCCTACTGGTTCTCCACTCCCGAAGCCTGGCGCCTCGACGATCCCACCAACTTCCGCGCCCTCATGTACCAGCGCGCCCGCGGCTTCTGGGAATTCTCCATGTCCCTCTCCGACCCCTTTTCCCCCCAATAGCTCTGACTCATCAACTCTCACCGCTCTTTCTTTCTTCTTTTCTTTCTTTCTTCTTTTTCTTTCTTTCTTCTTTTCTTTCTTTTTTCTTTCTTTCTTTCTTCTTTCTTTCTTCCTTCTTCTTTCTTTCTTCTCTTTCTTTCTTCTCTTTCTTTCTTCTCTTTCTTTTTTCTCTTTCTTTCTACCTTTCTTTCTTCTCTCTCTTCTCTTTTACCGACACTCCGTCCACATCTAAATACGCGGGTGCCCCAGGTACCGTTCTTTGGTACCTGGGTCTTGGGGTTTTCTTCTTCTTTCTCTTAGTTTTCTTTCTTGAAGTTTTCTCTCTTCACCGTAATTCGCGCACTTCTCTTCAGACCATCCAGAGCGCGGGTGCCGCACCCTTCGTTGTTAAGGGTGCGGATTTTCCCATCCTAACCACGCACTCTTGTGGGACCACCGCTTTGATCCGTCTCCACAAACGTAAACCACCCTGTCATCCTGAACGAAGTGAAGGATCTGCTTTCCGATTGCGCTTGCAAACTCACAATTCCCCGCGCTGGGTTTTCTTAAGCTATCAGCTATCAGCTATCAGCTCGCCGCCCTCAATTCTTCATCTTCTTCTTAATCTCCATCTTCACTTCTTTCCCATTCACATCCTTCACATACACGTGGTGCCCTTCCACCGCCACCTCCGTCGATCCCCCCAGCATCATTTCCGGCGGAGCATTCTTCCCCGGCACCTCCGGCTCATCCTGTTTCTTCGGCGGGTGATACGTGTAGTCCACCTTCAACGTCCACTCCTTCGTCATTACCACGTAATGCAGCACAATCTTCGGCTGACTCATCATCGGGCTCGTAGTCGTCGTCTGCGACATCCCCAAAATGCTCCCCGACGCCCACTCTTTCCCCACCGCCAGTCCCGCCGTCGCCGCCATCACCAACATCAGAATCCCAATCTTTTTCAAAGCGAAGTTCATCGTGAAGCCCCCGTCGCCTAACAGTTTCCCCCCGCTCCACCCCTCCGCCTCTTCTTTTACTCTCCCGTGTGCCGTACTTCCCATTCCCCAATCATCGCGCCACACTCTTCACCAGCTCTCTCTTAATCCCCCGCTCACTCCGCCACACGCGTCACAGGCTCCTCTTAATCCGCCGCTCCCGTCCCAAACCGTTGCGCCGACCGCGCCTTCGCCCGCGCCGCCTCTTCTTCCCGGTTCTTCGCCGGAGCGCTCGTCTCCAGCCGCTCCAGCAGCCGCATCGACACCTTCGCAATCTCCTCCACCGCGCTCTCAAACGCCGCTTCATTCGCCTTCGAAGGCTTGCTGAACCCGCTGATCTTCCTCACAAACTGCAGCGAAGCCGCCCGCACCTCTTCCGCATTCGCCGGCGGATCAAAGTTAAACAGCGTCTTTATGTTTCTGCACATTCCTCACTCCACCTCCCAATCACCACCCAACTCCTTCACCAACTCCAAAAAATCGCAGCGCTGTCATCCTGAACGCAGTGAAGGACCTGCTTTCTGAGTGCGCTAGCACAATCCAACTTCCCCGCTCCGCTTTTTCTTAAGCTATCAGCTATCAGCTATCGGCTATCAGCTCTCTTCTATTGGCTCTCCGCTCGCTTCGCCAGCAACCCCAACTGGCTCGCCGCGCAAACCCACTGCCCGTTCTGCTTGATCCATGTGTCCGTGAACCGCCCATAGTGCTCGTACGCCTTCCCCTTGTACGTCCCCTTCTCGTGCGTAGCGCCCGTCACCACCACCGTGTCCCCGAACCGGTGCAGCTTCATGTCGTCCGAAACTTCCAGCGTCAGCTTGTACGCCGGATCTTTAATCGATGCCAGAAACTCCGGCTTCAGCATCACCGTCCCGTCGTAATCGGTGAACACAAAACCCGCGTGCAGCATGCTCCCCATCGCCGACGCATCGTGATTCATCTGCGTCTGATTCCACAGATTCTCCAGCGCGATGATTTTCGTCTCATCGCCTTCCACCGCCGCTTGTTCGGCAAATAGAACGCTCGTGACAAGTACGCCGAGCAGGACCAGTTTCAGCATCGCCGTCGCCCCCCGTCGATCTCTGTTTCAGACACGCCTTAGCGCCCTAGTATACCCACCCGCCTCACCGCGGCAACCACCGTTTCCCCGAAGTACCCACCCATCTCCCCCACGCCCCAAATAAAAAAGGCGACCAACCCTGGCCGCCTCTTTTAAGCTTCCTTCAGTTCTATTCCAACCTCACAACGAAACCCCACTGTCATCCTGAACGAAGTGAAGGATCTGCTTTCCCATTGCCCTAGCAAACTCCAAACTCCCCGCTCTGTTTTTTCTTAAGCTATCAGCTATTGGCTATCAACTATCGGCTCTCCCTAAAACGCGTACCGCAGCGACAGCATCACCAGATTCCCCCGGAAATTCCTCGGCGCAAACAAATTCTGATACGCCGCCGTCCAGTTCTCGTGATACCCGTAGTAATCCCACATCGCCTTCCCCGTCCATCCCTTCGCGATCCGCACATCCGCTCCGCCATACGGTTGATACCACTGCGAATTCAGCGATCCCGCCGCCGATGTCGGCACTGCGCTCAATGGCGTCAAGTTCAGCTCCGATCCCGATACCCCATTGATGTTCGCGCCGCCGTGCAGCGTCAATCTCCCCATCGGATTCCACGAAAAGTCCACGAACCCCGTGTTCACGTTGCTCGAGTACGGCGACAGATTCTGCACCAGTCCCGTCACTCCCGGACACGCCGGCAATCCCGGTTGCGATCCCGTCGCCGTGTAGCAGATCAGCACCTGCGAATAAATCGAGTTGTAGTTGTACCCCAAATCCACCGTGAACTTTTCCGTCGGCTGCAGCGACACCGACGCGCCATAACTCCTGTCGTGCGCCAACCCGTTCTGCCCCATCTCATTATTCTGGCTGTTGTAGATGCTCACATTCCCATTCACGGTGATCCAGCTTGCCGCCTTGTAGTTCGCCTTGATCCGGAATTCCTGGTACGTCAACGGGCTGTACGTTGTGAACGCGTTGTCCGCGCTCATGATGTCTGCGTCAAAATTCAGCCGCCACTTCGGTGTCGGCCTCGCCCACCCTCCAAATAGCGAGTGATTCTCGTTGATGTCCGTCACTCCCGGCGGTCCCAGCGGCGAAATCCCCTCCACGTAGCTGATCGATCCGTCCGCGTTCTGCGTGCATCCGTCCGGCAACGCTCCTCCGCTCAACGCGCAATTTCCCCGCGCCGCATTGTTCGGGTAATACACCTGGCTCAGTGTATTGTAGAAGTTGTCCGCGATCACCCGGTGCCGGTATTCGTATCCCGCATACGCTCCCGCCTGCGGCCCGATCTCCACCCGCACTTCAATCGTGTTCCACAGGTTTTCCTGCTTCAGAAAATTGCTATCCAGATTCAACGCCACGTCCGCGCCCGAACCCGACGCATGCACCGGTATCCCATTCGGAATCAGCCCGCCTGGCGGCACGCACGACGTGGGCAGCGGCGCCGTCGTGTTGAACAGGTTGGGCGGTACCAGCAGACTGTTGCTGAAGTACGAGCACTGCGACGCCTCATATTGCGCCGGCTCTTTCCAACTGCTGTAGTGGAACGAATCCACCAGGCTCAACGCTTCCGTGATGTGCCACGTCGCTCCCATATCCCCGAACGTCGCCACGTGCCTTCCCTGTGTCGGCCCCGTCTCCGCGTAATTCGCCAGGTACGACCGCGACTCCAACCCCGTGAACGTTTGCTGGTAGTTGTAAATGTTCATGTTCCCGCCCGTGTAGCTGAACATCCCCGCCAGGTCCACGTTCTTGAAATACGTGCTCTGCATCGTCACTTTTTCCGTCGGCAGATTGATTCGCGTCTGGTAATGCGTGAAGTACCCCGAAGCCGCGTTGCATGTCGGATTCACCGTCCCGCTCGCCGTAAAAATATTCCCGCACGGCTGGTTCGCTCCCACATTCCACGAAACCCCCAGATCCACCGGCGGTGCTCCCGCTCCCGGCGAAAATTGCTGGTTCGTGTCCGTTAGCCCCGGATCATCCTTGTAATACGACCAGATCTGGTCGTAGCTGATCGTCGTCCGCGGCACGAACCGGAAATCCACTCCCAATCGATACTGGTTCGTATGCATCGCGTAATTTTCCATCAAGTACTGCTCCGTGCCCTGATGCACCGTCTCATATCCCGGCCCGTACACCACGTTCTGGTCGTACCCCAAACGCACTCTCACCTTCGCGTCCGGCAGAATCGTCAGTCCATACGTCTGCATGTTGCGCCGCGTATAAAAACTGTGCGGGCTGGTCCCAATCACCGAAGTCCCCAGCACATTCGCCGGAGCGTTCACGATCGGATTGAAATTTACCGGCGCATTCGCCCGGCACCGTCGGCGGATTCAACGGATTCGCCAGCAACGAATAATCCCAGTAATTCTGATCCTGCCGGTACATCCCGTTGAACTCGTACCACTTGTTCTTCGCGATCCTCAATTGCGATACGTTGTTCGGATCCCCTCCGTACCCGAAATTCGAAAAGTACAGCCGGTCGAAAAACGTCGCGTGCTGGTCCAGCGACCGCATCTCCGTCGTAAATCCCAGCAGCCGGAATCCGCTCTGCAGATTCACCATCGTGTCGTACGTTTCCAGGCTCCCGTTCAAATCCGTGAATCGGTACCCGAACTCCACCGATTGCTTGATGTTGTAATTCCCCTGATCGATTCCCTTCTGCTCATCCTGCGCGACCACGCCCCGCGCCATCAGCGCTCCCGCCACCATCACCATCAGGAGAATTCGCGACACTTGCGTCTTCATTTCCGGTTTCCTTTCCTTCCGCTCGTTCATCGCCGCTTTCCTCCTTCCTTATGGTGTGAAAAACACCGCGCTCGAGTTCGATCCGTGGATCGCCGTGTGGCACAGCGTGCATGCCTGATACTTCTGCGCCTGGTTGTGGAATGTCGGCGTCGGTGGTGGCCCCACATCCGCGCTCTGCGAATGGCAGCTCATGCACAGCAGATTCACCTGGTTCTGCTTCAGCATCCGCTGGTTCGTCGATCCGTGCGGCGAATGGCACGCCGTGCATCCTTCGATCTTCGCCTCGTGCTGGTACACAAACGGGCCTTGCTTGTCCGCGTGGCACTTGTAGCAGACCTCGTCCTGTCCCACCGCCGTCCGCAGTTGCTTCTGTTCAAATCCGCCGTGCGGATTGTGGCAATCGTTGCACTGCATCAATCCTTCATTCACCCGGTGATGGAACGGCCGCGCAAACTGCGCTCGTATATCCAGGTGGCATCCGTAGCACAGCTTCGGTGTCGCCTCCTTCAGCAGATACTGGGTCTCTTTCGCGTGGTGCGGCGAATGGCAATCGATACACGCCACTCCGCTCTGCAAATGCGCCGACCGCCCATAATTATTCTGTTCTTCCCGATTCGCATGGCACGCCAGGCACACTCGCTGGTCTGTTCCGGCGTCGCATTCTTATACGTGAAAATCTTGCTCTTATCCCCTCCGCCGTCCACATGCGCTTTTCCCGGCCCGTGGCACGCTTCGCATCCATGCCACTCCGGCGCCCTTCGTTCGCCTCCAGCTTCCCTTCCATCGTCGTTCCAATGTGGGGAGTCGTTGCAAATTGGGTGTACACCTCTGCGTGGCACGTCTTGCACGTCTCTTCGCCCACGTACAGCGCCGGATCCGTCGGCCATCCACCCTTGCCCATTGGCGCCGTTTTATCTGTCGAGACTGCCGCCTTCGCGCTCTTTTCCTGCGCCACGTCCTGCGATCCCGTCGTCAGCCATATCAACGCCGCACACACCAGCGCCAAACCCATGTTCCTTTTCGGAAATTTTCCTTTGGGCTTCATCACTCCTCCGCTGTCGAGGGTTTCTCGTGCGCGCAAACTCATGTTCCCTATTGGCATCTCCGCCTTAGGCTCTATCGCCTGTGCCCATAGGGAATTTTCTATTGCACACACATTGCCGATCTTCTGAAGGTTGTTTCTGGCCGCTTCTTCGCTCTCGGCCAAATGGCCTGGGGTCCTTCGAGGTCCCTCTATCCTCAGCCAACTTCTTCCCAATGTCACGTCAATCTTTCTCAAAAACTAAACCACAATCTTTCTCAAAAACTAAACCACGCTGTCCTCCCGAACGCAGTGGAGTTTCTTCGCGGGTGCCGCACCCTTCGTTCTTAAGGGTGCGGATTTTCCCATCCCGCACCACGCACTCCGTGCAAGCACCGCTCTTATCCAACTCCCAAAAACTAAACCGAACTGTCATCCCGAACGCAGTGAGGGATCTGCTTTTCTCCCGTCGTTGCACGTTTGGAATTACCGAGGCCGCGCGGGTGCTACAGGTAAGCGGCCTGGCAAGACTGAGGACCACCGCCCAGGCGCGGGTGCCCCAGGTACCGTTTTTCGGTACCTGGGTCTTGGGTTTTCTTCTCTTGAGTTTTCTTCTCTTCGTTTTTGGCTATCGGGTATTGGCTATCAGCTATCGGCTTATTTTCGTTCTTGCGGGTCTGGGTTTTCTTCTTCCTTCAATCCTTGCTCGTTCCCCGATCAACTACACATCCAGAAAAATCAAACTGTCATCCCGAACGAAGTGAGGGATCTGCTTTCCCGCTGCGCAGGCAAGATCAAAACTTTCCGCGCTGTTTTTTCTTCAAGCTATCGGCTATTAGCTACGGCGTGCCCTTCTGCGCCTGCTTCTCCAACCGATCCCGCGTCTTCTTCACCGCTTCGCTGCTCGGCCCATTCGGATCCAGCTTCAAATACGCGTCAAAATCCTGCACCGCTGCCTTATAGTTCTGCTGCTGCACATGCACATTCGCCAGCAGCAAATACACCTGCGGATTCTGCGGCGCCAGATCCCGCGCCTTCACCGCATTCGTCTCCGCATCGCTCGTCTGCTTCAATCCCACCTGCGCCCGCGCCAGTTCAAAATATCCGTTCCACGAAGTGCTGTCCGCCGTCACCGCTTGCCGCCCCAGATCCGCCGCGTCCCCGTACTTCTTCTGCCCGTTGTACAAATCCGCCAGCAGATACAGCGGCTCCGCAAATTTCCCGTCGCTCAATTCAATCGATTTCTTCAGAGCTGCTTCCGCTTCGGGACCCTTCCCCAAGTGATAATTCGCAACTCCCAATTTTGAGTACGCCTCGTAAAATCCCGGATATTCCTTCACCGCCTTCTCAAACTCCGGAATCGACCCCGCCGCATTATTCTCTCCCAGCAGCTTCACCCCTTTTTCATAAGCCGACCGCGCCTTCTTTGGCGCCTGCAGTTCATGCGCGCTGATCGGGCTTCCGATTGCCGTCGCGCCACTCGACGACCTCTTCATCGAGATCCGCACATCCGGCGTCCCTGTCCGCATGATCGTCACGTTCGTCGTCGTCGTATCGTACCCGCTCTTCGTCGCCGTAATCACATACACGGCCTCTGCCAGATCGTGAAACGCGAACGCGCCATCAATACCGGAAAGCGCCGGTGGGTACGACGACGCCCCAGCCGACTGCGATATCTCCAATCGCACTCCCGGGATCGCCACACTCGTCCCTTCTTCCCGCACATACCCCACTACGTTGTGCTCCCCCCGCTCCTGCGCCCAACACCCCGCTCCCGCCACTCCCAGCAACGCCATTCCCAGCCACACCGCCATCCCCGCGATCCCCACCATTCGCCGCTTTTCCATAGTCCCCACCACCACCCCGCGTCGATTTTCCATGGCCCACATTCTCCCCCACTCCCTACTCCCGCACAACTCCACCCCCTGCGCATCGCCGGGTGCCGCATCCTTCGTTGTTAAGGGTTCGGATTTTCCCGTCCCCACCACGCACGCCTTCATCCGAATCTTAAAAATAAATCGCACTGTCATCCCGAACGCAGTGAGGGATCTGCTTTCCTTCCGTCCTTGCACATTTGAAATATAGATGCCGCGCGGGTGCCCCAGGTACCGCTTTTCGGTACCTGGGTCTTGGGTTTTCTTCTCTTGGGTTTTCTTCTCTTCGCCTTTAGCTATCAGCTATTGGCTATTGGCTATCGACTTCTCTTCTCACGGCTTCAACTTCAAAAACTCCACCCCATACCCACCCACCGTCACCGTCATCTGCGGCGCCACCGTCACGCTCACCGCCGTAGGCCCGCTCGTCACGCTGGTATTCGCATCGATCGTCAACGCGCTCCCACTCGTAAAATTCCCCAGCGCCGACACATCCACAATCACCGTCCGCGGATCCCCGCTCCCATTATTATCCGTCGACGCATGCACCGCCCGGTCTGCCACCATCACCACCACCGACCCATCCGCATTCTTCGTCGCCAGCACTTCCACGCTCGACGTGTCCGTCGACGTCAGCGCCAAAATACTCGGCGCCGGTGGAGCCGGAAACATCACTCCCAGCGCCTGATCCACCCAATAGCTCAAGTACAAATTCCCGCTCGTATAATCCACTTCTCCATACTGCTGGTCCGCGTCGTAATCCCAGTGATACAGCGCCTGGTTCCCGGCCTTCCCCAATTGCGAAAACACGTACGGCCTCCACGCCGCAAAAAAGGCGCTCGTCCCGCGCGTGTCCGTCACAAACTTCTGACCCGGATTGCACGTGCTCATCCCGTTCGCGCCTTCATAATCCGCGTTCACGTTATTTTCCGTCACCCACACCGGCACGCCCGCCAGGTCCGGCCGCGTCTGCAGCTCCTGATAGAAATACTTCACGTCGCTCACGAATCCCGGAATCGTCCCAAACACCTGCGCGTCCGTGTCCGACTGGTTGCACGACGAATAAAAATGTGTCGAGAGCACATTCACCTGCGCATTCACTCCCCCCGCATTCGCCGCCGCCAGAAATGTCGGCAGATTGTTTCGCGGATCGCCCACTCCCGAGTCGAAATCCGAAAGCTCCAGCGCCGAAATCTGGATCGTCGGGTCCACCGCCAGCATCGCCGGCACCATCGCGTTGTACAGCGTCACATACTGGCTCGGCGTCAACCCGTTCAAGTTGTACTCGTTGAAAATCCCCCACCACGTGATCTTGTGCGCGCTCGGCGACACAAACGTCTGCCCGCCCCACGTGAATCCACCCGTGTTGTAGTACCGCACCAGATTCGCGCTGTACTCCACGAAATCATTCAGATGATTCGCAAGATCCAGCTGCCCCTGTGCGTTCTGCATGAATGCCGGCGCCACCGCAATCTGAAATTCCGGACTGTGGTCCGCAACTCCCAGCACCGGCTGTACCACCGCGTCCAGCGTGCTGAAATCCCAGTCGCTCGCCGTCCCCGTGTTCCCCTTCATCGGCACTGCCTGCGACACGCCCTGTATCCTTATATGTTGCGGCCCCAGATTGTTCAGCGGCGTCGTGTCCGGATGATTCACAAAAAATTGGGAATCCCATTCCGCCGGCTGAAACGATGTGGACATAAACTCCTGCAGCTTCCCGTTCACTCCCTCGCCAGTCGCCACGGCGCTCGACACCACTGCCGACACCGCCACCACCAGCGTTAAATTCTGGCTCGCCGATGCACTTCCCGAAGTCGCCGTCACCGCCACCGTGTACATTCCCGCCGCTGTCGCCGGGCTGCTCGCGAACGCAACGCTCCCCGCCGCACTCCCGATCGGTTGCGTAATCTGCGCCGTAGTCCCGCTCGGCAATCCACTCACCGCCAACGTCGCCGCGCTCGATCCCCCGCTCACCGTCACTCCCACCGTTCCCGCCGTCCCGCTCTGCGGAGCCACCACCATGCTCGTAGACAGCGCCACACTCAAATTCCCCCCGCCTCCTCCCGACGCGCTTCCTCCTCCGCACCCCGCCATCACACTGATCATCGCCACCAACACGCAAATCCCCACCGTCCCCGCTGCCCGCTTCTTCATCCGTCTCTCCCTCGTCTCTTCTGCTCTTCCTCGCGCTCCGTGAAACACCTCTGGGTCTTCCTCTTCCCGCGCGCGATCCACCCAATCAGCCTTTACTCGCACTCCGCGACAAGATACCTCTTGGGTGGCCTACCCTTTCGCGCGACTTTTCGCGAAAGGGTGGGCCGCTTCCGGTACGCACCACTTAACCCCCAGCGCACGCTTTCCCTAACGCAGTCCCGCACCGTCCTACCTCGCCGTTCTCTCCAACTTCTCCTGACGCTGCCAGTTCCGCCCCTTTTGCGTCTTCTTCACCTTCTCCGCACGCAGCCCCACTCAACGCAACGTACCATCCGCTGCTCACGCCTCTTTCAAATTCTTTTTGTCTGTTTCCTGCTTAAGGCCTTCTCTATCGCTGCCATCACAAAAATAACTGCCCCGATAAAACGAATCGTCACTCAACGCGATTTCATTCTCATCGAAACGAATAAAACGACCTGTCATCCCGAACGCAGTGAGGGATCTGCTTTCCTTCTGTCCTTGCGCGTTTCGAAAATACCGAGGCCACTCGGGTGCCCCAGGCACCGTTTTTTGGTGCCTGGGTCTTGGGTTTTCTTTCTTTCTTCTCTTCTCTTCTTCTTCTCTTGCCGTTAGCTATCAGCTATCGGCTATAAGCTATTGGCTCTCTTTCCCCAGCTTCCCCGCCAACTCCCCCGCCCTCTTCTCCGCTTCCGCGCCGTCCCCCAGATTCGCCCAACCCGCCACATACTTCCCCTTCCGGAAAATGCACACATTCTCCAGATACTGCGTCTTCGCCGCAAACGCCGCATCCCCCACTTTAGCCACCGCCGTCGCGTCCGCGAATCGGACCTTCACTTTCTCAAACACCTCCGCCGCCGCTTCCGCAGACTTCTCCTCCACCACAAACGCCTGCCCCTTCCCGTACTTCGCCACAAACCCGCGCTGCAACTGCCGCAGCCCCAGCACACTTTCCGGCACCAGCCGCACCGACACGCGCCCCTCCACCGGAAACCATCCCAACGCTTCCGGAGGTTCGCTCCTCCCCGCCAACAGTTCCGACATCTTCGTCACAAACTCCTGCAGCACCGCCGTAAAATCCCCTTCCGGACTCGCCGCAATCTCCGCGTAATACTTCCCCTTCGCAAAACTCGCTCGACGCGCCTGCACCTGCCCGCCCATCCCAATCTTTACAATCGCCGCGTTCGGATCGGCATTCGACGCAAACATCCCATACGCCAGATCGCTGTCTTCCATCTCCGACACGTCAATCACCAGCTTCTTCTCTCCCGACGCCGACGCGCAGGTAATCCCTTCCATCCGCACGAATCCGTACAGCAGATAGCCCTCTGCATTCCCATCCATGTATTCGTACAAATTGTCAGCGGTGTAGGCGCGCTTCGTCCCGGCCTGCTCCCAGCCCGGCGCCATCTTGCAGTTCAGGTAGTCCTGCGCCGCCGCCGTGCCCGCCATCAACAGCAACAACCCCGCGCACGCCAGCAGCCCCAAAACCAGTCGATTCTTCATGCAAACAATTCTTGCGCACGGCTCATCCGTGCCCGCACCTTCACTCCGTACTTGCACTCCACCGTGCACTCCGCGCAATCTCCGCATTTCACGCTCTGTTGCGCCGCCGGCAGCGCCTTAAAATTCTCCCGCCCCAGCGCAAACTGCCCGTAGCCTTCCGCGTACGTCACATACCGCAGCGTGTCCTGGATCGCCAACCCCTTTGCGCAAGTCCCTTCGCACTCCCCGCACAGCCGGCAATACAGCGGCTTGATCGCATCCAGCTTCAGCGCCAGTATCTTTTCATCCGCGCCGCCAAACGGCTGCGTCATCGCCCGCATATTCTCATCCAGTTGATCGTTGTCCGTCATGCTCGGGATCGTCGTGGCCACATGCGGATCCTTCAGCGTCCACTTCAGCGCCGCCAGCATCGCCCCGTCGCGGTGCAGCCGTTCATACTCCGCGTCTCTCGGCTTCAGCTTACGGAATCCCCCGGCCATCACCTTCATTCCTACCACGCCCAGATTCCCGCTGCGCCGCCGCCGCTACCGCCAGCGCCATTCCCGCGTCCATCGTGTAGTTGTACGCCACCAGAACCACATCGAACGCGCCCTTCTGCGCCATCCACGGCAAAATCTCTTTCTGCCCCGTGTGCGTGCTCACTCCCGCGAACCGGATCTTCCCCTGCTTCTTCGCAATCTCTTGCGCTTCAATCAACTCATCCGTAATTTCCGACGGGCTGTTCTTCGAGTGCAAATACCAGATGTCCACCCAGTCCGTCCCCAACTCCTGCAAACTCTTATCCAGGTCCGCCAGCGCCCCTTCCTTCTTCGGCGCCACCGACTTCGTGCACAACACAATGTCTTTGCGCTTCCCCTTCAGCGCCGCCCCCACCATCTTTTCGTTGTTGCCCTGCTGATACACCCGCGCCGTATCGAAGTAATTGATCCCCATATCCGCTGCTCTGGTAATCACGCTCGGATCCGACGTGATCATGCACCCAAACCCCAGCGTCGTTACCTTCAACCCTGTCTTCCCCAGCGTCCGGTACTCCATCTTCACCGGAGCCTTCGGGTCCACCGGTTCCGTATGCGACCCGTTCAGTCCTATTTTCGTCCCAATGCTCGCCAGCGGCAGCGCCAGCCCCGCGCTCAAAAAACTTCGCCGAGATGTGTCGTATGTCATAGGAACCCTCCCATTGCGACAGGTACACTGACCATACCCTGCCTGTATAGAATGGCAGTGACGGAGGGCACAATGGACTCTTCCCGCAGAAACTTTTTTCATCTTGCCGGCGCTGCGGGTCTCCTCATGGCCGCGAATCCCACCAAGGCCTTCTCCTCCGTTACCTCTCCCTCCTCCAGTGCGCCCGACGCGCCCTCCGTCCCCGCCGCTGCTTCCACCGGCCCCGCCATCTTCCCCTACACCGACCGCTCTCGCGTCGCGCTCGTCCACGGTGACAATCGCCGCAAAAATGTTTCCGACGCCCTCGCCTCAATCGACTCCGATCTCAAGCCCGCGCTCCTTCGCAAAAAATACGTCATCATCAAGCCCAACAACGTCTCCACCGAAAAACAGCTCGCCTCCACCCACGTGGACGCCATCAACGGCATCCTCGATTACCTCGCCCCGCGCTTCCGCGGCCCGGTCATGATCGCTGAATCCTCCGCCGGCGATACCCTCGAGGGCTATCACAATCTCAACTACACTCCCCTCGTCAAGGAGTGGAAGTCCAACCAGCTCAGCCTCCTCGATCTCAATCGCGAAGCCAAATATCAGACCCACGCCCTCATCGATTTCGATCTCCACATCACTCCCGTCCGTCTCGCCGCTCGCCTCATGGACCCCGACGCCTTCGTCATCTGCTGCGCCGTTATGAAGACCCACAACGCCGCCGTCGCCTCCCTCTCCGTCAAGAACATGACCCTCGGCGCTCCTCTCCACAGCGCTCCCGGCGACGATCACTGGAACGACAAGCGCAAATACCACGTCGGCGTCCGCCAGATGCAGTACAACATGCTTCTCACCGCCCAAAAGATGCGTCCCTTCTGGGGCGCCACCGTCATCGACGGCTTCGAAGGCATGGAAGGCAACGGCCCCACCTCCGGCACTCCCGTCGCTTCCCGCCTGGCTATCGCCTCCGCCGACTACATCGCCGCCGATCGCGTCGCCCTCGAAGCCATGTCCATCGACTCCCAGTGGCCCGGCTACCTCGTCTACTGCGCCCAGATGGGCCTCGGCCAGTACGACCTCTCCAAGATCGACGTCCTCGGCTCCTCCATCTCCTCCGTCCAGAAAAAATATCGCCTGCACACCGACATCGACCGCGAACTCCAGTGGATGGGCCCCATGCAAGACCTCCCTCCCAAACTAGGCCGCCTCTCCAAGCACGAATTCATCTACGGCTAACCGCTCTCTCCAAGCGAACCCAATATCCATGCCTGAGCCGATCCTGAAGCTAGTCCTCTTACCGGGGATGGATGGCACAGGAAAACTGTTCACTGATTTCTCAAACGCGCTTCCCACAGAATTCTCGACCGTAACCGTGCAGTATCCAACCGACCAACCTCTTTCGTATTCGGAACTCCTTGCTCTAGTCCGAGCATCCTGCCCGGAATCGGAGCCCTTCATACTTTTGGCCGAATCCTTCTCGACGCCTCTCGCGGTCACCTGCGCCGCGACAAATCCTGCGAACCTTAGGGGCGTGATCCTCTGCGCAGGGTTTGTGGCGAGCCCGATTCGGGGATGGCGGCGATTCCTCGCATCGTTGTTTGCGCCGATTTTGTTCAGACTCGGGTTGTCCGAATTTGCAGTCAAACACTGGCTAGCTGGCTCGGATGCTCTGCCTTCACTGCTGGCGGCTATGCGTCTTGCAGTCTCTTCTGTCTGGCCCAAAGTGCTGACCGCACGCCTCCGTGGGGTCTTGTCCTGCGATGTCCGTACAGAACTCAGCCAAATCGCTAAGCCCATGCTGTACATCCAGGCGACACGAGATCGTCTCGTGAGCCCTTCGTGTCTGGAAGTTATTCGACGAATCCAACCCCAGGTGACTGTGGCGGAGATCCATGCCCCGCATCTCGTCCTCCAGCGGGAACCTCAGAGATCCGCCGAGGTCATCGCGCGTTTCGTCCGGCGAGTGACACACCTCAATTAGCTCCGCCGCAAGACCAACTCCCCACAACTCCCGAGACAAGACACCGTTTTGGCTGGCCTCGCCTTATCCAGAACGACCTTAGTTTTCATTTCTTGGGCTGAGAGGTGTTATACGAAAAGGCTTTCGCTAATAATTGTCCTTCGTCACTATCGATTTCCTCCAACTTCGCCTCGGCAATCTTTTCGGGGGAGGAAGAGTTTTTCACGCGAAAGTAATACACACTGCCCGCACGGGCTTCAAAGTGCAGCGCCGCAGAAGTGTGCACGGAAGCGAGGTAGCTGTATCCCTGCCAACGCGTACAAAGGTGGCGCTCTCCCGGCTCGACCGAGAAGTAGAAATAGGAATTGGCATGAGTCGCGCCAACCCACCTTCCATCAATTCCCACAAGTGTGGACGGTTTGGGAGGCGCCGAGGTGAAATGGGAGTCATCCTGAAAGAAATAGACGAGCGCCTTCCCTTCCTGGGGACCGGGCGCAGGATGCTGTTTTTTCTCATTCACGACACTGAATTTTTCATTTTCGGGACCGCATCCGGGGCTACTCGATGGTTGAGCGGAATTTGAACTTTCTTGTGCAAGAACAGGTGCAGTAAGAAGAAGTGCTACCAGTAGAATTCTCATTTTGCTCCATTTACTTTTGTTGAATGAACAATCATGCCCCGAAACGCGCTTCCGTCTGTGGAAGTGACAAATCCACGGAGAAGTTCCATCCAGACTCTTTGCTGATCTTAGCGATCTTGCCGGAAAGATTGAAAGTCCTAAAGTTGCACTTCCTCAATCTCCACCCCGGGATGTTGGACCAGCCTCCAGCCCCTCACCGCATCCTCTTCTATCTAGCGCACTTTCCACCACTAAGGTACTGTGTAAGTTCGCGGACATTGGGGACCTCCATCACCAAGCCCCGGCTCAAGCTCCATCTCCAAGCCTCCACCGGTGACCGCCGCCGAATTTCGCATCCCAATCTTCGGAGGTTTCCCGTCTTGCACCGGCGAATGGCCATCACCCTTCTTTTCGCCTGCGCCTGCCTGCCGATCCTGCTAGCCGTCTCCACCGGCTCGCGATTGTTCGCTGCCTCCGCCGGCGCCAACGACGATGCTCCCACTACCCAGATCACCATCGATTACCCTGCCGAAGGCTCCATTTTCCCGCCCGACATGGTCGCCCCCACCTTCATCTGGCACGATCCCAACGACACCAATTCCGAATGGCAGATTGAGCTCGCATTCACCGACGGCTCCTCCCCGCTCCGCGAGAAATCCCTGGGCGAAAAAATCGTTATCGGCGAAATCGATCCCCGCTGCATTGCCAAGACCAACGAAGTCCCCACTCTTTCCCCCGAGCAGGCCGCCGCGCACACCTGGGTCCCTTCCCCCAAGACCTGGGCCTACATCAAAAAACATTCCATCGAGCATCCCGTCAAGATCACCATCACCGGATTCCCCAGCCACCAGCAAAAAGATCCGGTCTCCCAGGGCCAGGTCACCATCAAAACCTCCAAAGATCCCGTCGGCGCCCCCATCTTCTACCGCGACGTCCCCTTGATGCCTTCCGAAGGCCGCAAGGGTTTGATCAGCCCCATCGACCCCAGCAAAATCGGTTTGATCACCTGGCGCCTGAAAGACGTCAGCGAGCCCGGCAATCGCCAGCTCATCTCCGGTTTCCACACCTGCGCCAATTGTCATTCGTTTTCCACCGACGGTAAAACCATGGGCGCGGACCTCGATGGCCCCAGCAATGAAAAGGGACTCTATTCCATCTTCCCGGTGAAGCCACAAACCGTAATCGCCAAGGAAAACGTCATCGCCTGGAGCACCTTCCGCGGAAAACTGGGCGGCAAGATGCGCGTCGCCTTCATGCCGCAAATCTCCCCAGACGGCAAGTACGTCATCGCCTCCATCAACGACCCGGGCGCCGAAGACCCCAAACATATGGGCGACGTCGAAGGCAAATACTACGTGCAGAATTTCAAGGACTACCGTTTCTCCCAGGTCTTCTTCCCCACCCGCGGCATCCTCGCCTGGTACAGCCGCGACGCCGGTAAATTGCAGCCCCTGCCCGGCGCCGACGATTACGACTATGTGCAGACCGATGCCTTCTGGAGTCCCGACGGCAAATACATCGTCTTTGCCCGCGCCCTATCCAGAGACCCTTTCCCCTTGATGCAAAAAAAAGCGGTGTACGCCAACGATCCCAACGAAACCCAGATTCAATACGATCTCTATCGCATCCCGTTCAACGATGGCAAAGGCGGCAAGGCCGAGCCCATCGTCGGCGCTTCGCAGAACGCCATGAGCAACTCCTTCCCCAAGGTCTCCCCCGACGGCCGTTGGATTGTCTACGTCCAGGCCCGCAACGCCATGCTCATGCGTCCCGATAGTCAGCTCTACATCGTCCCCGCGCAGGGCGGCGTCGCGCGGCGCATGCATTGCAATCTAAGCCTCATGAACTCCTGGCACAGCTTTTCTCCCAATGGCCACTGGCTCGTGTTCTCTTCCAAAGGCCGTTCGCCCTACACCCAGATGTTCCTCACTCATATTGATGAGAACGGCGACGACAGCCCGGCCATCCTCATCGAGAACACCACAGCCGCCAACCGCGCCGTGAATATTCCGGAGTTCGTGAACGTCCCGAAAGACGGCCTGATGAGCATCACTTCTCCGGCCACCGAGTTCTACGAATTATTCGATCGCGCCAAGGATCTCACCGAGCAAAAACAGAATGACGCGGCCTTAGCCCTTTGGAAGCAGGTGCTGCAAATCGAGCCCGACAATGCCAGTGCCCTCGTGCAATTTGGCATCACGTTCGACAACTTGAACCGGCCCACCGACGCACTCGCCCAGTATCAGAAGGCCCTGCAGGTCAATCCCCTCGATCCCAACATTCATAACCTCATCGGCGTGGATTTGGTCAAGCTGGGGCAGCCGGATGACGCCATTGCTCATTTTCAGAAGGCCGAGCAGCTCGATCCCAAATCAGTAGACGCCCATTGGGACTTGGGCACCGCCTTGGTCTCCAAGGGCCAGCTCAACGATGCGATTGTGGAATTCCAGAAAGCTTCCGATCTTTTGCCCCAGGATCCCTCGGTTCGCCTGACCCTCGGAAAAACTCTGCTGGATGCCGGTCGCTTCGAGGAAGCCATCCCGCAGTTTGAACGGCTTCTTGCTGCCAATCCCAACTCCGCTCCGGCGAACTTTTATCTGGCGCGGGCCTTGGCCGATTCCGGCAAGGTCGATGCAGCCCTGCCCTACGTGGAAAAAGCCCTGGCAATCAGCCCGGATAATGCCGAATACAATTTCACCTACGGCCGCTTCCTCATTCAAAAGGAAAAATTTGCCGAAGCCATCCCCCCGCTTCAAAAAGCGCTGGCGGCAAATCCGAATTCTGCCCCAGCCCACGATTACCTCGGCGTGGCCTTGCTCTCCACCAACAAACCGTCGGAAGCCTTCGCGGAATTCCAGAAAGCCGTGAACGCCAACCCCAATCTCCCCTCCGCGCAATCCGATCTTGGCGACGCTTATTTTTATGTCCTCGGGAAACCCGCCGAAGCGCTGCAACATTGGCGCAAGTCGCTCGAGCTCGATCCCAACCAGCCCGCCGTACTCAATCAAGTCGCCTGGTTACTGGCCACCAGCCCCGACGACTCTCTCCGCAACGGGCCCGAGGCCTTGGCCGACGCCATCCGCGCTGTCCAGCAAACCCAAGGCAACGAACCGGAAACTCTCGACGTTCTCGGCGCCGCTCTTGCCGAAGTCCAACGCTTCCCGGAAGCCGTTCAGGCCGCCACCCGCGCCCAGGCCCTCGCCACTCAGGCCAACAATCCCCAACTCGCCCAAGCCTTGAACGCCCGCATCGCCCTCTACCAATCAGGCAAGCCCTTCCGCGAACCGATCCAACCCCACTCCTCCCCCTCCTCCCCCTCCACCTCCCAACACTAA